>NZ_BKBA01000001.1 GCF_007992835.1 Knoellia locipacati
TCCTACGTTAGCAGCCTTTCGGCTGCCTCCCAAACCGGCTCTCACCGTCTTGGTCTTGCAGGGTCAGACCCTGGGACCGGCCTACTTCGCGCTGGGCCTCAAGCCCTGCACCGTGGTGTCCGTTCCTCCCTTTCGGGCTGACATCGAGAACAGTAGAGGACATGTCGCCGAACTTCCAAATCGGCGCATTCGTGCAGGTCAGAGGCCTGCGCAACGACAACGGCCCCGTTCCCCGCGACGACGAGTCGCGAAGAACGGGGCCGAAGACCCGCTCAGCAGCGTCAGAGCGGCACGACGTTGACGAGCCTGGGGGCTCGCACGATGACCGTGCGCACTCCCCCGGTCGTCGCCTCGACCACCTTGGGCAGGGCCAGTGCCTTCTGGCGCAGCTCGTCCTCGGTGATGTCCGAGGACACCTCGATCCGGTCGCGCACCTTGCCCTTGATCTGCACGACGCACGTCACCGAGTCGTCGACGAGCAGCGCGGGGTCGGCCACGGGGAAGTCCTCGTGGGTGAGCGACTCCGTGTGACCCAGCCGCGACCACAGCTCCTCCGCGATGTGCGGAGCGAGTGGCGCGACCATGAGGACCAGCTGCTCGGCTGCCGCACGCGGCACCGCATCGAGCTTGGTCAGCGCGTTGTTGAGCTCGATGAGCCTGGCGATGGCCGTGTTGAAGCCGAGCTCGTCGTAGTCGCGACGCACCGCGTCGATCGTGCGGTGCAGCACCCTCGAGGTCGCGTCGTCGACCGGCTCGTCGGAGACCCGGACCTCCCCGGTCTCCTCGTCGACCACGTTGCGCCAGAGCCGCTGGAGGAAGCGCTGCGAACCGACGATGGCGCGGGTGTCCCACGGCTTGCTCTGGTCCAGCGGCCCCATGCCCATCTCGTAGAGCCGGAGCGTGTCGGCTCCATAGGCGGCATACATCTCGTCGGGAGAGACCATGTTCTTGAGCGACTTGCCGATCTTGCCGAACTCGCGGGTCACGGGCTGGCCCTGCCAGGTGAAGGCGACCTCACCGGCGTCCCCGACGACCTCCTCGACCTCACTGGCCTCGACCGGCTGGCCGCGGTCGTCGCGGTAGGCCGGCGCCTGGATGTAGCCCTGCGAGAAGTAGGTCCGGAACGGCTCCTCGCTCGAGACGTGCCCCAGGTCGAAGAGCACCTTGTGCCAGAACCGGGCGTAGAGCAGGTGCAGCACCGCGTGCTCCACCCCACCGATGTAGAGGTCGACACCACCGGGGTCGACGGCGCCGGCCGGCGCCCCCTCGACGGGGGTCTCACGGGGCCCGATCCAGTACTCCTCGGTCGCCGCCGACACGAGCTCGTCGCGGTTCTCGGGGTCGAGGTAGCGCAGGTAGTACCAGCAGGAGCCCGCCCAGTTGGGCATCGTGTTGGTCTCGCGGCGGTAGGGCTGCACACCCCGCCCGTCCCCCAGGTCGAGCTCGACCTCGACCCACTCGGACACGCGTCCCAGCGGCGGCTCCGGCTCGCTCGCAGCGTCGTCGGGGTCGAAGGTGCGCGGGCTGTAGTCGGGGACCTCCGGCAGCTCGACGGGCAGCATCGACTCGGGGACACCGTGGGCGACCCCGTCGCTGTCGAAGAGGATCGGGAACGGCTCGCCCCAGTAGCGCTGGCGTGAGAACAGCCAGTCACGCAGTTTGTAGCTCACCGTCGCCTCGCCGTGGCCGTGCTCGACGAGCCAGTCGAGCATCGCGGCCTTTGCCTCGGCGATCGGCTTGCCGTTGAGGTCGATCGAGTCGTTGGCCGAGTTGATCGCCGGCCCCTCGCCCGTGAACGCCTCGTCCTCGGGGTGGCCCTCGCTCGGCTGCACGGTGCGGATCCTCGGCAGGTCGAAGTTGTCGGCGAAGTGCCAGTCGCGCTCGTCCTGCCCGGGCACCGCCATGATGGCGCCGGTGCCGTAGCCCATGAGGACGTAGTCGGCGACGAAGACCGGGAGCTCGGAGCCCGTGGCGGGGTTCACGGCATACGCGCCCGTGAAGACACCGGTCTTGTCCTTGCCCTCGATCTGCCGCTCCACGTCGCTCTTGCGCGAGGCGGCCCGCCGGTATGCCGTGACCGCGGCCTCCGGGGTCGCCTCACCACCGGTCCACGCGGGGTTCGTCCCGGGCGCCCACTCCCCTGCCGGCACGAGCGAGTCGACCAGCGGGTGCTCGGGTGCCAGCACCATGAACGTCGCGCCGAACAGCGTGTCCGGACGCGTCGTGAAGACCTCGATCGGCTCCGACCCCTCGGGTGCACCCACCACGGGGAAGGCGACGCGCGCACCGTGGCTGCGGCCGATCCAGTTGCGCTGCATGGCCTTGACCTTGTCGGGCCACTGCACCCGGTCGAGGTCGTCCGCGAGACGGTCGGAGTAGTCGGTGATGCGCATCATCCACTGGCGCAGGTTGCGCTTGAAGACGGGGAAGTTGCCGCGCTCGGACCGGCCGTCGTTGGTGACCTCCTCGTTGGCGACGACCGAGCCCAGGCCCGGGGCCCAGTTCACCGGCGCCTCGGAGGCGTAGGCCAGGCGGTGGCTGTCGACGATGCCGGCCTGCTCGACGCTGCTGAGGTCGGCCCAGCCACGGCCGTCGTCGGCCGGCAGCGGACGGGCGCCCGAGGCGTACTCCTCGACGAGCTCGCTGATCGGGCGCGCCCGACCCATCCCGCCGTCGGGACGCCGGGCGTCCCGGTCGTACCAGGCGTTGAAGATCTTGAGGAAGATCCACTGCGTCCACCGGTAGTAGTCCGGGTCCATCGTGCGGATCGCCCGGCGGTTGTCCAGGCCCAGCCCGAGGCGGCGCAGCTGCCGGGCCATGATGACGATGTTGGCCTCGGTGGTGACGCGCGGATGCTGACCGGTCTGGACGGCATACTGCTCGGCCGGCAGGCCGAAGGCGTCGTAGCCCAGGCAGTGCAGGACGTTCTTGCCGAGCATGCGGTGGTAGCGCGAGAAGACGTCGGTGGCGATGTAGCCGAGCGGGTGCCCGACGTGGAGGCCGGCCCCGCTGGGGTACGGGAACATGTCGAGGACGAGCATGTGCCCGCCCGAGTAGGAGGCGACCTTGTCGGGGTCGGCGAAGGGGCCGGAGGGGTTCGGCGCGTCGAAGGTGCCGTTCGCCTCCCAGCGGTCCTGCCAGGCCAGCTCGATCTGGTCGGCCAGCTCGGCCGTGTAGCGGTGCGCCGTCTCGCTCATCTCATCCTTGCCTCATCGGTGTCCTCAGACATGGGCTGCCCACGAAAAAACCCCTCGCGCAGGAGGGGTTGGCCGCGGTGACGTCCGGGTCGGACGGTCAGCGCGGCTGCGGAAGAAGCTGCAGCCCTGCCATGCGTGCAGGGTATCGCAGCACCGTCCCTCGTCTGCGGGTCGCTCAGTGGTGGTACTGGTGGACGACGGCGTGCCCCTTGCCCCGGCCGATGAGCCACCGGTTGACCGGCACCGTGACGACGAAGGCCACCGCGAGCGCGAAGGCCAGCGAGCCCCAGAACAGCCAGCTGCCCAGGCCGGCGTCCATGGCGCCGGGGACGACGAGGACGACGAGGTTGTCGATGACCTCCATGACGGTGATCGAGACCGTGTCGGCGGCGAAGGCGACACCGAGGGCGGTGGCGAGCGGCACTCCGGCGCGGAGCACCGGGGTGATCGTCACGCCGTAGCCGAAGACGAACGCGAGCACGACGGCCAGGACGATCGTCGTCAGGGTGGACAGGCCGAGCGCGGTGCCGATCGCCAGCCCCAGGACCTCGCCGATGGCGCACCCCGTGAGGCAGTGCAGCGTGGCGCTCGCTGCCTGGGACCAGCTGCCCGTCAAGGGCTGCTGGTGGGTGTGCTCGTGCGCATGTGGCGTAGGACTGCTCATGACGCTCTCAACTATACCCCCCATGGGTATGTTCCCACTCTACGCTCGCAGCATGTCGAGTCCGCGGGACGCCGAGCGGGGTGACGGCCGGGTCGTCGGGTTCCGGCTGTGGCCACCGGTCGCCGTCGGCGGCCCGCTGCTCGTCGGCCTGCTGCTGACGGGCGCGGTGGGTGACCCGGTCGACCTCGGTGGGTGGAGGGTCCCCGCGGGCTGGGCGCTCGTCGTCGCGTTCGTGGTCTGGAACGGGTGGGCGCTCGCGCTCTTCGGCCGGCACCGGACCGGTCTGCTGCCGGGGCAGCCGACGTCGACGATCCTCGCCGAGGGGCCGTTCGCGGTGTCCCGCAACCCGCTCTACGTCGGGCTGCTCGCGCTCCACCTCGGCGTCGCCTTGCTGGCCCCGTCGGCGTGGAGCCTGCTGCTGCTCCCGGTCGCCGCGGGCCTGCTGCACTGGGGCGCGATCGTGCCCGAGGAGCGCTTCCTCACCCGCGAGTTCGGGGACGAGTACACGTCGTATGCCGCGCGGGTGCGCCGCTGGCTCTGACCGGGCGTCAGAGCCGCTCGCGCAGCCAGGCGAAGTCGGCCTTGTGCTCGTCGGCGCCGCCGGGGGTCTCGCAGACCACCGGCGCACCGGCCGAGCGGACGACCCCGGCGAGGAGGTCGGCGTCGATCTCGCCCGCGCCGAAGTTGGCGTGGCGGTCGGCGCCGGAGTCGAAGGCGTCGCGGCTGTCGTTGCAGTGGACGAGGTCGATCCGGCCGGTGATCGCGAGGACGTCGTCGACGACGGTGTCGAGCGCGTTGCCGCCCGCGTGCGCGTGACAGGTGTCGAGGCAGAACCCGACCTGGTCGGCCTGCGAGGCGGACCCGATGGCGTCCCACACCTTGGCGATGCGGTCGAGGTAGCGGGCCATGGCGTTGTCACCACCGGCGGTGTTCTCGAGGAGCAGCGGCAGCTTGAGGTCGGTCGCCTCGACGGCCTTGCGCCAGTTGTCGAAGCCGACCTCCGGGTCGTCCCCCTTGCCGACGTGACCACCGTGGACGATGAGGCCCTTGGCCCCGATCGAGGCCGCCGCGTCGACGTGCTGCTGGAGCAGCTTGCGCGACGGGATCCGGATGCGGTTGTTGGTCGTCGCCACGTTGATGACGTAGGGCGCATGGACGTAGAGGGCGACCCCGGCGGCCTCGGCGTCGGCACGAAGACCGTCGGCTCCCCCGGCATACCGAATCTCCGGGCCCTTGTAGCCCTGGGGGTCGCCGAGGAAGAACTGGACGAGCGTCGTCCCGCGGGCCGCGGCCTCCGCGAGGGGGTCGGTCTGGTCGACGTGGGCTCCGATGGTCAGCGACATGCCGACCAGTCTAGGAAGCCCCACCGTCAGCCGGGGCGAGCGCCGGGGTCCGCACCGGGAGTGCCGCGAACGCCAGCGTGCCGTCGTCGACCCGCCGCGGCGACATGAGCCGGAGGTCGTGGAAGTAGTTCTGGCGGACGGTCCACGGCGCGCGGACACCCTGCTTGGGCAGGAGGTGGCGGGCGCGCTCGACATAGCCCGAGGACAGCTCGAAGGGCGGCGTCCCCTCCTCGAGGTCGGTGTCGAGGACAGGGGTGGCCGTCGCCGTCCCCGTGTCGCGGAGGTGCGCGAGCACCGCACAGACGAACCGCGACGTGAGGTCGGCACGCAGGGTCCACGAGTTGTTCGTGTAGCCCAGGCATACGGCGAGGTTGGGCACCCCGCCGAACATCGCGCCCTTGTAGAAGAAGCGGTCGCTGGGCGCGAAGGTCTCACCGTCGACGGCGAACCGGATGCCGCCCGCGACCTCGACCCGGAGCCCGGTCGCCGTGACGACGGCGTCGGCCTCGAGCTCCTCACCGCCGGTGAGCCGGATCCCGGTCCGGGTGAAGGTGTCGACGGTGTCGGTGACGACCGAGACCTCACCCGAGCGCATCGCCGAGAAGAAGTCGCCGTCGGGGACGACGCACAGGCGCTGGTCCCAGGGGTCGTAGGTGGGGGTGAAGTGCTGCCGCACGGCGTCGGCGCCGACCAGAGCGGTGTTGAGCCGGGCGAGCCCCTTGCGGACCGTCCCGGGGAAGCGCTTCGACAGCTCGTAGAGCCCGACGTTCTGGACGACGTTCTTGGCGCGGATGACCCGCAGCGCGGCCCGCTCCGGCAGCACCCGGCGCACACCGTCGCCGATCCGGTCGCGGCCGGGCAGCGGGAGGATGTAGGTGGGGCTGCGCTGGAGCATCGTCACGTGCTCGGCGCCCCGGTCCGCGAGCGCGGGAACGAGCGTCACGGCGGTCGCCCCCGAGCCGATGACGACGATGCGCTTGCCCTCGGGCTCGAACGCCTCGGGCCAGAACTGCGGGTGGATGATCGGCCCGTCGTAGTCCGCGCGCCCGGGGAAGTCGACGACGTGCCCGGTGTCGTAGGAGAAGTAGCCGGTGCAGAGGTAGAGGAAGGACGCGGTGTGCTCGACCAGGCCGTGCGCCGTCTCGGCCCTCACCGTCCAGCGGGCCGAGGCGGAGGACCACGAGGCCGAGACGACCCGCTGGTCGTGGTGGATGCGGTCCAGCACCCCGAACTCGCGGGCCGTGTCGCGGATGTAGGTGCGGATGTTCTCGCCGGAGGCCAGCACGTCTCGACCGGTCCACGGACGGAACGGGTAGGCGAACGTGGAGACGTCGGAGTCGGAGCGGATCCCGGGGTAGCGGAAGAGGTCCCACGTGCCCCCGCTGGCCTCCCGGGACTCGAGGACGGCGAACGATCGGTCGGGGGCCAGCTGGGTCAGGCGGCACGCGGCGCCCACACCCGAGAGTCCCGCTCCGACGATGAGGACGTCGACGTCGAGGCTGGGCATCGCGCTCCTCCCGGTCCGGCTCCTGGTCAGCCCACATGCAACCACGCGGGCCCGCCCTCCCTCGACCTCAGGCGGTGGTGTCCTCGCGGGTGAGTGCCGCGGCCCGACCGGCCTCGAGCCGGGCGATGGGGACCCGGAACGGGCTGCACGAGACGTAGTCGAGCCCGGCGTCGTGGAAGAAGTGGATCGACTCGGGGTCTCCCCCGTGCTCGCCGCACACCCCCATGTGCAGACCCGGCTTGGTCGCCCGGCCACCGGAGACCGCCGTGGCGACGAGCGCACCGACCCCGTCGGCGTCGAGGGTCTCGAACGGGGAGATCGTCAGCACGCCGTTCTCGAGGTAGTCGGCGAAGAACGCGCCCTCGACGTCGTCGCGCGAGAAGCCCCAGGTCGTCTGGGTGAGGTCGTTGGTGCCGAACGAGAAGAAGTCGGCGGCCTCGGCGATGCGACGGGCGGTGAGCGCGGCCCGGGGCAGCTCGATCATGCAGCCGATGGGCAGGGCGAGCTCGAGCCCGGCCGCGGCACCCACCTCGGCGAGGATCGCCTCCGCCTCGTCGCGCACGAGCTGGAGCTCACGCACCGAGCCGACCAGCGGGACCATGATCTCGGGCCGGGGGTCCCGGCCGGCCCGCCGCAGCTCCACGGTCGCCTCGGCGACGGCCCGGATCTGCAGGGCGAACAGCCCGGGGATCTTGAGCCCGAGCCGGACACCGCGCAGCCCGAGCATCGGGTTCTGCTCGTGCATCCGCCGCACCGCGGCGAGCAGGGCCACGTCCCGAAGGTCCGCGCCGCCGTCGGCGTCGGCCAGCGCCACCGAGACGGCCAGCTCGGTGAGGTCCGGGAGGAACTCGTGCAGGGGTGGGTCGAGGAGGCGGATGGTCGTCGGCAGCCCGTCCATCGCGTCCAGCAGCTCGACGAAGTCATCGCGCTGCAGCGGCAGCAGTGCCTCGATCGCCGCACCGCGCTCGGCCTCCCCCTCCGCGAGCACGACGCGCTCGATGCACTCGCGGCGCTCCCCGAGGAACTGGTGCTCGGTCCGGCACAGCCCGATGCCCTCCGCTCCCCTGGCGCGCGCACGCCGCGCATCCTCGGCGGTGTCGGCGTTGGCCCGCACCCCCATCCGCCGGGTGGCATCGGCGTGGGTCATGACACGGTCGACCGAGCGCAGCAGCTCGACCATGGCCTCGTCACCGCACGCCGCCAGTCCTGCCTCGAGCCCGTCGGAGACGTAGCGCATGACCGGCGAGTCGATGACCGGCACGTCGCCGAGGAAGACCTCGCCGGTGCTGCCGTCGAGCGCGATGACGTCGCCCGGCCGGAGCACCCGACCGTCCACGCGGACCTCACGGGCGTCGAGGTCGACGTCGAGCGCCTCCGCGCCGACGACCGCGGTCGTCCCCATCCCGCGCGCCACGACCGCCGCGTGGGAGGTCTTGCCACCACGCGCGGTGAGCACGCCGGTGGCGACGATCATCCCCTGCAGGTCGTCGGGGTTGGTCTCGCGACGGACGAGCACGACGTCGGCCCCCGCACGGGTGCGCTCGAGGGCCTCGGCGTTGTCGAGCACGATCTCGCCGACGGCGGCACCGGGCGAGGCGGCCAGCCCGGTGGTCACGAGCTCCTTGGGGGCATCGGCGTCGAACTGCGGGAAGAGCAGCTGCGAGAGCTGGGCACCGGTGGTGCGCGAGATCGCCTCGTCCATCGTGATGAGGTTCTCGTCGACGAGCTGGGTCGCGACCCGGAACGCCGCCGCGGCCGTGCGCTTGCCCACGCGCGTCTGGAGCATCCACAGGGTGCCGCGCTCGATCGTGAACTCGATGTCGCAGAGGTCCCGGTAGTGCGTCTCGAGCCGGCGCATCGCCTGGAGCAGCGCGGCATACGACGTCGGGTCGATCGTCTCGAGCTGCGCGAGCGGGAGGGTGTTGCGGATGCCGGCCACGACGTCCTCGCCCTGGGCGTTGGCGAGGTAGTCGCCATAGATGCCCGCGTGCCCGGTCGAGGGGTCGCGGGTGAAGGCGACGCCCGTCCCGGACGTCTCGCCGAGGTTGCCGAACACCATCGTCATGACGTTCACCGCGGTGCCGAGGTCGTTGGAGATCCGCTCGCGGCGCCGGTAGAGCCGGGCCCGCTCGGTGTCCCACGACCCGAAGACCGCCGCGATCGCCATCTCGAGCTGCTCGCGGGGGTGCTGCGGGAACTCGCGCCCCGAGGCCTCGAGGACGATCTGCTTGAACGCCGTCACGACCTCGCGCAGGTCGTCGGCGGTGAGGTCGACGTCGCTCGTGGCGCCCACGGCGCGCTTGCGGGCCTCGAGCGCCCCCGCGAAGAGCTCGCCGTCGATGTCGAGGACGGTCTTGCCGAACATCTGGATGAGCCGGCGGTAGGAGTCCCACGCGAACCGCTCGTCCCCGGAGAACTCCGCGAGCCCCTTGACCGACGCGTCGTTGAGCCCGACGTTGAGCACCGTCTCCATCATCCCCGGCATCGAGAACTTCGCCCCCGAGCGCACCGACACGAGCAGCGGGTCGTGGAAGTCACCGAGGCGCCGCCCCAGCGTGTCCTCGATCTCGCGCAGCGCCATCGTCACCTCGACGCGCAGCTCGGGCGGGACCTGGCCGTCACGCATGAACGCACGGCACGCCTCGGTCGTGATGGTGAAGCCGGGCGGCACGGGCAACCCGATCCGCGCCATCTCGGCGAGGTTGGCGCCCTTGCCCCCGAGCAGGTCCTTCTGCCCCATGTCGCCCTCGCTGAACCGGTACACGTACTTCGCCATCGCGTCTCCTCACTCGGGTCCTGCCACCACGCTAGGAAGCCGAGCGCCGGCCCCATGAGGACCAAGGGCCCGCCTTCGCCTGCGGACCGAGCCGCTCCCCGGACTCCTGTGGGCCGCCCCCATCCGTGCGTGCGAGCATGAGGCCCCCTCCACCGACCCCCGGGACCCCTGCGTGCTGCCCTTCCTCCTCATCGCCCTGACCCTCGTCGGGCTCCTCACCTTCTGGCTGCACCGGCGGCTCGTCGTCGCGCCGGGGTGGCAGACGCGGTGGAGGTATGCCGTGACGCTCGTCCTCGTGTCCCTCACGGCTCTCGCCGTGGTCACGGCCGCGGGCGGCCTGCGCTGGGGCACCGCCGACGACACCAGGCCGGTCGCGGCGGTGGCCCTGTCGTGGCTCGTCGTCGCGCTCTACCTCTCGCTCGCGCTCGCGGCGACGCAGCTCGGCGCCCTCGCCCTCTGGCTCGTCACCGCGCGCGAGCGCCGGGCCCCGCTGCTGCGCCGGTTCAACCGGGTCACCGCCCCCCTGGCCGCGGTCGCGGCCCTGGGCGCGACGGCATACGGGGCGGTCGAGGCGAGCGACCCCACGATCACGCGCACGTCGCACACCTCGGCGCAGCTGCCGCAGGCCTTCGACGGGACGACGGTCGCGCTCGTGACCGACCTGCACGCCGGTGTGGTCCACGGCTCGGACTTCGCGCGCACGGTCGTCGACCGCGTCAACGCCGCGAAGCCCGACCTCGTCGTGCTCTCCGGCGACGTCGTCGACGCGCCGTTCGAGCGGCACCGCGCCGAGATCACCCCGCTCGCTGACCTCGAGGCGCCGCTCGGAGTGTTCGCGGTGACCGGAAACCACGAGATGTACACCGGCTCGACCGCCGACTGGGTCGCCGAGTGGAAGCGCCTCGGGATCACCGTCCTGTCCAACTCCTCCGAGGTCCTGAGCAGGGGCGCGGAGACGATCCGGGTCGCCGGCGTGCACGACCGCGAGGGGACGGGCGACTTCGCCCCCGACCCCGGCCGGGCACTCGAGGGCACCGCCGACGCGTTCACCCTGTATGTCGCGCACCAGCCGGTCATGGCCGAGGTGTCGAGCGGTCGCGGGGTCGACCTGCAGCTCTCCGGTCACACGCACGGTGGACAGGTCTGGCCGTTCAACCTGCTCGTGCCGCTCCAGCAGCCCATGGTGGAGGGCTTCGCCGTCGTCGACGGCGTCCCGGTCATCACGAGCCGGGGCGCGGGGACGTGGGGGCCTCCCGTGCGCATCGCGGCCACACCCGAGATCCCCCTCATCACGCTGAAGAGAGGCTGACATGACCGACCCCACGGCCCTCAGTGGGCCGCTCTACCGCTCCGTCGTCCGACCGAGCACCCCGCTCGTCGTCGTCGGCGCAGTCGTCGCGGCGGTCGGCGTGCTCGTGGGGCTGCTCGTCGCGTCGATGGGCGGCTGGTCCCTCGCGCTGGGAGCGCTCGCCCTCGTGGCGCTCGTCGGCCTGGGGTGGCTCATCGCCCGGGGCCCGGTGACGGTGACCGTGACGCGCGACGAGGTGCGGGTGGGCTACCCGCTGGCCTCACGCACGATCCGGATCGGCGACGTCACCGACGTCGGCGCGGGTGACCACGTGGGCGGTGTCGGCTACGGCTGGGGCCTGCGCTGGGAGGGCCGTGGCAAGTGGGCCTACCGCGTCGGCGGGCCCATGGCCACGCTCGTGCACCGCGGTGGCCGGCTCGGCCTGTCGGTGGCCGACCCGCACGAGTTCGTCGAGGCGGTCGTCGACGCGCGCCAGGACATCGCGTGAGCGAGGTCGTCGTCGGGGACGACGGGCTGGCGCGCCCCACCTGGGCGTCGGTCGACCCGATGCTGCGCGACTACTACGACACCGAGTGGGGCATGCCCGTGCGCGACGAGCGCGGGGTCTTCGAGCGGCTGTCGCTCGAGGCCTTCCAGTCGGGGCTCTCGTGGGCCACGATCCTGCGCAAGCGTCCGGCGTTCCGCGAGGCCTTCGCGGACTTCGCGCCCGAGGCCGTCGCCGGGTTCGGGGACGCCGACGTCGAGCGCCTCATGGCCGACGCCGGCATCGTCCGCAACCGCGCCAAGGTGCTCGCGACGATCCAGAACGCCCGGGCCACGCTGGGACTGCGCGAGGACCCCGACGGTGACCTCGCGGCATACGTGTGGTCGTTCCGGCCGGCGCAGACGCCCCGGCCACGCACCCACGCGGACGTCCCGACGACGTCCGCCGAGTCCATCGCGCTGTCGAAGGGCCTCAAGCGCAAGGGCTTCACGTTCGTCGGGCCGACGACGATGTTTGCGCTCATGGAGGCCATCGGCATCGTCGACACGCACCTGCTCGACTCGCACCGCCGCGGCACCTCGGGAATCTGGCCCGGCTGAGCACCGGCCGTGGCAGGCTCCGGTGGGTGAGCGACGACCCGCACGCCGACTTCGCCCGTGAGGACTTCACCCGTCGTGGCGTGACGCACGAGATCCTCCGCTCCGGCAGCGGCCCCGCCGTCATCGTCATCGCCGAGATCCCGGGTGTCACCCCCAAGGTGCTCGACTTCGCCCGGCGGGTGCGCGACCTCGGGCTGACCGTCGTCCTGCCGGTGCTCTTCGGCACGGTCGGGCACGACCCGAACCCCGACTCCGCCGGGCGCCTGGGGTCGGCCACGGCCATGGCGCGGGCCGGCGCCCGGATCTGCGTGAGTCGCGAGTTCACCCTGCTGGCCACCGGTCGCACCTCCCCCGTCGTGCCGTGGCTGCGCGACCTCGCGGCCGCCGAGCACCAGAGGTGCGGCGGGCCCGGCGTCGGCGCCGTCGGGATGTGCGTCACGGGTGGCTTCGCCCTCGCGATGGCGACCGACGAGCGCGTGCTCGCCCCGGTCCTCGCCCAGCCGTCGCTCCCGCTCGGGCTCACGCCGTGGCAGAGGCGGTCGATCGACACCTCACCGGAGGAGCTGGCCGTGGTGGCCGCACGGTGCGCCGCCGGGCTCACGGTGCTCGGCCTGCGGTTCGAGGGTGACCGCCTCGCGCCGCCGGAGCGGTTCGCCTTCCTGGATCGTGTGCTCGGCGACGGGTTCGTCGCGATCCCGCTGCCGGACGGGTCGGCCAACCCCGACGGGGTCATGGCGCCCCACTCGACCCTCACCGAGCACCTCGTCGACGTCCCCGGCGAACCCACCCGGGAGGCCCTCGACCGGGTCCTCGACCTCTTCCGGACGCGGCTGCTGCCCGGGGGCTGAGCGCGGGGCTGAGTGCCCGCTCGTCTGCGCTCAGTCCCGGGTCGGGAAGCGGACGTCCGTCATGGGTCGCCCGAAGAGCCGACGTGAGACCTCCACCTGCACTGCGAACCAGACCAGGCCCGCGAGCACCCCGCTCCCCGCGACGACCCAGCCCGCCGTCGAGGCGAGCGCCCCGACCAGCGCGCCGAGCGCTCCGGCCACGAGGGCGTTGACGACGATGACGAAGAACGTCGTCGAGCCGACGATGTGCACGAGCATCGGCCGGCGGCTGCCGAGGGTGTAGGTCGCCATGAGGCCGCTCTGGTCGTCGCGCGTCGACGCGGTGAGGTAGGGCTCGATCTCCGGTGCCAGCTCGACGTAGGCCGCTCGCAGCCGGTTCATCCCCCGGATGAGCTGGGCGTCCTCCTGGCTCGCCAGACCCACCCGCAGAGCCGTGAGCGAGCCCAGGATGAGCGAGGCGGCGGCGAAGCAGACGGCGAGCGGCAGCAGCGACCGGTCGAAGCCCTCGCCCTGGGCGAAGAGCGCGAGGACGACGAGCAGCGCCGACATCACCGTGAGGAGGATCGAGATCCGGCTCATGATCTCGCTCCACGTCATCGAGCGGGTGCCGAGCAGGCTCCAGTGCTCGGTGGCGAGCATCGTCGCCAGCTCGGGCCGGGGCCGGTGCTTTTCCAGCGGCCCCTCGTCGTCCGCGGCCATGGGTCGAGTGTCCTCTCGCACGGGCCTGCGGGCAGGCAGAAACGACGAAGGGCCGGACACGGTGCGTGTCCGGCCCTTCGTCGTGCGGTGGAGCATAGGAGATTCGAACTCCTGACCTCTTCCATGCCATGGAAGCGCGCTACCAACTGCGCCAATGCCCCGAGTTGCCCCGGTGGGACGCCCCCTTGCGGGGACTGCGGAAGTCTAAACCGGTCGCTGCCGTGCCACCAAATCGGGGTCAGGCGAGCCCGTCGCCGCGGGCCACAGCCGTTGCCGCGGACTGGTTCCACGTCTGGATCCGCCACCCTGCGCGGCCCTCGACGAGCTCGGCCCAGTGGCAGTTGCCCAGCCCACCGAGCGCCAGCCACGAGGTGCGCTGGTCGATCCCGACGAGGTCGGCCGCGAGGGCCCTCCCGGCGACACCGTGCGTCGCGACGACCGCGCACTCCCCCGGCTCGAGCTCGTCGAGCAGCGCGTCGACACCGGCGCGACACCGCTCGGCGACGTCGGCCACCGACTCGCCGGTGCCCCCGCGCCGGAAGTCGTCGCCGCGCAGCATCCGGTCCATGTCCTCGGGGTAGCCCGCACGGACCTCGTCGCCCGTGAGCCCCTGCCAGGCGCCCGCGTGGATCTCGCGGAAGCGCTCGTCGGTCGAGAAGGGTATGCCGTCGACCCGCGCGACCGTCTCGCCCGTCACGGCCGCTCGGGACAGGTCCGAGGCGACGACGCGAACGGGCCCGAAGGCCGCGAGGGCGCGGGCGGCAGCCTCGGCCTGGCCCACCCCGCGCTCGGACAGCGGCGCGTCGATCTGCCCCTGCCAGATGCCGGCGGCGTTGTGGGTCGTCTCGCCGTGGCGGAGCACGATGAGGCGGCGCGGGGCGTCGCCCCTCATCTGGCGTTCGTTGGGACCGGTGGTCACCGGCCGCCCTGCTCGGTGCCCACGGCGCCCAGGTCGACCTCGGGGCAGTCCTTCCAGAGGCGCTCGAGCTCGTAGAACTCGCGCTCCTCGTCGTGCTGGACGTGGACGACGATGTCACCGAAGTCGATGAGCACCCAGCGTCCGTCGCGCTGGCCCTCGCGGCGCACCGGCTTGGACCCCATCTCTCGCAGCGAGTCCTCGACCTCGTCGACGATGGCGCCGACCTGGCGCTCGGTCTCGGCCGAGGCGATGACGAAGACGTCGGTGATCGCGAGCTGCTCGCTCACGTCGATGCCGACGATGGTGGTGGCGAGCTTCTCGGCGGCCGCGTGGGCGGCGGCGCGAGCGAGCTCGAGGGAACGGTCAGTGGCTGGCACGGGACTCCTCGTCCAAGGGGGACGGTGAGCCGGACGCGGAGCCCGGCCCACCGGCATACAGGTGGTGTTTGTTGATGTACTGGACGACACCGTCCGGCACGAGGTACCAGACCGGCTCGCCGTCGGAGACGCGGTCGCGGCAGTCGGTGGAGCTGATCGCCATGGCCGGCACCTCCTGGAGGGTGACGCGGTCCTCGGGCAGGCCGTACTCGGACAGCTCGTAGCCGGGCCGGGTGACGCCGATGAAGTGCGCGAGCTCCCAGAGCTCGTCGACGTCCTTCCACGACAGGATCTGGGCGAGCGCGTCGGCACCGGTGATGAAGAAGAGCTCGTCGTCGGGGTGCTGGGCGCGCAGGTCGCGCAGGGTGTCGATGGTGTAGGTAGGGCCCTCACGGTCGACGTCGACGCGACTCACGAGGAAGTGGGGGTTGGACGCCGTCGCGACCACGGTCATGAGGTAGCGGTGCTCGGCCTCGCTGACGACCTTGTCGGCCTTCTGCCAGGGCTCGCCGGTCGGCACGAAGATGACCTCGTCGAGGTCGAAGAGCGACTGGACCTCCGAGGCAGCGACGAGGTGGCCGTGGTGGATCGGGTCGAAGGTCCCACCCATCACGCCCAGACGACGTCGGGCAGTGCTCAGTGGTGACCCTGGTCGTGCATCGTGCCGCCGTGCGCGTGCGCGAGCTCGGTCGAGTGGTGGTCGTTGTGCTCGTCCGGCGGCGTGTGCTTCTGGGCCGTGCCGCGGAAGGACCACGTCACGAGGAGCAGCAGGGCGAAGATCACGAGGGCAGTGACACCGAAGGCCCAGGGCGGACCCGGGAGCTCGTGGGCGGCGGCTTCCTCGGCGAGGACACGGGCGGCGTGCGACGTCATGGGATGCAGCCTACCGCCACCGTTGTCCACCGGCGCCGTCCACAGGCCTGTGCATGGGAGCGTGGGCGCGGGCCCGAACCTGTGGACGACACGCGCGAGACTCCCCGCTCACCGAGAAAGTCGCGGATCGTCTTGCGCCGCAAGCACATTCGGCGATAGACAGTCCCCCACGAACAACTGCTCGGGCACTCGCGGCCAGGGCAGAAGTCGGGTCGAAGGAGAACGGCTGTGCCACCGAACCCGGTCACCGGGGCGGATGGGGGCTTGCACCCCCAGTCGCGAGCGACATCGCGGGGCACACCGCGGCCGACGGCCAGAGTCGAAGTTCATCCCGGTCCAGCCGGGACGACGCCACTGTCGCGTGGCCCCCTCGACGGGCTCGCCCGTCGGGAACGACCGGCTCAACTGACGGGCTAGCCCCACGCTGAAGGCCCCCGATCTCATACGTCGGGGGCCTTCGGTGGTGTCCGGACCTCGTGGCGGCACGTGCGCCGCCTACGCTGATCCCCATGCCCACGCCCGCCCCCACCGTCACGCTGAGCATCGTCATCCCGATGTTCAACGAGGAGGCCGTCCTCCCCCTGCTCGTCGAGCGGCTGCGCCCGCTCGCGGACGGGCTGGACACGGCATACGAGGTCGTCGCCGTCGACGACGGGAGCAGCGACGCGACCCCGGTCATCCTCGAGCGCCTGCGGCGCGAGTGGGCGCAGCTGCGGATCGTCAGGCTGCGGGCCAACGCCGGCCACCAGGCCGCCATCTCGGCGGGGCTGCACCGGGCGCGTGGCGACTACGTCGTCACCCTCGACGCCGACCTGCAGGACCCGCCCGAGGTCATCGCCGAGATGCTGCGGATCGCCCGTGAGGACCACGTCGACGTCGTCTACGGCGTGCGCGAGGACCGCTCGACCGACACGGCGTTCAAGCGCTGGAGCGCCGGGCTCTTCTACCGCTCGATCCGCAGACTCGGTGCCATCGACGCCCCCGTCGACGCCGGCGACTACCGCCTCATGTCGCGCGCGACCGTCGACGCCATCAACTCGCTCCCCGAGCACAACCGGGTGCTGCGCTTCGTCGTGCCGGGTCTGGGGTTCCCGTCGGGCTCGGTCGGCTACACCCGCGAGGTCCGCGCGGCGGGCACGTCGAAGTACCCCCTCGCCAAGATGATCCGGCTCTCGGTCGACTCGGTCACCGGCTTCTCGCACGCCCCGCTGCGGTTCGCGACGTGGCTGGGTCTGCTCGGCGGTCTCGCCGCGCTCGGTGTCCTCGTGTATGCCGTGATCGCCCGCCTCATCGGGCACGCCCTGCCCGGTTGGACCTCGACCGTCGTCATCGTCTCGGCCGTCGGCGCCGTCCAGCTGCTCGCGCTCGGCATCCTCGGCGAGTACGTCGGCAGGATGTATGCCGTGATGCAGGCCCGCCCGACCTACTTCATCGCCCACGACTCGCTCGACCAGCTCGACTCGCACCGGTGAGGCGACGCCTGGTGCTCGGCGTCGTGGCGGTGCTCACGGTCGTCGCGCTCGCGCTCGGCGCCTGGCTCGTCCTCGGGCGGGACGGCGGACCGTCGTCGTCCCAGGTGGCCGCCGCGACGCCGGAGGGGTCACTGACCTTCTCGATCCCGCAGGGCTGGCGGACACTGCCGTGCGAGTCCGACGAGGGCGACTGCGTGCGCGTCACGAGCCCGGGCATGGCCGCCGAGGAGGCCGCGACGGTGTCCTTCCTCCCGCCCAACCCGATCGAGGGCACCCCGGTCGACCTGCTCGCCAACCCCGACGTCACCGTGCCCGGCGCCGTGCGGGTCACCGTCGACGGTCTGCCCGCGGCCCGGATCGACCCCACGAGCGACGGTCAGGACACGACCCTCGTCGCCGGGAGGGCCAGGGTCGAGGCCGGCCACCTCTTCATGGTGGTGTGCCCCGTCGGGGCCGACGCCGGCCGCTCCCGCACGGTGTGCGAGCAGGTCCTGCGCACCCTGAGGGTCACCCGCTGAGCTGATCGGTCAGCGGATCTGGCCGTCGCCCTCGACGATCCACTTGGTCGTCGTGAGCTCGGGCAGGGCCATCGGCCCGCGGGCGTGGAGCTTCTGCGTGGAGATGCCGATCTCGGCCCCGAAGCCGAACTCGCCGCCGTCGGTGAAGCGGGTGGACGCGTTGACCATGACGGCGGCCGCGTCGACCTCGGTCGTGAACCGTCGCGCCGCGGACCGGTCCTCGGTGACGATCGCCTCGGTGTGACCGCTCGTGTGCGCCCGGATGTGGGCGAGCGCGGCGTCGAGGTCGGCGACGACGCCGACGGCCATCTCGAGGGCGAGGTACTCGGTGTCCCAGTCCTCGTCGGTCGCGGCGACGTGCGGTATGCCGGCCGCCTCGGCCGCGCTCCCGGCCGCCGGGTCGGTGTGAAGAGTGACGCCGGCACCGGAGAGCTCGGCGAGGACCTTGGGCAGGAACTCCCCGGTCAGCGACTCGTGGACGAGGAGGGTCTCGGCGGCGTTGCACACGCTCGGCCGGTGGGTCTTGGCGTTGACCGCGATCGCGAGCGCCTTGTCGAGGTCGGCGGCGGAGTCGACGTAGACGTGGCAGTTGCCGACCCCGGTCTCGATGACCGGCACGGTCGACTCGGTGACGACCGTCTGGATGAGGCCGGCGCCACCGCGCGGGATGATGAGGTCGACCTGGCCGCGGGCCGTGAGGAGCGCGCGCACGGCGTCACGGCCACCCTCGAGGAGCCCGATCGCGTCGGCGGGCAGGCCCTGCGCCTCGAGCGCGCCACGCATGACGGAGACGAGGGCCCGGTTGGTCGACTGCGCCGCCGAGCCACCGCGCAGGATGACGGCGTTGCCGGACTTGAGCCCGAGACCGGCCGCGTCGACGGTGACGTTGGGCCGGGCCTCGTAGATCATCCCGACGACGCCCATCGGCACGCGGACCTGGCGAATCTGGAGCCCGTTGGCGAGCGTCGAGCCACGCACCACCTCATCCACGGGGTCGGGCAGGGCGGCGATGTCCCGCAGGGCCGTGGCGACGGCCGCGACCCGCTCGGGCGTGAGCGTGAGCCGGTCGACGAGCCCCTCGGCCATGCCACTCGCGCGGCCACGCTCGACGTCCTCGGTGTTGGCGGCGACGACGTCGGCGCTCGCCGCGTCGAGGGCGTCGGCCATCGCGTGCAGCGCGTCGTCCTTGTCGGCCCGGCTGAGCAGGACGAGCCGGCGGGAGGCCTCGCGCGCCCGGGTCGCGAGGTCGGTGACGCGCTCGATGTCGGCCGGGTCGAGCGAGGAGAGCGGTGCGGCGGCCATGGCACAAGCGTAGGTCGAGGGAGGCGGACGGCACACGGGCATCTCAGGGAGCGCCGCGGGAGTGGGAGGATGGCGGGCGTGACGACGATCCTCTCCATCCAGTCCTCGGTCGCCTACGGCCACGTCGGCAACAGCGCCGCCGTCTTCCCGCTGCAGCGCCTCGGCGTCGAGGTCTGGCCCGTGCACACGGTGCACTTCAGCAACCACACCGGCTACGGCGCCTGGCGCGGCCCGCTCCTGCCCGCCGACGACGTGCGGGAGGTCATCACCGGCATCGAGGAGCGCGAGGCCATGCCCGCGATCGACGCGGTGCTCTCGGGCTACCAGGGCGGCGAGGAGATCGGCGACGTCATCCTCGACGCCGTCGCGCGGGTCAAGGCCGCGAACCCCTCGGCGATCTATGCCTGCGACCCGGTCATGGGCAACGCCAAGTCCGGATGCTTCGTCCACCCGGCCATCCCCGTCCTGCTGCGCGAGCGGGTCGTGCCCCAGGCCGACCTCATCACGCCCAACCAGTTCGAGCTCGGCTTCCTCACCGAGACCGAGCCGGAGAGCCTCGAGGACACCCTCGCCTCAGTCGAGCTCGCCCGGGCCATGGGCCCCTCGACGGTCCTCGTGACGTCGGTGCTGCGACCCGACCGCCCCGAGGGCACGATCGAGATGCTCGCCGTCGACGGCGACTCCGCCTGGATCGTCCAGACGCCGCAGCTGCCGATGAAGGCCAACGGGTCGGGCGACGTCACCGCCGCCCTCTTCACCGCGCACCTGCTCGACACCGGCGACGCGGGCGTCGCGCTCGGACGCACGGTGTCGAGCGTCTTCGACCTGCTCCAGCGCACGCTCGACTCGGGTGCCCGCGAGCTCCAGCTCGTGCAGTCGCAGCAGGAGATCGCCGAGCCGCGGATGCAGTTCGAGGTCCAGCAGCTGCGCTGAGCCGCTCGCTCCCGTGGCCGGGCCGGGCGACACGCACCTCTCTCACGTGGCAGGTATTCGACGAAGGTCGGCATCCTGCCGCCTGTCGGGTGGCGCGAGCTGCTCCCTAGGCTTCCCCGCATGCACCCCACCGAACGCCGGCTCGCCCTCGGCGCCGTCGCCGTCACCCTCCTCCTGTGGGCCTCGGCCTTCGTCGCGATCCGCCACCTCGGTGGCAGCGTCTCCCCCGGGGCCCTCTCGCTCGGGCGCCTGCTCGTCGCCGCCCTCGTCCTCGGTCTCATGGTGCTGCGCCGCCCGCGGCGGTGGCCGACGCGCCGCGACCTGCCACTGCTGCTCTCGTGCGGCGTGCTCTGGTTCGGGGTCTACAACGTGGCGCTCAACGCCGCCGAGCAGCGGATCGACGCCGGCACCGCGGCGATGCTCGTCCAGGTCGGGCCGATCATCGTCGCCCTGCTGGCAGCGGTGTTCCTCGGCGAGCCGCTGACCCGCTGGCTCGTGGTCGGTGCGGCGATCGGTTTCGCGGGGGTCGCGGTTATCGGGCTCGGCGGCTCCGGCCGGGCGTCGGTCGACGTCGGCGGGGTGCTCCTGGCGGCGCTGGCCGCCGTGACCTACGGCGCCGGCGTGATCACCCAGAAGCCCCTGCTGTCGCGGCTGCCGTCCCTCGAGGTCACCTTCCTCGCGTGCGTCATCGGCGCCGTCGTCTGCCTCCCGTGGGCCGGCGACCTCGTGACGACGGCCCGCACCGCCACACCGGGGACGCTGGCGCTCATCGCCTACCTCGGCATCTTCCCGACGGCCATCGCCTTCTCGACCTGGGGCTGGGCGCTCTCCCGCAACGACGCGGGCAAGCTGGCGCTCACGACCTTCCTCGTGCCCGTCATCGCCACGGCTCTGGGATGGGCGTTCCTCGGCGAGCTGCCGGCGAGCACGGCCTATGTGGGCGGGGCCCTCTGCGTCCTCGGCGTGCTGCTCACCCGTTGGCGGGGACCGGCGTCCAGGGCGCGCACCGCGGCCGCCACCGAGCAGGTGCCGGCCTGACGCCAGAGGGACGGCACTCCGCCGGGCGAGTCCCTGTGGGGTCAGAGGAGGACGAGGTCGTCGCGGTGGATGACCTCGCGCTCGTAGGCCGCGCCGAGGTCTCTGGCCAGGTCGTGGGTCGTGCGCCCGAGCATCGGGGGCAGCTCCCCCGAGCTGTAGTTGACGAGTCCGCGTGCCACCGCGCGGCCGTCGGGAGCGCACACGTCGACCGGGTCGCCTCCGACGAACGTCCCGCGCACCTCGACGATGCCGGCGGGCAGCAGCGACGTCCGCCGCTTCGTCAGCGCCGTGACGGCCCCCTCGTCGACGATGAGCCGTCCGCGAGGCGTCGTGGCGTGCGCGATCCACAGCTGGCGTGAGGCCCGCGAGCGGGACTGGGGAGCGAAGACCGTGCCGACGTCCTCACCTCCCAGCGCTCGTCCCGCGTCCGCGAGGCGCGACAGGACGGTCGGTATGCCGGCCGCCCCCGCGATGCCGGCCGACTCCACCTTGGTGGACATGCCGCCGCTGCCGACCGACGAGCCGGTGCCGCCGATCTCGACGCCGTCGAGGTCCTCGGGGCGCAGGACCGCGGAGATCCGCGACGAGCCGGGGCGCGACGGCGGACCGTCGTAGAGCGCGTCGACGTCGGTGAGGAGCACGAGGGCGTCGGCGCCGACGAGGTGCGAGACGAGCGCGGCGAGGCGGTCGTTGTCACCGAAGCGGATCTCGTGGGTCGCGACCGTGTCGTTCTCGTTGACGACCGGGACGATGCCGAGGTCGAGCAGACGGGTCAGCGTGCGCCGGGCGTTGGTGTAGTGGGTGCGCCGGGTGACGTCGTCGGCGGTGAGGAGCACCTGCCCGACGGTGAGCTGGTGACGGGCGAACGCGCGCGCATAGGCCGCGACGAGCGCACCCTGGCCCACGGACGCCGCCGCCTGCTGGGTCGCGAGGTCGCGCGGACGGGCTCCCAGCCCGAGCGGGCCGAGACCTGCGGCGATGGCACCCGACGAGACGAGGACGACCTCTCCCCCGCGCGCCCGCACCGAGGCGAGATGGTCGACAAGCGCCACGAGCCGGGCCTCGTCGATGCCCCCGCCACCGGGACCGGTGAGCGAGGACGAGCCGACCTTGACGACGACCCGGCGTGCGTCGCCGACGGCGGCGCGCAGCACCGCCTCAGTGCCCACCGGCGACCCTCACTCGTCGTCGGCGTCGTCGCGGACGGTCGCCCAGTGGCCGGCCTTGCGCTCGGCCGCGAGGTTCTCGCGAGCAGCGGTCTGGGCGTCCTTGCGCCCGTGGAACTCCTCGCGCTTCTCGCCACGGGTCTTGCGGCCCGACTCCTCGAGCCGGAGGTCGGTGCCTCGCGGACCGACGAGGAGCTCGGCGCCCGCCGCCATCGTGGGCTCCCAGTCGAAGACCACGGAGTTGTTCTCGGGACCGATGACGACGGTCGAGCCGGACACGGCCCCGGCCTTGAAGAGCTGCTCCTCGACGCCGAGACGGCTGAGCCGGTCGGCGAGGTAGCCCACGGCCTCGTCGTTGGAGAAGTCGGTCTGGTGGATCCAGCGGGTGGGCCGATCGCCCAGGACGCGGAAGACCTCGCCGTCCGGGGTGTTCTCCTTGCGGACGGTGAAGCCGGTGTCGTCGACCGCCTTGGGACGCACGATCGCGCGGGGGCGCTCGACGACGAGTGCCTCTATCTCGGCGCGCGCCGCGGCGACGTGCTTGGCCAAGGAGAAGGTCAGCTCCTTGAGGCCGATGTGGGCCACGGCGCTGACGATGTGCACCTCGAGACCGCGGGCCTCGAGGTCGGGCTTGACCATCTCGGCGAGGTCGCGGGCGTCGGGGACGTCGGCCTTGTTGAGCACGACGATGCGCGTGCGCTCGGACAGCGGGCGACCGCCGAGGCTGTCGTCGGGGACGTAGGCAGCGAGCTCGGCCTCGATGACGTCGAGGTCGCTCATCGGGTCGCGGTTGGGCTCCAGCGTCGCGCAGTCGACGACGTGCACGAGGACCGAGCAGCGCTCGACGTGGCGGAGGAACTCCAGTCCGAGCCCCTTGCCCTCGCTCGCACCGGGGATGAGGCCGGGGACGTCGGCGATCGTGTAGCGGGAGCTGCCGGCCGTCACGACACCGAGGTTGGGGATGAGCGTCGTGAAGGGGTAGTCGGCGATCTTGGGCTTGGCCGCGCTGACGACCGAGACGAGCGAGGACTTGCCGGCGCTCGGGAAGCCGATGAGGGCGACGTCGGCGAGCGACTTGAGCTCGAGCACGATCTCGAGGGCCTCACCGGGCTCGCCGAGGAGGGCGAACCCCGGAGCCACGCGCCGTGCGGACGCGAGCGACTTGTTGCCCAGCCCACCGCGACCTCCCGCGGCGACGACGAACTCGGCGTCGTGACCCACGAGGTCGGACAGGATGTCGCCGGCGGCGTTCTTGACGACCGTGCCCTCGGGCACCGGCAGCACGAGGTCGGCGCCGTCGCCACCGTTGCGCTCGTCGCCGGCACCGGGCTTGCCGTTGGGCGCGCGGCGGTGGGGGGTGTGGTGGTAGTCGAGCAGGGTCGTCGACTGCGGGTCGACCCGCAGGATGACCGAGCCGCCCTTGCCGCCGTTGCCGCCGTCGGGTCCACCGAGCGGCTTGAACTTCTCACGCTTGACCGAGGCCACGCCGTGTCCGCCGTCACCGGCCGCGACGTGCAGGACGACGCGGTCCACGAAGTTGACGGCCATAGGGTGCTGCCTGCTCTCTGGGTCGTGACGGGGGGAAGCCCCAAGTCTACGGCCGGTGCGGCACCGGGCCCGCATCGGCGGCGGCCGGTGGCCTCCGCCCCACGCACGGACGCGGACGATCCCGCTGGCGCCTGTCGCCGGACGCCGGTCAGGCCTTCGTCGACACCCGCGCCCTGGCCATCAACGTCCAGCCGTAGCCACGACGCTCCAGCGTGCGCCTCAGGCGGTCGAGGGCGCCCCGGTCGAAGGCTCGCACCACACGGTCGACCCGGACCGAGGTCAGGGCGCGGATCGGGTGCCGTCGACGGCTCTTGAGCGTGACGCTGAACAGCTCGTCGACGACGAACCGCGGGGTGAGCAGTGCACGCAGCTCGTGCGCATCGACCCAGCGACGCAGCTGCCCGGCCCGCGGCGGGGGCACGTCGTTGAGGCGTTCGAGCACGGGCCGGTTCTGGGTGGCGAGCATGAGCGTGCCACCGGGACGCAGCAGGTCCGCGCACTTCGCGAGGAAGGCGGGCTGGTCGGCCACGTGCGAGAGCACCTCGAGCGAGACGACGACGTCGAAGGACCCCTCGGGCAGGGGCAGCGTGAGGAAGTCCCCGGCGACGAAGGTCACCTCGGGGCTGCGCAGCCGCGCCCGCTCCAGCACCTCGTCGGCGAGGTCGGTCGCCGTGACCTGCCCGTAGCGCGAGATCGACTGCTCGAGCCAGCCCGCTCCGCAGCCCACGTCGAGGATGTCGAGGTCCGTGCGGCCGAGGTCGTCGAGCCAGCCGCAGACGATCGCGGCCTGGCGCAGCGGCACCTCGTCCTGCTGCTCCTCGCGCACGCGGTTCCACGCGTTCCACATGGAGCGCTGCGCGGTGATGTCTGGCTCGGACACGGCTGTTCCTCCGGCTCGCTCAGGGGGCGACGAGTGGCGGCGACGCTACAGGCCGGGGGCCGTCCCGGGGCAGGAACGCACGAAGCCCGTATGCCGTGGTCACGGCATACGGGCTTCAGAGCGTGGGGTCACTCCGCGGAAACGGTCTCCAGCGGAACGATGTTGACCACCTTGCGGCGGCGCTTGGTGCCGAACTCGACGTTGCCCGCGACGAGCGCGAACAGCGTGTCGTCGCCACCGCGACCGACACCCTCACCGGGGTGGAAGTGCGTGCCGCGCTGACGGACGATGATCTCGCCCGCGTTGACGAGCTGGCCGCCGAAGCGCTTCACGCCGAGTCGCTGGGAGTTGCTGTCGCGACCGTTACGGGTCGAGGACGCACCCTTCTTGTGTGCCATGTCTGCCTACCTTCGTGAGTCTGTGAACGGACGCTCAGGCGTCGATCGAGGTGATCTTGACCTGGGTCAGCGGCTGGCGGTGGCCCTGGCGCTTGCGGTACCCGGTCTTGTTCTTGTACTTCATGATCGTGATCTTCGGGCCCTTGGCGGCCTTGACGACCTCAGCCTTCACGGACACCTTGGCCAGCTTGTCGGCGTCGGAGGTGACGGACGAGCCGTCGACGACGAGAAGCGGGATCAGGTCGATGCTGTCGCCGGCCTGGCCGACCTTGTCGATCAGAAGGACGTCTCCGACGGAGACCTTCTCCTGCCGACCGCCTGCGCGAACAATCGCGTACACAGTGGACTCACTTTCGGTTTCGGGATGCGCGCCTTGGATTGACCGGCTGACAGCTACCCCAGTGACACAGGACATCGGCTCGGTGGGCGCACCGACTGTCTAGGTTAGCGGTCGCCCTCGGCCTGCTCCAAATCCGCGGGGGCGGACTCGGCTGCGGGGTCGGCCTCGGACAGGGACTCGGCGTCGGCGCCACGCGGCGGACCCGCCGGGGCGACGACCCGGCCACGCTTGCGGCGCGGTCGGACGACGGGCTCGGCGATGGACGCCGGCTGGGCGACGGCCTGGACGGGCTCGTCCGCGGCGTCGCTGGTGCCGACCTCGACGATGACCGACGGTGCGCGGTCCGCACGGTCGGCCTGGTCCGCGCGAGCCGTGTCGGCGACGGGCGCGGCCTCGGGCGTCGGCTCGGACGCAGCGGTCGGAGCCACGTCGGCCTCGACGGCGGTCTCGGGCTCGGTGTCCGGGGCAGAGGACGGGGAGGCCTGTGACGCCTGCGTGGCGGCGTCGAGGCCGGTGCCGGTGAGGTCGGCGACGTCGTCGTCGGGGTGCTCGCCCGACATCGACTTGATCGCGGCTGCGTGGGCCGCCGCGGCGATCTGCGCGGCGGTCGGGCCGCTCGGCGTCGAGGGTGCCTGCTCGTCGGCCTCCGGGCGGGAGGGCGCCTGACCGGAGTCGCCGCCCTTGCCGCGGCGGCGGCCACGGGTCGAGCCGCTGCTCTTGTCGGAGCCGGCCGGTGCACCGCTGCCGTGCGAGTGACCGTGGTCGCCGCCCTGGCCGGAACGGTCGATGGGCTCGCCCTGGACGATGATGCCGCGGCCCGCGCAGTGCTCGCACTGCTCGGAGAAGACCTCGATGAGCCCGGACCCGACGCGCTTGCGCGTCATCTGGACGAGTCCGAGGGAGGTGACCTCGGCGACCTGGTGCTTGGTGCGGTCGCGGCCGAGGCACTCGAGGAGGCGGCGGACGACGAGGTCGCGGTTGGACTCGAGCACCATGTCGATGAAGTCGATGACGATGATGCCGCCGATGTCGCGCAGCCGGAGCTGGCGGACGATCTCCTCGGCAGCCTCGATGTTGTTCTTGGTGACCGTCTCCTCGAGGTTGCCACCCGAGCCGACGAACTTGCCGGTGTTGACGTCGACGACGGTCATCGCCTCGGTGCGGTCGATGACGAGCGAGCCACCCGAGGGCAGCCAGACCTTGCGGTCCATGGCCTTGGCGATCTGCTCGTCGACGCGGTAGTGCGTGAAGATGTCCTTGTCGGACGTCCAGTGCGTGAGGCGCTTGGCGAGGTCGGGGGCGACGTCCTCGACGTAGCCGCTCACCTCGGCCCAGGCCTGGTCGCCCGAGACGACGAGCTCGCTGAAGTCCTCGGTGAAGACGTCGCGGATGACGCGGACCGTGAGGTCGGCCTCGCCGTGCAGCAGGACGGGGGCACCGCCGTTGCTGGCCTTCTTGGAGGCCGCGGCCTTGGCCTTCTTCTGGATGTTGTCCCAGGCCTTGGTGAGCCGCTCGACGTCGGCGCGCAGCTCCTCCTCGGAGGCACCCTCGGCAGCGGTGCGCACGATGACACCGGCGGAGTCCGGGACGACCTCCTTGAGGATGGCCTTGAGGCGGGCCCGCTCGGTGTCGGGCAGCTTGCGCGAGATCCCGGTCATCGAGCCCTCGGGCACGTAGACGAGGTAGCGGCCGGGCAGCGAGATCTGGCTCGTGAGCCGGGCGCCCTTGTGGCCGATCGGGTCCTTAGTCACCTGGACGAGGACGGTGTCGCCCGAGCCCATGGCGTTCTCGATGCGCTTGGCCTGGTTCTGCTCGAGGCCGGCGGCGTCCCAGTTGACCTCACCGGCGTAGAGCACGGCGTTGCGGCCCTTGCCGATGTCGACGAAGGCGGCCTCCATCGAGGGCAGGACGTTCTGGACGCGACCGAGGTAGACGTTGCCGGCCATCGACGCGTTGGACTCGCGCGAGACGTAGTGCTCGACGAGGACGCCGTCCTCGAGGACACCGATCTGGGTCTTGTCGCCCTTGCCGCGAACGGCCATGACGCGCTCGACGGACTCACGACGGGCCAGGAACTCGGCCTCGGTGATGATCGTGCGGCGGCGACCGGCCTCGCGGCCCTCGCGGCGACGCTGCTTCTTGGCCTCGAGCCGGGTCGAGCCCTTGACGGCGGTGGGCTCGTCGCGGTCCTTGCGAGGCTCGCGCACCTTGGTCACGGTGCCGGGCGGGTCGTCGCTGTCGCCCGACCCACCGGAGCGGCGGCGACGACGGCGGCGACGGCTCGAGCCGCCCTCGCCCTGCTCGGAGTCGGCGGAGTCGTCGGCGGGCCCGTGGGAGCCGTCCTGGCCGTCGGCGTCATCGGAGGCGTCGGCGCTGCCGTCGCGCTGCTCGTCCGACTGCTCGGTCCGGTCGGAGGAGCCACGGCCACGGCGTCCGCGTCCGCCGCGACGACGGCGGCGGCCACCGTCCTGGGCCTCCTCGGCCGACTCGTCGGTCGTCTCCTCGCGCTCGTCGCGCTCGTCCTGCTCCTCGGCCTGGTCGGCGGGCTCGGCGGCAGCCTTGCCGCCACGTCGCCGGGAGGTCGCGGTCCTCGCGCTGCGGCCCTTGGTGCTCGGGGCCGTCTCGTCCTCGGCGCTGTCGTCACGGTCGGCACGCTCCGCCACGGGCTCTGGTGCCTCGACGCGCTCGGCGGGGGCCTGGGCGGGTGAGGTCGCTCGACGACGACGCGGTGCGGCACTCGCGTCCGGCGCCTGGAAGAGCAGGCCGAACGACGGGACGACGGGCGCCGCGGCGACCTCGTCGGCGGTGGCCGCGTCTGCCACGGTCTCGTCCTCGGTCTCCTCCGGGTCGACCTCTGCCTCGGAGTCGATGACCGCCAGGGGCTCCGGGATGACCTCGGCCTCGACCGCCGCGGCGGCCTTCCTGGACCTGGTGGCCTTCTTCGCGGTCTTGGCCGGAGCCTTGTCCGCGGCCGTCCCAGCAGCCGTGTCGGCCTTGTCAGCCTTGTCGGCCTTGCCGGCGGACCTGCCAGCGGCCTTCTTGGCCGACGTGCGCGCGGCCTTCTTGGGCGCGGTCTCGGCGGGAGCCTGCTCGGCGGCGCCTGCGTCCGCCGGCTCGTCGGCCGGCGTCGCGTCCGCACCGGGAGCGGCGGCGGGGGCCGTGGCCTTCTTCGCGGCCCGGCGTCGCTTGGGCGCTGCCTTGGGGGCCGCCTGCGCGTCCTGCTCGCCGGTGAGGTCGAGCGTGGGGTTCTCGCCCTCGGTCGTGCCGGTGGGTTCGTCGTGGGTTGCCATGGAGGTGGCCCTTCTGGCTCCACGTAGCCGTCAGCCACACCGTCTGGGTGGAACCCGGACCTGCCGGCCCCGTGGGGCTCGGAGTAGCGATCGTGTGCGGGTGAGTGCCCGACACGGAAGTCGTGTGCTTGCCCCTGGCAGTTCGCGCGGCGAGTGAACTCCGCTGCGGCACCGATCAGGGACCGTTGGCGTCCTTGTCGGCGGCCAGTGGATCGGCCACCCCGGCAGCTGCGGCGAGCAGCGGGCCCTGAGCCAGTCGTGTCACCAGAGGTGGCACCGGCGGCTCCAGCTCGGAGACTGCGTGCAGTGCGGTCAGGATGTCATCGGGGCGAACGGACGGTGTGGTGTGCCGAACGACCATCTGCAGTATCGCACACGACGGGTCCTCACCCCCGGTGGCGACCATGGACACGACGGCCGATCTCACGTCGAAGGTCTTGGGGCCGGTCTTGAACGTCCGGGTCACCTCGGCGAGGTCGGTCGCGAGGAAGCGCTCGACGGCATACGAGAGGGTCTCGAGGTCGACGCCACGCATCTCGAGGTGCCAGACACTGGCCTCGAGCCGCTCGGCGAGGCTCCCCGGTCCGGCCTCGACGACCTCGAGCACGTCGAGGTCCGGAGGGAGTGCGCCGTCGAGGGCGACGCGCACCGCCTCGGCGTCGACGCGCTCGGTCACCGAGATCTCGAAGTACTCCGCCTCGGACGCTGTGCCGGTCGGGGCGGCGTTGGCGTAGCTGATCTTGGGGTGCGGGTGGAAGCCGGCGGAGAACGCCATCGGCACGCCCGAGCGGCGCAGCGCCCGCTCGAGGGCGCGCGAGAAGTCGCGGGTCGACGAGAAGCGCAGCCGGCCGCGCTTGGCGTAGCGGATGCGCAGCTTCTGGACCGCGGGCGGCGGAGGAGGACCTTCGGGGGTGCGACGTGCCATGGTCGGGCCAGCCTATTTCAGGCGAAGGACGACGCCGTATGCCGCTCGCTCCCCTTCCGCTCGTCGCTCCCCCAACCGCGGCGCCCCGGACGCAGAACACCCGGGGCTGGTTTGGTCCGGCGGTCTCCCGTTCCGTACACTTCCCACCACGAGGGGAGTACTTCCCAAGCTCGTGCCGGTCAGTTCGGTCGCCCAGATGGTGGCTTCGGTACGACACCCGCGGCCCGCCGCAGGTGAAGGAGACCTCATGACGTCAACGTCGTGAGGCCTTGTCATGATCTCGCTCGTCCCTGCTGCCTCGACCCCCGTGGTCGGCACCCCCACCCTCTGGTTCCTCACCATCGGTGCGGTCCTCGCCCTCTTCGCCGTGGACTTCCTCGTCACGAGGCGTCCGCACGAGGTGTCGATGCGCGAAGCCGTCGCCTGGTCGGCGTTCTACGTCGCCATTCCCGTCGCCTTCGGTGTCTGGCTGTGGAACGCCCACGGCAGCCAGACCGGTGTGGAGTACTACACCGGCTACCTCGTCGAGAAGTCGTTGTCGGTCGACAACCTCTTCGTCTTCATGCTCCTGCTCACCGCGTTCGCGGTGCCGAAGAAGTACCAGCAGCGCGTCCTGCTCATCGGCGTCGCCGGCGCCCTCGTGCTCCGCGGCATCTTCATCGCGCTCGGGGCCCAGCTCATCTCGTCCTTCTCGTGGGCCTTCCTCCTCTTCGGCGCGATCCTGCTCGTCACCGCGGTCAAGGTGCTGCGTGACGCGCTCTCGCACTCGGACCAGGCCGTCGACATCTCGTCGCTGCGCACGGTCAAGCTCGTGCGCCGGTTCTGGCCGGTCACCGAGGAGTACCGCGGCACTCGGATGTCGGTCAAGGAGAACGGCCGACGCATCCTCACCCCGATGGCGCTCGTCGTCATCGCGATCCTCGGGACCGACATCGTCTTCGCGATCGACTCCGTGCCGGCCGTCTACGGGATCACCGAGGACCCCTACCTCGTCTTCGCGACCAACGCCTTCGCCCTGCTCGGCCTGCGCGCGCTCTACTTCGTCCTCCAGGGCGCGCTGGGCTCGCTCGTCCACCTCGGGCACGGGCTCGCCGCGATCCTCGCGTTCATCGGCGTCAAGCTCGTCCTGCACTGGGCGCACGACGTCTGGGCCTGGGTCCCGACCGTCCCGACGCTCGCCTCGCTCGGCGTCATCGTCGCCATCCTCGCGACTGCCGTGACGACGAGCCTCATCGCCTCGCGTCGTCAGGAGGAACGCGACCGGACCGAGCGCGACGAGGACCGCACCCCGGTGGCGTGACGTCCTCCTGACCGGCTGGGGCGGACCCGTGGACACGGGTCCGCCCCCACGGTGTCCTGAGAGGACTCCTCGATCAGGAGGCGCCGGGTGCGGCCGGCCACACGTCGGTGAAGTACTCGGGCACCGAAACGAACCCCGCCGCCGGTCCGCCGGCCCCGGTGATGCGCAGCGCCCGGTCGACCTCGGTGTCGAGGGTCGTGAGGGCGCCCTCGCAGGCGGTCATCGCGGTCCAGGGGTGGTTGCCCGCGTCGTCGGTGTCGTGGAGCAGACCGCAGCTCCAGCTGCCCTGCGCGCTCACCGACGGCGGGTCGCCCTCCTGACGGGGCGGGGGCGCCGGGGTGTAGTGGGTCAGGCTCGACGCGAGCGTCGAGAGCGCGGAGGCGACCTGCGAGAAGAACGTCTCGCCGGCGGTCGAGATCGAGGCCGACGCGGTCTTCATGTGGAGGGTGCCGTACTCCGCATACGAGGCACCGCTGCGCATCTGCGGGACGACCTCCCGGTACGCGCGGCCCGCCGGGCCCTTCCAGCTGTCGACCGCCGGGAGCTTCTTGGTGTCGACGTCGTCGGAGGCGTCCGAGGCGTGGCCGGAAGCCGTCTGCCACTTCGTGGACCGCCTGTCGAGGGCGTCGACCCACGCCGAGTCGTCGACGTAGTTCTCGGCCCAGGTGACGACCGCGGCCACCTGGTCGCGGTACTCGCCCCACGAGTGGCCCGAGCCTGGGCGGAACCCGTCGATGTAGTGCACGCCCTGCGGGCCGCACGTGTGCAGGTTGTGGCTGTTGACGTAGGCCATGTACTCGCCGTCGATCGTCGTGCCGTAGGTGCGCAACGTCCCGAGGGCGGTGTTCATCGAGCTCACCGACGCGCTGACCGTGCTCATCGCGACACCCCGTTCACCTCGGCCCGGACCCGCCCCGAGGGCAGGCGGTCGTCGGACACCTCGGTGACCTCGCTGCCCTCGACGTCGAGGAAGACGAGGTGCGGCTCTCCGTCGCGGACCTCGACCACGGCGTAGTCGGCACCCTCCGGAAGCGCCTGGCTCCACTCGGTGCGCGCCGGCTCGGCCGTCGGCTCGACCGCGCCGCTGCCGGCGACGACCCGCTCCTGCGAGGGGGCACCGGGCTCGACGAGCTGGGCGCTCGCGACCGGCCGCCCACCCTCGGACTGCCACTGCACTCCGGGGCCCCCGGTGTCGGCGTCCTCGTCGACGTAGGTGATCCGGGGCTCGCCGTCGACCATCGTCACGACGATCCGGTCGGCGCGGGCGGGGATGCGCTCGACATCGCGGCCGTCGACCGCCCTGCCCTCGCCCGGCTCCATGTCGCGCGGCGTCCAGGTCACGTCGCCCGTCTCGGGGTCGACGGTGCGGTCGAAGGTGATGTCGGGGTCCTTGGGGTCGGTCGGCATCGGGTGGCCGGCGCCGGTGCCCGTGCCCATGAGCTCGGCGTAGTGGTTGCTGCCCTTGCCCCCGTGGTCGCCACCGGAGGCGCCGCCGTCGCCTCCCGCACCGGTGCCACCACCTCCGCCGCCCCCGCCACCGCCCCCGGCGGTGCGGACGCGCGTGTCGGCGTCCTTGTCGCTGTCCTTGGTCCGGGTGGTGTTGCTGGTGACGTTGGTCGACGTCGCCCGGAGCCGCGACTCCCCCACCTCGAGCATGTTCCGCACGGCGAGGTCCGCCGCGGAGTATCTCGCCCCGACGACCGACTGGAAGCCGCCGAAGCTCACGCCGAGCGCCGGCACCGCCTGGTGCGCGCGGCCCAGCGCCTCCGACGCCGCACCCCACTGCGTCGCGTCCGCGTCCATGTCGGCCGGGACCACCTGGAACTTCACGTCACCCATGGCGTCGCCTCTCTGACTCCTGTGGTCGACGTCCCCCGCCGAACCCTCCGGCCCCGACGCTAGGGCACCCCACGCCCCCCGGCCATGGGGAGCACTCCCCCGAACCGCCCACGGACATGGGTATGCCGTGGCACCGGTCGGGTGCCACGGCATACCTGTCGTGCGTCGTCGCGGAGGGTCAGCGCAGGGTGACGTCCGCCCACACGAGCCGGTGGTCGCTCGTCGGGAACGGGAAGACGCCGGTGAGGCGCGAGAGCGGGTCGGCCTGGACCGGCCAGAAGACGCCGGCGTCGCGCACCGAGAAGTGCTTGGACAGCAGGGTGTAGTCGACGCGAAGGTTGCCGGGCGCGCTGTCGGAGAAGTCGGCGGTGTCGTACTTCGGGTCGCCGCGGTGGGTGAGGTTGGCGCCGCCCTGGAGATGTGCGGCCTCGACGGCCCCCGCGGAGGTGGCCTGCGGGTCGACGATCCGCTTGCTGTCGAGCAGCTGGTTGATGGCGTTGTCGTAGGAGTCGCCGTCGAGCGGGTCGGCGTTGTAGTCGCCGAGGATGACGAAGCGCTCGCTCGGGTTGAGGCCGCCGCGCCCGCCACGGTCGTCGTAGATGTAGCGGCCCTGGCCGGGCGTGACGTAGTCGGCCCAGAAGCGGATCTCGTCGTGGTTGCGGCGGCCGTTGCGGTCCTCGGGCCCGTCGAAGCTCGGCGGGGTCGGGTGTGCGGCGAGGACGTGGACGGTGCGCTTGCCGACCGTCACGGGGACGTCCCAGTGCGACTTGCTCGACAGGCGGAAGATGTCCTGCTCGGCCGGCGAGTACCAGTCGGTGGGCAGGACGTTGCCGGGCATGTCCTTCCAGAGGAAGTGCTGGAAGGTGCGCACCTCGTCGGTCCTGATCGGGTACTTGGACAGGACGACCATGCCGTACTGGCCCGGGAAGAGACCGAAGCCGAACGCGTCGTCACCACCGCCGACCGTGCCGTCGTTGTTGAGGTCGAAGCCGCTCGGCACACCGGTGTTGACGGGTGCGGTGAAGGCATAGGGGTAGTCGACGGGGGCAGCCCCGTTGTGACCGACCTCGAGGTAGTTGTCGCGGAACAGGTCCACGGCCCGGCCACCGTCGACGTAGTCGAACTCGTTGAGCAGGACGACGTCGGGGTTGGCGCGCTGGATGACCTCGGCGACCGCCTTGGCCTGGGCGTTGTCGGGGGTCGACAGATCGGTGACGAGCTGGCCGGCGGTGTTGCGGTTGAGCGAGAGGTTGTAGGTCGCGACCCGCAGCGACTGCGTCGAGTCGGGCTGGGCGGAGGCGCTGGACGCGGCAGCCAGCGGTCCGACGGCGAGCAGGGCTGCGGCCCCGATCAGGGCGGCTCGGGCGAGGTTCATCGGGTTCCTCCATGAGGGGTCGGCGGTGTCCCCAACCTAGTCAGGACCGGGGACCGACGCCTGTCCGCGCGGCGAACGGCTCATGAACCCGTATGCCGTCCGCCCCTGATCGCGCGCGAGTGCGCGCCCGGGCGCGGGCCTGGTCGCCACGCAGCGCGATGTCCGAGGAGACGAGGTTGACCGCCAGGGCCAGCCACGTGGCATAGGGGGTGGCGGCCTCGATGGCGGTCGCCGCGGTCGCACCGTCGGTCGACACGAGCTGCACGAGGACGAGCACCGCTCCCAGGGCGAGCGCGGTGACCGGGACGAGGGTCACGGCACACAGGCGGGTCCCCCAGCGGCGGGCGAGCCGTCTCGCGCCGCGGCGGCGCGCCTGCAGCGTGAGGGCCGCGACGACGAGCCACGTGAGCACGAGGACGACGAACCAGGTCATGACGACCAGACTCGCGGCGGTGACGCACGACCGACATCGGGTGCGTCCCCGAACGACCCCTGAGCGGCCCCTCAGTCGAGGCAGAACTCGTTGTCCTCGGGGTCGGCCATGACGATGAAGCCGGCCTCCATCGGAGGAGCCGGCTCGACGCGGCGCAGCCGCCGGGCTCCGAGTCCCACGAGCCTCTCGCACTCGGCCTCGAGCGCCGCCATCCGCTCGTCACCGTCGAGCCCGGGCGCTGCCCGCACGTCGAGGTGCACTCGGTTCTTGGCGACCTTGCCCTCGGGCACCTGTTGGAAGAACACCCTCGGCCCCGCGCCGTCCGGGTCCTCGATCGCCGATCGCGAGCTGTGCTGCTCCTCGGGCACACCGATGCGGGTGAGGAAGGCACCCCACGCCTGGAACGGGTCGGCGCCCTCGGACAGCTCGACGCCCGGCGGGCCCGGGATGCGGTAGCCGAGGGCCTGCGCCCAGAAGCGCGACTGCGCAGCGGGGTCATGGGCGTCGAACGTCACCTGGATCGTGCGGCTCATGCCACCCAGCGTGGCACTGGGCGCCGACAGCCGCCGAGCGTGACGTGACCCCCCGACGGGTCGGGGCTACGGGAGGTCAGGCGTGGGTGTGCGCCTGCTCGGCCATCGTGGCCCTGCCGGCGCCGAGCACGGTGAGCGGCAGCAGCACCTTGCCGGTGGGCCCGATCTCGATCTCGGTGTTCATCTGCGGGCACACACCACAGTCGAAGCACGGCGTCCAGCGGCAGTCGTCGACCTCGGTCTCGTCGAGGGCGTCGAGCCAGTCCTGCCAGAGCCACTCCTTGTCGAGGCCGGAGTCCACGACGTCCCAGGGGAGGAACTCGGACTCCTCGCGCTCGCGCGTGGTGTACCAGTCGACGTCGATCGGCCACTCGCTCGCGGCGAACGCCGTCTGCGCCGAGGCCATCCACAGGTCGTAGGAGAAGTGCTCGCTCCAGCCGTCGAACCGGCCACCGTCGCGCCACACCTGCTCGATGACGGCGCCGACGCGACGGTCGCCGCGGGACAGCAGTCCCTCGACGATGCCGGGCTTGCCGTCGTGGTAGCGGAAGCCGATGGAGGACCCGAGCCGCCGGTCGGAGCGGATGGCGTCGCGCAGCTTGGTGAGGCGCGCGTCGGTCTCGTCGGCGGAGAGCTGGCCGACCCACTGGAACGGCGTGTGCGGCTTGGGCACGAACCCGCCGATGGAGACGGTGCAGCGGATGTCCTTGCGACCGCTGACCTGACGCCCGGTCTCGATGACCCGCTTGGCCAGCTCGGCGATCTGGAGGACGTCCTCGTCGGTCTCGGTGGGCAGCCCGCACATGAAGTAGAGCTTGACGTTGCGCCAGCCGGCGCCGTAGGCCGCGGAGACGGTTGTGATGAGGTCGTCCTCGGTGACCATCTTGTTGATGACCTTGCGGATCCGCTCGCTGCCGCCCTCGGGCGCGAACGTCAGGCCGGAGCGTCGCCCGTTGCGGGTGAGCTCGTTGGCGAGGTCGATGTTGAAGGCGTCGACACGCGTCGACGGCAGCGACAGACCGGTGTTGGTGCCCTCGTAGCGGTCGGCGAGCCCCTTGGTGATGTCGGCGATCTCGGAGTGGTCGGCGCTGCTCAGCGACAGGAGCCCGACCTCCTCGAACCCGGTCGCGGCCAGGCCCTTCTCGACCATCTCGCCGATCCCCGTGATCGAGCGCTCGCGCACCGGGCGGGTGATCATGCCGGCCTGGCAGAAGCGGCAGCCACGCGTGCAGCCGCGGAAGATCTCGACCGACATGCGCTCGTGCACCGACTCGGCGAGCGGGACGAGCGGCTGCTTCGGGTAGGGCCACGCGTCGAGGTCCATGACGGTGTGCTTCGAGACGCGCCACGGCACACCGTGCTCGGTCGGCGCGATCCGCTGGATGCGCCCGTCCGGCAGGTAGGAGACGTCGTAGAACGCGGGCACGTAGACCCCGCCGGTGCGCGCGAGGCGCAGCAGCAGCTCGCGGCGGCCACCCGGCATACCCTCGCTCTTCCAGGCACGGATGAGCGCGGTGACCATGAGGACCGCCTCCTCGCCGTCACCGATGATCGCGGCGTCGACGAAGTCGGCCAGCGTCTCGGGGTTGAACGCGGCGTGGCCACCGGCGATGACGATGGTGTCGCCGTCGACCCGGTCGCGCGCGTGCAGCGGGATGCCGGCGAGGTCGAGGGCGGTGAGGAGGTTGGTGTAGCCGAGCTCGGTCGAGAAAGAAACGCCGAGGACGTCGAAGTCGCCGACGGCGCGGTGCCCGTCGACGGTGAACTGCGAGACGCCCGCGGAGCGCATGAGGGCCTCCATGTCGGGCCACACGGCATACGTGCGCTCGGCCAGGGCGTCGGGGCACTCGTTGAGGACCTCGTAGAGGATCATCGAGCCCTGGTTGGGGACACCGACCTCGTAGGCGTCGGGGTACATGAGCGCCCACCGGACGGTGTGCTCACCGCCGACGTTCCAGTCCTTGACGGTGGAGTTGAGCTCGCCACCGACGTACTGGATCGGCTTGCTGACCTGCTCGAGCAGGGGCTCGAGGTCAGCGAAGAGTGAGGCGCCGGCGGTACGGGTGTGCATCCGTCAAGGGTACGTTCGCGGCACCGCGAGCCCCAAAGTCGCGTGACACACTCCCCCGTCCCGGAGACATGTACTGGTCATGAGCCTGTCCGACCCGGGACCTCCCGACGCCGCGAGCGCCGCTGCACGCCTGCGCTTCGAGACGGTCTACGACGCGACGTATGCCGCGGTGCTGCGTTTCGCGCAGCGGCGCGTCCACCCGTCGCACGCCGAGGACGTGGCCGCCGACGTGTTCGTCGTCGCGTGGCGGCGGATCGCCGACGTGCCGCGCGAGCCCGACGAGGCGCGGGCGTGGCTGTTCGGGGTGGCCCGACGGCTGCTCCTGGCCAGCCAGCGTGCGGACCAGCGCCGGCACGCCCTCACCCTGCGGATCGCGGACGACCAGGTCACCGGGCGGCTCGGCTCCGGCGTCGACGCCGACCTCGTGCTCCACCACGTCGACCTCGCCCGGGCCTGGCGGCTGCTCAGCCCCGTGCACCAGGAGAGCCTCGCTCTTGTCGTCTGGGACGACCTCACCTCGCCCCAGGCGGCGGAGGTGCTCGGCATCTCGGCGGTGGCCTTCCGGCTCAGGCTGAGCCGGGCCCGGCGGGCGCTGCGACGCCACCTCGAGCCCGGCACCTCACCCACCACCACCACCACCACCACCACCACGGACCGCGCCCAGCAGAGGAGCACCCGATGACGACCCTCGACACCCGTGGCAGCGCGCAGCTCGACGCCGCGGTCCGGCGCCTCGACCCGGCGTCCCCCACCCTCACCGACGCGCAGCAGCGGCGCGCCCTCGACCTGCGGGAGCGGATCCTCGCGAGCGGTCCTGACGCCAACGTCCTCGGCCGACCGCCCCAGCAGCCGCTCCCCCCGGCGGGCGGCTCCCGGCGCCGTCGCCGCCGGCTCGTCGTCGCCGGCGGTCTCGTGGGCGCCGCCACGGCCGGGGTGCTCGTCGCGCCGCTGCTCGGCGACGAGCCGCGAGAGGCGGCGTGGTCCGCCACCCCCACGGCGATGTCGGCGGACGACGCTCGCGAGCTCGGCGAGTCCTGCCTCGACACGGCCCAGCGCGCGATCGAGCGCCCCGGGAGCCCCCCAGCGCAGGGGTCGTTCGCACCCGAGCAGCGGCGCGCCATGCGGGTCGTCCTCGGCGAGCGGCGCGGACCCTACGAGGCCGTGGTGCTCGGCAACGCCGCCGGCTACGACCTCGACTGCCTGTCGGTGGGGTCGGGCGTGCCGGTCGTCTCGGGTGGCCGCTACCCGATGGCGAACCCGGCGGTGGACGGCATCTCCCTGAGTGGTTCGGCGCAGTCGGTGGAGGGGGCCGATGGCGCAGGAGCTCCCGGGGAGATGGCGTCCACCGCCTTCGGGCGGGTCGGGTCGCAGGTCACCGGGGTGCGCCTGTCGACCCCCGCCGGGCCCGTCACCGCCAGCGTCGCGAACGGCTGGTTCGCCGCCGTCTGGCCCGGGACCGACACGATCGCGAAGCGGGACCCCTTCGCGGACGTGTCCGTGACCCTCACCCTCGCGGACGGGCGCACGACCGGACCCACGGCATACGCCTCCTTCCCGCAGCGCGAGGTCCCGGGCGGCTGAGGCGGCGCACACTGGTGGGGTGGATGCCGCGCAGCGGGTGGCGGAGGCGATGGCGGCGTGGCCGCGGGCGGACTTCCTGCCCCGGCGCGAGCGCCGTCATGCCGGGCGCGACGGGCCGCTCCCCATCGGTCACGGACAGACGAACTCCCAGCCCCGCACCGTCGCGGCGATGCTCGAGCTGCTCGACGTCCGCCCCGGTGACCGGGTCCTCGACGTCGGCGCGGGCTCGGCGTGGACGACGGCGCTCCTGGCCCACCTCACCGGGCCTGCCGGCTGGGTGGTGGGCGTCGAGCGGATCCCGGAGATCGTCGCGGTGGGCGCCGCGAACCTCGCCCGGACCGGTATACCGTGGGCCCGGCTCGCGCTCGCGACGCCGGGTGTCCTGGGGTCACCGTCCCACGGGCCGTTCGACCGGATCCTCGTCTCCGCGGATGCGCAGGCCCTCCCGCGCTCGCTCGTCGACCAGCTCGTGCCGGGCGGGGTGCTCGTCATCCCGGTGCGTGAGTGGATGCACCGCGTGGTGCGCGACCCGGGGTTCGACCGGGACGGCGTGGCCACCGGCGACGGGCAGGTGGAGATCCACGGCGCCTACCGGTTCGTCCCCCTCGTCGAGGACTGAGGCAACTGATTGCCGTGGGGTGCCGACCTCCCCGTCGCGAGGGTCGGTCGCAGCGACGCGACCCGCGACAATCTGCGGTGTCAACCTCCGGGTGTGTGTGGCTGACCCCGATGCGCCGGGCGACGGATGCGGACATGATGACCTCATGGTTCATCGCGTGCTCGTGGTGGACGACCACGACGAGGTCCGGTCAGCGATCGCGAGCATGCTGACCACCCAGGGCTTCGCCGTCATCGGCGAGGCCGCGAACGGTGCCGACGCCATGACGATGGTCCTCGAGGAGCGCCCCGACCTCGTGCTGCTCGACATCCGACTGCCCGGTCCCGACGGGTTCGAGGTGGCCCACCAGCTCGCCCGCCTCACACCAGCGCCGGCCGTCGTGCTCATCTCCAGCCACGAGGCACGCGTCTACGACCAACAGGTCCTCGGATCGCCGGCGGTCGCGTTCATCACGAAGAGTGACCTGAGCGGGGACACGCTGCGTCGGGCTCTCGGCGAGGTGACGCCATGAGGTGGCGTGTCGCGGTGGTCGGGGTGGTCTCCGTGGCCCTGGGTGTCCTGTCGGAGGGGGTGGGGTACGGCTGGGGGGACCCGCTGTTGTGGGCCCCCGACCTCGTCATCGGGCTCGTGTGGGCCGCAGCGGGGCTGCGCCTGTGGACCTCCCGCCCGCGCGCCGCGGCGCTGGCGTGGGGGGTCAGCGCGACCTGGTACCTGGGGAGCCTGCTGCCGATCGGCGTGTTCTGGCACCGGGCGCTGCTCATCCATGTGCTCGTGCTGCTGGCTGCCCCGCGCCCGAACCGGTGGGCACGGGTCGTGGTGCTGGGTGGCTACCTCGCATCGCTGTCCCCGGTGGTGTGGCGCGCCGAGGAGTCGACGATGCTCGTCGCCGCAGTGCTCCTCGTCCTCGTCCTCGGCGTCGCGCCGCGCGGCCGCGGTGCGGGGTCGCCGCTGACCCGCACGTACCAGACCTGCCTCGTCGTGACGCTCCTCGTGCTGCTCGTCAGCGCCGTGGTGAGGAGTGTGGCCACGGACCCGGGGCGGGGTGCCCTGCCCACCCTGCTTGCCTACGAGGCCGCACTCGCCGTCGTCGCCCTGGTTCTCCTCGCGACAGGAGACGCGGCTGACTCGGACTCCGTGGTGGACCGGGTGCTCGAGCTCAACGACGGCCCGGGGTCCTCGCTGCGTGACGCGCTGGCCGACGTGCTGGAGGACCCTGGGCTGGAGGTGGGCTACTGGCGCGACCACGACTGCCTCTACAGCGATCTCGAGGGGCGTGCGGTGGTGCCACCACCGGCCGGGCATCGGGTGGCTCTGCCCATCGACCGCGACGGCCGGCCGGTCGCCCTCGTCGTGCATGCCGCCTCGCTGCAGGGTGACCCCAGACTCAAGGCGGCCGTCGCCGTGGCCACGCGGCTGGTCACCGCCAACGCCGAGCTCAGCGCGCGGGTCGACGAGCGCCGCGCCGACCTCGCGGCATCGCGGCTGCGCCTGGTCCAGTCCGCCGACGGGGAACGTGCGCAGCTGGCCGCACAGCTGCGTCGCGGACCACTGGCCCGCCTCACGGCCCTGGGCACGATGCTCGATGCGGGTTCGGAGCCTCAGCCGCTCCTGGCCGAGGCGTTCGCCCGGGTCCAGGACGCGCTCGAGGACCTCGGTCGCTGGGAGCGCGGTCTGCACCCGCGCGAGCTGGACAACGGGTTGGGGCCGGCACTCACCAGCCTGGCCGGGCTCGGAAGCGTCCCGGTGACCGTCTCCGTCTCCCCCGGCCGTTTCCCCCGCGAGCTCGAGGCGGCCGTCTACTACGTCTGCGCCGAAGCGCTGTCCAATGTCGCGAAGCACGCGGCGGCCCGGCACGTCACCGTGGACGTCGCCCTGGGCGAGGACCGGTTGTGCTTCACCGTCGTCGATGACGGCTCGGGAGGCGCGGTCCCGACCGGCACCGGCCTGCAGGGAGCCCGTGACCGGTTGGAAGCCTTCGGTGGGACGTTCACGGTGACGTCGGTTCCGGGAGCCGGCACCACCCTCAGCGGCACGGTGCCGATGTCGCCGGAGGACGGGCCGGCCCCACCGTGAACGACGGGCCGGACCCAGGGCGAACCGGTCTCGCGGCGTTACCCGATCTTCGTGAACGGGCGCCCGGACCCGAAGATGGCCTCCACGAAGGTCGACTGACGCGGGTTGGTCGCGTCCTCGAGGTCCGAGAGGAGCAGACCCTCCGGTGTCCCCACCCAGGCAGCCGCGAGGGCTCCGGAGCAGTTGGTCTCGAAGCGCAGCTCCAGGCGCGTCGCCGTCGAGGAGTAGCTCCCCACACATGGCGGGAACGTGGCCCCCGGAGGCGGGGTCTCGGTGTAGACGCCTCCGTCCAGGGTGAAGGTCAGTGCCCCGACGTACTCCTTCGCGGACGCCTCGGGGATACCCGCGGCGACGAGCGACGCGAGCGTGTTGTCACGTCGGTAGGTGCCGTCGGGGATGAGGTTGGCACCAGCCGCAGGCGCCGACGTCGACGGCTGGGCCACTGCGCTCCCACACGCTGCGGGACGATCGCCCTCGGGCACGGCGACGGACTGCTTCAACCTGCCGATCGTGTCGATCATCGTCGCCGTCGCCGCGTCCTTCCTGAGCTGGACGTAGACAGGTGATGCCTTGGCCTTCCAGCTGGCCACGGCGGCCTGGGGCGCCAGCAGGGTCCTCCCGCCGGCCTTGCAGAAGTCGCTCGCAGCCTTGGCGTCGGTGGGCATCCCGGTGGCCGCCCAGGTGCGCGTCGCCACCGCGGCCTTCTTCAGCGCCTCCCGCTGCTCGATGCTGAGGCCCGCGAGCACGCCAGCGTTGGCAACGAGGGTCTCCACCTTCGGGTAGAGGGTGACGTTCGCGGTGCCGACGGCAGGGCGCGGCAGGTGGAGGGCGGCATCGTACGACGACTCGGCCGCGCTGATCGTCCCGTCGGCGACCGATGCACCGAAGTCCTTCCCGGGCCCACCCATGTCGGTGGGCCGCGCTCCGAAGGCCTCGAACGTCGCGTAGCCGACGTCCGACCTCGGCGTCCGCACGGTGCTCCCTTCGAGGTCAGCCGGGTGCAACAGAGGGTCCCCGAACGAGAACGGGTGCCGCATGGACTCAGGGACGAGGGCCAGACCGGTCAGCCCGAGCGGCTCCAGGCCGGCCAGCATCTCGCCGGCCACGTGGTCCGTCACAACGGCACGGACGAGGGCGTCCGAGTCGACGAGGAAGGGGGCATGGAGTGCCCTGAAGGTCGAGACGCCCTCGGTGTCCCAGGCCCTCGCCGGGATCATGCCGAGGTCGAGCGTGCCGGCGCGCACCATCCGGGCCACCTTCTGGTCCCAGTCCGCCTGGTCGGGCCCAGCGGCGCGCCACCTCGGCTTGATGACGATGGCTCCGTCGGAGAGGGCCGTCACCTGTCGGGTGAACTCGGCGACCACTCCCGCTGAGAGGCGGTCATCGGTGTCGTCCGTCCCGAGGGTGAGCATGACGGGTGGTGTGGACCCTCCAGCCTTGCTGGGGCCGGCACCGGAACATCCGGCGAGTGCAGCGGCGGAGGCGAGCAGGACCGTCGGCGCGATGATCGAGAGTCTGGACATGTTCCGGACCTTTCCTGGTGGGTCCCACGACCGTAGGGCGGGCGAACCACGGCGCACATCGCGGAAGACCCGACATCGATCAGCCGGGGATGTGTGGCTGTCCACTATGGCCCCGGGTGGCAGGGCGGACCGATACTTCAGCCATGAGTGATGCCGGCGGTCCTGCTGGCAGGGCGTTGGGCACTGCCGCTGCCGTGTTGGCGGGTGTCGCCACGGCCACGGTCCAGCTGTCCACCGACAGTGACCTCCTCACGACCCACGCGGCCGTGGGTCCCGCCGCGGGCGCGGTGCAGGTGGTCGCCTCCCTGGCCCTCGTGGGGGCGGGGCTCGTGGTCTGGTTCGGTGGGGGCCGGGGATCACCCGGGGTCGCTGTCCTGGGAGCCGCGGTGGCCTTCATGGCCCCCGTCTGGATCGGCTGGCAGGACGCGCCCCCGTGGGTGCAGAGCCTTGGGGCGCTCATCGCTCCGCTGCTTCTTCCCTGCCTCATCGACGTCGCCACGAGCTTCTCGACCGGAGCCGATGGGGGTGACCGACCCCACCGGCGCTCGGGACTGGTGCGGGTCGCATACGTCGTCACCGTGGTCCATGTCGTCCTGAGGGCGACACTGCACGATCCGTTCCTCGACCCGAACTGCTGGGCGGACTGCCGGGCCGACACCCTGCTCGTCCATCCGGCGCCCGACGCCGTTGCCGTGCTTGACCTCCTGTGGTCAGCCGCCGCCCTGCTGCTCGGAGCAGGACTGGTCCTCTCCTCGACGGTCACCGTGGCGAGGCGATCTTCGGCTGCGGTCCTCGACGTGGGGGTCGTCGTCACGGCGACCGCTGCCGTGTCGGTTCAGGTCGCTCGCGCCATGCTGTCCCCCGGCGCCGAGGACCCACGCCGTGAGGTCCTCCAGCTCCTGTTCGTCGTGGAGGGAGTGACACTCGTCCTCCTCGCCTGCGCCCTCGCCCGCTTCACCTGGTGTCGCGAGCAACACCGCGCATCCCTGCGCCGCCTCGCCGACGTGGCGAGCGAGGCTGCCGGCATCGAGTCGCTGGCGACCGCTCTGTCCAGGGCCACCGGGCTCTCCGACCTGGAGCTCGGCTACTGGGTGCCTGCGGCCGCTGGGCACGTCGACGCCGCCGGCCGGCCGATGCCGCCCGACCCGCACGGGCGTGACGTGTCGGTGCTACGAGGAGACGCCCCCGTCGCGGTGATCCGCAGCCATGAGGACCACGCGTCCATGGCTCTCATCGGCGAGGCACTCGGACCCGCGGCACGGCTGGCGCTCGACAACGAGCGTCTCCGGGTGGAGGAGGTCTACCACGTCCAGCAGCTCGCCGACTCGCGCGCCCGCATCGTCAGCGCGTCCGACCGAGCCCGTCGAGAGCTGGAGCGTGACCTCCACGACGGGGCCCAGCAGAGTCTGCTGGCGGTCCTGTATTCGCTCCAGGTGGCGGCCGCGGCCTCGCGCAACCGCGGTGACGACGCGCAGACGCGGGCCCTCGAGGGCTCCGTCGACGCTTGCCGCGCGGTCCTCGCGGAGTTGCGAGAGATCGCGCACGGGCTGTTCCCGGTCATCCTCGACACGGGCGGGCTGGCCGCCGCGCTCGAGAACCTCGGCGACCGGTCCGGCCTCGTGGTGACGGTCCAGGACAGGACTGTCGCGCCGCTGCCGAAGCCCGTCGCGCATGCGGGCTACCTGGCGGCCGCAGCGGCCGTCGCGGCCGCAACCGACTGCGGCCACAGCCGGGTCGACATCCGCCTCCATCACACCGCCGGCGAGCTCGTCGTCGAGGTCTACGGCGCGCCTGCCGGAGCGTACGTGCAGACACACGACCGTGTCGGTGCGCTCGGCGGACACCTGGTGCGCGACGACGAGAACCTCCGGGTGGTGATCCCGTGCGAGTAGTCGTCGCCGAGGACACCATGCTCACCCGCGCTGGCATCGTCCGGCTGCTCACCGAAGCCGGGCACGAGGTGGTGGGTGAGGCCGGCGACGCCACGGAGCTTCTCCGGCACGTCGCGCAGCAGGGCCCGGACGCCGTCATCGTCGACATCCGCATGCCGCCCACGCACACCGACGAGGGGCTGGTGGCGGCGCAGCAGATCGTCGATCGGCACCCGTCGGTCGCTGTCCTCGTGCTGTCACAGTACGTCGACCCCGCCTATGCCCTGCGGCTTCTGGAGGAGCGGCCGGAGCGGGTCGGCTACCTCCTCAAGGAGAGAGTCTTCGACGTCGTCGTCCTCGTCGACGCCCTGCGCCGGCTCCACGACGGGGAAAGCGTGGTGGACCCCAGCATCGTCAGCCGGCTGATGAGGCGGCCCCGCGCAGACGACCCGGTGGACCGGCTCAGCGCCCGCGAGCAGGAGATCCTCGCGTGCGTGGCCGAGGGACTGTCCAACCACGGCATCGCGGCGCGGCTCTACATCGCGGAGCGCACCGTCGAGGCGCACATCACCCGGGCCTTTCAGAAGCTCGGCCTCGTCGACGCTGCCGACGCGCACCGGCGGGTGCTGGCGACACTGCTCTACCTGCGTTCGGACAGCGAGCCGACGTCACCGACCCCGGCGACTGACTCGCTCCGCAGCCCACCGCCGGACGACTGAATTGCCCCTGGACGAGGCTGCCGATCCGGCAGCGCCGGATCCTCGCCTCGTCCAGGGGCCATCAGTTGCGGTGGGGTGCCACGGACCGACTGATTGCCCTTCCGGGACAACCTCGCTGGCGCTCGGCGTCCCGGAAGGGCAATCAGTCGGGGCTTCAGGCTCCGGCGTAGTGGGCGTCGAGCGCGTCCTTGTAGCGCTCCGACACGACCTTGCGCTTGAGCTTGAGGCTCGGGGTGAGCTCTCCACTGTCGACGGTGAGGTCGGAGTCGAGGATCGTGAACTTCTTGATCTGCTCCCACCGGTTGAGGCCGGAGTTGAGCTCGTCGACGTAGCCCTGGACCATCTCGTGCGCCTTGTCGGAGGTGACGATCTCGGCGTAGGTCCGGTCACCGAGGCCGTTGGCGACGGCCCAGCCCTGGATCGCGTCCGGGTCGAGCGTCACGAGGGCCGACACGAAGTTGCGGTCGGCGCCGTGGACGACGAACTGGCTGACGAACGGGCACATGCCCTTGAACTGCGACTCGATCATCGACGGGGCGACGTACTTGCCGCCGGACGTCTTGAAGAGGTCCTTCTTGCGGTCGGTGATCCGCAGGAAACCGCGGTCGTCGAGCTCACCGATGTCGCCGGTGCGGAACCATCCGTCGGCGTCGAGCACCTCGGCCGTCGCCTCGGGGTTGTTGTGGTAGCCGTCCATGATGCCGTCGCCGCGCAGCAGGACCTCGCCGTCCTCGGCGATCCGGACCTCGGTGCCGGGCAGCGGCCAGCCGACGGTGCCGTAGCGGTAGGCCGACGTGCGGTTGACCGTCGTCGCCGCACATGACTCGGTGAGCCCGTAGCCCTCGCCGACGAGCATCCCCATCGAGTCGAACCAGCGGCCGACGTCCTGGTTGAGCGCCGCCGAGCCGGAGATGAAGAGCCGGACCCGCCCACCGAACCGCTCGCGCACCTTGCTCAGGACGAGCTTGTCGGCGAGCGAGTACTTGGTCGCGAGCAGGCCGCTCGGGTCCTTGCCCTCGGCGCGCAGGTCGCTCACCTCACGCCCGACACCCTCGGCCCAGCGGAAGAGCTTGAGCTTCACGCCGCCGTCCTCCTCCATCATCATCTGGACCCGGTTGTAGGCCTTCTCGAAGATGCGGGGGGCGGCGCCCATGAAGGTCGGCTTCACGACGGCGAGGTTGTCGACGATCTTGTCGATGCGCCCGTCGATCGCCGTGCAGAAGCCGATCTGGAGCGGGAGCGTGAGGAGCAGCTTGCCGAAGACGTGGGCCAGCGGCAGCCAGAGGTACTGCAGGTCGTCCTCGCGCAGGATGCCGATCGAGTCGGTGGCGGCGGCCTCGTAGGTCCACGCCCGGTGGAGCAGCCGCACGCCCTTGGGCCGGCCCGTCGTGCCGGAGGTGTAGATGATCGTCGCGAGGCGGTCGGGGGTGAGGGCGTCGATCCGCTCGTCGATGAGCCCGGGGGTCCGCTCGAGGCCGGAGCGCCCGAGGGCGGCCAGGGCGTCGAGGCTGATGACCCAGTCGTCCTCACCGGAGGCGGCCTCGGGGTCGAAGGTCACGACCTTGGTCACACCCGGCACGGACCCGGCGATCCGGCGCAGCTTGGCGACCTGCTCCGCGTCCTCGGCGAACACGACCTTGCTCTGCGAGTCGGCGAGGATGAAGGCGACGTCGTCGTCGATCGTCGTCGGGTAGATCGTCGTCGTGACGCCACCGGCGACCATGACGGCGAGGTCGGCCAGGGCCCACTCGTAGCGGGTGGCCGAGGCCAGCGCCACGCGGTCCTCGGGGCCGATGCCGAGGGCGACGAGTCCCGCACCGATCGCGTCGACAGTGGACTTGGCCTCCGCCCAGGTCACGGTGAGCCACTCGTCACCGCTCGCGGAGACCTTGGCGTACATGAACGCGGGTGAGTCGGGTGTCCTGGCGACGCGCTGGCGGAAGAGGTGGCCGACGCTGGCGGCGCGCTCCTCGATCAGGCGGTGGTCGACGGCCTCGTCGGCCGGGCTGTGGGTCTGCGGGGTCGCTGAAGGCATCGGGGTTCCTCGTCATTGGGGAGCTCGTGGCGCGAATGCTGCCACAGCGGACGGCGTCCCGAGGCCGCCTCGGGCCAAACGTGACCGACGAGTAATAGGAGGCGGCGTCAGACGCGGTCCCGGTGCGCCGCGGCATACGCCGCATTGACGACACCGACGGCGAGCCAGGACGCGAACATCGAGGACCCGCCGTAGGACACGAACGGCAGCGGCAGGCCGGTGACGGGCATGACGCCGAGGTTCATGCCGACGTTCTGGAAGACCTGGAACGCGAGCCAGGTCCCCACGCCCGCGCCGAGGAAGCGGCCGAAGGCGTCACCCGACCGCCCCGCCACGACGAAGATCCGGATGACGATGAACCCGAGCAGCACGAGCAGGCCCGCGGCGCCGATGTAGCCGAGCTCCTCCCCCGCGACCGAGAAGATGAAGTCGTTGAGCTGGTAGGGCACGAACCCGCCCTGCGTCTGGCGCCCCTCCATGAAGCCCTGGCCGCCCCACCCGCCGGAGCCGATGGCGAGCCGCACCTGGCGGGTCTGGTAGCCGATGCCCTGCGGGTCCGCGCTCGGGTCGGCGAACGCCAGCAGCCGGTCGCGCTGGTAGTCGCTGAGCAGCGGTGTCGTGAGCGCGGCGACGACGAGGCCGACGGCCGCGACCCCGATGCCGACGACCCAGCGCCGGGGAGCGCCGGCGACCGCGATGACGACGAAGGCCAGGGCGCCGAGGACGACGGCCGAGCCGAGGTCGGGCTGGAGCATGATGAGCGCGACCGGGACGGCGGCGAGGAGCCACCCGAGGGCGACGTCACGGTTGCTCGGCGCCACCCGCCGCTCCCACCGGTCGGCGAGGACGAACGCGAGCACGAGGGCCAGTCCCAGCTTGGCGAACTCCGAGGGCTGCACGGTGAACCCCGCGACCACCGGGATCCACGAGCGGGAGCCGTTGATCGTCGTCCCGAGCGGGGTGAGCACGGCGACGAGGCCGACGAGCGAGAGCCCGTAGATCCACGGTGCGACGAGCCGCAGCCCGTGGTGGCCGAGGCGGGCGACACCGAGGGCGAGCGTGATGCCGATCGCGGTGTTGAGGAGGTGACGGACGAGGTATGCCGTGCCGGCCGTCTCGTGCGTCGCGGACCACACGAGGAGCGCGCCGACGACCGAGGTCCCGGCGGCCCCCACGAGGAGGCCGAGGTCCTGGCGGAGCCAGCGGCTCAGGAGTGGACGATCTGGGTGAGCACCGTGCGGCACTGCTCGACGTCCTTGGCCATCGCGACGAGGAGGTCGTCGATGCTCTCGAAGCGCAGGGTCGGGCGGATGTGCTCGACGAACTCGACCATGACCCGCTCGTCGTAGAGGTCGAGGTCGTCGCGGTCGAGGACGTAGGCCTCGACGGTGCGCCGGTCCTCGGTGTCGAAGGTCGGGTTGGTGCCGATCGAGATCGCCGCCGGCATGGTGCGGTCCGGCTCCCCGGCCTCGATGCCGAGCCGGGTCAGCCACCCGGCGTAGACGCCCTCGGCGGGCACGAGCCCCAGCGAGTCCGGCGACAGGTTGGCCGTCGGGTAGCCGAGCTCGCGGCCGCGGTGGTGCCCGTGGACGACGGTGCCGACGACGCGGTGCGGGCGGCCGAGGGTGCGCGCGGCCGCCGCGACGTCACCGGCGTCGAGCGCCTGGCGCACGGAGGTGGAGGACCAGCGGTGGCCCTCACCGACGTCCTCGATGGCGACGACCTCGAAGCCGTGGGTCGCCCCCAGCTCGCGCAGGGTGTCGACGTCACCGGAGTTGCGGCAGCCGAACTTCGTGTCGACACCGACGACGACAGCCTTGGCGTGCAGGCCCTCGACGAAGGTCGTGCGCACGAACTCCTCCGGGGACTGCTGCGCGAACTCCTTGGTGAACGGCAGGACGAGCAGGCCGTCGATGCCGGTCGTCTCGAGCAGGTCGTCACGGATCGAGCCGGGCGAGATGAGCTGGGGCGCGCGCTCGGGGTGGAGCACGGCGAGCGGGTGCGGGTCGAAGGTCACCGCCACGGCGGGCAGACCGAGGTCGTGGCCGGTCTCGACGAGCTGGGTGAGCACCGCCTTGTGGCCGCGGTGGACGCCGTCGAAGTTCCCGAGGGTCACGACGCAGGGTCGCAGCTCGTCGGGCGTCGAGGCGGGGTCGGTGAAGCGGTGCACGGTGGACACTCTACGAACTCGCCGGGGCGAACACGACGTGGCTCCGTGCTGTGTCCTTGCTCTCGTCGAGCATCGCGACGAGGGCACCGTCCGGGCCGAACGCCGCGACCGGGTCCACGCGACCGGGCTGCGCCGACGCGAGGCGCTGGCCGTAGCCGAGGGTGCGCGCCTCGTCGGCGGTGAGCTCGCGTGCCGCGAAGCCCGCGCGGGCGGCGTCGGCCAGCGGGATCACCGGCATCGGCTCCCCCTGACGGGCCTCGAGGTCGGCCAGCGGGTGTGCCGTGTCGAGGCCGAAGCCGCCGACCCGGGTCCGGCGGAGCGCGGTGAGGTGGCCGGCAGAGCCGACGGCACTGCCGAGGTCGCGCGCCAGGGCACGCACGTAGGTGCCCGAGGACACCGTGACCGTGACGTCGAGGTCGAGGACGTCGACACCCTCGACGACGAGGCGGCGCAGGTCGTGGACGACGAACCGGGACACCGTCACCGGACGCGCGGGCAGGTCGACCGACTCCCCCGCGCGGGCCCGGTGGTAGGACCGCTCGCCCTTGACCTTGATGGCGCTCACCGAGCTGGGCACCTGCTCGATGTCACCGGTGAGCGTCGCGACGGCGGCGTGCACGGCATCGTCCGTGACATCCGTCGCGCCGGGAGCGCTCGTGACCTCACCCTCGGCGTCGTCGGAGAGCGTGCCCTGGCCGACCCGGATCGTCGCGCCGTAGTCCTTGTCGCACCCCACGAGGAAGGTCAGCAGCTTGGTGGCGCGCCCGACCCCAAGCACGAGCACGCCGGTCGCCATCGGGTCGAGGGTGCCCGCGTGCCCGACCTTGCGGGTGTTGCACAGACGCCGCGCCCGGGCGACCACGTCGTGGCTCGTCCAGTCCTGCGGCTTGTCGACGACGAGGAGTCCGTCGACGGTCGCACTCACGCGCGGTCGGTGTCGTCGGTGTCGTCGGTGGCGTCGTCGGCGCGCTCGGCCGTCGTCGCACCGGCAGCGGCGTCGTCGGTGGCCGGGGGCGCCTCGGGGGCGGCCTCGTCGTCCTCGTCCTCGTCCTCGTCGTCGTCGTGACGGTAGGGGTCGGCGTCGCCGGCGTAGGAGGCGCCCGTCGCGGCGGCGGCGACCTGCGCGTCACGCTCGCGGGCCTCGGCGAGGAGGACCTCGAGGTGGGCCGCGGTCTCGGGGATCGCGTCGGCGATGAACTCGAGCGACGGCGTGAGCCGGATCCCGAGGTTGCGGCCGACGTGGCTGCGGAGCTTGCCCTTGTTGGTGGCGAGCAGGTAGGCCGTCTTCGCGCGCTGGTCCTCGTCGCCGAAGACGGTGTAGAAGACCGACGCGTGCTGGAGGTCGTTGGTCACCCGCACGTCGGTGACCGTCACGAAGCCCAGGTCGGGGTCCTTGACGATCGGGTCCAGCCCTGCGGCGATGAGGGTCTTGATGCGGTCGGCGACCTTGCGGGCGCGTGCGGCGTCAGCCACGACAACTCCTTCTCGGATGACAAGTGGTGCCCGCACACACTATGCGCCGGCGGGGGCCCCGGTGTCAGCGCCCGGTGGTCGGGCCCTGCGAGGGGGTGAGGTGGTCCCCGGAACGGGAGCGGCCGGCATACCGGACGTCGGTATGCCGGCCGCTCACCTTCGGCGAGATGCCCCGCGGACTCAGGCCCGCGGCTTCGCCCACGCTGCGCGTGGGACCCGTCGCATCACGCGCGAGGCTTCTCGCGCATCTCGTAGGTGCTGATGAGGTCGCCGAGCTGAAGGTCGTTGTAGGACCCCAGGTTGATGCCGCACTCGAAGCCCTCACGGACCTCGGTGACGTCATCCTTGAACCGGCGCAGGCCGGCGATCTCGACGTTCTCGGAGACGACGACACCCTCACGCGTGATGCGTGCCTTGGTGCCGCGCTTGATCTCGCCGCTGCGGACGATCGAGCCGGCGATGTTGCCGAACTTGCTCGAGCGGAAGATCTCGCGGATCTCGGCGGTGCCGAGCTCGACCTCTTCGTACTCGGGCTTGAGCATGCCCTTGAGCGACTGCTCGATCTCCTCGATGGCCTGGTAGATCACCGAGTAGTAGCGGATCTCGACGCCCTCGCGCTCGGCGTAGTCAGCGTTCTGGCCCTCGGCCCGGACGTTGAAGCCGATGATGATCGCGTTGGACGCGACCGCGAGGTTGATGTTGTTCATCGTGATCGCACCGACGCCGCGGTCGATGATGCGCAGGTCCACGTCGTCGCCGACGTCGATCTGGAGCAGCGCGTCCTCGAGGGCTTCGACGGAACCCGACACGTCACCCTTGAGGATGAGGTTGAGGGTGTCGACCTTGCCCTGCGCGATGGCCTCGTTGAGGTCCTCGAGCGAGATGCGCTTGCGCGACTTGGCCAGGCTGGCCTGGCGGTCGGCGGACTCGCGACGCTCCGCGATCTGGCGTGCGGTGCGGTCGTCCGGTGCGACGACGAACGTGTCGCCGGCGCGCGGGACGGACGAGAGACCGAGCACCTGGACCGGACGCGACGGGGTCGCCTCGCTGACGTTCTCGCCGTGCTCGTCGAGCATGGCGCGGACGCGGCCGTAGGAGCTGCCGGTGACGATGGCGTCGCCGACGTGGAGCGTTCCGGACTGGATGAGCACCGTCGCGGTCGCGCCACGACCCTTGTCGAGGTTGGCCTCGATCGCGACACCACGGGCGTCACGGTCGGGGTTGGCCCGCAGGTCGAGCGCGGCGTCGGCGGTGAGCAGCACGGCCTCGAGCAGGGAGTCGATGTTCTGACCCTGCTTCGCGGACACGTCGACGAACATCGTCTCGCCGCCGTACTCCTCGGCGACGAGGTTGTACTCGGTGAGCTGCTGACGGATCTTGGACGGGTTGGCGCCCTCGACGTCGATCTTGTTGACCGCGACGACGATCGGGACGTCCGCCGCCTGGGCGTGGTTGAGCGCCTCGATGGTCTGCGGCATGACGCCGTCGTCGGCGGCGACGACGAGGATCGCGATGTCGGTCACCTTGGCACCACGGGCACGCATGGCGGTGAACGCCTCGTGACCCGGGGTGTCGATGAAGGTGATCGGACGGTCGACGCCCTCGTGCTCCTTGTGGATCTGGTAGGCACCGATGTGCTGGGTGATGCCACCGGACTCACCACCAGCGACGTTCTCGTTGCGGATCGCGTCGAGGAGGCGGGTCTTGCCGTGGTCGACGTGACCCATGACGGTGACGACCGGCGGGCGGGCCGCGAGGTCGTCCTCGTCCTCGGCGTCGACACCGATCTCGAGGTTGATGTCGAAGGCGTCGAACAGCTCCTTCTCCTCCTCCTCGGGCGAGACCATGCGGATGTCGTAGCCGAGCTCGGCACCGAGCAGGCGGAAGGTGTCCTCGTCGAGGCTCTGGGTCGCGGTCGCCATCTCACCGAGGTGGAACATGACCGTGACGAGCGAGCCCGGGTTGGCGTTGATCTTGTCGGCGAAGTCCGTGAGGGACGCACCCTGACGCACCTGGATGACGGTGGAACCGTCACCACGGGGCACGTTCACGCCACCGATCGACGGCGCCTGCATCTCCTCGAACTCGGCGCGCTTCGCACGCTTGGACTTGCGGGCGCGACCGGGTCGGCCACCACCGCGGCCGAAGGCACCGGCGGTCGAGCCGCGACCGGCTCCACCGCGGAAGCCACCGCCACCGGGACGACCGGCGAAGCCGCCGCCACCGGGGCCACCGCCGCCGGGACGACCGGGTCCACCGGCGCCGGGACGGCCACCACGGCCACCGGCACCACCGGGACGCTCGCCCGGACGGGCGACCGCGCTCGAGCTCGGCATCATGCCGGGGCTCGGGCGGGCACCACCGGGACGCGGGCCGGCAGCACCGGCCGCGGCACCCCCGGGACGGGGAGCGCTGCGCGGACGCGGCATGCCCTGGCTGGACGCGAACGGGTTGTTGCCGGGACGGGCGGCGCCGCCACCCTCACGACCGGCCTCGCGGCCACCCTCACGACCGGCGTCACGACCGCCGTCGCGGCCCTGGCGCATGCCCTGGCTCGGGGCGAACGGGTTGTTGCCGGGGCGGGGGCTGCCCGCACCGGGGCGCGGGGCGCCGGGGCGTGCGCCACCGGACTCGGGTGCGGACGGTGCCGTCTTGGCTGCGGGAGCAGCCGGTGTGGGAGCCGACGGGGTCGCCTTGGCGGCCGGGGCAGGTGCTGCCGGGGCCGGTGCCGACGGAGCCGGGGCTGCGGGGGCCGGAGCCGCCTTGGCCGCGGGAGCCGGGGCTGCGGGGGCCTCGGCGGCGGGTGCCGCCGGAGCTGCCGGTGCGGCGGGCGCAGCCGGAGCCTTGGGGCCGGGGGTCGCCGGGGCGGCGGGTGCCGCTGCCGCGGGGCCACCGGGCTTGGCGGGGGCCTTGGCGGCCGGCTTGGCCGCCTCGGCGGGGGCCGCCTTCTCGACGGGGAACTTTTCCTGGTACCGGCGCACGACCGGTGCCTCGACGGTGGATGACGCCGACTTGACGTACTCACCCATGTCGTTGAGGCGCTCGAGGAGGACCTTGCTGGTCACTCCGACTTCCTTGGCGAGTGCGCTGACGCGAACCTTGGCCACGTTTCTCCTTCATCTGGTCCGTGACCTGACGAAGGTGCAGGCGCGGACCGCTAGTACTGGGGGGAGCTCATTACTGAGTGCTCATCGGGTGCTCATCAGCGTCAAACCCGCTTTCGGTTCCCTGGTTGCTTACGGATGTCTGCTCGTGTGCGGCGATCTGCTCCGCCACGGCGCTGGTGTCCAGGGGCGCGCTGACTCGCAGCGCACGCCCGAACGCCCGTCGTCGGACGGCGAGGTCGAAACATTCTCCGGTGGGGTGCAGCCATGCGCCACGCCCCGGGAGACATCGTCGGAGGTCGGGAACCAGGTCCCCGTGGCCTCCGGCGACCACTCGCAGGAGTGCCGACCGGCTATCCGTCACACGGCATCCCACACAGGTGCGCAACGGCTCCGTCAGTGACGATGTATGCCGTGTGCCCGCCTTGGCGTGCGATGTCCGAGTCCGGAGTCCAGCCCGGTCGGTCCCACCCATGTTAGCGCCTAGCGGGGGTCCGGCGCGTCACCGGACGCCTCGGAAGCCGCTGCGGACCCCTCGCGCGGCGGCGTGGAGCCCGGGTTGTCGGACCGGATGTCGATGCGCCAGCCGGTGAGCTTGGCGGCGAGGCGGGCGTTCTGCCCCTCCCGGCCGATGGCGAGCGAGAGCTGGTAGTCGGGGACGACGACCCGGGCGGCCCGCAGCGTGCGGTCCACGATCTCGACCGACTGCACGCGCGACGGGCTGAGGGCGGCGGCGATGAACGTCGCCGGGTCCTCGCTGAAGTCGACGATGTCGATCTTCTCGCCGTGCAGCTCGGCCATGACGGCGCGCACGCGCGCCCCCATCGGGCCGATGCACGCGCCCTTGGCGTTGAGCCCGGCCACCTTGGTGTGGACGGCGATCTTGGTGCGGTGCCCGGCCTCGCGGGCCAGGGCGGCGATCTCGACGCTGCCGTCGGCGATCTCGGGGACCTCGAGGGCGAAGAGCTTGCGCACGAGGTTGGGGTGCGTGCGCGAGAGCCCGATCTGGGGGCCGCGCATGCCGCGCTTGACGCTCACGACGTAGGTCCGCAGGCGCTGGCCGTGGACGTACTTCTCGCCCGGCACCTGCTCGGCCAGCGGCAGGATCCCCTCGACGGTGCCGAAGTCGACCGTGACGTGCCGCGGGTCCGGGCTCTGCTGGATGATGCCGGCGACGATGTCGCCCTCGCGGCCCTTGAAGTCGCCCATGATCGCGTCGTCCTCGATGTCGCGGAGGCGCTGGACGATGACCTGGCGCGCGGTCGCGGCGGCGACCCGGCCGAAGTCGCCGGGGGTGTCGTCGAACTCGGGGCCGTACTCGCGGCGGGTGCGCGGGCGGGCCGGCTCCTCGCTGCTTGCGTCTGCGCTTCCGGTGGCTAGAGCAGCCGAATCCGCAGACGCTGCGTTGGAGTCGCCGTCGGGGGCGGCGTCGGGGGCGCCCTCACCCTCTGCGTCTGCGCTTTCGGTCGCTAGAGCAGCCGAATCCGCAGACGCTGGGGCGGGGGCGTCGGTGGGGCCCGTGGTGGGCTCGTCCTCGACCGGAACCTCGAACTCCTCGCGGGCCCAGATCGTCACGTGACCGGTCTTGCGGTCGAGCTCGGCGCGTGCGCTGCGGTAGGCGCCGTCGGTCCGCTGGTAGGCCAGCAGGAGGGCCTGCTCGATGGCGGGGATGAGCACGTCGAGCGAGATGTCGCGCTCGCGCTCGACACCCCTGAGGACGGCGAGGTCGATGTCCATGGTCAGTTCTCCTTGTCGCCCGACGCGTCGGCGTCGTCGTGGTGGCCGGCGGCAGCCGAGGGGGTCTCGTCCTTGCGCGCGAACTCGACCTGCACCTCGGCACGGTCGAGGACGGCATACGGGAAGGTCTCGTCGCGACCGGGCGTCTTCTTGAGCGCCGGGATCGCGAGGGTGAGGTCGTCGGCACCGGCCCGGATGATCCGGCCGGTGACGGGGGCGCCGTCGCGCACGTCGAGCGTGACGAGCCGACCGACGTTGCGCTGGAAGTGGCGCGCAGTGGTGAGCGGGCGCGAGACCCCGGGTGAGGTGACCTCGAGGGTGTAGGGCTGCTCGCCCAGCACGTCGGAGTCGTCGAGCACCTCGCTCACGGCGCGGGTGGTGCCGGCGATCTCGTCGAGGGAGAGGGAGTCGACCGTCTCGGTGACGTCCCCGTCGGTCTCGAGCGCGCGGTCGACGACGACGCGCACGACGCGGCGCCGACCCGCGGGGGTGACGACGACTTCCTCGAGGACGACTCCTGAGCCCTCCAACGCGCTGGCGAGCAGCTCGTGCACTGCGGTGTCCCGGGTCATCGGTCTCCCTCTCTGTAGTTCTCGGACCGCGTCCTGCTGCTGCGGCGTCGCCCACTCTAGCCGTGAGCGGTGGGTGCCCTCCACGCGTGCGAGGATGCCCGCATGCGTGAGGTGACACCGTCGGCCGCGGCTCCGACCCGGCGCCTCGTCACCGTGGGGGCCCTGGGTGCGGTCGTGGTGGCCCTCGCCGGGTGCGGCATCCGGCTCGAGGACGATGCGCCCCGCGTGCCCCTCGTCCCGACCCGCGAACCGATCGCGGCCGAGGACGCCCTCGTGCGCCTGCTCGGCGCGGTGCAGGCTGCCTCCGTCGCGTCCTTCGTGACGACCGACCGGCTCGCCCCGCTCCTGCCTCCCCTGCACGCCCGTCAGGCGACGGTGCTCCACGACGCACTGCGCCAGCGCGGCGTCCCGGAGTCCGCCCTGCCGACCGCCACGCCGTCACCGACGGCGTCCGCCGCACCGGCGGGCACACCCGCGACCGCGACCCCCGGTGGCACATCCGCACCGAGCGCGTCGGCAGGGGCGGCGCTCCCCCGGCGCACGGTCACCGAGGTGGAGTCGGCGGTGCTCGCCGCGAGCACCGGCCTGCAGGACGCCGAGCCCGAGCTGCGCCCCGTGCTCGTCGCCCTGCTCGGCCAGGCCGAGGCCGCGGTCCTGCTCTCCGGGGGCGCCGGTGGGGCAGCGACACCGACGCCGTCGCCGACCGCTCCGCCGACCCCGTCACCCTCTGCGTCTGCGTCCGTGGCGACGGCGTGGTCCTCCCCCTCGGCGCTCGCCCCCCTCATCACGGCCGTCCGGCGCGCGACGTTCCTCCTCGAGGTGGCGGCGGCCCGGTCCCCCAGGGCGATCCGGACCGCGTGGCTGCGCGACATCACCGCCCTCCAGGCGCTCACCGCCGACCTCGTCACCGCGGCCGGCGACGCCGCGCCCCTGCCCGACCTGGCCCAGACCCTGCCGCGCCCCGTGACCACGCCGGCCGAGGCCGCGACCCTCGCGACCGAGGCGATGTCGACGCTGCTCGCCGCGACCGGCGGCTCGCTGCGCACCCTCACCGACGCCGACCCCGAGGCTGCACTCGCGGCCGCGCCCGGCTGGGTCGGGACCGTGGCGGCCGCGGCGCACCGGCACGGCACCCGGCTCACGGCCTTCCCGGGACTCGCGTGACCGAGGCGCCGGGGCCGGACCCGCTCGACCCGCGTGCACCCTCGGAGTGGCTCACCTGGATGAGCCGGCTCCCGGCCGAGGGCGGGCCCACCGGTGCCGACTGGGTCGCCACGGTCGACCGGCTCACCCGCGAGTGCCTCGACGCGTGGGACCTCGAGGTCACCGGCCCGCCGATGACCGGCTGGACCGCCGTCGTGCACCCGGTCGTGCGCCGTGACGGGACCGGAGTACCGCTCGTCCTCAAGGTCGGCTGGCCCCACGTCGAGTCGGCGCAGGAGCACCTGGCCCTGCGCGCGTGGGACGGGCACGGCGCCGTGCGCCTCGTCGCGGCCGACCCGTCCCGCGGCGCCCTGCTCCTCGAGCGGCTCGACGCGGGCCACGACCTCGACGCGGTCGACATCGACGAGGCGTGCACCGTGGTGGGCGGTCTCTACCGCGAGCTCCACGTGCCGGCGCCACCGACGATCCGGACGCTCACGGCATACCTCGATCCGTACCTCACCCAGCTGAGGCAGCGCACGGACCTGCCCCGACGGGTCATCACCCGGGTGACCGGACTGGCGCGCGAGCTGCTCGCCGAGCCCGGCCCCCGGGTGCTCCTCCACACCGACCTGCACTTCCAGAACGTCCTCGCCGCCGAGCGCGCGCCGTGGCTGGCGATCGACCCCAAGCCGCTCGCCGGACCCGCGGCCTACGAGCTGCACCCGTTGCTGCGCAACAGGATCGAGGAGATGGGTACAGGTTCGTCACTGCGCTGGTCGGTCCGCCGACGTCTCGAGGTGACGTGCGACGCCGCCGGTCTCGACGAGGAGCTCGGTCGGCTGTGGTGCATGGTGCGCTGCGGCGTCGAGATCCTCTGGGCCGCGGTCGACGGCGACGACGCGGAGCTGTCCAAGAACCTCACCCTCCTCAAGGCGCTCGAGGACTGAGCCCCGCCCTCGGGCGTCCGGCGTGGGTCGGTCGCTCGGTCAGCTGCGCCAGCCGTACTCGACCTCGGGACGCCCGGCCCCGGCGTAGCGCGACCGGCGGGTGGCCACACCGCTCTCGTGCAGGTGCTCGAGGAAGCGCCGGGCGGTGACCCGGCTGACGCCGAGCTCGGCGGCGAGCTCGCTGGCCGACATCGCCTGTGAGGCACGCAGTGCCGCCACGACGCGCCCCATGAGCTCCTCGGACATGCCCTTGGGCAGGTTGGCGGCGCGGGCCGGACGCGCGGCCGCGAACACGGCGTCGACCTCGGCCTGGCTGCCGACCTCCGCCGTCGCGCGGTGCGTCTCGCGGTAGTCGAGGTAGGCCCTCAGCCGGTCACGCAGCGTGGCGAAGGCGAAGGGCTTGAGGACGTACTGGACGACACCGAGCGAGACGGCCGACCGCATGATGTCGAGGTCGCGGGCCGAGCTCACCGCGATGACGTCGGCCCCGTGACCGGCGGCCCGCATGGCCCGGACGACGTCGAGCCCGTGCCGGTCGGGGAGGTTCATGTCGAGCAGCACGACGTCGATGGCATCGGCCTGCAACGCCCTGAGCGCCTCCTGACCGGTCGTCGCGACGGCCGCGACGACGAACCCCGGCACCCTCCCCACATAGGTGGCGTGCGCCTCGGCGGCGACCGGCTCGTCCTCGACGACGAGGACCCGCAGCGGCTCAGCCATCGCTGGTCCCCGACCGAACCGCCAGCGGGAGGCTGACGACGAAGCGGGCCCCGGGCGGTCCCGTGACCTCGAGCGAGCCGCCGAGCCGGTCGATCGTCTGGGCCACGAGCGCGAGCCCGATGCCGCGACGACCCGCCCGCCCCTCGCCCTTGGTGCTGAAGCCCCGACGGAAGACCGAGTCCACGGTGTCCTCGGGCAGCCCGGGTCCCGAGTCGGCGACCTCGAGCACGAGGGCCCCGCCGCCCTCGTCGACCCGGGCGTCCACGTCGACCCGCCGCTCGGTGCCGGGCCCACCGGTGGTCACGGCGTCGAAGGCGTTGTCGATGAGGTTGCCGACGATGGTGACGACGTCCCGCACCGGGACGGCACCGGTCGGCCACTGGGCTCCAGGTGCGATCCGCAGGTCGATGCCCTGCTCGCTGGCCTGGGCGCTCTTGCCGACGAGCAGGGCCGCGAGCGCCGGCTCCGCATCGGCGGCCACGACGTCGTCGGTGAGCTGCTGCGTGACCGCCAGCTCGTCCGTGGCGAACTCGAGGGCGCGGTCGACGTGGCCGAGCTCGATGAGCGAGACGATCGTGTGGATCCGGTTGGCCGACTCGTGGGCCTGCGAGCGCAGCGCCTCGGTGACACCGCGGGCCGAGTCGAGCTCGCCGGTGAGGTGCTCGAGGTCGGTGCGGTCGCGCAGGGTCGCCACGGTCCCGAGACGGCGGCCCTCCCACATCGCGGGGGCGGTGCCGAGGACGAGGACCCGTGCCTCGGTGACGTGCAGCTCGTCCTCGCGCCGCTCACCGTCGGAGAGGGCTGCGGTGAGCCCGGCGCTGAGGCCGAGCTCGTGCAGGGGCCGACCGCTCGACCCCTCGGGCAGGCCGAGGAGCCGGACCGCCTCGTCGTTGGCGAGCTGGAGGCGACCGTCCTGGTCGACGAGCAGGAGTCCCTCAGTGACGGCGTGGAGGACGGCGTCGTAGTACTCGTACATCTCGCGCAGCTGCTCCTCACCCAGGCCCAGCGTCTGGCGTCGGGTGCGGCGGGACACCAGCCCGGTGCCGAGACCGGAGAGGAGCGCGGCCGCTGCCCCCGCGACGAGCAGGCCCGGGAGCTGTTCACTGACCGCCCTCGACAGCGCGGTGCGTCGGATCCCCACGGAGACGAGCCCGACGACGTCACCCGCGTCCGCCCGCACCGGCACGACGACGCGGCGCGAGGGCCCGAGGGTGCCCGTGTAGTCCTCGACGACCACTCCCCCGCGGACGGCGGCCCGGATGTGCCCGAGGAACGTCTGGCCGACCTGCGCCGGGTCGGGGTGCGAGTAGCGAACCCCCTGCGGCGTCATGACGACGACGAAGTCGGTCCCGGTACTGCGCCGCACGTCCTCCGCATAGTCCTGGACCGCGGCGTTCGGGGTCGCGGAGACCAAGGCGTCGATGACCGACGGGGTCGAGGCGACCGTGCGCGCCACCGACATCGCCCGGCTCGTGGCCTCCTGGGTCTGGGCGCGCCGGGCCTGGACGTAGGCCGCGACGAGCCCGACGGAGACCACGAGGAGGGCCACCCCGACCTGGAGCACGAAGGTCTGCGTCGCGACGCTCCACCGCGTCGGTGACCGTCGCGCGCTCACGGGGCCACCCGGCATACCTGCGCGGTGCACCGGCGGGGCACGGCGCCAGCACGGGCGGAGAACTCAATGAACACAATCGTGACCCTAGCCACCGGATGGGTCCAGAATCGGGGTCGCCCAGACCCGGGACCACCGGGCCGCAACCTCTGGAGACTCCCGTGACCGACACCGTCGTCGATCGGCCCGTACGCCGGGACCGCACCCACTGGCTCTACATCGCCGTCATCATCGCCATGGTCCTCGGCATCGCCGTGGGCATCATCGCGCCGGAGTTCGGCGTCAAGCTCAAGTGGCTCGGCACCGCCTTCGTCAACCTCATCAAGATGATGATCAGCCCGATCATCTTCTGCACGATCGTGCTGGGCATCGGCTCGGTCCGCAAGGCCGCCCAGGTCGGCAAGGTCGGCGGGCTCGCGCTCGGCTACTTCCTCACGATGTCGACCGTGGCGCTGGCCATCGGCCTCCTCGTCGGCAACATCGTCAAGCCCGGAGCGGGCCTCAACCTCACCGATGAGCTCGCCTCGAGCGGCCAGAAGGCGGTCGGCGAGGAGCACACCTCGACCGTCGACTTCATCCTCTCGCTCATCCCGGACACCCTCGTCTCGGCGCTCACCGCCGGATCCGTGCTCCAGGCCCTGCTCGTCGCGCTCCTCGTCGGCTTCGCGCTGCAGAAGATGGGCCGTGCCGGCGAGCCGATCCTCGGCGGCATCCGTCACCTCGAGCGGCTCGTCTTCCGTCTCATGGCGATGATCATGTATGCCGCACCCATCGGTGCGTTCGGAGCCATGGCTGCCGTCGTGGGCGCCACCGGCTGGGAGGCGCTCAAGTCCCTCGCGCTCATCATGGTCGCCTTCTACGTGACGTGCTTCCTCTTCGTCTTCGTCGTCCTCGGCTCGATCCTCAAGGCCGTCACCGGCGTCAACGTCTTCTCGCTGCTCAAGTACCTGTCGCGCGAGTTCCTGCTCATCCTGTCGACGTCGTCCTCCGAGTCGGCCCTGCCCCGCCTCATCGCCAAGATGGAGCACGCCGGCGTCTCGCGTCCGGTCGTGGGCATCACCGTGCCGACGGGCTACTCGTTCAACCTCGACGGGACCGCGATCTACCTGACCATGGCCTCGCTGTTCATCGCCGAGGCCCTCGACAAGCCCTTCTCGATCAGCCAGCAGCTCTCGCTGCTCGTCTTCATGATCATCGCGTCGAAGGGTGCTGCCGGTGTCACGGGCGCCGGCCTGGCCACGCTCGCCGGAGGCCTGCAGTCGCACCGTCCCGACCTCGTCGACGGCGTCGGCTTCATCGTCGGCATCGACCGCATGATGAGCGAGGCACGCGCCCTGACGAACTTCGCGGGCAACTCGATCGCGACCGTCCTCATCGGCCACTGGGTCGGCGAGCTCGACCGGCCCAAGCTCGACCGGGTGCTCGCCGGCGAGGACCCCTTCGACGAGTCGTCGATGCTCGACGACCACGACGACGAGCCCGACCTCGTCGGCGACCCGCAGTCGCAGACCGTCGGTCACTGACCGACTCCGCACCACCGGCCGGGGCCGGCGTCAGCACCTGACGCCGGCCCCGGCTGTGCTGTGGCTCGTGACAGGGTGGGTGCCATGGTCAACCGGCTCGCCGCGTCCACCTCCCCCTACCTCCTCCAGCACGCCGACAACCCTGTCCACTGGCAGGAGTGGGGTGTCGAGGCCTTCGAGGAGGCCCGCCGGCGCGACGTCCCGGTCCTGCTGTCCGTCGGGTACGCCGCGTGCCACTGGTGCCACGTCATGGCCCACGAGTCGTTCGAGGACGAGCGGGTCGCCGAGGTCCTCAACGCGGGCTTCGTCGCGGTGAAGGTGGACCGGGAGGAGCGTCCCGACGTCGACGCCGTCTACATGAACGCCACGACCGCGCTCACCGGGCACGGGGGCTGGCCCATGACGTGCGTCCTCACGCCCGAGGGCGACCCGTTCTTCGCCGGCACCTACTTCCCGCGCGAGCAGTTCCTCTCGTTGCTCGCCAACGTCGCACGGGTGTGGTCCGAGCAGCGGGAGGACGTCCTCGCGTCGGGTGCCCACATCGCTGCCCAGCTCCGCGAGATGACGGCGGTCGGCGCTCCCCTGGCCGTCACCGACGAGGCGACGGCAACGGCGGTGGGACTGCTGTGCCGGCACCACGACGACGCCCGCGGCGGCTTCGGGGGCGCCCCCAAGTTCCCGCCGTCGATGGTCCTCGAGTTCCTCCTGCGCCACCACGCCCGGACCGGTGACGCCGACGCCCTCGCGATGGCCCGCGGCACCTGCGAGGCGATGGCCCGCGGCGGCATCCACGACCAGCTCGCCGGCGGCTTCGCCCGGTATGCCGTGGACGCGGACTGGGTCGTCCCGCACTTCGAGAAGATGCTCTACGACAACGCCCAGCTCCTGCGCGTCTACACCCACCTGTGGCGCGCCACGTCGGAGCCGCTGTGGCGCCGGATCGCCTGTGGGACGGCCGACTTCATCGTGCGGGACCTCGGCACGGAGCAGGGCGGGTTCGCCTCGGCACTCGACGCGGACACGCTCGTCGACGGCGTCGGGGTCGAGGGCGCGACCTACGCCTGGACCCCCGACCAGCTCGTGGAGGTGCTCGGCGAGGACGACGGTCGCACCGCCGCCACGCTGCTCTCGGTCACTCCCGAAGGCACGTTCGAGCACGGCGCCTCGACCCTCCAGCTGCGCACCGACCCCGAGGACGCGCAGTGGTGGGCCGACGTCCGGTCTCGCCTGCTCACCGCCCGCGGCGAGCGCCCCCAGCCCGCCCGGGACGACAAGGTCGTCACCTCGTGGAACGGCCTCGCCATCGCCGGCCTCGCCGACGCGGGCGTCCTGCTCGACCGACCCGACCTCGTCGAGGCCGCCGTCCGCTGCGCCGAGTTCGTCGTGGCGACGCACGTCGTCGACGGACGTCTGCGACGGGCCTCGCGCGACGGGACGGTGGGTGACGCCGCCGGTGTGGCCGACGACCACGGCAACCTCGCCGAGGGGCTGCTCGCCCTCCACCAGGCCACGGGTGACGCTCGCTGGCTGTCGGCCGCCGGGGAGGTCCTCGACACCGCGCTGGCCCACTTCCGCGACGACGACGGCGCCGTCCACGACACCGCCGACGACGCCGAACGGCTCTTCGCCCGGCCGCGCAGCCAGGCAGACAACGCCGAGCCGTCGGGGGTCTCCTCGCTCGCCGGGGCGTGGCTCACGTATGCCGCCCTCACGGGTTCGGCACGTCACCGTGAGGCCGCCGAGGCGGCCCTGTCGAGCGTGGGCTCCCTCGCCGCCCGGGACCCCCGCTTCGCCGGCTGGACGCTGGCGGTCGCCGAGGCCGCCCTGGCCGGGCCGCTCCAGGTCGCCGTCGTCGGTGACGGGCCGGTGGCCGCCGAGATGCTGGCGCTCGTGCGGGCGAGCACCTCCCCCGGTCTCGTCCTCGCCTCCGGGGCCCCCGACTCCCCCGGCCAGCCCCTGCTCGAGGGGAGGCCGGTCGTGGGGGGTGGGCCGACGGCATACGTGTGTCGTGGGTTCGTCTGTGACACACCGGTGTCCGACGCCGACGCGCTGCGGGCGGCCCTGCTCCGGGCCTAGAGGTCGACGGTTCCGTCGATCCGGGTCACCGCGTCGCCCGAGACCCAGACCTGGCCGTCGACCGCCTCGACGTGGACGCGACCGTCGCGACCGATGACCGAGCCCTGGCGCGCGACATAGCTGTCGGGCAGGGCCCCGGTGCCGATGAGCCACTGCGCCAGACCGGCGTTCGCGCTGCCGGTGACGGGGTCCTCGGCGAACTCGTTGCCGTCGGCGAAGAAGGCGCGCACCTCGACGTCGGCCCCGACGTCCGTCGCGGTGACCTCGTCCCAGCGACCGATGACGCACACCTTGAGGTCGGTGAACGACGCGAGGTCCGGCACGACCTCGACGACCGACTGCGCCGAGCCGAGGTCGACACCGACCCAGCCGGGTCCGTTGTCGACCCAGGCCATGTTCTCCACGCCCGAGTCCGAGAGGCCGAGCCCGCGGACGATGCGCGCACGGAGGTCTGCGTCCACCGCACCCGTGCGACGCAGCGGCGGTGCGGCGAATCCCAGCCGGGGAGAACGCCGCACGTCGACGAGCCCGGCGCCGCACTCCTGCACGACGGCGTCGCCGCGGGGCTCGCCCCCGGCCTCGAGCCAGGCGTGGGCGCTGCCGATCGTCGGGTGCCCCGCGAAGGGCAGCTCACCGCCGGTCGTCCAGATCCGCACGCGGTAGTCGGCACGAGGGTCGGTCGGCGCGCAGAGGAACGTCGTCTCCGACAGGTTGGTCCACCGCGCGAACGCCGCCATCTGCGCGTCGCTCAGCCCGTCGGCGTCGTGGACGACGGCGAGCGGGTTGCCGAGCCACGGCTCGGAGGAGAAGACGTCGACCTGGCGGAAGGGCAGCACCGGACCATCCCAGCACACCGCCGCGGGTCAGAGCGCGAGGAGCCGGTATGCCGGGTCGCGGGCTTCCAGCAGCCGTCCCGCCCGCGCGGGGTCGACGAAGGCCGCGGTTGCCCAGACGTCTGCCCAGAGCAGGTCCGGTCCCACCACGGTCGCGGACCCGGGGCGGTCGATGCCGCGCCCGGTGCGCGGGTCGACGATGTGGGCACCCCGGGCGGCGGCACCCGAGGTCGCGACGGCTCCGCGGGTGAGCGTGACGACCTCGGCGACCTCGCGGCGGTCGCGTGGGTCCTCGATCCCGATGCGCCACACCGGCGGGTCGTCGTGCCAGCCCCGGCCCGTGCCGACGACGACGTCGCCACCGGCCCCGATGCTGAACGAGATCCCCGGGACCGTCTCGAGGTGGGCCGATGCCGCCGACACCGCCCAGCCCTTGACGAGACCGGTCGGGTCGAACGTCGAGCGGCCGCCGGCCGTCGAGCGCCAGGCGCGGAAGAGCCCGTCGGTGCGGTCCTCGGCCTCGAGGCAGAGGTCGGTGACCTCGGCGACCCACGGGTGGGCGTCGTCGGCGTCGAGCTCGCCGTGCTGGAGGCGGAGCAGGTCACTGTCCGCACGCCACGTGCTGAGGACCCGGTCGACCCGGCGCAGGTGGGCGAGCACCCGATCGCTCGCCGCTTCGATGTCGGGCCGGTGCGGGTCCGTGGCCCGGACGTGGATGCTCACCGCCGTCCCCATCACGTGGTGGACGAATGCCCGACGGGTCGCAGCCGCCGGTGACGTCCGGACCGGGATCTCGAGGGTGCTCACAGCCCCGCCTGGTCGAGCGCCGACTGGAGCGACTGGATGTAGCCCTCGGAGGTGAAGGTCGCACCCGAGACCATGTCGATGCTCGAGCTCTGCGCCGACACCGCCTCGTCGTTGAGGATCGGCACCGCGCGGGAGTTGATCTCCTGGTCCTTGTGGTCGCTCCACGGGACCTCGGTGACGGTGGCGGCGGTGACCTTCCCCCCGGCGACGGTGATCTGCACCTGGACGTCGCCGTAGCGGGTCGACACCGCGTCACCGGTCACCGTCTTGGACGAGGATCCGCTGCTCGACGAGCCCGAGCCGCTCGACGAGCCGGTGCTGCTCGACGACCCGGAGCTGCCGGACGAGGACCCCGAGTCGGTGCCCGACGAGCCCGACGAGCTCGACGAGTCCGACGAGCCCGACGAGTCCGAGCTGCCCGTCGATCCCGAGCTCGTCCCGCCGGCAGCGGCGACGGCGCCGCCGTTGACGGGTGAGCTGATGCTCGTCGTCGTGCCCGACGAGGTGGACGTGTGATAGCTGAAGAGCAGGACGAGCATCGTCGCCGTGCTCGCGATCCACATGGTGATGCGGCGCATGGTCGTCTCCGGAGGTTCTCGTGAGGGTGGTCGTGGGTGGTGGTGGCGCGGCGGTTCAGTAGCTGAAGCGCTCGAGGTGGACGTGCTCCTCGGGCACGCCCGCGGAGATGGCCGCGGCCCGGGCCGCCTCCATCCAGCCGGGGCTGCCGCAGAGGAAGACGTCGTGGTCGGCGACGTCGGGGACGAGGTGGCGCAGCGCGTCGGCGTCCGACAGGTGCTCGGCTGCCACCGGCAGCCAGGTGTCGCGCCCGGGGACCCGCGGGCCGGCGACGAGGAGGTAGCGCCCGCCCCGCTCGTCGGCGAGGGCAGCGATCTCGTCGGCGAGGACGGCCGACCCGGTGTCGCGCACCCGGTGGATGACGGTGACGTCGCCGGGCTCGTGGTCGAGGTCCTCGAGCAGCGCGCGCATGGGCGTGATCCCGATGCCCGAGCCCATGAGCAGGACCTTGCGGCGGGTGCGCACTCCCTGGTGGAGCCGCCCGTAGGGGCCTTCGACGAGGACTCTCGTCCCGGCGCGCAGGGACGCCAGGCGCTCGGTCCCGTCACCCACGTGGGCGGCGGTGAAGCGCAGCGAGCGACCGTCGGGCGCCGCCGAGAGCGAGTACGGGTGCGCCCGCGTCCAGCCGGGGCCGTCGAGGAAGCGCCACTGGAAGAACTGGCCGCCGTGCGCCGCCAGCCGCTCGACGCCGGGACCCGTGACCGTCACTGTCGTCACGTCGGCCGCGTCGTGCCGGACCTCCGACACCCGCAGCGGCGCACGCAGCGACCGCACGACCGGGACGCCCACACGGAAGACGAGGACGGCACCGGCGGCGACGGCATACAGGCTCCACCAGAGCCACGTGGAGACGGGCGACGCCGTGAAGTCCCGACCGGTCCAGAGCTGGTGCGGCAGGGCCAGACCGGCGCCGAGGTAGCCGTAGAGGTGGATGAGGTGCCAGGACTCGTAGCGGAGCCGGGCGCGCGCCTTCTTCACCGAGGTGACGACGACCATGACGAGCGCGCCGGTGCCTGCGACGGCGAGCAGCATGCCCGGGTAGTTGACGACGAGGTCCCACGTGGTGCCCCAGAGCCCGAGGTCGGACGAGGCGGCGTAGCCCAGCACGATGAGCACGATGTGCCCGATCATGAGGTTGAACGACGTGAAGCCGACGAGCCGGTGCGTGCGCGCCAGCTCGTCCTGCCCCCAGGCCTGCTCGAACCACGGGACCCGCGCCATGAGCAGCACCTGCACGAGGAGGAGCGCAGAGGCGAGCAGCCCGGTGAGCCGCCCGACCGAGGTGAGCCCGTCGCCGAGGCCGCCGAGGTCGTGCACCCCGCCGTGGAGCACCCACAGGCAGGTCACGGCCACGAGCAGCGCCCACAGGGCGACCCCGGAGGCGTCACGCCACCAGAGCGGCACCGTGGCGGGCCTGCGGCGGGTCGTGGCCGTCAGGGGTGCGGGAGGGCCGGGCTGGGCCCACGTCGCGGCGGGGCTGATCGTCGTCATGCATCGACGGTCCCGCCGGACGCTGTGCGGTTGCTGTGGAGGCCCCCAGATCCCGCCGTGAGTCGCGGCGTCCCGGTGCGAGAGGCTCGGTCAGCCGGCTCGGACCACGACACCGTCGAGCAGCACGACGTCGGCGCGGTCCGCTCCGCCGTCGACGGTGCGGGCGTTGGCCTCGTCGGAGCGCAGCACCCACTCCGTGGCGTCGCCGAGCTCCCGTCCGGTCTCGACGTGGCGCGCCACGAGCCGCTCGACCCGGACGTCGCCGTCGAGCGCGCACCACCACACCTCGTCGAGCAGTGGCGGCACCGCGGTCCAGTCGGCGTCGTCGAGCAGGAGGTAGTTGCCCTCGCTCACGACGAGGTCCGCGGACAGGGGGACGACGAGCGAGTCCGGCACCGGCTCCCCCACCCCGTGGTCGAAGCTCGGCGCGGTGACGACCACGCGAGGCTCGGCGCGCACGGCCGCCAGCACACCGGCATACGCGGTCGTGTCGAAGGTGTCGGGAGCGCCCTTGCGGTCGCGGCGCTCGAGGGACTCGAGCTCGGCATTGGTGCGGTGGAAGCCGTCCATGGGCACGTGCGCGACCCGCCCGGACAGGCCGTCGTATGACGTCACGGCCGCGAGCAGCCGCGTCACCAGCGTGGTCTTGCCGGATCCCGGTGGCCCGGCGATGCCGAGCACGGCGCGACGGGGGGCGACGCGGGCGACGAGGTCGACCAGGCGCGGGAGGAGGTCCTCGACCTCCGGGGGCTCACCAGACACCGAGCACCTGCCCTCCGATCCGGACCGTGAACGCCGCGACGACGACGACGAAGACGATACGCACGAAACCGCTGCCACGGGAGACCGCCGTGCGTGCACCGACGTAGCCGCCGAGGAGGTTGGCGACGGCCATGACCGCACCGACCTTCCACATGACGTGCCCGCCGGGCGCGAAGACGGTGAGGGCGCCGAGGTTGGTGGCGAAGTTGGCGATCTTGGCCTTGGCGCTGGCCTCGAGGAACGCGTAGCCCATGAGCCCGACGAGCGCGAACACCATGAACGAACCGGTGCCGGGGCCGAGCGCGCCGTCGTAGATGCCGATGACGAAGCCGACGACCATCGCGACCACGGTGTGACGGGTGCCGTCCCACCGCAGCGCCGTGCTCGTGCCGAGCGAGGGCTTGAACAGCGTGTAGGCGCCGACGGCCACGAGCATGACGAGGATGATCGGGTTGAACGCCGACTTGGGGATGTGCAGGCCGATGAGCGCACCGCCGATCGCGCCGACATAGGCGACGGCCGCCATCGGCAGGGCGGTGCGCAGGTCCGGTCTCACGCGCCGCCAGTAGGTCGTGGCACTGGCGACGGTCCCCGCGATGGAGCCGATCTTGTTGGTGGCGAGCACCTGTGCCGGGCTCGCGCCGGGGAAGCCCAGCAGCAGCGCGGGGATCTGGATGAGCCCTCCCCCGCCGACGACCGCGTCGATCCAGCCGGCGACGAACCCGGCGAGGGCCATGAGCGCGAGCGTGGTCAGGCCGACGTCGCCGAGCGTCTCGGTCATGCGGCCGTCAGGCCTCCGACCAGGAGTCGACGATGTCGAGGATGTCGAGGAGCTCGTGGGCGACGGCGTCGGGCGTGACCTCGACGGCGACCTGCTGGTCGACCGGGATGTCCGAGTGCGGGATCCAGATCGCGCGCATGCCGACCTGCTGCGGACCGTGCACGTCCTCGAAGGGACGGTCGCCGACGTAGGCCGCCGCCTCGGGCTCGACACCCACCGCGTCGCACGCCGCCCGGAAGGCGTCGGCGTGCGGCTTCACGACGTGGATCTCGGACGAGTAGATGTCGGCGTCGAGCAGGTCGAGGACACCGTCGCGCTTGAACACCTCGCGGTGGTAGTCGCGCGACCAGATGGTGTTGGAGAGCACACCGACGCGAATTCCCCTCTCGCGCAGGCCCTCCCACACCGGGCGCACCTGGGCGTCCGTGTGCGTGTGCGGCTCCCAGAACCCGCGGTAGGCCGCGAGCGCAAGGTGGTGCCGGTCGTGCGTCGGGTCGATGCCGGCGTCGTCGAGGATGTCCTCGAGCGTGGCGCTCGAGTGGTCGGTGCGGCCCCGCCGCCACGCGCGGTCCTCGGCCTCGAGGATGCGCAGGGCGAGCGAGTCGGCCTCGGCGAGGTCCTCCGCGGGCATGTCGGCAGCGTCGACGGGGATGCCGTGGACCTCACGGGCGTAGACCCGCCACTGCTGCGGCAGGTCGACGTCGTGCCAGGGCGTGAGCGTCCCGCCCCAGTCGAAGATCACGGCCTCGAGGGGGCGGGACCCACTCATGCGCCGGCCTTCGTGGCGCCGGACGCGTCGCCGCGCACCTCGCGCAGCACCTCGTCGACGACCTCGTCGACGGCCACCTCGCGACGCTCGCCGGTGCGACGGTCCTTGATCTCGACGACGCCGTTCTCAAGCGACTTGCCGACGACGACGATCGTGGGCACGCCGATGAGCTCGGAGTCCTTGAACTTCACGCCGGGGCTGACCTTCTCGCGGTCGTCGTAGAGGACCTCGAGCCCCTGCGCCTCCAAGGCGGCGGTGAGCTCGTCGGCCTTGTCGAAGACCGAGCCGTCGCGGTCGCGGTTCTTGCCCGTGGCGACGACGTGGACGTCGGCGGGCGTGACGTTGCGCGGCCAGCACAGGCCGGACTCGTCGAGGTTGCCCTCGGCGATGGCGGCGACGGCGCGCGAGACACCGATGCCGTAGGAGCCCATCGTCACCGTGACGAGCTTGCCGTTCTCGTCGAGCACCTTGAGGTCGAGCGCCTCGGCGAACTTGCGGCCGAGCTGGAAGATGTGGCCCATCTCGATGCCGCGGGCGGTGTGCAGGACACCGTCGCCGTCGGGGCTCGGGTCGCCGTCGCGCACCTCGGCGGCCTGGATCGTGCCGTCGGCGGTGAAGTCACGGCCGTGCACGAGGTCGAGGACGTGCTTGCCGTGCTCGTCGGCCCCGGTGACCCAGGCGGAACCCTCGGCGATCGAGGGGTCGAGGAGGTAGCGGATGCCGGACGAGCGCTCCTCGCCGAGCACGCCGGGGCCGATGTAGCCCTTGGCCAGCGTCGGGTTGGCGGCGAAGTCCTTCTCGTCGAAGGCCTCGACCTCGGCCGGGCTCACCTGCGCCTCGAGCCGCTTGGCGTCGACCTCCCGGTCGCCGGGCACGCCGATGGCGAGCGGCTCACGCGTGCCGTCCGGGTGGACGAGCATGACGATGACGTTCTTGAGGGTGTCGGCGGCCGTCCACTCGCGACCGTCCTCGCGGGCGTGGTTCGCGTTGAGCGCGGCGACGAGCGTCTCGATCGTCGGGGTGTCGGGGGTGTCCTCGACGTGCGCGGCGGGCGTGCCCGACGCGTCGACGGCGGCGGCCTGGGCGACCACGACGGCCTCGACGTTCGCGGCATACGAACCGCTGTCGTTGCGGACGAAGGTGTCCTCGCCGATCGCGCTCACGGCGAGGAACTCCTCGCTCGCCGAGCCGCCCATCGCACCGGACATCGCGGCGACGATGACGTACTCGAACCCGAGCCGGTCGAAGATCCTGATGTAGGCCGCGCGGTGCGCGTCGTAGGACGCCTGCAGCCCCTCGTCGCTCACGTCGAACGAGTACGAGTCCTTCATGACGAACTCGCGCCCGCGCAGGAGACCGGCACGCGGACGCGCCTCGTCGCGGTACTTGTTCTGGATCTGGTAGATGGACAGCGGCAGGTCCTTGTAGGAGCTGTAGAGGTCCTTGACCGCGAGGGTGAACATCTCCTCGTGCGTCGGCCCGAGCAGGTAGTCGACACCCTTGCGGTCCTTGAGCCGGAAGATGTTGTCGCCGTACTCGGTCCAGCGGTTCGTCGCCTCGTAGGGCTCACGGGGCAGCAGCGCCGGGAAGGTCAGCTCCTGGGCGCCGATGGCGTCCATCTCCTCGCGCACGATCGTCTCGACGCGGCGCAGGACCTTGAGGCCGAGGGGCAGCCACGTGTAGATGCCGGGTGCGGCACGACGGATGTAGCCGGCGCGCACGAGGAGCCGGTGACCGGGCAGCTCGGCGTCGGCCGGGTCCTCGCGCAGGGTTCGCAGGAACAGCGAGGACATGCGCATGGCCACAGGAGGTCTCCAGAGTCTTGGTGGGGGGAACCCGCCAAGGATAACGACGACCCCGTATGCCGTTCACTCCCATTCCGGCGGACCTCGCCAAGGCGACCCGCGGATCGGGCGCGGGCAAGGTCTCGCCGTGGTGGTGGACGGGGGTTCAGGGCCGGGCGAAGACTCCTTCGACGAACCGGCTCAGCTGCCGGTCGTCGAGGTGGCGGGCGAGGTCGGCCTCGCTGATCATCCCGACGAGCCGGTGGTCGTGGATGACGGGGATGCGCTTGATCTGCTCGCGCCCCATCGTCTCGATGATCGTCGTCATGTCGGTGTCGGCGTCGACCCACGTGACCTTGCCCTGGGCGAGCTCGGCCGCGGTGCACATGCCCGGGTCCATGCCCTCGGCGACGCACTTGATGACGATGTCGCGGTCGGTGATGATGCCGTGCAGCTTCTGGTCGTTGCCGCAGATGGGCAGGGAGCCGACTCCGAGGTCCCGCATCATGCGGGCCGCCTCGTCGAGCGTCTGGTCCTCTGCGATGCACTGCGTCCCCGCGTGCATGATGTCTCGGGCCGTCGTCATGGGGACCTCCTCGGTGGTGGGACTCTTCCGGGGCGGCGCGGGGACGGCCTTGGGCGACGAAGGCCGGTCCGGCACGTCGTCGTTGCCACTCTCCTCCCGCCACCACCGGGGCACAAGACCCGGCGCGGGCCGGTCAGTCGGCGTCGACGTGGCGCGCGGACGGCGCCGCCCGGGGCAGTGCCGGGACCCACGTGAGCAGGGCCGCGCAGCCGTTGGCGAGGGCGACGACGACGAGCGCGGTCGACACTCCCCACCGCGACGCGACCTGCCCGGAGACGAGGACGCCGAGCGTCGCACCACCACCCCACGAGATCGTCCGCGAGGCCGTGCTCACGCGGGAGAGGAGCCGCTCGGGGATGACCTGCATCCGGTAGGTGACGGTGGCCGAGATGACGAGCACGTGCAGGGTCGCGTAGCCGAGGTAGACCGCGAGCGCGGGCCCGTAGTCGTCCAGCCGGCTCAGCGCGAGCAGCAGCATCGTCATCACCGGGAAGAGGACCTGGGCAAGACGGATCGCCCCGTGACGGCGGCTGAGCCGCGGCATGAGGAAGGAGGCGAGGAAGGCACCGGCCGCCCAGCTGCCGAAGAGCAGGCCGAAGCGCCACCCGCTCGTGCCGACGCCGAGGACCCGGTCGGCCCACGGCACGACGAGCCCGAGGAGGGCGGCGGCCGACCCAGCCCCGAAGACGGCGACCATCGCGAGCGGCCACAGGGTGGGGTGGCGCCGCAGAAACGTCAGCCCCTCGACGAGGTCTCCCCACAGGTCGCCTGCGGTGACCCGCCGCGTGCGGTCGCGGGCCGCGTTGAGGGCCGTGCGGATCGCGCGCACGAGCAGGACGCTGCCGAGGAACGACAGGACGTCGACGACGAGCAGGGTCGCCGGCGACCAGATGACGAGCGCGAGCCCCGCGGCGGCGGGCATCGCGACGTCGAGGACACCCTGCGTGCCCCAGATCCGCGCGTTGGCGTCGGGCAGCCTGGACCTGCCCACGAGCGTCGGCAGGGCCCCGGCACTGGACCCGTCGAAGAGCACCGCGGCCGACGCGGAGGCGAAGGCTGCGGCATACACGTGCGGGATGGTCAGCACCCCCATGAGGTGCGCCAGCACGAGGCTCGCGATCGCCACGGCGCTCACGAGGTCGGCCACGATCATGATGCGCCGGCGGTCGAACCGGTCGCCGAGGACGCCGCCGACGAGACCGAAGAACGCCATCGAGAGGGTGCTCGTCGCCATGAGGGACGACGTGAGCGCGGGCGAGCCGGTGACCTGGTAGATGAGGACCGGCAGCGCGACGGCGGTGACCGACGAACCGACCATCGTCACCGCGCGCGACCCCCAGTAGCGCAGGAAGTCCGCGTCGCGCCACAGGGTCGGGGCCACGGTGCTCGTCACGGCCTCAGCCTAGGCTGGCCGCCATGGCGAGCGAGCTGACGATCGAGCGGGTGCTGACCCTCGTCGAGCTCGTGCCACGGGGGCGGGTCGTGAGCTACGGCGACCTCGGCGCGATCGTGGGCATCGGCCCCCGGCAGGTGGGGTCGTTCATGGCCCACCACAGCGAAGGGCTCCCGTGGTGGCGGGTGACCAACGCCGCCGGCGACCTCCCCCGCGACCTCCTCGACAAGGCGCGACCTCACTGGGCCGACGAGGGGATCCTCGTCAAGCGCAACGGTCTGGGCTGCCGCATCGCGGACTACCGCGCCGACCTCGAGGCCCTGGCCACGGCATACCGGGTCCGCATCGCGGAGACGCTCGACCGCATGGGCACCGCGATCCCGCACACGAGCAACCCGGCGGCTGCTGCGCTCGCCGCCGCGGGCGTGACGACCCTCGAGGAGCTGAGCGAGTGGCGTCGGGCGGACGTCCTCGCCCTGCACGGGATGGGGCCGAAGGCGCTGGGGATGCTCGACTCGGCGCTCGTCGGGGCCGGTCTCGGGTGGAGGCAGTGAGGCGCTGACGGGCGCGCGTCAGGCGGTGCCGGCCTCCGCGACCCGCTTGAGCCGGGCCAGTCCCTTGTCGAAGTCCTGGCCGACGAGCTTCTCGGTGGGCATGAACCGCGTGAACAGGGCGGTGAGACCGGTCGTGGTGCCGCGCATCGTCCAGTCGACGTTCGTGCCCTCGCCGACCGGTGTGAGCGCGAACTCGATCTCGTTGTCGGCCTTGAAGGGCTTGAGGAAGCGCAGGTCGATCCCGATCCGGTCCGGGGTGGACCGGGTGATCTCCATCGACCCCTGCCCGGCCTTGCGGTTGCCCTGCCACTCGTAGCGCGCGCCGACCCCGTGGTCGGACCCCGAGTGGGCGCGTCGCATCCCCGGGTCGACGTCCTCCCAGGGCGACCATGCCTCCCACCGGTGGAAGTCGTCGATGAGGGCGTGGACCACTGCGGGCGGCGCGGCGATGCTGGTGCTGCGGGTGAACTCGAAGGCGGCCATGTCGCCAGCGTAGGACCGAGGCGGTCGCGGCCGAGGTCGTTCGCGGAGCCCGGCTGGGTCAGAGCCGCCCGGCGGCGCGCAGCGCGGTCCTGATGAGCGGGAGCTGCAGCGGCAGGCGTGCCACGGTGCCGGCGAAGAACGCCTTCGAGCCGGTGTCGCCGCGGCGCTGCGCGCGCCTGGCGTGGTCGGCGGTCATCTGGACGTTGGCCGGGAAGACGCCGACGAGCAGCGCGGCGCTGGCCAGGCCCGCGGCCTTGCGGGTGCGCGGGTGGAGCAGCCCGAGGGCGCAGACGATCTCGGCGACGCCGCTGACGTAGACGAGCTCACGCTTGCGGGGCAGCACGTGCGGCACGATCCCCTCGAAGGTCTGCGGCCGCACCAGGTGGGTCGTGCCCGAGGTGAGGAACAGGGTCGCGAGTCCGATGGTGGCCTTGTCGAGCGGAGGGGTCGTCAGCGGCATACGGCCCATCGTGACAAACCGCGCCCCCGCTGCACGGGCGGCGGGGGCGCGGTCTGGCACACGGTCGAGCGAGTGGGGTCAGGCGGTGGGTCAGACGGTGGGCGGAGCCGGGGATGGCGTGACCCGGTCGTCGCCGCGCAGCGGGGCGGTTGCGGGCGCGGGCCGCGACGGGGCGATGCCGAGCCCGGAGCGCAGGGCGTTGCCGCCCTTGCCGACGTGACCGGCGTACTTGGGGCCGACCCTCTTGCTCACCGTCGACTCGACCTTGCCGATGGCCGACGAGACGGAGTCGGGGTTCTTGCGGGCGTAGTCACGGGCCTGCTTGGCCAGGCCGGCGAGCGCGGCGAGCTTGATGACACCACGAGCCATGGGGTCCTCCTGAAGTTGGGGATGGTCTGCCGGGGGAACTCGCGGGACGTGCACGGGGTTCCCGCCGGGTCCGCCCCAGTCTGCGTCGTGCGTGCGGCCTGAAGGGCCCCACGAGTGACCCAATGGTCCTTGACCAACTCCTGAGGTGGTGCTGACCGTGCCCTTGCCCGGGCCCTCCTAGCGTCGAAGTGCCAGCCGAACCGGCTCGGCACCACAACCCACGACCCACGACCCACGACCCACGACCCACGACGCAGGAGGAACCCCGATGACTCTGCTCGCCACCCGAGGCGCCCGCGCGGCTGCCGTTGCCGCCGTCTCGTTCGCCGCCGTCCTCACCACCGCACCCACGGCCTCGGCCGACACCAAGCTCACACACGCGCAGGCCACCGCCCAGCTCTCCGCCGCCGGCATCACCTGGTCCTCCAGCGGTGGCTGCAGCAACCGCAACGTGTCGACGTGCACGTCGTTCGACCAGGTGAACTCGGCCACGATCAGCGGTGTCGTCACCCTCAAGCGGTCGAGCGGCTGCGCGATCAACCTCACCGGTGGCACCGAGACGGGCCATGCGTCGGGCACCTACAGCCACTGGAACGGCTACAAGGTCGACATCGCCCTCGCCACGTGCATCAACAACTACGTGACGAACACCTTCGCGTATGCCGGTGTGCGCAGTGACGGTGCGACGCTCTACCGCTCGGGGGCGGGCAACATCTATGCCAAGGAGGGCAACCACTGGGACGTCCTCTACTACAACTGCGGCGGCTGCTGACCCTCCCCACGCTCCCGGTCCTCACAAACGAGGGACATGTCACGCACTTGTGAGGACCGGGAGACCGAGGCCGCGGGCGACCTGCACCATGAAGCGCCCAGGCTCCAGCCTCAGCCCGAGCAGCGGGATGCGCAGAACCCGGGTCGACCCCAGGGCCACCTCGTTGGCCCGGAGCGCGTCATCGGTCGGATTGAGCCCGAGCAGGTGGTGGCCACCGTCGATCTCGACGACCAACCCCTCCCACTCGGCGTCGAGGTAGACCCGCCCCGAGGGCCCCGTCCGCACACTCTGTCGCAGGGGCGGCGGCACGCCGTAGCGGCGGCACAGGGCAGTGAAGTCGAGCTCGCCGAGCGAGTGGGCCCCGTCGCAGACGTCGGGGATCACCTGGCCGAGCAGATCACGGCGGGGTGAGCGAGTCACACTCCGCCACGTGTCGAGGAGACGCAGTGGCCGCACCAGACGCTGCTGCACGGGCAGGCAGACGAGCAGGGCAGCCTGCCGGTCGCTCACCGCCCACTGGGCGGCATGGATCGTGGCCCACTCGGGGACCACCCGCGGCACGCCAGCCGTGATGCACCGCTCGAGAAGTCGGCGCTGGTGGAGGGTCACGCCGTCGACCGAGCGCGCCGTGGCCGACCTCGGGAGGCTGACGTCGATCGTGGACGGTGCGAACCCCACCATGCCGTGCACCACGAGGGCCGTCGCACCATCGAGCACCGCCCCCGGGCCCGACTCCCACACGGCGCGCCACAGGTCCGCGACCGGCTCCCTCGAGACCTCGAGCACCGCGACGGTGTGCAGTCCCCATGAACGCCAGCGCCCGCTGCAGCACTCCGTCCGCACGTCGTTGCGATCCACGCCCGCCGCGCGCAGGTCACGACGATGCACGACTCCGCCGTGCTCCGCCGCGAGTCCCACGGCAATCCGGCGTCTCTCCTGCTTGTCCATCACCCGATCGTCGGACGACACGGCGCGACGGGCCGGGGGCAGTTGGGCTTCCTGTGGATGCCTCAGGCCCAGTGCCGCGGCTGTGGATGACGAGGTCCTCACGAACGCGGCACATCTCCCCCGGTTGTGAGGACCGGGCGGCGGGTGGGGCGTGTCTGGATCGTGATGCGGCAGTTCGGCGGATCCTGCGCGGGCGGGCGGGCGGAGCGTCGATCATGGCTCGGCATGGAGGGTGAACGCAGGGGTGAGCTGGCGACGTCGGTGCGCTGGCTCGGCGCACCCCCGACGCTGGCCGCGCTGGTCGTGCTCCTCGTCAACGACCGCGTCCTCAAGGACCAGTGGCCCGGCGTGGTCACCGGCAAGCTCAGCGACGTCGCCGGGCTCGTGCTGGCTCCACCCCTGGTCGCCGTGCTGCTGGCCGCTCTGGGCGTCCCCCGCAGCCGGGCCTGGGCGATCGGCACCACCGGCGTCCTGTTCGCTGCGGCCAAGGGGCTGGCTGTCGGTAGCGCCCTCGCGTCCAGCGCGTGGTCCCTCGTCATGCCCTCCCTCGTGCGCCACGACCCGACGGACCTCGTGGCCCTGCCTGCACTGTGGCTCGCCTGGCGGACTGCCGGCTGGGCCGCGCGCCCCACCCCCTCCGCCCGGCGCCGGACCACGCTCGCCCTCGGCACGCTCGTGCTGCCCTGTGCCGTCTTCGCCACGACCGCGACCTCGTGCTCCCCCGCCGACGGGCTGCGCGAGGTCACCGTCTACGAAGGGGCGTTCACCGGCGGCACGGGCACCGAACGCCGGATCGTCACCTCCGACTGGTCGGCGGTGACGATCGACGGGACGGGTCGTATCCAGTCCCTCGCCAACCTCGACCGCGACCGGCTGGCGCGCGACTCCGGAGTGACGGCGACCTCGACCTGCTCCACGGCCTCACCCCAAAGGTGCTGGCGGCGTTCACCCGACCTGACGGCGGCGGTGGAGTCCAGCACCGACGGTGGCGCCACGTGGAGGACCGAGTTCGCGGTCGACCGGCGCCAGCTCAAGGCCGTACGTGAGGACGTCGGTGACGACACGTGCGGGTCGGAGCCGCCGCTGGGGGTCGTCGACCTCGCCGTCCTCGACGGTCCCGACGGCCAGGTCGTCGCGGCCGCGTCGTCGAACACCGGCCTGCTGCTGCGCGGCGCTGAAGGAGACTGGCGCCGGCTGTCGCTCGAGGAGCTGCACCGCAGCGCCGAGCCGCCACCCACGCCCGACCCCGAGGACCAGCTGCACCCCGTGGAGCCCACCCCCACCACGACGTCGCCCGCGCCGGCCACGACCCCGACGCGGACCCGCACGAGCGACCCACAGCCGAGCCCGACGTGCGCGACGCCGGTGACGAGCACCGTCACCCCCGACCCACGCAACGGACCTCCGACGACGGTCACCCGCTGCCGCTGACCCCACCCATCACGAACCGCCGGCCCCCGGTCACCCACCGAGCACCGGGAAGCACCCACTCCGGGGCTCAGAGGAGGACGGTGGTGAAGTCGCCGACGGCAGCGAAGCCCAGCGCCCGGTAGGTCGCGAGCGCCGCGGCGTTGAAGTCGTTGACGTAGAGCGAGACCATCGGCGCCGGCCCGGCCATGACCTGCTCCATGACCGACGCGAGCATCGGGACGGCAAGCCCCTGCCCGCGCAGGTGCGGCGCGAGCCACACCCCCTGCAGCTGCGCGCAGCCCAGCGCCAGCGACCCGATGTCGGTCTTGAAGATCACCTCGTCGTCCTCGACGACGACATACGTGTGACCGCGCGCGATGAGTGAGGCCAGCGACCCGCGATAGCTGCGCGCCGACCCGGAGTACGGCGCGTAGCCGATCTCCGCCGTGAACATGTGGGCGGCCGCGGGCAGGACGATGTCGACCTCGCTGGCCCGCGCCGGACGCACGCGCGGGTCGAGCTCGATCCCCAGCGCCGACGGTGGCGTCGACGTGGACAGCAGCGGCTGGTGCGCGCGGATCGCCCGCGGTTGCCCCCAGTGCGGCTCGAGGTCGTCCCAGAGGTCGACGACCTCCTCGCGCGGACCGAGCAACGACGCGACGCGACCGCGCCACCGACGCATGCGCTCGGCATACAGGGCCCTGGTCTCGGCCGTGGACTCGACCGGAACGACGTTGGCGCTCGCCCAGCACATCGACGTGAGGCGTCCGTCCTCACGCACGCCCATCGCCGACGAGACCGAACCCAGCGGGAGGGTCTCGAGGATGCGCGCGGCCACGAAGACGTGCGCCGCGACATTGCGCGAGCAGAGCTCGAGGGCGTCGTCGACGTCGGTGCGGGTGAGTGACCTCACCGGGCTACGGGTGCGGAGCACCCGCCCAGCCTAGGCGGCGAACCCGCGGTTCACCTGCCGTCGTGCACCAATTCACGACGATCCGGTATGCCGTCCGCCCACCCGGGCGACCCGCCGGCGGGCCCC
>NZ_BKBA01000002.1 GCF_007992835.1 Knoellia locipacati
CCCGCCGGCGGGCCCCGACCGGGTCAGGACGCCGTCACCCGCCGGGGCGACGGGTCAGCTGACGGTGACGCTCGGGGCGCCCGCGGACTCCTCGTCGACCGGCTCGCCCATCTCCTCGGCGATGCGCATGGCCTCCTCGATGAGGGTCTCGACGATCTGGCTCTCGGGCACGGTCTTGATGACCTCGCCCTTGACGAAGATCTGGCCCTTGCCGTTGCCGGACGCGACACCGAGGTCGGCCTCACGCGCCTCACCGGGACCGTTGACGACGCAGCCCATGACGGCCACGCGCAGCGGGACGGTCATGCCCTCGAGCCCGGCGGTGACCTGCTCGGCCAGCGTGTAGACGTCGACCTGCGCGCGGCCGCACGAGGGGCACGAGACGATCTCGAGCTTGCGCGGCTTGAGGTTGAGCGACTGCAGGATCTGGTTGCCGACCTTGACCTCCTCGACCGGCGGAGCCGACAGGGAGACGCGGATGGTGTCGCCGATGCCCTTGGAGAGCAGCGCCCCGAACGCGGTCGCCGACTTGATCGTGCCCTGGAACGCCGGCCCGGCCTCGGTCACACCGAGGTGCAGCGGCCAGTCGCCGCGCTCGGAGAGCAGCTCGTAGGCCTTGACCATGACGACCGGGTCGTTGTGCTTGACCGAGATCTTGAAGTCGTGGAAGTCGTGCTCCTCGAACAGGCTCGCCTCCCAGACGGCCGACTCGACGAGAGCCTCGGCGGTGGGCTTGCCGTACTTCTCGAGGAGCCGCTTGTCGAGCGAGCCCGCGTTGACGCCGATCCGGATCGAGACACCGGCGGCCTTGGCCCGCTTGGCGATCTCGCCGACCTGGTCGTCGAACTGGCGGATGTTGCCCGGGTTGACGCGCACGGCGGCGCAGCCCGCGTCGATCGCGGCGTAGACGTACTTGGGCTGGAAGTGGATGTCGGCGATCACCGGGATCTGCGACTTGCGCGCGATGGCCGGCAGCGCCTCGGCGTCGTCCTGGCTCGGGCACGCGACGCGCACGATGTCGCAGCCGGCGGCGGTGAGCTCGGCGATCTGCTGGAGCGTGGCGTTGATGTCGGTCGTCGGGGTCGTGCACATCGACTGCACCGAGATGGGGGCGTCACCGCCGACCTCGACCTTGCCGACCTTGATCTTGCGGGTCTTGCGACGCGGCGCGAGCACGGGGGCTGGCAGGGACGGCATACCGAGACCAACAGTCATGTCACCCATTATCCGGTATGCCGTGACGTCCCGTGTCCGCGCACCCTCACCGAGCGCTCGGGACGCCACTCGACCCGAGTTCGTGTCGCTGGACCCGCGTCGGCACCTCGGGTCGAGCACAGCATTATCGGGTCACCCGATAATGCTGGCCGCGCCATGGCGTCAGCCGCCGAGGTCGATGGGGTTGACGATGTCGGCGTAGATGAGCAGCGCCGACATGACGAGCAGGCCCAGCGAGACGGCATACGCGACGGGAAGGGCCTTCGCGACGTCGACGTGACCGGGGTCGGGGTTGCCGCGCATCCGCGCCCAGCCCTTCTTGAGGCCCTCCCAGATCGCGCCCGCGACGTGGCCGCCGTCGAGGGGCAGCAGGGGGATGAGGTTGAAGACGAAGAGCATGAAGTTGAGCGAGGCGATGAGCATGACGAGGAACCAGGCCTTGTCACCCCACGACTCCCCCACGATGTTGTCGAGCTTGCCCGCCGAGACGTCACCGGCGACCCGGCCGACACCGACGACCGAGATCGGGCTCTCGACGTCGCGCTCCTTGCCAGAGAAGGCGGCGTTCCAGACACCGACCATCTTCTGCGGGATGCGGACGATGGCGCTGGCGGTGCGCCAGAGGTTCTCGCCGATGATCCCGGGCACGGCGGTGACCGGCTGCGTCTCGTAGTCGAGGACCGCCGACGAGCTGATGCCGAGGTAGCCGGTCTCGATGACCTTCTGCTTGCCGTCGGCGCCGAGGATCGGCTGGCCCTGGTCGTCGTAGGCGGGGAGCGTGTTGAGGATCGGGGTGACCGACAGGGTGCGCTCGGCGCCGTCACGGACGACGACGACCTCGGTCGGCTGGTCCACGCGCGGGCGCACGATGCGGCCCACGTCGGCCGAGGTCTTGACCGAGACGCCGTTGATCGTGCGGATCTCGTCGCCCGGGAGGATGCCCGCGGCGTTGGCCGGGGTGTCGGGCGCGCCCGCGCAGCTCGGGTCGGTCTGGGCCGCGTCGGCGCTCTTGACGCACTGGGCGACGGCGGCGACCCGGGCGCCGTCCTGCACGGCGAGCATGCCGTGGGCGGTGACGAGGGTCGTGAGGAGCACGGTGCCGATGACGAGGTTCATGAACGGCCCGCCGAGCATGATGATGATCTTGCGGTGCACCGGCAGCCGGTAGAAGACGCGGTCGGCGTCACCGGGGCGCAGCTCCTCGAGCGAGGCCTTGCGCGCCTCGTCGGCGAGCTGGCTGAACCGGCCGGTCGAGGAGACGCGGACCTTGGTCGGGTCCTCGCCCGGCCGCGGCGGGAACATGCCGATCATCCGGATGTAGCCGCCGAGCGGGATCGCCTTGATGCCGTACTCGGTCTCACCGCGGCGGCGCGACCACACGGTCGGCCCGAAGCCCACCATGTACTGGGTCACGCGCACACCGAACTTCTTCGCCGGCACGAGGTGGCCGATCTCGTGCAGGCCGATCGAGGCGCCCACCCCGACGGCGAGGACGAGGACGCCCACGATGTAAGCGAGAACGGTCATGGAGTCTGCGTGCCTTCCAGCAGGGTGCGGGTGGTGCGGCGGTGCGGGTGGTGCGGTGCCAACCGGTGCGTGGCGGTGCGAGCGGGCTCAGATGCCGAGCTCGGTGGCGGCCTGCCCCCGGGCCCAGACGTCTGCGCTGAGCACTCCCTCAACGGTCGACGCGTCGAAATCACTCCCAGTATGCGCTCCGGCATGCGCGTCGACGACCCGCTCGACGGCGTCGACGATGTCGACGAAGCCGATCCGGCCCTCGTGGAAGGCGTCGACCGCGACCTCGTTGGCGGCGTTGTAGACGGCCGGGAACGTCCCGCCGGCCTCGCCCACCTGTCGCGCCAGCCGCACGGCGGGGAACGCCTCGTCGTCGAGCGGCGCGAAGTCCCACGACTGCACCCTCGACCAGTCGCACGGCTCGTCGACGTCGTCGAGCCGCTCGGGCCAGGACAGCCCGAGGGCGATCGGCACGAGCATCCGCGGCGGGCCGAGCTGGGCGATCGTGGAGCCGTCGCGGAACTCGACCATCGAGTGGATCTGCTGCTGCGGGTGGACGACGACGTCGATCCGGTCGAAGGGGATGTCGAAGAGCAGGTGCGCCTCGATGACCTCGAGCCCCTTGTTGACCAGGGTCGCCGAGTTCGTCGTGATGACCCGGCCCATCGAGAAGTTCGGGTGCGCGAGGGCCTGCTCGGGGGTGACGTCCGCGAGCTCGGCGCGCGTGCGACCCCGGAACGGGCCGCCGCTCGCGGTGACGACGAGCCGCCGCACCTCCTCGGCGCGACCGCCACGCAGCGACTGGGCGATCGCCGAGTGCTCCGAGTCGACCGGCACGATCTGGTCGGGCTTCGCGGCCCGCTTCACGAGGTCGCCGCCGATGATGAGCGACTCCTTGTTGGCCAGCGCCAGCGTCGAGCCCGCGGCGAGCGCGGCGAGCGTGGGCCGCAGCCCGATCGAGCCGGTGATGCCGTTGAGGACGACGTCGGCACCGTTGCCGGCGGCGGTCACGGCGGCCTCGTCCCCGACCACGATCTCGGGCGCGTATGCCGTGAGCCCCAGCCTCGCGGCATACGCACCGATCGCGGAGCGCACGTCCTCGACCGTGCCGGAGGCCACGGCGACGAGGGGCACCTCGAAGTCGACGGCCTGGCGGGCGACGAGGTCGATGTTGGCGCCGGCGCTGATCGCGGTGACGGTGAAGCGGTCACGGTTGCGGCCGATGACGTCGAGGGCCTGCGTGCCGATCGAGCCGGTCGAGCCGATGAGCGAGACGGTGCGGGCGCTCATGCGCCACCCCCGGCGGTGCCCGGGGCGCCCGCGGTGCCGACGGCGCCGACCTCTCGCGAGGCCTCGATCGCAGCACGGCGCGACAGCCGGTGCTCGCGGCGGATCTGGGCCTCGCGGAAGCGACGTCGCTCCTCCGCCGTCTCGAGGTCGAGCCCCGGGACCGGCTTGGTCCGGCCCTGCTCGTCAAGCGCGACGAATACGAGATAGGCGCTGGCGACGTGGGTGCGCTCGGTGATGGCGTCCCACCGGTCGACCTCGACGCGCACTCCGACCTCCATCGACGAGCGTCCGGCCCAGTTGAGCTGGGCGCTGGTGTGCAGGATGTCGCCGACGCGCACCGGGGTGAGGAAGGTCATCTCGTCGAGCGCCGCGGTGACCGCGGGCCCACCCGCATAGCGGTTCGCGACCACGCCGGCGGTGCTGTCGACCGCCTTCATGAGGACTCCGCCGTGGATGTTGCCGAGGAGGTTGGCCTCGGTCGTGCTCATGATCTGGGAGAGGTTGACGCGGGTCTCGCTGGGTGTCGTCACACCCCCCATCCTGCCAGCGTGCTCAGCCCGGCCCGGGCGCCTGCCAGCCCGGGTCGCGACCGGTGCGGGCCAGCACCCGGTCGAAGTCGGTCGCCCACCTCACGTCGACCGCAGGGCCGAACATGCCGGGTGTCCCGCTCGGGTCGAACCCCTCGACGTAGGAGGTGAGCACCGCGACGCTCGGGTCGTCGGGCACGAACTCCTGCCCGGTCGCCCGGGCGAGGTCCCAGCCGTGCAGGACGATCTCGCTCAGCGCCACCACGCCCATGACCTCGGCGGGTGCGTCGAACCCACCGGCCCGGGTCATGCCGGTCCACGCCTCGGGTCGCTGCCATGCCGTGGCGAGCCGGCCCGCGTGCCGGGGGACCTCCTCGCGCCACCCGGGAGAGGCCTGCGGCCATCCCTGCTGGTCCGGGTTGGTGTCGGTGAGCGGCCCGAGCTCCTTGTCGGCGCTGGCCCGGAACGCCTGGGTCAGGCCGTGCAGGTGCGCGAGGAGCTGCGAGACGGTGCGACCCTCGCAGGGCGTGAGGTCGTCGAGCTGGGAGTCGTGGACGTCGCGGACGACGTCGCTGAGCCGCTGCGCGGCCGATGCCAGGTCGGGGAGGTTCGCCGGTGTCTCCATGCCCGTCACCGTCCCACAGGCGTGCGACATCCCGCTCGTCGTCAGCGCTCGATGATGGTGACGTGGACGCTCGGGTGCTCCTCGTCGAGCTCGGCGAGGACCGACTCGATGCCGGTCGCCGCGCGCGGGTCCTCCCGGCGCAGGGCGGCCGCCTCGTCCCAGACGATCTCCCACTCCCCCTCGCTCTCACGGGCGAGGGTGTCGAGGCAGTCCGCGAGGGCGTCGAGGTTCATGCCGAACCACTCGGGGAAGTTGAGCGCCTCCGAGAAGGCCTCGAGCGTCTCGGACTTCGTCGCCCGGCCGCGCACGACCTGGACCTGCCGGCCCTCCTCGACGGCGTCGGCGACGAGTCCGTCGAGGTCGACCTGCGCACCGAGCACGCGCATCACTGGCCCTCCTTGATCTGCCGGAAGCTGTCGTAGTGGTCGTCGGTCCAATAGCGGTCGCCCGCGCTGCCACTGATGATCCGGCGGGCGCCGCGGTCGTCCGATCCCGGTGTCAGGACGGTGTACTCGCGGTAGTAGCCGCGTCTCTGCTCGGGCAGGATGCCCTCGCGGTTCTGGAAGGTCTTGTCGTCCTGGTCGTACGGGTAGGGCCCTCCCGCGCGGACGAGCTCGAGCGTCGCCCGGGCCTCCCGGGGCAGGCGCGACTCCGCGACCGTGTCCAGTCCCGAGTCGGGCGTCCCGAGGACCGAGGGGTATGCCGTGGGGCTGGGTCGCGCCGTCGCCGTCGCCCGCGCGCCCTGGTCACCGTCCGTCGCGCCCGACCCGTTGCGGTTCGCGGCCCACCACAGCCCGACGACGAGCACCGCGACGAAGAGCGGCACGAGCCACGTGAGGCTCGAGCGGCGTCCGGCCACGGGTGGGGTCACGCCCGCCATTGTGCCCGGTCCGGCGTCCCCGTCACGGAGGGCGCCACGGCGGCTCGACGGCGGCTCGACGGCGGCTCGACGGCGGCGCCACGCACCCGCAGCGCTTTCGCAGTGGAATCGCAGCACCGCCTCGCACGCTCCCAGTCATCCCCGCAGCCCACGAGTGATGAGGTCCGCATGATCGATGTGACGAGGTCCGGCAGCCCACGAGCACCACTCGGGCGGCGGGTCTTCCTCGCCGGTTCGGGGGCCGCGGTGCTCGCGGCGGTCGGGGCCCGGCCCGCGAGCGCGGCCCTGCCCGCGGTCGACATGGAGGAGGTCCTCCTCGCCGCCCATTGGGATCCGGTGAAGAGCGGCACCGGCATCACCGCCGGGGCCGGGCCGAGCGTGACCCTCGTCGAGCAGGCGCTCGTCGCACGGGGTTTCCTCGACGGGCAGTACGTCGACGGCCACTTCGGGACCGTGACCCGCACGGCATACGCCTCGTGGCAGCGGTCGCTGGGTTACACCGGGCTGGGTGCCACGGGCCTGCCCGGCAAGGCGTCGCTCACGTCCCTCGGCGCCCAGCGGTTCTCGGTGAGCCGCCCGGTCACGCCCGGGTCGCGGACGACGTTCCAGGGCTTCCCGTTCAACTCTCGGACGGTCGCGATGCTCGCCGAGGCACGCGTCCTCGCCGGCAAGGCGTTCGTCGTCGAGCAGGGCTCCTACTCCCCCGGCGTCGACCCGACCTCCAGCGGGACCCACGACGGTGGCGGCACCGCCGACCTCGACGCCGAGGCCCTGACCGCCCAGCAGCGCACGGCAGCCGTCACGGCGCTGCGCCGGGTCGGGTTCGCCGCGTGGCTGCGCAGCCCGAGCCAGGGCAGCTGGCCCTGGCACATCCACGCGGTCGCCACCAACGACACCGACCTCTCACTGGCCGCGCAGAAGCAGGTCGGCGCGTACTACGAGGGCCGCAACGGCCTGGCGAACAACGCCGCCGACGACGGGCCGCAGGTCACCAAGGTCACCTGGGAGCAGTACCTCCGCAACCGGGCCTAGGCCCCCACCGGGTCGGCCGCCCCCCGCCACTCATCCACGTCGCAGTCCGTCCTCAGGAGAGTCCATGAGCACCCGCCGTCCCGTCCGTCGCACGTCGTTCCTCCTCGCACCGCTAGCCGCCCTCGTCATGATCCTGTCCGGCATCGCCCTGCCCTCGGCCGCCCAGGCCGCCGGACGCGACGGCGTCTGCAACGACGGCGAGTTCTGCTACTACTACAACAGCGACCAGGCCGGGTCGGTCTCCGACTTCACCGGGTCGATCGGCGACTACGGCGCCACCCAGCCGAGCTGCTACGAGTTCAAGGGCGCCGGCAACGGCAAGGGGATCTGCGTCAAGAACAACGCCGCGTCCGTCTACAACCGCTCCAGCAAGCCCGTCACCGTCTACTACAACAGCGACTACCAGGGCACCTCGCAGACCATCCCCGCCGGGGGGCGGGCGAACCTCATCGCGGCGCTCAAGAACAACAACGCCTCGCACGGCTTCTCGCTCAACAACCAGCAGGCGGCGTTCAACCACTTCGTCAGCGGGGGCTACACCAAGGTGCAGGCCGCCGGCATCGTCGGGAACCTCATGCAGGAGTCCGGCAGCAGCATCGACCCGAGGGCCAGCCAGCCCGGGGGCGCCGGTCGCGGCATCGCACAGTGGAGCGTCGGCGGTCGGTGGGACCGCTACGCCAACGACAACGCGGTCTGGTACGCCGCCCAGCAGGGCCAGTCGGTGTGGTCCCTCAGCCTCCAGCTGAAGTTCATCACCTACGAGCTCAACACCTTCCCCGGCTACGGCAAGTCCACGCTCAGGGCTGCGACGACCATCGATGCCGCGGTCCGGGCGTTCGAGTCGAAGTTCGAGATCTGCGGCGACTGCCAACACGCCACCCGCGTGCGCTACGCCCAGCAGGTCTACAACGCCTACGCGTGAGGCGACCGACCGGCATACCTCTTGAGAGGTATGCCGGTCACTCGTGCGGCGGACGACCCCGCACCGCGGTCGACCTACCCTTGACGGGTGAGCGACGTGTGGGGGGACGAGAGGCCGACGCGACGCCAGCTCCTCTTCGACGTCGCCGTCGCCCTCCTGTTCGGCCTCGTGATGTTCGCGATCCACGTGAGCATCGGCGCCGGCGCCGCCGCGGCGACGGTCCTGCTCGCGGTCGCGCTTGGCGTGCGTCGTGTCTCGTGGCAGCTCATGTCGGCGTTCGCGGTCGCCGGGTCCCTCGCCCAGGTGATCGCACCCGGGATCGCCTACCTCGCCACGACCGCGTATGCCGTCCTCTTCGCGACGCTCGGCTCGCACCGCGACCTTGCGGCCCGGCGGTTCGGGCTGGTCGCCGCGGCCGTCGCAGTCGTCGGTGCGGCGACCTACGGGGCGCTCGGTGGGGCGAGCGAGTTCGGGACCGGGCGCCGCGTCGTCATGGCCGTGGCGCTCGGCTCGACGGCCGCGGTGTTCTGCTTCGGCGGGTGGGCCTGGGGCTACCTGCGCTGGCAGCAGCGGCAGTCCGTCCAGGCACGCATCGACGCCCGGATCGAGGCCGTGGAGCGCCGCCGGGTGACCGAGCTCTACGACATCGAACAGGAGCGGCTGCGGATCGCGGCCGACATGCACGACGTCGTCGCGCACTCCTGGGCCGTGGTCGCCGCACAGAGCGACGGCGCGCGCTATGCGTTGCAGGACAGCCCTGCTGACGCCGCGCGTGCGCTCGAGGTCATCGGTGAGACGGCCCGGGCCGCCATGGGGGACCTGCGCACGATCGTCGCCCAGCTGCGCGACCCCGCCCTCCAGCCGAGCACTCCCGGCTCCGCCCAGCAGACGGCGCTCGTCGAACGGATGCATGCCTCCGGGATGGACCTCCGCCTGGCCGAGCACGGCACCCCGGACGGGTCCCCGCTCGTCGCGCTCACGGCATACCGGCTCCTCGGAGAGGCGCTGACCAACGCGCTCAAGCACGGTGACCTGAGCCGGCCCGTCGACGTCCAGGTCGACTGGACCGACGGCTACCGTCTCACCGTGACCAACTCGATCGGACCCGCTCCCGAGGAGCCTCGCGCAGGCGGGCACGGGCTGGTCGGCATGTCCGAGCGGGCGCACGTGGCCGGCGGGACGTTCTCGGCCGGCCGCGACGGCGACGTCTGGCGCGTCGAGGCGCACCTCCCGACGTCCTCGTCGTCCTCGTCGTCCTCGACGTCGGCGCACGACGGGACGGCCCGCGCATGACGATCCGGGTCGCCCTCGTCGACGACCAGTCGCTCTTCCGCGCCGGCATCGCCATGGTCGTCGCGAGCCAGGACGACCTCGAGGTCGTGGGCGAGGCAGGTGACGGCGACGAGGCGGTCGCCCTCGTCGAGGACGTCGGTCCCGACGTCGTCCTCATGGACGTTCGGATGCCGCGCGTGGACGGGGTCGAGGCCACCCGCCGGATCCTCGCCCGCTTCGGCGCGGACGCCCCCAAGGTGCTCGTGCTCACGACCTTCGACCTCGACGAGCTCGCTGCCGACGCCATCGAGGCCGGCGCGTCCGGCTTCATCCTCAAGGACACCCGGCCCGAGCTGCTGCTCGCAGCGATCCGCACCGTGGCCGAGGGCACCCAGGTGGTCGCGGCGGGCGCGACCCGGGCCGTCTTCGAGAGGTTCCGCCGGCGCGCGACGAACGCGACCGGCGCCGACTACGAGCGGCTCACGCCACGCGAGCGCGAGATCCTGCTCCGGGCCGCCCAGGGCCTGTCGAACGCCGAGATCGCCGCCGCCGAGTTCCTGTCGGAGGCCACGGTGAAGACGCACGTGTCACGCATCCTCACCAAGCTCGCGCTGCGCGACCGGGTCCAGCTCGTCGTCTACGCGTACGAGCACGGGCTGCTCTAGCCGCGCGACTGCGCGACGAACTCGGCGATCGGGCGGAGCTGTCCCAGCGGCGCGAAGAACCCGAGCACCCCTTGGTCCACGACGAGCCGCTGCACTCCCTGCGACATGAGGTGGTCGGTGGTCTCGAGCACGCTCTGCGGCGCGACGGCGAGCGCCTGACCGGCCTTCTCCTCGGCGAACCCCATGGTGAGGGCGCACTCGCGCGCACGGGCGCCCGACGTGAACGCGAGCAGGGAGGGCACACCGTCGACGACCCCGACGACCGGCGAGACGTCCGGCAGGGTCCCGCGCGCGATGAACCACCACTTGTCGAGCCCGAACATCGCACCCCAGAGCGCGCTCTGGGCGTCGACGTCGGCGCCCGAGGTCCGGACGACCTCCGCGAGGGAGTCGATGGACGGGGTACCCGTGGCGTCACTCATGACGGTCAGCGTACGGACTCTCCGGCATACATCGCTCGACGGACGCAGGATCGCCCCGGAGGCCGATGTGCCAAGACGTCCCTGCGCGAAGAATCGACGGCATGACATCAGGAGCAGTGCAGCACAGCAGAACTCAGCCGGTCGTGTCGTTGCGGCGCGTGTCCCGAATCTATGGCGAGGGCGTCGGCAGGGTGGCCGCCCTCGACGAGGTCACCGTCGACATCCACCGCGGAGGGTTCACCGCGATCATGGGTCCGTCGGGCTCGGGCAAGTCGACCCTCATGAACGTCGCCGCCGGACTCGACGACGCCACCAGCGGCGAGGTGACCCTCGCCGGCGCGCCGATGACCCACCTCGACGACGATGCCCGGACGACGCTGCGGCGCAACGAGATCGGCTTCGTGTTCCAGGCCTTCAACCTCGTGCCGACGCTCTCGGCCCGGGAGAACATCCTCCTGCCGTTCGAGCTCGCCGGACGCCGGGTCGACGCCGAGCAGCAGCAGTGGATCGACCACCTCGTCCACACGCTCGGCCTGCGCGAACGCATCGAGCACCGCCCGAGCGAGCTCTCCGGCGGCCAGCAGCAGCGGGTCGCCATCGCCCGTGCCCTCGCCTCGCGCCCCGCGGTGATCTTCGCGGACGAGCCCACCGGGAACCTCGACTCGCGCTCCTCGCGCGAGGTGCTCACGCTGCTGCGCACCGCCGCCCGTGAGTACGGCCAGACGATCGCCATGGTGAGCCACGACCCGGTGGCGGCGTCGTACGCCGACCGGATCCTCGTCATCGCCGACGGCCGGCTCGTCGGTGACCACGGGTCCCTGACACCACAGGAGATCTCGGACCTGCTCATCGGATTCGAGGTCGGTGCGGCATGAGGCGCAACCTCGTCCTCGGCAGCCTGCGCGAGCTGGGCACGGTCGCCCTCGTCGCCGGGCTGTGCGGCGCCTACGCCGCGACGCTCATCACGACGTCGTCGATCCTCACGACGATGAGCGAGGAGTCGGGCGGCTCGGTCGGGCTCCTCCTCGGCATCGTCGCGGGCGTGTTCGTCCTCATCGCGCTCTACGTCGGCGCGATCGTCATCGTCGGCGCGGTCGACACGGTCGTCTCCGGACGGTTGCGCCACATCGCCCTGCTCCGCCTGCTCGGGGCGCGCGGCCGGGAGCTGCGCTCGTCGGTGATGCGCGGCACGGCCGGTGTCGGGGCCGGTGGTGCGCTCGTCGGACTGCTCCTCGGCACCGGCCTCACGCACGCCGTGCGGGCCGTGCTCGTGTCACGTGGCACCCTGCCCCACGCGGCATACGCGTGGTTCAGCCCGCAGCTGCTCGTGGCGTTCGCGGCGATCAGCGCGTCGGCGACGGTCGCCGGGTGGGTGGGCTCGCGAGGTGTCCTGCGGGTCTCCCCCGCGGTCGCCCTCGCCGGGACCGCGGCGCACACCCCCGCGACGCTCCGGTCCTCTGTCCTGCGTGCGCTGACGGCCGTGGTCGGCATCGTCGGCGGACTGCTCGTGCTGGCGCTCGGCGCCGTGCTCGGCGAGTCGAACCCGGGTGCGGGCTTCGTGCTCGCGTTCCTCGGTGCGGCCGGCTCCGGCACCGGGTTCCTCGTCGGTGCGCGGTTCGTCATCCCGAGGGTCGTCGCGACCTTCAGCCGCACCCTCGGCGCCGACCCCGCGAGCGTCGTCGCCCGGCGCAACGCGCTCCTCGATCCGCTGCGGACCACCCGCTCGACGATGGGGCTCGTCATCGGCGTCACCCTCGTGACGACCTTCGCCTCGGGGATGTCGGCCCTGCAGGCCAGCGTGGCGTCGTGGGAGCTCGACCCCGGCCAGCGGGACGAGGCCGAGCGTGCCCTGGCGGTGACAGGGACGGTGCTCGTGTGCATCATCGTCATCTCGTCGGTCATCGCCGCCGTCGGCTTCGTCAGCACGATGTCGCTGAGCGTCATCCGGCGTCACCGCGAGATCGGCCTGCTGCGCTGCCTCGGGTTCACCCGGCGCCAGGTCCGGACGATGATCACCAAGGAGTCGGTCGCCCTGTCGGCGTCGGCGGTGCTCTTCGGGATCGTGCTCGGTCTCGTCTACGGCTCCGCGGGCGCCCAGGCACTCATCGGCGCACCGACCGAGGGCCTGGTCTGGGGTATGCCGTTCGCGGTCCTTCTCGTCGTCGCCGCGGCCGGCGTCGTGCTCGTCCTCGTCGCCTCGCAGGGTCCGGCCCGTCGGGCCGTGGCTGTCGCTCCCGTCGAGGCCCTGCGCATCGACACCTGACGCACCCGACCCACGACTGATTGCCCCACCGCGCGGGCCCCTCCCCAACTGATTGCCCCACCGCGCGCGCGGTGGGGCAATCAGTTGCGGGAGGGAGGTCCGGCCGGACCTCGGCCTGTGGCGGTGTGGCTGGCGTCAGGGGTTGAGGGAGACGTAGGTGGTCTCGAGGTACTCGGAGATGCCCTCGAACCCGCCCTCGCGCCCGAACCCGGAGTGCTTCACCCCACCGAAGGGGGCGGCCGCGTTGGACACGATGCCGGTGTTGATCCCGACCATGCCGAACTCGAGCGCCTCGCTCACCCGGAGCACCCGGGCGTGGTCGCGGGTGTAGGCGTAGGCGACGAGGCCGTACTCGGTGGCGTTGGCCTGGCGCACGGCGTCGGCGTCGTCGGAGAAGGTCGTGATGGGGGCGACCGGTCCGAAGATCTCCTCGCCGAGCACGCGCGCTCCCGCGGGCACGTCGACGAGCACGGTGGGCGCGTAGAAGTGCCCGCGGCCGGCGACCCGGTCGCCACCGGTGAGCAGCCGCGCGCCGCGGTCGACCGCGTCCTGCACGAGCTCGTGGACACCCTCTCGCGCCTTGTCGGTGATGAGCGGCCCGACCTGGACGCCGGCCTTGGTGCCCTTGCCGACGGTGAGCGCGCCCATGCGGCGAGCGAGCCGTTGGCCGAAGTCCTGCGCCACCGACTCGTGGACGAGGAACCGGTTGGCCGACGTGCAGGCCTCGCCGATGTTGCGCATCTTGGCGAGCATCGCTCCCTCGACGGCGGCGTCGAGGTCGGCGTCCTCGAAGACGAGGAAGGGGGCGTTGCCGCCGAGCTCCATCGAGACGCGCAGCAGCTGCTCGGCGGACTGCTCGACGAGGCGCTTGCCCACGGCCGTGGACCCGGTGAAGGTGAGCTTGCGCAGCCGGGGGTCACGGATGATCGGCTCGGAGACGACGGCGGTGTCCGAGGTCGTCACGACGTTGAGCACGCCCGCCGGCAGGCCTGCCTCCTCGAGCAGTGCGGCGAGGGCGAGCATCGACAGGGGTGTCTCGTGCGCGGGCTTGACCACCATCGTGCAGCCGGCGGCGACCGCCGGGCCGATCTTGCGGGTGCCCATGGCGAGCGGGAAGTTCCACGGCGTGATCATGAACGTCGGGCCGACCGGTCGTTGCATCGTGAGGAGACGCGAACCACCCGCAGGGTTCACGGCATACCGGCCGTGGATGCGCACGGCCTCCTCGCTGAACCACCGGAAGAACTCCGCCGCGTAGGCCACCTCGCCCCGTGACTCGGCGAGCGGCTTGCCCATCTCGAGGGTCATGAGCATCGCGAACTCGTCGGCGCGCGACGTGAGCAGCTCGAACGCTCGGCGCAGGATCTCACCGCGGTCACGTGGTGCGGTCGCGGCCCAGTCCGCCTGTGCCGCAACGGCTGCGTCGAGAGCGGCCGTGCCGTCGGCCACGGTGCCGTTGGCGACCTCGACGAGGACGCTCCCGGTGGCCGGGTCGTGCACGGGGAACGTGGTCTCGCTGAGCGAGCTCCGCCACTGCCCGCCGATGAACAGCTGGGTGGGGACCGAGGAGAGGACCGACTTCTGCGTCACTGCCGCCATGACCCGACTCTAGCCATCGCCCTGGTCAGGCACGTTCCTGGATGCCCCAGGGAGAGCCGTAGCCCTCCGGCTGGGGAGCCTTGAGCAGGTCGAGGAAGGGCACCGCGTCGAACGCCTCCGGCCCGAGCACCCCGGCGCCGGACCAGGTGCCGTCGGCGATGAGCTCGAGCGCCACCACCGGGTTGACGGCGGTCTGCCACACGACGCACTGGGCGCCGTAGTCGCGCATCGTCTCCTCGTTGTCCGACACGTGGTAGAGGTAGGTGCTCCGCGGCTGGCCGTCCTTGCCGAGCCCGGTGACCCACACCCCGGCACACGTCTTGCCCTTCATCCGGGGGCCGATCTTCGACGGGTCGGGCAGGACCGCTGCGACGACGTCTCGCGGTGACACCGCCACCCCCTTGACGTCGACCGGGTCGGTGCGGTCGAGGCCGAGGGTGTGCAGCGTCCGGAGGATGGTGATGAGCTCGTCACCCAGGCCGTACTTGAACGTCACGCGCCCGGCGTCGAGCCAGCGCGGCATGAGCAGCACCTCCTCGTGCTCGACGTGCACGCACTCCACCGGCCCGATGCCTTCGGGGAAGTCGAAGACCTCCGGCTCGCTGAAGGCCGGCAGCGTGAAGAAGCCGGCGTCGCGGTCGAAGGTGCCGTCGGCCGCGACCGCCCGCTCGCGCTCCCACACCACGGGTGGGTTGAGGCACTCCTCGATGATCGTCCACATCGAGAAGCCGGGAGCGAAGGTCTCGTTGCCGTCGTCGTCGTGGACCGCGAGGTTGGCGCCGTCCCGGGTCCCGATCTCGTCGATGCGCGAGAACAGGTGGTCGGCGGCATAGCGCGCGAAGACGTCCGACAGACCGGGCTCTACCCCGATCCCGAGCAGCGCCAGCTGTCCGGACGCCTCCCACTCCCCTGCCATCGCGAACTGCTCGTCACCGAGCTTGACGTGGGTGCGCGCATAGGGCTCGGTGGCGTGCCGCCGGGACAGGCTCATCGCCATGTCGAGGTAGCCCGCGCCGGCGGCCAGGGCCCCTCGGAAGATCGGCATGACGAAGCGTGGGTCCACGGCGTTGAAGACGTGGGTGGCGTCGTGCTCACGCGCCAACGCGGTCACGGCGGCCTCGTCCGACGCGTCGACCCGGGCCGCCACGAACCGCGACTCACCCTCGCGACGGGCGACGGCTGCCGCGACGGTCGCCTCGGCACGGGCGAGGTCGTAGTCGGCGACGACGAACAGCTCGAAGAAGTCCCGGGCGACGGCGATGCGCGCCGCTGCGTCGCCCACACCACCGGCACCGACCATGAGGATGCGCATACCGCTCCTACTTCCGACGGGCGTTGCCGATGGTCTGCCCGGCGACCACGAGGGCCACGGCAATGACGAACATCGAGAAGCCGATCACGTTGGCCTGAGCGGGGATTCCGCGCAGGTAGGACACATAGACGAACTTCGGGAACGTCGTCTCGTCCCCGGACACGAAGTTCGTGATGATGAAGTCGTCGAAGGAGAGCGAGAACGCGAGCATCGCCGCACCCACGATGCCGGGCAGCACGAGCGGGAAGGTGACCCGCCAGAACGTCCCCCCGGGACCGGCATACAGGTCCTGTCCCGCCTCCTCGAGGCGAGGGTCGAGGCTCTGCAGGCGCGCCTTGACCGTCACCACCACGAAGCTGATGCAGAACATGATGTGCGCGATGACGATGGTCCAGAACCCCAGTCGCAGCCCGAACCGCGAGAACCCCTGGACGAAGATCGTGAGCAGGCTTGCGCCGAGCACGATCTCGGGCGTGGCCATCGGGATGAAGATGAGCACGTTGCTCGTCGCCCGGCCCCGGAAGCGGTGCCGTACGAGGGCGAAGGCGAGCATGGTGCCGAGGACCGTCGCCACCACCGTCGCGATGGCCCCGATCTGGATCGAGGTGAGCAGGGCGTCGCACACGCCGGGCGCGCCGCACGGGTCCTTCCAGTGCTTGAGCGTCGGGCCCGCCGCCGAGTTCCACACGATGTTGGACTTGCGGTAGTCGTTGAAGGAGAACACGAACGTGTAGGCGACGGGGACGAAGAGGTAGAGCAGGACGAGGATCGCGGAGATCATCGCGAACCGCGTGCGCACCCAGTCCTTGACGGTGCTCACAGCAGCTCCTCCGTCCCGAAGCGCCGGATGTAGAGGAAGACCATCGCGAGGATGATCGCCATGAGGGTGAACGAGAGGGCGGCCGCCGTCGGGAACCCGCCGAGCACCTTGAAGAACTGGCTCTCGATGACGTTGCCGACCATCTTGGTGCTGCGGTCGGACCCGAGCAGCTCGGCGTTGACGTAGTCCCCGGCGGCCGGGATGAAGGTGAGCAGCGTGCCGGCGATGACGCCCGGCATCGACATGGGCAGCGTGACCGTGCGGAAGGTCGTGAAGCCGTTGGCGTAGAGGTCTCCCCCCGCCTCGATGACCCGCGCGTCGGCCCGCTCCAGCGAGGCGTAGATCGGGAGCACCATGAACGGCAGGAAGTTGTAGGTCAGACCGGCGACGACGGCCATCCACGTCTCGGTGATCCGCCCCCCGGGCAGCAGGTGCAGGAAGGTGAGCGTGTCCGCCACCGGCCCGTTGTCGGCGAGGATCTGGCGCCACGCGATGGTCCGCAGGATGAACGAGGTGAAGAACGGCGCGATGACGCAGATCATCATGAAGTTGCGCCACCGACCGGCCCGGAACGCCATCGCGTAGGCCAGCGGGTAGGCGAGGACGAACGCGAACAGCGTGGCCAGGCCGGCATACAGCAGGGAACGCCCGAAGTGGCCGGCGAACTCGGTGAGCGCACTCGCGTAGGTGCCGAAGTTCACGTCGCGGTAGTAGTAGCCGGGATAGCCCGGGAAGCCCGACTGCAGCGACACGGTGAAGAGCTGGGCGAGCGGCACGACGAAGAAGACGATGAGCCACAGCGCACCCGGGAGGAGAAGCAGGTATGCCGTGAGCGACCGTGTGCGTCCCGCGCTCGGCACCGGGTCGGGCAGGTCCGGCCCGGCCCCGGCGACGTGAGCGACCCCCGCGGTCACGGCGCGTCCACGCTCGCGGCGGGTCGCGCGGTGGGGTCCCCGGGAGCGTCCGCGTCGTCGGGAGCGTCCGTGTCGTCGGGAGCGTCCGCGTCGTCGGGAGCCGCCGCCGCGGTGCCCGAGGCGGCCGCGTCGTCGTCCGTGGCAACCCCGAAGGCGTGCCCGGAGCTCCACTCGAGCCAGACCTCGTCACCCGGGCGCAGGTGGTTGCGCTCGACGTCGAGGTTCTGCTCGTAGACCATCCACGTGCTGCCCGACGGGACCGTCACGAGGTACTGGGTGGCGACCCCGGTGAAGCTCACGTCGACCACGGTGGCCCGCACGTCGTTGCCGGCGTCCCGGGGGCGCTCGTCGGAGATCCGCACCTTCTCGGGGCGCACGCCGAAGGTGACCGCCCCACTGCTGACCGTGCTGCGGGCCTTCGGGATCCGCGCCGTCGTGCCGGCGACCTCGACGACGAGGTCGTCACCGTCGGTGTCGACGACGCGGCCGTTGCCGAGGTTGGACTGCCCGAGGAAGTTGGCCACGAACGTCGTCCGGGGCAGGTCGTAGAGGACCTCGGGGTGCCCCATCTGCTCGACCCGTCCGAGGTTCATCACCGCGACGGTGTCGGCCATCGTCATGGCCTCCTCCTGGTCGTGGGTGACGTGGATGAAGGTCAGACCCACCTCGGTCTGGATGCCCTTGAGCTCGACCTGCATCTGGCGCCGCAGCTTGAGGTCGAGGGCACCGAGCGGCTCGTCGAGCAGGAGCACCTCCGGACGGTTGACGAGGGCCCGCGCCACGGCGACGCGCTGCTGCTGGCCACCCGAGAGCTGACCGGGCTTGCGGCCGGCGAAGCGGGTCATCTCCACGAGCTCGAGCGCCTCGTCGGCGAGCCTGAGCGCGTCGGACTCGCCCCGGCGCTTGGGCCCGAAGGCGACGTTGTCGCGCACGGTGAGGTGGGGGAAGAGGGCATAGCTCTGGAACACCGTGTTGACGGGGCGCTCGTAGGGTCGTGACCCGGTGAGGTCGGTGTCACCGATGAGGATCCGCCCGCTCGTGGGCTGCTCGAGACCGGCGACCATGCGCAGGGTCGTCGTCTTGCCGCAGCCGGAGGGCCCGAGGAGCGCGAAGAACGAGCCGCGGGGCACGTCGAGGGTGAGGTCGTCGACGGCGGTGAAGTCGGTGAAGACCTTGGTGACGCCGTCGATGTGGAGGTCGCCCTGGGCCTCGCGGAAGCCCCTGGCGGCCTTGCCCTGTGCGCCGGAGAAGAGGCCCATCAGTTGCCCACCACCTTCGCCCAGGCGGCGCCGTAGTCGGCGTCCTCCTGGGGCTTGAGAGCCCTGAAGCCCAGGATGTTGTTGTCCTTGATGTAGGACTCGCTCGGGAAGATGAACGGGCTCTTGGCGAGCTCGGGGTCGATCTTCTCCATCTCGGCCTGGGCGCCCTGGACGGGACAGACGTAGTTGACGTACGCCGCGACCTGCGCCGCCACCTCAGGTTGGTAGTAGTAGTCCATGAGCGCCATCGCGTTGCGACGGTGGCGCGACGTGATCGGGATCATCATGTTGTCGCTCCACAGGGTGCCGCCGCTCTCGGGGATCTGGAACTGCCAGCTGTCGTTCTCGGTCTCGGCGCGCAGCACGAAGAGGTCGCCGCTCCAGACGATCCCGGCGATGGCGTTGCCCGACTTGAGGTCCTCGATGTAGGAGTTGCCCTTGACCCGCCGGATGTAGCCGTCGCTGATGCGCTTGTCGATCTCGGCGACGGCGGCCTCGAACTGCGCCTTGCCGAAGTCCCGCGAGATGTCGACGCCCTGGCTCATCATGATGAGCCCGAGGGTGTCGCGGAACTCGCTGAGCACGACGACCTTGCCCTTGAGGTCGTCGGCCCACAGGTCGTCGATGGACTTGAGGTCGCGCCCGACCTTGCTGCGGTCGTAGCCGATGCCACCGAAGCCGCTCTGCCAGGTGAGGCTGTGCTGCCGGCCGGGGTCGAACGAGACGTCCTTGAGCGAGTCGAGCAGGTTCGCGGCGTGCGGCATCCGGATGAGCTCGAGCGGCTGGCACAGCTGGTCGCGGATGACCCGGTTGGCCATCCAGTCGGTGAACACGAAGATGTCCTTGCCGATGTCCTGCTTGGCCCGCAGCTGGGGGGCGATCTTGTTGAAGTAGGTGTCGTTGTCGTCGATGTCCTCGGAGTACGTCGCCGTGATGCCGGTGGCGGCGATGAAGGCTTCCAGCGTCGGGTACTTCTTCGTGTCCTCGTCGTAGTCGAGGTATGCCGTCCAGTTGGCGAAGTCGACCGTCTTCTCTGTCGCCGACAGGTCCTCGGGCAGCGCGGGCGCGGTGGACCCGCCGGCAGCCGGTGGCGCGGGCGGGGCGCAGGCGCTGAGCGCGGTGGCTCCCGCCCCCAGCAGCGCGCCGCCGAGCAGACCGCGTCGCGACAGCGAGCCGCGCGCCGTGCGCCGCGCGGCGTCGACGAGGTGCCGGGTGGCGGGGTCGGCGGGTGGAGGCAGGGGCTTCATCGGCGTGTCCCTCAGGGTGGGTTGTCGGGTCGGGTTCAGGACTCGATGTTGGCCATGACGTGCTTGATGCGGGTGTAGTCCTCGAGGCCGTAGAGCGAGAGGTCCTTGCCGTAGCCGGAGCGCTTGAACCCCCCGTGGGGCATCTCGGCGGCGATCGGGATGTGGGTGTTGACCCAGACGCAGCCGAAGTCCAGCGCCTTGGTCATCCGCATGGCCCGGCCGAAGTCCTTGGTCCACACGCTCGACGCCAGCCCGTAGTCGACCCCGTTGGCCCACCGGATCGCCTCGGCCTCGTCGCTGAACTGCTGGACGGTGATGACCGGCCCGAAGATCTCGTCCTGGATCGCCTCGTCGTCCTGTCGGAGCCCGGACAGGACCGTCGGCTCGAGGAAGTAGCCGTCGCCGAGGTCGCTGCGGCGGTTGCCCCCGGCCGCGACGCTGGCATGTCCGGGGAGCCGGTCGATGAACCCCTGCACCCGCTCGAGCTGGCTGACGTTGTTGACCGGTCCGAGGAGGGCGTCCTCGTCGTCGGGCAGGCCGACCTTGGCCGAGGAGCGCGCGTACTCCGCGAGGGCGGCGACGAAGTCGTCGTGGATCCGCGGGGCGACGAGCACCCGGGTCGCGGCGGTGCAGTCCTGGCCGGCGTTGAAGTAGCCGGCGACTGCGATGCCCTCGACGGCCGCCTCGATGTCGGCGTCGTCGAACACGACCACCGGCGCCTTGCCCCCGAGCTCGAGGTGCACCCGCTTGACCTGGTGCGAGGCGCTGCCCGCCACCTGCGTGCCCGCGCGGACGGACCCGGTGATCGCGACGAGGGACGGCGTCGGGTGCTCGACGAGGGCCCGGCCCGTGTCGCGGTCGCCGGTGACGACGTTGAACGTGCCCGGCGGGAGGAACTCCGAGGCGATCTCGGCGAGGAGGAGCGTGGTCTCGGGTGTCGTGTCCGAGGGCTTGAGGACGATGGTGTTGCCCGCGGCCAGCGCCGGCGCGATCTTCCAGACCGCCATCATCAGCGGGTAGTTCCACGGCGTGACCTGCCCGACGACGCCGATGGGCTCGCGCCGGATCCAGCTGGTGTGACCCTTGAGGTACTCACCGGCCGACTTGCCCTCGAGGACACGGGCGGCACCGGCGAAGAAGCGGATCTGGTCGATGGCCGGGGGCAGCTCCTCGCTCGCGGTGAGCGCCCACGGCTTGCCGGTGTTCTCTGCCTCGAGCCGGACGAACTCGTCGGACCGTCGCTCGATGGCGTCGGCGAGCCTGAGCAGCGCCTGCTGCCGCTCGCTCGGAGTGGTCTGACCCCACTCCTCGAAGGCCTTGCTCGCGGCGGTGTAGGCCGCGTCGACGTCGGCCTCCCCCGAGACCGGGGCCGTGGCCACGACCTGGGCCGTGACGGGGCTGACGAGCTCGGACCGGGCATCGGTCTGCGCGTCGACGTGCTCGCCTCCGATGAAGTTGCGGAGGACGCGAGGACTGGTGGTCATGGCGGTCACAGACACTCCAATGCAGGACGTCGGCTGGGTGCCGATGCAGGTGCGTTCCTGCACTGTAGGCCCGCGACAGCAGATTTCAACCGCTTCTTCCGAAGATTTGTCATGGATCCGAAGGTTGTACGCCCAGAATCAACGGAATCCGTCGCCACCTGCTTGCATCTGTGGGGACGGAGCGGCACCATGGCCGCGTGGCCCCCACTGCGAGCACCCCGACCGACACGCGGCTCGATGACATCGCGAAGGCGATCATCGAGCAGCTGCAGGAGGACGGAAGACGCGCGTACTCGGCCATCGCCAAGAAGGTCGGCCTGTCCGAAGCCGCTGTGCGACAACGGGTTCAGCGACTCCTGGACCAGGAGGTCATGCAGATCGTCGCCGTCACCGACCCCCTCCAGGTCGGGTTCCGGCGGCAGGCGATGATCGGCATCCGGGTCGACGGCGACGTCTTCCCGGTGGCGGACGCCATCAGCGAGATGCCCGAGGTGTCCTACCTCGTGACCACCGCCGGGTCCTTCGACCTGCTCGCCGAGGTCGTCTGCGAGGACGACGAGCAGCTGCTCGAGATCGTCACCCGCCGGATCCGCGTCGTTCCCGGCGTCCGCACCACCGAGACGCTCGTCTATCTCAAACTCAACAAGCAGCACTACAACTGGGGTACGCGATGACCACGACCAGCTCCACGCCCAGCTCGACCCACGGCTCCGGGACCACGTCCCCGCCCGAGACCGCGAGGACGCCCGCCGGCACGGCATACGCCGATGCGGCACGCGACCACCTGTGGATGCACTTCACGCGGCACTCCCCGCTCTACGACTCGAGCCCGGTGCCCATCATCGTTCGCGGTGAGGGACACCGGATCTGGGACGACAAGGGCCGCGAGTACATCGACGGCCTCGCCGGCCTGTTCGTCGTCCAGGTCGGCCACGGGCGCGACGAGCTGGCCGAGGCCGCGGCCCGGCAGGCCAAGGAGCTCGCGTTCTTCCCGCTGTGGTCCTACGCGCACCCCAAGGCCATCGAGCTCGCCGAGAGGCTCGCGGCCGGCGCGCCCGGTGACCTCAACCGCGTCTTCTTCACCACGGGCGGTGGCGAGGCGGTCGAGACCGCCTGGAAGCTCGCCAAGCAGTACTTCAAGCTCACCGGCAAGCCGTCCAAGCACAAGGTCATCAGCAGGGCCATCGCCTACCACGGCACGCCCCAGGGAGCCCTGTCGATCACCGGGATCCCGGGCGCCAAGGAGATGTTCGAGCCTCTGGTGCCGGGCGCGTTCAAGGTCCCGAACACCAACCAGTACCGCGCTCCCGAGCACCTTCGCGACGACGACAAGGCGTTCGGTCGCTGGGCCGCCGACCGCATCGCCGAGGCCATCGAGTTCGAGGGCCCCGACACCGTGGCCGCCGTGTTCCTCGAGCCGGTGCAGAACTCCGGCGGCTGCTTCCCCCCGCCCCCCGGCTACTTCGAGCGGGTGCGCGAGATCTGCGACCAGTACGACGTGCTGCTCGTCTCCGACGAGGTCATCTGCTCGTTCGGCCGCATCGGCTCGATGTTCGCCTGCGACGACTTCACCTACGTGCCCGACATCATCACCTGCGCCAAGGGCATGACCTCGGGCTACTCCCCCATCGGCGCGATGATCGCCAGCGACCGCCTCTTCGAGCCGTTCAAGACCGGGACGACGACCTTCCCCCACGGCTACACCTTCGGTGGGCACCCCGTCTCCGCGGCGGTCGCGATGGCCAACCTCGACATCTTCGACCGGGAGGGTCTCAACGACCACGTGAGGGAGAACGCCCCTCGCTTCCGGGCCACACTGGACCGGCTGCTCGACCTGCCGATCGTGGGTGACGTGCGTGGCGCCGGCTACTTCTACGGCATCGAGCTGGTCAAGGACAAGGAGACCCGGGAGACGTTCGACGACGCCGAGTCCGAACGGCTGCTGCGCGGCTACCTCTCCAAGGCGCTCTTCGAGGCCGGGCTCTACTGCCGCGCCGACGACCGGGGGGACCCCGTGATCCAGCTCGCCCCGCCGCTCATCATCGGGCAGACCGAGTTCGACGACATCGAGAGCCGGTTGCGCTCGGTCCTCAAGGACGCCGAGAAGCACCTCTGACCAGCGCGTGACCATGGGCACAGACCCGTTGTGGTGGGACCCCGCGACGCCGAGATCGTATGCCGCACAGCAGGACCCGCTTCTCGCCCACGTGTCCGGCGTGCCCACGTCCGCCGACGTCGTCATCGTCGGCGCCGGCTTCACCGGGCTGTGGACGGCGCACTACCTGCTGAGCGCCGCGCCGAGCCTGGACGTCGTCGTGCTCGAGGCCGAGCACGTGGGGTTCGGTGCCAGTGGCCGCAACGGTGGCTGGGTGTCGGCGCTGTGGCCGGTCGGCCCCGAGACTCTGGCCCGACGCAGCGGGCGGACGGCGACGCTGGCGATGCTGGCCGCCCTGCGGGACACGGTCGACGAGGTCGGACGGGCTGCCGACTCGCTCGGGATCGACTGTGGCTTCCGCAAGGGTGGCGCGCTCGTCCTGGCCCGGACGGCAGCACAGGCCCGGCGCGCCCGGGCCGAGGTCATGCTGTCGCAGGAGTGGGGCACGGGCACGCGGTGGCTCGGTGCGGCAGAGACCCGTGAGCACCTGGCCGCGACGCAGCTCCACGGCGCCACGTTCAACCCCCACTGCGCCCGGGTGCACCCGCGCCGGCTCGTGGACGGTCTCGCGCGCGGCGTCACGCGGCAGGGCGCACGAATCCACCAGGGCGTGCGGGTGGCGCGGATCGAGCCCGGCCGGGTCACCACCACCCAGGGGCAGGTCGTCGAGGCACGACACGTCCTGCGGGGCACCGAGGCCTGGACCGCCGCACTCCCCACCGAGCGACGCACCGTCGCCCCGGTCTACTCCCTCGTCGTGGCCACAGAGCCGCTCAGCGCGCCGATGTGGGACGCCATCGGGCTGCGCGACGGCGAGGTGTTCAGCGAGCACCGCCACGTCATCACCTACGGGCAGCGCACCGTCGACGGCCGGCTGGTCTTCGGTGGCCGCGGGGCGCCCTACCACTTCGGGTCGCGCATCACCCCGGCCCAGGACCACGACGACCGGGTCTTCACCGGGCTCCGTCACGCGCTGCGCGACCTGCTGCCCCAGCTGGGTGACGTGGGTTTCACGCACGCATGGGGTGGCCCGCTCGGCATCGCCCGCGACTGGCACCCCAGCGTGGGGTACGACGCCGGGACGGGCCTGGGCTGGGCCGGTGGCTACGTCGGGGACGGTGTCGCCGCGACGAACCTCGCCGGCCGCACCCTGACCGACCTCGTCCTGGGTCGCCGCACCCCACTCACCGAGCTGCCCTGGGTCGGCCACCGCAGCCCACGGTGGGAGCCCGAGCCTCTGCGGTGGCTCGGCATCAACGCGGGGCTGCTCCTCGCGAACGCCGCGGACCGAGAGGAGTCGATCACCCGGCGACCGGCGGTCCTCGGGCGCGCGCTCTCGGCCCTCACCGGTCACTGACGCCGCCCCGCGACCTAGAGTCGGGGCCATGCGAGAGAACGAGATCGAGACGCTGCGCGACCTCGACGCGGCACTCGCGAGCGGGGCCTCCCTGCGAGGCCTGCGGATCCAGGACCTCGACCTCACCCGCCACGAGGAGCGGCTCCTCTCGCGGACCGACCTCGACGGTCTCGTCGTCCTCGGAGGCCGCCTCTCCCCCGAGCTCGACGAGCACCTGCGCCTGCACGGCGCCCTCGTCTTCCCCACCGACCCGCACGCCCCCGTCAACCCCTACCGCGCGAGCCTCTACCAGCCGCACGACCTGTATGCCGGCCTCGCCCGCTACGGCTACGAGAGCACCCCCGACGCACGGGCCTACACCTGGGCGCGCGACGCCGACCTGCACCACGACGTCTTCGCCACTCTGCTGCGCGCCATCCACGACGACTCGGTGAGCGACGCCCTGAGCGAGTTCCTCGGCGCCGCACCGGTCGTCGGCGTCATGGGCGGTCACGCGCTGACGCGCGACAGCGAGGCGTATGCCGGTGCCGCCCGTCTCGGACACCGGCTCGCCTCCGCTGGGCTCGTCGTCGCCACGGGCGGCGGGCCGGGCGCGATGGAGGCCGCGAACCTCGGCGCCCTCAGCCCGTCACCCGAGGCGGTGACGACGGCGCTCGGGCGACTGGCCGGCATACCCTCGTTCCGTCCGTCGATCCGCGACTGGGCCACGGTCGCACTCGAGACCTATGACGAGCTCGTGCGAGTCCCGTTGCCGGACAGCCGCATTCGCAGCGTCGGCATCCCGACCTGGTTCTACGGGCACGAGCCGCCCAACGTCTTCTGCAACGGCATCGCGAAGTACTTCAGCAACGCGATCCGCGAGGACGGGCTGCTCGCCCGCTCGACCGCCGGGCTCATCGTCCTGCACGGCGCCGCTGGCACGGTGCAGGAGATCTTCCAGTCGATCACGCCGCTCTACTACGCGACGGAGGGCGGGGTGCTGCCGCCGCTGGTGCTCGTCGGCGTCGACCACTGGTCGCGCGACGTCCCGGTGTGGCCAGCGATCGAGGCGCTCGGGCGCGACCGGGGGCTCGGCCGGGTGGTCCACCTCGTCGACGACATCGACGAGGCCGCCGACATCGTGCTCAGCCGCGGGTGAGCAGGACGATGCCGAGGCACATCTCGTCGGTCGTGCCCTCGCCCCACGCGACGTAGCGCTCCTTGGTGCCCTTGTAGGCGGGCAGGACGTCGCGCAGCGCCTGGTCGTGGGTGCACGTCACGGTGAGCGTGTCGCCCTTCTTCACCGCGACCGGCTTGGGCAGCGCCACGGCGTCCTGGTCGTCGAAGTTCCACACGGGCAGGTCGAGCACGCGCCTGGCCTGCGGGGTGCCCTTGTTGACGTCGACCGTGATCGACCGGCCCAGCAGGTGCATGTGCCCGGCGACCGCCCGGATCTGCCCGGGCTCGGTGACGGGACGCGTGCAGGACTGCGTCGGCCCGGGCTTGAGCGGCCCACAGAGCAGGTGCAGCAGGTCCGCGGTGGCGACCTGCTCGCCGAAGCGCTTGCGGATGTCGGCGACCGCCGGGGTGCGCGCGCAGAGCTCGCCGGGCGTGCCCTTGCGACACGGCAGCTCAACGGGGGCCGGGAGCAGCATCGTCTGGAGCGGGGTCTTGGTCCCCGCGGACGCGGGGGTGAGCCGCAGCCGGGCGCTGCTCTGGTCGGCCCCGTTGCCGACGAGCAGGTTGTAGTGCATCTGCATGACGATCCGCGACCCCTTGGCGAGCGGGATGCCGATGTCGTCGGCCATGACGCGCTCCCCACCGCCGGGAGCCCACGCCGCGACCCACTCGGCGCTGTTGATCTGCGAGGCCGGGCCACCCTTGATGCCGGTGCCACCGAAGCAGGTCCAGCCGTCGCCGGGCTCCTGCGCGTCCTGCGCCTCCGCAGCGGCGACGTCCTGCGGCTCGACCTTGTAGAGGATGACGTGGTGCACCGCGTCGGGGTTGTCGGGCTCGACCTTGACGCCGCTGACGATCATGTCCTGCGCGAACTTCGGGTCGACGAGGAAGCAGCGGTAGTCGTCGGTGCCACTGCCGTAGGGCGCCTTGGGCGTGTACTTGGCGGCCATCGAGATCTCCTGGAAGGTCTCGCCGGCGCGCAGCGCGACCTCGGGCGCCTCGGGCTCGGCCTTGGCCTTCTGCGGAGTGGCCGAGGCGGCGTGGCTGCTGCCGCCGTGGGAGTCCTCGCCGCGCAGGTTGACGGGGAGGGTGCCACCGCAGGCGGTGAGGGTGAGGGCGGCGACGACGCCGACCGCGGCCAGGCGCAGGTGCATGTCCCCAGAGTAGTCGCCGTCTCCCGCCTGACTCGGTGGAACCGGAGCGACGGCCCCCGCGTCCAACGAGCGTGACCCCACTTCTGCGCACCACGCGCGGGACCGCCGCCCTCGCTGCCGTCACCGCCGTCGTTCTCGGGTCGCTCGCGGCCTGCGGCTGGGGCGGCGCCGAGCCGGCCTCCCGGCTCGCCGCGGGGTGGAGCCAGGGCAACTACCGCGACCTGCACGAGGGCCCTGACAACCCGGGACTGCGGACGCGGCTCGTCAACGACGAGGGCCAGCGCCGCGAGCTCCTGGGCCTCCTGCCGACGGCCATCCCGGCGGCGGAGCGCGCCAAGGTCCAGTCCGTCGACCTCGCGCAGGAGGTGATCGTCGTCGGCGTCTACCCGAACTGCGCCTCGACATCACACGTCACGGCGCAGGAGGGTAGCCTCCGGCTCGTCGTCGAGCGCGACGAGGGCACGATGTGCACGTGGGCGCCGACCCAGGTCGATGTCTGGGCCGTCTCGCGCGAGGGGCTCTCCGCGCCGATCGTCCTGCGCGACCAGCGGGGCGCGCCGACGACGTGAGCGTGAGGTGGGCGGCCGGCATACGGAGGCAGTGCCCGCATGCCGGCCTACGCGGGTCGTCGAACCCGCTCGCCTACGCGGTCGTCGCCGCCAGCTGGCCGCAGGCCCCGTCGATGTCGGAGCCGCGGGTGTCGCGCACCGTCGTGGGGATGCCGTGGGCGCGCAGCCGCTCGACGAACTGCTGCTCGACACCACGGCGCGAGGCGGTCCACTTCGACCCCGGCGTCGGGTTGAGCGGGATGGGGTTGACGTGGACCCAGCCCTTGCCGCGGGAGACGAGCTTCTCGCCGAGGAGGTCGGCCCGCCAGGCGTGGTCGTTGATGTCCTTGATGAGGGCGTACTCGATGCTCACGCGCCGGCCGGTCGCCTCGTAGTAGCGGTAGGCCGCGTCGAGTGCCTCGTCGACCTTCCACCGCGTGTTGATCGGGACGAGCTCGTCACGCAGCTCGTCGTCCGGCGCGTGCAGCGACAGCGCGAGCGTGACCGGGATGCCCTCGGCCGTGAGCTTGTCGATGCCGGGGACGAGGCCGACCGTCGACATCGTGATGCCGCGGGCGGACATGCCCAGGCCGTCGGGCGAGGGGTCGGTGAGGCGTCGGATCGCGCCGATCGCCGCCTTGTAGTTGGCCAGCGCCTCGCCCATGCCCATGAAGACGACGTTGCTGACCCGCTGCGGCCCGTGGCCCGAGGTGTCGGCGTCGTCGGCGTCCTCCTCGGACTCGTCACCGAGCCCCGCCTCCGCCGGGTGCGTCGCACCGATGGCCGGCAGCGCGCCGTGCCGCAGCTTGCGGTTGGCGTCGACCACCTGCTCGACGATCTCGGCGGCCGACATGTTGCGGGTCAGCCCGGCCTGGCCGGTGGCGCAGAACGGGCAGTTCATGCCGCAGCCCGCCTGGCTCGAGATGCAGATCGTCACGCGGCGCGGGTAGCGCATGAGCACCGACTCGACGAGGGCGCCGTCGTGCAGGCGCCACACGGACTTGAGCGTGGCGCCCCGGTCGGCCTCGAGGGTGCGCACCGGCGTGAGCAGCGGCGGCAGCAGGTCGGCGACGAGCTGGTCGCGCACGGCCTTGGGCAGGTCGGTCATCTCCTCGGGCGACTCGACGAGTCGCTCGAAGTAGTGCGTCGACAGCTGCTTGGCCCGGAAGCCCTTGTGGCCGAGCTCCTCGACCGCCGCCTTGCGCTCGGCAGGGGTGAGGTCGGCGAGGTGGCGCGGCGGCTTGCCGCGGCGGGGCGCCTGGAAGGTGAGCTGCCCCGGCACGGGAGGGCCGACGGTGGGTTCGGGGAGTGTGGTCATGAGAACGCAAGTCTCTCAGCCGCCTGCGCCCAAGGCCAACCTGCGGCTGCACGGTCCTGAGGCGCAGGCTCCCGGTCAGGAGCTGGAGGCTCCCGTTGAGGAGCTGGTGGCTCCCGTTCAGGAGCCGGAGGCGACTGGCGCGGCCCAGAGGAGCAGGGCCCAGACCACGGGGATGCACACGACGAGCGAGTCGAGGCGGTCCATGAGGCCACCGTGACCGGGCAGGAGCGTCCCCATGTCCTTGATCCCGAGGTCGCGCTTGATGCTCGACTCGATGAGGTCGCCGATGGTCGCGGCGGCCGCGACGACGACACCGATGACGGCGCCCTGCCACCACACCCCGTCGAGCAGGAAGGTCAGACCCAGCGCACCGACGACGGCGCAGGTGAAGGCCGACCCGGCGAAGCCCTCCCACGACTTCTTGGGCGACAGCGAGGGGGCCATCGGGTGCTTGCCGAGGAACACCCCGAACGCGTAGCCGCCGATGTCGGAGGCCACGGTGACGAGGATGAAGTAGATGATCCGCAGGTGCCCGTCCTCGGGCGCGAGGAGCAGCGAGGCGAACCCACCGAGGAAGCACGGGTACAGCGCGACGAACAGCGCACCGCTGATGTCGCGCATCGCACCGTCGAGCCCGTCGGCGACCCGCCAGACGAGGATGCCGATGCAGGTGAGGCCGAAGGTGAGGACGAGCGCTTCGGGCCCCCGGTAGTAGGCCGACAGCAGCATCGACACCGCGCCGATGACGACGGGCACGAAGGGCACGTCGACGCCGGCCTGCCGGACGGCACGGCGCATCTCCCACGCGCCGAGCACGATCGCGACGACGAGGACCGGGAGGAAGAGCTCCCGGTGGAAGGCGAGCGAGGCGATGACGAGGGCAGCCAGCCCGACACCGACGCCGATGGCGGCCGGGAGGTCCCGGCCCGCCTTGGTCTTCGGCTTGGTGGGCTCCTCAGTCGTGGAGAAGTCGCTCATCACGGACGTCCACCCGAGGTCAGACCTCGAGCAGCTCGGTCTCCTTGCTCTTGAGCACCTCGTCGACGGTGTCGACGTACTTCTTCGTCGTCGACTCGAGGTCCTTCTCGGCGCGCGAGCCCTCGTCCTCGCCGACGTCGCCGTCCTTGACGAGCTTCTCGATGGACTCCTTGGCCTGACGGCGGATGTTGCGGATCGCGACCTTGGCGTCCTCACCCTGGCTGCGGGCCATCTTGATGTACTCCTTGCGCCGCTCCTCGGTGAGCTGCGGCAGGACGCACCGGATGATGTTGCCGTCGTTGGAGGGGTTCACGCCGAGGTCGGCGTCACGCAGGGCCTTCTCGATGTTGGCCATGGCGCCCTTGTCGAACGGGCTGATGAGGATCGTGCGCGCCTCGGGCGTCTGGAAGGACGCGAGCTGCTGCAGCGGGGTCGGCGCACCGTAGTAGTCGACGACGACCTTGTTGAACATGCCGGGGTGGGCGCGGCCCGTGCGGATGCCGGACAGGTTGTCCTTGGCGACCTCGACGGCCTTCTCCATCTTCTCCTCGGCCTCGAGCATGGTGTCGTCGATCATGGGCGCAGGTCTCCTTCGGTATGCCGTGCCGCCCGGTGGGGCGGCCACGGTCCAGTTTGTCAAACAATGGCGGCAACGCCGCAGTGGTGGGCCCTCAGGCCGTGACGAGCGTCCCCAGGGCCTCGCCGAGCAGCGCGCGGGTGATGTTGCCCTCGCCCTCCATGCCGAAGACCCGCATCGGCAGGCCGTTCTCCATGCAGAGGCTGAACGCCGCGGCGTCGACGACCTTGAGGCCGCGGCGCAGGGCGTCGCCGTAGGTCACGGTGTCGAGCTTGCGGGCGTCCGGGTTGGTCCGCGGGTCCGAGTCGTAGACCCCGTCGACGCCGCTCTTGGACATGAGCACCATGTCGCACTGGCACTCCAGCGCCCGCTGCGCGCTCACGGTGTCGGTGGAGAAGTACGGCATACCCGCCCCGGCACCGAAGATCACGGCGCGCCCCTTCTCGAGGTGGCGGATCGCACGACGCGGGATGTAGGGCTCGGCGACCTGCCCCATCGCGATGGCGGTCTGGACGCGGGTGTCGATGCCCTCCTTCTCGAGGAAGTCCTGGAGGGCGAGGCAGTTCATCACCGTGCCGAGCATCCCGATGTAGTCGGCGCGAGAGCGCTCCATGCCCTTCTGCTGGAGCTCGGCCCCGCGGAAGAAGTTGCCACCGCCGACGACGATGGCGACCTGGGTGCCCTGCCGGATCGCCTCGGCGATCTGACGCGCGATGCCGCGCACGACCTCGGGGTCGACGCCGATCTTGCCGCCGCCGAACACCTCGCCGCTGAGCTTGAGCAGGACCCGTCGGGGGCCGGCCTTCGTCGTGGTGGAAGTGGGCTGCGTCTGGACGTCAGTGGTCACCGTGCCTCCTCGGCAGTCGCTGCGGGCGGTGCCCCGGAATCCTCGCACACCGGGCGGGTGGTCGCCGCCTCCGGGTTGGCAGACTGGGCCCGTGACCGACACCCCCGCACCGCCGCCCCCGGGCTCAGGTCCCGTGACCGTCGCCATCACCCGCCGGGTGCGCCCGGAGGACGAGCTGCTCATGCGTGCGTGGGCCGATGCCGGAACCCAGATGGCCAGCCACTTCCCCGGTTTCCTCGGGTCCGGGTGGGTGCGCCCGTCGCGGCAGTCGACCGACTGGCACATGCTCTACCGGTTCGACTCGCGTGACTCGCTCGCGACCTGGCAGGAGTCCAACGAGCGCAACCGCTGGCTCACCGCCGGCACCAACCTCGTCGAGGACACCCGGATCGAGCACCGCACCGGCATCGAGGGCTGGTTCGACGAGCCCGAGGAGCAGGACGTCTCGGAGCTGGTGCCCACCGTCGCCCCCGCTCCCCCGCGCTGGAAGCAGATGGTCGTCATCTGGCTCGCGTTCTTCCCGACGTCGGTGACGCTGACCTACCTGTTCGGGCCGTTCACCGGCGGCTGGCCGGCGTGGGCGCGCGTGCTGCTCTCGACGCTCGTCGCGACCCCGCTCATGACCTACCTCATCCTCCCGAGGATGACGAAGCTGTTCCATCCCTGGCTCAGTCGGGGGTCGTCGTGACCCCCAGACGCAGGTATGCCGTCCGCTCCAGGTGAGCGGACGGCATACCGGGTGCTGGTGCTGAGCCAGCGGGTGTCAGAGCAGGTCAGCCACCGACGCGGAACCGCGCGAAGGACGTCGCCGTGGCGCCGGCCTCCTCGAGGACCTTGGCGACGGTCTTCTTCGGCTCCTTGGCGAACGGCTGCTCGAGCAGGACGTTCTCCTTGAAGAAGCCGTTGACGCGACCCTCGACGATCTTGGGGAGCGCAGCCTCGGGCTTGCCCTCCTCCTTGGCCGTGGCCTCGGCGACGCGACGCTCGTTCTCGACCGTCTCGGCGTCGACCTCGTCACGCGTGAGGACGGTCGGGCTGAACGCGGCGATGTGCATCGCGACGTCGCGGGCGACGGACTCGTCGCCACCCTCGGTCGCCACGAGGACGCCGATCTGCGCGGGCAGGTCGGGGCTCGTCTTGTGGAGGTACGCGGCGACGTTCGGGGCCTCGACGCGTGCGACGCGCTTGACCTCGATCTTCTCGCCGATCGTCGCGTTGGACGCGTCGAGCAGCTCCTGGACGGTCTGGCCGTCGGGGAGGGTGCTCGCGAGGAGCTCCTCCGCGGTGGTGGCCTTGACCGCGACGGCCTGGTCGAAGACCTGCTCGGCCAGGGCGATGAACTTCTCGCCCTTGGCGACGAAGTCGGTCTCGCAGAGGACCTCGACGAGCGTGCCCACGCCACCCTCGGCCTTGGCGATGACCAGACCGTTGGAGGTGGTGCGACCCTCGCGCTTGGTCACGCCCTTGAGGCCCTTGACCCGCAGGATCTCGGTGGCCTTGGCCTGGTCGCCGTCGGCCTCGTCGAGGGCCTTCTTGACGTCGAGCATGCCGGCACCCGTGGACTCACGGAGCGCCTTGATGTCAGCGGCGGTGTAGTTCGCCATGTGTGTGTGCGCTTCTTTCTGTGTCAAAGACGGAGGGAGAAGGGTGCGGCTCAGGCCTGCTCGGCGGGAGCAGCCTCGGCCTCGGCCGGAGCGTCCTGCGCGGGAGCAGCCTCGGCGTCGGCGGCCGGGGCAGCCTCGGCCGGAGCGGCCTCGGTCGCGTCGGCGGCAGCCGTCGCGCCGGCCTCGGGGGCCACGGTCTCAGCGGTCTCGGCGGCAGCCTCGGCGTCGCCACCGAGGAGCTCGCGCTCCCACTCGGCGAGCGGCTCGTTGCCGGCGTCCTCGGTGTCCGCGGCGGCGTTGCCACCCGAACGCGAGATGAGGCCCTCGGCCACGGCGTCGGCGATGACCCGCGTCAGCAGCGTGACGGAGCGGATCGCGTCATCGTTGCCGGGGATCTTGTAGTCGACCTCGTCGGGGTCGCAGTTGGTGTCGAGGATCGCGATGACCGGGAGGCCGAGCTTGCGCGCCTCGTCGACGGCGAGGTGCTCCTTCTTGGTGTCGACGATCCACACGGCGGAGGGGACCTTGGCCATGCCACGGATGCCGCCGAGGGTCTTGTCGAGCTTGTCGCGCTCACGCTTGAGGAGCAGGAGCTCCTTCTTGGTGCGGCCCGAGCTCGCGACGTCCTCGAAGTCGATCTCGTCGAGCTCGACGAGACGGGTCAGACGCTTGGAGATCGTCTGGAAGTTGGTGAGCATGCCACCGAGCCAGCGGTGGTTGACGTAGGGCATGCCGACGCGCGTCGCCTGCTCGGCGATGGGCTCCTGGGCCTGCTTCTTGGTGCCGACGAAGAGGATCGAGCCACCGTGGGCGACGGTCTCGCGGACGAACTCGTACGCGTTGTTGATGTAGGTCACCGACTGCTGCAGGTCGATGATGTAGATCCCGTTGCGCTCGGTCATGATGAAGCGCTTCATCTTCGGGTTCCAGCGACGGGTCTGGTGCCCGAAGTGGACGCCGCTCTCGAGGAGCTGGCGCATGGTGACGACGGCCATGCCGTGTTCTCCTTGTGCTTGTTTCAGTTGCGTCGGTGACCCACGGATTGTGGGCACCTGCCTGACGTCCTGACGCACCCCGCCGTATGCCGTGTGGCTCCGGACCGTGGTGGTGCGTCCCCGCTTCGTGGTGATCCAGTCAGCGGCAGTGGAACGCGCGAATTTGGTGTCCGGGTGCGAGCACACGAACACCGTGGCCCATCGTACGCTCCGGCGGGCCAGCCGAGAAATCGGTGACGGGCGCGGGTGACGGGCCCCGGCGTAGGATCCCCGCTCGTGTCACGTCTGGGGGAGGTTCTCGCGCCGTCGCGCCTTGGGCGACCGTTCCGGTGGCTCATGTCGGCGTCGTGGACGAGCAACATCGGCGACGGCATCGCCCTCGCCGCAGGCCCCCTTCTCGTCGCCTCGCAGACCCGCAACCCCACCCTCGTCGCGATGGCCGCTCTCCTGCAGCGCCTGCCGTGGCTGCTGCTCGGGCTCTGGGCCGGTGCGGTGGCCGACCGCCTCGACCGCAAGCGCATCATCGTCACGGCGAACTGCCTGCGTGTCGTGGTCGTCCTCGTCCTGTGCGGCTTCATCGTCACCGAGCACGTGTCCATCGTGGTCGTGCTGGCGACGATGTTCGCCTACGGCGTCTGCGAGGTCTTCGCCGACTCCACGGCGAGCACGTTGCTGCCGATGCTCGTGCGGCGCGACGACGTGCGCACCGGCCAGGTGCGCCTGCAGGCCGGGTTCCTCACGGCGAACCAGCTCGTCGGACCACCCGTCGGCGCCTTCCTCTTCGCCGCCGGCATGGTCTGGCCCTTCGTCACCCAGGTGCTCCTCGTGGTGCTGGCCCTCGGGATGATCGCCCGAATGGAGCTGCCGCGCGGCGGTGTGCGCGGGAGCGTGGACACGCACCTCCGCGCCGACATCCGCGACGGCCTCCGCTGGGTCCGCCACCACGCGGCGATGCGCACCCTGGCGCTCGTCATCCTCGCCTTCAACGTCACGTGGGGCGCCGCGTGGTCGGTGCTCGTCCTCTACTCGATCGACCACCTCGACATGGGGCCGGTCGGGTTCGGCCTGCTCACGACGGCGAGCGCGGTCGGCGGTGTCCTCGCCACCCTGGTCTTCGACCGGCTGTCGAGCCGGTTCTCGCTGGCGACGCTCATGAAGGCGTGCCTGCTGGCCGAGGTCCTCACCCACCTCGCGCTGGCCCTCGCCACGACCGGGTGGGTGGCGATCGTCATCATGACCGTCTTCGGCGCCTACGCCTTCACCTGGGGGACGGTGAGCGTGACGGTGCGCCAGCGAGCCGTGCCCACGGCATACCAGGGTCGGGTCGGAAGCGTCTATGTGACGGGACTCTTCCTCGGGCTCGTCGTCGGTCAGGCCATCGGCGGGCCGATCGCGCAGCAGTGGGGGCTCACCGCGCCGTTCTGGTTCGCGTTCGTCGGCACCGCGCTCATCCTCGCGCTCGTGTGGCGCCAGCTGGACTCCATCGCGCACGCCGGCGACGACGACCCCGACGCCGGCTGACCCCGGTGCCGGCCGAACCCGAGGCCGGCTGACCACGACGCGGGCACGCCCTCGGGCGGTGAGGGACACTCGGGTCATGGATGACGTCGTGCGGACCGTGCTCGTCGCGCTCGCCGTGCTCCTCGGCCTCTTCCTCGCCGTCGTCGGGCTGCTCATGTGGCGGTACAGGATCCCCCCGCGCGGCCCGGTCGCGCTGACGATGGCCGGCTTCTACCTCGTCGTCCCCGTCGACGTCGTCCCCGAAGCCGTCCTCGGGCCGTTGGGACTCGTGGACGACGCGGGCGTGGTCGGGGTGGCCGTGCTCTTCGTGCTGCGGCTGGCGCGGGCGCGTCGCGTCCTCGTCGACTCGGGGGTGGACTTCGGCCGGAGGCGCCGTCGAGGCTGAGCCGTCCACGTCGAGCACGTCGCGGTGGCCGGTGCGGCCGGCGTCGGGGCAACCCCGCGTCGTCGGGGCCCGATCTGACCCCGAGGACGCGAGATGGCCCCGACAGCACCCGGGACCGGCGCGCCTCAGAGGTGCTTGAGGGCCTCGCGACGGCTCAGCCCGGACAGCCGGTGGGTGTGCCGGTCCACGAACGACTGGACCCACACCGGGTCGGTGCGGGAGTACTGGCGCAACGCCCACCCGATCGCCTTGCGGATGAAGAACTCGTGGTCGTCGAGGTTGGGCTCGATGACCGCCTCGAGCAGCTCGGTGTCGGTGCGGTCCTTGTGCCGCAGCTGGCTGATGATCGCCGACCGCCGCAGCCAGAGGTTCTCGCGCTCGGACCAGTCGCGCATGCGCAGCCCCTCCCCCTCCGGGTCGTCGAGGAGCACCTCGCCCACGACGGCGGAGGTCTCGTCGACGAGGTCCCACCACGCCCCGGTCACGACGAGGTGCTCGACCAGAGGCATGACGTCCGGGTCGCGCCACGAGCGGTAGGCGCGGTGGCGGAGGAGGTCGAGTGCGGCATACCTCTCCTCGCGAAACACGGCCTCGTCCCAGAGCGAGCGGACCGCCGACTCGAAGGTCGCGCGGCTGTCGAGGCGCAGCCCTGGGTCGGCGAGGACCGGCCGGACGAGCTGCCGGCGCCCCGGTGACGTGAGGCCGAGGAAGGGCATCGCGCTCTTCATGTAGCGCTGCTGGCCGACGGCGCGCTCGGGGTCTGCGCCGGTGCGGAGCGAAGCACGCAGGGCGTCGACGAGCTCGGTGCCCACGTCGGTCATGTCGCCGAGCGTAAGCCCGCTTCCTGACGCGTAGCCTGCGAATCATGGATTCGCCTCTGGTGCACCGGATGCAGGGTTTCGGTTCGACGATCTTCGCGGAGATGTCGGGCCTGGCCGTCGAGCACGGCGCGCTCAACCTCGGACAGGGCTTCCCCGACACGGACGGCCCGCAGGAGGTGCTCGACGCCGCGAAGGCCGCGATCGACGGCGGGCGCAACCAGTACCCGCCCGGCGCCGGCGTCCCCGAGCTGCTCGACGCGATCGCGGTCCACCAGAAGCGTTTCTACGGGCTCGACCTCGACCCGCGACGCGAGGTGCTCGTCACCGTCGGCGCCACCGAGGCGATCGCGGCGACGATCCTCGCGCTGTGCGAGCCCGGCGACGAGGTCGTCACCTTCGAGCCCTACTACGACTCGTATGCCGCGTCGGTCTCCCTCGCGGGAGCCGTCCGCCGGACGTCGGTGCTCCGCTTCCCCGACTTCGCCGTCGACGAGGAGTCGCTGCGGGCGGCGTTCTCGTCGCGCACCCGGCTCGTGCTGCTCAACACGCCGCACAACCCGACGGGCAAGGTCTTCACGCGCGCCGAGCTCGACCTCATCTGCTCACTGGCACGCGAGCACGACGCGTGGGTCGTCACCGACGAGGTCTACGAGCACCTCGTCTTCGACGACCTCGAGCACGTGCCGGTGGCGACGCTGCCGGGCATGGCGGAGCGGACGCTGACCATCTCGTCGGCCGGCAAGACCTTCTCGACGACCGGCTGGAAGGTGGGCTGGGTGTCCGGTCCGGCCGAGGCGGTGGCCGCCGTGCGGACGGTGAAGCAGTTCCTCACGTACGTCGGCTCCGGACCGTTCCAGCCGGCGGTCGCGGTGGGGCTGGGTCTCGGCGACGACGTGTATGCCGGTCTCTCCCGAGCGCTCCAGGCCAAGCGCGACCTGCTCGTCACGGCGCTGGGCGACATCGGGCTCGACGTGTCGGTCCCCGGCGGGACGTACTTCGTCGTCGCGGACGCGGCGCCTCTCGGTGCGACCGACGCCCTCGAGTTCTGCCGGGCCCTGCCGGCGCGGGCCGGTGTCGCCGGGGTGCCGGTGTCGGTCTTCCACGACGACGTCGAGGCGGCGCGCACCCTCGTGCGGTTCGCCTTCTGCAAGCAGGACGACGTCCTGCGCGAGGCAGCGGTGAGGCTGTCGGCGCTGCGCCCCTGACGCGCCCGCCCCCGCCCCGGGCGACATCTTTCGACCAATTGGTCACGAACTGCGCCGACCGGACCGACATCTTTCGACCACTTGGTCACGAACTGCGCCGACACGGGCGACAGTTTTCGACCAATCGGTCAGGTGTTGCGAAGCCGGCGGGCGGCGGCCCGCTGCTGCACCCGGCTCATCCGCACGACGAGCGGCACCGCCCGCATCGCCAACCCCGGCACGAGGTCGAAGAGCCTCACCTCGACGCCGCGCCAGCGGGGCAGGGCGAGAACCGGGCGCGGCCGGTCGACGAGGCGGAGCACGGCGTCGGCGACGTCCTCGGGCTGGAGGAGCTGGCCGGAGAACGACATCGACGCCTGCGGGTCGTCGAGCTTGTCGTGGAGCATCGGCGTCCACATGCCGTCGGGGCAGATGCAGCTGATGTGGACCTCCCGCTCCCCCGCGGCCCGCAGGTCGGCCAGGGTCGAGGTGCTGAGCCCCACGACGGCGTGCTTGGTCGCCGCGTAGACCCCCTCACCCGGGACGGAGACCAGACCCGCGAGCGACCCGACGTTGATGATGTGCCCGGTCCTCGCGGGACGCATCACCTCGAGGGCGGCCACGGTGCCGTGCATCGTGCCGAGAGCGTTGACCTCGAACATGAGCCGGCGCTGGGCGTCGTCCTGCTCCCACACGGGCCCGGTCAGGAGGATGCCCGCGTTGTTGACCCACAGCGCCAACGACCCCGCGGCCTCGACCGCGGCACGGGCAGCCCGTCGCATCGCGCCCTGGTCCCGCACGTCGAGCTCGAGGCCGGTGGCCGCATCCCCGGCCGCCGAGATCTCGGCGGCAGCGGCGTGCGCCGCGGCCCCGTCGACGTCGGTGACGAGGACGTGGAACCCCGCGGCCCCCAGTCGGGTGGCGATCTCGCGTCCCAGCCCTCCACCCGCACCCGTCACGAGCGCACCACCGCGCGAGCTCACGGACGCGACCCCGAGATGTCGTCCGGCGACCCGGGGACCGGGACGACCGGCATACGGGAGGTTGTGGCGCGAGACGCCCCGCGCCGTCGCTCGCGCTCCAGGTCCCAGAGGTAGTGGTCGAAGTCGACCTCCATCGTGTGGCGCGGGGACGCGTAGAACTGGCGACGGTTGCGCTCGTGATCGGCGGCCATCTGGCGGCGCACCTCGTCGGCGGGCGGTGGCGTGTACCGCCCCGCCAGGGTCTCGGCGACCCAGACCCCCTGTGCCTCCGCGAGCGGCATGACGGCACCGACCGGCTGGAGCAGCCCGATGAAGTACAGGCCCGGGAGGTCGGGGTGGACGGTGCGCTTCCACAGCGGGAGCTCGTTGTCGGGCGCGGCCAGCAGCGACGGGTCGAGGAAGGGGAAGGAGACCTTGTAGCCGGTCGCCCAGACGATGAGGTCGGCCGGCGCGCTCGTCCCGTCGACGAACACCACGCGGTCTCCCTCGAGACGCTCGATCGCCGGCTTCGGCGTGACGGCCCCGGAGCGCAGGGCCTCGCGGATGCCCTCGGACTGCACGGGGTGGGACTGTCCCGGCTTGTGCTCGGGCTGCGGCAGCCCGAGCCGGGCGACGTTGCCGGAGGTCAGCGCACCGATGCGCAGGCGCAGGGCGGTCGCCCACCACGGGAGCCAGCCCGGGAGCGCAGCCTGGTCCGACGGCCTGCCGAGGAGGTACTTGCGCAGCACCCACTGCCCCCGGCGCTGCGACAGCACCGCGGAGCGGGCGACCCGGCCGGCCTCCACCGAGATGTCGAGCGCGGAGTTGCCCGACCCCACGACGACGACGTCGCGTCCGCGCAGCTGGTCGGCCGACCGGTAGTCGTGGGCGTGGATCTGCTCGCCGTCGAACGTCCCGGGGTAGGCCGGGTCGGGCCAGCGCGGGTCCCAGTGGTGGCCGTTGGCCACGAGGACCGCGTCGTAGGTCCGGGTGCGTGTGCCGTCGGGCCCGTCGGTGCGCACGGTCCAGCTCCCGTCGGGCTCGCGGGCGACCTCGACCACCGTCGTCTCGAAGGTGATCCGGTCTCGCAGCGCGAAGTGGTCGACGTAGGCGTCGAAGTAGGCGGCGACCTGGTCGTGGCGGGCGTAGGCCGGGTAGTCGGCCGGCATCGGGAAGTCCGAGTAGGCCATCCGTGGGCACGACGTGTTGATCTCGAGCGTCTCGTAGCAGGCCGACTGCCCGTTGGGGTTGTCGAGCACCCAGTTGCCTCCGACGACGCTGCCCTGCTCGAACCAGTCGAAGGGCACGCCGGCTTCCGCGAGCGCCTTCGCCGCGGCGATGCCCGACGAGCCGGCACCGATGACGCAGGCCCGAGGGAGCGAGGGGTCGGTGGGGACGGGCGTGGTGACCGCGGGCGCCCGGTGGCGCTGCTTCACGAGGTAGGCCATGGCCGCGATCATGGCACCGCCGCCTGTCGTGGAGGCGCCGATGCGCGGGTGCGGCTGTTCACGACGTGGCGAGGGCGCTCGTCCACAGGCCCTGCCTCGTGGCGTCGTCGTCCACAGGTGGTGGGTGTGCGGCTCGCGGTGGGGCTGGTGAGGGCGGACGCTGGCCGGCATGTCGATCCGCAGCGCACTCCGTCGGGCCGTCGTCGCCATCGGGGTCACGGGCAGCCTCGTGCCCGGTGCGGCGCTGCCCTTGCCCGACTCCGGCCACGGGACTGTCTCCGCGCAGCGCGACCCGGTCCCGCTCCGGCGGACGTGGTCCTGGCCGCTCGACCCCCGACCTGCCGTGACGGCGAGGTTCGTGGCACCGAGGTCCACCTACGGCCGGGGCCACCGCGGCCTCGACCTCGCCGCACGCCAGGGCCAAGAGGTCCGCGCCGTCGATGCCGGGCTCGTCACCCACGTCGGGGTGGTCGCGGGCCGCGGGACCGTGAGCGTGACCCACCCGAGCGGTCTGCGGAGCACCTATGAAACCCGTGCGTGGCTCCGTGACCGTGGGTGCCGCAGTTGCCCGGGGTGGGGTCCTCGGGACGGTGGAGGGCCGGACGCACTGCGGTGGCGGCTGCCTGCACCTCGGTGCCGTGCGCGGGGCGGGCTACGTGGACCCCAGACCGTTGCTCGGTGGTGGACCGGTGATCCTGCTGCCGCTGGGGCCCGGCCGCCGCTGAGGTCTCAGGGCAGGGTCGGCCACGCGTTCGGCCGGCAGCCGTCGAGCCCCTTGGTCTGCTGGAGCATCACCGGCGCCAGGGCGTTCCGGCCGGGGCACTCGACGTGGCCGTGGTAGAGCCCGTGGCCGACCTCGTGGTTGACCATGTACTGCCGGTATGCCGTGAGGTCCTTCTCGTAGCCGGTCGCCCCTGCGGCCCAGCGGCCCGCGTTGAGCACGACCTTGCGGAGGTTGAAGCAGGACACCTGGCCCTTGGTCTCGAGGGGCTTGCAGAGGCTGTCGGTGAGGGTCGGGCTCGCGAGGACGATGGTGATGTCGACCTCGCCGCGGGCCGTTGCCGCCGGGCTCACAGCACGGAACCTCACTCGGTCGCGGGTCTGCCAGCCGCGGGCGTCACCGAGCGTGCTCGAGACGAGGGTGGCGACCTCGTCGGCGTTCACCCCGGCACCCCGCTCGACCTGGAGGCCGACCCGGACCGTCCGGCTGGGGTTGACCGTGGGCGCGGCGATCGCCGGCAGGGCGACGCCGACGAGCCTCCCGGAACCCGATGTCGGCACGGTGGAGGCGCCGGGGCTGGGAGAGGTCGTCGGGTCCGGGGGCAGGTCTTCGGCGGCCGGGATGGGGTCGGCTCCGGATCGGGTCACCGCGGCAGTCGTGAGGTCCGCCGTCTCGCGGCCGGGTCCGCTCGACTCGGCACTGGGCCACACGGCCCACAGGACGAGCGCGAGGACGGTCGTGACGACGAGGGTCGCAAGCAGGCGGCGGCGCGCGAGTGTGGACGTGCTCGCCCGGCGCCGTCCGGGGGCGTTCTCGTAGCGCTGCGAGCGTCGCCGGGCCTCGGCCGATGACTCCGGTTGAACCATCTCGACGGGCCGTGTCGCCCGGCTCGGCTCGGCGCGGCGCCCTGAGGGCTGTGCCGCGCGCCGTCGCTCGGCCCGGGTCGCGGCCGCGGTGTGCGGGTCGATGTGCGCCGTGCGCCCGTCGCGCCGGGTGGCCGAGCGACTCTGCGGCTCGGTGGCGCGCCGACGCTCGGAGCGACGGGTGGGAGGAGCGCCCTCACGACGGGAGGGCGCCCGAGAGGTCTCGCTCACCCAGTCGGGGAGGTCGATGCCCTCAGGCACGCGGGTGTGCCTGGGCGTAGGACGTGCGGAGCCGTTCGATGGATACATGCGTGTAGATCTGTGTCGTCGAGAGCGAGGCGTGACCCAGGAGCTCCTGCACCATGCGCAGATCGGCCCCTCCCTCGAGGAGGTGGGTCGCCGCACTGTGGCGCAGTCCGTGCGGTCCGAGGTCGGGCGCATCGGGCACATGGGCCAACATGTCGTGGACGAGGGTACGCACCTGCCGCGGGTCCATCCGACCGCCCCTCCTGCCGAGGAAGAGCGCTGGGCCACTGCCCGGCATCGCCAGCCGGGGGCGACCTCGCTGCAACCATGCGTCGATGGCCTCTCGGGCCGGCCGCCCGAACGGGACCCGCCGCTCCTTGTCGCCCTTGCCGATGACCCGGATCACGTCGACCTCGACATCCACGTCGTCGACATCGAGCCCGGTGAGCTCGCCGACCCGCACCCCCGTGGCATAGAGGAGCTCGAGGACGGCCCGGTTGCGCAGGTGCATCGGGTCGTCGTCGTCGGCCGCGACCGCCGCGACGTCGAGCAGGCCGACGGCGTCGTCCTTCGCGAGCACCGGGGGCAGGGTGCGGTGCCGCTTGGGCGCCACGAGCCGCAGGGAGGGATCGGTGTCCACATGCCCCGCACGCACGGCCCACCCGAAGAACGTCCTCAGCGAGGCCGACCGGCGCGCGAGGGTGGACCGGGCGGCACCGCCACTGGCGAGTACCCCGAGCCACTCACGCAGGTCGGCCAGGCGCACGTCCCGCAGCGGCGTGGGCTCGGGCGGGGCGGCATCGGCGGGTGCGCCCTCGGCTGCAGCACCGTCGACATGGGCGAAGAAGTCGCGCAGGTCCCCGAGGTAGGCCCGCACCGTGTGTGGTGACCGCCCGCGCTCAGCACGCAGATGACGCTCGAAGGCGTCGACCGTGGCCTGGCGGCTGGGACTCACACCCAGCACCGTCTCATCACGTGGGGGAACGATCAACCACCGACCCGGTCCTGTGCCTTTCTCACCCCGCTCCCGGCACCCGGCGCCTCGCCGCCGGGACCTTGCGCCAGCGCTCCTCGTGCCGGGCGACGAGCCCGAGGACGCAGAGGCGTCCGAGCACCCCCAGGAGGGTCCTGCCGTCGAGAGCCGTGAGGGCCTGCATACGGGCGAGGTCAGCGCCCTCGCGCACCGGCACGGCGGAGAAGACGGCACGGCCGATCGGGTCCAGCTCGGACTCGGCCGTCTCCGGCGCCCGGGAGGGACCCACCGCGTCGAGGCTCAACCTCCCCATGAGGTCGAGGACCTCACCGGTGTCCGTGACCAGGGCAGCGCCGTGCTCGCGCACGAGCTGGTGGCACCCTGCCGACTGCACCGACGTCACCGGTCCGGGGACGGCGGCGACGTGCCGGACGAGGAGTCGCGCCTCCTTCGCGGTGTTGAGCGAGCCCGAGCGCAGCCCGGCCTCCACGACGACGGTTCCCACGCTCATCGCCGCGATGAGCCGGTTGCGGGCGATGAACCGCGCACGGTAGGGCGCCCAGCCCGGCGGCAGCTCGCTGACGACGACGCCGTGGCCGGCGATCTCACGGAGCAGGCCCTCGTGGGCCTGCGGGTAGGCACGGTCGAGCCCCCGTGCCAGGACGGCGATGGTGGGGCCACCACCTGCCAGGGACCCACGATGCGCGGCAGCGTCGATCCCGAAGGCGGCGCCCGAGACGACCGGGACCCCGCGCGTGGCAAGGCCCTCCCCCAGGTCGGCCGCGACGGAGAGGCCGTAGGAGGTGGCTGCTCGCGAGCCGACCACGGCGACGCTGCCCTCCGCGACCGAGAGCTCGCACTCCCCGCGCACGTAGAGGCAGATCGGAGGAGCGGGCAGCTGGTCGAGCCCGAGCGGCCACTCGTCGTCGCCGGGGATGACGACCCGCACGCGCAGGCGGTCGAGCACCCGGCGAGCCCTGTCGATGTCGAGCGTCTCGATTCGCTCGGCGAACTGGCCCTCGCCGACGTCGCCGCCGGCGAGCAGGCGCTCGAGCGCCTCGGACGGGCCATGGTCGCGGATGGAGTTCCTCGCCGACACCGTCTGCGGTTCGACGATCCGGCTCCACGCGAGCCGGGCCCAGCGCTCCTCCGACAGCGCTGCGCCCCCCGGAATCGAGGACAGGACCGACGGCATCATGCGGCCGCCCTCCCCGGGCTGCGCATCGTGAAGGCCAGACCCACGTCCTCCGCGGTCGGCGACACGCGACCGGCGAGGTCGGCGGACGACCAGGCGAGCCGCAGTGTCCTGTCGTAGCCACGCAGCGTGAGGTCCCCGTGGTCGAGGGCTCGGTCGATCGAGGCGGTGGCAACGCCCGGAAGCCGCAGCGGACCGCGGCGCAACGCGTGCCCCGGGACGCGGGCGTTGGTCGACCAGCCCCGCTCGGCCCACCGCTCCTGCTGGGCTCCACGCGCGGCCAGCACCCGTCGCAGGACCACGGCGCTGGACTCACCGCGCTCCTCCGCGAACGCCGCGCGCGTCACGGGCGGCACCACCACCTGGATGTCGATCCGGTCGATGAGCGGACCCGAGAGCTTGTTGGCATAGCTGCGCTGCTCCAACGAGGTGCACACGCAGTCGATCCCCTTGCCCCACGCACGTCCGCAAGGGCACGGGTTCGTCGCGAGCACGAGCTGGAACCGCGCCGGGTAGCGGACGAGCTGTTTGGCCCGCGAGATGGTCACCTCGCCCGACTCGAGCGGCTGGCGCAGCTGCTGCAGGACCGAGGTCTTGAACTCGCCGGCCTCGTCGAGGAAGAGCACGCCGCAGTGGGCTCGGGAGATCGCCCCAGGAAGGACGACCCCGGAGCCGCCACCGGTGATCGAGGTCATCGACGCGCTGTGGTGCGGCGACACGAACGGTGGGGTGCGGTCGAGCTCACTGGCCCGGATGGCGTCGCCGGTGAGCGAGCGGATCGCGTGCGTCTCGAGCGCCTGCTCCCGGGACAGCGGCGGCAGGATCGTCACGAGCCTCTCCGCGAGCATGGTCTTGCCGACGCCGGGCGGACCGTTCATGAGCAGGTGGTGCTCCCCCACCGCGGCCAGCTCGAGGGCGAGCCGCGCCTCGGGCTGGCCGACGACATCGGCGAGGTCGACGTCGCGCATCCGCTCCTCGACGTCCTGCTCGACCGGCCCGGCAACCGGCAGCGGGTCGAGACCGGAGCGGACGGCATACCAGCTCACGAGGTCGGAGAGGGTGGGGGCGGAGTGCACGGTGACGCCGTGGACGAGCTGCGCCTCGGCGACGTTCGACGGGGGCACGACCACGTGCCGCACCCCCGCCCGTGCAGCCGCGAGGACTGCCGGGAGGATCCCGCGCACCCCTCGGACGGAGCCGTCGAGCCCGAGCTCGCCGAGGTGCACGACACCGGCGATGCGCCGCGGGTCGACCACCCCGGCCGCGCCGAGCACCGCCAGGGCGATGGCGACGTCGAACCCGGTCCCCTGCTTGGGGATGGAGGCGGGCGAGAGGTTCACGGTGATCCGCTGGGGTGGCAGGGGGAAGCCGCTCGTGGCTGCGGCCGACCGCACCCGGTCGGGTGCCTGGCCGCAGGCCTTGTCGGGCAGCCCGGTGACGCTGAAGTGCGGGAGCTGGGCCGAGATGTGCGCCTCGACGTCGACGATGCGTCCCTCGAGCCCGCTCAGGGCGACGCCGAGGGTGCGCCCCAGCTTGGCGCTCACGACCCCACCGCCACGACGTGGCGCACGACGGGTGGCCGACCACGCTCGGCGAGGACGCCGATGACGTCGATGCGCGCTCGGGCGACCGAGCCGGGCCGCGAGCGCAGGTAGGCCGCAGCGAGCCGGCGCAGGCGGTTGGCCTTCTCCCAGGTCACCGCCTCGACCGGGTCCCCGGCACCGGTGCCGGCGCGGGTCTTGACCTCGCACACGACGAGGCAGTCGCCGTCGAGGGCGACGATGTCGATCTCGCCCTCGGGGCAGCGCCAGTTGCGCTCGAGAACCTGCATCCCGCGCTCACGCAGGTAGCGGCTCGCGAGCTCCTCGCCGTAGCGGCCCAAGGCCAGGTGTGCGTCCATGCCGAGCAGCATCCGTGCGCCCGAGGCGACGGCGCCACCGTGCCCGACCCCGCCTGTGGACGGAGCGCGGGCGCACCCGCGCCTGTGGACGGCGCGGCGTGCTCAGCGCGTCAGAAGTCGCCCTTCGGCAGCTGGAGCTCGGACTTCGCGAGCTCCTCGACGTTGACGTCCTTGAACGTCACGACGCGCACCTGCTTGGCGAACCGCGCCGGCCGGTAGATGTCCCAGACCCACGCGTCCTGCATCGTCACGTCGAAGAACACCTCGCCGCCGTCGCTGCGGACCTTCACGTCGACGGAGTTGCACAGGTAGAAGCGGCGCTCCGTCTCGACGACGTGCGAGAAGAGCCCCACGACGTCGCGGTACTCGCGGTAGAGGGCGAGCTCCATCTCGCTCTCGTACTTCTCGAGGTCCTCAGCGCTCATGCGTGTGCATCTCCGTTGTCATGTGGTGCGGCGGGTGGTCCGGCGTTCGCCGACACGAGCTCGGGTGCGACCTCGGCATCCTCGAGCGCGGCGAAGGCACCACCATCATCGGTCATCGTCCCGGGCAGCCGCCACGAGCGTCGGTGCAGGTCGCACGGACCGTGCTCCCGCAGGGCGTCGAGGTGCTCCGGTGCGGAGTAGCCCTTGTTGAGCTCCCACGCGTATGCCGGGTGCTCCGGTGCGAGGTCGACCATGATCGCGTCGCGCTCGACCTTGGCGAGCACGCTCGCCGACGCCACGGACGAGCACTTGAGGTCGGCCTTGATCATCGTCGTCACGGGCGGGGTGTGGACCTCGTCCGCCGCGAACGCGAGCAGGCCGACCTCGTCGGGTGCGGTGAGCCAGTCGTGGTTGCCGTCGAGGATGACGAGGTCGGGGACGACGTCGAGCGAGGCGAGGGCCCGGCGACCGGCCAGGCGCAGGGCCGCGATGATGCCGATCTCGTCGATCTCGGCGGGCGAGGCGTGGCCCACCGCGTGGGCGAGGGACCAGCGGCGGATCCTCGGCACCATCGACTCGCGCGCGTGCGGCTGGAGCAGCTTGGAGTCACGCACGCCCTGCGGCGCCGAGCGGCAGGTCTCGTCGATGACGACGACGCCCACCGTCACGGGTCCGGCGAGCGCACCCCGGCCGACCTCGTCCATGCCCGCGAGCAGCCGGTAGCCCTCGCGCTGCAGGGCGCGCTCCACCCGGAGGTTGGGCTTGCGGGAACGGGCAGGTGGTGCCATGACGGGTGGTGCGCGTCTCTCTGGAGGGTACGGCGGTCAGGGGCTGGTCAGGGGGTGGTCGACGGCGTGGGGCTCGTGGACCCGGACGGCGCGGCGTCCGGGGCCGGGACCTTGACGAACGTCGACTCGGGACGACTCAACCATCCTGCCCGGTCGAACGGCCAGACCTTGGCGACGGCCCGACCGGTGATGTCCTCGATCGGGACCGACCCCTCGGCGCCCGTGCCGGCAGGGTCGTGGAAGCGCGAGTCCTCGGAGTCGCTGCGGTGGTCACCCATGACCCAGACCTTGCCGGCGGGCACGGTGATGTCGAAGGTGATCGAGCTCGCGACGTCGCCGGGCTTGATGTAGGGCTCGGTGAGCGGGACGCCGTTGACCGTGAGGCGGCCCTGGGCGTCGCAGCAGACGATGTGGTCACCGGGCAGGCCGATGACGCGCTTGATGAGGTGGTTGTCCGAGGTGTCCGGCAGCAGGCCGACGAAGGTGAGGACGCGCTCGAGGCCGTCGCGCACCGGACCGTGGCTCACCGTGGGCACGGCCGCGAGCCACTCGCCCGGGTCCTGGAAGACGATGATGTCGCCGCGCTGGAGGTCGACGACGTCGGGGACGAGCTTGTTGACGACGACCCTGTCGTTGACGATGAGGGTGTCCTCCATCGACCCCGAGGGGATGTAGAACGCCTGGATCAGCCATGTCTTGACGACGAACGACAGCGCGAGGGCCATGGCGACGACGACGACGAACTCGCGGATGGCCGCACCGGCGGCACCCGCCGCGGAGCGTCCCCGGCCCGGACCGGAGCCGTCGCCCGAGGCCGAGGCCTGCCCCTCGGCACCGAGTCCGTCGTCGTCGACGGTCCCTTGGTGCGCGTCAGGGTCGTACTGGCCCGGGTCGAACCGGGCCTCGTGGCTCGTCATCACTGGTATCCGTGCTCTCAGGCTGGGTGGTGGACTGCAGAGGTCGGGGCGCCGAGCCGGCCGAGCGGCCAGATGCGCGTGACGACGGTACCGATGATCGCATCGGCGGGCACCGTCCCGTCGGAGGTCTCGGAGCCGGCACCCACGTGGGTGCGGGAGTCCATGGCGGTGGAGGCGTTGTCGCTGAGCAGGAAGACCCGCCCCTGGTCCACGGTGAGCCGGAAGGGCGCGGCGTTCTCGGGCAGGCTCGGTCCCACTGCGGTGCCGTTGACCCGCACCCGCGAGTCGGTGCAGCACTCGACCTCGTCTCCCCCGGTGGCGACGACGCGTCCGAGGACGGACTTCTCGCCGAGGTCGATGCCGAACGCGCCCGATGCGGCGCCGAGCGCCCGCCCGATGGCACCGTCGTCGACGTGGGTCGACCGGTCCGGGCCCGGCCAGGCAGCGGTGACGTCGGCGACGACGAGGTCGCCGCGCCCGGCTTCCCCGACCTTCGCCACGAGGACCCGGTCGCCTTCGGCGAGGCTCGGGTACATCGAGTCGCTCGCCACGGCATACGGCTGCATGAGGAGGGCCCGCACGAGGAGGACCGCGAGCACGCCGACGGCCAGGAGCACCGGCACCGGGTGGGCACGACGCGACCCGGCCGCCGCCGTGGAGGCGGGGACCGGGTCGGAGTCGTGGGTGGCCGGGGCTGTCATCGTGATGATGCTAGCCGCCCGACCGGTGTGCGGCGTTCCGCGGATCAGCTGGCCGGGGTCTCGCGCTTCTCCTTGATCTTGGCAGCCTTGCCGCGCAGGTCGCGCAGGTAGTAGAGCTTCGCGCGACGCACGTCACCGCGGGTGACGACCTCGATGTGGTCGATGACCGGCGTGTGGAGCGGGAAGGTGCGCTCGACACCGACGCCGAAGGAGACCTTGCGGACGGTGAACGTCTCGCCGAGGCCACCACCGTGGCGACGGATAACGATGCCCTTGAAGACCTGGACGCGCGAGCGCGTGCCTTCGATGACCTTGACGTGCACGTTGACGGTGTCACCGGCGCGGAACGCGGGGATGTCGTCGCGGAGGGACGCCTTGTCGATCTCGTCGAAACGCTGCATGACTGTTCGCTTTCTTGTGCGGTGCCACAGGTCACCCACGGGAAGGTGGTGCTTGCTGTCGATGGTGGTGCGTGCGTCGTGGCCTCATGCGCGGCGGCTCGAGCAGAACTCGGGCGATGCGCACTCCCCCTGTGGCGGGGGCGTTGTGTCGACGGACGCAAGGAGCAAGTTTGCCAGAGCACCCGCCCCCGTGCGAAATCCGCCTCAGGAGGCGCGGCTCTGCGAGGCCGACGGGCGCAGCGCGTGCGCGATCTTGACGATGACCGGGTCGACCTTGTCCTCGCCACCGGCGAAGTCGATGAGGGCGCGGGCGGACTGGATCTGGTCGCGGGTCACCTTGACGACGTGCTTGTCCTTCACGGGGCGCCTCCCTCGCTGTCGGGGTCGTCCTCAGTGTCCTCCACGTAGACGACCTCGTCCACCAGCATCCCGGCCCGGAAGCGGGTGACGTCCTCCCCGTCGCCGTCGATCCGGGCACCCGCGTCGAGCACGGCGAGGACGAGCTGCTTCTCCTCGGCGGTGGCGAGGTCGCTCTGGCCGAGCTGGACGAGGAGGACCCGCGAGAGGGCCCGCTGCCGCGTGCTCTCGCTGCTCACGCCCGCGAGCGCGGCGGTGAAGCGGCGCCCCCACTCCTCGAGGTTGGACTGCTCGATGCGCTGGCCCACGTCGGCGCGGGCCGCGGCCTCGCGCTGGGCGATGTCGCGACGGGCCACGACCCACGACACGGTCGACCCCAGCCCTGCCCCGACGAACGCGAGCGCGGCGCTCCACCACTCCATGTCAGCCTCCCGCCGACATTCTGGCACCCGGTCCGACGGGTCGTCGGCAGCGACGCCTAGCGTGTGCGTCGTGAGCATCGATCCCGGCTGGCCCGTCGCGCTGGCATGCGTCGCGCTCCTCGCCCTGACCCTGACCATGTATGCCGTGGGTCGCCTCCCGAACCCGGGTTCCACCCTGTTCGCGGCCGCGCGAGCCGTGGTCCAGCTCGGGGTCGCGGCGCTGGTCATCACGGCGGTGGCGCGCAACCTCGGGCTGTCGGTGCTGCTGCTGTGCTTCATGTTCGCGGTCGCGGTGGTCACGACGACCCGACGCGTCGAGGCGGTGCCGGCCTGGCCGTGGACGACCCTGGCGATGCTCGCCGGGCTGCTGCCGGTCGTCGCGATCATCCTGCTCACCCGCACGGTCCCGCTCGAGGGCATCGCGCTCATCCCCGTCGTCGGCATCGTCCTCGGCAACACGATGAACGGGCACACGCTCGTCGGACGCCGCGCCTTCGCGGCACTGCGTGAGGAGACCGGCCAGTACGACGCCGCGCTCTCGCTCGGCCTCACGCGCGGTCAGGCGATCGACGAGATCGTCCACCGCCGCCTGCCCGAGGCGCTCATCCCCGGCCTCGACCAGGTCCGCACCGCCGGTGTCGTGACGCTGCCGGGCGCGTTCATCGGTGTGCTGCTCGGCGGCGGCTCCCCGGCGCAGGCGGCCGCGGCGCAGGTGCTCGTGCTGCTCGGGATCATGGCGGCGCAGACGACGACGGCGGTCGTGGCGGGGCGACTCATCTCGGCTGCGCGCCTGCTGCCCGAGGACCTGCACGCCCGCCTCCGCCCCTAGGTCCCACACATCGCGGCATAGGGGTCGCGATCCGTGGGACCTTCCCGCTCGCCCGCCTCGTCAGCGGACCCCGGTGGCCCCGGGAATCGCCGCGAGCACGGCGTTGGCGTAGCGGCGTGACCTCCCCAGGTCCCTCGCCTCTCCCAGCAGGGTGGCGTGGGGGCGGACCCAGAGGGTGACGAGGGCCCGCTGGTCGCCGGCACCCTCGACACGCACCGTGAGGTGGTGCGACGGCAGGAACGTCCGCATCCGGGCCGCCTGGAGTGTGTGCGGGTCGAGGAGCGTCGCGCCGGTGAAGCCTGTCTCACCCACCGCCACGATGACCGCCTGCCAGACGTCGGGCCCCGTGGCCGGCGTGAGCACCTGGGTGACGCTCGACGGGCCGGCCGCGGCGGGCCCTCCTTGTCGTCGCTCCTTCCACCGGTCGAACGCCTTGCCCAGCATCGGGAGCAGCAGGAAGATCACGCCGGCGATGACGCCGGCCACCAGCCCCCTGCGCCCACCACCCCAGACCATGAACTGGAGGTTGCCCTGTACCACCATCAGCAAAGCCGTGAACGCCCAGTCGAACCAGCGTGCACGCGAGTTGGTGCGGTCCCACTGTGCCCGGGCCGCGTCGAGGTCGAACCTCCACGGCCGCACGCCCCCGGGAGCCAGCGTGAAGGACATGACCGAACGCTAGCGCCGCCCAGCCGTCGGCGTGGCTGCTTCCACGGTCCTCACGAACGCGTCGCCCGTCACGCGCTTGTGAGGACCGGGGCGCCGAGGAATCAGTGGACGGGCGTCGCTCCGGGGACGGCGGTGAGGACGGCGTTGGCGTAGCGGCGGTTGCGTCCGTAGTCGAGCCACTGCAGCGGGTATGCCGGCCGCGACCACGCCGAGACCACACCCCGCCCGTCGGGTCCGGACTGGATGCGCACGGTCACCGTCTCGCCCCAGCTCGCCATCGACAGGGACCGGGTCGACACCACGGTCTGCGGGTCGGTCGTGCGGGGTGGGCCGAACCTCTCAGCCGCCAGGGCGGCATACACGGCGTTCCAGACGTCCGCGGGCGGCGCGGAGGTGACCACCTGACCGAACGCCGAGGGCCCCCGACCGGCCGGCCCGGCGTGCTTGCTCTCCTTGGCGGCCGAGATGGCCATGGGGATCCAGAGGAGGAGCCCCACGCCGACGAGCACGAGGACACCGACGGCCAAACCAGACCATCCACCCACCCCGGCCCAGACGGCGAGCCCGCAGAGCAGGCCCACCGCGCCGAGGCCGAGGATCGCGACGAGCTTGCCGATCCGGAACTGGCGGACCTGCGCCTCGTGGGCGAGACGGAGGTCGGGCGGGTACAGGGCGTGCGGCTGCACGAACGGGGTGCTCACGCGGGCAGGCTAGCGGCGGAGCGGCGCTTGGTGAGGTCGACGGTGCCGGGGAACTCGCCCTCACCGGGTCGCACCCGGTAGCCCGCCTTCTTGTAGAGGCGCAGGTTCTCGGTGCTCTTCGCACCGGTGTTGAGCCACAGGGTCCGCACGTCGTCGGGTGCCAGCGACTCGGCATACGAGAGCAGCTCGCGTCCGAGGCCACGGCCCTGGAGGTAGGGCGCGACCATGAGTCGGCCGATCTGCCACGTCGACTCCTGCGTGGGGTGCGGTCGCACCCGCACCGAGGCGAGCAGCTGGCCGTCGCGGCGCCAGACCCGCGTGTCCCACTCCTGTATGCCGGTGCGCACCGTCTCGAGGTCCTCCTCGCCCGCGCTGAACATGCCGTAGCGGGCGAACTCGGGCGCCCAGCAGGCCCGGGTGAGGATCTGCAGGTCCGGGGCGTCGGCCGGGGTGGCCACCCGCTCCTCGAGGTCGGCGAGCACGGTGCTCACCGCCGTGGGCGGCAGCAGGTCCGGACGGCGCTCGGCGGTGCGCTGGAGACGCTGCTCGTGGCGCCACTCGGCGATGGCCCGGTGGTTGCCGCCGAGGAGCACGTCGGGCACGGCGCGCCCGTCCCACTCGGCGGGCTTGGTGTAGACGGGGTACTCGAGCAGCCCGTCCTCGTGCGACTCCTCGACGAGTGACTCGGCGTTGCCGATGACGCCGGGCAGCAGTCGGGCCACGGCCTCGACCATGGCGAGGACGGCCACCTCTCCCCCGTTGAGGACGTAGTCGCCGAGCGAGAGCACGCGCACCGGCATCCGCTCACCGGCCCACTCGTAGACCCGCTCGTCGATGCCCTCGTAGCGGCCGCAGGCGAACGCGAGCCACGCCTCGTCCGCGAGCTCACGGGCGATCTGCTGGGTGAAGGGCTCACCACCGGGGCCGGGGACGATGAGCGTCGGCACACGCGCGCCGGCGGCCGCAGAGTCGGCGGCAGCAGCGCCGTCGCCGTCGCCGTCGCCCTCAGCCCCACCCGCCGAGCCCTGGGCCACGACGTGCTCCAGCGCCTCGGCCCACGGACCCGGCTTCATGACCATGCCGGCGCCCCCGCCGTAGGGCGAGTCGTCGACGGTCCGGTGGCGGTCGTGGGTGAAGTCGCGCAGGTCGTGCACGTGCAGGTCGAGCAGCCCGTCGCGCCGCGCCTTGCCGATGAGCGAGAGGTCGAGCGGCGAGAGGTACTCGGGGAAGATCGTGACGACGTCGAGTCGCAGGGAGCTCATGCGGGCTACGCCTCGTCGAGGTCGAACAGTCCGGCGGGGGCGTCGACGACGACGTGTCCGGCCTCGGTGTCGACCTCGGTGACGATGGCCTCGACGAAGGGGACGAGCGCCTCGCGGCCGTCGGTCAGGCGCACCTCGAGCAGGTCCTGCACGGCTCCGACGACGAGTCCCCGCACCTCACCGAGGACGGCTCCGGCCGGGTCGTGGACGGCGAGACCGACGAGGTCGTGCTCGTACCAGCCCTCGTCGTCGTCCTCCACGTCGTCGACCTCGTCGAGGTCGAGGAGGAGCTGGGTGCCGCGCAGCGACTCGGCGCCGGTGCGGTCCGGGATCTCGTCGAAGCCGAGCAGCCAGACCTCGCGGTGCTTGCGGGCGGTGGCCAAGGTCAGGGCGCGCGGCACACCGGTGCCGGCAGCGGCCCGCGTCGCGAACACCGTCCCGGGGACGTAACGGCGCTCGGGGTCGTCGGTGTGCGTCTGCACGGTCACCTCGCCGCGCAGTCCGTGGGGCTTGCCGATGCGGGCGACGAGCAGGGAGTCGGTGCTGCGGGCCATGGGTCAGATCCTCTCAGGCCGGACACACGAACGCGCCGCGCCCCACTGGGGGACGCGGCGCGTGACGTGGTGCTGGTGTTCGGTCAGCGCACGCGGTCGGTGTCGACGATGTCGATCCGGACCGGGCGACCGCCGGCGAGGGCGGTCATCACGGTGCGCAGCGCGCTGGCCGTGCGGCCGGAGCGGCCGATGACGCGACCAAGGTCGTCCGGGTGGACCCGGACCTCGATGATCTCGCCGCGACGGAGCTCCTTGCGCTTCACGGCCACGTCGTCCTTGTGGTCGACGATGCCGGTGACGAGGTGCTCCAGCGCCTCCTCGAGCATGGTCAGGCCCCTGCCTCGTCGGCCTTGGCGGCCTCGTCGGCCTTGGGAGCCTCGTCGCTCTTGGTGTCGGCACCCTCGGCGGGCTCCTCGGAGTGCTCGGTGGTGGCAGCGCTCGAGTCGGTGTCGGCGGCGGGGGCGACGTCGTCAGCCTTGGGGGCCTCGGCCTTCTTGGCAGCCTTCTTCTTGGCGGTGGTGGCGCCCGAGGCGTCAGCACCGTCGGACTTGCCGGCGGCGGCGAGAGCGGCCTCGTAGAGGTCCTTCTTGTTGGCCTTGGGCTCGGCGACCTTGAGGGTGCCGTCGTCCATGATCTTGAGCAGGGCGGCGACGGCCTCGGTCGGCTGCGCACCCTGGCCACGCCAGTAGTTGGCGCGGTCCATGTCGATCTCGATGAGCGACGGCTCCTGGTTGGGGTCGTACTTGCCGATCTCCTCGATCGCACGGCCGTCGCGCTTGGTGCGCGAGTCCATGACGACGACACGGTAGATGGCGGTACGGATCTTGCCCATACGCTTGAGACGAATCTTGACGGCCACGTGTGTGGTCTCGCTTTCCTGTTGTGGGCACGGCCAGACCGCGGAGGATTCACGCGGGGTACCGAACGGCCCGGGGTAGGCATCCGGCCGACATCAGCGCCGGCCAGAAGGTGTACAGCGGACCATTCTGCCAGACGGTCGGGGGTGGTCCGGACCGCGGAAGGCGGACGCGGGCCACCTCCCCTGCGCTGGCCGGCACACCGACGTCCTTCGGGTATGCCGTCTTCTCGCCTCCGCGGACCCCTTCCGGGCCTACCGTGGAGACGTGACCTCGACGACGAGCACCACCCCGAGACCCCTGGCGGCACCCGAGTCGGCCGCGTTCCTCGTGCTGTGGACGGTCACGGGGCTGCTGTGGGTCGTCACCGTCGCCGGGTTGCTGACGATCGGCATCTTCGTCGCGCCGCTGGCGGCGGCCCTGCTCGTCCTCGCCATCGTCCTCACCGTCCGTCGCCCCGGCAGCTGGCCCGCCGTCGCCGGGCTGGGGCTCGCACTGGCCGCGGGGCTCGTCGTGCTCGGCCTCTTCCTCGGCTCCGCGAGCCCGTCGCAGGGGTCGTGCAGCGCGACGCCGGACGGGGTCGAGACGTGCACGTCCGGTGGGCTGGCCTACGACCCGGACGCCTTCGCGTGGCGCACGGGCGCACCGTGGTTCGCGGCCGCGGCGGTCGTCGCGGTGCTCACGGTGGTGGGCTACGTCGTGCTGCGCCGGGTCACGGCGCGGCCCGACCCGACGTCCTAGCCGCTCGCAGGACACGCTCGATCGCGCCCGGACCGGGCAGGTAGCCGGCCAGCGCCTCGGTGATCTCGTCGCGAGCCGCCAGCCGCCTCTGCGGTGGCGCGCCCTCGTCGAGGGCCACCGCGAGCTGGTGGGCGAGGAAGTTCGACTCACTGCACATCACCATGGCGAAGTCCGTGAGGCCGGACAGCAGCCCCGGCCCGCCTGCCTCGACGTAGGCACGCACCGTGGCAGCGACGGCGCCCTCGTCGACCTCCTCGCCGAGGACGTGCCACTGAACGAGGGTCTTGGCGAGCTCTCGGGTGGGATCCATCGCCCCGGCGTCCTCCCAGTCAATCGCCCGCAGTCCACCGTCGGCGGCGAGCAGGACGTTGTCGGGGTGCAGGTCGCAGTGCCCGACGAGGAAGGGTTGCGCCCCGGAGCCCGCAGCCTCGACGATCTCGGCGTACTCACCCAGGGTGTCGAGGGCATCCTCGAGCGCTGCCTGCCACGGCTGGCCCACCGACCGCTCGACGAGGTCGCGCCAGCGCTCGGGTGGTGGCATGCGGGTGTGCCACGCCCGCGGTGCCTCACTCGCGCGGGGCGCGGCCTGGTGCAGCTGCGCGAGGAGCCTCCCGAGGGGTTCGGCGACCTCGGACGGACGGCCACCGACCGAGGTCCCCTCGACCCAGTGGCTGACCCTCGTCCAGCCTCCGCCGAGTCGGTCGGGGACCTCGACGACGAGACGGCCGTCGCGCGCCGTGACGTGGGTCGGCACTTCCACCCCACGGGCACCGAGGTGGCCCAGCAGGTCGGCCTCGCGCTGCAGGGCCTCGACGTCGACCACGCGGAAGGGCCGCTTGACAGCGTGATGGCGAGACCCCACCTGCAGGTGCCACACCTCGCCGTCGGCGCCGTGCCCTCCCACGCTGCACGTGAGTGGGCCCTCACCCAACCCGAACGTGACCCGGACCCACTCGGCGAAGTCGTCCATGCGGCATACCCCTGCTCACCAGGGGCTGGGTTCGTAGTCCTTGACGAAGCACCCGTAGACGTCCTCGCCGGCCTCGCCGCGCACGATCGGGTCGTAGACGCGGGCGGCCCCGTCGACGAGGTCGAGCGGCGCGTGCCAGCCCTCGGCCGCGATGCGGAGCTTCTCGTGGTGCGGGCGCTCGTCGGTGATCCAGCCGGTGTCGACGGCCGTCATGAGGATGCGGTCGGTCTCGAACATCTCGCCCGAGCTCGTGCGGGTGAGCATGTTGAGCGCGGCCTTGGCCATGTTGGTGTGCGGGTGGCCCGGCCCCTTGTAGCGGCGGGAGAACTGGCCCTCCATCGCCGAGACGTTGACGACGTAGGCGCGACGCGCTCCCCCGGCGACCGCTGCACGCAGCGAGGGACGCAGCCGGGAGATGAGGATGAAGGGCGCGGTCGAGTTGCAGAGCTGGACCTCGAGCAGCTCGAGCGGGTCGACCTCGTCGACGACCTGGGTCCAGCTGTTGTTGTGCTGGGTGTCGGGCAGGAGCCCGCCCGCGTCGACGGCGGTCCCGGCGAGGTGCGCCTCGAGGCTCGCGTTGCCGGCGGTGAGCGCCATCTCGGTCATCGACGCGGCGGTCCGCTGGGCCAGCGCCCGGGCAGCCTCCTCCTCGCTCTCGCCCTCGTGGTGCGCGATCTTGGTGTCGCGCAACGTGCCGAGGAGGTTCGCGGGGTGGGCCTCGCTGATCCGGTCGAACGTCACGAGCTCGGGGTAGCGCACGTTCTGCTCGAGCGGCACCTGCTCGCCGTCGACGAGGTGCGAGTAGGAGCCGGGGCTGCGTCGCACGGTCTGGGCGGCGTTGTTGATGAGGATGTCGAGCGGCCCTGCGGCGGCGACCTCGTCGGCGAGGGCGACCACCTGGGTGGGGTCACGCAGGTCGATGCCGACGACCTTGAGGCGGTCGATCCAGTCCGCCGAGTCCTCCTGCGAGGCGAACCGGCGGGCCGCGTCGTGCGGGAACCGGGTCGTGATCGTGAGGTGGGCGCCGTCGCGCAGGAGCATGAGCGCGATGTACATGCCGATCTTCGCCCGGCCACCGGTGAGCAGCGCGCGCTTGCCCGTGAGGTCGGCACGCTGGTCCCGCTTGAGGTGGCTCTTGGCCGCGCAGGTCGGGCACAGCCAGTGGTAGAACGCGTCGACCGTCGTGTAGTCGGCCTTGCAGATGTAGCAGCCGCGCGGCTTGAGCAGCTCGCCCGCGGTCGTCCCGACCGGCGGCACCTCGAGCAGGATGCCCTTGGTCTCGTCGTCGATCCGCATCGGCGAGCCGGTCGCCGTCTGGGCGAGGATCGCCTCGTCGTGCTCGATCTGGGGCTGCTTGGCCTCGCGGCGTCGGGCCTTGCGGACCTGCTTGTACATGCGGCCGGTGGCGCGCTTGACCGTCTGGACGTCGGGGTGGCCCGCCTCGAGCTCGGGGAGCTGGGCGAGGACCCGCAGGACGGTGGCCAGGTCGTCGGGGTCGACGCCGGGCCCGAAGTCCTCGGGGTCGTTGTCCGTCGGGTGCTCGTCGACGGCTCGGGTGCGCTCCACGGCGTGCATTCTGTCCCACCTTCGCCAGTGCGCCCGAATCGCGAGGTGCGGGGACGGCATACCGGCAGGTCGGCGGACGCCGTGGGAGGTGCGCCTCAGATCGCGAGGGCGGGCTCGGCCTCCGCCGGGTTGGTGGGCGCCACCGTGTGCGCGAAGACGGTGTCGCCGGGCTCGAGCGAGAGCGCGTCGGCCTCGGCACGGGTCAGCTGCGCGGCGAACCGCTCCCCCGTGTCGGCCCGCAGGTCCACCCGCACCTCGAAGCCGAGCCGGACGACGCGTTCGACGCTCGCCTCGAGCACCCCGGGGCCTCCACCGACGCGGGCGTCGAGCTGCTGCGCGCGCTCCCGGTCGCGGTGGAGCGCGATGTCGTGCGGTCGCACGAGCTGTCCGCCGAGCCTGGCCACCGAGCCGAGGAACGACATGACGAAGTCGTTGGCGGGCCGATCGTAGAGCGAGACGGGGTCGCCCACCTGCTCGATCGCGCCCTTGTTGAGGACGGCGATGCGGTCGGCGACCTCGAGAGCCTCCTCCTGGTCGTGGGTGACGAGGACGGTGGTCACGTGCACCTCGTCGTGGAGGCGGCGCAGCCACTGGCGCAGGTCCGCGCGGACCTTGGCGTCGAGGGCGCCGAAGGGCTCGTCGAGGAGCAGCACCTCGGGGTCGACCGCGAGCGCCCGGGCGAGCGCCATCCGCTGCCGCTGGCCACCCGAGAGCTGCGCCGGGTAGCGGTGCTGGAACCCGTCGAGCCCGACGATCTCGAGCAGGTCGTCGACCTTGCGGGCGATCTCGGCCTTGGGGCGCTTGCGGATCGTCAGGCCGAACGCGACGTTGTCGCGCACCGTCATGTGCTTGAAGGCGGCGTAGTGCTGGAAGACGAACCCGATCCCCCGCTTCTGAGGGGGTATGCCGGTGACGTCCGTGCCGCCGATGCCGACCCGTCCGTGGTCGAGACCCTCGAGACCGGCGATGGCGCGCAGCAGCGTCGACTTGCCCGACCCGCTCGGCCCGAGCAGCGCGGTGAGGCTGCCGGCTGGGATGTCGAGCGAGACCCCGTCGAGGGCGACGAAGTCGCCGTAGGTCTTGCGGGCTCCCGTGACGCTGATCATCGTGTGCTCCTCTTGCGGTCGAGCAGGGTCATCCCCAGCAACGTCGCGACGGCGAGGCCCATGAGGAGGGTCGCCGCGGCATACGCGCCGTAGGTGTTGTGGTCGTCGATGTAGCGCGAGTGAACGAGCAGGGTCAGGGTCTGGGAGACGCCGGGGAAGCCCGAGCTCACCATGATCACCGCGCCGAACTCGCCCAGCGCACGCGCGATCGTGAGGACGACGCCGTAGGTGAGCCCCCAGCGGATCGCGGGCAGGGTGATCCGCCAGAACGTCTGCCACGAGCTCGCGCCGAGGGTCGAGGCCGCCTGCTCCTGCTCCGTCCCGATCTCGTGGAGCACCGGCTCGACCTCGCGCACGACGAACGGCAGCGTGACGAAGAGGGTGGCGATGACCATGCCGGGCAGCCCGAAGATCACCTGGAAGCCCAGGCTCTCGACGCCACCGAACCAGCCGCCCGCACCCCACAGCAGGATGAGCGAGACACCGACGACGATCGGCGAGACCGCGAACGGGAGGTCGACGACCGCCTGCAGGACCCCCTTGCCGGGGAAGCGTCCCCGCACGAGCGCGAGCGCAGTGGCGACGCCGAAGACGACGTTGAGCGGGACGACGATCGCGACGATGAGCAGCGACAGGTTGAGCGCCGAGATCGCCGCGGGCGTGCGCACCGAGTCCACGAACGTGCCGAGGCCGGGCTCGAACGTGCGCCACAGGATGAGGACGATCGGGACGGCGACGAGGACGAAGAGGTAGGCCAGCGCGACGGTGCGCAGCCCGAGCCGCGCCGGGGTCGAGGTCCTCACGACGACTCCTCCTCGCGCCGCAGCGACCGGCCCGCGAACCAGCGGAGCACGGCGAGTGTCACGAAGGCGATCGCGAGCAGGGCCACCGACACCGCGGCCGCGTTGACCGGCCGGTCGATCTCGATCTGCTGCTGGATGTACTGCGAGGCGACCTGCGTCTCGCGCGGGATGTTGCCGCCGATGAGGACGACCGAGCCGTACTCGCCGATGGCGCGGGCGAAGGCGAGGCCGGTGCCGCTGATGACCGCGGGCAGCAGCGTCGGCAGGACGACCCGACGGAACGTCACCCAGCTCGAGGCGCCGAGCGACGCGGCAGCCTCCTCCACCTCGCGGTCGGCCTCGATGAGGACCGGCTGCACCGAGCGGACGACGAACGGCAGCGTGACGAACGCCAGGGCGACGACGAGGCCGGGCTGGGTCGCGTTGAGGTGGAGGTCGATCGGGCTGTTGGGTCCGTAGAGCGAGAGCAGGACGATGCTCGCCACGATCGTCGGGAGCGCGAACGGCAGGTCGATGAGGGCGTTGACGACGCGCTTGCCCGGGAAGTCGTCGCGCACGAGCACCCAGGCGATGAGCGTGCCCATGACGGCGTTGACGAGCGCGACGACGACCGCCACGACGAGGGTCACCCGCAGCGACGCCAGCGCGACGGGGGCGGTCACCGCGTCCCAGAACCCGCCGACGCCCTCCTCGAACGACGTCACGGTGAGGGCGGCCAGCGGCAGCAGCACCATGACGCTGAGCCACAGGCCGACGACGCCGATGCCGAGCGGGCGGCCGATTCGGCCCGCCCTGGAGCGGCCGACGGGACGTGGCGCCCGGTCGTCACCACCATCGCCGGGCGCCGCGCCCGGCCCATCGCCTCCGGCCGGGCCTCCGGTCGGGTGCGCGCCCGGCGGCAGGGCCGACACGTCCGTGTCGTCCCTGCCGCCGGTCACCGTGGTCGTCATGTCAGGACGTGGCCTTGTCGTAGATGACCGCGATCGAGCCGGTGTCCTTCTTGAACAGCGTCCCGTCCACGGTCTTCCAGCCGCCGAGGTCGTCGATGGTCCAGAGCTTGGCGGGCTCGGGGAAGTCCTTCGCGAACTCGGTGGCCACGCTCGGGTCGACGGGGCGGAAGCCCGCCTGCGCCCAGAGCTTCTGCGCCTCCGGCGTGAAGAGGAAGTCGCGGAAGGCCGTGGCCTTCTCGGCGTTCTTGCTCTTGGTGAGGACGGCGACGGGGTTCTCGATCTTGAACGTCGTCGGCGGCGTGACGTGCTCGACCGGGTCGCCCTTGCGCTCGGCGAAGAGCGCCTCGTTCTCGTAGGACAGCAGCACGTCACCCGTGCCCTGGAGGAAGGTCTCCGTCGCCTCGCGGCCGGATTTGGGCTGGACCTTGACGTGGTCGGTGACGAGCTTGTCGATGAAGGCGAGACCGGCGGCGGCGTTCTTGCCGCCGTCGCTCTTCGCGGCATACGGGGCGAGGAGGTTCCACTTCGCGGAGCCGGAGCTGAACGGGTTCGGGGTGACCACCTCGACACCGGGCTTGAGCAGGTCGTCCCAGTCCTTGATGGCCTTGGGGTTGCCCTTGCGGGTCACGATCGTCACGACCGAGCCGAACGGGACGCCCTTGTGCTCCCCGGCGTTCCAGTCGGCGTCGACGAGACCGGCGTCCACGAGGCGGGTGATGTCGGGCTCGACCGAGAAGTTCACGACGTCGGCCTCTGCACCGGCGGCGACCTTGCGCGACTGGTCACCCGACGCGCCGTAGGACTGCTGGAACGTCACGCCCTTGCCGGCCTCGGTGGCGTTGAACGCTGGGATGAGCTTGTCGAAGCCGACCTTGGGCACGGCGTAGCCGTAGAGGTTGAGGGTGCTCGTCGAGGCCTGGTCGGCGCCCTGGGGCTCGGCCGCCCCGGCCGTGTCGCTCGCGCCTCCACCGGCACAGGCCGACATCACCAGCGCACCGGCGGTCGCGGCGGCGGCCAGGGCGAGGCGGGGATGACGGCTCATGGTGGGGCTCCTTCGATCGGGTCCGTCAGAGCTGGCCGTGCGGCCGCACTTCCTGTCGGACACCCCGATCTTTGGATAAGCCGAAGTTATCCGTCAAACAACGTCAGATTATGTCTCGCATCGTGGAAGCCTCACCACGTCACGCCTCGCAGGACGACGGCATCCGGCTCCCCCAGCGCCGTGACGTCCTCGCGGGGGTCGCGCGACAGGACGAGCAGGTCGGCGTCGGCGCCCTCCTCGAGCCCCGGTCGCCCGAGCCACGCGCGCGCTCCCCACGTCGCTGCGCCCAGGACCTCGGCGTGCGTGAACCCGATCCGGGTGAGCTCGACCGCCTCCTTGGCCGCGAGCCCGTGCTCGATCGAGCCTCCCGCGTCGGTCCCGACATAGATGGGTATGCCGGCCTCCCGAGCGGCGCCGAACGTCTCGTAGCGCCGTGCGTGCAGGTCGAGCATCCGCCGGTGGTAGTCGGGGAACTTCTCGCGCGCGGGCTCGGCGATGCCCGGGAAGGTGGCGATGTTGACGAGGGTCGGGACGATGGCGATGCCCTGTGCCGCGAACGCGTCGATGGTGGCGGGCTCGAGCCCGGTGGCGTGCTCGATACAGTCCGTGCCGGCCGCGGCGAAGTCGCGCAGCGAGTCCGGGCCGAAGCAGTGGGCCGTCGTGCGGGCGCCCTCCTCGTGGGCTGCGGCGATGGCCTCCGTGAGGACGTCGGCCGGCCAGCAGGGTTCGAGGTCGCCGGTCTCGCGGTCGATCCAGTCACCGACGAGCTTGACCCAGCCGTCGCCGGCGCGGGCCTCGATGCGCACGCGCTCGACGAGCTGCTCGGGCTCGACCTCCCACGCGTAGTTGCGGATGTAGCGCTTGGTCCGCGCGATGTGGCGCCCGGCCCGGATGACCTTGGGCAGGTCGTCGCGCTCGTCGATCCAGCGGGTGTCGGCCGGCGAGCCGGCGTCGCGGATGAGGAGGGTGCCGTTGTCGCGGTCGGTGCGCGCCTGCTGCTCGGCGGTGGCGTCGTCGACCGCGCCGTGGCGGTCGAGCCCGACGTGGCAGTGGGCGTCGACGAGGCCCGGGACGAACCAGCCACGCAACGTCTCGACGTCGTGACCGGCGCCGGTCGGGCGTTCGTAGGTCATCCGACCCCCGACCACCCACGCCTCAGGACGCACGTCCTCGGGTCCGAGCAGGACCTCCCCGACCAGGTGCAGCACCGATGCCGTCATGGCACCCGACCTTATGCGCCCGCCGCGGCCGGCACCGTGTGCGGGCGCTCTCGCAGCGTCTGCGGCAACGGTTGCTAGAACCACCGATTGCGCAGACGCAACGAGGAAAGGCCGCCGGGGCGGGCGTCAGGCGGGGGCGGCGAGGACGCGGCGCAGCGCCTCGATGACGACCGCCGGCGCGTCGCTGTGCACCCAGTGGGAGGCGCCCTTGACGGTGAGCTGGCGCACCCGCGGGAAGAGCGCGCGCATCGTCGGCGAGTCCTCGTCCTTGATGTAGCGCGACTCCGAGCCGGCGATCCACAGGACGGGACCGGCATACGGCTCGACGTCGCCCGGTGCGAAGGGGAAGTCGGCGATGACCGAGTGCTGGCCGCGGGCCGCGTCGGCGACGAAGAGCTCGACGTTGGCCTGCCAGCGCCACGACGTCCCCTCGCGCCGGAGGTTCTGGAGGAGGAACGCCTTGACACCGGGATCGGGCTCCTCGAACCGCGCCTCGGCGTCGGCACGGTCGCGCAGCTCCCCCAGTGGCAGGCGCTGCATCTCGTCCATGTAGCCGGTGAACCGGTCGAGGTTGACGTAGTCCTTGGGCGCGATGTCGACGACGACGAGCTTCGCCACGAGCGAGGGGTCGGTGAGCGCCAGCGTCATCGCGACCTTGCCGCCGAGCGAGTGACCGACGACGACCCACGGCCCCTCGTCGACGGCGCGCAGGGTCGAGGCGACGGACGCGGCATACGCCTCGAAGGAGAACTCCTGCGTCCACGGGCTGCGACCGTGGTCGGGAAGGTCGACGAGCGTGCACCGCGCGCCGTCACCCGAGGGACCCGCGAGCGCCTTGGCGATCGTCGACCAGTTGCGTCCCTGGCCGAAGAGACCGTGGAGGAAGGCGATCCGCGGTCCGGCGGTCCCGACCGACAACGTGTGGAGCGGCGCGGTGTTCACGACCGGGAGGTCACTTGCCCAGGAACTTCTCGAAGCCCTTGGGGAGCTGCGCCGGGTCCATGGCAGCCGGGTCGAACCCACCGGGCGCCCCGGCGCCACCGCCGAAGGACGAGCCGGCGGGCTTGGACGACGCACGCTGGGCGTCGGCCCGCGCGTCGGCCGCGCGCTTGGCGGGGTTGCCGGACTTCGACTTCTTGCCGCGCACCTGCTGCTGCTGGCGGGCCTTCTTGCCACCACCGCCCATACCCGGCATGCCGGGGATGCCGCCACCTCGGGCGAGCTGCTTCATCATCTTCTGGGCCTCGCCGAACCGCTCGAGCAGCTGGTTGACCTCGGAGACGGTGACACCGGAGCCGCCGGCGATGCGGGCGCGGCGCGAGCCGTTGATCTGCTTGGGGTGGTTGCGCTCGAACGGCGTCATCGAGCGGACCATGGCCTCGACGCGGTCGAACTCGCGCTCGTCGAGGTTGTCGAGCTGGGCCGACATCTGGCCCATGCCCGGCATCATCTTGAGCATCGACTTGAGCGAGCCCATCTTCTTGATCGCCGACATCTGCTGGAGGAAGTCGTCGAACGTGAAGTCCTCGGCTGCGAGGAACTTGCGCTCCATCTCGGCGGCCTGGGTGCGGTCGAACGCCTTCTCGGCCTGCTCGATGAGGGTGAGGACGTCACCCATGTCGAGGATGCGCGAGGCCATGCGGTCGGGGTGGAAGACCTCGAAGTCGCGCACGCCCTCGCCGGTCGACGCGAACATGATCGGGCGGCCGGTGATGCCGGCGACCGACAGGGCGGCGCCACCGCGGGCGTCGCCGTCGAGCTTGGACAGGACGACACCGGTGAAGTCGACGCCCTCGAGGAACGCCTCGGCGGTCTCGACGGCCGCCTGGCCGATCATCGCGTCGATGACGAAGAGGACCTCGTCGGGGTCGATCGCGGCTCGGATGTCGCCGGCCTGGCGCATGAGGTCGGTGTCGACGGCGAGACGGCCGGCGGTGTCGACGATGACGACGTCGTGCTGCTTGGACACGGCCTCGCGTATGCCGTCGCGGGACACCGCGACCGGGTCACCGAAGCTGCGGGTGCCCTCACCGGTGGGCCCGACGGCGTCGTGGCCGCCGACGTTGCCCTGCTCGGGTGCGTAGACGGGGACGCCGGCGCGCTCACCGACGACCTGGAGCTGGGTGACGGCGTTGGGGCGCTGGAGGTCGGCCGCGACGAGCATGGGCGTGTGGCCCTGCTCCTTGAGCCAGTGCGCCAGCTTGCCGGCGAGCGTCGTCTTGCCCGCGCCCTGCAGGCCGGCGAGCATGATGACGGTCGGGCCGGTCTTGGCGAAGCGGATCGTGCGGGTCGCGCCACCGAGGATGGCGACGAGCTCCTCGTTGACGATCTTGACGACCTGCTGGGCCGGGTTGAGCGCCTGCGACACCTCGGCACCGAGGGCGCGCTCACGGACGGCGTGCGTGAACTCCTTGACGACCGGCAGCGCGACGTCGGCGTCGAGCAGGGCCATCCGGATGTCGCGGACGGTCCTGTTGACGTCGGACTCGGACAGACGCCCCTTGGTGCGGAGGTTCTTGAAGGTCGACGTCAGGCGGTCGGAGAGGCTCGTGAACACCGCACAAGGTTAACCGCCGCGCTCAGGTGGTCCCGTCACACGTGTCGATGATGACGGCGACGACCTGCGCCACCTTGCCCGGGCCCAGGGGGTGACCCGAGAAGTCGGTGACGTAGAACGTGTCGAGGGTCTGGCCGGCATACGTCGCGATGTGCGCGGAGCGCACCGAGACCCCTGACTTGGCGAACGCCATGCCCAGCTCGTGCAGCAGACCCGGACGGTCCTCGGCCCGGACCTCGAGCACGGTGGCCTCGTCGCTGGCGCCGGGGACGACGAGCGCCCGCGGCTGGCCGGGGGTGCCGATGGTCGACTCCCGGCTCGGCCGCGCCGCGAACTGGCGGCGCCGGTCGAGCAGCCCCAGCGGACCACGGTCACCGGTGGCGAGGCGTGCCAGGCCGCGCTGCAACCGCGGCTGCTCGGGCTCGTTGCCGCTCGGCGACTCCACGTGCCACTCGTTGACCGCCACCCCGTCCACGGTGCGCAGGATCGCCGTGCGGACGACGAGGCCCTCGGCCGCGAGCAGGCCGGCGGTGTCCGCGAAGAGCCCGAGCCGGTCGCGGTCGGCGATGTCGATCCGGTAGGACCCGCCGTGCGCGAGGACCTCGACGTGCGGGTCCCCCGCCGCGAGCGCCCGTACGAGGGCCTCGGGGACGACGCCCTGCCCGACGTTGGCGGCCGGCGTCGAGACGGTGGGGATGCTCGGGTCCAGACGGTCGCGCACCTCGGTGGCGAGCTGGGCGAGCAGGGCCGCGCGCCAGTCGGTCCAGGCCTTGGGCCCGGCGGCGACCGCGTCGGCCTCGGTGAGCGCGAGCAGCAGGTCGAAGCGGTCCCGGTCGCCGGCCACGGCCGTGACCGCGGCGTCGATGGTGCGCGGGTCCGAGTGGTCGCGGCGCGTGGCGAGCTCGATGAGGGTGAGGTGCTCGCGCACGAGCGAGGACACGACCTCGACGTCGTCCTCGGTGTGCCCGAGGCGTCGCATCACCGTCTCGGCGATGGGTGCGCCGGCGCGGGAGTGGTCGTGCGCCCCCGGCACCTTGCCGATGTCGTGGAGCAGGGCCGCGAGGAGCAGGAGGTCGGCGCGACCGACGCCGCGCACGAGCCCGGTCGCGTGCACGACGGTCTCGATGAGGTGGCGGTCGACGGTGTGGCGGTGGACGGCGTTGCGCTGCGGACGCGAGCGGACGGCCGCCCACTCGGGCAGCCAGCGCTCGATGATCCCCTGCTGGTCCAGGCCCTCCCAGACGGTGACGAGCCCGGGGCCGGCGGCGAGGAGGTCGCTGAACAGCCCCCGTGCGAGCGGCGACCACGGGGTCGGCACGTCGCCGCACTTCGTCGCGAGGTTCTCGAGGGTCGTCGGCGAGATCGGGAGGTTCGCGCCGGCGGCGACGACCGCGGCACGCAGCGGCAGGAGCGGGTCGCTCTCGGGCTGGCGGCCGGCGCCGAGCACGACCTCGCCGTCGCTCTCGAAGAGCCCGTAGCCCAGCGGCGACATCTGCGGGCGGCGTGGGCCGACCCGCAGGACGCGGGCGCGCTGGGACTGGCCGGCGCGGCGCACGGTCCCGTCGAGGGCGTAGGCGATGGTCCGGCCGGCGTCGGACACGTCGGCGAGCAGGTCGTCGGGGTCGCCGTAGCCGAGCAGGGCGGCGACGGCGTCGTGGTCCTCGCGTCCGAGACGGTCCCGTCCGCGACCGGTGACCACGTGGACGGCGTCGCGCACGTCGAGCAGGAGCCCGTATGCCGTGTCGACCTCACCTCGCGGACGGTCCGCGAGCCAGGCCTCGGCGAGGGCGCTGAGGATCGTCATGTCGCGCAGGCCGCCGTGGGCCTCCTTGAGCTCGGGCTCGATCGACTGGGCGAGGTCCCCGTGGCGGTGGTGGCGCACGGCCATGGCGTCGGTGAGCTGCGGCAGCCGCTTGCGGGCGTTGGCCCGCCAGTCATGGCTCACCGTGGCCCGGGCCGCGGCCACGACCTCGGAGTCACCGGCGACCGGCGAGATGTCGAGCAGGCCCACCGCGGCGGTGAGGTCGTCGGCGGCGACGGTCCGGCACTGGTTCACCGTGCGGACGCTGTGGTCCAGCCTCACCCCGGCGTCCCAGATCGGGTACCAGATGCGGTCGGCGAGCCGGGTGACCTCGTCGTTGGACAGGGTGCGGCCGTAGTGCAGGAGCACGAGGTCGTAGTCCGAGAGCGGACCGGCGTCGCCGCGTCCCACGCTGCCCACGGCGGCGAGGGCGACACCCTCGACCCGGTGGCCGCGCACCGCGTCCTCCCAGAGCTCGCCGAGCCACTGCGCGTTGAACTCCGCGAGCCGGCGACGGCGCTCGGGGCCCGACCCGACCTGCTCGAACGCCCGCGTCCCCGCGAGGTCGAGCCGGCGGGCGGCGACGTCCGCGATGTCAGTCATGCGAGGGTCCTCCCCAGGTGTGCTGCTCGAATGCTGCGGTGACTGCTTGCGCAGGTGCTGCTTGCGCAGGTGCTGCTTGCGCAGGTGCTGCTCGACTGATTGCCCCACCGGGCTCCTTCGCGCGGTGCCGCGCGTTCTGGGGACCGGCCCAATGGGGCAATCAGTCGTGGGTACGTCAGATGGCCTCGGAGCCGCGTTCCCCGGTGCGCACCCGGATGACGTCCTCCACCGGCTGGGTCCAGATCTTGCCGTCGCCGATGCGACCGGTCTGGGCCGACTTGAGGATGACGTCGGCGACGCTGGAGGCGTCCATGTCGTCGACGAGCACCTCGAGGCGGAGCTTCGGCACGAAGTCCACGGTGTACTCGGCGCCGCGGTAGACCTCGCTGTGGCCGCGCTGGCGGCCGTAGCCGGACGCCTCGCTGACGGTCATTCCCGAGATGCCGTAGGCCTCCAGGGCCTCCTTCACCGCGTCGAGCTGGTGGGGCTTGATGATGGCGGTGATGAGCTTCATGCCTTGACTCCTTCTTCAGCGAGCTCGTCGGCGTGACGGGCGTCGGTCTGCGGACCGGTCGAGGTGACACCGAGGCGTCCACCGCGGGCCACGAGGTCGTAGCCGGACTCGGCGTGCTCGGACTGGTCGATGCCGGCCACCTCGTCGTCGTCGGTGATGCGCCATCCGACGGTCGCCTTGAGCGCCAGGCCGATGAGGGCGGTGACGATCGCGGAGAAGATCAGCGACGCGAGGGCGATGACGATCTGGACGACGAGCTGCTTGATCCCGTCACCGTAGAACAGGCCGCCCGAGGTGGCGAGGAGCCCGGCACCGACGGTGCCCCAGAGACCGGCGACGAGGTGGACGCCGACGACGTCGAGCGAGTCGTCGTAGCCGAAGCGGAACTTCAGGCCGACGGCGAGGGCGGCGAGCCCACCGGCGACGAGACCGAGGATGATCGAGCCCACGGGCGAGAGCGCGCCACAGGCCGGGGTGATGGCGACGAGACCGGCGACGACACCGGAGGCGGCACCGACCGAGGTGGCGTGACCGTCACGCACCTTCTCCACGACGAGCCAGCCGAGGATCGCCGCACAGGTCGCGACGGTCGTGTTGACCCAGACGAGGCTCGAGAGGCCGTCGGCGGCGAGCTCGGAGCCGGCGTTGAACCCGAACCAGCCGAACCAGAGCAGGCCGGCGCCCAGCATGACGAGCGGGACGTTGTGCGGGCGCATCGCGGTCTTGCCGAAGCCGAGGCGCTTGCCGACGATGAGGGCGAGCACGAGGCCCGCGACACCGGCGTTGATGTGGACGACCGTGCCACCGGCGAAGTCGATGGGCAGCACGTTGGCGACGCCGTCGGTCGCACCGAAGATCTTGGCCGACAGCCCGTCCTCCGAGCCGCTGAGCAGGCCACCGCCCCACACCATGTGGGCGATCGGGAAGTAGGCCAGCGTCACCCAGAAGCCGCTGAAGAGCAGCCAGGTCGAGAACTTCGCGCGGTCGGCGATGGCGCCGCTGATGAGCGCGACGGTGATGATCGCGAAGGTGAGCTGGAACCCGACGAAGAGGACCTCGGGGATCCACACGTCGGCGCCGAAGACGTCGATGATCGCCGTCCCGTTCGCGTCGAGCGTGGCTCCGGTCGCGTCACCGACGACGCCCTTGAGACCGAAGTTCTCGAACGGGTTGCCGATGATGCCGCCGATGTTGCTGCCACCGAAGGACATCGAGTAGCCCCACAGCACGTAGATGACACCGACGACGCCCATGGCACCGAACGACATCATCATCATGTTGAGGACGGACTTGGCGCGCGTCATGCCGCCGTAGAAGAGGGCGAGGCCGGGCGTCATCAGCAGCACCAACGAGGCGCAGAGGAGGACGAAGGCCGTCGCCGAGGCATCGATTGCGGGCTCGGCCGCGACGGGGAGGAGAGTTGGGCTCATGGGGAAGGAGTCTGCGAGCACGCCGTTTCACGTCGCCGCGCGTTGTGTTACAGCCACGTTGCACCTCGCGGCGTCGCGTAAGAAGTGTGTTTCGCGCCCTGCGTCGCCGTGAGCAGAGCCGGTATGCCGGGTGCTCACGTCCGCGTCCCGGCCCGCCGGTGCGAGACTGGGGGCATGACCCCTCCCGTGCTCGTCTACGACGGTGACTGCGGCGTGTGCACCAAGCTTGCGCGCTTCGTCACGACGACCGTGCGTCCCGCGCCCGAGAGCTTCTCGGTCAGCGCCTACCAGGACCTCGACCTCGATGCCCTCGGCCTCACGCCCGAGCAGTGCGACGAGGCGCTGCAGTGGGTGGCCAGGGGCGGGCGCGTCAGCTCGGCCCAGGACGCCGTGGCCCGGGTGCTGCTCGCCGGGCGCCTCCCGTTCCGGCCGCTGGGTGCGGTGATCCTCGTGCCGGGCGTCAACGCCCTGGCCGGTCTGGTCTACCGCTGGGTCGCGCTCAACCGACACCGGCTCCCGGGCGGGACGCCGGCGTGCTCGCTGCCGGCGGCGCAGCGCCCGAGCTGAGCCGGCGCTCCCCGACCCACCTCCCGGCTCGCGTGCGCGCCCACCACGCCCGCAGCCGGTCCGCGTACTCCTCGAGCGGGAGGAACGCGAGCATCATGACGAGGTGCGGCCAGAACGCGATCGTGATCGCGGCATACGTCATGGCGTGGAAGGCGAACCACGCCGCGACCGCCCGCCGGCGCCACCTCTCCGACAGCAGGAAGATCACCGGCGCCGTGATCTCGGCCGCCATGAGCACCCACTGGAACCAGTGCAGCGTCCAGGGGATCTCGAGCAGCCACTGCGCCCACGGGGTCCCCCGGCGCACGACGGCGCGCACCATCGTCGCCGAGTTGACCCACTCGAGCCCACCGAAGCGGAGCTTGGCCCACGCCGAGAGGAAGTAGGTGGCGACGGCGGCCAGCTGGATGGCCCGCAGCGCGAAGCCCGCGGCCTCCGAGAGGCGCCGGTCCGACAGGTGCGCGATGCCGACCGTGGGCAGCAGGGCCAGCGCGACGACGAAGTCGGCCCGGTCGTGGTCGACCTTGCCGTAGCTGAAGGCGACGTACTGGTACCAGATCCAGCACACGGCCACGACCCAGCCGAGCAGCCGCGGCGCCCGACCGGAGATGGCCAGCGCGGCGGCGACGACGCAGCCCCACTTGAGCACCTCGACGAGCAGCACCGAGGCGGGAGGCAGGTGCAGCACCTGCCCCATGACGAGCGGTTCGTACCAGACCGGGTCGGCCTCACCGTGGTACCAGCCGGAGGTGTGGAGCAGGAGGACGTCGACGATGACGAACGCGAAGACGAGCGCGCGGAGCACGGCCACCCGGGCCAGCGGCACGGGGGCGAAGAGCCAGTCGCGCAGCCGGCTCACGGTGAGCTCCACTCGGCGAGGACGTCGGTCTCGACCTCGCCCGTGGGCTCGCGGTCGACGACGACGATCTTGTGGCGCACGACCCGCAGACCCACCCACGCGGGCGCACCCGGGCGCAGGCGGGCGTGGCTGGTGGCGAGGGTGCCCAGGCGTGACGGGTCGGCCTGGATCTGCGGGATCCGCCCCTCCACCTCGGCGCGGTTGAGCCCGACGTTCTCCGGGGTGAGGGGTGCGGGCACCCAGGTGTCGACGTGGTCGGCGGTGCGGACCTCGATGCCGGTCGACCAGACCGACCCGGTGGCGGCCTGCGACGTCGCGAACATCCGCCACGGGCTGAACGGCCACCAGTGGTCGTTGCCGACGAGCGACCCGGCGCAGAAGAGCAGCGTGAGCACGACGACGGTCCCGGCGCGCCACGCGCGCGCGCCCGCGCCCAGGCGCAGGACGTCCGTGTCCGGTTCCCCCGAAGTCATGGGCCGAGGGTATGCCGTCCGCCCACCTCCGCGCCGCAGCCTCACCGCCGCGGCCTCCTCACCACGCCGCAGCCTCGACGCCGTGCCGCCACCTCAGAAGGCGGAGACGTCACCCGACGCGCGCTGCGGCCGGCTCAGCGCCCGGATGAGCGCGACCTGGCCGTGGCGGCCGAGCGAGACGTGCACGAGCAGGTCGAGCACCGCCTCCACGACGTCGTCATCGTGCTCGGGCGTGGGCAGGCCCACGCTCGCCGCGAGGTCGTCACCGTGCACGACCATCTCCATGAGGCGGGTGGTGGCGAAGTCCGGCGTGGCGAGCGACCAGCCCTGCCACGGGATGTGGACCACGTCGGGGTCGCGCGGCAGGGCCAGCACACCCGGGAGGTCGGCCAGTGCCTGCCGGGCCTCGGCCAGCACCTGTGCGTGGCCCACCTGCGCCGCGGCGTTGTCCTGCTCGTCCTGGTCCGGGTCGGTCTCACCGCTGCGCGAGGCCTTGACCCACGGGGCGCTCGAGTAGTGCCCGAGCCGCGTGATGACGGGCGCCTCGCCCGGTGCCTCGACCCGCAGCCCGCGCACGAGGTGGGCGCTCTGGGCCAGCAGGTGGTGGGTCAGGCCGCCCACGGTCATGCCGGTGCAGGCGCTGTCGCGCTCCCACGCGGTGCGGACCTCGTCGCGGGCGGCGAGCGCGATGCTGCGTTCGGTGCACGAGACGAGCGCCGCGGTGAGGCGCTCCCGGTCGTGCAGGGTCGCGAGCGCCATCGTCAGTCGATGATGGCGTCGACGAAGCCCTCGGGGTCGAACGGCGCGAGGTCGTCGGGACCCTCGCCCAGGCCGATGAGCTTGACCGGGACGCCGAGCTTGCGCTGGACGGCGACGACGATGCCGCCCTTGGCGGTGCCGTCGAGCTTGGTGAGGACGATGCCGGTGATGCCGACGACCTCGCTGAACACCTCGGCCTGGCGCAGGCCGTTCTGGCCGGTCGTGGCGTCGAGCACGAGCAGGACCTCGTCGATCGGGCTCTGCTTCTCGATGACGCGCTTGACCTTGCCGAGCTCGTCCATGAGGCCGACCTTGTTGTGGAGGCGACCCGCGGTGTCGATGATGACGACGTCGGCCTCGAGCTCGGCGGCTCCCTTGACGGCGTCGAAGGCCACGGCGGCGGGGTCGGCGCCCTCGCGGTCCGAGCGGACCGTGGGCACCCCGACGCGCTCGCCCCAGGTCTGGAGCTGGTCGGCCGCGGCGGCCCGGAAGGTGTCCGCCGCACCGAGGACGACGTCCTTGTCCTCGGCCACGAGGACCCGGGCCAGCTTGCCCACGGTGGTGGTCTTGCCGGTGCCGTTGACGCCGACGACGACGATGACGGCGGGGCGGCCGTCGACGCGGGACGAGGCGACCGAACGGTCCATCGAGGGGTCGACGAGGCTCACGAGCTCCTCGCGCAGCCAGCCGCGGACGGTGGCCTCGTCGGCGTTGCCGTGGATCTTGACCTTGGTGCGCAGCGAGTCGACCAGCTCGGTCGTCGCCTCGACGCCGAGGTCGGCGGTGAGCAGGGTGTCCTCGACGTCCTCCCACGCCTGCTCGTCGAGGTCCCCGCGCGAGAGCAGCGCGAGCAGCCCCTGGCCGAGGGCGCTGTTGGAGCGGGCCAGGCGGGCGCGCAGCCGCTGGAGGCGGGTCTGCGGAGCCTCGGGACGCTCGACCTCGGGGACGGTGACGGGCGGGAGCGTCTCCTCGACCGTGTCGCCGGCCGGCGGCTCGAGGGTGTCGACCGCACCACCGGCGCGGTCGTCACGCTCACCCTCGTCGGCCGTCGGGGCAGGCGCGGAGGAGGTGCGCGGCTGCTCGCGCGGCAGCTCCTTGGTGGCTCCGCCCCGCCCTCGCAGGAAGGTGGCGGCGAGGCCTCCGAGGACGACCAGCAGGCCGACCGCGACGGCGAAGAATTCCCAGAAGGTGTCGATGGCGCTCACGTCGCCATCCTCGCACCCGCCCTCAGAAGATGCGGACCCGCTCGTCCTCCGGGACCCACATGCCGTCACCGGGCTGGACGTCGAACGCCTCGTGGAACTCGGTGAGGTTGCGGGCCGCGTTGGCGCGCAGGTCCATCGGGGCGTGCGGGTCGATCGCGAGGAGGCGGACCGCCTCGGCCTCGCGGGCCATCCCGCACCACACCTGGGCCCAGCCGAAGAAGAAGCGCTGGTCGCCGGTCAGCCCGTCGATGACGGGAGCGTCGCTCCCCTCGGTCGAGATCCGGTATGCCGCGTGCCCGATCGTCAGCCCGCCGAGGTCGCCGATGTTCTCGCCGACCGTGAGCGCGCCGTTGACCTTGTGGCCGGGGGCGTCACGCGACTCGAGGGCGTCGAACTGGGCGATGAGCCGCTGCGAGCGCTCGTCGAAGTTCGCCCGGTCGGTGTCGCTCCACCAGTTGCGGAGGTTGCCGTCCTTGTCGTACTGCGAGCCCTGGTCGTCGAAGCCGTGGCCGATCTCGTGACCGATGACGCCACCGATGCCGCCGTAGTTCACGGCGTCGTCGGCGTCGACGTCGAAGAACGGGGGCTGGAGGATGGCCGCCGGGAAGACGATCTCGTTGAGACCCGGGTTGTAGTAGGCGTTGACGGTCTGCGGGGTCATGAACCACTCGTCGCGGTCGACCGGTCCGCCGAGCTTGGCGAGGTTGCGGTCGATCTCGAAGGCCGAGGCCCGGGCGACGTTGCCGACGAGGTCCGCGGCGTCGACCTCGAGCGAGGAGTAGTCGCGCCACCGGTCGGGGTAGCCGATCTTGGGGGTGAACGACCCGAGCTTGGCGAGCGCCTCGCGGCGGGTCTCGACGCCCATCCACTCCAGGCCCTCGAAGTCGCGGCGGAACGCCTCGACGAGGTTGGCCACGAGCTCGACCATCCGCTCCTTGGCGCGCGGCGGGAAGTGCTTCTCGACGTAGAGCTGACCGACGGCCTCACCGAGCGCGTCCTCGACGAGTCCCACGCCCCGCTTCCAGCGGTCGCGGATCTGCGGGACGCCGGAGAGCGTGCGGCCGTAGAAGTCGAAGTTCTCGGCGACGACGGCGTCGGCGAGGTAGGGGGCCAGGGCGTGCACGACCCGCCAGCGCAGCCAGTCCTGCCACGTGGCGATGTCGACCTCGGCCAGCGCCGCGGCCATCGATCGCAGGTGGTCGGGCTGGCGGGCGATGACCTGGTCGAAGGCGCCGGCAGGGGCATGCGCAGCCGCGAGGTAGGCGTCCCAGTCGACACCGGGGGTCAGCTCGGCCAGACCGTCACGGTCGACGAGCGTGTAGGTCTTCACCGCGTCGCGGTTGGCGACCTGGTCCCAGTGCGAGGCCGCGATGCGGGTCTCGAGGTCGACGACCCGGTCGGCGGCAGCGGAGGCCGCGTCGCCGGCATACACACCGGTCAGGGTGAGCATGCGCGTGACGTGACCGGGGTAGGCCGAGCGGATCGCGGCGTGCTGCGGGTCGCGGTAGTAGGCCTCGTCGGGCAGGCCGATGCCGGCCTGCTCGAGGTAGACGACGTAGCGGCTGGAGTCGCGGTCGTCGGTGTTGACGATGGGGTGGACGAGCCCGTCGACGCCCGCGCGCAGGAACCGGCCCAGCGCCGCCATGACCTCGCTCGGGGTCGAGACGGCGTCGACCGCCTCGAGGAAGGACGCGAGCGGCGTGGCGCCGAGGTCCTCGATCCGGGCCTCGTCCATGAACGAGCTGTAGAGGTCACCCACCTTGCGCGCGACGGTGCCGGCCTCGGGGCTGCCCTCGGCGACCTGCGTGATGATGTCGCGGACGTGCTCCTCGGCCTTCTCGCGCAGCTGGTCGAAGCTGCCGTAGCGGCCGCGGTCGGCCGGCATCTCGGTCTGCTTGATCCAGGTGCCGTTGACGTGGCCGAAGAGGTCGTCCTGGGGGCGGACCGTGGGGTCGCCGGCGGACTGGTCGATCCCCGAGCGCATCAGGAACGCACGCCGGCGTCTGCGGGGACCACGGGCTCGTCGGCGGCGGCAGGGCCGCTCACGTCACCGGCCGGGGCGTCGTCCTCGTCGTCGCGCCCGTGGCGCTGGCGGGCGGACTGCTGGCGCTCCTTGAGGGCCGTCACGACCTCGTCACCCTTGGGCGTGAGGATGTCGCGTCCGTCGCGCCGCGCCGGGATCGCCACGAGGGCGACGATGGCAAGGGCGAGCACGACGCAGATGAGCATTCCGATGATGAGGGCGACCATGCCCCAAGGGTGTCCTAGTGGAGCCGCCCTGACAAAACGACACCCCGGCCCCGGGAGCCGCGCCGCGCGCGGCACGTCCCCACGACGTAGGCTCGCCCGGTGACCGCGACGACTCCGCACGAGGCTCCCCAGCGCCGTCGTCGCAGGCTCCCCGCCGGCCTGGAGATCCTGCTCGCCATCGTCGTCGTCGCGCTGGTTCAGAGCTTCGTCGCCAAGCCGTTCGGCGTCCCGTCGCAGTCGATGGAGGAGACGCTGCGGATCGGTGACCGGATCGTCGTCAACCGCACCGACACCACCGTCGAGCGCGGCGACGTCGTCGTCTTCTCGCACGGCGAGACGTGGCAGGACTCGCGGCTTCGCCCGACCGGCAACGTCGTCAAGGACGCGGTGCGCAAGGTCGGCGACGTCACCGGGATCGGACCGTCGAGCACGGCATACACGGTCAAACGGGTCGTCGGCATGCCCGGTGACCGGGTGAAGTGCTGCGACTCCGAGGGCCACGTCGTCGTCAACGGCGACGCGCTCGACGAGGACTACGTCTTCGAGGACCACACCTTCCGCCAGGCAGACCTCTCCTGCGACACGACCCCGCGCTCGTCCCGGTGCTTCCCCGAGATCCGCGTCCCGTCCGACCGGCTCCTCGTGCTCGGCGACCACCGCTCGCAGTCGGCCGACTCGGTCGTCAACTGCCGCGGGGGCACCGACGCCGAGGGGTGCGCGCGGTTCGTCCCGATGAACCGCGTCGTCGGTCCGGTCGTGTTCCGCATCTGGCCGCTCGGCACGTTCGGCTTCGTCAACCACGGCTGACCGCCGCGACGACCCGGCGCCGGGCCGGGTCGGGTCGCCCCCTTCAGGCGGTGGCGGCGACGTCGCGGATGCGCTGCGAGACCACGGTCGTGATCCCGTCGCCGCGCATGCTCACGCCGTAGAGCGCGTCGGCGATCTCCATCGTCTTCTTCTGGTGGGTGATGACGATGAGCTGGCTGCTGTCGCGCAGCTCCTCGAAGAGCGTGATGAGCCGGCCCAGGTTGGTGTCGTCGAGGGCGGCCTCGACCTCGTCCATGATGTAGAACGGGCTCGGCCGGGCCTTGAAGATCGCCACGAGCAGCGCCACCGCGACGAGCGAGCGCTCGCCACCGGAGAGCAGCGAGAGCCGCTTGACCTTCTTGCCGGGCGGGCGGGCCTCGACCTCGATGCCGGTCGTGAGCATGTCGCCCGGGTCGGTGAGGACGAGCTGGCCGGAGCCGCCGGGGAAGAGCCGCTGGAAGACGCGCTCGAACTGCTCGGCGGTGTCGTGGTAGGCCTGCGTGAAGACCTGCTCGACGCGCTCGTCGACCTCCTTGACGATGTCGAGGAGGTCGCGCTTGGACTTCTTGAGGTCCTCGAGCTGCTCGGTGAGGAACTTGTGGCGCTCCTCGAGCGCCGCGAACTCCTCGAGCGCCAGCGGGTTGACCCGACCCAGGGCCGACAGGCCACGCTCGGCCTTGCGAAGGCGCTTCTCCTGCTCGTCGCGCACGAACGCCGACGGCATCGGCACGTCGCCCTCGTGGTCGGGGCCGACAATGAACGGGATCGGCTGGTGCGGGCCGTAGTCCTCCATGAGGACGTCCGGGTCCATGCCGAGCTCCTCGACCGCCTTGGCCTGGAGCTGCTCGATCCGGGCGACCTGGCGGGCGCGGGCGACCTCGTCACGGTGCGCGGAGTCGGTGAGGTCACGCAGCTCGTCCTGGTGCGTGGCCATCTCGGTGCGCAGCTCGCGGACGGCGGTGTCGCGGCGGGTGCGCTCGACCTCGGCCTCGTCGCGCAGGCGGGCGGCCCGGACCAGCGCGGTCGCCATGCGGTCGGTCGCGTATGCCGCGGCCTGGCTCACGGCGTCGGCGATGGTCGCCTCGCGGCGGCGGCGCTCCTGGCGCTGGCGGAGCTTCTCGCGGGCCTGGATCTCGTTGCGGGCCGCACCCTCGAGCGAGTCGGCCCGTCCCTTGAGCGAGCGAGCCCGCTCCTCCTTGGTGCGCAGCGTGAGGCGGAGCTCGGTCTCGGCGGTGCGGGCCCGGCTGGCGGCGAGCTCGAGGGCGTCGCGCTCGTCGGTCGAGGGCTCCTCGGACTCGGTCGGCTCCGCACTGGCCTCCTCGAGGCGGGCGGCGAGCGCCGTCTCCTCGAGGCGGTCGTTCTCGAGCGCGGCCTCCGCGTCGGCGATGGTCCGCTCGGTGCGCTCGACCTCGGCGCGGCTCGTGCGGATCGTGGACTGCAGTCCACCGAGCTGCTCGGCGACGGCGGCCATGCGGGCGTCGCTGTCGTGCAGCGCCTCGAGGGCGGCCTCGACCCGCTCGGTCACCGCGGCGGCCTTGTCGCGCTCGGCGACGAGGGCGAACCGCGCCTGCTCGCCCCGGGTCGTCGCAGCAGCAGTCGCAGCCTGGGCGTCCTCGAGCGCTGACTGGACCTCGAGCAGGGACTGGCCGCTGCTCGAGCCGCCGCGCACCCAGCCGGGGGCGAAGACGTCGCCGTCGGCGGTCACCGCGGTGATGCCCTCACCACGGGCGACGAGGGCGAGGGCGTGCTCGGCGTTGGGGACGAGGGCGACGAGGTCGAGCAGCTGCTCGACGGCCGGTCGCACGGAGGCCGGGGCGTCGACGACGTCACGGGCCCAGACGGCGGAGCCGTCGAGCGCCGGCCACGAGGAGCGGTCGGAGGGGACTGCGGTGTCACCCACGAGCAGGGTGGCCCGGCCGTGGTCCTCCTCGCGGAGCCTGGTGACCGCACGGGCGGCGTCCTGGGCGGTGCCCACGGCGAGCGCCTCGGACGCCCAGCCGAGGGCGGCCGCGACGGCACCCTCGTGCCCGCCGCTCACCTGGAGGAGAGAGGCGACGGTGCCGACGATGCCGTGGCCGCGGTCGCCGTCCTCGGAGGCGGCGAGGAGGGCGGCGGCGCCGTCCTTGCGCCGCAGGCTCATCCCGAGCGCCTCGACGCGGGCGGCGGCCGACGCGCGGTCGCGCTCGGCCTCGCGCTCGACGTTCTCGAGCTCGGCGATCCTCGTCTCGATGGTGGCGAGCTCCTCGGCGGCGGTCTCGTAGGCGCTGTCGAGACCCTCCTCGCCCTCCTCGTCGTTGGCGACGGTGCCCTCGAGCCGGGCGAACTCCTTCTCGGCCTCGGAGGCGCGCGCGAGCGAGGCCTCGATGATCCCGCGGAGCCGACCGATCTCGGCCTCCCCCGCCTCGATCCGGCTGCGCCGGGCGCCGACCTGGCCGGCGAGCTTGGCCAGTCCCTCGCGACGGTCGGCAGCGGCGCGAGCCAGACGCGACAGGCGTTGCTGCTCACCGGCATACGCGCTCTCGGCCTCCTCGCGGGAGGTGACGGCGGCGGCGAGCTGCTCGGCGGCGGTGGCGACCTCGGCGGCGAGCTTCTGCTCGGCCTCGCGGGCCTGGGCGGCCTGCGCCCGCAGCTCCTCGGGGTCGCGGCCGGACGTCGTCTCGTCGACGTCGTCCTGGCTCAGGAGGCGCACGCGCTCACGGGCCACGGAGGCCGTGGACTCGAGCCGGTCGCGCAGGGACTGGAGCCTGACGAAGCGGTCCTGCGAGCGCCCGAGCTCGGGCGCGGCGTCGGCGGCCTGGCGCTCGATCTCGGTGATCCGCGAGCGCAGCGACTCGAGGGCGTTCTCGACGGTGGTGCGGCGCTCGATGAGCGCGGTCTCGTCGGCGACCTCCTGCTCGAGCGTCGAGGTGAGCTGGACGAGGTCGTCGGCGACGAGGCGCAGGCGGGCGTCGCGCGCCTCGGCCTGGATGACGGCGGCCTTGCGCGCGGCCTCGGCCTGGCGACCGAGCGGTCCGAGCTGGCGGCGGATCTCGCCGGTGAGGTCGTGGACGCGGGTGAGGTTGGCCTCCATCGCGTCGAGCTTGCGCAGCGCGCGCTCCTTGCGCTTGCGGTGCTTGAGGACGCCGGCCGCCTCCTCGATGAAGCCGCGGCGCTCCTCGGGGGTCGCGCGCAGCACCGCGTCGAGCTGGCCCTGGCCGACGATGACGTGCATCTCGCGGCCGATGCCGCTGTCGGAGAGCAGCTCCTGGATGTCGAGCAGGCGGCTGGGGGTGCCGTTGATGGCGTACTCGGAGCCACCGTTGCGGAACATCGTCCGGGTGATCGTCACCTCGGTGTAGTCGATCGGCAGCGCACCGTCGGTGTTGTCGATCGTCAGGCTCACCTCGGCCCGGCCGAGCGGCGGGCGGCCGGCGGTGCCGGCGAAGATGACGTCCTCCATCTTGCCGCCGCGCAGGGTCTTGGCGCCCTGCTCCCCCATGACCCAGGCGAGCGCGTCGACGACGTTGGACTTGCCGGAGCCGTTGGGGCCGACGATGCACGTGATGCCGGGCTCGAGACGCATGGTCGTGGCCGAGGCGAAGGACTTGAACCCCTTGAGGGTCAGGCTCTTGACGTACACGCGGTGGCTCTCGGTTCTTCGGGGGGCATGCGGACGGGACGACGTCGTCACTGTACCGGCGGGGGGACGGGGCTCCCGGGACCTGCGACGGGGCCTGCGTTGCCTGTGACGGCAGTGGCTGGTGGGACGTGGGGGGGTGGACGCGGGCGCGTCTCGCGCGTCAGCCGTTGGCGATCGACTCGTGGTGGTGGATGACCTCGGCGATGACGAAGTTGATGAACTTCTCGGCGAACTCCGGGTCGAGCCCGCTCTCCTTGGCCAGCGCCCGCAGCCGGGTGATCTGGCGCTCCTCACGGGCGGGGTCCGCAGGCGGCAGCCCCTCGGTCGCCTTGAGCTCGCCAACCTGCTGCGTGCACTTGAACCGCTCGGCGAGCAGGTGCACGAGGGCTGCGTCGATGTTGTCGATGCTCGAACGCAGGCGGACCAGCTCGGGAGGGGCGTCGCTCATCGGACCATCGTATGAACGCGCGCCCCCCGCGGTCCCCCGCGTCCCACGACCCGGTATGCCGGGCGGTGCAGAGGCGTGGGACCCGCGCCGTCCGCTCACCTCTCGACGAAGCCGGTGACGCCTTCGCGCGGTGCGCTCTCGAGCGGCGTCGACACCGACACGACCGCTCCGGGGCGACGCGTCGTCGACGGCTCCTCGGACAGGAGGCGGACGAGGCGCTCGACGGCGCCGCGCGGCCCCTGGGCCACGACCTCGACCCGTCCGTCGTCGGTGTTGCGCGCCGAACCCGCCAGCCCGAGCTCGAGCGCTCGGGCCCGGGTCCACCAGCGGAAGCCCACGCCCTGGACGCGTCCGCGCACGCTCACGGTGACCCGGACGGGCTGCACCCCGTCGGTGCCGGGGTCGAGGCTGCTCTCCATGCCGCCGATCGTAGGTCGCCGCCGCCCCAGCGCGCCTCCACGCCCGTGTCGGTGCGTCTCCATAGCCTATGGGCATGAGCGTGGACAGCCCGTCGCTCGGGCCCGGGGCCGCGACCTCCGCACCCCCGCCCGGCAGAGCTGCGTCGCGCCCGGGAGGGCGGCTGCCCGGTCTCGACGGCCTGCGTGCCACCGCCATCGTCGCCGTGCTCCTGTTCCACCTCGACCCGCGCTGGCTGCCCGGTGGCTTCCTCGGCGTCGACGTCTTCTTCGTCATCTCCGGCTTCCTCATCACCACGCTGCTCGTGCGTGAGCACGCCCGCGAGGGCCGGGTCGACCTGCGCGGGTTCTGGACCCGCCGCGCCCGCCGACTGCTGCCCGCCCTGCTCGTCCTCGTGCCGAGCGTCATCCTGCTGGCCCGGCTCGTCGAGGGCGACCTGCTCGTCGGCATCCGCCGCCAGGCCGTCGGCGCCCTGACCTTCACGAGCAACTGGCTCGAGATCGCGGCCGGCTCCGACTACTTCCACAGCACCGCGCCGCAGCTGCTCATGAACCTGTGGTCGCTCGCGGTCGAGGAGCAGTTCTACCTCGTGTGGCCGGTCGTCGCGCTCGTGCTCCTGCGCCTCGCGCCGTCGTCACGGGCGCGCGCCGGGGTCGCGGTCGCCCTCGCCCTCGGGTCCGCCGTCCTCATGGCAGTCCGCTTCGACCCCTCGCTCGGCGCGACCCGGGTCTACTACGGCACCGACACCCACCTCATGGGTCTCATGCTCGGTGCGGCGCTGGCGTTCGCGTGGGCGGCACCGCACCGCGCCTGGACGTCGACGGCGCAGTGGCACCGGGTCCGGGTGCCCGCCGTCGCTGCCGCGGCCGTCGTGCTCGTGGCCCTCGTCGCGCTGCTCGACGAGTCCACGCCCTTCACGTTCCGCGGCGGCATCCTCCTCGCCTCGCTGGCCACGGCCGTCCTCGTGCTCGGCGTGGTCGAGCGCCCCACTCCCCTGCGCACCGTGCTCGACCTGCCGGTCCTGCGCTGGGTCGGCGAGCGCTCCTACGGCCTCTACCTCTGGCACTGGCCCGTCATCCTCATCGTCGAGGCCGACCTCGCCTGGGCCGAGCGCTCCGCCGACGGCTACCTCTGGTCGCGGCTGTGGTGCGTCGTCGTGACCGTGGCCGTCGCCGACCTCTCCTACCGCTTCATCGAGACGCCCGTGAGGCGACGCGGCTTCCGGGGCACGGCGCGCCACGCGCTCCACACGATCCGGTATGCCGGCACCCGCACCGCGCGCATCGTCTGGGCCGGCGTCGCCGTCCTCGCCATCGCCCTCACGGCCGTCCTCCTCACCGCCCCGACCCGTACGCGGGTCGAGCAGCTGCTCGACGCCAACGCCGCCGCCGCTCGGGTCTCACCCACCGCCGCCTCGGCCGGCACGACGGGCTCCGGTGCCCGCGGCGCGACACCCGGACCGCGGTCCACCGCACCGGCGGCCAAGCCGGCACCCGTGAAGCAGACGTGGGCGATGCCCACCGGCACCGAGATCGACGGCTACGGCGACTCGATGATGGTGGGGAGCGTGCACGCCCTGCGCTACTACTTCCCCGGCATCCGCATGGACGCCCGCTCCAACCGCCAGTGGTCCGAGGGACTCAAGGTCGCCAGCACCCGAGGAGCCGGCAACCGTCGGGCCGTCATCCTGGCCCTGGGCACCAACGCCGGCACCGACCTCGACCGGGCCAGGGCCACGCTCGACGCGCTCGGCCCCGACCGCATGGTCGTCCTCGTCACGCTCCACGGCAGGATCAACCGCATCGCGTCCGACAACGCCGCCCTCAAAGAGCTCGCCAAGGGCCGCGACAACGTCGCCATCGCCGACTGGGACGCCGCGCTCGAGGGCACCACCCGCCAGCTCCAGTCCGACGGCATCCACCCGTCGCTCGTCGGCGCCCACCTCTACGCCAAGACCATCCGGCAGGCGTTCGCGGACCTGAGCGAGCGGCATACGGGCAAGGCCGTGACGCTCAAGGAGCTCCCGGTCCCCTGACCGTTCCCCCGGACCCCGACCACGACGTCGTGCGAGCTCGTCAGGCGCGCGAGGGCCGAGGGGTCCGCGGGCGCGGCTGACACCTCGGGCAGCTGAACGACGAGCGGTTCATGAACTGCTCGCGGCGGATCGGCGTCCCGCACCGAGCGCAGGGCTCGCCCTCCTGCCCGTAGGCGTGCAGCGACCGGTCGAAGTAGCCCGAGGCGCCGTTGACGTTGACGTAGAGCGCGTCGAAGCTCGTCCCGCCCTGCAGCAGGGCCGCCGCCATGACGTCGCGGGCGTGGTCGAGCACGCGGGAGATGGCCGGCTTCGTGAGGCTGCTCGCCGGGCGCTCACCGTGGACCTTGGCGCGCCACAGCGCCTCGTCGGCATAGATGTTGCCGATGCCCGAGACGACGCCCTGGTGCAGGATCATCCGCTTGATCGCGCTGTCGCTGGCCTTGATCCGGCGCACGACCGCAGCCTGGTCGTAGACCGGCTCGAACGGGTCGGGCGCGATGTGCCGGATCTGGTGCGGCACGCCGTCGTCCGCGAGGTCGTCGAGGGCGAACCCGCCGAAGGTGCGCTGGTCGACGAAGCGCAGCTCGGGGCCGCCGTCGGCGAAGGTGAACCGGGCGTGGAGGTGCTTCTCGTCGGGGGCGTCGGCCGCCTCGACGAGCAGCTGGCCGCTCATGCCGAGGTGTGCGATGAGGCCGAGGACCGGCTGTGCCTGATCGCTGAGCACGAGCCAGAGGTACTTGCCCCTGCGGCGCGCGGCGCTGACCTCGAGCCCGGTGATCCGGTCGGCGAGGTCCGCGGGGCCGGCGACGTGACGGCGCGCGACGCGGGCACCGGTGAAGGCGGCCGTGGCGATCGACCGGCCGACGACGTGGTCGGCCAGACCACGACGGACGACCTCGACCTCGGGCAGCTCGGGCACGGGTTGTCGTCGTCCCCGGTCAGCCGAGGTCGGGCAGGGGCGCGGTCGCGAGCCCGTCGCCGTGACGCTCGCGCAGGGCCTGCCACGCCTGGGCGGCGGCCTGCTGCTCGGCGTCCTTCTTGGTGCGGCCGACACCGCTGCCGAGCTCGACGCCGTCGACGAGCACCTGTGCGGTGAACGTCTTGGCGTGCTCGGGTCCCTCCTGCTGCACGGCGTACTCGACCGGGCCGGCCGAGTGCAGGGCCGAGATCTCCTGCAGGCTGGTCTTCCAGTCGAGCCCGGCGCCGAGGGTCGCCGAACGAGCCATGAGCGGGTCGAGCAGGTGGTGGACGAGCTCGCTGGCGGCGGGCAGGCCGGCGCTCGAGTAGGTCGCACCGATGACGGCCTCGACGGTGTCCGCGAGGATCGAGTCCTTGTCGCGACCGCCGGTGGACTCCTCGCCCCGGCCGAGCAGGATGTAGTCCCCCAGCCCGAGGGTGCGCCCCACGGCGGCGAGCGCGCGCATGTTGACGACGGCCGCCCGGAGCTTGGCGAGCTGGCCCTCGGTGAGGTCCGGGTGCGTCGTGTAGAGGGTGTCGGTGACGACGAGCCCCAGCACGGAGTCCCCGAGGAACTCGAGCCGCTCGTTGTGCGGGATGCCGCCGGCCTCGTAGGCGTACGACCGGTGCGTCAGGGCACGACCGAGCAGCGCCTCGTCGATGTCTCCACCGGTCACCTCGGTGAGGTGCTGGTGGAGCTCATCGACGGGGCGCAGCGGCTCGAGGGCCGCAGGGCGCTGCGTGCCCCTCCCCATGAGGAGTGGGCTCAGCCCTGGTGCTCGGTGCGCTCGGCCACGCCGTACTGGCGGCCGTTGTAGCTGCCACACGACGGGCACGCGATGTGCGGCTGCATCGGGGCCTTGCACTGGGGGCACGTGGTCAGCGTGACCGGCGTGGCCTTCCAGTTGGCACGGCGGTGGCGCGTGTTGGAGCGCGACGTCTTCCGCTTCGGAACAGCCACGTCAGGTCCTCTTCTCTGTCTGCGTCGCGGGCGACTCGGACCCGAGGTCCGTGAGAGCCGCCCACCTGGGGTCGATCACGTCATGTGCGTGGTCCGGGTCCTCCGCGAGGTGCATTCCGCATTCGGAACACAGCCCCGGGCAGTCCGGACGACACACGGGCTGGAACGGCAGTGCAGGCACCACGGCGTCCCGGAGCACCGGCTCGAGGTCGATGAGACCGTCCTCGATGAGGTACTCCTCGGCTGCGTCCTCGTCGCCCACCTCCTGGTGGTGGGCGTTGCGATCGGCGTAGGCGAACAGCTCCTGGAACCGGGCATCCACATCGTGGCTGATCGGATCCAGGCACCGCACGCAGGCGCCGGTCGCCGTTCCTTGGACCGAACCGGTGACCAGGACGCCCTCGACGACGGACTCGAGCCGCACGTCGAGGTCCAAGGGTTCCCCCTCGGCGACGCGCAGCACCTCCGTGCCGAACTCGGCTGGTGCCTCGACCTCACGAGAGAGCTCCGCCATCGAGCCGGGTCGCCGGCCGACCTCCTTGGTGTCGAGCACCAGAGGAGACCGAGGATCGAGACGGTTCATTTCCCTTGCCATGGTCGAGTGGTTCGGTCGGTCGTCACGGCTGACGCAGACCGAAGATCAAAGGTACCGGAGGGGGTGCCGCCTGCCCAAATGCGGTCGGTATGCCGGCCGGTCGCGTCCGCAGCCGTGGTCACCTTCGCGACCACCCCTGCGGACCCAAACCCGTGCAGGAGCGGGCGGGGTCAGGACCCTTGCGCGAGCTTCTCCGCGAGCGCCGCGTGGACCTCGTCGGGGACGAGCCCGGCCACGTCTCCCCCGAACCGCGCGACCTCCTTGACCAGCGAGCTCGACACGTGCTCGAACTCGGGCGCACCGGGCAGGAACACGGTCTCGACGCCCGTGAGGTGGCGGTTCATGAGCGCCATCGGGAGCTCGTAGGCGTAGTCCGTGCCACCGCGCAGGCCCTTGACGATGACGTCGGCGCCGACGTCGCGGCACACGTCGACGAGCAGGCGGCCCGCGAAGGCCTCGACCCGCACATGGCCGGCGGCCTCCTCGGGCAGGGCCCGCTCGATGAAGCCGATCCGCTCCTCGATGCTGAACGTCCCCGACTTGGCGGGGTTGTGCAGGACGGCGACGACGACCTCGTCGTAGAGGGCCGCAGCGCGCACGAGGACGTCGACGTGCCCGACGGTGATCGGGTCGTAGGACCCCGGGCAGACGGCGCGCCTGATGTTGTCGCTCACGCGCGTCACCCTACTGACCGAGGTCCCACGGGGCCCGGGCGCCGCGCCTCAGTCCTTGGCCTTCGCCTTGGAGGCCTCCTCGACCTCCTTGGCCTTCTCCTTGGCGTCCTCCTTGATGGCGTCGGCCTTCTCCCTCGCTGTGGGCGTGGCGATGACGCCCTCGGACTCGGCGCGGCGCAGCAGCGCCTTGACCTGGTCGAGGCTGGCGCACCCCTCCTCGAGGAGCTGGTTGCGCCGGGTCGCCCAGGCAACGCCCAGCTCGGCTCGCACGTCCTCGGAGACGTCCTCGCGCGCCGGGTTGAGGATGGTCTGCTCCTCCTCGTTGCTGTGGTGGTTGACCACCGTGGCGAGCTCCTCGAGCGCCTCGTCGTACTTGTCCGTGTCGGTCCCCTTGGCCTCGAGGAAGCCGACGATCGCCTCGGTGATCTCGGCGTGCTCCTCCTCGCCGTGCTCCTCCTCGTGGGCGCCGATGGCGCGCTTGCGGCGCAACGTCGGGTAGACCTTCTCCTCCTCGGCCTCCGCGTGGGCGACGAGCAGCTCGCAGAGGGCGCTGCGGGCGGCGTCCCGGTCGGCGTCGGTGCGACGGGCCAGGCGCAGGAAGTCCTCGAACAGGCGGTGGTCCGCGAGGATGAGGTCGAGGACGTCACCACTGGTCGGACGGGGGATCTCGTAGTCGCTCATCCCCGCATTCTGGCTGATCAGGGGCGCTGTCGGGTCACTGGGACCCGACAGTCCGGACGGCATACCAGATCACCGTCTCGCCGTACTTCTTGAGCCGCTCGGGCACGAGCCCTTCGGGCCACGCCGGCTCGGCCGAGCGCTTCGACCGCTCGACGACGACGAGGGCGTCCTCGACGAGCCAGCCCCGGTCGACCAGGGCGGCCAGGTCGCCGGCCAGCGACTCCTCGGACAGGTCGTAGGGCGGGTCGAGGAAGACGAGGTCGAGTGGTCGTGGCGCACCGGCGAGGGCGGAGGACACCGTCGTGGGCAGGACGCTCGCCCGCAGGCCGAGCCGGGCGGCGTTGTCGCGGACCACGGAGGCCGCGGCGCGGTCGGACTCGACGAGCGTCACCTCGGCCGCACCACGGCTGGCCGACTCGAGACCGAGCGCGCCGGAGCCGGCATACAGGTCCATGACCCGCGCGCCCGCAAGCGCGTCGCGCGCCTCGAGCGCCGAGAACAGCGCCTCGCGGACGCGGTCGCTCGTCGGCCGGGTCCCGCGTCCGGGCGGGGTCCGGAGCTCTCGGCCACCGGCCGTGCCGGCGATGATGCGGGTCACGGGCTCATCCTCGTTCCAGGTATGCCGCCTGCTCGGCGTCGACGCGCGCAGAGACGAGCGCGGCGAGCCGGGGGTGGGCGGAGAGGTCGGGGTCGTCGGTGACGACGCCGTGGGCGTCCTCGCGTGCCGCCTCGATGAGGTCCTCGTCCTCGAGGACGTGGAGGAACTGCAGCTGGCTGCGGACGCCGTGCTGCGACGAGCCGAGGATGTCGCCCTCACGCCGCTGGCGCAGGTCGATGCGCGAGAGCTCGAAGCCGTCGGTGGTCGCGGACACCGCGTCGAGCCGCTCGTGGGGCGTGTCGGGGGCGCCGGCGTGGACGAGCAGGCAGAGCCCGGGCAGGCCCCCTCGACCGACCCGTCCACGCAGCTGGTGCAGCTGGGAGACACCGAAGCGGTCGGCGTCCATGACGACCATGACGCTGGCGTTGGGGACGTCGACACCGACTTCGATCACCGTCGTCGAGACGAGGACGTCGATGTCGCCCGCCGCGAACTCGCGCATCACGGCGTCCTTGTCCTCGGCGGCGAGGCGGCCGTGGAGGATCTCGATGCGCAGCCCGGCGAGGGCGGGGTTGGCGACGAGGTCGGCGTGGACGCGGTGAACCGACGCGAGCGGGCGCGGCGGCGCCCCGGCCCCGTCGTCGCCCTCGTCGGGGCCACCGTCGTCGCCGTCGTCACCCCCGTCCACCCCGTTGCTCGGGTCGGCGTCGAAGATCTCGGTGTCGTCGTCGGGCTCGTCGTCGTCGCCGATGCGGGGGCACACGACATAGGCCTGGCGGCCCTGGGCCACCTCCTCGGCGACGCGCACCCACGTGCGCTGCAGCCACCCCGGCTTGCCCTCGGGGACGACGTGCGTGGTGATCGGCGCACGTCCCGCGGGGAGCTCGCTCAGCGTCGAGGTCTCCATGTCGCCGAACACCGTCATCGCGACGGTGCGCGGGATCGGGGTCGCCGTCATGACGAGCACGTGAGGGGGCTGGGCGGCCTTGCCGCGCAGGGCGTCGCGCTGCTCGACGCCGAAGCGGTGCTGCTCGTCGACGACCACGAGGGCGAGGTCCTGGAAGCTCACGTGCTCCTGGATGAGGGCGTGGGTCCCGATGACGATGCCGGCGTCTCCGCTGGCGATGTCGAGCATCGCCCTGCGACGGGAGGCCGTCGGCATGCTGCCCGTGAGCAGCGTGACCCTCGTGCCGATGTCGCTCCCGCCGAGCATGCCGCCCTCGGCCAGGTCGCCGAGCATCGCGGTGATGGAGCGGTGGTGCTGGGCCGCGAGGACCTCGGTCGGGGCGAGCAGCGCCGCCTGACCTCCGGCGTCGACCGCCGCGAGCATTGCCCGGAGTGCGACGACGGTCTTGCCGGAGCCGACCTCTCCCTGGAGGAGCCGGTGCATGGGCACGTCGCGCGCCATCTCGGCCGCGAGGGTCTCGCCGATCTCGCGCTGGCCGTCGGTGAGGGTGAACGGCAGGCGGGCGTCGAAAGCGTCGAGCAGTCCTCCCGGGCGCGGCACGCGGGCCTTGGTCGACTCCTGCGCCTGGCGGGCCCGCCGCTGGGCGAGCGCGACCTGGAGGACGAAGGCCTCCTCGTAGGACATCCGCCGGCGGGCCGCGTCGACCTCGCTCGTCGAGGCCGGCGTGTGGATCCCCCGCAGGGCGGCGGTGCGGTCCATGAGGTCGCGCCGGTCGAGGATCGGCTCCGGGATCGCCTCGGGGGTCTCGTCGAGGAGGTCGAGGACCATCCGCACGCACTCGGTGACCGTCCACGTGTGGAGGTTGCCGACGGCGCGGTAGATCGGGATGAGGTCGCGGCGCTCGCCGCGGTCGAAGTCGCTGAGCAGCGAGTAGCCCGGGTGGGCGAGCTGGAGCCGGTTGTTGAACGACGACACCTTGCCGGCGAACAGGGCGCGCGTGCCGGGCAGGAGCTTGCCCTCGTGGCCGTGCGCCGAGAAGAAGGTGATCTCGAGGTCCTTGCTGCCGTCGGTGATGACGGCCTGGAGCATCCGGCCACGCCGGGCCTTCATCGTGCGCGTGGTCGCGGACTTCACCTCGGCGACGGCGACGATGTAGGAGCCGATCCTCGCCGCGGCGAGGTTGCTCTCGGGTGACTGGTAGCGCCGCGGCCAGTAGCCCAGGAGGTCGCCGACGGTGGTGATGCCCCGGGCCGTCCTGAACTTCGTGGCCTCGCGCTTGCCGAGGACCTTGGAGAGCGGGGTGGACTCCGAGTACACCGGGCTACTCCACCCCCAGGAGCAGGGGGTAGACCTGCTGGCCGCCGTCGAGACGCACGACCTCGACCTCGGCGTGGTCCTTGGCAAGGTGGTCGGCGACCGCGTCGACGAGGGCCTCGTCGGCGTCGACGCCCGAGACGAGGGTCACGAGCTCGCCGCCACCGGAGAGGAGTCGGTCGAGCACCTCGTTGGCCGTGGCGGCCAGGTCGTCGCCGATGAGGGCGACGTCGCCGCTGACGATGCCGAGGACGTCGCCGACCGAGACCGGTCCGGCCCAGGTGAGCACCTCCCGCGAGGCGATCGAGACGGCGCCGTGGCGGGTCGAGACGGCGGCACCGGTCATGGCGATGGCGTTCTCGCGCAGCCCGCGGTCGAAGTCGACGACGGCGAGGGCGGCCAGGCCCTGCACCGCCGTGCGTGCGGGGACGATCGCCGTGACGAGCCCGTCTTCGTCGGCTGCCCGGCACGCGACCTCGGCCGCCATGAGGGTGTCCTTGTCGTTGGGCAGGACGACGACCGACGCCGCGCCCGTGGCGCGGATGGCCTCGAGCAGCTGTCCTGCGGAGGCCCGCGCACCCGGGGCGCTCGTCACGACGAACGCGCCGGCGTCCTCGAGGATCGCCGCCATGCCCGGGCCGGCGGCACAGGCGACGACAGCGAACCTCTGCGGCTCGCGGGCCGCCACCTGGGTGGCGAAGTGCGTGACCTTGATCCGGTGCGGGCGCCCGGCGGCGAGGCCCGCCTCGATGGCGGCACCGACGTCGTCGACGTGGACGTGGACGTTCCAGAGCTCGGGACCGCCGACGACGAGCAGCGAGTCACCGAGCCCGTCGAGTGCGGTGGTGAGCTGACCGACCCGCTCGGCGTCGCTGTCCTCGAGGAGGTACATGACCTCGAACGCCGGGCCGTCGATGCCGACGGGCAGGGTGTCCATCGGGTCGTCACCCTCGGGGCGCTGCCGGGTGGTCGTGGAGGACTCGCTGCCGGGGGTCGGGTCGGAGTGCCACGACGAGCGGGGCAGCAGCAGGTCCTCGGTCGCCTGCTGGAGCGAGCCGGACTCGTCGGTCCACGAGCCGGTGAGGGCGCGGTGCAGCGCCTCGACCATGAGCAGGCACCCGGCGCCCCCGGCGTCGACGACCCCGGCCTGTGCGAGGGTCGGGAGCTGCTCGGGCGTGCGCGCCAGCGCCTCCTCGGCCGCCGCCACACCGGCCGCGGCCACCTCGACCGCATCGCCACCACCGTCGGCGGCCTCGCGGGCGGCCGCGGCCAGGGCGTCGGCCACGCTGAGGATCGTCCCCTCCTGCGGGTGGGCCACGCTGGCCCGGGCGAGCTCGGCGCCACGGGTCACGGCGCGTGCCAACGCCGGACCGTCGACCTCGTCGAGCTCCTCCTCGACGATGACGGCGCTGATGCCCGCGACGACCTGGCTGACGATGACGCCGGAGTTGCCCCGGGCCGACATGAGCAGGGCGCGCGAGAGCGTCCGCGCCTCGTCCACGAGCGAGGCCGAGCCGAGGATCCCCCGGTTCGCGTGCTCGCGACGCACCTCGCCCATCGCGGCGTCCATGGTGAGGTAGAGATTGGTGCCGGTGTCGCCGTCCGGGACGGGGAAGACGTTGAGGTCGTCGATCTCGGTGCGCCTCGCCGCGAACGCGGCGCGGGTCAGCGCACCCCAGAGACGGGCGGCGTCGGCATCGAGAACGGCTGGCACGGTGGCAGGCTATCGGGCGGCTCCGGCCCGTTTTGGAGCCACACCCGAACTCGGCTACTCTTGAGCGGTTCCGCGTGAGCCCCATCCGGGGCGGGCACCGGAATCCACTGACCTGAGACGGCTGGCCATCCAGTCGGTCTCGTTTGACACCTGACTTCAAGGAGATCCACCGTGGCTGCCAACTGCGATGTCTGCGGCAAGGGACCCGGCTTCGGCCACAGCATCTCGCACTCGCACCGCCGCACCAAGCGTCGCTGGAACCCGAACATCCAGCGCGTGAAGGCTCTCGTCGGCGACAAGGGTGTGACGCCGAAGCGTCTCAACGTCTGCACGTCCTGCCTCAAGGCGGGCAAGGTCAAGCGCTGACCCCCTAGCCGTACCCGAGAGGGCGCCGTCCGGTCTCCGGACGGCGCCCTCTCGCATCCCCGACTTCTTGCCCTGCTGGGACGGCGAGCGCCAGCGAGCGGTCCCAGCAGGGCAAGAAGTCGGACACAAACCTGCGTATGCCGGTCAGCCGGCGAAGTGGTCCCAGCCGGTGACGCTCGGCACCGCTCCCCCGACCGTGAGCCGCGGTCCGGCGGGGCCGGCCTCGACGACCTCGCCGATGACGGTCCAGGGGGCGGCCAGGTCATCGGGCACCGATCCCGGGGGGAACGTCGCGAGCAGCGAGTGCTCCTCTCCCCCGGACAGGACCTGCCTCCAGCCCTCGTCGGGAGTCAGTGCCTCCTCGAACGCGTAGAGATATCCCCGTAGTGCCATTTCGTCCAGGGCGAGCTCGACGCCGCTCGCTGTCGCGATGCGCCCGCCGTCCCGGACAAGGCCGTCGGAGAGGTCGATCATCGACGTCGCGCCGGCGTCTGCGGCCACCGGGCCGGACTCCCACGGCGGGCGTGGCGACCGGTGGTACCACTGGAGCACCGACATGTTCTTGTCCCGGTCGCTGTGCTGGTCCGGTGGGAGAGACAGGGTCGTCGGGCGGGCACCCGCCTCGTAGAGCGCAAGCCCGGCGCCGGACCAGCCGAGCGAGCCGGCAACCGCCACGATGTCGCCCGGCCGCGCACCCGACCGGAGCACCGGCGCGCGCCCCTGAAGGTCGCCGAACGCCGTAACGGACACGATGACGACGCCCGGCGGGGCTGAGGAGAGGTCACCGCCGACGACGGGGCACCCGGCGTCCTCGGCCGCGTCCGCGATGCCCCGCGTGAGGTCGAGCACCCAGTCGAGGTCGGTATCGGGGTCTGCGGCGAGGGCGACGAGCAGGCCCGTCGGGACGGCGCCCATCGCCGCGACGTCGCTGACGTTCTGGGCGACGACCTTGGTCCCGACGTCGTGCCCGCTCGACCAGTCGTCGCGCCAGTCACGGCCGCGCACCATCGAGTCGGTGGTGACGACGACGGACCCGCTCGTGGCGAGCACGGCGGCGTCGTCACCGGGTGGCACGACGACGCCGGAGCCGGCGTGCGGGCTCTCCCCGAACATCGGGATGATCCGCGCGAGCAGATCGGACTCGCTCACCGATCCGATCGTGATGTGCGCGACCACACTGCCACCTCCTGAGCCACCCGCGACGTGTGAACTCTCGGCACGGTACCGTGCAGACACCGCCGCCCCGGCGACGGTCGACGAAGACCCGACGGAGCGGCTCGCATGCGCTCCACGACAGTGAGGTGACACCCAGTGGTCCAGGCCTACATCCTGATTCAGACCGAGGTCGGTCGCGCGGCCGCCGTGGCCCAGGCGATCGCGGCGATCCCGGGAGTGGCGCTCGCCGAGGACGTCACCGGTCCCTACGACTGCATCGCGCGCGTCGAGGCCGAGACGGTCGACGAGCTCGGCAAGCTCGTCATCGCCAAGATCCAGGAGGTCGAGGGCATCACCCGCACCCTGACCTGCACGGTGGTGCACGTCTGACCGTGCCTCCACGGAAGCGTTCGACGACGGCGGTGGCGCTCGGCGCCACCGCCGTCGTCCTTGTGTCCGGCTGCTCGTCCGCCGTCGAGATCGCGCCCACTCCCCTGGCCGGCGGTGAGGTATGCCGTGCGGTCGCCTCCGCGTGGCCCGCCGACGTCGGCGACCACGCACGACGTGAGGTGTCCGACCCGAGCGCCGGTGCGGCATACGGTGATCCGGCGATCATCGCGAGGTGCGGTGCCCCGGCTCTCGGACCGACGACCGACGACTGCATCGAGGTCGACGGGCTCGGCTGGGTCGCCCAGCCGCTGAGCGACGGCACCCGGTTCACGACGTTCGGGCGCGACCCGGCCATCGAGGTCCTCATTCCTAGGGACTACGCGCCGGAGCCGCTGCTGCTCCCGGCGTTCAGCAGGGCCGCACGGGCCCTGCCCACGAACTCCCTCGCCTGCCGCTGAGGTCCTTGGTCAGCGCAGGCCGACGCGGCGCTCCATCGCGAGCGAGATGAGCTCGTCGATGAGCTGCGGGTAGGTCAGACCCGCCGCAGCCCACATGCGCGGGTACATCGAGCTCGGCGTGAAGCCGGGCATCGTGTTGATCTCGTTGATGAGGAGCTCGCCACCCTCGGTGAGGAAGAAGTCGCACCGGGCCAGTCCCTCGCAGCCCGCCGCCTCGAAGGCGGTGAGCGCCATCGCGGCCACCTGCTCGGCGACGTCGGGGGCGACGTCGGCCGGGGACTCGAGCCGGATGTCGTCGTCGGCGAGGTACTTCGCCTCGAAGTCGTAGAAGGCGTGCCCCTTGACGACGATGCACTCGCCGAGCGGGCTCGTCCGCGGGGCGTCGGTGCCGTGGCCGTCGAGGACGCCGCACTCGATCTCGCGTCCGACGACGCCCTGCTCGACGACGACCTTGGGGTCGTGCTCACGCGCCGCCTCGACGGCTGCGCGCAGGTCCTCGGCGGAGTCGACCTTGGTGATGCCCATGCTCGAGCCGGCCCGGGCGGGCTTGACGAAGACGGGGTAGTCCAGCGCCCCGACCGCGTCGAGGGCGGCCTCGGGGTCGCGGCGCCACTGGCGGTCGGTGATGACGACGTAGGGGCCGACGGGCAGCCCGGCCGCCTGGAAGACGACCTTCATCATGTGCTTGTCCATCATCACGGCCGACGCCGTGACCCCGGAGCCGACGTAGCGCACGTCGGCGAGGTCGAGCAGGCCCTGGATGGTGCCGTCCTCGCCGAACGGGCCGTGGAGCAGCGGGAAGACGACGTCGACGTCGCTCAGCTCGCGCGGCGCCGCACCGGGCTCCTGCACGATGAGGTGGCTCGCCGACATGCTCGTGGGGACGAGGACGGCGGGACCGGAGGCGTCGACCTCGGGCACGTGGCCCGGGGCGAGCCGGAGCGGCTCGGGGTCGTTGGGTGCGAGCACCCAGCTGCCGTCCTTGGCGATGCCGATCGGGATGACCTCGTAGCGCTCCGGGTCCAGCGCCGACATCACGCTGGCCGCCGTGGCGCACGACACCGCGTGCTCGGAGGACCGTCCACCGAAGACGAGGGCGACCCTCAGGCGGCGGGGCTCGAGGGCAGGGTCCGGGGTGCTCAGCTCGGTGTCCATCGCCAGAGACCCTATCCCGGGGAGGGAGGCACCCGGCATACGCTCGCCCGCGTGGAACACGACGACCTCAGCCCCGCCACCCGCCTCGTCGCCCTCGGCCGGGTGCCGCGCGAGCCGGGCGCGCAGGTGGGGGCGCCGCTCACCCTGACCTCGACCTACCACGCGGACGGTCCGGCGAGCTATGCCCGCGTCGCGAACCCGACGTGGTCGGCGTTCGAGGAGGCCCTCGGGTCGCTCGAGGGTGGCGACGCGCTCGTGTTCGCCTCGGGCATGGCGGCTGTCGCCGCGGCCCTCTCGCTCGTCCCCCACGGCGGCCGGGTGGTCGTGCCGTCCGCGGCCTACAACGGCACCCTCGTCACGCTCGCCGACCGCTCCGAGGCCGGTGAGGTCGTCGTGAGCCAGGTCGAGGTCACCGACACCGACGCCGTCGTCGCGCTCCTCGACGGTGCGGCGATGCTCTGGCTCGAGTCACCGACCAACCCACTGCTCGACGTCGCCGAGGTCGAGGTGCTCGCCGCCGCGGCCCGCGAGCGCGGCGTCCTCGTCGCCGTCGACAACACCTTTGCCACTCCCCTGCTCCAGCAGCCGCTCACCCTGGGCGCCGACCTCGTCGTCCACTCGGTGACGAAGTACCTCTCCGGCCACAGCGACCTCCTCCTCGGCGCGGTCGTCACCGGCACCGACGACGCCGGCCGTGCCCTGCACGAGCGCGTGCGTCGCCACCGCCAGCTCCACGGCGCGATCGCGGGACCGATGGAGACGTGGCTCGCCCTGCGCGGGCTGCGCACCCTCTCGGTCCGGCTCGAGCGCGCGTCGGCCAACGCAGCCACCCTGGCCGAGCGCCTCACCGGCCACTCGGGGGTGACGCGGGTGCGCTACCCCGGGTTCGGCGCCATGGTGGCGATCGAGGTCGGCGGTGACGCCGAGACGGCCGAGCGCGTGTCGGCGGCCACGCGGGTCTGGGTGCACTCGACGAGCCTCGGCGGCGTCGAGAGCCAGGTCGAGCGGCGCCGTCGCCAGCCCGGCGAGCCCGAGGCCGTGCCCGACGACCTGCTCCGCCTCTCGGTCGGCATCGAGGACGTCGACGACCTGTGGCGCGACCTGTCCGCAGCGATCGACGCGGCGACCGGCGCCTGAGCCGCCGCCGACCCGGGTCAGCCGGTCTCGGCCTTGCGCGGCCGTGACAGCAGGGCGCCGACGACGTCCTGGGCCGACTTGCCCTCGGTGATCATCGCGTTGACCTGCTCGATGATCGGCACGTCGACGCCGTGGTGGCGAGCGAGGTCGAGGATCGAGGTGCACGACTTCACGCCCTCGGCGGTCTGCTTCGTCACGGCGACGACCTCGTCGACCGTCATCCCTTGACCGAGCCGCACGCCGAAGCTGTGGTTGCGCGACAGCGGGGACATGCAGGTGGCGATGAGGTCACCGACACCGGCGAGGCCCGCGAACGTCACGGGTGAGCCCCCGAGTGCCATGCCCAGGCGGGTGGTCTCGGCCAGACCGCGGGTGATGATCGAGGCCTTGGAGTTATCACCCATGCCCAGGCCCTCGGCCATGCCGACGGCCAGCGCGATGACGTTCTTGGTCGCCCCCGCGATCTCGGTCCCGACGACGTCGGTGCTCGTGTAGGGCCGGAAGTATGCCGCGGCGCACGCGTCCGCGACGTGCTGCGCCGCTGCCTCGTCCGCGGCCGCGACGGTGCTGGCGGCCGGCTGCTTGACGGCGATCTCGCGGGCCAGGTTGGGTCCGGACACGACGACGATGCGGGCGGGGTCGACCCCACCGGCGTCGGCGATGACCTCACTCATCCGCTTGGTGGTGCCGAGCTCGACACCCTTCATGAGCGAGACCACCGCAGCGTCCGTCGGGATGACCGAGCCCCAGGAACCCAGGTTGTCGCGCAGCGTCTGCGACGGCACGGCGAGCACGACGATGTCGGCGCCGGCCGCGGCCTCCTCGGGGTCCGAGGTCGCCGAGATCCGCTGCGGGAGCGGGAGCTCGGGGAGGTACTCGTCGTTGCACCCGGCGTTGATCGCGTCGACGACCTCGGGGCGTCGGCCCCACATCCTCACGTCGGTGCCCGCGTCGGCCATGACGGCGGCGAAGGCGGTCCCCCAGCTGCCGGTACCGAAAACGGCTGCAGTGCTCACGCGCGGTCCTCCACATCGTCGGGGTGGTCGTCGGGCCGGCCGCCGGGCACGTCGTCGGGCTGCCCGTCCGGCTGGTCGTCGGCCCATTGTGCGGGGTGGGCCGCGCCCAGCGTGTCGGAACGCTCGCTCGGGGTGACCGCGCGCGGACGCCCGGTCACGGTGATGCCGTGCTCGCGCGGGTCGAACCGCCCTTGCGGCGCCGGCTCACCGCGCAGTGTCTCGAGCTGGCGGGTCAGGGCCACCATGATCCGTTCGGTCGCCTCGGCGAGGACGTCCGCGGTGACGGGCCGGCCCTGGAGGTCGGCGAGGTCGACCGGTGGCCCGGCGCTGACCTGCATCGTGTGCCGCGGGAGCACGCTCGGGCGGTGCGAGTAGGGCCCGAGGATCTCCTGGGCACCCCACTGGGCGACGGGGACGACGGGGCACCCGGTCTCGAGCGCGATCCGGGCGGCCCCGGTCTTGCCCCGCATCGGCCAGAGGTTGGGCTCGCGGGTCACGGTGCCCTCGGGATAGATCGCGACGCACTTGCCGTCCCGCACGGCCTGCACCGCCGCCCGGTAGGCGTCCGAGGCCTGACCGGTCTCGCGGTAGACCGGGATCTGGTCGGCTCCGCGCAGGATGGCCCCGATGAGCGGGATGCGGAACACCTCGACCTTGCCGAGGAAGTGCGGCACGATCCCCTCGTCGTTGAGGAAGTGCGCGAAGACGAACGGGTCGACGTGCGAGATGTGGTTCGAGACGGCGACGAACCCACGGTCCCGCGGCAGGTGCTCGGCTCCCGTCCAGCTGCGCCTCGTGAGCGACATGAGGAGGGGCCGAAGGACGGTGACGGCGAACCGGTATGCCGGCGGGGAGTGTCGTGGCCCGGTCCTCATGCAGCCCTTTCGTCGCGTGACGGAGATGAGCCGCGACTCGGGGGCCGCGGTCTGCGGACATCTTGGTCGTCGCGAGGGGTGATGTCGAGCAGGCGGGCCCGGCGGGAGAGGATCGAGCCATGGAGCCAGCCCCCGACCCCGGATGGCACGTCGTCATCCCCGTCAAGGGCGGTCCGACGGCGAAGTCGAGGCTGCGCCACTCGCTCGACGACGGTGCCGTCGTCGCCGCCGTCGCGCACGACACGCTCGACGTCGCCGGGCAGGTCGTCGGCCCGGCCCGGGTGGTCGTCGTGACCTCGGAGCCGTCGGAGACGGCATACGCCCGCTCGTCCGGACACCTCGTGGTGGCCGACCCCGGGACGGGGCTGGACGACGCCTGCGCGGCCGGTGTCGCAGCGGCCCACGCCGCGGGGGCGGTCCGGGTGGCCGTGCTGCTGGGCGACCACCCCGCCCTGCGCCCCGCCGAGCTGGAGTCCACCCTGCGGGCCGGTGAGCTCCACCCGACCTTCTTCGTCGCGGATGCCGACGGCACCGGGACCGCCCTCGTCGGTGCGACCGGGGGCCACTCGCCGACCCTCGCGTTCGGACCGGGCAGCGCTGCCCGGCACCGCGACCTCGGCCACGCGCCCCTCGAGGTCGACGCCCCCGGCCTGCGTCACGACGTCGACGACGAGGAGTCGCTGCGCTGGGCGCTGGCGCACCTCACCCTGGGCCCGAGGACACGGGCCGCCCTCGAGCGATAGCGTCGGGGCGTGCAAGCGAGCATCCACACCTTCTCCGACGACGGGTCGGGCTCGGCCCTGCTCGACGACGGCCGGCTCGTGTCCTGGCCGAGCAGCGTCTTCGCCGGCAGCGCCCTGCGCCACGTGCGGCCGGGCCAGCGGGTCAGCGTCGAGGTCGAGGGCACCGACGTCACCCGGCTCTGGATCGTCGGCATCGGCGAGGGCGAGGTCATCCGCTGACCGACCCCGTGGGCGCCGTTCGACGACGCCGGCGGTGGCAGACGGAGGGGGCCGACGCCGCATCGCGGTGTCGGCCCTCTCGTCGTGCCCGGCTCAGCGCTTCTTGGCCGTGGCCTTCTTCGCGGGGGCCTTCTTGGCGGGAGCCTTCTTCGCGACGGCCTTGGTCGCCGTCGTGGCCTTCTTTGCGGGGGCCTTCTTGGCGACCGCCTTCGTCGCCGTGGTCGCCTTCTTGGCGGTGGACTTCGCGGCGGACGCGGTCTTGGTCGCCGTCTTCTTCGCGGTGGCCTTGGTCGCCGTGGCCTTGGTCGCCGTCTTCTTTGCGGCGGTCTTGGTCGCGGTGGCCTTCGTCGCCGCCTTGGTCGCCGTCTTCTTGGCGGGGGCGGCCTTGGTCGCGGTCTTCTTCGCGGCGGTCTTGGTCGCGGTGGCCTTCGTCGCCGTCGCCTTGGTCGCCGTCTTCTTGGCGGGAGCTGCCTTCTTCGCAGCAGCGGTCGCCGTGGCGGAGCCGGCGCTGGCACGCTGTGCGGCCGGGGAGGCCTTGGGCAGCAGCGACGGCTTCTTGACGTAGGACTTGAAGGCGGCGCCGGCACGGAAGCGAGGAGCCTTGGCCTTCGGGATGCGCACGCTGGCGCCCGAGTGCGGGTTGCGGCCGGTGCGCGCGGCGCGCTCGACCCGGTCGAAGGTGCCGAAGCCGGTGATGCCGACCTTGCCACCCTTGGTGACCTCGCGGACGATCGTGTCGAGGACCGCATCGAGGGCCTCGGTCGCTGCCTTGCGGCTGCCGAGACGCTTCTCGAGCTCCCGGACGAGTTCTCCCTTGTTCACTGGCTCTCCATCGTGTGTGCCGTCGGCCGACCCGACGATGTGCGTGCGACCAGGCGATCACCTGACCTGTCAACGACGTTAGGCCCGCGTGCAGGGCGCGTCCACCACCCTCGGGACGTGTTCCGTTGTCCCACAAGCGCTTTGGCGGACAGCCCCGACCCACGGGGCAAACCGCCGCACGGCCGCGTCTCGGGCGCTGCACACGGCACACCCGGACGAATCCGCCTGTGCCACAACGCAACTCGGGCGTCACGGGACGCGCGAGCCCCATCAGCAGGCAAGAGCGACCGTCGCCAGGCGAGTCACATCCGTCACACCAGTCACAGCCGCACGGATCGCCGACGAGCGTGAACTGCCCACTCCCACACGGCGTGTCGCACGCCGAACCGTCAGAGGGTGACGGGCTTCCAGCTCGGACGCGTCTTCTCGTATGCCGTGACGTCACCTTCGTGACGCAGCGTCAGCGAGATGTCGTCGAGGCCCTCGAGCAGCCGCCACCGCGCGTAGTCGTCGACCTGGAACGGTGCCGTGAGGTCACCGGCGGTGACGGTGCGCGACTCGAGGTCGACGGTCACCGACGTCCCGGGCTCGTTCTCGAGGAGCTTCCAGAGCAGCTCGACGTCGTCCTGGCTGCACTGGGCCGCAAGCAGACCGGCCTTGCTGCTGTTGCCGCGGAAGATGTCGGCGAACCGTGAGGAGATGACGACGCGGAAGCCGTAGTTCATGAGCGCCCAGACGGCGTGCTCGCGTGAGCTGCCTGTCCCGAAGTCGGGACCAGCGACGAGGACCGAGCCCGCGGCATACGTCGGGTCGTTGAGGACGAAGGTCTCGTCGCCCCGCCAGGCCGCGAAGAGGCCGTCCTCGAAGCCGGACTTCGTCACCCGCTTGAGGTACTCCGCGGGGATGATCTGGTCGGTGTCGACGTTGCTGCGGCGCAGCGGGACGCCGATGCCGGTGTGGGTGGTGAAGGCTTCCATGTCAGGCCTCCTGGGTGGCGTGGCCGGCGGTCGCAGCCGAGAGCGGCTGGAGGTCGGACGGGCTGGAGAGGGTGCCGCGCACGGCGGTCGCGGCGGCGACGAGCGGGCTGACGAGGTGGGTGCGGCCACCCTTGCCCTGGCGCCCCTCGAAGTTGCGGTTGGACGTCGACGCGCTGCGCTCCCCCGGTGCGAGCTTGTCGGGGTTCATCGCCAAACACATCGAACAGCCCGGGAGGCGCCACTCGGCGCCCGCCTCGGTGAAGACGGCGTCGAGGCCCTCGGCCTCGGCCTGGAGCCGGACGCGGGCGGAGCCGGGGACGACGAGCATGCGGACGCCGTCGGCCACCCGGCGTCCCTTGACGACGTCGGCGGCGGCACGCAGGTCCTCGATCCGGCCGTTGGTGCACGACCCGACGAAGACGGTGTCCACCGGGATGGCGCGCAGGGGCGTGCCGGCGACGAGACCCATGTACTCGAGGGCGCGCTCCGCGGCCTGGCGCTCGGAGTCCTCCATCTGCGCGGGGTCGGGCACGGAGTCGCCGAGCGGAGCACCCTGGCCCGGGTTGGTGCCCCAGGTGACGAAGGGAGTGAGCGAGGCCGCGTCGAGCACGACCTCGGCGTCGAACTCGGCGTCGTCGTCGGTGCGCAGCTCGCGCCAGGCGGCGACCGCGGCGTCCCAGTCCTCACCACGGGGCGCGTGGTCGCGGCCCTCGAGGTAGGCGAAGGTCGTCTCGTCGGGCGCGATCATGCCGGCGCGGGCCCCGGCCTCGATCGACATGTTGCAGACGGTCATCCGCGCCTCCATCGACAGCGACCGGATGGCGCTACCGCGGTACTCGAGGACGTAGCCCTGCCCGCCGCCGGTGCCGATCTTGGCGATCACCGCGAGGACGATGTCCTTGGAGGTCACGCCGGCGGGCAGCTCGCCCTCGACCGTGACGGCCATGGTGCGGAACGGCTTGAGCGGCAGCGTCTGGGTGGCGAGGACGTGCTCGACCTCGCTCGTGCCGATGCCGAAGGCCAGGGCGCCGAACGCGCCGTGGGTTGACGTGTGGCTGTCCCCGCAGACGACCGTCATGCCCGGCTGGGTCAGCCCGAGCTGGGGGCCGACGACGTGGACGATGCCCTGCTCGGCGTCGCCCATCGGATAGAGCTTGATGCCGAACTCCTCGCAGTTGCGGCGCAGCGTCTCGACCTGGGTGAGGCTGATCGGGTCCGAGATCGGACCGGGCGTCGTGGGGACGTTGTGGTCCTCGGTCGCCAGCGTGAGGTCGGTGCGCCGGACGGGGCGCTGGGCGAGACGCAGTCCGTCGAAGGCCTGGGGGCTCGTCACCTCGTGGAGGAGGTGGAGGTCGATGTAGAGCAGGTCCGGCTCCCCTTCGCCCCGACGCACCACGTGTGCGTCCCACACCTTCTCTGCCAGGGTCTTGCCCACGGCCAACACCTCCACGAAACGGTTCTTGGGCACCGCCCGTCCAGGTCGTGGGCGACGCCGCTCTGACCGAGACTCGCACGACGCTCCGAGCAGGGAACTTGCGTCTCACCGCTTGGGACGGCAGTATCAAGACATGGACAACACCAGTGGGGTCGGCGTTCTCGACAAGGCCGCCATCGTTCTGAGCGCTCTCGAAGCGGGCCCATCCACCCTTGCGCAGCTCGTCACGGCCACCGGCCTGGCCCGCCCGACGGCACACCGCCTCGCGGTCGCCCTCGAGCACCACCGCCTCGTCGGCCGCGACATGCAGGGACGGTTCGTCCTCGGCCCGCGACTCGGCGAGCTGGCCGCCGCCGCCGGCGAGGACCGCCTCCTGGCCGCCGCCGGCCCGGTGCTCGGCGCGCTGCGCGACCACACCAACGAGAGCGCGCAGCTCTTCCGCCGGCAGGGCGAGCACCGCATCTGCGTCTCCGCGGCCGAGCGCCCGGTGGGCCTGCGCGACTCCATCCCGATCGGTGCCAGCCTGACGATGCTCGCCGGGTCGGCCGCCCAGGTACTCCTCGCCTGGGAGGAGCCCGACCGCCTCCACCGTGGCCTGCAGGGCGCCGCCTTCAACGCCACGACGCTCTCGGGCGTCCGGCGCCGCGGCTGGTCCCAGAGCGTCGGCGAGCGCGAGCCCGGCGTCGCCTCGGTCTCGGCCCCGGTCCGCTCCCCCTCCGGTCGCGTCATCGCCGCCGTGTCGATCTCGGGCCCGATCGAGCGGCTCTCCCGCCAGCCCGGTCGGCTGCACGCGTCCACCGTCATCGCCGGCGCGAACAAGCTCACCGAGGTCCTGGCGCGTCACGCCAAGACGGCCGAGGAGCAGCACTCGGCCTGACCCGCGAGGGTGGGCACACGGCATACGACGGCTTGCGTCCGCAACCGTGGTCGCTTTCCTGACCACGGTTGCGGACGCAGTCGTGTGCCGTCCTGTTGCGTACGCAGTGGGTATGCCGGCCGCGAGACGACGAAGTCCCCGTCACCTGGAGGTGACGGGGACTTCTCTCCGGTAGCCCCGACGGGATTCGAACCCGCGCTACCGCCTTGAGAGGGCGGCGTGCTAGGCCGCTACACAACGGGGCCCTAGCTGGTGCTGCCGGACGAGCCGGACAGCGGGTGGAAGACTACCGCAGAACGGTGAATCTTCCGAATCGGCCTGTGCCACAAGGACATTGACCAAGCTGGGGTACCAGGACTCGAACCTAGAATGACGGTACCAGAAACCGTAGTGTTGCCAATTACACCATACCCCAAGGGGGTATCACTGGCGCTCCGGTCCGAAGACCATCTGCACCGGTGAACCGAGGAGCGATACTACCGGGTCCGCTCCCCCGCGCCCAAATCGCGGGTCGTGCCGTGGTCGCGAGGCCTCAGAGCGAGTCGCGCAGCGACCGTAGGCGGGCCAGCGTCGACGTCTTGCCGAGGATCTCCATGGACTCGAAGAGCGGCGGGCTGATCCGTGCTCCCGACACCGCGGTGCGCAGCGGACCGAAGGCGAACTTCGGCTTGATCCCGAGCCCGTCGACGACCGCCTCGCGCAGGGCGGCCTCGATGGCGGGGGCGTTCCAGCCGCTGTCAGTGCCGAGCACCCCCTCGCCGGCGTCGTCGATGTCGCCGAGGGCGGACAGCGCCGCGTCGAGCACCTGGCCGGCGTCCTCCTTGAGCTGGCCGCGTGCGTCCTCGGCGATCTCGAGGGCGTCGTCGGCGACGAAGAACGGGCGGACGAGAGCCGACGCCTCGGTGAGGTGCGAGATGCGGGTCTGGATGAGCTCGGCGACGGCCTTGAGGCGGCCGAGCTCGCCGAGGGACGGGTTGCCCGAGAGCACCTCGTCGCGCTCGAGGAACGGCAGCAGCCGCGAGGTGAAGTTCCCCAGCTCGAGCTCGCGGATGTAGACGCCGTTGAGCCAGTCGAGCTTCTTGAGGTCGAAGATCGGGCCGACGGGGTTGACCTTCTTCCAGTCGAAGCCGTCGCTGAACTCGCGGAAGGTGAAGACCTCGCGCTCGGTGCCGTCGGCCTCGGTCACCGGCGGGTAGGCCAGCAGCGCGAGGAAGTTCACGAGGGCCTCGGGCAGGTAGCCCTCCTCGCGGAACCACGTGAGCCGGGCGGCCGGGTTCTTGCGCTTGGAGATCTTGGACTTGTCGGCGTTGCGCAGCAGCGGCATGTGCGCGAACTTCGGCGGCTCGAGCCCGAGCCACTGGTAGAGGAGGACGTGCTTGGGCGTGGAGCTGATCCACTCCTCGCCACGCACGACGTGGGTGATGCCCATCTCGTGGTCGTCGACGACGACGGCGAGGTGGTAGGTCGGGAAGCCGTCGGCCTTGAGGATCACCTGGTCGTCGGGGCGGGGCGCCGACACGGTGCCGCGGATGAGGTCCTCGAAGGTCAGCGGCACGTCCTGCGGGATGAACATCCGCACGACGGGCGTCTCGCTGAAGCCGGGCAGCTCGGCGCGCTCCTCGCGCGTCTTGCCGTGGCAGAGGCGGTCGTAGCCGGTGGGCTGCTTGGTCTTCTGCTGCATCTCGCGCATCTGCGCGAGGCGCTCGCCGGTGCACCAGCAGTGGTAGGCCTTGCCCTCCTCGAGCAGCCGCTCGACGTAGGGACGGTAGGTGTCGAGCCGCTCGCTCTGGCGGTACGGCGCGTACGGGCCACCGAGGTCCGGGCCTTCGTCCCAGGTGAGCCCCAGCCAGTGCAGGGTGTCGTAGACCTGCTGCTCGCTGTCGGCGCGGAAGCGGGCGCGGTCGGTGTCCTCGATCCGCAGGAGGAAGCGCCCGCTCTGCTGCCGCGCGAACGCGAGGTTGAACAACGACATGTATGCCGTGCCGACGTGCGGGTCGCCCGTGGGCGACGGCGCGACGCGGAGGCGGGGGGTGCGGGCTGAGGTGGAGGGCTGTTCGCTCATGGTGCCCCGATTCTAGGGACACCCCGCGCGCGCGACGTCCGCGCGAGGTCTCCCCACGCCCCGCCGACGGGTCTACGTTGGCGGGAGGACCGGGCGACCGGCGTCCGGCACGACGTCCGGAGGCACCTCATGGCCAACCACGTGTACGCGATCTCGGAGCTCGTCGGCAGCTCCCCCGAGGGCGTGGAGGCGGCCGTCGACAACGCCATCGCCTCGGCCGGCAGCACGATCCGCAACCTCGACTGGTTCGAGGTGACCCAGATCCGCGGCCACCTCGGGGACGACGGCGCGGTCGCCGACTGGCAGGTCGGCATCAAGCTGGGCTTCAGGGTGGAGAAGTAGGCCCGCCCAGCGTCTCGCGCCGCCGACCCAGCCACGCGCGCTCGGCGGGGTTGTCCGTGGTCGCGATCGCGGCGGCATACGCGCGGCTCGCGTCGTCCGCGCGTCCCAGACGGCGCAGGAGGTCCGCGCGGGTCGCGTGCCACGGTGCGTATGCCGTGAGCCCCAGTCCGTCGACGACGGCCAGGGCGACCTGGGGCCCGTCGAGCTCTGCCACGGCGACGGCCCGGTTGAGTGCGACGACGGGTGTCGGCGCGAGGGCCAGCAGCTGGTCGTAGAGCGCCACGACCTGGCTCCAGTCGGTGAGCGAGACGTCGAGCGCGTCGGTGTGCACGGCCTGGATCGCGGCCTGCAGCTGGTAGGGACCGGGACGGCCCCGCCGCAGGCACTCCCTCACGAGCGCGTGCCCCTCGTCGATGAGCCCGGCGTCCCACAGGGCGCGGTCCTGCTCGTCGAGGGTGACGAGCGAGCCGTCCGGGCCGATGCGCGCCGGGCGCCGTGCCGAACCGAGCAGCATGAGCGCCAGCAGGCCGTCGACCTCGGGAGGCGAGCCGATGCCGCGGGCCAGGCTGCGCACGGCGCGGGTGAGCCGGATAGCCTCCGCTGCGAGGTCGGGTCGGTCGGCGGTGTCGGCGCCCGAGCTGAGGTAGCCCTCGTTGTAGATGAGGTAGAGCACCGCGAGCACCCCGTCGAGCCGCTCCGCGAGGTCGTCCTGCTCGGGGACGCGGTAGGGGATGCGGGCCTTGGCGATCTTGGCCTTGGCCCGGGTGATGCGCTGCGCCATCGTCGTCTCGGGCACGAGGAACGCGCTGGCGATCTCGCCGACGGTGAGGCCGCCCAGCAGCCGCAGGGTGAGGGCGACCCTGGCCGGCTCCGCGAGGGCAGGGTGGCAGCACGTGAAGATGAGCCGCAGCCGGTCGTCCGTGACGGGTCCGGTGGGCTCCGGGGGTGTGTCGTCGGTGAGCATGGTCGCCTCGGCGTACTTCTCGTCGCGGACCTTCTCGCGGCGCAGGTGGTCCAGCGCCTTGCGGGTCGCCGTCGTCGTGAGCCACCCGGCGGGGTTGGGCGGGACGCCGTCGCGCGGCCACCGTTCGAGGGCGACGACGAGGGCGTCGCCCAAGGCGTCCTCGGCCAGCCCGATGTCACCGAAGCGACGGATCAGTCCGGCCACGACGCGGCCGTACTCGGTGCGGACGACGTCGGCGACGGCGTCCGCACCGAGAGCGGCCTCGAGTGCCGGCCCGGTCACGAGGGTGCCTGCGTGAGGGCCACGCGAGCTCCGGGGGCCCGGGTCAGGCCGGGGAGAACGGACGGACCTCGACCCGGCCACCGCACGCGGCCGAGCCCTGCTTGGCCCACGTGAGCGCCTCGTCGAGGTCGGCTGCCTCGATGATCCAGAACCCCCCGAGGAACTCCTTGGCCTCGGAGTACGGCCCGTCCGTGACGGTCGGGGACTCACCCGTGGCGTCGACCGTCGTGGCCGTGGTGATCGGCTCGAGCCCGCCGGCGAAGACCCACTTGCCGGCGGCACGGACGGTCTCGTTGAACGCCTCGACGTCCTTGAACATCTGCTGCATGACGTCGTCGCTCGGCATCGGGTCGTCGACGTTGCCGGGGACAGAGAGCATGTACTGGGTCATGGGAGTTCTCCTTGCTGCGAGCGACGGGGCCTTCGGTGTGGTGCCCTGTGGCGTCGTCTCATCCTCTCCACGAACGGGGCGACGCGGATACGACACCGCCGACGAACTTTTTCCATCCGTCCGTCGTCGCGTGCTGCGGCGCGCGCCACTCGCGCGCGGGGCGCGGCTCAGCCGGCGCTGACGAAGGGGTTGCTCAGGGTGCCGATCTGGTCGACCTCGACCTCGACGCGCTGCCCGGCGACGACCTGGCCGACACCGGCGGGCGTCCCGGTGAGGATGACGTCACCCGGGAGCAGGGTGAACGCCTGCGACGCGAAGGCGATGAGCTCGGCGACGCCGTGGACCATGTCGGACGTCGGGCCGTCCTGGACGACCTCGCCGTCGAGCGTGGTGCGGATCCGGCAGGCGGTCGGGTCGAGGTCGGTCTCGATCCACGGGCCGAGCGGGCAGAACGTGTCCATCCCCTTGGCACGGGCCCACTGACCGTCGCTGCGCTGGAGGTCACGCGCGGTGACGTCGTTGGCGACGGTGTAGCCGAAGACCGTGGAGAGGGCCTGCTCGACCGCGACGTCCTTGGCCATGCGACCGATGATGACGGCGAGCTCGCCCTCGTAGCTGACCTCCTCGGTGACCGCGGGGATGACGACGGGGTCCCCCGGGCCGACGACGGCGGTGTTGGGGATGAGGAACATCAGCGGGGTCGTCGGCGCCTCGCCGCCCATCTCCTTGGCGTGGTCGGCGTAGTTCTTGCCGATGCCGATGACCTTGCTCCGCGGGATGACCGGCGCGAGGAGGCGCACGTCCTCGACGAGGTGGGTCGCTCCCGTGAGCTCGATCCGCTGGTAGAGCGGGTCACCCGTGATCTCGGCGATCTTCTCGCCTGCCCCGTCGACCAGCCCGTATGCCGGGTCCTCACCTGTCGTGAATCTCGCGATGCGCACGGGCCCACCCTAGTTGGGCCGGGGCCAGCGTTCGAGCGCCAGTCCGTCCGGCACCGTGTCCGGGGTGTCGTGGTGCTGCGCCATGCGCCGGATGCCGTCGGCGAAGTAGTCGTGCAGGGTCCTCGCGAGCTCGACGTCGCGGTCGAGCCCGCAGTCGGCGAGGGCCCCGTCCCACGCGGCGAGCGCCAGCGCGTCCATCTCCTCGTGCACCCCGTTGCCCGAGTGCATGCGCACCACCTCCGACTCCGTGCCCATCGACGCGGTGTAGGTCCGGGGGCCGCCGAGCGCCTCGCCGAGGTAGGCGGCGAGGCGCTCGGTGTGGTCCTCCCGGAAGCCGTGCGAGAACGCGTGCGACACCACCGGGTCTGCGAGGACCCTGCGGTGCCACGCCTCGGCCAGCGCGAGCATGCCGTCGGCTCCCCCGGCGGCCTCGTAGGTCGACGTCGTCATCCCCTCAGTGAAGCACCGACGTCCCCGCGACCCGCCCGGATCGAGGTGATCCGGGCAGGTCGGCGCGGCGCCTCAGTCGAGGCGACCCGCGACGACGTCCGCGAGGACGGCATACCCCGTGTCGTTCGCGTGGATGTCGTTGCGGCTGCACATCCACGTCCACGCACAGATCGTCGCGACGTTCGTCGGGATGGTCCCGTATGCCGTGGCCACCGGTGTCGTGTTCGTCGACCGGAACGCCGTGGCCACGTCGGCGACGTCGGCGTCGGCGGAGGTCGCGGACCTCGCGACGGCGCCGTTGAGCATGGCCTGCAGCTGGGTCGTGAGCGCGGCGACCTGCTGGCCGGCCGGACCGGTGAGCCAGGCGGCGAGGAAGGGGTTGTAGTAGTTGAGGACGACGATCTGCGTCTGGGGGCCGGTGGCCGCGCGCAGCCGCCCCAGGATCGTCGTGAGGTTGCGCTCGACGGTGCCGACCGCACCGATGGCGCACGCGACGTCGACGGTCCCCCGGGCGCACGGGGTCACGTCGTTGGCGCCGATGTCGATCGTCACGAGGTCGACCTTGGTCTTGTGCGCCGCGAGAAAGGCCACGGCCGCGTCGACCTGCGAGCCCTGCTCGTAGGTGCAGCGGTCCACGCCGAGCATCGACGTCGTCGTCGCTCCGGAGCACGAGAGGTTGCGAAGCTTGGCCTTGGGCGCGCTCTCCTGCAGCGCCGACAGCACGCCACCGACGTAGCCGCCGGTCCGGTCGTCTCCGACGCCGGGCTGGTAGCCGGCGGCCAGGGAGTCGCCGAGGGCGAGGTACCAGCTGGTGGCCCGGCCCGCACTCGGGTCCGGCTTCGCGGACGCGGCTGCGGGCGTCACGAGGACGGCGAGGCAGGCGATGACGAGGGTGAGCAGTCGACGCATGGGCTGGCTCCAGGGGCTCGTGGCCCGCGACGGTGCAGACCTCCCGGGATCGTCGCACAGCCGGGGCTCCTGTGACGGGAAGGAGGGCAGGGCGGGGTCACCTACGCTTGACGGGCCATGAGAACCGAGACGGTCCCCGACACCACCACGCTCGACCGCCCGACGTGGACGGCGCTCGAGGGGTCGCACGCGACGCGGGTCGACGCGGCGACGGCGGCCCACCGGTCGCGGCGCGGCCGGGGCGAGGCGCACCCCGTCGAGGACTTCCTCTTCTCGTACTACGGCACCACACCGTCCCAGCTGCGTCGCTGGCACCCCGGCCCCGGTGTGCGTCTCGAGGGCGCCGCCGCTCTGGAGCGCGCCACGTGGAAGCACTACCGCGTCGTCGGCGACGCCGTCGAGCTCGACGTGGCGGCCTTCGTCGCCGCGCGCGGACGAGCCGTCGAGTTCATCCGCCGCCTGCTCTCGGCGACCGCCTCCCGGCCGGCACGGCTCGGCTGCTTCGGGCTGCACGAGTGGGCCATGGTCTACCGCGCCGGTGAGGGCGACGTGCGCCACCAGCAGGTGCCGCTGCGCCTGGGCCAGAGCGCGACCGACGAGGTCGTGGAGCGGCACCAGATCACCTGCAGCCACTTCGACGCGTTCCGCTTCTTCACCCCGGACGCCTTGTCCCGCAACGCGATCCAGCCCACGCGCGAGTCGCAGGTCGAGCTCGAGCAGCCCGGGTGCCTGCACGCCGGCATGGACACCTACAAGTGGGCCACGAAGCTGTCGCCGCTCGTCCCGAGCGAGCTGACGATGGACTGCTTCGACCTCGCCCGCGAGATCCGGCTGCTCGACATGCAGGCCTCCCCCTACGACCTCTCGGACTACGGCGTCGAGCCGGTGCCGATCGAGACGGTGGCCGGCAGGACGGCATACGTCGCGCGGCAGCGGGCGTTCGCGGAACGGTCCAACGTGCTGCGCCACCGGATCCTCGAGGTGCTGGGCACCGAGGTGCACTGAGCAGGCCGCGTCGTCTGTCGCGTCAACCATTGACGCGCAGAGGGCCGACAGCGTTGGATAGTCCCATCGCCCGGGACTCCCCCGGGACCTTGCTGGAAGGTCGCGACGATGGCTCGCAGGTTCTCACGGTTCGGGGCGGGGGCGCTGGCTGCGATGCTGGCTGCGGCCGGACTCACGCTCAGCAGCACGTCGACGGCGTCGGCCACGGACTGGGGCAGCTGCCTCGAGGGTCCGGACGACACTCAGGCCGTCTTCGCACGGGCCGCGCAGGTCAGCGGGGTCCCCGAGGACGTGCTGCTCGCGGTCGGCTACATGGGCGGCCGCTGGAGCCACCACGCCGGGCAGCCCAGCGTGTCCGGCGGGTACGGCGTCATGCACCTGACCGACAGGCCCGTGGCCCCGGTGTCCGCGCCGGACAAGGGCGACGCCGCCACCGGGCTGCCCAGTCGTGCGGGCACGCTGGTCGTCGCGGGTCAGCGGACCGGGCTGTCGGCCGAGCGGCTGCGCACCGACCCCGTCGCCAACATCTGCGGGGCGGCTGCCGTGCTGGCGTCGTACCAGCCCGGCACGACGGCGCAGGGTCCGGCCGGGTGGAGCAAGGCGGTCGCGAGGTATGCCGGCACCGCCGACCGACAGGAGGCCCTGAACTACGCCGGCCTCGTGTTCGACGTGATCCGGGCCGGTGCCACCGAGACCAACGACCTCGGCGACGCCGTGACGCTGGCTGCGGACCCGGGCGCGACGCTCGACACCGCAGCCGTGGCGGGCGACCGCGTCCTCCGGCCCGGAGTCCAGGAGCTCGAGTGCCCCTCGACGATCGACTGCGACGTCGTCGAGGCGCAGTACCGCCGCACCGGACCCGCCGTCACGCAGTACGTCAACTACGACCTCGCCGACCGCGAGAAGGACCTGTCGATCGACTACCTCGTCGTGCACAACACCGAGTGCACCTACGACGTCTGCACCAGGCTCATCAAGGGCGAGGCCGAGCCGAACCGGTTCGTGTCGTGGCACTACACCGTGCGGTCCAAGGACGGACACGTCGACCAGCACGTCGCCACCCGCAACGTCGCCGCCCATGCGGGCAACTGGTACCTCAACATGCACTCCATCGGTGTCGAGCACGAGGGCAAGGCCGGCGAGCCCGGCACGTGGTACACCGAGGCGCTCTACCGTTCCTCGGCCCAGCTGGTGTCCTACCTCGCCACGCAGAAGGGCATCCCGCTCGACCGCGCCCACGTCGTCGGCCACGAGGAGTTCATGTCGAGCAACTACAAGTGGGACCCGGGGCCCTACTGGGACTGGGAGCACTACATGGCCCTGCTCGGCGCCCCCATCAAGCCCGACCGGCGCAGCGGCCCCAGCCAGGTGTTCACGGTCAAGCCCGGCTTCACCGACAACGCCCGGACGCTCACCGGCTGCTTCGCGACCGAGACGCAGCCGGGCCGGGCCTGCCCGTCGTTCGGCACCAACTACGTCGACGTCCGCACCGCCCCGAGCGACTCGGCGCCTCTCGTGTGGGGGTCCACCGACCTGGTCTCCGACCGCGACGCCCGCGCAGTCGCCGGTCACAAGTTCTCCGTCGCCGGACGCCAGGGCGACTGGGTGAAGGTCTGGTGGGACGGCTCCACCGGGTGGGTCAAGAGCCCGACGGGCAAGAAGTCCACCCTTGTCCCGTCCCAGGGTGAGGTCGTCGAACCGGTGCGCCAGTCCGTCCCGGTCTATGCGCGCGCCTACCCCGAGGCGTCGGCGTATGCCGGCACGCCGGTGCCGAACCAGGGGCAGCCCACCGTCACCGCGCCCGACGGGTCGGTGCTCACGCTCCAGCCGGGTCAGCGCTACGTCGTCGCCGACAGGACGGTCCCGACCGACTACTACCACGCGAAGTCGTTCGACAACTCGCTCCCCGGCGACAAGACCGTCGTCAGAGGGCAGCAGGAGTACTTCCAGGTCTGGGTCGGGCACCGCTTCGGCTACGTCAAGGCCGAGGACGTGAGGGTGCTCTCCGGGCGGTGACGGGGCTCGCCGCTCGTCGTCAGTCGGGGGTCACCCGGCCCCGACCGGACTTGAGGTCGCCGCGGCGCTTCTTGGCGTCGAGCCTGCGCCGCTGCGAGCCCCTCGTCGGTCGCGTGGGTCGACGTGACGGCGGCGCCGGGGCCAGTGCCTCGCGCAGGATCGCGACGAGCCGTTCGCGGGCGGCGGCCCGGTTGCGCAGCTGGGACCTGTGCTCGGAGGCGACGACGACGATCCGCCCCTGCACCAGGCTGGACCCCAGCACCTCGACCACCCTGCCCGCCTGCGTCGGCGTGAGCGACGTCGACGCTGCCGGGTCGAAGACAAGCTCGACCCGGCTGTCGGTCGTGTTGACTCCCTGACCACCGGGGCCCGACGCGCGGCTGAACCGCTCGACGAGCTCGGACGCATCGAGCACGAGGCCGCCGGGCAGACCGGGACCGGGCCGCACCACGAGGTTGCCCGGACCGTTCATGCCAGCCATGGTCGCAGGGTGGTCAGCGGGCGGGCACTCCGGCGCGCAGCAGGCCGTAGGTGACGCTCTCGACGAGCGCCATCCAGCTCGCCTCGAGGATGTTCGCGGCGACACCGATGGTCTCCCAGGTCGTCTCGCCGTCGCTCGTCTCGATGAGCACCCGGGTCACGGCGTCGGTGCCGTGCGCCGCGTCGAGGATGCGGACGCGGTAGTCGATGAGCTCGAGGTGCTCGATCTCGGGGTAGGCCGTGGCGAGTGCGAGCCGCAGTGCGTGGTCGAGCGCGTTGACGGGACCGTTGCCCTCGCCGGTGCGCAGGACCCGCTTGCCCCCGGCGGTGAGCTTGACCGTCGCCTCCGACAGGGCGCCGCCGTCGGACTGGCTGTCGGTGATGACCCGCCACGACTCGACCTCGAAGAACGGCGGCAGCGCGCCGTCGATCTCCCGGCGCAGGAGCAGCTCGAAGCTCGCGTCCGCGGCGTCGAAGGTGTAGCCGCGCAGCTCGAGGTCCTTCACGGTCGCGAGCACCCGCTGCACGAGTGCGCTGTCCTCGTCCCTCAGCGGGTCGAGGTCGAGGCCGAGCTCGCGGGCCTTGAGCTCGATCGACGCGCGGCCGGCCATGTCGGAGATGAGCATCCGCATGTCGTTGCCGACGTGCTTGGGGTCGAGGTGCTGGTAGAGGTCGGGGTCGACCTTGATCGCGCTCGCGTGCAGCCCGGCCTTGTGCGCGAACGCGCTCGCCCCCGTGTAGGGCTGGCGGCTGTAGGCCGGCACGTTGGTGATCTCGCTGATGGCGTGGCTGATCCGCGTCGACTCCTGGAGCCGGTGCGGCTCCAGGACCTGCTGGCCGACCTTGAGCTGGAGGTTGGCGACGACCGTGACGAGGTTGGCGTTGCCGGTGCGCTCGCCGTAGCCGTTGATGGTGCCCTGCACGTGCGTCGCGCCGGCGTCGACGGCCGCCATCGAGTTGGCGACGGCGCAACCTGTGTCGTTGTGGCAGTGGATCCCCAGCCGGGCGTCGCCGCTCGCTCCCGCGTCGAGCCCGGTGAGGCCGAGGCTCTGGGCGACATCGGTGACGACGTCCCAGACCTGGCCGGGGAGCATGCCGCCGTTGGTGTCGCACAGGGCCGCCACCTCGCCCCCGGACTCGAAGACGGCGCGGAGGGCCTCGAGCGCGTAGGCGCGGTCGACGGCATACCCGTCGAAGAAGTGCTCCGCGTCGACGAAGACGCGCCTCCCCTCACCGCGAAGGAAGGTCACGGTGTCGCGGATCATCTCGAGGTTCTCGGCCTTGGTCGTGCGCAGGGCGCGCTCGACGTGCCCCACGTGGGACTTCGCGACGAGGGTGACGACCGGTGCCCGGCTGTCGAGCAGCGCCCGCACCAGCGGGTCGGTGGCGGCGGAGCCTCCCGCGCGCCGGGTGGCGCCGAACGCCGCCAGCGTGGCGTTCTTGAGCTCGAGTTCGGTGGCGGCCCGGGCGAAGAACTCGGTGTCCTTCGGGTTCGCCCCGGGCCAGCCACCTTCGATGAAGCCCACGCCGAGCTCGTCGAGGTGGGACGCGATGGTGAGCTTGTCCGCCACGGAGAGGTTGAGCCCCTCCTGCTGGGCACCATCGCGCAGGGTGGTGTCGTAGACGTGCAGGTCGCTCATTCGTGTCTCGCCTCGATCGGTCTCGTGCCGTGGTTGTCGCAGTGCTCTAAGTGTCGCCCTCGAACCAGCGTTGCCGTCCAGCAGCCGGGGTGTGGCGGCCGGACCCTCTGCCTGGCGACTGCGGCGCACCGTCGTCGACCAAACAAAAAGACCCCCCGGGTGTGGGAGGTCTGCGCGACGAACGGTGACGTTCGTCGCGCTAGTCGATAATGACGGTGGCGGTGGCCACGGACATGGGAGTCACGAGGAGAGCGTGGCACGCGCGCCCGGCATGCGGGAAGGTCTGTCCACATCGCGGGCGCCCGCTCGGGTCCACTCCGCTTCGAGCGAGGTATGCCGTCCGCACCCCTCGCGTCGCTACGCTCGGCTCCCATGGGAGAGACGTTGCACCTCACCGCCGTCCTCGAGCCGCGAGGCCCCGCGGGCGCGCTGGTGTTCACCGACGACCAGGTGGCGGCGATGGGCGACGGGGCGAAGACCTTCCCCGTGACCGTGACGGTCGGTGACACCACGCTCCACCTCCGGCTTGCCCGGATGGGCGGCGAGTCGCTCGTCGGGTTGAGCAAGGCGGCGCGCGCCGAGGCCGGGGTCGAGATCGGCGACACCGTGACGTTCAGCATCGCCGCGGAGACGGGTCCGCGGACGGTCGAGGTGCCCGGCGACCTCGCCGAGGCCCTCGCCCGCGATCCCGCGGCGGCTCGGGCCTTCGAGTCGATGGCCTACACCCACCGCAAGGAGTACGTGCGGTGGGTGGGCGAGGCCAAGCGCGAGCAGACCCGACTCGACCGCATCGCGAAGACCGTCGAGATGGTGCGCGAGGGCCGCACCCGCTGAGGCGTGTCAACTCAGGGTTGACGTCCAGACTTCGTCAACCTATCGTTGACACCATGACCCGACGCCCGGACATCCGCCCCCGCAGGAAGACCTCACTCTCGACCGGCATGCTCTGCGTGCTCGGTGGTCTCGTCGCCCTCATGCTGTCCCGGGGCCGCGACGGGTTCGACAAGGGCTTCTTCCTCGGCGCCTGCATCGCCCTCATGATCCTGGGCGCCTACCTCCTGGGGTCGGCGACCTTCCGCAAGGGCACCGAGGACGAGCTCGGTGACGACGCGTGGCTGCCGAGCCGCGACGGGCGCTGAGCGCGTGACGACGTCGGACGGCCCGTCCACGCACCCGACCAGCGAGTCCGGCGCGGTCCACCGCGACCTCGTCGAGGCGGTCGGGTCGGCGATCCTCTCGACGGCCCCCAGCAGGGACCCGCTCGTCCTCGTCGAGCACACGGCGTCCGCCGAGGCGGCCGTGCGGGACCTGCTGTCGCAGGCCGTGGGCACCGCCCGCGCCGACGGTCACAGCTGGGCCGCAATCGGCGCCGTGCTCGGCATGAGCCGCCAGGCCGTGCAGCAGCGGTTCGGCGGTCGCGGCGGTGACGACGAGCTCGAGCCGGAGGAGCGGTGGCTGGGTCCGGTCACGGCCTTCGACGAGATGGCCGAGCTCGAGCTCGCCGGGCGACTGGGCTGGCACACGATCGGGGTGGGCATGCTCCGCCACCGCATGGTCCGCACCCCGCACCAGTGGGAGCACAAGCGGGTGCTCTGGTCGGGTTCGCTCACCCGGTGGGAGAAGGACGACTGGGTCCTGGGGTCGCGGGCCTTCCCGTGGGTCTACCTCGTGCGCGACACCGGGCTGCCCGCCGAGGAGTGACCGCCGGAGTGACGCGGCGCAGGACCGCCGGGGACTGACAGCAGGCTCAGCCTCGGCGGCGACGGCCCAGCCCGGCCCGGGCCCCGGCGCCGTCGAGGCTCGCGCGGTCGGCGGCGGCGCGACCGACGTGCCAGCCCTCGGCGTCGCGGACCGAGCCCGTGGACTTTGTCCGGACCGACGGGAACCACTCGCCCACCGTGGCCTCGACCTCCTCGGTGCGGGCGGCGAGGAGCGGGACGAGGGCCTGCCCCTGGGGCCCGGCCGCCGACACGGCAGCATCAGTCTCGGCGTCCATGACCTCGCGCAGGCGCTCACCGATCCGGTGCGCGTAGGCAGTGAGGAACGACGAGCGGAAGGCCCGGGTGCGACTGCGGCCGCGGTGGTCCTCGCGTGAGCCCTCGGCCAGCATCCGGGTGTTGGCCTGGACGAGCAGGGACGTGAAGAGCAGCTCGACCGACTCGAGGTCGCCCTCGAAGCCCACGACGGTGCCGAAGCCCAGGGCGCGGGTCCAGACCATGCGGCAGTGGTTCGCGGTCGCGACGGCCGTGAGCAGCGACGCCTTGGGGCCGTCGTAGGGGGTCTCGATCCCGATCCGCCGACCCCGTGGCCCCTCCCCCGCGTCGGGCTCGCGCGCGGAGAGCAGGGCGAGGTCGATGCTGTGCCGGGCCATGAGTGCCTGGGCGCCCGCGGTGAACGTCTCGGCCTCGGCGGCGAAGGTCGTCGACTCGGCCTTGGCGAGCAGCATCCGGACCCGCTCGAGGATGCGCGAGTCCACGTGGGCCGGCGCCGACCCGGCGCGCCCTGCGCCTCCGGCAGCAGCCTGCGGTGCCGCGGTCGCCGTGCCCGGCAGCGGCGAGAGCCGCTCGATCCCCGGCAGGGTCTGGAGGAGGTGCAGGACCGTCAGCGCCTGCGTCAGCAGGGTGAGCCAGTCCGCGCCCCGGCGTCGTCGGGCGTCGAGCCAGGTCTGGGAGCGCGGCCACCACACCGCGCCCTGGAGCGTCTCGAGCTGCGACCACCACTGGGGGTCGACGGTCGTCGAGGCATAGCGGTCGAGCTCGTCGGCCATGACGTCGAGGACGACGACCTGCTCGTCGGCACCGAGCCCTCGCACCGCCATGCGGTGCACGTCGGCGGGCTGCCAGCCCCGCTCCCAGGCCCCCGTCGTGGCCGCGCGCAACGACTCGACCACCGCGCCGCCCACCGCCCGGGCGCCCTCGGCGGTGTCGCACCGCTGCGCCAGGGCGACGACGACGTCGTCGAAGGCGCGGGCCCGCCGGGCGCCCAAGGCACGGACCGCGAGCGCGACCAGGTCCGACTCGGTGCTGCTGTGCATGTCTCCCCCGCTGGTCCTCGTGGACGTCCAGCATCGCATCGCCACACGACGACGGTCCGGGCGCAGGCGCAGACCTGTGGACGACGGCATACGGGATCGACGCCCTGTGGACGACGGGCCCCGCCGGTCAGGACCCTCAGGTGACCGAGCGCCACCAGTGCGTGGGCTCGGCCGGGAGGTCGGCGACGTCGATGCGCTCGCCGGGTCGCGGGACGACGACCGTGACCCCGCGTCGCTCGGCCTCGGCGAGGACACGCTCGATCGGCTCGCTCCACGGGTGGAACGCGAGGTTGAAGGTGCCCCAGTGCACCGGCACCATGACCTGTGCGCCGACGTCGAGCGCCGCCTCGACACCGTGCTCGGGCGTCATGTGGATCGTCGGCCAGCCGTCGTCGTAGGCACCGACCTGCACGAGCGCGAGGTCGAACGGCCCGTAGCGCTCGCCGATCTGTGCGAACCCGATGAAGTAGCCGGTGTCACCCGAGTAGAAGACCTTGCCGTGCTCGCCCTCGAGGACCCACGAGGCCCACAGCGTGCCGTCGCGGGAGAGCCCGCGGCCCGAGAAGTGCTGGGCCGGCGTCGCCACGAGCCGCACCCCGGCGACCTTGGTGTCCTCGTGCCAGTCGAGCTCGTCGATGCGGTCGGCCGCGACGCCCCACTTCTCGAGGTGGGCACCGACGCCGAGCGGGACGACGAAGCGCGTCTCGGGACGCAGGTCGGCGAGCTCCTTGACCGAGTCCATGTCGAGGTGGTCGTAGTGGTCGTGCGAGATGACGACGGCGTCGACCGGGGGCAGGTCGCGCAGGGCGACCGGCACCGGGTGGAGGCGGCGCGGCCCGACCTGCTGCGAGGGCGAGCACCGGTCGCTCCACACCGGGTCGAGAAGCACCACGGCCCCGTCGACCTGGACGAGCACGGTCGAGTGACCGAGCCAGGACACGTGGGTGCCCTCTGGCAGGGAGCCGAGCGGCTCGCGCACGAGGGGCACGTCACCGACCGGGTGGCGCTCCTGGCGTCCGGCGACGAGCTCCTTGACGCTGCCGGCGAGCGAGCGCGACGAGGGTTCGAAGCGCAGCTGCTGGTTGTGGAAGCGGCCGTTGGACCACTCCGGCGACTCGGCCATCCGGGCCGCACGGGCACCGGTCGCGCGTCCGCCCATGGCCTCGGGGATCGGGCGCCCCGCCTTCACGAGCCACGCCGCGAGGCCGACGCCACCTGCTGCCACTGCCAGTCCGGGGATTCTCACCGCTCCAGTGTCACCCCAACTCGCCGAAGTCGCGGCATGCCACCACGAGGGCGTCGAAGAGACGGCCGTCCTCCCCCGCCTCCGGGTGCCACTGGACGGCGAGCCGGAACGGGTGCGCCGGGTCCTCCATCGCCTCCAGCGTCCCGTCCTCGTGCCAGGCGCCGGGCGCGTAGCCGGGGTGGGTGGCGACGGCCTGGTGGTGGTAGGTCGGCACGTCCAGGGGCTCGATCCCGAGGATCGAGGCGAGCCGGGTGCCCTCGACGACGGAGACGTGGTGGGAGGCGTAGACACCCGGCGACGGGCTGTGCGAGGTGTGGCCCACGCGGTCGGGCACGTGCTGCTCGAGGGTCCCGCCCGCAGCGACGGCCATGACCTGCATCCCGCGGCAGATCCCGAGCAGCGGCAACCGCGTGCGCGCCGTCACGGCGGCGACCGCGATCTCGAACCCGTCCCGGTCCGGTCGCGGCGCCTGGGCGCTCTCGTGGGGGACGGCGGCATACCGGCTCGGTTCGACGTCCGCGCCGCCCGCGATGACGACACCGTCGAGCCGCGAGAGCACCTCCTCGACGAGCTCCTCGTCGGCGTCCAGGCGCGGGGGCAGGACGACGGCGATCGCCCCGGCCCGCTCGAGGTGCTCGACGTAGTTGTGCGGCAGGACGGTGCTGGGCTGGTCGCTCCAGTCGCCGCGCACGACCGGCTCGACGTAGGACGTGACGCCGATGACCGGACGACGACGTTGCGCTGTCACGGGGCTCAGAGCGGGGTCACGTAGGCGCCGGAGATGCCGCCGTCGACGAGGAAGGTGTTGGCGGTGATGAAGCTCGACTCGTCGGAGGCGAGGAAGAGGACCGCGTTGGCCATCTCCTCGGGCTCGCCGAAGCGCCCCATCGGCACGTGCACGAGACGTCGGGCGGCGCGTTCCTCGTCCTTGGCGAAGAGCTCGCGCAGCAGCGGCGTGTTGACCGGTCCCGGGCACAGGGCGTTGACCCGCACCCCCTGACGCGCGAACTGGACGCCGAGCTCGCGCGACATCGACAGCACCCCGCCCTTGGAGGCGCTGTAGGAGATCTGCGAGGTCGCCGCACCCATGACCGCGACGAACGAGGCGGTGTTGATGATCGAGCCCTTGCCCTGCTCGAGCATGTAGGGGATCGCCGCCTTGCAGCAGAGGTAGACCGAGGTGAGGTTGACCTCCTGCACCTTGCGCCACGCGTCGAGGTCGGTGTCGAGGATCGAGTCGTCCTCGGGCGGGCTGATACCGGCGTTGTTGAACGCAATGTCGACGCTGCCGAACCTCTCCTTCGCGGTGGCGAAGAGGGCGTCGACCTGGTCCTTGTCGGTGACGTCGCAGTGGACGTAGGCGCCGCCGACCTCGTCGGCGATCCGCTCGCCGTTGGTGTCGTCGAGGTCGCCGATGACGACCCTGGCGCCCTCCTCCGCGAAGCGGCGCACGGTGGCGAGCCCGATGCCGGAGCAGCCCCCGGTGACGACGGCGACCTTGCCCTCAAGACGAGTTCCCATGTGTTGCAAGCCTTTCAGTGGTGGTGGTGATCAGCTCTCGGTGCTGATGAAGACGTTCTTGACCTCGGTGAACGCGTCGAGCGCATCGGGGCCGAGCTCGCGCCCGATGCCGCTCGCCTTGTAGCCGCCGAAGGGGGTCGAGTAGCGGACGCTGCTGTGGCTGTTGACCGAGAGGTTGCCCGCCTCGACCGCGCGCGAGACGCGGATCGCCCGCCCGACGTCGCGCGTCCAGATCGACCCCGACAGCCCGTATGCCGTGTCGTTGGCGAGGCGGATCGCGTCGGCCTCGTCGTCGAAGGGCATGACCCCGACGACGGGACCGAAGATCTCGTCCTGCCAGACGCGGTCGGTCGTGGCCCGGGGCAGGACGACCGTGGGTGGGTACCAGTAGCCCGCTCCCTCGGGGGCGGAGCCGCGGAAGGCGACGTCGACGGCGCCCCCGGACTCCTCGACGAACCCGCGGACCGTCTCACGCTGGCCTGCGCTGACGAGCGGGCCCATCTGGGTGGACTCGTCACCGGGGTCGCCGACGCGGACGTCGCCCATGGCCGCCTCGAAGCGCTCCATGAAGGCGTCGAACACGCTGCGCTGCACGAGGATCCGCGTGCGGGCGCAGCAGTCCTGGCCGGCGTTGTCGAGGAAGGACATCGGCGCGGCAGCCGCCGCCACGTCGAGGTCCGAGTCATCGAAGACGATGTTGGCCGACTTGCCGCCGAGCTCGAGCGTGACCCGCTTGAGCTGGTCGGCGGCCTTGCGCATGATGCCCTGACCGACGGCGGTCGAGCCGGTGAAGCAGACCTTGCGGACGTCGGGGTGGGTGACGAAGCGCTCCCCCACCACCGACCCCTTGCCGGGCAGCACGGTGAACACGCCCTCGGGGATGCCCGCCTCCAGCGCCAGCTCGCCGAGCCGCATCGCGGTGAGTGGCGTGAGCTCGGCCGGCTTGAGGACGACGGTGTTGCCCGCCGCCAGCGCGGGCGCGAACCCCCAGCCCGCGATGGGCATCGGGAAGTTCCACGGCACGATGACCGAGACGACGCCGAGTGGCTCCTTGATCGTGATGTCGAGGCCGCCGGCGACGGGGATCTGGCGGCCGAACAGCCGCTCGGGTGCGGCCGAGTAGTAGGCGAGGACGTCGCGGACGTTGCCGGCCTCCCATCGTGCGTTGCCGACGGTGTGCCCGGCGTTGGTCACCTCGAGCTGGGCGAGCTCCTCGAGGTGGTCGTCGACGACCTCGCTGAAGCGGCGCAGCAGCCGGCCGCGGTCGGCGGGTGCGAGGCCTCGCCAGGACGGCCCCACCTCGACGGCGCGGGCCACCGCCTCGTCGGTCTCCTCGACACCGACGAGCTCGATGGTGCGCACCGTCTCCTCGGTCGCGGGGTTGATGACGTCGTGCGTGGTGCTCATGTGTCTGCTTACAGCCTTTCGAATCCGCGGATGCGTTCCCAGTCGGTGACCGCCGCGTCGAAGGCCTTGAGCTCGACGTCGGCGGCGTTGACGTAGTGGTCGACGACGTCGTCGCCGAAGACGCTGCGGGCGATGGTGGACCCGGCGAGCAGGTCACGCGCCTCGCGCAGGGTGGTCGGCACGGTGTCGACGTCGGAGAGGTAGGCGTTGCCCTCGAAGGCCGGCTCGAGCTCGAGCTCCTGCTCGATCCCGTGGAGGCCACCGGCGAGCATCGCGGCGACGGCGAGGTAGGGGTTGACGTCACCGCCGGGGACGCGGTTCTCCATGCGCAGACCGGCCCCGTGACCGACGACGCGCAGGGCGCAGGTGCGGTTGTCACGGCCCCATGCGACAGCGGTCGGTGCGAACGACCCCGCAGCGAAACGCTTGTAGGAGTTGATGTTCGGCGCATAGAAGTACGTGAACTCGCGCATGGTGGCGAGCACCCCGGCGAGGAACTGGTCGTGCAGCTCGCTCTGGCCGCCGTCGCGCTCGTCGTCGGCGAAGACCACCTCTCCGTCGAGCCCGCGCAGCGACAGGTGGATGTGGCACGAGTTGCCCTCGCGCTCGTCGTACTTCGCCATGAACGTCAGCGACATGCCGTGCTTGGCGGCGAGCTCCTTGGCGGCGGTCTTGTAGATGACGTGGTTGTCGCACGTGCGCACGACCTCGTCGTAGAGGAACCCGATCTCGTGCTGGCCGAAGTTGCACTCGCCCTTGGCCCCCTCGACGGTGACGCCCGCGGCATACAGCTCGTTGCGGATCTCGCGCAGGAGCGGCTCGACGACGGTCCCACCGGTGATCGAGTAGTCCACGTTGTAGCGGTTGGCCCCCGTGAGCCCGACGTAGCGGCGGTCCCACGCGGAGGCGTAGGTGTCCTCGAAGACGATGAACTCGAGCTCGGTGCCGGCGATCGCGGTCCAGCCGAGCTCGGCGGCCCGGTCGACCTGCGCGCGCAGGATCCCCCGCGGGGACTGCCGCACCGGCCCGGAGCCGTCGAGCCAGGCGAGGTCGCACTGGATCGTCACCGAGTGGGGGGCGCCGGGGGTGCGGCGGAGCGTGTCCATGTCGAGGACGAACTCGAAGTCGCCGTAGCCATTCTCCCAGGACGACATGGCGTAGCCGTCGACGGTGTTCATGTCGACGTCGACGGCGAGGAGGTAGTTGCACCCCTCGGCGCCGCCCTCGAGCACGTGGTCGAGGAAGTATGCCGCGTGCAGCCGCTTGCCGGTCAGCCGTCCCTGCATGTCGGTGAAGGCCACGACGACGGTGTCGATCTCGCCGCTCGCGGAGCCGTCGCGCAGGTCGTCCAGGGTGAGCTGCCTGGGCCCCCCGGCGTGGATGGATCCGGTCATGTGTCGCTCTCCTTCGTCGTCCGTGTCGTCGTGCGTGTCGTCATCCGAGAAGTCCCCTGAGCAGGGCGGAGGTCGCGTCGCAGTGCTCCTCCATGGCAGCGCGGGCGGCGTCGGCGTCCCCCGCGAGGATGGCGGCGACGACGGCGTCGTGCTGCTCGCACGAGTGGGTGATGTTGCGGGGAAGGACGGGGATCGCGGCGAGCATCTCGCCGAGCGCGGCCTGGGCCCGCGTCACCGACTCGATGACCATCGGCGAGGCCGACAGGGTCGCGACGGCGAGGTGGAACCTGCTGTCGGCGATCCGGTGGGCGCCGGTGTCGTCGGCCTCCCACACGGCCGCGGCCGAAGCGACGAGCCAGGCCCGCTGGTCCCCGGCGAGCTCCTGGCGCGCCGCGAGCCACGCGGCTCCCGGCTCGACGATCCGGCGGAAGTCGAGCGCGTCGGCCAGCGCCGCACCACGCCTCACCGGCGCTGTCCCCGAGCCCGGCTCGGGCGTGACGTAGGTGACGACCGTGCCGCCGCCACGACCGCGACGGGTCGTCACGAGACCGCTCTCGCGCAGCGCGGCGATGGCGTCGCGCAGCGTGTTGCGGGCGACCCCGAGGCGCTCGGAGAGCTCACGCTCGGGCGGCAGCTGCTCCCCGTCGACGAACACCCCGAGCCGGATGGCCGTGGCGAGCTGCTCGACCGTCGTCTCGAAGACGTTCGCCGTCGCCGGACGCAGGACGGCCTCCGGGAGGCGTCCCGCGCCCAGGGGCGCCTGCGTCACGAAGGCCTCCTCACGGCACACCTCACCGGAAGATCTCCGCGGGCGGGATGGTGTCGTGACCCGCGGGGACGTCGACCATGAAGTGCTTCCGGCCCGCGAGGAACCACGACACCGTCGCGAAGCCGATGACGATGAGCACCGCGATCGGCGCGTAGTTGAAGGTGTCGACCGTGATCGGCGAGGCCGGAGGCAGCATGAAGAGCACGACGATGAAGGCCACCCACACCACCGCGATCCAGCCGATGGGGGCGCTCCACCTCCCGAGGTTCCACCGCCCCGGCCGGAAGTCGGGGTTCGTCCGGCGCAGGAAGACCGGCGTGACGTAGGCGATGTAGAGCCCGATGACGGCGATCGACGTCACGGCGAGATAGGCCGTGGTGGAGACGAGGGCCGGGCTGGCCAGGACGATCGAAGCCACGGTGACGAGCCAGATCGAGTTGGTCGGGGTGCCGGTGCGCGGGTTGACCTTGGACCACAGTCGCGAGCCCGGCAGGGCGTTGTCACGGGAGAAGGCGAAGGACATGCGCGAGGACGAGGTCACGCACGCCATGCCGCAGAAGAACTGGGCGACGGCGGCGATGAAGAGCATGAACAGGCCCAGGGTCTCGCCGGTGGCGTCGATGAAGATCTGTGCCGGCGGCAGACCGATGTCGGACTCCCTCGCCGCGGTCCAGCCGTCCTCGCCCTGGACCGCGAAGGTCACCGCCAGGAGGAGGATCCACCCGGCGACGAGCGAGACGACGACCGAGTTCACGATCCCGCGAGGCGCGGCGACGGAGGCGTTCTTGGTCTCCTCCGCGACGTGGGCGGAGGCGTCGAACCCGGTGAAGGTGTACTGCGCCATGAGCAGCCCGATGAGGAAGACGTAGATCCCGCTCTGCCAGCCGGTCTCGTTCTTGAACTCGGTGAAGACCCACTGCGCGCTCTGGTGCTGGTCGGGCACGAAGGCCAGCAGGAGGACGATGATCGCCGCGCCGGCGAGGTGCCACCAGGCCGAGACGCTCGAGAGCAGCCGTACGAGGTTGACGCCGAAGGCGTTGAGCAGCCCGTGCAGCAGGAGGATGACGACGAAGGCGATGAACGTCGTCGTCGCGCTCACCTCGAACCCGAACACCAGGCTGAGGAAGGCCATCCAGGTCACCGCTGCGCCGTAGTCGACCGCGGTCGTCACGGCGACCTCGCCGAGGAAGTTGAACCACCCGACGTACCAGGCCCAGACCCGCTTGTTCGTCCGGGCGAGACGACCGGCCCAGAAGTAGAGCCCGCCGGCGGTCGGGTACACCGAGCAGATCTCCCCCATCGCGAGAGCGACGCAGACGACGAACACGCCGACGAGCGGCCAGCCGACGGAGATCGCCATCGGCCCGCCGGCGTTCATCGCGATGAGATAGCTCGTGATGCAGCCGGCGAGGATCGAGATGATCGAGAAGCTCACGGCGAAGTTGCTGAACCCGCTCATGGAGCGGGTGAGCTCCTGCTTGTAGCCGAGCTCGGCGAGCATCGCCTCGTCGTCGTGGTGGTCACCGTGTGGCCCCTGCGTGGTGCTGCCCGACTGAGACGCCATCGCACTCTCCATCAAAGGTCTGTTCCAGGACCCTTTGTCCCCGGAACGTCAGTGACGGACAGGAAACACCCACACGGCATACGCCGTCAATGGTCTGTCCATGAACCTTTTCCGACGAGCGTATGCAGTCCGCTCAGGCGAGGCGGGTCAGCCAGCCGCGCGAGTCCTCGGCGCGGCCGTACTGGATGTCGAGCAGGCGCGAGCGGATCGCGCGCGTCACCTCGCCACCCTCGGGTCCGCCGACGGCCGGTGCGGAGCCGCCCTCCCAGCGCAGCTCGCCGACCGGCGTGATGACCGCCGCGGTGCCGCAGGCGAAGATCTCGACGATGTCGCCCGAGGCGACGCCGTCCTTCCACTCCTGGATGGGCACCTTGCGCTCGACCGGCGTGAGGTCGAGGTCCTTGGCGAGCTCGAGGATCGAGCTGCGGGTGATGCCCTCGAGGATCGAGCCGGACAGCTCGGGCGTGACGAGCTCGCCGTCCTTGGTGAGGAAGAAGAGGTTCATCCCACCGAGCTCCTCGATGAGCTCGTGGGTGCCCGAGTCGAGGAAGACCGCCTGGTCGCAGCCGTTCTCGATGCCCTCGAGCTGGCCGGCGAGCGAGGACGCGTAGTTGCCACCGCACTTCGCGGCGCCCGTGCCACCGGCGCCGGCGCGTGCGTAGTCCTGCGAGATCCACAGCTTGACCGGCTTGAGGCCGCCCGCGAAGTAGGGACCGGCCGGGGAGGCGATGACCGAGTAGGTCACCTCGTTGGCAGGGCGCACCCCGAGGAAGGACTCGGAGGCGTACATGAACGGGCGCAGGTAGAGGCTGGCCTCGCTGCCGTCGGCCGGCGGGACCCAGGCCTCGTCGACGGCGAGGAGCGCCTTGAGCGAGCCGATGAAGTCGGCCTCGGAGAGCTCGGGCAGGGCGAGGCGACGGGCGCTTCGCGCCATCCGGGCGGCGTTGGCCTCGGGCCGGAAGGTCCACACGGACCCGTCCTCGTGGCGGTAGGCCTTCATGCCCTCGAAGATCTCCTGGGCGTAGTGCAGCACCGCCGCGCTCGGCATGAGCTGGATGGGGCCGTAGGGCACGACGCGACCGTCGTGCCAGCCGCCGTCCTTGGTCCACGTGGCCGACACCATGTGGTCGGTGAAGTGGACCCCGAAGCCGGGGTTCGCGTGGATCTCGGCGCGACGCGCGTCGCTCGCCGGGTCCTCACGTCGCAGAGTCGTGAACGAGAGGTCGGTCATCTCAGGCGGGTCCTTCCACGCGGTGGGGCTTCAGCGGGGCTTCGGCGGGGCACCAGCAGGGCTTCGGTGCGCCGCCCCGAGCCTATGACAGGCGGTCGGCGACGGCGTCACCGATGGCGCTCGTCGACCGCACGGCACTGCCCCGCTCGAGGAGGTCCGCGGCGACGGCCGCCTCGACCCGGGCGGCCTCGTCGGTGCGGCCGAGGTGCTCGAGCAGCATCGCGACCGAGAGGATCGTCGCCGTGGGGTCGGCCTTGCCCTGCCCGGCGATGTCCGGGGCGGAGCCGTGGACCGGCTCGAACATGCTCGGCGCCTCGCCGGTGGGGTTGATGTTGCCGCTCGCGGCGAGGCCGATGCCACCGGCGATGGCCGCGGCGATGTCGGTGATGATGTCGCCGAAGAGGTTGTCGGTGACGATGACGTCGAAGCGCCCGGGGTCGGTCGCGAGGAAGATCGTCGCGGCGTCGACGTGCTGGTAGGCCGTCTCGACGTCGGGGAACTCCGCGCCGACCTCCTCGACCGTGCGCCGCCACAGGTGACCGGCGTGAGTGAGGACGTTGTGCTTGTGGACGAGCGTGAGGTGCCTGCGGGGACGGGCCTGGGCGCGGGCGAAGGCGTCGCGCACGACCCGCTCGACGCCGAAGCGGGTGTTGACGCTCACCTCGGTCGCGATCTCGTGGGCCGTGCCGGTGCGGACCGAGCCGCCGTTGCCGACATAGGGGCCCTCGGTGCCCTCGCGGACGACGACGAAGTCGATGCCGTCCGGAGCCACGCGCTCGACGGCGAGGGGGCTCTCGACGCCCGGGAGGAGCTTGGCCGGGCGCAGGTTGACGTAGTGGTCGAGCGCGAAGCGCAGCGGCAGCAGGATGCCGCGCTCGAGGACGCCGCTCGGGACGCTCGGGTCGCCGATCGCGCCGAGCAGGATGACGTCGTGGCCGCGCAGCTCCTCGAGCACGCTGTCGGGCAGCGTCTCGCCGGTGGCGTTCCAGCGCTGCGCGCCGAGGTCGTATGCCGTCGAGCTCACCTTGGTGCCGCTGCCGGCGGTCACGGCCTCGAGGACCTTGAGGCCCTCGGCCACGACCTCGGGCCCGATGCCGTCACCGGGCAGGACCGCCAGGTTGATGTCGGTCCGGCCGGGCTCCACTGCGCTGCTGTCGGTCATGTCGCCACCTTAGGAAGTCATCTCGCGATTCGGGACCGCATGCTCACCATGCGGTCATGGCGAAGGGCCCCCGACCGATGGTCAAGGGCCCTTCCGCGCACTGACGTCGCTGCTCAGGCGTCCGTGTGGTCTTGGTCGCGCAGGTCCAACGACTCCTGGAGGGCCTGCTGCGCCTGCTTCGCTTCTTCGCTCATGGGGAATCTCGTCCTTCGTGTTCTCGACTGGTGGGAGTTCGGTCGGCTCGAGCCCGTGGTGTGGGCGAACCGGTCAGCGGCGTCGCGGGGTCTCCGCGGCGAGGGTGCTGACTACCGGACCCCGCCGCGGCTGGCGATGAGGAGTACCTGCCGCTGCATGCTGTCGAGGTTATGAGGACGTCCAACTATCCGGAAGGGCGTGACCACGCACTGAGACGCCGTCTCAGCGGGACGCTCCCGGACGCACGGATGCCGTGCCCCACCGAGGTGGGAGCACGGCATCCGACGAGGTGGGAGACCTCAGCTCACTTGGCCAGCTTGCGCTTGAGCTCGGCGGCCGGCTTGAACGCGGCAGCGGTGCTCGCAGCGATCTCGAGCGCCTCACCGGTCTGCGGGTTGCGGCCGGTACGAGCCGCGCGCTCGCGCGTCTCGAAGATGCCGAAGCCCGGGAGCGACACCTTGTCGCCGGCGACGAGCGCCTCGGTGATGGCATCGAGGACGGCGCCGATGGCGCGGTCCGCGTCGGCTCCGCTGAGCTCGGTGCTCTCGGCAACCTTGGTCTTGAGGTCCTGACGGTTCACAAACCCTCCTGAGTCTTGGTGGTGATGACGGCCAACCCTAAGCACAGTGGGCCGCGAACCGCGCAACCGACCCGCAGACACGTATGCCGTGCACCCAGCTCGGGAGGTGAGCGCACGGCATACGTGATGTGGGTCAGAGGCGCTGCGGCACAGCGGAACTCAGTCGACCAGGTCCACCGTCTGGACCTCTGCCTCGACCTCCGAGGCGATGGCGTTGACGACGTCCGCCGGGATCTTGTTGTCGACGGTGAGGACGACCAGGGCCGTGCCGGCGGCGTCGTCGCGGTCGACCTGCATGCCGCCGATGTTGACGTTGGCCTCGCCCAGGAGACGGCCGATGACACCGACGACACCCGGGCGGTCCTTGTAGGAGAAGAACGCCATGTGGTCGCTGATCGGCACCTCGAGGTCGAAGCCGTTGATGCCGATGAGCTTCTGGACCAGCTTGGGTCCGGTGAGCGTGCCGGCCACCGACACGGTGGTGCCGTCGGCGAGGGTGCCGCGCAGCGTCGTGACGTTGCGGAACTCGTCCGAGACGGGGTCGGTGAGCAGTCGCACCTCGCAGCCGCGCTCCTTGGCGAGCAGCGGTGCGTTGACGTAGGTCACCGGGTCCTCGGTGACGTCGGTGAAGACGCCCTTGAGCGCGGAGAGCTCCCAGACCGAGACGTCGTGCTCGGTGATCTCACCGCGGACGTCGACGTCGAGCTGGACGGGGACCGAGCCAGCGACACCGGTGAAGATGCGGCCGAGCTTCTCGACGAGGTCGATGCCCGGGCGGACCTCCTCGGCGACGGCGCCACCGGAGACGTTGACCGCGTCCGGGACGAGGTCGCCGTTGAGGGCGAGGCGCACGGACTTGGCGACGGCGACGCCGGCCTTCTCCTGGGCCTCCTCGGTCGAGGCGCCGAGGTGCGGCGTCACGACGACCGACTCGTGCTCGAAGAGCGGGCTCTCGGTGGTGGGCTCGGTGGCGAAGACGTCGATGCCGGCACCGGCGACCCGACCGTCGCGCAGGGCCTCGGCGAGGGCCTCCTCGTCGACGATCCCGCCACGGGCGGCGTTGATGATGCGGACCGTCGGCTTGACCTTGGTGAAGGCGTCCTTGCCGAGCAGGCCCAGGGTCTCGGGCGACTTGGGCAGGTGCACGGTGATGAAGTCGGACTCGGCGAGCAGCTCGTCGAGGGTGACGAGGCGGGCGCCCAGCTGGCCGGCGCGCTGCGCCGAGACGTAGGGGTCGTAGGCGAGGATCTCCATGCCGAAGCCCTTGAGGCGCTCGGCGACGAGCTGGCCGATCCGGCCGAAGCCGACGACACCGACCTTCTTGTCGAGGAGCTCGACACCGCCGTACTTGCTGCGCTTCCACGCGCCGCCCTTGAGCGCCTGGTTGGCCGGCGCGATGTTGCGGGCGGTCGACAGGAGCAGGCCCACGGCGAGCTCGGCGGCGCTGGTGATGTTGGACGTCGGGGCGTTGACGACCATGACACCGGCCTGGGTCGCGGCGGGGACGTCGACGTTGTCGAGGCCGACACCCGCGCGGGCGATGACCTTGAGGTTCTTGGCCGCCGCGATCGCCTCGGAGTCCATCTTCGTGGCGGAGCGGATGAGGACGGCATCGACGTCGGCGAGGGCGGGGAGGAGCTGGGAACGGTCGGATCCGTCGATCTGGCGGATCTCGAAGTCCGGCCCGAGGGCGTCGATGGTCGCAGGGCTGAGTTCCTCGGCGATCAGGACGATCGGCTTGCTCACGTGCAGTCCTTGGGGGTTCGGGGAAGGTGGTCCGCACGACGCTGTGCGCGAGGCCGAGTCTAGGGCCGCGTTCAGCATGTGGATGGTGATGCCCGGTATGTGACACGCCACAGAGGCGGGTCAGCCGCCGAAGAGGGTCTGCCACACGGCGACGCCGACGAGGGTCTGCACCCCGGCCCAGCACGCGGAGGCCAGCGACAGGACGGCCATGAAGCGGGGCAGCCGGATCCTCGCGGCGCCGTTGGCGACCTGCGTCGCCGCGGCCAGCCCGTAGACCGGGTAGGTGAACAGCACCGAGCGTGCGCCGAACCGCTGCACCCTCGCCTGCGCGGCGGCGACGCGTCCGTCCGGAGCGGCCCGGGTCGTCGCGACGAGCCCCACCGCGTAGTAGCCCAGCCCGCGCACCACCCCGAGGGCGAAGAGCCCGAGGTACAGCAGCGCCGAGGGCCAGCTCGCCATGGTCGCGGTCACACCTGAGGATAGTCGCGCGCCGCGACGTGCTCGACGCCACCGACGTGCACTGCGAGACTTCCGCCCATGCGCATCGTCGTCACGGGAGGCCGCGGGGACCTCGGGGGTCGGGTCGTCCGCGAGCTGGGAGCACGTGGCCACGACGCGGTGCCCGCGAGCCGGCGCACCGGGGTGGACCTGTCCACGGGCGACGGGGTCGACGCGGTCCTCGACGGCGCCGACGCGGTGGTCCACGCGGCCTCGTCCCAGACCCGGCCCCAGAGCGTCGACGTCGCCGGTGCACGCCGCCTCGGCGAGTCCCTGCGACGGCTCGGCTCCTCCGCCCACGTCGTGTCGATCTCCATCGTCGGCTGCGACCTCGTGCCGTATGCGTACTACCGCGCCAAGGTCGACTCCGAGCGCGCCCTCGAGGAGGCCGGCATCGCGGCCACCGTCGTGCGAGCCACGCAGTTCCACTCGCTCGCGGCGTTCTTCGGCACGGCCGGCCGGGTCGGCCCGCTGGCCTTCGCCATCGGCGACATGCGGGTGCAACCGGTCGACATCGACTGGGTGGCGCAGCGGCTCTGCGACCACGCCACCGGTCCCGCCCCGAGCGGGTTCCGGCGCGCGACCGACCTCGCCGGCCCCACGGCATACACCGCTGGAGAGATGGCAGCGCTCCTCGCGGCGCACGACGGACGGCGCACCCCTCGCGTCGTGCGCGTCCCGCCGTTCCTGCCGGTGCTCAAGGGGTTCTCGCAGGGTGCGATTCTGCCGGGGCCCGACGCCAAGACGGGCGGGCGCGGCTTCGAGGAGTGGCTCACGACCCAGCCGACCCCGCTCCCCCGCCGCTTCCGGTCGCCGACATGAGCGACGACCACGTCCTCGCGCCGGGCACGGCGCCGACTCCGTTCTCCGCCAGCGAGATTCGCGACGGCTGCCCTGCCGGACGCACGGTCGTGGTCCGGGTCGAGGACGGCGACGGCGTCCGTCACCGCCGCAGCCGGTTCGTTGCGGTGACCGACGAGGGTGCGACCTACGAGCGGGCCGACTGCGACGCCGACGGAGCGGTCGTCGGCGACGTCGTGACCGCGCCGCTGACCTGGCTCGACCTCCAGCGCCACGCCTCGTTCCCCGCCGAGGTGACGACCCGGGACGAGGTCACCCTGGAGTTCCCGCTCGGTGTCGAGGCGTGCCTGCGCTACGTCGTGCGCGAGGGCGCCGGGACGACGACCTTCTGGTTCTCGACACGACGACCCGGTATGCCGGTCAAGGTCACCTCCCAGCGCGGCGACCGCCTGCTGTCCACCACCGTCATGGTGTCGGACGTCGTCGACGGGACGCCGCCCGGCTGAACCACGTCGTCGTGCCGGCGACGAGCCCGACGACGGCGACGACCACGAGCAACCACCACCAGGCGCCCCCGGTGACCGCCTCCCACACCGCCAGCCCGACCGACGTGTAGAGCGTGGCCCAGAGCAGCGACCCGACGGCCGTCGCCGGCAGGTAGTGGGCGAGCGGCATGCGCAGGGCACCGGCGGCCGCGTTGACGAGCGTCTGGACGCCGATGGTGAGGAACCCCAGCGCGACGGCCGGCGCACCCCACCGGCTGACGAGGGCCTCGGTGCGCACCACGGCAGGTCGGTCGAGGTGCGGTGCGAGCCGGGTGCGAGACCCTCCGGCGCGCAGCCCGCGCCCGGCCCAGTAGGTCGCGTTGGAGCGCAGCATCGCGATGACCCAGAACGCCGCGAACACCGCCCAGACCGGCCAGCGGTCGACGAGGTCACTCACGCGCCCACTCTAGGGAGAGGTCGAGACAGCACGACACGCCGCGCCCCTTCTCGGGACGCGACGTGTCGTGCCACCTCGACTGCGGTTCGGCGCCCGGCGAGCGGGCACCCGCTCGGTCAGCGCGCGGCCGAACCCTCGACGTAGTCGCTGTCGGTGTCGGTCTTGACCCACGACATGAGCTTGCGCAGCTCGCGACCCGTGGACTCGATGGGGTGCTGGGCACCCTTCTCGCGCAGCGCCTTGAACTCGGGGCCCCCGGCGTCCTGGTCGTCGATGAAGCGCTTGGCGAACGCGCCGTTCTTGATGTCGGCGAGCACCGCCGCCATGTTCTCCTTGACCGACGGGTCGATGACCCGCGGGCCCGAGACGTAGTCGCCGTACTCGGCCGTGTCGGAGACCGACCAGCGCTGCTTGGCGATGCCGCCCTCGACCATGAGGTCGACGATGAGCTTGAGCTCGTGGAGCACCTCGAAGTAGGCGATCTCGGGCTGGTAGCCCGCCTCGACGAGGGTCTCGAAGCCGTACATGACGAGCTGGCTGGCACCACCGCAGAGCACGGCCTGCTCACCGAACAGGTCGGTCTCGCACTCCTCCGTGAAGGTCGTGCCGATGCCGCCGGCACGCAGGCCGCCGATCGCCTTGGCGTAGGACTTCGCGAGGTCCCAGGCGTTGCCGGACGCGTCTTGCTCGACGGCGAGGAGCACGGGCACGCCGCGCCCGTCGACGTACTCACGACGCACGAGGTGGCCGGGGCCCTTGGGCGCGACCATGATGACGTCGGAGCCGGCCTCGGGCGTGATGTAGCCGAAGCGGATGTTGAAGCCGTGGCCGAAGAGCAGCGCGGCGCCCTCCTTGAGGTTGGGCTTGATCTCGTCGGCGTAGACGGTGCGCTGGACCTGGTCCGGCGTGAGGATGACGACGAGGTCGGCCTCGGCCGTGGCCTCGGCGACGCTCTTGACCGGCAGGCCCTCGGCCTCGGCCTTGGCCTTGCTCCTGGAGCCCTCGGCGAGACCGACGCGGACGTCGACCCCGCTGTCGCGCAGGCTCAGCGCGTGGGCGTGGCCCTGGCTGCCGTATCCGATGACGGCGACCTTGCGCCCCTGGATGATCGACAGGTCGGCGTCGTCGTCGTAGAACATCTCGGCCATGGTTTCGGCTTCTCCTTGAGTTGTCGTGCGATGTGGTCGGGGAGGAAGCACGGCGGCGTATGCCGGGCGCTCGCCCTGGTGGGTCAGGCTCCGCGCAGCGCGCGGTCGGTGATGGATCGGGGGCCTCGTCCGATGGCGACGATGCCGGACTGGACGAGCTCGCGCACGCCGTAGGGCTCGAGCACGCCGAGCAGCGCGGCGAGCTTCTCGCCGGGCCCGGTCGCCTCGATCGTCACCGACTCGGTGGCGACGTCGACGACCTTGGCGCGGAAGAGCTGGACGAGCTCGAGGACCTGGCTGCGCGTGGCGGCGTCTGCCCGCACCTTGATGAGCATCACCTGCCGCTGGACGGCCGAGGCGGCGTCGAGCTCGACGACCTTGAGCACCTCGACGAGCTTGTTGAGCTGCTTGGTGACCTGCTCGAGCGGGAGGTCCTCGACGTCGACGACGACGGTGATGCGCGAGATCTCCTCGTGCTCGGTCTCACCCACGGCGAGGCTGTGGATGTTGAAGCCGCGCCGCGAGAACAGGCCGGCGATGCGGGCGAGGACACCGGGCTTGTTCTCGACGAGCACCGACAGGGTGTGCTGGGACATCACTTCTCCTCACCTTCGACGGTGGTGTCGTCGCCGCTGTGGTCGGCGTCCTGCTCCTGCGGCAGCGCCTCGGAGTCCTCGCGGTCCCACTGGGGCGCGGTGTCCTTGGCGACCTGGATCGCGTCGTTGCTCACCCCGGCGGGGACCATCGGCCAGACCATCGCGTCGCGATGGACGACGAAGTCGACGAGCACCGGACGGTCGTTGATCGCCATCGCCTGGCGGATCGTCTCGTCGACGTCCTCGGGGCGTTCGCACCGCAGGCCCGCGCAGCCGTAGGCGTCGGCGAGCTTGACGAAGTCGGGGATGCGCGTCCCCTCGTGCGACGTGTGGAGGTCGGTGTTGGAGTAGCGCTCGTTGTAGAACAGCGACTGCCACTGACGCACCATGCCCAGGCTGCTGTTGTTGATGACCGCGACCTTGATCGGAATGTTGTTGATGACGCAGGTGGCGAGCTCCTGGTTGGTCATCTGGAAGCAGCCGTCGCCGTCGATCGCCCACACGGTCCGGTCGGGCTCGCCGACCTGGGCACCCATGGCGGCGGGCACGGCATACCCCATCGTCCCGAGCCCACCGGAGTTGAGCCAGGCACGCGGACGCTCGTACTGCACGAACTGTGCCGCCCACATCTGGTGCTGGCCGACACCCGCGACGTAGACCGCCTCCGGTCCGGCGATGGCGCTGAGCCGCTCGATGACGTACTGCGGGGCGAGCGTGCCGCCCTCGGGCACGGTGTAGCCCACGGGGAAGTCGCGCTTCCAGCCCTGGGTGCGCTCGCGCCACTCGGTGTAGTCGCCACCGCGGCCGGCGTCGATGTCGCCGTCGACCGACGCGATGAGGTCGACGAGGACGTCCTTGCACGAGCCGACGATCGGCACGTCGGCCTTGCGGTTCTTCGAGATCTCGGCCGGGTCGATGTCGGCGTGGATGACCTTGGCCTCGGGGGCGAACGTCGACAGCTGGCCGGTGACGCGGTCGTCGAACCGGGCGCCGAGGGTGATGAGGAGGTCGGACTTCTGCAGCGCCGTCACCGCGGCCACGGAGCCGTGCATGCCCGGCATGCCCAGGTGCAGCTCGTGGCTGTCGGGCAGGGCGCCGCGGGCCATGAGCGTCGTCACGACGGGGATGCGGGTGAGCTCGACGAACTGGCGCAGCTCCTCGGAGGCGTCGGCGCGGATGACGCCGCCACCCACGTAGAGCACCGGTCGCTCGGCGGCGGAGATGAGCCTGGTCGCCTCGCGGATCTGCTTCGCGTGCGGCCGGGTCACCGGGTGGTAGCCGGGCAGGTCGATGCGCGGCGGCCACGAGAACGTCGTCCTCGCCTGGAGGGCGTCCTTGCTGATGTCGACGAGCACGGGTCCGGGTCGCCCGGTCGAGGCGATGTGGAAGGCCTCGGCGATGACGCGCGGGATCTCCGCGGCATCGGTGACGAGGTAGTTGTGCTTCGTGATCGGCATGGTGATGCCGCGGATGTCGGCCTCCTGGAACGCATCCGTGCCGATGGAGGCGCTCGCGACCTGGCCGGTGATGGCGACGATCGGCACCGAGTCCATGTGCGCGTCGGCGAGGGCGGTGACGAGGTTGGTCGCACCGGGGCCGGACGTGGCCATGCAGACCCCGACCTTGCCGGTCGCGGACGCGTAGCCCTCGGCGGCGTGCCCGGCGCCCTGCTCGTGGCGCACGAGGATGTGCCGGACCTTGACCGAGTCGAGCAGCGGGTCGTAGGCCGGCAGGATCGCGCCGCCGGGGATGCCGAAGACGGTGTCGACCTCCATGGACTCGAGCGAGAGTACGAGGCTCTGGGCTCCGGTCACCTGCAGGGGAGCCTTGGCTCGGGCCTGTCGGGCGAGCCGCGCCGGGGTGGGCGCTGCCTGGGTCTCGCTCACGTCGTCACCATCTTCGGTCGGAGTTGCGTTCTGTCGTGTCGGTCGGGGTGCTGCGGGTCGTGCTCGGTGCTGCGTGTGGCACAAAAAAACCCTCCCGTCCCACGGGTGGGGACGATGGAGGGAGGCGCCTGGCCGGACCTGTCAGGAGGGGCCGGGCGCCGGAGGAAGTACGAGGAGTCGGGCCACGTGAAGACTCTCTCCCCCGCCGTCCGCCGTGTCAACGTGTGAGACGACACATCCCACCATCCGGTCACTCCACGAGCGACGTCGTGCCCTGCGCGGACGGCCAGCGCCGCCGAGCGGTCCCACCAGGGCACGACGTCGGAGGTCGTGCGAGGGCGTCAGTCGCAGACCGCGCCCTTGCTCGCCGAGCCGACGAGCTTGCGGTACTTCGCGAGGACGCCGCGGGTGTACTTGGGCTCGGGGTGCGTGACGCCTTCGGCGCGCCGCCGGTCGAGCTCCGCGTCGTCGACGAGGAGGTCGAGGGTGCCCTTCGCGACGTCGAGGCGTATGCCGTCCCCGTCCCGGACGAAGGCGATCGGCCCCTCGTCGACGGCCTCGGGTGCGACGTGCCCGACGCACAGGCCGGTCGTGCCGCCGGAGAAGCGGCCGTCGGTGAGGAGGAGGACGTCCCTGCCCAGGCCGGCACCCTTGATGGCGCCCGTGACGGCGAGCATCTCGCGCATGCCGGGGCCGCCCTTGGGGCCCTCGTAGCGGATGACGACGACGTCCTGGGCCTTGAGCTCGCCCTGCTCGACGGCGTCCATCGCCGCGCGCTCGCCGTCGAAGACCCGGGCGGTGCCCTCGAAGACGTCGGTGTCGAACCCGGCCGACTTCACGACGGCGCCCTCGGGGGCGAGCGACCCCGAGAGGATCGTCAGGCCACCGGTCCTGTGGATGGGCTCGGACATCGCGCGCACGACGTGGCCGTCGGGGTCCGGCGGGCGGATGTCGGCGAGGTTCTCGGCGACGGTGCGGCCGGTGACCGTGAGGGCGTCACCGTGGAGCAGTCCGGCGTCGAGCAGGGCCTTCATGACGACGGGCACTCCCCCGACCCGGTCGATGTCGGTCATGACGAACTGCCCGAACGGCTTGACGTCGGCGAGGTGCGGGACCTTGGCGCCGACCCGCTGGAAGTCGCCGATGGTGAGGTCGACCTCGGCCTCGTGGGCGATCGCGAGCAGGTGCAGGACAGCGTTGGTCGAGCCGCCGAAGGCCATGACGACGGCGATGGCGTTCTCGAACGCCTCCTTCGTCATGATCTGGCGGGCGGTGATGCCCTTGCGGAGCAGCTCGACGACGGCCTCCCCGGACTTGCGGGCGAAGCCGTCACGGCGCCGGTCGGTGGCGGGCGGGGCGGCCGAGCCGGGCAGCGACATGCCCATCGCCTCGGCGACGGAGGCCATCGTGTTGGCGGTGTACATGCCGCCGCAGGCGCCCTCGCCCGGGCAGATCGCGCGCTCGATGGCGTCGACGTCCTCGCGCGACATCTTGCCCGCGGCGCACGCACCCACGGCCTCGAAGGCGTCGATGATCGTCACGGTCTTCTCGGAGCCGTCCGAGAGCTTGGCGATCCCGGGAAGGATCGACCCGGCATACAGGAAGACCGACGAGAGGTCGAGGCGGGCGGCGGCCATGAGCATGCCCGGCAGGGACTTGTCGCAGCCGGCGAGCAGGACCGAGCCGTCGAGGCGCTCGGCGTTCATCACGGTCTCGACGGAGTCGGCGATGATCTCGCGCGACACGAGCGAGAAGTGCATGCCCTCGTGGCCCATCGAGATGCCGTCGGAGACCGAGATGGTGCCGAACTCGAGCGGGTAGCCGCCACCGGAGTGCACGCCGTCCTTGACCGCCTTGGCCAGCCGGTCGAGGGAGAGGTTGCACGGGGTGATCTCGTTCCACGAGCTCGCGACGCCGATCTGCGGCTTGACCCAGTCGTCGTCACCCATGCCGACGGCCCGGAGCATCCCCCGGGCTGCGGTCTTCTCGAGGCCGTCGGTGACGTCGCGGGAACGGGGCTTGATGTCGGGGGCGTCGCTCATGGGGCAACTCTAGGACGCCTGTCCACGAGGTGGGACGCCGATCTCACCTCTCGGCGGCGACCAGCTCCGAGGCGTCGTGCGACTCCCCCTCGGGGTTGCTCGACGTGCCGACCCGGCGCGGCCACCAGAAGCGGTCGCCGAGCATGAGGGCGATGGCCGGCACGAGGACGGTGCGCACGACGAGGGTGTCGAGCAGCACGCCGACACAGATGACGACGCCGAGCTGGGCCAGGACGACGAGGGGCAGGACGCCCAGCACCGCGAAGACCGCCGCGAGCAGGATGCCCGCACTCGTGATGACACCGCCGGTGGCCGACAGCGCCCGGAGCATCCCCTCGCGAGGGCCGTGGCCGCGCGACTCCTCGGCGGCCCGGGTGACGAGGAAGATGTTGTAGTCCACCCCGAGCGCCACGAGGAAGACGAAGGCGAGCAGCGGCACCCCGTCGTCGAGGCGCTCGAAACCGAGCACCTGCGTGAAGAGCACCCACGAGATGCCGAGGCTGGCCAGGTAGGTGCCGACGACGGTGGCGACGAGGATGAAGGGCGCCACGAGCGAGCGCAGCAACAGGCCGAGCGCGACGAGCACGAGGCCGAGGATGATCGGGAAGATCACGAGCCGGTCGCGGCCCGATGCCTTCGCCGTGTCGAGCGACTCGGCCTCGGTCCCGCCGACGTGCGTGTCGGCGGTGTCCGCCACCGCTGCACGGATGGCCCGCACCCCGGCCTCGGCCTCGGCCGAGCCCGGTTCGGCGTCGAGCACGGCCTGGATCTCGCTCACCCCGCCGGCGCTGGCGACGGGACGGGTGGACGACACACCCTCCACGGCGGAGACGGTCGACGTCAGCAGGGCCGGGTCGGCGCCGCGTGACACGACGACCACCGGGTCGGCGGAGCCGGCCGGGAAGGACTCGGCGAGTCGCTCCCCTGCGGCGATGGCCTCCGGCTTCTGGAGGAACTGGTCGGCCCCGTCGAGTCCCGTGCTGATCTGCGTGATCCCGGCCGCTGCCAGGGCGAGCCCCGCAACGGTGGCGCCGGCGAAGATCGCGGGACGACGGGCCACGGCGTCACCGATGCGGCGCCAGAACGAGCGCGAGTCGGCCAGGCTGGCCTGCCCCTCCCGGGGCACCTTGGGCCAGAAGATCCAGCGCCCGAAGACCACGAGGGCCGCCGGCAGGACGACGAGGACGAACGCGGCGGCCACGACGACGCCGACGGCACAGGCGAGACCGAGGCCCCGGGTCGTCGGGAAGGCGGAGAGCAGGAGGGTGAGCAGCCCGAGGACGACCGTGGTCGAGCTGGACAGCACGGCCTCCGCGGTGCGGGTCAGGGCGTGCGCCATGGCCTCGCGCCGGTCCTCGAAGACGCGCAGCTCGTCGCGGTAGCGCGAGATGAGCAGCAGCGCGTAGTCGGTGCCGGCACCGAACACGAGGACGGAGAGGATGCCGATCGTCGACTCGTCCCACTGGACGTCGAAGGCCGCCAGGGTGCGGGTCGCGAGCACCGCCGCGAGCTGGTCGGCCGCACCGACGACGGTGAGCGGGACGAGCCAGAGCACCGGGCTGCGGTAGGTGATGATGAGCAGCAGTGCCACGACGCCGGCGGTGGCCCCGAGGAGGCGGAAGTTCGCCCCGTCGAACACCGCCGCGAGGTCGGCTTGGATCGCCGCCGGACCCGTGACCTGGGCGGTGAGCCCGCTCGGCAGGTCCGCCTTGGCCGCGGCCCGGAGCTCGGTGACGACGTCCGCCGTCTGGCTGGCGTCGGGCGCCTTGACCGGCACGAACACCGTCGCCGCCGTCCCGTCCTCGGCGACGACGGGAGGAGCGCCCACCGCGCCGGGGAGCGAGCGGGCGCGCTCCTGGACGACGGCGAGCTGCTCGGGAGTGAGCCGATCGTCGCTGCTGTAGAGGACGACGGCGGCCGAGCCCTCGGCCTCCGGGAGCGTGGCGCTCAGCTCGGCGGCGGCCCGGCTGTCGGACTCGAGCGGGAGCGAGGCCGTCGCGGTCGGCCCGAGCTCGGCCTGCCCGACGACCCCGATGACGAGACCGGCCGAGAGCAGGGCGAGAAGTGCGACGATGCCGGCGACCCACCGGCGGGTCAGGAACGTGGAGAGCGCGCGCATGGCCCGTCCTTCGCTAGAGTGGTTCAGTCAGTGACTCATCAAGTGACTAAGTAGGTGAGTGATATTAGCAACAGCGATCGACCCGACACAACCGGTCCGGGCCGCCCGGCTGCCCGTGGCACGACCAGCGACGAGAACGAGACCTCCGTGCGGTCGGTCGCCCCGGCATACCGGTCCTCGTCCTCCCTCGAGGCACTCGAGGAGCTCGTCGAGATCGCGGCCCAGTCACCCCAGGCGGTCGCCCGCCGCGGCGGTCTCTCCGTCTCCGAGCTGCACTCGCTGCGTCACCTCTCCTCCACCCCGATGGGCCCGGTCGAGCTCGCCAAGGTCCTCGGCGTCACCTCGGCGGCGTCCTCGGGCGTGGTCGACCGCCTCGTCGCCCGCGGCCACGCCGAGCGGCGTGCCCACACCGACGACCGCCGACGCACCGAGGTGGTCGTCACCGACTCGGGTCGGCGCGAGATCTTCACGCTGCTCGCCCCGATGTTCACGGCGCTCGCCGACATCGACGGCTCGCTGACCGACGAGGAGCGCGAGGTCGTCGAGCGCTACCTCAGGGGCGCCATCGCCGCCCTGCGGTCGGTGATGTGAGCCGGACCCTCCGGAGTCAGGCTCCGGCCGACTGGCGCTCGGCCCGGGCCACGTGGAACCGGTCGAGGCGCGCGACCCCTGCGGCCAGGTCGCGCCAGTGCCCGGAGAACCGCAGCACCGCGACACCGGCCGTCGGGAAGCCCTCACTCATGAGGTCGTGGGCACGGTCGCTGCCCGAGCCCTCCGCGAGGATCGACGCGAGCGCCGGGATGCCCGGTGCGTGGCCGACGACCATGACGACGTTGGCGTCCTCGTCGGCCTCGCGCACGACCTCGAGCAGGCGGTCGGCCGAGGCGTCGTAGATGCGGTGGTCCTCGTGGATGTCGGCCTCGGAGCAGCCGGCGCTCCAGATCCCCTCGCAGGTCTGCAGGGTGCGCGTCGCGGTCGAGCACATGACCTCGTCGACCCCGATGCCCTGGTCGCACAGCCACGTCCCGGCGGCGCGTGCGTCGCGCTGGCCCCGCTTGGTCAGCTCGCGTTCGTGGTCGGCGTCGAACCCACCCTGCTCGGCCTTCGCGTGGCGCACCAGCACGAGCGTCCGGTCCTCCGCAGCGGTGGTCATGCTCCGATCTTGCCCCTGCCGGAGCGCGATGTCAGGTCTTGACAATCGGACGGACGAGGTGGCGCGGCTCCTCCCCCGCGGCGACCCGGCCGAGCTGCTCCCGGAGCAGTGCCGACATGCGGGGCAGCAGGGCGGTGGTGTTGCCACCGGCGTGCGGCGTGATGAGCACGTTCGGCGCCGTCCAGAGGGGGTGTCCGTCCGGGAGCGGCTCCGGGTCGGTGACGTCGAGAGCCAGCGGGAGGCGTCCCGAGTGGGCGACGAGGGCGTCGGTGTCCGCGACCGGGCCACGGGCGACGTTGACGAGGAGGGCCCCGTCGGGCAGCGCCGACAGGAAGGCATCGTCGACGAGGTGCCGGGTGGAGTCGTTGAGCGGGACGATGACGATGACGACGTCGTGCTCGGGCAGGAGCGTCGACAGCTCGTCGATCCCGTGGACGGTGTCGACGAGGTCGTCGCCGGCCCGCGCGCGGGAGGCGACCGCGGTGAGCGTGACCTCGAACGTGCTGAGACGCCGGGCGATGGCCCTGCCGACCGAGCCGTAGCCGACGACGAGGACGCGCCGGTCCGCCAGCGAGGTGCGCCGGCCGAGCGGCGTCCACCGGGCCCCGTCACCCGAGCGGACGGCGTCGGGGATCCCGCGCAGCGACGCGATCACCATGCCGACGGCGAGCTCGGCGGTCGCCGCGTCGTAGACCCCGGCCGCGTTGGCCACGCCGACCTCCTCGGGCACGACCTCGAGCACCCCGTCGTAGCCGGCCGACTGGAGCTGCACGAGCCGGACGTCGGGGAGCTGGGCGACCGCTGCGAGGGCGGACGCGGCACCGAGGTAGGGCGCGACGACGACCTCGACCCGCTCGTCGGGAGCCGCGTCGCCGGCGGGGTCCCAGAGCACGCTCTCGACCCCGGGCACCTCCCCGACGGCGTCACGCAGGGCAGGGTCCGGGAAGGAGACGACGACCATGGTTGCGACCCTAGGCGACCGCCCGTGGGAGCCCGGACGGTGCCCGCTCCGCGGTCAGCCGGTCGGTCCGCCGGTCGGCCGGCCAGGCTGGGGACTCGCTGCCAGTCCTGCCCGGGACCGTGACCTTCGCGGGTCCCTCGGGAGACGATGTCGTATGCCGTCCCGTCACCGCACGTCCCCGGCCCTCCTCGCGCTCGCCCTCACCTGCGCCCTCGTGGGGTGCAGCGACCCGGACGAGGACGGGGCCGGCGGGTCGACAGCGACGAGCGCGTCGACCTCCGGGTCCCCCGCGCCCTCCGGGTCCGCGTCGACCTCGCCGAGCCCGACATCTTCGTCCCCCTCCTCTTCGGCCTCGCCCTCGGCGAGTGCGAGCGCACCGGTGCCGGCCGGGGCGCCGAGCGACGTCATCACCGGGCTCGAGGTGCCGTGGTCGATCGCCTTCCTCCCGGAGGGTGACGCGCTGGTGACGCTGCGCGACCGCGGCGAGGTGCTGCGGATCTCGCCGACCGGGACCCGCACGAGCCTCGGCAGGGTCCCCGGGGTCGACTCCGGCGGCGAGGGCGGCCTGCTCGGCGTCGCGGTCTCACCGACCTTCGCCACCGACGCGACGGTGCACCTCTACCTCACCGCAGCCGACGACAACCGGATCGTGCGGACCACCCTCGGGGCAGGCGGGTTCGGGCCGATGACACCGGTGCTCACCGGCATACCCAAGGCCGGCAACCACAACGGCGGGCGGATCGCGTGGGGCCCCGACGGCTTCCTCTACGTCGGGACGGGTGACGCGGCGCGCACCGAGCGGTCGCAGGACCCCCGCAGTCTCGGCGGCAAGATCCTGCGCATCTCCGGCGACGGCAAGGCCGCCCCCGGCAACCCCACCGAGGGCAGCCGTGTGTGGAGCCTGGGCCACCGCAACGTGCAGGGTCTCGCGTGGGGCGCCGACGGGACGATGTACGCCAGCGAGTTCGGTCAGAACACCTGGGACGAGCTCAACGTCATCACGCCCGGCAGCAACTACGGCTGGCCCGAGGTCGAGGGCATCGAGCGCCGCGACGGCTTCGTCGCACCCATCGCGCAGTGGTCGACCGACGACGCGTCACCGAGCGGGATCGCCGTCGGCGCGGACGGCGCGGTCTACATGGCGGCGCTGCGGGGCGCCTCGCTCTGGAAGATCCCCGTGGCCGGCGGCCAGCGGACCGGGAGCCCGGTGCGGTTGCTGGAGAACAGGTACGGCCGGATGCGCGACGTCGTCAGGGCTCCGGACGGCACGCTCTGGGTGCTGAGCAACAACACCTTCCGCGGCCAGCCCCGCCCGGGCGACGACCGCGTCGTGCGCGTGCCCATCGGCTGACGAGCCCCCGGGCCCACCCCGTCCTGAGTACGTTGATGGCGTGGGCACCGTGGCCCGCCGGATCCGAAAGAGGTGGCACCACCCATGGCTGCAACGGACGACATCCTGAGAGACCTCCCCATCGACCAGCTGGCCCAGCAGCTCGGCGCCGACCCGCAGGAGGTGCAGCAGGCTGCGCAGGCCGCGCTGCCCGCGCTCCTCGGTGGGCTGCACGCCAACGCCCAGGACCCGGGCGGCGCCAGCTCGATCGTCGAGGCCCTGGGCCAGCACGACGACGACCTGCTCGCCGGCGGTGTCGACCTCGGCCAGGTGGACCAGGCCGACGGCGAGAAGATCGCGTCGCACATCTTCGGGTCCAACGAGGAGCAGGTCTACTCCGCGCTCGGCTCCTCGGGCGCCGGCGGCGGGCTGGTCAAGCGGCTCATCCCGATCCTCGCCCCGATCGTCCTGTCCTACATCGCCAACCGTGTCCTCAAGGGCGGCGCAGGCGGGCTGGGCGGCGGCACCACGGCAGCGTCGACGAGCGACAGCTCGGCACAGGGTGGACCCGGGTCGCTGGACTCGATGCTCAAGGACGTCCTCGGCGGAGCGCTCGGTGGCGGCACGGCGACCCAGCAGGCACCGCAGCAGACCCAGCAGACCCAGCCGTCGGCCGGTGGCTCGATCCTCGACGTCCTCGGCGGCCTCCTCGGCGGCGGCCGCCGCTGAACGAGCGCCGCACGGCCCGGAAGGCCGTCGGCAGCCCGCGCACGACGGCATACGACGTCTGGGGACCGCTCAACCGGACAAAGTCTCGGTCGACCCCCGTCGGCACCTCGGGTCGAGGTCAGCATTATCGGGTCACCCGATAATGCTGACCCCCCATCCGTCAGCTCGTGAGCTTGGCGAGGATGATCTCGCGGGCTTTGCCGGCGTCGGCCTGGCCCTTCATCGCCTTCATGACCTGGCCGATGAGGGCACCGGCGGCCTGGACCTTGCCGTCGCGCACCTTCTGGGCCACGTCGGGGTTGGCGGCGATGACCTCGTCGACGGCCGCCTCGAGGGCGCCGTCGTCCTGGACGAGCTCGAGCCCACGCGCGTCGGCGACGGCCGTCGGTGAGCCCTCACCGTCGAGCACGCCCTCCCAGACCTGGCGGGCCATCGAGTCGTTGAGACGGCCGGACGTCACGAGACCCTCGAGCTCGACGACGTGCGCCGGGGTGATCGACCGCTCGGCGGCATACGACGCGACGTCGGTCGAGCCCTCGGCGTTGGCGCGTCGGGCGATGTCGCCGGACCACCACTTGCGCGCACCGGCCGGCGTCGCGCCCGCCTCGACGGTCTCGCCGATGAGGTCGACGAGCCCGGCGTTGAGGACGTCACGCATCTCGAGGTCGCTGAAGCCCCAGTCGGACTGGAGGCGCTTGCGGCGCTGCGCCGGCGGCTCGGGCAGGGTCGCCCGCAGCGACTCCACCGTCTCGCGCGTCGGGGCGACGGGGACGAGGTCGGGCTCGGGGAAGTAGCGGTAGTCGTCGGCGTCGGACTTCACGCGGCCCGACGTCGTGATGCCGGTGTCCTCGTGCCAGTGCCGCGTCTCCTGGAGGATCGAGCCGCCGTCCTTGAGGATCGCGCCGTGCCGGCACATCTCGTAGCGGACGGCGCGCTCGACCGAGCGGAGCGAGTTGACGTTCTTGGTCTCGGTGCGGGTGCCGAGGGTGGTCGTGCCCTTGGGCATGAGCGAGAGGTTGACGTCGCAGCGCATCGAGCCCTGCTCCATCTTGACGTCGGAGACGTCGAGCGCCTTGAGCAGGTCACGCAGGGTCGCGACGTAGGCCCGGGCGACCTCGGGAGCGCGCTCCCCCGCACCACGCAGCGGCTTGGTGACGATCTCGATGAGCGGGATGCCCGCCCGGTTGTAGTCCACGAGCGAGTGCGTGGCGCCGTGGATGCGACCGGTCGAGCCACCGACGTGCAGCGACTTGCCCGTGTCCTCCTCCATGTGCGCGCGCTCGATCTCGACACGGAACGTCGACCCGTCGTCGAGCTCGACGTCGAGGAAGCCCTCGAAGGCGATCGGCTCGTCGTACTGCGAGGTCTGGAAGTTCTTGGGCATGTCCGGGTAGAAGTAGTTCTTGCGCGCGAACCGGCACCACTGCGCGATCTCGCAGTTGAGCGCGAGACCGATCCGGATCGCCGACTCGACGGCGACCTCGTTGACGACCGGGAGCGCGCCGGGCAGGCCGAGGCAGACCGGGCAGACCTGGGTGTTCGGCTCGGCGCCGAACTCGGTCGCGCACCCACAGAACATCTTCGTGTTGGTGCCGAGCTCGACGTGGACCTCGAGCCCGAGCACCGGGTCGAAGGCCGCGAGGACGTCGTCCCAGGCGAGGGTCGCGTCGGTGGTCGTGGCGCTCATGTCACGCACCCTTCGTCGTGGAGGTGGACAGGTCCGGTGCCTGGGCGAGCAGGGGTCCGCCCCACGCCGCGTGGAGGCGCTGCTCGAGAGCCGCGCCGACGGCATACAGGCGGTCGTCGGCCGTGGCGGGCGCGAGGATCTGGAAGCCCGCGGGCAGCCCGTCCTCGTCGGCGAGGCCGCTCGGGAGCGACATGCCGGGCACACCGGCGAGGTTGGCGGGGATCGTCGCGATGTCGTTGAGGTACATCGCCATCGGGTCGTCGATCTTGTCACCGAAGCGGAAGGCCGTCGTCGGCGCGGTCGGCGAGACGAGGACGTCGGCGGACTCGAACGCCTTCGCGAAGTCGTCGGCGATGAGCCGGCGGACCTTCTGGGCCGAGCCGTAGTAGGCGTCGTAGTAGCCCGACGACAGGGCGTAGGTGCCCAGGATGATGCGGCGCTTGACCTCGTCGCCGAAGCCGGCGTCGCGCGTGGCCGCCATGACCTGCTCGGCGCTCGGGTCGTCGACACCCTCGGGCAGGACGCGCAGGCCGTAGCGCATGGCGTCGAACTTCGCGAGGTTGCTCGAGGCCTCCGACGGGAGGATGAGGTAGTAGGCCGCGAGTGCCGCCGTGAAGCTCGGGCACGAGACCTCGACGACCTCGGCGCCGGCGTCGACGAGGTGCTGGACCGACTCGTCGAAGCGCGCCTGGACGCCGGCCTGGAAGCCCTCGCCGGTGAGCTCGCGGACGATGCCGATCCTCATCCCCGTGACGTCGGCGCGGCGCGCAGCCTCGACGACCGGCGGGACCGGGGCGTCGATCGACGTCGAGTCCATCGGGTCGTGACCCCCCATGACCTCGTGCAGCAGGGCCGCGTCGAGGACGGTGCGGGTGCACGGGCCGGCCTGGTCGAGCGAGGACGCGAGCGCCACGAGGCCGTAGCGGGAGACGCCGCCGTAGGTCGGCTTGGTCCCGACGGTGCCGGTCACGGCGGCCGGCTGGCGGATCGAGCCACCGGTGTCGGTGCCGATCGCGAGCGGAGCCTGGAACGACGCGACGACCGCGCTGGAGCCACCGCCGGAGCCACCGGGGATGCGGTCGAGGTCCCACGGGTTGCGGGTCGGGCCGTAGGCCGAGTGCTCGGTCGAGGAGCCCATCGCGAACTCGTCCATGTTGGTCTTGCCCAGGATCGGCATGCCGGCCTGCTTGAGGCGACTCACGACGGTCGCGTCGTAGGGCGGGACCCAGCCCTCGAGGATCTTGCTGCCGCACGTCGTGGGCAGGCCCTTCGTCGCCATGACGTCCTTGACGGCGATCGGCACACCGGCCAGCCGGTGCAGCTGCTCGCCGCGGCTGCGTCGCTCGTCGATGTCGCGCGCGCTCGAGAGGGCACCCTCACGGTCGACGTGGAGGTAGGCGTGGACGTCGCCGTCGACGGCCTCGGTCCGGTCGAGCATCGCCTGCGTCACCTCGACCGAGCTCGTCCCACCCGAGGTGAGGAGGTCGGCGAGCTCGGCGGCGCTGGCGCGGGTCAGGTCTGTGGTCACGTCGGTCCTTGCGGTTGCGGGAGGCGTGGTGCTGTCAAGGCGGAGGTATGCCGTGGGCTCACCTCACGGCATACGGTCGCGTCAGTCCTCGTCGAGGATGCGCGGCACGGAGAAGCGCTGCTGGTCCGACTCCGGTGCGCCCGAGAGCGCGGCGTCGGCGCCGAGGCTCGGCCGGACGACGTCGGGCCGGGTGACGTTGACGATCGGCATCGGGTGGCTCATCGGCTCGACGCCCTCGATCGGCGACTGCTGCACGACGGCCACGGACTCGAGGATGACGCCCAGCTCGCCGACCATCCTGTCGAGCTCGGCGTCGGAGAGGTCGATGCGGGCGAGACCGGCGAGGTGCGCCACGTCGTCGCGGGTGAGTTCAGCCATGGGCGCCAGTCTAGGACTCCGCCGAGGTCGCGCGTTCAGGGCTCCGACGGCGGTGGGCGCGACGTCCCCGCACGCGACGGAGCCGCCCACGGGTCATCGTGGGCGGCTCCGTGCCGCGCGGTGCTCGCGGCGGCCACCGCGGCCTGGCAGGGGGTGCCGCGGCGGGGCGGTGACGTTCTAGCGCGGTGCCTTGACGGCGAGCACGGGGCACTCGGCGTCGAGCAGGACCTTCTGGGCCTGGCTGCCGAGCAGGAGCTTGCCGACCGGCGTGCGGCGGCGCACCCCGATGACGATGAGGTCGGCGTGCGTCTCCTCGGCCAGCTCGACGATGATCTCGGCCGGGTCCTTCTTGTGGACCGCGTGCGAGATCTCGTAGTCCAGGCCCGACGCGTCGAGCTCGGCGCGCAGCGCGGTGAGCTCCTCGTCGTCGACGTAGCGGTTGTCCGCCGACGCCGCACCGGTGCTCGCGTTGACGACGAGCAGCCTGCTGCCGCGGCTGCGGGCCTCGGTGACGGCGGCGTCGAGGGCGGCGCGACCCTCCTTGGTGGGTACGAACCCCACGATGACCGGCATGTCAGGCTCCTTCGGTGTTGGCGTGGACGCGAGCGTCGTCCGCCCCCGTGGTCGGGGACGACGGGCCGACCGGGCCCTCGGGAGGCGTGCGCCGACCCCGGACCCTGGACCAGATGAACGGCGCCACGATGAGGAGCGCGATGAGCACGTACACGACCTTCGAGAACGTCGTGTTGACCAGGCCCGAGAGGTGCCCGTCGCTGATCTGCAGCGCCCGCCGCATGAAGACCTCGGCCCGAGGGGCGAGGATCAGGCCGACGATGAGCGGCACGACGGGGAGCCCGAAGCGACGCATCGCGAAACCGAGACCACCGATGAACAGCAGCAGCCACAGGTCGAACGGCGAGCCGTTGGCCGCGTAGGCGCCGAGCGACGCGAACATGAGGATGCCGGCATACAGGTAGGGCCTCGGGATGAGCAGGAGCTTGGCCCACAGACCGGCCATCGGCAGGTTGAGCAGGAGCAGCATCGCGTTGCCGATGAGCAGGCTGGCGATGAGGGTCCACACGAGCGGGCCCTGGTCCTGGAAGAGGCGCGGTCCCGGCTGGATCCCGTAGGTCTGGAACGCGAGGATCATGACGGCCGCGGTCGCGGTCGTCGGGATGCCGAGCGTGAGGAGCGGGACGAGGCTGCCCGCGGCCGAGGCGTTGTTGGTCGCCTCGGGTCCGGCGACGCCCTCAATGGCGCCGTGCCCGAACTCCTCGGGCTTCTTGCTCAGCTTGCGCTCCGAGATGTACGACAGGAACGTCGGGATCTCGGCCCCGCCGGCGGGGATGGCGCCGAACGGGAAGCCGATGACGGTCCCGCGCAGCCACGGCTTCCACGAGCGCGAGAGGTCCTCGCGCGTCATCCAGCGGCCCTTGATCGGGGTGATCCGGGCCGGGGCCCGGCGCAGGTGCGCGGCGATCCACAGGGCCTCGCCCATCGCGAAGACGGCGACGGCCACCACGACGACGTCGATGCCGTCCGAGAGCTGGTCGATGCCGAAGGTGAGGCGCTGCTGGCCCGACGTCGGGTCGATGCCGATGAGGCCGATCCACACGCCGAGACCGAGGCTGGCGAACCCGCGGATCTTCGAGGAGCCGAGGACCGTGGTCACCGCGACGAACGCGAAGAGCATCACGGCGAGGTAGTCCGGGTCACCGAGCTGGATCGCGACCTTGACGACCTGGGGCGCGAGGAGCGCGAGGCAGAAGGTGGCGATGGTGCCGGCGACGAACGAGCCGATGGCCGCGGTCGACAGCGCGGCTGCACCGCGTCCCGCCTTGGCCATCTTGTTGCCCTCGATGGCTGTCATCACCGAGGCGCTCTCGCCCGGTGTGTTGAGCAGGATCGAGGTCGTCGAGCCGCCGTACATGCCGCCGTAGTAGAGGCCGGCGAACATGATGATCGCCTGCTCGACGGGCAGCGTGTAGGTGAGCGGCAGGAGCAGCGCGATGGCCATGGCCGGACCGATGCCGGGGAGGACACCGATGGCGGTGCCGAGCAGCACGCCGAAGAACGCGTAGAGCAGGTTCATCGGCGTCAGGGCCGCCGACATCCCGTCGAGCAGGGCGTTGAGGCCGTCCATGTCAGAGGATCCCGTCCAGGAGCCCGGCCGGGAGCTTGACGCCCAGACCGAGGAAGAAGCCGTACCACGTGACGAGGGACAGCGCGACGGAGATGACCGCGAGCCTCACGTAGTGGCGGTTACCCAGCGCGTAGGCCGAGCCGAAGAACATCACGGCTCCGGTGATCGGCCAGCCGAGGCGGTCGATGAAGGCCGCGTTGAAGGCGAAGGCCGCCGCGAGCAGCGCCACCGTCCGCCAGTCCGCGCCGCCGCTGAGGTCGACGTCCTCACCCTCCTCCTGCTCACCGCGCCCACCGCGAGCGATGTCGACCGCGAGGAGCACGGCGCAGAGGATGAGGAGGCCGCCGACGAACATCGGGACGGTCCGCGCGGTCATGAAGCCGCGCGCGCCCCGCTCGATGAGGCCCAGGGCGTCGACGATCGCGACGATCCCGAGGGCCAGCAGGAGGAGGGACACGCCGTACTCGGAGCGCCCCTCCCCCCGCTTCTGCACCTGGTCGCTCATCAGGCGAGACCCAGCTCCTTGAGCACGCCCGCGACGCGGTCGCTCTCGGTGGTGAGGAAGGTGCTGAACTCGTCACCGGTGACGAAGGCGTCGGCCCAGCCCTTGTCGGCGAGCGTCTTCTTCCACTCGTCGGTGCCGTGTAGGGCGGTCACGGCGTCGACGAGCTTCTTCTTGTCGGCGTCGGTGATGCCGGGGGCGGCGACGAGGCCACGCCAGTTGGTGAAGACCATGTCGACGCCCTGGTCCTTGAGGGGCTTGGCGTCGAGGCCCTCGACGGCCTTGTCGCTCGTCACGGCGAGGACGCGCACGTCACCGGACTTGGCCTGCTCGACGACCTCGCTGACGCCGGTGGCGGCGAAGCCGAGCTTCTTGCCGAGGACGGCGGTCATGAGCTCGCCACCGCCGTCGTAGGCGACGTAGTTGACCTTCTTGGCGTCGAGCCCGACGGTCTTGGCGAGGAGCATCGGGGTGAGGTGGTCGGGGCCACCGGGGTTGGAGGCGCCACCGACGGGCACGGCGCCCGGGTTGGCCTTCCAGGCGTTGATGAGGTCGTCGAGCGTCTTGTAGGGCGAGTCCTTCGACACGACGATCGCCTCGGACTCCTCGATGAGCTTGGCGATGGGCGTGGTGTCGGTGAGCTTGGCCTCCGACTTGTTGCTGTAGGAGGCACCGACGACGCCGAGTCCCATCTGCATGAGGAGGTCACCCTTGCCCTTCTCGTTGACGAGACGGGCGAGACCGACCGTGCCGCCGGCGCCGGCCTGGTTGAAGACCTCGATCGAGCCGCTGAGGCCCGCGGACTGGAGGTCGGCCGAGACGGCGCGGGCCGTCTGGTCGTAGCCCGAGCCGGGCGAGTTCGGGACCATGATGCGCAGGCCCGAGAGCTTCTGCGCCGAGGCGCTGCTGTCGGAGCCGGAGGCGGTGTCGTCGGTCTTGCTCACGCCACAGGCGGTGAGGGCGAGGGCAGCGGCCGCGGTGATCGCGGCGCTGCGGACCAGGGAGGTCATGCGCACGGGGGACTCCTTTGTCGAGGGGTGCGTGACGGGTGCACCGTGGGGTGCGTCGCAGGCAACGGTCGCGCCTGCCGGCCCGCATGTCACGGTTGCGGGCACAGACGCCGTTGAGTTCTTTGTGCTCACGGTGCTGCGGGTGCTCCCAGCCGTGACCGGCACAATCATGGGGTGGTGCGACGACGGTCAGGACGGGTGCGGGCGGCGCTGCGTCGCATCTGGCCCCAGACCCTCGCCGGTCGCATGCTCGCGACCCAGCTCCTCATCGTGAGCATCGTCTTCGTCGCGGTGGGCGCGCTCTCCGTGGCTCAGCAGGGTGCGGGCGTCACCGACCGAGAGGTCCGCCGCGCCCGCCAGGTGGCCGAGCAGGTCACCCAGGAGCCCGGCGTCCGCCAGGTGCTCGGCCCGCAGGGCGAGGCCTGGATGTCGCAGGCCCAGGCCGCCCTGGAGTCGGCCCGCACCCTGTCGGCCTCCGACGGCGTCTACCTCGCCCGCACGGTCGACGGCTCCGTCGTCGCTGCGGCGGCCGACGACCCCGTCCGCCGCCTGCCCCGCACCGAGGCCTTCGAGGGCAGCTCCTGGCTCGGTGGTGAGGGTGACGACGACGACCCGACGACGATCATGGCGATGGCGCCGGTCATCGTGCCCGGCGAGTTCGAGCCGGTCGGGGTCGTCGCCGTGACGCGCCCCTCCCCCTCGGCCTGGGACGACCTCGCGACGATCACCCCGAACCTCCTCACCTATCTCGGCCTCGCCGGTGTCATCGGCGTCGTCGGCTCGCTCCTCCTCGCCCGGCGCGTCAAGCGGCAGACCCTGGGGCTCGAGCCGCGCGAGATCGCCGGCCTCGTCGAGCAGCGCGAGGCGGTGCTGCACGGCATCAAGGAGGGGCTGCTCGCCGTCGACCTCACCGGGCGGGTGACCCTCATCAACGACGAGGCCGCCACCCTCCTGTCCATCCCCCAGGCCGGCGCGGTGGGCCACTCGCTCTCCGAGCTGGGCGCCGACCGGCCGCTCCTCGCGCTCTTCCCGTCACGACGGCTGCGCAGCGGACCGACCGTCTCCGTCGCCGACGAGCCCGAGGTCCCCTCCGTCGACCGCGCGATGCTCGTGCGCGGACGCCTCGTCACCGCCAACGTCATGCCGGTGCGCCAGCAGGGTCGGCTGGTCGGCCACGTCGCCACCCTGCGCGACCGGACCGAGCTGCTCGAGCTCCAACGCGACCTCGACGTGACCCGCGCGACCACCGACTCCCTGCGCGCCCAGGCCCACGAGTTCAGCAACCGGATGCACGTCGTCGCCGGGCTCATCGCCCTCGAGGAGTACGACGACGTCACGGACTACATCCGGCACATCACCGCCGACGAGGCCGAGCTCACCGCCCGGGTGGGGACGGCCGTCGCCGACCCGGCCGTCGCCGCGATGCTCATGGCGAAGTCCCGGCAGGCCGCCGAGCGCGGGATCACGCTCGACCTCGACGACGAGAGCCGCCTGGCCCGTCTCGACGGCGACCTCTCGACCGACCTCAACACCATCCTCGGCAACCTCGTCGACAACGCCCTCGAGGCCGTCCCCGACATGAGCGGCCGGGTGCGGGTCGCGGTGAGCGGCCCGGACGGTGGCAGCGTCCGCCTCGTCGTGCACGACAACGGTCCCGGCGTCCCGGCCGACGACATGGGCACGCTCTTCGTCCGTGGCTGGTCGACCAAGGACAGCGAACCCGGGTCCTCGCGCGGCATCGGGCTGGCCCTCGTGCGTATGGTCTGCACCAAACGAGGTGGAGAGGTCAGTGTGAGCAACGACGACGGCGCCGTCTTCACGGTCAGCCTCCCGACGGGTTGACCGTGGCGATCACCGACCCCCTCCCCATCCGCACCGTCGTCGTCGACGACGACTTCATGGTGGCCCGGCTGCACTCGAGCACGGTCGCCCGGCTCGACGGCTTCGAGGTCGTCGGTGTGGCGAGCACGGGCGCGCAGGCGCTCGCCATGGTCAAGGACAAGCGTCCCGACCTCGTGCTCCTCGACGTCTACCTGCCCGACCTCACCGGCCTCGAGGTGCTGCGCCGGCTCCGCGGCATCGGCGTCGACTGCGACGTCATCGTCATCAGCGCCGCCCGCGACCTCGACTCGCTCCGTCAGGCGATGCAGTCCGGCGTCTACCAGTACCTCGTCAAGCCGTTCGAGCTCGAGGAGCTGCGCCGACGCCTCGCGGAGTACGCCCTGCACCGCTCCCGGATCCGGGGCCAGGACCCCGACACGACGGTCGAGCAGGAGGAGGCCGACCGCCTCTTCCGGGCCGGCCCGGCCGGACGCGGCCGGACCTCGCTCCCCAAGGGCATCAGCGCCGAGACCGTCAGCCTCGTGAGCACGGCACTCGCCGGCGCCGGCGACGACGGCCTGTCCGCCACCGAGTGCGGTGAGGCCGTGGGGATCGCGCGCAGCAGCGCCCGGCGCTACCTCGAGTACCTCGTCGACTCGGGAGCGGCCGCCGTCCGTCACCGGTACGGTTCGGCGGGCCGCCCCGAGCGTCGCTATCAGACGGCGGCCCAGTAGGTCCGCTGGTTCATGAACGCGTACATCCCCTCGGCCGACAGCTCGCGCCCGTAGCCCGACTGCTTCGTGCCCCCGAAGGGCACCCGGACGTCGGACGCGACGACCGAGTTGATGAAGACCGCACCCGTGGTCACCTTGGCGGCCAGCGCCACCGCGCGCTCGGTCGAGGCGCTCCAGACGGACAGGCCCAGCCCGTATGCCGTCGCGCCGGCCAGGCGGGCGGCGTCGTCGTCGTCCGTGGCCACGACCACCGCGGCGACGGGCCCGAAGGTCTCCTCGTCGAAGACGGGGACCCCGGGACCGTCGACGGTGAGGACGGTGGGCTCGAAGAACCAGCCCTCCCCCTCGACCGCCGCGCCACCGGCGACGAGCCGGGCTCCCGCGGCGACCGACTCGTCGACCTGGCGCTGGATCGCCGTGCGCAGGTCGTCGCGAGCCATCGGGCCGACGTCGACGGCCTCGTCCGTGGGGTCGCCGACGCGGAGCTTGGCGACTCCCAGGAGGAAGCGGTCGAGGAAGGCGTCGGCGACCTCCGCCGCGACGACGAAGCGCTTCGCGCAGACGCACGACTGGCCGCTGTTGTGGAACCTCGCCCGCACGGCGGCCTCGGCCGCCGCCGCCACGTCGGCGTCGGCGAGCACGACGAAGGCGTCGGACCCCCCGAGCTCGAGCACGGAGGGCTTGACGGCACGTCCGGCCGCGGCGCCGACGGCGGCACCGGCGCGGTTGCTCCCGGTGAGCGTGACACCGGCGATGCGCGGGTCGTCGATGAGCCGCTCGGTGACCTCGGGAACTCGTGCCTCGTCGACGACGAGGACACGCAGGACGCCCTGCGGCACACCGGCATCGAGCAGCAGCGACTCGATGGCGAGCGCCGAACCGGTGACGTTGGGCGAGTGCTTGAGCAGGACGGTGTTGCCGGCCCCGAGCGCGGGCAGGACGAACCGCATCACCTGCCACAGCGGGAAGTTCCACGGCATCACCGCGAGGACCGGCCCGACCGGCTCACGGGTCACCCACGCGTTCGCCGCTCCCCCCACGTCGACCTGCTGCGGAGCGAGCAGCCGATCGAGGTTCTCGGCGTACCACCGGGCCGTGGTCGCGGACTTGTCGACCTCGCCGCGCGCCTCGCGCAGGGGCTTGCCCATCTCGGAGGTCATGAGCGCGGCGAGCGCCTCGCGCTGCGCCTCGAGGGTGTCGGCGACGCGGAGCAGGAGCGAGGACCGCTGTGCGACAGGCACGTTCGCCCAGGACAGTGCAGCATCCGCCACCTCGACCACCGCGGCCTCGATCGCGGCGTCGTCCATGACCGGATGGGTCGTGAGCGGCTTCCCGGTGGCGGGGTCGAACGTCTCGATCACGGTCACGGGGTGCTCAGCCCGCCCCGGTCGGCCTCGGAGAGGTGCTCGAACGTCTCACCCGTCGCCGTGATCGTGCGGGTGACGTCGCGCCCGCCGTAGACCCAGTAGATCCGCATGAAGCCGGTGCCGCGGTTGTAGAAGCGGTGCGGCACACCGGCAGGCACCCAGGTGGCCTCGCCCGCGACGAGCTCGAACTCCTGCCCGTCGATCTCGGCCACCGCCTCGCCCTCGAGGATGAGGACCGACTCCTCGACGTTGTGGCTGTGGAGAGGGAGGCCGGTCCCCTCCTGGAACTGCGTCTGCCCGGTCGTGACGTGGTTGGTCTCGCAGTTCCACCTGCCGACGTAGGGGATGGTGCGGACGCCGTTGCCGCGGTCGAACGGCTCGACCTCGTCGGGTCGGACGAGCAGGTTGGGGGCGTCGGGTGCGGTGCGGTCGGTCATGGTCAGGACTCCAGCTTCGTGAGGAGGGCGGTGGTGAACTGCTCGGTGCTGAGGCTCCCCCGCAGGTCGCGGGTGCGGGTGGAGGGGTCGGCGATGCGCGCCGTGACGGCCGCGTCGACGGCGTCGGCGGCCCGGGCGAACTGCTCGGCGCCGGTCCGCTGCGACCACCAGCGCAGGAGCATCGTGGTCGAGAGGATGAGCGAGGTCGGGTTGGCCACTCCCTGCCCGGCGATGTCCGGCGCGGAGCCGTGCTGCGCCTGGGCCACGGCGACCTCGTCACCGATGTTGAGCGACCCGCCGAGCCCGAGGCTGCCCGAGAGCGCGCACGCGAGGTCGGACAGGATGTCGCCGAACATGTTGGTCGTCACGACGACGTCGAACTCCTGCGGCGAGCGCACGAGGTGGGCGGTGGCGGCGTCGACGATGAGCTCGCGCAGCTCGATGTCGGGGTGCCGCGAGGCCACGGCCCGCACCTCGTCGAGGAAGAGCCCGTCCGAGAGCTTGAGGACGTTGGCCTTGTGGACCGCCGTGACCCGCTGCCGTCGGCCTGCGGCGAGCCGGAAGGCCTCCTCGGCGACGGCGTTGCAGGCCCGGCGCGAGATCTTGCGGACCGAGAGTGCGAGGTCGGGGTCGGGCATGAACTCGCCGCTCCCGGCGACCATGTTGCGGTCGCTGTAGAAGCCCTCGGTGTTCTCCCGGACGATGACGAGGTCGAGGGCCTCGGGCAGCACCGTGAGGTCGGGGATGCTGCGCGCGGGGCGGACGTTCGAGTAGAGCCGGTAGGTCGTCCGGATCGCGGCCGACGGGTTCCAGCCGCCCTCGGCCCGCGACGGGTAGTCGAGGTGCGACACCGGCCCGAGGATGGTGCCGTCGACCTCGCCGACCCGGTCGAGCACGGCCTGCGGCATCGTCTCGCCCACGGCTTCGTGCGCCGCCCAGCCGATGTCGGCGTGCTCGATCTCGAGGTCGAGCCCGAAGGCCTCGTCGACCGCGCGCAGCACCCGCTCGGTGGCCGCGCTGATCTCGGGCCCGATGGCGTCGCCGGGGAGCAGGAGCAGCCTCATGCCGTCACCCCGCCCTTGTCGCCCTCTCGGTGTGCGAGAACGAGATCTGTGACGGTGTTGACCTGGCTGCCGGGTACGACGGTGCGTGCGACCGCCTCGCGCCACTGCGCGAAGTGCGGTGCGGCCCGGTGCGCCTCGAGCGCCGCCTCGTCGCGGTAGATCTCGTAGAAGACGAAGTGGTGCGGGTCGGTCTGCGACTGGCAGACGTCGAACCGGAGGCAGCCGGGCTCGTCGCCGAAGGTCGAGGCGGCGTTGCTCGTGATGGCCGCGAGGAACTCCTCCCGGCGCTCGGGGACGACGTCCAGCCGGACGATGAGCGAGATCATGCGTTCTCCCTGGGGGTGGGGGTGTCTTCCGTGGTGGTGGCGGGGAGGGCGACGCCCGTGGCGTCGGCGAGCGTCGTGAGCTCGGACCAGGTCGCGTCGGAGAGCCGGATGCCGTCCGCCTCCGCGCGTCGCCGGTTGCGGTCCTCGAGCTCGCCCGGGGTGAGCACCCCGTCGGACCAGGAGGCCGGCTCGCTGGAGTGCACCTGCTCGGCCAGCGCCGCCACCCGGACGTCGTACTCCTCACGCTCGGCGAACGCCGCGACGTCGAGCGTGATGAGCAGGTGACCGGCACCGCTCGCCCCCTCGGGGCGGTAGGGCCCGACGACGTCGGCGCCGAACGCGCTCCCCGTGAGCACGCCGGCGAGCACGTCGAACATGAACGCCATGACGTAGCCCTTGGCCCCACCGACCGGGAGGATGAGCCCCTCGATCGCCTCGCGCGGGTCGGTGGTCGGCGTGCCGTCGGCGGCGGCTCCCCAGCCCTGCGGGATCGCCTCCCCCCGGTCCGCGGCGACGTAGACCTTGCCGCGCGCCACCGCCGTGTTGGCCATGTCCATGACGAGGACGTCACCGTCCGGGCCGGGTGCCGCGATCGACCAGGGGTTGGTGCCGACGAGCTTCGTGCGCCCGCCCCACGGCGCCATCGCCGGGGAGGCGTTGGTCGCGAGGAGCGCGATGAAGCCGCGCTCCGCGGCATATCGGGTGAAGTAGGCAGCAGTCCCGAAGTGGCCCGAGCGGCGCACCGCGACCGCGCTGATGCCGTGCTCGCGGGCTCGGTCGACGCCGAGCTCGACCGCCCGCTGCGTGACGACCTGGCCGAGGCCGTCGTGCCCGTCGAGGACGACGACGCTGCCCGTGTCGCGCACGGTCTCGACCTCGGTCACGGCCCGCATGGCGCCGCTCCGGATGCGGGTGAGGTACCAGGGCAGCCGGATCGCACCGTGCGAGGGGTGCCCCCAGAGCTCGGCGACGAGGAGCGTGTCGGCCAGGAGGTCTGCATCGTGTGACGGCACGCCGTGGGCGCGGGCCACGTCGGCCATGAACGTGGCGAGCGGCGCTGCGGCGACGGTCCTCGGGGTCATGACGACCATGGTGGCATACTTGTATACAAGTAGACAAGTGATCCGTCACGGGGCAGGATGCCCCCATGTCCACGAGCGCGAGCCCCCGACGTCGCAACGGCGCGCAGTTCGTCTACGAGGAGCTCCTCGCCCAGATCCAGGACATGCGGCTCGAGCCCGGCCGTCGCCTCCACGAGACCGAGCTCGCCGCCGCCCTCGGGGTGAGCCGCACCCCCCTGCGCGAGGCCCTGCGGCTGCTCCTCGCCGAGGACCTGCTCGAACAGCTCCCGACCGGCGGCATGGTCGTGCGTCGCCTCTCGACGCGAGACGCTGCGGAGCTGTATGCCGTCCGCGCCCGTCTCGAGGCCCTCGTCGCCTCCGCCGCGGCCGAGCGGGCCGCGCCCGCCGACGTGGACCGGCTCACGGCCCTGCTGCAGCGCAACGAGGCCCTCGCCGGCCTCCCCGAGGGCGCCATGGAGTCGGGCCACGCGATCCACGTCGAGATCGAGCGGATCGCCGACCACTCCTGGGCGTCCCGGGTGCTCGCGCAGATCGAGGGCCAGCTCGCGCGCTACCGCCGGTTCAGCAACGCCTCGCCCGACCGCCGCGCCGCGGCCCTGACCGAGCACCGCGGCATCGTCGAGTCGATCGCCGCGGCGGACGCGGTGCAGGCCGGTGCACGGGCCGAGCAGCACGTGCTCGCCGCGCGTGAGGCGACCGTGGCCCAGCTCGAGGTCAGCCTCGGGCCGTCTCCCGCCGCAGGATCATCGGGATCACGCCTCCCGACCTGAGCAGCTCGACCTCGACCGTCGTCTCGAGGGCCGCGACGAGGTCGAGGTCGGTGGCGCCGCCGTCGGCCCGCTCGTGCCGCACCCGCACGACGACGCCGGGAGCGAGCGTCTCGGCATCGAGGTCGACGACGAGGCGGTCCGACGCCCGGATCTCGCCGAGCGTGCGACGCAGGTGCGGCGGCAGGACCAGGGGCAGGATCCCCATCCCGACGAGGTTCGTGCGGTGGATCCGCTCGAACGACGCGGCGAGCACGGCACGGACCCCGAGCAGGTGCTGCGCCTTGGCGGCCCAGTCGCGCGAGCTGCCCATCCCGTAGCGCTCGCCGGCCACGACGACGGTGGGCAGCCCCTGCGCCGCGTAGCGCTCGGCGACCTCGAACACCGGCGCCACCGAGCCGTCGGCGTGCCGGGTCGTGCCCGGCGCTCCGCCCGGGGCGAGGGCGTTGACCATCGTCGCGTTGACGTAGGCGCCGCGCACCATCGCCTCCCAGTTGCCGCGTCGCGCGGCCAGCACCCCGAGGTCCTCGCGGGGCTCACCGCGCGCCACGAGGAAGTCCGCCAGCGGGCTGTCGGTCGGGATCGCGCTCGCCGGCGAGATGTGGTCGGTGGTGATGTCGTCGCCGAGGACGAGCAGTGGATGCGCCGAGAAGGGGGCCGGCGCCGGGGCGTCCGCCCGCGCGAACGGCGGTCGTCGCAACGTCGTCGAGTCCGGGTCCCAGGCAAAGGTCGGACCCGTGGGCGCGTCGAGCGCGGCCCAGGCCTCGCTCCGATGGGCCTGCGCGAAGGCCTCGCGGAAGTCGTCGGCGTCCACCGACTCGGCCGTCGCGGCGGCGACCTCCGCGTCGGTCGGCATGAGGTCGGCCAGCCGCACGGAGCGACCGTCCGCCGTGGTGGCGAGGACGGCGGACTCGATGTCCTGCGCGGCGTCCCCGAGGAGCGCGTGGGCCACGACGAGCGCCGGCGACATGAGGAAGCCGGTGTCCAGGTCGGGGTGGACGCGACCCGGGAAGTTGCGGTTCCCGCTGAGCACCGCCACGGGCTTCGCCCGGCCCGCACGCCGGGCCGCCTCGACCTCCGGGGGCAGCGAGCCGGAGTTGCCGATGCACGTTGTGCAGCCGAACCCGACGAGGGCGAAGCCGACCGACGCCAGGTCGTCGAGGAGCCCGGACCTGTGCAGGTACCACTGTGCCGCAGGCGATCCCGGGGCGAGAGAGGTCTTGACCCACGGCTTGCTCGTGATCCCGTGACGTCGCGCGTTGCGCGCGAGGAGGCCCGCGGCGACGAGCTGCGACGGGTCGGAGGTGTTGGTGCAGCTCGTGATCGACGCGATGGCGACCGGTGCCGCCGGGATCGCGCCGTCACCCTCGCTGGGCCTCTCCCCCACCGCCTCCGGTATGCCGTGGAGCCGCAGCCGGTCCTGCGGCCGGGTGGGCCCGGCGACCGTCCGCCCCACCGAAGCGAGGTCGAGCTCGAGGGTTCGGGTGTAGTCCGGGTCGAGGCCGGGGTCGAACCAGAGCCCGGCGGCGCGGTGGTGCGCCTCGACGAGCCCGGCGTCGACGCGGTCCCGACCCACGAGCCCGAGGTACGACACCACGGCCGCATCCACCGGGAAGTAGCCCGTCGTCGCGCCGTACTCGGGCGCCATGTTGGCCACCACTGCCCGCTGCCCGACGGTGAGCGTCGTGACCCCCGGGCCGTGGAACTCGACGAAGTCCCCGTTGACCCCGAGCTCTCGCAGCAGGTGCGTCACCGTGAGGGCGAGGTCGGTCGCCGTGACGCCCTCGGACAGCGCGCCCACGAGCCGCACACCGACGACGTCGGGGATCCGCAGGGTCGTGGGCAACCCGAGCATGACCAGCTCCGCCTCGAGGCCGCCGATCCCCCACCCCAGGACACCCAGGCCGTTGACCATCGGCGTGTGGCTGTCGGTCCCGAGCATGACGTCGGGCCGCAGGAAGCCGTCGACCACCTCGCTCACGGTCGCGAGCTGCTCGAGGTTGATCGTGTGCATGATGCCGGTCCCCGGCGGGTTGAGGTGCACCGTGGGCATCGCCGAAGCCGCCCACTTGAGGAACGAGAAGCGCTCCCCGTTGCGTCGCAGCTCGAGGGCCTGGTTGCGCTCCACGGCGTCCGCGGACGCGTAGGCCTCGACCGCGAGGGAGTGGTCCACCGAGACCTCGACCGGCAGCCGCGGGGTGAGGACCTCGGGGTCCCGACCCGCCTCGGCCAGGCAGTCGCGCATGGCGGCGAGGTCGACCAGTGCCGGCGTGCTCGTCGTGTCGTGCATGAGCAGCCGGCCCGGCGTGACGTCGATCTCGACACGGCTCGTGCGGGTGGTGACCCAGCACCGGAGCGCCGTGAGCGCGCGCTCGCGCTCCTCCCCGCTCATGCAGCGCGCGACGTTCTCGGCGAGCAGCCGCAGGACGTAGGGGTGGCGCGACGGGTCGTCACCGAGGAGCTGGGGCACGTCGACCATGGGATAGCGCCGACCCCGGTGGTCCAGGGTCGCCGTGCAGAACACATCGGGGGCCGTCACCCGCCGAGCATGACGGTTATAACCTATCTCCGCAAGTCGCCTGCGCGAGCGCCTCACATGCTGGGATAGGGTTATAACCATGACCAAGAGCGAGTCGGCCTACCAGCTGCTGCGTGACCGCATCCTCTCCGGCGCCCTCGCACCCGGACAGGTCCTCCAGCAGCGCGAGCTCGCCGCGACGCTCGGCATCTCGACCACTCCCCTGCGCGAGGCGCTCCGTCGGCTCATGACCGAGGGGCTCGTCGACCTCGACTCGCACCGCGACGCCCGCATCACCGAGCTGCGGGCCGAGCAGGCTCGTGACCTCATCGAGCTGCGCTCTGCCCTCGACCCCCTGGCCGCGGCCCTGGCCGCCGAGCGGCGCACGAGCGACGACCTCGCCGAGATGCGTGCGGCGCTCGACGCGCTGGAGCCCCTCGCGTCCGGGACCACGGTCGAGCAGCTCGGCGCGCACCGGCGGTTCCACCGCGCGGTCTACACCGCGGGTCACAACCCGCTGCTCGTGGCGTCGCTCGAGCAGCTGTGGGACCAGTCCGACCGCTACCGGCTCCTCGTCCTGGCGGGTGGCGACCCGAGCGCCGACGGGTCCGAGGCCGGCGACAAGGCGCAGGAGCACCGAGCCCTCGTCGCTGCGATCGCCGACCGTGACGGCGAGACCGCGGCCGAGGTCATGCGTGGCCACATCGGCACGAGCCTCGGGGCCCGGGCGGTGCGACAGCTCGGTCAGTGACCCTCGGCGGGTGCCGCGAGGGCCGGGTCGTGACCGTGGCGGGCCAGGGCCTCGCCGACCCACCCGGACTCGATGAGCTCGTCCACGACCGAGCCCACCCAGGCGATGGTCCCGTCGTCGTGACGACGTGAGATGGCGACGGCCTGCGGGATCTGCATGAACGCACCGTCCAGGACACGCAGGCCCGGGTTGGCCGCCACGTAGGCCTCGATCGGTTGTGCCACACCGGCGGCCACGTCGAGGCCCTCCTGCTCGAAGACGTCGACACCGTCCGACCCACGCACGATCTCCGCACTCGTGATCTCGCGGGTGAGGTGCAGGTCGTAGGCCGACCCGGTCTTGACCCCGATCCGTATCCCGTCCCGGTCGACCTCGGACGCCGAGCGGAGCGGGGAGGCGTCGCGGACGGCATACGCGCCCTCGATGAGGACGTAGGGCGACGAGAAGGCGAGCTCCTCTGCACGCACCGGGTCCACTGCAAGGAAGCACACGTCGGCCGCGCCGTCGCGGACCGCGTCGACGGACTTGCGAGCCGCGTCCCACAGGACCAGCTCGACGGGCACCCCGAGCCGGCGGCCGAGCTCCTGGGCGATGTCGACCGTGATCCCGGCCGGGTCATCGGCCGAGCCGTTGGTCAGGACGGCGTTGCCGAGGTTGATCGAGGCGCGCAGGACGCCGGAGGGCGCGAGGTCGGGTGTGGTCGTCACGATCGCGATGCTCCCACCCCCACGGGTGTCGCGCCCCGCGATGCTCGGCAGCTGGACCGCGTCGGGCCTCCGGGCGCCCGCTGACCTTGCGGGAGGTCTGTCCTGCCTCCCGGCGCCGACCACGGCTACCCTGACCGGCATGACGACCAGCCCCGATGAGGAACGACGGCGCGCGCAGAGGTGGGACGACCCCGACGGTGCCGTCGCCGAGGCCCGCGCGAGGGCCGAGCGCTCCGCCGACTGGAGCGCCGCGGTCACGGCCGTGAGCGGCACGGGCGAGGCCGAGCGGGGCGGCGTCCGCGTCGAGGTCGACGCCGAGGGTGTGCTGCGCCGGCTCACGGTGAGCGACGTCGTCGCCGCCAAGGGTGGCCGCGTCGTCGAGCTGGGCGTCCTCGCTGCCGTCCGGACCGCGCAGGAGGACGTCACCGCGCAGGTGCACGAGCTCACGGCGCGCGCATGGGGCGAGGACTCGGCGACGACACGGGTCGTGAGCCAGGAGTTCACGGCCAACCAGACGGCTCCGCGTGACGAGCCGGACTCCACTCACGCACGCAACGACGGAGGCCAGTGGTGAGCGGCACCGGCGGCTTCGACCTCGGTCTCGACGGCGACATCCCCGCACAGGGTGACCTCGACCGCGCCGTGGCCCGCGCGCGTGCGGCGTTCGCGTGGCGAGCCTCGGTCGACGCGATGACGGCCGAGGGCGTGAGGGACGGCGTCGTGGCGACGGTCTCCGGGACCGGCGGCCTGCGCGGTCTCACGGTCCCCACGTCGGCCTGCGCCGGCGGCGGTGACGCGGTCGCCGCGTCCATCCTGGGCGCCGTGGCCGACGCCCAGGCGCTGCTGGCACGCCAGATCAGGGACAGCGCGGTCGCGGCGTTCGGGTCCGACTCGGCCGAGGTCGACACCATCTCGCGCTCGGTCGAGGCGAGGTTCAACGTCGGCGACGAGCGCCGCTGACGACGCCCTGCGGGCTCAGTCCCAGAGCTTCAGGCCCAGCTGAGCGAGCTGGACGAGTGCCCGCACCATGCCTGCCGTGAGCGCCACGGCGACGAACCCCCAGAAGCCCCAGCGCAGCGCCAGGGCCGCACCGCTGCCCGGCGCGCTCGCCCGCATCGCGCTCCACCAGTGGTTGTCGGCGAGCGGGCCGTAGCCGCCGTCGGGGCCCGGGAGGAACGGCAGCCACCAGCTGCCCGCCTCGTTGGCCCGCAGCGCCTCGGTGATGACGGGCCTCACGATGAGCCACCACACGGCCGCGAGGATGGCGACGACGCCCAGCAACGCGATGACGGCGAAGGCGCGGGCTCCCCAGAGGAACAGTTCCGTGTCGGTGTCGGCAGGCACGCGCACGACCCTAGCCGCTGGGTGACGTGCGTCGGCCGGGCGACGCCGGCAGACCCGCGGCCGACGCCGAGCGCACGATCGGACGGGGAGTGCTCCCCATCGCGCATGCTCCCGGGACCGACCTAGGATGACAGCGCACCGAGCCGGTGACACTGCACCCAGGGAGGGGATCCGCGATGACGCAGTTCGACGTCAGGCCCGACGACATAGGGGGCCACGCCAACGAGGTGGCCAGCCTGTCGGCACGACTCAGCACGGCGTCCTCGGCCGGGCAGACGACCCTCGACTCGAGCGCGTTCGGTCTGGTCAACGTCTTCCTCGCCACGGCTGCGACGGGGCTGGCCGGCATCGCACAGGGCGCCATCAGCAACAGCTCCAAGGACATGACCGAGACGATGCGCAACCTCAGGCAGGTCGTCAAGCAGTACGAGTCCGACGACACCGGCGCGAGCAACCGCGTCATCAAGGCGGGCGAGCGATGAGCGACAACCCCCTGGTCGTCGCGCCGTCGGAGCGCAGCTGGCACAGCGGTGCCGGGCTGCTGGACTCCGGCATGGGTGTGGCCAACAGCATCAAGGACGAGAGCTGGGTCGACTTCGCCCTCTCCGGGGTGGCCGTGGGCTTCGATGTCGTGGCGACCTACTCGGACCCGCTCGGGTCCCTGTTCGCGGCAGGCATCGGATGGATCATCGACCACCTCGACCCGATCAAGGGCTGGTTCGACGACCTCACCGGCAACCCCGAGGCGGTCTCGGCGTTCGCCGGCACCTGGCTCAACGTCTCGATCGAGGTCGGCGGCGTCCGCGACGACTTCAAGAGCGAGTCCGACAGCAAGCTCGAGGGCATGTCGGGCCCCAACATCGCGGCCTACCGCGAGCACGTGCGCAACGAGCTGCGCAAGCTCAAGATCCTCGAGGTCGGCAGCGGTGCGATGTCCGTCGGGTTCGAGGCCTGTGCCGTCATCGTCGGGTTCGTCCACGGTCTCCTGCGCGACGCCCTCGCCCAGATCGCCGGAGCGATCTGCAGCTACGTCGCCGAGCTCGTCATCACGCTGGGTGCCGCGACCCCGCTCGTCATCCACCAGGCGACGACCCGGGTCTCCGCCCTGGCCGCCGAGATCGTGCCCAAGATCAAGGGGCTCAAGAACTCGGTCCACGACCTCGACTCGCTGGTGAGCAAGCTCAAGGACATCCTCAACGACATCCCGCGCTTCCTCGGTGACCGCTACTCCGTGCCGAACCACCCGAACCTCAAGTGGCGCAACGTCCTCAACGAGGACGGCGGCTGGCTCAAGAAGATCCCGGGCATCGACAAGGCCACCGTGAGCGAGCAGCTCGCCGTCGTCCAGGCCCGTCAGAAGTACCAGTGGTTCATCCAGCGCAACCCCGACCTCTTCGACAAGGCGGTCTCCGACGCCCTGCGCGAGGGCAAGCCGACCAACGTCACCGACGCCCTCAAGGCGATCACCGACGCGCTCGACCGCCAGATCAAGCGGGAGCCGGTCCCCCACGGCTGACCGTGGGCACGGCGGCCACCGTGGCCGTCAGGCGCCGGTGGTGACGGTGTGCGTCGCCGTCAGGCCTCGGGGGCTGGATCCGCCGATCCGGTCTCGAGCAGGGTGACGAAGCCTGCCTCGTCGAGGATCGTCAGCCCGAGCTCGCGGGCCTTGGTCTCCTTGGACCCGGCACCCGGCCCGACGACGACGTAGTCGGTCTTCTTCGAGACCGAGCCCGACGCCTTGCCGCCACGCGCGAGGATCGCCTCCTTGGCCTCGTCGCGGCTGTAGCCCTCCATCGACCCGGTGACGACGACGGTCTTGCCCGCCAGGGTCTGCTCGACCGACTCGTCGCGCTCGTCCTCCATGCGGACACCGTCGGCGGCCCACTGGTCGACGATCGCGCGGTGCCACTCGTTGCCCTCGCGGTCGAACCAGTCGCGCACCGACTCGGCGATGACGCCGCCGACGCCCTCGACCCCGGACAGCTCCTCGACGCTGGCCTCGCGGATCGCGGCCATCGAGCCGAAGTGCTGCGCGAGGGCACGCGCGGCGGTCGGCCCGACGTGACGGATGGACAGGGCCACGAGGACCCGCCACAGGGGCTGGGTCCGCGCCGACTCGAGGTTGGCGACGAGCTTGGCGCCGTTGGCGGAGAGGACCCGGCCCTCGACGACGGCGTCCTCGGGGTCGGTCTTCCTGGCGGCACGGGTGTAGAGCGGGACGCGTGCGATGTCGTCGGCGGTGAGACCGAACAGCGTCGACTCGTCGGCGAGCACACCGGACTCGAGCAGGGCCACCGAGCCCTCCCAGCCGAGTGCCTCGATGTCGAACGCACCACGGCCGGCGAGACCGGACAGCCGCTCGCGCAGCTGGGCCGGGCAGGTCCGGCTGTTGGGGCAGCGGATGTCCTTGTCGCCCTCCTTCTCGGGGGCCAGCGGCGTGCCGCACGCGGGGCACTCGGTCGGCATGACGAAGGCCCGCTCGCTGCCGTCGCGCAGGTCGACGACCGGGCCGAGGATCTCGGGGATGACGTCACCGGCCTTGCGCAGCACGACGGTGTCGCCGATGAGCACGCCCTTGCGGACGACCTCGGTCGCGTTGTGCAGCGTCGCCCGCTCGACGGTCGACCCGGCCACGAGCACCGGCTCCATGACCCCGAACGGCGTGACCCGGCCGGTGCGACCGACGTTGACCTGGATGTCGAGGAGCCTGGTGTTGACCTCCTCCGGCGGGTACTTGTAGGCGATGGCCCACCGCGGTGCCCGGGAGGTGGCTCCGAGCTGGCGCTGCACCGCGATCTCGTCGACCTTGACGACGACGCCGTCGATCTCGTGCTCGACGTCGTGGCGGTGCTCCCCCGTCGAGACGATGAACGCGTTGACCTCGTCGATCGTGTCGACGACGCGGAAGTGCGTCGAGACCGGCATCCCCCACGCCTCGAGCGCGGCGTAGGCCTCGCTCTGCCGGGTGAGGTCGAACCCCTCGCGACGCCCGATGCCGTGGACGAGCATGTGCAGCGGCCGCGTGGCGGTGACGCGGGGGTCCTTCATCCGCAGCGAACCGGCGGCGGCGTTGCGGGGGTTGGCGAACGGCGGCTTGCCCGCCTCGACGAGCGAGGCGTTGAGGTCGCCGAACGCCTCGATCGGGAAGAAGACCTCACCGCGCACCTCGACGAGGTCCGGCACGTCGTGCGCCGTCCCCGCCCTGAGCTCGGTCGGTATGCCGTCGATCGTCCTGACGTTGAGGGTCACGTCCTCGCCGGTGCGGCCGTCGCCACGGGTGAGCGCCCGGGTCAAGCGGCCCTTCTCGTAGAGGAGGTTGATCGCGAGTCCGTCGATCTTGAGCTCGCAGAGGTAGTGGAAGCCCTGACCCGCCTCGCGCTCGACCCGGCCGGCCCACTCGAGCATCTCGTCGGGCGAGAAGGCGTTGTCGAGGCTGAGCATCCGCTCGAGGTGGTCGACGGCCTGGAAGTCGGTCGAGAAGATCGCGCCACCGACGGTCTGGGTCGGGCTCTCGGGCGTGCGCAGCGAGGGGTACTGCTCCTCGAGGGCGTTGAGCCGCTTCATGAGCCGGTCGTACTCACCGTCGCTGACGGTCGGCGCGTCCTTGACGTGGTAGGCGAACTGGTGGGCCGTCGCCTGCTCGGCGAGGTCGGTCCACTCGTGACGGACGTCCTCGGGTGCCTGCGCTGCAGGCTCGCCGACGGACTCGGACACCACGGACAGGTCGCTCTCGCTCACCCGCTCATCCTGCCGCAGAGCACCGACAGGGACGCGCCGTCCACGCCGCCCGTCTGCCGTCCCGGCTCGGGGTCGTCGACCCGAGCCCTCGCCGTCACCAGCGGGACGGCCCCGACATCCCGTACCAGGACCCCACCGTGGAGGTGGCCGTCCACGGCGCGGTGCCGAACCGCCCATAGCCACGGATGACGCTGGACGTCCCGGCGAACGAGTCGACCCGGTAGAGGGAGGCCTCGTCGGTCGCGGTGCGGACACCCAGGAGGGCCGCGGAACTGTCGCACTGCACGACCGCGAGCTGGTCGAACGTCCAGCTCGATGCGCGCAGGAGCGTGAGCTTCGGCGCGTAGGCAGCCGTGTTCGAGATGGTGATCTGGTACAGCGCGCCGGCCCTCGTGGTGGCGAGCAGGACATCAGCGACGCCGGCATACCCTGCGCGGAGGCGGTACGCGAGGGTGAGCCCCCGGAAGCCGCCGTAGCCCGCCGCACTGCCCGCCGAGGTGACGGTGAGGTCACCGAAGCTCCGGCCCTCGACGACGCGGTAGCGCGCCAGCGTCCCGGCCGTCGGGTTGAGCGCGTAGAGGTAGCCGTTCTTCGTCACGGCGGTGCCGCGGTCGGTGGCGTCGACGAGCCGGGTGACCGGTGCCCAGCCCCGGCCGTACTGGCGCAGGGTGGTCGAGCGCAGCTCGGGGTTGCCGTTCGGGTAGGAGGTCATCGCGTGCGTCAGCGAGCCGTTCCTGACCATGAGGGAGCGGAAGTACCACCGGTCCGAGCTCTCGAGGTGGGTCGACGACATGCTCGACATCGTCGACACCCCGGAGTGGTGCGCGACGCCGTCGGTCCACGGAGTCGCGGTGACGTTCTCGTGGACGGCGATCCGCTCGTCGAGGGAGCCCGCGGGGTCGAGCGTCGCGAACGTCGGCTGGCACCCGAAGGTGCTCGCGGGCGGACCGGCGGAGGCCGGACCGGCGGTGCCGACGAGCGCCCCCGAGAGGACGGCTGCAGCCGCGACGACGACGGCCAGGCGGTGACGGACGGACATGGGCTTCTCCCCGGCGAGCGATGTGGGCACCCTGTGCACCCCCGGGGCGAAAAGATAGGGCATCCCGGCGCCCTCGCGCAGCACCCGGAACCCGGCCCGGCCGCAGGAGGGCATGACCGGGCCGGTCATGCATCGGGTCACGACCCACCGCGTGGGCGACCAGCGCTCAGCCGAAGGCGGCTCAGCGGCGGGCGGGTCCGAGCAGGGAGTCCCAGGCGCCGGCCGTGTGCGCCGCGGCCCAGGTCGACCCCAGCTGGCCGAAGCCGCGGATCACGCTGGACGTGCCGGCATACGAGTCGACGCGGTAGAGGAAGGCCTGGTCCGCGCCGGTCCGGATGCCCAGCAGGGCCGACCGGCTGCCGCAGCCGACGGTCGCGAGCTGGTCGAACGTCCACGAGGAGGAGCGCACGAGGGTGAGCTTCGGGGCGAAGGTCGCCGTGTTTGGCGCGGTCACCTGGTAGAGCGCGCCACGCGACGTCGTGGCGTAGAGGACGTCGGCCGCGCCGGTCGACCCGGCGCGGTAGCGGTACTGCAGGGTGAGGCCGCGGAAGCTCGTCCACCCGGCCGAGGTCCCGGCCGAGCGCACCGTGAGGTCGCCGAAGCTGCGGCCCTCGACCACCGAGTAGCGCGCCAGCGTGCCCGTCGTCGGGTTGAGGGCGTAGAGGTAGCCGCTCTTGGTCACGGCGGTCGCCCGGTCGGACGCGTCGACGAGCCGGGTGAACCCGCCCCAGCCCGAGCCGTAGGTCCGGACCGTCGTCGTCCGCTGCGAGGTGTTGCTGTTGGGGTAGGACGTCATGAGGTGGCTCAGCGCCCCTCCCTTGACCCCGAGCGTGCGGAAGTACTGGTAGCCGCTGGCGAAGGAGGTGTGCGTCGTGCTCGACATCGTCGTCACACCGGTGTGGGTGGCGATGGCGAAGGCCGCGGGCGTGGCGGTGACGTTGTTGGCGAGCGCCATGTACCTGCCGAGCCCGCCGGTGGCCGAGATCGCGCCGAACGCCGGCTGGCACCCGAAGGTCGAGGCCGGGGTCCCGGTCTGCGTGCCCGGGGTGCCCGGTGTGCCGCCGGCCCGTCGGACGACGAGCACCCAGTCGGCGTCACCGTCGTCGTTCGCGCCCGGGGCCGTGATGCTCACCGGACCGCCCTGCGTCGGCTTCGTGCCGGCACTCACCTGACGGGTCGAGGAGGGGTCGGCCCAGGTCAGGCTCGCCGAGGTCCCGCCGAGGACCGACAGGTCGAGGCTGACGGCACCACCGCGCGGCAGGTAGACAACCGCCTCTCCCGTCCCCGCGGCATACATCGCGACAGGATCGTCGCCCCGGGCACTGGACCCCTTGAGCAGCCGCTGGCTCGTGTCCGGGACCATCGTTCCCCAGCTGACGCCACCGAGCACCACGGCCAGCTGCGACATCGACCTGGCGCCCTGCGAGGACAGCTGCTGCTGCCAGCTGGCCGCACCGGTGCCGTTCTTGGCCCCGAAGCTCCACATCGGGTCGTTGCCGAAGATGTGACCGGACGACCCGCCGAGCGTCGCCTGCCAGGCCTGGCGGCGCAGGACCCGGTTGGTGAGGCCGTTCTCGTTCTCGTAGTAGGACTCGATGTGGAAGAAGGGGCGCGGCGAGGTGCTGTAGGACTGGCGGATCTGCGGCAGGACCTCGGAGTCGGTGTAGACCGAGTCCACGTCGAGCCAGGTCTTCGAGCCCCAGCGGTCGGCCACCCGCACTCCACGGCTGGCGTGGTAGGTCTGCAGCGCGACGGGGTCGACACTCGCGATCCCCTCCGCGATGGCGTCGACGAGGCTCTGGTCGGGCACGTCGTAGTCCCCGCCCTCCACCCACATGATGTGGTCGTTGGCGGCGTAGCGGCGACCGACGTACTGGCCCCACGCCCTGAGCTTGGTCGCGCCGGCCGCCTTCATCTCCTGGTACCAGCCCTCGGAACCGCCGTTGAAGCCGGCGTATGCCGGTGTGAGGAGCACGAGGAAGCCGAGCGAGGCCGCCTCGGCGAGGACGGCGTCGGCGTGGGTGAAGTACGCCTCGTTGGGGGTGCCGAACGCGGCTCCCGTGAACGGCCGGGCACCGGCGGCGTTCGCCGGGGCGTTGGTGGCGTACTGGTGCTCGAGCAGGCTCACGAGGATCGTGTTGAAGCCCTGCGCACGCCGGGTCCGGAGGTACTGGCTCGCCTGTGCCCGGGTCGGCTCGGCGATGAGCGACCAGGGGGCGTCCCCGACCATGAGGAAGGGCTGCTTGGCGGCGTCGACCAGGTGCTTGCGGTCGGTGCCTACCGTGAGCGGGAACGTCGCGTTGGCCGACACCGCCCCCGGGACGGCTGCCGGGATGGGCACCTGCGCGGACGAGGGTCCGGCGCTCCCCCCGCAGGCCGAGACGAACATCGTCAGGACGAGGAGGACGGCGAGCCAGGGAGCTCTTCGGGGCGCCATTCGCGAAGGCTACGCCCCGGGGACCAGCGGGGTCAGTGACTCGAAGTGATGGGATCCGGCGCGGCCGGCACCAGCGCGCGACGTGCGCGCACCGCACCGGGCACCCGCCGCAGGTCCGCGGACAGGCTGTCCAGCCGTCGCCTCCGCTCCGGTGCCAGCAGGTCACGGACGGCGGCTCGCAGCCCCTCGGGGGAGGCCTCGTTGGGGTCGAGGGCCTCGGCCAGCCCGGCATCCTCGAGTGCGGCGGCGCCGGCGAACTGGTCGGTGGAGAACGGCAGCACGAGCATCGGAACCCCGGCGGTCAGGGCCTCGGTGACACTGTTGTTGCCTCCGTGGGAGACCGCGAGGCAGGCCCGGCCCAGCACGGTGACCTGGGGAAGCTCGGCCCGGACCAGCCACGTGTCAGGGACCGGTCCGAGCGCCTCCGGGGAGGTGGAGCCGGAGGCGAGGGCCACCCGGACGTCGAGCCCGCGCAGCGCCTCGGCGACCCGCGCCAGGACGTCCGAGCGCACCGAGAGGAAGCTCCCGAGGCTCACGTAGACCACGGGCGCCCCGTCACGGGCCAGCCACTCCTCGACCTCGGTGTCGGGCTCCTCGGTGCGGACCGCCGACCCCAGGAAGGCGTGCCGTGGCAGCAGCGCCGTCCGCTCCGGGGGGTGCAGTTCGGTCGGGTAGTTGAGCAGCAGCACGTCGCCCGTCTCCGCGAAGGCGTCCTCGCTGGCCGTCGCGGACGGGTCGAGCGCGGCGAGCACGGTGTTCCACTGCTCGGTGAAGGCGTCGCGCACGTCCTCGCACCGACGTCGGAGGTCGGCCAGCGCCCCCGGGTCCGGGTGCAGCCGGCTCGGCCAGGCCGGCGGGCAGCCGTAGACCTCGTCGCCCACGGTGAGCGCCGACGGGTGACCGAGCACGACGTCGGCGTGCGCCACACCCGTGCCCACCAGCCCGAGTCGCGCTCCGAACGCGAGGTGGTCGACGACGACGTGGTCGGGACGCACCCTGTCGACGACGTCGCGCACCTCCCGGGCGACCTGCAGGGGGTTCCACAGCAGGTCGTCGCGGCGGGCCGCGGCCTGGAAGGCCAGGGTCGGGACGGCACCGCGCCGGGTGGCCGCGAAGAAGCCACGCAGCGCGTCGTCCTCGCCCCGCGGCTGGTCCTCGGCCCGGATGACGCCCGGGTTGGACCCGCGGCCCAGGCGCAGGTCCTCGCGGGCGAAGCCGAACCTGCGCACGATCGAGTCGGTCGCCGGGCCGGTCGCGACGACGACGCGCTCCCCCGCGTCGGCCCACGCGGTCGCCAGCGTGGCGAGCGGCAGGAGGTGGGAGGCGTAGTCCGGGCTGATGACGAGCAGCGTCACCGGGCGACCTCCGCGTAGACACGCGCGAGGCTCGTGGCCATGGTGGCGATGCCGAAGTCGTGGGCGACGGCGGCCCTCGCCTTCTCGGCGCGCACGGAGGCGTCCGGCCCCGACGCGAGGTCGAGGGCTGAGACCACCGCGGCCGCGAGGCGGGTCGGGGACGTCGTGTCGACGAGGAACCCGGTCACCCCGTCGTCGACGTAGGTCGCGGGCCCTCCCTCCTGCGGTGCCACGACGACGAGTCCGGACGCGAGGGCCTCGAGGATGGCGATGCCGAACTCCTCCTTGAGGCTTGCCGAGACGTAGACCCCACCGGGTGCGCACAGGCCCGGACGACCGGCCTGCACGGCGGCCAGCCACGTGGCGACCGTGCCGTTGGGGCGGTGGCCGGCGAGGAGCAGCCCTCGCTCGGCGGACGTGTCGCCGGGCACGGCACGGTCGATGAGCGCCAGCTGCTCGGCCTCGTCGCCCGACGGGTCGTCGAGGTCCCCGCCGACCACGAGCAGGTTGCACCGCGTCGCGAACGCCGGCTCGTCAGCCCAGGCCTGCACGAGGGTCGCCATCCCCTTGACGCGGTGCATCCGGCCCACGGTGACGGCGAGGGGAAGCCCCCGGCGCTCGGGCGGCAACGTCGCGAGGAGGGTGTCGAGCTCGCCCAGCGCCCGGGTGGTGCCGGAGGGGACCGGCAGGCCCTGCGCTGCGGCCGCGACCTGCTCGGCAGCGCGGTCGAGCGGTCCGAGGTCGATCCCCTCGGGGACGACGACGACCGAGCGCTCGTCGGGGTCGATGTGCAGCAGCGTCCGCAGGTCGCGCTCGAAGTGGGTTCGGGGGAAGGCGACCAGGCCTGCCGCGCCACCGGCCAGGTCGCGCAGGAGCCGCACCCGGAAGACGAGGTGCTCGACGAGGTCCGCCGCACCGAAGTCGCTCCGGGTCAGCGATCCCGACGCCTCCCGGGCGGCGACGAGGGCGTGCGGGTCGGGAGCGAGGGTGAGGACCGTCGGGATGCCCAGCTCCCTCGCGACGTCGGCCGCGACCCACGAGCCGACGTCGGCCATGCGCAGGTGGAGGACGTCGACCGGCGCAGCCGCCCTGAGGGCGCGGCGCAGGCCTGCGCGCACCGGCACCCGGAGCGGCCACGCCTCGGCGGCGGAGCGGACCGGACCCGGCAGCGGCACACCGACGTAGTGGTGCCCCGGTGACGTCAGGTCGTCGGGCAGGCGGCCGTCGGCCCGGCTGCGCGAGAGGGTCACGACGCGCTCGACCCTCGGGTCCTCGACGAGCGCGTCCCCGAGGTGGACGAGGAGGGTGGCGATGCCACCGGTGTCGCCCTTGCCGCTCTGCTGCAGGCTCCCGTCGATGTCCGCGTGGAGGAAGAGCTGCGCCACGGTGAGGCCCCGGCCGACCTCCGCCTGCGGCACCGGTCCGGTGACGACGTCGTCCTCGTCACCGAACCCCCACGCCTCGAGCGTCGCCTCGGCGAGCACGCCGGTGAAGCCACCGGTGCCCGCCATGGCGTGCAGCTGAGGAAGGGCGTCCGGCAGGGGCGGGCACGACCGCAGCGCCCACGCCGCGTGCTCGCGCAGGTGGGCGACCTCGCAGCCGAGGAGCGGCACCACGAGTCGCTGCGCCATCGACGGACCACCGGCCGCAGCGGCGTGGACGGCGGCGATGGCGGTGAGCTGGTCGCGCTCGTCCGCGAGCGCCTCCGCGAGCGCGCTCTCCGCGTCGTCCCCGCACCTGCGGACCTCGTCGGCCAGCGCGTCGAAGAGCTCGATCCCCGCGAGCAGCGTCGGAGCCGTCCGCACCTCGTCGAGCAGGTCGAGCGTCGTCGTTGCACAGGTGACGTCCACGTCTTCATCGTAGGTCGAGACCTTGGACAAACCTTCTACACGTCTGGGCTTTCTCGATCTCCCGTATGCCGTGCCCCACCGCCCTGGGCGTCTCGCGTGCCGCTCAGCGAGGCTCTCGAGCCGTCACCGGCAGGGCCTGCCCCTCGCGGCTCCACCGGATGACCAGGTCGGCCGCGACGCTCAGCGCGATGGTCGCCGGCTCCTTGCCGACGAGGGCCGGCAGGCCGATCGGTGTGACGACGCGGGCGAGGTCCTCCTCACCCAGGCCGCCCTCGGTCACGAGCCGGTGGCGCAGCCGCACCCACTTGGCACGCGAGCCGATGAGCCCGATCTCGCCGATGCCCCGGGTGCGCAGGGCCGCGTCGACGAGGGCGGCGTCCTCGGCGTGGTCGTGGGTCATGACGAGCACGTGCGCGCCGGGTGGCAGCTCGCCCAGGACGAGCTCGGGCAGGACGGGCACCCGGTGGACGTGGACCCGGGCGTCCGCGTCAGCGAGGCCGGCGAGCGAGTCCTCGGTCAGCGCCTCCGGTCGGCTGTCGACGAGGTGCAGGTCCACGTCGTGCCGCGCGAGGATGCGGGCCAGCTCGTGCCCCACGTGCCCCATCCCGAAGATCGCCACGACCGGCGGCACGTGGAGCGGTTCGAGGAGGAGCTCGACCTCCCCACCGCAGCACTGCATCGCGTGCTCGAAGGGCGCCCTGTCGGACAGCGAGGACGTGAGCGTCTCGGGGTCGTGCAGGCCTTCGGCGATCATCTCGCGGGCGCGTGCCACCGCGACCGCCTCGAGGTTGCCCCCGCCGACGGTGTCCCACGTCCGTGTCCGGCCGACCACCATCTTGGCCCCGGCCTCTCGGGGCGTGTGTCCTCGCACCGACGTGACGGTGACGAGCACGCCGGGCTCCCGGGTCCTCCTCAGGTGCTCGACCGCCCGCAGCCAGCGCATGGCTCAGGCTCCGGCGAGGTCGTCGACGGCGACCTCGGACTCGGGACGCCGCTCGGGCGCGTCGGGGTCCGGCAGCGCGGGCGTCGGACCGGCGCCGGGGTCGACGTGACCCTGCGCTCGCGCGCCGGTGCGCGCCTCCTGCAGCGCCCAGAAGACGGCCTCCGGGGTGGCTGGGCTCGGGAGGTCGACGCTCGTGCCCGACGCCCCGAACGCCGCACAGGCCTGGCGCAGCGCCTCGCGCACCGACAGGGCCAGCATGAGGGGAGGCTCGCCGACGGCCTTCGAGCCGTAGACCGCGCCCTCCTCATGGGCCCGGGAGAGCAGGGTGACGTTGAGGACCTCGGGCAGGTCGGCGATGCTCGGGAGCTTGTAGGTGCTCGCCGAGGCCGTCGCCAGTCGGCCGCGGCCCGCGCCGTCACCCGTGTCCCACCGCAGGTCCTCGAGGGTGAGCCAGCCGGCCCCCTGGACGAAGCCTCCCTCGATCTGGCCGACGTCGACGAGGGGCGAGAGGCTGTCCCCGACGTCGTGGACGATGTCGACCCGAAGCGTGCGGTGGGCGCCGGTGAAGGCATCGACCTCTACCTCGGTCGCGGCGACCCCGTGCGCGAAGTACTTGAACGGGCTGCCCTGCATGACGCTCGAGTCCCAGTGCAGGCCCTCGGTCCGGTAGTAGCCGGCGGCGAAGAGCTGCGTGCGCGCGAAGTAGGCCGTGTGCACGAGCTCGGCCCAGGAGAGCGTCTCGTCCGTGCCCTCCGCCACGACGACGCCGTCGACGACGCGTACGGCCGCGGCCGGCACCTGCAGCCGCTCCCCCGCCACCTGGGCCAGCCGGTCGAGGATCTGCTCGCACGCATCCTTGACCGCTCCGCCGTTGAGGTCGGCCCCTGACGAGGCCGCGGTGGCCGACGTGTTGGGCACCTTGTCCGTGCGGGTCGGCGCGAGCCGCACGAGCTGCAGGGGGACCCCCAGCGTCGTCGCCGCGACCTGCAGCATCTTCGTGTGCAGCCCCTGGCCCATCTCGGTGCCGCCGTGAGTGACGAGGACGGACCCGTCCTTGTAGACGTGCACGAGGGCACCGGCCTGGTTGAAGGCGGTGAGGTTGAAGGAGATCCCGAACTTCACCGGCGTCACGGCGATCGCCCGCCTCGCGTGCTCGTGGGTGGAGTTGAACTCCGCGACCTCGGCACGGCGACGGTCGAGGTCACCGTCCGTGGCCACCTGGTCCCAGGCCCGGCGCACCCGGTCGGCCTGTGTGATGACCTGGCCGTAGGGCGTGGTCTGTCCGTCGACGTAGAAGTTGCGCCGGCGCAGCTCGTGCGGCTCGATGCCGAGCAGGGGTGCGCAGCGGCCGAGGACGTCCTCGATGACGAGCATCCCCTGGGGTCCACCGAACCCGCGGAAGGCGGTCTGCGACGTCTTGTGGGTCCGGGCCACCCGGCCGGTCAGGCGGACGTCGGGGATCCAGTAGGCGTTGTCGACGTGGCACAGCGCCCGCGCGAGCACCGGCTCGGAGAGGTCCAGGCTCCACCCGCCGTCGGAGGTGAGCGTCGCCTCGAGCGCCAGGAGGTGGCCCTCGTCGTCGAAGCCGACGCGCCACCTGGCGTGGAAGCCGTGCCGCTTCCCCGTCATCGTGAGGTCGTGGGTCCGGTTGAGCCGCAGCCGGACCGGACGCCCGGTGAGCCGCGCACCGAGGGCGGCGACGGCGGCATACGCGTGCGGCTGCATCTCCTTGCCACCGAAGCCGCCGCCCATGCGCAGGCACTGGACGGTGACCTCGTGGCTCTGCAGGCCGAGCACGTGAGCGACGATCTCCTGCGTCTCGGTCGGGTGCTGGGTGCTGCTCTCGACGAAGACGCGGCCGTCGTCCTCCACGCGCGCCAGGGCGGCGTTCGTCTCGAGGTAGAAGTGCTCCTGGCCCGCCATCTCGGTCTCGCCGTGGAAGACGTGCGCCGCCCGCTCGAGCGCGGACGGTGCGTCGCCGCGCTGCACGGTGGGCTGGGCGCCCTGGAAGCTCTCTGCCGCGATCGCCTCGGCGAGGGTGAGGGTCGACGGCAGGGCGTCGTAGTCGACCTCGACGGCGAGGGCGCCGCGGCGGGCAGCCTCGGCCGTCTCGCCGAGGACCCAGCAGACCGCCTGTCCGTGGAAGCACACCTCGCTCGGGAAGAGCGGCTCGTCGCCCTTGATCCCGCCGTCGTTGGTGCCGGGCACGTCCTGCGCCGTGAGCACCCGGACGACGCCCGGCACCTCGAGCGCCGGTGCGACGCGCAGGTCGGTCACGAGGGCGTGCGCGTGCGGCGCCTGGACCGGCCACGCGTGCAGCACGTCCTTGGTGCGAGGGTGCAGGTCGTCGGTGTAGAGGGCCCGCCCCGTGACGTGCAGGTCGGCGGACTCGTGCCGCAGGGCCCGGCCGACGACGGCGTCGTCGGGCCGTTGCGAGAGCCGGCTCACGGCTGCTCCTTCGACGCTCGCGGCTGCTCGGCATACAGGCGGAGGAGGGACTGGCCGAGCATCGCGCTGCGGTAGGCGGCACTCGCGCGGTGGTCCGTCAGCGGCGTGCCCTCGGCCGCGAGGACGCCGGCGACCTCCTCGACGGTCTCGCGGGTCCAGGGCCGGTCGACGAGGGCCGACTCGGTGCGCAGCGCCCGGACCGGCGTGGGAGCCACGCCACCGAGACCGATCCGCGCCCGCGTCACGGTGCCGTCGACGACGTCGAGCGCGTGGGCGAGCGCCACGCTGGAGATGTCGTCGACCCGGCGCTTGGCGACCTTGTGGAACGCGGTGGTCCCGGCCAGGGGCAGCGGGATCCGGACCTCGCGGATGAGCTCCCCCGGACGCCGGACGCTCTCGCGGTACCCCGTGAAGTAGTCGGCGAGGTCGACCACCCGTTCACCCTCCGAGGACGCGAGGACGAGCGCCGCGTCGAGAGCGAGCAGGACGGGCGCGGCGTCGCCGATCGGTGAGGCGGTGCCGAGGTTGCCGCCGAGAGTGGCACCGTTGCGGATGAGCGGTGAGGCGAACTGCGGGAAGAGCTGCGCCAGCAGTGGCACACGACCGGCCAGGCCACGCTCGACCTCGGTGAGGGTGAGGCCCGCACCGATCCGGACCTCGTCGTCGCCGACCTCGAGGTCCCGCAGCTCGGACAGCCGGTCGACGGCGACGAGGAGCCGCGGCCGTGCGCCCCTGAGGTTGACCTCCACGCCGACATCGGTCGAACCGGCGAGCAGGAGCGCGTCAGGCCGCTCGGCGAGCAGCACCAACGCCTCGGCCAGGTCGACCGGCCGCACGAGCTCGGCACCGTCCCCGAGGAGCCGGGTGTGCCGGGCCGGCGTGGGCCGTGCCCGGCGACGCTGCGCGAGCGGGTCGGACTCATCCGGCTCACCCAGGGCGTAGGCGGCGTCACGGATCGGCCGGTAGCCCGTGCACCGGCAGAGGTTGCCCGAGACCGCGTGCAGCTCGAAACCGTTGGGCCCGCACGGTCCTGCGTGCTCACCGGTCCCTTCCTCGGCGTGGCCGGCGCGCTCCCCGCGGCCGGCGCGGTAGAACTCCGCCGCCATCGCGCATACGAACCCGGGCGTGCAGTAGCCGCACTGCGAGCCGCCACGGTCGGCCAGCTCGCGCTGCACCGGGTGGAGCTGCTCCGGTGTGCCGAGCCCCTCCGCCGTGACGACCTCCTGGCCGTCGAGGGCGCCGACCGGCACGAGGCACGAGTTCACGGCGACCCACTCGGTGCTCGTGCCCCCGTCACCTGACGGCCGGGCGACGAGTACGGCGCACGCGCCGCACTCACCCTCGGCGCACCCCTCCTTGGACCCGGTGAGGCCGCGGTCGCGCAGCCAGTCGAGGGTCGTCGTGTGCGGCGTCGTGGTGTCGCCCAGCGGCACCGGCGTGCCGTTGACGGTGAGGAAGGCCGCCCCGGCCTCCGTGGGCGCCGTGGTCGTCATGATCGCCGATCCTAACCACGGCTCCTGCGCGCACCGGGGCAAGCGCAGCCCCTCCTGCGCCGTCAGCGCCGCAGGTGCCCGGCCAGCAGGACGTCGCGCGTCACCTCGAGCTGACCGAGGTGCTGTGCGAGCTCCTCGTAGACGTGCAGGAGCACGTCGCCCTGTGTGGCGTATGCCGTGCCGTCCCGTCCCACGGGCGGGCTCACCGGAGCGGCCGCCGGGTCGCAGGCCCGCACGTCCTCGTGCAACCGGGCCCGGCCGAGCTCGAGCAGCGCGAGCGCCTCGTCGGCCGTGCCCGTCGCCGTGAACTCCGCGTCGCGGTCGCGAGGGACGACGATGCCCCGGTTGACCGTGCGACCCCACCGGCCCATCACCCCCACGACGTGGGACACGAGGACGAACGCCGAGTTCGACCCCTCGAGGGACGGGACCGAGGCGTTGACGAGACGGTCGCCCAGCTCGCGCACGACGACGGCATACGCGTCGAGGGCCTCGTCGCAGAAGGTGAGGTAGGAGTCCGGTGTGATCACGCTCAGGAGTCTTTCAGGTGGAGCACTCCCCACACGGCGGTCCGGCAGACCACAATGGCGACGACCCCGTCACGGCAAAGGAGCCAGTACCCATGGGCAGTGCAGAGTCCAACCTCGCCTCGAACCTCGTCCGCACCGCCACCTCGATGCCCGAGCGGCCGGCGATCAAGATGGGTGGGCAGGACATCAGCTACGAGCAGCTGCACGGCCTCGCCGCGAAGCTCGCAGGGTCGTTGCGCGCCAGCGGGATCGAGCCCGGTGACCGGGTCGCCCTCATCCTGCCCAACGTGCCGGCCTTCCCCGTCGCGTTCTTCGCCACGCTCCTCGCCGGTGGCGTCGTCGTCCCGATGAACCCGCTGCTCAAGGCGGGCGAGATCGACTTCTTCTTCACCAACTCCGGCGCCAAGGTCGCCTTCGTCTGGCCGGACTTCGTCGACGAGGCCACCAAGGGTGCCGTCACCTCCGGGACGACCATCGTCGAGTGCGGCCCGATGGGTCCCGTCGAGGGCGTCCTCACCGACGGGGACCCGATCGCCGAGCCGACCGAGCGCGAGGGCGACGACACCGCGATCATCCTCTACACGTCCGGCACGACGGGCCGCCCCAAGGGCGCCGAGCTGACCCACGACAACATCAACCTCAACGCGATGCGCTGCGCCGAGGTCATTCAGGAGATCACCCCCGACGACGTCATCATGGGCTGCCTCCCGCTCTTCCACGTCTTCGGGCTCGTCGTCGGGCTCAACGCCGCCGTCCGCGTCGGAGCCTCGCTGGCGCTCATCCCCCGCTTCGACCCGGCCGCCGCGATCAAGGTCATCGGCGACGAGAAGGTCACGGTGATGCAGGGCGTGCCGACGATGTATGCCGCGATCCTCAACCACCCGGACTCCGACTCGCTCGACGCGTCCTCGCTGCGGACCTGCGCCTCGGGTGGGTCGGCGATGCCGCTCGAGGTCATGAAGGCCTTCGAGGAGAAGTTCGGCTGCGTCATCCTCGAGGGCTACGGCCTGTCCGAGACCTCGCCGGTGGCGTCGTTCAACCTGCCCGGGCGCGAGCGCAAGCCCGGCACCATCGGCCTGGCCATCCCCGGGTGCGAGATGCGCGTCGTCGACCTCGACGGCACCGAGGTCGCGCACGGCGAGGTCGGCGAGATCGCGATCCGCGGCGACAACGTCATGAAGGGCTACTGGGGCAACCCCGAGGCGACGGCCGAGGCGATCCCCGACGGCTGGTTCCGCACCGGCGACCTCGCCACGCAGGACGACGAGGGCTACTTCACCATCGTCGACCGCAAGAAGGACATGATCCTGCGCGGCGGCATGAACGTGTACCCACGCGAGGTCGAGGAGGTCATCTACCAGCACCCCGACGTCCTCGAGGTCGCCGTCGTGGCCGTCCCGGACGACCTCCTCGGCGAGCAGGTCGGCGCCGGTGTGGCGCTGCGCGAGGGTTCGACGGCGACGCCCGAGGACATCATCGCGTTCACCAAGGAGCGGATCGCGGCCTACAAGTACCCCCGGTCGGTCTGGCTGCTCGACGAGCTCCCCAAGGGTCCGACGGGCAAGATCCTCCGTCGCGAGGTCAAGGCTCCGACGGCGCCGTGAGCCGGGGCACGAGGGGCGTCGCGGCGGTGTGCGCAGCGTTGTGGCTGCTGCCCGTCGTGGGCTTCTTCGTGCAGAGCATCGCGGCCTGGACCGCGGACCCGAACGACATCGCCGCGGACCCGCACGGCTACGTCGGGCTGTTCGGTCTCGTCCTCGCCGTCCCTGCGCTCGCGTTCGGTGCCTGCGCGGTGGTGGCGCTCGTCAAGCTCGCCCGGCGTCGTCCCGGCGCCGGCGAGTGGCTCCTCGTCGTCGGCATCCTCGCGGGGGCCGCCACGCTGATGACGGCGCCGGGGCTGGTCCTTGGCATCGTGCAGCCGAGTCCGGGCACTCCCGGCGTCGACACCACCCGCTCCTCGCTCGTGCTCGTCGGCGGGACCCTCGCCGTCGTGGCCCTCGCCGTCGCCACCATCGTCGTGGCGCTGCGGGTCAGGCGCGCGGAGCGGCCGCTTCCACCTCGGGTGCCGGTGTGGCCACCCGTCGCGCCGGGGCGTTGATCACCGCGGCGGCCGTGAGGACGATGACGAAGCCGACGACCTCCCAGACCCCGAGGTTCTCCCCGAGGACGAGCACGCCGAGCAGCACCGAGACGATCGGGATGAGATAGGTGATCGTCGAGCCGACCACCGGGCCGGCGCCGCGCACGACGTCGAACTGGAGGATGTAGGCCGCGCCCGTCCCGACGATGCCGAGCGCGAGGATGCACAGCAGCGGCAGCCAGGCCCAGCCGCCGCCGTCGCTGCCGGCCTCGATCGCCGAGGTCCCCAGACGTGCGCGGTCGTAGGCCCAGACCGACGAGACCCCGCCTGGCTGGAACGCCCCCCACACGAGGGCGACGGGGAGCATGAGCAGGCACCCCATGAGCAGCGTCGCGGCCGGCTGGCTCAGCCCACCGAGGTCGGCGCGGGCGAGGAAGCGGCGGTTGTAGGTCCAGCCGATGCCGTAGCAGACCCCACCGGCCAGGGCCATGCCGAAGCCGACGAGGTCGGGCCGGGCCGAGGTCCAGGGCTGCATGATCGTCACGACGCCGACGAAGCCCACGACGACCGCGACGACCTTCGACCGCGTCGCGCGCGCACCCGGCAGGAAGGCCATCGTGGCGAGCACGGTCGCGATCGGCGTCGTGGCGTTGCCGATGCCGGCGAGGGCCGAGCTGACCCGCGTCTCGGACAGCGCGAAGAGCGTGAAGGGGATCGTGCCGAGGAGGAGTCCGGTGACGACGAGGTGTCCCCAGACCCACCGCTCCCGCGGCAGCGAGCCGCCGCGCATCCACAGCAGGGTGAGGATGGTCGCGGCACCCGTGACGAGGCGCAGCGCGGCGATCTGCACCGCCGAGAGCGACTCGAGCCCGACCTTCATGAGGAGGAAGCTCGAGCCCCAGATGAGGACGAGGGCGAGGTACTTCGCCTGCCACGGGACCCTGGGTACGGGTGACATCAGTCCTGCTCCTTCTCGGTGAGCTCTCGCGCGGTCGCGACGGCCACCCGTTGAACGTCGACGGCACCTCTCGGTGTGAGTGCGGGCAGCCCGCAGGTCGGCGTGACGGTGACGTCCGCGAGCGCCGAGGTGGGCAGTCCGACGCGGCCGAACCCCTCGGTGACGCGTGCCGTGGCCAGCCGGACGGCGTCCGCGGACGAGCCCGGCGCAGTGGTCGGCACGACCCCGGCCCAGAGACGGGTCCCGGACTCGACGGCGGCGGCGATCGACTCCCAGCGCTGCGGTGACGCGTCGGTGAGGTCGAGCGCGAGGGCGGTGACCCCGGTCGTGGCGAGCAGGTCCACGGGGGCGGACGGGTGGCACGAGTGCAGGACGACGTCACCGTCGTGCGCCTCACGGACCTCCCGTATGCCGCGTGCCACCTCCGCGCGGTCGACCGCGCGGAGGCGGCCATAGCCGGAGGCGGTGGGCAGCTCGCCACGGAGCACGGACAGCACCGACGGCTCGTCGAGCTGGACCGTGATGACGGCACCGGGCACGAGGCGCTGGACCTCGGCGACGTGCTGGCGGACCCCCTCGGCGAGGGAGGCGACGAGGTCGCGCCTCGCCCCCTCGTCGGTGACGGACCGCTCGCCGCGGTTGAGCTCGATCGACGCCGCGAGCGTCCACGGCCCGGCGACCTGGATCTTGAGCGGGCCGGCATACCCGTCGTAGGCCTCCGCCAGCTCGTCGAGGTCCTGGCGCCAGAACGACCGCGCGCGGGACTGGTCGCGCCCCGGGCGGTCGGTGAAGCGCCAGCCGGAGGGCTGGAGGTCGACCGCGAGGTCGGCGAGCAGGGCGGCGGACCGGCCGATGATGTCGGCGCCGGGTCCGCGTGAGGGCAGCTCGGGCAGGTAGGGCAGGCCGAGGCCGTCGGCGTCGGTGAGCAGGTCGCGCACCGTGACCACGGCCTCGCGCGCCGACTCCCCCGGCCAGGAACCGACTCCGGATACGTGTGTCACGCGAGAACTCTCGCACCTGCGAAGTCGCGCACCGACCGTGGGACCTCGGCGGCGCCCGACGTCGGCGCGGGGTCGGGGTCGAGCGCCACGGTCCGCAGCTCGACGATCCCGTGCCAGGCCTGCGTGACCTCGTCGGGCGGGCTCGCGGTGCCGGTCCGCGTCTTGGCGAGGAATCGACCCGGAGTGATGGGCATCGACATGACGAGCGTCTTGGCCATCTCCTGACGGGTCATCGGCCGCACCTCGGCGCTGCGGCCCGGGAGGATCCGCTCCGACAGGGCGTCGAGAGCCTCGGCGCGCTCGTCGTCGGGCAGCGGGGTGAGCGAGCCGTGGACGACGGCCGAGCGGTAGTTCGCCGAGGAGTCGAAGGTCGTGTGCCCGACGACGAGCGCGTCGACGGCGACGACCGCGAGGGCCGCGGGCGCACCGGCCGCGACGTGGCGCAGGGCGCCCGCCCCGGTCGAGCCGTGGAGCAGGATGCGGTCGCCCTGCCGGGCGAAGAGCATGGGCACGACCCACGGCTCCCCGTCGACGACGGTGCTCAGCGTGCCCGCCAGGACGTCGTCGAGGATCGCGTCGAGGGTGGCGCGCTCGCTGCTGCCACGCTCCTTGTGCCGGTGCAGGGCCAGATCGGTCATGGGTCCATGATCGACCGCAAGTGGACCTCGATCCAGAACCACTATCGACCCAACTCCAGGACCAGTATTCTGGATCCCGTGCCTCGTTCACCCCGCCCGGTCGGCCTGCCGCTCACCCTCGACACCGGCGACCGGCCGCTGCGCCACCGGATCGCCGACGCGGTCGTCACCGAGCTGCGCGAGGGGCGCCTGCGCCCCGGTGACCCGCTCCCGTCGACGCGGGTCCTCGCCACCGAGCTCGAGGTCTCCCGCGGACCGGTCGTCGCGGCCTACGACGAGCTGGCGTCGGCCGGTTTCATCGAGACCCGCGCCGGGTCGGGAGCGGTGGTCGCGGAGGGGGCGGACCGCGCGGCCCGCGCTGGTGCGCTGTCGTCCGTCGAGCCGATGGCACCCTGCCCCACGGTGCCGGCAGCGCCCGCACGGCACGAGGTGCGCTTCGACCTCAGGCCGGGGCGACCCGACATCGGGTTCCTCGACCAGGCGGCCTGGCGGCGGGCGTGGCGGCACGCGGCCTCGATGGTCCCCACCAACGACCTCAGTTCCGGCCCGCCGCACACCCGCCTGCGCCAGGTGCTCGCCGACCACATCCGTCGCAGCCGGGGCATCGCCCTCGACCCGGACGACCTCCTCATCACGCCCGGCGTCAGCGCGACGGTGCAAGCCCTGCCCACCGCACTCGGACTGCACGGGCGCACCGTCGTCGTCGAGGATCCCGGCTACGTCGAGGCGTGGACGGCATTCTCGGACAACGGTTCTCGCGTACGTGCGCTGCCCGTCGACGACGACGGGCTCGACCCGGCCATGCTGCGCCGGACCGATGCAGCCGTCTACGTCACGCCCTCGCACCAGTACCCCCTCGGCGCCCGTATGCCCGTCGTCCGGCGCACCGCCCTGCTCGACTGGGCCCGGAGCACGGGTGCCGTGGTCATCGAGGACGACTACGACGGCGAGTTCCGCTACGACGTCTCACCGCTGCCGGCGCTGCGCTCGCTCGAGGGCGCCGACGACCACGTGCTCTACATGGGCACGGCCTCCAAGATCCTCGTCCCGACCCTGCGCGTCTCGTGGATCGCTCCCCCGCGCCACCTGCGCGACCGGATCCGCACCGAGCTCGACCGTCGCGGCCTGCTCGTCAACGAGATGACCGGTGAGGCGGTCGCCGAGTTCATCGCGAACGGCTCCCTCGCGGCGCACCACGCGCGAGCCGCACGGATGTATGCCGGCCGCCGTGCCCGGCTGGTCGCCGCCCTCGCCCGCCACCTCCCGGACCACCGCCTCAGCGGGGTCGACGCCGGGCTCCACCTCGTCCTGCTCCTCGGCGACGACGTCGACGACCACGAGGTCGCGATGTCCCTCCTGCGCCACGGGGTCTCGGTCAACCCCCTGTCCGCCTATGCCGTGGAGTCCGAGCGTCGTGGTCTCGTCATCGGGTATGCCGGCCTGCCCGAGTCGCGCGCCGACGTCGCCGTCCGCGCGCTGGCCCGAGGACTCACCTGAGGCGCAGGCGCAGCCGACCACCCGGCATACGCCGGCGTACGGCGTCAGAGGACGTCGTGGCCCGGGTGCGGCTCGGACGGGATGGTGCCGAGGCGTCCGGCCTGGAAGTCCTCGAACGCCTGCATGAGCTCGGCGCGGGTGTTCATGACGAACGGTCCGTAGGCCGCGACCGGCTCTCGGATCGGCCGTCCACCCATGATGTAGAGGTCCAGGGCGGGGCTGCGGCTCTCCTGGCTGTCGTCGGCGCCGACCTCGATGACGTCACCGGCACCGAGCACGGCGAGCTGGCCCATCCGCAGGGGGCGCCGGTCGGGCCCCACGGTGCCGCGCCCGTTGAGGACGTAGACGAGGGCATTGTGGCTCGGGTTCCACGGCAGCCGGACGCGGGCGCCGGGAGCCACGGTGGCGTGGACGATGCTGATGGGGGTGTGCGTGATGCCGGGTCCGGCGTGGCCGTCGAGCTCCCCGGCGATGACCCGCAGGAGCGCTCCGCCGTCGGGGCTCGAGAGCAGCGCCACCTCGCCACCACGGATGTCCTGGTAGCGGGGCGGGGACATCTTCATCGTGCTGGGGAGGTTGACCCAGAGCTGGAGGCCGTGGAAGAGGCCGCCACTCATGACGAGCGACTCGGGCGGGGTCTCGATGTGCAGCAGACCCGAGCCCGCGGTCATCCACTGGGTGTCGCCGTCGGTGATCTGTCCGCCACCACCGTTCGAGTCCCGGTGCACGAAGGTGCCGTCGATGATGTAGGTCACCGTCTCGAACCCACGGTGCGGGTGCCACGGGGTGCCCTTGGGCTCACCGGGTGCGTAGTCCACCTCACCCATCTGGTCCATGTGGATGAACGGGTCGAGGGCGGCGAGGTCGACGCCGGCGAAGGCGCGACGGACGGGGAAGCCCTCGCCCTCGAAGCCCTGGGGCGCCGTCGTCACGGAGCGGACGGGGCGGCTCACCGCGCTACTCACCGGCTCCTCGACGCGCGGCAGGGTGAGGACGTTGTCGACGGTCACAGCAGGCATGACGGGCTCCTTCGCTCGGCGGCCCCGGGGTCGGGGTTTAGGTCCTCCGTGTCAGCGTCATTGAATCCTCAACTATTCCTGAGGGGGTCCGACCCGCGAGACCGGTTGCGGCGATGGTGGCCGACCCGACGACCCGCGTGCCGTCGTAGAGCACGACCGACTGGCCCGGCGCCACCCCCCGCAGCCGCGAGTCGAGCCGCACGTGGACGACCTCGGGGTCGCTCTCGTCGACCCGCGCCCACGCGGGCACCTCCTCGCCGTGGGCCCGCACCTGCGCGCCGACCCTGATTTCGTCGACGGGTGCGGCACCGCACCAGCGGGCGTGGTCGGCCCTGAGCAGGTCGACCCCCAGAAGGTCCGCGGTGCCGATGAGCACACGGTTGGTGGGTGCGTCGACCCCGACGACGTAGCGCGGGTCGCCGTCCTGGGCCGAGCGGTCGAGCCCGAGCCCGCGCCGCTGGCCGACGGTGAAGCCGTACGAACCCCGGTGCGACCCGACGACCTCCCCGCTCGTGGCGTCGACGATCTCGCCGGGCCGCTCCCCCAGCCGGGAGGTCAGCCAGCCGCGGGTGTCACCGTCGGGGATGAAGCAGATGTCGTAGGAGTCGGGCTTCTTGGCGATGGAGAACCCGCGGGCGGCGGCCTCCTCGCGGATGCGCGGCTTCGTCGTGTCGCCGAGCGGGAAGAACGCGCGCGACAGCTGCTCGGCGTCGAGCACCCCGAGCACGTAGGACTGGTCCTTGTCGGGGTCCACGGCACGGTGCAGCTCGCGCACCGTGGCGCCCCCGGACCCGACGCGCTCGACGACCTGCGCGTAGTGACCCGTGGCGACGGCGTCGAACCCGAGGGCGACGGCCCGGTCGAGCAGCGCCGTGAACTTGATCGACTCGTTGCAGCGCAGGCACGGGTTGGGGGTGCGTCCCGCGGCGTACTCCGCGACGAAGTCGTCCATGACGTCACGCTGGAAGCGCTCCGCCATGTCCCAGACGTAGAACGGGATTCCGAGCCGGTCGGCGACGCGGCGGGCGTCGCCGGCGTCCTCGATCGTGCAGCACCCGCGGGACGACTCGCGCAGGGTCGCCGCCGAGCGCGACAAAGCCAGGTGCACGCCGACGACATCGTGGCCGGCGTCGAGCATCCGAGCCGCGGCAACGGCGGAGTCGACCCCACCGCTCATGGCCGCGACGACGCGCATCAGGCTGCCCCGCTCGCGCGGCGGGCCCGCTCCACGACACCGGGCAGGGCGGAGAGGAAGGCCTCGACGTCGGCGCCGGTCGAGGTGTGGCCGAGCGAGAGACGCAGCGCGCCCCGGGCCTCGACCTCGGGGTAGCCCATCGCGAGGAGCACGTGGCTGGGCTGGGGCACACCGGCCTGGCAGGCGGACCCCGTGGAGCACTCGACACCGGCAGCGTCGAGCAGGTAGAGCAGCGAGTCGCCCTCGCACCCCGGGACGAGCAGGTGCGCGTTGCCGGGCAGGCGGCTGGTCGCGTCCCCCGCCGTCCAGCACCCGCTCACCGTGATGCCGAGGTCCAGCCCCAGAGCGCCCTCGATGAGGGAGTCGCGCAGCGCGGTCAGCCGGGCGGCGGCGGACTCGCGCTCGGCGACCGCCTCGGTGAGGGCCACGGCAAACGCCCGTATGCCGGCCGCGTCCAGCGTGCCCGAGCGCACCTGGCGCTCCTGGCCGCCGCCGTGCGCCAGCGGCACGAGCTTGGCGTCGCGCCGGGCCACGAGCGCACCCACGCCGACCGGCCCCCCGACCTTGTGCGCCGACACGGTCATGAGGTCGGCGCCACTGGCGGCGAAGTCCACGGCGAGCTGTCCGACCGCCTGCACGGCGTCGGTGTGGAAGGGCACGCCCGCCTCGCGGGCGGCGGCGGCGAGGTCGGCCACCGGCTGCACCGTGCCCACCTCGTTGTTGGCCCACATGACACTGACGAGCGCGACGTCGTCGGCGCCACCCGACGCGAGGACGCCACGCAGGTCCTCGACGGAGACGTGGCCGCAGCGGTCCGGCTCGAGCCAGGTGACCTCGGCCCCCTGACGCCGCACGAGGTGCTGGACCGGGTCGAGGACGGCGTGGTGCTCGATCCCGCTCGCCACGAGACGGGAGGCGCCCACGGACCGCAGGCGGGCGGCATACGTGCCCTTGACCGCGAGGTTGTCGGCCTCGGTGCCGCCGGAGGTGAAGACGACCTCGGACGGACGGGCGCCGAGCGCGTCGGCGATCTGCTCGCGCGACTCCTCGACGACGGCGCGGGCGGCGCGGCCGGAGGTGTGCAGGGAGGAGGCGTTCCCACCGCGACGGGCCTGCTCGGTCCAGGCCTCGCGCGCCGACTCCCGCATGGGAGTGGTCGCGGCATGGTCCAAGTACGCGCTCACCAGCCGATTCTACGTTCCTGCCCCCTGAACGACTTATTGCCCGTTCGGGCGGCTCCCAGCACAGGCGCGTGGTGCCGACAACGCGCCCGAACGGGCAATAAGTCGTTGTTGTGCGGGGGTGGGTCAGCCCTTCGCCTTCTTGACGGCCTCGGTCGCCTGCGGCAGGACGGTGAAGAGATCACCGACGACACCGAAGTCGACGAGCTCGAAGATCGGGGCCTCCTCGTCCTTGTTGACCGCGATGATCGTCTTGGACGTCTGCATGCCGGCGCGGTGCTGGATCGCACCGGAGATGCCCGCCGCGACGTAGAGCTGCGGCGAGACCTGCTTGCCGGTCTGGCCGACCTGGTTGCTGTGCGGGTACCAGCCGGCGTCGACGGCGGCGCGCGAGGCGCCCACGGCGGCACCGAGGCTGTCGGCGAACTGCTCGACCGGGCCGAAGTCGCCGCCGGTGCCACGACCACCGGACACGACGATCGCCGCCTCGGTGAGCTCGGGACGGCCGGTGGCCTCCTTCGGCTTGGACTCGACGATCCGGACCGCCTTGGCGGCGTCGGAGAGCGTGACGTCGACCTTCTCGACCTCGCCGGCGGCCGGGGCGGGCTCGATGGCGACCGAGTTGGGCTTGACCGCGACGATGGCGGTGGCCGTGGTGACCGTCGACTTCACGGTGTAGGAGCCGGCGAAGACCGACTGCGTCGTCTCGACGCCCTCGCCACCGGCGGTGACGTCGACGGCGTCGGTGATGACACCGGACTCGGTGCGGATCGCGAGACGGGCGGCGATCTCCTTGCCGGCGGCGTTGCTCGGGATGAGCACGGCCAGCGGGGAGGTCTTCTCGACGAGCGCCGCGAGGATCTCGGTCTGCGGCGCGACGAGGTACTCGAGCGCGTCCGGGTCGTCGTAGACGTAGACCTTGTGGGCGCCGTACTTCGCGAGGGTCACCTGGGCGGTCTCGGCGTTGGGGCCGATGTAGACCGCGGAGGGCTCCCCGAGACGACGGGCGATGGTCAGCAGCTCGGCGGTCGCCTTGCGGATCTTGCCGCCGGCGTGGTCGACGAGGACGAGAACTTCAGCCATGGGTGCGTACTCCTCAGAGGAACTTCTGGGCGGACAGGAACTCGGCGAGCTTGGTGCCACCGTCGCCCTCGTCGGTGACGAGCTGGCCCTGCTCACGCGGCGGGCGCTTGGCGAACGAGGTCACCTTGGTCCACGCGGCATCCAGACCCACGCGGCCGGCGTCGACGCCGAGGTCGGCGAGCGACCAGGTCTCGACCGGCTTCTTCTTGGCGGCCATGATCCCCTTGAACGAGGGGTAGCGCGGCTCGTTGATCTGGTCGGTGACCGAGACCAGGGCCGGCAGCGTCGACTCGATCGTCTCGGAGGCGGCGTCGCCGTCGCGGCGGATCGAGACCTTGTCGCCGTGGAGGGTGAGCTCGGAGGCGTAGGTGACCTGCGGGAGGCCGAGGCGCTCGGCGAGCATCGCCGGGACGACCCCCATGACACCGTCGGTGGACGACATGCCGGTGATGACGAGGTCGGGGGTGCCGTCGCCGGCCGCCTTCTTGACCGCCTCGGCGAGGATGAGCGAGGTGGCCGCGGCGTCGGAGCCGTGGATCGCCTCGTCGCTCACGTGGACCGCCTTGTGGGCACCCATCTGGAGGGCCTTCTTGACCGCGTTGACGGCCTGCTCCGGTCCGACGGTGACGACGGTGACCTCGCCCTCGCCGGCCTCGGCGATCTTGAGCGCCTCCTCGACGGCGTACTCGTCGAGCTCGGACAGCAGTCCCTCGACGCCTTCGCGGTCGGTGGTGTTGTCGGCCTCGTTGAAGGAGCGGTCGGACTGTGCGTCGGGCACGTACTTGACGCAGACGACGATGTTCATGCGTGCCTCGTCCTCATCTCTGGGGTGGGGTCTTGCCTTGTGGTCAGGTCCACGCACGAGCGTATGCCGGGTGCTCGCCCTGTGGAGAATCCTCCGGGCGTGATGGTGGGCACAGATCGTCGGGTCCCCTCACCCACACCGCGTCCCCGGTGAGGGACGATCGACTCAACACCCCCCACACACCACACACGCACGCACCCCGAGGCGCCCGGAGGAGAGCTGGTGATCACCGTCCTGCTGCTCGATCTCGACGGCGTCCTGCGCCTCTGGGACCCCGCGCTCAACAGCTCGGTGGAGAAGGCGTACGGGCTTCCCGAGGGTGCCCTGGCGGCGGCGGCCGCAGCCTCCGAACGGTTCGAGCTCGCGCTCACCGGTGCGCTGGACGACCGCGCGTGGCGCGACTCCCTCACCGAGGACATCGTCCGCGCCCACGGCGAAGGGTGCCGAAACGCGGTCGAGGAGTGGATGACGCCGCCGGGCAGCGTCGACACCGACGTCCTCGAGGTCGTGCGTCGCGCCCGCTCGAGCATGCGCGTCATGCTGCTCACCAACGCCACGACGCGGCTCGTCGACGACCTCGACGCCCTCGGGCTCACCGACGAGGTCGACGGTGCGGTGAGCAGCGCCGACCTCGGGCTGGCCAAGCCCGACCCGGACGTCTTCAGCCTCATGGCGCTGCGGCACCAGCTGATGTTCAGCGAGATCGCCTACGTCGACCCGTCCGCCACCAACATCGCCGTCGCCGAGATCCTCGGCATCCGGTCGCACCACTACGCGGATGCCGAGGGTCTCGGCGAGTTCGTCGACGGGCTCGTCGAGCCCGCGGTCCGGATCTGACCGGTCAGGCGCCCTCGAACGTCGCCTTGCCCGGGCCCTTGTCGAGGAACGAGCGCATGCCGGTGTCGCGGTCCTTGGTGGCGAAGACCGACGAGAAGAGCAGCCGCTCGATCTCGAGCCCGCTCTGCAGGTCGACCTCGAGACCGGAGTCGATGGCCTCCTTGGCCGCGCGGATCGCGTAGGCCGGCCCACCGGCATACCGGCTCATCATCTCCTTGGCGGCCGTGAGGACGCCCTCGGAACCCGGCTCGCCCGGGTCGACGACGGCGTCGACGAGGCCGATCGCGAGCGCCTCGTCGGCGTCGACGAACCTGCCGGTGAAGATGAGGTCCTTGGCCCTACCCGGGCCGATGAGGCGAGCCAGGCGCTGCGTGCCGCCGGCGCCCGGGATGACGCCGAGCAGGACCTCGGGCTGCCCGAGCTTGGCGTTGCTCGCGGCGATCCGGAAGTCGCACGCCAGCGTCACCTCGCAGCCGCCACCGAGGGCGTAGCCGGTGATCGCCGCCACGGTGGGCTTCGGGATGCGCGCGAGCGCGCGGGTGAAGTCCTGGAAGAGGTGCGAGTGGTCGACCATGTCGGTGTAGGACCAGCTCGCCATCTGCTTGATGTCGACACCCGCGGCGAAGACCTTCTCACCGCCGTAGACGATGACGGCGAAGACGTCCTTGCGGTCGGTGGCCTCGGCCGCGGCCGCGATGAGGCCGTGCTGGACCTCGTCGTTGAGGGCGTTCATCGGCGGCCGGTCGAGCCGGATGACGCCGATGCCGTCCTCGACCTCGAGGCGCACGACCTCGGACATCAGCTGCCCTGGCCCGGCGTGGAGCCGTTGGCGTCGGCGCCCGGCTCGCCCTGCTGGCCCGGCTCCCCCTGCGGGGTCGCACCGGGCTCGAGGCCCAGCGCGCGCTCGTGCCACAGCTGGACGCCGGACAGGATGATCGAGGTGCTCACCTGGACGAGGGTCGCGACGTCGGCGCCCTCGACGACGAGGTGCTCGCTCGTGACGACGAGGGTGTTGTTGGCGACGCCGGTCTTGACGCAGTTGAGCGAGAGGTTGACCTCGTTGCACGTCGCCGAGACCTTGTCGGCGTCGCTCGCGACCTCGTCGGGAAGCGTCCACTGGCCGAAGACGCGCATGACGGGCAGGTCACCCTCGGTGACCCGCACGAAGATCGTCTGCTCGTTGGCCTGGAAGGCCACGTCGCCGTCGGTGTCGAGGTTGGGCTGCGCCCCGGCGTCGACGAGGACGTCGAGGACGCGACCGCGCAGCGGGTGCTCGTTCGCCGGCGGCGGGAAGTTCGGGAGGGAGGTGGGATCACTCATGAGTCCACCTTGTCATGACGCGCCGACGGCGCGCACGCGAGGAGGTCACCGTGCGCCGGGTCGCGGGCCCCCTTCAATAGGCTGCCCGCATGACGCCCGTGACGTCCGCCGCCGCCGCGCCCTCCCTGCGCGTGGCCCCGGACCTGCCCCCCGCCCCCGGTGTCACCGTCGTCGAGGGCGGCGTCGAGGTGAGCGTCTACGCCGGCCACGCGACCTCGGTCGAGCTGTGCCTGTTCGACACCGGCGACGACGCGGGCACGAGCGAGCGGCGGGTGCCTCTCGTCGACCACGCCTTCGGCTGGTGGTTCGGCTTCGTCCCCGACGTCGGCGTGGGCCAGCGCTACGGGTTCCGGGTCGGCGGCGACTGGGACCCCGAGCAGGGCATGCGGCACAACCCGGCCCAGCTCCTCATGGACCCCTACGCCCGCGCGATCGAGGGCGAGGTCCGCTGGGGACCCTCCGTCTTCGGCCACGTCGTCGACGAGGGCACCTGGCGCGGGGACGGCCTGACCCCGTCGGTCAGCGACTCGGCGCCCGACATGCCGCGCTCGGTCGTCATCGACCCCTCGTTCGACTGGGGAGACGACGCTCCCCCGGCCGTGACACGCAGCGAGTCGGTGATCTACGAGACCCACGTCCGCAACCTCACCAAGACCCTCGCGGGCGTGCCCGAGGAGCTGCGTGGCACCTACGCCGGGATGGCGCACCCCGCCACGGTCGAGTACCTCACGGCCCTCGGCGTGACGGCCGTCGAGCTGCTCCCGATCCACGCGTTCGCCTCCGAGCCCTTCCTCGTCCAGAAGGGGCTGGCCAACCACTGGGGCTACAACACGCTCGGCTTCTTCGCGCCGCACGCGCCCTACGCCGCGGCGAGCGACCCCCAGGGCGCCGTCGACGAGTTCAAGGGGATGGTCAAGCTCCTGCACGCGGCCGGGCTCGAGGTCCTCCTCGACGTCGTCTACAACCACACGGCCGAGGCCGACGGCACCGGCGCGACCCTGTCGTTCCGCGGCCTGGACAACCGCGCCTACTACCGGCTCGACGAGCGCGGCCGCGACATCGACGTCACGGGCACCGGCAACACCCTCGACCTCCGGCACCCGGTGATGTGCCGGCTGGCGCTGGACTCGCTGCGCTACTGGGTCAACGAGTGCCACGTCGACGGCTTCCGGTTCGACCTCGCGGTGGCGCTGGGCCGTGGCCGCACCGACGAGTTCGACCCCGACCACCCCTTCCTCGTCGGGATGCGCACCGACCCCGTGCTCTCGCGCACCAAGCTCATCGTCGAGCCCTGGGACGTCGGTCTCCACGGCTGGCGCACCGGCCAGTTCCCGCCGCCGTTCTCCGAGTGGAACGACCGGTTCCGTGACTCCGTGCGCGACTTCTGGCTCGGGGACCACCGACCGTCGGTGCCGGGCCACGTGCCGCACGGCGTCCAGGACCTCGCCACCCGTCTGGCCGGCTCGCGCGACCTCTTCGGCACGCGCGACCGGGGGCCCACCGCGTCGGTGAACTTCGTCGCCGCCCACGACGGCTTCACGCTCGCCGACCTCACGGCATACGACGAGAAGCACAACGAGGACAACGGCGAGGACAACAACGACGGCTCCAACGGCAACCGGTCGTGGAACCACGGTGTCGAGGGGCCGACGGACGACGAGGAGGTGCTCGCGCTGCGGCGGAGGTCGATGCGCAACCTGCTCGGCACGCTGCTGCTCTCGTCGGGCATCCCCATGATCAACGCCGGCGACGAGCTCGGTCGCAGCCAGGGCGGCAACAACAACCCCTACAACCAGGACAACCCGACGACGTGGTTCGACTGGGACCTCGAGCCGTGGCAGGAGGACCTGCTCGCCACGACCCGCCACCTCACCGCGATCCGCCGCGAGCACCCCGCCCTGCGCCAGCGCACCTGGGCCGAGGGCAAGGAGGTCCACGAGGACGGCTCGATCGACCTCGCCTGGTACGCCGCCGACGGCTCGCCCATGAGGGACTGGTCGGCGCCGGACCAGCGGACCCTCCAGATGCTCGTCAACGGCGCGTGGCTCGGCCACGAGTCGGTGCTCGTCGTCCTGCACGGTGGACGCGCGGAGCAGCAGGTGTCGCTTCCGGAGGCGCCGGGGCTGTGGGGCTACCGGCTGCTCTGGGACAGTGTCTGGGACCGCCCCGAGCACACCGAGGCCACGCGGGTCGGCGAGGAGATCACCATGGCAGCGCTGAGCATGCGCGCGTATGCCGTGACCGACCCGACCTGAGCCGCCTCCCGCGGCGCTGTGGACAACTCCACGGAGGCTTGGGCCGAACTCCCTAGCCTGCCCGGATGGGGAACTCGATCGAGCTCGACCTCACCGTCCTCGTGCCGTCGCGTCGTCACGTCGGGGTGGACCTGCGGGTCACGGCGCCACCGGGCACGACCTTCGCCGACGTCCTGCCCCTGCTGGGCGAGGCGGTGGGCGCGGCGCCGACACGCGTCACCTGCCACGGTGCCCTCGTCGACGCCGGAGCCGTCGTCGGGATGCCACCGCTGGTGCACGGTGCGACGCTCGTGCTCGACGAGGCGCCCCGTCCGGCCGCCGGCCCCACCGGGCCGGTCGACCTCGTGGTCGTGGCCGGGCCCGACGCCGGGCGGCGCCAGGCGGTGCCGCCCGAGGGGCTCGTCGTCGGCAGGTCGGCCGGCCTCGGGCTGAGCCTCGACGACGAGCGGCTGAGCCGCCGACATGCGCGGGTCGTCCCTGACGACACCGGTTTTCGCGTCACCGACCTCGCCTCGACCAACGGGACCCGCTGTGGGACGAGCGTGGTCGAGGACGACTCCTGCGTGCTGACGGGCGGCGAGACCATCGAGATCGGCTCCTCACTGCTCCGGCTGCAGCGCTCCGGTGGCACCGCCGTGCTGACGCACCCGCGCGGCGACGGCCGGGTCACGGTCAACCGTGCACCCCGGACCCTGCCGCCCGAGCCCGCCATGACCGTGGCCGCCCCCACCCCTCCGACGCCACCTCGCCGGACGCGCGTCCCATGGCTCGCCGCCGCCCTCCCGCTGCCGTTCGCCGGCGTCCTCGCCCTCGTGTTCGGGGTGCAGATGCTCGCGTTCGCCCTGCTGTCACCGCTCATGCTCGTGGGCAACGTGCTCGCCGAGCGCCTCGGCGGCCGGCGCGAGCACGCCCGCGAGGTCGCCGCACACGAGCTCGACCTCGAGCAGCGTCGGGCTGAGCTCGACGCCCTCTGCGCGACCGAGCGCGACCGACGCTGGCGCGCGGTGCCCGATGCCGCCACCGTCCTCGCCACCGCCTGCGGGCCAGGGGCGCGGCTCTGGGAGCGACGTCGCACCGCCCCGGACTTCGGTCGGGTGCGGATCGGCGTCGGCGAGCTGGCCGCGCGCGCCGGCTGGGCACCGGCCGGCGGCGCCCCCGTCGAGCACCCGCTGCTGCCCGGCCTGCCGGTGGAGGTCGACCTCACCGCCGTGGGCGGGCTCGGCGTCGCGGGCGCCACGGACGACGTCGAGGCGGTCGTCCGTCACGTCGTCGGACAGGTCGCGACGCTGCACTCCCCACGCGACGTCCGGCTCGTCGTGCACTCTGGCGGGGCCGAATGCCCGCTGTCGTGGGCGAGGTGGCTGCCGCACACCACGGCATACGGCGATGGCGAGACGTGTCTCGACGTCCTTCGCGAGGTCGTCGCCGGCCGCGAGGACGACCGGGAGCGCGGACGGTCCGGGACTCCGCCGCTCGTCGTGGTCGTGCTGGCCGAGGTGGAGGGTGCACCGGCTACGGGCGAGCTGCTCGACCTCCTCGAGCGTGGTCGCGAGCTCGGGGTGGTGGGACTCGTGGGCGCCCGTCGGGCGAGCGCCCTGCCCGGGTCCTGCCACGCCGTCGTCGGCCTCGGTCAGGGCGCCGTTGACGGCACGGCGCGGCTCGACGTCGACGGCTCCGAACCGGTCGCGACCTTCACCGCTGACCTCGTCGGCTGGTGGTGGGGTGATCGCCTCGGCCGCGCGCTCGCGCCGCTGGTCGATGCCGCGAGCGGTGGCGAGGCGGTGCCCGGCTCGGTCGACCTCCTCGAGCTCGTGCCCTGGCTCGGGCCGGGTGCGACGGCGGTCTCGGTGGGCGCCCCACCCGCGGAGTCGGTCGTGGGGTCCGTCGTGGGTCACTGGCGGGCCGGGACCGGACGGCCCCTCGCCCGGCTGGGACGCCTCGCCGGGCAGCCGTGGGCCGTCGACCTCGCTGCCGACGGCCCGCACCTCCTCGTCGGCGGCACCACGGGGTCGGGCAAGTCCGAGCTGCTGCGCACCCTCGTGGCCTCGCTCGCCCTCGAGTGCTCGCCCGAGGACGTGTCGTTCGTGCTCGTCGACTACAAGGGCGGCTCGGCCTTCGGCGACTGCGCGAGGCTCCCCCACACCGTGGGGCTCGTGACCAACCTCGACGACGGGCTCGCCCGGCGCGCGCTGGTGAGCCTCGGCGCCGAGATCGACCGTCGCGAGAGCCTGCTCGCGACCTCGGGCGCACGCGACTTCGACGACCACCGACGGCGCGGGGGCGCCCTTCCGAGGCTCGTCCTCGTCATCGACGAGTTCCGGATGCTCGCCGAGGAGCTTCCTGACTTCGTCGACGGGATGGTGTCGCTCGCGGCCGTCGGCCGCTCGCTCGGCCTCCACCTCGTCCTCGCGACGCAGCGCCCCGCCGGCGCCGTCACGGCCGACATCTCGGCCAACGTCAACCTCCGCATCGCCATGCGGGTGCGCGACGTCGCCGACTCCACCGACGTCATCGGCGCGCCCGAAGCCGCCCGCATCTCCCCCGACCGGCCCGGTCGCGGGTTCGCGCGAGGCGGCGACGGCGACCTCGTCGAGTTCCAGGCTGCCCGGGTCGGCGGTCCGTCCACGTCACCCGGGATGCGCCTCGAGGTGCTCGACGCCCTGGGCCGGCCAAGGTCCTCACTCCTGGCTGCACGGTCGGCGGCGTCGGTGACGACGCCTCCGGACGAGGGCTTGGCGTCCTTGGCCTCCCTGCTGCGGGCGGCGGCGAGGTCGGGCCAGGTCGCCGAGCCGCACCGCCCGTGGCTCCCGGCGCTCGGTGAGCACCTGGACGTCGACGAGGTGGGTGTCGAGGGCGTCGCTCTGGTCGACCTCCCGGCCGCGCAGCGTCAGGAGGTCCTGCTCCACCGCGGCCAGGGACACTGGCTGCTCGCGGGTGGACCACGGTCGGGGCGGACCACCGCGCTGCGGACGGTCATCGCCTCGCACGTCGCGACGCCCGGGTCACCCACCCAGGTCCACGTCATCGACACGAGCGGCGAGCTCGCCGACCTCGAGGCACTGCCCCACGTGGGCGCCGTCGTCGGCGCCCGGGACGTCTCCCGGGTGCGGCGGCTGCTGCACCGGCTGCGCGACCGCGCGCGCGACGACGGGGATCCCGCATCACCGGTGTTGCTGGTCGTCGACGGCTGGGAGCGTCTCGACCTCGACGGCGACCTCACCGCGGGCGGCCTTCGCGACGAGGTGCTCGGCCTGCTGCAGGCCGGCGACCCCTCACTGCGTGCCGTCGTCAGCGGGGACCGTTCCGTCCTGACGAGCAGGCTGGGCCCGGTCGCCGCCGAGACCTTCCTCCTCCCGCTCGCGGACCCCGCAGACGCCGCGTATGCCGGCCTCTCCCGACGCGACCTGCCCTCCAGCACGGCTCCGGGACGGGCGGTGCGGCTGCGGGACCGCGCCGAGGTCCAGTTCGCCCGGCGAGACCCCCTCTCCGAGGCGGCGGTGCGGGATGCTGCCTTCCCCCTCCCCCTCGAGGTGCCGCGACTTCCCGCGCGAGTGGCGTACGACGCGATCGTCCCGACCACAGACGCGGCGCCGACGGTGGTGCCGGCGCCAGCTCCGAGGGCATCAGCGGGCACCTCGGGTGGGGCGGGGCCCCCGGGCGAACGGCTTGCCCTGGGTCTGTCCGCCGAGACCGGGTCGATCGCCTTCCTCGACCCGGCGCGCCATGGCCGACGGCTGCTCGTGGCCGGCCACGCGGGCTCCGGCCGCTCGAGCACCTTGGCCACGATCGGGGTGTCCGCCATGCTGGCCGGACGCCCGGTGGCCGTCGTCGAGGGCAGGAGCGGCTCGGTGACCGGGGCCATCCGGTCGGCCACCGGTGCCGGGACCGGTGTCGGGTCCGGACCCGTCGCCGACGGTCGTCTCCCTCACGACGAGATCGCCCGTGGCGCCCGCACTCCCCACCCGGCCCGTGGGGACGACCCGGTCCGGGTGGACCCCTGGGACGTCGACGCGCTCGTCGCGGCCAGACGCCGGTCCCCCGACCTCGTGGTCCTGGTCGACGACGCCGACCGCCTCGACGGCGCACCCGTCGAGGCTGCCCTGCTGGAGCTCACGGCACTGCTCGACCGCGACGGCGGCCTCGTCGTGGTCGCGTCGACGGTGGCGGCGGTCACCGCGCAGTTCCGCGGCTTGCTTCCGTGCGTGGCGCGCGCCCAGACCGGGATGCTGCTGGCGCCCCGCACCCCCGGGGACGGCGAGGCCTTCGGGATCAGGGCGCCGCGCGGCGTCTCACCGGTGCCGGGACGGGCCCTGCTCGTGAGCGGACGCGTCGCCGAGGAGGTGCAGGTCGCCCTGCTCCCGGACGAGCCCCCGCAGTCGTGCGGTGAGGGAACGGCGGCGGAACGTGGGCGAGCCACCGTTCGTTGCGCGTGATGAACGCCGCGACGACCCGGACATCACTGCAGATTCAGCGCCGCTGGGTCTGTTCCAAATTGGGTTGCGGGGTCTAGACTGACACTTCGGACGTCTGCGTGTTGACGTCCTTCAGGTTTGCAAGGGCGCAACCTCACGTTGGCCCCTGCTCCACCCCTGCTTGCGGCCAGCCCCATTGAACTCCACGGACAAGGAGCACCACCCATGGATTGGCGCGACCGCGCTGCCTGCCTCGATGAGGATCCCGAGCTGTTCTTCCCCATCGGGAACACCGGCCCGGCGATCATGCAGATCGAGGAGGCCAAGGCTGTCTGCCGCCGCTGCGAGGTCGTCGACACCTGCCTCAAGTGGGCCCTGGAGTCCGGACAGGACGCCGGCGTCTGGGGCGGGCTCTCGGAGGACGAGCGTCGCGCACTCAAGCGTCGCAACGCCCGCGCTCGCCGCGCCGGCTGACACACAGCCACGGAACTGACGGCCCCGCCCGACAAGGCGGGGCCGTTCTCGTTGTCGTCAGGGGTCAACGAACAGCGGGTCAGCGGGTCAGCGGTCGCAGCCTGGCGGTGAACTCGACCCGCGTGCCGTGAGGTGTCGCGGGCTCCCACCGGATCCGCCCCTGCAGGTCCTGCACGAGCGAGGTGACGATCCTCGTCCCGAGCCCGGCAAGGACCGGCCGGAACCCGGCGGGCAGCCCCGTGCCGTCGTCGGTGATCGTCACCGTCAGACCCTCGACCCCGGGCTCGACCTCGGCGCGGTCGACGTGGACGCGGATGACGCCGCCGCGGGAGGCGAGGCCGTGCTCGACGGCGTTCTGGACGAGCTCTGAGACGATCATCGCGAGCGAGGTCGCGTCCTCGGCACGCATCCGGCCGAACGACCCGGTGAGCGTGGACTCCACCCGGTGCTCGGTCACGGCCACGTCGACGACGGCCCGCAGCCCCCGCAGCGCGATCTCGTCGAAGTTCACCGTCTCGTCGATCCCCTGGCTCAGCGTCTCGTGGACGAGGGCGATCGTCCCGACCCGTCTCACCGCCTCGTCGAGCGCGTTGCGGGCCCCCTCGTCGGGGACCCGCCGGGACTGCAGGCGCAGCAGGGCCGCGACGGTCTGAAGGTTGTTCTTCACCCGGTGGTGGATCTCGCGGATCGTCGCGTCCTTGGTGATGAGCTCCTGCTCGCGCCGGCGGAGCTCGGACACGTCGCGCAGCAGGAGCATGGCGCTCTGGCGGGTCCCGCGATCGGTGAGGGGGATGGCGCGCAGGCTCACGCTGGCCGACTGGGTCGACACCTCCGTCCACCACGGCGCACGACCCGTGATGACGACGGCGAGCGACTCGTCGACGGTCGAGCCCGAGGCCTGGAGCAGGTCGGCGACGACCGTGGCGAGCACCTCGCCGATGACGTCCCCGCGGTGCCCGAGCCGGTGGATGGCGCTGATCGCGTTGGGGCTGGCATAGAGGACCGTGCCCTCGACGTCGAGGTGGACCACGCCGTCGCCGACGCGGGGCGCTCCTCGCCGGGCACCCGTGGGCGCAGCCGTGCTCGGGAACTCCCCCGCCGCGATCATCTTCGTCATCGACTCGGCGAGCAACCGGTAGGTCAGCTCGAGGCGGCTGGGCGTGCGGCCCGTGATGACGTTGCTGTGGCGGGTGATGACCGCGAGCGCCCGACCCTCGCGGACGACGGGGATGGCCTGCTCGCGCACTGCCGTCTCTCCGTGGCCCTCGGGCTCACGACCGTTGACGATCCGGCGCTGGCGGTAGGCCTCGGAGAGGATCGGCTCGCGCCACCTGCCGGAGGTGCGGCCCACGACGTCGTCGTAGAACACCATCGGCCCGGTGTTGGGGCGCACGTGGGCCACCGCCCGCCACCCGTCGAGGCCGGTGGGGACCCACAGCACGAGGTCGGCGAACGCGAGGTCGGCGATGAGCTGCCAGTCACCGACGACGAGGTGGACCCATTCGATGTCGTGGTCCTCGAGGGTCGTCGACGCCCTGAGCGATTCGGCGAGTGTGCTCACGCGGCGAGCCTAGGTCGTCTCTCCGTCAGCTCCCCTGCCGGACCACGGACCGGAGCGTGCGCAGGGCCACCGAGAGCGCCGCGATGTTCGGCTTCTCGAGCGACCGTATGCCGGCGAGCTGGTTGCCGACCCGCTCCACAGCGCCGTCGCCGGCCTCGTCCCAGGCGAGGATGCGCTCCTCGGCCGAGACGACGCCGTCACCGTCGAGGTCGTTGTCGAACTCGAAGGCGTTGCGCGTGAGGGACTCGAGGACCGAGTAGAGGTCGTCGCGCAGCGCACCTCGCGCGAGCGCGTCCCAGCGGTCGTCGCGAGGCAGGCTCGCCACCCGCGTGAGCATGCCGTCGATCCCGAACCTCTCGGACATCCGGAAGTAGACCTCGGCGACCTCGGCCGCCGTGTGGTCGACGTCGGACGCGATCTCGACGACGTCGAGCAGCGAGTAGCTGTCGAGCAGGGAGGCGCCACGTGCAGCGAGCTCGGACGGCACACCCTCGTCCTCCCAGTGCGAGGTCTGGGCGAGCACGCGCTCGCGCTCGCCGCCCTGGAGGAGCTCGGGGATGCGCGGCACGAGGTCCGCGACGACGGGGGCGAACCGCTCCACCTCGGTCGTGATGTCCAGACCGGAGGGCCGGGCCGCGAGCAGCCACCGCACGGCGCGGTCGAGCAGGCGCCGGAACTCGAGGTAGAGCTCGGTCTGCACCTTGGTCGGCAGGACGTTGTCGAGGGCCTCGACGGCCTGCACGAAGCCGCGCAGGTCGAACACCTCGCGGCAGACGATGTAGGCCCGTGCCACCTGGTCCGGGGTACCGGTGACCTCCTCCTGCGCGCGGAAGGCGAAGGTGATGCCGCCGCGGTTGACCATCGAGTTCACGACGGAGTTCGTGATGATCTCGCGGCGCAGGGGGTGCTCCCCCAGCTCCGCGGCATACGGCTCGCGCAGCGCCTTCGGGAAGTACTGCGACAGGGTAGCCGCGAAGTACGGGTCGTCCGGAAGCGTGCTGGCGAGGATGTCCTTCTTGAGCGCGAGCTTGGAGTAGGCGACGAGCACCGAGAACTCCGGCGACTTCAGGCCCAGGCCCTCGGACGCGCGCTTCTCGATCTCGGCGTCGCTCGGCAGGAACTCCAGCGAGCGGTCGAGCTCGCCGCGCTCCTCGAGCCAGTTCATGAGCCGCACGTGCACGGGGACCATGGACAGGTCCTGGGCGCGGGCGTTGCCGAGGAGGACGTTCTGCTCGTAGTTGTCGCGCAGGACGTGGGCGGCGACGTCGTCGGTCATCGAGGCGAGGAGGGTGTTGCGCTCCTGCGTGGTGAGGTCGCCGCGACGGACGACGTCCCCGAGGGCGATCTTGATGTTGACCTCGTGGTCGGAGGTGTCGACGCCCGCGCTGTTGTCGATCGCGTCGGTGTTGACCCTGACCCCCGAGAGCGAGGCCTCGATGCGGCCCAGCTGCGAGAGCCCGAGGTTGCCTCCCTCGCCGACGACCTTGACCCGCAGCTCGCTGCCGTTGACGCGGATCGTGTCGTTGGCGCGGTCACCGATCGAGAGGTGGTCCTCGCTCGTGGCCTTGACATAGGTCCCGATGCCGCCGTTCCAGAGCAGGTCGACCGGGGCGAGCAGGATCGCGTGGATGAGCTCGGTCGGGGTCATCGTCGACACGTCGTCGCCGAGCCCGAGGGCGGAACGCATCTCCGGCGTCACCGTGACCGACTTGAGCGAGCGGGGGAAGACTCCTCCCCCGGCCGAGATGAGCGAGCGGTCGTAGTCGTCCCACGACGAGCGCGGCAGGTCGAACAGGCGTCGGCGCTCCTGGAACGACCGTGCCGCAACGGGACTCGGGTCGATGAAGACGTGACGGTGATCGAAGGCGGCGACGAGGCGGATGTGCTCGGAGAGCAGCATGCCGTTGCCGAAGACGTCGCCGCTCATGTCACCGACACCGACGGCCGTGAAGTCCTCGGACTGGGTGTCGACGCCCATCTCACGGAAGTGCCGCTTGACCGACTCCCACGCGCCGCGGGCGGTGATGCCCATGGCCTTGTGGTCGTAGCCGGCCGAGCCGCCGGAGGCGAACGCGTCGTCGAGCCAGAAGCCGTAGGACTGGGCCACACCGTTGGCGATGTCGGAGAACGTCGCCGTCCCCTTGTCGGCGGCGACGACGAGGTAGGAGTCGTCACCGTCGTGGCGGACGACCCGCTCCGGCGGCACGATGTCGGAGCCGACGCGGTTGTCGGTGACGTCGAGCAGGCCCGAGATGAAGGTCCGGTAGGCCGACTGGCCCTCCTCGAGCCATGCCTCGCGGGAGACCGCGGGGTCGGGCAGCTTCTTGGCATAGAAGCCACCCTTGGAGCCGGTCGGCACGATGACGGCGTTCTTGACCATCTGCGCCTTGACCAGCCCGAGGATCTCGGTGCGGAAGTCCTCACGGCGGTCGCTCCACCGCAGCCCGCCGCGCGCGACCGAGCCGAACCGCAGGTGCACACCCTCGACCTGGGGGCTGTAGACCCAGATCTCGTAGGCCGGTCGCGGAGCCGGGAGGTCGGGGATCGCCGTGGGGTCGAGCTTGAGCGAGACGTAGGCCTTCGGGGCGCCGTCGGCCCCGGGCTGGAAGAAGTTGGTGCGCAGCGCCGCCTTCATCACGGCGAGGAACGAACGGATGATGCGGTCCTCGTCGAGCGAGCTCACGTCGTCGAGCGCGGCCGTGATCCGGTCGGCGATCTCCTGCTCACGGGCCGCGCGCTGCTCGGTCTCGTCGCCCGCGAAGGCGTCGGGGTCGAAGCGAGCCTCGAAGAAGGCGACGAGGTCGACCGCGATCGAGGGGTTGCCGACGAGCGCGTCCTCGAAGTACGACTGGCTGAACGTCGCCTGGGTCTGGCGGAGGTACTTCGCGACCGTGCGCAGGATGACGACCTGGCGCCAGGTGAGCCGGGCGGCGAGGACGAGCTGGTTGAACCCGTCGGACTCGGCGCGGCCGTCCCAGACGGCGAGCACCGCACCCTCGAAGAGGTCACGCAGGTCCTCGTGAGCGATGCCGGCCCAGATCTGGTCGTCCTGGACGCGGAGCCCGAAGTCGTAGACGTGGAGCTGGACGCCGTCGGACCGGCTCACCTCGTAGGGCTGCTCGTCGACGACCTCGACACCCATGTCCGTGAAGATCGGCAGGATGTCGGTGAGGGACAAGGGGTCCGCGCGGAAGAGCTTGAAGCGCCGGATGCTCTCGGGCGAGTCGGCCGGCCGGTAGAGCGCGACGCTCGTGCGCCGCTCGTCGCCGAGCCCGTCGAGGTGGTGCAGGTCCGCGACACCCTGGACGACCGAGAAGGTCTCCTCGTATGCCGTGGGGAACCCGCGTCCGAAGCGGTCGAGCAGGCGGTCGCCCTCGACCTCACCGAGGCGGTCGCGCAGACCGTCGCCGAGGCGGTCGGCCCAGTTGCGGCTGACCTCGACGAGGCGACGCTCGAGGTCGCTGCGCTCGGACTCGTCGAGGTGGCGGACCCTTTCACCGACGGGCACCCGGACGACGAACTGCAGCCGCGAGAGGGCACGCTCGCTCACCCGGGCGGTGAACTCGACGCTCTCGCCACCGAAGGTGTCCTTGAGGATCGCGGCCATGCGCGTGCGGACGCCGGTGTTGTAGCGGTCGCGCGGGATGTAGACCTGGCAGGAGACGAACCGCCCGAAGTCGTCCTCGCGCAGGAAGAGCTTGGTGCGACGTCGCTCCTGGAGCTGCGTGACGGCCATCGCCGTCTCGTAGAGCTCCTCCGGCGTGCCCTGGATGAGCTCGTCGCGCGGGTAGGTCTCGAGGACCTCGAGCAGGTCCTTGCCGGTGTGCGAGTCGGCCGCGAGGCCGGACTGCTCGAGGACGGCCTGGACCTTCTCGGCGACGACGGGCAGGCGCAGCACCGACTCGGTGTAGGCGGTCGACGCGTAGAGCCCGAGGAAGCGCTTCTCCCCCGCGGTGCTCCCGTCGGGGGCGTAGGTCCGAATGCCGACGTAGTCGAGGTATGCCGGCCGGTGCACGGTCGAGCGCGAGTTCGCCTTGGTGAGGACGAGCACGCCGCGCTCACGGGCCTTGCGGCTCGACTCCGGCGAGAGGGGACGGATCTTCTTGTCCGCGGGCGGGTCCTGCTTGAGCATCCCCAGCCCGGTCCCGCCGAGGGGACGGATGACGTCGCCCTCGGACGTCTCCTCGAGGGAGTACTCGCGGTAGCCGAGGAAGGTGAAGTGGTTGTCGGCCATCCACCGCAGGAAGGCGCTCGCCTGGCTGACCTCGTCGGCACCCACGCCGGGAGGCGGGGAGCCCTCGAGCTCGGCCGCGATGACGAGGCAGCGGGTGCGCATCGTCGGCCAGTCGGTGACGGCCTCGCGCACGTCGACGAGGACGTTGTCGAGGACGGCGGAGAGCCGGTCACGGGCGTCCTGGTCACCCTCGCGGTCGATGGTCAGGAGGATCCACGACTCGCTGTGGACGTCGGGGTCCTCGTGGCGCGGGCCCGAGCCGTCGTCGTCGCAGGTCTCGACGAGGTGGCCCGCGTCGTCACGCCGGACCTTGAACTGCGGGTGGATGACGAGGTGGATGTCGATGTCGCGCTGCACGAGCGCGCTCGTGACCGAGTCGACGAGGAAGGGCATGTCGTCGGTGACGACCTGGATGACGCTGCGCGAGCTGGACCAGCCGTCGGACTCGGTCGTCGGGTTGAAGACCCGGACCGCGGCGGTGCCGGGGGTGCGCGTCTCGGCGAGGTCGAGGTGCGACTTCACCGCACCGGCGAGGGTGTGCGCGGGGCGCGCGCTGAGCTCCTCGTCGGGCACGTGCCGGAAGTAGTGGCCGACGATGGCCGCCCCGTCCGGTCGTGGGTCGAGGCCGGCGAAAGCCGTGACGATGGCGTCCAGTGTGGTCGATCGGGGGTGGACCGATGACTCAGTCATGGTGCGCTGTCAATCCTTTGCGTTGCGGCTTCACCGATGGTCTCGGCGGGACACGGCACTGTGTCCGACACCGAGACTACTCACGTGCGGGGGCCTGTGGATGAGGGGCCGGAGGTGTGACCAGTGAGCACTAGAGTGACGAGGTGCGCCGCCCCTCCGAACCCCCGGCACTTCCTGCGGTGAGCGATGTCCTGGGAGCGCTGTCCGACACCGTCGCCGGTGTCGAGGACGACCTCCTCGCGAGCCTCGTCGTCATGGGCGAGGCCGACGCACAGCGCACCGTCGACGGCTGGGTCGACCAGGTGGTCGACCTGCTCCGCGCCGTCGACGAGGTCGCCGTGCAGCACCGCGCGACCTTGGCACGCGCCCATGCCCGCCAGCCGGGGGTCGTCGACGGTCACACCTCGGTCGGCGACGTCGGGACGGCCACAGCCCTCGGCCCGGCCGCGACGGAGCAGCCGTGAGGGGTGTCGTGCCCGGCGACCCGGGATCCCTGTCGGCGATCGGTGCCGCCGCGAGGCGAGCCGCCCGCGACCTGGCGGCAGCACGCGAGGCGAGCGGGACGGCATACGCGTCGCTCAAGGACGCGTGGGCGACGTCGACCTCGGTCCGGACGCGCAAGGAGGGGCAGCGCGCCCTCGCGACCCTCGCCGAGGGCGAGCGGCACGCCGAGGCCGTGGGTGCCGCACTCCAGGCGTATGCCGTCGAGCTGAGCGAGCTCCAGGCGCGGGCTCGCGCCGTGGTCGACGAGGCGTCCGGCGCCGGGATCATCGTCGAGGCCGGGCAGGTTCGGCTGTCCTGGGGTGTCACCGGTGAGGCCGACCCCGGCACGACCCGTGAGCGGGACGAGGCGGTGCGTGCGGTTCAGGCCAAGCTGGACGCCATCGCGGCCCAGCACCGTCGTCGGCGCGAACGCCTGCTCGGCGAGCTCGCCCGCTCGACCACGGAGCTCGAGGGACTCGCGAGCGCCCTGCGCCTGCCCTGAACCCGCGCGTCCTGACCCCGCGGACCGGGTGAGAGGATCGGCGGGCCGCCCACGTGAGGAGAACCCGTGAAGTTCACGCACCGCGCCGAGTACCCCGCAGCGCCCGACGAAGTCTTCGCGCAGATCTGCGCGCAGGAGTTCCAGGACGCCAAGTGCGACGCGACGACGACCGGGACGTGGAAGGCCGACGTGTCGACCACCGGTGACCGCACCGTCGTCTCGACCGAGCGTGTCCTGCCCACCGACGGGCTGCCCGACATCGCGCGGTCCTTCGTCGGCGAGTCGCTCACCGTCGTCGAGGTGCAGACCTGGGGACCGGCGGCCGCCGACGGCTCGCGCACCGCCGACCTCAACCTCCACGTCAAGGGCGCACCGATGACCCTCAAGGGCTCGATCCGCCTCTCCCCCAGCCCATCCGGCACGGTGCACCAGCTCGACGGCGAGCTCAGGGCGGGCGTGCCCCTCATCGGCGGCAAGCTCGAGAAGGCCGCCGCGGACCCGCTCATGCACGCGGCGCGGACCGAGACGGACCTGCTCCACCAGCGGGTCGGCTGACCCTCCCGGACACCGCACAACTGAGTGCCCCACGCCGAGGCCAAATGGCCTCGGCGTGGGGCACTCAGTTGTGGGTGGGGCGGGTCAGACGCCCATGTGCGGGTAGGTGTGGTTCTTCGGCGGGACGAACGTCTCCTTGATCGAGCGCGGGCTCGTCCAGCGCAGGAGGTTCTGGGCCGAGCCGGCCTTGTCGTTGGTGCCGGACGCGCGCCCGCCACCGAACGGCTGCTGGCCGACGACGGCTCCGGTCGGCTTGTCGTTGACGTAGAAGTTGCCTGCCGCGAACCGCAGCCGGTGGCTCGCCTCGGCGACGGCCGCACGGTCCTGGGCGATGATCGACCCGGTGAGGGCGTAGGCCGAGGCCGAGTCGATGACGTCCATGACCTTGCCGAACTGGCGGTCCGGGTAGACGTGGACCGACAGCAGTGGACCGAAGTACTCGGTCGTGAAGATCTCGTCGTGCGGGTCCTCACCGACCATGATCGTCGGGCGGACGAAGTAGCCCTCGGAGTCGTCGTAGGTGCCACCGGCGACGACGTCGATCCCGTTCGTCGCCCTGGCCCGGTCGATCGCGGCCTTGTGCTTGGCGAACGCGCGGTCGTCGATGACGGCGCCCATGAAGTTGGACAGGTCGGTGACGTTGCCCATCGTCAGGCCCTCGGTGAGCTCGACGAGGTCCTTGCTGATGACCTTCCAGATGCTGCGCGGGATGAACGCGCGCGAGGCGGCCGAGCACTTCTGGCCCTGGTACTCGAAGGCGCCACGGATGAGGGCGGTGCGCACGACGTCGGGGTCGGCGCTCGGGTGCGCGAGGACGAAGTCCTTGCCGCCGGTCTCGCCGACGATCCGCGGGTAGTGGCGGTAGGTCGTGAGGTTGGACCCGATCTCCTGCCACAGCTGCTGGAAGACGCGCGTCGAACCGGTGAAGTGCAGACCGGCGAACTCGGGGTGCTTGAGGACGACGTCCGAGACCTCGGTGCCGTGACCGGTCACGAGGTTGATGACGCCGGGCGGCATCCCGGCCTCCTCGAGGATCTCGAGGACGAACTGCGCCGCGAGCGCCTGCGTGTGCGAGGCCTTCCACACGACGGTGTTGCCCATGAGTGCGGGCGCGGTCGGGAGGTTGCCGGCGATCGCGGTGAAGTTGAACGGCGTGATCGCGTAGACGAAGCCCTCGAGCGAGCGGTAGTCGGTGCGGTTCCAGATGCCGGGGGCGTTGGCCGGCGGCTGCTCCTCGAGGATCTGGCGCGCGAAGTGCACGTTGAAGCGCCAGAAGTCGATGAGCTCGCACGCGGCGTCGATCTCGGCCTGGTATGCCGTCTTGCTCTGTCCCAGCATCGTCGCGGCGTTGACCTTGGCCCGGTAGGGACCGGCGAGCAGGTCGGCGGCCTTGAGCAGGATCGAGGCGCGGTCGTCGAAGGACATGTCGCGCCAGCCCGGGGCCGCGGCGTTCGCCGCGTCGACGGCGGCGCGGGCGTCGGCCTTGGTGGCGTCACGGATGGTGCCGAGGACCTTGGCGTGGGCGTGCGGCTGGACGACCTTGATCTTCTTGCCGGTGCCCTCGACGCGCGTGCCGCCGATCGTGTGGGGCAGCTCCCACGTGGTGCTGCCGACCTCGGCGAGCGCCACTTCGAGAGCTGCTCGCTCGGGACTGCCGGGTGCGTAGTCGCGCACCGGCTCGTTGATCGGGGCGGGGACGTGGGTCACAGCGTCCATCGGTGTCTTCCTCGATTCCGTGGAGGTCTTGGGGTCTCGCCATCGTCCCACGGTGCAGGGGGTGGCTGCGTCCACCCCCGGGCCGGGTGTGCGTCCGCAACCGTGGTCACCGTCGCGACCACCTCTGCGGACGCTGCCGTATGCCGTCCCGCCGGCGGGACGAGGTCGGGCGTCAGTCGCCGCGCACGAGGGCGATGACGTCGTCGAGCTCGGTGACGTCGTACCAGAGGAGGTCGGCGACCTCGCCACCCGGCTGCTCGTCGATGTGGAAGGACGCGATCCGGGGCAGGGCCACGACGGTGTCGAGCTCGACACCGGTCTCACCGTCGGTGACCGGGAGGACGACGGCGGCGTCGACGTCGGCCGAGGCGACGACGCGACGCTCCCCGCTCGCCGAGCGCTCGGCGGCGTCGGCCGCGGCAGCCGACCACGCGGCATACTCACGCTCCTCGTCGTCGTTGCCGAGGCCGGGTCGGGTGCTCGCCGGCACGGCGGCGTGACCCGCGACGGGGGCGGGACCGACCTCGCCGGTGCGGCGCAGCGCGTCGAGGGCGGACGAGTCGAGCGGGAGGTAGACGCGGACCATCGGCATGCAGGGGACCTTTCAGCGGGCGCGGGCGCGGGGAGCCTCGAGCAGCTCCTGGAGGGCGTCGACGATGGACTGGCCGAGGACGTCGGCGTCGGGCAGCGCGTCGCGGTCGGCGTAGAGGCCGTAGTAGACCCCGCCGTCGTAGGACGTGAGCCCGATGGAGAGGGCCTTGTTGGGACCGAGGGGCATGACCGGATAGGTCGAGGCCATCTGCGCACCGGCGACGTAGAGGGGGTGCTGCGGACCCGGGACGTTGGTGATCGCGACGTTGAAGAGGCGACGTGAGACGGCGCCACCGAGGCGCGCGGCGAGCGTGTGCATCGTCGGCGGCGCGAAGCCACCGAGGCCCGAGAGGGTGTCGGCGCCCACCGCTCGCCCGGCCTCCATCTGCTGGCGCATCGCGAAGGCGATCTGGTGCAACCGCATCGAGGCGCCGGGCTCCCCCACCGGGAGGTCGACGAAGCACGCGGTGAGGTTGCGTCCGGGCGAGAGCTCGCTGTCGTCGTCGTGCGTGCTCACCGGGACCATCGCGCGGATCGTCGTCGCACCGTGGACGCTCTCACCCCGCGTCATGAGCCACGTCCGGAAGGCGCCGGTGACGGTCGCGAGGATGACGTCGTTGATGCTCACGTCATCGGCGAAGGCGCCCTTGGTGAGGCGCGACCGGACCTTCTTGTAGTCCTCGAGGTCGGTGCCCACCATGACGTAGCGGCGGGCCCGGCCGACGCGGGCGTTGAGCGGCGACTCCGGGGCGGGGCTCGTCGAGGCGCGCGCGACCGCCGAGACGACCTCGCCGGCAGCGCCGAGGACGCGGCCGGCGGTCTCCTTGACGTCGGTGATGCCGGACTGGACGGTCTCGAGCAGCTGGCTGGGCGCGCGCACGGTGTCGGCGAGCGCGCTGACGACGAGCTCGGTCTGCGACGGCTCACGGCTCGGGCGCCAGGTGTCGTCGACGCTCTCGGTGCCCGGCGTCTCGGAGTCCTCGAGGATGAGGTGGGCGATGTCGACGGCGTGGACACCGTCGACGAGCGCCTGGTGGGTCTTGGTGATGATCGCGAACCGGTCGTCGGCCAAGCCCTCGACGAGGTAGACCTCCCACAGCGGGCGGTTGCGGTCGAGCTGGCGCGGCTGGATGCGGGCGATGAGCTCCTCGAGCTGCTCGTCGTCACCCGGGCGCGGCAGGGCCGAGCGCCGCACGTGGTAGGTCACGTCGAACCGCTCGTCGTCGATCCACACCGGGTTGGCGAGGCGCCCCGGGACGAAGCGCACCCGCTGCCGGTAGCGCGGGACGTAGGCGATCCGTCGCGAGATGATCCCCACGAGGCGGTCGTAGTCGAAGCCCCCTTCCGGGGCGTCGAAGACCATGACCGACCCCACGTGCATGGGCGTCGACGAGTTCTCCAGCGTGAGGAAGCTGCTGTCGAGGGTGCTCATGCGGTCGGACACGAGGCCATGGTGTCAGATCGGCGGTCGCTCCATGCCCGCCTCGATCCCCGGACGGCTCGCCGACGGCACGCGCTCAGGCGGAACGGTGCGAGCCACGTCTCATGCGGACCCCTGACCTGCGACGGGTCCGGCTCTGGGGTGCGACGAGCTCGGGTCGCACCGCCTGGACGACGGCGTCGATCGCCCGGCTCACCGGCGCGTCGGGGGCCTGCTCGACGAGGCTGCGTCCGGCGAGGAGGGCCGCGTCGCACTCGTCCGGCGCCCACGGCACGAAGATCGGCTCCTCGAGACCCGCGAACCGGCCGAGCACGTCGCTGATGGCCTGCTCCGGCCTCCCTCCCGTGGCCGAGGCCCGGACCTTGTTGACGACGACCACGGGCTGCGGCGACGGCACGACGGCGACGTCCTGCACGGCGCGGACGAGCCGCTGCAGACCGATCGGGTCGGCCGCCCCGACGACGACGAGGCTGTCGGCGCCCTCGAGGGCGGTGAGGGTGGTCGCGTTGCGTCGTGGGGCCGCCGTGTCGTAGCTCAGCTCCTCGTCGTCCTCGATCGAGAACCCGCAGTCGACGACGACGTGCTGAGCGAGCGAGCGGGACTTCTCGAGGACGTCCTCGACGGCTGCCGCCCTGAGCTCGGGCCACCGCTCGGCCTTGGGTATGCCGGTGAGCACCCGGAGCCCGGACGTCACCTCGGGTGCCACGCGGGAGAGCGCGGCCGTGTCGAGGGTGCCCTGCTCGGAGGCGCGCGCCGCCGCGGCGACACCGGGAGCCTCGTCGATGAGGGCGAGCGACTGGGCGACGCTGGCGCCCCACGTGTCGAGGTCGACCAGGAGGGTGCTCACCCCGCGGCTCGCCAGGGAGGCTGCCAGCGTGACGGCGACGGTGGTGCGGCCCGGCGCACCGGTCGGCCCCCACACGACGGTGACCCGACCGCGGTCCGGCCCGCCGCCGGACTCCGCGTCGGAGGAACCGTCGGCCCGGTCGGACGTGACGCCGTGGGCGCTGGCCACGGGTGCGCCCGTGAGTGGCGCGTCGGGGAACGCGGTCCCGTCGAGCCACCGGGTGAGCTCGTCGGCGCTCGGCGTCGCCGTGCCGTCTCCAACACCGGCCCCGGGAGTGGCGGCCGAGCCGGGCTGCCGCGCCGACAGGGACGGCGTGGAGGTGCTGCCGCGCTCGGCGAGGTCGACGAGGATGCGGGCGACGTCCTCGGCCTCGGCATCGGGCCGGACGAGGGTGCTCACACCGAGCTGGCGCAGCCGCGCCTCACCGGCGTCGTCACCGACCGCGACCAGACCGGCGACGCGGACACCATGACCGGCCAGGTGGCGCAGCGCGTCACGGTCGAGTCCGCGGAAGTCGGCCGAGACCACGGCGAGGTCGGCGATGCCCGAGGCGCCGGTCGACAGCAGCTCGGCGACGTCGGCGCACCGACGCACGACGGTGAGGCCCGCGGAGGACTCCAGCGCCGAGACGAGCTGCTGCTCGTGGTGGTGCGAGACCCCCGTGATGACGCCGGTCGTCATGACGCCTTCGGCGCGACCGCGCCGGGGACGGCGACGAGGGTGATCCGGGCGCCGAGGTCAACGTCACCGACGAGCGCCTGGACCTTGTCCTTGGGGACCATGACCTGCACCGGTCGTGTGTCGCCGGAGCTGCCCATGACACCGTCGTCCTTCGACAGGGCGACCACGCTCACCGCTTCGAGAGCGAGCTCGGGTCCCTCGAACGACGCGGTGCCGATGCTGCCCTTGACCGGGGCCGAGGGGCGGTTGACGTAGACGTCGACGACCGAGCCGTTCGCGAGCGTGGAGGCCGACGTCGCGTCAACCTGGAGCGCCACCGGCTGGCTCGTCGCCTGCGACCGGGGACCGATCGCGGAGACGGGGACGAGCTCGCCCGCCCGGACCTCACGCAGGACGAACTGGTCCGCCGGCAGCCCGCCTCCGGCGCTGACGTAGTCGGTCGCCGCACCCCCGAGCTGCACGTCGACCCGGACGAGGTCGTCGGCCGTGAGCGGCTGACCGGGAAGCAGACCGGCCTTCGCGGCATACATCGGGACGCGGTCGTCGGCCCGGCTCATGACGTATGCCCCGATGGCCGTCGAGGCGAGCACGAGCAGGAGGCCCACGAGAAGTCGGCTGTCGCGCCAGGACGGCTTGCGCAGTCGCTGGGCACTGGGCGTGGACAGGTCGCTCATCGAGGTCCTCCGCATCGTGGTGGTCTCGGCGGTCGGGCAGGGCGCGAGGGGTCACCGCAACATCCCCCCGCCACAGATTGTGGCCCACCCTGCGGGTCTGCGCGCGGCGTGCGGCAGGCTCCTGTGGACAACTGCGACCCGCGGGGTCACCTGTGGACGGGCACCCCGGTGCAGCGGGGCCCGCGTGGCAGACTGGCGCGGCAGGCATCTGCGTCGCACTCGACCCCCACCACCCACCTGAGGAGCGCCCGTGGCCAAGCGGTTCATCCCGCTCACCGAGGTGTCCGAGATCCTCGACATCTCCTCGGCCCAGGCCTATGCGCTCGTGCGGTCCGGCGAGCTCCCCGCGATCAAGGTCGGGGGCCGCGGCCAGTGGCGGGTCGAGACCACCGTGCTCGAGGACTACATCCAGCGGATGTACTCGCAGACCCGGGACTTCGTCCGCACCAACGGCGAGGACTGACCGCTCTCAGCGGGCCTCGACGAGCACCACGGCCCGGAACGGCACCGTCCGTCGGCCGCGGACGTTCTCCGGGCGCCGGGTCTCCCCCAGCACGTGCTCGGCGAGGTCGAGGAAGTCGGCACCGACGACGTCGATCGTCCCCGTGGCGACCTGACCGCTGCTGTCGGTGACCGCGACGGTGGCACGGTCGCGCGCCAGGCCGCGCAGCGCGTAGCCCAGCGCGAACCTCCGGGCGGTGCGCTCTGCTGATGCCCGGGGCGGCAGGCCCACCACACTCGTCACCGCCCTCATGGGGACGACGGCGTCGCGACCGTTGTCGAGCCGCACGAGCAGCCAGTCCTGCCCGAGGTCGACGAGCTCACCCGTCACGTGCGCGCCGGTGACGACGTGCAGTCGCAGGGACCCGCCCACCGCGGCCGCGAACCGGGCACCCAGCTCGACGGCGGCCCGCTCGCGTCGCGTCCTGTCGGCCACCTCGGAGTCCCGGTCGCGACGCTCCTCGGCGCCGAGCTGTGCCTCGAGGTCGTCGAAGAGCCGGTCCCACCGCATGGCGCGAGCCTAGGCGGCAGGTGGACCGGCTTCCTGTTGCGGCGCCATTCGATGTCAAATATCGTCAAAGACATGCAAACCGACGCAAACAGCATCAAACGGCACCCAGCGACGCCGGCGCTGACTCTCCGCGCCGTCACCGGCGCCGTGGTCGGGACCGCCACCGTGGCCGTCGTCGTCGGCGCCACGTGGCTCCTCACCCTCGCGTGGCTGTCGGCCCGAGCCCGCGTCGTGGCTCCGGGACCGGCGTCCGCGGACGAGGCCCTGGCCCTGGCCGCGGCCACCCTTGCCGTGGCCGTCGCTGCGTGGCTCTGCCTCGGGGTGGCCCTCGAGGTGCTCGCGCACGCACCCGGCCGCGTGGGGCGGGCGGCCGACCACTGGGCCGACCGCCTCACCCCCGCCTTGGCGCGACGCGTCGCCGCGTTCGTCCTCGGGGTCGGCGTCGGAGTCGCAGGTGGCCCACCGACGGCCCTGGGGGGTGCTCGCCCCGCCGTGGGCACGGTGGCCCACACGTCGGACACGGCCCCCGCGGACGTCGCGGCCGCGCCCGACGGTCCGGCCGCGCCGGCCACTCCGGCCGACCCGGGCTTCGCTGCACTGGCCACGTCGACCCGTTCCGGCGGCGCGGCTCCCGACCCCGGGTTCGCTCCTGCGCCCGCCTCCCCCGGATTCTCGACCACCCCCGCCTCGCCCGCGTCCCCCGGCTTCACCCCCGCCGCGCCGCGGGTGCGCCCGCAGGCTGACGCCGGACTGTTGGGCTCTCGCTCACGCTCCACCGCCGAGGCCGAGGTCGTCGTCCACCGGGGCGACAGCCTGTGGTCGATCGCCGCCCACCACCTCGGTCCCGACGCGGGCGACGCCGAGGTCGCCCGGGCCTGGCCCCAGTGGTACGCCGCCAACCGCGACCGGATCGGCGACGACCCCGACCGCATCCTCCCCGGCCAGATCCTCCGGGTGCCCACCCCGGACCCGACAGGAAGCGTGACCCGATGAGCGCCACCGTGACCTCCCACCTGCGACCCGTCACCGTCCCGGGCCCGACGACCCGGCGCCCGCCGGCGATCCCCCTCGTCGAGGCGCTCAGGCGCTCGGCCGACGCCCTGGGGCACCCGGGCTACATCCAGGACGCCCTCGCCGTCGACCTCGCCTCGGCGAGCGACGAGCAGATGTTCGGCCCGCAAAGCACCGCTCGCGCCGACCTCCCGGAGCCCGGCCCGTGGGCCACCCAGATTGCGCAGGCGATCGTCGAGGTGATGTCCGGGCTGCGTCCGGCCGCACAGGTCGTCCGGTGGACGACCCCGCAGGTGTATGCCGTCGTCGCCCGTCGCGGAGCTCTCGCCGCCCGCCGTCGCGCGACCGGTGGTCGGGCCCGCGCCCAGCGGGCCATCGTGCGCTCGGTCCACGTCTGCGAGCCCGCCGACGGGGTCGCCGAGTGCAGCGTCGTCGTGAGCGAGGGTGCCCGGGTGCGCGCCATGGCGGTGCGGCTCAGCGGGCAGGACGGCCGCTGGCGCGTCGAGGCCCTCCAGATCGGCTGAGCCCGGCGCGCGAGGGCGCGCGAGGTAAGCGGACGGCATACCGGAAAGAACGAGATCGGGTGACGCGCCGAGGGATCACGGGGATCCCGGGCACGTCACCCGATCTCGTCAGGCGCGGACGGTGGCGCTGGTCAGGCGTCCTTGCCGTGGCACATCTTGAACTTCTTGCCCGAGCCGCAGGGGCACGGGGCGTTGCGCGGGGTGCTCGCGAGCTGCTCGGCGCTCAGGCCGGCGACCCCACCGGCGGCGCTGCTGCCGTTGCTCCGCGCACCCGCGACGTCGCGCTCGACGACCTCGCCCGTCTCGGACGGGGCGGTGTAGTGCAGACGGGCGGGCTGGCGCGGGCGCTCGACGCCGACACCGGCGACCTCGAACCGGGGAGCGTCGCTCGGTGCGACGTCGGGCTCGTGGGTGCCGTCGCCGCTGCCGTCGGAGCCGGCCAGCCCACCCAACATGTCGGAGACGTGCTGCGGGGCGGTCGCCACCTGGGGCGTCGTCGGCTGGTCGACCTGGACGTCGACGTGGAAGACGAGACCGACGGCCTCCTCCTTGACCGACTCGTTCATGGCCTGCCACAGCTGGAAGCCCTCGCGCTGGTACTCGACCAGCGGGTCGCGCTGGGCCATGGCACGCAGCCCGATGCCCTCCTGGAGGTAGTCCATCTCGTAGAGGTGCTCACGCCACTTGCGGTCCAGGACCGAGAGCATGACCCGCCGCTCGACCTCACGCATGACCTCGCTGCCGAGCGCCTGCTCGCGCGCGTCGTAGGCGTGGTGCGCGTCGGTGAGGATCTCCTCCTTGAGCGTCTCGGAGCGCAGCCCCGAGAGCCCACCGGCCGCCTCGACGACCTGCTCCTGGGTGATCGAGATCGGGTAGAGCGCCTTGACGGCCGTCCACAGCCGGTCGAGGTCCCAGTCCTCGGCGAAGCCCTCGGAGGTCTCGGCGTCGACATAGCCCGAGACGACGTCGTTGACGAAGAAGCGCATCTGCTCGTGCAGGTCCTCGCCCTCGAGGACGCGGCGGCGCTCGTCGTAGATCACGGTGCGCTGGCGGTTGAGGACGTCGTCGTACTTGAGGACGTTCTTGCGGATCTCGAAGTTCTGCGCCTCGACCTGGCTCTGCGCCGAGGCGATGGAGCGCGACACCATCTTGGACTCGATGGGCTGGTCGTCCTCCATGCCCGTCGAGCTCATGACCCGGTCGACCATGCCGGCGTTGAACAGCCGCATGAGGTGGTCCTGGAGCGAGAGGTAGAACCGCGACTCGCCCGGGTCACCCTGGCGACCGGAACGACCACGGAGCTGGTTGTCGATGCGTCGCGACTCGTGGCGCTCGGTGCCAAGGACGTAGAGACCACCGAGCTCGGTGACCTCCTCGTGCTCGGTCCGCACCCGGGCCTCGGCGGTCTCGAGCGCTGCGTCCCACGCCGCCTCGTACTCCTCGGGCGTCTCGACGGGGTCGAGACCGCGGTCCTTGAGGGCGGCGACGGCCATGAACTCGGGGTTGCCACCGAGCATGATGTCGGTGCCTCGGCCGGCCATGTTGGTGGCGACGGTGACGGCGGCCTTGAGGCCGGCGTCGGCGACGATCGCGGCCTCACGCTCGTGGTGCTTGGCGTTGAGGACCGCGTGCTTGATGCCGCGGCGGCGCAGCTGCTCGGAGAGGTACTCGCTCTTCTCGACGCTCACGGTGCCGACGAGGACGGGCTGGCCCTTCTCGTGGCGCTCGGCGATGTCGTCGACGACCGCCTTGTACTTGGCCTCCTCGGTCCGGTAGACGAGGTCGGCCTGGTCCTTGCGGACCATCGGGCGGTTGGTACGGATCGGGACGACACCGAGCTTGTAGATCGAGTTGAGCTCGGCGGCTTCGGTCATGGCCGTACCCGTCATGCCCGAGAGCTTGTCGTACATGCGGAAGTAGTTCTGGAGGGTGATCGTCGCGAGGGTCTGGTTCTCGTTCTGGATCGTCACCCCCTCCTTGGCCTCGATGGCCTGATGCATGCCCTCGTTGTAGCGGCGGCCCTTGAGGATGCGACCGGTGTGCTCGTCGACGATGAGCACCTCGCCGTCCATGACGACGTAGTCCTTGTCGCGGGTGAAGAGCTCCTTGGCCTTGATCGCGTTGTTGAGGTAGCCGATGAGGGGCGTGTTGGAGGACTCGTAGAGGTTGTCGATGCCGAGGTAGTCCTCGATCTTCTCGATGCCCGGCTCGAGGACGCCGACGGTCTTCTTCTTCTCGTCGACCTCGTAGTCGCCCCGGCTCGGGATGCCGCGCATCTGGTCGCCGCCCTCACCGCGCTCGAGGTGCTGCACGGCCTTGGCGAACTCGCTGTACCACTTGGTCGGCTGGTCGGCCGGCCCCGAGATGATGAGCGGCGTGCGGGCCTCGTCGATGAGGATCGAGTCGACCTCGTCGACGATCGCGAAGTTGTGGCCACGCTGGACGAGCTCGTCGGTCGACCACGCCATGTTGTCGCGCAGGTAGTCGAAGCCGAACTCGTTGTTGGTGCCGTAGGTGATGTCCTTGGCGTACTGCTCCCGACGCTGGTCCGGCGTCATGTTCGCGAGGATGCAGCCGGTCTCGAGGCCGAGGGCGCGGTGGACGCGACCCATGAGCTCGGCCTGGTACTCGGCGAGGTAGTCGTTCACGGTGATGACGTGGACGCCCTTGCCCTCGATGGCGTTGAGGTAGGAGGGCAGCGTGGCGACGAGGGTCTTGCCCTCACCGGTCTTCATCTCGGCGACGTTGCCCATGTGGAGGGCGGCTCCACCCATGAGCTGGACGTCGAAGTGCCGCTTGCCCAGCGTGCGCCGTCCGGCCTCGCGGACCGCCGCGAAGGCCTCGGGGAGGATGTCGTCGAGCGTCTCCCCGTCGGCGAGGCGCGAGCGGAACTCGTCGGTCATGCCGCGCAGCTCGTCGTCGCTCATCGCGACGAAGTCCTCCTCGATCGCGTTGACCTGGTCGGCGATGTTCTCGAGCTTCTTGACGATCCGGCCTTCACCGGCGCGCAGCAGCTTCTCGACGATCTTCACCACGGGTAGGACTCCTCGTTGAACGGTCATCTCGCTCGACACCTTCGACGAGACCTGCCAAGGGTAGTCGAGCCGCGGGCTCGGGCCGCACCTGAGGCGGCACTCCACCAGACTCCAACGCCGGGGCCGGGTTAATCGGTTCCGGCGCGCGTCGCGCCCGTGGTCAAATCCCGTATGCCGTTCCCCGACTCCGTGCCGATCCTCACCGACGACGTCGTGCGCCTGCGCGCCCACTCCGCCGACGACGCGCAGCGGATCGTCGAGCAGTGCACCGACCCCGAGAGCCTGCGCTGGACCCAGGTCCCGCGCGACTACACCCTGGCCATGGCCCACGAGTGGGTCGCGGACATCGCCAAGGGCTGGGACGGCGACGGCGACCGGCTCTGGGCCATCGAGGAGGTCTCGGACGGCGAGCACCGCTTCCTCGGCTCCATCGACCTGCGTCCACGGGCCGCTGGCCGCGCCGAGATCGGCTACGGCCTGCACCCCGAGGGTCGCGGCCGGGGCCTCATGGCCCGCGCGCTCAGGCTCGTCTGCCAGTACTGGTTCGACGCCGGCGGCCAGCGGGTCGACTGGTACGCCGAGCGCGGCAACATCGCCTCGTGGGGCCCGGCCCGGGCCGCCGGCTTCGAGTTCGTCGCCACGCTGCCCGAGCACGTCGCCCACGGCGAGGGTGGCCTCGTCGACGCGTGGTTCGGCAGCCTCGGCCGTGACGACGCCATGGCGCCGCGCACCGAGTGGGTCACCCCACCGGTGCTCGAGGCGGACGGCATCCGCCTGCGTCCGTGGCGCGACACCGATGGTGAGGCCGTCGAGGCACCGAACCACCCCTCGCACTTCGTGCCGGCGCGCGCGATCCCCACCGCCGACACGTGGACCGACTGGCTCATCCGGCGCCGTCTCGTCATGGCCCGCGGGTCGAGCGTCAACTGGTGCATCGCCGACGCCGAGAGCGACGCGGCCCTCGGTGAGGTGCTCGTCTTCGTCCACGACGGCGCCCTCGCCGACGGCGACACCGCCGAGCTCGGCTACTACCTCTTCCCGAGCGCCCGGGGGCGTGGGGCCGCCAGGATCGCGGCCGGCCTCGCGGTCGGGCACGCCTTCGCGAGCCGTGACGAGGGCGGCCTGGGCCTGCGGCGGCTCGTCGCCGAGACCGCCGCCGACAACGCCGCGAGCAACGCCGTCCTCACGGCTGCCGGCTTCACGCGCTGGGGGCACGAGGAGGCCGCGACCGCACCGGACGGCTCGGTGGGCCCCGCCGACCACTGGGACCTGCTCGCACCCTCTCGCGACTAGCGGACGACCGCGACGTCGGCCAGCCCGAGCCACTGCGCCATGAGGGTGAGCTCCTCGTGGAGCTCTCGGGTGTCGTCGGCCCCGCCGCGGCCCGGCTCCCACGTGGTGCGGCGCGCCAGCAGCCGACCACGGGCCCTGTCGGCCTTGAGGTCGACCCGCCCGACGAGGTCCTCACCGAGGAGGAACGGCAGCACGTAGTAGCCGTGAACCCGCTTGTCCTCGGGCACGTAGATCTCGAGCCGGTAGTCGAACCCGAAGAGCGCGCTCGTCCGGTCGCGCTGCCAGATGAGCGAGTCGAACGGCGAGAGCAGCGCCCGCGTCGCGATCCGTCGTGGTCGCCTCGCGGTCGGGTCGAGGTATGCCGGCCGCCTCCACCCGTCGATCGTCACCGGTACCAGGTCGCCCGCCTCGACGAGCGTGGCGATCGCCGGTCGGGCCTGCTCCGGCTTGAGCCGGAAGTAGTCGCGCAGGCACTGCTCGGTGCCGACCCCGTGGGCCCGGGCCGCGATCCGGATGAGCTCGACGAAGGCCTCGTCGTCGCCGGGTCGCAGCCCGGGAGACTCGGCCACGTCGCGAAGGTGGGCCGGGAGCACGCGGGAGGGCACGGCATACCGGCGTTCGAACTGGGTCGTGCGGCCGGCGGAGCTGACCTCGCCGGACCAGAAGAGGTGCTCGAGGGCGGCCTTGACGAGCGACCAGTTCCAGCCCCACTGGTCGCGGTCGCGCGGGAGGTCGTGGGCCAGGGCCGCCTCGAGCTGACGGCTCGTCAGCGGCCCGCGGGCGCGGACCTCGGCGAGGACCGCGTCGACGAGCTCGGGGTGGTCACGCTTGACCCGCTGCATGCCGCCCCACGACTCGTCGTGCGCGCGGCGCATCCGGAAGTCGAGCAGCGGCCACGTGGAGGGTGGGATGAGCGACGCCTCGTGCGCCCAGAACTCGACGAGCCGCCGCGGCGCGCGGTCACGGGCCCGGTCGACGAGCGCCGTGTCGTAGGGACCCAGCCGGGAGAAGAACGGCAGGTAGTGGCTGCGCGAGACGACGTTGACGCTGTCGATCTGGACGATGCCGACGGTGTCGATGACCCGCTGGACCTGGCGCGAGGTCGCCGACCACGGCTTGGGGCGCGACGCACCGAACCCCTGTGCGGCGAGCGCGATCCGGCGCGCGGCGACCGTGCTGAGACGCATGCCCCCCATTGTGTCCGCCGCCCCCGACAGCCCCGCGCCCTGCTCCCGGCAGGACCGGACCGGCTCAGGCCTCGGGCTCGATGAGGTTGCGCCTCATGGCATAGAGGGCCGCCTCGACGCGCGAGTGGAGCTGGAGCTTCTCGAGGATGTTGCGGACGTGGTTCTTGACGGTGTTCTCGCTGATGAACAGCTGGGTCGCGATCTCCTTGTTGGCCTTGCCCCGGGCCACGAGCGAGAGCACCTCGAGCTCGCGGTCGGTGAGGCGCGGACCCGTCGACTCGTCCTTGGGCGGCTCGTTGCTCAGCCGCGAGAACTCGGCGATGAGCTGGCTGGCCATGTGCGGCGGGATCATCGACTGGCCCGCGTGGGCCATCCGCACCGACTGGGCGATCTGCTCGGTCGGCAGGTCCTTGAGGAGGTAGCCGCTCGCGCCGGCCTTGATGGCCGAGAAGAGGTCGGACTCGTCGTCGGAGGCGGTGAGGATGAGGATCTTGGTGTCCGGTGCCTTCTCCTTGATCGCCGTGCACGCCTCGATCCCGCTGTTGCCGGGCATGCGCACGTCGAGGAGGACGACATCGGGCTCGAACTCGAAGACCTTCTCGACGGCCTCCACTCCGGAGGCGGCCTCGGCGACGATCTCGAGGTCGGGTTCCAGGCCGATGACGGCCTGCATGCCACGACGGTAGAGGTCGTGGTCATCGACGATGACGATGCGGATACGTTCGCTGGTCTGCCCGTTGGACGAGGCCCGCGAACCCGGCTCAGAAAGGGGCGGACTCACGTGGTCATCCTGACACGGTGAGTCCGCCCCCGTCCGCCTTATCGTCAACTCCCCCAACGGAAGGTGTGCACGTCAGGAGGCTGCGGCCCGCTCTGACTGGCCCTGACCGGCCTCCACGGAGTCGGTCGCGACGTGGGTGGCACTGCCGTTGAGATCGAGGTGCAGGACGCCGTAGGACCAGCCACGGCGGCGATACACGACGCTGGCCTTGTCGGTGTCGAGGTCGTGGAACAGGTAGAAGTCGTGACCGACGAGCTCCATCTCGCGCAGGGCCTGGTCGAGCGTCATCGGCGCGGAGGTGTGGACCTTCTCACGCACCTCGATCGGCGAGTCGCCGAAGGCTCCACCGTCGTCCTCGCCCGCTGCCGCGCTGTCGTCCTGCGGCTCGGGGGGCACGAAGGCCGTGGCGGCGGCGACCGACTCCTGGCTGTGGCGTCCGCGGCGGACCGTCCGGTCGTGCTTGCGGCGGAGGCGTTCCAGCAGCTTCTCGAGAGCAACATCGAGTGCGGCGTACTTGTCCTCCTGGCACGCTTCGGCGCGCACGACAGGGCCCTTGATGTGACACGTGATCTCCACGCGGTCACAGGCCTTGGACTGTCGACGGTTCGCTTCGTGGCTGACCACGACCTCGATGCGGCGCGTTCGCGGAGCGAGCTGCTGGACCTTCTCGAGCTTCTCTGCGATGTGCTGCCGGAATCGGTCCGAGACGGTCGTGTGGCGTCCGGTGACGACGATGTCCACTTGTCCTCCTTGTGTCGGGGGGCGTGCCTGTGGGTGCCTGACGAGGGCTACGGGCGGCGGCACCACCTCCGAGGGAGGATCGGTCTCATGCACCGACGTTAGACCTGTCACCGGACCCTTTCAAGGGAGGGCGGCAGGGCAATCCCGCATGGTGGTCGACCTGTCTGCGGGTGGCACCGATCGCCGCGCCCAGGACCGTGCCGGCGCCCGCGTCCCGCAGGGCTCGGGCCGCCTCGGCGAGCGTCGCACCGGTCGTCACGAGGTCGTCGACGACGATGCACACCGCCCCGCCGACCACCCTCACGTGCCGCTCGCGCACGGCCATGGCACCGGCGAGGTTGCTGGCCCGGGCCGCTGCGTCGAGCGTGGACTGGTCCTTCGTGAGCCGCGTCGCGACGAGCACCTCGGCGACCGTGACCCGGCCCGGGACCGAGGCCGCCGCGCCGCTCACGAGCGGTGTCAGCGGCACGTCCCCCCGCCGTCGCCGCGCCCTGGGCGAACCCGGCACCGGGACGACGAGCAGCCCTCTCCCGCGCAGGGAGTCACGCGCAGCGGGCTCTGCGCCCGCAGCGGCCCGAAGCGCCGGAGCCAGCCAGGTCGCGAGGGTCCGGTGGAGGTCCCGACGTCCCTCGTCCTTGTATGCCGTGACGACGGCCCGGAGCGCGCCGCTCGCCTCGCCGGAGACCCAGCAGGACGGCATACCGGGTGGTGGGGGTGACGGGACGGCCACGCGCGGCGACGCGTGGAGGCACTCGAGCGCCGCGTCGCGGCAGCGCGGGCACAACGGCGCACCCGGCCGGTGGCAGAGCGCGCACGCGGCGGGCAGCACGAGGTCGAGGAGCTCGGACAGCACCCCTGCACCCTGCGTCGCCGGCCTCGGTGCGCGCGAGCCCGGACCCTCGCACCTGTGGACGGCGACGCCCTTCGACGCTGCCTGTGGACGACCCGGTCGAAGAGGTCCTCAGCGGGTGGGCACGAGGACGTCGGTCCCCTGCCCGAGCGAGAGCCACTGCTGGCCCGCGCGGCTGATCACGGTGCCGTCGGAGTTCGTCACGAGGATGTCGCGCTCACCGCCGGCGGACGTGATCGAGATGCCCTTGCGGGTCTCGCCGAGCCCCTGCTCCTCACCGTCGATCGAGAGGACGTAGGGGCGGCGCTGCTCGGTCGTGCCCGCCCGGCGCGCGAGGGTCGCCACGGACGTGTTGGAGAGCCACACGAGCCCGGCCGGGTCGACCAGGGTCGAACCGAGCCGCAGCGGCTCGGCCAGCCGGACCGGGCGTCCCCCGGCGTCGCGCGCGACTCCGGTGACGGCGACCTGTGCGTCGGTGCCGTTCTCGGCCGTGTGCAGGATCGCGACCCGGTCACCCGACGGCGAGGGCTTGGCCTCGACGACCCGTCGCTTCGCCAGCCAGCCCGCAGCGACCGCCACGGCGGCCGTCTGGCGTTCCTTGGCCGGGTCGGCGGCGACCGAGAACGTCCACAGCCGTTTGGCGGAGTCCTCGTCGAGCCCGATGCCGCCGGCCCACAGGAAGCTGCGCGTGTCGTAGGTCGGGTGCCCGACCTTGGTACCGAAGAACGGCATGTCGTAGCGGTTGGTGCCGTGGAACCGCGACAGCCCGCCGCCGTCCGGGTCGACCGCGGCGATGTCGGTGCCGTCGGCCGACAGCGCGAGCGAGTGGAAGTCCTCGCGGACGTCGACGTTGCCCGACCTGCGCGGGTCCTTGTCGACGAAGCTCGTGCTTGGCAGGAGGTAGATCGACTCGCCGCGCCGGATCATCGGCCGGCCGAGCGGGACGACCGGCGGCGCCGGGAACCCGACCTGGTCGATGGTGCGCACCGGGAGGTCGACGTCGGGCAGCTCGAGCGTCACGTCGCGCACCCGGATCGTCACGCCCTGCACCTGCGGGTCCTGGAGGAGCGTCGAGACGAGCTGCGCCCAGACGTTCTCGCGCTGTGTCTTGTCGGTGGGGACCTGACCGGTGATGTCAACCCGGGCCACGCCGTCGGTGACCGAGACCGAGTCGGCGGTGAGCCGCGCACCCCGCGGGATGTCGTTGCGGACGGCGTCGCCGAGGTATGCCGGCGGGTCACCGAGCTGGGCGCGCGCCAGTCGCGTGGCGAGGTGGTCCGGGGGGAACCAGCGCCGGTCGGGGACGAGCGCGCGGCGGTCGCTGGCGAGGTAGTGCAGGGAGTAGGGCTGGAGCAGGCGCCCGAGGTCGGAGGTGGTGATCCACCGGCCGAAACCCTTGGGAACGTTGCTGATCCGCCACTCACCGTTGATCCGGGCGAACTGGAACTCGACCCGGCGGGCGGCACCGCCGGCGGCCTTGACGTAGCGGCCGTCGGTGCCGATCGAGGCCTCGACAGGGCCGGAGAGGACGGCGACGTCGGGCGTGCGGTTCGTCACCGAGAGCGGGGTGGTGGCGGAGTAGAGAACGACCTCGCCCTCGGGCACCCAGCCCTTGTCGGCGTCCTCGGTGAGGAAGCTGCGGGCCGTGTCGAAGTTGCCGTCGCTCGCGGCGCCTGCGCGCACGAAGCCGAGCACGATGTCGCGCTGGGAGGCGCCCTTGGCCGGCGGCGGGAAGAACGCGCGCACGGGCTGGACGTCACCGCCACGGACCTCGAGCCCGGGCTGGACGGGCGTGCTCGTCCCGATGCCGCCGCAGGCGCTCAGCAGGGTGGCGACGACGACGAGTGCACCCGCGCGGGCGAGGCGGTGGCCTCGGCGCCGTTGCGTCGTCACGACCGCTCACCCGGTGAGAGCGCGAGGGGCGAGGACGTCAGCGAATGGCCCGAGCGCTGCGGCAGGGTGAGGCGGAACCGCGAGCCGGCGCCGGGCTCGCCCCACGCCTGGAGCCAGCCGTTGTGCAGCCGCGCGTCCTCGAGGGCGATGGCGAGGCCGAGACCCGTGCCGCCGGTGGTGCGGGCCCGCGCCGGGTCGGCCCGCCAGAACCGGTTGAAGACCATCGACGCCTCGCCGTGGCGCAGGCCGACGCCGTGGTCCTCGACGACGACGGCGACGGCGCCGTCACCCTCACGCAGGTGGATGGTGACGGGCTTGCCCTCACCGTGCTCGACCGCGTTGACGACGAGGTTGCGCAGGATGCGTTCGACCCGGCGGCCGTCGACCTCGGCCTCGACCGGCCCGGTCTCGACCACCTCGATCGTCGAGCCCCGCCGGTCCGCGAGCGGCCGGGCCGCGTCGACGACGTCCTCGACGATGTCGCGCAGGTCGATCGGCTCGAGCTCGAGGGCGGCGGCCCCGGCGTCGAAGCGGCTGATCTCGAGCAGGTCGGCGAGCAGCGACTCGAACCGGTCGAGCTCACCCTGGAGGAGCTCGGCGGAGCGCCCCACGACGGGGTCGAAGTCGGAGCGCGAGTCGTAGAGCAGGTCGCCGGCCATCCGGATCGTCGTCAGCGGGGTGCGCAGCTCGTGGGACACGTCCGAGACGAACCGCTGCTGGACGCGGCTCAGCCCCTCGAGCTGGCGGATCTGCGACTGCAGGCTGTCGGCCATCGCGTTGAACGACGTACCGAGGAGGGCGAGGTCGTCCTCGCCGCGCGACGGCATACGTTCGTTGAGCTTGCCCGACGCGAGACGTTCGGAGACCTCGGCAGCCCGGCGCACGGGCGAGACGACCTGCTTGGTGACCACCCAGGCGACCGCGCCCACGAGCGCCGTGAGGATGAGGCCGGCGATGCTGAACGCCGTGGAGATCAGACTCATCGTCTGGATCTCCTGCGTCATCGGGTAGATGTAGTAGAGGTCGTAGCGACCGGCTCGCGGGACCTCGACCCCGGTCCCGACAAACACCGCCGGGACCTGGCGGCCGTTGATGAGGACGTCGCTCACCATCGTGTGCTGGCGGGTGGGGTCGTCCGCGACGGCCCGCCGGAGCGGCTGGGTCACGGCCGACAGCCCGACTCCCCCGGACTCGAGCGAGTCCAGGACCGTCGGGTTGGTGTTCTTGACCCCGCGCAGCATGACGACGTAGCGGGAGGGCTCGGGCCCGACGGGCGTGAGCGTCGACTTCATGATGTCGAGCGCGGCGAGGTTGAGCTCCTGGGCCGTCGTCCCTGTGGTGTTGTCCCACTGGGTCTGGACGGCCTGGGTCAGCGTGCGGGCTTCGTACTCACTCGTGCTGACCTTGTCGTTGCGCAGCCCGCTGGCGATCTCGTTGTAGAGGTAGGAGCCGAGCAGCGAGACGACGACGATGCCGAGGACCACGGTCGTGGAGACGACGCGGAACTGCAGCGAGCGCCGCCACGTGCGCACGAGCGCCCTGGCCAGGGCGACGATGCCGCGCGCGACCGTCCGCAGGACGTCCATCACCCGGCCGCCGATCTGGCGCACGTGCCCCACGAAGGAGGGTGACGGCGTGGGCGCCGCCACCGGTGGGGGCGTCGCGGACGGCGTGCGTGACGGTGACGCTCCGGCGCCAGGTGCTTTGGCGATCGGCGTCCCCGACATGGTCAGGCCGGCCCGGCCCGGTAGCCCACGCCACGCACGGTGACGACGATCTCGGGGCGCTCGGGGTCCTTCTCGATCTTGGAGCGGAGCCGCTGGACGTGGACGTTGACCAGGCGGGTGTCACCGGCGTGGCGGTAGCCCCAGACCTGCTCGAGCAGCACCTCGCGGGTGAAGACCTGCCACGGCTTGCGGGCGAGCGCGACGAGGAGGTCGAACTCGAGCGGGGTGAGGCTGAGCGACTCGCCGCCGCGCTTGACCGAGTGGCCCGCCACGTCGATCGTCAGGTCACCGATGGTGAGGCGCTCGGGCTCGGCGTCGTTGTCGCGTCGCAGTCGCGCGCGGACCCGGGCGATGAGCTCCTGGGGCTTGAAGGGCTTGACGACGTAGTCGTCGGCACCCGACTCGAGACCGACGACGACGTCGATGGTGTCGGTGCGTGCCGTGAGCATGACGATGGGGACACCGGACTCGGCGCGGATCCGCCGGCACACCTCGAGACCGTCGATGCCCGGGAGCATGACGTCGAGGAGCACGAGGTCGGGGCGCGCCTCGCGGAACGCCGCCAGTGCACCGGAGCCGTCGGCGACGTGGCTGACCTCCAGTCCCTCGTTGCGAAGCACGATGCCGAGCATCTCCGCGAGAGCGAGATCGTCGTCGACGACGAGCACGCGACCCTTCACGGTCAGTCCCTTCCCTCTGGGCGACACGCCGCAGGACGACGTGTGCCGGCACGGTGACGCGCCGGTGGTCCATGTTCGCACAGCGAACTGTGCTCCCCTGTCAGCCCCGCTGCGACGCGGTGTCGCGGCCGGGCGGTGGGGGTCGCACCGGTCCGTGCGCCGATGGGGAGTCCTCCCCATGTCCAACCCGGGCGAGCAGTCCTACGTTCGGAGCCGGGCTCGCCGACCGGCGTCGGTCCCGGCGCGGCCGGGCAGCCCGCAACCGTCTGGAGGGGAAATCTCATGAAGCGCAGTCCCATGGGCCGCAGGTCGGTCCTTGCAGCACCGCTCGCCGTCGTTGCCGTCGGCGCACTCGCGTTCGGCACCGCCGCCGCGGCGCCCAGCGCGACACCCGTCGCCTCGGCACCCACAGTGGCGTCCGCGACGACCGCCCTGCCGAGCGTCGACATGGCCCGCGTCCTCGCCGCCGCCCAGGTCGAGCCGCGCTGCGGTGACAAGGCCGGGCTCGCCGACAACGCCTCGACCACGCTCGTGCAGTCGGCGCTGCAGTCCAAGAGCATCAGCACGACCGCCGACGGGTGGTACGGCAACGGCACCACCTCTGCGTACGCCACCTGGCAGCGCCGCCAGGGCTACTCCGGCATCGACGCCAACGGCCTGCCCGGCGTCTCCTCGCTCACCACGCTCGGCGCCAACCGCTTCACCGTCGCCCACAAGGTCAGCACCGGCAGCCGGACCTCGTCGTACGGCGGCAAGCGGGTCAACGACCGCACCCGCCAGATGCTCCAGGCCGCGGACAACCTGCTCCCCGGGTGGAACTTCAGCCTCACCCAGGGCAGCTACAACCCCGGCGGTGTCTCGGCCTCGGCCGGAACCCACGACGGCGGCGGCGTCGTCGACATCTCCGTGGGCGGCCTCTCGGACGCCCAGCGCTGGCAGCAGGTCAAGGCCCTCCGCACGGTCGGCTTCGCGGCCTGGCTGCGCACACCGGCCCAGGGCTTCAGCTACCACATCCACGCCGTCGCCATCGGCGACCCGGACATCTGGCAGAAGGACGGCGGCCACGTCGCCCGCGACCAGGTCTGCGACTACTACATCGGCAAGAACGGCCTGGCCAGCCACGCGGCCGACAACACCCCGTCGTCCTACCGGGTGCCGTTCACCTGGTGGGAGCGCTACAAGGGCCTCTGACCGACCGTGTCGGGAGCCGGCACCGGGCTGGCCATGCCGGGTGTCAGCTCCCGGCCGCACGATCAGCCCAGGACCCGTGCGATGTTGATCGCTGCGGGCCCGAGGATCACCACGAAGATCACCGGGAAGATGCAGACGAGCACGGGGAAGATGACCTTGACCGCCACCTTCTGTGCCTTCTCCTCCGCCAGCTGGCGACGGATGACCCGCATCTCCTTGGTCTGCTCCCGGAGGACCCCTGCGATCGGCACACCGAGGCGGTCGGCCTGCACCAGTGCCGAGACGAAGTTCTTGACCTCGGGTGCGGTGTTGCGACGTGCCATGCTCTGGAATGCCTCCGAGCGGGACTTGCCGATCTGGAACTCCGCCATGACTCGTGCGAACTCGCCGCCGATGGGTCCGGTGACGTTGCGCGCCACCTGACCGAGCGCTGCGTCGAAGCCCTGGCCCGACTCGACACAGACGGTGAGCATGTCGAGGGCGTCGGCGAACCCGCGCCGAACCTCCTCCTGACGTCGCAGAGCCGAGTTGTAGATGAGGAGGTCGGGCAGGAAGAAGGCCGCTGCACCGAGCCCGGCAGCTGCGAGCAGGCCGAGGAGCGAGAGACCGCCGAAAAGAAGGCCGAGAGCTGCACCGCCGAGCAGACCGACTCCCTTCGCGCCGTAGATCCGTTCGACCGGCCACGCCGGGGGGTTGCCCGCACGGTCGAGACCGGCGGCCAATCGCTCGGTGGTGCCAGACGGTGAGAGCCGGTGCGCCACACCCTTGAGGCCGTCCTCGAATGGAAGGACGAAGCGGTCCCGCGCCCCCAGCTCGGACTTGGCGACCGTCCTGCTGTCCGGTCGGTGACTCACGAGCTCGAGCGAACGGGCGACGCCGGTGGTACCGGCACCAGCGGTGGCCATGATGACCACCACCGTACCCAAGGCGGCTGCGACGAAGATGGCGCCGATGATCAGCATGGTTCAGACCTCGATCTTGACGACTTTGCGCATCCACAGGGCGCCCACGATCATGCTCAGCGAACTGCCGATGAGCATGACCATTCCGGGGACCGTGGTCCATAGCAGTGAGGTGTAGGCCGGGTTCGTCCAGGCCATGTAGAGGAAGAGCGAAAGTGGCAGGGCGATGAGCACGTACGCCGACAGACGCCCCTCCGCCGAAAGCGCATCGACCTGACGCTTGAGGGACTCGCGTTCGCGCAGTGTGTGTGCGGTGGTCCGCAACGTGTCGGCGAGGTTGCCGCCGACGTCGCGCTGGATCCGGATGGCCATGGTCGTCCATCTCATGCTTTCGCTGTCCATCCGACGCGCCATGGTGTCGAGAGCGTCCGAGACGTCGGCGCCGATCCGTGTCTCCGCCAGCGCGCGGGAGAACTCCTTGCCCGCCGGCTCGGCGGCGTCAGTGGCGATGGCGTCCAGCGCCTGGATGAGGCTGAACCCGCTCGCGAGCGTGGTGGCGACGAGGAGCAACACATCGGGCAGGAGGCTCTCGAACTTCTTGGCGCGTCTGGCAGCCATGACTCGCAGCACGATCGCCGGGAGCCCGAGCCCGAGGCCCAGGCCAAGGGGGAACGTCAGCCACCACGGCATGGGGACGAGGAAGGGGACGAGGACGGCACCGACGATGACAGCGACGACCCGCAGGACGAACCACTCCCCCGCTCGCAGCGGGAAGTCGGCGCGCTGGATGAGCTCCATGGTGCGGGTCGTCGACTCCCGCTGCTCCATGACGCGGTCGCCCATGCGCACCGCGGACTGTGCGATGACCGACGGCTGGGCCTCGGTGGTGGTGTGCCTGGAAGCCCGGGTGGCGCCGGAGAGCGAGTACTGCTGGACCTCTGCGACCCGCTCGTGACGCTTGGAGCGGAACGGGTTGATCAGCGCGATGACGAGCACCAGCGCCCCGATGAACGTGGCCACGACGGCTGCGATGAGGCCGCGGCTCGTGCCGGAGCTCACCCGGGCGAAGCCGACCGGAGCCCCGGCCGCCACGGGTGTGGCGACTGACGCACTCGTCGAGGGCTCCGGTCCCGACCGGGCTCCGAGGTCGACCTGGGACTTGACGACAAAAGGGCGTCCAGATGCGGTGCCGCGGACGACGAGCGGAAGGGCGCCGGTCGTTCCGGGCGGCGGGGTGATGGTGAACTGCACCTGCGATTCGAGGACCTTCGCGGCATTCTGGAAGGCCGTGCGGACGGCGGCCTCGTCGCTGGCTTGGACGACAGAGCCACCTCCCGCCTTGGCGAAGGCCGCGAGGGCCTCGGGGTCGTTCTCGCTCGTCGTGAACCGCACGACCTCGACGCGGACCTGCGAGGCGGTGAGCGCCTTGACGGCCGCCGAGAGCCCGGGTGCGCGGTCGCCGACGGTGTTCTTGCCGTCGCTGAGCAGCACGATGCTGCGGTCGCCCGTGGTACCCAGCATCCGGACCGCCTGGGTCACTCCGCCGAACAGGGCGGTGTTGCCATCTGCCGAGAGGACGTCGACGACGCTCTGGACCGCTGCGCGATCGGTCGTCGGTGCGATCTCTGGTCCTGCCGTGTTGCCGAACGAGACGACGCCGACGCGTACGTCCTTCGGCACGGACGCGAGGAAGCCCTTGACCGCGCTCCGGACGGTGGCCATGCCTGCGCGCCCCATCGACCCGCTCGTGTCGATGAGGAGGACCGTCGTGCGCTGGGCCCGCGCGGCCGGCTTGAAGGTGACCTCGGCCTTCTGGCTCCCAAGGGTCGCAGTGACGCCGGGGTCGACGCTGATGACCTTGTCCCCCGGCCGGAGTGTCATGACGCCGGTCACCTTGTCCGCAGTCACTCTCACCCCACCGAGCGTCGCGGGCACGGAGTCCGCGGCCGTGGCCGTGGCCTGCAGACCCATGACGAACAGCGTGGCGAGAAGTGGGGTCAGCAGCCACCGCCGCATCGAGGACCTCATCGCAGGCCGGGCACGAAGAGCTGGTAGGGAAGCTCGATGCCCTGGTCTGCCAGGTCCTGCGAGAACGTCGGCCGGATCCCCGTGCTGCGGAGCTCGCCCAGGAACCGGCCGTTCTCGTCGCGGCCCGCGCTGTAGTCGAAGGTGAAGAGGTCCTGGAGGGTGATGATGTCGCCCTCCATGCCCACCACCTCGGTGATCTGCGTGATGCGCCGGGTCCCGTCCTTGAGACGAGCCTGCTGGATGATGAGGTCCACCGCGCCAGCGACCTGCTCGCGGATGGCACGGATGGGCAGGTCGACGCCTGCCATGAGCACCATCGTCTCGAGACGCGCGAGCGAGTCGCGTGCGCTGTTGGCATGCACCGTGGTGATCGACCCGTCATGGCCGGTGTTCATGGCCTGCAGCATGTCGAGAGCAGCACCGTCACGGACCTCGCCGACGACGATGCGGTCGGGTCGCATGCGCAGGGAGTTGCGCACCAGGTCGCGGATGGTGACGGCCCCCGAGCCCTCGATGTTCGCGGGTCGCGACTCGAGACGCAGCACGTGAGCCTGGTGGAGCTGGAGCTCGGCAGCGTCCTCGATCGTCACGATCCGCTCGTCGTCGGGCAGGAACGAGGAGACGACGTTGAGCGTCGTCGTCTTCCCGGACCCCGTGCCGCCGGAGATGATGATGTTGCGTCGGCCCTTCACGCAGGACCAGAGGAAGTCACGCACCGGAGGCGTGAAGGTCCCGAAGGAGATGAGGTCCTTGTCCGTGAACGGGTCGGCGGCGAACTTGCGAATGGTGAGAACGGCACCATCGAGCGCGATCGGAGCGACCACCGCGTTGACTCGTGACCCGTCAGGAAGGCGGGCATCCACGAGCGGGCTGGCCTCGTCGACCCGGCGGCCAACTCGTCCCACGATCTTGTCGATGATGCGGCGCAGGTGGGTTTCGTCGGTGAACCGTGCCGAGGTCGGGTACAGCTTGCCGGAGCGCTCCACGAAGATCCGGTGGCTCCCGTTGACCATGATCTCGGAGATCTCGGGGTCACGCAGCAGCGGCTCGATCGGGCCGTGCCCGAGGATCTCGTCGGAGACTTCCTGCGCGAGGCGCGTTCGGTCAGCGAGCGAGAGCGGGTGCTGCTCGGCATCGATGACCTCCTGCAGGGTCTGTCGGACCTGGTTGGCGAGGTCGGACTCCTTGAGGTGCGGGTCGTAGAGCCGGGGCCCGAGGGAGTCGATGAGGCCTTGGTGGACGCGCGCCTTGACCTCGAGGAACGGGTCGGTCCCCCGCGCCTCATGTGAAGCGCTGCCTTGCACGGGCGCTGGCTCATGGGCTCGTCGGGCGGTGTCGAGACGGTCTGCGAGGGTGCTCATCGACTTCTCCTGCTGAAGAGGCTGCGGCGCTGGGTGTCTTCCACGGGAGTGCCGAAGCGTCCCCGAATGTGCTTGTCCGCGATCTCACGAAGCGCCACGCTCACGGGATCACGAGGGGACTCGAGGACCAGCGGGACGCCACGATTGACCGAGGCCGGCACGGTGATGCTGGCCGGGATGCTCACCGCGATCGGAGCTCCGATGGCCTGTACGACGTCCTCGTCCCGGAGCCCCACCTTGACGTCCGCGCGGTTGAGCACGATGACGCGCGACTCCTTGGGGCTGCCGAGGGCGTCGAGGGTCTCGAGCGCCAGCTTGAGGTTCTTGACTGCGGGGATGTCGAGCGTGGCGATGAGCACGAGAAGGCTGCTCACGTCACACGCGGCAAGGACGTGCTCGGTGAACGAGGGCGGTGTGTCGACGATGACGTAGTCGTAGTGGGCAGCCGCCACACGGAGGAGCTCACTCACGACCTGGGCACTCACACGGTCGGCGAGCGACGGGTCGGTGGGGGCGGCGATGACGTCGAGGCCACTCGCCTCGTGGTGGGTCACGAGCTGCGCCAGGCCCTCACCGTCGAGAGAGCCGCTCATCGACACGGCGTCGTGCACGGAGTTCGACGGCATGAGCTGCATGCTGATCCCGACGTCGCCGAAGGAGAGGTCGAGGTCGACGAGCACCGTGCGCTGGTTGCTCAGGGCGAGGTGGGTGGCGATGTTGGTCGACAGCGTGGTCTTGCCGACACCACCCTTGGCGGAGAAGACCGTGATGATGCGCCCTTGTGCGGCCGGTCCACCGCTCTGGTGACCTGCGAGCCGTGCCGTGAGGTCACGACTGCGTCGCACCGCGTCCGAGAGCGCTGGCGCGTCGTCGGAGGCGACGACCTCGCGGAACCCGCTCCGCAGGGCCTGGGTCATCGTCGTGACGTCGAGCCGGTGCCTCAGGAGGATGAACCCGACCTCTGGGCGCACGCCGCGCACCGACTCGACGAGCAGCGAGGCCTCGTCGAGGTTGACCATCGGCCCGATGACCACAAGGTCGGACTGCGCGTCATCATCCAGGGCACGGTGAACGAGGGGCGCTGACCCGAGCAGCTGCACGTGCCCGAGGGCGAAGTGGTACCTGTCGCTCGCACCCGGCTCGTTGTCCCAGAGGATGGTCATCAGGGACTCCCGTGGTAGCGGAAGTCGTCGGTGCTGAGGTTCTTCGGCACTGTGGTGTCCGAACCCTCGAGACCGAAGTAGATGTGCCGTGCCGGGTTGTTCTGGGAGTTCTGCGAGTGCTGGATGGCATGCACGAGCTTGATCGAGTCGGCTGGGCTCACCTCGACCGTGACGAGGTAGCTCTGCACGGGCGTCGATGTCGTCGGGGCGGACTCCTCGCCCTTCTCGCCTTCCGACTTCAACGCAGCGCCGGTCAGGCTCGTCGTTCCGATTCCGATGACCTGGACCTTCGAGAGCAGCACGCTCGTGCCCATGACCTTGAGCTCGTTGTACTGCTTGGTCGCGTCGTCCGTCCCGAGTTTCTTGATGTCGTAGGTGTCGTAGATCGTGATGCTGCTGCCCGGCGTGACGAAGGCGCCGACCCGGTTCGGGTCCTCGAGGCTGACCGAGATTGCGATCTTGCCCGCGGACACGCCGATCGCCTTCTGCCCCAAGCGTTCCTGGCCGAATGCCGAGCTGAGGACGACCTGACCCGGGGTGATGTCCGCGAGGGCCACGAGCGAGCTGTTCTCACCATCGATGAGGTTGAGGGCACCCGCGGGGAGTGCCTTGGCCGCGACCTGCGTGCGCTTGATGAGGCCACCGCGCTCGGCGTCCTTGAGGGTCGTGCCCGAGGAGACGACCTTCTCCGTCACGAAGACGGTGCGGGGCTGCTGGCCCTGGAGCGCCCGCTCGTCCGCGTTGCTGGCGTAGACGAGCACGAGGGTCGCGCCGACGAGGGCGAGCACGACGGCTGCGATGAGAGCGAGGACGCGACGACCCATGGTTCAGATGCCTTTCAAGGGGACCGACGGCTCAGCCGGCCGGGACGACGACGGAAAGACCGAAGCCGGGGTTGGAGGGAGTGGGGGCGACGACGCCGCCGGTGGGGTTGGAGAGAACTCCGCTGACGAACCACCCGGAGATGCACCGGGCCGAGCCGGAGCACGGCACCGAACCTGTCACGCGGCTCGGGCGCGACTCACTACCCGTGATCTTGTAGCCACTGAGATAGAAGCGCGCGACCCCCGCGAGGTGATATCTCGCAGACGACCCGTTACCGGAGAGGCACGATGTCGACGGGGTGACTGCCCCCGACCCGTTGTTGACGATGCAGTCGTAGACCGGGAGGTCGATGACCGGGCCGTTGTCTCGGACGTCAGCCAAAACGCTTCGACAGGAGTTGGGTGCCGAGCTTCCAGTGCTCACTGGAGCCCAGTAGTCGGTGCCGTTGGTCGTGGACGTCGTGACGTTGCACGAGCCCGTGCTGTCCAGGTAGCCGAAGCCGCCGGGGACGTCGCCCCCACTGGGGCCTGACGGGCACGACGAGTCGCCGGAACCGTGCAACGTGATGACAACCTCGCGTCCGGCAGTGTTGGGGTTCGTGGGTCCGAGCGGCCAGGGCGGCTGTCCTGCCCCTCCGTAACCGGGCCATGCGCCGGTCGGCGCAGGGTGGTAGGTCGTTCCGCCGGCCGAGTAGGTACGCCACTCGCACGTGGAGATGGCGATGGGGGCGAGGAAGCTGTTCGCGGCCGGGACTCCCCACGCGGCACGGGAGCACGAGTAGACCTGCTGGGTCGAGTCGTCAGCGGGTGAGTTGTTCACTCGCGAGAACGGGTTGGGGATGATCCCGAGACCGCCCTCATTGGCCCCGACGCGCACTTCGACGTAGGGCAGCGTTGACAGTGTGGAGGGCATCGGCGGGCACTCGCGGAGTGCGGTGATGCTCGGCGTCGAGGTGCACTGGGGCAGAGAACCAATGCTGGTGTTGCGCTTGCACTGGCGCTCGAGCGTGTGTGTACGCAAGGCGTTGTTGACGGTGTTGGCATTGACCAGGGCCGGCAGGTTGTCTGCGCCGGCGACACAGTTGTTCTTGGCGCAGCTCTGGGCCAGAGCAAGTGCTGCTGCGTCAGCGGCGTTCTGAGTCTGGCGGCGTTCCCACATCACCTGACCGACGTCCGCCGACCACGCCAGCAGCCCGGTGACGACGAACGCGCCGAAGAGGAGACCGACGAGGGCGCCGACGGCGCCTCGCTCGTCGCGACGACGCACGGTGAGCTTCTCCGAAGTCATCCCGCACACCTCATCGAAGACGTGGCCGTGGGCGTCGGCACCGCGATCGCGCCCCCAGGAAAGAGGTTGGTGATGGCCCCCAGGGCGACCCACTTGAACCCGACGACCGACACCCTGACGTTTGTGGCGTCGGTTGCCGTCGGCGCTGCAGGGCAGCGGACCGGGACGGTGACCGTGTGCGTACCGGAGGTCAGTCCGTCAAGGCCAGGCATCGAGGCGTCGGCCCGGGTCTGGACGTCACTGTCAGGGAACCGCAGGACGGCCATACGGGCACCTTCGCGAGCTCCGTTGGTCACCATCGCCTGGGCAAGGAACATCCGGCCCATGTCGATCAGACCGAAAAGCACGAGCAGGAGGAGGGGCAACATGATGGCGAACTCCACCATCGAGGCACCGCGTTCGCGCCTGCGCATTGGCCACACCCCTTACGAACAAACTTGCGGATCGTGCACGAAAGTGCACGAGGGTGCTTCGGGTCGGCGGCTC
>NZ_BKBA01000003.1 GCF_007992835.1 Knoellia locipacati
GGCGGCTCGAGGCCGCCGACCCGAAACGTTGACCCTCAGATCGTCGTGGCGACCGAGGTGAACATCGAGGAGATGGCCCCGCCGAGGGTCGTGACGGCGACGGCGACGACGACCGCAACGAGAGCGACCATGAGGCCGTACTCGACCATCGTCGCGCCGGCCTCGGAGGCGAGACGTCGACGCAGCTGCGCGATGCGCATGCTCATGACTGGACCGCCTTTCAGGGGAAGCTGAGGCCGTTGAACATGGAGGCGATCCGGGTGCCGAGGGTCGTGACGGCAACCGCGACGACGACCGCGACGAGCGCGACCATGAGGCCGTACTCGACCATCGTCGCGCCCTTCTCGGAGCTGAGGACACGGTTGCGGAGGCGGAGGAGCGAAGAGGACATGAGGGGACTTCCTTCTGGTGGTGGTGGGTGTTGAGAAATGCTCAGAGGGACCTGGGCCAGCCGGCGAACATCGCCTCGACGGTGGGGCCCATGGGGCCTGGTGCCGTCATGACGACCACGGCGCCGAGGTCGACCACGTGGTCGTCCTCGGCCGGCGCCGTGACTCTCTGGGAGAGACCACGGCTCCGGAGCTTGACGAAAGCCTTCGACATCTGGGCTTCCCCCTGTTCGTGAGAGGTACCGGTCTGCCCGGCCCGGGCTGATCCTCCACTGATCGTGGAGATTTGGGACATGGCCCGAACTAGTCAAACCTGCACGGTACGACTGGCTAGATGAAATTAGTCAGATGACTCTCGCGATTGAATGCTTCCGGCAGGTTCATGTGCTAGAACCTGCCCCAGCTGGGGGCAATTGAGCACGAAACTCGCTCGCTCCAAGCGAAGTAGTACCTCACGACTATGGTTTTTGTCCATAGTTGGCTGGGGTGGTTTCTGGCCATCGCCCCTTGGCGACCGCTTTGAAGTACTAGTCTTTTTTCTTCGACATGCTGCGAAGCCACCCTCCCCCGGTCATACTCGGCGCCATGTCTCTTCCCCACCGTCTCGACTTGGGCCGCCTCATTCTCGTGCCGGTCTTCGCAGCGCTTCTCGTCCTCAACGCGACCAAGCTGCTCGGTGCCGGCACTGAGACGCACCTCCTCGAGTCGGCCGGGACGGTGACAGCCTTGGCGTTCTACGGCGTGCTGGTCATCCTGTACATCCGACGGGACGCGGCGACGGACACGGATCGGCGCTGGGAACGATGGCTGGTCGCCGGCGTGGCAACCTTCTCCGGGTTTGCGATCCCACTCGTCGGTGCCGGCGGCACTGGGTCTGGCCTCGCCGCAGTGGGCACGGCCCTCATCGTCGTCGGTGTAGGCCTGTCGGTGTGGGCTCTGCTCCACCTCCGGACGAACATCAGCGTCGTGCCGCAGTCCCGAGGACTCGCCTCAGAGGGTCCGTACAGGTTCTTTCGCCACCCCCTGTACGTCTTCGAGTACATCAGCGCCATCGGTCTCGCCATCGTCAACGGTGGAGGCTGGGCCTGGGTCGTCGTCGCTATCATCGGTGTCCTTCAGATCCTGCGCGCCCGTTGGGAGGAGCAGCTGCTACGCGAACGTGTGCCCGGCTACGCGGCATACGCAGAGCGAACCCGAGGATTCTCGTGAAGGCACGTTGGGACTGGGGCGTTCTGGCCGCCTGGATCACGGGCCTGGTCATCATCCGCGCTTCTCGGTTGGTCGAACGCGACCCGTACTGGCAGGCCAGGGACGGGAGCGAGCGATGGGCGGGTATGCCCCTGTCGAGAGCGGACGCGTGGAGCTGGGCGCAGCCTTCCGGGACCTTCCGCCCGACGTCCCCGGCCTGGAACACCGCTCTCGGACTCGGATACGACGCCCTGGGGTTCGCAGGAATCGCCGTCGTCGGCGCCGTGGGGCTTCTCGCGTACTTCGTTGTTGCCCTGGTTCTGGCGCGCTGGCTCGGCTCACGCCCCTTGCCCGCTCTCGTTGCGACTGCTGGGGTTGCCCTGCTGGCACTGCCGCTGCTCTCACCTCGCGCGACGACAGCGGTCGAGGCGCTACTCCTCACGACCATCGCCCTCGGGTACGCCTTGCTGGTGCGACCTCTTCGCACCGGATGGCGGCTGGTTGCCGTCGTGGCTCTTGGAGGGCTTGCCCTCGGCTGGGGCGGCGCGTGGCTGCACGTCTCGTGGAGCGTGACCGCTGTGGGCTTGGCCGTGGCCCTTCCTCTCGCCGCCCTCCTCGCTGGCGCTCCCCGCTGGCGTCTCACCCTCACGGCCGTCGCGGGACTCGGCATTGCGCTCGGCAGCACCTTCGGGCCGTACGGCTGGTCGGTGTGGCAACTCCTGACCGAGATCAGCGCAGCGTCTGACGGGCAGGTCGTCGAGTGGATGTCGCCGCTCGCAGACGGACCTCGGACCAGATGGCTCCCGATCGCGATCGCTGTTCTCACACTCGCTCTTGCCTGCGTACTCCGAGTGGCAAGGCAGCGGCCCGGCGCCCCCGGCTCGCGAGAACGTGCTCGCTGGGCGCTGGAGGTCATCCTCCTGGGTGGGAGTCTCGCCGCGGCGCTCGCCGGATTCGTGGCCATTCGCTTCCTCGGCGTGGCTGCCCTCACCCTGCTTCCTGTCCTGGCCGCAGAGATATCGGTCAGCACCGCCAAGTGGCGGGCAAACCCCGATCGATCCGGCGCCCTCCGCAGTCGCCTCGAGGCCGCCTACTGGCGACCGATCCTCACCGGTGCGATCGTCATCCTCCTCCCCGTCGCTCTCGTTGCATCACACGATCCTGGTCGACCCGACCCTGAGGCCGAGATCATGGCGGACCTTCCCCACGGCTGCCGACTCTTCGCGACTGCAGACGCTGCAGGAGTGACGCTGCTTCTGCGCACGGACGTGAAGGTGTGGATCGACATGCGTACAGAGGTCTATGGGGCCGACGCCATCGCTGAGTCCACGCGCCGCTTGGGCGACCTTTCGGACGTGGCGCTACCGGAGGGAACGACGTGCGCGATCCTTCCCCGGGACACCAAGGGTGTTCGTTCGGATGGCTCACCCCAGGTGTGGAACCAGCTCAGGCCTGTCGGGCCGATGGCCGTGTGGCTCCCGGGGGCCGGGGCCTGAAGGCCTGAGAACGCGGTATGCCGCCCGCTCGGGTGAGCGGACGGCATACCGGGGTCGTGCCCTGGGTCTGAGACGTCTCAGTAGCGGTAGTGGTCAGCCTTGTAGGGGCCGGCCACGTCGACGCCGATGTACTCGGCCTGCTCCTTGGTGAGCTCGGTGAGCTCGACGCCCAGCGCGTCGAGGTGCAGGCGGGCGACCTTCTCGTCGAGGTGCTTGGGCAGCACGTAGACCTCGTTGTCGTACTCGCTCGTCTTGGTGAAGAGCTCGATCTGGGCGATCGTCTGGTTCGTGAACGAGTTGCTCATGACGAACGACGGGTGGCCCGTGGCGTTGCCGAGGTTGAACAGGCGACCCTCGGACAGCACGATGATTGACGTGCCGGTGGAGAAGGTCCACTCGTGGACCTGCGGCTTGATCTCGGTCTTGGTGACGCCCTCGACCTTGGCGAGACCGGCGATGTCGATCTCGTTGTCGAAGTGGCCGATGTTGGCGACGATTGCCTTGTTCTTCATGGCCTGCATGTGCTCGGCCGTGATGATGTTGAAGTTGCCGGTCGTCGTGATGAAGATGTCGGCGGACTCGACGACGCTCTCGAGACGGACGACCTGGTAGCCCTCCATCGCGGCCTGCAGCGCGCAGATCGGGTCGACCTCGGTGACGACGACGCGGGCGCCCTGTCCGGCGAGGGCCTGGGCGACGCCCTTGCCCACGTCGCCGTAGCCGCAGACGACCGCGACCTTGCCGGCGATGAGGACGTCGGTGGCGCGGTTGAGGCCGTCGATGACGGAGTGGCGGCAGCCGTACTTGTTGTCGAACTTGGACTTGGTGACCGAGTCGTTGACGTTGATCGCCGGGAAGAGCAGGTCGCCGGCCTTGGCGAGGTCGTAGAGGCGGAGCACACCGGTGGTGGTCTCCTCGGTGACGCCCTTGATCTCCTGCGAGACCTTGGTCCACTTCTGCGGGTCCTGCTCGAGGGTGCGGCGCACGAGCGCCTTGAAGACGCCGACCTCCTCGGAGTCCTTCTCGTCGGTGGGGGGCACCTGTCCGGCGGTCTCCCAGGCGCGACCGTTGTGGACGAGCATCGTGGCGTCGCCACCGTCGTCGAGGATCATGTTGGCGCCCTCGCCCGGCCAGGTGAGGATCTGCTCGGTGCAGTCCCAGTACTCCTCGAGCGTCTCGCCCTTCCAGGCGAAGACGGGGACACCCTGGGGGTCCTCGACGGTGCCCGTGGGGCCGACGACGACGGCCGCGGCCGCCTCGTCCTGGGTCGAGTAGATGTTGCACGAGGCCCAGCGGACCTCGGCACCGAGCGCGGTGAGCGTCTCGATGAGGACCGCGGTCTGGACGGTCATGTGGAGGGAGCCGGCGATGCGGGCGCCGGTGAGCGGCTTGGACGAGCCGAACTCCTCGCGCAGCGACATGAGACCGGGCATCTCGTGCTCGGCAAGACGGATCTGGTGACGGCCGGCCTCGGCGAGGCCCAGGTCGGCAACCTTGTAGTCAAAGGACATGCGAAATCTCTTCCGTTGAGTGTCTGGTTCGCGACCCGGCGCAGCCCATCTGGGCGGTCTCGAGGAGCGGGGTATCACCCGCGCCGGCGGCCCCCACTCTAGCGACTGCACGCGGTAGACATGGAATGCCGCGGGCGCCGCCCGTGGCCACGGCACGCCGACGAGACGGAGCAGACGATGAGCGACACCTTCGAGGGCACGGGGACCGACGGCACACGCGAGGGCGGTCCGGCCCGGCAGGGCGACGAGGTGAGCGACGAGGTCCGCCTCGACCTCGACGAGTCCAAGCTCGACACCTGGGACGAGGTGCGCGGGGACTACGCGCTCGACCCGGAGTCCGAGATGACCCGTCCTGCCCTCACCGAGCAGGAGGAGGACGACGACGACGACGAGACGCCGCCTCGTGAGGACGAGGAGGAGGACGACCTCGCCGAGGACGACGAGGACGGTCGCGCCGACGAGGAGGAGTGACGAGCCGTGGACCGTCCCCGGCCGGGGACGGTCCACGACGGGTCGGTCAGCTGCCGTACCAGGTGAAGCGGTTGAGCTTGTTCCAGTCGACGATGTCCTGCTTGTCGCGCCACACCCCGTTGCGTGACGCACGGTAAGGGTCGGCGATCTGGTATCGGTCGGGGCCGTAGCCGACGATGGCGATGTAGTGGCCGTCGAAGTGGTCGCCGTCGACCTGGTTCATGTTGATGACGACCGGGTAGCCGGCGGAGATGCTCTCGCGGACCTTGTTCTGCAGGTCGGTGTAGAGCGTGCCGGAGGGCGAGATGCGGAACCGGTAGCGGTTCGCGTGGCTCGCGATGCCAAGACGCCGGTTGAGGACCGTGGCGATGAGCGTCGGGTCCTTGAGCCCCGTGGTCGACGCGCTGCCGTCGTAGGGGTCGAGGTTGAGGCTCTCGGCCAGGCTGTTCTGGCTCGGGACCGTGCGGTTCTCGGATGCGTCGCGCCTCAGGATCGGTGAGCTGAGGGCGATGCGGGACGATGCGGCCGAGCAGTAGTTGTACCTGCTCTGCTCTTGGTAGGCGTAGTTGGTGCCGGCCGCCTGGGCGGCCGGAGCCGCCACGGTGGCGACGAGGCCGACCCCGGCGCCGGCACCGGCGACGAGCAGGGATCGACGAGAGACGATCGCGGACATGGAACCCCTCCTGGAACTGGAATCGAACATGGCGCACTGCGTGCCCGTGCGTCCTCGGCGGCTGCTGCACACACCCCCAGCCCCCCAGAGCCTCCGGACATCTCGACGCTAGTGGTGGGCCGGGCGCGGCACATGACCCGAACGGGCCCCCCGTCGCCGCGCGGGGTCCGGACGTGGGCCGGCCGGGCACGCGTTCTCCCCTAGGCTGAGCGCGTGCTCGACCACGACTCCCCCACCGACACGAAGGTGACCTGATGGCCGGCGGACTCTTCGCCCTGCTCGACGACGTCGCTGTGCTCGCCAAGGCGGCAGCCGCCTCCGTCGACGACGTCGCCGCGGCCGCCGGGCGGGCCAGCGTCAAGGCGAGTGGCGTCATCGTCGACGACACGGCCGTCACCCCGCAGTACGTGCAGGGCATCGAGCCCAAGCGCGAGCTCCCGATCATCAAGACCATCGCGATCGGCTCACTGCGCAACAAGCTGCTCTTCATCCTCCCGGCGGCGCTGCTGCTCAGCCAGTTCCTCCCCGTGGCGCTCACGCCGCTGCTCATGGTCGGCGGCACCTACCTCTGCTTCGAGGGCGTCGAGAAGATCTGGGAGCGCGTGAGCGGCCACGGCGAGGACGCCGCCGGCAAGGCGCACGACGAGGGCCAGGTCGCCGACGAGAAGACGATCACGAGCGGCGCGATCCGCACCGACTTCATCCTCTCGGCCGAGATCATGGTCATCTCGCTCAACGAGGTGAAGGACGAGCCCTTCGTCACGCGGGCGATCATCCTCGCCGTCGTCGCGGTCCTCATCACCGTGCTCGTCTACGGCGTCGTCGCGCTCATCGTCAAGATGGACGACGTCGGCCTGCACCTCGCCAAGGGCGACGGCGCGCGGGCCGGTCTGGGCCGCGGCCTCGTCGCCGCCATGCCGAAGCTGCTCTCGACCCTGTCCGTCGTCGGCATCGCCGCGATGATCTGGGTCGGCGGCCACATCCTCCTCGTGGGCCTCGACGAGCTCAGCGAGTACTGGTCGCCGCTGCACCACCCCTACGAGTGGGTCCACCACGCCGAGGAGGCGGTGCACGACGCGACCGGCGCGCTCGGCGGTGTCCTCGGCTGGGTCACCAACACCATCGGCTCGGCCATCCTCGGCTTCCTCGTCGGTGCCGTCGTCGTGGCGATCATGCACGTCGTCCCCCGCAAGGGCGGTCACGACGAGGCTGCCGCCGACGCACCTGCCGCAGACGCGACCCACTGACCCGTATGCCGTCCGCCCGCGGAACGCTGTCCTGGTCACCCGTCGTCGGGTCGCCAGACCTCGTCGCACCTCCCGTCGCCGCGGCCCTCACGGCCCCGGGAGCCACCGAGGGCGCCGCAGCGGGCGTCGCAGCGGCGCAGGTCGCGACCATCGACGCGACGCTCGCCGACACGGAGGCGTTCTGTGCGGCATACGACGTCGCGCCGGAGGCGAGCGCCAACTGCGTCGTCGTCGCCGGGAAGCGGGCCGGCGAGGTGACCTACGCCGCCGTCATGGTCCTGGCGACCGACCGCGCCGACATCAACGGCGTCGTCCGCCGTCACCTCGGCGTCCGCAAGATCTCGTTCGCGCCGCACGACGACGCGGTGTCGCTGACCGGCATGGAGTTCGGCGGGATCACGCCCATCGGGCTGCCCGACGGCTGGCCGGTGCTCGTCGATGCCGCCGTCGTCGCGGCCGGCGAGGTCGTCATCGGCAGCGGGCTGCGGTCGAGCAAGGTGCTCGTCGATGGCGCCGCGCTGGCGCAGCTGCCGACGGCCGAGGTCCTCGACCTCGCCCAGCACTGACGGCGACCCGCTCCCCCTGTCGGGTCAGCTCGTCCGGTCGCGCAGCTCGGTGACGTGCCGTGAGACGGCGGGGTCCAGACCGAGCCCGAGCGCGAGGTAGGTCGCGGCGTAGTCGGTGAGCGCGATGAGCGACGCCAGCCGCTCGATGGGGTGCGCGCCGGTGGCTTCGACCTCCCAGACCTTGACCCCGGCCTCACGGGCCGACTCGGCGACCGCGTCGGCGAGCTGTGCCGGTGGCACCGCCGTGGGTGGGAGCGAGGAGGGCGGCGTGACGTCGGGGTTGTCGCGCAGGAGGAGCAGCCCCAGCTGCGGCGCCGGCGGACCGTCGAGGAACGGGTCGGCGAAGATGTCGCCTCCGCTCCCCCGCCCGGTGTCGCCCGCGCCGCTGAACGGGCCGTCGAAGCAGGCGACCACCTGCGCGGCCGCATCGGGAAGCGCACCCGAGGTGGCCGGCATACGCGCGGTGCGGGCGAGCATCGCGGCCGCGCGACCGGCGGCGACCCCGGTGAGGGCACCGTCGCCGAGGACGACGGGGACGGTCTCGGCCAGACCGACGGCGAGGACCTTCGCGGGGTTGACGAACGACTCCGACGAGGGGCGGCACTCCTCGGCCCGGCCGTCGAGGAGGTCGGCGACGCGTTCGAGCACCGCCTCGGGGCAGTCGATGAGACCCAGCCCGTCGGCCGCGAGCAGCACCGGGGTGAGCATCGACCAGAGCGCCGCGCGCGACGTGGGCACGTCGGTCGCGATGTCGACATGGACCCCTCGGCCTCGCGCGCACACGTCGGCCAGCGGCGAGTCCGGGGCCCCGACGGTGAGCAGCGAGGCACCACGCCGGGCAGCCTCGGCCGCGAGCGCCAGCGGGCCGGCGGCCCGGCCGGACTGCGACACCGCGATGACGAGGTCGAGCGGACCGATCCAGCCGGGCAGCGGAGCCTCGCGCCGGGTCGTCAGCGGGACCGGGGACCCCGGCTCGGCGAGGACGTCGAGGACGTCGCACACGACGGCGGAGCCGCCGAGCGACGCGACGAGCACCGACCGTGGGCGGTCGCCGCCGGCGACCCGATCCACACCCGCCTCACGGGCGGCGACGATGGCCCGGCGCACCTGGGCACCGGACGTGGCGAGCGCGCGGAGCGAGCCACGACTGTCGAGGCGCTCGAGCGCGTCGGCCGAGTCGAGGACGTCCTCGTCGAGGTGCGGCATGGCGGTGCGGCTTTCTCGAGGCGGTGCCGGTCAGACCGGCTTGCGGCCCTCGTCGACGAGCAGGACGGGGACGCCGTCGTCGATCCGGTAGACGAGACCACAGGTCTCGGACGTGCACGCCAGCTCGGGACCGTCGGTGCCGGTCTCGTCACGCAGCTCGGCGCGGCAGTTGGGGCAGCGCAGGATCTCGCGCAGCCAGGGCTCCATCGTTGACATCAGCTGTCTCCTTGTGAAGTGCCACGTACGACGCTGAGGACATCGTCGCGTATCGCGGCCATCGTGTCCGCATCGGCTGCCTCGACGTTGAGCCGCAGCAGGGGTTCGGTGTTCGAGGCGCGCAGGTTGAGCCACCACATCGGGTCGCCCGCGCCTCCCTCGTGGGTCAGGGTGAGCCCGTCGAGCTCGTCGACGGCGACGTCCTTGTCGCGCGCCCACTCGCGGACCCGGGCGGTGCTCGCGGCCGCGTCGTCGACGGTCGAGTTGATCTCGCCCGAGGCGGCGTATGCCGTCCAGTCGGCCATGAGCTCGCTCAGCGGTGCGTCCTCCTCACCGAGGGCCGCGAGGACGTGCATCGCGGCGAGCATGCCGGTGTCGGCGAACCAGAAGTCGCGGAAGTAGTAGTGGGCGCTGTGCTCGCCGCCGAACACGGCGTCGGCGCGTGCCATCTCGCCCTTGATGAACGAGTGCCCGACCCGGGTCCGGACGGCGCGGGCGCCGAGGCCCGCGATGACCTCGGGGACCTGCGCCGAGGTGATGACGTTGTGGACGATGGCGACCTCGTGCGCGGGCGTGCCGGCCGCGACCTCGCGGGCGACCTCACGGGTGGCGATGAGGGCCGTGATGGCGCTGGGGCTCACGGGCTCGCCGCGCTCGTCGACGACGAAGCACCGGTCGGCGTCGCCGTCGAAGGCGAGGCCGAGGTCGGCTCCGTGCTCGACCACCGCGGCCTGGAGGTCACGCAGGTTCTCCGGCTCGAGCGGGTTCGCCTCGTGGTTGGGGAAGGTGCCGTCGAGCTCGAAGTAGAGCGGGACGACGGTGAGGGGCAGGGCGGGCAGGCCGGCGCCGGTCTCGAGGACCGCAGGGACGGTGTGGCCACCCATGCCGTTGCCGGCGTCGACGACGACCTTGAGGGGCCGGATGCCGGAGAGGTCGACGAGCCCGCGCAGGAAGCCGGCGTAGTCGGCGAGGACGTCGCGCTCCGTGAGCGTGCCCTCCTCCTCGTGGCGCTGCTCGGCGGTGCCGTCGAGCAGCTCCTGGGCGAGGTCGCGGACCTCACCCAGGCCGGAGTCCTGGCCGACCGGGCGCGCGCCCCGTCGGCAGAGCTTGATGCCGTTGTATGCCGCGGGGTTGTGGCTCGCGGTGAACATCGCCCCCGCGAGGTCGAGGTGGCCGCTGGCGAAGTAGAGACCGTCGGTGCTCGCGAGCCCGATGAGGGTGACGTCGACACCCCGGCTCGTCACCCCTGCGGCGAACGCCCGTGAGAGCTCGGGCGAGGTGGCCCGCATGTCGTGGCCGATGACGCACCCCTTGCCGCCCTCGCGGGTGATGACGACCTCGGCGAACGCGGCGCCGAGCGCCCACGCGACGTCGACGTCGAGCTGCTCCGGGACGAGCCCTCGGACGTCGTAGGCCTTGACGAAGTCGGCGAGCTGGTGGGGAGGCACGCAGGAACCCTACTAGGGGGTTCGGATGTCGGCCGATCCCACTAGCGTGTGCCCGTGACCACGCAGCCGCATGCCGCCGACACCCACGACCTCATCCGCGTGCAGGGCGCACGCGAGAACAACCTCAAGGACGTCAGCGTCGAGCTGCCCAAGCGCCGGCTCACCGTCTTCACCGGCGTGTCCGGCTCGGGCAAGAGCTCTCTCGTCTTCGGGACGATCGCCGCCGAGTCGCAGCGGATGATCAACGAGACCTACAGCGCGTTCGTCCAGGGGTTCATGCCCTCGCTGGCCCGGCCCGAGGTCGACCACCTCGACGGCCTCACCACGGCGATCATCGTCGACCAGGAGCGGATGGGCGCCAACCCCCGCTCGACCGTGGGCACGGCGACCGACGCCAACGCCATGCTCCGCATCCTCTTCAGCCGCATCGGCTCCCCCTACGTCGGTCCGCCCACGGCATACAGCTTCAACGTGCCGACACGGAAGGCGAGCGGGGTGATGACGACCGAGAAGGGCGGGCGCACCGAGAAGCGCGTCGCCCAGCAGCAGGTCTACCTCGGTGGCATGTGCCCGCGGTGCGAGGGCATGGGGCACGTGAGCGACATCGACCGGACCGCGCTCTACGACGCGTCGAAGTCGCTGAGCGAGGGCGCGCTCACCGTGCCGGGCTACTCGATGGACGGCTGGTACGGCCGGCTCTTCGAGGGCATGGGGCTCCCCATGGACGAGCCCATCGAGTCGTTCACCGCCAGGCAGCTCGAGACGATGCTCTACGCACCACCGACCAAGATCAAGGTCGAGGGCGTCAACCTCACCTTCGAGGGCATCATCCCCAAGATCCAGAAGTCGATGCTGTCCAAGGACCCCGAGGCGATGCAGCCGCACGTGCGCCGGTTCGTCGAGCGGGCCGTGACCTTCCAGCAGTGCCCCGAGTGCGAGGGGACGCGCCTCACCGCCGACGTGCTCAGGTCGAAGATCGGCGGGAAGTCCATCGCCGACCTCTGCACCATGCAGATCAGCGACCTCGCCGCGTGGGTGCGTGAGCTCGACGAGCCGTCGGTGGCTCCGCTGCTCAAGGGGCTCCAGCACCTGCTCGACTCGTTCACCGAGATCGGGCTGGGTTACCTCTCGCTGGACCGACCGGCCGGGACGTTGTCGGGTGGCGAGGCCCAGCGCACGAAGATGATCCGCCACCTCGGGTCCTCGCTCACCGACGTCACCTACGTCTTCGACGAGCCGACGATCGGGCTCCACCCGCACGACATCGCCCGGATGAACGACCTCCTCGTCCGGCTGCGCGACAAGGGCAACACCGTCCTCGTCGTCGAGCACAAGCCCGAGACGATCGCCATCGCCGACCACGTCGTCGACCTCGGCCCAGGTGCCGGCTCCGGAGGCGGCGAGATCGTCTTCGAGGGCTCCGTCGAGGAGCTGCGCCGGGCCGGCACGCTCACCGGCCGCCACCTCGACGACCGGGCCCGGCTCAAGACCGAGGTGCGCACGCCGACGGGCTCGATGGAGGTGCGGGGCGCCTCCACGCACAACCTGCGCGACGTCGACGTCGACATCCCGCTCGGGGTCCTCGTCGCCGTCACCGGCGTCGCGGGGTCGGGCAAGAGCTCGCTCATCCACGGGTCCGTCGACGGGCGCGACGGCGTGGTCGTCGTCGACCAGGGCGCCATCAAGGGCTCGCGCCGCAGCAACCCCGCGACCTACACCGGCCTGCTCGAGCCGATCCGCAAGGCGTTCGCCAAGGCCAACGGGGTCAAGCCCGCGCTGTTCAGCTCCAACTCCGAGGGCGCCTGCTCGACGTGCAACGGCGCCGGGGTGATCTTCACCGAGCTCGGTGTCATGGCCACCGTGGAGTCACCGTGCGAGGAGTGCGAGGGCCGGCGCTTCCAGGCGGCGGTGCTCGAGTACACCCTCGGCGGCCGCAACATCGCCGACGTCCTCGCCATGTCGATGGACGAGGCCCTCGCCTTCTTCGCCGAGGGCGAGTCGCGGATCCCCGCGGCCCACACGATCCTCGGTCGGCTCGTCGACGTCGGACTGGGCTACCTCACCCTGGGGCAGCCGCTCACGACCCTGTCCGGTGGCGAGCGCCAGCGGCTCAAGCTCGCCGTCCAGATGGCCGACAAGGGCGAGGTCTACGTCCTCGACGAGCCGACCACGGGGCTGCACCTCGCGGATGTCGAGAACCTCCTCGGCCTCCTCGACCGGCTCGTCGACGGCGGCAAGTCGGTCATCGTCATCGAGCACCACCAGGCGGTCATGGCGCACGCCGACTGGGTCATCGACCTCGGGCCCGGCGCCGGGCACGAGGGTGGCACCGTCGTGTTCGAGGGCTCACCGGCCGACCTCGTCGCCGAGGGTGACACGCTCACCGGCACACACCTCGCCGCCTACGTCGGCGGCTGAGCCGCCACGAGACGACCAGCTCGTGACGGGCGGACCACCTGTAGGTGGTCGTCTCGCACCGACGTGGTCGGCTGGGGCGGTCTGCCGGTCGGCGGGGCGCCGGTCTGCGGGTCGGTCAGGCCTCGCCGCTGCCGGGCAGGACCCGGAGGTGACCGCGACGCTGCTCGCCGGCCACAGGCATCGCGCTGACGACGACACTCGCCACGGTCGGCTGTGGGGCGGGGCGCTCACGCACGGCGTCGACCACGGCGAGGAGGTCGTCGACCTCGTGCGCGGGGGCGTAGCCGTCGGACTCGAGACGGAGGAACTCCCACCCCTGCGGGACGGTGAGCCGCGTGGCGTGGTCGGCGCACAGGTCGTAGGAGTGGGGCTCGGCATAGGTGGCCAAGGGCCCCAGGACGACGGCCCGGTCGGCGTACGCGTAGGTCAGGGTGGCCACCGCGAGCTGGGAGCACGCGGTCTTGCTGCACTTCCTCGACGCGTTCACCCGAGAGACTCTAGGTCACCGGTCCGACAAGGGTGAGGTGGCGCGCCGTAGTCTCGTCCCGTGGCTCCCGTCGACCCCCGAAACCCCGTGTCCGCGCCTCGTCGCGACCGTCGCGGGCGGGGCGCCAGGGGTCCGCTGGCGTGGCCGCCCGTGCCCGCGATGCGCTCGCGGCGCGAGACCTTCGACGACGTCGTCATCGACGTCGCCGAGCGCGCCCGCGAGTACCTCGGGAACCGGTATGCCGCGGTCGAGTTCGCCGTCGAGGAGGTCCCGCCCACCGATCCCGCGCCGTGGGAGGAGCAGGCGGCCCCCCTCGGGCGCCTCGTCCCCGTCGGTGGTGCCGTGGGGCACCGGATCCTCGTCTACCGACGCCCGGTCGAGACCCGCGCGCGCGACGCGGCCGAGGTCTCGGTCATCGTGCGAGAGGTCGTCGCCGAGCAGGTGGCGGCGCTCCTCGGCGTGCCACCCTCCGAGATCGACCTCTAGGGCCGGGTCGGGCTCAGGAGGCGGGGTGCGCCCGGCTCACTGTGGACGTCACGGCGCTCTCGGCGAGAGGTGACACCGACACGAGCGGCTGCTCCCGCCCCACCATCGACCCCACGCCGGACCGGATCTCGCCGGTGCCGGACGTCCGCCGGACCCACACCGACTCGGCGGCGCCGAGGTCGAGCGCCGTCGACGTGTCCTGGGCGAGGTCGATGCTGCGCGTGGTCCACGTCCCGCCCGTCCGCCAGGTCACGGCGACCCGCGACGGACCGGCGGTCGAGACGACGCTCAGCATCCGTCGCCGCGGCTCGTCGGCCGTGGCGAAGGCGGCGCCGAGAAGTCCCGTCGCCCCGTCGGTCGACGGCGCCCAGACGAAGTCGCCGCGCTCCTCGCCCTTGCGCCAGGAGGCGAACAGCGAGGCGACGATCGGGACGTCGGAGGTGAGCTCGACGGCATACATGTTCTGGGTCAGTCCGGTGACCGACAGCTCACCGGTGGACCGCCCGGGGACGCGGGCCACTCCCCCGCCGGGAAGCGGGGCGGCGCCGTCCTTGCCGATGATGCGCGCGCTCACGACGGCCTGCTGCGCGTCGGGGACCGCGATCCGGATGGAGCCGGACGACGAGATCATGGCGGCCGGGATGACCTGACGGGTGGAGGGCGCCGCGGTCGGCACGGTGGTCTCGGCGCCGGCGGGGACCGAGCCGTCGAGCCAGATGTCGCTGATGACGGCGCGGACCGACCCGCCGCTGGCGCGCACCCGCACCGCGGGCGACTCCTCGGCGCCGGTGACCGCATCGACGAGGAGGGCGACCCGGCCGTGGGCGGGGACGACGGTGCTGCCGGTCGGTGACACGAGCGGGCCCTTGAGACCGAAGGCCTGCACGTCGACGGTGACCTCGTTGGCCCCCGGGTTGGTGAGCACGAGGCGCTCCTGACGACCGGCGGCACCGCCACCGGCGAGGAGCCACAGGTCCGAGCCGGGGCCGGCGCAGGGCACGGTGGCGAGGCCGCGGATCTCGTCACGGCTCACCGACCACTCCTGGGTCGCGGCGAGGCCGGGCGCCATGGTGCCGGCGGCGACGACGTCGCTCGCTCGGCCGTCGAGGGTGGGTGCCGTCGTCGTGGCGCCCCGGTCGCTCGAGGACGCGGCGGTGCTCGAGCCGGAGCGCACGACGAGGTCGCCGTCGCCGGTGGGCTCCACCGGGCCGAGGACGTCCTCGGGTGCGGCGGCGGCGCCGATCCTGGCGGGCACCTCGATGTCGTCGACGTCACCGACGCCGCTGAGCTCGGGGCCGGGGCAGGAGACACTGCTGGACGACACCGGGGCTGCGGCGACGGCCGTGCCGGCTGCGCCGGACGTGGCGCCTGCCCGGGCCGGGCCCGCTCCGGCGTCGCTCATCGGCGAGAGGGTGGCCAGGGCCACGAGACCCGTACCCGCGGCGGCGGTGAGGACGAGGCGGCCGGGGCCGACGAGGCGGGCGGGGGTCATCGGTTGCTCCTGAACGCGCGGGTCCCGAACGGGATCGCGAGGAAGGCGACGGTGAGGAGCGCCAGCCCCTGGAGGACGCGCCACCAGGGGTACTCGGTGACGACGTCGACGACGAGGTCGTGCGTCCCCGCCGGCAGGGCGTAGGTGGGGCGCTCCGCGTCGGGCACGGCGGTGAGCTCGGTGCCGTCGACGGTCACCTCGGCGTGGCGGGCCCACTGCGGCGGCTCGGCGACCGTGAGGAGGTCCCCCTCACGGGCGGTCACGGTCGCCTCAGTGGCGCCGTGCTCCCCGAGCGTGGCGACGAGGGCGTGCGACTTGCCGCTGACGTGCGCGAGCCGCGTGGGCGCGACCGGACGGTTGGTGGCGCTGCCGAGGGCGCCCACACGCCAGACGTCGTAGCCGCTGCGGCTGGCCAGCCGGGACAGGCCCCGCGCCGAGTCGAGCCGGCGGGACACGTCGTCACCGGCGGACGTGGCCACCGCGACGAAGCCGACGGCCTGCTGCGCCAGGCGGGCACCGGCGTCGGTGCGCGTGCCGTCGAGCAGCCCGCTCACGTCGTCGGCGAGGGCTGCGTCGTTGGCGACGCTCTGGGGCAGCGCGCGGGCGAGCGCTCCGCTCTCGCGACCGACGATCCGGTATGCCGCTCCGCTGGGTCCCGGGTCGACGAAGACCGTGCGGTTGGCCAGGTCGTTGCCGGCCTGCTCGACGGCGACGGCGGGCCGGGGGTCGGACCAGGTGCTCAGGACGGTGCCGAAGCCGAACCAGCCCAGTGCGCCGGCGCCCACGAGACCCACGAGCCCCAGGGCGAGGACGGCGACGCCGCGCACGCGTCCGCGCAGCGCCTCGACGCCGAGGAGGGCTGACGCGATGAGCGCGAGGGTGAGCGGGAGGACGAAGGTGCCGACCCAGGGCGTGACGACGCCCTCGGTGACGACGGCTCCGGAGGCGAGGTCGAGCCGCGGCGACGCCAGGACGGCGACGAGGGACACGAGCCCCAGCAGCGCGGCACCGGTCGCGACGGACCGGACCCGGCGGGGCGCGGCGAGCCCGGCCAGCCCGGCGGCGACCACCGCCGCGCCGACCCACCAGGGCGTGCTGCCCGCGCCACCGGGGTGGAGCAGGGCGAGCGCGAGCGGCTCGGTCGTCGTGGGACCCCACTGGCTCAGCCCCGGACCGGTGGCCGCGAGGGCCCAGTCGTCGACGACGTCGACGAGCCACGGGCCCAGCAGCAGCGGGCCGAGGACTGCGGGGACCAGCGCTCGCGCCCGTGCACCCTTGTCACCGACGACGGCGACGACCAGGCAGGCGAGCACGACGAGGGCGAGCAGCGGAGGGGCGAACGCGCCGAGCACCGCGGCGCCCAGCGACGTGGCGAAGGCGCCGGTGGCGGTGCCCGTGGGCCGGGCCAGCATGACGACCCCGGCGAGGACCGCCGGGAGGAGGATGAGGGCGACGAGGGCACCGAGCCGCCCCTGCGCCACCGAGGCACCGGCGGCTCCGGTCGTGGCCCAGATCAGGGCGGCCACCCCTCGGACGGCGCGGGAGCGGGACGAGGTGATGACCCGGCTCGAGACGTAGGCCGACACCGCGGCCAGGGGAAGGGCGAGGACGAGCAGCGCACCGACGAGCGCGCCCGCCGAGGACGTGAGGTCCCCGGCGCCGGGCAGCTGCTCGAGGATCCACGTGGGGACGGCCAGCAGAGCCAGCGAGGGGCTGGCCGGCCCGTCGCCACCGAGACCGGTGCCGTGCCAGCCGTCGAACGCGGCGTGCCACAGGGTGCTCGCGCTCGCCCGCGTGGTGACGAGCTCGCCCCCGGTGACACCCGAGCCGAACCTGCTCAGGAGGCCGCCACCGATGTCGCGGCCGGCGGCGGCGACGACCGCGAGGGTCGCGAGCACGGCCAGCAGGGCCGGGTGGACGAGCAGTCGCCCGAGGCCCGAGCTGGCCTCGGGGTCGCGCACTCCCTCGTCGGGCAGCCGGGACGGTGCGACGACCGCCTCGTGGGCGCGGTCGAGCGAGCGACGCACGATGGTCGACGCCGGGACGAAGAGCGTGTCGATGTCGCGGTGGTGCAGCTCGCGCCCGCCCCGCGTGCGCACGCGGGACGCGGCCACCCGGAACGGGTCGAGCGCGCCGGCGTCCGAGAACGCCGCCACCGCTGCCCGCGGGCGCTTGAGCAGCAGCAGGCCGGTGCCTGCGGCGACCGAGCTGAGGAGCACCCAGAGCGCGAGGAACGGCAGCTGCCACCAGGGCGCACGACCGAGCGCGACCCGGCGGGCGGCGCGGCGCCGGACCCCGTCGGTGGCGGTGGCGAGGCCGAGGGCGGCGACGGAGCGCATGCGTGCGTCGGGGGCGACGACGACGCGGTGGCCGGCGAGGTGGGCCCGCCAGCCGAGGTCGAGGTCGCCACCGAGGTCGCCGAACGAACGCTCCCAGCCACGCAGCGAGCGCAGGGCGCCGACGGTGGCCAGCATGCCGGCGAGGGGCACCGCGATGACGTCGCGGCGCAGGTCGTACTGGCCCTGGTCGGGCTCGCCCAGCGGCGGGTCCTCGACGATCCGGCCCGAACGCGTGGTCGTGATCCCGACCGACCGCAGCGTGCCCGGTGCGGAGGCGTCGACGTGCTTGGGGCCGACGAGCCCGACCGACGGGCTGCGCCGGTGGGCCGCGAGGAGTCGAGTCAGCGTCTCCGGCTCGGGGACGCAGCCGACGGGCAGCAGCCAGACGAGGTCGTCGTCGGTGAGGTCGGCGGAGGCGACCCACCGCGTGACCGTCACGCGATCCGGCATACGGGACTCGAGGGCGACGTGGTCGACCGAGAAGGTGCGGGACGTCGCAGCGGCGACGAGGTCGGCAGCGCCGCCGTCGGCGGAGGAGTCGAGGACGACGACGTGGTCGGGGCGGGTGGTCGAGGCGGCGAGCGCGTCGAGGAGCGCGCGCAGACCCGGCTGCGCACCGGAGGTGAGGACGACAGCCCGCACCGCCTGCCTCGCGGAGGGCGCGGGCGCAGGGGGCAGCACGGGGGCAGTCGTCAGCGTCATGGGGTGGGCGCGGGCCCGGTCAGACCGCGCGCTTCTTCAGCTTGCGACGCTCACGCTCGGAGAGTCCGCCCCAGATGCCGAAGCGCTCGTCGTTGGCCAGGGCGTACTCGAGGCACTCGGACCGGACGTCGCACCCGACGCAGACCTTCTTGGCCTCCCGGGTGGACCCGCCCTTCTCGGGGAAGAACGCCTCCGGATCCGTCTGTGCGCACAGGCTGCGCTCCTGCCAGGAGAGAACCGTCTCCTCCTCGACCATGGCGTCGATCAACGTCAACTCGTGCATGGTTGCCTCCTCGACCCTTCGCGACCCGACACCGTGCCCCCGGCCTTCTCCCTGAGCGAGAGAACGTATTCGCTGGGACACAATGGTGAAATTACACGCGTGTCATCCCCATCCGTCAAGCCCGGTTCTGCTATCGAGGGAAATTTTCTCGACCGGACCGGCGTGTCGGGTCGACTCGCGGGTGGTCCAGACTGGCCCCCATGCGAATCACGGCCCTCGCGGGCGGCGTCGGCGGTGCCCGGTTCCTGAGGGGCCTCATGGCCCATCTCGACGTCGTGGCACCGCAATCCGAGCTCACCGTCATCGCCAACACCGGTGACGACATCAGCCTCTACGGCCTGCGGGTCTGCCCCGACATCGACACGTTGCTCTACACCCTCGGCGGCGGCATCAACGAGGAGCAGGGCTGGGGGCGGGCCGACGAGTCGACCCGGGTCCAAGGCGAGCTCGCGGCCTACGGCGCGGTCCCCCAGTGGTTCACGCTCGGCGACCTCGACCTCGGCACCCACATCGTGCGGTCGCAGTGGCTGGCGCAGGGGCAGACCGCGACCGAGGTGACGGCCCGCCTGGCCTCCCGGTGGGGGCTGCCCGACCGCGGCATCACGCTGCTCCCGATGACGGACACCCCGGTCGAGACGCACGTCGTGCTCGACGAGGGCGACGAGCAGCGCGCCGTGCACTTCCAGGAGTGGTGGGTGCGCCTGCGGGCCGAGGTGCCGGCGTCGAGGTTCGTCGTGGCCGGGCTCGACCGCGCTGCCGCCGCACCGGGCGTCCTCGAGGCGCTGCGGTCGGCGGACGTCATCGTGCTGCCGCCCTCGAACCCGGTGGTCTCGATCGGCATCATCCTCGGCGTCCCCGGCGTGCGTGACGCCCTGCGCGGCTCCAGGGCACCCGTGGTCGGGGTGTCGCCGCTCATCTCGGGCCGTCCGGTGCGCGGGCACGCCGACGCGTGCCTGTCGGCAATCGGCGTCGAGTCGTCCGCCGCCGCGGTGGCCGGGCTGTATGCCGACTTCCTCGACGGGTGGCTCGTCGACCCCGCCGACGCCGACGTGCGCGTCCGCGGCGTCGAGACCTCGGTCCACCCCGAGGCCCTGCTCATGACCGACGTCGACGCCGCCGCGCGGATGGCCGAGAGCCTCCTGGCGCTGGCCGAGCGGGTCCGCCGGTGACGCGCGCGCTGTCCGTGCTGCCGGTGCTCGGACTGCCCGAGGTCGAGTCCGGTGACGACCTTGCGGAGCTGCTCGCCGTGGCACTCAGCGCCGACGGCGTGCTGGCCGGTGACGTGGTCGTCGTGTCGAGCAAGGTCGTGTCGAAGGCCTTGGGGCTCAGGGCCGTGGGCGCCACCAAGTCCGACCTCGTCAGGGGTGAGTCGGTCCGGGTCGTGGCCGAGCGGACGGCAGGTGAGCACGTCACCCGCGTCGTCGAGGCCGTGGCGGGACCGGTCATGGCCGGTGCCGGGATCGACGCCTCGAACACCGGCCCCTCCGACGCGCTGCTGCTCCTCCCCCGCGACCCGGACGCGTGTGCGCGCGACCTCCGCTCTGCTCTCCTCGCCCGCCTCGGTATGCCGTCCGGCGCACCTCTCGCGGTCGTCCTCAGCGACACCGCCGGCCGTCCGTGGCGAGCCGGTCTGACCGACTTCGCGCTCGGCTCCGCCGGGCTGCGCGTGCTGCTCGACCACCGCGGCGAGGTCGACGTCGACGGACGGGTCATGTCGGTCACCGCGCGAGCCGTGGCCGACGAGGTCGCCGCCGCCGCGGACCTCGTCAAGGGCAAGGCCGATGGTGTCGCCGCGGCCGTCGTGCGCGGCCTTCCGGCGAGCTGGTTCACGGTGGAGGGCGCGGCCGTGGACGTGACCGGCGAGAGCGAGACGGAGGGTGTCGGGCCCGAGCTCGCCCCTGGCGCAGCGCAGCTCGTGCGCACCGGCCCCGGCGACTGGTTCGCCATGGGGCACGTCGAGGCGGTGCGGGCCGCGCTGGGCGTCGCGCCGGGGTCACCCGACTCGGAGGCCGTCGGGATCCGGTCGGTGGGTGCCGAGACCTTCGCCGACCGGGTCTCGCGGGTGGTGGCGCTGACGCTCTTGGCGGACGAGGACGCGAGCGTCGACCTCGAGGTCACGGCCGAGACCGCCGACAGGGACGCGGCTGCGGTCGTCACACTCGGCGCGGCCGACGACTTCGCCCTCGGTCGGCTCACGCAGCGGCTCGAGGTCGCCGCGGCGAGCGAGGACCTCGTCGCCGCCCTCAGCGGCGCGCCGACCGCCGAGCACACGGTGTCCGCACGCCTCACGCCCGCACCCTGACTCGGCCCGACCGGGTCCCGTGGCGGTGCAGGCACCCATGAACTGCGTGGCGCCCGGGTGCGGTCGTTTGCGAGGCTCTGGGTCATGACCCCCTCCGAGCCGGAACCCACCTGGGTCCTGCTCGAGGGCACCAGCGACGTCGCGGCGGTCCGCGCGCTGCGAGCCACGCGAGGCATCGCGGCCGACGAGGACCCGTGCGTGCTCGTGGACATGGGCGGCGCGACCAACATCCGTCGCCACCTCGACCTCGCCGTGGACCACCTCCCCCGTCCGCGGGTGGTCGGCCTCTGCGACGAGCGTGAGGCGCCATGGTTCGTGCGGGCCCTGGACGCCCACCGTGAGGCTTTGGGTCTTGCCGCACCACCCACCCTCGCGACCCTGTCCGGACTGGGCTTCCACGTCTGCCGACGTGACCTCGAGGACGAGCTCCTGAGGGCACTCGGTGTCGACGGCAGTCTCGCGGTGCTCGACGGCCTGGGGCTGGGCGCGGCCTTCGAGGCGTTCACCCGCCAGCTCGCCTGGCAGGGGCGCCCGGTCCTCGACCAGCTGCGCAGGTTCGGGTCGACGACCTCGGGGCGCAAGGAGCTCCTCGCCGGGGCGATGGCCGCAGCGCTCACCATCGACGCGACACCTGGGCCGCTCGCGGCACTGCTCGACTCGCTGCCCGCGGGGCGGGTCGCCGCGGACCCCGCCTGACCCCCAGGTTGCGGTTCGGCAACGGCCGGAACCTGCGTGCGGACAGTGCCGTCCCACCCGCATGAGACCCCTTCGTGCAGTGCTGGTGGCCGGCCTCCTCGTCGTCGCCTCCGGGTGCTCGACCTCCCCGGGCTCCGACTCGTCCTCGGACGCCAGGACCTACTTCGACAGCTATCCCGAGCGCCAGGACGAGTCGACAGCGGGTGGGACGGTGACCGGCGACAGTGCCGGCTCCTCGACCTCCTCCGGCTCGACCGGCTCGACCGGATCGACCGCGGTGCCACCACGTCCACCTCGGACGGTCCCGGTACCCGAGGCACCCGAGGCGCCCGGGCCGCTCGACGACAACACCTTCGTCGACGCCGGCACGAGCGGCTTCGTCGACGCCCGGCAGCAGCCGCGTTCGACGTTCGCCGCCGACGTGGACACCGGCTCGTACCGCGTCGCCCGTGCCCTGCTCGCCGACGGCAAACGTCCGCCGCCCGAGTCGGTGCGGGTCGAGGAGTGGGTCAACGCGTTCGACAGCGGGTTCCCGGCACCGACGCGCGCGGACCTCGAGCTGCGTTCCGACCAGGCCGTCGCACCGGGGAGCACGGACGGCACCCGGCTCGTCCGGATCGGTCTCCAGGCGCGGGACGTCGACGAGCAGGAGTGGCCGCCGGTGGCCCTGACGATGGTCGTCGACACCTCCGGGTCGATGGACATCCGCGAGCGCCTGGGGCTCGTCCGGGCGTCACTCGCCCTCCTCGTCGAGAGCCTGCGACCGAGCGACACCATCGCCGTCGTGACCTACGAGTCCGACGCCGAGCCCCTGCTCGAACCCACACCGGTCCGCGACGCCGACACCATCCTGTCCGCGATCGACCGTCTCCGGGCCGGTGGCAGCACCAACCTCGAGGCGGGACTCCTGCTCGGCTACGACCGGGCGCGGACGGCATACCGGTCCGGCGCGACGAACGTCGTGCTCCTCGCGTCCGACGGTGTCGCCAACGTCGGGACCACGGACGGTGGGCGGCTGGCCACCGCGATCCGTGACAACGGGCGCCGCGGGATCCACCTCGTCACCGTGGGCTACGGCATGGGCAACTACAACGACGACCTCATGGAGCAGCTCGCCGACCGGGGCGACGGTTTCTACGCCTACGTCGACACCTTCGAGGAGGCGAGGCGGCTCTTCGTCGAGGACCTGCGCAGCACCCTCACCCCGGTGGCGAAGGACGCGAAGATCCAGGTCGAGTTCGACCCCGAGACGGTGTCGGAGTACCGCCTCGTCGGCTACGAGAACCGCGCGCTCGCCGAGGAGGACTTCGACGACGACGCCGTCGACGCCGGCGAGGTCGGTGCCGGGCACCGGGTGACCGCGCTCTACGAGGTGCGGCCCACCGCGCAGGCCGAGCGCGGCGACCGCCTCGGGACCGTGCGGGTGCGCTGGCGCTCGGTCGACGGCGGCGAGGGGCGTGAGGACGCACTGGCCCTCGAGCTCGGCCCGGGCGCCCAGCCCGGCGGCACCCTCGGTGTCGCGGCCGCCGTCGCCGACGTCGCGCGGTTCGTCAAGGGCGGCACGGGTGGTGAGGGGAGCGAGCAGCTCGACCCCGACGGGCTGCAGCGCCGCGTCCGGGCCCTCGTCCAGGCAGGCGCACCCGGCGCTCGCGAGCTGGACTCGCTGCTCACCGACGTCGTCGCGGCACGGTGAGGACCCTCGCGCCGCGCCGCCTCAGCTGCGACCGGGCAGGTGCGTCGGCAGGGTGAACCGGGGACCGCGACGAGGGCGCATCGCCCCCGCGAGCTCGAGCAGCCGCTGGACGCGGTAGCGGTGCCCGGCATACGGCTCGAGCAGCTCGGCGAGCCCGTCGTCGTCCACCGGGGTGCCCGTGAGGGCCCAGCCGATGTTCTTGGCGACGTGGTAGTCGCCGAAGCTCACCGCGTCGGGGTCCCCGAGCGCCCGCTGGGCCACCTCGGCGCTGGACCACCGTCCGACGCCGGGCAGCGACTCGATGCGGCGGCGGGCCTCGAGCCACGGCATACCGACCGTCTCCTCGAGCCGGCCGGCGCGGGTGGCGACGGTGACCGCGGGACGCGAGCGGGCACCGTCGACGCCGGCGCGCAGCCACTCCCACGACGGGATGAGGGCCCAGGTGCGCGGCTCGGGCGGGACGACGAGACGGAGGTCCGCACCGATGCCGGGAGCAGGAGTTCCGTTGTTGCGCACCAACATCCGGTATGCCGCGAACGCCTCCTTGCCGGTGACGCGCTGCTCGATGATGGTCGGGATGAGGGCCTGGACGACGAGTCCCGAGGCGGGGACGCGCCACCCGTCGAAACGTCGCCGCGCCTCCGCGACGATGTCGTGGTGGGGCACGAAGCCGGAGTCGTCGTCGTCCTCGCCGAGCAGCGCCGGGAGGTGGTCGAGGATCCACTCGGCGCCCTCCCCCCAGGCCTGCGCCTCGACCTCGCCGAGGCCCGGGTGGTCGACGAGTCTCAGGGTCACGGGACCGGTGGGCACGCGCCACGCGAAGACCCACGTGCGACCGCGGTCGCTCCACGAGGTCGGGTCTCCCCCGCCGCGGCGAAAGATCCGGACGACGGCACCGAGCTGGAGGGGTCGGCTCGGACGGTGGGTCCGGGTGAGATGCGAGGTGGCGGTCATCCGTGGACTGCGGGCGTCACGTGGCGCGGGGCGACCCGCAGCGGCGGACCCGCAGGGGTCGCGGGCTGCTTGAACGCGAGCCACACGTAGGTCGGCACGAGCGGAAGGGCCGCCGACAGGGCCTTCTCGGGCAGCCGCCCCACCCACTCCGGGATGATGTCGCCGCCGGAGAACGCCGCCGGGTCGGCGAGCACCGGGAGCGTGTAGTCCCAGACGTCGAACGCCGCGAACATGCGACGCAGGCCGGCGGGCGTGGAGTAGCGCTCGTAGTAGTGCTTCCCCTTGCCCGTGAGCCGCATGTAGCGGTCGGCGGCGCGCTGGGGAAGCCACGACAGGAACGGCAGCCGGTGGTGCGGCTCGATGACCTGCCAGCGGTGCCCGATGCCGAGGTAGAGCACACCACCGGGCGCGAGCACCCGGTGGATGTCGGCGACGACGGCCTCGGGGTCGACGACGTGCTCGTAGATGTGGTTGAGGACGACGACGTCGACGCTGCCGTCCTCGAAGGGCAGGTCCTCGCCGCGGGCCAGCCGGAAGTCGACCCGCTCGCCGAAACGCTCGCGCGCCTTGGCGAGACCCGGCTCGTCGATGTCGACGCCGGTCGTGCTGGCTCCGGCGAGTGCCAGCTCGTCGGCGATGAACCCGGCCGAGCAGCCGACGTCCACGGCGGTGAGCCCGGCGAGCGGTCCACCCTCGTCGTCGGCGCGGCGGCCGAGACCGTGGGCGAGGACCGCGATGAGCTTGGCGGCCTTCTGCCGCCGGGCCTTCTCGTCGAGCATCTTGTCCATGAGCTCGGAGTAGGCCAGCTGCTCCTCGCGCCCCTCGCGCTCCTGGCCCGACTCGCCGCTCATGCCCGTGATCCTAGGAGGTGGTGCGAGCGCGCCCAGCCCCAGCCGACGGCGGCGACGACGACGTCGGCGACCACCGTGAAGAAGCGCGAGACCACGACGACGGCGATGGCCGCCGAGAAGGGCATGAGCGCGCCGAGCAGCAGCGCCAGCACGCCGTCGCGCACGCCCACCCCCGCCGGCACGAACACCGAAAACATGCCGATCGCCGACGCCAGCGCGAACCCGCAGATCGACGTGACGAGCAGGTCGCGCACCGGCGTCCCCGGTGCCATCGCGTGTGCCAGTGCGAGGATCGACAGGCCCGCGCTGAGCCAGGCGAGCACGAACCACATCGACGTCAGCGCGATCGCCGGCGCCGTGAGAGAGTGCTCGAGCGGGTCACGGCGCAGCAGGCGCAGGAGCGTCGCGATGCCCCAGTTGAGCAGCCGCGGCCAGAGCAGGAGGAGCAGGACGACCGCCGGTGCGAACCACCACAGCGACGTCACCTCACCCGAGCGCGCGACGAGCAGCGGCACGGCCGGGATCCCGACGATCGCACCGGTGATGACCGACAGCAGGATCGAGAGCAGACCGACGACGCCCATGCGCCGTCGCGGCACACCGAGTCGCGACCCCATGTCGGCCTGCGCGACGACGCTCCAGACCGAGCCCGGGAGGTACTTGCCGAGCTGCCCCACGAAGAACACGCTCGCACCGGCCGGCAGCGGCAGCCGCGTGCCGAGGTCGGCGAGCAGCACCCGCCACCCGAGCTGCGAGAACACCGGCGCGAGCAGCGCGAGCACGAACGCACCGGCGAGCACTCCCCCGGGCACTTCGCTGAGGTGGGCGGAGACGTCGGTCCAGTTGCGCCACACCGCGACGACGACGGCGACGAGCACGAGCAGGGCGACGACGATGCGGACGAGGTCGAACAGCCGCTTGCGCGTCACGGGGTCACCGGGCCCATCGGCTCACCGACGTCGGAACGTGAGTCGCAGGATCCCGTATGCCGGCGTCACACCCCGGCGGCGCGCCTCAGGTTGCGTGGCGCGTGCCTCGCGGGCCGAGGTCGACGCGGCCCGGATGCGCTCGGTGATGTCGCCGTCGACGTCGCCGACGAGCACGAGCCCGAGGTCGTCGGCCCGGGCGAGGACACCGCGGATGTCCGCGGGGCTGACCGCCCACTCGGGGTCGTCCTCGCCGATCGGAAGGGTGACGATGAGCAGCCCACCGGAGCGCAGCGCCCACGACGCCTGACCGACCGCGTGGTCGATGTCGTCGGCGCCGCAGCCGCCGGGGTGGATGCGCGCGATGACGTCGAGGCTCGCGGTGTCGACGTCGAGGACCTCGACCGAGGTGCGGCGTCCGGTGAGCTCGAGCTCGACCGGCTCGAACCCGAGGGCGCGCACCCAGCGCGCGAACGGGCTCTTGGTGCCCGACTCGTCGACGATGACGGCGCCACGGCGGCCGTCGTCGCGGATGCGCAGGACGGCGGCGACAGCGCCGACGGCCGCCCAGGCCGCGACGGCGTCCGAGCAGCGCGGCAGTCCCAGCTCGCGGGCGAGGTCCTGGGCGTCGAGGGCGTCGTTGTCGAGGGCGAGCACGTCGGAGGCGCGCACCCACTCGGGGAAGTCGCTCGGGCGGAGCGGGAGCTGACGGCGCCGCTGCAGCCGGGCCGCCGTGACGAGGTCCTTGGCCCGCTGCACGAGGGTGTCGGCCGGCACCGGCTCGTCGACGTCCGTATCCTCGTCCGCGAACGCGTCCGACTCGGCGCTGGCCAGGGCCTCGATGCCGCCGACGTAGTGCGCCCACGGTCCCGACAGGTCGGGTGGGCGGACCCCGGAACGGAGCTCACCGGCATACGTGCGGTCGGAGAGGCGACGCAACGCGTCGACGAGGGCGGCCCGGTCGCCGGCGGGGACGAGGAGCCCGTCGACGCCGTCGCGCACCTGCGCGCCGAACGTGCCGACGTGGGTGGCGAGCACGGGGAGGCCGTGGCGACGGGCGAGCAGGACGTTCTGCGAGGCGGTGGCGTGACGGTAGGTCAGGGTGAGGACGTCGTGGCGCGCCATGAGCGAGGCGATCCGGTCGGCAGGGACGTAGCCGCTGTGGACCTCGACGCGACCGGCGAGGCGCGGGTCGGCAGCGAGCTCCTTGACGCGGCGGCCGCTGTCGCCCCACATCTCTCCGGCGACGGTGAGCGTGAGGTCGGGGACGTCGAGCATCGCGTCGAGGAGCAGGTCGACGCCCTTGTAGTCGCGGACGATCCCCAGCGCGAGCAGCCGCGTCGGGCCGGTCGAGTCGACGTGCTTCTCGGGCTCGCCACCGGGCAGGTGGGGCGGGAGGTCGAGCTCGCGCACGTGGCCGGCCCCGAGCTCGCTGGCGAGCTTGGCCTGCGAGTCCGAGTGCACGACGACGGAGTCCACGCGGCGCAGCAGGGCCTCCATGAGCTGCCGGTCGCCGGGACGGGTCTCGTGCGGCAGGACGTTGTGCGCGATGACGATCGAGCGCGGACCTCTCCCGCTGCTCGAGGTGCGGCCCACGCCGGCAGCCCGGAGCACGGCGAGGTTCGAGGGCACCCCCTGCGGGATGACGTGGACGACGATGATCGCGTCCATGTCGCGCAGCCGGCGGCCGGTGCGCACCCACGTGTCGGGGCGCGCCCACGACAGCGCACGGATGGTGCGGGGGTACGGCTCGACGTCGGGGGCGCCGCCGGGCACCGCCTGCTCCCCCGGGTAGAGGAACGACGGGTACAGGTGGCTCCACGACACGAGCGTGACGTCGTGCCCTGCCTCGGCGAGCTCGTGGCACAGCTCGGTCGTGTGCGAGGCGACGCCGCCCTTGTAGGGGTGCGTCGGACCCACGACCGCGAGCCGCAGCGAGGCCGGGCTGTCCGCGTCAGACACCGTCGCGCGACCTCACCACGAGGTCGGACAGAAGGGCGAGCGAGCCGATCATGATGCCGCTCACGACGAGGAGCACGGTCGAGGCGGGGAAGTAGAACGGGTGCCTCACCATGTCGACGACGCCCTTGACGAACCCGATGACGACGAGCCACAGGGCCGGCGGCATGAGCACCTTGAGCGGGTCGAAGTACATGACCATCCGCAGCACCTGGAGGATGTAGCGGTAGGCGTCGTTGACGAAGTGGAACTTCGAGACGCCGGCGCGCTTGGCATAGCTCGTCTCGACGTACTTGATGTCGTGCTGGTTGGACAGGAACGCGATGGTGATCGTCGTGACGCACGAGAAGCCGGCCGGCAGCAGCCGCAGGTAGGGCAGCGAGACCTCGCGGCGGAAGGCCCGCAGGCCGGAGTTGAGGTCGGGGATCCTGGTCTTCGTGAGCCACTGGGCGATGTTGCGGATGAGCCACTTCGCGGGGACGCGCGCCCACTTGTGGGTGCCCTCCTCGGTGGTGCGCGCGCCGACGACCTGGTCGTAGCTCGGGTCGTCGCGCAGGATCCGGACGAGCTCGGGGATCCGCTCGTTCTCGTAGGTCATGTCGGCGTCGGTCCACACGACGATCTCGCCGTGGGCCTGCTGGGTGCCGATCCGGCGGGCCGTGCCGGAGCCGCCGTTGCGGCGGAACGGCATGATCCGCAGGTTGGCGAAGTCGCGGGCCGCCTGCTCGAGGACCTGGAGGGTGTCGTCGGTCGAGGCGTCGTCGATGCAGAGCAGCTCGTAGGTGAACTCGCTGGAGTTCATCGCCGCGGTGATGCGGTCGATCTCCTTGAGGACGTGCGCGCCCTCGTTGTAGCAGGGCAGCACGATCGTCACGTAGGGCCGCTCGCTGCCGTCCTCGAGCAGGGCCGGGCGCGGGTCGGACCGGGCGGAGACCTGGAACCTCGGGTCACCACTTCCGCCCGCGAGCTCGCCGGTGCGCACGGTGATCGGCTCGGTGGCCGGGGACGGGGCCGGCGCCGGCGGGACGGCGGTCGGGGCGGGGGTCTGCTGGTGCTCGTTCATCGCTGTCGAGACTACCCGGCGGTGACGCGTTCACCCGCTGTCGGCAGGGCGCGTGGCAGACGGGTCGACAGGGCCGCACCGAGGACGGCGACGAGGCCGAGCACAGCCCAGATCGTGTAGGTGCCGTGCTCGAGCAGCCACGTGTAGGCCACGGGTGCGACGGCACCGCCGAGACCCCACACGAGCTGGACCAGCCCGAGGTAGCGACCACGCAGGTGGTCCGGCGCCGCCTCGGCCGCCGTGGCGGAGAAGACCGGGCCTCCCGCGAGCTCACCACCGGTGTAGACCATCGCGCCGAGAAGCATGGCGAGGACGGCGATCCACACGGGCAGCACCCCCGCGAGGACGAAGCACGCGTAGCCCAGGACGAAGAAGCCCTGGGCGAGCGCCATCATCCGGGCCCGCACCCGTCCGGTCATCCAGCGGACCATGAGCCCCTGCCCGAGCCCGACGAGGATGGTGTTGAGCGTGAAGATCGCCCCGACGAGCCATCCGGGCAGGTCGAGGGTCTCCGCGGCGTACACGGGGAGCGCGAAGTTGAGCACCATCATGCCGACGACGAAGGTGAGCTGGCCCAGGACGAGCCGCAGGTAGGCGCGGTCGCGCACGACGTCACCCCATCCCCCGGCCGGCTGCTCGTCGGAGGCGACCGAGCGGTGGTCCGGGACGTCGAGGAGCAGGAGGAAGGCGAGGACGAAGGTCGCCGTGTTGACGACGACGACGGTCCGGAAGGCGAGCTCGGTGTCGAGCTGGACCGCGAGTCCGGCGAGGACGCCGCCGACGGCGAACCCGAGGTTGCGCAGCGCCTGGAGGAAGCCGAACCACAGCTCGCGCTCACCACGCCGCGTGATGGCGGTGACGACGTTGCCGAACGAGCCCCAGAGCGCCTGGCGCCCCAGGTTGAGCAGCACCGTCGCGAGCGCCACCGGCCAGAACGCCTCGACCCAGAGGTAGGCGAGCATCCCCACGCCCTGGACGAGGTTGCCGACGAGCATCATCCGGCGGCCACCGAACCGGTCGACGAGCGTGCCGATGACGAAGGCGGCGGGCATGGTGAGCAGCGCCGACACCGACAGGGCCGCACCCACCTGGACGAGCGAGAGGTCGGTGACCTTGAGGAAGTACAGGATCGTGATCGGCATGAAGAGACCGCTGCCGATCGTGTCGGCGACGATCGCGGACACGAACCTGCGGTGCTCGCCCACCCTCGGGAATCCCAGTCGCTCCAGCACCTGCGCATCCTGCCGCATGCTTCCGACACCCGGACGCACGTATGCCGTCCGCCCACATAGCCTGTGGCCGTGAACTCGCTCGCCATCCCCCTGTGGCTCGACGTGGTCGCCGTCGGGTTCGGCGGGCTGGCCGGCGCCCTCGCCGCGCGTCGTCAGGGCTTCGACATCGTCGGCGTGCTGTTCCTCGCCGTCATCGGCGGTCTCGGCGGCGCACTGCTGCGTGACCTCCTACTCCAGGTGCCGGTCCGGGCGCTCACCTCACCGGGGCTGCTGCCGTCGGCATTCATCGGCGGTGTGCTCGTCGCCCCGCTGCTCAAGATCGTGGGCCCGTTGCGCTTCCGTCGCGACGTCGCGTTCACCCTGCTCGACGCCATGTCCCTCGCGATGTACTCGATCCTCGGCACCGACCGCGCCATCACGGTCGGGCTGCCGCCGATCTCGTGCGTCTTCGTCGGCACGGTGGCCGGGGTCGGCGGCGCGCTCATCCGCGACGTCCTCATCAACACCACACCCGAGCACTTCAAGCCCGGCTCGTTCTACGTGCTCGCCGCGATCCCGGGCTGTGTGGCGTACTTCGTGCTCCGGGCGTTCGAGCTGCCCGTCCTCGTCTCGGCGCTCGTCGGGATCGGCGTCGTCATCGCCATCCGCATGTCCTCCTGGTCCCTCGACTGGCAGACCGGACGACGCGCGAGGTCCGCGCGCTGACGGACGCGCGGTCACGGCATACCGGCGTCAGACCGCCTCGAGGACGAAGAAGAGGAAGCAGATGAACGCCTCCCCCTCGAAGCCGGGCGGGCGCAGCTCGTCCGGGGTGTCGGGTGCGAGCGGCGGCTCGCTGACGACGCCGATGCGGAAGCCGGCCCGGGTGAACGCGTCGGTCATCGTGCTCAGCGGGCGGTGCCAGAAGGTGAGGAAGACCTCCCGGCCATCAAAGAGGTAGTCCTCGGTGTAGCGGGTGACCGCGAAGTAGTCGGCGTCCGGATAGACGACCGCGTATGCCGTGGGGTGGTTGACCACGACCACGAGACGCCCGCCGGGCCGCAGGACGCGGCGCAGCTCGACGAGCGGAGCGGTCCAGTCCTCGAGGTAGTGCAGGACGAGGGAGCAGATGACGTCGTCGAACTCGCCGTCCCCGTAGGGCAGCGGCGCGGCGAGGTCGAGCACGCGCAGGTCGGCGTCGTCGCCGAGCCGCTCGCGGGCGAGGTCGACCATGGCGGCGCTGACGTCGAACCCGGCGACGTCGGCTCCTCCGGCACGCATCGACTCCATGAGCGGGCCCGAACCGCAGCCGGCGTCGAGGACCCGGCGACCCGTGACGTCGCCGGCGAGGCCGACGACCGCCGGTCGCGCGTAGTGGGCGTTGAACAGGCCCTTTTCGTTCTCCGCCGCATAGGCCGCCGCGAAGTCGTCGTAGTCCGTCGTCGTCATGTCTCCCCCTGGCTGACTGAGTGGACGTCCTTCCTACCGGTATGCCGCACGCGCACCAAGCCGACAGGCCTTCACCTCCCGAGTCGCGACCGTGGACATTCCTGTCGAAGGGGCGACACACTGGGGCATGGACACGGGGAAGCGGTTCACGTGCAGGGTCGGGTGGCACCACTGGCACGTCGTGACCGGGGAGAGCATGCAGGTCCGGGTGTGCGCCAACTGCGGCCGGCGCCGCCACCACCGGGACCTGCCCGGCCAGAAGTCGCCAGCCGCCAGCTGGGGGATGAACTACACCGGTGGCGGCGGCCTCGGCGGCGACGGCTCCTGATCCCGACGTCGAAGGTCAGACATTGGCGTCTCTGGTGCGCCCGCGGGCTCGGTGCTGCCAGGGGCGCGACAGGGCGCGCGATCCGCAGCACCGACGGCGATGGTGAGGCATGCTTCGCCCTCGGCCCGACGACGAGGGCTTGACCCTCGAGCAGGGTGAGACAGGAGGGTGCAGGCGTGGAGAACGAACTGCTCGGCATCGGCAAGGTCGCGGCCCTCAGCGGGCTACCCGTCAGCGCGTTGCGCTTCTACGACGGAGCCGGCGTCCTGGCACCGAGCCTGGTCGACCCGTCGTCCGGGTACCGCTACTACGAGCCGGCCCGGGTCGCGCAGGCCCGGCTGGTGGCGCACCTGCGCCGCGTGGGGCTGCCGCTGGACGACATCAGGACGGTCGTGACCGACCCGACCCAAGCGGGTCCGGTCCTGGCCGCCCACCTCGGCCGGCTCGAGGCCGGACTGGCCGACGCCCGCAGGGAGATCTCCATCGTCCATCGCCTGCTCGACACCACGGAGACCCCCATGCACCGCTGCACCCTTCCCGCTGTCGACCTCGTCCGCGCCCTGCGCGAGGTCCGGTATGCCGTCTGCGACGACCCGGACCAGCCTCGCCTGCACGGCATCTACCTCGACAGCGAGCCCGGCCGCGTCCGGGTCGTCGCCACCGACCGGCACCGGCTCGCCACCAGCGCGGTCGTGACGTCGGAACCGACCGACCTGCACCTGCTGCTCCCGACACCCGCCGTCGACGAACTGCTCGACAGCGACGTCTCAGGCTCGATCGAGGTCCTCAGCGGCGACGGGACGGTCACCCTGTCCGGCGCGGGCTGCACCGTCACGGCGGAGGTCCCCGACGTCGACTTCCCGTCCTACCGGGTCCTCCTCGAGCACGGGCGTCGGGAGGTCCCCGTCGACGCGGCCGCCCTGCGGACCGACCTCGCCACCGGAACCACCACGACGCTCACCCGCGACGACGGCGTCGGCTACGAGGTCAGCCTGCTCAGCGTCGGCGAGCACGGGGTGCGCGTCGGGCCGACCGACGAGCCGGACGCGCTCACGGTGGCGGTCAACCGCGACTTCCTCCTGCAGGCCCTCGAGGCCGGTGACCAGCTCACCCTCGGGCTCGACGACCCGATCACGCCCCTGGCGATCCGCGACCCGGCGCGCGACGGCACCTCGTCGGTCCTCATGCCGGTCCGGCTCGACCAGCCCGCCTGACGGTCCGCCGGCACGGGCGAGCGGTCCACCCGGCGACCGGGAGCGGCAACAGCCACGGTTGTCGGGGGTTGCTCGACGCGTCGGGGTGTCATTCCACCCCGACTCGTCACGCTGCCCCCGACAACCGGACGGCACCGGGGCGCCCGAGGTGGGCGAACGGCATACGACCGCTGTCAGGCCTCGTGGATGGGCGACTTCGGGAGCTTGCGGACCTTGGCCCGGCGCCGCCGGCGCTCGGGGATCATCGAGCGCATCTCCTCGAGCTTGCCGAAGCAGAGCAGGCGGTCCTGGGCCTCGAGGGCGGTGCGCCGGCGTGGGTTGGGGATGACCGAGGTGCCGCGGTGCAGCGTGAGCACGGTGATGTCGCGCTCCTCGAGCCCGGACTCGGCGATCGTCTTGCCGACGAGGTCCGCGGAGCCGTGGACGACGAGCTCGGCTACGCCGTAGCCGGTCGAGACGGTGAGCCGCTGGCGCACGTCGATCTCGGGGAAGGCGACCTGGTTGCCGATGTAGTCGATGATCGCGCCGGCGACGTCGAGCTTGGTCGCGGCCTCGATGCCCTCGAGCCCCGGTGAGGAGTTGACCTCCATGACCTGCGGCCCATCGGCGCCCTCGAGCATGTCGACACCGGCGACGCGCAGCCCCATGATCTGGGCCGAGCGCACGGCGGCCTCCTCGAACGCCGGGTCGAGCGTCACGCCCTCGACCGAACCGCCGCGGTGGACGTTGGAGCGGAACTCGTCACCGTGCGCGGTCCGCCGCATCGCGGCCACGACGCGGTCACCGACGACGAGGGCGCGGATGTCGCGGCCCTTGCTCTCCTTGACGAAGCTCTGGATGAGGACGTTCTGGCTCGTGCTCTGCAGGGTCTCGATGATCGCCTCGGCGACCTTGTTGTCGGGCGCGAGGATGACGCCGATGCCCTGGGTGCCCTCGAGCAGCTTGATGACGACGGGGGCGCCGCCGACCCGCTCGATCGCGGCCGGCACGTCGGCCCGGTTGCGCACGAAGGTCGTGGCCGGCATACCGATCTGGTGGCGCGAGAGGATCTGGGTCGCGCGGAGCTTGTCGCGCGAGTTCGAGATCCCGTTGGCGGTGTTAGGGGTGTAGACGTCCATCTGCTCGAACTGGCGCACCACGGCCGTGCCGAAGTAGGTGACCGAGTTGCCGATGCGCGGCAGGATCGCGTCGTAGTCCGAGAGCGTCCGGCCGCGGAACTGCAGGTCGGGCTCGGGCCCCGACAGGTCGATCGCGAAGCGCAGGGTGTTGAGCACCTTGACGTCGTGCCCGCGGTCGAGGGCGGCGGTACGCAGGCGCTGGGTCGAATAGGCCCGGGGCGCGCGCGAGAGGATCGCTAGCTTCATGTGGGGTACCTGCAAGGATGGTCGGATGTCCGGAGCAACCCATCAAACCATCCGTGTCGGATGGCGTGAGTGGGTGCGTATGCCGTCCGCGGACGTCCCATGGATCAAGACGAAGATCGACACCGGTGCCCGGTCGTCGGCGGTCCACGCGTTCGACCTCGAGAGGTTCGAGCGCGAGGGCGAGCCGTGGGTGCGCTTCTCGATCCACCCGTGGCAGGCGACCGACGAGGACCCGGTCGTGCTCGAGCGCCCGGTCGTCGACGAGCGCGTCGTGCGCTCCTCCAACGGCTCGTCGGAGCCGCGGCTCGTCGTCGAGCTCGAGATCGTCCTGGCCCGTCGCCGGCTCACCACCGAGGTCACGCTGAGCCGTCGCGACGAGATGGGCTTCCGGATGCTCATCGGGCGCGAGACGCTGCGCCACGGCTTCCTCGTCGACCCCGCGGAGTCCTATCTCGGCCCGCGCCCCAAGGTGCACTTCCGGCGCCGCAACCGAGGACGCGCATGAGCCCTGCCGCCCGGCCGTCGTTCGCGATCGGCACCGTCAAGATCCGCCCCGGTCACGCCCGCGAGATGGGGCTGCCGATCACCAAACTCGTCACCGGCGCCGAGGTGACGCTGCCCGTGCGCGTCCTCCACGGCCGCCAGGACGGGCCCGTCGTGTGGCTCGACGCCGCCATCCACGGCGACGAGGTCGTCGGGGTCGAGGTCATCCGCCGCGTCCTCGCGACGCTGTCCCCCAGGACCCTGCGCGGCACGCTCGTCGCATTGCCGATCGTCAACGTCCACGGGTTCATGTCGGGCGACCGCTACCTGCCCGACCGCCGCGACCTCAACCGGTCGTTCCCGGGGTCCCCCCGCGGCTCGCTCGCCGGGCGCATCGCGCACCTCATGATGCGCGAGGTCATCGACAAGTGCGAGGTCGGCATCGACCTCCACACCGGCTCCGACCGCCGCACCAACCTGCCCCAGATCCGGGCCGACCTCGACGACCCGCGCACGCGGTCGCTCGCCGAGGCCTTCGGCGCCCCGGTGATGCTCCACGCCAAGCTGCGCGACGGCTCGCTGCGCGCGGCCGCCCGCGAGCGCGGTGCCACGGTGCTGCTCTTCGAGTCCGGCGAGGCGATGCGCTTCGACCAGTGGGCGATCGAGGCCGGGGTCACCGGTGTGCTGCGCGTCCTCGCGGCGCTCGACATGATCGACCCGGTCGCCGACGCCAGCCCCACGCAGAGCCTCGTGAGCCGACGCAGCGGCTGGGTCCGGGCCGGGCGCAGCGGGATCGTGCACCTCGACGCCACGCTCGGCCAGCGCGTCGAGGTCGGCGACCGACTCGGTGGGCTCAGCGACTCCTTCGGGAAGACACTGCGGCTCGTGCGCGCCGACCGGGCCGGGCTCGTCATCGGCCGGACCACGGCACCGCTCGTCAACCGCGGCGACGCACTCGTCCACATCGCCGACATCGAGGGCGCCGAGCCTCCGGGCGTGCCGGACCACCCCGATGCCGCCGAGGCCTTCGACGCCCTCGACGAGATCCCGGTCCTCTGACCCTCCGGTGCTCCTGCCCCCCCTCATCCCCCTTGCGTCCGCAACCTTGGTCGCGAACCCGACCACCTTTGCGGACGCAACCGGCCGGCATACGCGAACGTCCGCAACCCTGGCCGCGAACCCGACCACCTCTGCGGGTGCAACCCGGCACCCGATGTGCCGTGCGTCACGCGGCTGTGGAAGCGTAGGCGCCCGTGGACACAGTCGACGTGCTCGAGCTCATGAAGCAGGTGGCCGCCGAGGTCATCACCCCGCGGTTCCGCTCCCTCGCCGACGGTGAGGTGATCGAGAAGAACCCCGGTGACCTCGTCACCGTCGCCGACCGCGAGGCCGAGGTGCTCCTCACGGCAGCACTTAACGCGGCCTACCCCGACGCGGTCGTGCTCGGCGAGGAGGCCCACGCGGCCGACCCGAGCATCCTCGAGCGCTACACGGCGGCCGAGCACGCGTTCACCGTGGACCCGGTCGACGGCACCAAGAACTTCGTCCACGGCAGCCCCGACCACGCCGTGATGATCGCCGAGACCAAGGGCGGCCAGACCGTCCGCGGCTGGATCTGGCAGCCCGAGCACGAGGTCGCCTGGGTGGCCGAGCTCGGCGCCGGCGTCGAGCGCAACGGCGAGCGGATGACCCGTCAGCCGGTCGGCCCCGACGAGGACCCTCGGGGAGCCACCTCGATCTGGTCGCTGCGCGGCCACGCCCTCGCCGACCTCCCGGCGCTCCAGCCGTCGTGGGTCTGCTGCGGTGTCGACTACCCCAAGCTCATCGAGGGCGCGGTCGACTTCATCCTCTACAGCCGCTCCAACGCCTGGGACCACGCACCCGGCTCGCTCATGGTCGCCGAGGCCGGCGGACACGTCGGTCACCTCGACGGTCTCGCCTACGGCCCGCGCTCGACCCAGCCCGGACTCATCGTGGCCTCCGACCGGACGACGTATGCCGCTGTCGCCCGCCGGATGCCGCAGGACGTCACCTCCCGCTGACCCGGCCGCGACGACCGGATGTGACCAATTGGTCGATTGTCGTCGACCGCGACGACCAGATGTGACCAATTGGTCGATTGTCGTCGGGCGCGACGACCGGATGTGACCTATTGGGCGGTTGTGGTCGACGACGGGACGGCTCCCAGCCACACCTGCAGGGGCAGGGTGACGAGGTGGTCGGGGCGTCGCTCCAGCAGGCGCGCGTCCTCGAGGACGGTCGTGTCGAGGGCGAGCCGCGCCGAGCCCGGCGCGAGCGACTCGATGACGTCCGGTGAGTCCGCGCCGAGCAGCAGCAGCCGCCCGCCACCCTCGCCGACGCGCTGCGCGAGCGCCGCGACCGACGTCGCCAAGGCGGCGTCGTCCTTGCGCAGGGCCGACGTCGTCGACAGGGCGGCCCGGCCGCACTGCCCACGGATGACCTGGGGCCACTCGTTGGCGGCTCGGGAGTCGATGGCGAGGACGACGTCGTCGTCGCCCAGCTGGGTGCAGACGCCCTCCACCGCCTCGAGCTCGCCGAGCTCGACCCGCTCGGACCGGTGCGGCCACGTCGCGAGCGCGGTCGGCACGAGCGTCGCCGCCGCGAGCGCCACTCCCGCGGCGACCACGACGGCGACGGGGGCGCGACGCGAGAGGTGGCGGACTGCATACGCGGCGGCGGCGACGCAGAGGAGGACGACGAACGGCAGGACGATGACGAGACGCCGCTCGGCCCACGGGTGGTCGGGGGTGATGCCTGGGCGCCAGAGGGTGAGCACCGTCGACCCCGCGGCGATGAGCAGCGGCCCGGTCCACGGCGGGAGCGACTCCCCTGCGGTCCACTTCGACGCCGCCACACGCACCGCCCAGGCGAGCGCCGCGAGCGCGATGACGAGGGCCGGCACGCCGACCCACCACGACAGCCACGCCACCGTCTGCTCGGCATAGGTGCGCCCGCCGTCCACGGGGAGCCCCTGTCGCAGCTGGAGCCCGGCCACCACCCGCGAGCCCGGGTCGTCGGGTGACTGGCGGACCGTCTGCCAGAGCGGGCGGCTCGCGAGGAACAGCCCGAGCACGACGACTCCGACCGCGAGTGCGTCGGGCAGACGGTGCGAGACCGACGCAGGCACGGCGCCTCCGCGCTTCTGCCACCACAGCAGGGCAGCGGCGAGCAGCCCGAGGAGCACCCCGAGACCGACGAGCGGCACGAGGCTGGCAGCGATGGTTCCGAGGTACTGGTTCGAGAGCCACGCCGCGGAGAGCCCGGCGAGCGCGGTCGACACCGCCGCACCGAGGAGCATGACCCGAACCCAGCGCTGCCCCTGCGCGAGCGCGAGCGCCGCGACGGGGATGAGCAGGATCGTCTCGCGGAGCCCGTCGATCCGCACGAACGACGTGCCACCGATGAGGATGCCGGCGAGCAGCGCGGCGCGACCGACCTCGCCGCGCGCGCCACGGCGTGAGGCGACCGTGAGCGCGAGCAGGCCACCGCCCAGCGTGACCATCGCCAGTGGCTCGGAGTACGTCGAGCGCGCGGTGTGCAGCACCGGGAAGAGCAGCGCGACCCCGGCCGCGGCCAGCGGCGACCAGCGCGGCGCACCGATGCGCGCGGTCAGCAGGCCGATGCCCAGGATGCCGATGGCGGACATGAGGGCCGGCAGGAGCATCGCCAGGCCGGGACCGCCGAGCCACACGCCGAGCGACCAGATGGCACCGGGGCCGATGACGAACTGCGGCTGCACCGCAGGTCCCTGCGCCCCGTCGACCTCGTAGAAGGCGGGGCTCGACACGGTGATGCCGTCGATGTCGAGCAGCTCGGCTCCGCCGAACCGGTCCAGCTCGACGGGCACGACGCGACGTGAGGTCTCGGCCATCGAGATCGCCGACTGCAGGTAGCTGCCCGAGTCGCGTCGCGGCAGGACCTGCTCGGAATGCGTTGCGGCAGTCCAGATCCCGGCGCCGGCGCTCACCACGACGAGGAGCACCGCGGTCCAGACGGGCAACGACCGGGCCGGTATGCCGCGTGCCCACCATCCGCAGGCCAGCGCGAGTACCGCGGCAAGCGGCAGCACGAGCCACGGGTTCCAGATGCCGATGCCGGCGAGCACGACGGCCAGGAGCGCCAGGGCGACGACCCAGGTGGCAGCGCCGAGGACGATCGTCTGGAGCCAGTGCCCCGCACCGCGTTCGAAGGTCGTCGTGGGGAGGTCCTCGTCAGCGACCAGCGGCGAGCGGCTCATGGTCGCCCACGCTATCCGGCGACCCGGTGTCCCCTGCGTCCGCAACTCCGGTGGTGACGTCGCCGGGTTGCCGGACGCGGGCGACGCCTACGCTCGACCACGTGACCCGACCCGCCGACGTCCTCCAGCAGATGCTCCGCTCCGACTCCGCGAAGCCGCGGATCACGACCTACGACGACACCGACGGGCCGACCCGCGGTGAGCGGATCGAGCTGTCCGCGCGGGTCCTGTCCAACTGGGTGAGCAAGGCCGCCAACGCCCTGCAGGACGAGTTCGACATCGCCCCCGGCTCCGCCGTCCACCTCGACCTGCCGCCGCACTGGCGCACGGCGTACTGGGCGCTCGCGACGTGGTCGGTGGGAGGCGCGGTGGCGGTCGGCGACACCGGGGGCGCAGACCTGCTCGTCACGACCGACCCCGGGGCCGCCGCCACGAGCGACTCCCCCGCCGTGCTCGTCACGCTCGCGGGCCTGGCCCGTTCCGCCGCCGTGCCGGTCCCGCCCGGCGTCATGGACGAGGCCAGGGAGCTGAGCACCCACGGCGACCAGTTCGCCGCCTGGGAGGAGCCGGCCGACGACGACCCCGCACTGGTCCACGCAGGTGGGCGGACGGCATACGCCGCGCTCGTCTCGCCCGCCGGCACCCAAGGCGAACGCCGGCACCTCACCACGACGGACACGGCCGACTTCCTCGCCACCTGTCTCGCCCTGTGGGCGAGCGACGGCTCGGTCGTGCTCAGTCGCGGCGAGGCGCCGGCGGACGTCCTCGTCGAGCGGTCCCGGGTCGAGGGCGCCACCGGTCCCTGACCGGCGCGACTCCTCGAGCCCGGGAGCGGCTCACATCTGCTTCTCGATGGCCCGCCAGGTGAGGGTCGCGACGACACCGGTCTGGCTCAGCTTGGCGCGGGCCTGGGCGGCCTTGACGGCGGCCAGCGTGGCCGGGCCGAAGTTGCCGTCGACCTTGATCCGCAGCGCCTGCTGCAGCGCCGCGACGTTGCGCCCCGACGTGCCGAGCTTGGCGACGGTGGACCAGTAGCCGATGAGCGGGTGGACGGTGAGCTCGAGCCGGTTCCACGTCTTGAGGTTGACGATGCCGGTCGCCGGGAGGCTCCAGCGCTTCTGCAGCGCCTGGACCGCACGGGTCGTGGCGGGACCGAAGGAGCCATCGACGGCGACGCCGCCGAGCCCGGCTTGGAGCACCTTGACCGGCGCGCCCTTGGATCCCGGGCGCAGGACGGTCGACTTGTATGCCGTGAACTGCGTCGTCGTCGCGCTCGAGGCGGGCGGCGGGGTCGGGGTCGTCGGGGCGGGCGGGGTGGTCGTCGTCGGGGTGCCCGTCGAGGTCTGGCCCATGAGGGCGGCCCAGGTCGTGGCGGCGACGACGCCGGTCGGGGTCAGGCCCTTGGCCTTCTGGTAGGCGATGACCTTGGCCTCGGTGCCGGGGCCGAAGGTGCCGTCGGCACCGATCGCGAGCGCCTTCTGCAGGGCCGTGACCGCCGCGCCCTTGGAGCCGCGCTGGAGCACCTGGGTCGCGAACTGCTGGAGCGGGTGCGCCGTCGGCGACGTGGGCGTGGTGCCCATGAGCGCCTGCCACGTCGACTTGGCGACGATGCCGGTCGCGGGGATCTTCTTCGAGGTCTGGTAGGCCTTGACCTTGGTCTCGGTGCCCGGGCCGAAGTTGCCGTCGGCGGACAGGCCCAGGGCCTTCTGGAGGGCGACGACGGCCGCACCCTTGGAGCCACGCTGCAGGACGGTGTCGACGTAGGCCGAGAGCGGGCTGGTGGTCGTCGTCGAGCCGCCGTTGCGCGACGGGACGAGCTTGAGCGCGACCATCTTGGTCCACGTGGCGTTGTCGAGCTGGCCGGTCACCGGGACGGCGTTGCGGGTCTGCCACGACTTGAGCGTGGTCTCGGTGCCGGGGCCGAACTGGCCGTCCTTGGTGAGGCCGAGCACGCCCTGGGCCAGCTGGACGTCCTTGCCGGAGTCGCCACGCTTGAGCAGCGGGTAGCCGCTCGCCGTGAGCGGCGGGGTGACGACGGGCAGCGGGGCGCCGGCGCTCGTCGTGGGACCGGTGAAGCGGACCTCGGTGAGGGCCTTGCCGGTCCACCACGAGGTCTGCTTGTAGGCGCCGTCCCAGGTGAACGAGATGTGGATGTGGTCGGTGTGCGGCGAGACGCCGCTGTAGGGCGCCCAGCCGCGACCCGGGTCGTAGGCACGCCACATCTGGCGGTTCCAGATGATGTAGTTGATGCCGAACCGGCGCGCCATGGCACCCGGGCGACCCTGCGCGTCGGGTGCGGCCAGCCAGCGGGTGATCGCGTTGCCCAGCGCCAGCCCGTCCGCGGTGTACGCGTTGTTCATCCAGTCGAGCGCACGGCCCTCGCCGTGCTCGGCGGCGCAGGTGCGGTTGATGCCGTAGACGTGCTTGCCGTAGGTCGCGTTGAGCAGCTGCGCGAAGGCCGTCGGACCCGGCAGGTCACCGGTGAGGCAGCGGTAGCCGGCCTGGTACTTCGGTGCGATGTCGAGCTCCGCCGGCAGCGCCTTCGTCGGCGGCGGCGGCACGCTCGCATGCACGGCCGCGGTGGCGCTGCCACCCGCGACCGAGAAGCCGAGCGGGATCGAGAGCAGGGAGACGGAGACGGCACCGAGGGCGCGAACGGGTCCTCGGGTCGACGTGGCAGGCAGGGTGGCGCGCGTCAACGAAAGCTCCTCAGGGGCGAGCGTGCTGGGGCGGGAAGAGTGCCTGGCGGGTCGTCACAGACGTCACTCCAGACACGTTGGCTCGATAGTTGTCCCATCAGTCACACTGGTTTCGCAAGTAAATCCCGCAAATTACACGCATGTACTTCGTTTCACCCCCCATGTCGGCGCAGGATTTGCGGCATACGGCGCACAAGTCGAGAGGATCTTCGGAGCGTGTCGTCACCCCATGACCCACTCGGACCACTGGACCCCCACCACATCGGACGCCCTCGGGCCGGGAACTAGAGTGCCCGCATGGACAAGGTCGTCTCCTCTGCATCCGCAGCCCTCGAGGACGTCCGCGACGGTGCCAGCCTGGCCGTCGGCGGGTTCGGGCTCTGCGGGATCCCCAGCGTTCTCATCGCCGAGCTGCACGCCCGGGGGGTGCGTGACCTCGAGGTCTTCTCGAACAACTGCGGCGTCGACGACTGGGGCCTGGGCATCCTCCTCGGCGCCAAGCAGATCCGGCGGATGGTCTCCTCGTACGTCGGCGAGAACAAGGAGTTCGCCCGCCAGTACCTCGAGGGCGAGCTCGAGGTCGAGCTCACCCCGCAGGGCACCCTCGCCGAGCGCCTGCGCGCCGGTGGTGCCGGGATCGCGGCGTTCTTCACGCCGACCGGTGTCGGCAGCCAGGTCGCCGATGGCGGACTTCCCTGGCGGTATGCCGCGGACGGCAGTGTCGCGGTCGCCTCACCTCCCAAGGAGACGCGCACCTTCGGCCTCGGCGGCGAGGAGCGGACCTTCGTGCTGGAGGAGGGCATCGCCGCAGACTTCGGCCTCGTGCGCGCCTGGAAGGGCGACCGCCACGGCAACCTCGTCTTCAACAAGTCCTCGCGCAACTTCAACCCGCTGTGCGCCATGTCGGGCCGGGTGACGATCGCCGAGGTCGAGGAGCTCGTCGAGCCCGGCGAGCTCGACCCCGACGAGATCCACCTGCCCGGCATCTACGTCCAGCGCGTCGTGCCGCTCACCCCCGAGCAGGCCGCCGACAAGCGGATCGAGAAGCGCACCGTGACCACCCAGACCCCCAAGGAGGCCTGAGCCATGGCGCTCACCCGTGACGAGATGGCTGCCCGCGCAGCCTCCGAGCTCACCGACGGTTCCTACGTCAACCTCGGCATCGGCCTCCCGACGCTGGTCCCCAACCACGTCCCCGACGACGTCGAGATCGTGCTCCAGTCCGAGAACGGCATCCTCGGCGTCGGGGCCTACCCCAGCGACGACGCGGTCGACCCCGACCTCATCAACGCCGGCAAGGAGACCGTGACGACCCGGCGCGGCGCGAGCTACTTCGACAGCGCCACGAGCTTCGGCATGATCCGTGGCGGCAAGGTCGACGCGGCCATCCTCGGCGCCATGCAGGTCAGCGCCAAGGGCGACATCGCCAACTGGATGATCCCCGGCAAGATGGTCAAGGGCATGGGCGGCGCGATGGACCTCGTCCACGGCGCCAAGCGGGTCATCGTCCTCATGGAGCACGTCGCCAAGGACGGCAGCCACAAGATCGTCGACGAGTGCGACCTGCCGATCACCGGTCTCGGCGTCGTCCAGCGGATCATCAGCGACCTCGCGGTCATCGACATCACGGCCGACGGCCTCGTCGTGCGCGAGCTCGCCCCCGGCGTCACCGAGGACGAGCTGCGTGAGAAGACCGGCCCCGAGCTGACCTTCGAGCTCGGCTGACGCAGAACCCTCCCCCGCACCGACGAAGGAGCCCCGGTCGTGGTGACCGGGGCTCCTTCGTCCGTCGTGCTGGTCCGGCTGGGGTCAGCCCTCGTGCGGCTCGACGTCCCGCCAGGTGCTGATCGTCTCGGGCGACTGGTCGATCCAACGGATCACCGCGACGTTCGCGGTGCTCGCCGCGACCCGGACCGTGCCGACCGCGTCCCGCACCACGAGGTCGACGCCGGAGTCGCCGGTGACGTCGCCGATCGCGGAGACGGTGGCGCCCTCGGGGGCCACGAAGTTGAGCCGCGGGCCGTTGCCGAGCACGCCGCCACCGGCGTTGTTGTAGACGATGGGCTCGCCGGTCTTCATGATGCCGAGCACGTCGGGGCGCCCGTCGCGGTTCCAGTCACCGATCCCGACGAGCGAGCGGATGCCGTTCCACCGGTAGCCGATGACCTTGGGCCGCAGGAAGCTGCCCTTGCCGTCGCCGGGGTAGACGCGCAGCTCGGAGTCGATGCTCGTCGCCGCGATGAGGTCGGGCACCCGGTCACCGGTGACATCGCCCACCGAGGTCATGATCCGCATGGTGTTCCAGCCCTTGCCGATCTGCACCGGGCCGCGGAAGCCTCCGGTGCCGTCACCGGCATACAGGTGGAGGGCTCCCGTGCTCTTGACGCGGGCGATGACGTCGACCGCACCGTCGCCGTTCCAGTCACCGGCGACGCGGACCATGTCGAGCCCTTCCGCGACGATGCCGCTCGCCTCGGGTAGTGACAGCTGCCCGTCCACCGCGTGGACGAGCGACACGCGGCCGTCGGAGGTCGTCACGAGGACGTCGTTGTCACCGGCGTTGTCCGCGTCGCGGCGCACCGTGAGGGCCGGCGAGTTCGGGACGGCGGCGGCGGTCGCCGCCGTGATCGACGGGATCTTGGCGTAGAGCGCCGCACCCGGGCACTCGGTGGACGTGTTGTCCTTGTGGCCCGAGATCGAGCGCTGGGTGTGACCGCCGAGGTTGACCGTCCAGTCGGGGTCGAGCTGGTGCAGCTGTGCCTTCCAGGCGAAGAGGTTCTTGTATGCCGTCGTCACCGCTGTGGGGACGGCCGTGCCGCTGCTCGTGAAGTTGCCGATGGTCGAGGCCGACGTCGTCCAGGAGTTGACCCCCGGGGCGTGCGCGCCGACGACCGCCTTGGTGGTCCCGCCGTAGCGGCCCTCCCAGGTCTGGCCGAAGCGGTCGATGAGGAAGTTGTAGCCGATGTCGTTCCAGCCGTTGTTCTTGACGTGGTACTCGTAGATCGCCCGGATGAGCGAGGGCACCTGGTTGGCGGCGTAGCTGTTGGCGTTGACGGTGTGGTGGACGACCTCGCCCTTGACGGCGCCGTAGGACGGCGCGCTCTTGCGCAGCGACTCGTCGGCGCCCCAGTCGGCGCGGGTCTTGATCGACGGCGCCCCGGCGAGTGCGGTCTGCTCCGCCGCCGTGGTCCGGGCCGAGGTCGTGCCCTTGCCGGCGGGTGCGGCCTTCGACGGCGCGGACACCTCGTCGATGGTGGCCTTCACGGTGGCGGCCTCGCCCCGGCGCCCACCGAGCAGCCTCAGCTCGACCGAGCCGGGGTCGGTCGTGAGCAGGGGCTCGGAGGCGCGGCGCGCGCCCTCGGCCTCCTTCGATCCCGCGTCGGGGCCGTGGGCCTCGATCGGCAGCTCCGCCCACTCACCGGTCTCACCGGAGGTCGAGGTGAACCTCCACTGGAGGACACCGGCGGGTGCCTTGCCCGACCACGAGACGCCGACCGCGCTGGCCACGCCACGCACGGGCAGCGGGTCGGTCACGGAGGACACGACCGGGCTCACGTCGTGCTCCTGCGCGACGCGCCGGTCGGCTCCTGTCAGGTCGGCCTGCTCGGCGCGGGGCGCGGGCTCCCGGAAGGCGGCCGCGCGGTGCGCCTCGCCCCCGGGGCTGGCCGTCGGGGACGCCTGCGCGGGCACGCCGTACAGGACGGCGGCAGGCAGGGTCAGCGCCACGACTCGGGTGAGGGCTGCTCGGATTCCGGGCCGCATGGGGACCTCCAGATCGGGTGGGATGCCCGGTCACTGTAGTCACTTCAGTTACTGCAGCACCACCGTTGGGACTAGGAAGTCTCACGGGGCGGATCAGCGGCGCTGCTATCTTGCCTCCAGGGGCCCGTCGATCGCCGGCTTCCTGCCCTTCACCTGCATCGGAGTCCCGCATGTCCGTCCGCCGATCCCTCGTCGCGACCCTGGTGAGCGCGGGCGCGCTCGTCGCCGGGCTCGCAGCCCCCGCCGTGGGCGCCCCGGCCGTGGGCGCCCCGACCGAACCCGTGACCCCTGCTGCCGCCCCGGTCGGCAACGCCGTCCGCGGGCACGACGTGCCCGTGCTGCGACGCGGCGACTCTCGGCTCGCGCCCGCGTCGCCGGGTGCCCGCTCGGCGGCGGCGTCGTCGGTGCCCGAGCTCCCGGGCTACTGCGCCACCGGCTACAAGCCGGGCAGGCTGCTCAGCAAGGCGAGCTTCGAGGGCTCGCTCCCCTACCCGGCCGACTCCTACGGCTTCAACGCGACGACGAGCGGCGGCGCGACGGACGGCAGCTACAACGCGTCGAGCACCATCAGCGCCGGCGCCTCGGTCCTCACCTACGTCAACAGCACTCACGTCGCCGTCCCCGCCGGGACGCGCATTGGGATGTCGTTCTCCTACAAGGGATCCGGCAACGACACGGTGGGCTTCTCGGTCAACAACTCCGGCGGCAGCCTGGCGCCCAACGAGGACTGGAGCCACGTCGCGCTCGACGTCACCTCCGAGGCCCGCACCAACGCCGGCTACATCGACGCCTTCTTCTTCAACGACACGACGGCCACCTCCACCCAGGCCTCGTCGCTGCGGGTCGACGAGGTCCGCGTCTACACCTGCGTCCCCACCCCGTTCACCCGGGGCGACTGGACCGGCGACCAGCGGGTCGACCTCATGGGGATCCACGGCAACGGCAACCTCTACCTCTATCCGGGCAAGGGCAACGGCGGGGTGAGCAGCGGCCAGCTCGTCGGCCCCGGCTGGTCCTCCTTCACCTGGGCCGGCTCCCCCGGCGACGTCGACAGCAACAGCGTGACCGACCTGCTCGGGGTCTCGGGTGACGGGCGCCTCTACCTGTACTCCGGACGAGGCGGTGGCCGCTTCCAGGCCGCCCGCCAGATCGGCAACGGCTGGGGCGGGTTCACCGCGATCGTCACCCCCACCGACATGACCGGCGACGGCAGCCCGGACCTCATCGCCCGTGACTCCGCGGGCACCCTCGGCCTCTACGCGTTCGACACCTTCGGCGACATCTCCAAGGTCAAGGACATCGGCTTCAAGTTCAACGCCATGAAGTGGATCATCGGCATGGGTGACCTCAACCGCGACAGCCGTGGTGACGTCGTCGCCGTCAACAGCACCGACGGCTGCCTCTACGCCTACAACGCGACCGCCACCTCGACGCTCAGCCTCAAGGGCAAGGTCGGCTGCGGGTGGAGCTCGATGACCTGGCTGACGAGCGCCGGCGACCTCAACGGCGACGGCTTCGGCGACCTCACCGCGCGCGCCGCCGACGGCTCGCTGTGGTTCTACCCGGGCCGCTCCGGCGGCGGCGTCTACTCCGGCGTCAAGGTCGGTTCGAGCTGGGGCTCGATGAAGTTCATCCTCTGACACCACGCACGAAGGAGCCCGGGTCGCGTTGCGACCCGGGCTCCTTCGTGTCGACGGGCCGCTCCTGCGACCCGTCCGCTCACTCGCCCCGCAGGCCGAGCACCTCGCGCAGGATCGTGGAGGAGCGCCGACCGTCGTGGTGCTCCGCGACGTATGCCGGCCCCGCGGCCGCCGCTGCCCGTGCCTCGTCGCGCTCGGCGACGAGCCGCTCGACGACCTCGCGCAGCGTGTCGGGCGTGGCCTCGACGATCGGGTTGGTCCCGGGGAAGCCGGCCCGCACCTCGTCGGTGACGTGACCGACGACGACCCGGCCGGCCGCGAGGGCCTGCACGGCCATGACGCCGTAGCTGCCGAGGGTGAACTGGTCGAGCACGATGTCGGCGTCGGCGATCGCCGCGGGCATCCCGTCGGGCGCGACGCCCTCGAGCAGGCGGTACTCGACGAGACCGGCCTCGGCGAGGGGGCGCACGGCGGCCTCGACGTGGTCGGTTCCCTTGATCGACGCGCGGCTCGGGGCGTGCAGGACGACCGGGACGTCGCGCTCCATGGCCGGGGTGTCGGTGCTCCACCGCTGCGGGTCGACGACGACCGGGAGCAGATGGGCCCCCGGGACGTCCTCGAGCAGGTCCGGCGTGGAGACGAAGACGGGGCCGTCGAACGCCGTGACGAGCGGGTGGAGGACCTCCCACTGGCGCTGCAGCCGCGCGGTGAGGTCGTCGTCGGGGTCGGCGAACGGCGACCACGGCGAGGACTGCGCGTGACGGCGCGGGTTGCGGATCTCGCTGCCGTGCAGCACGAGGCCGACCTCGACGCCGACCGAGCGCAGCACGGGGACGTCACCGGTGAAGTCACGACCGTGGCGCAGGCCGAAGATGGGACGTCCGGCCTCGAGGAGCACGTGCGTCCACTGCTCCAGGCCTCGCGCCTCGAGGCTCTGGGCCCAGCGGGGGTCGTTGGCGTAGGTCGCGGCCGGGACGATCTCGTCGGCCTCGAAGAGGATGGGGCTGCCGCGGTCGACCGAGATGACCTCGGTGCGGACGCCGTCGACGTCGCGCTCGACGGCCTTGGCCCAGGCCCAGGCCTGACCAGCCATGTTGGCGGGCCCGATGACGAGGACCGAGGCCCGGTCGTTGCGGACGAACGGCTCCTCGCGCAGCCCCTCGAGCGGGGTCGAGCGCTCGGGCTCGTGCACAACCTCGTCGCCGAGGATGCCGCGGTAGACGTCGCGCAGGACGCGCTCCTGGCGGTCCCACGCGAACGGCGTGAGCAGCTCGGGGTCGTCGGCGATGCGCGCCCGCAGGGCGTCCCGCCGGCCCCAGATGTCACGGAAGGCGCTGACGAACGACGCCGTGTCCTTCGCGACGTGGACGGCACCGACACCGTGCTTCTCGACGAACTCGGCCGTGGCCCGGGTGTCGCTCACGAGCATCGGGATGCCCGCGTGGAGGTACTCGAAGACCTTGTTGGGCAGGGCCACCTCGTGGCTGCCGTAGTGGTGGATCGGGAGCAGGCCGACGTCGGCGGTCCGCAGGTAGGCCGCCACCTCGTCGGGTCGCACCGGGTCGAGCAGGTGGAGCCGGTCGGCCACGCCGAGGCGCACCGCGAGCTTGTGCAGGGACTTGGCCGCCGCGATCTCGCGGTGGGGCACGGCGACGACGGCGAGGTGGACGTCGGGCAGGTCGACGAGGGCCTCGACGGCCGTGTCGACGCCACGCACCGCGGTCACGCCGCCGCTGTAGACCATGAGCGGCACGTCGGGCGCCAGGCCCACGTCGTCGCGGATCGTGCGCTCGACGACGTGGTCGGCGGCGCCGAGCATGGGGCTGTTCATGACGACCGCAGGCACGACGGGCAGCCGGTGGTCGCTCCTGAGCTGGTCCGCGAGCGGCTCGGTCACGGTGACCACCGCGTCGGCGTCGCGGACGTACTCGCTCTCGAGGTCGAGGTAGCCGGCGCGGCGGCGCACCGTGCGCGGGCCATAGATCGACAGGCCACGCACGTACTCGTGCGCGTCGTAGACCCAGGCGGCCGGGCGTCCCTGCGCCTTGCGCCGTGCCACGGCACGCGAGGCCACGCCGACGAGGTGGACGTCGTGGGCGTGCAGCACGTCCCAGTCGAGCTGGTCGAGCACCGGGCCGAAGGCCAGCTCGTAGTCGTCGATCTCCGGGAGGATCCGGCGCCACTGCGCGGCATACGGGGTCCTGTGGGTGACCCCGTCGACGGCCTTCCAGGCACGCGTCTCGTACGAGCGGAGGCGACGGTCGGCACCCGAGCGGGCCCGGGCGAGGAAGCGCCGGGCCTTGATCGAGCCGCGACGCCCCTGCGTCACGAGTCCGGCGCCGCTCTCGGCCTCGCGTCGGCGCAGGCTCGCCTCGAGGTCGAGGGTGCGGCGGTGCGCCGGGTCCATGGCGAGGTCGAGCCGGGCCCGACGCTCCTTCTTGCGGGCGGCGGCCGCGTCGCGCATGCGCCACGCGACCGGCACCCGCAGGATCCGGACGTTGCCGAACCGGCGCTCCTCGCGCACCCCGGACGAGGCGTACCCGAGCAGGGTCACGTCGAGGCCCGCGTCGGCGAGGGTGAGCCCCATCTTGAGGACCCTGGTGTCGTGGGCGATGTCGTTGCCCACCATCATCACGATCTTGGGGGCGCCACCCTGCGCCCGGGCCGCCACGGTCAGCCCGCGGCGGGCTCGGTGGCTGCCACGCCCACGGTGCGGTGCGTGACCCCGGGCCAGTCGGCGGCCTGCGTGAGGCGGCGACCGTCGACGAGCGTCTTGAGACCGGGCAGGTCCGCGGGGGTGAGCTCGCGGTACTCGGCGTGGTCGGCCTGGATGACGGCCGCGTCGACCGGCTCACCGAGGTGGTAGGCCGTGAAGCCCAGCGACTCGAGCTCCTCGTCGCTGTAGAGCGGGTCGTGCACGAGGACGTCGGCGCCCAGGCCCTTGAGCGAGGTCACGGTGTCGAAGACGCCCGAGAACGCGGTCTCCTTGACGCCACCGCGGTAGGCGGCGCCGAGGACGACGACCTTGGCACCGGCGAGGTCGCCGTGGGCGCCCTCGAGGAGGTTGGTCGTGTATGCCGGCATCGCAGCGTTCGCGGCCCGCGCGGCGCTGACGACGGTCGCGGCCGGGTCGGTGTGCAGGTAGAGGCGCGGGTAGACCGGGATGCAGTGCCCACCGACGGCGATGCCGGGACGGTGGATGTGGCTGTAGGGCTGGCTGTTGCTCGCGTCGATGACCTGGAAGACGTCGATGCCCTGCGTCGCCGCGAACTGCGCGAACTGGTTGGCCAGGCCGATGTTGACGTCGCGGTAGGTCGTCTCGGCGAGCTTGGCGAGCTCGGAGGCCTCGGCCGCGCCGAGGTCCCAGACGCCGTTGCCGCGCTCGAGGTCGGGGCGCTCGTTGAAGTCGAGGACCGCCTCGTAGAACTCGCGGGCCTTGTCGGCGCCGGCCTGCGAGAGACCGCCGATGAGCTTGGGGTACTTGCGCAGGTCCTCGAAGACGCGGCCGGTGAGGACGCGCTCGGGGCTGAAGACGAGGTGGAAGTCCTTGCCCTCGACGAGGCCGGAGCCCTCCTCGATCATCGGCTTCCAGCGGTTGCGGGTCGTGCCGACGGGCAGCGTGGTCTCGTAGGAGACGAGCGTGCCGGGCGTGAGGTGCTTGGAGAGCTCGCGGGTGGCGCTGTCCATCCAGCCGAAGTCGGGCTTGCCGTCGCCGTCGACGAAGAGCGGGACGACGAGGACGATCGCGTCGGCGCCGGGGACGGCGTCGGCGTAGTCGGTGGTCGCGCGCAGGCGGCCGGCGGGCACGAGCTCGGTCAGCTTCTCCTGGAGGTGTGCCTCACCGGGGAAGGGCTCGCGCGCCTCGTTGACCGAGTCCACGGTCGCTTGGTTGACATCGACGCCCACGACGTCGTGTCCCTTGCTCGCGAACTGCACCGCGAGGGGCAGCCCGATCTTGCCGAGGGCAACAACGCAGATCTTCACTGGGGTTCCGTCCTGATCGAGAGAAGGCGACCCCCAGATCATACGGATTCCCGGCACCGGCCGACGACGCGCACGTTCCCGCCCGGCTCGGGCCGGGCGGGGACGCCGACGTCAGGACCCGATGATCGAGGACTGCGAGTAGGGGTACAGGTGGACCACGAACGGCAGCCCGGCCAGCCACTGCACCGACGTGTAGGTCGTCCAGGCGCCGCAGTTGACCCCGGTGGGCAGCGGCGCCGTCATGTCGAGGGACTGGCCGATGTGGTGGGTCTGGTAGTCGAAGGTCTTCACCGTCCGGGTCGTCGCCACCGTCCTGCAGGCAGGGTTGGCCGGCACGAGGAAGCTCTGCACCGCGAACGTCGAGGACCCCTTGGCCGGGAAGGTCCGGCGCGGGCAGCCGGCGCCGCCGGGTCCGTAGCAGTTGGTGAGGTAGACGTCGCTGCGCGCGTCGATCTTCGTGGCGCCCGCCGGCGGCAGGTAGCGGAAGATCGGGGCCATCTTGCGCACGGTGGTGTCGCCGGCCTCGAACATCTGCACGCCGTAGGTCTGGCGCGAGATCCCGAGACGCTGTGTCGTCAGGGTGCCCTGGACGTCACCGACGAAGCCGCTGTAGAGCGTCGCGCGGCCCGGGGTGGCGTAGTGCGAGTTGACGTAGACGCGCAGTCGGCAGTGGTAGGTGCCGGCCGTCGGCGCCACGAAGAGGAGGCGCTGCGAGACGGGCGTGAGGCCGTTGCGTGCGAGCAGGTTGGTGCCGGTCCACGACTCCTTGAGGATCGTGCCGTCGGGCCGCTCGCAGGTGATCTTCTGGCCGATGGCGTTGCGGTCCGGGTAGCCGTCGTAGACCTTGCTCTCGGCACGGAGCAGCCTTGCCTCCCCCGCTGCCAGCGTGAGGGTGAGCGTGGCGCGCACCTCGCCCAGGCTCGTCGGTGGCCGCTCGGTCATGACGAGACCGCGCGGCGCGTAGGCGACCTTGACGTAGGCCCACGCCGTCGAGGTCTGCCCGACGACGACCACGACGAGGGCCAGGGCGAGGGCGACGAGTCCCCCGCGCCGCACGGCCCGACCGGTGCCGACCGCGAGCGCGTTCACAGGATCACCGCCATGGCGTTCCAGCCGGACCCGACCTTGGTACCGCTGCGGACTCCTCCGCCGGCCTTGCCGGGATAGAACCAGAGCCCGCCGTCGGCGGCGCGGGCGACGAGGTCGCCGAGCCGGTCGCCGTCGAGGTCACCGGGAGAGGCGAGGAAGGTCATCCCCGACCAGCCGCAGCCGACCTTGGACGCCGAGCCGAGGGCGAGCGACGGGGTCGTGACGTAGGCGTAGAGGCAGCCGTTACCGCGGTTGACGCCCACGGTGTCGCCCCGGCGGTCGGCGTTGAGGTCGCCCATGCCGATGATCCACGACATGCCGTTCCAGCCGCTGCCGAGCTGCTTGCGGTAGCGCAGGGCACCGGTGGACGAGAACGAGTAGAGGTGGAGGGTCGAGTCCGAGCGCCGGGCGAGCAGCTCGGGCACGCCGTCGAGGTCCATGTCAGTCGGCGTCGCGAAGGCGGTCATCGCGCCCCAGCCCGAGCCGACCTGGGTGCGGGCCCTGAACGCGCCACCGCCGACCCCGGCGTGGAGGTACATGCGACCGTCGGCGCCGCGACCCACGAGGTCGGAGCGGCGGTCGCCGGTGACGTCGCCCGGGCTGCCGACCCACGTGTAGGTCGACCAGCCGCCACCGATGCGGACACCGCTGCTCACGGCGCCGGTGCCGCGGCCGGGGTACAGCCAGAGGTCGCCGGCCTCGGTGACCCCGAAGAGGTCCACGACCGCGTCGCCCGTCCAGTCACCGCGGATGCCCGTGGCCGGCGGCGGCGGTGGCACCGTGGGAGCTGCGCAGGACCAGACGCGGACGTCGTCGATCTCGATGGTGCTCAGCGGGCCGCCACCGGTGAGGAGGTCGACGAAGACTTCGGCGGTCGCGAAGTCGGCTGCAGCCGAGGCGTCGACCCGCACGGTGCGCCACTCGGCCGACGGCGCGAGCGCGCCGCTCTGGTCGTTGACGTAGAGGCCGGCCTCGCCGGCGTCGAAGGTTCCGCGGTAGGTCAACGACACATAGAGGCTCGCCTTGGGGTCCACGGACGTGTAGATCGGGTTGATGACGCTTTCGAACGGCTCCTCACCCGAAGACGCGGACTCGGCCACTAGGTCGCCCTCCGGCGCCGGCCCCACCTGCGGAGGGCCGACCGTCCAGCCGACCGAGTAGTCGGGGTTGGGCACCCTGCCGTCCTCGAACCCGGCGGTGGCGTAGGCCGCGCGGACCTGCTGCCCCGTGGGACACACGGTCTCGACGGTCGGCAGCGCGGCCGCCGCCGCAGCCTCGCGTCGGGGCACGACCCCGTCGGCCCCGATTCGTCCGGACGCGCGCCGGTCGGTTCCCGTCGCGGTCGCGCCGGAGCCCACGGGTCCCGGCCGGTCGAGCCGGGTCAGCGACCCCGGACGTGGTTCTGCGGCCCCGGCGGGTGCCGTCGCGACGAGCGCTGCCGCTGCGACGAGACCTCCCACGAGTGCCGTCGACATGGTGCGCGCCACGAACTGCATGCTTCTCCCCTGGTTCCACGAGGCAGGAGCCAGCGTCCCCCTCGTCGCGGCACCGTAGCAACGAGTGGCACGAAGCGCACGCCTTCGGGAGAAATGTTCCCGAACCGAGAGGCAGGGGTCAGCCGCGCACGCGCCGCGCCGCCGCGCGTGCCAGGCGCCGCGACCCGGCCACTGGATCCTCGCGGAGCACCGCCACGGCACGCTTGACCTTGACCGCCGGACCCTGGGCCGCCCTCGCCGTGGCCTCGCGGGCGCTCTTGCGGGCCGCCGCGAGCTCCTGCTCGAGGGCCTGCCGCTGCGACTTCGCGCTGGTCTGGAGGTCGTCGAGCCGCACCCGCAGCAGGCGGGCCTCCTCGTCGGAGCCCCGCAGACGCTCGGTGAGCTGGTAGACGGACGCGCGCAGGGCGACGCCCTCGACGACCCACTCGTTGGCGAGCCGCAGCGCGGCGCGCTCGTCCGTGGCGACGGGCGTCTGCGAGAGGTATGCCGTGACCGGCACCTCCGCGTCGCGCGTCACGCTGAGCACGGTGCGGGCACGCCGGTGGGCGACCCCCTGGGCTCGCACGACGCGCAGACCGTGCTCCGTGGCGGCCGCGAGGAGAGGTCCGACGGGCAGGGCCGAGGGCTCCGCGACGAGCGCGAGCACGCCAATGCCGCCGTCGCCGATGGCGTCGGCCAGACGGCCGAGCGCGGCGACCTCGTCACCGAGCTGGGCGTGGGCGACGACGACCGAGCGGCCGTCGGCCTCGGTCCCGGCCTCCTCGGGCACGGCACCGCGCAGCGCCTCGGAGTCGTCGAGCAGGCTGACGCCGGCCGTGTCGCCCAGGCCCGTCCGCGTGGTCTGGACGTAGTCGGTCAGAGACATTCAGGACACCCTCACAGCCAAGTGCATTCCGGACGGATCATCGTGGAAGTCGTTGCGGATGAAGTCGAGGACGACGAAGCCGCAGGACTCCAGGACCTCACGGTAGCGGCCGTTCGCCCGGGTCTTCTGGTAGTCCCTCCAGACCTTGTCCTCGTCGCGGTCGTGGTCGACGAGCCCGATCCGGCCGCCGAGCCGGACGAGGCTCGCGAGGTGGCGCACGCTCGCCTCCCACTCCACGTCGTCCATGAGGTGGTAGAGCACGTCGATGCTCACGATCGCGTCGTAGAGGTAGGCAGGCGACCAGTCGGTGAGCGCCGACACGTGGTAGCTCTGCCGCGGTCCGGCGAGGCTGCGGCACTCGGCGATCGCGTGGGGGCTGGTGTCGATGCCGTCGACGCGGTGGCCGTAGGCCGAGAGCACCCGCGTGTAGTAGCCCTTGCCGCACCCCGCGTCGAGCACCCGGCGCGCCGCGCCCGGGTCGGTCCCCGGCCCGAGGGCCGTCACGAGACGGGCGGCGCGCACGGCATACAGCATCGCGTTGGTCGGCTCGTCGAAGCCGATGTTGCCCCCGGAGGCCAGGGCGCTCGCACTGGCGTGTCGCTTGTCCCAGTAGGCGCGCGACTGGGCGGCGGACAGGCCCTGCGGTGACGCCAGGGCCCCGGCCGTCGACTGCTCTGACAACGAAACCTCCGCAGGGGTGTGGTGGCGGACACGCTAGCCTAGGGACGCCACGTCGTGGCCCCGTGCGACAACAATCGAGGGAGCTCCCACCCGCCCATGCGAGTCCTGTCCATCGTCGGTGCCCGCCCCCAGTTCGTGAAGCTCGCACCCATCGCGCACGCCCTCGCGGCCGCCGGGCACGAGCACGTCATCGTCCACACCGGCCAGCACTACGACGCCAAGATGTCCGACGTCTTCTTCACCGACCTCGGCATCCCCACCCCCGACGTTCACCTCGGTGTCGGCTCGGGCTCCCACGGTGTCCAGACCGGCTCGATGCTCACCCAGCTCGACGCGGTGCTCGACGAGCACGACCCCGACTGGGTCCTCGTCTACGGCGACACCAACAGCACCATCGCCGGCGCCCTCTCGGCGGTGAAGCTGCACTACCCGCTCGCCCACCTCGAGGCCGGGCTCCGCTCGTTCAACCGACGGATGCCCGAGGAGCACAACCGCGTGCTCACCGACCACGCCGCCGACCTGTGCCTCGCGCCGACCGAGGTGGCCATGGGACACCTCGCCGCCGAGGGGCTCGCCGAGCGCTCGACCCTCACGGGCGACGTCATGACCGACGTCTGCCTCAAGGTCGCCGCCGAGGCCACGGCCGACGCCCTCCCCTTCGCCGGCGATGTCGGCGACGACTTCTTCCTCGCGACCCTCCACCGCGCCGAGAACACCGACGACCCGGCCCGGCTGCGCGCGATCGTCGAGGGCCTGGCCGCCCTGCCCCACCCCGTCGTCCTCACGGCCCACCCGCGCCTCGTCGCCAAGGCCAAGGAGCAGGGCCTCGACCTCACCGTCGGCTCACTCCACACCATCGAGCCGATGGAGTACCCCACGATGGTCGCCGCCGTGAAGGCCGCACGCGCCGTCGTCACCGACTCCGGAGGGCTGCAGAAGGAGGCGTTCCTCCTGCGCACGCCGTGCACGACGGTGCGCACCGAGACCGAGTGGACCGAGACCGTCGACCTCGGCTGGAACGTCCTCGCGCTCGACCTCGACCGGCTCGCCGAGCTCGTCGCCCGCCCCGCGCCCGAGCCCACCGACGCCACGCCCTACGGGGACGGCCACGCCGCCGAGGCCACCGTCGCCGCGCTCGCCGAGCGGGTCCGGCCCCGCTCCTGAGACGGGGGCGGACGGCATACGCCGGTCCTGCCCGACCACGACGAAGGCCCGCCCCACAGTGGGGCGGGCCTTCGTCGTGCGTGCTGTCAGAGCGTGACGGTCTGACCGGTCCTCGCCGACTCGATGCAGGCCTCGGCGACGCGCACCGTCTGCAGGCCCTGGGTCATCGTGACGATGTCGGCGTCCTTGCCGAGCACCGCGTCGCGGAACTGCTCGTGCTCGACGCGCAGCGGCTCCGGCTTGGAGATCGCGTAGCGGACGACGTCGCCCTCGGAGACGCCGCGGAAGTTCGCGATGTCGTCCCAGGTCGTCTGCACCTCGCCGTTGGCGTAGAAGGTGAGGTCGGCGGTGAGGGTGTCGGCGACGTAGGCGCCCTTGGTCCCCGTGATGATCGTGACGCGCTCCTTGAGCGGCGACAGCCAGTTGACGAGGTGGTTGGTCACGACGCCGTTGGACAGCTGACCGGTCACGGCGACGAGGTCCTCGAACTCACGACCGCTCTTGTATGCCGTGCGCGCGGCGACCGCGGTGAAGGTCTGCTGCGTGACCCAGGCCGTGAGGTCGATGTCGTGCGTGCCGAGGTCCTTGACGACGCCGACGTCGGCGATGCGTGCCGGGAACGGGCCCTGGCGTCGGGTGCTCACCTGGTAGACGTCACCGAGGTCGCCGGCCTCGAGGCGGCGGCGCGCCTCCTGCAGGGCCGGGTTGTAGCGCTCGATGTGGCCCACGGCGCCGACGAGACCCTTGGCCTCGAACGCCTCGGCGACCTTGGTGGCGGCCGGGGTGTCCTGGGCGAGGGGCTTCTCGATGATCGCGTGGACGCCCGCCTCGGCGAGGGCCAGACCGACCTGCTCGTGGTAGATCGTCGGGACGGCGACCATGCAGTAGTCGATGCCCTGCTCGATGAGCTGCTCGACGCTCTCGAGGACGGGACGACCACCGGCGATGCCGTGGACGTCGCCGCCCGGGTCGGCCACCGCGACGAGGTCGACGCCCGGCAGGCTCGCGAGCACGCGGCCGTGGTGGCGGCCCATCATGCCGAGGCCGATGAGGCCGGCGCGCAGGTTGGCCATCAGGCACCTGCCTTGGCGAGGGTGTTGACGCCCTCGACGATGCGCTCGAGGTCGGACTGGCTGAGCGACGGGTGCACCGGGAGCGAGAGGCACTCGCGGGCGGCCTTCATCGTCTCGGGCAGGTCGGCGTCGTCGGTGCCACCGGCGAAGGGCTTGAGCTGGTGGTTGGGCACCGGGTAGAACATGCCCGAACCGACGTTGAACTGCTCCTTGAGCGCGGCGGCGAAGCCGTCACGGTCCTCGGCCACGCGCACGGTGTACTGGTGGTAGACGTGCACGGCGCCGTCGGCGAGTGGCGGGGGCGTGACGCCCTCGAGGTTCGCGCTGAGGAAGGCGGCGTTGTCCTGGCGCGCCTTGGTCCAGGCGTCGACCTTCTTGAGCTGCTCGCGGCCGATGGCGGCGTGGATGTCGGTCATGCGGGTGTTAAAGCCGACGACCTCGTTGTGGTACTGCTTCTCCATGCCCTGGTTGCGGTAGAGGCGCATGAGGCGCTCGACCTCGGGGTCGGCGATGGAGACCATGCCACCCTCGCCGGAGGTCATGTTCTTGGTCGGGTAGAGCGAGAACATCGCGAAGGTGCCGAACGCGCCGACGGGGGTGCCGCCCAGCGAGGCGCCGTGGGCCTGGGCCGCGTCCTCGTAGACCTGGAGGCCGTGCTTGTCGGCGATCGCCATGATCTGGTCCATCTTGGCGGGGTGGCCGTAGAGGTGGACCGGCATGATGCCGACGGTCTTGTCGGTGATCGTGGCCTCGATGGCGGCCGGGCTGATGCAGAAGTCGTCGGCGTCGATGTCGGCGAAGACGGGCTTGGCACCGGTGAGGGCCACCGAGTTGCAGGTCGCGGCGAAGGTGAAGGAGGGGACGATGACCTCGTCGCCGGCCTTGACGCCGCTGGAGAGCAGGCCGAGGTGCTGGCCGCTGGTGCCGGAGTTCACGGCCACGCAGGCGCGTCCCAGCTTGAAGTGCTCGGAGAACTCCTCCTCGAACGCCTTGACCTCGGGACCCTGTGCCAGCATTCCGCTGCGCAGGACGCGGTCGACAGCCGCGCGCTCCTCGTCACCGATGAGCGGCTTCGCCGGGGGGATGAACTCGTTCACTTCGGGGCCTCCGTCAGGCTCTCGTGGTCTTCGATGTAGGTCTCGCCGGTCTTGGGGCAGACCCACGTGTTGGGCTCGTCGCCGGCCTCGAGTGGGACGCCAGCACGGCCGACCCACCTTATCCGCCTCGCGGGCACCCCGGCGACGAGGGCGAAGTCGGGCACGTCCTTGGTGACGACGGACCCGGCGGCGACGAGCGCCCACCGGCCGATGGTCACGGGGGCGACGCACACGGAGCGCGCGCCGATCGACGAGCCCTGCTTGCAGGTCACGCCCACGGCCTCCCAGTCGTCACCGCGCTTGAGGGTGCCGTCGGGGTCGATGGCCCGGGGGAAGTAGTCGTTGGTGAACACGACGGCGGGTCCGACGAAGACGCCGTCCTCGAGGACCGCGGGCTCGTAGACGAGGGCGTAGTTCTGCAGCTTGCAGTTGTCGCCCATCGTCACGCCGGTGCCGACGTAGGCGCCACGGCCGACGATGCAGTTCTCGCCGAGGACGGCCTTCTCACGGACCTGGGCGAGGTGCCACACGGACGTGCCTTCGCCGAGCTGCGCCTCGGGTGAGACGTCCGCGCTGTCCTGGATCCTGACTGCCACTCGTGCTCCTTCGTAGGGGGTGGTCCCGGAACAGGCTACGGCGTCAGGCCCCCGCGACGCGACGGGCGGCGGGCGCCCCCAGGAGATAGTCCTCGAGGACGGCGGCGGAGGCCCGACCGTCGTGCACGGCCCGGGCGAAGACCACCCCGTCCTCGCCCAGCTGCCGGCAACGGGCCGGGTCGCTCGCGAGGTCGGCGAGCACGTCCGCGACCTCACCCGCCCGCGCCTGCACGATGGGCAGCTCCAGCCCGGTCTCGGCGAGGACGCGGGCGCGCACCTCGGGGCGCACGTGACCGACGACGACGCGGCCGGCCGCCATCGCCTCGACGGCGGCGACGCCGTAGCTGCCGAGCGAGAACTGGTCGAGGACGATCTCCGCGGCCGCGATGGCGGCGGGCATCTCGGGCTGGGGCACGCCCCGCACGGGCTGGTAGCGGATGGAGCCCTCCGCGCCGAGGCGCTCGAGGGTGGGCTCGACGAGCTCGGTCCCCTTCCACATGGCGTTCGACGGGATGTGGCTCACCACGGGCGGGTCTCCGGGCTCGCGGACCGCGATCGGCTCGCTCGACCACCGCTCGACGTCGACGACGACGGGCAGCCAGCGCGCCCGGGGGACGTCGTCGACGAGGTCGGGGGTGGAGACGAACGACCACTCGCAGCCGTCCATGAGGGGCGCGATCCGGTCGGCGTACTTCTGGCGCGTCGCGCGCACCTTGGCCGAGACCCTGGGGAACGGCGAGTCGGGCTCGACCTGCTCGTGCCGGTCGGGTCGCCGGACGTCGGACCCGTGGGCCACCATCGCCACCGTGATCCCGGCCTCGCGCAGCACGGCGTCGTCACCCGCGGCGTCGAGTCCGTGGACCTGGCCGGTCACCGGGCGGCCGGCCTCGATGAGCACGTGGGTGAACGTCCGCACCCAGGCCTCGTTGTCGGCGGCCCACGCGGGGTCGGCGAAGTCCTCCTTGCTCACCGAGCGGTGCGCGGGCAGCGTGAGCCCGGTCGGGTCCTCCACCGCGAGGCTCGTCGCGCTCACTCCGGGGAGGGTCGCCGCGGAGTGAGCCCAGGCCCTGCCCTGACCGGCGAAGTTGGCCGAGGCGACGAGCAGGCGCACGGCCGCATCGTCGTGCTCGTGAGGCTCTCCCGGACCGTGCTCGGCTGACATGGTGCCCTAGTCTAGGCGCCACGTCGTCCCCCTCCCCGGGACCGTCCCAGACCTCCAAGGAGCCCGCCCGCATGGCCCCCGGCACAGCCCCGCACGTCCTCTACGTCGCCTGGGGGTTCCCCCCGTGCCGCGGAGGTGGGGTCTACCGCGCCCTGGCCACGGTCAACGGCCTGGCGGCCAAGGGTTTCCGCGTCACCGTGCTCACCGCGACCCGTGAGACCTTCATCAAGTTCACCGGGGCCGACACCTCGCTCGAGGCCCTCGTCGACCCCCGCGTCGAGGTCGTGCGCGTGCCGTTCTCGTGGCCGCACCTCGAGATGGACGTCCGCCAGTGGAGCCCCCTGCGGGCGTTCATGCCGCGGGTGTGGCGCCGGGCCCGGCTCAGGCTCGACGTCCTGGACTTTCCCGAGAAGTCCTACGGCCCCTGGAAGAAGCCGCTGCTCGAGGCCGCGGACCGCATCCACGCCGCCGACCCGGTCGACATGGTCGTCGCCTCGGCCAACCCCAACGTCGACTTCGCGGTCGCCGACCACCTGCACCGCACGGCACGCGTCCCCTACGTCATGGACTACCGCGACGCCTGGATGCTCGACGTCTTCGACGGCGGTCTGCTCCACGAGGAGGGCTCGCGGGTCTCGAAGCTCGAGAAGCGCTTCATCGGCAACGCCTCCGAGATCTGGTTCGTCAACGAGCCCATCAGGGTCTGGCACCAGAAGCGCTACCCCGAGGCCGCGGACCGGATGCACGTCGTCGCCAACGGCTACGACCCCGACCTCGCGCCCTCGTCGCAGCCGCACTCCCCCGACCCCGGGGCTCCGCTGCGGTTCGGCTACATCGGCACCGTGAGCGGCAAGGTCCCGCTCGCCGAGTTCGCCGCGGGCTGGAGCCTCGCCCGCTCGCGCTCCGAGGCCCTCGCCGGCGCCACGGCCGAGATCTGGGGCTACCTCGGCTACTACGGCAGCCCGAGCCAGGACCTCGTCGACCTCATCGAGGACCACGCCGACGACGGTGTCGTCTACCGCGGCCCGCTGCCCAAGGGCCAGGTCAAGGACGTCTACTCCACGTTCGACGCGACGCTGCTCATCCTCGGCGCCGGGCTCTACGTCACGAGCGGCAAGGTCTTCGAGTACACCGCCGCCGCCCTGCCCATCGTGTCGGTGCACAGCCCCGAGAACGCCGCCAAGGACGTCCTCCAGGGCTACCCGCTGTGGTTCCCCGTCACCGACCTCGAGCCCGAGACCGTCGCCCGCGCCCTCGAGGAGGCCGCCGAGGCCGCCCGCTCCGCCTCGCCCGAGGTCCGTGCGGCCTGCGCCGAGTTCTCCCGTCGCTACTCGCGCGAGCTCCAGCTCGACCCCCGCCTCGACGCCATCGCCGGACGGCTCGGTTGGCAACCCCCGCTGGTCGACTCGGAGGTGACGGCATGAAGGTCGTCCTGCTCAGCACCCGCCGCCTGCGCCCCCACATGGTCGACACCGCGCGCGAGGAGCTCGGGCTCGAGCCCCAGGACGCCGAGCACATGACCGTCGTCTCGTGGAACCCGCCGATCGGGCGCCTGCGCGTCGCGTCCCACCTCGTCGTCGGCCCGATGCTCTCCCCCAGCGGCCGCGTGCGCTACGCCCGCGTCGACCCGGTCGTGCTCGACGAGCCGGACGCGGGTGAGCCGCACGACCTCGCCGACCTCACCGCCCTCGTCGCCGACGCCGACGTCGAGCCGCTCGAGGAGGTCACCACCCTCGACGTCGTCGACGACATCGACGATGCCGAGACCGACGCCGCCGACCCGGGTGACACCGACGACGTGCTCGCCGACCAGGGCGACGGCGCGACCCGGCGCACGGGCGCCCGTCGCGTCGGGCACGCCCTCAAGTGGCGGGCCAACCGGCTGCGGCTCACCGTCCAGCGCCACCCGGTGGCCCAGCGGATCGGTGGCAGCACCAAGGTCCGTCGCCTGCGCGGAGCCGTGACCCCCGGCGGTCTCGCGACCCACTTCGCCCTCGGCTGCGCCCAGAGCCCCGCAGTGCGCCGCGCGGTCGCCGGCGCCGACCTCGTCGTCGCCCTCGACCAGAACTCGCACCGCGCGGCGTGGCTGCTCGCCCGTCGCATCGCCGGACCCGAGGTCGTCGTCGGCATCCCGGCGGCGGCCCGCATCGTCGCGCTCGACCGCGACGGCGGCCTCAGCTGATCGCGGGCCGTCCGGCCAGCGCGCCGAGCGCCCTCATCGCGTCGTCGTAGCCGCCGGTCTCGAGGGCGACCTCGCGCCACTGGCGGGCGCGGTCCCGGTGTGCCTCGACGAGGGCCGGGTCCGCCGACCACTCGCGCAGCACCCGGCCGCACTCTGCGCCTGACCGGTCACCCGCCGGCACCACGGCTCCCGCGCCGGCGTGGTCGACGAGCTGTCGCTGCCGCGGCAGGTCCGACACGACGACCGCGAGCCCGCTCCCGAGGTACTCGTAGAGCTTGCTCGGCACGGCGTCGTGGAACGCCGGCGTGTCCTCGAGCAGCGCGAGGCCGCACCACGCGCCGGCGGCGAGGCGCCAGGCCCGCTCGGGCGGCTGGCGCCCGTGGAAGGTCACCCGGCCGTCGAGGCCGCGGCGTCGCAGCTCGTCGTCGGTGACGGAGCCCGCGTCGGGCTCGGCGACGGGACCGACGACGTCGAGCCTCCAGCCGGGCGCCGCCTCGAGGGCGTCGAGCATCGCGGCGAGCCCGCGGGACCCGCGCACGTCACCGATGTAGATGGCGCGCGGCTCGGCGTCGAGCCCGCACGGCTCGGGCAGCATCGTGAGGTCTGGGACGTTGCGCACGACGAGGCGTCCGGGCACGTCGTGCGGCGGGATGTGGGCGTCGGCGACGATGACGAGGTCGGCGCGCCGGGCCGCCGCCGTCGCCGCGCGGGCGAGCCGGGTCGCGACGACCCCCTTGGGGCCGCGGGCCCAGGGCCGGTCGGCCAGCAGCGCCTCGTAGTCCTCGTGGATGTCGGCGACGACCTTGCGGCTGCGACCCCGGGTCACGGCGAGGCACGCCAGGAGCGAGTCCGGGTCGAGGGCGACGAGGACACGCCCACGGGCGCGGACGGCATACCGGAGGGCCAGGGCCGCGCGGCGCGCGAACGAGCCACGCGCGGTCGCGGTGACGTGGTCGACGCGCGGGGCGTCGGCGGCATCGCCGAGCCCGAGGACCTCGACGCTCAGCCCGACCCGGCGCGCGGCGGCCGCGAGGCGGTGCAGGCGCGCGTCGGCGACGTCGTGTCCGCTCGTGACGAAGCTGACGTCGACCGGCACGCGGTCAGAGGTCCTCGAGGATGACAGCGGAGTCACCGACCTGGACGAACTTCGTGTATGCCGCACACACCTCTTGCGGGGTGCCGCGCATCATGAGCTCGCCCTTGTGGAGCCAGATCGCGTCGTTGCAGAGCTGCTGGATCGACGCGAGCGAGTGGCTCACGAGGAAGAACGCGCGGGCGTTCTCGCGCAGCTCGGCCATCTTGCCGGCGGCCTTGGTCTTGAACGTTGCGTCACCGGCCGACAGCGCCTCGTCGATCATGAGGATGTCGGGGTCCATGTGCACGGCGACCGAGAACGCGAGCCGCGAGTACATGCCCGAGCTGTAGGTGCGCATCGGTGCGTCGATGAACTCCTCGAGGCCGGCGAACGTCGTGACGTCCTCGGCCCGGGCCTCGACCTGGGCGCGGGAGAGCCCGCTGGCGAGGCCACCGAGGATGATGTTCTCGCGCCCCGAGAGGTTGGCGTTGAAGCCGACGCCGAGCGACAGCAGCGGGCTGATGCGGCCGTGGACCTCGATCCGCCCCTTGTTGGGCGGAAGGATGCCGGCGAGCGCGCGCATGAGCGTGGACTTGCCGGCGCCGTTGTTGCCGATGATGCCGAGCGCGGTGCCGTCGGGGACATCGAAGGAGACGTCCTTGAGGGCCTCGATCTCGCGCACCGCCCGCTGGCCACGGCCGAGGCGGGTGATGGCGTTCTTGAACGTCGGCACCCGCTCGAAGGTGGTGCGGTAGGTGACGGAGAGGTTCTCGACCTTGACGGTGAGCGGCTTCCCCGAGGGGACAGGGGTCGGGACCGGGGTCGGGACGGACTCAGAGGCGGACAGCGAACTCACGCTCCCTTGACATGAAGAAGAGGGACCCGATCGCGAAGACGCCGAAGGCCCACACGGTCGCGGTGACGAAGGTCCGAAGGCTCGGGATGTCACCGTTGACGAGGCACTCCGTGAACCCGCCGAGCATCGAGTGCAGCGGGTTGGCGACCTCGAGGATGTTGAGCACCTTGGTGAACCGGGCGGGGACCTGCTCGATCGACCAGATGACCGGCGACATGTAGAGCCAGATCCGGTTGAAGTACGGCATGAAGCTCGTCGTGTCGCGGAAGTAGACCTGCATCGTCGCGAAGAACGCCGCGACACCGAGCGCGAAGACGATGAGCAGGCCGAGGAAGTAGATCGACACGACCATCGACAGGTGGAAGCCCAGGCCCGCGAGGATGTGGAAGAGGAAGTAGACGGGCAGCGTCGGCAGGAACCGGAAGAACGCGGTCCGCACCGCCGAGAACGGCATGAGCAGGCGCGGGAAGGCCGTGTTGAGCAGGAGCTTGCCGCCACCGACGACGGATGCGGCACCCGTGGACATCGACCCGGCCACGAAGTAGAAGGTGAAGAGCCCACCGCAGAGCTGGGCGAAGTAGTCCATGCCGCCACGGTTGCCACCGGAGAGGACCTGCACGAGCAGGAAGTAGACGCCGGCGAGGAGCAGCGGGTTGAGGACGAGCCACAGCTGACCGAACATCGTCAGCGTGTTGGCGCCGCGCAGCGTCGCCTTCGACATCTCGGAGGCGAACTCGCGCCGCTTCCAGAGCTCTCGGGTGTAGTTGGCCAGGGGCGGGATCCCGGCCCGGTGGGGCTCGTAGACGTGGTGGGTCGTGGTGAACTCGTTCTCCGGTTCGGTCTTCACGACCTGCTTGTCGGTGCTCATCATCCTCGCTCTCCGGCCGATGGCGCGGGTGCGCTCGACTGGCCGAGTCTAGTGGAGGTCGGCGTCGTCACAGCACGCCGCCGTACACGCCCAGCAGCGCGTCGCCGTCCGCACTCCACGACAGCGCCGTCCTCGCCGCGGCGACCGCGGCACGAAAACGCCCGTGATCTGCGACGAGCTCGTCGATGGCCCGCACGAGCCCGTCGGCGTCGCCGGGTGCGTAGAGCGTCCCGAGCCCGTGCTCGCGCACGAGCGCGCCGAGGTCGCCCACGTCGGTGGCGACGACCGGCAACCCCAGGCTCACCGCGTGGAAGAGCTTGTTGGGCATGGCGAGCCGGTGGTTGAGCCAGCGGTCGCTGTGGGTGACGAGCGCGGCTCCGGCGCGGCGCAGCCGCTCGTCGAGCTGCGGGAGGGGCTCGGCGGGCAGGACCTCGAGCGCCTTGGCGTCGAAGGTCCGCAGCCACTCGTCGTCACCCGGGCCGAGCACGGTGATCGGCAGCGCCGAGCGCTCGCTCGCGTCCGCGATGACCTCGAGCTCCCGGTATGCCGCGAGCCGGCCTCCGTAGACGAGCCGGGTCGGCGGGCCGGCCGCCTCCGCCTCGGGTGCCGCGTCGTCACGCAGCGGGAAGGTGTTGCGCACGACCGTGACCCGCGGCCAGTCGGGGTGGTCGGACCGCAGGGCGTCGGCGACCCCGGCGCCGACCGTGACCACGGCGGCCGCGTCCCGGGCGAGTCGCCCCTCCTCGAGCCGCTCGCGACGACGGAGCAGCGGCGCACGGCGTCCCTCGACGGGGCGCCCAACCCAGTACTCGTGCGTGTCGTAGACGAAGGGCACGCCCCAGCTGTCGGCGAGCGCGTGGCCCGCGGCGAGGGCGGTGTAGTCGTGGACGTGGACGACGTCGGGGACGAGGCCGGTCGAGCCCGACCACTCGAAGGCACGGTCGGTCGCCTCGCGCTGCCACGCCGTCCAGCGCCGCCGGACGTGCACAGGCAGGAGCGCCCAGCGGGCCAGCCGCTCGGGCGCCGTGAGCTCGCGGGTGCGTGAGGCCGCCGACGGCGCCCGGCCGGCGCTCTCGACGGTGATGCCCGCCGGCGGCACGAAGTCCGCCGGGACGGCGCGGCCGATGATGTGGACGCGGGCGCCGGCGGAGACGAGCGTCGTCGCCTCGCGCAGCACCCGCGTGTCGGTGGCGACACCGGTCCACACGAGCATGAGCACGGTGCGGCCGGTGAGGTCGACCGGCGCGGTCGGCGTCGTCACGGGGTCTCCCGTCCGAGCGAGCGCGGGCTCGTGAGGAAGCCCACACCCCACGCCCAGTGCATCGTGGCGAGGACGACGGGCGCGAGAGCCCGCGTGCGTGCCGGCTCACCCGCGCTGATGGCGGCGCCGCCGACGACCACACCCACGACGTATGCCGTGGGCACGAGGAGCGCGGGCGCCCAGACCAGTCCCAGCAGGGTCGCCGCGGTCGTCCCCGCCACCATGACCGGCGGCGCGAGGTAGCGGGCGTTCATCGTCTCGGGGTGCTCGCGGGCGACCACCCGGCGCCACTGGCCGTACTGGAAGTACTGCCGCGCCAGGGCCCGGACGCTCGAGCGGGGACGGTAGGTGACCTCCATGTCGGGGGTGAACCACACGGTCCCCCCGGTCTGGCGCAGACGCAGGTTGAGGTGCCAGTCCTGGGTCCGGGTGTAGCGCTCGTCGTAGCCCCCGACGCGCTCGAGGGCGCTGCGGCGGAAGGCGCCGAGATAGACGGTGTCGACCGGCCCCGCTCCCCCGCCGACGTGGAAGGTGCCGCCACCGACCCCGATCCGGCTCCGCATGGCACAGGCGACGGCGCGCTCGAAGGCGCTGCGCCCCACGGCCTTCATCAGCCCGCCCACGTTGTCGGCGCCGGTCTCGTCGAGCGTGCGCACCGCGGTCGCGACGTAGTCCTCGGGGATCTCGGCGTGACCGTCGACCCGGACGACGACGTCGTGCCGGGAGGCGCCGATCCCCGCGTTGAGCGCCGCCGGGGTCCGGCCGCTCGGGTTGGGCACCGTGCGGACCCGGGGGTCGGCCGAGGCGAGCTCGGCGGCGACCTCGTCGGTCCGGTCCGTCGAGGGGCCGAGCGCGAGGACGACCTCGAGGTCCCCGGCATACGACTGCCTGAGGACCTGACCCACGGCGTCGCGGAGGTGCCGCTCCTCGTTGAGGACCGGGATCACCACGCTCACGGGTGGGAGCGCGGCGGTGCTGTCGTCGGGGTCGGCAGGCTCGCTCATCGACCCGATTCTCCCCCAGCCGGCGGCCCCGATTCGCACGCTGGGGTCGGCGTGCCGTTTTGCGTCGTGATGTGCCGCGCGCACACTATGGGGCGATGCCCGAACGCCCGCCTCGCCGAGACGACGCCCGGCCGATTCCCCAGCGGGGACGGCCGGATGTCCCGCGCCCCGACCTCGACGACGAGGACGACGGCGTCTTCACCGTCGACACCCGCGGTCGGCGCCGTGGCGGGTCCGCACGCCCCGCCCGACCGGTCCGCGGGGAGCAGCGAGCCCGTCCCGAGCCCCGCGAGCGGCCGGTCCGCCGGGAGCGCCCCGACCCCCGCGACGGCGGCGACCCCCGCCGGGCCGCAGCCCCCGCCCCGGCACTGCGTCCCGACGGGCGCCGCCCCGCTCCGCCGCGTGGTGGCCGTCCCGTCCCCCTCGAGGACGGTGACGAGCCCCGCCGCCGGCGTCGCTGGTGGCGCCTCATCCCGGTCGTCATCCTGCTGTGGCTCGCGTTCCTCGTCATCACGCCGTTCCACGCATGGAACACCGTGACGCGCGTCGACGACGCCCCCACGGGCGACCGGCCCGCCGAGACGAAGGGGAACACCTACCTGCTCGTCGGGTCCGACTCGCGTGACGACCTCACCCGCGAGGAGCGCAACGCGCTCGGCACCGGCGCCGCCGAGGGCCGGCGCACCGACTCGATCATGCTCGTCCACGTGCCCGCGGGCGGCGGCAAGTCGGTCATCATCTCGATCCCCCGAGACAGCTACATGCCCATCCCCGGGCACGGCAGCAACAAGGTCAACGCCGCCTACTCGATCGGCGGCCCCCGGCTCCTCGTCCAGACGCTCGAGCAGGTCACCGACCTGCGCATCGACGGCTACCTCGAGATCGGGTTCGGCGGGTTCGCCGACGTCGTCAACAGCCTCGACGGCGTCGACATCTGCGTCCCGTTCGACATGGACGACAAGAAGGCGCACATCAACCTCAAGAAGGGCTGCCAGGTCCTCGACGGCAAGAACGCCCTCGGCTTCGTGCGCGCCCGCTACTCCGACCCCCGCGGCGACATCGGCCGCGCCGACCGCCAGCGCCAGTTCCTCGCGGCGATCATGAAGGGGGCGGCGACCCCGTCGACCGTCCTCAACCCGTTCCGCTACTGGGCCTTCACGCACACCGCCGCCGGTGCGGTCGGGGTCGGTCAGGACACCTCGATGCGCGACTCGGCCAACATCCTGCTCGCCATGCGGGGCGCCGGCAACGACTCGACGCTCAGCCTCACCGTCCCGATCTCGGACACGGCCTACCAGACCCGCGCCGGCATCTCGGTCAAGTGGGACACCGACCGCGCCAAGGCGCTGTTCACCATGCTGCGCGAGGACCAGCCGCTCGAGGCTCCCCCGGCCGGGACCGACGGGAAGCCCTCCGGAGGCTGACCCGCCGAGGCGCCGCCGCCCCGGGGAACGGGGGCGGACGGCATACGCCGTCGTTCCCGTCAGGAGCGGCCCGCCGAGGTCACTGACCTCGGAGCGAGCCCACCTGGGTCGCGCCGGGCGCCCACGCGACCTCGGGAAGGCCCTGCGGGAGCACCTCGTCGAACGCGGTGCGCAGCGTCTCGGCCTGCGCGCTCCACGAGAAGCGGTGCCGCAGCTCGGCATCGCCCTCGATCCGGCGACGGGTCTGCTCGGCGGAGGCGAGCCCGGCACGGATGGCGCGCGCGCAGTCGTCGACGTCACCCGCCACGTGCACCTCGCCGAGGCCGAGCTCGCGCACGAGGTCGGCCTGTGCCGGGGTGTCGCTCGTGACGATGGGCAGCCCGCCCTGGAGGTACTCGCAGAACTTGTTGGTGATCGCGACGTCGTGGTTGATCGCGTGCAGGAGCGGGCTGACGCCGACCGTCGCAGAGGAGAGGTAGCGCGGCACGAAGGCCGGCGGGACGAACGGCGCGAAGTGCACGCGGTCGCCGTAGCCGGCGCGGTCGGCCACGGCGCGCAGCTCCTTGGAGTAGGCGTACATGCCCCGCACGACGATGGCGAGGTGCACGTCGGGGAGCTGCTCGAGCGCCGCGAGGACGGTCTGGACGCCGCGGGCCGCGTGCACACCACCGCCGTAGACGACGAGGGGCACGTCGGCGCCGAGCCCGCAGACGTCGCGGACACCCACGACCCGCGTCGAGGGGTCGTCGGCGATGGGGGCGTTGAGCACGACGTCGGGGCGGCGCGGCAGCGAGTGCGTGCGCTGGAGCAGGTCGGCCAGCTCGGGCGAGACCGTGATGACGCGGTCGACGTCGTGGATGAAGCTGCGCTCGAGGTCGGCGTAGGCCGCGACCTGCCGCGGCGGGACCATCGCGAGCCCGGGGACGAACTCGTGCGCGTCGTAGACGACCTTGACGGTGCGGCCCTGGAGTGCGGCCCGCTGCGCCGCGCGGACGGCGATGCCGATCATGAAGACGTCGTGGACGTGGATGACGTCGGGCTCGAGGCGCGCGAGGATCGGCCCGATGGCGAGGTCCTGGTCGAGGATCTCGGGCAGGACGCTCTTCCAGCGGCCGAGGCCGGGGACTGCGGTGTAGGCCGAGATGAGCGCCTCGCGGCGGCGGCCGACGCCGGAGTCGGTGCTCGCGGCACGCTTCTTGCGCATCGACGAGAGCTTGACCGGCACGGCACGACCCTTGAGCAGGACCCGCTCGGCCTTGAGGAGGCGCCAGGTGAGGGCGCGGGCGACCTTGTCGGCGCCGCCGGGAGCGCCGCCCGGGGCGCCGCCCGTGGCGGCGGCGTCGGTGCGCTGGGCGGCCCGGCCGCGCTCGGCCGCGAGCTCGCGGGTGCGGTGCTCCCAGCGGGCGACGGAGTTCTTGTAGTCGTCCTGGGTGGTGAACCACGGCGCGAGGGCCGAGCCGACGTCGCCGAGCCCCTGCCGCGCCTTCTTCCACCGGGCGCGCGCGCCACTGCTGGCGATGCGGTTGCCGGGGGCCACCCGCAGGATGCGCATGCCGTCGCCGAGGTCCTCGTCGGCGGAGAACCCGGGCCGGATGAGGCCGACGGCGGTGACGTCGACGCCGAAGCGGCTCACGGTGTTCATGGCCTTCATGACCCGGGCGTCGCTCGAGATCGTGTTGCCGGCGAGCATGACGACGTGGGGTGCCCGCTCGCCCTCGGCAAGGTCGGGCCGGCCGCTCGCGGCGGCGGCGTCCGCCAGGGGCTCCCCGGTGCCGGTGCGGGCCAGGTCGTCGACCTGCTCGGCGGTCCAGGGGGCACCGGTGACGGCGCGCAGGTCGGCGAGCAGGGGGTGGACCTGCTGCGGGGGTGACTCCGGCATGGGCTCGCTCCAGACGACGGGCAAGGACGGGATGCAGTATCGCATCCGGGACGTCCGGGCCCGGGTCAGCCCTTGAGCAGCTGGCGGGCCATGACGATGCGCTGCACCTGGTTGGTGCCTTCGTAGATCTGGGTGATCTTGGCGTCGCGCATCATCCGCTCGAGCGGGAAGTCGCGGGTGTAGCCGGCTCCGCCGAGCAGCTGCACGGCGTCGGTCGTCACCTTCATCGCGACGTCGGAGGCGTAGCACTTGGCCGCCGCACCGAAGAAGGGCAGGTCGGCGTCGCCACGCTCGGACTTGGCCGCGGCGACGTAGACCATCTGCCGTGCCGCCTCGAGCTCCATCGCCATGTCGGCGAGCATGAACTGGATGCCCTGGAAGTCGGCGATGCGCTTGCCGAACTGCTGGCGCTCCTTGACGTAGGCCGTGGCCTGCTCGAGCGCGCCCTGCGCGATGCCGACCGCCTGCGCGCCGATGGTGACGCGGGTGTGGTCGAGGGTGCGCAGCGCGATCTTGAGGCCCTCGCCGGGTGCGCCGACGATGCGGTCGCCCGGGATGCGGACGTTGTCGAAGATCAGCTCACGGGTCGGGCTGCCCTTGATGCCGAGCTTGCGCTCCTTCTCACCGAACGTGAAGCCCTCGTCGGACTTCTCGACGACGAACGCGGTGATGTTGTTGCCTCGGGCGCCGTCGGGGTCGGTCACGGCGAGGACGGTGTAGTACTCGGAGACACCGGCGTTGGTGATCCACGACTTCTGCCCGCTGAGGATCCAGTCGTCACCGTCGGGCTTGGCGCGGCACTTCATCGCGGCGGTGTCGGAGCCGGCCTCGCGCTCGGACAGGCCGTAGGAGAACCCGGCCTCGCCGCGCGCCAGCGCCGGGAGGTACTTGCGCTTGACCTCCTCGGAGCCGCCGAGGATGACGGGGAGCGAGCCGAGCTTGTTGACGGCAGGGATGAGCGAGGAGCTCGCGCAGACGCGGGCCACCTCCTCGATGACGATGCAGGTCGCGAGCGCGTCGGCGCCGACCCCGTCGTACTCCTCGGGCACGTGCGGCGCGAAGAAGTCGGAGGCCACGAGGGCGTCGTGCGCCTCCTGGGGGTAGCGCGACTCCTCGTCGACCGCCGCCGCGAACGGGGCGATCTTGGCCTCGGCCACGTCACGGACGGCCTCACGGATCGCCTCGTGGTCCTCGTTGACCTGGAACAGGGGGAAGTCGGTGTTCGCGCTCACCCGTCGATCCTACCGACGCGTAGGAGCGCCTCCTGCCGTCCGGCGTGTGGGACCGCCCACGTCGAGAGGGCGCCCGCGTCAGCCCAGTCGCTGGTCGACGAACGGCGCGAGCAGCTTGGAGTACTCCGTGCTCAGGTGGCTGCGGTCCTTGTAGACGATGACGTCGCCGACCCGGCTGAAGCACGACGTCGCGTCGCAGAAGAGGTCGGTGAGGTCGATGACGGGCACGCTCGCTGCCTTGGCCGCCGCGACGGCGAGGTCCGGCACGACCGCCCGGCCCCGCGGGACCGCGCACTTCTGCGGGTCGTCCGGGTTGGCGGCGATGCACGTGGGCACGACGCCACCGGCGGTGGCGGGCACGTCGGCGATGACGGCGACGTCCTTGCCCGCCTTCGTCCAGCGGCTGAACCGCGACGCGAAGCCAGCCTCGCCGGCCGCGGCACCCTTGGCCCCGTCGGCGCCCAGCCAGTCGTAGGCCCGCGTGTAGGACGTGGCCAGCACCAGGGAGATCGACGGGTCCCCGAGGACCACCTTGTCGACGGCCTCGTTGTATGCCGTGCAGCTCGCCTGCCGCTCCCCCGAGGTCTCGGTGGGCAGCACCCGGGCGGCGTCGTTCGACGGGCACGAGCCCTTGGTGTGCACGACGACCTTCCAGCCGCGACGCTTGCCGAGCTCGTCGACCATGGGGACGAAGGCGCCGGCGTGGGAGTCGCCGACGAGGGCGATCGTGCCGTTGCGGCCGGACGGGTCGCCGACGACGCAGTCGAGCAGGCCGGCGCCGCCGAGCGACTGCTGGCACTTGCGGAGCAGCGGCTCCTCGTTCTGGACGATGACGACCTCGGGCGGGGCGACGAGCGGACCGTCGCCGGCGACCGGGCCGCAGTCGTTCGCGGCGACGAGCGCGCCGGGGCCGATGCACCTGTCTCCACCGGTGAGCCGGTCGGCGGCGTCCTGCCGCGCGGAGGCCTCGCGGCGCTCGAGCGCGGTGCTCCACGTGGCGGTGGACCCGACGACGACGGCCATGCCGACGACGGCGAAGACGAACGCGCGACGCGGGGCCTTGGCCAGCAGCGGCCTCGTGCGCAGCGGGTCCTCGACATAGGTCTTGGACAGCCAGGCGAGGACGCCGGTGACGGCGAGGATGCCGAGCTTCTCGACCCAGCTGAGCGCGTGCCCGGTGACGTGCGGGACGAGCACGATGAGCGGCCAGTGCACGAGGTAGACCGAGTAGGAGATGTCACCGACGAAGGTCATGGGACGCGTCGTGAGGAACCGCCCGACGGTCGTGGGTCCGGCGAGCAGCAGCGCGACCGTGCCGAGCACGGGGAAGAGCGCCACCCACCCCGGGAAGAGGCTCGACTCGGTGAGCAGGAAGCCGGACGCGACGACCGAGACGAGCCCGAGGGCGGTGAGCACTTCGTTCGCCCGGCTCCGCAGGCGGAAGAGCACGAGGGCGGCGATGCCCCCCGCGGCGAACTCCCACACCCGGGTGAGCGTGCTCATGTAGGCGAACGGCTGGCTCTGGCTCGTCGAGACGACCGACCAGGTGAGCGAGGCGACGAAGATGACGCTCAGCCCGGCGAGGATCGCCTTGCGGGCGTCACGGTGGCCGCGCAGCCGCATGACGGCGAGCAGCCCGAGGATGAGCAGCGGCCAGACGGCGTAGAACTGCTCCTCGACCGAGAGCGACCAGAAGTGCTGGGCGACGGTGGGGACGTTGTCGAGGGCCATGTAGTCCACGGCCGACGTCGCGAGCTGCCAGTTCTGGACGTAGAGCGCGCTCGCCCCGATCTCGTGCGCCGACTGGGACCACGTCGTGCTCGGCGTGAGCAGCAGGACCCCGAGGCCCGAGAGGATGAGGACGAGCAGGCTCGCGGGCAGCAGGCGCCGGATCCGGCGGGCCCAGAACCGCGTCACCTTGAGGTGCGCCGTCGAGGCGACCTCACGGTGGATGTGCGAGGTGATGAGGAAGCCCGAGATGACGAAGAAGACGTCGACACCGACGTAGCCGCCACTGAGCCGCTTGGGCCACAGGTGGTAGAGCACGACGAGACCGACGGCGATCGCCCGCAGTCCCTGGATGTCGGGTCGGAAGTCCGACGCCGGTCGCGGCTTCTGGTGGCGCTGCGCCCGGGTGGCCACAGTCGTCGCGTCGGAGGTGCTCATCGGGCGAACATGCTATCCGCGACCTCCCGAAAGCCCCTATTCGAGCGCTCCCGGGGGCCGCGGCCCCTGCCTCAGCGCAGGGCGGGGATGACCTCGCGCTCGAACAGCTCGACCCCGGAGAGGTCGTAGGCGGACTCGGCGAAGTTCGTGATCGCGTAGGTCATGCCGAGGTCCTGCATGTCGGCCAGGGCGCTCGCGATCTGGTCGGGCGTGCCGACCGCCGTGCCCTCGCGGTACGTCTGCATCGTCCGGGCGACCGCCTCGTCGGGGACGCCGGCGCCGCGCAGGTGGCTCTCGATCCAGCGGAAGCGGTCCTCCACCTCCTTGTCGTTGCGCCCGATGACGACGTTGAAGTTCGACGAGCGGGTGATCGTCTCGAAGTCGCGACCGACGTCGCGGCAGTGCTCCTTGAGGATCTCGCTCTTCCTCTCGAAGACCTCGCGGTCGCCGAGGAAGTTCGTGTAGTCGGCGTACTCGGCTGCGATCCGCAGCGTCTTGCGCTCGCCGCCACCGGCGATCCACATGGGGATGCCGTTGCGCTCGGACCCCTCGAACGCCGTGCCCTGCAGCGGCCTCGGGAAGCACATCGCGCCGTCGACCTGGTAGTGCTCGCCGTCGAGCGTCGCGGTCCCGGTGGTCCACATCTGCTGGAAGATCTCGACGCCCTCGCGCAGCCGGGCGAGGCGCTCGCCGGCGCTCGGGAAGCCGTAGCCGTAGGCCCGCCACTCGTGCTCGTACCAGCCCGCGCCGATGCCCATCTCGAGCCGCCCCTCGGAGATGACGTCGACCGTCGCGGCCACCTTGGCGAGGTAGGCGGGGTTGCGATAGCTCATGCACGTGCACATCTGGCCGATGCGGACCCGGCCGGTCACGCCTGCGAACGCCGCCATGAGGGACCACGCCTCGTGCACCGCCTCCTGCGTGGGGTGCGGCACGGGGTGGAAGTGGTCGAAGACCCAGATGGACTCCCAGTCGCGGATGCCGTCGGCCCGCCTCGCGAGCCCTGCCATCACGCCCCAGTGCTGGTCGGGGTCGATGCCGACGAGGTCGTGACGCCAGCCCTGCGGGATGAAGATGCCGAATCTCATGGGCTCACTCAACCTGTCAGCCTCCTCCCCCGCAAGCCCTGCATCCGGGGCATGATGCGGAGGTGACGTTCCGACACCGCAATGACCCCGACACCATCCGCGAGCTGCTCAACGACCCCGGCACCTGGGTGGTCGTGGGCCTGAGTAGCAACACGCAGCGACCGGCATACGACGTCGCGCGGTGGCTCAAGCACGAGCTCAACAAGGGGATCATCCCCGTGCACCCCAAGGCCGAGACGGTCCACGCCGAGCAGGGCTACGCGAGCCTGGCCGACATCCCGGACCAGGACATCAAGGTGATCGACTGCTTCGTCAACTCCGAGCACGTCGGCGCCGTCGTCGACCAGGCCATCGAGCACAAGGACCGGCTGCAGATCGACGCGGTCTGGATGCAGCAGGGCGTCGTGGACACCGCCGCCGCCGAGAGGGCACGCAAGGCCGGGCTCGAGGTCGTCATGGACACGTGCCCGCGCATCGAGTGGCCGCGGGTCCGCGGCGAAGGATCGGCGCGCTGAGCGACGCCTGCTGAGCGGCCCGAGGGCCCCGCGTCAGCTGCCGGCCACGGCGCGGAGCTCGCGCAGGGCCTCGCCCTTGGCGTGCGCCTGGTTGCGCAGCCCCTTGCGGAACTCGCCCATCTCACGGCGCAGGCGGACGGCCTCGTCGCTGTCACCGGCGCTGAGGATCCGCACGGCGAGCAGGCCGGCGTTGCGGGCTCCACCGACCGAGACGGTCGCGACCGGGACACCGCTCGGCATCTGCACGATCGAGAGCAGCGAGTCCATGCCGTTGAGGTGCTCGAGCGGGACCGGCACACCGACGACCGGCAGCGAGGTCACCGAGGCGAGCATCCCGGGCAGGTGGGCGGCGCCACCGGCACCGGCGATGATGACGCGCAGACCGCGCTCCTCGGCCTCGAGGCCGTAGGTGATCATCTCGTCGGGCATCCGGTGGGCCGAGACGACCTCGACCTCGTGCGGGACGCCGAAGTCGTCGAGGACCTTGGTCGCGAGCTGCATGACGGGCCAGTCGCTGTCGCTGCCCATGACGACGCCGACGACGGGTGCTGCAGACCCGGTGGTTGAGCTCATTCGGTGACTGCTCCCTCGATGTAGTCCGCGGCGTGCCGTGCCCGCGCGCGCAAGTCGGTGAGGCTATCACCGCTGACGTTGACGTGCCCTATCTTCCTCCCGGGCCGCACCCCCTTGCCATAGAGGTGCGCCTTGATCTCCGGGTCTCGCGCCATGACGTGCCGGTATGCCGGGTACAGCTCGGTGTGGTGCCCGCCCAGGACGTTGCCCATCACCGTCCACGGGTGGCGCGGCCTCGGTGAGCCGAGCGGCAGGTCGAGCACCGCGCGCAGGTGCTGCTCGAACTGTCCGGTGACGGCCCCGTCCATCGACCAGTGGCCACTGTTGTGCGGACGCATCGCGAGCTCGTTGACGACGAACTCGCCACCGGGGAGCTCGAACATCTCGACGGCGAGCACACCTGTGACGCCGAGCTCGCCGGCGATGCGCAGCCCGGCCTCGGTCGCCCGGGCGGCCAGGTCGGGGTCGAGGTCGGGCGCCGGCGCGATGACCTCGGTGCAGATCCCGTCGGTCTGGACGGTCTCGACGACCGGCCACGCCGCGGCCTGCCCGGAGGGGCTGCGCGCGAGCAGGACCGCGATCTCACGGGTGAAGGGGACCTTCTCCTCGAGGAGCAGCGGCGAGTCCTCGGCGCTCGCCCGGTCGAGCCAGTCGTGGAGCTCCTCGCCGGAGGCCACGACCCGCACGCCCTTGCCGTCGTAGCCGCCACGCGGGGTCTTGGCGACGACCGGCCACCCGACCTCGTCACCGAAGGCGGTGACCTCGTCGACGGTGAGCGCCCTGGCCCAGCGCGGGCACGGCACGCCGAGCGCGGTGAGGCGCTCGCGCATCTCGAGCTTGTCCTGCGCGAAGACGAGCGCCTGAGGGGTCGGGTGCATCACGGCACCGGCCTCCGCGAGCGCGGCGAGCACGTCGGCGGGGACGTGCTCGTGGTCGAAGGTCACGACGTCGCACTCGGCCGCGAAGGCGAGGACGGCGTCGACGTCGCCGTGGGCGCCGACCGGGGCCGACGGGATGACGAGCGCGGCGCTGGCGTCGGGCGCCTCGGCGAGCACGCTGAGGGTGATCCCCAGCTCGGCCGCGGGCGCCGCGCACATCCGGGCGAGCTGGCCGCCCCCGATGATGCCGACGACGGGGAATCCTCCGGGAGCACGCAGGGGGGCAGTCACCCGGCGAGGATATCGGCGAGGGGTGCACTCACGGCATACGGGCAGGTCTTGGGCGGCTACGCTCACCCGGTGACGTCCACGACTCCCGCAGGGGGCCTCATCGCGCGGCTCCGCGGAGCCATCGACGTGCTCTACCGCGAGGCCATCAAGTTCGGCGTCATCGGGCTCCTCGCCTTCGTGATCGACATGGGCAGCTTCAACCTCCTGCGCCACACGGTCCTCGACGACAAGCCGACCGCGGCGGTCATCGTCTCGGCCTCGCTCGCGACGGCGTTCGCGTGGGTCGGCAACCGGATGTGGACCTTCCGGCACCGACGCAACCGGCCCGCCCACCACGAGGCCGCGCTGTTCGCCGGTACCAACGGCGTCGCCCTCGTGATCCAGGCGGCGGCGATCGCGTTCACGAACTACGTGCTGGGGCTCACCTCGCTCACCGCCGACAACATCACCAAGGTCGTCGCGATCGGGCTGGGCACGCTGTTCCGGTTCTGGGCCTACCGTCGCTTCGTCTTCGCCGGTGAGCCCATCGACGTCGACACCTCACCCCTCGCGCACGACTGACCGCGACGTCGCGGTCAGTCGGCTTCGGAGAGGAACACGGCGAAGACCGCCGGCTGGGTGCTCACGAGCTCGAGCCGGCCACCGTTGTCCTCGGCGAGGTCACGGGCGAGGGTGAGGCCCAGGCCCGATCCGGTCGACGAGACCGAGCGCTCGAAGATGTGCGGCGCGATCGAGGCGGCCACGCCCTCGCCCTCGTCGCCGAGCTCGATGACGACCGAGGGCCCCGCACGGCGGGCGGCGATGTCGACCGTGCCGCGGCCGTGCGCGAGGGCGTTCTCGACGAGCGTGGAGAGGATCTGGGCCAGGGCGACCGGGGTGGCCCGCACCCGCAGGCCCCGCTCGCCGTGGATGCGCATGCTCCGCTTCGAGGACGCGAACGCCGGCTGCCACTCGCGCTGGAGCGAGGCGAGCACCGCGTCGAGGGAGACGCTGGGGCGGGCCGGGTCGCTCACCCGGGTGCGACCCATGAGGTCGTCGACGACCTTGCTCAGCCGCTCGACCTGGTCGATCGCGACCTGGGCCTCCTCCTGGACGACGACGAGGTCGTCGGTCGAGGCGATCTCGTCCAGCCGCATGAGCAGCGCGGTGAGCGGCGTGCGGAGCTGGTGCGAGGCGTCGGCCGCGAAGTCGCGCTCGGCGGCGAGGTTGCGGGTGACCTGGTTGGCGCTGCGGGAGAGGACGTCGCTGATCCGGTCGAGCTCCTCGATGCCGGAGTCGAGCGGCATGAACCGCGACTCCCCCGCACCCAGTCGCTCGGCGCGGGCGGCGAGCTCGGTGAGCGGGTCACCGATGAGGCGGGCCCGGCGCTGGGCCACGAACCAGCCCGCGGCCAGGCCGAGCACGACGAGGGCGAGCACCACACCGGTGAGGATGAGCGCACCCCGCAGGCCGGTCGTGGTCTCGACGAAGCTCGCCCGCCGCTCGGTGGACGCCAGGGCGATGAGGAGCCCCATGACGAGCAGGGGGATGCCGAAGATCGCGAGCGTGGCGCCGACGGCCGCGAGCGTGGACCTCAGCAGGAGGCGACGCATGGAGGCGTCATTCCCCCGCCGGGTCGAACCGGAAGCCGACGCCCCGGATCGTCGTGATGTAGCGGGGCTGCATGGCGTCGTCGCCGAGCTTCTTGCGGAGCACGGAGATGTGCATGTCGAGGGTCTTGGTGGAGCCGTACCAGGCGGTCTCCCAGACCTCGCGCATGAGCTGCTCGCGGGAGATGACCTTGCCCTGGTTGCGGGCGAGCACCCGGAGCAGCTCGTACTCCTTGGCGGTGAGCTGGATCTCCTCGCCGTGGAGGAAGACGCGCCGCGACTCGGTGTCGACGCGGACGTCGACGTCGCCGGTGACGGGGGCCTCGGGGATGCCGCGGCGCAGCAGCGCCCGGGCCCGGGCCAGGAGCTCGGCGAGCCGGAAGGGCTTGGTGACGTAGTCGTCGGCCCCGGCGTCGAGCCCGACGACGGTGTCGACCTCGTCGGCCCGGGCGGTGAGGACGAGCACGGGCACGGTGTAGCCCTCGCCACGCAGCCGCCGGCAGACCTCGAGACCGTCCATCGTGGGCAGGCCGAGGTCGAGGACGACGAGGTCGGGGTTGTCCCGCGCGGCCTCCAGGGCCTCACGGCCGTCGGCGCGGACGTCGACGTCGTAGCCCTCGCGGCGCAGCGCGCGCGCGAGCGGCTCGGAGATCGCCGGGTCGTCCTCGGCGAGCAGCACACGGGTCATGCGGCGATGGTAGTGGTGACAGGGGCGTTCACGCGTGGTGCTCCCAGGGACGCGCGCGCCGCGCCCCGGTGGAGCGGGCCAGCTCGAAGGGCGTGACGGCGCCGATGCCCCTGAGGTGGCGGGACCGCTGCTCGGTCATGGAGAAGCCGGAGAGGGCTCCGAGGGCCCGCGCCACCTCGTCGTCGACGAAGACGCGCCCGGGCGGGGTGACGGCGGTGAGCCGGCTGGCGCGGTTGACGGTGGTGCCGAAGACGTCTCCGAGTCGGCTGATGACCTTGCCCGAGGCCATCCCGACCCGGACGTCGGGCAGCAGCGGGTCCTCGGCCATGGAGTCGACGAGGTCGAGCCCGATGGCGGCCGCCGCGTCGGCGTCGACGTGGACGAAGAGCACCTCGTCGCCCACGGTCTTGATGATCCGCCCGCCATGGGTCGTCACGACGTCGCTGGCGAGCTCCTCGAACCTCTGGACGAGGGTTCCGAGCTGCCGCTCGGTCATCCGGCGCACGAGCGAGGTGAACGAGACGAGGTCGGCGAACCCGACGACCCGCAGCGGCGCGCTGGGGTCGTGGTCGGTGTCACGGGCGTCCTCGAGCATGCGGGTGATCGCGGAGGTGAGGTGGCGGCGCCAGACATAGACCATGAGCGGCTCGAGCTGGTCGACGAGGTCGGCGAGCTGGGTCGCGGCGGCCTCGGCGACGGAGCGGTCTGGGACGGCGCGGGCGTCCTTCTCGCCGATCTCGGCCTCCTGGTCGGCCGGCGTGAGGTACTCCGCGACGAGCTGGGTCTGCCACACGGCGAGCCGGTCGGAGGTGCGTGCGAAGGCCCGGGCCATCGACAGCGCGAGGTCCTCGTCGAGGTCGTTGTCGCGCACGAGGTCGGAGACGCGGATGAGCGCCCCGAGGTCGGCCTCGGTGAACATCACCTCCTCGTCGTCGACGATCTGGAAGCCGAGCGCGTGCCAGAGCTTGCGGGCCGACTGCACCGACACCGAGGCCTCGCGGCTGATCTCGCGCCGGCCCATGGTGGCCCGGCGGCCGAGCAGGCGCTCCTCGATCTCGGCCTCGAGGTCGCCGGACTGCCCGAAGTGCTCAGGCACCTGCAGCCTCCTGGAGGATCGCGGGACTCACCGGACGTGGACGACGTCGCCGGCGGCCACCGCGTGGGTGCCGGACTCCGTCGTCAGGGACAGTCTGCCGTCTGCGTCGACGCCGGTGGCCAACCCGGTCAGGTCCGAGCCCGGCAGGTGCACCCGCACCCGGCGCCCCACGGTCGCGCACGCGGCCACGTAGGCCGAGCGGACGGCATACGGGTCCGCATCGAGGTTGCCCAGCAGCGTTGCGAGAGAACGCAGGTATGCCGTGAGCACGGCTTCGCGGCTCACTCCCGGCGCGCCGGCGAGACGGAGCGACGTGGCCGTGTCGACCGGCAGGTCGGAGCGCTCCTGGTCGATGTTGACGCCGGTCCCGACGACGACGCCGGCGGGGGTCAGCTCGGCGAGGATGCCCGCGACCTTGCGGTCGCCGTCGGCCGGGACGAGCAGGTCGTTGGGCCACTTGAGGGCGATCTCGACCCCGCTCGTGGAGGTGAGGGCCTGGCGCAGCGCGAGCCCGACGACGAGGGGGACCCAGCCCAGCGGCGCCCGGGCCGGGCGGGGCACGAGGACGCTCGCCGCGATGCTCGTGCCCGGCGTCGTCGTCCACGCCCGGTCGAGCCGACCGCGGCCCTCGCGCTGCTCCTCGGCGGTGACGACGCGCCACGGGAGCGGGTCGCCCGCGAGCTCGGCGTTGGTCGATCCCACGCTGTCGCGCACGTCCGCAGGGAGCCATGGCGGGCCCGGTGTGATGAGGGACGCATCCATCGGGAGTCGGGCAGCAGGAAGGGTCATGGGGTCAAGGCTAGAGTCGCCTCCATGGCGCAGACCGACACCCAGCCCACCGGCGGTACAGACCTCCCCGCCGCGGACACGGGCATCGACATCCACACCACCGCCGGCAAGCTCGCCGACCTCAAGCGGCGCGTCGGCGAGGTCGCCCACGCCGGCTCCGAGCGGGCGATCGAGAAGCAGCACGCGCGCGGCAAGAAGACCGCCCGCGAGCGCCTCGACATGCTGCTCGACGAGGGCTCGTTCGTCGAGATGGACAAGTACGCCCGGCACCGCTCGGTCGCCTTCGGCCAGGACGCGAACCGGCCCTACGGCGACGGCGTCGTCACCGGCTACGGCACGGTCGACGGCCGGACGGTCGCGGTGTTCGCCCAGGACTTCACCGTCTTCGGTGGCTCCCTCGGCGAGGTCTTCGGCGAGAAGATCACCAAGGTCATGGACTTCGCGATGAAGGTCGGCTGCCCCGTCGTCGGCCTCAACGACTCCGGTGGCGCCCGCATTCAAGAGGGCGTGGTCTCACTCGGGCTCTACGGCGAGATCTTCCGCCGCAACGTCCACGCGTCGGGCGTCATCCCGCAGATCTCGCTCATCATGGGCCCGTGCGCCGGCGGTGCGGTCTACTCCCCCGCCGTCACGGACTTCACGGTCATGGTCGACCAGACCTCGCACATGTTCATCACCGGACCCGACGTCATCAAGACCGTCACCGGTGAGGACGTGGGCTTCGAGGAGCTCGGTGGCGCCCGGACCCACAACTCCAAGTCCGGCGTCGCCCACTACATGGGCAACGACGAGGAGGACGCGGTCGAGTACGTCAAGGCGCTGCTGTCCTACCTGCCCTCCAACAACATGGAGGAGCCGCCGTCGTTCGGTGACGACGAGCTCTCGCTCGAGGTGACCGACGAGGACCGCTTCCTCGACACGATCATCCCGGACAGCCCCAACCAGCCCTACGACATGCACCAGGTCATCGAGGCCGTCGTCGACGACGGCGACTTCCTCGAGGTCTCCCCGCTCTTCGCGCCCAACATCGTCATCGGCTTCGCCCGGATCGAGGGCCGCTCGGTCGGCGTCGTCGCCAACAACCCGATGCAGTTCGCCGGCACGCTCGACATCGACGCGTCCGAGAAGGCTGCACGGTTCGTGCGCACCTGCGACGCCTTCAACGTGCCGATCCTCACCTTCGTCGACGTGCCCGGCTTCCTGCCCGGCACCGACCAGGAGTGGGACGGCATCATCCGCCGCGGCGCCAAGCTCATCTACGCCTACGCCGAGGCCACCGTCCCGCTCGTCACCGTCATCACCCGCAAGGCCTACGGCGGCGCCTACGACGTCATGGGGTCCAAGCACCTCGGCGCCGACATCAACCTCGCGTGGCCGACCGCCCAGATCGCCGTCATGGGCGCGCAGGGCGCCGTCAACATCCTCTACCGCAAGCAGCTCGCGGCGGCGGCCGAGCAGGGCGACGACGTCGACGCGGCCCGGCAGAAGTTCATCGCCGAGTACGAGGACACGCTGGCCAACCCCTACGTCGCCGCCGAGCGCGGCTACATCGACACGGTCATCACGCCCTCGAACACGCGGATGAACGTCACCAAGGCGCTGCGGGCGCTGCGCACCAAGCGCGAGACCCTGCCGCCCAAGAAGCACGGGAACATTCCCCTATGACCTCTTCGCAGGCTCAGAGCTCAGGGGGACCCGGCGCTGTGACGACGGGGTCGGCGCAGGAGCAGCAGGAGCAGCAGGAGCAGCAGGCGGGCTCGGTTGCGGCACAGCGCATCGAGGTGATCGGCGACGCCACCCCCGAGCAGGTCGCGGCGCTCGTCGCCGTCCTGTCGGCAGCGTCAGGCGCGGCGGGCACGGAGGCGGCACCACGGCATACGTCGGCGTGGTCGGCACCGGCCGCGAAGGTGCGCCGACCGCTCGCCCCAGGTGGCCCCGGCGCCTGGCAGCGCTCCCTCCGCCCCTGACCCCGCAGCACCTGACCCCTCTGCGCAATGCGGTGAGGCGTGAACAACTCACCAATTCCTCCCCTCCGCCACGGAAGGAGCGGTGACCAACTCACCAATTCCTCCCCTCCGCCACGGCGTAGGGGGTGACCAACTCACCAATTCCTCCCCTGTGCCACCGGAGGAGCGGTCCGTCGACCCAGGTCGCCTAGTCCCTCCAGCGAGCCAGCCTGCCCGCAAGCTCGGCGTGCCCCGCGGGAGCAAGCGCCTGCTCGTCCAGGATCATCCGCGCGAGGTCGCGGTCGCCCATCCAGGCTCGGAACGCCATCGGCACCGTGATGCCGTGCCCGGGACGCCATGCCACCTGCAGCTCGTCACCCGGCCGGATCGTGCCTGATTGGGTCACGGAGAGGTAGGCGCCCGTTCGCCCACGCGCCGTGAACGCCTTGACCCACCCGCGCTCGCCCATGTGAGCAGCGAACGTCGCGCAGGGCACGCGCGGGCCTGTCACCGTGAGGACGGTCGCCCCGCCGATCCGCCACTGCTCACCGATAACCGAGGCGTCGACGTCGAAGCCGGCGGTGGTGAGGTTCTCGCCGAACATCCCGTCCGAGATCTCCCGGCCGAGGTCGACGCTCCACCAGTCGAGCTCCTCGCGCGAGAACGCGTAGACCGCCTGCTCGGTCCCGCCGTGGTGCCGGCGGTTCATTACCGCATCACCGGCGACGCCGCTGCCGCCCTTCCCCTTGGGCCCGGGGTCGGCCACGTGCACCTCGTCCGTTGCACGCTTGTCGATCCCGGTCGGGCGCTTGATGATCCCGTCCTTCGCCTGACCGACGTTGACCGAGTGAACTCGCGCTCCCATGGCCTGCATCCTAGGCAGGCTGTGGAAAACGCAGATCCGGTATGCCGTGTGGTCGCCAAAGTGGGGGCATGTCCGACTTCGATCCTCACCGGCCCTTCCTCACGGCCTGGGCGCGCACTGCGGGTGTGGGCTGGCGCGAGCTCGCTGGGCCGGCGTACCGGCAGATCTTCCGCGGAGTCCACATCGCGGCCGACATCCCGGACTCTCTCGTCGTCCGTGCCCGCGCTGCCTTGCTGCGCGCTCCCGACCATGCCCTGGTGAGCCACGAGAGCGCGGCTCAGCTCTGGGTGCCCTCGTGGACGCGGAGCAGCGATGTGCACCTCTCGTTCAGCAAGGGCGTCAAGACCATCGGTGACGGAATCCGGACCCATCGATTCCGCTACCCCATGGAACGGTGGCACCGGCACGGGCTCCCGGTGACCGGCCCGGCGATGACGTTCATCCACCTCGCCGTACACCTGGACCTCGTCGGACTCGTCTGCTTCGGGGACCGTCTGGTCGCGCGTGGAGCCATCTCACCGTCCGAGCTCATTGCCGCCACCGAGGCGTGGGAGGGGCACGGACGCAGGGCCGCCATCGCAGCCGCGCGACTCGTGCGTGAGCGGTCCGAGTCGGTTCCCGAGACACAGTCACGGTTGCTCATGGTTCTGGCTGGACTGCCCGAGCCCGCGTGCAACCACTCCTACGTCGTCGATGGCATCGAGCGGTTCCGGCTCGACCTGGCGTGGGTGGAGCTCAAGGTAGCCCTCGAGTACGACGGGCGATGGCACGACGAGCCGGAGCAGCGCGCCAAGGATGAGGCACGACGGGCAGAGATGCGGGCGAACGGCTGGATCATCATCGTGATCCGAGCCCCCGACCTCTACGACCATCCCGACACCGTGGTGACCGAGGTCGCCGAGGCACTGCGGAGTCGCGGGGCTCAGGTCAAGCCGGCGATGACCTACCAACGCTGGTTCCAGCCGCGCGGGGATGTGGCCTGATCATGTGGTGGAGGGGAGGAATTGGTGAGTTGGCCACGGGAGGTGGGCGGACGGCATACGGGCTGGTCGGTGGTGGGGGGGAGGAATTGGTGAGTTGGCCACGGGAGGTGGGCGGACGGCATACGGGCTGGCCGTGTGGCGGAGGGGAGGAATTGGTGAGTTGAGCACGGGCCGACGCGGGTAGCGTGCGGCGGGTGACCGACACCTCCTCCTCCGACCTCGCCACCGACCTCGCCACCGACGCGGCGCCGCACCGGACGCCCACCGCCGTCGACGCCATCGCCGAGAGCCACTTCGACGCCGTCATGGAGAACAGCCCGATCGAGGCGACGTACCTCGGCGTGGACGTGCGCCAGGACGAGCTCGACGACTTCTCCCCCGCCGGCTACCGCGCCCGGGCCGACCTCGCCCGCGCGACCCTCGCCCGGCTCGAGACCGCCGAGCCGGTCGACGACATCGACCGCGTGACGATCGCCGCGATGCGCGAGCGGCTCCAGCTCGACGTCGACATCCACGAGGCGGGGCTCGACCAGTGCGACCTCAACGTCATCGCCTCCCCGATGCAGTCGGTGCGCGACGTCTTCGACCTCATGCCCACCGACACGCAGGAGCAGTGGGCGACGGTGACCCGCCGCCTCGACGCCCTCCCCCGCGCGCTCGAGCAGTGGCAGGGCTCGCTGCTCGCCTCCGTCGACGCCGACCCGGCGCACATCTCGGCCCGTCGCCAGGTCGAGGCGTGCATGGCCCAGTGCGGCGACCTCGTCGGGGACGACGGCTTCTTTGCGACGTTCACCGGCGGAGCCCGAACGCAGGACGGCCAGCCCCTGCCCGAGGCCCTCGCCGCCGACCTCGGTGCGGCCGGTCGCCGCGCTGCGGACTCCTACGCCGCCCTCAAAGTCTTCCTCGGCGAGCAGATCCTGCCCCGGGCCCGCGAGGAGGACGCCGTCGGTCGCGAGCACTACCAGCTCGCCAGCCGCCACTTCCTCGGCGCGACGGTCGACCTCGAGGAGACCTACGCGTGGGGCCAGGAGGAGACCGCGCGCCTCGACGCGGAGATGCGCCGCACCGCCGAGCGCATCCTGCCGGGGTCCACCGTCAAGGAGGCGATGGCACACCTCAACGAGGACCCGGCCTACCGGCTCCACGGCACCGACGAGCTCCAGGCCTGGATGCAGACCAAGGCCGACGAGGTCATGGACTGGCTCGACGGCACGCACTTCGACATCCCGGGCCCGGTCCGCACCATCGAGTGCCGCATCGCGCCGACCCACACCGGCGGCATCTACTACACCGGCCCCAGCGAGGACTTCACCCGACCGGGCCGCATGTGGTGGTCGGTGCCCAAGGGCGTGGAGACGTTCGGGACGTGGGCCGAGCTGAGCACCGTCTACCACGAGGGCGTCCCCGGTCACCACCTCCAGGTCGCGCAGACGACCTACCGCGCCGAGCTGCTCAACCGCTGGCGCCGGATGCTCTGCTGGGTCAGCGGCCACGGCGAGGGCTGGGCGCTCTACGCCGAGCGGCTCATGACCGAGCTCGGCTTCATGGACGACCCGGGCAACTACCTCGGCTTCCTCGACGCCCAGTCGCTGCGCGCGGCCCGCGTCGTCCTCGACATCGGCATCCACTGCGGCTTCGAGGCCCCCGAGGAGGTCGGCGGCGGCGACTGGACCTACGACAAGGCGTGGCAGTTCCTCAGCGCCCACGCCAACAACGACGAGGCCTCGCTGCGCTTCGAGCTCGACCGCTACCTCGGCTGGCCGGGGCAGGCACCGAGCTACAAGATCGGCGAGCGCATCTGGATGCAGCTGCGTGACGAGACCGCTGCGGCAGAGGGCGACTCGTTCGACTCCAAGGCGTTCCACCGGCGCGCCCTCGACGTCGGCTCGGTCGGGCTCGACGTGCTCGTCGAGGCCATGCGTCGCTGAGTCCCGTTTCTCGCGCAGCCGAAGACGAAGGTATGCCGTCCGCTCACCTCGAGCGGACGGCATACCTTCGTCGTTCAGAACCGTTGCGCGACAGGCGCGCTCACCAGATCGCCCAGCACCCGCTGACCTGGGGGATACCGGCGAAGCGGGCCTCGAAGAACGCATAGCTCTCGGCCGACGAGGGCGCCACGCCGCCGACGTGCAGGGGCACGACGTTGGTCGAGAGCCGGACGTTCGCGCCCTTCGCGCACCAGTCCTTCGCGAGCTGGCGCCCGACGGCATAGGGAATGACATCGTCGAGGCCCGAGTGCGAGATGAGCACCGGCACGGTCGGCTTGATCCGGCCGATCCGGTTGTCGGCGACGATCGAGGCGAACGGCTCCTCGGCGAGGTGGGCCGTGAGCGGGCGGCCGTCCCGAGTCAGCGTGCTCGACCTCTGGAACGCCGACGAGGCGAGGTCGAGGACGCAGTGGTTCTCGGTGGCCGCCGCGACCGCCCTGCCCTTGTCGTTGAGGTAGTCGCGGAGGTCGACGCCGTAGCCGGCCGACAGCCCCAGCAGGGCGAAGTTGAGGAACTCGGCGTAGGCGCTGCCGTCGAGGTTGGCGGCGACAGGGGTGAGGTCCGCGGGCGGTGCGCCAGCGAGCGCACCCTTGACCCGGAGCTCGGGGGCATAGGTCGGGGCGAGCTCGGCCGCGGCCGCGGTCGCTCCCCCACCCTGGGAGTAGCCGTACAGGCCGACCGGCGTCGAGGACGTCAGCGTGGTGCCCGGTCGACGGATCGCTGCCCGCGCGATGTCGAGCACCGCCCGGGCCTGGGCGACGCGGTTGACGTAGGTGTGGGTGCCGGGGGTGCCGAGCCCCTGGTAGTCGGTGAGCGCGACGGCATAGCCCCGCACGAGGTAGCCCTTGAGCAGGTAGTGCTCGTACTCGGTGAGCGTCTCGGACATCTAGCGCGACGGCGCGCACCGGTCACCCATGCCCTGCGTGCCGACGGCATAGCTGATGAGCGGGCGCGAGCCGACGCCGACCCACGGCGCCTTCGGCTCGAAGATGGTGCCGGTGACGGCAACGCTGCGGTCGAGACGGTCCTTGGACGCGTACATGACACGCGTCGCGGTGAGGCCGAGGCCGGACAGTCCGAGCGGGTCGAGGAAGAAGGTCGCGGGCTCGGTGCGGATGACCGCGCCGGGCGTGGCGGGGAGGACGGCCGGAGGTTCGTAGAACGCCGGGCGGGCGGGCTCGGGTGCGCCCGTGACGGTCGTGGCGCCGGCGGTGCCCGGGACCGAGTCGGGACCGGCGGAGGCCGGAGCGGCGACGGCGGCCACGAGGCCGAGCGCGGCGAGTGGGACGAGGACCCGGCGGAGCATGCGTGACGTCATTGTCAGCCTTCGTTCGAGGTGGAGGCGCGCGGGGCGCTGCCGCGAACCTACCGAGGAGTAACCGGGGTCGCAACAGATGCGGTTGTGGACGACGCTCGCCCTGGGGTCCCCCGGCGCGGACAATGTGGCGGTGACCTTCGCCCTCACCCTCGTCGCCATCGCCGTGACGGTCATCGTCGTCGCGCGGCTGTGCGCCCCGTTCGGACTGCCCTCCCCGATCGCCCTGCTCGTGGTCGGGCTCGTGGCCTCGGTGCTCCCGTTCGTTCCCGACGTCTCGCTCGAGCCCGACGTGGTCCTGCTCGGGCTGCTCCCACCGCTGCTGTATGCCGCGGCTCGCGGCACGTCGCTCGTGGACATCCGCGCGAACCGGCGCGCGATCTTCGGGCTGTCGGTGGGGCTCGTGCTCTTCACGACGTTCGGGGTCGCGCTCGTCGCCTGGTGGCTGCTGCCGATCACGTTCCCGGTCGCGGTGGCGCTCGGGGCGATCGTCGCTCCCCCGGACGCCGTCGCGGCGACCGCCGTGGCCCGCGGCATCGGCCTGCCCCGGAGGGTCACGACGATCCTCGAGGGCGAGTCGCTGCTCAACGACGCGACCGCGCTCGTCACGCTCCGCACCGCCATCGCCGCCGCCGGGCTGGCCACCTCCCACCACGGCTTCGCCTCGCACGGCGCGGTCTCGGTCGGCTCGGTCGTCCGCGACTTCGGCCTCGCGGTCGTCGGAGGCGTCGGCGTGGGATGGGTGGTCTTCATCCTCATCGGCGTCATCCGCAAGCACCTCACCGAGGCCGCCTCGGACACGGCCCTGTCGTTCACGGCGCCGTTCCTGTCCTACCTGCCCGCCGAGCTCCTCGGCGCCAGCGGCGTGCTCGCGGTCGTGACGACCGGCCTGATGCTCGCGCACAAGGCACCGGTCCTGCAGTCGGCGGCCTCGCGCCTCAGCGAGCGGGTCAACTGGGCGAGCATCACCTTCCTCCTCGAGAACACCGTCTTCCTGCTCATCGGCCTCCAGCTCTCGCGGCTCGTCACCGACGTGCGCGCCAGTGAGATCTCCCTGGGCCGCGCTGCCGTCGTTGGCGTCGTCGTCCTCGTGGCCGTGCTGCTGCTGCGCCCGCTCTGGCTCTTCCCGTTCACCTGGCTCGTGGACAGACTGTCGTCGTCGGACCGGGCCCCGCTCGACGTGCCGAGCACCGCGGTCACGTCCTGGGCCGGGATGCGGGGGGTGGTCACGCTGGCGGCCGCCCTCACGCTCCCCGAGTCCACGGACCACCGGCCCGCGCTCGTCCTCATCGCGCTCATCGTCACCATCGGCACCTTGGCGCTCCAGTCGTCGACGCTGCCCATGCTCGCCCGTGCGCTCGACGTGCGGGGGCCGGACCCGCGCGAGGACGCCCTGCAGGAGGCGACCGTGCTCCGCGCCACCACCGGGGCCGGCCTCCGGGCCCTCGACGCCGAGCGCGACGTCGACCCCTCCGTGGCGCAGGACCTGCGCGGCAACGCCGAGCTGCGCGTCAACAACATCTGGGAGCGCCTGGGCACGCTGGGCCAGCGCGAGGACGAGACGCCCAGCGAGGCCCGGCGGCGGCTGCGCACCGTCATGCTCGAGGCCGAGCGCGACGAGCTGCTCCGCATCCGTGACGAGGACGACGTCGACCACGAGATCCTCGCCGGCGTCATGAACCAGCTCGACGCCGAGGAGGCTGCGCTCTCGTGGACGACGGCCAAGGCGGCACGGCTTCGCGACGCCGAGCTCCGGGCCCCCGACCAGGTGGCCACGGCGTGCGAGCACCTCGAGTCCGAGCCGGACTGCGCCGTCCCGACGAGCACTCAGGGATGTGTGGACTGCCTGCGCGAGGGCATGACGTGGGTGCACCTGCGGATCTGCACCCGCTGCGGCAACGTCGGGTGCTGCGACTCGTCAGAGGGTCAGCACGCGAGCAAGCACTTCGCCACGACGCAGCACCCGGTCATGCGCTCGCTCGAGCCCGGCGAGGCGTGGCGCTGGTGCTTCGTGGACGGGGCGCTCGGCTGACGCCGACCTGACACGTCGGACGCGATGCGGCGCGCCAACGCAGGCCACCCCGCGCCCACCTAGGCCACCCCGCGCGTCAACGCAGGTGACCCGGCGCGTCAGAGGCCGGTGCGGCTCGAACCGGTGCCGAACAGGCCCAGGAGGCTGTCGAGCACCGAGTCCTCGTCGTCGGACGGCGAGGGGTGCGGCGTCGGTCGCGGCGAGTGGGTCGGTCGCGGCTTCCCCGGCTTCGTGGGCGTCGCCGTCGGGTCGGTCGTGGGGGCCGGGGTGCGGGTGACCGACCTCGATGCCGCCGTCGAGCGCGACACGGTCGGCTCGGTCGTCGTGCTGCTGGGGCTCGCGGTCGGGGTCGGGGTCGCGGTGGGCGCCGCGGTCGAGCCGGGTGTTGCGGCCGCGTCGAGCGTCGAGCCGGCCCCGGCGGGCGAGCCGCTCGTCCCCGTCGTGCCGACGGTGCCCGTGGTGCCCGTGGCACCGGTGGGTCCCGTGGTGCCGGTGGGTCCCGTCGCGTCGGTCGGGCCCTGGGAGCCCCGCGGCGCGCCTCCGGCCTCGACCTGACCGGGTCGCGAGGACCCGTCGTCGACCGCCTGCTGGAGCTCGGCAGCCGTGCCCACCAGGACGAGGGCGGCACCGACCACGATGAGTCGGCGCGTCGTCGCGAGACCGTGGGAGCGGTCCCGACGTGTCATCGAGCGCATGAGAACCTCCTCTTCGTCGTTCGGACCAGACCTGACGGTCGGGCCACAAACGCCCGACACCTTACGGTGTCTGGGTGCCTGAGACCACTTCACCTTCGCTCCTGCTCGTCCTCGCGTCGGCCTCGCCGGCCCGTCTGGCCACCCTCCGCGCGGCTGGGATCGAGCCCCTCGTCCACGTGAGCGACGTCGACGAGGACGCCGCTCTGAACGCCGCCGAGGCCGTGCACGGACCCCTCGAACCGGCCGACGTCGCGCTCCTCCTGGCCCGCGCCAAGGCCGAGTCCGTGGCGAGGGCCCGCATCGACGGCGACGAGGTCGAGTCGCTCGTCCTGGGCTGCGACTCGGTGCTCGAGCTCGACGGCGAGGTGCACGGCAAGCCGGCCGACGCAGCTCAGGCGACCGACCGCTGGCGCCGCATGCGGGGCCGTTCGGGCGTCCTGCACACGGGGCACTGGGTGGTCGACGACCGCGACCCGGACGAGGGCGGCACCTCCGGCAGCCTCGGGGCGACCGCCTCGACGACGGTGCACTTCGCCGACCTCGACGACGAGGAGATCGCCGCCTATGTCGCGACCGGCGAGCCGATGCGGGTGGCCGGGGCGTTCACCCTCGACGGCCTCGGAGCGCCCTACGTCACGGCGATCGAGGGAGACCCGTCGAACGTCGTGGGGGTGTCGCTCCCGCTGCTGCGCGAGCTGCTGGGCGACCTCGGGGTCGCCTGGCGACACCTTCGTGCCAGTGGGACAACTAGTTGACAACATGGAAAGTACTTTCTAGCTTGAGTTCATGACCTCGACCCCGGACCGACCCTCCGCTCCCGCATCCGCGACCGGCCGCCCCACGAGCGCCGACGCCCGCGCCGCCCTGGCCCATGCCTCCGGCGCGAGGCTCGGCACCGACCGTGACCGCCGTGTCCACGCGCTCGCGATCGCCGGTTTCGGCGTGGCCATGGGGGTGTTCGTCGTGGCCTCCCGGGTGGCCGAGACCACGGGTGCGGGCACCGGCGTCCTCACCGCGCTCTACCTCGGCGCGCTCGTGGCCCTGGCGGGCTGGCAGAAGCGTGCCGCCGGCACCATCCCGCGCAACGGTCGCCTCATCGGCTACGTCGGCCTCGGGGCCACCCTCGCCCTGACCTGGGTGTCGATCATCTGGCTCAACGTCCGTCAGGGCGACGCGCGCCGGGCCGGCCTGCCCGACCAGGTCGACTCGTGGTGGGTCTATGCGTGCGCCGCCCTGCTCACGGCCCTGCCGATGCTCGTGGCCGGCCACCTCATCGACCGCCAGCGCCGGTGACCGCCGCCGGGGCACACGCCCGCCACCAGCTCGACGAGGCCATCCACGCCCCGGTGCGCTTCAGCATCGTGGCCGCGCTCGCCACGGTCGACGAGAGCGACTTCGCCACGCTCCGGGACGCGATCGAGGTGTCCGACTCCGTGCTGTCCAAGCAGTGCGCCGCGCTCGAGGCCGTGGGCTACGTCAAGGTCCGCAAGGGATACGTCGGCAAGCGTCCCCGCACCTGGCTCTCACTCACGGGACGGGGGCGGACGGCATACGCGAGGCATCTGTCCGCCCTGCGCGAGATCGCCGGGGGCTGAGCCACGACGCAGGGCTGCCGTGGCGCCCCCTCGCGCCACGGCACGCCTGCATCCGGGGTCAGCGCGCCGACGCGACGGCGGCCTGGGCGTCGACGACGCCGTAGCCGTAGAGCGGGCTGAACTGGCCGCGCAGGCCGAGCACCGGCGTGCGGGCGGTCGTGAGGATCGCCTTCTCGGTCTGGTCGACCGTGCGGCCCTGCGCGAGGAGCAGCGCGGCCACACCGGCCACGTGCGGCGTCGCCATCGAGGTGCCGGCGAACGCGTCGTAGCCGGCGACGCCACAGCCGCTCGTCGCCTCGGTCGGGACCGTCGACCACACGTCGTCGTCACACGCGCCGAAGGCGAAGCCACCGGGGGCCGAGACGACCTTGAGGTCGGGCTTGATCGGCAGCTCCGAGAACGCCGAGTGCAGCTCGTTCTTGTCGGTGGAGCCCACGCAGATGCCCGAGCTCGAGAACCCGGGGCTCGTGCAGGCGATGGTCGAGGTGTTGCCGGCCGCGATCACCGAGACCGCGCCCTTGGTGCGGGCGTAGTCGATCGCCTCCTCGACCTCTGGGTCGACACCGACGATCGAGAGCACCTGCGTGCCCGGGAGCGAGCCGAGCGAGAGGTTGATGACGTCGGCGCCGTGGTCGGCCGCCCAGCGGATGCCCCGCGCGATGTCGGCGGTGTTGCCGGAGCCGTCCTCGAGGACCTTGATCGGCATGATGCGGGCGTCCGGGGCCACGCCCGCGACGCCGGTCCCGTTGTCGGTGATCGCGGCGGCGATGCCGGAGACGTGCGTGCCGTGAGCGTCGGGCTCCTGGCCAACGCCGTCCACCCCCTTCCAGTTGCCGTCGCTGCAGACGGTCGCGCCGCCGGTGCACCCGACGAAGGTCGCGCCCGGGACGAGCTTGGCAGCGAGGTCGGGGTGGGTGAGGTCCACGCCGGTGTCGACGACGGCGATGGTCGCGCCCGCGCCTCGTGAGGTCGGCCACGCCTGCTCGGCACGGACCTGGGTGAGGCCCCACTGCTTGCCTCGCAGCGGGTCGTTGGTCGCGGCGCTGGCCGGTGTGGCGCTCGCGACGAGGGCGGTGAGTCCGAGGACGCCCGCCAGGGCGGTGGTGCGGCGGAGTGCGCGCATCAGGGGAACCTTTCGCTGGGTTCAGCCTCGACGGTGAGGCCTGACCCTTCGAGGTTACCCAGAGAAACCATTACGGTGCGACCGACGTGACCTGCGCAACGATCGTCAGACGGGAGGTATGCCGCGTCGCTTGGTCGCGAACGCACGGTCCCGGTGCGCGGCGTAGCGCAGCCGGTGGACGAGCTCGTCCCGCAGGTCCTCGGGCTCGACGACGTGGTCGATGACGAGGTCGGCGGCGAGTCGCTCGAGGTCCACGTCCTGCTCGTACTCGGCCCGGCGAGCGGCGACGAAGGCGTCGCGCGCCTCGACACCCTCGGCCGCCTCGACCTCGGCGATCTTGTTGGCGTAGACCGCGTTGACGGCGGCCTCGGGCCCCATGACGGCGATGCGCGCTGTCGGCAGCGCGATCGTGGCGTCGGGTCCGAACCCGGGTCCTCCCATGGCATAGAGCCCGGCGCCGTAGGCCTTGCGGACCACGACGCAGAACTGCGGCACCGTGGCCGACGACACCGCCGACACCATCTTGGCGCCGTGACGGATGATGCCGCCGCGCTCCACCTCGGAGCCGATCATGAAGCCGGGGACGTCGGCGAGGTAGATGAGCGGGATCGAGTAGGCGTCGCAGAGCCAGATGAACCGGGCGGCCTTGTCGGCGCTGTCGGTGAAGAGCACGCCGCCCTTGACCATCGAGTTGTTGGCGACGATGCCGACGGTCTCGCCGTCGATCCGGCCGAGGCCGATGACGAGCTCGGCCGCGAAGAGCGCCTTGATCTCGAAGAAGCTGTCGTCGTCGACGAGCCCGTCGATGACGTCGTGCACGTCGAACGGCTGGCTCTCGCGCTCGGGGACCGACGCCCTGGTGAGCGGCGCGGCCGGCGGCTCCACGGCATACGAGGGCAGGGGTGAGCGCCAGTTCTGCGGCATGTAGGAGAAGTAGAGCCTGGCGAGCTCGATGGCCTCGGTGTCGTCGGACGCGAGGATGTCGCCGACGCCCGAGACGGTGCAGTGCATCCGTGCGCCACCCATGTCCTCGAGCGAGACCTTCTCGCCGACGACCATCTCGGCCATGCGCGGGCTGCCGAGGTACATGGAGGCGTTGCCCTCGACCATGATGAGCAGGTCGGTGAAGCTCGGGATGTAGGCGCCACCCGCGGCCGACGGGCCGAAGAGGCAGCAGATCTGCGGGACCTTGCCCGAGAGCGCGACCTGGTTGTGGAAGATGCGGCCCGCACCGCGACGCCCCGGGAACATCTCGACCTGGTCGGTGATGCGCGCACCCGCGGAGTCGACGAACCAGAAGACCGGCAGCTCCTCGCGCAGCGCCATCTCGGTGGCTCGCACGATCTTCTCGACCGTGCGCGCGCCCCAGGACCCGGCCTTGACCGTCGGGTCGTTGGCGATGACGACCACCGGCCGGCCGTCGACGGTGCCGCGGCCCGTGACGACGCCATCGGCCGGGAGCCCGGTCGCGAGGGCGTTGGCGTAGCGGCCGTCCTCGACGAAGCTGCCCTCGTCGACGAGCAGCGCGATCCGGTCGCGGACATAGAGCTTGCCCTGCGAGGCGAGCTTGGCCGCGGCCTTCTCGGGAGCCGATGCCGACGCGACGCGCGCCGCCTCGAGGCGGGCGCGGACGTCGGCGACCCGAGGATCGCTGGACGGGGTCGAGGAGTCGCTCACCGGCATACCCTCACTCTTTCAGTCGGACGGACGATCGGGCGGTCGCGCGCTCAGGCGGTCGGCAGACCGAGGTGACGCGCGATGACCATCCGCTGCACCTCGCTCGTGCCCTCACCGATCTCGAGGATCTTGGCGTCGCGGTAGAAGCGGGCGACGGGGTACTCCTCCATGAAGCCGTTGCCGCCGAACACCTGGGTGGCGATGCGGGTCGCGGAGACCGCGGCCTCGCTCGTGTAGAGCTTGGCGATCGCGGCGGCCTTCTTGACCTCGGCGACCGAGCGGCGACCGGCGTCGTGCTCGTCCTTGAGCCACGCGGCCTTGTAGGTGAGTACGTGGCTCGTCTCGGCCATGACGGCGAGGTCGGCGAGCTGGAACGAGATGCCCTGGTTGACCGCGATCGGCTTGCCGAACGCGGTGCGGGAGGACGCGTATGCCGTGCTCTCGGCGAGCATCCGCTCGATGAGTCCCAGCGCGAGGGCGGAGATGGCGATGCGGCCGTCGTCGAGGGTCTTGAGGAACTGCTTGAAGCCACTCCCCTGCTCGCCGAGGAGGTTCGTCGCCGGGACGCGGGCGCCGGCGAAGCTGAGGCCGTGGGTGTCCGAGATGTGCCAGCCGAGCTTGTGGTAGGGCTCCTCGACGGTGAATCCCGGTGTGCCGGAGGGGATCATGATCGCACTGATCTCCGGGCGACCCTTGTCGTCGGTGCCCGTGCGCGCCGTCACCGTGACGACGGAGGTGATGTCGGTGCCGGAGTTCGTGATGAACGCCTTGGCGCCGTCGACGACCCACTCGTCGCCGTCACGGACGGCCTTGGTGCGGGTGGCGCCGGCGTCGGAGCCGGCGTCGGGCTCGGTGAGCCCGAAGCCGGCGAGGGCGCGACCGGCGACGAGGTCGGGCAGCCACTGCTGCTTCTGCTCGTCGGTGCCGTAGCTGAGGATCGGGTTGATGCCGAGGCCGACGCCGGCGCTCAGCGTGATGCCGATCGACTGGTCGACGCGGCCGAGCTCCTCGATGGCGACGCAGAGGCTCGTGAACGCGCCACCCTCGTCGGGGTCGAGGCTGCCGCCGAACTCCTCGGGGACGACGAGCCCGAACAGGCCGAGGTCGCCCATCTTGGGCACGAGGTCGGTCGGGAAGTGCGAGTCCCTGTCCCACTGGGCGACGTGCGGCTCGACCTCGCGCTCGGCGAAGTCGCGCACGACCTTGCGGAAGTCCTCGTGGTCCTGGCTGAGCTCGAACATCGGTGTCCTCTCGTGGCGGTCAGGTCTTGACGTTGACGTCAACGTAAAGCAATACTGCGGCCCGTGGCAACCCGGAGCGAGGCCCCCGAGGGCACCGAGCAGACCTGGACGATCCGTGAGGTCGCCGAGGAGTTCGACGTGACCCATCGCACGGTCCGTCACTACGAGGAGCTCGGCCTCATCTCCCCCGAGCGTCGTGGCACGACCCGCATCTACCACCGTCGCGACCGGACCCGCCTCGGGCTCATCCTGCGTGGCAAGCGCCTGGGCTTCCCGCTCGAGGAGATCCGCACGATCATCGACCTCTACGACGCCCCGCGGGGCCGGCGCAGCCAGCTCGAGTACGTCCTGGCCCAGATCGACGAGCGGCGTGCCGACCTCGAGCAGCGGCGCCGCGACCTGGACGACGCCTTGACCGAGCTCGGTCGCTTCGAGGACCGTTGTCGCGAGGACCTGTCGAAGATCCCGCGCTGAGCCCACCCACCCCGCAAGGAGACCCCCGCATGGACCGCTCGGACGAACCGTCCGCCTTCGCCTGGATCATGTCCGGCACGGTGACCGCCGTCGTCGCCGCAGGGTTGGGCAAGTTCCTGCTCGACCGGCGTCGGGCCCGTGCAGCGCTCGAGGCGAGCGACGCCCAAGCGGCCGCGGCGGACGACGACGCGCAGGCCGAGTCCGAGGGCCACCCGAGCTGAGCCGCGCGCTCCCCCGGGTCCGCGGTTTCGTGGGTGTCGCCACCGCCGCCCGCGACCCAGACTGGGCCGGTGCGGCAAGATCTGACGGGTGGGGACGACACCAGGGCGCGGGCGAGGCACCGTGAGCCGCTGGGCGGACTATGCGGGGCGGCTGCCGAGCACGGCTCGCGGCACCGACCACGCCGTGGCGCTGCTCACCATGGGCATCCGTTTGGGCACCCTCGTCCAGATGGTGCCCGGGCTCGTGCAGGGGGTCTCGATCTCGCCACGACCCGGCCTGTATGCCGTGTGCTGGGGTGCCGCTGCCGCCAGCAGCCTCGTCGTGAGCCTCGTGGTGTTCCGGCGAGGAGGCCCGCTGAGCCGCGGCGGGTTCACGCTCGACCTCTCGCTGGCGATCGCCCTCATGCTGCTGGGCTCGCTCACCGTGACCGACGCGTTCCTCGTCGGCTCGTGGATCGCACCCTTCCCCGCCCACCTTCTCGCCGTGCTCTGCACCGGTGCCGCGGTGCTCATGCCCCGATGGCAGTGGGTGTGCGGCGTGGTGGCGGCGTGCGCGGCGAGCTTCGTCTTCGCGGCGCCTGCGTGGGACTCCGACACCGCCACGACGATCGTCGCCAACGTCCTCACGCTCGTCGTCCTGTCGAGCGTCGGCCGGCTCACCCTGGGCTACTTCCGGCGGGTCGCGCAGGACGGCGACCTGGCCCGGGCAGAGGCCACGGAGCTCGGTCGACGCGAGGAGGAGCGGCGGGCCCAGCTCGCGATCCACAACGGGGCGGCGGTGATCCGGATGCTGAGTGACCCGACCATCGACGAGCAGACCCGGCGCTTCCTCCAGAAGGAGGCCCAGCTCGAGTCGGCGCGGATGCGGTCCTACCTCCAGGGCCGCGGCGCGACCCAGGTCGGCCCGGCGTCCGGTGCGCACGGCGTCGCGTTGCGCGACGTCGTGGGTGCGACCTGCGACCGCTTCCTCGACCTCCCGCTGCACCTCAACGTCGACCTCGCCGAGGGTGCCCACGTCGATGCGGGCCAGGCAGCAGCCCTCGACCAGGCCCTCGCCAGCCTGCTCCTCAACGTGCGCGACCACGCCGGTGCCGAGTCGGTCGTCGTGCACGCCGACGCGCCCCCGGCGGCCGACGGCGACGCCGAGACGTGGGTCGTCACGCTCCACGACGACGGCGTCGGCTTCGAGGTCAGTGCCGCCTCGATGGGCGTCGGGCTGCGACAGGTCGTCGTGGGCGAGATGCGCCGCCGCGGGATGGACGTGACCATCTCGTCGACCCCCGGGGTCGGCACCACCGTGACCCTCACCGGGCCGTGCCTGGCGATGTCCGACGAGGGGACCCGATGAGGACGGTCGCGGTCGTCGACGACGCCACCGTCATCCGCGAGTCGCTGCCGGCGCTCATGCCACGGCTGGCGTTCGCCGGTGGCTACTCGACCATCGAGGCGCTCCTGGCCGCCCGGCCCGTGGCCGACGCCCTCGTCCTCGACCTGCACCTGAGCAACGCCAGCCAGCCCGACGTCCGGCAGGGCGTCGCGGCGATCCGCGCCGCCGTGGCCGCGGGCTACCGGGTGTGCGTCTTCAGCCAGGAGGAGCGGCGGTTCGTCCTCGCGGCATGCCTCGCCGCCGGTGCGCGGGGTGTCGTCTCGAAGTCGGCGCCCACCGCTCGCGCCGAGGAGGTCATCACCGCCGTCGCCGAGGGTGAGGTCGTCGTGCCGCCGTCGGTCATCGGGCTCGTCGAGGTGCTCGTCCGGCGCAACAGCCTGACGATCCTGTCCGAGCGCCAGCGCCAGGTGCTCGCCGGGCGCGCACGCGGGCTCACCTACGCCGAAATGAGCACCCAGCTGCACCTGTCGGAGTCCACGCTGCGCGGCTACTGGGCCGAGGTGAGCCGCAGCGTCTCCGAGCACTTCCAGCGGGTCGTGCCCGCCGAGCTCGAGCACGCGCTCGGGTTGGGCCCGGGCGACCTGCTCGAGTACTGGCCGACGCCCGTCGGGGTCACCGGAACGGGCGCCGCGGGCGCACCAGTCGCCTCCGGTGCAGCGGTGGCCCCGGCTCCCGCGGTGGCCGAACGCCGGGCCGAACCGTGGTGGCGACTGCGCCCGACTCGGTGAGCGGACGGCATACGGGCTCTCAGGCGTGCTCGGCGAGGAACGCGTCGATCTCGTCAGCCGTCGGGGCCGTCGCAGGACCGCGACGCGTCACCTTGATCGCTCCCCCGGCGTTGGCGCGCCGTGCTGCCTCGACCCAGCCGGTGCCGGCGGCCCGGCAGGCCACGAGCACGCCGGTGTGGGTGTCGCCGGCGCCGTTGGTGTCGACCGGCTTCTGCGGGTAGCCGTCGAGGTCCGTGGTCTCACCCTCGGCGTGCACGGCACATCCCTCCGGACCGTCACGCACGATGGCGACGGCTCCGTCGGGCAGGTGCTCGACGCAGAGGGCCGCGGCCACGACGATGTCGGTCTCGCCGGTGAGCGCCTCGCTCTCCTCGGCGTTGCCGGTCCACACCGTCGTCAGCGCGAGCATCCGGTGGCGGATGTCGTCCTCGAGCTCGGCGAAGATCGCCCCGGGGTCCAGCACCACCTCGACACCGGCCGGGAGCCCAGCAAGCCACTGCAGCAACGGATCTCGCGTCGTCCCGGTGAGGCTGTAGCCACTCACGCAGACGAGGTCACCCGCCTCGGGCCGCGACGTCTGGAGCGACTCGACACTGATGACGCGCTCGGCTGCCTGGGTCGTGACGAAGGTGCGCTCGGCGGTCGGTTCGAGCATGACGACGCAGATGCCGGTGTCGAGGTCGGGGACGACCGGGCTTGAGACGGAGACACCCTCCCCGGCCAGCGCCGCCCTCACGAGGTCACCGTGCGGCCCCGTGCCGGTCGCGCCGGCGTGGACGCACTCCGCCCCCTGACGCGCGGCGGCGAGGAGGATGTTGACCGCGCCCCCGGCGTACTCGTTCGGCGGGGGCGCCATGACGTTGCCACCACGACGCGGCAGCGACGGCACGTCCACGACGACGTCGACCAGTGCCTGAGCGGTGTGGATCACCCGGGGAGACATGGACCGCAGCGTATGCCGTGCGGGCCCGGCTGCGAGGATGTCGACGTGAGCACACCGGCACCCCAGGCCCCCGCGACGCCCCGCTTCGACTCGATCGACGACGCCCGCGACCGGCTGGGCGAGACCGGCTACCTCGCGTCCGACGCCATCGCGACGACGACGTTCCTCGCCGACCGGCTGGGCAAGCCGCTGCTGGTCGAGGGCCCGGCCGGGGTCGGCAAGACCGAGCTGGCCAAGGCGGTCGCGGCTGCCACCGGCGCGAGGCTCATCCGGCTCCAGTGCTACGAGGGTGTCGACGAGTCGCGCGCGCTCTACGAGTGGAACCACGCCAAGCAGCTGCTCCGCATCACCGCCGAGCGTGACTCGGCCGACGGCTGGGACGCGTTGCGCGACAACATCTTCAGCGACGAGTTCCTGCTCCCCCGACCTCTGCTGGCGGCGATCCGGAGCGAGGAGCCCGTGGTGCTGCTCGTCGACGAGCTCGACAAGGCCGACGTCGAGATCGAGGGCCTGCTGCTCGAGATCCTCGGTGACTTCCAGGTCACCGTCCCCGAGCTCGGGACGATCCACGCGACCCACCGCCCGTTCGTCGTCCTCACCTCCAACGCGACGCGCGAGCTCTCCGAGGCGCTGCGCCGCCGCTGCCTCTTCCTCCACATCGACTACCCGAGCGCCGAGCTCGAGCAACGCATCGTCACGCTGCGCGCGCCGGGTCTCGACGACGCCCTCGTCGCCTCCGTGGTGCGTCTCGTCCAACGGCTGCGCGAGCTGCGGCTGCGCAAGGCGCCGTCGGTCGCCGAGACCGTCGACTGGGCGCGCACCCTCATCGCCCTCGGCGCCACGCAGGACGGCGACCTCAGCGCCGAGCTCGTCCGCGACAACCTCGGCGTCCTGCTCAAGCACCAGGACGACATCGAGCGCGCCGCCGTCGCCCTCGACCTGCCCGCGACCTGACGGCCGGCCGACGACACGCCATGTCCACCGCACTCGACTCCCGGCTCGTCGGCTTCGCCCGCGCCCTGCGCGGCCACGGGGTCGTCGTCGGGACGAGCGAGGTCGTCGACGCCGGCGCGGCCGCCCACGTCCTCGGGCTCGAGGACCGCGAGCGCCTGCGCGAGGGGCTCGCCGCCGCGCTGCTGCGCCGGGCAGGGCAGCGACAGGTCTTCGACGACCTCTACGACGTGTGGTTCCCCGCGGCGCTGGGTGACCGGGACGGCGTCCTGTCGGAGGCTCCCCCGGCGACGGTGCAGGACCGCCGCACCCGCGCCGCCGAGCTGCGCGACGACCTCGCGCGCGCCCTCGCCGCCGGTGACGAGCGGGCGCTCGACGAGCTCGCCGCCCGGGTCGTCGCCGAGCTGGGGGCCCTCGCCAACGCGGCGACCACCGGCTCCTGGTCGGCGCAGCAGGCGCTCGACAGCCTCGCTCCCCAGACGGCGATCGCCGGTGCCCTCGCCCGGATGCAGGACGCCGACGAGGACGCACCCGGCGGATCCGGTGACGGCAGCGGCGGGTCCGGCGGCGCCGGTTCGGGTGTGAGCGGCCCGGCGAGCGGCGCCTCCTTCGCCTCCCGGTTCACCCGTGACGAGCTCCGCTCCGAGGTCGCGGCGTTCCGTCGTCGGGTCGAGACCGAGACCCGTCGTCGCAACGCCGAGGCCCGCGGTGCCGACCGGATCAGCCGCTATGCCGTCCGCGCACCCGCCGAGCAGACGCCCTTCCTCCTCGCCGGGCCGGCCGAGCTCGACGAGCTGCGGGGAGCCATCCAGCCGCTCTCCCGCAAGCTGGCGACGCGGCTGGCCGCCCGGCGACGACGCGCGTCGCGCGGCTCGATCGACATCAGGCGCACGCTGCGACGCTCACTCAGCACGGGCGGCATACCGATCCGTCCTGCTCTCCAGCACGCGAGCCCGCACCGGCCGGACCTCGTCATCCTCTGCGACCTGTCGTCCTCGGTCGCCGGCTTCTCGCGGTTCACGATCCTGCTCGTGCAGGCCCTCGCCACCCAGTTCCGCCGGGTCCGCATCCTCGGCTTCGTCAACCGGGTCGACGACCTCACCGACGACGTCATCGGGGCGGCACCCGGCAGCGACCTCAGCCATGCCTTCGACGACCTGTCGCGGATGACCCGCTGGCACCGCAACAGCGACTACGGCGCCGTCTTCGCCGACGTCGTCGAGCACCATCTCGACGCGATCAGCCACCGCTCGGCCGTGCTCATCCTCGGCGACGCCCGCTCCAACCACACCGACCCGCAGTTCGACATGCTCCGCGAGATCGCCGGCCGCGCCCGCCACGTCTCCTGGCTCAACCCCGAACCGGCCCGCATGTGGGGCAGCGGCGACTCGGTGGCGCTGCGCTACAGCGAGATCGTCGACATGCACGAGTGCCGCAACGTCGCCCAGCTCAGGGAGTTCGTGAGCCGCCTCCTCCCCGTCTGACCCGGGGTTCGTTTCCCGCCGTCCCCGCAAAAGGGGCCCCGAGCAAGGGGACTGTTCCCTTGCTCGGGGCCTCATTCCCGCCGTCCCCGGAGAAGGGTCCCCGAGGTGGCGGTGAGGTCAGCCGTTGAACTCGTCGGGGTTCGGGCCGGTGCGGAAGCCGCGGTCGAGCCCGGCGATCTGCGCCATGTCGTCCTCGGTCAGCGTGATCTCGGCGGCGGCGAAGTTCTCGGCGATGCGCGACGGGGTCACCGACTTGGGCAGGACCACGAAGCCGCGGGCGATGTGCCAGGCGATGACGACCTGGGCCGGGGTGGCGTCGAGGCGCTGGGCGATCCCACCGATGACCGGGTCGTCGAGCACCTGCTTGCCGGACGCGAGCGGGCTCCACGACTCGGTGACGATGCCGTGGGTGGCGTTGAACTCCGCCACCTCGCGCTGCTGGAGGTAGGGGTGCAGCTCGACCTGGTTGATCGCCGGCCACTCGCCGGTCTCGTCGAAGAGCCGCTGCAGGTGCTCGACGTGGAAGTTGCAGACACCCACGGCGCGCACCCGTCCGGCGTCGCGCAGGGCCTGGAGCGCCTTCCACGCGTCGACGTAGCGGTCCTGCTGCGGGAACGGCCAGTGCAGCAGGAACAGGTCGAGGGTGTCGAGGCCGAGACGGTCCATCGAGGCGGTGAACGACTCGACGGTCTGCTGCGCGCCGAACTCGCTCGGCCACACCTTGGTCGTCACGAAGATCTCGTCGCGCGGCACGTCGGTCGCCGCGAGCGCCCGGCCGACGCCGGACTCGTTGTTGTAGAGCTTGGCCGTGTCGAAGTGGCGGTAGCCGGTCTCGAGCGCGGCCAGCACGGCGGCGTCGACCTCGTCGTCGGGGACCTGCCAGACGCCGAACCCGACCTGCGGGATGGTGACCTTCTGCGGACCGGACGTCAGGGTGATGTCGTTGATGGGCATGCGTCCACCGTATGCCGGGTGCCCACCTCCCGTGGGCCCCCGCCACCCCCAGCGTCTGCGGATCCGGTCGCTAGAACCGCCGACGACGCAGACGCAAGGAGGCGGCGGGTCTGGGGCTGGGCGAGGACGACGCTGCCGAGGACGAGCGTCAGGCCGAGCAGGTGGACGGGCCCGAAGGGCTCCCCGAGGAGGACGACGCCGAGGACGGTGCCCGAGACCGGGTTGAGCAGGCCGATGACGGCGACGGCCCCGGCGCTCATCGACGCGAGCCCCTTGAACCACGCGACGTAGGCGACGCCCGAGCCGATGATGCCGAGGTAGACCAGTGCGAGCCACCCGGAGAGCGGCAGTGCGGGCGGCGGGCCCTCGAGGAGGAGCGCGAAGGGCAGGAGCACGAGCCCGCCCGCGACGAGCTGCCACGTGGTAACGACGAGGACGCGCTCGTCGACGGTCCAGCGCTTGGTGAGGACGAACCCGGCGCTGGCGGACGTCACCGCGCCCACGGAGGCGAGCAGCCCGACGAGATCGACGTGACCGCCCCCGTCGCCCTCGAGGACGAGCAGGAGGACGCCGAGGGCACCCACGACCGAGGCGACGACGGTGGCCGTCGTGGCTCGTTCCCGCAGGATCGCCCACGCCAGTCCCATGGTGACCATCGGTGCGATGGCGGTCATCGTCGCTCCGAGCCCGCTCGGCAGGCGGGTCGCCGCGACGAAGAGCAGGGCGACGAACAGCCCCATCGTCAGCGTGCCGAGGACCACCGAGCGCCACCACCACGACCCGCGTGGCAGGCGCCGGTGCCAGAGCAGGAGCAGCAGCCCGACGGGCAGGATCCGCATGACCCCGGCGAAGAGCGGGCGGTCGGCCGGGAGGAAGAGGTGCGTCACGGCATACGTCGATCCCCAGACGACCGGGGCGATCGCGGTGACGGCGACGAGCGCCAGCCCACCGAGACTCTTCCCAGAGATAGTTTCCACGGAAGAGATAATACCTTCCGAGGAAGGTATTATCTAGCCCATGCCCGACCAGCCCCCCGCCGACCGCGCCGAGCAGATCGTCGAGCAGTGGCGCAGCGAGCGTCCCGACCTCGATCCCACGCCGTTCCTCGTCATCGGCCGGCTGCACCGCGTCGCCGCGGCGCTGACCGCCGAGCTCGTACGCGTCTACAACGAGTACGGCCTGGGCGAGGGCGAGTTCGACGTGCTCGCCACCCTGCGCCGACAGGGTGGCGACTTCGCCCTCACCCCGTCGGACCTGTCCGAGCAGACCGTGGTCACGAGCGGCGCCGTGACCAAGCGGGTCGACCGCCTCGTCACCCTGGGCCTCGTCGAACGCCGCCCGAGCGGGACCGACGGCCGCTCCCGGCTCGTCGCCCTCACCCCCAAGGGCCGCGAGCTCATCGACCGCGCATTCACCGCCCACATGGCCAACGAGGCCCGCCTCCTCGAGGTCCTCTCCCCCGCCGAACGCGCTGGTCTCGAGCGTGGCCTGCTCGCCCTCGCCCGCTCCCTCGACGTCTGACCCCGGGCGGCGTGCGGGTGTGACCGACCCCGCGAGACCTTCGAAAGCGACTCCCGCGCCGACCCACTACAGTCCCGGTCATGGCCATCAGCAAAGTCCTCATCGCCAACCGTGGCGAGATCGCCGTCCGTATCGCCCGCGCCTGCAAGGACTCCGGCATCGGCTCCGTCGCCGTCTACGCCGAGCCCGACCGGGACGCGCTGCACGTCAAGGTGGCCGACGAGGCCTACGCGCTGGGTGGCACGACCCCGGCCGACTCCTACCTCCTCCAGGACAAGCTGATCGAGGTCGCCAAGGAGGCCGGTGCCGACGCCGTCCACCCCGGCTACGGCTTCCTCGCCGAGAACGCCGACTTCGCCCAGGCCGTCATCGACGCCGGGCTCACCTGGATCGGCCCCTCCCCCGAGGCGATCGACGCCCTCGGCGACAAGGCCAAGGCCAAGCACATCGCCGTCAAGGCGGACGCACCGCTGGCCCCAGGCACCAAGGACCCGGTCAAGGACGCCGACGAGGTCGTCGAGCTCGCCAAGGAGTTTGGGCTGCCCATCGCGATCAAGGCGGTCTACGGCGGTGGCGGTCGCGGCCTCAAGGTCGCCCACACCCTCGAGGAGATCCCCGAGCTCTACGAGTCCGCCGTCCGCGAGGCCGTGACGGCGTTCGGTCGCGGCGAGTGCCTCGTCGAGAAGTTCCTCGACAAGCCCCGCCACGTCGAGACCCAGTGCCTCGCCGACCAGCACGGCAACGTCGTCGTCGTGTCGACCCGTGACTGCTCGCTCCAGCGCCGCAACCAGAAGCTCGTCGAGGAGGCGCCCGCGCCGTTCCTCACCGACGAGCAGAACGCCGAGCTCGTGCGCGCCTCCAAGGCGATCCTGCGCGAGGCGGGCTACGTCGGCGCCGGCACCTGCGAGTACCTCGTCGCCAAGGACGGCACCATCAGCTTCCTCGAGGTCAACACCCGCCTCCAGGTCGAGCACCCCGTGACCGAGGAGGTCACCGGCATCGACCTCGTGCGCGAGCAGTTCCGCATCGCCAACGGCGAGGAGCTCGGCTTCGACGACCCGGCCCCGCGTGCCCACTCGTTCGAGTTCCGCATCAACGGCGAGGACGCCGGCCGCAACTTCATGCCCGCGCCGGGCACGGTCTCGCGCATGGTCGTCCCCCACGGCCCCGGCGTGCGCTGGGACGCAGGCATCGTCGAGGGCGACACCGTGGCAGGGGCGTTCGACTCGATGATCGCCAAGCTCATCGTCACCGGCCGCACCCGTCACGAGGCGCTCGAGCGCTCGCGTCGCGCGCTCGGCGAGCTCGAGGTCGACGGCATGCCGACCGTCCTGCCGTTCCACCGCGCGGTCGTCGCCGACCCGGCCTTCGCGCCCGAGGGCGACACCCCCTTCACGGTCCACACGCGCTGGATCGAGACCGAGTTCGACAACCAGATCGCGCCCTTCGCCGGCGACACCGCCGCTGAGGGCGAGGAGCAGGGCGAGCGTCAGCGCGTCACCGTCGAGGTCGGCGGGCGCCGCCTCGAGGTCGTCCTGCCCGCGGGCCTGTCGCTCGGTGGTGGCGGTGGTGCCGCGGCCAAGAAGAAGGCGCCCAAGCGCTCGGGTGGCAGCAAGGCGGGCGCGGCCGCGTCCGGGGACTCCCTCGCCGCGCCCATGCAGGGCACCATCGTCAAGATCAACGTCGAGGACGGCGCCGAGGTGGCCGAGGGCGACCTCATCGTCGTGCTCGAGGCGATGAAGATGGAGCAGCCGATCACCGCCCACAAGGCCGGCACCGTCAGCGGGCTCTCCGCCGAGGTCGGCGCCACCGTGACCAACGGCCAGGTCCTCTGCGAGATCAAGGACGCCTGACCCGCGCCACCGCGCGCACCGCACGAACCGACGCGGCGCCGGCCCTCGCTCACCGAGCGGGACCGGCGCCGCGTCGCTACGTTCGAGGGATGCGAACCTCCTCGAGCACCCTTCGACGCACCCTGGCCACGGCGACCGCAGCGGGCGCCCTCCTCGCGCTCACCGCGATCCCGGGCGGGACGGCATACGCGAGCCAGGAGCGCGGCAAGCAGCCCGCGACCTGCGAGTTCCGGCCCACCCCCGACCGCCCCGCCGCACGCCCGGTCTCGATCCCGAAGGCGAAACAGAAGTCGCACGGGACCGTCGACGTGCGCATCACGACGAACTACGGGCCGATGGTCTTCCGGCTCGACCGCGAGCTGGCACCGTGCGCGGTCGGCAGCCTGGCCCACCTCGCCAAGGCCGACTTCTACGACATGAGCCAGTGCTTCCGGCTCACCGACACCGCGCGGCTCGGCGTGCTCCAGTGCGGCGACATCTACCGGCAGGAGGAGGGCGGCCCCGGCTACGAGTTCGACGACGAGGTGAACCCGTCCCTGACCTACCCGCGCGGCACGATCGCCATGGGCAACCAGGGTCCGGGGACCAACGGAAGCGAGTTCTTCGTCGTCCACAGCTTCGCCAACATCTCCCCCAACTACACCGTCATGGGGCACCTCGTGAGCGGCTACGACGCGCTCGACGCCATCGTCGCCGCCGGTATCGCCGACCCCGACCGGGACGGCCCGCCCGCGTCGCCGGTCTGGATCTCGGACGTGCGCGTCGTCGGCCAGCGCGGCTGAGCGACCCTCCCGCACAACGCGAACGCCCCGTATGCCGTCCGGCACACGGGGCGTTCGCGCGTCACCTCGCGGGGGTCAGCGGGTGGGTGGCGCGCCTCCGCCACCGGAGACGTCGTCCTGACCGAGGTCGATCTCGTTGCCGCCGTCGGCGGGCTGGCTGCCACCGGGAGCGGAGGTCGTCCCGGGGTCGCCCTGCTGGGTCGAACCGCCCTCGGGCAGCCCGCCGCCCTCGCCCGGGCTGGGCGTGCCCGGGGTCCGGGGCTCGGCGTCGGACGGTGGGAACGCGGGCTCCGGCACCTGCTCGGCGCCCTCGCCGGGGATCGTCGACGGCGGCGCCGTGCTGCCCGAGGAGCCACCGGAAGCGCTGGGGTCGCCCTGCGTCGGGTCCTGCTGCGGCTGCGGGTCGCCCGTGCCCGGCGACGGGTTCGGGACGGGCACCTCGGACGGCTGCTCCGGCTGGGAGGGCGACGTCGGCTCGGTGGGCGTCGTGGGCGCCGGCTCGGCAGGGGTCGTCGGCGGAGCCGGCTCCGACGGGGGCAGGGGGGTCGTGGGGGTGGTCGGGGTCGAGCCAGGGTCTGCCGGTGGGGCGCTCGGGTCGGAGGGCAGCGTGCCGCCCTCGTTGCTCGGGATCCCGAGGCCCTTCTCGACCAGGTCGCCGCCCTTGTCGATCATCCCGGAGAACTTGCCGCCGGTCTTCGAGTCGAGGAAGTCCTCGACCTTGTCGATCGCGCTGCGGGCCGAGTCCGGGTTGTCCTTGGCGTACTCCTTGGCCTTGTTGATGGCCTCGTCGCCGCTGATCGGCCGCTTCTGGTCACTCATCGGACATCACTCCCACTGCGTGGACGGTTCGGGTGATTTCCAAACTAGCCACGCCCAAGGGCGAAGTGGGCCTTGACGGCCGACGGATGGAGCAGGTCAGCCGAGCGTCGAGTGGAGGCGACGGGCCGCCTCGGCGATCGACCCCGACAGCGACGGGTAGACCGTGAAGGTGTTGGCCACCTGGTCGACGTTGAGCCGGTGGTGGACCGCGAGCGTCACGGGGAAGATCAGCTCCGAGGCGCGGGGTGCGACGACGACGCCGCCGATGAGGGCGCCGGAACCCTTCTGCGCGAACAGCTTGACGAAGCCGTCGTTGATGCCGGACATCTTGGCGCGCGGGTTGCGCGACAGCGGCAGGGTGACGACGTCGGCGTCGACCGTGCCCTCGTCGATGGCCTTCTGGGAGATGCCGACGGTCGCGATCTCGGGGTCGGTGAAGATGTTGGCGGACACCACCCCGAGGTTGAGCGGGGCGACCGCGTCGCCGAGGGCGTGCGACATCGCGATCCGGCCCTGCATCGCGGCCACGGACGCGAGGGGGAGGACACCGGTGCAGTCGCCCGCGGCATACACGCCTCTCACCGACGTGCGCGAGACGCGGTCGACGGCGATGTGGCCGGACTCGGTGAGCTCGACACCGACCTCCTCGAGACCCATGCCCGCGGTCTGGGGGATCGACCCGACGGCGAGCAGCGCGTGCGAGCCCTCGACCTCGCGGCCGTCGACGAGGCGGACGACGACACCATCGCCGCGACGCTCGACACCGGCCATGCGAGAGCGTCCGAGGACCTCCATGCCACGCCGCTTGAAGACGTCCTCGATGACGGTCGCGGCGTCCGGGTCCTCGCCGGGCAGGACGCGGTCGCGCGAGGAGACGAGGACGACGTCGGAGCCCAGGCCGAGGTAGGCCTGCGCCAGCTCGGCCCCGGTGACGCCGGACCCGACGACGACGAGGCGCTCGGGAAGGGCGTCGAGCTCGTAGATCTGCTGCCAGGTGAGGATGCGCTCGCCGTCGGGCTGCGCGGTGTCCATGACGCGGGGCGTCGCGCCGGTGGCGATGAGCACGACGTCGGCGTCGAGCATCTCGGTCCCACCGTCGGCGAGGGTGGCCTCGACCTTCGACGGCGACACGAGGCGCCCGGTGCCGGGGACGATCCGGACCCCGACCTCCTCGACACGGTCGGTGATGTCGCGGCTCTGCGCGGCGGCGAGGTCCTTGACCCGCGAGTTGACCTCGGCGAGCTCGGCCTTGGCGTCGCTCACCTCGTCGCCCTCGCCGTCCTCGAGGTGGACCCCGAGGTCGGCGGCGGTCTCGAACTCGGACATGTAGTCCGCGGTGGAGATGAGCGTCTTGGAGGGGACGCAGTCGGTGAGGACGGCCGCGCCACCGAGCCCGTCGCGGTCGACGATCGTCACCTCTCCCCCGAGGTGGGCTGCGACGAGAGCCGCCTCGTACCCACCCGGTCCGCCGCCGAGGATGACCACTCGAGTCGTTCGCGCATTCACGCGGACCATCCAACCACGCTGCCGATACCCTGCTCGCGTGACCGACAACGCCGCCGCCCCGCACCCGCTCGACCTCGCCGACCCGGCGACCGACCCGTTCGCCGTCGCGGAGGCCGCGGCCTCCGTGATCCGCGAGCGCACCGGCGTCGAGACCCACCACGTGGCGCTCGTCCTCGGGTCCGGCTGGGGCCAGACGGGCGACCTCGTCGGCGAGACCCTCACCGAGATCGACAACACCGACGTCCCCGGCTTCGGCAAGGCCGCAGTTGCGGGCCACTCGGGCATGATGCGTTCGGTCGCGATCGGCGACACCGGCCGTCGCGCGCTGGTCTTCGGCACCCGCACCCACTTCTACGAGGGCCGCGGCGTCCGCGCCGTCGTCCACGGCGTCCGCACCGCGGCGGCGCTCGGCTGCCGCACCATCGTCCTCACCAACGGTTGCGGTGGCCTCCACGAGGACTGGCTCCCCGGGACCCCGGTCCTCATCCGCGACCACATCAACCTCACCGCTCACTCCCCCATCGAGGGCGCGAACTTCGTCGACCTCACCGACGTCTACACCCCGCGCCTGCGCGACCTCGCCCGCGAGGTGGACGCCGACCTCCAGGAGGGCGTCTACGTCCAGTTCCGCGGCCCCCACTACGAGACGCCGGCCGAGGTGCAGATGGCCAAGGTCCTCGGCGGCGACCTCGTCGGCATGTCGACCTCGCTCGAGACGATCGCGGCGCGCCAGAGCGGCATGGACGTCCTCGGCATCTCGCTCGTGACCAACCCCGCGGCCGGCATCTCCAAGACCCCGCTCAACCACGAAGAGGTCCTCGAGGCCGGCAAGGCGGCCGCCGAGCGCTGTGGTCGCCTCCTCGCCGCCGTCGTGGCAAAGATCTGAGGAACACGCCATGACGTATGCCGGCCGCCACGAGTCCGCTGACACCTCACCCTCCGCCGTCGCCGAGCACTCCGAGCTGCTCGCCGCGGCGCAGGCCTGGCTCGAGGACGACCCCGACGAGGCCACCCGCGCCGAGCTCCAGGCCGTGCTCGACGCCGCCAACGGCGGGGACGACGCGGCGCTCACCGACCTCGCCGACCGGTTCGCCGGGATGCTCGAGTTCGGCACCGCCGGTCTGCGTGGCGCCCTCGGGGCCGGCCCGAACCGGATGAACCGCGTCGTCGTGATCCGAGCGGCAGCCGGCCTCACGGCATACCTCAAGAAGAAGGACCACGACCCGTTCGTCGTCATCGGGTTCGACGCACGGACCAACTCCGACGTCTTCGCGCGCGACACCGCCGCGGTCGTCCTCGGCGCGGGTGGTCAGGCCGTCGTGCTCCCCCGTCCGCTGCCCACACCGGTCCTCGCGTACGCCATCCGCCACCTCGGCGCGGACGCGGGCGTCATGGTGACGGCGAGCCACAACCCGCCGCAGGACAACGGCTACAAGGTCTACCTCGGTGACGGGTCGCAGATCGTGTCGCCGTCCGACGCCGAGATCGCCGCCGAGATCGCGAGGGTCGACCGCGTCGCCGACGTGCACCGCCCCGACGACGGCTGGCACACCCTCGACGACGAGGTGCTCGAGAGCTATCTCTCGACGGTCACCGGTGTCGTCACGGCCGACTCGCCCCGCGACCTCGTCGTCGTCCACACCGCGCTGCACGGTGTCGGCTCCGAGACGGTGGCGCGGGCCTTCGAGGCGGCGGGCTACCCCGCTCCCCTGCCCGTGCCCAGCCAGGCGCAGCCGGACCCGGCGTTCCCCACGGTCTCGTTCCCCAACCCCGAGGAGCCGGGCGCGATGGACGCCGCCCTCGACCTCGCCGAGCAGACCGGCCCCGACGTCGTCATCGCCAACGACCCGGACGCCGACCGCTGCGCCGTCGCCGTCCCCGGTCCCGGTGGCTGGCGGATGCTGCGCGGCGACGAGGTCGGCGTGCTGCTCGGCGCCCACCTGCTCGACCGCGGGGTGTCCGAGGGTGACGTCTACGCCAACTCGATCGTGTCGTCCCGGATGCTCGCGACCGTCTGCCGCTCGCGCGGGGTGGCGCACGAGGAGACGCTCACGGGGTTCAAGTGGATCTCGCGCGTCCCCGGGCTGCGCTACGGCTACGAGGAGGCGCTCGGCTACTGCGTCGACCCGGCTCAGGTGCGCGACAAGGACGGGGTGTCCGCCGCACTCGTCGTGGCCGAGATCGCCGCGACGCTCAAGGCGCAGGGTCGTTCGATCACCGACCGCCTCGATGAGCTCGCGGTCGAGCACGGCGTCCACGCGACGGACTCGTTCTCGGTGAGGGTCGAGGACCTCTCGCTCATCGAGGCGATCATGGCCCGCCTGCGTGCCGAGCCGATGGCCGAGGTTGCCGGAGTCGAGGTCTCGCGGGTCGACGACCTCGCCGCCGGTGACGGTGGGCTGCCCCCGACCGAGGGGCTGCGCTGGTTCCTCGCCGACCACTCCCGCATCATCGCGCGGCCGTCGGGCACGGAGCCGAAGCTCAAGGTCTATCTCGAGGTCATCGAGTCCGTCTCCGACGACGACCTGACCGGTGCACGCTCGCGCGCTGCCGAGCGGCTCGCCGCGATCCGGACCCACTTCGAGGCGGCCACCGCCACCTGAGCAGGAGTCGACCGCCCGGCACGTCGGGCGGTCGACGGTCGGGTGCTGGGTGTCGGGAGCTGGGGGTCATCCGTCTCCTCGAAGCCCCGGATCCCCGACACGGCGGGTGAGAATGGCTCCATGGCCTTTCACGAGTCCTGGGTCGAGAAGCAGATCCGCGAGGCGCAGGAGCGGGGTGAGTTCGACAACCTGCCCGGCGCGGGGAAGCCGCTGGAGGGACTCGACGACCCCGACCCCGACTGGTGGCTCAAGAAGATGATGGCCCGTGAAGGGCTCGACCCCTCCGACGCGCTGCCGCCGGTCATGCTGCTCCGGCGTGAGCGCGCGACCTATCCCGAGTCGCTCGCCGACGTCCGGACCGAGGAGGGCGTGCGCGAGATCCTGCGCGACTACAACGCACGCGTCGTCGACGACCGGCGTCGCCCGGTCGTGGGCAAGGCCTCACCCGTCTGGGCGCCGACGGTCGACGTCGACGACATGGTCGAGCAGTGGAAGGTGCTGCGCGCCGAGCGTCAGCCGGAGACGGAGCCGGCGCAGGTGACGCCCGACGTCGTGCGGCGGCTGGGCTGGTGGCGGCGGCTCTGGCGGGCCTGAGGTTCTCGCCGCAAGGAGCCCCTCCCCAGCGCCGGTAGACTCCCGGGGTGAGCACCAGCACTGACCTCCCCGTCGCCGCCGCGACCGACGCCACGGCCCGCGCCCGCGACCTGCTCGGCGTCACGCGCCTGACCAACCAGGCCCTGACCCGCTGGCTGCACGGCCTGCCCGGCGTGGACCAGGTCGGCTGCGAGGCGCGCGCCGCCGGACTGGGCACGCGCTCGATCAAGACGACGAGCAAGCAGTGGGCCATCGACCTCGCCATCTCGATGATCGACCTCACGACGCTCGAGGGTGCCGACACCAAGGGGCGCGTCCGTGGGCTCGCCGCCAAGGCGCTCCTGCCCGACCCGAGCGACCTCTCGACACCGCGCCCGGCAGCGGTCTGCGTCTACGGCGACATGGTCGAGACGGCCAAGGCGGCGCTCGGTGACTCCGGCGTCAAGGTCGCTGCGGTCGCCACCGCCTTCCCCAGCGGGCGCGCGAGCATGGCGGTCAAGCTCGCCGACACCAAGGACGCCGTCAAGGCGGGCGCCGACGAAATCGACATGGTCATCGACCGCGGGGCCTTCCTCAGCGGCGACTACCTCACCGTGTTCAACCAGATCGCCGCCGTCAAGCAGGTGTGCGGCGACGCGCGCCTCAAGGTCATCATGGAGACCGGCGAGCTCGTGACCTACGACAACGTCCGCCGCGCCAGCTGGCTCTCGATGCTCGCCGGCGGCGACTTCATCAAGACGAGCACCGGCAAGATCCAGCCCGCCGCGACCCTCCCCGTCACGCTCATCATGCTCGAGGCGGTCCGCGACTGGCGCGACCTCACCAACAGACAAGTCGGCGTCAAGCCCGCGGGTGGCATCAAGACGAGCAAGGACGCGATCAAGTTCCTCGTCACCGTGAGCGAGATCGCGGGCGAGGACTGGCTCGACAACCACTGGTTCCGCTTCGGCGCGAGCAGCCTGCTCAACGACCTCCTCCTCCAGCGCCAGCGGATGAGCACCGGCGCCTACTCCGGTGGCAGCTACATCGCCGACGACTCCCCCTCCACGGCCTACTGAGCGCCCACGAGACGACAAGGAACGCACAGATGCCCACCTTCGAGTACGCACCGGCCCCCGAGTCCCGGGCCGTCGTCGACCTCCAGAGCAGCTACGGGCTGTTCATCAACGGCGAGTTCGTCGACGGCAGCGGCACTGGCTTCAAGTCGATCAGCCCCGCCACCGAGGAGGTCCTCGCCGAGGTCTCCGAGGCCACCGACGCGGACGTCGACGCGGCCGTGAGGGCCGCGCGGACGGCATACACGCGCGTCTGGTCGCGGATGAGCGGCACCGACCGCGGCAAGTACCTGTACCGGATCGCGCGCATCCTCCAGGAGCGCGCCCGTGAGTTCGCCGTCCTCGAGAGCCTCGACAACGGCAAGCCGATCAAGGAGAGCCGGGACATCGACATCCCGCTCGCGGCGGCGCACTTCTTCTACAACGCCGGCTGGGCCGACAAGCTCGAGTACGCCTCGCTCGGCACCAACCCGCGCCCCCACGGCGTCGTCGGCCAGATCATCCCGTGGAACTTCCCGATGCTCATGCTCGCGTGGAAGATCGCCCCGGCGCTGGCCACCGGCAACACCGTCGTCCTCAAGCCCGCCGAGACCACGCCCCTCACGGCGCTGCTCTTCGCCGAGGTCTGCCAGCAGGCCGACCTCCCGCCGGGTGTCGTCAACATCGTCACCGGCGCGGGTCCGACCGGCCAGGCGATCGTCGACCACGCCGGCATCGACAAGCTCGCGTTCACCGGCTCGACCGGCGTCGGCAAGATGATCGCCCGCGCCATCTCCGGCACCCGCAAGAAGGCCACACTCGAGCTCGGTGGCAAGGCGGCCAACATCGTCTTCGACGACGCACCCATCGACCAGGCCGTCGAGGGCATCGTCAACGGCATCTTCTTCAACCAGGGCCACGTCTGCTGCGCCGGCTCGCGCCTGCTCGTGCAGGAGTCCATCGCGAGCGAAGTCGAGAGCCGCCTCAAGCGCCGCCTGGGCACCCTGCGCGTCGGTGACCCGCTCGACAAGAACACCGACGTGGGCGCCATCAACAGCCGCGCCCAGCTCGACCGCATCGTCGCGCTGACCGACGCCGGCGAGGGCGAGGGCGCGACCCGCTGGGACAACGGCTGCGAGCTCCCCAGCAAGGGGTTCTGGTTCAGGCCGACGGTGTTCACCGGTGTGACGCAGACGCACCGCATCGCGCAGGAGGAGATCTTCGGACCCGTCCTGTCGGTGCTGACCTTCCGCACGCCGCAGGAGGCCGTCGCCAAGGCCAACAACACCCCCTACGGCCTGTCCGCGGGCATCTGGACCGAGAAGGGCTCGCGCATCCTCTGGATGGCCGACCAGCTCAAGGCCGGTGTCGTGTGGGCCAACACGTTCAACCAGTTCGACCCGACGAGCCCGTTCGGTGGATACAAGGAGTCCGGGTACGGCCGCGAGGGCGGTCGCCACGGTCTCGAGCCCTACGTGAAGACCGGAGCGTGAGCCCGACCATGAGTCGCGTCGACGTCAAGAAGACCTACAAGCTCTACATCGGGGGCAAGTTCCCCCGCAGCGAGAGCGGTCGTTCCTACGAGGTGTATGCCGCCCCCTCCGGCCGATCCCGTTCTACCGCACCGCGTTTCCTCGCCAACGCGGCGCAGGGTTCGCGCAAGGACGCCCGCGACGCGGTGACCGCGGCGCGCGCCGCGCAGCCCGGCTGGGCCGGTGCCACGGCATACAACCGCGGTCAGGTCCTCTACCGCGTCGCCGAGGTCATGGAGTCGCGCCGCCCGCAGCTCGTGCAGGAGGTCCGTGACGCCGAGGGCCTGTCCCCCGCCGCGGCCGAAGCCGTCGTCTCGCAGGCGATCGACCGCTGGGTCTGGTATGCCGGGTGGTCCGACAAGTACGTCCAGATCCTCGGTGGGCTCAACCCCGTCGCGGGTCCGTACTTCAACATCTCCGCGTCCGAGCCGACCGGCGTCGTCGCCGTCCTCGCGCCGCAGGAGTCGAGCCTGCTCGGCCTCGTGTCGGTCATCGCGCCCGTCATCGTCTCGGGCAACGCCGTCGTCGTCGTGACGAGCGCCGAGCGCCCGCTGCCGGCGATCACGCTCGCGGAGTGCCTGGCCACGTCCGACGTGCCCGGTGGCGTGGTCAACGTCATCAGCGGTCGCGCCGCCGAGATCGCACCGTGGCTCGCGAGCCACCGCGACGTCAACGCCATCGACCTCACCGGTGCCGCGGGTGCCGAGGGCGTCGACTGGGCCACACTCGAGGAGGCCAGCGCCGACAACTTGAAGCGCGTGCTCCGCCCCGGCGGCAGTGGGGCCGAGGCCGTCGAGCCCGACTGGACCGCGACCCCCGACCTGTCCCGTCTCACCGCCTTCCTCGAGACCAAGACGGTCTGGCACCCCAAGGGCCGGTGACTGCGTCCGAGACCGGTCGGGCGCGCGTCGTCGTCCTCGCCGGACCGAGCGGGGCCGGCAAGTCGCGTCTGGCCGAGCGGCTGCACCACACCCACGGGTGGCCGATCGTGCGCCTCGACGACTTCTACCGCGACCTGGACGACCCCTCGATGCCCCGCAGCGAGGAGCTCGGGATCATCGACTGGGACCACCCAGACTCGTGGAACGAGGCCGCTGCCGTGGCCTCGCTGTGCGAGCTCGTCGACACGGGCTCGACCCTCACGCCCGTCTACGACCTGTCGCAGAGCCAGACCGTGGGCTCGACGACGGTGACCGCCGCACCCGGTGAGCTGGTGCTCGCCGAGGGCATCTTCGCGGCCGAGGTCGTCCGGGAGCTCAAGGCGGCCGGTGTGCTGCACAGCGCCTGGTGCATCCACCACCGGCCGTTCGTGACGTTCGTGAGACGGCTCGCGCGTGACCTCAAGGAGCGGCGCAAGCCGCCCATGGTCCTCGTCCGGCGCGGGCTCGCGCTCATGCGGGCCGAGCCCGAGGTCATCAGCCGGCAGGTCGCGCTGGGTGCCGAGCCGGCCCGCGCCAAGGACGTCGAGGCCCGCCTGAGCCACGCGCACGGCTGAGCCCGGCCCTCCCACCTGCGTCACGGCATACGGACAGGGCCTGTGGAACCCCTTGCGCCCGGGGTTAGCGTGGAGGGGTGACTGCACCTGAGCCCCGGACCGTCGGCCAGCTGCGCGCGGCCGGCCACCACCCCAAGCGCCTGCGTCAGGAGATCCGCGACAACCTGCTCGCGAAGCTCCGTGCCGGGGAGGACCCCTGGCCGGGACTGCACGGGTTCGCCGACTCGGTGATCCCCCAGGTCGAGCGGGCGCTGCTCGCCGGCCACGACATCGTTCTCCTCGGTGAGCGCGGGCAGGGCAAGACCCGCCTGCTGCGGGCCCTCGTCGGCCTGCTCGACGAGTGGACCCCGGTCATCGAGGGCTCCGAGCTCGGCGAGGACCCCTTCGAACCGATCACGCCGGCGTCGATCCGCCGGGCCGCCGAGCTCGGCGACGACCTGCCCGTGACGTGGCGCAGCCGTGAGGAGCGCTACGCCGAGAAGCTCGCGACCCCCGACACGAGCGTCGCCGACCTCATCGGCGACGTCGACCCGATGAAGGTGGCCGAGGGCCGCAGCTTGGGCGACCCCGAGACGATCCACTTCGGGCTCATCCCGCGCAGCCACCGCGGCATCGTCGCGATCAACGAGCTGCCCGACCTCGCCGAGCGGATCCAGGTCGCGATGCTCAACGTCATGGAGGAGCGCGACATCCAGATCCGTGGCTACGTCCTGCGGCTGCCGCTCGACGTCCTCGTCGTCGCGAGCGCCAACCCCGAGGACTACACCAACCGCGGCCGGATCATCACCCCGCTCAAGGACCGCTTCGGCGCCGAGATCCGCACCCACTACCCGCACGAGGTCACCGAGGAGATCGCGGTCATCGCCCAGGAGGCCGACCTCGTCGCCGCCGTGCCCGACCACCTGCTCGAGGTGCTGGCCCGCTTCACCCGTGCCCTGCGCGAGTCCTCGAGCGTCGACCAGCGCTCCGGGGTGAGCGCCCGGTTCGCGATCGCGGGCGCCGAGACCATCGCCGCCGCGGCGCTGCACCGTGCGACGACCCAGGGCGAGGAGTCGCCCGTGGCCCGCGTCGTCGACCTCGAGACCGCCGTCGAGGTGCTCGGCGGCAAGATCGAGTTCGAGACCGGCGAGGAGGGGCGCGAGTCCGAGATCCTCACCCACCTGCTGCGCACCGCCATCGCCGAGACAGTGCGGGCGCACCTCGCCGGGGTCGACCTCCGGCTGCTCGTCGACGCCATCGAGGACGGCGCGATCGTCACGACCGGTGCGCGCGTGAGCGCCCGTGACTTCCTCGCCGGGCTGCCGGTGCTCGGCGAGTCCGACGTCTACGACCAGATCACCGAGCGGCTGGGTGCGACCGACGACGGGTCGCGCGCCGGGGCGATCGAGCTCGCCCTCGAGGGGTTGTTCCTCGCCCGCCGGATCGGCAAGGAGTCGGGCCGCGGTGAGACCGTCTATGGCTGAGCTCCCTCCGTATGCCGTGTCGGTGGGGGCGGCCGGGCCGGTCGTGTCGGCCGCGCCGGTCGGAGCGGCCGGAGCGGCCGCGCCGCTCGGGTCGGCCGGGTCCCGATGAGCCGCTACCGCAGGTACGACGGCGGGGACCCGCTCGCCGCACCCGTCGACCTCGCCGAGGCGCTCGACGCCATCGGTCAGGACGTCATGGCGGGCTACTCCCCCGAGCGGGCGATGAGCGAGTTCCTGCGCCGGGGCGGCCGGGACCAGGCCGGGCTCGACGACCTCGCCCGGCGGCTCGCCGAGCGCCGCCGCGAGATCCTCGAGCGCCACGACCTCGGCGGCACGATGCGCGAGGTGCGCGAGCTCCTCGACAAGGCCCTCACCGCCGAGCGCGGCCAGCTCGCCCGCGACATCACCATGGACGACGACGACCGCGCCTTCCGCGAGCTCCAGCTCGGCGCGCTCCCCTCGTCGACGGCGGCCGCCGTCACCGAGCTGTCGTCCTACGACTGGCAGAGCACCGACGCCCGCGAGGCCTACGAGCAGATCAAGGACCTCCTCGGCCGCGAGCTGCTCGACCAGCGCTTCGCCGGGATGAAGCAGGCGCTCGAGGGCGCTACCGACGAGGACCGCGCGGCAGTGCAGCAGATGCTCTCCGACTTGAACGACCTCCTCGAGAAGCACGCGCAGTCCGACGGCTCACCCGAGCAGAAGGCAGAGGTCGACCGTGCCTTCGCCGAGTTCATGGGCAGGCACGGCGACTACTTCCCCGAGAACCCCGAGACCATCGAGGAGCTGCTGGACTCGCTGGCCCAGCGTGCCGCGGCCGCCCAGCGGATGCTCGCCTCGATGACCCCCGAGCAGCGGGCCGAGCTCATGGAGCTGTCGCAACAGGCGTTCGGGTCGGCCGGGCTCATGGAGCAGCTCTCCCGGATGGACGCCAACCTCCAGGCGCTGCGGCCCGGCGAGGACTGGTCGGGGTCCGAGAGCTTCGAGGGTGGCGAGGGGCTCGGGCTCGGCGACGGCACCGGGGCGCTGCAGGACCTCGCCCAGCTCGACGCGCTCTCCGACCAGCTCTCCCAGTCCTACGGCGGGGCCCGGCTCGACGACATCGACCTCGACGCCCTCGCGCGCCAGCTCGGCGACGAGGCCGCCGTCGATGCCCGCACCCTCCAGGAGCTCGAACGCGCGCTGCGCGACAGCGGCTACCTCAAGCGCGGCTCCGACGGCGAGCTGCGCCTGTCACCCAAGGCCATGCGACAGCTCGGCAAGGCGCTCCTGCGCGACGTCGCCGACCGCATGAGCGGACGTGCCGGCGCCCGCGAGTCACGCACGACCGGGATGGCGGGCGAGCCCTCGGGAGCGACGAGGCGGTGGGAGTTCGGCACCACCGAGCCGTGGGACGTGCCCCGCACCATCACCAACGCCGTCCTGCGCGACGGTGGCTCGCCGGTCCGGATCCAGATCGACGACGTCGAGGTCGCCGAGACCGAGGCCCGCACGCAGGCGGCCGTGGCGCTGCTCGTCGACACGTCCTTCTCGATGGCGATGGACGGACGCTGGGTGCCGATGAAGCGCACCGCACTGGCGCTGCACCAGCTCATCCGCTCGCGCTTCCGCGGCGACCACCTCGAGCTCATCGGCTTCGGGCGGCACGCGGAGGTCATGGAGATCGAGCAGCTCACCGCCCTCGACGCCCGCTGGGCCAAGGGCACGAACCTCCACCACGCGCTGCTCCTGGCCAACCGCTTCTTCCGCAAGCACCCCAACGCGCAGCCGGTGCTGCTCGTCGTCACCGACGGTGAGCCCACCGCCCACCTCGAGTCCGACGGCGAGGTCTGGTTCTCCTACCCGCCCGACCCCGTGACCATCGCCCACTCGGTGCGCGAGCTCGACGGCTCGGCCCGCCTCGGGGCGCAGGTGACCTTCTTCCGGCTGGGCGAGGACCCGGGCCTGGCGCGGTTCATCGAGTCGATGGCGCGGCGAGTCGGAGGACGGATGGTGAGTCCCGAGCTCGACGACCTCGGTGCGGCGGTCGTCGGCTCCTACCTCGGGTCCCGCGGCCCGGGCACGTCCTACCGCGACCACTTCGGCGACTGGAGCGGCGGACGCGGCTTCTGGGTCTGACGAGGTGCCGTCGGCAGGCAGGGTGCCTCGGTTAGGGTTCTGACCAGTCAGCGCCACGGGGAGGCACGCACAGATGAGCGACCAGGGTTGGTCCGCACCGGGAAGCGCTTCCGGACGTCCCGAGCAGGACCCGTATGCCGGTCGCCCCGGTCCTCCTCCCGGCCCACCGCCCGCGCCGGGCGCGTACCCCGGCCAGGCTCCCCCGCCCGGCAACGCCGGGTACGCCGGCAACGCCGCGTACCCCGGCCAGGCTCCGGCGCCCGGCTACGCCGGCTTCCCCCCGCAGCGGCCCGCGTACGTGCCGCCGCAGCAGCTGCGCCACCTCGACTTCCGGCCCGGCATCATCCCCCTGCGGCCCCTGACGATGAACGACCTCTTCGGCGGCGTCTTCCGCGCCGTGAGGGGCAACGTCGGCGCCACCGTCGGGCTCGCCGCCCTCACCTCGCTCGTCTTCCTCGTGCCCTTCACCGCCCTCGGTGCGTGGGTGTCGAGCAACGAGGAGTCGATCTCGCTCGAGGAGTCCGTCAACAGCGACACCGCCGGCCTCGTCGGCTCCCTCGGCTCGCTCGTCCCGTCGGTCGGCAGCTGGCTCTCGACGATCCTGCTCGCCGGGTTCCTCGCCTACGTCATCGGCCAGGCCGTCCTCGGCCGCAAGGTCAGCGCCGGTGAGACGTGGCGCGGCACGATCCGGCGCATCTGGGCCCTCGTCGGCGCCACCCTGCTCACCTCGCTCGTCTTCATCGGCACGATGGCCGTCATCCTCGGTGTCCCGTTCGCTCTGCTCATCGGTGGCGGCACGAGCGGCAGCGACGGCACCCTGGCGGCGGGGCTCATCCTCATGCTGCTCGCGCTCGTCCTCGCCCTCCCCGCGCTCGCCTTCCTGTGGACCCGCCTCGCGTTCGTCACCCCGTCGCTCATCCTCGAGGACCTCGGCGTCGGTCGCGCCTTCGCCCGCTCGTGGCAGCTCACCTCGGGGTCGGGGTTCTGGCGGCTGTTCGGCATCCGGCTCCTCGCGTCGTTCGCCATCGGCATCGTCGGTTCGCTCATCACCGCCCCGCTCGCGATCATCGGCGCCGCCCTCGCCTTCACCGGCATCCCGATGGACCAGATGTACGTCTGGCAGGCCGTCGTCACCGGCGTCAGCGGTGTCATCGCCGGCGCGATCACCACGCCCGTGACCGCCGGCCTCGACTCCCTCCTCTACGTCGACCACCGCATCCGTCGCGAGGGCCTCGACGTCCAGCTCGTCCAGACCGCGCAGGGCACGGCGGCACCGCCCTGGCCCCGCGCCACCGCATGATCCTGGACACGCCGCCGCTCGACCCCACGCGAAGCGAGGGCCGACGCCTGCTCGAGGAGGAGCTCTCCAAACCTCGGTATGCCGTCAAGCCCAGTCTCTGGGACCGCTTCCGTGAGTGGCTGCTCGGCCTGCTCGACGGCCCCACCGGCCCCGGGCTGCCCTCGTGGGTGTTCGTCCTCGTCGTGCTCGTCGCCCTCGCCGTCGTCGCCCTCGTCGTCGTGGTGCTGCTGAGGCCCGAGGCGCGGGCCCGCCGGTCGGCGACCGACCGCGGAGTCCTCGACGAACGCGGAGTGGATGCCACGGCATACCGGCTTCGGGCGAAGGACGCTGCGCGACAGGGCGACTGGGACACGGTGGTGCTCGACGGCTACCGCGCCATCGTGGCCGGCTCGGTGGAGCGGACCGTCCTCGACGACCTGCCCGGGCGCACCGCGCACGAGGCGTCGCTCGAGCTCTCGCAGGCCTTCCCGACCGAGGGCGACGGGGTGCGCGCGGCGGCCGACCGGTTCGACGCCGTGCGCTACGGCCACGACCGGGCGAGCGAGTCCGACGCTCGCGCGGTCCTCGACCTCGACGAGCGGGTCGGGCGCGCGCGCCCCGAGCTGCGTCCCGTGGGAGCGCAGCGATGACCGTCGTGGCCCGGTGGCGGCGCACCGGTCTGTGGGCCCTCGCGATCCTGCTGGGCATCGGTGCGCTGGCGGCGATCGCCATCGCCACGACTCCCCCCGGCAACGCGATGGACCCCGAGGACATGGGACCGCGGGGTGGGGCGGCGCTCGTGGCGGTCCTCGAGCAGAACGGCGTCGACGTCGAGACCTTCACCTCGATCGACGACGTGCGAGACGCCCTCGCCGAGCGCGACGACGACACCACGGTGGTCGTCGCCAACACGAGCAACCTCGGCACCGCCGCCGCCACGACCCTGCGGCAGGAGAGCCTCGGTGTCGACCGGGTCGTCGTGCTGTCGCCGTCGACCGGCCAGCTGCGGGCGCTGCGGGCCGACGCCACGGCGCTGCCGATCGGTGCCGGCGTGCGCGTCGAGAGCCAGTGCGACATCGGCACCGTCGACGAGGGCGACTCGATGGTCGAGATCGACGCGCGCTACGAGCCCGGCAGCTCCGCCTCCGGTGCCAAGGAGTGCTTTCCACTGACGATCCCGGACGCGGACGGTGGTGACGGGGCCGGTGACCACGGCGCCGGTCTCCTCGACCTGCCGTCCACCTCGGGCCACCCGCCGATCACCGTCATCGGCACGACCGTCGGCTTCACCAACGGCGCCATCACGCAGGAGCACAACGCCGCGATCGCGCTGAGGCTGCTCGGCGGCTCGCCCCGCCTGCTCTGGTACCAGCCGGACGTCACCGACCTCGCCGACTCGGCCGACGACACCGAGGACGGCGCGCTGCTCCCGCCGTGGTTCGCCCCGGCCCTGGCCCTCGTCGCGTTCTCGCTCATCGTGCTCGCGCTCGTCCGCGGTCGTCGGCTCGGCCGCCTCGTGCGCGAGCCGCTGCCCGTCGTCGTGCGGGCCGTGGAGACGACCGAGAGCCGGGGACGCCTCTATCGCCGGGCACAGGACCGTCCGCGCGCCGCGACCGTGCTGCGGCTCGCCACGCTCGACCGGCTGCGCTCCCGGCTCGGGCTGCGGCGCGGCGACTCCGTCGAGACCGTCACCCGCGCCATCTCGGCCGCCACCGGCCGCCCGGTCAGCGAGGTCCTCGACCTCGTCGCCGGCCCCCCACCCACCGACGATGCCGCCCTCGTGCGGCTCGCCCAGGACCTGTCCGACCTCGAGGAGAAGGCACACCGCCCATGACCGAGAACCCCACCCGCACCACCGACCCGCAGGCCAGCGCCGCCGCCCCGCGGGCCACCGCACCGCAGGCCAACGCACCGCAGGCCACCGCCCCGGAGGCGCGTGACGCCCTCCTGCGCGTGCGCGCCGAGGTCGCCAAGGCCGTGGTCGGCCAGGACGCCGCCGTCACCGGTCTGCTCGTCGCCCTGCTCTGCCGGGGCCACATCCTGCTCGAGGGCGTGCCCGGCGTCGCCAAGACGCTGCTCGTCCGGTCGCTCTCGCAGGCCCTCGACGTGCAGACGAAGCGGGTCCAGTTCACGCCCGACCTCATGCCCGGCGACCTCACCGGCTCGCTCGTCTTCGACGCGCGCACGAGCGACTTCACGTTCCGACAGGGCCCGGTGTTCACCAACATCCTGCTCGCGGACGAGATCAACCGGACGCCGCCGAAGACCCAGTCGGCCCTGCTCGAGGCGATGGAGGAGCGACAGGTCAGCGTCGACGGCCAGCCGCACCCGCTGCCCTCGCCGTTCATGGTCGCCGCCACCCAGAACCCGGTCGAGTACGAAGGCACCTACCCGCTGCCCGAGGCCCAGCTCGACCGCTTCCTGCTCAAGGTGACGCTGCCGCTGCCTCCTCGCGATGACGAGGTCGCCGTGCTCCGCCGGCACGCCGACGGCTTCGACCCCCGCGACCTCGGTGCCGCCGGGCTGCGCGCCGTCGCGTCGGGAGCCGACCTCGAGGCGGGCGCACAGGCGGTCCGCCGGGTCGAGGTCAGCGACGACGTCGCGGCCTACGTCGTCGACATCGCCCGCGCGACCCGGCACTCCCCGTCGCTCTCGCTCGGCGTGAGCCCGCGCGGCGCCACCGCCCTCATGTCGACCGCGCGGGCCTGGGCCTGGCTCAACGGACGGGGCTACGTCACGCCCGACGACGTCAAGGCCCTCGCCCACGCGACCCTCGCCCACCGCCTGTCGCTGCGGCCCGAGGCCGAGCTCGAGGGGGTCGACGTCTCCGCCGTCCTCGACAGCGCCCTGGGCTCCGTCCCCGTCCCCCGCTGAGCCGCCGGTCCCCCTTCGATGGCACTGACCCCGAGAGCCCTCTGGCTCGTCCTCCTCGGCATCGTCCCGGTGGTGCTGCGGCCTGCCGCGTCGACGGTGTGGCTGTGGCTGCTGCTGTGCGCGGTGGTCGTCGCGGTGGACGTGCTGCTGGCCCCGCGCCCGAGGTCGCTGCACCTCGAGCGCGAGCTGCCCGCGTCGGTGCGGCTGGGTGAGTCGGTGCGCACGTCGTTGTTCGTCACCAACCCGGGGTCACGGTCGGTCCGAGGGCTGCTGCGTGACGCATGGCCGCCGTCCGCGGGAGCCGAGCTGACCCGGCATACGCTCCGCCTTCCCGGCGGCGAGCGCACCCGGCTGACGACCCTGCTCACCCCGACGCGCCGTGGCGACCGACAGGCCGACCGCGTGACCCTGCGGCTACGCGGTCCGCTCGGCGTCGCCGCCCGACAGGCGTCGGTCGAGGTGCCCGGGCGGCTGCGTGTCCTGCACGCCTTCCCGTCGCGCCGCCACATCCCCAGCCGGCTCGCGGTGCTGCGCCAGCTCGACGGACGTGCGGCGATGCGAACCCGAGGGCAGGGCACCGAGTTCGACTCGCTGCGCGACTACGTCGAGGGCGACGACGTCCGCTCGATCGACTGGCGCGCGACCGCGCGTCGCCGCGACCTCGTCGTGCGCACCTGGCAGCCCGAGCAGCACCGGCGGATCATCATCGTGCTCGACACGTCGCGCACGAGTGCCGGTCGCATCGACGACTCACCGCGGCTGGACTCGGGGATGGACGCCGCGCTCTTCCTCACCGCCATCGCCGGGCACGCCCGCGACCGGATCCACGTCATCGCCGGGGACCGCGAGGTGCGCGCGCACGTCTCCGGCCACGACCGCGTCGGCGTGCTCCACGACGCGATCTCGGAGCTCGCTCCCGTCGACGCCCGGCTCATCGAGGCCGACTGGCGCCTCCTTGCCGCCGAGGTGGCGCGGGTCGGCACGCAGCGGGCGCTCGTCGTCCTCATCACCCCGCTCGAGTCCTCCGCGCTCGAGGAGGGCCTGCTGCCGGTGCTGCCCGCCCTGGCGGCGCGTCACCGGGTGGTCGTGGCCTCGGTCGCCGACCCCGCCGTCGACCGGATGCGTCGTGGTCGAGACTCGGCGACGGACGTGTATGCCGCGGCCGCGGCCGAGCGCACCGTGGGGCTGCGCCAGCGCACCGCCGGGGCGTTCCGCTCGCTCGGCGTCGAGGTGCTCGACGAGACGCCGGACCGGTTGCCGCTGGCGCTGGTCGACCACTACCTCGCGCTCAAGCGTCAGGGCCTGCTCTGAGGTGACGCGGGGCGCGCGCCGGGTGTGCGCGCGGCGCTGTGCACTGCTGCGCTGTGGCGCAGCACTGCACAGCGCTGTCGTGACCCAGCTGCCCGAGCGCGGCGACGAGCGCGCTGGATCGACGCGTCAGGCGGCGACGGGTGCTGTGGCGACCTGGTCGCTCTCGGCCACGTCACCGGTGACACCGGCTCGGGCCGCCCGGCGCCCGACGACGAACACGTAGGCGAAGAAGAGCGACTCGGCCACGATCCCGATGAGGATCCGGCCCCATGTCGGCAGGCCCGACGGCGTCACGAACCCCTCGATGCCGCCGCTGACGAACAGCACGACGACGAGGCCCAGCGCGATGCCGGCGGCGGTGCGACCCTCGGCCGCGAGCGAGTCGAGGCGGCTGCGGGGTCCGGGCTCGATCCACGACCAGAACAGCCGGAGCCCGACGGCCGCGGCGACGAAGATCGCGGTGAGCTCGAGCAACCCGTGCGGGAGGATCAGCCCGAAGAAGAGCGACCCGCGGTCGTGGCTCACCATGAGCGCCCCGGCGAGCCCGACGCTGATGACGTTCTGCGCCAGCACCCAGAGCACCGGCAGCCCGAGGACGCCCATCGCGATGCACTGCGCCGCCACCCACGCGTTGTTGGTCCACACGAGCGTCGCGAACTCGTGGTGCGGGTACTCGGAGTAGTAGTTCTCGAAGTCGGTGCCGACGTAGGCGTCGATCTCGCCGCGGGTCATCTGCTGGGTGAAGACCTCGGGGTGGCGCACCGCCCAGGCGCCGACGACGAGCGCGAGCAGGACGCTGCCGACCATCGTCGCGAGCCACCACCGGCGCGTGCGGTAGAGCGCGGCCGGGAACGTCTGGGTGAAGAAGCGTGCCCCGTCGCGCCACGTCGTGGCCCGGGACCCCGTGGCCGTATGCCGTGCCCGCGCGAGGAGCGCGGACAGGTAGCTCACGAGCGAGGGGTCGGGGCTCGAGGACCGCACGACGGAGAGGTGGGTGGAGACCCGCTGGTAGAGATCGAGCAGCTCGTCCGACTCGGCGCCGCTGAGCCGGCGCCGCCCGACGAGCTCCTCGAGCCGACGCCACTGACCCAGATGGGTGGCGATGAACGCGTCGAGATCCACGGCGTCACTCTATGTCGACGCGTGCGGGGTTAGCCTTCCGTTCATGAGCATCGACGGGGGCTATCGCACCTATGCCGGCGACGACGTCGTCACGGGCGAGGGTGTCTCCGTCGAGGTCCCCGTGGCCAGCGTCATCAGCCGGGTCGCCGCTCGGCTCATCGACCTCGTCATCACCTTCGTCCTGGCCATCGCTGCGGTCTTCGTCGTCGGCATGCTCGTCGGGTCGATGTCGGACGCGGTGACCCAGGCCGCGGTCATCGTGCTGGTGGTCGGACTCACCGTCATCCTCCCGGTGCTCTTCGAGGTGGTGACCAAGGGCCGCAGCCCCGGCAAGTACGCCCTCGGGCTGCGGGTCGTCCGGGACGACGGTGGCCCGATCACGGTGCGGCACAGCGTGATCCGGCACCTCGTGGGGTTCGTCGAGTTCTATCTGCTCCAGGGCGCGCCCGCCGTCGTCGCCGCCGTCATCTCGCCCCGGGCCAAGCGTCTGGGTGACATGGCGGCCGGCACCTATGCGATGTCGCTGCGCCACAAGCTCCAGGTGACGAGCCCGCCCGAGGCGCCACCTGCGCTCGAGCACTGGGTGCGCGCCACCGACATCGGACCCATGCCGGCATCGCTCGCCATCGGCGTGCGGCAGTTCCTCACCCGGACGGGCAGCCTCACGCCGCAGGCGCGCGCCCACCTCGGCCAGGACCTGTCGGCGCAGGTGCTCCGGCACGTGTCACCGCCCCCGCCGCCGGGCATCCACGCCGAGTGGGTCCTGCGCGCAGTCCTCGCCGAGCGCCGCCGCCGCGACCTCGACCGGCTGCACTCGGAGGCGGCGCGAGCGCACCGTCTCCTCCCGCCCGACCCGCTCGGGTGACGCTCCGTCGGCCAACCCTCGCCCCCTCCCCACCCCTTGCGTCTGCGCCTTCGGTTGCTAGAGCCGCCACATCCGCAGACGCAAGGACGGCGCCCTCCTCGCCGCCCTCCTTGCGTCTGCGTCTTCGGTTGCTAGAGCCGCCACATCCGCAGACGCAAGGGCCACCCGGCACGCACGGGGTCAGCCGGGCCAGCCGCGACTGCGCAGGAGGTTGGCGAGGGCGTCGAACAGCGCGTCGGGGTGACACCGGAGCGTGAGCACCGAGACAGGAATCACGGCGTTGCCCTGTGCCTGGAGGTCGGTGATCCGAACCTCGTCACGCATCGCGATGTCCAGAGCGTGGTGGCCCGCGCCGTTGACCTCGACCACGACGGCGTAGTCCTCCCACAGGACGTCGAGGACGGCCCGCCCGTGCGAGAGCCGTCGCACCACCTGGCGGTGAGGCTCGGGCAGACCGCGACGGCGGCACTCGACGGCGAAGTCGAGCTCGTTGAGCGACTCGACCCCGAGCCGAATGTCACGCAACACCGCCTGCAACGGTGCTCGGAAGCGGTGTCGGGTGATGCGGTCGAGCTCGCCGGCGACCTGCTCCGCCGGGACGATCCGCTGCTGGATCGGCATGACGAGGCACAGCATCGCCTGTCGCAGGGTGACGGACCACAGGGCTGCCTGCACGGTCGAGACCGCGCGGTTGGAGCGCGGCACACCGCTTCCGGCGGCGTCCGCCGCGGTCCACCTCCGGGTCTCGTGGAGCCGGACCCCGGGGACCCGCTGCTTCTCGAGTCCCTTCGGCACCCAAATGTGGATCCACGGCTCGGTGAACCCACGCATTCCGTCGACCTCGAGGGCCGTCACCCCACCGAGCCGGGCCTGCGGACCCACCCTCATGAGCGCCTCGCGCCACCTCGCCTCGTCGGCGCGACCGCCCGGCACGACGATCCCCTTGCCGGGCACCGCCCTCCAGCGACCGCCGTCGACCATCGCCCTTCTCAGTCCCCGACTCACCCCCGCACGGCGAAGTGCCGCGGAGGGGAGGACTCCCGCGGTCACCTCGAGGTCGTCGGCCAGGTCTGGATGGGGGCGGCGAGTCGGCATCCAGACACGCTCGACCAGCCAGCCCTTCGCCGGTACCCGGACGCGGGCGACCTGTGGACGACGCACGGCGAGCCGGCAGCCTGTGGACGGGCGGACGGCATACCCACGACGTTCTTGCGTCTGCGGATCCGGCGGCTAGAACCGCCGAATCCGCAGACGCAAAGGGTCAGGTGGCGGCGGACAACGCGGCATACCCCGGCTTGACGACGCGCTCGATGATCGCGAGCCGCTCGTCGAAGGGGATGAACGCCGACTTCATCGCGTTGATCGTCGCCCAGCGCAGGTCGTCGAGGGTCCAGCCGGCGTCGTCGACGAGGAGCTGCATCTCGCGCGACATCGACGTGCCCGACATGAGCCGGTTGTCGGTGTTGATCGTGACCCGGAAGCGCAGGTCCTTGAGCAGGGTGATCGGGTGCTCCGCGATCGACTCGGCCGCGCCGGTCTGCAGGTTGGAGGTGGGGCACATCTCGAGCGGGATCCGGCGGTCACGCACGTATGCCGCGAGGCGGCCGAGCGTGTGCGTGTCACCCTCGCTCGTGATGTCGTCGACGATGCGGACGCCGTGGCCGAGCCGGTCGGCGCCGCACCACTGGATGGCCTCCCAGATGCTCGGCAGACCGAAGGCCTCGCCGGCGTGGATGGTGAAGTGGGCGTTCTCGCGGCGGAGGTACTCGAAGGCCGAGAGGTGCCGGCTGGGCGGGAAGCCCGCCTCGGCGCCAGCGATGTCGAACCCGCCCACACCCTGGTCGCGGTAGCGGATGGCGAGCTGGGCGATCTCGTCGCTCTTGGCGGCGTGCCGCATCGCGGTAAGCAGCGAGACCATGCGGATCGGCGTGCCCGCCGCGGCCGCCTCGGCCTCGCCCTCGCGCAGCCCGGCGAGGACGGCCTCGACGACCTCGGGCAGGCTCAGCCCACCCTCGACGTGGAGCTCGGGGGCGAAGCGCGACTCGGCATAGACGACACCGTCGGCCGCGAGGTCGAGGGCGCACTCGCGAGCGACCCGGCGCAGCTGGTCGGGCGTCTGCATGACGGCGACGGTGTGGCTGAACGTCTCGAGGTAGCGCACGAGCGAGCCGGAGTCGGCACTGTCACGGAACCACGCACCGAGCTCGTCGGCGTCGGTGGCCGGCAGCCCGTCGTAGCCCGACTCGCCCGCGAGCTCGATGATCGTCTGCGGTCGGAGTCCGCCGTCGAGGTGGTCGTGGAGGAGCGCCTTGGGCGCGCGGGCGACGATCGCCGCCGGGACGGTGGCGCTGTCGGCCATCAGGAGATCCTGTCGATGAGGAGCGGGAGGAGGTCGGGACGCGAGCCCTCGGGGGCGATGGTGAAGCCGCCCTCGAGCGCCTCCTTGGCGCGCTCGAACTTGTCGGGGGTGTCGGTGTGGAGCGTCATGAGCTTCTCGCCACCACGCACGACGGCGCCGGGCTTCGCGTGCAGCTCGATGCCGGCGCCGGCCTGCACCGGGTCCTCCTTGCGGGCCCGGCCGGCGCCGAGACGCCAGGCGGCGACGCCCACGGCATACGCGTCGAGCTGGGTGAGGACGCCGTCGGCGGGCGCGAGGATCTCCTCGGTGTGCTTGGCGACGGGGAGCTCGGCGTCCGGGTCGCCGCCCTGGGCCGCGATCATGCGGCGCCAGGCGTCCATGGCACGGCCGTCCTTGAGGGCCGCGGCGACGTCGTCGCCGTCGCGACCGGCTGCCTTGAGCATCTCCTGCGCGAGGGCCACGGTGAGCTCGACGACGTCCTCGGGACCGCCACCGGCGAGCACCTCGACGGACTCCCGCACCTCGAGCGCGTTGCCGGCCGTGAGGCCCAGGGGCGTCTGCATGTTGGTGAGCAGGGCGACGGTCTTGACCCCGGCATCGGTGCCGAGCTCGACCATGGTGCGGGCGAGCTCGGTGGCGTCCTCGCGGTTCTTCATGAAGGCGCCGGAGCCGACCTTGACGTCGAGGACGAGCGCGCCGGTGCCCTCGGCGATCTTCTTGCTCATGATCGAGCTCGCGATGAGCGGGATGGCCTCGACGGTCCCGGTGACGTCGCGCAGGGCGTAGAGCTTCTTGTCGGCCGGGGCCAGTCCGGTGCCCGCCGCGCAGATGACGGCGCCGACGTCGTCGAGCTGCGCGAGCATCGCCTCGTTGGTGAGGTCGGCACGCCAGCCGGGGATGGACTCGAGCTTGTCGAGCGTGCCTCCGGTGTGGCCCAGGCCGCGCCCGGACAGCTGCGGCACGGCGACGTCGAAGACGGCCACGAGCGGCGCGAGCGGCAGGGTGATCTTGTCGCCGACCCCGCCGGTCGAGTGCTTGTCGGCGGTCGGGCGCGACAGCGACGAGAAGTCCATCCGCTCGCCGCTGGCGATCATCGCCGCCGTCCACGTCGCGATCTCGCGCCGGTTCATCCCGTTGATGAGGACGGCCATCGCGAGCGCGCTCATCTGCTCGTCGGCGACGGCGCCTCGCGTGTAGGCGTCGATGACCCAACGGATCTGGTCGTCGCTCAGCTCTCGCTTGTCGCGCTTGGTCGTGATGACGTCGACGGCGTCGTGGCTCTCACTCATGGCGTCATCATGTCACCCGGCGCGAACGCGCCGACACGGCTCGAGCGGGTCAGGGACGCTGCGCGAGGTTGTCCGGGCCGAAGGCCTGCGGGAGCACCTGGTCCATCGTCTGGATGCCCTCGGGCGTCATGAACAGGCAGGACGCACCGCCGTTCTCCCACAGGAGCTGGCGGCACCGGCCGCACGGCATGAGGGCCTCGCCACGACCGTCGACGCAGTAGACCGCGACGAGCAGGCCGCCGCCGGTGGCGTGCAGCTCGGAGACCATGCCGCACTCCGCACAGAGGGTCACGCCGTAGGCGGCGTTCTCGACGTTGCAGCCCGCGACCACCCGGCCGTCGTCGGTGAGACCGGCCACGCCGACCCGGTAGTTCGAGTAGGGCGCATAGGCGAGCTTCGTCATCTCGATCGCCCTGTCGCGCAACGCATCCCAGTCGATGTCACTCATGAGCACCCGTCCTGATGTCGATGATGTCTCCGCCGGCCTTGACGGTGTGGGCGACGACGACGGACGCGAGCAGCCGTGCGCCGCAACCGATCGCGTCCTCGTCGACGATGACGTCACCCTGGTGCAGGTCGTAGCTGCGGCCGCCCGGCGTGCGCGTCCCGAGCCGGGCCATGGCACCGGGTGCGTGCGCGAGGTACCAGGAGTAGTCCTCGCCGCCGAGCGACTGCACGGTCGGCGCGATCTGCAGCCCGGTGCCGAGGCACGCGAAGCGCAGCGCGTCGATGGCGTCGGCCTGGTTGACCACGGGTGGCACGCCCTTGACCCGCTCGAGCCGGGCCTCGACGCCGTAGGGGGCGACGACGCCCTGGACGATCTCGTCGAGCAGCGGCCCGACGGACAGCCAGGCGTTGGCGTCGAGCATGCGCAGGGTCCCGCTGCACTCCCCCGTGCTCGGGATGACGTTGCTCGCGGTGCCCGCCCGCACCGTGCCCCAGACCAGCGCGGCGCCGGCCCGCGGGTCGAGGCGGCGCGACAGGGCCGCGGGGACGTCGGTGACGACCTTGGCGAGCGCGTAGGTGAGGTCCTCGGTGAGCTGCGGCCGGGACGTGTGCCCGCCGCGACCGCTGAGGTGCACACGGAGGTGGTCGCACGCCGCGGTGATCGGGCCCTCGCGCAGCCCCACCTGACCGACGTCGAGCGACGGGTCGCAGTGGACGGCGAAGATCGCGTCGACACCCTCCATGACGCCGTCGGCGATCGCCTCGAGCGCGCCACCGGGGATGACCTCCTCGGCCGCCTGGAAGATCGCGCGCACAGCAGTGCCCCGCTCGAGCAGCGCCTGCTCCTGCTCCTTGAGGGCGAGCAGGGCGCCGAGGAGGGCGGTGACGTGGACGTCGTGGCCGCACGCGTGCGTGACGCCGTCGGTCACCGAGGCGAACGGCAGCCCCGTCTGCTCCTGCACCGGGAGGGCGTCCATGTCCGCGCGCAGGGCGACCCGGTATGCCGGCGAGTCGGCTCCGAGGTCGGCGACCAGTCCCGTGCCCGGCAGTCGGCGGACGCGGATGCCCGCCTGCTCGAGGCGGGCGGCGACGATGCCCGTGGTGCGGGTCTCCTGGCGCGAGAGCTCGGGGTGGGCGTGGAGGTCCCGGCGGATCTCGATGAGCTCGGGCAGGACCGACGCGACGCTGGCGCCGAGGGCGGTGAGGGTGTCTGTCATGGGAGCACCCATGCTACTGGGGCTCGGGTCGGCGCCCCCTGCGCGTCCGCAACGTCCGCGCCAACGGCTGCACGAGCCACCGTCGACGCCGCCGCACCGAGCACGGGCGTCAGCGGGTCGCCTTGTAGGCCTCCCAGCGGTCGATGATGCCGCTCATCTCCTCGGTGACGAACTCGAGGAACTCGCGCGACAGCTGCAGCCGCTGGCCCGCGGTCGACCCGGCGCCGAGGTGGTCGACCCCGTCGGCGAGCGCCTGGATCATCCCGGCATAGACCTGGTCGGTGTTGGTGAGCGCACCGTGGAACGCGTCGTCGAGGACGACGAAGACGTCACGCCGTCCACCCCGCTCGCGCTCGCGGCGCAGCAGGCCGACGTGGGTGAGGTAGCGCACCGCCCCCGACACCGCGGCCGGGCTCACCGACAGCTCGTCGGTGAGCTCGGCCGAGGTCATCCGGCCGTCGTCGTCGACGAGCAGCGCGGCGAACACCCGCGAGGGCATGGGCGGGAACCCCGCCGTGGACAGGGCCGCCCCGAGCCGCTCGACGACGGCGTGCGACTCCCGGTGGCTCGCCGGGGTCCCCTCGGTCACCTGGGGTGCGCGGGCAGCGGTGGCTGGGCGAGACGGCATACCGAAAGTTTAGAGCATTCACGAATTTGTGAAACAGGCGTACGCTCGATGTCGTGGACAGCGTCATCGAGACCCAGGACCTGCGCAAGACGTTCGGCAGCACCGTCGCCCTCGACGGCCTCGCCCTCACCGTCGCGGAGGGCGAGGTGCACGGCTTCCTCGGGCCGAACGGCTCGGGCAAGTCCACGACCGTCCGCATCCTCCTCGGGCTGATGCGTGCCGACTCCGGGCAGGCCCGCCTCTTCGGACGGGACGCGTGGACCGACGCGACCGACCTGCACCGGCGGGTGGCCTACGTCCCCGGCGACGTCGCCCTGTGGCCCAACCTCACCGGCGGCGAGACCATCGACGTCCTCGCGCGGCTGCGCGGCGGGCTCGACGAGCGGCGTCGTCGCGACCTCGTCGAGCGCTTCGAGCTCGACCCCACCAAGAAGGCGCGGTCGTACTCGAAGGGCAACCGGCAGAAGGTCGCCCTCGTCGCGGCGCTGGCCTCCGACGCTCCCCTGCTCATCCTCGACGAGCCGACGTCGGGCCTGGACCCCCTCATGGAGCGGGTGTTCCAGGACGAGCTGCACGCGGCACGCTCGCGGGGCCACTCCGCGCTCCTCTCGAGCCACATCCTCAGCGAGGTCGAGCGCGCCTGCGATCGCGTGAGCATCGTGCGCTCGGGTCGCATCGTCGAGTCCGGCTCGCTCACCGAGCTGCGCCACCTCTCGCGGTCGACGGTGCACGCGATCGTGAGAACGCCTGCAGCACAGGACATCTCGACGTGGCCGGGTGTCGAGGACGTCCACGTCGGCGAGTCTGGCACCGACATCCGGTTGGCGGTCGACGCGGCCCATGTCGGCGAGGCGGTGAGCCGGCTCGACCGGCTCGGCCTCGTCACCCTCACCTGCGAGCCGGCGAGCCTCGAGGACCTCTTCCTCGCGCACTACGGCACGGAGAGCGCGACCGGCGCGACCACCCCCAGCAGCGAGGATGCGCAGGTCCGATGAGCACCCTCACCGGGACCGGCACCCTCCTCCGCCTCGCTTGGCGGCGCGACCGGGTGCTCATCCCCGTCAGCCTCCTGGCCCTCACCGCGCTCTCCGTCGGCTCGGCCCAGGCGACGATCGCGCTCTACCCGACCGACGCCGAGGCACGCGCCGGGCTCAGCGGCGTGCTCGCCAACCCGTCCGTCGTCGCGATGTACGGCCCGATCGGCGCCGAGAACCGCGACGCCCTCTCGGTGTTCAAGACGGTGCTCATGGGTGCGGTCTTCGTCGGGCTCCTCGCGTATGCCGTGGTGCGCCGGCACACGCGCGTCGAGGAGGAGGTCGGTCGGCTCGAGCTCGTCGGCGCCGCCGTCGTCGGACGCCGCGCTCCCCTCACGGCGGCGATGACCCTCGCCACCGCGGCCGTCGTCGGCGCCGGCGCCCTGTCCACCGTCGGCCTCGTCGCGGTCGGCCTCGACCCCCTCGGTTCGGTCGCCCTCGGCGTCGCCTGGGTGGTCGCCGGGCTGGCGATGGTCGGTGTCACCGCCGTCGCCGCCCAGCTCACGACGAGCGCCCGGGCCTGCGCGGGGATCGCGCTCGGCGTGCTCGGCGTGATGTTCCTGCTGCGCGCCGTGGGCGACACCGCCGGTGGCTCCGCGTCGGTGCTGTCGTGGGCCAGCCCGCTCGGCTGGTCGTCCAGGGTGGCGGCCTACGGCGACAACCGTCTCTGGGTCCTCGGCCCCGCGCTGGTCCTCACCGGCGCCCTCGTCGCCCTCGCGTTCTCGCTGCTCGACCGTCGCGACGTCGGCTCGGGCCTCATCTCACCCCGTCCCGGTCCGGACCGGGCGCGCGACGGGCTCGGCACCCCGCTCGGTCTCGTCGGACGGTTGGCGCGTCCGGCCGCGCTCGGCTGGCTCACGGCGTTCGTCGTGCTCGGAGTCGTCCTCGGCGGGCTCGTCGCGTCGGTCGCCGACATGGCGTCCGACCCGGCGATCGTCGACATGCTCACCAAGCTCGGCGGCAGCGCCGGCACGATCACCGACATCTATCTCTCCACCGAGCTCGCCTTCGTCGCCGTCGCCGCGGCCGCCGCCGGCATCTCGGTCGCGCTCCGGCTCGCCTCCGAGGAGCGCGCCGGCCGGGGTGAGCCAGTGCTCGCGACCGCGACCTCGCGTCGGTCGTGGCTCGGCGCCCACACCCTGTATGCCGTCGCCCTCCCCGTCGTGCTCCTGCTCGCCATCGGCCTCGCGGTCGCCGTCACGGCGCACGGCCAGGGCGAGGCGCCCGGGCTCGTCCCGATGCTCGGGGCCTCGCTCGCCCGCGTCCCGGCTGTCCTCGTCCTCGTGGCGATCGCCGTGCTCGCGGCCGCCGCGGTGCCGACCCACGCCTCGGCCATCGCCTGGGGCGCGCTGGCCGTGGCGTTCGGGCTCGGCGAGCTGGGTGCGACGGTCGGGCTGCCGCAGTGGCTCATCGACGTCTCGCCGTTCGCGCACGTGCCGCCGCTGCCCGGTGGCGACTTCACGCCGGCCTCGACGCTCGTGCTCTGCGCGGTCGCGGCAGTGACGACGGGACTGGCGTTCGCGGCATACCGGGTCCGCGACGCCGCCTGACCCGTCCTGCGGGTGCCCGGTCCCGCGGCGGGCCCCGCACGAGAGCCGCTCAGGTGAGGTCCGTGCGGCCCTGCTCCTTGAGCTGCTCGACGATCCGCTTGACGTCCTGGGCGCGCGCGAGCGTCGTCACGAGCACGGCGTCGCCGGAGTCGATGACGACGACGTCCTCGAGACCGACGACGGCCACCGGCCGGCCGCCCCGCGGCGAGACGAGACCGGTGGAGTCCACCGAGTGCACGAGCGACGCGTCGCCGAGAACCCGCGGCCCCTCGCCCTCCCCGCGCTCGGGCAGGAGGGCGGCGAGGCTCGCGAAGTCGCCGATGTCGTCCCACGCGAAGTCGCCGGGCACGACGGCCACGACCCCGATGTCGGCGGCGGGCTCGGCGACGGCGTGGTCGATCGCGATCTTCTCGAGGGTCGGCCAGATCTCCTCCAACCGCGAGGGGTCGGCGGCGATCGTCCGCAACCCCGAGGCGAGCTCCGGGTGCCAGCGGTGCAGCAGGTCGAGCAGTGTCGCGGCGCGCACGACGAACATCCCTGCGTTCCACCGGAACTCGCCGGTCGAGAGATAGGCGGCTGCGCGCCGGGCGTCGGGCTTCTCGACGAACTGGCGCACCCGCCGGGCGGTCGGCGCGCCGGCGAGCGCACGCCCCATCTGGATGTAGCCGAACCCCGTCGACGGGTGGGTCGGCTCGATGCCGATCGTCACGACCTGCCCCTCGCGCGCCACCTCGACGGCCTCGACGACGCAGGCGCGGAAGGCCTCGGCGTCGGGGATGACGTGGTCGGCCGCGAAGGAGCCGATGACCGCCTCGGGGTCGCGCGCCTCGACGATGGCGGCCGCGAGACCGATCGCCGCCATCGAGTCCCGCGGGGCCGGCTCGGCGATGAGCTCGCCGGCACCGAGCGACGGCAGCTGCTCGCGCACCGCGTCGGCGTGGGCGGCGCCGGTGACGACGACGACCCGCTCGCCCGCCAGCGGCGAGACCCGGTCGAGGGTCTGCTGGAGCAGGCTGCGCCCCGACCCGGTGAGGTCGTGGAGGAACTTGGGGTGCCCGGCTCGGGACAGCGGCCACAGCCGGGTGCCTGCCCCGCCCGCGGGGATGACGGCCCAGAAGCCGGGGATCTCTGACATGGCGTCAGGCTAACCAAGCCCGAACGGGCCCATCTAGGATCCTCGGGAACCACGACACGGGAGGTGCAGGGCGATGGACCAGCTGGAGCCGGTGCTCTTCACCGACGCCTGGGGTTCGCACGTCTCCATCGCCAGCCTCCAGGGCCGCTCCATCCCGAGTGCCGAGCCCGAGTCCGAGCTGTGGATGGGCGCCCACGAGAGCGGACCCTGCGGGCTCGTCCGCGACGGCGTCGCCACCACTCTCGCCGACGTCATCCGCGCGGACCCCGAGGGTGAGATGGGCGCCGAGTGCTGCACGGCATACGAGGGCCGTCTGCCGTTCCTCCTCAAGGTCCTCGCGCCCGGACGCGCGATCTCGATCCAGGCCCACCCGACGGCCGCGCAGGCGAGCGAGATCCGCGCGCGCGACCGGGAGGCGGGGGACAAAGACGCGACCTACGTCGACGACTGGGCCAAGCCCGAGATGCTCGTCGCCATCTCGCCGTTCCGCGTGTTCGTCGGCATGCGCTCCCCCGACGAGGTCGCCGATCTCGCCAAGCGGCTCGGCGTGACCCGGCTGAGCACCCTCGTCGACGACGCCCGCACCGCCCCGGACCCCGCGCACAGCCTGCTCGCCGCGATCCTCGCCATCCCGAAGCCCGAGCAGGCCGGGTTCGTGCGCGAGCTCGTCGCCGCCTGCGTGCGGGTCTCGTCGAGCCCCGACGACGCGGGCCACCAGTGCGCCGCCGTCGTCCGGGTCGCCGAGGACCACCCCGACGACATCGGGCTCGCCGTGCTCCTGCTCATGCGTCACCACGTCCTCGAGCCGGGCGACTACATCGACGTGCCCGCCGGCGTCCTGCACTCCTACGTGAGCGGCCTGGGCATCGAGGTCCTCGCCAACTCCGACAACGTCGTCCGCGCCGGTCTCACCGGCAAGGAGATCAACATCCCCGAGCTCCTGCGCATCGTCGACCCCGAGGCCGACGGTCTCGTGGGCCACGCCGAGCGCGACCCCGACCTGCCCGCGACGGACTGCTTCCCGAGCTCGTCGGACCGCTTCGCCCTGCGCCGGCTGCACACCCCCGCGGGTCAGCTGCTCCCCGGGGACGGCACGCCGCGGCTCGTCCTGTGCCTCCACGGCGACGTCCTGCTCGCCGGGCCCACCGGGTCCCTCGCGCTCGGACCGGTGCAGGCGGCCTTCCTCTCCGCCCGCGACCACGACGTCGTCGCGACCGGCAGCGGCGAGGTCTACCTCGTCACGCTGCCCACGATCTGACGTTCACCTGCTGCTCACCTGACACACCACCGGCCGCTGCCCGCGCAGCACGCGGCCCCGGGACCGTGGAGCCATGCGAGTCGCGATGGTCACCGAGTCGTTCCTCCCGACGCTCAACGGTGTGACGACGAGCGTATGCCGGGTGGCCCAGTCGCTGAGGGCGCTCGGCCACGAGGCGCTCATCCTCGCCCCCGGGCCGGCGCCGGCGACCTTCGAGGGGTTCGCGGTGCGCGGGCTGCCCTCGGTCAGCGTCCGTCAGTTCCCCACCGGCGTGCCGACACCGGCGCTGCGGCACGCCCTCGAGGACTTCGAGCCGGACGTCGTCCACGCCGCCTCGCCGTTCGTCCTCGGTGCCCGCGCGCTCCAGCTGGCCGACCGCACCCGCACCCCGGCCGTCGCGATCTACCAGACCGACATGCCGAGCTACCTGCGGCAGCACGGTCCCGGCCGGGTCGGTGCGAGTGCCGCGAGCGCCGCCTGGCGCTGGATCCGGCGCATGCACGCCCACGCCGACCTCACCCTCGCGCCGTCGACGCAGACCCTCGACGAGCTCCGGCGCCACGGCGTGCCCCGCACCGATCTGTGGGCGCGGGGGGTCGACACGGGGCTGTTCTCGCCGCACTGGCGCACCGACGCGGGCACGGCCGAGCTGCGCCGGGCCCTGGCCCCGAGCGGCGAGGTGCTGCTGGGCTACGTCGGCCGGCTGGCTCCCGAGAAGGAGCTGTGGCGGCTCACCGAGGTGGCGCAGATTCCCGGGACGCGCCTCGTCATCGTCGGTGACGGGCCGAGCCGCGCCCAGGTCGGCGCCCGGCTCACCGAAGCGGTCGCCTCGATGCCGGGCCGCCCCAACCGCTCCCCCGTCTTCCTCGGCCGGCGATCGGGTGACGACCTCGCCCGCGCGTATGCCGCGTTCGACGTCTTCGTCCACACGGGCACCCGCGAGACCTTCGGCCAGACCCTCCAGGAGGCTGCCGCGGTCGGCCTGCCCGTCGTCGCCCCGGCGCGCGGTGGCCCGCTCGACATCGTCGAGCACGGACGCACCGGACTGCTCTTCGACCCCGACACGCCCGGGTCGCTGCACGACCACGTCGACGCGCTGGTGGGTGACGCCGCATGGCGCGAGGCCATGGGACACGACGCAGAGCTCGCCGTGCGCGGCCGCTCGTGGGAGAGCCTCACGGCGCAGCTCGTCGAGCACTACGACACGGCACGGGCCTCACGGGCGCAGCGCGTCGCGTAACCTCTTCGGGGCCCTCCAGCGGAGAGGGCCGGTCGAGAGGAGGCCCGGATGCGCAGCGGTGTGATCACCGCAGGAGCTGCGGCTCTGGTCTCGGCGGCCCTCGTGGCCGGCCCGACGACCGCCACCGCCGCCCCCACTCCCACCCCTGCTCCGACCCGGGCGGCCGCGCCGACCAGCCCGAGCAGTCCCACCAGCCCCGCAGCGACCGCCTCACCCAGCCCCACGCTGCCGCCGGTGACGCGCCGCCTCGACCCTGCCGAGAGCATCGGCGGCCCGGGCCTGGCACCCATGGACACCCTGCTGCTCGACGCACCGGCCGGTGTCCCGGCACCGCCGGCCGTGAGCGACGTCGCGTGGCTCATCGCCGACGCCGACACCGGCGAGATCCTCGCGGCACGCAACCCGCACGCGCCCCTGCTCCCGGCGAGCACGCTCAAGGCGCTCACCGCGATCCACCTGCTGCCGCGCATCGACCCGGCGGCGGTGCTCACCGCCACCGCGGCCGAGACCAACGCCGAGGGCACTCGGGTCGGCATGGTCGCGGGCCAGGCCTACGCCGCCAAGCAGCTCTTCGAGGCGCTCATCATGTCGTCCGGCAACGACGCGGCATACGGGTTGGCCTCCCTCAACGGCGGCGTCGCCAAGACGGTCACCGAGCTCAACGCCCTCGCCGACGAGCTCGGGGCCCACGACACCGTCGTCGTCGACCCCAGCGGTCTCGACGCTCCCGGCCAGCAGTCCAGCGCCTACGACCTCGCCCTCATCGGGCGCGCCGCCATCGCGAACCCCGACTACGTCCGGATCGCGACGACCAAGGCGTCGACCTTCCCGGCGCGCGCCGTCCGTGGCGCGGCCCGCCCCACCTACGCGATCGGCAACCACAACCGCCTGCTGTGGAACTACCCGGGCACCATCGGCGTCAAGAACGGCTTCACCAAGGCGGCGCACCGGACGTTCATCGGTGCCGCCCGCCGTGGCGGCAAGACCTACATCGTCACCGAGATGTACGGCACGGGCAGCAGCTGGCGACCCGCCGCCTCGCTGCTCGACTGGGCCTTCGCCCACGGCGACAAGGTCACGCCGATCGGCCGGCTCGTCGACCGTGGCGAGGTGCCCCAGCCACCGGCTGCGGCAGCACCGGACACGCAACAGCGCAGCGGCGAGCGCGGCGACGACCCCGCCACCTCGGTGGCAGCGTCACTCACCGCTTCCAGAGGATCGGTCACGCCCTCGCTCCTGCCGCTGGCCGGTGGCGCAGCGCTCGTGGCCCTGCTCCTCGTGACCCGCCGTCGCCGCGCCCGTCCGCGCCGGGCGTCAGGCGCGCGCCGCCACCGCTGAGGTCCGAGGGGCCTAGCGGCGGCCGGTGACGCGGCGCAGGATCCCCGTGGCCAGGCCGAGGCCGGCCGCGGCGGACGCACCGAGTGCCGCCCCGATCGCGAGGTTGACCCGGTCGTCGGCCCGCTTCGCGCGTGGTGCCACGACCCGGTCGGTATGCCGGCCGCCCCCGTCCGCGGTCCGCGCCGCGTCCGCTGGGCTCACCCCGGAGGCCCTGCTCGCCCGGGAGGCGGACTCCGGCGACGCACCGAGCCACACCGGGTCGGGCACCGTGGGGTCGACGGCTGCCGAGACCGGCAGGGCCGGACCCTCGGCGAGCTTGGAGCGCTGTCCCTCGCTGAGGTCGGCCAGCGCCCCGGACTCGAGCGAGTTCGCGCTCCACGCAGCGGCGAGCAGGACGATGCGCGACATGAAGTTCAGCCACGCGAGCAGTCCGACGACGAGGGCGATCGACGCGAAGAGCGGGTTGTTGGTCGTGCCGGCGATGAGGCTCGTGCCGAGGACCTTGAGCAGCGTGAGGCCGATCCCGCCGACGACGGCGCCGCCGACGAGGCCGCGCCACGGGACGTCCACCCCGGAGAGCAGCCGGAGCATGACGAGGACGACGAGCCCGTCGAGCGCGGCGCCGATGACGAGGGCGATGCCGCGCAGCAGCCACTGCTGGCCCCCGAGACCGATCGCCTCGGCGATCCAGCCGGTGAGTGCGCTCGCGACACCGGTCACCGCCGCCGAGACGACGATGGCGAACCCGAGCAGGACGAGCACGCCGAGGTCGCGCAGCTTGGTGGTGATGGCGTTGCCGGGCTCGCCCTCGGCGCCGAAGACCGTGCGGATGCCGTCGCGCAGGGCACCCAGCCAGCCGAGGCCGGCATACAGGAGGCCGGCGAGCCCGACGAGACCTGTGATCGTCAGCGCGCCGTCACCGGGCGTCTCGAGCGGGATGATCCCGGAGTCGCCGTCCTTGATGAAGCCCGGCAGCGTCTGGTTGAGGTAGTCGCGGATCTGGTCCAGCCACTGCTGGTTGTCCTGGAGCAGGACGCCGAAGACGGTGAAGGCCAGGGCCATGACCGGGAAGAGCGAGAAGAACGCGAAGTACGCGATGCCGCCCGCGAGCAGGTTGCCGCGCGAGTCGCCGTAGCGCTTCCACGCGTGCCAGAGCCGGGTTCGCTGGACGCTGGCCCAGATCGCCTTGAGGCGGTCCATGCTCAGCCTTCCAGCGCGTACGAGGACAGCGGGCGCCAGACGCCGTCGTCGGTCTGGTGGAACAGCTCGAACGACGTCACGTCAAAGCTGCAGCGGTAGTCGACGAGCCCGTCGAACGCGACGTCGAGCCGGTCCTCGTCGAGGTGGTGGGCGATCGTCACGTGCGGGTGGTAGTTGAACTCCAGGGTGCGCTCCACCGGTCCGGAGCGCACGGCCGTCTCAAGAAGCTCGCACTGCGAGATGCCCGAGGACACCTGGACGAACACGACGGGTGACAGCGGCCGGAACGTGCCCGTGCCGGCGAGCGTCATCCGGAACGGCGCGTGCGCCGCGGCGACGACGCCGAGGTGGGTCTGGAACGCGTCGAGCGACGGCTCGTCGATCTCGGTCGGTGGCAGGAGGGTGATGTGGGGCGGGATGAACCGGGCCAAGGGGTCCCCGAAGCGTTCGCGCGCGTCCTGCAGCGCCGAGCCATGGGGTTCGGGCACGGTGATGGCCACTCCGTGGGTGGGCATGCGCTCGACCCTATCGGGATGCAGAGGGCAGGAGGCCGACCCGGTCCCGCACACGTTCCATCGTCGCGCGCGCCACGACCCGGGCCCGCTCGGCACCGGACGCGAGGATCCGGTCGAGCTCGGCGGGGTCGTCGAGCAGCTCGCGCATCCGCGCCTGGAAGGGCTCGACGGCCGCGACGACGACGTCGGCGACCTCCTTCTTGAGGTCGCCGTAGCCACGACCGGCGAACGCCGCCTCGAGCTCCGGGACCGGTGTGCCGGACAGGATCGAGTGGATGACGAGCAGGTTGGAGACACCCGGCTTGGTGTCGACGTCGTAGCGGATCTCGGCGTCGGTGTCGGTGACGGCCGACCGGATGTTCTTGGCGATCTTGGCCGGGTCCTGCATGAGGTCGATGAGCCCCTTGGGCGACGACCCGGTCTTGCTCATCTTGGCGGTCGGCTCCTGGAGGTCCTGGATCTTGGCCGCGCCCTTGACGATGTAGGGCTCGGGGACGACGAGCGCCTCACCAAACCGGGTGTTGAAGCGGGTCGCGAGGTCGCGGGTGATCTCGAGGTGCTGGCGTTGGTCCTCACCGACGGGCACGAACGCGGCGTCGTACATGAGGATGTCGGCGGCCATGAGCATCGGGTAGGTCAGCAGCCCGACGTTGGCGTTCTGCCCCTTGGCCGTCTTGTCCTTGAACTGCGTCATCCGGCGGGCCTCGCCGTCGGCGGTGAGGCAGTTCATGACCCAGCCGAGCTCGGCGTGCTCGGTGATGTGGCTCTGGCAGAACACCGCCGAGCGCTCGGGGTCCACGCCGCCGGCGATGAACTGTGCCGCGGTGGCGCGGGTGCGGGCGCGCAGCACCGCCGGGTCGGTCGGGACGGTGAGGGCGTGGAGGTCGGCGACGAAGTAGTAGGCGTCGAACTCGTCCTGCAGCGTCACCCAGTTGACCAGTGCCCCGAGGTAGTTGCCGAGGTGGAGCGAGTCGCTGGTGGGCTGCATCCCGGAGAGGATCCGGGGAGCCGCCTGGGGGGTCACGGGTGCGGACATGCGCGTCATTGTGTCAGGTGGGCCCACCTAGACTCGCACCGTGCCGCGCCTCCCGGAGACCTTCGCCACGCTCTACGGCCACGCCCCCGACGGCGTGTGGTCGGCGCCCGGCCGGGTCAACCTCATCGGCGAGCACACCGACTACAACGGCGGGCTCGCCCTGCCCATCGCCCTCCCCCACCGCACCTCGTGCGCGGCCTCGGCCCGCGACGACGACGTCCTGCGGATCGCCTCCCTCCAGGAGGAGTCGTCCGTCGAGGTGCGCATCGACGAGGTCGCGGCCGGGCACCCGAGCGGGTGGACGGCATACGTCGCGGGTGTCCTGTGGGCGCTTCGAGAAGCCGGGTATGCCGTCCGCGGCCTCGACGTCCTCGTCGACGGCCGGGTGCCCCTCGGCGCGGGCCTGTCGAGCTCCGCGGCCCTCGAGTGCTCCGTGGCGGCCGCAGCCTCCGACCTGTTCGGGCTGGGGCTGCTCGAGTCGGCCGAGGGACGAGCGGCGCTCGCCGCCGCCTGCCAGCGGGCCGAGAACGACGTCGCCGGCGCACCGACCGGCGGCATGGACCAGGCCGCGGCGATGCACTGCACCCCGGCCCACGCGCTGCGCCTCGACTGCCGCGACGGCGCGACGTCGCAGGTGCCGTTCGACCTCGAGGCGCACGACGTCGTCCTCCTCGTCACCGACACCCGGGCGAGCCACGCCCTCGCCGACGGGCAGTACGGCGCACGACGCGACGCCTGCGAGAAGGCCGCCGACCTGCTCGGCGTGGAGTTCCTGCGCGACGTCGTCGACCGACCCCTGGACGAGACGCTCGACGCACTGCCCGACGACGAGCTGCGACGCCGCACCCGTCACGTCGTCACCGAGATCGAGCGGGTCGACGCCGTCGTCGACGCACTGCGCGACGGCGACCTCGACGAGGTCGGGCGGCTCTTCGTCGCCTCGCACGAGTCGCTGCGCGACGACTACGAGGTCTCGTGCACCGAGCTCGACCTCGTCGTCGACACGGCCGTCGCTCAAGGCGCTTTCGGTGCCCGGATGACCGGTGGAGGCTTCGGCGGGTCGGCGATCTCGCTCGTCCGTGCCGAGGACGTCGACCGGGTGTCGTCCGCGATCGAGGACGCCTTCGCCGAGGCACGGCTGACGGCGCCGGTGTCGTTCGCGGTCACCGCGGCGGGCTCCGCAGCCCGCGACCGGCTCAGCCCAGCGTGATCTCGTAGTCGACCGTGAGGGCGGCGTGGTCGCTCCACCGCTGGTCGTATGCCGCCGCGCGGCCGACCTCCGCACGCGTCGCCAGGGCGGCGAGCGGCGCGCTGGCGAACTGGTAGTCGATCCGCCAGCCGGCGTCGTTGTCGAACGCCTTCCCGCGCCACGACCACCACGTGTAGGGGCCCGGCCCCGGACCGTGCAGCGCCCGGTGGACGTCGACGTAGGCGTGCTCGGCCATCCAGCGGTCGAGGTGGGCCTGCTCCTCGGGGAGGAAGCCGGACTTGCCGGTGTTGCCCTTCCAGTTCTTGAGGTCGTCCGCGGAGTGGCAGATGTTGAGGTCACCGGTGAGGACGGCATACCCGTCGTTCGCCGTGAGGGTCTCGAGACGCGAGCCGACGGCGTCGAGGAAGCGCATCTTCTCGTCCTGGCGCGGGGTGCGCGCCTCACCGGTGTGGACGTAGGTCGAGATGACGGTGACCGGCCCGTCGGGCCCGCGCACGTCGACCTCGACCCACCGCCCGGCGTCGCTGAACTCCACGGGGCCGATGTCGGTGCTCGTGCGCAGCGGCGGCTGCCGGGTGAGCACGGCGACGCCCGCGTGGCCCTTGGTGCGGCCCGGCGCCGAGGTGACGTGCCAGTCGCCGAGGCCGCCGTCGGCGAGGACCTGGGCGAGCTGGTCGTCGCGCGCCCTCACCTCCTGGAGAGTGAGGACGTCGGCGTGCTGGGCCCGGAGCCAGTCCAGGCCACCACGGCGGGCGGCGGCACGGATGCCGTTGACGTTGGCCGAGGTGAGACGCACCGGAGAAGCCTAGATGAGGGGTGAACGCGCAGTTCAACGTCCGCGACCCGAGTGTTCACAGTTCCCGGTCAGGAGACTTGCATAGGGTGAGGGGCATGTCAGCAGTGAGCGGTCCCGACGTCACCAACGGCCGCATCCTCGTGGTGTGCACCGGCAACATCTGCCGCTCCCCCTACATCGAGCGGGTCCTCGCACGCGAGCTCTCCGGCACGGGGATCGCGGTGTCGAGCGCCGGCACCGGCGCCCTCGTGGGCTCCCCGGTCGACCCCGAGTCCGCCCAGCGCCTCGTCGCCGTGGGCGCCAACGCCGAGGGGTTCGCCGCCCGCCAGATCACCCGCGAGATCGTCGCGGCCTCCGACCTCATCATCGGCGCGACGCGCGAGCACCTGTCCGAGGTCGTGCCGCTGCACCCGCGGGCGCTGCGCTACTCGTTCGCCCTCCATGACCTCGGCGACCTGCTCGCCGACGTGACGCCGCAGGAGATCGCCGCCGCTCCCGGCCACAACCGGGTGGCCAAGGTGGCCGCTGCAGCGATCGGTCGGCGCGGCATCGTCAACCCGCGGCTGCCCGAGCAGTCCGGCATCGTCGACCCCTACCGCCAGTCTCCCGAGGTCTTCGACCAGATGGTCACCGAGATCTCCGCCTCGCTCCCCGCGGTCGTCGCGGCGCTGCGCCACTGACGCCGGCCCCGGACACAGACGCAGGGACGCCCACGGCCTGAGCCGTGGGCGTCCCTGCGTGCCGGGTCGAGCGGTGACTCAGCTCCCGACGAGATCCTTGCGGGGACGGGTCGTCGTGTCGTCCTGACCGCGACGACGGCGACCGCTCTTCTCGCTGCGCTTGCTCGAGGGCTGGCCCTCCGGGCGGTACTCGTAGCGGTAGTCGTAGTAGCCGCCGCGCGACTGGCGCGGGATGCGGTTGAGCACGACACCCAGGACGGTGCCGTTGACCGTCTCGAACGTCTCGAGCGCGTGGTCGAACTGGTCCTTGGTGACGACGCCGCTGCCGGCCACGATGATGGCACCGTCGGCGAGGCGGGTGAGGACCGTCGAGTCGGTCACGGGCAGCACCGGGGCACCGTCGATGAGGACGTAGTCGAAGCGGCGGCGCAGCTCGTCGAGCGTGTTGCGCATCGACGTGGAGCCGAGCAGCTCGCTGGGGTTGGGCGGCGAGGCGCCCGCGCCGAGCACGGTGAGCGAGTGCGCACCGAACGGCTGGAGCACGTCGTCGAGCTCGTAGCGGCCGATGAGCACGTCGGTGAGACCGACGGAGCCCTCGAGCCCGAGGTAGGTCAGCAGACGCGGGCGGCGGAGGTCACCCTCGACGACGCAGACGCTGGCGCCCGACTCGGCCATGGCCAGCGCGAGGTTCGCGGTCGTCGTCGACTTGCCCTCACCGGCGATCGACGAGGTGACGACGAGGACGCGGGGGTGGTTGGCGGCGTCGACGAACTGGAGGTTCGTGCGCAGCGACCGAAAGGCCTCGGCGCGCCCGGAGAGCGGGTCGGCCTGGATGATGAGCGGGTGCTTCTCGGCGTCGGCGTCGAACGGGATCCCGCCGAGGACGACGGCGTCGGTCATGGCCTCGACGTCCTCCTTGGTGCGGAGCTTGGTGTCGAGCATCTGCTTGACCACCGCGGCGGCGAAGCCCGCGAGGAGTCCGAGCACGAGCCCGAGGGCGAGGTTGCGCGCAGGACGAGGACTCACGGGCGAGGAGGCCACCGAGGGCTCTCGCACGACGGTGACCTTGACCGGACTGTCGGCGTCTGCGCTCACTCGCTCGAGGTCGTCCACCATCTTCGGAAATTCCGCTGAGATGGCTTGAGCGATGTCGCGCGCCTTGGTGGCGTCGGGGTCCGTGACCGACACATCGATGAGGACGGTGTCCGGTGGCGTAGTCGCGGTGATCTTGCCGGCGAGTCCCCCGGGCGTGTCGCTCGCCCCTGACTTGGCGATGACCGGGTCGAGGAGGCGCGGGGTCTTGAGCAGCTGGCTGTAGGACTTCACACGCTGTTGGGTGAACGTCGAACCCACGGCGAGCTGAGTGCTGCTCGCCGAGTCCGCGGTGGACACGAAGAACTGGGTGCTGGACGTGTACAGGGGGGTCGAGATCAGCGTCAGCCCGGCCGCGAGGGCGAGCACGACGAGTGAGACAGCGACCAGAGTGCGCCAGCGACGGCGTACTATCTGCACGTAACTCATCAGGTCCAAGGGGCATCCTCACATGGGTGGCCGCGCGGCCATGGGTTCAACGCAACAGTACCTGCCGCACTCGACGACTGCCGCGCGGGAAGTTTGGGGGCAAGCCCTCGTCCCGGCGCACCCCCGACGACAGATGGAGCGATCACACCCGTGCACACGACCGGAGATCGACGCGACCTCGCAGTGCGCCTCGCCTGGGCCCTCGTGGACGCCGGGATCGCCGGGACGGCCGTCATCGCCTCGGCGTGGCTCCGCTTCGACATGGACACCGCGCTCGCGACTCAGCGCGATGTCCTGGCCTTCGCCGGCGCGGCGGGTGCGCTGCAGTTCATCGTCGGCCTCGCATTCGGCCTCATGTACCACCAGCACCGCCGCGGCTCGTTCGAGGAGACCGCCCAGGTGGCGCGGGCGGCGCTCGTCGTCGCCGTCGTCCTGATCGGGCTGAGGTTCCTCACCAACGTCTTCGACGTGCCGCGCAGCCTGCCCTTCGGCGCTCCCGTCCTTGCCCTCGTCGGCATGTTCGCGCTGCGGTTCATCGTCCGCTCCTACCGCTGGGGGCGCGGCCCGCTCCGTGAGAACGACGTGCCGGTCGTCGTCTACGGCGCCGGTGAGGGTGGCCGCCAGCTCGTGCGCGCCCTCGTCCGCGACACGACGACGGATGGACGGATGGTCCCGGTCGCCGTCATCGACGACGACCCTCGCAAGCGGCGCATGGTCATCGACGGCCTGCGTGTCGCGGGCGGCGCCGGCCGGCTGGCCGACGTCGTCGAGCGCACGGGGGCGACGACGCTCGCCGTGGCCATGCCCTCCATCCCGGCCGACCGGCTACGCGAGATCCGCGACCTGGCCCGCTCCCACCACCTCGAGCTCCTCGTGCTTCCTCCCGTGGGGCGCCTCCTCGGTCCGGCCAGCGGCGCCGACCTCCACAAGCTCAACCTCGAGGACCTCCTCGGCCGCCAGCGCATCACCATGGACCCGGGCTCGATCTCGGAGTCCATCACCGGCAAGCGGGTCCTCGTCACCGGCGCCGGTGGCTCGATTGGCTCCGAGCTCGCCCGCCAGATCGCCCGCTTCGGCCCGGCCAAGCTCATCCTCCTCGATCGCGACGAGTCGGCGCTGCACGGGACGCAGATGAGCCTCACCGGTCGCGCACTCCTCGACGACGGCACCCTCGCGCTCTGCGACATCCGGGACCCCGAGGCCCTGCGCCGGATCTTCGAACAGGAGCGACCGGAGGTCGTCTTCCACGCGGCGGCGCTCAAGCACCTGACCCTGCTCGAGCAGTACCCCCTCGAGGCGTGGCAGACCAACGTGCTCGGCACCGCCAACGTGCTCGCCGCCGCCCAGGACGTCGAGGTCGAGACCTTCGTCAACATCTCCACCGACAAGGCGGCCAACCCCACCTGCGTCCTCGGCTACAGCAAGCGGCTCGCCGAGCGCCTCACGGCCGAATTCGCCGGCCACCATCACGGCACGTTCGTCAGCGTCCGGTTCGGCAACGTTCTCGGTTCGCGTGGGTCTGTCATCACGGCCTTCACCGCCCAGATAGAGCAGGGTGGACCCGTGACGATCACCCACCCCGACGTCGAGCGCTTCTTCATGCTCATCCCCGAGGCGAGCCAGCTCGTCCTGCAGGCGGCTGCGATCGGTGCCAACGGCGACGTCATGGTCCTCGACATGGGCGAGCCGGTGAAGATCCTCGACGTCGCCCACACCCTCATCGACCTCTCGGGCAAGCCCGGGATCGAGGTCGTCTTCACCGGGCTGCGTCCCGGCGAGAAGATGTCGGAGGAGCTCTTCGCCCCCGGCGAGCAGATCATCTCCGCAGGGCACTCCCTCATCAGCAAGGTCGAGGTCCCCGCGATGTCACTGACTGAGGTCGCGCAGGCCCAGGTCACCGAACCCGAGGATGCCCGGCGATGGATGCTGACCCAGTCGATGCAGGACGTGATGCAGCCGTGAGCGAGCGGATCCACCTCTCGCGAGCCCACGTCACCGACGTCGAGGAGAAGTACGTCCTCGAGGCCCTGCGCTCCGGCTGGGTCGCCCCCCTTGGACCCATGGTCGACCGCTTCGAGCGCGAGGTCGCCGAGCGCAGCGGCGTCGCCGGGGCGCTCGCGCTCTCGTCCGGCACCGCCGCCCTGCACCTGGCACTGCTCGAGCTCGGCGCCGGCCCCGACACCGTCGTCGTCCTGCCCTCGATGACCTTCGCCGCCTCGGCCAACGCCGTCGCCTACACCGGCGCGGAGCCGGTGTTCGTCGACTCGACCGACGACGCCAACGTCGACGTCGACCTCCTCGTCGAGACGGTCGAGACGCTGCTCTCCGAGGGCCGCACGGTCACCGCAGTGATGACCGTCGACCTCTTCGGGCGCTGCTGCGACTACACCGCGCTCGGTGACCGCCTCGAGCGCCTCGGAGTGCCGCTGGTCGAGGACGCCGCCGAGGCCCTGGGCGCGAGCCACGCCGGCCGCCCCGCCGGCTCGTTCGGCCGGGCCGCGGCGCTGTCGTTCAACGGCAACAAGATCATGACCACCTCGGGTGGCGGGATGCTGCTCAGCGACGACCTCGAGCTCCTGGCCCGGGCCCGCTACCTCTCGACTCAGGCGCGCCAGCCCGCAGCCTGGTACGAGCACACCGAGATCGGCTACAACTACCGGATGTCCAACATCCTCGCGGCGTTGGGCGTCGGTCAGCTCGAGCGCCTCGACTCGATGATCGGGCGTCGCCGCGAGATCCGCCGTCGCTACACCGCCGGGTTCGCCGACATCGAAGGCTTGACCTTCCTCGGTCGAGGCGCCGACGGTGACGCCTCCGGCGAGGCCAACGACAACCACTGGCTCACCTGCATCTCGCTGGACCCGGACAGCGTCGCCGTCGACCCGACCACGCTCATGGCAGGTCTGGACGCCGCCGGCATCGAGGCGCGCCACCTGTGGAAGCCGATGCACCTCCAGCCGATCCACGCCGACCGCCGCGCCGCCCTCACCGGGGTGAGCGAGCGTCTCTTCGCCACGGGCGTGACCCTGCCCTCCGGTTCCGAGCTCGGTGACGAGCAGATCGACCGAGTGATCGCGGAGACGCGGCGGCTCCTGCTCGCGTCATGAGCCGGATCGACCGCAAGCGGGTCTTCGACCTCGTCGTCACGACGCCTGCCCTGGTGCTCTCCCTCCCGGTGCAGGCCGCCGTCGCCGTCGCCGTGCGCCGCAAGCTCGGCTCGCCCGTCCTCTTCGCGCAGGAGCGGCCCGGCCTCGACGGCGAGGTCTTCGTCATGCGCAAGTTCCGCACGATGCTCGAACCCGACCCCGCCAAGGGCCTGATCTCCGACGCCGACCGGCTCACGCCGTTCGGCGTCTTCCTGAGGTCCACGAGCCTGGACGAGCTCCCCACCCTCTGGAACATCGTGCGCGGAGACATGTCGGTCGTCGGGCCGCGCCCGCTGCTCGTGCGCTACCTCGAGCGCTACTCCCCCGAGCAGGCCCGCAGGCACGAGGTGCGCCCCGGCCTGACCGGGCTCGCCCAGGTGAGCGGCCGCAATGCCACGAGCTGGGAGCAGCGCCTCGCCCTCGACGTCGAGTACGTCGACACCCACACCCTGCGGGGCGACCTCGCCATCATCGCCCGCACGGTGCGTGCCGTCCTCAAGCGTGACGGCATCGCGGCCGAAGGCGACGTGACGATGCCCGAGTTCATGGGTGAGGGGGGCGGCCGCGCATGAGCGCACGCCTCGTCATCGTCGGCGCCGGCGGGTTCGCCCGAGAGACCACGGAGATCGCCCGCCGCGCCTACCCGGGCCTGGCCCTGGCCTTCGTCGACGACGCCCCGAGCCACGACGCGCTGCGGCTCATGGCCGGGCACGGCGCGACCTCACTCGGCACCCTCGACGCGTGGGTCCCCGATCCGCACGACACCTGCGTCATCGCCATCGGAGACCCGGCAGCGCGAGCCTCGATCGCCGCCTGCCTCGCGGACCGGGGCGCGCGCTTCGCGGTGCTCGTGCACCCGGACGCGACAGTCGCCGACTCCGCGGTCCTCGAGCCCGGCGTCGTCATCGCCCCCGGCGCGAGGGTCAGCGCGGACGTCATCCTCGGCAGCCACGTGCACGTCGACCAGAACGCCACCATCGGCCACGACACGCGGGTCGGCGCCTGCGCCCGGCTCAACCCCGCCGCCTGCATCTCGGGCAACGTGTCGATCGGCGAGCGCGCCTACATCGGCGCCGCCGCGGTCGTGCTCCAAGGACTCGTCGTCGGTGACGGCAGCACCGTCGGAGCAGGGGCCGTCGTCGTCCGCGACACGCCCCAGGACACCGTCGTCAAGGGGGTGCCGGCCCGATGAGGATCGGCTACATCACCCAGTGGTTCCCGCCCGAGCCCGGCACCCACGTGGCCGCCGGCATCGCGACCGGTCTCGCCGAGCGAGGCCACGAGGTCGACGTCATCACGGGCTTCCCGAACTACCCGACGGGCCGCATCCAGGAGGGCTGGAAGCAGCAGTCCTACCTCCGCGAGGAGTACGCACCCGGCGTCACGCTGCACCGCAGCCCCCTCTACGCCAGCCACGACAAGAGCGCCGTGCACCGCATGGGCAACTACCTGAGCTTCGCGGCCTCGGCGACGATGACGGCGAACCTTCGCGTGCCGCGGCCCGACGCCTGGCTCGTCTACTCGTCGCCGGCGACGGCAGCCGTGCCCGCCCTGCTCGCCCGCCGTGGCCGCCGCGCACCGATCTGCCTGCACATGCAGGACCTGTGGCCCGACAGCGTCACCGGCAGCCACTTCGTCGAGGGCCGCACCCTCAAGGCGATGGAGCGCGCGCTCCACGTCTTCACCAACGCGTCCTACCGGGTCGCGAGCCGCATCGGCGTCATCGCGCCGAGCATGGAGCACATCCTCGTCGACCGTGGTGTCCCGGCCGACAAGATCCGCTGGGTCCCGAACTGGAGCGACAGCGCCCAGGTGGCGGACAGCAGCGAGCGCCGCGCACTCGGCCTGCCCGAGGGCCCTCTCTTCCTGTATGCCGGCAACCTCGGCACGCTCCAGGGCCTCCTTCCGCTCGTCGAGGCCTTCAAGGAGGTCCCCGAGGCGCAGCTCGTCCTCATGGGCGACGGCATCGAGAAGGACGAGCTCACCCGCGCCGCGCAGGCCGCACCGGCGGGCAACGTGCACGTCCACGACAGCGTCCCGTCCGACGTCGTCGGCCGACACCTCAGCTCCGCCGACGTCCTCGTCGTCTCGCTCCAGGACTCCCCCCTGCTCCGGGCCACGATGCCGAGCAAGGTGCAGTCCTCGCTGGCGGCCGGCAAGCCGATCCTCGTGCACGGCGCCGGTGACGTCGCCGATGTCGTGACCGACTCCGGTGCCGGCGTGGCCGTGACGCCGGGCAACCACCGTGAGGTGGCACACGGCATACGCACGCTGGCGACATCGCCCCAGACCTGGGCGCGCAGGGGCGCCGCGGCGAGGCGGCACTACGAAAACATCTTCGCTCCGGACGTGGGTCTTTCGCGTCTGGAGAGCATGGTCCTCGAGGCCGCGACGAAAGGGCAGCAATGAGTTCGATGGCCGGGGCCTTCGTGACGATCACCGGGGGCACCGGGTCGTTCGGCTCGACGATGGTCCACTCCCTCCTCGAGCGGGGGGTCGACCGGATCAACATCCTCAGCCGTGACGAGGCCAAGCAGGACGAGATGCGCCAGCGGCTCGGGGACTCGCGGGTCAAGTTCTTCGTCGGCGACGTCCGGGACTACTCCAGCGTCGAGAGCTCGGTCATCGGTGCCGACTTCGTCTTCCACGCCGCGGCGCTCAAGCAGGTCCCGTCGTGCGAGTTCTTCCCCGACCAGGCGGTCAAGACCAACGTCACCGGCAGCCGCAACGTCATCGAGGCCTCGCACCGGGCCGGCGTGAAGTCCGTGGTCTGCCTCAGCACCGACAAGGCCGTCTACCCGGTCAACGCCATGGGCATGTCCAAGGCGCTCATGGAGAAGACGGCGCAGGCGTTCGCGCGCAACCACCCGAACTCCCCCACCACCGTCTCGATCACCCGCTACGGCAACGTCATGTACTCGCGCGGGTCGGTCATCCCCCTCTTCGTCCGCCAGCTCCAGGAGGGCAAGCCGCTCACCGTCACCGAGCCGACGATGACGCGCTACCTCATGTCGCTCCAGGAGTCGGTCGACCTCGTCGAGCACGCCTTCCACCACGCCGAGAGCGGCGACCTCTTCGTCAAGAAGGCGCCGGCCTCCACCGTCGAGACGCTGGCCCGCGCGGTCTCGATCGTCCTCGGCCACGGCGACCCCGAGGTGCGACGGATCGGCATGCGCCACGGCGAGAAGATGTTCGAGACGCTGCTGACCCGCGAGGAGCTGCTCAAGTCCGAGGACCAGGGCGACTACTTCCGGGTGCCGCTCGACGCGCGCTCGCTCGAGTACGAGCTCTTCGTCGAGGAGGGCGAGACCGACATCCGCGACGTCACGGACTACGACTCCAACAACACCGAGCGCATGACGGTCGAGCAGACCTGCGACCTGCTGCGCACACTCCCCGAGATCCAGCAGCTCACCGGGGAGACGGTCGCGTGAAGGTCGTCCTCACCGGCGCCGGCGGCTTCCTCGGCTGGCACACGCGGCTGCGTCTCGCGGCGCTCACCGACCACGAGGTCGTCCCCGTCGACCGCACCTCGTGGGCGGGCCTGACCGAGGCCGTGTCCGACGCCGACGCGGTCATCCACATCGCCGGTGTCAACCGCGCCGACGACGACACCGTCCGTCAGGGCAACGAGGACCTCGCGCGCGACGTCGCCGCGGCAGTGTCCGCCTCGGGTCGTCCGGTCCGCGTCGTCTACGCCAACTCGATCCAGGACGGCAACGGCACGGCATACGGGATCGGCAAGGGCCGCGCCCGCGAGGTCCTCGCCGCGTCCGCCGAGGCGACCGGGGGCTCGCTCGTCGACGTGCGGCTGCCGAACCTCTTCGGCGAGCACGGGCGGCCGGCATACAACTCGTTCGTCGCGACGTTCGTCCACGCCGTCCGCGACGTCTCGACACCGACCGTGAACGACAACACGGTCGGCCTGCTCCACGCGCAGGGTGCGGCCGCATCCCTCCTCGACGGTCTCACCGGCGACGCCCGCCGCATCGACCCGGGCAGCACGCCGGTCACGGTGCGCGAGGTGCTCGACCTGCTCCAGGAGTTCAAGGCGTCCTACGACACCGGTGAGATCCCCGACCTGTCGACGCCGTTCCGGGTGGACCTGTTCAACACCTACCGCGCGGCGCTCTTCCCCGAGCACTACCCGATCGCGCTCACGCCCCACACCGACCCGCGCGGAACGTTCGTCGAGACGATCCGGGTCCGCGGCGGTGAGGGCCAGGCGTCCTTCTCGACCACGGTCCCCGGCATCACCCGCGGCGAGCACTACCACCTGCGCAAGATCGAGCGGTTCGCCGTCATCTCAGGCGAGGCACGCATCTCCCTTCGCAGGATGTTCACCGACGAGGTCGTCGACTTCGACGTCACCGGCGAGGAGCCCTGCGCCGTCGACATGCCCGTCGGCTGGGTCCACAACATCACCAACACGGGCGCTGACACCCTTGTCACACAGTTCTGGTCGCACGAGCTGCACCGACCGGAGGACCCCGACACCTACCCCGAGCCCGTCCGCCCGCAGGGAGCATCCGCATGAAGGTCATGACGATCGTCGGGACCCGTCCCGAGCTGATCCGCCTGTCCCGAGTGATCCACCGGCTCGACGAGACCGTCGACCACGTCCTCGTGCACACGGGCCAGAACTACGACTATGCCCTCAATGAGGTCTTCTTCAGCGACCTCGGCATCCGCAAGCCCGACCACATGCTCGGCGTCGACACGTCCAGCCTGGGCGCGGTCCTCGGCGGCACCCTCATCGCGGCCGAGAAGGTCATGCTCGAGGAGCGCCCCGACGCGGTCCTCGTCCTGGGTGACACGAACTCCTGCATCGCCGCGGTCATGGCCAAGCGCCTGCGCATCCCGACCTACCACATGGAGGCCGGCAACCGCTGCTTCGACGAGAACGTCCCCGAGGAGACCAACCGTCGCCTCGTCGACCACGTCGCCGACTTCAACCTCGTCTACACCGAGCACGGCCGCCGCAACCTCCTCGCCGAGGGCCTGCACCCGCGCCGCATCATCAAGACGGGCTCGCCGATGCGCGAGGTCCTCGACGCCTACCGCGACGAGATCCTCGCCTCCGACGTCCTCGACCGGTTCGAGCTCACCGAGGGCGGCTACTACCTCGTGAGCGCCCACCGCGAGGAGAACGTCGACTCCCCCGAGCGCCTGCGCGCCCTCATCGACTGCCTCACAGCGGTGTATGCCGCGTTCGGCCTTCCCGTGTTCGTCTCGACCCACCCGCGCACCCGCAAGCGGCTCGAGGCGCTGCCGGACTGGTCCGAGCCCGAGGGCATCACCTTCAGCGACCCGCTCGGCTTCCACGACTACAACAAGCTCCAGCTCTCCGCCGCGTGCTGCCTGTCCGACTCGGGGACGATCGCCGAGGAGTCGACGCTGCTCGGCTTCCCCGCCGTCACGCTGCGGGACTCGATCGAACGCCCGGAGGCCCTCGACACCGGCGGCATCATCATGACCGGTCTGCACGCCGACGACGTCGTGGCGGGGGTGCGCGCGGCGATGGCCACCCCTCGTGGTCGCGACGGCGTCAGCCACCTCACGCCCGACGACTACCTCATCGACAACACGAGCGAGCGCACCATCAACTTCATCCTCTCAACGGCCAACCGCCACCACGCGTGGGCGGGCATCCGGAGAACCTCATGAGGAACCGGACCGCTCAGGTTGATCCGAACAATCGCGACGCGGACGTCGTCGTGATCACTTTCGACTCCTACCCCCTTTCAACGCGATCCCGCAAGGCCGCTCGGGCTTATGCCGAAGCAGGCATGCGCGTTCAGTTTGTGGGCATGTCTCGCGCTGGACGTACCGGAAGGTGGTCGCCAGCGGGCAGGACGCGCGCCGATGGGATCGATATCCTCAGCGTCGACATGCGGGCACCAGACCTTGAACCAACAAGGCTGAACATCGTTCGCAATGTCGCACTTACCTACGTACCCGCCATCTTCCGGATGGCCAAAGAGGCGCTCGGCACTCCGGCTGGGGTCGTCCATACGACAGGGTCCGCGCTCTCGCTTCTAGGCGTTGCCCACAAAGTGCTTCACAGATCGAAATTCGTACTGGACATCCCGGAACGACCGGGAGCTGTCGCGGCCCGAGGTTCCGCTGCAGCCGCGTTTGCCCGCGTAGAACGCATCGTCCTTCGGGCCGCACGGCCCTTTGTCGATGTCGCTTCGGTCGTGGTGGAGCCGGACGTTCACCACCTGCGCGACCGCGGCTTCGATGATGTTGTGCAGGTACGGAACGCTCCGATGAAATCGTGGCTTGCCCCATACGTCGATATGCCACCCTCACCAGTACGTTTCGCCGTCATAGGCAGCATTTTCGAAGGACGGGGCTACGAGACTCTGATTCGGGCCGCTGCGCGTGCTCAGAAGGACGCGAACTTCCAGATATACATCTACGGAAAGGGCCGCGACAGTTTTACTGGTCACCTCAAGAACCTTTCTAGCGAGCTCGGGGCGGACCGCACGATCGTCTGGGCCGGCTCGCTACCGAGCGACCAAGTCAGCCGCGCATACCTGGATGCGCACGTCGGTGTCGTTCTGTACGAGTCCCTCGACCCTGGCAACGATGGACTATCAAACAAGCTTCTCGAGTGCATTGCATCAGGGCGACCAGTCTTGGCAGGAGACCTACCCGAGAATCGCAAGTTCGTGACTCAGCACCAGGCGGGCTGGCTGACCGACGTCTCGGAAGAGGCGCTGGCACATTCGATCGTCGAGGTGGCCAACACCACCATTGATCTCGACGTGATGGGTCAACACTGTCGAGACTTGGGCGAGACAGCCCTCACGTGGGAAGGCGAGTTCGCACCGATCATTGAGCGGATGCGTTCAACCAACTCAGCGTCTGCCGCTAACTCCTCGTAGGACAAGGCTGGCCTCGGCTCGGTTCAAGGCGAGCCAGACGCCAAGGAACGCAACGGCCCCGCACACCTGGACGACCACTGAAGTCCCCTCCGTCAGCACGCTCAGGCCCCATACCAACAGCAACGCTGCAAAGACTTTGAGCGATAGCCCGACCCAAGCGTGGCCATCGCGGTACCAAGTCACCGCGATGGGGACCAAGGCGATGATCAGCGATCCCGCGACGTAGCCCCACGCGATGGCTTGCACCCCCAACGAACCGAAGATCGCCCATGCGATGCAGCCTACGAGCGCGCCAGAGAGAGACGATGCGGCTGAGATTCGCATCCCAACCTCAGATCTGGTGGTGATGGCACTCACTGACGGCGAACTGATCCCGCCGATAGCGACGGCTGCAAGCAGAAGCGGCATGACGACGACGACATCAGGGAAGTCGGGGCCCCAGAGAAGGTCAACAAGGCCTTCCCGGACGATCACCACCACCCCCAGTCCGCCAATCAGGGCCAGACACAACACCCTCGTCGCCTGATCCGTAATCCTGCGGAACTCATGAGTTGATCCACCACCCCAAGCCCTTGCCAAGGTGGGGTAGAGCACGACACTCAGACCTGCAGCCACCAAGGAGAGGGGCGTCGCCAACGTCAAAGAGGCCGAATATTGTCCTGCGCCTTCCAGCCCCGCAAAGTGACGCGCCGCCAAAAGGGACAGTTGGAGGAATCCTGCGCTGCTGATGGTTCCTACCGTACCGAGAATGACGAATCTACGAATTTCCTTGTTGAGCACCTGATCGAAGTCTGAACCGGCAAGCCGAGGAATCGACAAGATTGTGTAAAGGGCGTACCCGCAGGCTACCGGCAGGAGAACGACGATACTGCGGATTCCAAAGACCATGAACAAACAAAGCCCAACGAGGCCCGCAGCGCCGGTCAAAACGTCAGTGAAGACCGCGCGGCGCACATTCCCCGAACCGAAGAGAATTCCTCGGGTTGTGGTCCAACCCGCCAGACCGAGGGTGAGGAGGACAACCGTAAGACACTCAAGCCAGGAACCACGCTCCACGAGCCTCCAGTAGGTAAGGCTCATCACGGCCGCGACCAGTTGGAAGATCATCAGGCGACGGATGAAGTAGCCGGCCACTTTCTGCATTTCACCGACATCGCGCCTCCCCAGCGCCAGTCCAACGAAGCGCGACGCTGCCGCGCCGGCAGCAGCGGGCCAGAGCAGGACAATCAACTGTGAAATGGAGAGAGCCGTGGCCGTGAGACCGAGCAGAATCGCCCCGGCCACATTACCGATGAGGATGTTCGTGACGAACCGGACACCACCCTGCCAGCCGACACCAAGCATGCCGAGCAGGCCGCCCTTACCTATCGAGCTCGAGCCGATCTCTCTATTGAAGTCGACACGCTCCCATCTCAAACTAGGCATGCTTCTCCATGTCTGCGGTCCGACCCATCGCTTCAACCAAGACCGCGGCCGACCGTTGGCCACCGTGAACACTGGCCACATATTCAGGGCCTGCGCTGGCCAAGCGCTGTAGATGCGATCGGTCTGATAGCACCTCTCGGAATCCTTGCAAGAAGGTGCCGGGATCAAGGTCCACGATCGGCAACTCGCGCCCGATTACCCTCCGGGTAGCCGCGCCAACGTTAGCGATGGTCAGCCGGCCCGAGGCCATGGCTTCCACTGCGCTGACTCCAAAAGAATCCGTGAGCACCTGATCAACCACAATGTCGGCCTCCTGGAGCAATGCGGGCATCTCGGCGTGCGACACATGCCGCCCCCGAATCCACGTGATAGCCCCCTCACGCTCCAGTTGCTCCAGGGCTGGCTCGATGAACTGCGAACCCTTGATGGGGGGATTTCTACGGGTAGGCATGTGGAGCACCTTGGGCTTGGCGGAGCTGAAAGCAACCGCGCCCGCGGAAAATCGGTCCACATCTACACAGAGAGGGAGCCAGATCGCCTCAGGATTGTCGATGAGCAAATCCGGCGTGGAAACGAGCAACGGTGCTCCCAGGGCATCACGGACACGCCGATTCTGTCGCACCCGCTGGCGCGCCTGGTCAACGAATTCGCCATCAGCATATTTGAAGTACGAGTAGGGTACGCGACTCAGATGCGCATCTGGATCGCGAGTGTCAGATCCATGTGAGATGAGAATGAGTTCGCGCCCGTTCCCCGCCACACGACGATAATCCCTGAGGAGCGAGCCGACACGTGGCATTGAATAGACTCGCTGGAATCCGTCGACTGCTACATGCGTGAACCTTTTAAGGAGCGAGTCGGCGGCACGCCTTCGAACCCATGGGTTGGAGCGAGTACCCGGAATCTGGTTGTCGGCTGAGAAATTGAAGCCGGGATTGCCGCCGACATACTCAAACGATTCAGCATCTATCGAGGAATATAGGTGCACCGCTCGCGCCCACTGATGGGCCTGACCTGCATAGTTGGCCGGCCCGATAGCGAGTAACGGGTTGTTGATCATTGGCGACTCCCCGCCTGGCGATCAGGCGAAGCGGCGGGCTCGTTCTCACCCTCGACAGAGGGTGTGGCGCGTATCAGGCCTGCGAGTGCGACGGAATAGCCGATAAGCAGCCACCAAGTCCCGTCCGCGATAAGCGAACTTGCCGAGAGGCCGCCGGCCAGCACACCAATGAGTACCAAGGAAAGCTCCAAACGTATGTGTCCCGTCCAGCGCACAACCCGTCCGTGCTCCTTGTGCAGGACGGATGACGCCAGCCAGAACATCATCCATACAACTGGAACGAAGACGATGACGCCGTACTCGGCGCCGATCTGGAGAAAGGTGTTGTGCGCGTCGGTCACTAGGCCCACGTTTCGCCCGGGATCACTGCGCAGATAGGAGACGAAGCTTCCCGGACCGATACCCAGACCGTCGGAGTCGATGGCGTACTTGGCTGCCGCCTGCGCGAGTCCGACGCGCATTTCGTCGCTCTGTGCATCGACGTCAGAGAACGTTCCACTCATTGACGAGATGATGCGTCCCGAGAAGAGGAGTGCTGCAACTCCGGCCGAAAGAAGCATCGCTGGGATGGACAGCACATGCCGGTTCTGCCCATGAAGCGGCCAGAGCATACCCACGCAAAGCACCAGCAATCCCGCGATGACGGCCGTGCGACTGAGTGTATGAATGGCAAGAAAACCTGCGAGGACGATCAGAAGAAGGCAGGAGAACCGAAGCAGCTTGGAGGCCGTGCGCCGTGCCACCACGATGGTTGGCCCCACGAAAGCCACCAGAAAGGACGCATAGTTGTTCGGATTGATGTACGGACCGCCAAGGGCATCGCCGGCCAGCCACTGCCTTCCAGCTCTCGCCTCCCAAGAGACTCCGGTGACGTACTCAATGAGCCCCATGATCGCGAGCGCTCCCAAGGCAAGCACCATGCCTATGCGTGCTGCCCGATGGGCGGACGGTGTTCGACAGAGCACTGCGATAATGACGGCCCCTACGCAGCCAAAAATGGAAGCAACAACCTGGCGGGATCCTTGGGCAGGATTCTGACTCCACTGCAGCGACAGTGTCCCCCAGACCGCGAATAGGGCCGTGATCACCACGAGGAGGTTGAGACCCCGGGAATACACGCGCTCACGAATTGCGATAATTAACGTCGGGAGGATTGCGGCAAGGATAAGAATCCGAGACGCATATGGCTGTGACGCCGCCCCGGGGACGGGCGACACCCATACCGAAAGCGCGGAGAGGGGCGGCAAGGCGACAAGTACTAGCTCTGAGGCTCGCCATCGGGACCCCGCTCCCGCAGTCGTCCCACGCGATGAGCCCCCTACTCGACTTTCGGGGTCAGAGATTCGAACGGCTCGCGATCGATCTTGCCTGAGGTTCGACCTTGGTTGGTTCACCCGCGCAGGGTGGGACCGCTTCGGTTGGGAATGTCCGCCTGTGTACGTCAAGACACTCAGTCCCGGCCGAAGAGATCGCGGGTGTAGACCTTGTCGGACACGTCGTCGAGGTCGTCGCTCAGCCGGTTCGCCACGATGACATCCGCGCGAGCCTTGAACTCGTCGAGGTCGCGCACAACCTCGGAGTTGTAGAACCGGTCGTCCTCGAGCGCCGGCTCGTAGAGCACGACCTCGATCCCCTTGGCCTTGATCCGCTTCATGATCCCCTGGATGCTCGACACCCTGAAGTTGTCCGAGCCGGCCTTCATGATGAGGCGGTACATCCCGACGACGCGGGGCTGGCGGCGCAGGATGTCGGTGGCGATGAAGTCCTTGCGCGTCGTGTTGGAGTCGACGATCGCGCGGATGAGGTTCTGCGGCACCTGGTCGTAGTTCGCGAGCAGCTGGCGCGTGTCCTTGGGCAGGCAGTAGCCGCCGTAGCCGAACGACGGGTTGTTGTAGTGCGACCCGATCCGCGGGTCGAGCCCGACCCCGTCGATGATCGCGCGGGTGTCGAGACCGTGCGACACGGCATACGTGTCGAGCTCGTTGAAGTAGGCGACCCGCATCGCGAGGAACGTGTTCGCGAAGAGCTTGATCGCCTCCGCCTCGGTGGGGTTCGTGTGCAGCACGGGCACGTCGGCGTCGATCGCGCCCTCGACGAGCAGCTCGCCGAAGCGCCGGGCCGCGTCGCTCGCCCCGCCGACGACGACCCGGCTCGGGTGGAGGTTGTCGTAGAGCGCGCGTCCCTCGCGCAGGAACTCGGGCGAGAAGACGACGTCGAGACCGGCGTATGCCGTCCGCATCCGTTCCGTGAACCCGACCGGCACCGTGGACTTGACGACGACGGTCGCCCCGGGAGCCAGCCGTGACACCGACTCGATGACCGACTCGACCGACGAGGTGTCGAAGAAGTCGCGGTCCGGGTCGTAGTCGGTCGGGGTGGCGACGACGACGAAGTCCGAGCCGGGCAGCGCCTCGTCGGCCGAGGTCGTCGCGGTGAGCCTCAGCTCGTGGTGCGCGAGGTAGTCCTCGAGCTCGGGATCGACCAACGGCGACTCGCGCCGGTTGACCTGGTCGACGCGGTGGGGGTTGAGGTCCACGGCGACGACGTCGTGGTGCTGGGCGAGTACGACTGCGTTGGAGAGGCCGACATAACCCAGGCCCACCACGGAGATCTTCACGCCGCCAACCTACCGGGGAGCGCCCGGCCCGACACGGTGCGGTGCCCTCGTCCCATCACCCTCCGGACCGCCCCTTTGGGCAACAATGGGCGCCATGCTGATCCCTGAGATGTCGAAGCGCCTGCTCGCGGAGTTCGTCGGCACGTTCTGGCTGGTCTTCGGCGGGTGCGGCTCGGCGATCTTCGCCGCCGGCTTCCTCTCGACCCCCACCCTGGGCTCGGGCGCGCCGACGCACCTCGGGATCGGCTTCCTCGGCGTCGCGCTCGCCTTCGGTCTCACGGTCGTGACGATGGCGTATGCCGTGGGCCACGTCTCCGGTGCGCACTTCAACCCCGCGGTGACGATCGGCATCACCATCGCCAAGCGCTTCGAGTGGAAGGACGTGCCCGGCTACGTCGTCGCCCAGGTCCTCGGCGGTCTCGCCGCCGGTGGCGCACTGTGGGCCATCGCCCGCGGCCGTGACGGCTTCGTGGCCACCGGCAACCTCGCGGCCAACGGCTTCGCCGAGCACTCCCCCGGCGGCTACTCGATGTTCGCCGTGCTGTGCGCCGAGGTGCTGCTGACGATGTTCTTCGTCTACGTCATCCTCGGGGTCACGCGAGAGAGCGCCCCGACCGGCTTCGCGCCGCTCGCCATCGGCTTCTGCCTCACGCTCATCCACCTCATCTCGATCCCGATCTCGAACACGTCGGTCAACCCGGCCCGCTCCACGGCGGTCGCGTTCTTCAACGGCAACGGCGCCCCCGGGCAGCTGTGGCTCTTCTGGCTCGCACCGGTCATCGGCGCCGCGATCGCCGGTGCGACCTTCCACCTCATCACCGGTGTCGACCGTCGCGACCGCGACATCACCGGCCAGGTCCGGGCCGAGGACGCCGTCGTGGCCGACGGCGTCGACCCGGACGCCCCCCGCCCCGCAGTCTGAGCGCCGAGAGCGGCCGGTGCGCGGGCGGCATACGCCGCCGTCGACGCCATTCGATAGATTCGCCGCATGGCGAAGATCATCTACACCCTCACCGACGAGGCACCCCTCCTCGCGACCTACTCCTTCCTCCCGGTGATCGAGGCCTTCGCCTCCACCGCTGGCGTCGACGTCGAGACGCGCGACATCTCCGTCGCGGCGCGCATCCTGGCCGCCTTCGCGGACCGGCTGCCCGACGACCAGAAGACCGCGGACGCGCTGGCCGAGCTGGGAGACCTGGCCAAGACGCCCGAGGCCAACATCATCAAGCTCCCCAACATCAGCGCCTCCGTGCCGCAGCTCAAGGCCGCGATCAAGGAGCTCCAGGGCCAGGGCTTCGACCTGCCGGCCTACGTCGACGAGCCGACCACGGACGCCGACCGCGACGCCAAGGCGCGCTACGACTCGGTCAAGGGCAGCGCCGTCAACCCGGTACTGCGTGAGGGCAACTCCGACCGCCGCGCCCCCGCCGCGGTGAAGAACTACGCCAAGGCGCACCCGCACTCGATGGGCGCCTGGAGCAGCGACAGCAAGACCAACGTCGCGACGATGGGCCACGACGACTTCGCCAGCAACGAGAAGTCGGTCGTCCTCGACCAGGCCGACACCCTGACGATCCAGCTCGTCACCGACTCCGGCACGACCGTCCTCAAGGACGGCCTCAAGGTCCTCGAGGGCGAGGTCGTCGACGCCACCGTCATGCGCGCCGCCGCGCTCGACACCTTCCTCAAGGAGCAGGTCGCCAAGGCCAAGGCCGACGGCGTCCTCTTCAGCGTCCACCTCAAGGCGACGATGATGAAGGTCTCGGACCCGATCATCTTCGGCCACGTCGTGCGCGCGTTCCTGCCCGAGGTCTTCGAGAAGCACGGCGCCGCGCTCGACGCCGCCGGCCTCTCCCCCAACAACGGTCTCGGCGCCATCCTCGACGGTCTGTCGGCCGTCCCGAACGGCGACGAGATCAAGGCCGACATCGAGGCCGGGCTCGCCGCCGGTCCCGAGCTGGCGATGGTCAACTCCGACAAGGGCATCACCAACCTGCACGTGCCGAGCGACGTCATCATCGACGCCTCGATGCCGGCGATGATCCGCACCTCCGGCCACATGTGGGGCCCGGACGGCGAGGAGGCCGACACGCTGGCCGTCGTCCCCGACAGCTCCTACGCCGGTGTCTACCAGGCCGTCATCGACGACTGCCGCGCCCACGGCGCCTTCGACCCCACGACCATGGGCTCGGTGCCCAACGTCGGCCTCATGGCGCAGAAGGCCGAGGAGTACGGCTCGCACGACAAGACGTTCGAGCTCTCCGAGGCCGGCCGCGTGCAGGTCGTCAACGCCGCCGGCGACGTGCTCCTCGAGCACGAGGTGGCCGCCGGTGACATCTGGCGCGCCTGCCAGACGAAGGACGCCCCGATCCGCGACTGGGTCAAGCTCGCCGTGACCCGCGCCCGCGCGTCGAAGACGCCCGCGATCTTCTGGCTCGACGAGGCCCGCGCCCACGACGCCAACCTCATCGCCAAGGTCAGGACCTACCTCGCCGACGAGGACACCGACGGTCTCGACATCTCGATCAAGTCCCCCGTCGAGGCCACCAAGGTCTCCATCGAGCGCATCCGTCGCGGCGAGGACACCATCTCGGTCACCGGCAACGTCCTGCGTGACTACAACACCGACCTCTTCCCGATCCTCGAGCTCGGCACCTCCGCCAAGATGCTCTCGGTCGTGCCGCTCATGAACGGTGGCGGCCTCTTCGAGACCGGCGCCGGTGGCTCCGCCCCCAAGCACGTGCAGCAGCTCGTCCAGGAGAACTACCTGCGCTGGGACAGCCTCGGCGAGTTCATGGCGCTCGCCGAGTCGTTCCGCCACCTCGCGGACTCGACCGACAACGCCAAGGCCCGCGTCCTCGCCGAGACGCTCGACCGCGCCACCGAGACCCTCCTCCAGGAGAACAAGGGCCCGGCGCGCAAGGTCGGCCAGATCGACAACCGCGGCAGCCACTTCTACCTCGCCCTCTACTGGGCGCAGGAGCTCGCCAAGCAGACCGACGACGCCGACCTCGCGTCCGCGTTCTCCGGCGTCGCCGAGTCGCTCACGCGTGACGAGCAGAAGATCAACGACGAGCTGATCGCCGTCCAGGGCTCCCCCGTCGACATCGGCGGCTACTACCGCCCGGATGCCGACAAGACCTCGGCCGTGATGCGCCCGTCGGCGACGTTCAACGACGCACTGGCTGCCCTGCGCTGACGCGTCGACACCACGACGTATGCCGTGTGCTCACCCTGGGTGAGCACACGGCATACCCGTTTCTCGGGATCGGACGTAGCGTCGGAGCATGAGCGACTGGAACAAGGGCGTCATCGAGGAGTTCAGGGCCAACGAGGGCCGGGTCGGCGGGCCCTTCCAGGGGGCGCCGATGATCCTCATCCACCACATCGGTGCGAGGACCGGGACCGTGCGGGTCTCGCCGCTGCGCTACTTCCCGCAGGACGACGGGTCGATGCTCATCATCGCGTCCAAGGGCGGGGCGCCGGACAACCCCGACTGGTTCCACAACATCCGGGCGAACCCGCGCTTCGAGGTCGCGGTCGGCACCGAGGCGTTCCCGGTCGAGGCGGAGGTGCTCACCGCCGACGAGCGTGCCGCCGTGTGGCCGGCCATCGTCGCCGAGGCGCCCGGGTTCGGTGAGTACGAGAAGAAGACCGACCGGGTCATGCCGGTTCTGCGGCTACGCCGAGTCGGGTGAGCCACCGGGTGTCGGTGATCCGGGCGAATGCGTGGGGTCGTGACCCCACATCCCCGACACCAGAACGGGTCGCGCGGGCTCAGGTGAGCGGGAGCTTCATCCCCACGTGGCTCCCGACGAAGCCGAGCCGCTCGTAGAAGCGCTGGGCATCGACGCGGCTCGCGTCGGTCGTGAGCTGCATCAGGACCGCCCCGCGACGTCGCGCCTCGTCGACAGCCCAACCGAGGAGCTGCTCGCCGAGCCGCTGCCCGCGGTGCGACGACGCCACACGCACGGCCTCGACGAGGGCGCGGGTCGCACCGTGCCGCGACAGGCCGGGCAGCAGGGTGAGCTGCAGCGTCCCCACGACCACGCCGCCGTCGTCGAGGACGACGAGCTTGTGCGCCGGGTCGGCGTCGATCGCGTCGAACGCCGTGAGGTATGCCGCCGGGTCGCTCAGGTCCTCGCGCGCGGCTGCCAGCGGGTCGTCGGCGAGGAGGGCGACGATGGCCGGCACGTCCTCGCGGGTGGCCCGCCGCACCTGCACCCCGCTCACGGGTAGCCGTCCGGGTTGCCGCTCTGCCACCGCCACGTGTCGGCGCACATGTCGTCGACGGTGCGGGTCGCCCGCCACCCGAGCTCGGCCTCGGCCTTGGTCGGGTCGGCATAGGACTCGGCGATGTCGCCCGGACGCCGGTCGACGATCTCGTGCGGCAGCTCGCGACCCACCGCCCGCTCGAAGGCGTGGAGCATCTCGAGGACCGACGTGCCGTGTCCGGTGCCGAGGTTCCACGTGTTGAGCGCGGTGTCGGTGGCGCCCAGGCGGTGCAGCGCGGCGACGTGACCGGCGGCCAGGTCCTCGACGTGGATGTAGTCGCGCACTCCGGTGCCGTCGGGCGTCGGGTAGTCGCCTCCATAGACCGAGAGCTTCTCGCGCCGGCCCACGGCCACCTGTGCGAGATAGGGCATGAGGTTGTTGGGCACGTCGCTCGGGTCCTCGCCGATGGTGCCGCTCGAGTGCGCGCCGACCGGGTTGAAGTAGCGCAGCAGCGCGATCCGCCACGTCGGGTCGGCGACGGCCATGTCGCGCAGGACCTGCTCGTTCATGACCTTGGTCCAGCCGTAGGGGTTGGTCGCCGAGGTGGGCGCCTCCTCGGTCATCGGCACGACGGGCGTGGCGCCGTAGACCGTGGCCGAGCTCGAGAAGACGAGCTTGCGCACGCCGTGCCGGTCCATGGCCCGCAGCAGCGACAGGGTCGTGTCGAGGTTGTTCTCGTAGTAGGCCAGCGGCTCCGAGACGCTCTGCCCGACGGCCTTGAACCCCGCGAAGTGGATCACCGCGTCGATCTGCGTGTCGACGAACGTCGCCTCGGTCTTGTCGCGGTCGGTGAGGTCGAACGACCGCACGTCGAGCGGCTGCCCGGTGAGCGCCTCGAGTCGTCCGACGACCGACGGCTTGGCGTTGGCGAACGAGTCGACGACGGTGACCCCGTGCCCCGCGGCGACGAGCTGGACGACGGTGTGCGAGCCGATGTAGCCGGCTCCCCCGGAGACGAGAACGTGCATGCTCCCACCCTAGGGCCGGGCTCTGCACCAACCCTGTGCGGGCGCTGATAGCGTCGAGAGCGACCACTCTCGTCCCCGCATGAAGAGGTACTCATCGTGAGCCCGACCCCCGTCAAGGTGGCCGTCACCGGCGCTGCCGGTCAGATCGGCTACAGCCTGCTGTTCCGCATCGCGTCCGGCGCCCTGCTCGGCCCCGACACCCCCGTCGAGCTGCGACTGCTCGAGATCACCCCCGCACTCAAGTCCCTCGAGGGCGTCGTCATGGAGCTCGACGACTGCGCGTTCCCGACGCTCGCCAAGGTCGAGATCGGCGACGACGCCGAGAAGGTGTTCGACGGCGTCAACCACGCCCTCCTCGTCGGCGCCCGTCCGCGCGGCCCGGGCATGGAGCGCGGTGACCTCCTCGAGGCCAACGGCGGCATCTTCGCCCCGCAGGGCAAGGCCCTCAACAAGGTCGCCGCCGACGACGTGCACATCACCGTCACCGGCAACCCGGCCAACACCAACGCCCTCATCGCGATGAGCAACGCCCCCGACATCCCCACGTCGCAGTTCTCGGCGCTGACCCGCCTCGACCACAACCGCGCCATCAGCCAGCTCGCAGCCAAGCTCGGCGTCCCGGTCACCGAGATCAAGAAGATGACGATCTGGGGCAACCACTCCGCGACCCAGTACCCCGACCTCTTCCACGCCGAGGTCTCCGGCAAGAACGCCGCCGAGACCGTGGGCGACCAGGCCTGGCTCGCCGACACCTTTATCCCCACCGTCGCCAAGCGCGGCGCCGCCATCATCGAGGCGCGCGGTGCGTCCTCGGCCGCCTCCGCCGCGAGCGCGACCATCGACCACGCCCGCACCTGGGTCGAGGGCACCGCCGAGGGCGACTGGGTCTCGATGGCCGTGCGCTCCGACGGCTCCTACGGCGTCGAGGAGGGGCTCATCAGCTCCTTCCCCGTCACCGTCAAGGACGGCCAGTGGAGCATCGTCCAGGGCCTCGACATCGACGAGTTCTCCCGCGGCAAGATCGACGCCTCCGTGGCCGAGCTCGCCGAGGAGCGCGACGCCGTCAAGGGCCTGGGTCTGATTTAAGGCGCGCCTCATCTGAGCCGAGCGCGACAGCGCGAGCCGGGCACCCGGCATACCTCCTTCTCAGGGACGGTATGCCGGGTGCTCGCGTTCCCGGGGCCGCTCGGCCGCGTAGTGCCGAAAGAGGAGGTAGGCCGCGGCGGCGCAGAGCAGGTGCCAGACCCCGTGCTGCTGGAGCAGCGAGTCCGGGCGGCACCACGCGTGACCCCGCGTGCCCGTGGTCCAGATGGCGAAGGCGACCCCGAGGGTGAGGACCGACGCCAGCGCCCACCACCTGTCCTGGCGTGCCTCCGGGCGGCGGGCGAGCACCACCTCGAGCGCGATCGCGAGCCACAGCTCGGCGGCGAAGGCGGCGTTGCCGACGTGTCCGAGGACGGGGACGCTGCCGCCACGCAGGTGCACGGCCATGCCGGCGAGGACGGCCACGACGAAGACCGCGGCGAAGACCACGGGCCCGCGGCGCAGGAAGCGCATCACGGCATACGCGAGGGCGAAGCCCGACACGAGGAACATGCTCAGCAGGTCGAGGTGGCCGCCGAGGTCGCTCTGGGTGGCGTGCATCGCCATGCTCCCCGGCCCGAGGAGGACGGCGAGCGCGGCGAACGCGGTCGCGAGGCCCGGGTGGGCGCCCAGGGTGAGGCCGAGGCGGTGACGGTGAGCGGCGTGCGCGGCGACTGCGAGGCCCGCGAGGACGAAGCCGAGGTTGCTCCACGTGTTGGCGGGCTGCCGCACCCAGCCGGGGCGCGCGGCCTCGCAGAAGCCGTCGCCGCGGCCCATGTCGGGACCGAGCCACCCCCACCGCACGGCGGCGAGGACGAGGGCGAGCGAGGCGGCCGCGGTGACCCCGGTGACGAGCAGCGGGCGCCGGTCGGGCACGTCCCGCGTCCGCTCCTGCGAATGCTCGCGCGTCTGCTCCGCGCCCCGGCTCGTCACAGCGTCACGATATCTGCGGCTCCGGAGCACCAGATCGAAGTTGGTCAGGGCCAGTGACCTGCACCCGGGGGTGCGTCAGGTAGACAGGTCGGATGCCTCCCACCAGCAACGATGCCTTCTCCTTCGATGGCGACTGGAGCGGCCAGCTCGTCGCCACGGCCATCCACACCGGACACGACCTGCGCGAGGAGACCGCCTCCCACATGGTCCTCGACGAGGCCACGCGGCTGCGCGAGGAGGACCCGTTCACCGACGCGATCGGCGCGGCCTGCCCGGCCCGGCTCGTCGTCCACCGGTCCCGGTTCGAGGTCGACCTCAACCGCGCCCGCGAGGAGGCGGTCTACCGCCGGCCCGAGGACGCCTGGGACCTCGGGGTCTGGCGGGAGACGCCGCTGCCCGACGACGTCACCGAGCGCTCGCTCGCCATCCATGACGCCTTCTACGCGGAGCTCGGCGAGCGGCTCGACCGTGTCGCCGAGCGCGGCCCGTTCGTCCTCTACGACGTGCACTCCTACAACCACCGCCGGGACGGCGCCGACGAGCCCGAGGCGCCCGGCGAGGACAACCCCGAGGTCAACGTCGGCACCGGCTCGCTCGACCGCGACCGCTGGGGCGACGTCGTCGACACCTTCATGACGACGCTCGGCGGAACGCAGACGGCCGGCGGCGAGATCGACGTGCGCGAGAACGTCCGGTTCAAGGGCGCCCACCTCTGCGCGTGGGTCCACGGCCGCTACCCCGACCACGGCATCGCCCTCGCACTCGAGTTCAAGAAGACCTACATGGACGAGTGGACCGGGCAGCCCGACCGGGCACGGATCGCGGCCCTGGCGCAGGCCCTCGGCGAGACCGTCGACCCGGTGCTGCGCGCGCTGGGGTCGAGCTCGGCTCGATGAGCCGCGTCACCCTGTCGATCGCGGACCTCGCGATCGACCACGCCCTGGCGCAGACGGCCGGCGGCATGCAGTTCCTGCTCGACGTCACGCCGGTCAACGCCGACGAGGTCCGTCAGGAGTTCGCGGACGGCCACGTCGCCGAGCCCGAGTTCACCTACCGCCCGCTCGAGGTCTCGCCCGACGTCCTCGCCAAGGCCCTCGACAACATCGACGTCGCGACCGTCGAGGACCCCACGCTCGGGCACCTGCTGCGGGCCAAGCACCGCGAGCTCGCGCTCCAGATCGAGATGCTCAAGGCGCGCGACACCGAGGACTTCAGCGCCCTGAGCATCCAGCTCTACGGCGCCGCCTCCCCCGAGCTGCGGACGCAGGCCGAGAACATCCTTGCCCGGGTCCACCGCACCGAGAGCGCCGGCGACAGCCTCGAGGCGAGCGAGTTCCTCGAGCTGGCGCAGGCCGAGATCGAGCACTACCGCGAGATCGACCCCGAGATCGACATCCACGCCGAGGTGCGCGACGACGTCAACGGCGTCATGGTGAGCGGCAACACGCTGCTCATCGACCGTGACTCCGTCGTCCAGCGCGCCCGGGCCAACGCGCTCATCCAGCACGAGGTCGGCACCCACCTCGTCACCCAGGTCAACGGCGCCGCCCAGCCGGTCCGGGTCCTCGGCTCGGGTCTCGCGGGCTACGACGAGACGCAGGAGGGCCTGGCGGTGCTCGCCGAGATCGGGTGCGGCCAGCTCACGCCCTTCCGCCTGCGCCAGCTCGCAGCCCGCGTGCTCACCGTGCACCGGATGCACGGCGGCGCCGACTTCGTCGAGGCCTGGCGGGCACTCGTCGACGAGGGCTTCCCCGAGAACAGCGCCTTCACCACGACGATGCGCGCCTACCGTTCCGGCGGCCTGAGCAAGGACGCGATCTACCTGCGCGGCCTCGTCGAGCTCCTCGGCCACCTGCGTGGCGGCGGCGACCTCGACCTGCTGTGGCTCGGCAAGTTCTCGCTCGAGGACCTGCCGCTCATCCGCGACCTCGACGAGCGCGGCGTGCTCAACCCTCCCCGACTCACCCCTCGTTATCTCGAGGACCCCGAAGCAGCACAGCGACTCGTCACCGCGGCCGACCAGGCCGACGACGTCGCGCACCTCATCCAAGGAGCAGCATGAAGATCGGTTTCGTCGTCAACGACGTCCTCAGCGAGTCCCCCGTCTACACCACGACGAGGCTCGCCATGGCCGCGACCCAAATGGGCCACGAGGCCTACCTCATGGGCATCGGGGACTTCGCCTACGAGCCGGACGGCTCGCTCACGGCCCGGGCGCGAGGTGGCAAGGCCAAGAGCTACCGCTCGCACGAGCGCTACCTCGCCGACGTGCAGAAGCCGGACGTGGAGGAACGCCTCCCGCTCGGCGAGTTCGACGTGGTCATGCTGCGCAACGACCCCGCCGAGGACGCCGAGGAACGGCCGTGGGCCAACACCGCGGCCGTGGCGTTCGGTGAGCTCTTCGCCGCCTCCGGCGTCCTCGTCGTCAACGACCCCACCAACCTCGCCCAGGCCCTGTCGAAGGCCTACTTCCAGCACTTCCCCGAGGCCGTCCGCCCGCAGACGCTCATCTCGCGCGACGAGGACCAGATCGCGTCCTTCATCTCCGACCTCGGCGGCCGCGCGGTCCTCAAGCCCCTCCAGGGCTCCGGTGGCAGCGGGGTCTTCCTCGTCAACAGCGACGAGTCACCCAACCTCAGCCAGATCATCGAGGCCATCGCCCGCGACGGCTACGTCGTCGCGCAGGAGTACCTCCCGGCGGCCTCGGAGGGCGACGTGCGGATGTTCGTCCTCAACGGACGGCCGCTCGAGGTCGACGGACGCGTCGCCGCGTTCCGCCGCAAGAGCAGCAGCGAGGACCTCCGCTCCAACATGTCGGCCGGTGGGAAGGCGAGCAAGGTCGCGGTCACCGACGAGATGCTCGCACTCGTCGAGGCCGTGCGCCCCAAGCTCGTCGCCGACGGGATGTTCCTCGTCGGGCTCGACATCGTGGGCGACAAGCTCATGGAGGTCAACGTCTTCAGCCCCGGCGGCCTCGGCTCGTGCCAGCAGCTCTACGGCCACGACTACGCGCCGCCCATCATCGCCGACCTCGAGCGCAAGGTCGGCATCAAGCGCCACTACCCGAACGAGCTGACGAACCTGCGTCTCGCCACCCTCTGAGGGTCCCTTCGAACGACCCGGTATGCCGTCCGCGCACCCCGCGCGGACGGCATACCTCTTTTCGTGGATCCGCGCAGGCGAATCGCAGAAAAAACTGTGAGGACTATGGACGCGGGTCCCGCGGCGCTGGCAGGGTGCGTGTGGGGCCGCGATGGGGCGGTCCACGACCAGGAGGAAAACGTGAACCCGACCTTCATGCGCAAGGCCGCCGCCATCGCCGCCACAGCGACGTGCGCGCTGGCAGCCACCGCCATGGCGTCCGCTCCCGCCGGAGCAGCCCCGATCGGATCGACGTCGTTCATCGTCGCCCAGGGCGGCACCGGCACGGACAAGGCCGTCGCCGCCGTCAAGGCCGCCGGTGGCACCGTGGTGCAGGAGTGGCCGCAGATCGGCATCGTCATCGCGAGCGCGAGCGACGACACCTTCGACGACAAGGCACGCACCTCCCCCGGCATCGTCGCCGCGGGCCCCTCGCGCGCGATGCAGGCCTACGAGCCCGCCTCGACGATCGTCCCCGACGGCACGGTCAAGGGTCTCGGCCCGGGCACGTCCGGTGGTGACGACACCAAGGAGCCGCTCAACGCCAACCAGTGGGACATGCGCCAGATCGGTGCAGACAAGGCCCACCTCAAGACCGACGGCAACCGCGCCATCACCGTCGGCGTGCTCGACTCCGGCATCGAGGCCGACCACCCCGACCTCGCCGCCAACGTCGACGCCTCGCAGTCGGTCGACTGCACCGACCGCGGCGTCCCCAACACGAGCCCCGCGAAGTGGCAGCCCACGACGTCCGACCACGGCACCCACGTGGCCGGCACGATCGCCGCGGCCCGCAACGGCATCGGCATCGTCGGTGTCGCCCCCAACGTCAAGCTCGCCTCGGTCAAGGTCGTCGAGGACGCCGGCTACATCTACCCGGAGTACGCCATCTGCGGCTTCATCTGGGCGGCGGAGAAGGGCATGCAGGTCACGAACAACTCGTACTACATCGACCCGTACGCCCTCTGGTGCAAGTCCAACCTCGACGAGAAGGCCGCGATCCTCGCCGTCGAGCGGGCGCTGAAGTACTCCGAGAAGAAGAACGTCGTCAACGTCGCGTCCGCCGGCAACTCGGCCTGGGACCTCTCCAAGCCGATCACCGACACGGGCAGCCCCAACAACACGCCCGAGCCGCAGCCGCGTGACACCGACCAGCACTGCTACGACATGCCCGTCGAGCTCGGCAACACCGTCGCCGTGTCGTCGGTCGGCCCGACGGCCGTGAAGTCGTACTACTCCAACTGGGGCCGCAACGTCATCGACGTGACCGCTCCCGGTGGCGACTCGCGCGTCGCCGCGAACACCCCCGACAAGAACGGCCGCATCCTCTCCACCGTCGTCGGTGGCGGCTGGGGCTACAAGCAGGGCACCTCGATGGCGGGCCCGCACGTGGCCGGCGTCGTCGCCCTGCTGCGTGGCACGGAGATGAAGCTCAACGCCAAGCAGACGGTCAAGACCCTCGAGCGCGAGGCCGACACTCTGGCCTGCCCGGAGTTCTACGACGCCAACCGTGACGGCGTGAACGACGCCACGTGCGAGGGCGGCGCGAAGGGCGCCGGCTACTACGGCGCCGGCCTCGTCGACGCCCTGGACGCCGTCACCCCGTGACGCCCGTCCTGAGCAGGTGACCGGCGGCTGAGCCGCTGCTGAGCCGCTGCTGACCCACCGCCGGACCACGAGGCCCGTGCCCCCTCCCTGGGGGACACGGGCCTCGTGCGTGCTGCGGTGGGTGCGGCGGGCAGGGCTGCGGCTCAGCGCAGGGCTGCGGCTCAGCGCAGGCCGGCCTGCTTCTCGGCGATCTCGACGACGTTGGTGAGGAGCATCGCGCGCGTCATCGGTCCGACACCGCCCGGGTTCGGGCTGACCCAGCCGGCGACCTCGGCGACGTCGGCGGCCACGTCGCCGGCGATGACCGACTTGCCGTCCTCGACGACCCGGCTGACGCCGACGTCGAGCACGGCGGCGCCCGGCTTGACCATCGAGCCGGTAATGAGACCGGGGACACCTGCCGCCGCGACGACGATGTCGGCGCGGCGCACCTCGGCAGCGAGGTCGACCGTGCCGGTGTGGCACTGGACGACGGTCGCGTTCTCCGAGCGTCGGGTGAGGATGAGCGAGAGCGGGCGGCCGACGGTGATGCCGCGACCGACGACGACGACGCGGGCGCCGGCGATCGGCACGTCGTAGCGGCGCAGGAGCTCGACCACGCCGACGGGTGTGCACGGCAGGGGGGCCTCCTGTCCGAGGACGAGCCAGCCGAGGTTGGTCGGGTGGAGGCCGTCGACGTCCTTGGCCGGGTCGACCTCGGCGAGGATGCGGTTCTCGTCGAGCCCGGTGGGCTGCTGGACGAGGAAGCCGGTGCAGGCGGGGTCGGCGTTGAGCTCGCGCACGACGGCGAGCACGTCGTCGAGCGAGGACGACGCGGGCAGGTCGCGCCGGATGCTCGACAGCCCGATGTCGGCGCAGTCCTTGTGCTTGGCGCCGACGTACCAGGTGCTGCCCGGGTCGTCACCGACGAGCACGGTGCCGAGCCCCGGCGTGATGCCGCGCTCCGCGAGGACGGCCACGCGGCCGCGCAGCTCCTCCTTGATGGTCGCGAGGATCGCCTTGCCGTCGAGTATCTGAGCCGTCACGACGGCAATCCTCCCAGAGCCACGCCCCCGGGCGGGCGGCGCCACCCACCACCTCGCCGGAGGAGTGTCTTTGCTCCACCCCACAATGCAAAGACACCCCCATTCGCTCCGGTGCCTGACGCAACGGGCCTTCGCGTCACGAGGCGAAGCAGATGGGGGTGTCTTTGCGTCACCGGGGGGAGCAAAGACACCCCCCGGGACGGAGGTCAGGCGAGTGGGACCGCCCGGCCCAGCGCGGCCAGCGCCGCCGGGAAGCACTCGGTGGGCGGGTTGACGAGCCCGGCGCCGACCTGGCCCGTGCCCGCGACCCGACCGGCCATGCCGGTGTTGATCTGCGGCAGGATCCCGGTCCGCACGACGGAGACGACGTCGATGCCCGTGGGCGTGCCCCGGAAGTCGAGGATCGGCACCTGGAACATCGGGTGCTCGCCGAGCGTGATCTCGTACATCGTCTGGGTCGCCCGCAGCGCGAACGGCACGTCGCCACCGACGAACTTGACGATCGCCGGGGCCGCCGCCATCGCGAACCCACCGATGCCCGCCGTCTCGGTGATCGCCGAGTCGCCGATGTCGGGGTTCGCGTCGTCGGGTCCGTAGTCGCCGAGGAAGAGTCCCTGCGGCGTGTTGGCCGGACCGGTGAACCACTCGTCGCCGGTGCCCGAGACCCGGATCCCGAAGTCGGTGCCGTTGCGCGCCATGGTCGTCACGAGCGAGGAGCCCGGGACGCCGTGCGCCGCCATCGTCGCGAGCTTGCAGGCCGGCATACCGAGGTTGAGGAAGAAGTGCTCGTTGGCACCCGAGAAGCGCACCGCCTCGGCGATGTCGTTCGACGACGCGTCGGCCGTGATCATCCCCGGGAGCAGCTCGCGCAGAAGCATGAGCGAGCCGGCGCGGTTGCGGTTGTGGCCCTCGTCGCCCATCTGGAGCATCTGCGCGAGGATCGACTTGATGTCGAACGGACCCGTCGCCCGCACCGACTGCTGGAGGATGGGGCCGAGGACGTCGGTCATCCAGTGCAGGCGGTCGACGACCTCGGGCCCGTAGGCGCCGTAGCGCAGCACCTTGCCCAGACCCTCGTTGAGCGAGCACCAGGACCACGCGTCGTGGACCTCGTCGCGCAGGCCGTACATCCACATCGACGGCGACACGACACCGGCCATCGGGCCGACGGCGTCGCGGTGGTGGCACGGCTCGAAGGTGAACTCGCCGGCAGCGAGCTTCTTCTCGGCCTCCTCGGCGTTGTCGGCCAGGCCCTCGAAGAGGACGGCGCCGATGAACGCACCCCTCAGTGGACCCGAGGCCCGCTCCCAGTCGATGGGCGGTCCCGCGTGCAGGAACGTGCCGCGCTCGAGCCCGAGCGCGTCCTTGGCCTGCTTGACGTCGCAGAGCTCGGCGGTCGAGGCGATGAGACGCGCGTATGCCGTCGCGTTGGCTTCCGCTCGACGCGCGTCGGCCATGACGCGGGCGAGGTCGGCCTCGGTCCCGGGCATCGGCGGCTGCCAGTCGGCCTCGGCGACGGTCACGGCCTGGCCGCGCAGCGCGTCGGCGAAGAGCCCGACACCGGCGGTGGCGACGGCCGGCGACTCGACGGACAGCAGACCGCGCAGCGGGGAGCCGGTGGAGGTGGCGGTGGTGGGCGACGTCATCGTGTGCTCCCGAGGAAGGACAGGGCGTGCCGGGTGGCATCGCGGTTGGACAGGAAGACGGAGGCACCGGCGGCAGCGAGGGTTTCGCCGGTGCGGGTGAGGCCCTGCGGGTCGGACTCGGTGCCGGTGACCGAGACGACGACGGGGAGCTCACGGCCCTGCGCACGGGCCGACTCCTTGGCGGCTCGGATCGCGTCGGCGAGCTCGCCGGCGGGGTCCTGGTGCGCACCGAAGCCGAGCACGAGGTCGAGCAGCAGGACGCCGCACGTCGGGTCGGCGGCCTCGGCCGCGATCCGCTCCATCCGCAGCGTCGGGTCGATCATCGGGTGCGCCCGGCCCTGGGTCAGTCCGTCGTCGCCGAAGTCGATGACGAGGTGACCGTCGTCCCTCATGTCCGAGCCGAGCGCGAGGTCGTCGCGCAGCGGGATGTTGGACCGGATGTCGCCGAGCGCATCGGCGGCGAGCAACATCGCGTCGTCGGCGAGGGTGCCACCACAGAAGAGCCCGCGCAGGCTGCCGGCGACCGACCCCGCCTCGGGGTCGCCCTCCGCCACCCAGCTCGGCCACTCCGGCACGTCGCGACCCTCGGCCCGCAGCACCGCCTCGACGGCGGAGGTGAGGTCGGGACGACCCGACCCGAGCGTGGCCCAGCGGACCGGGACGCCCAGCCCGGCGGCATACGTCTCGAGGTCGGCGAGGACCTCCTCGTCCGGCGGCTTGGAGACGACGACGATCGAGGTCGTGCCCTCGTCGGCGGCGAGCGCCGCCAGCGCCTGGCGGGTGGAGCGGGCGCCGACCGCGGTCTTGAGGTCGCGGCCACCGACGCCGAGACAGTGCGAGATGCCCACGCCGGCGGCGTCGAGCAGGCACATGATCTGCTGCGCGCCGGTGCCCGACGCGGCGACCATGCCGACCGGTCCGGCGCCCACGACGTTGGCGAAGCCGAGTGCCACTCCCCCGACGACGGCGGTGCCGCAGTCCGGGCCCATGACGAGGACGTCGGCGGCGGCCGCGGCGTCCTTGAGCATGACCTCGTCCTCGACGGAGACGTTGTCCGAGAACAGCATCACGGACGCCCCGGCGCCGATGGCGTCGAGCGCCTCGGTCGCGGCGTAGCGGCCGGGCACGGAGATGAGCGCGATGTCGGCCCCACCGGCGCGGACGGCCGCGGCGGTCGTGCGCGGGGGCGGCGGGTCACCGAAGCCACCGCTGGGGGTGGTCGACTTCGCGGAGAGGGCGGCCTCGGCGGCGGCGATGCCGGCGGCCACGCCATCCTCGTCGGCGGCGCGGACGGCGACGACGAGGTCGTTGGCGCCGGCGCCCTCGGGGACGTCGAAGCCCATGCCGCTCAGCACCTCGACGTTGAGCTCGGTGGCCATGGCGACCTGGGCGGCTTCGACGCCGTCGACGTCGGCGACGGTCCGTGACACCTGGAGCAGGGTCACGGAGTCGTGGTAGGCGCCTCGGCGCACATCGACGTGGGTGATGCTCACGACGGGATTCCTTCCGGCAGAGGGCTGTTGACGTGGTTCAGGGCGAGGTCGACTCCGGCGAGGAGTGCCTCGCCGGAGGTGTGTCCGATGGCGAGGACACGCTCGCGGGTGGGGGTGAGGTCGGCGACGCCGGCCACCGCGTCGGTGACGTGGTCGACGACGCAGGACACGGCATACCCGGCCCTGGCAGCGACGAGGAGTGACGCCGACAGGCTCGTGGTGCGCTCGAGCGGGAGGGCCTCCGGCAGCGCGAGACCGAGGGCGCGAGCGGCGAGGAGCGCCCCGCAGAGGACGTCGTCGGCGCGCGGGGTGAGTCCCTCGCCGCGACCGACCTCGGCGAGCAGCGGGGCCCAGTCGAAGCCGTCCGCTCGCGCGGCGCCGCTCGTGACCTGTCGGGGCCGCCACGACCGCACGACGCGTATGCCGTGGCTCGGCAGCGAGACGACGTAGCCACCCACGGTCACGACGTCTCCGGCGCGCACGCCCCAGTCGCGCGGACCGGGGGTCGGCAGGCGGATCGCCGTCGGCAGGATGAGCGCGTCGCTCGTGACCACGGGCAGGACCGACGCGTGGTCGGGCAGCCCGAGGTAGAGCGCGGTCGGGAAGGCCGCGAGCACGACGGCGGGACGGCGTGCACCCGTGACGAGACCCTGCGTGAGCGGTGAGGCCGCGGCCGGGATTCTGGGATGCACCCTGATGACGCTAGTCAGCCGGGCTACTCTGGCCGGATGGTAAAAGTTGCCAACGATCCGGCGTCTCAGGCCCAGCAGTTGCCATCGGACGGCCCGGGCACCGTCGAGGACGCCACGACCGTGGAGTCGCTGCGACGCGTCGTCGACCACCAGGCCGAGCTGCTGCGCCGCGAGGACGAGGTCAACCGGATCCTCGTGCAGACCGTGCTGCGCGGAGGCTCGCTGGGCGATCTCTGCGAGGCGCTGGTCGAGCTCTTCACCGGGGTCGCGCTCGTCCTGACGACCGACGGCCGGGTCATGACGACGGCGGGCTCCGAGGAGGACGTCGCCGAGGTGCTGGCGCTCGACTGCTTCGACCGCACCGGCCGGCTCATCGTCGAGGACGAGCCGGTCGGCGAGCGCGAGCCCGGTGGGGTGAAGTCCGAGCGGACCCTGGTGCGGATCGTGGCCGGGACCTCGGACCACGGGCTGCTCGCGGTGTTCACTCCCGGGCGGACCCTGACGACGACCGACGTGCACGGGCTCGAGCGGGCGGCCACCGTCGCCGCGCTCGCCATCACCAAGGAGCAGGCGGTCTCGGCCGTCGAGGGCAAGTACCGCGCGGAGTTCCTGCGCGACACCCTCGTCGGGCGCGGGGGCGGACCCGCGGAGGCGGTCGCCCACGCCGCCTCGCTCGGCTGGGACCTCGACCGGCGGATGGTCGTCGTCGTCGCCGAGACCGACGAGGACGACTCCCACACCTCGCGGGCCAGTGACGAGGTCCGCTCGCTCCAGGAGCGGTTCGTGCGGGCCTGGGTGCAGGCGGTGCGGACCCGCGAGCCCAAGGCCCCGGTGGCCGGGTTCTCGCAGGAGGTCGTCGCACTGCTCCCCGCACCCTGCGGTGGCGAGGGCGAGCAGGAGACGGTGATGCGCTCGGTCGGCGAGATCATCAAGGTCGTCAGCGGTGACGGTGGTGGCGGGCGTCGGTCGTTCTCGACCGGTGTGTCGCGCCCCCTGGAGTCGGTGGCCGACATCCCGCGCGCGTACTCCGAGGCGCTGCGTGCCGTCGCCGTCGGACGGCAGATGCAGGGCGAGGCCGCGGTGATGCACTTCGACGCCCTGGGGATCTATCGGCTGCTGTCGCTCATCCCCGACTCGGCCGACCTGCGGGCCTTCGTCGACGAGGCGCTCGGTGAGCTGGCCACGGACGACCAGTCGTCCTACGCCGACCTGCGCCAGACGCTCCAGGTGCTCCTCGACACCAACCTCAACGTCGCCGAGACCGCGCGCATCCTCTTCTTCCACTACAACACGCTGCGCTACCGGATCGCCAAGCTCGAGCAGATGCTCGGCCCGTTCACGACCGACCCGCAGCTCCGGTTGACCCTCGCGCTGGCACTGCGGATCCGTCAGATGCGCGGCGTCTGACGCAACCCCCCTCAGCGACTTATTGCCCGAATGGGACGTATGTCGCGGCCTTTGCGGCCGCGGAATCTCCCCTTCGGGCAATAAGTCGGGGGTGACCGGGGGCGAGAACGGGTCACCGGCGCAGGACGTGACGAGGGGCGCAGCCATGCTGCGCCCCTCGTCACGTTGTGCGCCGCTCGTGCGGTCGGCCGGTCGGCCGGTCGGCAGGTGGTCAGTCGGTCATGCCGAGGCCGCGGCGACCGATCTCGTTGAGCTGCTCGGGCTGGAAGCGCCCCTCCCAGTCGCGCTCGTAGTGCTCCTCGGGGAAGTCGCTCGGGCTGGAACCGGTGAGGAACGCCTCTCGCACGGACCCGGCATACGCCTCGTTGCGGGGGCACCACGGCGCGGCCGGGATGTACATGACGTTGCCCCAGCCCACTTGGTCCTCGACCTCCGCCACGGAGTGGATGAGGTCGCAGTGCCACCACACGGTGTCGCCGGCCTGCACGTCCGGGATGCCCGAGACAGCCTCCATGAGCAGCGGGTGCCACTTCCACGAGATCGGGAAGGTCTGGTTGTGCGCGATCCCGCAGAGCTCGTCGTCGGCGACGTCGTCGAGCAGCGGACGGAGCATGAGGTAGGCCATCGCCTCGGGGATCGGCACCGTGTGCAGGACGCCCTGGTCGTGGCCCATATCGGACAGGGCCGTCCACCCCTGGAAGGTGCGGAACGCCGAGCACATCGTCGACGCCGGGTAGTTCACCGCGTCGGTGCGGTGCGCCGCGTCCCACGGGTCGTAGCTCTCGACGTCGCCCGAGAAGAGGTGGCGGAAGACCTCCTGGTAGCCCTGCGTCATGTAGAGGTCGATGCTGCCGGTGTCGAGGTGCGTGCCGAGCCCCGCGGAGTCGGTGCCCGGCGGGCGGCGCCGGATGCGGTCCGGGTAGAGCGAGTCGCGGTTCGGGTCGAACCACTGGCGGCCCTGCGACTCGTGGGTCCACTGGCTGTTGAGGAAGCCCTGCACCGCCGCCATCCTCGGGCTCTGGCGCGCCTCCATCTGCGGCTGCGACCAGTAGATCGGGTAGATCTCGGGTGCGCTCTCGACGCTGGCGAAGAAGTCGTCGGCGGGCCCGGTGTACTTCTCGAAGAACTCGTTGCGCGTCGTGTAGTCGACGATGTCACGGTCCCACTGGAGCGCCTGCTCGTGCGGGAAGGTGCCGCGGACGACGGCGCAGCCGCGCTCCTTGACCTTGGCCACGAGCTCGGCCGGCACGGTCCCGGCCTCGATGTCGGCGAAGTCGATGACGGGCCAGACCTGCTCGCCGGCCTCGCGCTCGGCCTTGATCGCCTCGACGCGCCGGGCGATGCGGGCCTCGAGCTCGGCGAAGAGCTCCTCGACGGTGCGGCCGCTCTGCGCGATGCGCGCCTTGAGCGCCCGCTTGATCTCGACGGTCGCGCCGGTGACGTCCTCCGGCTTGGTCTCCCAGTGCGGCAGGGGATGGGCCTCGACGTTCGCGGTCATCCTCGACCACTCCCTCTTCACTCGACTGCGGTTCGTAAGGACTCCTGACTGGAACCCGTTGCGCCGATCGTAGCGGCGACCTCTGCTAGTTTGCAAGGAGTCCTAACGAAAGGCTGGTCCGTGACCGTCGACCTCCCCTCGCTCGACCTGCTCCGCTCGCTCAGCGACCGGCACGTCCTCGCCGCCGTCGCGAGCGCGGGCCAGCTCACCCGCGCCGCAGCGGCCACGGCGACCGGCCTGTCAAAGCCCACCGTGTCCCAGAGCGTCGCCCGCCTCCTCGAGGCCGGGGTCGTCGTCGAAGGCGAGCGCGCCTCGGGCGGGCGTGGCCGGGCCGGCACCTACCTCACGGTCAACGACGCGGCCGGCTGCGCGCTCGCCGTGCAGGCCGGGCCCGAGGGTGTCGTCGGGGAGGTCGTCGCCCTCGACGGCCGGGTGCTCGCCACGCATCGGCGCACCCTGTCGTCGCCCGTCACCCCGGGCTCGCTCGGTCGCGCCCTGACCGCCGTATGCCGTGCGCTCACCTCCGACTCCCCCGGACCGGTCCGTGTCGTCACCGTGTCCGTCGCCGACCCCGTCGACCGCCGCACCGGCCGGGTGGTCGAGCTGCCCGCCAGCCCCTTCCTCGTCGGCGAGCTCGACCCCGTCCGGCTCCTCGCCAAGGTCGTCCCCGTCCCACCGGTCGTCGACAACGACGTCAGCTGGGCCCTGCTCGCCGAGCACACCGAGGGCGTCGCGGTCGGGGTCGACGACGTCCTCCAGCTCCACCTCGACGAGGGCATGGGTGCTGCGATGTGGGCCGGTGGCCGACCGCTGCACGGCGCCCGCGGCCTTGCCGGTGAGGTCGCCTACTCGCGCACCTCGGTCCCGACCCGGGGCACCCGGGGCACCCGGGGCACCCGGGGCACCCGGGGCACCCGGAGCACCCAGGCCACGTCTGCCGCTCCCAGCGGCACGCTCATGGAGTGCGTCGCCTCGCTCGGCTACCTCCGCGAGGGCAGCAAGGCCATCGAGGTCGAGTCGCTGCTCGAGGACCTCGACCGCGGTGCCGGCCAGGCCAGGCGCCTCGCTGCCGCCGTCGCCGAGGTCGCCCGGGCCCACGCCTACCTGCTCGACCCGGAGCTGGTCGTGCTCAGCGGACGCTGGGGACGGCATACGGAGGTCGTGGAGGCGGTGACCACCGCGCTCGCCGACGCGGGAGGCGTCGCCACCACGGTCGAACGCGCCGGCATCACCGACGACGCACCCCTCACCGGAGCCCGGATCCACGCTCTCGGCGAGTTGCTCGCAACGTGGTCCGCGCAGCCGGGCACCGTGTCAACATGACGCGTATGACAGCCGTGTGACACGGGCCACCCCGAGTTGCCAACGGTCCGCGGGCTCCCCTGTCAGAGATTGACGAATGTCCCGGAGGACCGCACAACTAGCGTCCTCATCACCACGACGACGTGACCCCTGCACGCCGTCCGCTGACGAAAGTAGGCACACATGGCTCTTGGTCTTGGTTGGAAGGTCAAGGAGGGCACGCTCGGGCTCGATGACGTCGTCGCGCCCGACGAGCGCCTGGACTGGGGTCGCACCGTCGGCCTCGGCGCACAGCACGTGGTCGCGATGTTCGGCGCCACCTTCGTCTTCCCGCTGGTCATGGGTCTCAACCCCCAGCTGGCGATCATGATGAGCGGTATCGCGACCATCGCGTTCCTGCTCATCGTCCAGGGCCGCGTCCCGAGCTACCTCGGCACGTCCGCCGCGTTCGTCGGTGGTGTCGCCGCCATCCGCGCGCAGGGTGGCGACTCCTCGGAGGTCACCGGCGCGATCCTCGTGGCCGGTGTCGTGCTCGCCCTCGTCGGCGTCGCGATCCACTTCGTCGGCTCTGGCGTGCTGCACAAGGTGCTGCCGCCCGTCGTCACCGGCGCGGTCGTCATGCTCATCGGCTTCAACCTCGCCCCCGTCGTGGCCAACATCTACTGGCCGCAGGACCAGTGGGTCGCCCTGCTGACGATGCTCTTCACGATCGTCTGCGCCGTGGCCTTCAAGGGCTTCATCAGCCGGATCGCGATCTTCCTCGCGCTGATCTTCGGCACGCTGCTCTCGTGGATCCTCGACAAGACCGCGGGTCAGATCAACTCCGTCCTCGGTGGCGCCACCGAGGCGACCGACCACTTCCGCTGGAACACCGCGGGCATCGGTGACGCCGCCTGGTTCGGCTTCCCGGCCAAGACGATCTTCAACGCCGACGGCACCGAGGTCCCCGGCTGGCACACCCCGAGCTTCTCCACCGCGGCGATCCTCCTCGTGCTCCCCGCCGTCATCGCCCTCATCGCCGAGAACACCGGCCACGTCAAGGCCGTCGCCGAGATGACCGGCCACAACCTCGACAAGGACATGGGCCGCGCGATCGCCGCCGACGGCGTCGGCACGATCCTCGCCTCCTCCGTGGGTGGCTCGCCGACCACGACCTACGCCGAGAACATCGGTGTCATGGCCGCGACCCGCGTCTACTCGACCGCCGCCTACTACGTCGCCGCGCTCGTCGCCATCCTCTTCGGCCTCTCGCCCAAGTTCGGCGCCCTCGTGGCCTCCGTCCCCGGCGGCGTCCTCGGCGGCATCACGGTCGTCCTCTACGGCATGATCGGCCTGCTCGGCGCCAAGATCTGGAAGGAGAACGGGGTCGACTTCGCGAACCCGATCAACCTCGTCCCGGTCGCGGCCGGCATCGTCATCGGCATCGGTGACGTCAAGATGAAGTTCAGCGAGGACTTCACCCTGAGCGGCATCGCCCTCGGCACGATCGTCGCCATCGGCGCCTTCCACCTCGCCCGCTCGATCGCACCCGCCGACCTGCGCCACCGCGCCGACGGGCACGGGGCCACCGGAGGCACCGCGATCACCACCGGAGACCGCGTCTACGGTGACGAGGACGGCATCGACGACCTCTACCAGTCCGGCTACCCGGGCGACCCGGGCCGGCGCGACCAGGACCGCGACCGCAGGCCCTGAGACTCACCGCCGCCCCGCCCGGGGCCGACTCCGGGCGGGGCGGCGCCATTCCCCCAGAACGCACAGCACGACCAGCAGGCAAGGAGCCCTCCAGGTGAAACCCGCACCGTTCGTGCACCACTCCCCCCGCACGCTCGACGAGGCCGTCGCGGTCCTCGGTGACGTGGGGCACGACGGCAAGGTCCTCGCCGGAGGCCAGAGCCTCATCCCGGTGCTCAACATGCGGCTCGCGCAGCCCGCGCACCTCGTCGACATCAACCGGGTGGCCGGCCTCGACACCGTGACCGTCACCGACACCTCCGTGCGTGTCGGTGCCATCGTGCGGCACGCGCAGCTCGAGAAGCACGACGGCGCGTATGCCGTCCTCCCCCTCCTGCGTCAGGCGCTCCGCAACGTGGCCCACCCGGCCATCCGCAACCGCGGCACCACGGTCGGCTCCATCGCGCACGCCGACGCCGCCGGTGAGATGCCCTCGATCGCCGTCCTCACCGACGCCGTCATCGAGGCGATCGGGCCGCGCGGTCGACGCGAGATCGCAGCGCGCGAGTTCTTCGAGGGGCCGCTCCAGACGCTGCTCGAGGCCGACGAGATCCTCGAGGCCGTGCGCTTCGGACGTTTCGCCCCCGGCACCCGCACCGCGTTCCTCGAGTCCGCCCGCCGCCACGGCGACTACGCCCTCGCCGGGCTCGGCGTCGCCGTCGACGTCGAGGGCGACGGACCCGACGCGGTCGTGCGCGGTGCGCGTGCGGCATACGTCTCGGTCACGGACATCCCCGTCGTCCTCGACCTCTCCGAAGCCGTTGCGGGACAGCGGGTCTCGTCGGCGAGCTGGGACGGCGTCGAGGAGCTCGTGCAGGCGGGTATCGCGCCCGAGGCCGACATCCACGCGAGCAGCGACTACCGCCGCGCGCTCGCCGTCGAGCTCACCAGGCGGGCGCTGACCACTGCAGCCACGACCACCGAGCCGGCGACCACCACGACCGAGGGACACGCATGACCGACACCGACCAGACCGCACCCGCCCTCGTGGACGTGACGCTTCGGGTCAACGGCGTCGAGCACACCCGGACCGTCGAACCCCGCCGCCTGCTCTCGGACTTCCTGCGCCACGACCTGCGGCTCACCGGCACCCACGTCGGGTGCGAGCACGGCGTCTGCGGCGCGTGCACCGTCCTCGTCGACGGCGACCCGATGCGCTCGTGCCTGATGTTCGCCGTCTCGGCCCAGGAGCACGAGCTCACGACGGTCGAGGGCCTCGGCACGCAGGAGGCCATGGGCCCCGTCCAGCAGGCGTTCGTCGAGTGCCACGGACTCCAGTGCGGCTTCTGCACACCGGGATTCGTCACGACGATCTCCGCCTTCATCGAGGAGAACCCCGACCCCACGCTCGAGGAGGCGCGCGAGGCGATCTCGGGCAACCTCTGTCGCTGCACCGGCTACCAGAACATCTGCAAGGCCGTCGTGCGCGCCGCCGAGATCAGGCGCGAGCGGTCCACGAGCAGCACCGAGGCGGGTGAGCGCGCGTGACCACCCGCCAGTTCGGCGCCCCCGTCCAGCGCAAGGAGGACCCGCGCCTCGTCACCGGCAACGGGCGCTACCTCGACGACCTGGGGCACACGGCATACGAGGTCGCCTTCGTCCGCAGCCCGCACGCCCACGCGCGGATCACCGACATCGACGTCGACGGCGCGCTCGAGGTCGACGGGGTCATCGCCGTCTACACCCACGAGGACCTCGACGGTCCGGTCGGCGACCGCCTCCCGCTGCTCATCCCCCACCCGAGCATCGTCGCCGGGCGCACCGGCCACGCCCTGGCCAAGGACGACGTCAACCACGTCGGCGAGGCCATCGTCATGGTCGTCGCGCGCGACCGCTACCTCGCCGAGGACGCCGCCCAGCGCATCGTCGTGAGCTACGACTTCCTGCCTCCCATCGTCGGGCTGGAGAAGTCCCGTGACGGCGAGGGTCTCGTCCACGACGACGCACCGGGCAACGTCGCGGCACACCTGCTCCAGGAGGTCGGCAACGTCGAGGCCGCGATGGCCAAGGCGCCGCGCACCCTCACCCTCGACCTCGAGATCGAGCGCAGCGCGTGCATGCCGATGGAGGGCAAGGGCGTCCTCGCGCACTGGGACGCCGACGAGCAGCGGATGCGCATCCACTCGTCCACGCAGACCACGACCGGTGTGCGCGCCGCCGTCGCCTCCAAGCTCCAGCTGCCCCTCGCCCAGGTCGAGTGCATCGCGCCCGACGTCGGCGGCGGCTTCGGCGTCAAGATCATGCACCCGTGGCCGGAGGAGGTGCTCATCCCGTGGGCCGCGCGCAGGCTCGACCACGACGTCAAGTGGACCGAGGACCGCCGCGAGCACTTCACCTCCAGCGCCCATGAGCGCGGCCAGCTCCAGCAGGTCACCGTCGGGTTCGACGACGACGGGCGGCTGCTCGCCCTCGACGTGAAGTTCTGGCACGACAACGGCGCCTACCTCCCCTATGGCGTCATCGTCCCGATCATCACCGCGACCCAGCTGCTCGGCCCCTACAAGCCGCAGAACTACCGCGTCGAGTTCTGGTCGATGTACACCAACACCGTTCTCGTGACGCCCTATCGGGGCGCCGGCCGCCCCCAGGGCTGCTTCGCGATGGAGCGGACGATGGACGCCATCGCCGCCGAGCTCGGCATCGACCGCACCGAGGTCCGCTCGCGCAACTTCATCCAGCCCGAGGAGATGCCCTACGACCAGGGCCTGCTCTTCCAGGACGGCCGCCCGCTCAAGTACGACTCGGGCGACTTCCCCGCCTCCCTCGCCAAGCTCAAGGCGCTCGTGGGCTGGGACGACTTCACGGCATACCGGGAGCAGGCGGAGGCCGAGGGGCGCAAGGTCGGTCTCGGCATCGGCTGCTACGTCGAGGGCACCGGAGTCGGCCCCTACGAGGGCGGGCACGTCCACGTCGAGACGAGCGGACGGGTCAACGTCGCCACCGGCCTCACCACCCAGGGCCAGGGGCACCAGACGATCCTCGCCCAGATCGTCGCCGACGAGCTCGGCGTCTCGATCGACGACGTCCACGTCACCACCGGTGACACGAGGCGGATGCCGTATGCCGTGGGGACGTTCGCGTCGCGCGGTGCCGTGATGTCGGGCAACGCCGTGGCACTGGCCGCGCGTGCGGTGAGGGCCAAGGCGCTGCGGATCGCCGCCGACGCGCTCGAGGTCAGCGAGGCCGACCTCCAGATCGAGGACGGCACGATCAGCGTCAAGGGCGCACCGCACGCCTCCATCGCGCTGTCGACCGTGGCCGTGATGTCGAACCCGCTCCGCTACGCCTTCGACGAGTCGGCCAAGGCCGCGACGCAGTTCGCCGGCGCGTTCGACCCCGACAAGCCGCCGGTCGCCGACGACGACGAGCCCGGCCTCGAGGGCAAGGACTACTACTCGCCCACGCAGGCGACCTTCGCCAACGGCATGCACGCCGCCATCGTCGAGACCGACCCGGTCACCGCCGAGATCACGATCCTGCGCTACTGCGTCATCCACGACTGCGGCACCGTCGTCAACCCGATGATCGTCGAGGGCCAGGTCCACGGCGGCGTCGCGCAGGGCGTCGGCGGCGCGCTCTACGAGCGGATGGCCTACGACGAGACCGGGCAGCTGCTCAACGCGTCGTTCATGGACTTCCTCATCCCCTACGCCTCCGAGGTCCCGCACATCGAGACCGACCACCTCGAGACGCCCTCGCCCCTCAACCCGTTGGGGATCAAGGGTGCCGGCGAGGCAGGCACCATCCCCGTCACCGCCGTCATCGCGTCGGCCATCGAGGACGCCGAGGGCTTCCCGATCCGCTCGATGCCCATCAGCCCGACCGAGCTCTGGGACCTGCGACGTGAGCACGCCGCCGCCGCGCAGTCCACGAGCGCCTCGACCCCGACCACGACGACGACCCCGACCCAGGAGTCCGCATGAAGATCTCCGGCACGGCCACCATGGCCGCCTCCCCCGAGCAGGTGTGGACCGCGGTCCACGACCCCGCCGTCCTCGCACGCTGCATCCCCGGGTGCCAGTCGCTGCGCGAGCTCTCACCCGGCCGCTACGCCATGACCGTCATGGCGGGTGTCGCGGCGATCAAGGGCTCGTACGACGGCGAGGTCGCGATCACCGACGTCACCGAGCCGACCGCCTTCACGATGAAGGCCGAGGGCGCCGGCGCTCCGGGCACGATCGCGACGACCGTCGACGTCTCGCTCGCGCCGGGTGAGGGCGGCGGCACGGCGATCTCCTACGAGGCCGACGCCATCGTCGGCGGACCCATCGGCGGTGTCGGCCAGCGCATGCTCGCCGGCGTCGCCCGCAAGATGGCCGGCCAGATGTTCACCGCCCTCGACCGCGACATCGCAGGCGAGCGTCCCGCAGCCGCCGCACCCGCGGCTGTCGGTGCGGGGGCCGTCGCTGGTGGCGCGGGCGTGCCCGCACCCGTCGGCGCACAGCAGACCGGCGTGTATGCCGGCTCCGCGGCTTCCGCTGCGGCCGGCGGTTCCGGCTCGGGTTTTGTCCAGGGCGCCCTCTTCGGAGCGGGCGTCGCACTCGCCGGCGTCGTCGTCGGCTGGCTCATCGGAGGTCGCTGATGCGTCCGTTCACTGCTGCTGCCATCCAGGTGGCGCCCGTCCGCGGGTCGCTCACCCCCCAGGTCATCGAGGCCAACATCGAGCGGTGCCTCGACTTCGTGCGGCGCTGCGTCGCCGAGACCGGTGCCGAGCTCGTCGTGCTGCCCGAGTCGGCGACGACCGGCTTCACGCCGGACTGCTCGACCGAGCAGCTCTGGGACCTCGTGAGCGAGCTGCCGGGCGCCATGTCGCAGCCGTTCCAGGACCTCGCCCGTGAGCTCGGCATCGTCCTCTGCGTCGGGACCTACGAGCGCGGCCCCGAGCGCGGGATCGTCTACAACGCGTCGATCCTCGTCGACACCGACGGCTCGCTGCTCGGCGTCTATCGCAAGACCCACCCGTTCTGCACCGAGGCCGTCTCCGGCGGTGGCTGGGTCACGCCGGGCGATACGGTCACGGTGTCCGACACCGCCCTCGGCCGCATCGGCATGATCATCTGCTTCGACGGCGACTACCCGGAGCTGTCGCGGATCCAGGCCGTCCAGGGCGCCGAGATCATCTGCCGGCCGTCGGCGCTGCTCCGCTCGGCCGACATCTGGGAGCTCACGTCGCGGGCCCGTGCCTACGACAACCACGTCTACGTCATCGGCGCCAACGCGACCGGCATCGACCCGGCCGGGGTCATCTACTTCGGCAACAGCCACATCGTCACGCCCAACGCGACGATCGTGGCCAAGGCCGCGTCGCACGAGGGCTGGGTCTCGGCCCGTCTCGACCCCGAGACGGCGTTGTCGTCGCTCACCCCGGGCTCGAACATCTCGCAGGGGTTCGACCACCTGCGTGACCGCAACCTCGACCTCATCCGCGGCCACCGCGAGGAGCTCGAGTCGCCGGCCAAGACGGCGTTCCCGCACGGCGGCCCGCGCCCGGACCACAAGCCCGAAGGCGACTGACCGCTCGAAGGCTCGCCGCGGCCACGATGGGCCGTCGCCACTGTGCACTGCTGCGCCCTCGCGCAGCAGTGCACAGTGCTGTTCGGGGCGGCAGTGCAGTGCTGCACCCCAGCGCAGCACTGCACTGTGCCGTTCGGGCTGACAGTGCACTGCTGTACCCCAGCGCAGCACTGCACTGTGCCGTTCGGGCAGACAGTGCACTGCTGCACCACGGCGCAGCAGTGCACAGCGCGGGACGCGACGGAGACGTCGCGCAGGCGACCCCACCCGGCGACGACGCGGCACTTGGTGGGGTTTGGGGCGATATCCGCGATCCGTTGGCAGAGATTGACAAGGCGACCACCCGGCATACCCCGCTTGAATCTCTGACATGGCTCAGCGACGCATCAGGATCGGGATCGACACCGGCGGCACGTTCACGGACGTGGTGGCCTTCGACGAGGACTCGGGGGATCTCGTCACGACGAAGACCCCCAGCACCCCCAGCAACCCCGCCGACGGGTTCATCAACGGCATCGACAAGGTGCTCGGTCTGATGGAGGCCAGCGGCGACGACATCACCGCCGTCTGCCACGGCACCACGGTGGCGACCAACAAGCTCCTCGAGGGCAAGGTCGAGCAGCTCGGGTTCATCACGACCGAGGGCTACGAGTTCATGCTCGAGATCGCCCGCCAGGCCGTGCCCGACGGCTACGGCAACTCCTACTTCTGGGTCAAGCCGGCGCGCATCGTCCCCGCCGAGTCGGTCCGCACCGTCGGTGGCCGCTTCGACTTCGAGGGCAACGAGATCCGCCCCTTCGACGAGGAGAGCGCCGTCGCCGCGGCCCGCTGGTTCAAGGACCAGGGCATCACGACGATCGGCGTCTGCTTCCTGCACTCCTACGCCAACGACGAGCACGAGCTGCGGATGCGCGAGATCCTGCGCGAGGAGCACCCCGAGGCGATCGTGTCGATCTCGAGCGAGGTGCTGCGCGAGTACCGCGAGTACGAGCGTTCGATGACCACCCTCGTCGACGCCGCGGTCAAGCCCAACGTCAGCCGCTACGTCACCAACATCCACGAGCGGCTCGACGGCTTCACCCAGGGCTCCGGCCGCCAGATCCCCTTCTACATCATGAAGTCCAACGGTGGCGTCCTCTCCGCGGACGAGGTCGTGCACCAGCCGATCACGACGACGATGTCCGGCCCCGCCGCCGGTGCGCTCGGCGCCGCGCTCATCGCGCAGAAGGCCGGCTTCGACAAGATCCTCACCTGTGACGGTGGCGGCACCTCGACCGACGTCTCCGTCGTCCTCGACGGCGAGCCCACCCTCACGACCGAGGGCACCGTCGGCGCCTACCCGAGCAAGATCCCGATGATCGACGTCGTCACCGTCGGCGCGGGCGGCGGCTCGATCGCTTGGGTCTCGCCCGAGGGCGCCCTCAAGGTCGGCCCGCACTCGGCCGGCGCCGACCCGGGCCCGCTCTGCTACGGCAAGGGCGGCACCGAGCCGACCATCACCGACGCGCACGTCACCCTCGGCCGGATCCCGCCGCACCTCCTCGGCGGTGAGATCCCGCTCGACGTGGAGGCCGCGCGCACCGGCGTGCAGGCCCTCGCCGAGCGGCTCGGTCTCGACTTCGAGCGCTGCGCCACCGGCATCCTCGAGATCTCCGCGTGGAACCAGGCCAACGCCCTGCGCCAGGTGAGCGTCAAGCGTGGGCTCGACGTCCGCGACTTCATGCTCACCACCTTCGGCGGCTCCGGCTCGCTGCTCGCCTGCCGCCTCGTCGACATCCTCGACCTCGCCGGTGTCGTCGTCCCGCCGAACCCGGGCAACGTCAGCGCCTTCGGCCTGCTCACCGTCGACGTCAAGAACGACTACGTGCAGACGCAGGTCGCCAAGCAGGCCGCGCTCGACCACGCCGCGATCGAGAAGACCTTCTCCTCGCTCACCGAGCGCGCCGCCGCCGCCCTGTCCAAGGAGGGCTTCGCCGCGGAGGAGCACCAGTTCACCCGCACCGTCGACCTGCGCTACTTCGGCCAGGCCTACGAGGTCCGCGTCAACGCACCGACCGACGCCGCCATCGACGACGCGTATGCCGCGAAGGTCGCAGAGGCCTTCCACGACGAGCACCGCCAGCTCTACGGCTACGACTTCCGGAACGACCCGACTCAGCAGGTCGAGTGGGTCAACCTGCGCGTCACCGGCGTCGGCCCGATCACGCGCCCCGAGCTGCAGGAGCTGGCCCCCGTCGCCGACGACGCAGGCTCGGTCGAGGACCGTGCCCGCCGCTCGACCCGTGAGGTCTGCTTCGACGCCGAGGACGGCTACGTCGAGACCGGCGTCTGGTGGCGCCCCGATCTCGCCGTCGGCGACACGATCACCGGCCCGGCGATCATCGAGGAGTTCGGCTCCACGGTCCCCGTGCACCCCGGCTTCGTCGTCCGCGTCGACACCTACGGCAACCTCGTCATCACCAAGGAGGACAAGTGAGCACCACGTCCGCTGCGCCCCAGGCCACGCCGGCCACCCCAGCCGCGCCGGCCGCGTCGGGAAACCCCGCCGGCCTGCCCACGGCATACGAGCACGGCAAGCGGCTCACCGAGCCCGGAAGCACCGTCGACCCGATCCTCGTCGAGATCGTCCAGGGCACCCTGGCGAGCGTCGAGATGGAGGTCGAGACCTCGATCGCCCGCACCTCGCGCTCCCCCATGATCCGCGACGCCCACGACTTCCGCGCCGGCATCCACGACCGCCAGCTGCGCAAGCTCACCGGCCGCTCGTACTCGGCGCTCGTCCACCCGATCGCGCGGGACTTCCCGCTCGAGGAGATGAACGAGGGCGACGTCTTCTTCCACAACGACGTCTACGAGTCCGAGGGTGGCATCGGCCACCTCCCCGACCTCTGCGTCACCGTGCCCGTCTTCCACGACGGCGAGGTCGTCGCGTTCGTCCAGGCCTTCGGCCACCACGACGACATCGGCGGCGCCTGCCCCGGCTCCATGCCCAGCGGCGCGCAGTCGGTCTTCGAGGAGGGCCTGTCGGTCCCCCCGATCAAGCTGTGGGACGCCGGCGTGCCCAACAAGGCCGCGCTGCGGATCATGACGCGCAACTCGCGCATGCCCGACAGCCTCGCCGCCGACCTCGACGCCGAGTGCTCCGCCTGCCTCATGGGTGCCCGCCGGCTCTCGGACCTGTTCGCGCGCTACGGCCGTGACAGCGTGGAAGCGGCGTTCGACGCGATCCTCGACAGCACGACGGAGACCTACCGTCGCGAGATCCTGTCGAAGATCCCCGCTGGCACCTACGTCTGGGAGGACTACGCCGAGCACGACGGCGTCGACGAGCCGATGCTGCACACGCAGCGCATCACGCTCACCAAGGTCGACGACGCACCCGCCGACCCGGATACGAACTTCACCGGCGGCGCACGACTCATCGTCGACTTCACCGGCACCGCGAAGCAGGCCAAGGGCCCGATCAACCACTGCGGCGACTACGTCGGTGGCAACTTCCTCAAGAAGTGGCTCGCGCCGATCCTGCGCAACCTCGCCGACACCCCCGAGCGGATGGCCGAGCTCGACGTCAACGAGGGCATCGTGCCGCTCATCGAGATGCGCTTCCCCGAGAAGGGCACGCTGCTCACGCCGATCTACCCCGCGCCGACCAACGCCCGTACGTTCGTCATCCTGCGCCTGCTCGGTGTCCTCGGCGGCGTCGTCGCCAAGGCCGTCGACGGCAAGATGCCGGCCGACCAGGAGACGATCCGCTACACCGGCGTCTACGGCAAGGACCGCGACGGCAACGACTACCTCATGCGCGAGGTGCTCGGCGGTGGCTCCGGCGGTCGCTACTACGCCGACGGCGAGGACACCATCCACGTCGTCCCGGACTCGCGGAACCTCCCGACCGAGTTCACCGAGTCGCGCTTCCCGTTCATCGTCGAGCGCCTCGGCCTCGCCGTGGACTCCGGTGGCGCCGGGCGCTACCGCGGCGGCCTGGGCTACGAGAAGCACATCCGGATGCTCCAGGACGCGAACTTCATGTCCATCGCCGACCGCTCGATCCTCGCCTGCTGGGGCGTCAAGGGTGGCAAGGCCGGTATGCCGTTCCACGTCACCATCGACGTGGGTGGGCCCGACGAGCGCGTCGTCGACGCCCTCGCCGACGCCGAGCCGGTCAAGGCCGGGCAGGTCATCCGCATCCGCACCACCGGTGGTGGCGGTTGGGGCGACCCGCTCGAGCGCCCCCTCGACGAGGTCGAGCGCGACCTCCGCTGGGGCAAGGTGTCCTTCGACGGTGCGCGGACGGCATACGGCGTCGTCGCCACGGGCGGCAAGGACGACGTGAGCATCGACGTCGAAGCGAGCGAGTCGCTTCGTGCGCAGATGCGCGAGCAGCGTTCGGACGAGCCGTTCTTCGACCGCGGCCCCGGCTACGCCCAGCTGGCGGACGGCGCCACGGCCAGCGAGTACGACTGGATGTGACCGGTCGATGACCGAGGTGCTCGTCATCGGCGCGGCCGGCAAGACCGGTCGCGCCGTGACGCGCGCGCTGCTGGCGCGTGGGGTCACCGTGCGGGCTGCGGTCCGTCCCGGGTCGAGCAGTGCGGTGTATGCCGGCGTGCCCGGTCCCGGGACCGACGCGGCTCCCGAGGTCCACACCGTCCCCGTGGACCTCGAGTCCGGGGCCGGGCTGCCGGTCGCGATGGCCGGCGTCAGCGGGGTCTACCACCTCGCACCCAACGTCCACCCCGACGAGGTCGGGATCGCGAGACGGGTCGCGGAAGCCGCTGTGGCAGAGGGCGTCTCACGCTTCGCCTTCCACTCCGTGCTGCACCCGGACGACGCGTCGATGCCCCACCACCTGCGCAAGGCCGAGGCCGAGCGTGAGATCCGGTCGTTCGTCAGGACCGCCACGGTCCTGCGTCCGGCGGCGTACCACCAGAACCTCGTCGACGCCGCTCTCGCGGGACGGATGGTCGTCCCCTACTCGCTCGACTCGGCGTTCACGAACGTCGACCTCGACGACGTGGCCGAGGTGGCGGCGCTCGTGCTCTGCGACGGCAGGCTCGAGGACGAGACCCTCGACCTCGCCGGTCCCGAGGCCCTCACCGTCCGGGAGATGGCCGCGCGGGCCACGGCCGTCCTGGGTCGTCCGGTCGAGGCAGCGGAGCTCTCCCGTGACACCTGGACCACGGGTCCCGGCGCATCGCTCACGGCGCAGGCCCGCGACGACCTGCTGGCGATGTTCCGGTCCTACGACCGCGACGGGCTCGTCGGCGGCGTCGGCACGCTGCGTGACCTCCTCGGACGCGAGCCGCGCACCTGGACCGACGTGCTCGCCGACGCCGCCACTGCCTGACCCCGCACCTCCGGGTCATCCGCGGGGCCTAGGCGTGCGTCGCGACCGGCGCTAGCGTTGACGGACGTCCGCAGCGGGAGGCCCGGGATGGATGTGTCGACGTTCTATGCGCTGTTCTCCGCCACGTGCTTCACGCTCGTCGGGCTGTGGTGGACCGTCGTCCAGCGGCACGAGGCGTGGCTGCGAACCCCGCACGGCCGGCGCGACGCGGGTGGCATCTACCTCGCGTTCCTCCTCCCCGCACTCATGGGGCTCTTCGCGCAGGTCGGCGGGACCGAGAACCCGGCGATCTGGCGGGTGAGCTTCGTCGTCGTGGCGCTCATCGGGTGCTGGTCGACGCTGCGGCTCCTCCAGCGCTCGCGGGCCGACGGGGACTCGGGCCTGTTCGCCCGGCACCGCTGGATCGCCGCGACGATCTACCTGCTCATCGCGGTGCTCGGAGTGGCACCCGAGATCGTGGAGCCGCTGGGGGTCACCCCGCTCCAGGCGGAGGCGACGCTGCTCATCCTCCTCGTGGCCCTGGCCCACTGGCTCGTCTGGGAGTTCATGACGCACGCCGAGCCCGAGGCCGACCGCGACCCGTCGTCCGGCATCTGAGGGGCGGGCCACCGGCCCCGACCCCGGCCACCGGGGTGCCGGTGGCACCATGAGCCGGTGACCGACCACCAGACCTTCCTCGACCGCGCCGTCGACCTCGCCATCGCCAACGTCGCCGACGGCGGCGGCCCGTTCGGAGCGGTCGTCGTACGCGACGGCGTCATCGTCGGCGAGGGAGCCAACCGCGTCACGGCCACGCTCGACCCGACGGCGCATGCCGAGGTCGTCGCGATCCGCGCCGCCTGTCAGGCCGTCGGCGACTTCTCGCTCGAGGGCGCCACGGTCTACGCGTCGTGCGAGCCCTGCCCCCTCTGCCTCTCCGCGGCGCTGTGGGCCCGGGTCGACGCCGTCGTGCACGCCGCCGACCGGCACGCCGCTGCGGGGGCCGGCTTCGACGACGCCGAGTTCCACGGCCTCCTCGACCCCTCGCCCGACCTCGACGCGTGGCCGCTGCGTCGTGTCCACCTGCCGACACTACGGTCGGACGAGCCCTTCGCCGCCTGGACCGCGACGGCCGACCGCACGGCCTACTGAGCCTTTCCACCGGTCGACCCTCATCCGGTCGCAGGTGCGCTATCTTGTCTCGCATGGTACCCGGCGACGACGCCATCCTGACGCACCTGCGGCGCGGTGCGCTGGAGTACTGCGTGCTCGCCATGCTGCGCGACGACGAGCTCTACGGCCTCGACATCGCTCGCCGGCTCAGCACCGACGGGATCCTCCTCTCCGGCGAGGGCACGCTCTACCCACTCCTCGCACGGCTCCGCAAGGCCGGGCTGGTGGACACGACGTGGCGCGAGTCCGCCGAGGGCCCGCCCCGGCGCTACTACGTCCTCACCCGCGACGGGCGCGCCGCTCTCGACACCTTCACCCGCACCTGGAAGCCGTTCCGGGACGCGGTCGACTCCGCCATCCAAGGGGGCCCAGCATGACTCCAGCCACGACCCACCCGCTCGCGGCTGCTTGGCTGCGTGACCTCGAGCTGCTGCTCCACGGCGTCGATCCGGGCGAACGCGCCGAGGTCCTCGCCGGCGTCCACGAGCACCTCGACGCGAGCCTGCGTCGGGACGCGTCCGAGGACGACGTCCGCCGGGTCCTGACCGAGCTCGGCTCACCGCAGTCGGTCGCCGATGAGGCGTATGCCGGCCGCCCCGCGACCGTTGTCGTCCCGTCTCCGCGTCGCCCCGCGTCGCCGTGGACCGCGGTTCTCGCAACTGCCGGGAATGCTTTCGCGCTCCTCCTCCTGCTACCGCTGGTCACCTTCGGGATCTCGGCTGCGTCAAGCCTCCTGTTCGCCTTCCCCGTCTTCGTCCTGCCATGGCTCGTGGTGTGCGTCCTCACGGCGATGAGCGCACGGTGGAATCCACGTGAGAAGGCGATATCGGCGCTCGTCATCCCCACGACAGTCGTCGCAGTGACACTGGTCATCGGGATCATGATGGCGCTCATCGGTCCGCACCCCGTCAACCTCGTGCCCACGTTGGCCGTGCTCGGTGCAGCCCTGTGCGTCCTCGTCCGGCTGGGACGCAGCGCGCTGCGCTGAGGTGAGCACACGGCATACGGCTGGGTTTTGGCAGAAGGTGACACGCTGCGGGGTCCGTCTTGCCACGACCTGCCCGATCACGAGAGCAACCGCGCTCCCTAGGCTCGGGACATGACCGGACCCCTGCAGGACATCACCGTCGTCGACCTGTCCCGAGCTCTCGCCGGCCCGCACGCCGCGATGATGCTGGGCGACATGGGTGCTCGCGTCATCAAAGTCGAGTCGCCCACGGGCGACGACACCCGGGGCTGGGGGCCACCCTTCGTCGGGCCCGAGGACGACCCGATCTCGACGTACTTCCTCAGCGCCAACCGCAACAAGGAGTCGATCACCCTCGACCTCAAGTCCGACGACGGGCGCGACGTCCTCACGAGGCTCGTGCAGCGCGCCGACGTCCTCATCGAGAACTTCCGTCCGGGCGTCATGGACCGCCTCGGCTTCGGCAACGAGCGCCTCCACGAGCTCAACCCGCGCCTCGTCGTCCTGGCGATCAGCGGCTTCGGACACGACGGTCCGCAGGGCGGGCGCGCGGGCTACGACCAGATCGCGCAGGGTGAGGCCGGGCTCATGTCCGTCACCGGTCCCGACGCGGACACCCCGCAGCGGGTCGGCGTCCCCATCGGCGACCTCCTCGCGGGCATGTACGGCGCCTACGGCGTCGTCTCCGCCCTCCACGAGCGCAACACCACCGGCACCGGACGCGTCGTGCGCACGTCGCTGCTCGCAGCGGTCGTCGGCGCGCACGCGTTCCAGGGCACGGCCTACACGGTCGCCGGACACGTCGGGCACGCCCAGGGCAACCACCACCCGGCCCTGTCGCCCTACGGCCTGTTCCACTGCGCCGACGGCGACGTCCAGGTCGCGTGCGGCAGCGAGTCGCTGTGGGTCAAGCTCGCCAACGCGTTCGGGATCGACCCTGCGACGCCGGGCATGGCGACCAACCGCGAGCGCGCGGCCAACCGCGACCGGGTGACCGCCGCCCTCAACGAGGCGTTCTCGACGTGGCGCCTCGACGACCTCCTCCCCCGGCTCGACGAGCTCGGCATCCCGGCCGGCGAGGTCCGCACCATCGACCGCGTCTACGACTGGGACCAGACGCGGTCGCAGGGGCTCGTCCTCGATGTCGACCACCCCGTGCTCGGGTCGATCGAGATCCCCGGCCCGCCGATCCGCTTGGACGACAACGCCTTCGCCGGAGGTCGCGAGACGCACCTCGCGCCACCGATGCTGGGCCAGCACAACGAGAGCGTGCGCGCCTGGCTCGCCGACGAGGACCCGGCATGAGCGACGGGCCCACCGCCAAGCCGGCACGTCCCACCTCCAGCGAGCTCATCGCGGCCGTCCTCGACGACGGCACGTGGCAGAGCTGGGACGAGGCACCTCTCGCCGTGGCGCAGGAGGGCAGCCCGTATGCCGTCGAGCTCACCGCCGCTGCCGAGAAGGCCGGCACCGACGAGTCCATCGTCACCGGCGAGGGGCGGATCGGTGGTCACCGCGTCGCGGTCATCGCGGGCGAGTTCAAGTTCCTCGCGGGGTCGATCGGCGTCGCCGCCGCGGAGCGCATCGTACTCGCCTTCGAGCGAGCCACCCGCGAGCGCCTGCCCCTCTTCGCTGCACCCGCCTCCGGCGGCACGCGCATGCAGGAGGGCACCCCGGCGTTCGTGACGATGGTGAAGATCTCGGCGGCGGTCGCCGCCTACAAGCGCGAGCACCTGCCCTACATCACCTACCTGCGCCACCCCACGACCGGCGGCGTGTTCGCCTCGTGGGGCTCGCTCGGTCACGTCACCGTCGGCGAGCCCGGCGCGACCATCGGCTTCCTCGGCGCCCGGGTCTACGAGGCGCTCTACGGCCAGCCGTTCCCCGACGACGTGCAGACCGCCGAGAACCTCTTCGCCCACGGCCTGCTCGACGCGGTGCTCCCGGTCGAGCTGCTCACCGCCACGGCGGCCCGCTTCCTCGACCTCGTGCTCGCGCCGCACGACTCGACTCCGGCACCGGACGTGCCGAAGGAGCCGCTGGCCGACGTCCCGGCCTGGGACTCGATCGTGCGCTCCCGCAACGCTGCTCGCCCCGGCGTTCGGGCGCTGCTCAAGCTCGGCGCCACCGACGTGCTCCCGCTGTTCGGCACCGGCGCCGGCGAGTGGGACCGCTCGCTCTTCCTCGCGCTCGCCCGGTTCGAGGGCACCCCGTGCGTCGTCCTCGGGCAGGACCGTCGCGGCGAGCAGACCGAGGCGCCGCTCAGCCCGTCGGGCCTGCGCGTCGCCCGTCGTGGCATGAAGCTCGCGACCGAGCTCGACCTGCCGCTGGTGTCCATCATCGACACCGCCGGCGCCGCACTCTCCAAGGAGGCCGAGGAGGGCGGCATGGCCGGCGAGATCGCCCGCTGCCTCTCCGAGCTCGTCGTGCTCGAGGTGCCGACGGTCTGCGTGCTGCTCGGCCAGGGCACCGGCGGTGGCGCCCTCGCCCTCATGCCCGCGGACCGCGTCATCAGCGCCCAACACTCGTGGCTGTCCCCGCTGCCACCGGAGGGCGCGTCGGCCATCCTCTACCGCACCCCGGACCGCGCGCCCGAGCTCGCCGAGCGCCAGCGCGTGCGATCCCTCGACCTGCTCGAGGACGGGATCGTCGACCGGATCGTCGCCGAGCACCCCGACGCGTCCGACGAGCCGGAGGCGTTCTGCCGCCGCATGGCCCAGGCGATCCGGCACGAGCTCGCCGACCTCGGCGACCGCGACCGCGAGCGGCGCCTGCACGACCGCCACGCCCGCTACCGTCGCCTCGGCGGGGGCGCCGACCCGCGCTGAGGCGTGCGCGCCGGCGGGCACGACCGCACGCCCACCAGCACCCGGGCCCCGTGACCACCGACACCTGCCAAACGGGGACGCCTCACCTGTCAGGTCATGCCAACGCCCGTACCCGGCCCCCTCCATAGGCTCGCCGCAACGGCATACCGACGGGGTGTGCCTCCCCGAGCAGGAGGTGGGTCGGTGCGCGTACTCGTGGCACTCGGCGGCAACGCCATGACGTCCCCCGACGGGACGGCCCACCCGGCCGACCAGGTCCGCGCCATCAGCGAGGCGATGGAGCACGTCGCGGAGCTCGTCAGCGCCGGCCACGACGTCGTCCTCACCCACGGCAACGGCCCCCAGGTGGGCAACCTGCTCGTCAAGAACGAGGTCGCCGCGCACGTCGTCCCGCCGGTGCCGCTCGACTGGTGCGGCGCGCAGACGCAGGGGACGATCGGCTTCACCATCCTCGACGCCCTCGAGCCCGCGCTCGCCCGCCGCGGTGTCGCCCGTCCGGTCGCCGCGCTCGTCACCCGCACCCTCGTCGACGCACAGGACCCGCACTTCCAGTCGCCCACCAAGCCCGTCGGGCGCTACCTGCCGGCCGACCAGGCGCAGCAGATGATCGACCACGGACAGCAGTGGGAGGACCGCGGCGACAAGGGCTGGCGCCGCGTCGTCGCCTCCCCCGAGCCCCAGGAGATCCTCGACCTCGGCGCCATCCGCGCCCTCGTCGAGACCGGGCACGTCGTCGTCGCCGCCGGCGGTGGCGGCATCCCCGTCGTCCGCGAGGAGGACGGCACCCTGCGTGGCGTCGAGGCGGTCATCGACAAGGACCTCACCGCGGCCCTGCTCGCCAGGGCGCTCGGTTGCGACATCCTCATCATCGCCACCGACGTCGACCACGCCATGGTCGACTACGGCACCCCGGACGAGCGTCCGCTCGGCGTCACCTCGCTCGCGCAGATGCAGTCGTATGCCGCGGACGGCCAGTTCGCGTCCGGCTCGATGGGCCCCAAGGTCGACGCCGCGCTGCGTTTCGCCGAGAGTGGTGGCCGCAGCATCATCACGTCCCTCGAGCACATCACCGATGCGGTCGAGAGCGAGTTCGGCACCGTCATCGACGCCAGCCCCGAAGACTGATCCACCCGATTCACCCACCAGTTCCGCTGTCCCACTGCGGTTTCCGCATCCAGAAAGGTCACGCCGTGCCAGAAGCCATCGAGGTCCGCAAGGTTCCGATCCACAGCGTCTCGGACGCCTCCGAGCTCGCCAAGCTCATCGACGACGGCGTGATGGAGGCCAGCCGCGTCATCGCCATCATCGGCAAGACCGAGGGCAACGGTGGCGTCAACGACTACACCCGGATCATCGCCGACCGCGCGTTCCGTGAGGTGCTCGTCGAGAAGGGCGCCCCCGCCGACCAGGTCAAGCAGGTCCCGATCGTGTGGTCCGGCGGCACCGACGGCATCATCAGCCCCCACGCCACGATCTTCGCGACCGTGCCCGAGGACAAGACCGAGAAGACCGACGAGCCGCGGCTCACCGTCGGCTTCGCCATGAGTGAGCCGATCAAGCCCGAGGAGATCGGCTACACCGGCATGATCTCCAAGGTCGCCGAGGCCGTGAAGGTCGCCATGGAGCGCGCCGGCATCACCGACCCCAAGGACGTGCACTACGTCCAGACCAAGACCCCGCTGCTCACGATCCACACGATCCGTGACGCGGAGTCGCGCGGCGAGAAGGTGTGGACCCACCACACGCACGAGTCGATGGACCTCTCCAACGGCACGACGGGTCTCGGCATCGCCGTCGCCCTCGGCGAGATCGAGATGCCCACCGACGCGGACGTCATGGAGAACCGCTCGCTCTTCTCGTCGGTGGCCTCGTGCTCGTCCGGCGTCGAGCTCGACCAGGCCCAGGTCGTCGTCGTGGGCAACGCCCGCGGTGTCGGTGGCCGCTACCGCATCGGCCACTCCGTCATGCGTGACGCCCTCGACGCCGACGGCATCTGGGAGGCCATCAAGGACGCCGGCCTCGAGCTGCCCGAGCGCCCCCACACGAGCGACATCAAGGGCCGCCTCGTCAACGTGTTCCTCAAGTGCGAGGTCAGCCAGGACGGCGCGGTCCGTGGTCGCCGCAACGCCATGCTCGACGACTCGGACGTGCACTGGCACCGCCAGATCAAGTCCGCCGTCGGTGGCGTCACCGCCTCGGTGACCGGCGACCCGGCCGTGTTCGTGTCCGTGTCGGCCGCCCACCAGGGCCCCGACGGTGGTGGCCCCGTCGCCGCGATCGTCGACCTCGGTGAGGGCGAGCCCACCGGCTACGCCGCTCCGGGAGCCCCCAACGCCTGACCCCGGCGCTGCAGCGACCGAGTGCCCCGGGACCACCGTCCCGGGGCACTCGGTCGTCAGGGCCGGGTGCCGCCGGCGTTGAACCAGTCCGCGACGGCGTCGCGTTGGGCCCGGTCCATGTCCTGCCTGTCACGCGGGGTGAACCCCGAGGTGTGTCCGCGGTCCCAGAGCCAGGCCGCCGCGAGCACGACCAGCAGCACGATGCCGGCGATGACCCAGAACACGTCAGCCACCGCCCCCACCCATGCCGCCGCTGAACCCGCCAGCCCCGCCGAAGTTGTCCTGGTCGTTCTTCGCGTCCTGCGCGTGACGCCGGGTCTCGAGGCCCTCACCGAAGGTCGAGCCCTTGTGGCGACGGTCGTAGAAGGTGGACGCGACGAACACGACGGCCAGGACGAGGGCGATCGTTCCCCAGAGCCAGAGCATGGGACCTCTCCTTCCACCCGGCACCGCTGTCGGGTCGGGACCAGTGTGGACCCGGCTCAGGGGCCTGTCGAGGGCCCGATGGACCTGGCCCACAGGTGCACTTCTTGCCCGAGGACCACCGTCACAGCCCCATTTTCGGGCCCGAACGGTGGTCCTGGGGCAAGAAGCGCGGGAGGTCCGGGTCAGCCAGGGCCATTCCATTGGCCGAGCTGGGTCACCGACCCGTCGGCCCGCCCCTGGTCGGCGCCACCCGCCCCGCGGTAGGTCCTGTCATGACCGAACCTCCGGTCGTAGAGCCAGGCTCCGACCAGCACGGCGATTAGCACGATCCCGGCGAGGGTCCAGAACATCAGCGACCACCTCCCGCCCGGGATCGTCCGGCCGACGCCACGACGGCGATGACGACCCCGACGGCCAGCGCCACCACGAGCGCAATGACCCCCATCATGAGTACCCCGACTGCCATGGCCCCCTGCTCCTCTCCACCGGCGACGATGCCGGTGTCGAGGCCAGTGTGCCGCCAAAGCCGCGCGGAGCCCAGCACCCCGACGGGCTGGTCAGTGGGCGAAGTGGCGGGTCCCGGTGAAGTACATCGTCACGCCGGCGGCCTGCGCGGCCTCGATGACCTCCGGGTCGCGCATCGACCCACCCGGTGCGACGACGGCGCTGACGCCCGCGTCGAGGAGGACCTGAAGGCCGTCGGCGAACGGGAAGAACGCGTCTGACGCGGCCACGGCGCCCCTGGCCCGCTCCACCTCGCCGGAGTTGGCCCGCGAGACCGCGAGGTGGCACGAGTCGACCCGGTTGACCTGGCCCATGCCGATGCCCACCGACGCGCCGCCGGAGGCCAGCAGGATGGCGTTGGACTTCACCGCACGCACCGAGCGCCACGCGAACTGGAGGTCGGCGAGCGTCGCCTCGTCGGCCGCCTCCCCCGACACCAGACGCCAGTTGGCCGCGTCGTCGCCGCCGGTCACGGCGCCCGAGTCGTCGGTGACGACCGCGTCCACCGTGTCGCGCTGCTGCATGAGCAGGCCGCCGGAGATCGGGCGGATCTCGGCGCCCTCGCGCGCGGGAGCTGCTGCCTCGAGCAGCCGGATGTTCTTCTTCGCCGTGAGCACCTCGAGGGCGTCGTCGTCGAACCCGGGCGCGACGACGACCTCGGTGAAGATGTCGGCGATGGTGCGCGCCATCTCGACGGTGACCGGGCGGTTGGTGGCGATGATGCCGCCGAACGCCGAGACCGGGTCGCACGCGTGCGCCTTGGCGTGGGCGTCGGCGACGTCCGCGCCGACCGCGATCCCGCACGGGTTGGCGTGCTTGACGACCGCGACGGTCGGCTGGTCTCCGTGGTCGTGGGCGGCGCGCACCGCGGCGTCGGCGTCGACGTAGTTGTTGTAGGACATCTCCTTGCCGTGGAGCTGCTTCGCCTGGGCCAGACCCGGCTGGGGCGCGAAGCCGTTGGCATAGAGCGCGGCGCCCTGGTGCGGGTTCTCGCCGTAGCGGAGCACCGCCGACTTCGTCCACGTCGCACCGGCCCACGCAGGGAAGCCGGACCCGTCGGAGGAGTCGGTGTAGGCGTTGCCCATCCACGAAGCCACGTGCACGTCGTAGGTCGCCGTGTGCACGAACGCCTTCGCGGCGAGGGCCTTGCGCTGCTCGAACGTGAACCCGCCCCCGCGCACCGCCTCCAGGACCGTGTCGTATGCCGTCGGGTCGACGACCACGGCCACGCTCGGGTGGTTCTTCGCGGCCGCACGGACCATCGACGGGCCACCGATGTCGATGTTCTCGACGATGGCGTCGGGGTCGGCGCCGGAGGCCACCGTGTCGGCGAACGGGTAGAGGTTGACGACGACGAGGTCGAACGGCTCGACGCCGAGCCCACCCAGCTGCTCGACGTGGTCGAACTTGCGGGTGTCGGCGAGGATGCCGGCGTGCACGAGCGGGTGGAGGGTCTTGACGCGACCCTCGAGGCACTCGGGGAAGCCGGTGAGGTCCGCGACCTCGGTCACGGGGATGCCCAGACCCTCGATGAGGGCAGCCGAGCCACCGGTCGAGACGATCGCGACACCGGCCTCGTGCAGACCTCGTGCGAGGTCCTCGAGCCCGGTCTTGTCGAAGACCGAGACGAGCGCCCGGCGGACGGGGCGGACGTCCTGCGTGGGTCCGGGAGGGGTGACGGAGACGGCCATGGTGATGGCTCCATTCGCGGCGTTGGGTGCGGTCGGGCGGTGAACTACCGGGTGCACCCAGGCGGGCGATGCAGCTCCCAATGTGACTCCCCGGTGGTGGTCCACCCTCGCCAGTCGTCGCCCCCGATACTACCGGCCGGGCAGGGGCAGCTCGTCACGCCCCAGCCGCCCGACGAGGTCGACGAGCAGCTCACGCTCCTCCACCTTGATCCGCTCGTGCAGCGAGTCCTCGGTGTCGTCGGCACGGATCTCGACCGCTCGCTGGGCGAGGATCGGACCGGTGTCGACCCCGGCGTCGACGAGGTGCGCCGTCGTCCCTGTGACCTTGACGCCGTGGGCCAGCGCGTCCCGCACGGCGTGCGCGCCGGGGAAGCTGGGCAGCAGCGCCGGGTGGGTGTTGAGGATGGTCCGCTCGGCCAGCGTCGCGGGCCCGAGGATCTTCATGAACCCGGCCGTGACGACGAAGTCCGGTGCGCGTGAGGCGATCTCGCCAGCCAGCGCCTCGTCCCACGCGCCACGGTCCGCGAAGTCGCGCACCCGGCACACGAACGTCTCGACCCCGGCACGCTCGGCGCGACGCAGGCCCTCGATGTCGTCCCGGTCCGCTCCCACCGCGACGACCCGGACCCCGTATGCCGGGTCGAGACTCGCGTCGAGCAGCGCCTGGAGCAGGGTTCCCGAGCCCGAGACGAGGACGACGATGCCGGCGGGTTCAGTCACGCCCAGCACCCTATCGACTAGCACGGGTGGGCTCAGCGGCGCAGGCGCCAGGCGTCCCACGCCACCACGGCGAGGGCACCGACGAGGAGCTCGCCGCCGACGGCGACCGCCGTGCTGAGCGCGTGCGCCCCGATGTCCGAGAGCCGGTAGGCCCCGAGGGACCCACCGCCCAGACCGTCGAGCAGCCCGATGACGACGGCGACGACCACGCAGGCGAGGACCGCCACCGACGCCTTGGTGCGCAGCGACGACAGCCGGGCCACGGCGTTGAGCGAGCGCCGACCGACGTAGGCCCCGACGAGGACCGGCACGAGGACGAGGAGGCGCGCGAACCACGGCCACGGACCCGGCCCGGGCATGGCGCCGAGCACCGGCACGAGCGGCATGAGCCCGCTGGCCGACCCGGCGAGCGAGGTGTGCGCGCCGTCGACGACCGAGAAGCCCGGCCCCGCCAGCAGGGCGACGACCCAGAGGGCGAGGTTGGGCAGGGCGGCGGCCTGTGCGCCGGTGAGGAGGAGACCACCGAGGAACCCGGCACCGATCTCGCCCTGGAGGCCGGAGACCGCGTCCCAGCGCACGAACACGGCGGCGAGGACGGTCAGGGTCGCGAGTCCGAGCAGCATGGCCAGCCCCCGGACGGCCGGCCCGGCCGCGCGGCGGGCGGTCTCGGGCGGCACGAGGACGTCGAACCGGGGCCCGAGCACGTCGGCCCCACGGCTGAGCCGCCGCACCGCCAGCACGAGGGCCAGCGCAGGGACGACGAGGACGGGCACGGGCAGGCTGAGCCAGCGCAGCGGGAGCGACCCCACGAGGGTGAGGGCCGAGGCGAGACCGACGGTGACGGCATACCCGAGCCACCAGCGGGCGGCGACGGCCGTGACCGAGCGAGGAAGCAGGTCGCCGAGGAACTCGTCGTCGACGTCGGAGGTCTCGAGGGCCCGGCCGGCACCGCGGGAGGCGAGCCAGACCACGAGAGCGCCGAGGGCGAGCGGGACGAAGGCGACCTTGGTCGCGCCGGCACCGAGGTGGGCGCCCTGGACGAGCAGCCACAGCGACGAGCCGGCCCCGAGGGGCTCGGCCAGCGAGGCGCCGGGGCGCGGGTCGAGCAACCAGCCCAGCACGGTGGGGACGACCACGAGCAGGAGCGAGAGGACGCCGGTGGCGACACCGACGAGGACGTCCCGCACCGGTCCGGGCAGCCACGAGGGACGCTGCGACGGGGCGCCACCCACCTCGTCCGCCGAGGGGCGCGCACCACGAAGCATCTCCAGAACCGTCATCGCGCCCCAGTCTCCCCCGAACGGCCCGCCGCTCCCCGGCGCACACGCCGAGGGACGCGATCGCGAGCGGACCGGGGAACGCGAGCGGGCGGCATACCGAAGGACTTCTCGGTATGCCGCCCGCTCGCGGTGCGCTGCGAGGCTCTGGGTCAGAGGCTCCGCATGATCTCGCGCATGAGGTCGGCGGTCTCGGACGGCGTCTTGCCGACCTTGACGCCGGCGGCCTCGAGGGCCTCCTTCTTGGCCTGCGCGGTGCCGGAGGAGCCGGAGACGATGGCGCCGGCGTGGCCCATGGTCTTGCCCTCGGGGGCGGTGAAGCCGGCGACGTAGCCGACGACCGGCTTCGTGACGTGCTCCTTGATGTAGGCCGCGGCACGCTCCTCGGCGTCGCCACCGATCTCGCCGATCATGACGATCGCCTTGGTCTCGGGGTCGGCCTCGAACGCCTCGAGGGCGTCGATGTGCGTCGTGCCGATGATCGGGTCGCCGCCGATGCCGATGGCCGTCGTGAAGCCGTAGTCACGCAGCTCGTACATCATCTGGTAGGTCAGGGTGCCGGACTTCGAGACGAGGCCGATCGGGCCCTTGCCCGCGATGGTGTGCGGCGTGATGCCGGCGAGCGACTCCTCCGGCGTGATGATGCCGGGGCAGTTCGGGCCGATGATCCGGGTCTTCTTGCCGATCGAGTAGTTGAAGAACTCGGCGGTGTCCTTGACCGGGATGCCCTCGGTGATGACCACGAGCAGCGGGATCTCGGCGTCGATGGCCTCGATCGCGGCGTCCTTGGCGAACTGCGGCGGGACGAAGGCGACGGAGACGTTGGCGCCGGTGGCCTCCATGGCCTCCTTGACGGACCCGAAGACGGGCAGCTCCTTGCCGCCGATCTCGGCGGTGGTGCCGGCCTTGCGGGCGTTGACGCCACCGACGATGTTGGAGCCGGCGTCGAGCATGAGGGCGGTGTGCTTGGAGCCCATGCCGCCGGTCATGCCCTGGACGATGATCTTGCTGTCAGCGTTGAGGTAGATAGACATGTGTGTGCGCTTCCTTGAAGTTCGTCAGCCGTCGGGCGGTCAGTTGGCGGCCAGCTCGGCGGCCTTGGCCGCGGCGCCGTCCATCGTGTCGACCTGGGTCACGAGCGGGTGGTCCAGCTCGTTGAGGATGGCCCGGCCCTGGTCGACGTTGTTGCCGTCGAGGCGGACGACGAGGGGCTTGGTGGCGTGGTCGCCGAGGATCTCGAGCGCACCCTTGATGCCGTTGGCGACCTCGTCACAGGCGGTGATGCCACCGAAGACGTTGACGAAGACGGCGCGGACCTGCTCGTCGCCGAGGATGACGTCGAGGCCGTCGGCCATGACCTGCGCGTTGGCGCCGCCACCGATGTCGAGGAAGTTCGCGGGCTTCACGCCGTCCTTCTCGCCGGCGTAGGCGACGACGTCGAGCGTGCTCATGACGAGCCCCGCGCCGTTGCCGATGATGCCGACCTGGCCGTCGAGCTTGACGTAGTTGAGGCCCTTGGCCTTGGCCTTGGCCTCGAGCGGGTCGGCCGCGGCCTTGTCCTCGAGCGCCGCGTGGTCCTCGTGACGGAACTCCGCGTTCTCGTCGAGGGTGACCTTGCCGTCGAGCGCGACGATGTCGCCGTCGTTGGTCCGCACGAGCGGGTTGACCTCGACGAGCGTCGCGTCCTCGTCGCGGTAGACGAGCCACAGCTTCTCGAGGACGGGCACGATCTTGGCGCCGGTCTCGGCGTCGAAGCCGGCCTCGTCGACGATCTCCTGCGCCTTGGCGGTGTCGATGCCGACGTTGGGGTCGACGGCGACCCGGGCGAGGGCCTCGGGACGCTCGACGGCGAGCTGCTCGATCTCCATGCCGCCCTCCTTGCTGCACATCGCAAGGTAGGTGCGGTTGGTCCGGTCGAGCAGGACGGAGAAGTAGTACTCCTCGTCGATCTGCGCGCCCTGGGCGATCATCACCTGGTGGACCGTGTGGCCCTTGATGTCCATGCCGAGGATGTCGCCGGCGAGCTGCTCGGCCTCGTCAGCCGACTTGGCCACCTTGACGCCGCCGGCCTTGCCACGCCCGCCCGTCTTGACCTGGGCCTTGACGACGGTGACGCCGCCGCTCTTGGCCCCGATGGTCTCGGCGGCCGCTCGGGCCTCCGCGGCGGTGGTGGCCACCGCGCCTGCCAGCACGGGTACACCGTGCTTCTCGAACACATCTCGTGCCTGGTACTCGAAAAGGTCCACGGATTCGTTCCCGTCCTCACGTGTCATTGGGTGACCACTGGTTTGTCCGGGACGAGACTAGCGCCGTGACGGGGGTGGCCTCGTCCACGGGTCTCGATCCGGACACGTGACAAACCGTGATCCTCACGACAACCGCACGGCCGCCGACGGCGCTATACGGTGAGGAAACCATGGATGCCTCGATGTGGATGCAGCCCGCGGAGCCGCGGACGTCAGCGATGGGTCGCGCCCGTCGCGCCCTGGGCAGCGCCTCGGCGGCCGCCCGCGGCCTCGGCCCGCTGCTCACCCCGCGGGCCATGGTCGGGATGGCCATCGAGACGGCCTGGATGAGTACGCACCTCGCGACCTACCCGCTCGGGATCTTCCAGGAGCGCGCCGACGGCCGCCACCCCTACCGGATCGAGCACCTCGCCCCGGTGCAGCGCGGCCTGCTCATCTCCAACGTCGAGGCGGCGGGGACGCCGATCCTGCTCGTGCACGGCCTCATCGACAACCGCTCGATCTTCACGCTGCTGCGTCGCGGACTGACCCGTCGCGGCTTCGGCTCGATCTATGCCATGAACTACTCGCCGTTCACCGCCGACGTGCGCACCGCCGCGGCCCAGCTCGGCGAGGAGATCGAGGCGATCGTCGCCGAGACCGGCTACGAGAAGATCCACATCGTCGGCCACAGCCTCGGCGGCCTCATCGCGCGCTACTACGTCACCCGTCTCGGCGGCGACGAGCGCGTCCACACCCTCGTCACGCTCGGCACGCCCCACCAGGGCACGTATGCCGCGTACGCCGCCCCCACGCGGCTCATCGGCCAGATGCGCCCGGGCAGCGGCCTCATCCGCGAGCTCGACGAGCCCGCGCCCGGCTGCACGACGCGCTTCATCTGCTACTGGTCCGACAGCGACCTCGTCATCGTCCCGCAGAGCAGCGGCGCGCTGCGTCACCCCGACCTGTCCGTGCGCAACATCCGCCTGCACGGCGTCGGGCACATCTCGCTCGCGATCGTCGGCGACGTCGTCCACGGGATCTCGACGGCCCTCGCCGAGCTCGACCCCGAGGGCGCGACGGTCACGCCGGGCGTCACCCCGCTTGCTCCCCGCGGCCGCCAGGGCCACGGCTCGAGGCCCGCGACACGCGAGGTGGGCGGACGGCATACGGCGTCCTCACAAAAGTGACGTGCGTCACACCGTGAGGTGAACACCGAGGTGAGACGGGGGAAACGGCCTCGCGCGACCTACCCCCTTCCACCGATTTTCCACACTCGGGTTTGGATAACGGTCAGGTCACGGTACGGTTGACGCTCCCGTGTCCCCTGCACGTGAGGTATCCCTGCCTTGAGTACCCCCTATGAGGGGCGCCACCGTGGCCGGCATCGCAAACCTGCGACAAGTCGAGTCCCGCGCGCCCTGCACCCGGGCTTCGTGTTGCCCAGCGCCGCTGCCGCGGCGCTCGTCGTCACGGCCACCGGTGCCTCCGTCGCCGAGTCCGCTCCGCTGACCCTGGACCTGACCGCTGCCCAGGCGCAGACGGCGCGTGACCAGGCCGCCACGGAGGTCGCCGAGCAGGCCGACCTCTCGACGCGTCGCCAGCAGATCGCGATCCAGACCGCCGCCCTCCAGGGCCGCGCCACGGAGAAGAAGCGCGTCGCCCGCAACAACGCCCGTGTCGCCGCTGCCGCCAAGGCCAAGGCTGCCGCGCTCGCCGTCGCCGAGGCGAAGGCCGAGCGCGAGGGCAAGCGCTGGGTCAGCCCCATCGCGGGCGCCCAGTTCACGTCGGGCTACGGCATGCGCTGGGGCCGGATGCACTACGGCAACGACTTCGGCACCGCCGTCGGCACTCCCCTGCGCGCCATGTCGCGCGGCGAGGTCACCTTCGTCGGCCGCCACGGCAACATGGGCAACCTCGTCCGGATCAAGTACTGGGACGGCACCGAGTCCTACTACGCGCACATGGACAGCTTCTCGGCGCACGTCGGCGAGACGGTCATGCCCGGTGACATCGTCGGCCGCAGCGGCAACACCGGTCGCTCGACCGGCCCGCACCTGCACCTCGAGATCCACCCGAACGGCGGCGGCGCGGTCAACCCCGCCCCGTGGCTGCGCGCCAAGGGCCTGCAGTGAGCTGAGGCTCCGGCACGACACCGTCACAAAGGGCGGCACCCACCTCGGGTGCCGCCCTTCGGCGTTCCTTCGCGTATGCCGTGTCCGGGCCGCGCGGGTCAGCGCCCGCTTAGCGGCTCAGAGCTTCTCGAGCGAGGTCAGAGCTTCTCGAGCGGTGCGAACCGCAGGAGGAAGCGCTTGACGCCGGTGTCGCCACCGAAGTCGACCTCGGCCTGCGTCTTGTCGCCCTCCCCCATCGTGCGCACGACGGAGCCGAGCCCGAACGCGTCGTGGGTGACCTTGTCGCCGGCCGAGAGCGGGATGATCGGGCGGTTGCCCGGTGAGCGGACGCCGGGGCGGGCGGCGAGCGAGGCGACGGCCGGGCGCTGACCGCGGTGGCCGATCGCCGCGGCACCGCTGAGCTCGCGCTCCCAGGTGAGGAGCTCGGTGGGGATCTCGTCGAGGAACCGGCTGGGCGGGTTGTACTGGGGCGCGCCCCAGGCCGACCGCACCGCCGCGCGCGAGAGGTGGAGCCGCTCGCGGGCGCGGGTGATGCCGACGTAGGCGAGCCGCCGCTCCTCCTCGAGCTCCTTGGGGTCGCCGAGCGAACGCAGGTGCGGGAAGGTGCCGTCCTCCATGCCGGTGAGGAAGACGACGGGGAACTCGAGGCCCTTGGCGGTGTGCAGCGTCATGAGCGTGACGACGCCCTGCTCCTCGGCCTCGGCGGAGTCGGGGATCTCGTCGGCGTCGGCGACGAGCGAGACGCGCTCGAGGAAGTCCTCGAGGCTGTTGACCTCGCCGGTCTCGGCCCGGGCCTCGTCGAACTCGCGGGCGACGGCGACGAGCTCGGCGAGGTTCTCGATCCGGGTCTCGTCCTGCGGGTCGTGGCTGGCGCGGAGCTCGGCGAGGTAGCCGGACTTCTCGACGATCGCCTCGAGCAGGTCGGACACCCCGGCCTCGTCGTCGTCACGGACTTTGCCGAGGTCCTCGAGCAGCGCGGTGAAGGCCTTGATCGACGTCACCGAGCGGGTGGCGATGCCGGGTGCATCCTCCGGGCGACCCAGCGCCTCGACGAACGAGATCCGCTCGCGCTCGGCGAGAGCGGCCACGACCGCCTCGGCGCGGTCCCCGATGCCGCGCTTGGGCACGTTGAGGATGCGACGCAGGTTGACCGTGTCCGCGGGGTTGGAGAGCACGCGCAGGTAGGCGAGCGCGTCCTTGACCTCGCGCCGCTCGTAGAACCGGGTGCCGCCGACGACCTTGTAGGGCAGGCCGACCCGGACGAAGACCTCCTCGAGGGCACGCGACTGCGCGTTGGTGCGGTAGAACACCGCGACGTCACCGGGCTTGGTGCCGTGCTCGTCGCCGAGCCTGTCGATGCTGCGCGCGACGAACGACGCCTCGTCGTGCTCGTTGTCGCCGACATAGCCGATGATCGAGGCACCCGCACCGGAGTCGGTCCAGAGGTTCTTCTTGCGCCGCGACTCGTTGCGCGAGATCACCGCGTTGGCGGCGGTGAGGATCGTCTGGGTCGAGCGGTAGTTGCGCTCGAGCAGGATCGTGCGCGCGTCCGGGTAGTCCTCCTCGAACTCGACGATGTTGCGGATCGTCGCGCCCCGGAAGGCATAGATCGACTGGTCGGCGTCACCGACGACGACGAGCTCGCTCGGCTCGACGGCGTGCTCGGACCGCTTGCCCTCGTGCCCGACGAGCTCACGGATCAGCTGGTACTGCGCGTGGTTGGTGTCCTGGTACTCGTCGACCATGACGTGCCGGAACCGCCGTCGGTAGTGCTCGGCCACGTCCGGGAACGCCTGGAACATGTGGACCGTGAGCATGATGATGTCGTCGAAGTCGAGCGCGTTCGCCTGCCGTAGACGACGTTGGTATGCCGTGTAGGCCTCCGCGAGGAGCCGCTCGGTGTGGGTGCCACCCGGGTTCTCGGCGCTGGGCTCGGAACCCACGCGGGCGGCATACGTCTCCTCGTCGACGAGCTCGTTCTTGAGGTTGGAGACCTGGTGGCTGAAGGTGCGGGGGTTGTAGCGCTTGGGGTCGAGGTCCATGTCACGGATGACCATCGACATGAGGCGCTGGCTGTCGGCGGCGTCGTAGATCGAGAAGGTCGACTTCATGCCGACCTTGTCGGCCTCGCGGCGCAGGATCCGCACGCACGCGCTGTGGAAGGTCATGACCCACATGGCCTTGGCACGCGGGCCGACGAGGTCGGCGACGCGCTCGCGCATCTCGGCCGCGGCCTTGTTGGTGAAGGTGATGGCGAGGACCTGACCGGGCTGAACACCGCGTGCCGCCAGGAGGTAGGCGATGCGGTGGGTGAGGACCCGGGTCTTGCCCGAGCCGGCGCCGGCGATGATGAGCAGCGGGCTGCCGGCGTGCAGGACGGCCTCGCGCTGCTCCTCGTTGAGGCCTTCGAGCAGCTCGTCGGGGTCGTGCGTGCGTCCGCCCCAGGAGGGCGCGGGTGCAGCCTGTTCGCCGGCGGCGTCGGAGACCGCCCACGACGGGACACCGGCCGCGTTGACCAGGGCGGCGTGCGCGCTGTCGTGCGTGGCGGGGTCGGTCGAGGGGGCGGTCTGCGGGTCCTTGGCGGAGTCGGAGTGACCGAAGTCCATGCCGTCGAAAAGGGTGCTCATCTCGCGTCCAACCCTACGTCGTGGCGCCCACAGCGCCGACCCGTCTCGGGCGCTCGGGTGGGCGGCCGGCATACGGACGATTTTCGGATGCGCCGGCGGCGCCGTTATGCTCGAGGTGCGAAAGGGAGTAGTCCCCAACAACCGCGTCGACATACTGACCTCCGGGTCCGGTGCGGTGGGCCACCTCGAGGTGGCGGACGAGACTTTCGACCAGTACCACGACCCTTTGACCGGACGTGCCTGGTCGAAGGGACGTCCCCCCGGGGATCCTCGGCCGGGCGACAAGGAGACCGAGACCCCCATGTACGCATTCCTGCTGAGCACCGTCGTGATTTTCGTGGCGGAGCTGGGTGACAAGAGCCAGCTCATGGCGATGACGTTCGCCACCCGCTACACCGTCAAACAGGTGCTCATCGGCATCACCGCCGCCACCGCGATCGTCCACCTGCTCTCCGTCGGCATCGGGGCGTGGGTGGGGACGAGCTTCTCGAGCTACCAGTGGCTCATCTCGATCGTCGCCGGTGTCGCGTTCCTCGCGTTCGCGGCGTGGACGCTGCGCGGGGACGAGCTCACCGAGGACGAGGCCGACAAGGCCCGTCGCAGCACCGGCGCGGCCGTGCTCGCCGTCGGTGTGGCGTTCTTCCTCGCCGAGCTCGGCGACAAGACGATGCTCGCCACGATCACCCTCGCCACCCAGGAGGGCTGGTTCGGCACGTGGATCGGCAGCACGCTCGGCATGGTCCTCGCCGACGCGCTCGCCATCGGCGCCGGCGCCCTGCTCGGCAAGAAGCTGCCCGAGAAGGCGATCAAGTACGGCGCGACGATCGCGTTCGTCGTGTTCGGCGTCATCCTCATCATCGAGGGCATCACCTCGCGCTGACGCTGTTCGGTGGCGCCGGCTCCGCCCCCTGGTCCGGGCTCAGGGCAGGAGCCGGCGCAGCCGAGTTCGCCACGTGCGGTGTGGCGCCCATGGGGCGTCGACCGGACGGGCAGGGTCGCCGGGGTGAGCCGGGGCCCGGAACATGAGGCTCATTCCGATCAGACCGACGACAACCAGGTGCCACCGAGTGACCTGCAGGATCGTGGACTCGGAACCATCGCTGAGCCAGGCGAAGGCCGTGACACCGAGGATGGCGACCGCCGATGACGCGATGCGAACCGGCCAGTCGGACGGCGGGTGGCTCTCTCCGAGGTTGGCTCCGCGCCGGCGACTCAGCCAGAGCTCGCTCGTCCACGGCAGGATCGCGAGGAGGACGAACAGGGTCGCGAGGGTGACGACATCGCTGCGGTCGATCGTGACGGCAGCGGTCCACGGACCACCCTTGACGACCGCCATGACGACACAGAAGACCCCGACGCTCACGACGCCCGCCACGCCAACTCGCCGCACCCACCACAACGGTGACAACGGCTGCCACTGAGCGGCATACGCGACGGGCTGCCCGAAGGCGTCGACCGGATCCTCACCCGTCGAACCGACATGCGACTCGACCTGCGCGACGATCTCGCGCACCTTCGACTCACTCACCCCGTTGATGCGGAGCTGTTCCGCGAGGGCTCTGCTGTAGTGCCACTGCGATGTCGACATCGTCACCCCTCCAGTGCCTTGGTCATCGACGTCGAGAAGGTGTGCCATCCGTCGCGGCCGGCGTCGAGCTCCGCACGACCGGCGGCGGTGAGCCAGAAGTACTTGCGCGGCGGCCCCGCCTCACCCGTCACCCACTCGCTCTTAACGAGCCCGTCGTCCTCGAGCCGACCGAGGAGCGGGTAGATCGTGCCGCCCTTGATCCCGTCGAACCCGAGGTCGGCGAGCGACGCCATGAGGGTGTAGCCGTAGGCCGACGTCTCCCGCGACAGGGCCGCGAGCACGGCCAGGTCGAGGACGCCCTTGAGCCACTGGCTCTGCCTGTCCTCACGTACGTTGCGACGGCCCATGTCGGGTCGGCTCCGATCCAGCTCGATGTGTCGATGTGTCGATGTGTCGGTGGGCGCTGCCCCCGCCGCGCGGATCAGCCCCAGGAGCGCCATGGCTAGATGGTTCTGCAACCTAGTTAGGAATGTCAACTAGTTCTGCAGCCTTGCGCCCGTCACGGAGTTCGGCCGCGCCGCGGCCACCGCCACCTCACTTCGATTTCGCCTGCAGCAGAACGGGATTCGCGTGCCAAAGGCTTGCCATCGAACGCGTGTTCGAGTAAGATCGGTTCATGGAAGCCACCTCCGCGTCTGCCGCCCACGAGGGCCGGTATGCCGTGCTGCTCGCCGAGGTGGCGGGGCTGAGCACGCAGGAGCTGCTCGAGGTCATCGAGGACGCGCAGCGGGAGAAGGACGCGGCGTCGGCGCGGCAGGCGGTGGCGTTGGCGCACCTGTCGGCGCGTGAGCCGCACCTGCTCGAGGACGGCACCACGGTCGAGGTCCACCACGGGGTCGGTCACCAGCGGATGGACGCTCCCGAGCTCGCGGCACCACGGATGGGGGTCTCGGTGCACGTCGCCACCCGGCGGGTGAGCCAGGCGATCGACCAGCTGACCCGCACCCCCGCAGTGGTGGATGCGATGGCGTGCGGGGACCTCGACGAGCAGCGGGCCGCGGCCGTGACCGAGGAGACCGAGTTCCTGACAGCAGAGTCGGCTGCCGCGGTCATCGGGCTGGTCGCTCCCCGCTGGAGTGAGCTGACCGTCGGACCGCTGCGCCGGCTCCTGGCGCGGGCTGCGGCGATCGTGGACCCCGACGCCGTGGCTGCGCACGCCGAGGACGAACGTTCCCGCCGAGGGCTGACCCGGCGGGTGGGCAGCCACGGCACCGACGCGTGGCGTGGGGAGTTCCTCGTCGAGCAGTCGCGGGCCGCGTGGGCCGCGGTCACCGAGCTCGCCCGACGCAAGGTCCGTGAGGGGTCCGCTCCCACTCTCGAGATCGCCCGTGCCGATGCGCTCATGGAGCTCGTCCTGGACCACAGCGACGTGTCCGTCGTCGTCCACACCACCCGCGCCGCCACCGACGAGGCCGCCCCGGCGACCAGCGCCACGTCGGGCAACAGCACCGACGCCAACGCGGGCAGCGCATTTGGCAGCGACGAAGACCCTGGTCCGGCGGCCCCCTCCTGTGCCGACGGACTGATGGAGGTCGGCGGCCTCGGCGCGCCCGGCACGACGTTCGTGCGTCGCGCCTGGGTCGACGACGCCCTCGCCGCCGCAGACAGTGCACTCGACCAGGACAGCGGGCTCGTGTGCGACCCCGACACCGGCGCGCTGCTGTCCGGCGACGTACCCGCCTCCCTCGCCTCCGGCCGCACCCGACGCAGCAATCGGGCCGGTGAAGACGCCAGCGAGGCCTACCGGATCCCCGCCGCGATGGCCCGGCTCGTGCGGCTGCGCGACGGATCCTGCCGCTTCCCCGGCTGCTCCACCCCCGCCCGCCTCTGCGACCTCGACCACGTCCGACCCTGGCCGCTCGGACCCACCAGCGCGGCCAACCTCATCGCCCTGTGCCGACACCACCACCGCATCAAGCAACGAACCGGCTGGACCCTGCGCCTGCACCCCGACCGCACCGTCACCTGGCGCGACCCCACCGGGCACGAGAGCACCACGTGGCCCGTGGACCACCTCCACCTCGCCACCGCCACACGCTCCAGCACGCCCGCACCCACTCCCGGACCGCACGTGCCGCCGCCCTCCACGTTCGAGGACGAGCTCGCCGCCCTCCTCGAGCACGAAGCCATCCCCCTGGAACCCCGAGCCCACCCGAAGGTCTGGGACGCCCGAGGACGCCTCATCTGCGGACCCCCACCGCGCATCGACACCGCCCCCGGACACCTGACCCACCCCACCACCGGACGCCACCACACCCTCGTCCTCGACCTGGCGCACCGACGCCACCGCCCGTACCGGTCGACAGCCGACCCTGAGGCGATCCCCTTCTGAGCACCGAACGCGGCCCAGAGGGCCCCGGATCGGGAGTCGGACGGCATACGGTGTCGTGCATGGCCTCGAGCAAGGGGAAGTTCGGCGAACCGGTGATCCTCGACGTCGCCGGCCACGAGATCAGGCTGTCGAGCCCGGAGCTCGTCTACTTCTCGGAGCGCGGTGAGACCAAGCTCGACCTCGCGAACTACTACATCTCCGTGGGCGACGGGATCGTCAACGCCCTGCGCGAGCGACCGACCATGCTGCACCGGTTCCCCGACGGCGTCGACGGCGCCAAGGTCCACCAGAAGCGGGTCCCCCGCGGTGCACCCCCGTGGCTCGAGACCGTCCGGCTGCACTTCCCGCGCTACGGGCTCCACGCCGACGAGCTCTGCCCGACCGACCTCGCGCACGTCGTGTGGGCCGTTCAGATGAGCACCGTCGAGTTCCACCCGTGGAACAGCCGCCGTGCCGACACCGAGAAGCCCGACGAGTGGCGGATCGACCTCGACCCGATGCCGGACGCGCCGTTCGACCGCGTTCGTCGCGTCGCCCACGTCGCGCACGAGGTCCTCGACGAGCTCGGCGCCACCGGCTGGCCCAAGACGAGCGGCGGCAACGGACTCCACGTCTACGTGCGGATCACCCCCGACCACGGGTTCAAGGAGGTGCGCCGCGCCGCACTCGCCTTCGCCCGCGAGGTGGAGCGCCGCTCACCCGAGGACGTCACGACGACGTGGTGGCGCAAGGACCGCCACCCCGCGGCTGTCTTCGTCGACTACAACCAGAACGCGCGAGACCACACGATCGCCAGCGCGTACTCGGTGCGCGGCAACCCGATCGGCACCGTCTCGACCCCGATCCGGTGGGACGAGGTCGACGACGTCGAGCCGCAGGACTTCACGATCGCCACCGTCCCGGCGCGCTTCGCCGAGCTCGGCGACCTGCATGCCGACATCGACAAGGCCGTCTTCGACATCACGCCGCTGCTCGAGTGGGCTGAGCGCGACGAGCGCGAGGGCGCGGACACGCCACCAGAGCCCGAGGACGACGACACGAAGCCATGACCCAGGACGATGACGTCGTCCGCGTCGGACCCGACCCGCACCCGCTCACACACGACCCCTTCCTCTCCCCCGTCCCTCCCGGCACCGGCTGGCCGACCGACCCCGCCGACGCGAGCACCCCCGTCGCCCACACCGCGGACGACGTCGCCGCCCTCGCCGCCGACGCCCACACCCTCGCGGACCTCGACGCCCGCGTCTCCGTGTGCCGCGCCTGTCCGCGACTCGTCGAGTGGCGCGAAACCGTTGCAAGACAGGACCGTCGGGCCTCGTTCGCCGACGAGCCCTACTGGGGCCGCCCGGGTCCGTCGTTCGGCGACCCCGACGCCGACACTCTCATCGTCGGCCTCGCTCCCGCCGCCAACGGCACCAACCGCACCGGCCGCATGTTCACCGGCGACGCCTCCGGCGACTTCCTCTACGCCGCGCTCCACCGCACCGGCTACGCCAGCCAGCCCACCTCGGTCGGTGCCGGCGACGGTCTCGAGCTGGACGGCATACGGATCGCCGCGGCCGTGCGCTGCGCGCCACCCGCGAACGTCCCCACCCCGGCCGAACGCGCCACCTGCGCCACCTGGCTCGGCCGCGACCTCGAGCTGCTCGGCGACCGGCTGCGCGTCATCATGACGCTCGGCGAGATCGGCTGGCGCGGCGTCCTGGCCGCCACCACGACCCTCGGCTGGGTCGTACCCCGCCCGCGCCCCCGGTTCGGCCACGCCGCCGAGGCCACCCTGCACACCCCGACGGGCCACCCGGTGCGGCTCGTCGGCTGCTACCACGTGAGCCCGCACAACACCTACACCAAGCGGCTCACCCCGGCGATGCTCGACGACGTCCTCACGAGCCTGCGGCACTGACGGGCACTCCTCACCGCACCTGCGGGGCTAGACTCCTCCCCATGCCGCAGATGCGCCTCTCCGAAGCCGCAATGTTCCTCGGCGTCAGTGACGACACCGTCCGACGCTGGGTCGACAGCGGCGCCCTCGACGCCTCGGTCGACGACGCCGGGCGCAAGGTCGTCGACGGACACGCCGTCGCCCTCCTCGCCCGCGAGCAGGCGCGCGCTGTCGCGGACCCGTCCACCGTCGGCCGCTCGGCCCGCAACCGGTTCGTCGGGCTCGTCACCGAGATCACGATGGACACCGTCATGGCGCAGGTCGAGCTCCAGTGCGGGCCCTTCCGCGTCGTGTCGCTCATGTCGTCCGAAGCCGTCCGAGAGCTGGGGCTCGAGCCGGGTTCGGTCGCCGTGGCCGTCGTGAAGTCCACCTCGGTGATCGTGGAGACGCCATGACGTCGTATGCCGTCCGCTCCAGGACGTCGTATGCCGTCCGCTCCAGGACCGCTGTCGTCGCGGCCGCCGTGGTCGCCGCGACGGCGGCCCTCGTCCTCGCCGGCTGCGGGACGTCGAGCGGGACGCCCGAGCCCCTGGGGACGGAGGGCGGCTCGCAGCCGACCGAGGCACGCACGCTCACCGTCTTCGCCGCCGCCTCGCTCCAGAAGCCGTTCGAGCAGATCGGCCGGGCGTTCGAGGGGTCGCACCCGGGCGTGACGGTGAAGTTCAGCTTCGGCGGCTCGTCCGGGCTCGTCGCGCAGCTCTCCGAGGGCGCACCGGCCGACGTCCTCGCCACGGCCAACGAGCAGACCATGGCCAAGGCCGTCGCCGACGACCTCGTCAAGGGAACACCCACGCCGTTCGCGTCGAACACCCTCCAGATCGTCGTCCCCGCCGACAACCCGGCGAGGATCTCCTCGCTCGCCGACCTCACCAGGTCCGGCACCAAGGTCGTGCTCTGCGCGCCCGCCGTGCCGTGCGGGTCCGCGAGCGCCGCCGTCGAGAAGGCCGCCGGGGTCGACCTCACACCGGTGAGCGAGGAGCAGTCGGTCACGGACGTCCTCGGCAAGGTGCGCTCGGGCGAGGCCGACGCCGGGCTCGTCTACGTCACCGACGTCGCGGGTGCCGGCGACGAGGTCACCGGCATCGACTTCCCCGAGGCTGCATCCGCCGTCAACACCTACCCGATCGCCACCCTGCGCGACGCCGCCGACGCCTCGCTCGCCGACGAGTTCGTCGAGGCCGTCACCGGCACCCAGGGTCTCGAGACCCTTGCCGACGCGGGCTTCACCGCGCCGTGAGACGCGCGCCGTGACCACCACGCTGGTCCCGCGGTGGCTGCTCGTCCCGGCCGCCCTCGGAACCCTCTTCGTCGGGCTGCCCATCGTCGCGATGGCGCTGAGCGTCGACTGGTCCAGCTTCGGGTCGCTCGTGACGACCGAGGCCTCCACCGACGCCCTCCTCCTCAGCCTGCGCACCGCCGCCGTCAGCACGCTCCTGTGCCTCATCCTCGGCATCCCGCTCGCCGTCGTCCTCGCCCGGGCGACCGGCACGGCCGCCACCCTTCTGCGCTCGCTCGTCCTCGTCCCCCTCGTCATCCCACCGGTCGTCGGAGGCATCGCGCTGCTCCAAGCCTTCGGGCGCCGGGGCCTGCTCGGCTCCACCCTCGACGTCCTCGGGCTCCAGGTCGCCTTCTCGACCACGGCCGTCGTCATCGCCCAGACCTTCGTCGCGATGCCCTTCCTCGTCCTCAGCCTCGAGGGCGCGCTGCGCACCGCGGGCACGCGCTACGAGGACGTGTCCGCCACCCTCGGCGCCGGACCGACGACGACCTTCCGCCGGGTGACGATCCCGCTGGCGCTCCCGGGCCTCATCTCCGGCTCGATCCTCGCCTTCGCCCGCTGCCTCGGTGAGTTCGGCGCGACGATCACCTTCGCCGGCAGCCTGCAGGGCACGACCCGGACGCTGCCGCTCGAGATCTACCTCCAGCGCGAGGGCGACCCGAGGGCCGCGGTCGCCCTGAGCCTCGTGCTCGTCGCCGTCGCGGTCCTCGTCATCGGGCTCACCCGCGCGCGTCGCGACTCCCTCGCCGGGGGCGCCCCGTGACGGGCGAACCCCACGCACTCCACGTGGACCTCACCGTCGACGACCGCGACGTCGCCCTCGACCTCACGGTCGGGCAGGGCGAGACCGTCGCCCTGCTCGGCCCCAACGGCGCCGGCAAGTCCACCGTCCTCGGGGCCGTCGCGGGCCTGCTGCGACCCGACCGCGGCAGCATCAGGCTCGGCGACCGCGCCCTCTTCGACGCCGCCACCCGCACCTGGGTCCCGCCGCACGAGCGCCGGATCGCGCTCCTCGCCCAGGACGCGCGCCTCTTCCCCCACCTCAGCGCCCTCGACAACGTCGCCTTCGGGCCCCGGTCACAGGGCACCCCACGACGCGACGCCACCACCGTGGCCACGCGCTGGCTCGAGGAGGTGGGCATGACGGCATACGCGCGTCGTCGCCCGCGCGAGCTCTCGGGAGGCCAGGCGCAGAAGGTCGCGATCGCCCGCGCCCTCGCCACCGAACCCGCCGTCCTCCTCGTCGACGAGCCGCTGTCCGCCCTCGACGTCGAGTCCGCACCCGACGTGCGCGACCTCCTGCGCCGGGTGACCCACGACCGGACCACCCTCGTCGTGACCCACGACGTCCTCGACGCTGCGCTCCTCGCCGACCGGGTCGCCGTCCTGCACGCCGGCCGCGTTGTCGAGGAGGGTGAGACGAGCCGGGTCCTCAGCCGGCCGACGAGCGACTTCGGCGCGCGGTTCGCCGGGCTCAACCTCGTGCGGGGCGTCGCGAGCGACGGCGACCTCCGTATGCCGGACGGTCGCCTCCTCCACGGCATCGCCGAGACCGCGCTCGACGACGGCGCCCCCGCGGCCGCCGTCGTCGCCCCCTCCGCGGTGAGCGTCCACCTCGACACCCCGCACGGCAGCCCCCGCAACAGCCTGAACGCGACGGTCACCGACCTCGAGCCGCACGGCCAGCTCGTCCGGGTCCGCACCGACCTCCTCAGCGCCGACATCACCCCGCCCGCCGTCGCCGACCTCGGTCTGGCCCGCGGGTCGCGCGTCGTGCTCTCCGTGAAGGCCACCGAGGTCCACCTGCACCCGGCCTGAGGCACGTCGCTAGCCTGAGGTGATGACGTCCGGTTCCTCCCTGCCCGAGTCCGCCCCCGCCCTCGTCGTGACCCGCAACGGCGGTGGCGACGTGCTCGAGGTGCGCGACCAGCCGCTCGCCCAGCCCGGCCCCGACCAGGTGCTCGTGCGGGTCGCGGCCGCCGGGGTCAACTTCATCGACACCTACCAGCGCGAGGGCGTCTACCCGATCCCGACGCCGTTCGTGTCCGGGAGCGAGGGGGCCGGCGAGGTCGTGCAGGTCGGCGACGGCGTGAGCAACTTCGTCGTCGGTGACCGGGTCGCGTGGGGCCAGGGCCTCGGCTCGTCGCAGGCCTACGCCCCCGTCGACACCAAGAACCTCGTCCACGTCCCCCCGGGCGTCGACCTCGAGACCGCTGCCGCCGCGATGCTCCAGGGCCTCACCGCGCACTACCTCTCGACGAGCACGTATGCCGTCCAGCAGGGCACCGTGGCCCTCGTCCACGCCGCAGCGGGCGGCGTCGGCCAGCTGCTCACCCAGATGGTCAAGAAGCGCGGCGGCCGGGTCATCGCCACGGCCGGCTCCGCCGAGAAGCTCGAGACCGCACGCGCTCGAGGCGCCGACGAGCTCATCGACTACAGCCAGGTCGACGACATCGCCGCCGCCGTGCGCGAGCTCACCGACGGCGTCGGGGTCGACGTCGTCTACGACGGCGTCGGCAAGGACACCTTCGAGGCGTCGCTCAACTCACTCAAGCCGCGCGGCCTCATGGTGCTCTACGGCGGCGCGAGCGGGCAGGTCCCGCCCTTCGACCTCCAGCGGCTCAACAAGCTCGGCTCGCTCTTCGTCACCCGTCCGAGCCTGGGCGCCTACATCGCGACCCCTGACGAGCTGCGGGCCCGCACGACCGAGCTGTTCGACTGGATCGAGTCCGGCGACGTCCAGGTGACGATCGGGGGGCGCTACCCGCTCGAGGACGCGCGGACGGCATACGCCGATCTCGAGGGACGACGCACGCAGGGCAAGCTCATCCTCGTCCCCTGACGTCGACACTTTTGGACCACTTGGTCGAAAAGTGTCAGAGCTGGGTCAGGTCCACAGGACCGCTACGAGGGTGTTGAGCACGGCGAGCCCGCCCGCGGCGTGCACGAGGTTGGGGTTGCCCTCGCCGCGACGCTCGCGACCGGCGGCGATCTCGGCGCACGCGGCGACCCCGAGCGCGACGAGCAGCTTGACGGCGACCTTGGTGTGGTTGACCGGGTCGTCACCGGCCTCGTTGAGCCCGACGAGCAGCAGCCCGGTGAGGATCTGCGCGCGAGCGCCCCAGACCAGCGCCGGCGTCGGGACGCCACGGGCGACGAAGACGGCGCTGCCGACGATCGCAGCGAGGCCGAGCAGGTGCAGGACGACGAAGACGTGGGTGAGCAGCTCCATGCGGCGAGGCTATCCGGGCGCCCCGGTCAGACGAGACGCCGCCCCATCGCCCACGCCGTGAGCTCGTGCCGTGACGACAGCTGGAGCTTGCGCAGCACCGACGACACGTGGGTCTCGACCGTCTTGACCGAGATGAAGAGCTCCTTGGCGACCTCCTTGTACTGGTAGCCACGCGCGATGAGCCGCATCACCTCGCGCTCTCGCGCGGACAGCCGGTCGAGCTCCTCGTCGACCTCGGCGATCTCACCCGCGGCCGCACCGAACGCGTCGAGGACGAACCCGGCCAGACGCGGCGAGAACACCGCGTCGCCGTCGGCCACCCGACGCACCGCCGTGCCGAGGTCGCGCGCCGTGATCGTCTTGGTGACGTAGCCGCGAGCGCCGGCGCGGATGACCGCGATGACGTCCTCGGCGGCGTCCGAGACGGACAGGGCGAGGAAGCGCACCGGCGCACCCGCCTCGGTCTCGACGCCGTAGCAGCCGTTGATGACGTCGGCGCCGCCCTTGCCCGTGCCACCGGGGAGGTGCACGTCGAGCAGGACGACGTCGGGACGCGTCTCGCGGATGACCTTGACGGCGGCCTCGACGTCCGGCGCCTCACCGACGATCTCGATCGCGGCGCCCGCCTCCTCGGCCAGCTCGCTGCGGACCCCCGTGCGGAACATCCGGTGGTCGTCGACGAGGACGATCCGGACGGGACCCCTCACCTGCTTCGGCTGCGTGGACATCAGTCGTCTCCTTCGAGGGGTGGCAGCGTGAGCTCCACCTCGGTTCCGTCCTCACGGCGGCGGACCCGTGCGGTCCCACCGTGTCGTTCCATCCTTCCGAGGATCGAGGCGCGCACCCCGAGGCGGTCCTCGGGGATGTCGTCCAGCTCGAATCCTTCGCCCCTGTCGCGCACGTAGGCCTCGACGCCGGTCGGGCCGATCTCGACGTATGCCGTCACCGGCGGCCTCCCGTGCCGCGTCGCGTTGAGCATGGCCTCGCGCAGGGCCCGGGCCAGGGCGGTGCCGTGCTCCTCGAGCGGCCGGTCGCCGGTGACGACGAGGTCGATGACGATCCCGCTGTGGTCCTCGACGTCGTGGGCGGCGGCCGTGACCGCGGAGGCGAGGGTCTCGTCGGAGCCGGCCGGGCCGGCATACAGCCACGAGCGGAGCTCGCGCTCCTGGGCACGCGCGAGCTGCGTCACCGACGCGGGGTCGTGCGAACGGCGCTGGATGAGCGCGAGGGTCTGGAGCACCGAGTCGTGGAGGTGCGCGGCGATGTCGGCGCGCTCGTTGGCCCGGGCGGCGACCTCCTGCTCCTCTCGGTAGTCGCGCCACAGCCGGACGACCCACGGCGCGGCGATGAGGGCGGCCCCCATGAGGACGGCGAGCGTGGCGAGCAGCGCGTCACCCATCTCGGCGAGCGACCCGCCGCGGATCGTCAGGACGAGGATGCCGATGACCGCGACGACCGTGCCGAGGCCCAGCCGCAGCCAGAGCATCCCGCGGTCCTGCTGCTGGGTGCCGAGCCACTTGGTGCGCTCGGCGTCGTCGAGGTGCGACCAGGCCACCGTGACACCGACGGCGATGAGGAGCAGCGGCAGGAGCACGCCCGCCCGTACGTCGACGCCGGCGAGCTGGAGCCCGACGACGGCACCGACGAGGACGAGCAGCCCACCCGCCGCGACGAACATCCCCCAGCGCGACTCACCCAGCCCGGTCACCGCACGCAGGGCACCGGGGTCGCGGCGCTCGCCGCCCGTGTCGCTCGACGGCGTCACCGCCCAGAGGAACAGGTAGATCGGGATGCCGGGGCCGAGGATGGCGAGCACGACGAAGAGCAGGTGGACCCGGCGGAGGCTGACGTCGAGGTGCTCGGCGATCCCCGCGCACACCCCGCCCACCCAGCGGCCCGCGACGGGTCGCGTCAGCGGCGGACGCCCCGGGGCGGGGAGGTCCGCGGGCGACGCGACGCGCTCGTACGGTGTGGGCACACCCCCATCCTGACGCACGATCGCGATGTGGGTGACGGTCGCAAGGGTGTCGTGGGGGTCCCCTCAGGGAGTCGTCAGGGTCGACCCTCATGGCAGGACGCCCCGCGGTCGGCCACTGTTGGTGACATGACGCAGACACCTCACCAGGCGCAGACCGGCGCCGAGTCCCAGGGCCGCCCACAGGGCAGCAAGTTCTGGGACGACATCTCCTCCACCGGACTCCGCCGCGACCGCTCCCGCCAGTGGTTCGCGGGCGTCTGCTCCGGCATCGCCCGCCGCGTGGACGTCGACCCGGTGCTCATCCGCGCCGCGTTCATCGCGCTCACCCTCTTCGGCGGGTTCGGGATCGTCGCCTACCTCGTCGCCTGGCTGCTCATGCCCGACGAGGGCGGCCGGATCATGGCGCGTGACGCGCTGGACCGCAACAACGGCGGCGACGCCAGCGGCGCGATCGTCCTCACCGTCATCGCCGTCCTCGTCATCGCCGCGATGGTCTTCGGCGACAACGGCTTCCTCATCGGCTGGGGCATCATCCCGCTCGCGGTCGTCGGCTGGCTCTTCTGGCGCCACGAGCAGGGCAAGAGCTCGTCAGCGGCCTGGCAGTCCGCAGGCGCTCCGGGTGCACCCGCGCAGGGACACCCGACGGCTCCGTACGCCGGGAGCCCGTACGCCTCAAACCCGTATGCCGCGACCGCACCCGCCGCTGCCTCCGCACCTCCGATGGGAAACATGTCCATGACCTCACCGACCACCGCCCCGCCTGCGCCACCGGCACCGACCACGTGGGCAGACGCCCCGGCGTCTCACGGGTGGCAGCCGCCGCCGGCACCTCCCGTGCCGCCGCGGGCCCACCTCCCTCTCGCCCCTCCTCCCCCGCCGCGTCCGCGGCGCCGGACCGCAGGCATCGCCGGGTTCGCCCTCGTCCTCGGCCTCGCGGTCGTGGGCTACGGCGCCGGGCTCATGCTCGACGGCCCGGTCGGCTTCCCCGGCTCACGTGAGCTGTTCGGCGGCGTCCTCGCCCTCGGCGCGGCCTCGCTGGCCACGATGATCATCGGCCTCACCGGACGTCGCAGCCTCCTCTCGGCGGCCCTCGTGACGATCCTCGGCCTCGGTGTCGGCGCCGCCGGCATCGTCGAGGGCAACTGGGAGGGCGACCGCGGGGTCCGCACCTGGACGCCGTCGGCCACGACGACGACCCAGCACTTCGACCACAGCGTGGGCCGGGCGACGATCGACCTGCGGCCGCTGTTCGCCTCGCTGGCCGTGCCCGCCACGCCCGCCCCGAGCGGTGGACCTGCGCTCACGCCGCCCGGCCAGCCGGTCGCCCCGCAGGACCTCGACATCGAGCAGGGCGCCGGAGAGATGACGATCATCGTCCCCGCCGGCGCCAGCGCCCAGATCCGAGCCAAGGCCGAGTTCGGCGAGGTCCGCGTCGTCGGCAACCTGCCCGAGGGCATCTCGGACCGGGACGACGGCAGCAACGACGGGCCGAGCGAGACGCTCAGCCTCGACCTCGGGACCGGCGCTCCCGCCGTCATCGTCCGTGCCGACATCACCGTCGGCCAGATCACCATCCAGGAGGGCTGAGCGATGAGCCAGCAGCACGACGACACCACCCGCATCGAGACCCTCCTCGACGAGTCGGACAGGGCCCCGCAGCCCGAGTCGGCACCACAGCCGGACGAGGCACCGGAGCAGGCTGCCCCAGCCACGCCCTTCACGACGGCCTCCACGATGCCCTACCAGGGCACGACCGTCGTCCCCGAGTACAAGTCCGGCCCGGCCCCGATGACCTCCGTCGTCGGCCTCCTCGGCCTCCTCACGGTCATCGCGGTCCTCCTCGCGCAGGCCACCGATCTCGACATCCCCTGGGGTGTCGTCGGACCCGTCGCCGTCGTCGGCAGCGGAGTCCTGCTCGTCGTCCTCGGACTGGCGGGTTTGCGTGGTCAGCGGTACAGGGGCCGATGACTCACGCGGCGCCGCCGGCGACGGCGAGTGCGTCCGGGACCGAGCTCGCGAGCGGCAGGCTTGCGAGCTCGGTCTCGTCGACCCACCTCGCGGCCGACGTGGAGCCGCCCACGTCGAGGACGACGGGGTCGCTCGGCTCGGCGCACACCGCGGTGTGGAACAGCCGGACGGCGTGGAAGTCCTCGACCCTCCCACTCGGCGCCCGACCCACCCAGTGACGCGTCATCACGGTGAGCAGCCGCACGTCGGCCACCCGCTGACCGGTCTCCTCGTGGACCTCGCGGACGACGGCGTCGAGGGGCTCCTCCCCCGGGTCGAGCCCACCGCCGGGCAGGTTCCACATCCCGGCGGCGTTGGTGCGGTCGGACAGCTCGGTCATGAGCACACCGCGCGAGCTGCGCACGACGGCATACGCCGCAATGCGTTGGTACGGAACGGCATCGGCGACATCACCGTCGGACAGGCCCTCGTCCCGGGTGACGTGTCCCCCGCGTCCGGGAGGGGTCGGCACCGCGAGGGCGAGCACGGCATACCGGATCTCGAGGTCCTCGGGCGAGCTCCGCACGGCGGACAGCGGTGAGCCCGACCAGCCGCGGGCGGCGAGCTCGGCCGCGGGGTCGTGACCGTGCCCGAGCTCGAACCGCTCGACCTCGCGGCCCTCGCTCAGCGCGACGACCGCGATCATGCGGCGCCGCCGTGGAGACGCTGCGCGCGGGCGTACTCGCCGAGGGTCGCGTCGACGACGCGCTCCCACGACTGCTCCGGCGCGGTGGTGAGGTTGTGCGTGCGGATGCGCGCGAGCTCCTCGGGGCGCGACGCGAGCGCGGCCAGTCCCGTGGCGAGCCCCTCGTCGGAGGACCGGAGTATGCCGTCGCGCCCGTCCCGCACGAAGTCGTCGACGCCTGTGCCGGCGCGGGCCAGGACCGCGAGACCGGCGGTGCGGGCCTCGAGCGCGGCGATGCCGAAGGCCTCGAGCCGTGCGGTCGTGAGATAGACGTCGCTGCGCCAGTGCAGGTCGCGCAGGGCGTCGCGGGTCAGGCGGCCGGGGGTGTGCACCCAGTCGAGGTCGTGGCGGTCGAGCTGTGCCCGAACGAGCCGGCGCTGGGGACCCTCACCGACGAGGTGCGCCTCGAGACGCACGCCCGGCGCGAGCGTGTCGAGCCGCGCGCGGGCGTCTCGCAGCACCTCGACCATCGCGCCGGGTCGCTTGCGCCTCACGAAGCGCATCGCGCTGACGACCCGCACCACGCCGTCGTCCGGACGGCCGGCACCGAGCGCTGCCGGCGGCTGCCAGTGCTCGACGTCGATGCCGTTGCCCAGCACCTCCACCGGTGCGCCGCCGGCGATCCGACCCACCTTCTCGGCGGCCATCGCCGACACGGCGGACAGCGCCACCCCGGCCTCGTGCCAGCGGCGGGCATGGCCGAGCAGCCGGAAGACCGGCCCGCTGCGGTCGATGACGCAGTGCCAGGTCGCCGCAGTCGGGACGTGGGCCTCCAGCGCCACGCCGACCATGTCGGTCGCGAACGGGCTGACGACCCCCATGTGGGCGTGCGCCACGTCGAACCCGCCCCGGGTGAGGAGGTCGCGCACCTCGTCCTTGACGAAGGGGTTGACCGGCGGCGACCCGGGGACCGGCAGCGGCAGGCGGTGGACGGTGACGCCGTCGGAGGAGGTCCGCGTGTGCCTGCGGGTCCCGCCCGCGGTGGCCGTGACGACCTCGACCTCGTGCCCGGCGGCCGCCAGCCGGTGGGCGAGGTCGTGCACCTGGACCTCGATCCCGCCGAGGCGCGGCAGGTAGCAGTCGGACAAAAGGGCGATCCTCACGAGCGACCAGCCTGCCATGCGTCAGGATGGACGCGATGACTCGCACGCTCGTGGCCTTCCACGCCCATCCCGACGACGAGGCCCTCCTCACCTCCGGCACCATGGCCAAGGCTGCAGCGCAGGGCCACCGCGTCATCCTCGTGGTCGCCACCGACGGGGCCCTGGGGCTCGCGTCCGACGACTTCCGCGCCGACGGCGACCTCTCCGCCGTCCGGCTCGCCGAGGCCCAGCGGTCGGCCGACGTCCTCGGGGTCGCGCGCGTGGAGTGGCTGGGCTACGCCGACTCGGGCCACGACGGCCCGCTCCCGCAGGACCCTCCCGGCCAGGTGCGGTTCTGCCGTGCCCCCGTCGAGGAGGCCGCCGCGCGGCTGGCCGAGGTGCTCACCGACGAGGGGGCCGACGTCCTCCTCACCTACGACGCCCACGGTGGATACGGCCACCGCGACCACGTCCGCGTGCACGAGGTGGGGGCTCGCGCCGCCGAGATCGCCGGGACGCCGCGCGTCCTCGAGGCCACCGTCCCGCGCGACACCATCGCCCGGGCCGTGCGGCTCGCCGCGAGGGTCTACCCGTTCCCGGAGGAGTTCGACCCGACGAGCTTCGAGCGGGCCTTCACCGCCCGCGCCGACATCACCCACCGGGTCAGCGTCCGCGGGCACATCGCCGCGAAGCGCGCCTCCATGCGCGCCCACGCCTCGCAGGCCTCCAACGACGGGTCACAGAGCGGCGACCGCACCCTCGCCGCGTTCCTGCGGATCCCGCGACCGGTCTACGACCTCGTCTTCGGTCGCGAGTGGTTCCGCGACCCGAGCCTGCCGCGCGGGGGCGCGGACGGCATACGCACCGACATCTTCGAGGGGTTGGCATGAGCAGGCGCAGCAAGCAGGTCCTCCGGGCCGTGGTGGGGCTGGCCCTGGCCGTCGCCCTGCTCGGCTGGGGGTTCCCCCGGTTCGCCAAGACGACGTGGTCCGACGTCTTCGGGCACCTCCAGGCCGTCTCGTGGTGGGAGGCGAGCACCTTCCTCGGGCTCGTCCTCGTGGGGCTCGGCTGCTACACGTTCACGTTCACCGGGTCGCTGCCCGGGCTGAGCCAGTGGCGCGCGTTCATCGTCAACATCTGCGGGTCGTCGGTGAGCAACCTGCTCCCCGGTGGCGGCGCCGTCGGGCTCGCCGCGACCTACACGATCCTGCGGTCGTGGGGCTTCTCGAACCGCGACGTGTCGACCTCGGCCATCGTCACCGGGGTCTGGAACACGCTGGCGCGCATCGCCCTGCCGATCATCGCCATCCTCATGCTCTGGTTCGGCAACGACGGGCTCCCCCCGTCGCTCACGAGTGCCGCCATCGCGGCGACGCTCTCGGGTCTCGCGATCTTCGTGGTGTTCGTCGCGATCCTCTCGAGCGAGAAGGCCGCCCAGACGATCGGCCGCGGCTTCGACCGGGTGCTCGGGCCGCTGTTCCGGCGTCGCCGGCGGACCATGAGCATCGACGCGCTCGTCCACGACATGCGCGGGCGGATCAACGAGGTCGTGCGCACCGGATGGGTCCAGATGACCTTCGGCATGATCGGCTTCTTCGGGTTCTACTACCTGCTCTTCGTGCTCATCATGCACTCGCTCGACGTCGTTCTCCCGCTGGGGATCCTCTTCGCCGCGTTCGCGATCGGCCGCCTGCTCACCGCCGTCGGCATCACCCCGGGCGGCGTCGGCGTGACCGAGACCGCGACGGTCGTCGCACTGGTCGGGTGGGGCGCTCCGCCCGCCGCGGCCGCCACCGGTGTCATCCTCTTCTCGATCTTCACGCACCTCATGGAGGTGCCCCTCGGCGCCATCGGCTGGCTCGCGTGGTCGCTCAGCCCCCGCGTCAAGGGCGCCTCCGGAGACGACGACGCCGTCGCCACCGCCAGCACCCGCTGACAGTTGTGCGGTGTGGGGCTCAGTCCTGGAGGAAGACGAGCGCCATCGGGGTCTGCTCGCTGCCCTGACCCAGCGGGTTGTCGGCGAACATCTCCTCGAACCGCGACGTGTCGCCGGGGACGTCGCTGCCGAGGACGTTGCGACCGATGTCGTTGGCATCCATGACGATCGTGCCGGCGAACGTCTCCCGGTATGCCGCGGGCACCCGGTCGCGGATCGCGGCCGAGAGACGTGCGGCCACCCGGTCGGGGTCCTTGGGCGCGAGCTTGGCGGAGACGTTGGACGGGTACGCGCTGTACTCGGTCGGGCCGTCGATGGCCGCGATGTCGTTGCCGACGAGCTCGTAGAAGAGCCCCTTGCGACCCAGGACCTTGCCCACGGCACCGCCGGCAGCGGCATACAGGACGCGGGGAAGCCCGGCCTCCTCGATGGCGAGCTGCATCGTGAAGGGCGACCCGAGACCGATGCCGGCAGGGGTGCGCGTGACGTACTTGGACAGCACCCGCGCCGGCTTGCCGACCTTGATGTCCCAGATGAAGTAGGACCGGCCCTGGGTGATGGCGATGATCTTCTCGGAGATGAAGAGGTACCACCGACCCTGGGTGGCAGCGCCGTGCTCCGGGCCACCGGCGGGCAGGGCCTCGAAGAACTCGTCGATGCGCGGCAGCACCTTGGCGTCGAGGTCGTCGTCGGCGGCGAAGAGCTCGGTGCGCAGCGGGTAGCGACGGACCGTCTCGCCCCGCGCCGTCGTGATGTCGAGGGACTTGCCCGCATTGGGCTCGACGTCGGCCTTGGGCGCGGCCTGGGCCACGGCCTTGTCGACCTGCGGCGCCTCGTCGAAGTACTCCTGGAGCCACAGCTCGAGGTTGATGAGGCGCCAGAACATCATCGTGTCGGCGTTGTTGCTGCCCTTGATCCAGCCCTCGAAGGCGTGCAGCACCTCGGTCTGGTCGAAGTAGGGTCGGTTCGCGAACTCCTCGCTGAGGAAGATCGAGTAGAAGTGGTTCTTGAGCCGCATGAACCACTCGGACTGCGGCGTCGTGAACCCGATCTTGTTGCGGCGACGGTTGATCGACTCCGGCAGCAGGCCACGGGTGGCGTCACGCAGGATGCGCTTGTTCCAGCCGTCCTTGATGATCGCCTCGTCGGTGAGGCTGAAGATGAACTTCACGACCTCCTTGTCGAGGAACGGCACGCGCCCCTCGAGGCTGAACCGCATCGTGTTCTTGTCCTCGTAGCGCAGCAGGCTCGGGAGGCTGTTGTGGAACAGGTCCTCGATGAGGCGCTTCTTGAGGTTGGACTGCTCGACGGGGAAGCGCTCGTCGGTGAAGCGCGAGGTGAAGTCGCGGTTGAGCAGCGAGGTCACCGGCACGTCCTTGCGGCCCTTGAGCTTGGCCTTGACCCGGAAGCGGCCGAGCCGGAAGAGGACGTCGAGCGACTTGCTCAGCTCGGCGGCGGCGGCCTTGGCACCCTGCGCGCGCAGCTGACGGAGGTAGACCGCGTAGTAGGGGATGTAGCCGGCCATCATCTCGTCGGCGCCCTGGCCGTCGAGGAGGACGGTGACGTGCTTGGTCGCCTCACGCATCACCTGGAACTGCGCGTACGGCCCACTCGAGATGAGCGGCTCCTCCTGCGTGCGGACGAAGTCGCGCAGGTCGGCCTTGAAGTCCTCGGGCTTGGGCAGGATCTTGTGGCCGTCGACGTGCCCCTCGCAGATGTCGAGGACCTCGTCGACGTACTTCTCCTCGTCGTTGATCGAGTTCGGGAAGACGGCGCTGAAGGTGTTCTGCTGCACGCCGACCGACTCGGTCCGCTCGTCGCCCTCGTTGATGAGCTGGTTGATGACGACGGCCACGGCAGAGCTGTCGAGCCCGCCCGAGAGCGAGGTCCCGACCGGCACCTCGGACTGCAGCCGCAGGCGCACGGCCTCGATGAAGCGCTCCTTGTACTCGGCGGCGGCCGCCTCGTCGTAGGGGCGCTGCTCCTGGGCCAGCTCGGCGAGCTCCTCGCGCAGGCGTGTGAACATCGACCGCCGTATGCCGTCCGCATCCGCCTCGAGCATCTCTCCCGGCTGGAGCCGCTCGATGCCGTCGAAGAACGTCTCGGTGCCGTCCTCGTGGGCGCGGAACCTCAGGTAGCGGTAGATCGAGCGCTCGTTGGGCTTCTTCTCGTAGAGGCCACTGGCGAGGATCGGGCGGATCTCGCTCGCGAAGAGCAGCACCTCGCCCTGCGACGCCCCACCCCCAGCGTCTGCGGATTCGGTGGTTCCAGCGACCCCATCCGCAGACGCAAGAGGAGCAGCGGGAGCCGGCACACGGCATACGTAGACGGGCTTGATCCCGAAGTGGTCGCGCGCGAGGGTGAGCCGCTGCTCGTCGCGGTCCCAGATGGCGAGCCCGAACATGCCGTTGAAGCGGTCGAACGCCTCGCTGCCCCACTGCGCGAACGACTGGAGGACGACCTCGGTGTCGCTGTCGGTCTCGAACGTGCGGCCGAGGCCCTCGAGCTCGGCCCGCAGGTCGAGGTAGTTGTAGACCTCGCCGTTGTAGGCGATCGAGTAGCGGCCGTCCGCCGTGGCCATCGGCTGCTGGCCGTGAGCGACGTCGATGATGGACAGGCGCCGGTGCGCGAGGCCGCAGGGGCCGTCGACGAAGATGCCCTCGCCGTCGGGTCCACGGTGCTGCTGGACGTCGTTCATCGTGCTCAGGAGCGCCTCGTCGGCGCTCAGGCCGTGGTAACCGGCAATGCCACACATGCGTTGGGGACCTCAGTTCTGCTCAGGGGTTCCGGTCAAGCCTGCCACGAGTCGGGCCGGGCGCCTCACTCCCACTCGATGGTGCCCGGCGGCTTGCTCGTGACGTCGAGCACGACCCGGTTGACCTCGCGCACCTCGTTGGTGATGCGGGTCGAGATCTTCGCGAGCACCTCGTAGGGCACCCGCGTCCAGTCGGCCGTCATGGCGTCCTCGGACGAGACGGGCCGGAGCACGACGGGGTGGCCGTAGGTGCGGCCGTCGCCCTGCACGCCCACGGAGCGGACGTCGGCGAGGAGCACGACGGGGCACTGCCAGATCTCGCGGTCGAGGCCGGCGGCGGAGAGCTCGTGACGGGCGATCTGGTCGGCGGCGCGCAGGATCTCGAGGCGCTCGGCGGTGACCTCCCCGACGATGCGGATGCCCAGGCCCGGGCCCGGGAAGGGCTGGCGCCAGACGATGCCCTCGGGCACGCCGAGCTCGAGGCCGACCTGGCGCACCTCGTCCTTGAAGAGGAGGCGCAGCGGCTCGATGAGCGTGAACTGGAGGTCGTCGGGGAGCCCGCCGACGTTGTGGTGCGACTTGATGTTGGCGGTGCCGGTGCCCCCGCCGGACTCGACGACGTCCGGGTAGAGGGTGCCCTGGACGAGGAACTCGACGGGGTGGCCGTCACGCTCGGCCGAGCCGACGACGTCGCGCGCCGCCTGCTCGAAGACGCGGATGAACTCGCGGCCGATGATCTTGCGCTTCTCCTCGGGGTCCGAGACACCCGCGAGGGCACCGAGGAACTGCTCCCGGGCGTCGACGACGACGAGGTCGACGCCGGTCGCGGCGACGAACTCCTTCTCGACCTGCTCGGCCTCGCCGGAGCGCAGGAGGCCGTGATCGACGAAGACGCAGGTGAGCTGGTCGCCCACGGCGCGCTGCACGAGCGCGGCGGCGACGGAGGAGTCGACCCCGCCGGAGAGGGCGCAGAGCACGCGCTTGTCGCCGACGGTCTCCTTGACCTGCTCGACGAGCGCCTCGACGACGTTGTGCGCCGTCCAGTCGCCCGACAGGCCGGCGCCGCGCAGGAGGAAGTTCTCGAGGACCCGTTGGCCGAAGGTCGAGTGCATGACCTCCGGGTGCCACTGCACGCCGTAGAGGCGACGCTCGTCGTCCTCGAACGCCGCGACGGGGGCGCCGGAGGTGGCCGCGGTGACCCGCATGCCCTCCGGGGCGGCCGTGGCTGCGTCACCGTGGCTCATCCACACCGACTGGTCGGAGGGCTGGCCGTTGAACAGCGTCGAGTCGGTGTCGGAGATCTGGGCCGGCGTCGAGCCGTACTCCCCCAGCCCAGTGTGCTCGACCGTGCCACCGAGGGCCTGGACCATCGCCTGGAAGCCGTAGCACATGCCGAACACCGGCACCCCCGCGTCGAGCAGCGCGGGGTCGAGGCTGGGCGCACCCTCGGCATAGACCGAGCTCGGCCCGCCGGACAGGATGATCGCGGCCGGCTCCTTGGCGAGCATCTCGCTCGCCGGCATCGTCGACGGGACGACCTCGCTGAAGACGTGGGCCTCACGCACGCGCCGTGCGATGAGCTGGGCGTACTGGGCGCCGAAGTCGACGACGAGCACCGGACGGTCGGACAGGTGGGGGGTCTCGCTCACACGCACAGGCTACCGGCGGCCCCCCGAGGACGACTTATTGCCCATTCGGGCCGCCGGGCGGGTGCTGACCGCACCGCGCACGGCGCCCGAATGGGCAATGAGTCGTGGACGGGATCAGCGCCAGAGGGTGTTGACCTCGGAGGCCTCGACCGAGTCCGGGTACGGGTTGGTGCACGACGGGCCGGGGCCACCACCGGACATGAGCTTGCTGCACGGCTGCGTGTAGCGGTCCGGGAGGCCGAGCGCGTGCCCGGTCTCGTGCGTGACGATCCGCAGCGGCGCGTACGTGTTGGCCTGCGAGTAGTCCATGAAGACGTAGCCGTCGCCGTTGCCGCTGCCGTAGTAGTACGAGCCGCGCGAGTCGTTGCCCTCGTAGTACTTGAGGGCGCCGGCCGCGCCGTCGCGCTCGACGAGCTGGACGTTGCTCACCCGGGAGTTCCAGATGGCCGCGTTCTGGTCGATGAGCGCGTCGAAGCTCGGTGCCTGCGAGTCGTCGTAGTAGACGACGTAGGCCGCGGCCCGGCTCTGCTTCGCGCCGGAGGCGTCCTCGCGGGCGACCTCCTTCTTGGCCTCGGCGAGCTGCTTCCCGAGGGCCGCCTGGATCTTGGGGTCGAGCGAGCCCTTCGTGTATGCCGCGACGCCGCGGCTGTCGCCGTGGTCGGGTGCGGCGACGGCCCCGGTGGGGGCGCTGGTCAGCGCAGCGGCACCTGCGGCGGTGACGAGTGCAGCGGCGAGGGATCGGCGGAGGCGTGCCATGAACGGTTCCTCATTCCTTGACTGGTCCGTGCCCGTCGTGGTCGGGGCACCCTTCCTGTCTAGGCGTCGGTCCGCCAACAGCCCCTCAGCGCGGGGTCAAGAGTCGGTCAGCCGGGTCTGCGGTCGGTCAAGTTGGTCAACGCGACCCCAAACGGCCCTCGACCTCGCGGGCGACCTGGCGCTCGACCCAGAACGACAGGAACGGCACGCAGCCGGCGAGCATGACGCCGACCATCCTGGGCAGCGACCACCCCACCTTGAAGCCGAGGTTGGCCGTGGCGACGAGGTAGACCATGTAGATGAAGCCGTGCGGCTGGGGCCACCAGTGCAGCGGGTTCTGGGCGCCCTTCATCGACGTGCCGTACTCGAGGACCATCTCGACGACGAGCACGAGCAGCCCGATGCCGACGACGAACGCCATGACCTTGAAGAAGGTCAGCGCCTTGCGTGCGGCGGTCTCGTCCCGGATGACGCCCGAGGTGCGCTGGTCCACATCGCTCATGTCACTCACGTCTCCCATTGTCACCGCTCGCGTCGACCTGGTCGGCAGCGGCCCGCCCAGCCGCCTCCTGCCGCCCCTCGTCCCGCACGATCCGCCACCACATGTAGAGCGCGAACGCCGCGAAGGCCCACCACTGCAGTGCGTATGCCGCGTTGCGCCACTTGAACCCCGTCTCCCCCGACGGGGTGGGGACCCGCTGCATCGACCCGAGCGACGCGGGTGCGGCGGCGGGCTCCTCCTCCTGCTGGAAGACGAAGGCGTTGTAGAGGTCGCCGGGCCAGCGTCCGACGAGGACCGAGGTGTCGACCGAGGCGAGCTGACCCTGCGGAGGTGCGTCACCGGCATACGGGGACTCGGGTGGAGCCAGCCCACCCGTGACGGTGACGGTTCCGGTCGGGACCGGCGGCAGGTCCGAGGGCGAGGTGACGAAGCCGCGCAGCACCGGCAGGGTCGCCCCGCTGGACGCGACCCGCAGCGGCGCCACGACCCAGAAGCCGGTGCGTCCGTCGAGGCGGCGGTTCGCGACGACGACCTGGTCGGTCCCGAACTCGCCCGTCGCTGTCACCGGGCGCGTGCCGAGCTCCCCGGGGAAGTCGGAGTGGGGTCGCAGGACGGTCTGGACCGGCACCGGTTGCTGCGACCGCGCCCTGTCCAGCGACTCACGCAGGGCCTCGTCCTCGGCGACCCCGAGCTGCCACCGCCCGAGCTGGACGAAGGCGATGACGACGAGCACGGCGACCGCGAGCAGCGCGAGGTTGCGGGGCTTGAGCGCGGTCCGGAGCACGCAGCCGAGCCTAAACCGGTGACCTGAGGGGAAACTCGGTGGCTCGACGTCGGTGCCGACTCCTACCTTTGGGGACGAGATGCCGACGAAACCCTGGCCCTATGCCCTCGAGGCCGATGCCACTCCCCCGACCGACGCCGACCGCCTCCTGCTCTGGCTGGTGCGGCGGCAGTGGCGCACCGTCGTCGGCGGTGCCGCGTTCGGCATCCCGTGGATGTTGTCGATCGCCCTCGTGCCCGCCGCCATCGGCAAGGCCATCGACGACGGGCTCGTCGCGCGCGACGGTCGGGCGCTGTTGCTCTGGTCCGGCGTCATCATGGGCATGGGTCTCGTCAGCGCCGCCACGACCAACCTGCGGCACTGGTTCGCGGTGCGCAACTGGCTCTTCGCGGCGTTCCGATCGGCGATCGTCACCGAGCGCGCGGTCCGTCGCGCCGGCCCGGCCCTGACCCGCGACAAGCCGGCCGGCGAGGTGCTCACCGCCTTCGCCAACGACTTCTGGAAGGTCGGCCAGGTCTTCGACGTGTCGGCGCGGTTCACCGGGGCGATCGCGAGCTTCGTCGTCGTCTCGGTCATCCTGCTCAAGGGCTCGGTGCTGCTCGGGCTCGTCATGCTCGTCGGCGGACCGCTGCTGCTCGCCTCGCTCGCGTTCGTCATGCGCCCGCTCCAGAAGCGCCAGGAGGCGCAGCGGACCGAGTCCGGCGCCCTCACCGCGCTCGGGGCCGACACCGTGTCGGGCCTTCGCGTGCTCCGTGGCGTCGGTGGTGAGGAGACCTTCCTGAGCCGGTATGCCGGTCAGTCCGGTCGCGTCCGTGCCGCCGGTGTGCGGCTGTCGGGGGTCCAGGCGCTGCTCGACGCCTCGCAGGTGCTGCTGCCCGGGGTGTTCGTCGTCGTCGTCACCGGGCTCGGCGCCCACCTCGCGGTCGCCGGTGACATCACGCCGGGGCAGCTCGTCGCGTTCTACGGCTACACGGCGTTCCTCACGATGCCGCTGCGCACGGCGACCGAGTTCGTCAACAAGCTCATCACCTCACGGGTCATGGCGCGCCGCCTCGTCGCGATCCTCGTCGCCGAGCCCGACCACCCGACGGGCCAAGGGGCCGACTTATTGCCCCATTGGGACGCTTCCGACCCAGGTTCGCCTCCCGCGGACCGGTCCCAATGGGGCAATAAGTCGGACGTTCCGGCAAGAAGCGAGCTCGTGGACCCGGCGTCGGGCGTGCGCGTGCTGCCCGGCGAGCTCACCGCGATCGTGTCGGCGAACCCCGAGGACTCCGCGGCCATCGCCGCCCGCCTGGGTCGCACCGTCGCGGGGCGCCACGGCGTCACCCTGGGCGGTGTCGCGATCGACGACCTGCCGATCGAGCTCGTGCGCCGCACCATCGTCGTGTCGCAGTCGGACCCGCACCTGTTCAGCGGGCCCGTCCGCCGCGAGCTCGGCGCCGAGACGACCGACCCCCAGGGGTCCCCCGACGACGACGCGCTGCTGGCCGCCCTCCACACCGCCGACGCGATGGATGCGATCGAGTCGATCGACGGCGGCCTCGACGGTGAGCTCGAGGAGCGCGGCCGCTCGCTCTCGGGCGGGCAGCGCCAACGGCTCGCCCTCGCCCGCGCGCTCCTGCGCGACCCCGAGGTCCTCGTCCTCGTCGAGCCCACGAGCGCGGTCGACGCGCACACCGAGGCCCGCATCGCCGAGCGGATCCCCAAGCACCGCAACGGATCCACGACCGTCATCGTCACGGCGAGCCCGCTCGTGCTCGACCGGGCCGACCGCGTCCTCCTCGTCGAGGACGGCACCGTGACCACCGAGGGGACGCACCGCGACCTCGTGCGCAACCACCCGGCATACCGACGCGTCGTGCTGCGCGGAGAGGAGGACTGACCGATGACACCGATCCTCACCCAGATCGGCGACACCGACCACGCGAAGCGCTCGCTGCCCATCGCGAGCCGCCAGACCGTCGTCGCGCACACGCGGGTCCTCCTGCGCGACCACCGCCGGCCGCTGCTCGTCGTGCTCGCGCTGCACGGCCTCGCCGCGCTCGTCGGCCTCGTCGGGCCGTGGGTCGTCGGGCAGGTCGTCGAGGAGGTCACACGGTCGGGTGCGCAGGCCGCGAGCCTGCGCCGGATCGACGTCCTCATCGCCCTCCTCGTCGCCGCGATCCTCACCCAGACCGTCCTCACGTGGTTCGCCCGCAGGGCGGCGTTCATCCTGTCCGAGCACGTCTTCGCGCGGCTGCGTGAGGACTTCGTGCGCGACGCCGTGCGGCTCCCGCTGTCGACACTCGAGCGCGCCGGCACCGGCGACCTCGTGGCGCGCACGACCAACGACATCGACGCGATGACCCACGTCATCCGCTTCGGCATCCCCGCGATCGTCGTGTCCGTCATGACCGTGACCGCGACCGTCGTCGCCGCGGTCCTCACCTCACCGCTGGCCGCGCTGGCGCTGCTCACTCCCCTGCTCGTCCACGTGCCCTCGAGCCGCTGGTACCTCAAGCGCGCCGGACAGGTCTATCTCTGGGAGCACGCGAGCTATGCCCGGCTCAACTCCGTCGGCGCCGAGACCATCGACGGTCTGCGCACGATGGACAACCTCGGACTGTCCGCCGAGCGCGGCGCCCGGTTCGACGAGGCGCTCGACGAGGCCGGGCGTGCCGAGCGGGTCGGCGTCGGCCTGCGGTTGCGCTGGTTCCCGTGGCTGGAGATCGGCTTCTTCCTGCCCATCGCCGTGTCCGTCCTCTGGGGCGGCTGGCTCGCCTGGAACGGCCACGTCTCGATCGGCGCCGCCACCGCGGTGACGCTCTACATCCAGCAGATGCTCGACCCTCTGGGCGACCTCATCAGCTGGCTCGACGAGATCCAGTTCGCTGCGACCTCCCTGTCGCGTGTCCTCGGTGTCGGCGAGGTGCCACCCGACCGCGTCGCCACCGGTGAGCAGCCGCTCGGCGAGACGATCGAGGTCGAGGACGTCCGCTACTCCTACCGCGAGGGGCGCGACGTCCTGCACGGTGTCTCGCTGACCCTGCGACCCGGTGAGCGGCTCGCGATCGTCGGGCCGTCCGGCGCCGGCAAGTCAACGCTCGGGCGCCTCATGGCCGGCATCGACGGCCCTCGCACGGGCCGCGTCACCGTCGGTGGCGTCCCGCTCGTCGACCTCACCCTGCCCACGCTGCGCGGGGAGGTCGCGCTCGTGACCCAGGAGCACCACGTCTTCGTCGGCACCGTCGGCGAGAACCTCCGCCTCCCGCGCCCGTCCGCCTCCGACGACGACGTGTATGCCGCGCTCGACGCGGTCGACGCGGCCGGATGGGTCCGGGCGCTGCCCGACGGTCTCGACACCACCGTGGGCTCGGGTGGGCACGTCCTCACCGAGGCCCAGGCGCAGCAGCTCGCCCTCGCCCGTCTCGTCCTGGCCGACCCGCACACCCTCGTCCTCGACGAGGCGACCTCGCTGCTCGACCCTCGCGCCGCGCGCCACCTCGAGCGCTCGCTCGCGGCGGTGACGCAGGGCCGCACCGTCGTCGCGATCGCGCACCGGCTGCACACGGCATACGACGCCGACCGGGTCTGTGTCGTCGAGGACGGTCGGATCACCGAGCTCGGCACGCACGACGAGCTCATCGCGCGGGACGGCGCGTACGCCGCGCTGTGGCGCGCCTGGCGAGACGAGGACTGAGGGACCGGGTCCCATGCTCTGCGTGGGCGGACTGAGGGACCGGGTCCCACGCTCTGGGAGGGCAGGCAAACCTCAGGGACGCGCGGGCACGTCCATGCCGGCCGGGTCCGACAGGTGACGCAGCAGCGCACGCTGCAGCATCCCGGCGTGGACGCCGTCGACGATCCGGTGGTCGGCGGTGGCCACGAGGACGACGGTGGGGCGGACGACGACCTCGCCGTCGACGACCACGGGGCGGTCCCGCACCGCGCCGACCGCGAGATAGACCGGCACGCGCGCGAAGGGCACCGCGGCGAGGTGTGCCTCGTCGAGCCCGAGACTTCCGACGTTGGAGACGAAGGCGGTCCCGAGGGGCCGTCCCGGCTGCCCGACGAAGCCACGGCCCAGGCCGCCGGTGACCACGCTCGCCAGCCCCACGGCCGGGCGCATGGCCGCGACCGGGAGCGCGCGCAGGATCGAGCTCGACCGACGGAACGATCGGTCCTCACCGGCACGAAGGTCACGCGCACCCGCCTCCACCGCCCGAGCGACCTCCACGGTGGTGAGCCGGTCGACGCCGTGGACGCGCACGGGTGCCAGGTCCGCGCCGTCGTCGATGTCGACCGCGAAGGCGACGGTGCAGTCCTCGATCGGGACGATCCGCCCGAACACCACCCGCGCCCTGGCCTCGGGCACCTCGCGCATGGCCCGTCCGAGGGCGGCGCCGACGACGTGGGTCAGGGTCACCCGGACGCCGTGCTCGGACCGCAGCCGGTCGACGTGGTCGAGCACGGCCGACACGTCGACCTCGACCCGCGCCGAGATCCGGCCCTCCGAGGGCGCGCGCCAGGTCGCGACGGCGATCTTGCGGCGCACGCTGCGCGGGCTCATCCCGTCGTCCCGTCGGCCGCGGGCCGGGCGACGGAGGCGGCCGGCGCCATAGAGGCGGCCGGCGCCACAGAGGCGGCCGGCGCCACGGAGACGGCGGGCGCGGCGTGGGTGACGTGCGCGACCCCGGTGAGGGCCGCGCGCACGACGGCCCGTGGTGCGTGCGACAGCCCGGCCAGCGGTGCCGCCCGCCGCGGCAGGGTGAGACGCGGGCGTCCCGCCTCGATCGCCGCGACGACGGACCGGGCCACGTCGGCAGGCTCGAGGTCACGCAGGAGCCGGGTGCGGCGGGCCCTTGCGAAGGCCGCTGCCGACGTCGGGTCCTCGACGATCCGGTCCATCATCGACGAGGCCACCGGGCCGATCTCGACGGTGAGCGTCCGCACTCGCGTGCCGCGCAGCTCGAGCCGCAGCCCGGCCATCGACGCCGACAGGGCGGCCTTCGTGGCGCCGTAGAGCGACAGCCCGGGGAAGGTGGCGACCGCGGACAGGGACGACATCGCCACGACGGACCCGCTGTCGCGGGCGATCATGGCGGGCAGGACCAGCCGCGTCAGCTCGAGCGGAGCGGCGATGTTGAGGGCGACCGTCCGCTTGACGTCGCCCGGGCCGGCGTGCGCGAAGGGCCCGACTGCCTCGACCCCGGCGTTGTGCACGAGGACGTCCACGGGGCCGTGCTCCGCCACGGCGGAGGCCACGACGTCGGGGAGCGACGCGAGGTCGGTGAGGTCCGCCGGGACGGCATGCCCCCTCACCTCGTCGGCGAGCTCGAGCAGTGGCCCGAGCCCCCGGGCGACCACGGTGACCCGGGCTCCGCGGCGGGCCAGCTCACGGGCCAGGGGCCGACCGAGGGAGCCGGTCGCGCCGGTGAGGAGGACATGTCTGCCGGAGAGTCGCACCGTCACAGTCTGCGGGACCGCAGCGCTCAGACCGTCTGCAGCGCCGGCATACCGAGATCGACCCGACGCACCTCGGGCACGGCCGGGTGTGCCGCCGGCACGGGGTCGAGGCGGCGGTAGTCCTCGCCCTGCACGGGACGCTCGTCGACGTCGCCCTTGTTGGGCCACAACGACATCGCGCGCTCCGCCTGCGCGGTGATCGTCAGCGACGGGTTGACCCCGAGGTTCGCCGAGACCGCGGACCCGTCGACCACGGAGATGCCCGGGTGGCCCCAGAGGCGGTGGTAGGGGTCGATGACACCGCTCGTCGGGCTCTCGCCGATCGCCACGCCACCGAGGAAGTGCGCGGTGAGCGGCACGTCGAACACCTCGCCCCAGGTGCCACCGGCCACGGTGTAGTCGCCGGTCACCTCCTGGAGCCGGCGCGCGACGGCGTGCATCGAGTCGTGCCCCTCCTTGATGAAGCTCGGGTTGGGCAGCCCGTGCCCCTGCTGCGAGGTGAGCCGGCGCCGCCCGAAGAGGCCACGGCGACCCGACACCCGCAGCGAGTTGTCGTGCGTCTGCATGACGAGCCCGATGACGGTGCGCTCGCTCCACCGCGTCGTCATCGGGAACTGCCTGAGCAACGCCTGGGGCTGCTTCGCGAGCTCGATGAGGAACTGGACCGGTCGCGGCCACCGCGTGTCACCGGGGACCATGAGCGTCGTGAGCAGCCCCATCGCGTTGGAGCCGGGGCCGTAGCGGACGTTCTCGACGTGCGTGTCCTCGGTGGGGTGGAACGACGCCGTGATGGCGACGCCCTCGGCGAGGCCCGCCTCGGGGTGCGGGTGCTGGGTCATCGCGCCGAGCAGCGCCTCGCTGTTGGTGCGGGTGAGGTGACCGAGCCGGTCGGAGATGCGCGGCAGCTCGCCCTCGTCACGCATCGCGTGCAGCAGCGTCTGGGTGCCCCAGGTCCCGGCGGCGACGACGACGTGGCGTGCCGTGATGACGCGTGGGTCGCGGCCGTGGACGGGTCCGGTCCGCTCGTGCAGGACACGGTGGACGGCTCCGCCGGTCCCGTATGCCGGGTCCGCTCCTTCACTGCCCGGCACGACTCCCAGCCGGGTCACGGTGCGCATCGGCTCGATGACGACACCGAGGGCCTCGGCGAGGTGGAGGTAGTTCTTGCGCAGCGTGTTCTTGGCGCCGTGACGGCAGCCGACCATGCAGTTGCCGCACTCGACGCACCCGGTGCGGCGCGGCCCGGCCCCGCCGAAGTAGGGGTCCTCGACCTCGACGCCGGGCTGTCCGAAGAAGACGCCGACGGGGGTCTTGCGGAAGGTCTCGGGCACGCCCATCTCGGTGGCGGCGTCGCGCCAGATCTGCTCGACCGGGCCCTCGCACGGGTTCTCGACGACACCGAGCATCGCCGACGCCGTCGCGTAGTGCGGCTCCAGCTCGCTCGACCAGTCGGTGATGTGGCCCCACTGCTGGTCGCGGAAGAACGCCTCCGGCGGGACGTAGAGCGTGTTGGCGTAGTTGAGCGAGCCGCCCCCCACTCCCGCACCGGCGAGGATCATGACGTCGGGCAGCCGGTGCACCCGCTGGATGCCGTAGCAGCCGAGCTGCGGCGCCCAGAGGTAGTTGCGCAGGTCCCACGAGGTCGCGGCGTGGTCCTCGTCCTCGAAGCGCCGGCCGGCCTCGAGCATGTGCACCGAGTAGCCCTTCTCGGCCAGGCGCAGCGCGGCCACCGACCCGCCGAAGCCGGTCCCGATGACGACGACGTCCACGTCGACGTTCACGTCGTCGTTCACATCCACGGCCGAGTCACCACCGCTCACCGCAGCCCCAGCCCCTTCATGGCCCGCAGGGCGAGGGTGAGCCCCTTGGTGTAGGTCTCCTGCGAGACACCGGGCAGCGTGGCGAGGGGCGCGATGACGTGCTGCGCCGTGACGTTCTGGCTCTCGGTGTACTTGAGGATGCCCTCGCGTCCGTGGCGGCGGCCGATGCCCGAGGCCTTCATGCCACCCATCGGCGCGCCGGTGCTCGCCCAGGCGGGGATGAAGCCGTCGTTGATGTTGACCGTCCCCGTGCGGATCCGCGAGGCGATCCGGCGGGCGCGGCGGACGTCGCGGCTCCAGACCGAGGCGTTGAGGCCGTACTCGGTGTCGTTGGCCAGCTCGACGGCCCGGTCGTCGGAGTCGACCTCGTAGAGCGACACGACCGGTCCGAAGGTCTCGCCGTCCCGGCACTCCATGTCGGGGGTGACGCCGGACAGCACCGTCGGCTCGTAGACGAACGGACCGATGTCGGGCCGCGCGCGACCACCGGCGAGCACGATGGCGCCCTTGGCCCGCGCGTCGTCGACGTGCCGGGTCACGGTGTCGAGCTGGGCCTGTCCGACGAGCGAGCCCATCTCGGGGCCGTACTCGAGCGACGTGCCGAGGCGCATCGCCTCCACCGCCTCGACGAACGAGGTGACGAACTCGCCGTAGACGTCACGGTGGACGAGCAGCCGCTCGGCGCTGATGCAGACCTGCCCGGCGCCGTTGAAGCAGGCGCGCAGCGCACCCGCCACGGCCTTGGGGACGTCCGCGTCGGCGGCGACGTACATCGAGTTCTTGCCGCCGAGCTCGAGGCTGAAGCCGACGAGCCGCTGCGCGGCGGCGACGCCGACGGTGCGGCCGGTGGGCGTGGAGCCGGTGTAGCAGACGTAGTCGGCCTGGTCGACGACCGCCTGTCCGGTGGTGGACCCCGGTCCGAGCACGACCTGGAGCACACCCTCGGGCAGCCCGGCATCGATGAGCAGCTCGTGGGCCGCGAGCGCCGTGAGCGAGGTCTGCTGGTCGGGGCGCAGCACGACGGCGTTGCCCGCCATGAGGGCCGGCAGCGCGTCGGTGATCGCGAGGATGAGCGGGAAGTTCCACGGCGAGACGATGCCGACGACACCCTTGGGCAGGTGGCTCACGACCGTCTGGGTGACGATCGGGAAGACCCCCATGGGGTGCTCGTCCCTGAGGTAGGACGGCGCACGGCGGGCGTAGTGCCGCGCGGTGTTGGCGGTGTCGGCGATCTCGGCGAAGGCGTCGTGGCGGGTCTTGCCGCTCTCGAGCTGGATGAGGTCGAGCAGCTCCATCTGGCGGGTGAGGACGAGGTCGTGGAACCGCAGGAGGACGGCGGCGCGCCCGGCCAGGCTCGTGCGGGCCCATGCGCGCTGGGCGGTGCGGGCCGTGGCCACGGCGACCGAGACGTCCTGCGGCGACGAGACGGGCAGCGAGGCAAGCGGCGCACCGGTCATCGGCGTGTGGCTCACGTGCTGCTCCGCCCCGGGGCTCGCGACGACGCGGGAGGCGAGCCTGCGTGCGCGGCTCGGGTCCACGGCATACGTGGCGGTGGGGTCGAGCTCCGGGTCTGCGATGACGTCGGCCATTACCCCAGAGTAACCTCCGCGCGCCCCGCAGGACAGGGGCGAGAGTGAGACCTGCGACCCACCACCGGCCCGACGGGCGAGGGGTCAGCCGCCTTCGTAGGGCGCGACGACGACCTCGACCCGCTGGAAGTCCTTGAGCTCGGTGTAGCCGGTGGTCGCCATGGCGCGGCGCAGGGCACCGACGAGGTTCGTTGTGCCGTCGGCGACCCTGCTCGGACCGAACAGCACCTCCTCGAGCGAGGCCACGGCGCCGACCTCGACGCGCTCGCCACGCGGCAGCTCGGAGTGGTGGGCCTCGGGTCCCCAGTGGAAGCCACGGCCGGGCGCCTCGGTGGCGCGGGCCAGGGCGGCGCCGAGCATCACGGCGTCGGCACCGCAGGCGACCGCCTTGACGATGTCGCCGCTCGTGCCGACACCGCCGTCGGCGATGACGTGGACGTAGCGGCCACCGCTCTCGTCGAGGTAGTCGCGGCGGGCGGCGGCGACGTCGGCGATCGCCGACGCCATCGGCGCGTGGATCCCGAGCGTGCGACGGGTCGTGTGGGCGGCCCCGCCACCGAAGCCGACGAGCACGCCAGCGGCGCCGGTGCGCATGAGGTGCAGCGCGGCGGAGTAGGACGCGGCGCCACCGACGATGACCGGCACGTCGAGCTCGTAGATGAAGCGCTTGAGGTTGAGGGGCTCGGCGCGGCTCGAGACGTGCTCGGCCGAGACGGTCGTGCCACGGATGACGAAGAGGTCGACGCCCGCGTCGACGACGGTCTTCCAGAGCTGCTGGGTGCGCTGCGGCGTGAGGGCACCGGCGACCGTGACCCCGGCCTCACGGATGGCGCGCAGCCGCTCGACGATGAGCTCGGGGACGATCTCGGCCTGGTAGATCTCCTGCATCCGCGCGGTCGCGAGCGCCGGCTCGAGCGTCGCGATCTCGGCGAGCAGCGGCGCCGGGTCCTCGTAGCGGGTCCACAGGCCCTCGAGGTCGAGGACGGGCAGCCCGCCGTGCTTGCCGAAGGCGACCGCCGTCTCGGGCGACATCACCGAGTCCATCGGCGCACCGATCACCGGGAGGTCGAAGTGGTAGGCGTCGATCTGCCACCCCACGGACACCTCTTCGGGGTCGCGCGTTCGGCGCGACGGCACCACGGCGATGTCGTCGAAGGAGTACGCGCGCCTGGCCCGCTTGCCACGTCCGATCTCGATCTCGTTCACCCCGGAAGACTAACGGGGCGCCCGGGGAACAACGGACTGGCGCCGGGGGTTGGGAGCGGAGCACAATGCTCGGTGCGGGTGTTCCCGCGCGCCGGCAATGGAGCCGACCACCCACACCCATTGCTCTGAGGAGTCCTCGCCCGTGTCCAGCTCTGCCCCCATCGAGTACCCCGACAAGATCGACGGTGCCGTCCTCAAGGTCGCAGGTGTCGTCGTCCTCGGCGCCATCATGTCGATCCTCGACATCACCGTGGTCAACGTCGCGCTGCCGGATCTCCAGGTGACGTTCACCGGGGTCGACAACCCGCTGCCCTACTCCACGGTCGCCTGGACTGTCACGGCCTACACCCTCGCGCTCGCCACGGTCATCCCGCTCACGGGCTGGGCCGCCGACCGGTTCGGCACCAAGCGCCTCTACATGCTGGCCCTGCTCCTCTTCACCCTCGGGTCCGTCCTCTGCGCCGCGGCGACGAGCATCAACATGCTCATCCTCTTCCGCGTCATCCAGGGCCTCGGTGGTGGCCTCCTCATGCCGCTCGGCATGACGATCATGACGCGCGCCGCGGGCCCGGCCCGCATGGGTCGCCTCATGGCCATCCTCGGCATCCCGATGCTGCTCGGCCCGATCGGTGGCCCCATCCTCGGCGGCTGGCTCATCGACAAGGTGTCCTGGCACTGGATCTTCCTCATCAACCTGCCGCTCGGCGTCGGCGCCCTCGTCTACGCGTGGTGGGCCCTGGCCAAGGACGCCCCCGAGCCCACCGAGTCCTTCGACTTCGTCGGCATGCTCATGATGAGCCCGGGCCTCGCGGCCTTCCTCTACGGCATCTCCTCGATCCCCGAGGAGGGCACGTTCTTCTCGGCCAAGGTGCTCGGCTTCGCCGGCGTGGGGCTCGCGCTGATCATCGCGTTCGTCTTCTACAGCTTCAAGCCCGAGCACCCGCTGCTCGACCTGCGCCTGTTCAAGAACAAGAACCTCACGTGGTCCATCGTCACGATGTTCATCTTCGCCGGTGCGTTCTTCGGTGGTCTGCTCCTCGTCCCGACCTACCTCCAGCAGGTGCGCGGCGAGGGTGCCCTCGACGCCGGTCTCCTCGTCGCCCCGCAGGGCATCGGCGCCATGCTCACCATGCCGATCGCCGGCGCCCTCGCCGACAAGTTCCCGGTCGGCCGCATCGTGCCCTTCGGTCTCGCGACGATCACCGCCGGCATGTTCGCGCTCACCCGGGTCGACGGCACCACGTCCTACTGGGGCTACCTCATCCCCGTGCTCTTCGTCATGGGTCTCGGCATGGGCGCGACGATGATGCCGCTCATGACGTCGGCCATCAAGACCCTGACGTCGCACCAGGTGGCGCGCGGCTCGACGCTGCTCAACATCAGCCAGCAGGTCGCGAGCTCGATCGGTGTCGCGATCATCTCGGTCGTCCTCACCAACGGCCTCACCAAGGACCCGCTCGTGTCGCAGGCCGGCGCCTTCGCCGAGGCCTCCAAGGCCGACCCGGCCAACACCGCGTCGCTGCTGCGCGAGTTCCCGCTCGTGGGCGAGATCCTCGGCCGCTTCGGCAACGACGCGGCCGCGGGCCAGGCGGCGCTGCAGGACGCGGTCCACAACGCCATGGGCGAGGTCTTCGGCAGCACCTTCCTCGTCGCCGCGATCATGGTCTCGTTCACGCTGGTCACGGCGGCCTTCCTGCCGCGCAAGCACGAGGAGAGCCACCTGCTCGACGACGCGGACGCGGCCGACGTCGCCCCTCCGGTCATCCTGCACTGACGCCCTCGCACCCGTCCTGAAGGCCGGTCCACCGTTCGCGGTGGGCCGGCCTTCGGCATGCTGGGGGCATGCAGGCACCACGCCCCGGACCGTTCGACGCCATCACTGACGTGGCGGGAGTCCGCGTCGGCCACGTGACCCGCGACGAGCCGGGCTGGCTCACCGGCACCACGGTCGTCGTCCCACCCGAGGGCACGGTCGGCGGTGTGGACGTGCGCGGCGGGGCGCCCGGCACCCGCGAGACCGACCTGCTCTCCCCCACCTGCTCGGTCGACCGGGTCGACGCGGTGGTCCTGTCCGGTGGCAGTGCCTTCGGTCTCGCGACGGCCGACGGCGTCATGCAGGCGGCGTATGCCGCCGGGCTCGGCTGGCCGGTCGGCGAGCCGGGCGAGGTCGTCCCGATCGTGCCCGCGGCGGTCGTCTTCGACCTCGGTCGCGGTGGCGCGTTCGCCCACGTCCCGACCGCCGACGACGGAGCCCGGGCCTGGCGCGAGGCCCGCGACGGTGCCGTGGCCCAGGGGTCGGTGGGCGCCGGCACGGGGGCTCGGGCCGGCGGGCTGCGCGGCGGGGTCGGCACGGCGAGCGCCGTCGTCGACGGCGTCACCGTGGGTGCGATCGTCGTCGTCAACGCGATGGGCTCTCCCTGCGCTGCCGACGGCAGCCTGTATGCCGTCCGCTCCGGTCTCGCGGACGAGTTCGCCGACGTGCCCACGCCCGACCCTGCCTCGGCCCAGTCCTACTGGGACGAGCAGGAGGCGGCGTTGCAGGCCCTGCGTGCAGGGACGGCCACGACGATCGGCGTCGTCGCGACCGACGCGGCGCTCACCAAGGTCCAGTGCCGCAAGCTCGCCGAGGTGAGCCACGACGGGCTGGCCCGAGCGCTGTCACCGGTGCACACGGCATACGACGGAGACGCGATCTTCACCCTCGCGACGGGTGACGTCGCAGCGCCGACCGAGCTCGACCTCGTCCGGGTCCAGCAGGCCGCCGCGGACTGCGTCACGCGCGCCATCGGTCACGCGATGCTCGCCGCGACCTCGGTCGACCGCACGGCCGACGGCGGAGTCGCCCTGTCGTCGTGGCGCGACCGCCTCACGCTCGGCTGAGACTCAGCCGAAGTGCCGGATCATGAACTCGGTGTCGACGTCGTGGCCACCGGTGGGGTCCGGCGGCGGCGTGACGTCCTGCGAGGTCGTCATCTCGTCCACCGTGATGCGCGGCAGGTCGACGTGGACTCGCTGCTCGAGGTCCCTGGGGGTCCCGGTGTCGGCCATCTGCGCCCTCCTGCGTCCGCTGGTGCACCCAGTGTGACGCACGGACCTCAGCGCGAGGAGTAGTTCGGCGCCTCGACGATGCCGGAGATGTCGTGGGGGTGGCTCTCCTTGAGACCCGCGGTCGTGATCCGGACGAAGCGGCCCTTGGCCTTGAGGTCCGGGACGGTGCGGGCGCCCACGTAGAACATCGACTGGTGCAGACCGCCGATGAGCTGGTGCGCGACGGCACCGACCGGGCCGCGGTAGGCGACCTGGCCCTCGATGCCCTCGGGCACGATCTGGTCGTCGCTCGTGACGTCGGCCTGGAAGTAGCGGTCCTTGGAGTACGACTTCTTGCCGCGCGAGCTCATGGCGCCGAGCGAGCCCATGCCGCGGTAGGCCTTGAACTGCTTGCCGTTGATGAAGACGAGCTCACCGGGCGACTCCTCGCAGCCCGCGAACAGCGAGCCGATCATCACCGAGTCGGCACCGGCGACGAGCGCCTTGGCGATGTCGCCGGAGTACTGCAGGCCACCGTCGCCGATGAGCGGGATGCCAGCCGGGCCACAGGCCTGCGCGGCGTTGTGGATCGCGGTGACCTGCGGGACGCCGACACCGGCGACGACGCGGGTCGTGCAGATCGAGCCGGGGCCGACCCCGACCTTGACGCCGTCGACGCCGGCGTCGATGAGCGCCTGGGCGCCGCTGCGGGTGGCGATGTTGCCGCCGATGATCTGGACGTGGCGGGTGGCCGGGTCCTTCTTGAGCCGCTCGATCATCTCGAGCAGGAGGCGGGCGTGGCCGTGGGCCGTGTCGACGACGAGCACGTCGACACCGGCCTCGATGAGGGTCGTGGCGCGCTGCCAGGCCTCGCCGAAGTAGCCGACGGCAGCACCGACGAGCAGCCGGCCGGAGCCGTCCTTGCTCGCGTGGGGGAACTGCTCGGACTTGACGAAGTCCTTGACGGTGATGAGCCCGGTGAGGCGGCCCTCGCCGTCGACGAGCGGCAGGCGCTCGCGCTTGTGCTGGCGCAGCAGGCTCGTGGCCTCGTCGTGGCTGATGTCCTCACGACCGGTGATGAGCGGCGAGTGGGTCATGACGTCACGCACGAGGGTCGTGCCCCACTCGGCGACCGGCGTGAAGCGCAGGTCGCGGTTGGTGACGATGCCGAGGAGGTGCATGCCGGGGTCGACGACCGGGAGGCCGGAAACGCGGTAGCGGCCGCACTCCTCGTCGAGCTCCTCGAGGGTCGCGTCCGGACCGATCGTCACGGGGTTCGAGATGCGGCCCGTCTGGGTGCGCTTGACGAGGTCGACCTGGTAGGCCTGGTCCTCGATCGAGAGGTTGCGGTGCAGGATGCCGAGCCCACCCTGACGGGCCATGGCGATCGCCATCCGGGCCTCGGTCACGGTGTCCATCGCGGCCGAGACGAGAGGCACGCGCAGGCTGATCTCGCGGGTGAGTCGCGACGTCGTGTCGACCTCGCTGGGGATGACGTCGGTCTCACCCGGCTGGAGGAGCACGTCGTCATAGGTGAGGCCGAGCTCCGCGAACGGCGCGGGGAGGCCGGACGCGCCCAGCTCGGCAGCGGCCGGGCCGGGGGCCGGAGGCGGGGTGGTCAGCGGCGCCGGAGCGGCGGCTTCGGCCTCGAGGTGGGTGGGGCGGTCGACACCAAGGCTCATCTGCCGATTCTAGAGCAGCGGCCACGAGGCACCGAACCGGCGCCCAACCGCCGGTCCCCCACCCCGCTGACCTGCGGTTCCCGGTCGCGCCGCAGGACTTTGCCAAGTTCTTACCCCGCACTGACCCAGATCTTGCCATGCGGTTCCTAGCCTGACACTGCCCACGAGGGATGAGCCGACGAGAGAGCTTGCCGAGGACTCGGCCAGCAGCGGACAGGAGGGGACATGACCGACATCGCACGACTGCCCAAGCCGACGCTCGACGTCTGGGAGTGGCAGTTCGAGGGACACTGCCGTCAGGTGAGCCCCGAGGTCTTCTTCCACCCCGAGGGCGAGCGCGGCAACCAGCGCCGCAGCCGCGACGACCGCGCCAAGGCCGTGTGCGACTCCTGCCCGGTGCTCCGCCGTTGCCGTGAGCACGCCCTTGCGTCCCGCGAGCCCTACGGGGTGTGGGGCGGGATGACGGAGGACGAGCGCGTCCGAGTCATCAACAGACGTGAGCTCGCGAGCTGACTGCCCTCGCCGCGAGTGATCGAACCGCCGGCTGGCTGGGAGTGACCAGGGACATTCCCAGCCAGCCGGCACAACGTGCCGGGTGGCTGGGACGGATCAGGGTGTGATGTCCCGGTCACCCGAGCATGAACGACACACCCGCATCCGCATGGATGCGGGTGGTGTCGTAGAGGGGGACGCTGCTGTCCGCCTGCGAGACGAGCAGTGAGACCTCGGTGCACCCGAGGATGACCGCCTGCACCCCCCGTTGCACGAGCGAGGCGATGACCTCGCGGTAGGCGTCGCGCGACTCGTCACGCACGACGTCGAGGCACAGCTCGTCGTAGATCACCCGGTGGACCTCCGCACGCTGACCCGCGTCGGGGACGAGGACGTCGATGCCACGTCCGGCCAGCCGGCCGGTGTAGAAGTCCTGCTCCATCGTGAACGCCGTCGCCAGCAGACCGACCCGCTCGATGCCGTCGGCGAGGACCGCGTCGGCCGTGGCGTCGGCGATGTGGAGCAGCGGGAGGCCGCACGCCTGCTCGAGCTCGTCGGCCACCTTGTGCATCGTGTTCGTGGCGAGCAGCAGCGCCTCGGCACCGCCGCGCTCGAGCCCCCGCGCTGCGTCGGCGAGGACGGCGACGGTGGCGTCCCAGTCGCCGTCGTGCTGGGCCTGGGCCACCGGGGCGAAGTCGACGCTGTGGAGAAGGAGCCGGGCCGAGTGCAGCCCGCCGAGCCGCTCGGCCACGCAGCGGTTGAGCATGCGGTAGTAGCTCTCGGTGCTCGTCCAGCTCATCCCGCCGAGGACTCCCAGCATGCGCATGGCTCGGAGCCTAGGCCACGCGCTCGACCTATCCTTGGCAGCGTGACCCCCATCGAGATCCCCATCGCCGGCGAGAGCATCCGGCTCGGCCAGCTCCTCAAGTTCGCCTCGGTCGTCGAGGACGGCGCCGACGCGCGTGCGGTCATCGAGGCGGGCGAGGTCGAGGTCAACGGTGAGATCGACACCCGCCGGGGCCGTCAGGTCCGGCCCGGCGACACGGTCACCTACGCCGGCGAGACCCTCGCCGTCGTCGCGGAGGGCTGACCCCGGTCAGGGGGCGGGCGGCATACAGCGGATCAGGGTGACGTCACCGCCCACGGTGACCTCCCCCGCACCGTGCGGCACGAGCAGGACGTCGCCCTCGCGCACCTCGCGCGCGCCGTGCCGCGTCGTGAGCGTGCCGGCCCCGCGGACCACGACCACGGCCGCGTATGCCGCGTCGACCGTCACGTCGCCCGTCACCGGCCGCACGACCTCGGCGCGGAAGTAGGCGCTCGCCTCGTCGGGCAGGGCCGGGCCCGAGCCCTCGACGTCGCTCCAGCGGCTGCGCAGCGACGCGAGGCGCGCCGCGTCGACGGGCCCGTGGTCGACGCTGCGCAGCGCGAGCGGGCGGTCGAGGCCGAGGAAGGCGTGGTCGAGCTCGAGGCCGAAGCGCGCGTGCTCGAGCATGACCGAGAAGTCGGTGGGCTCCTGGAGCTCGAGGATGAGGACGCCCTCGCCGATGGCGTGCGGCTGGCCGGCAGGGACGAGCACGGCGTCACCGGCGGAGACGTGGATCGGGTTGAGGGCTGCGAGGAGCTGCTCGTCCTGCGCGTCGACCAGTCCGGCGAGGTCGTCGTCGGACAGCTCGTCACGGAACCCGACCCACACGGTGGCGCCGGGGTCGGCGACGAGGACGATCCAGGCCTCGGTCTTGCCGTGGTCGCAGTCGAGGTGGGCGGCAGCGAACTCGCGGCTCGGGTGCGAGTGCACCGGCAGGCGCTCACCGCTGTCGAGCAGCTTGGTGAGCAGGTTGGGGTCACCACCGAAGCGGGCGACGTGGTCGGCGCCGAACCACCCCTCGGGGTCGGAGGCGAGTGCGTCGGGGAGCTCGACACCGTCGTCGAGGGTGGTCACTCCCCCACCGCCCTCGGCGAAGAGGCGGGCGGTGGAGCCCACCCAGTCCTCGGGCCGGTGGCCGTCGAACCCGTCGGGGACGGCGAGGCCACGGAAGGCCAGGACGCGCTCGCCGCCGCGGTAGAAGCGGCGGGGCGTGTTCGGCGCGAGCGTGGCGGTGACGGCCTGCGCCGCGGCGGTCGAGGTGTCGGTCATGGGAGAGCCTTCCGTGCACGAAGCGATGCGGGGAGCCGACCGGACTCGCGGACGATGAGCCGGGTCGGCATGACGACGGTCTGGGCGGGTGACTCGTCGCCGAGCAGCCGTGCAAACAGCTGGAGGACGGCCTTCTGCCCGATCGAGGTGGGGTCCTGGTGGACGACGGTGACGGCCGGCTCGATGAGGTCGGCGAGCTCGAAGTCGTCGTAGCCGACGAGGCCCATCTCGATGCCGACCTGGCGCATCGCGTGCAGCGCGTTGAGGGTGACCCGGTTGTTGCCCGTGATCACCGCGGTGATGGGAGTGCGCTCGCGGGACCAGGCGTCGAGGCGTGGCGCGAGGCTCTCGACGGTGTGCGGGCCCATCGCGATCCGGGTGTCGCCGGGCAGCCCGAGGGCGTCGTGGATGGCGACGAAGGCCTCGCGCCGCTGGCGGGCTGTCCAGAACTCGGCGTCGTCACCGAGGAAGGCGATCCGCCGGTGACCGTTGGCGACGAGGTGCTCGACGGCGCTGCGGACCCCGCCCGGGTTGTCGCTGATGACGGTGTCGCAGGGCTCGCCGCGCACCGGCCGGTCGACGTAGACGATCGGGGTGCCGCTGGCCGAGACGGTCGGGTCGGTGGCCGGGCGCTCTCCGGCGGGGACGACGACGAGCCCGTCGACCCGCCGGTTGATGAGTCCCTCGAGGACGACGCGCTCGCGGGTGGGCGAGCCCTCCGCGGACGCGGTGATGAGCTGGTGCTGGCGGATCCGGGCCTCACGCTCGACCGCGGCGCCGATCTGCGAGTAGAAGGGGTTCGCGAGGTCCTCGACGACGAGGGCGATGGTCTGGGTGCGGCCCTGGCGCAGGATCCGCGCGCCGTCGTGACGCATGAAGCCGATCCGGTCGATGACCCCGCGCACGCGCTGCTCGGTGTCGCGGCGCACCCCCGGCTCGCGGTTGACCACGCGCGACACCGTCTTGACGGAGACGTGCGCCTCCGCCGCGACGTCGGCCATGGTCGGCCGCGCCGATGTCCGCTTCCCTGACAACGCTGTCACAAGGACGATCTCACCAAAAACCATGGGGCGGGGCAACGTGGCGCGTGCTGCACGCCTGTCGCGGCACGCGTTTTGTCCGATCGTCTGTCTCCACCGGACAAGGACGGGATCTCGGATTGCGGGGCGGACGGCATACCGACAGGGTCGTGAAGGACGTCGGTCAAGGGTGACCGACCCTGCGTGGGCGAAGAGCCCGGAGGAAACATGCGCCTGACGACCGCCGTCCCCAGAGGGCTGACAGCCGGAGCCCTCGCCCTCGCACTGGGCGGAGCGACCGCCGCCGGTGCCTACGCCGCACCACCAGCGGGAGCGCCTGCCGCGCCAGCCGCGCCGGGCGCGCCGACCGCAGCAGCCGAGGGAGGCGCGTGGTCCACCTCGTTCGAGGACGGGCAGCCGCAGCCCCTCGTCTCGACCGTGGAGGTCGACGGCTCGGGCCCGCGCCAGCAGAACGTCACCGGCGGCGTCGCCGCCGACGGCAGCCTGCTCGGGTCGGTCACGGGCATCACCGCGAGCGCCGAGAACCCGCCGGGCGAGGTCGCGTCCAACCTCACCGACGCCAACCCGGACACCAAGTGGCTCGCGTTCGCGACGACCGGCTGGGTCCGCTACCAGCTCTCGGGCGCCAAGCGCGCCCTCACGTGGTCGCTCACCTCCGGCAACGACGCCCCCGAGCGCGACCCCAAGGACGTCACGCTCCGCGGGTCCACCGACGGCACGACGTGGACCGACATCGACCGCCGCACGGGCCTGGCCTTCGCCACGCGCGGCCAGAAGCAGACCTTCACCGTGACGACGCCGGGTGACTACAGCTTCTACCGGCTCGACGTCACCGCCAACAACGGCGGGCCGATCGTCCAGCTCGCCGACTGGAACCTCTTCGGCGAGATCGACCCGAGCGAGCCCACGGCCTCCCCGATGGTCTCCACCGTGGGCTCCGGCCCGCGCGCCGGCTTCAACATCAAGTCGCTCGTCGGCTGGACCGGCGTGAAGTCGCTGCGCTACGGCGGCTCGCACACCGCTGCCGGGCGCGGCTTCGCCTGGAACCGGCTCTTCGACGTGGACGTGCCGGTCGGCGACCGCTCGCGCCTCAGCTACAAGATCTTCCCGGACATGGTCTCGGGCGACCTCAGCTACCCGTCGACCTACACCGCCGTCGACCTGCGCTTCACCGACGGGACGTTCCTGTCGAGCCTCGGCGCGAAGGACATGCACGCCACTCCCGCCTCGCCCGCCGGTCAGGGCGTCGGCAAGATCCTCTACGCCAACCAGTGGAACTCGGTCGAGATCGACCTCGGCCCCAAGGCCGCGGGCAAGACCATCGACGCGATCCTCCTCGGCTACGACAACACCGCGAAGCCGACCGCCGAGACGAGGTTCGGTGGGTGGGTCGACGACGTCAAGGTCGACCCGGCCCCCGCCACCCTGGACCGGTCGAGCCCGACGTATGCCGTCGACATCCGTCGCGGGACCAACTCCTCCGGCTCCTTCTCACGCGGCAACAACCTCCCGATCAGCGCCGTGCCCAACGGCTTCACGTTCTTCACCCCCGTGACCAACGCGAACTCGCAGACCTGGCAGTACGACTACCAGGCCGGCAACAACGCGCAGAACCGCCCGACCCTGCAGGGCCTGGGCATCTCGCACGAGCCCTCGCCGTGGATGGGTGACCGCAACCAGATGTCGGTCATGCCCTCGATCACGCAGGGCGTCCCCACCGGCAGCGCGAGCGGCCGGGCCCTGGCCTTCGACCACAAGGACGAGGTCGCCCGACCGGACCACTACCGGGTCCACCTCGACGGCGGCATCATCGCCGAGACGGCCCCGGCGGACCACGGTGGCGTCTGGCGCTTCACGTTCCCGCAGTCAGCACCGACCGGCAGCCTGGTCGTGGACACCGTCGACAACAACGGGACCTTCACCGTCGACCCGGCGACCGGCACGATGACCGGCTGGGTCGACAACGGCAGTGGCCTGTCCGTCGGGCGCAGCCGGATGTTCGTCTACGGCGTGTTCGACCGTACGGCCAAGGCCACCGGCACCGCGCCGTCCGGCCACACCGGCACGCGCTACGCGACGTTCGACACGACCACCGACCGTGACGTCGAGCTCCGCATCGCGACCTCGTTCATCTCCCTCGACCAAGCGAAGGCCAACCACGGCCTCGAGCTCGCCGGACGCACGTTCAGCGACGTCCAGGGCGCGGCCAAGGCCATGTGGGACAGGCGGCTCAACGTCGTCGAGGTCGAGGGGGCCAACGAGTCCGAGATCCGCACGCTCTACTCGAACCTCTACCGGCTCAACCTCTACCCGAACAGCCAGTTCGAGAACACCGGCACCGCCTCGGCGCCGCGCTACCAGTACGCCAGCCCGGTGTCGGGCAAGACCGGCACCGCCACGGCGACCACCACCAACGCCGCGGTCAAGGACGGCAAGATCTACGTCAACAACGGCTTCTGGGACACCTACCGCACCGTGTGGCCGGCCTACTCCCTGCTCTACCCCGAGATCGCGGCCGAGATCGCCGACGGCTTCGTCCAGCAGTACCGCGACGGAGGCTGGGTCGCACGGTGGTCCTCGCCGGGCTACGCCGACCTCATGACCGGCACGAGCTCGGACGTCTCGTTCGCCGACGCGTTCGTCAAGGGCGTGCCACTGCCGGACAAGATGGGCACCTACGAGGCCGGTCTCAAGAACGCCACCGTGCTCCCGCCGTCCTCGGGCGTCGGCCGCAAGGGCCTCGCGTCGTCGATCTTCCTCGGCTACACGCCGGAGAGCACCCATGAGAGCGTCTCGTGGGGTCTCGAGGGCATGGTCAACGACTTCGGCATCGGCAACCAGGCCGCCAAGCTCGCGACCGACCCGTCGGTCCCCGCGGCGCGCAAGGCGACCCTCACGGAGGAGTCCGAGTACTTCCTCAAGCGGGCGACCGACTACGTCAACCACTTCAACCCCGAGACCGGGTTCCTGCAGGTCCGGGACGCGAACGGCGACTTCGCCGAGAGCTTCGACCCCGAGGTCTGGGGCAACGGCTACACCGAGACCAACGGCTGGAACTTCGCCTTCCACGCACCACAGGACGGCAACGGCCTGGCCAACCTCCTCGGTGGCCGTGAGGCGATGGCCAAGAAGCTCGACACCTTCTTCACCACCCCGGAGACGGGCACGAAGCCGGGCAGCTACGGCGGCATCATCCACGAGATCATCGAGGCGCGTGACGTCCGGATGGGCATGTTCGGGATGAGCAACCAGGTCTCGCACCACATCCCGTACATGTACAACTACACGGGCAAGCAGTTCCGGACCGCCGAGAAGGTGCGCGAGATCCTGCGTCGCCTCTACGTCGGCAGCGAGATCGGCCAGGGCTACCCCGGCGACGAGGACAACGGAGAGCAGTCGGCCTGGAACACCCTCTCCTCGCTCGGCATCTACCCGCTCCAGGTCGGCTCCGCCCAGTGGGCCGTCGGGTCACCGGCGTTCACCAAGGCGACCGTCCACCGCACCCAGGGTGACCTCGTCATCAACGCCCCGAACAACTCCGACGACAACATCTACGTCCAGGACCTCAAGGTCGGCGGCAAGAAGCACTCGGGTGTCTCGATCGCGCACAGCGACCTCACCGGACCGACGACGGTCGACTTCGCCATGGGCGCCAAGCCGTCCGACTTCGGGTCCAAGGCCAAGGACGCTCCCCCGTCCCTGACCCAGGGCGACGACCTGCCGGCGCCGCTGCGCGACGCCACCGGCCCCCGCCGGGGCACCGCCTCGGCGTTCGGGACGAAGACCTCGAGCGACGCGCAGGCGCTGTTCGACAACTCGTCGACCACCGGGACGACGTTCACCATCCCGACGCCCACCGTGACCTACGGCCTCAACGGCGTCGGTCAGCGGGCGACGTTCTACACGCTCACCAACGGTGCCCAGGCGGGCGACCCGTCCGCCTGGCGCATCGAGGGCAGCAACGACGGGGTGAAGTGGAAGACCCTCGACACCCGCACGAACGAGGCCTTCACCTGGCGGACGCAGACCCGTCCGTTCAAGATCGACAAGCCCGGGACCTTCACCTCCTACCGGCTCGTCGTGACGCGGAGCTCGGGCACACCGACGCTCACCGAGGTGGAGTTCCTCACCGACGGCTCCAAGGCCGAGCGCACCGACGTCAAGCTCCTCGCGAGCTCGGACGTCGAGGCCCTCGAGGGCCAGCCGGTCTCCGGTGTCGTGGCCACCTTCTCCGGTGGCAAGGGCTCGACCGCTGCCGACTACACCGCCTCCATCGACTGGGGCGACGGCACGACGAGCGCGGGCCAGATCAAGGCCGGCGAGCTCGGCTCCTACACGGTGCGCGGCCAGCACACCTACGCCGAGCCGGGCTACTACGAGCCGGTCGTCACCGTGACGGACAGGAAGGGTGAGGTCTCGGCGGTCGGAGGCGTGACCGTGCACCAGGCGGTCGTCCCGTCGTACGCCGCCGGCTTCGACCTCGTCTGCATCGGCAACCCCGGTGAGGAGAGCGTCTGCGCCGGTGACCAGGCCGGCGTCTCGCGTCCTGCCCTCGCGGCCGCCGGGGCCTCCCCCGGCAAGCTCCTCACCGTGCCCGGCACGGACCTGCGGTTCTCGATGCCGGCGATCCCCGCCGGTGAGAACGACAACGCCACCGGTGCCGGACAGACCCTGCCCGTCACCCTCGCCCCGGGCGCCACGAAGCTGAGCCTCATCGGCACGGCGACCCAGAAGGACCAGGACACGACCGGGACGGTGACGTTCACGGACGGGACGAGCACGGCATACAAGATCCAGTACGGAGACTGGTGCGGCTCGGCGAAGTTCGGCAACACCGTCGCGGTCGAGATGACCTCGCGGCTCAACGGCACGGGCACGGACGGCTGCCACCTCAAGCTGTTCGCCACCGCGCCGCTGACCATCCCCGCGGGCAAGACCGTGAAGTCGGTGACCCTGCCGACCCAGACGGGAGACCCGCACGCCAACGGCCGGATCCACGTGTTCGCCGTGGCCGACAACGGGACGCCGCTCACGGTCACCCCGGCCGAGGGCGTCACCGCGAAGTCCGGTGCGGCGTCGACCGTGACGCTGGGCAAGGTCTCGGGTGGCGTCCCCGCCGCCGGTGGCTACACCGCCCGCGTGGCGTGGGGTGACGGCACGGCCACCACCGATGCCAAGGTCACCGTGGCAGCCGACGGCACGGCGACGCTCAGCGGGAGCCACACCTGGGGCACCGCCGGGACCTACACCGTGAGGTTCCTCGTCGGCGACAGCCGCAACGACGTCCTCGCGTCGGTGGGCGTCACCGTCACCTGACCCGGTCTGGTCGGGCTCAGCATGATCGGGTCACCCGATCATGCTGAGCTCGACCCCGGTTGGCAGAGGGGGTCGAGCGCGAGGAACTCGGGTCGAGCGAGCGCTCGGACGAGCAGGGACGCGTATGCCGCGTGGTCCCCCGGAGGGGAGCACGCGGCATACGCGTTTGGTGCGGGAGGAGCGACCGGCTCAGTGCGAGTGGCCGTGACCGCCGTGGCTGTGCCCGGCGGCGTCGTGCTCCTCCTCCTTCTTGTCGACGACGAGCGTGTCGGTGGTGAGGACCATCGACGCGATCGAGGCGGCGTTGCGCAGGGCGGAGCGGGTGACCTTGACCGGGTCGATGACGCCGGCCTTGACGAGGTCCTCGTACTCGCCCGTGGCGGCGTTGAGGCCCATGCCGGGCTCGAGCTCGGAGACCTTGGCGACGGCGACGTAGCCCTGGAGCCCGGCGTTCTCGGCGATCCAGCGCAGCGGCTCGGCCGCGGCCTTCTGCACGATGGCGGCGCCGACCTTCTCGTCACCCTCGAGGCCGAGCGTGTCGATGACCTTGACGGCCTGGATGAGGGCCGAGCCGCCACCGGCGACGATGCCCTCCTCGATGGCCGCGCGGGTCGCCGAGATGGCGTCCTCGATGCGGTGCTTCTTCTCCTTGAGCTCGACCTCGGTGTGGGCGCCGACCTTGATGACGCAGACGCCACCGGCGAGCTTGGCGAGGCGCTCCTGGAGCTTCTCGCGGTCCCAGTCGGAGTCGGTGCGCTCGATCTCGGCCTTGATCTGGTTGACCCGGCCGTCGACCTCGGACGCGTCGCCCGAGCCGTCGATGATCGTCGTGTTGTCCTTGGTGACGACGACGCGACGGGCCTGGCCCAGCACCGTGAGGTCGGCCTGGTCGAGCTTGAGCCCGACCTCCTCGGAGATGACCTGGGCGCCGGTGAGGACGGCCATGTCCTGGAGCATCGCCTTGCGGCGGTCACCGAAGCCGGGAGCCTTGACCGCGACGACGTTGAAGGTGCCGCGGATCTTGTTGACGACGAGCGTCGAGAGGGCCTCGCCGTCGATGTCCTCGGCGATGATGAGGAGCGGCTTGCCCGACTGGACGACCTTCTCGAGCACCGGCAGGACGTCGGCGATGGCCGAGATCTTGCCCTGGTTGATGAGGATGTAGGCGTCCTCGAGGACGGCCTCCATGCGCTCGGGGTCGCTGACGAAGTAGGGCGAGATGTAGCCCTTGTCGAACTGCATGCCCTCGGTGAACTCGAGCTCGGTGGCGGCGGTCGAGGACTCCTCGACGGTGATGACGCCGTCCTTGCCGACCTTGTCGAACGCCTCGGCGATCGTGGCGCCGATCTCCTTGTCCTGCGCGGACAGGGAGGCGACGGAGGCGATCTCGTCCTTGCCGTCGACGTCGCGAGCGGTCTCGAGCAGCCGGGCGGACACGGCCTCGACGGCCTTGTCCATGCCGCGCTTGAGGCCGGCCGGGGCCGCACCGGCGGTGACGTTGCGCAGGCCCTCGCGGACCATGGCCTGGGCGAGCACGGTCGCGGTCGTCGTGCCGTCACCGGCGACGTCGTTGGTCTTGGTCGCGACCTCCTTGGCGAGCTGGGCGCCGAGGTTCTCGTAGGAGTCCTCGAGCTCGATCTCGCGGGCGATGGTCACACCGTCGTTGGTGATCGTCGGCGCGCCCCACTTCTTGTCGATGACGACGTTGCGGCCCTTGGGGCCGAGCGTCACCTTGACGGCGTTGGCGAGGGCGTCGACGCCCCGCTCGAGCGCCTTGCGGGCGGAGTCGTTGAACTCCAGTTCCTTGGCCATGAATGTCCTTCTGTTGTCGTTGCGTCTGCGTCAGCGGTGGCTCTAGCAGCCGTTCACGCAGACGCAAGCAGGGTGTGATGCGCGTATGCCGTGGGCTCACCATGGGAGGTGCGCCCACGGCATACGTGGTGGTTCAGGTGCTGCGAAGCCGTAGGGCCTCGGTCAGCCGACGACGGCGAGGATGTCGCGGGCGCTCAGGATGAGGTACTCCTGGCCGCCGTGCTTGACCTCGGTGCCGCCGTACTTGCTGTAGATGACGCGGTCGCCGACGTTGACGTCGAGCGGGACGCGGTTGCCGTTGTCGTCGATGCGACCGGGGCCGACCGCGAGGACCTCGCCCTCCTGGGGCTTCTCCTTCGCGGTGTCCGGGATGACGAGACCGGACGCCGTGGTCTGCTCGGCCTCGAGCGACTTGATGACGATGCGGTCCTCGAGCGGCTTGATGGAAACCGACACTGTGTGACCTCCCCTTTGGGATGAGTCGAAGGTGGACAAATGCGTTTCGTGCGCGGTGTGGCCGGTGGTCGAGCTCGCCGTCGCGGGGGTCGAGTCGGTCGGCCTGCGCTGGCACTCACCGGGGGCGAGTGCCAATGACCCAAATCTAGGCTCGCGCTGGCACTCGGTCAACCTGAGTGCCAAAGGTCGGGCACGGTGTTCGCCGAGGGCGCACTCGTAGGCGCACCTCCCCGCGGTCCCTGCGCGCAATTCGGTTGCACCGGGTGGGGCGGGCCGCGAGGCTTCGCCGCATGACCGACGTCGACCGCTCCGCCCTTCTCGCCGCCTACGACACCCAGCTCCGGCGCGAGGCCGAGGTGCCGTCGGCGCTGTCGGCCACCGAGCTCGGGCCGCTCATCCTCGCGACCTACCAGGGCGGGCGAGGCTTCATCACCTACCGCGACCTCGCCACCGAGGCCGGCCCGGCCACCGAGGAGTCGGTGCGCGCCCTCGTCGCAGGGGCGCTCGAGCACTACCGCAGCGACCCCGAGATCACCAGAGTCGAGTGGAAGACCCGGGGGCACGACCACGCCCCCGGTCTGCACGAGGCGCTCGTCGCCGCCGGGTTCGAGGCCGAGGAGCCCGAGTCGGTGATGATCGGCGAGGCCGGTCTGCTCGCCGTCGACGTCGAGCTGCCGAGCGGCGTCGAGATCCGGCGGGCCACCGGCGAGGACGAGGTCGCGCGGGTCGAGCACGTGGCCGGCGAGATCTTCGGCGACGAGCCCGACCGCATCGCAGCCCAGGTGGCCGAGGTCGTCGCCCGCTTCCGGCGCGATCCCCTGTTCGAGGTGTGGTTCGCCGAGACCGACGGGCAGGTCGTCACCACCGGACGGCTCGAGCCGGTGGAGGGCACCGAGTTCGCCGGCATCTGGGGAGGCTCGACCCTGCCCGAGTTTCGCGGGCGCGGGATCTACCGGGCCCTGACGGCCGCCCGGGCCCGCTCGGCGATCGCCCACGGCAAGCGCTGGATCAACAGCGACTCCACCGAGTTCTCCCGCCCGATCCTCGAGCGCAGCGGTCTCGTCAAGGTCTCGACGACGACTCCCTACATCTGGGCGCGGACCGGTCAGGACACAGCCTGATCTCATTTTCGGGGATCTGTTCCCCGACGCCCACGAGGAGGCATCCTGTGGGTGTGAAAAAGTTCCCCCTCGTTGCCGCAGCCGTGATCCTGTCGGCCCCCCTGCTGTCCGTGGCGTCCACCGCGTCCGCCGCGCCGACGCCCGCACGGGCTCCCGCCGCCACCTCCGTCCCCGTGGAGACGAGCGCACCCGCATCGGACTCGCTGGCGACGGACCCCGAGCGGGGCGACGCCACGCCGGCCGCGGGCAAGATCGGGGCGGCCGCGGCCGGACCCGTCATCGGGCTGCGGGGCCGCGGCTTCGGTCACGGGCGCGGCATGTCGCAGTGGGGAGCCCGGGGCGCCGCGCAGCAGGGCCTCACCGCGGAGCAGATCCTCGCCTTCTACTACCCCGGCACGGTCTCGGCGAGCGTCGGCAACCCCGACGTGCGGGTGCGTCTCACCGCCATGGGCAGCTCGCCGACCGTCGTCGCGGGCGAGGCGGGCCTCACCCTGACCGACGGCACCTGCACCCAGGCGTTGACACCCGCGAACGCCACCTCGTGGCGGGTGAGCCGGGTCAACGTCACCGACTGGAAGGTCGAGGGCTACTACACCAACGTCAACGGCTTCACCGGGTGGTTCCCGCTCGTGACGTCCTGCACCGGCTTCACGACCGCCAAGGACCTCACCTTCGTCGGGGACGGCTCCGTGGCGAACTCGGTCCTCACCCTGCGCACCCCCTCGGGGGCGAAGCAGTACCGCGGCGCCCTGCGCGCCACCCCGGTCGTCCTGCGCGGCTCGGGGGCCACCGTCTACACCGTCGGCACCGTCAACGTGCTGGCCATGGACAGCTACCTCCGCTCCGTCGTCCCGGCCGAGATGCCCGCGTCGTGGGGGCTCGAGGCCGTGAAGTCCCAGGCGGTCGCGGCCCGCTCCTACACCGCCGCGCGTCTCGGCAGTGCCGACGGGTTCGACATCTGCGACACGACGGCCTGCCAGGTCTATCCCGGCCTCACGAGCTCCAACCCCGAGCACCCGAACTCCGACGCCGCGGTCACCGCGACGTCCGGCCAGGTCCGCAAGTACGGCTCGTCGATCGCGGTCACCGAGTTCAGCTCGACCAACGGCGGCCAGACCGTGGCCTCCTCACTGCCCTACCAGGTCGCCAAGGCCGACCCCTACGACGGCGTCTACGCCGACGCACCCGACACGTGGACCTACCTCACGATGCCCGTGACAGCGATCGAGAACGCCTGGCCCGCGGTCGGCACGTTCCGCTCGATGTCCATCTCGCGCGACGGCAAGGGCGCGTACTTCGGGGGGCGGGCGACGTCTCTCCTCCTCACCGGCACCAAGGGAACGCAGACGGTCGGGGCCGAGAGCTTCCGCACGGCGATGAACCTCCGCTCGACGTACTTCATCCCGCTCGGCTCGTCGGTCGGCACGGACCTCGCCGGCAACGCCTTCTCGGACCTCATCGCCCGCGACTCCACCGGCAAGCTCTTGAACTACCCCGGCGACGGGCGCGGCGGCTGGCTCGCCAAGGTCCTGCTCTCGTCGAGCTTCCCCGCGACCCCCGAGATCCTCGCGCCCGGAGACTTCTCGGGTGACGGCATACCCGATCTCATGACGCGTTCGGCGTCGACCGGCGTGCTGACCCTGCACAAGGGCACGGCCGCCGGCACCCTCGCCCCCGGGACCTCGATCGGCTCGGGCTGGGCCAGCTTCACCGCCGTCATCGCCCCGGGCGACCTCGACGGCGACGGGGCTGTCGACCTGCTCGGCCGCGACGCCTCCGGCACGATGTGGCTCTACCCGAGCACCGGCACCGGGACCTGGAAGTCGCGCGTCAGCAAGGGCGGTGGCTGGGGCGGCCTCCAGGAGCTCGAGGCCGTGGGCGACTTCGACGGCGACGGTGGCACCGACCTCATGGGCAAGAGCGCGACCGGCGCCCTCTACCTGCTGCGCTTCTCCCCCACCGGCGCCTACCTCGGTGCCAAGGCGATCGGGACGGGCTTCGGCTCCTACTCCGGGTTCACCGGCATGGGCGACGTCGACGGCGACGGTGCCGTCGACCTCGTCGCGCGGGACTCGACCGGCGTGCTGTGGGCCTACCGCGGCACCGGCACGGGGACCTTCACCACCCGTCGCTCCATCGGCTCCGGCTGGAAGACGCTGACCTTCGGCAGCTGAGAACGACGCACCCGGGTCGGCCCGCGCGCCTCGCACGGCGCCGGGCCGACTCGGGGTTCACGGCCGCGAGATGAGAAGGTTGGCCGGTGGACGTGAGCGTGGTGCGGGCCCTGGCGGCCCCCGATGGCCAGGAGCTGCTGAGGTCCCTCCCGCCCTACAGCGAGGGCTCCGTCCTCACCCTCCAGGACCAGCTGCGCAGCGCCGGCCACACACCCGAGCTCGCCGCCGCCGCGCTCACCCAACAGCGCCTGCGCGCCCGCGCGACGGCGAAGTTCGGTGAGTTCGCCGCCGACATGCTCTTCACGCCCGACGGCCTCGAGCAGGCGACCCGCCTCGAGGTGGCCGTCGCGCACGCCCACCGCTTCAGCCGGGCCAGCCTGGCCACCGTGCACGACCTCGGCTGCGGCATCGGCGCCGATGCCGTCACCCTGTCCTCGCTCGGCGTCACGGTCCGCGGTGTCGACTCCGACCCGGTCACGGCCGCCGTCGCCGACGCCAACCTGCGCCCCTGGCCGGACTCGCGGGCCCGTCTCGGTCGCGCCGAGGACGTGCGCTTCGGCGTCGACCCGGGCCGCAACCGCGTGGGCGCCTGGCTCGACCCCGCCCGCCGGACCCGTGGGGTCGCCGACATCAGCGGCCGCACGCGCCGGACGTTCCGTCTCGACGACATCTCGCCGTCGTGGGACTTCGTCCAGCAGGTCGCTGCCGCCGTGCCCGCCACCGGCGTCAAGCTCAGCCCCGGCTTCGACCACGCCGCCATCCCTGCCGGCACCGAGGCCCAGTGGACGTCGTGGGCGGGCGACGTCGTCGAGTGCGCGCTCTGGTGGGGCCCGCTCGTCATGCGACGGGGCCGCACCGCCCGCGTCATGGGGGCGGACACGGCGCCGGTCGTCGTCGACGAGTCGATGGCCGACGACGTCGCCCGCCTCGCCGGGTCGCTCGCCGACATCGGGCCGTGGTTGCACGACGTCGACAAGGCCGTCATCCGCGCCGGCCTCGTCGGTGCCGCCACCCGCGCGACCGGCGGCGTGGAGTCCGACGAGGGCACCGGCTACGTCCTCGCCTCGCGCGACGTGTCGCTCCCCTACACGCGCCGGTATGCCGTGCACGAGGCAATGCCGTTCCACGTCAAGACCCTGCGTGCCTGGCTCCGCACGAACGGCGTGACCGGCCTGACCATCAAGAAGCGCGGCGTCCGGCTCGACGACGAGCAGCTGCGCCGCGACCTCAGGATCGGCACCAAGGCCGGCAGCGGCGAGCAGGCGACGGTCGTGCTGACCCGCGTCGGGGGTTCCCCCACGGCGCTGGTCGTCTCACCCGCCTGACGCCTGCCTCAGAGCTCGGGGTCGCGCTGGGCACCCGAGTGCCGCACGGCCGCGGCCCCGGCCGCGAGTGCCCGGTCGAGAGCGGCTTCGCGGTCGGCGCCCGACGCGAGAGCCGCCGCGAGCGCTCCGCAGAACGCGTCCCCGGCTCCCGTCGTGTCGAGGACGTCGACGGCCGCGACAGCGTGGGCCGGCACGCTCACCCCGTCCCACGACGCACCGTTGGCGCCGAACGTCACGAGCAGCGACCCCGGCTCGGTGCCGGACTCCGCGAGCGCGACCATCTCGTGCTCGTTGGCGACCACCGGGTCGGCGAGCGCGACGACGTCGTGCGGGAGGGCGGCATACGGCGCGGTGTTGACGATGACCCGCGCGCCGCGGTGCGAGGCGCGTCTCGCGGCGGCGCAGACGACGGGGAGCGGGACCTCGAGCTGGAGCAGCAGGACGTCCCCCGGGCCGAGGAGGTCGACCGCGTCGATCTCGGTGTCGTCGAGGAGGTCGTTGGCGCCGGGCACGACGATGATCGTGTTCTCGCCCCGCTCGTCGACCGCGACGATGGCGTGGCCGCTCGCCCCGGACTCGACGACGCGGACGCGGGAGACGTCGATCCCCCTGTCCCGCAACCGCTTCACGTATGCCGCGCCTCCGGCGTCGCTGCCGACGCAACCGACCATGAGCACCTCGGCGCCGGCCGCCGCGGCGGCGACCGCCTGGTTGGCGCCCTTGCCGCCGGCGAGCTGCAGCAGCCCCTCGCCGAGGAGGGTCTCGCCCGGCTGGGGGTGGCGCTCGACGCGGGTGACGAGGTCGACGTTGAGCGACCCGAGGACCATGACCCGGCCCATCAGCGCTGCGCCCCGCGGATCGTGTCGAGCCACAGCCGCGCGATCCGCGGGCCGTCGATCTCGAGGGCGACGTCGACCTGGGCCTCGGCGAGACCGTGGGGGTCGTGGTCCATGTCCCCGCTCCAGTCGCGGGTGTCGACGATGGTGCGGCCGCGCGTCCAGGTGCCGGCGAGCTCGACCCGGACGGGCAGCCGCCTGGTCTGCACGGCGCCGGGGTCGAGCAGCATCGCCAGGGCTCCGGCGTCACCGATCGTCGCGCTGTCGGCGTCGAAGCGGTGGCTCATGAAGCGCATGAGCCCGGCCGCCAGGGCGCCGGGGCCGCGCTCGTCGAGCGAGGCGAGCTCGTCGCACTGCGCGAGGCTGATCCGCGGCTCGTAGAACACGTCGAGCCCGTACATCGTCACCGGGACCCCGTGCTCGGCCGTGGCGTCGAGCACGACAGCGGTGGCCTCCGGGTCGTGGAAGACGTTGAACTCGGCGGCTGCCGTCGCGTTGCTCACCATCGCGCCGCCGCCCATGAAGACGATGCGGCCGATCCGGGCGAAGGACTCGGGATACATCCGGGCGAGCAGCGCGACGTTGGTCATCGGGGCGAGCGGCACGAGGGTCACCGGCCCTCCGGAGGCATGCGCCTCGTCGATGCCCTCGCGCAGCACGTCGACGGCGTGGCGTGGGTCCGGGCTCGTCGTCGGAGGGGCCCACCCGAGGTCGGCCATGCCGTCGTCCCCGTGCACGTGCCGGGCGTCCACGGCGTTCTCGAGCAGGGGTCGCGAGGCACCGGCGGCGACCGGGACGTGCGTGGAGTCGCACGCCTCGAGCACGGTGAGGGTGTTGCGGACGACGTCGGCCAGCGGCGCGTTGCCGCCCACGCAGGTGACGGCCCGCAGGTCCACCTCGGGGTGGAGCGCAGCGAGGATCAGGGCGCAGGCGTCGTCGACTCCGGTGTCGACATCGAGGATCACGGGCAGAGGCATGGACCGAGCGTATGCCGTGGGTCGCGTAGCGTCGGGGGGTGACTTCCCGCTCCACGACCGTCCTTCGCCCCCGCCTGGGTGCGACCGTCGCCCTCGCCCTCGCCGGGGCCCTCGCCGCCGGCTGCGGTGGCGGCTCGGCCTCCGACGACACGGCGTCGACCTCGCCGTCGCCGTCGACATCCGGCTCGTCGAGCACCGGGGCGAGTGCGTCGCCGTCGACGTCACCGTCGGGGAGCGCCACAACCCCGTCCTCGGACGGCGGCCCGCAGATCGACGTGAGCGCCTGCGTGCGCCAGAAGGCGGACTCGCTCTCGGAGGAGCAGGCCATCGGGCAGCTCGTCATGGTCGCGTTCGACACGGCGGCGTCCCGCACGGCCCTCGACGGGCTCATCGCGGACGAGCACGTCGGCAACGTCATCTACCTCGGTGGCTGGGACGGCGCCGCCCGGGTCAAGGAGACGAGTGCCCACCTCCAGGACCAGGCCACGCAGGCCGCGACGGCCGGCATACCGCTGCTCCTCGCCGCCGACCAGGAGGGTGGCGAGGTCCGCCAGCTGCGTGGTGAGGGCTTCACCAAGGTGCCCTCGGCCAAGGCCCAGGCGCAGATGTCCCCGAGCGCGCTCACCGCGGCGGCCAAGGGCTGGGCCGGCGAGCTCAAGGCCGTCGGGATCAACGTCAACCTCGCGCCCGTCACCGACACGGTCCCCACCGACATCGGTCGCAACAACGAGCCGATCGGCAAGTACGCCCGCCAGTACGGCTCCGACCCGGCGACGGTGACCAAGGCGTCGACGGCCTTCCTCAAGGGCATGATCGAGGGCGGCGTCATGGGGACGGTCAAGCACTTCCCCGGCCTCGGCCGCGTCGAGAAGAACACCGACTTCAACACCTCCGGCATCACCGACTCGGTGGCGACCCCGAAGGACCCGTTCCTCGCGCCGTTCTCCGCCGGGGTCAAGGCCGGGGCCGGGCTCGTCATGGTCTCGTCGGCGCGCTACCCCGGGCTCGACGCGACCAAGACGCAGGCGATGTTCAGCAAGCCGATCATCACCGACCTGCTGCGTGGCCGCCTGGGATACGAGGGCGTCGTCATCACCGACGACATCAACGCCAAGGCGGTGCGCTCGATCCCGGCTGCGGAGAGGGCCACTCGCTACATCGAGGCCGGCGGCGACATCCTGCTCACCGGAGACGCGGCGTCGGTTCCCGGCATGATCGACGCGCTCGGCGCCAAGGCGCGCGCCGACGAGGAGTTCGCCAACCAGCTCGAGACGTCCGTGCTGCGTGTCGTCGCGCTCAAGGAGCGGATGGGCCTCATCAGCTGCGGCTGACGTGGGCGTGGGCCTGGACCACGTGCAGGCTCTGGTGGACTTCGCCGCCGTCCTACGAAGGGAAGTCGTGCCCGGCCTCCAGGCGCAGGCGGAGCAGGACGTCCAGCGCGATCGAGTCACCGTCCCGGCCACCGGCCCCGACGTTGAGCGGTGCATCGGTGGGATCGAGGTGGACGCCGGTGAGTCGTCCGCGCAGGCTGGGTGCCACGACGAGCACGTACCAGAGACCGTCCGTGCCGACCGCAGCGCTGCGATCCCGCCGCACGTACCAGCCGACGACGTCGGTGCGCAGGCTCCCGCTGCCGCTGTAGGCGCGTGCCCGCAGCCGGGCTGGTTCGACGCCCGCCGCGCGCATCGCCTCGGCGAACGCCGACACCATCGCCGCCGTCCTGCGCGCCTCGGCCTGCGCGACCCGCGCCGCAGCCGCCTCGTGGTACTCGGCGTTCTCCCGGGCCTGGCGACGACGGGCCGCCGCCGGGTCCTCGGGCTCGCTGTCCGGGCACATCGACCGATCATCGCAGCCGGCGACCGCGACCCGCGTGCCTAGTGGTCGGATCTCACGCGTCGGGTGTCGTGGGCCCACATCGCGATCTCGACCCGGTTGCGGGCGCCGATCTTGGTCATCAACGAGGCGACGTGGGTCTTGACCGTGCTCAACCCGACGTAGAGCTCGCCAGCGATCTCGGCGTTGGTCCGGCCGCGTGCCACGAGCGCGAGCACCTCCTCCTCGCGTTCGGTGATCGGCTCGACGGGCTGCACCGGGCGAGCCGGTGACTGCTTGGCGAACGTCGCGAGCAGCCGGCGGGTGACGTTGGGCGCGATGAGTGCGTCTCCGGAGGCCGCCGCGTGGATGGCCTGGACGAGCAGCTCGGGGCCGGCGTCCTTGAGCAGGAAGCCGCGGGCACCGGCACGCAGGGCACCCAGGACGTACTCGTCGAGGTCGAAGGTCGTGATGACGACGACCGCCATCGGGTCCGTCACGTCCGGTCCCGCCAGCTGCCGCGTCACCTCGACGCCGTCGAGCCCGGGCATCCGGATGTCGACGAGGAGGACGTCGGGGCGCAGGCGCTGCGCCACCTCGAGCGCGGCGATCCCGTCGGCGGCCTCGCCGACGACCTCGATGCCGGCCTGGGCGCCGAGGATCATCACGAGCCCGGCGCGGACGAGGTCCTGGTCGTCGGCGACGACGACCCGGATGCTCATGCGCCCGCCCCCACCGGCAGCACGGCCTCGACCACCCAGCCACCGTGCGGCGTCGGGCCCGCGGAGAAGGACCCGCCGAGGAGCTGGGCACGCTCGGCCATCCCCCGCAGGCCGAACCCGGGCTCAGGGGTCGCCCGCGCCTCGGTCCGGCCGTCGTCGACGACGCGCAACCTCACGCAGTCGCCCTCGCGGCACACGTCGATGGTGACGCGCGACGCGCTCCGGGCGTGCCGGACGGCGTTGGTGAGCGACTCCTGGGCGAGCCGGTAGAGCGCGGCGTCCACAGGTCGAGCCAGCCCGGTCAGCGAACCCTCCAGGGACACCTCGACCACAGGGTTCCCGGCAGGCCGGGCCAGGGCGGGCAGGTCCGCCACCCCGGGCTGCGGCGCGTAGTCGACCGTGTCGTCCTCACGCAGCACCCGCACCATCGACCTCATCTCGGCGAGGGTTCGCGACGCCTCGGACTCGATCGCGGCCAGCACCTCGGCGGCCTTCTCGGGCTGTGCACCGGCGACGACGCCACCGGCCTGGGCCTGCACCGCGATGGCCGAGACGTGGTGGGCCACGGTGTCGTGCAGCTCGCGCGCCAACGCCGCCCGCTCCTCGTTGCGGATCTCGGACAGCTGGCGACGCACGAGGTCCGCGCGGTAGCGGAACACCGCCGCGAGGGCGACGACCAGCAGGAGGAGGACGCTCCCGCCGAAGACGTCGGCCCAGCCCGTGGCGGAGGCCGTCATCCCCAGCACGACGATGACGGCCACGAACGCCACCCCCGTGACGATCTCCCGCCCCGACCCCCATCGCACCACGGACCACAGCAGGACCAGGACGACCATCATGCAGAAGAGCCCGACGTCCCGGGCCCCGGTGACGAGCTGGAGGACGGACAGCACCAGCACGACACCCCACCCGAGCATCACGGCCACGAGTGGGCGAGCACGCCGCCAGAGCAGGGCAGGCACCAGCGCGAGGGCGAGCACCGTCACCCACGGCCGCCAGGCCACGTCCGGCCGCACAGCGCCCTCGAGAGCTGCTGCCACCGCGAACACCCCGGCGAGCACCCGGTCGAGCCGGCTCGCGGGCGGCACGCCGACGGGCCGCGGCTCCTGCCAGAGGGAGCGCTCGGGCCAGAGGGAGGGCCGGACGGTGACCACGGCCCCAGCCTAGGGATCGGCACACGACGTCGTCTCCACCGAAAGGACGAGAGCAGAACCGTGCCATCGGCCACCGAACCCCGGCCTCGGGGCCGAGGCGCCGACCACCCGGGCCGGGCCACCGTGGACGCACCAGTTCATCCCCACGACCCAAGGAGCCCACGATGAGCACTCGGCAACCCACCACCTTCGACGACCGGCCGATGCCGGTGAAGGCCAAGCTCGCGGCGGCCTGGACGAGCTTCGTACTCCTCTACGCCTACGTCGACATCCTCGGGTTCTACACACCCGGCACCATCTCGGACATCCTCGACAACAGGGTCTTCGAGTTCGGGCTCTCCCAGACCTTCTCGGCGTCGGCCCTGACCCTCGTGTCGATCCCGATCTTCATGATCGTGCTCTCGATGACCCTGCCCGCAAGGGCGAACCGCCTCACGAACCTCGTCGTCGCCGCGGTCTACGTCCCCGCCACGGTCTTCAACGTGGCGGGCGGGTACTACCTGTGGTTCTACGGCCTCGGTGTCGTTTTCGAGCTCGTCGTCCTCGCCCTCATCGTGAGGTATGCCGTGACCTGGCCGCGCGTCGTGGCTGCGGCGCCCAGCCCCGACCGGAAGACCGTCCCCGCCTTCCGGTGAGCCGCACCCGAGGTGCCGCTCAGGCGGAGATCTGGGTGACGGGCATCGACGAGTCGGCGGGCAGGTCGAGCCGCGAGGCGTCGCGGCCCTTGAGCACCATCTGTGCACCGAGAGCGGCGACCATGGCGCCGTTGTCGGTGCACAGGCCCGGGCGCGGCACCCGCAGCTCGATCCCGGCGTCGTCGCACCGGGACTGGGCCATGGCCCGCAGCCGCGAGTTCGCCGCGACGCCGCCACCGATCTGGAGGTGCTGGGCACCCTGCTCGCGGCAGGCGAGGACGGCCTTGCGGGTGAGCACGTCGACGACGGCCTCCTGGAAGGACGCGGCGACGTCGTTGACGGGCACCGGCTCACCGGCGGCCTCGCGCGCCTGGACCCACCGCGACACGGCGGTCTTGAGCCCCGAGAACGAGAAGTCGAAGCGGTGCCGCTCCATGTCACGGCCGGTCGTCAGCCCGCGGGGGAAGTCGATGACGACCTGCCCCTCACGCGCCGCGCGGTCGATGTAGGGGCCGCCGGGGAACGGCAGGCCGAGCACCCGCGCGACCTTGTCGAAGGCCTCCCCCGCGGCGTCGTCGATGGTCGAACCCAGGCTGCGGATGTCGCTCGTGACGTCGGGGACGAGCAGCAGCGAGGAGTGCCCGCCGGAGACGAGCAGCGCCATCGTCGGCTCGGGCAGCGGACCGTGCTCGACGATGTCCACGGCGACGTGGGAGGCCAGGTGGTTGACGCCGTAGAGCGGCACGCCCAGCGACAGCGCCAGCGCCTTGGCCGACGCGACACCGACCATGAGCGAACCGGCGAGGCCCGGGCCGGCCGTCACCGAGATGGCGTCGAGGTCGCCCAGCGTGACGCCCGCCTCGCGGCAGGCGCGCTCGATCGTGGGCACCATCTCCTCGAGGTGCGCCCGGCTGGCGACCTCGGGCACGACCCCGCCGAACCGCGCGTGGTCGTCGACGCTGCTCGCGACCGCGTCGACGAGCAGGGTCTCGCCGCGGACGATGCCGACGCCTGTCTCGTCGCAGGACGTCTCGATCCCCAGGACCAGTGGCTGCTCCGCGGTCATGACTGAGTTCCCCTCTCGCCCAACATCTTTCGCATCACGAGAGCGTCGACGTTGCCGGGCTGGTAGTAGCCGCGGCGCACCGTGAGCACGTCGTAGCCGCGTCGGTCGTAGAGCGTGCGCGCCGGCTCGTTGTCGGCCCGCACCTCGAGCATGAGCGCCTCGGCACCACCGGTCGCGGCCCGCGTCTCGAGCTCGGTGAGCAGGTCGCCACCGATGCCGCTCCCCCGGTGCCCGGGGGCCACGGCGATCGTCATGAGGTCCGCGACCTGTCCGCCGTGGTCGATGCCTCCGTATGCCGCGAGCTCACCCTCGCGCTCCACGGCCAGGTAGTCGCGGCGCGGCCGGCCGGCCAGCTCGCCCCACCAGGACCCCTCGCTCCAGGCGTCGTCGGGGAAGGCCTCGGTCTCGAGCCGGACGAGCTCCGGGATGTCGGTCCAGGTGAGCTCGCGGACGGCCGTCATCGGGCGGCCCGCTCGGCGGTGGTGAGGGCGTCGGGGCGCCGCAGGTAGAGCGGCTCCACGGGCATCGGGGTGCCGGCCAGCGTCCGCTCGACGGCGACCCGCGCGAGCATCGCCGCGTCGACGTCGAGCACGGGCAGCGCGTGGGCGAACAGCTCGGGATACAGGGCCGGGCCACGACCGGCCGTCGGCAGGGCGCGCACCTCGTCGGGCAGGTCCGCGGGGCGGTCCACCGCGGGCGAGGTGAGGGCCTGCACGGAACCGGGGCGGACGGCATACCGGGCCCAGTAGACCTCCTTGCGCCGGGCGTCGGTCGCGACGAGCAGCTCACCCTCGGTGAGGGCGGCGGACTGCTCGGCGAGGACGTCGAGGCTGCAGATGCCGAGGACCGGCACACCCAGAGCGTGGCCCATCGTCAGGCCGGTGACGATGCCGACGCGCAGCCCCGTGAACGGTCCGGGGCCGTTGCCGACCGCGATGGCGGTGAGGTCACCGGGGGTGACCGAGGCCGCGGAGAGGCACGAGGCGATGAGCGGGGTGACCCACTCGGTGTGGGCGCGGGGGTCGAGGTGCGACTCCTGCGCGAGGACCCTGGCCTCGTCGTGGAGCGCCACGGTGATGGCGGACGTCGAGGTGTCGATGGCGAGGATCAGCACGGGACCCCATCCTTCCAGCGGTCGCCGTGACCGGTGACGACGACGGTGCGCCGCTCGGTCTCGGGGTCGGCCTCCAGCACGATCTCGAGGCGGTCGTCGGAGAGGTCCTCGGCGAGCCCGTGACCCCACTCGACGATGGTGACGCAGGCCTCGAGGTCGGCGTCGAGGTCGAGGTCGTCGAGCTCGGCGAACCCGCCGAGCCGGTAGGCGTCGACGTGGACGAGCGCCGGACCCTCGACGAGCGAGGGGTGCACCCGGGCGATGACGAACGTCGGTGAGGTGATCGGGCCGCGGACACCGAGACCCTCGGCGAGCCCCTGGGTGAGCGTGGTCTTGCCGGCTCCCAGGCCGCCCGTGAGGATGACGAGGTCACCGGCGCGCAGGTCACGCGCCAGCGCCGCGCCGAAGCCCCGCGTGTCCTCGGCGGTCTCGAGCACCCTCGGGGTCACGACGTCGCCCTGGTGCGCGGGCGTGAGTCGGAGGCCCCCTGACCGGAGCGGGCCTTCTTGACCCGTCGGCCCTTGGCGATGTCGACGAGGACGCGCCGGACCCGCGGCTTGTCGACCACGGAGACCGCGGCAGCGGCGTCGACCTCGGCCCGGTGGAGCAGCGAGAGGATCTGGCCGGTGACGACCTCGGGGTGCTCGAGCATGATGAGGTGGCCGGCGTCGCGGACGACGACGTGCTCGGAGCCGGGGAGGCGCTCGACGATCTTCTCGCTGTGCGCCGGGGGCGTGAGCAGGTCGCCCTCGCCGTTGACGACGAGGACCTCCTTGTCGACGAGCGTGGCGAGGGTGTCGAGCTCGTCGTGGCTCTGGATCGCGGGGATGAACGCCGCCATGACCTCGAACCTCGTCGCGAGGATGAGGTCGGACGTGAAGCGGATCAGCCCCTCGCTCACGGGCGAGTCGTAGGAGAAGCGGTCGACGATCGAGCCCTCGACGTTGCGGCCGAAGCGGCGCACGGGCGCGAGCCAGCGCTGGTGGGGGGCCAGGCGCGACAGCAGGCGCGGACCGACCTGGCCGATCGCTCGGCCGACGAGCGGGCCCATGCCGAGGTCGGTGAGGCCCTGGCCACCGGCGGCGGTCGAGATGAACGCCACCGCCATGACCCGGTCGCGCACGAGGTCGGGGTGGTGGCGGGCGAGCGCCATCGTCGTCATGCCACCCATGGAGTGGCCGACGAGCGCGATCGGCCCCTGCGGGCAGGTCGCGTCGATGACGGCGCGCAGGTCGTGGCCCAGCTGCTCGATCGAGCAGTGCTCGAGGTCGGAGATCTCGGACTCGCCGTGGCTGCGCTGGTCCCACAGGACCACGCGGTAGCCGGCCTCGACGAACGCCCGGCGCTGGAGCACCCAGCTGCGCAGGCTGAGGCAGAAGCCGTGGGAGAGCACGATCGTCGGCAGCTCGGGGTCGAGGTCACGCGGACTGTCGATCTCGACGTGGAGGTTGAGCCCGTCGGTCGCGATGACCTTGAGCTCCTCGTCGGCGACGTGGGCGAACCCGGCGACGGGGTCGAGGGCGTTGAGGCGGCGCCGCTCGGCGGCAGCGCGGTCGGCGGCCACGCCCGCGGCGGCAGCTCCGGCGGCCGCGGCAGCAGCCGCCCCGAGACCGATCGCCTTGCCGACGCCGGCCATCACGCACCGCCCCCGACGAGCACCCGGGGCAGCCGCCCGCTCATCCTCGTGACGATCTCGTAGTTGATGGTCCCGATCGCCGCCGCCCAGTCCTGCGCGGTCGGCTCGCCGTCGGCCCCACGCCCGAGGATGACGACCTCGTCACCGGCACCGCCGGCGTACGAGGGTCCGAGGTCGAGGACGAACTGGTCCATGCAGACGCGGCCGGCCACGGTGAGGCGCCGACCGTCGACCTGGACCGGGCCGACCGACCCGGCGTGGCGCGGGATCCCGTCGGCGTAGCCGAGTGGGACGAGGCCCAGCACGGTGTCCTCGGTCGTCGTGTAGGCGTGGCCGTAGCTCACACCCTGGCCGGCGGGGGCGCGCTTGACGAGCGCCAGGCGAGCGGTGACACGCATGGCCTCGCGCAGGCCGAAGTCCTCGGGGGCGCCGAGGTCGGGCACCGGCGACAGGCCGTAGACCGCAAGTCCGGGGCGGACGATGTCGAAGTGCGCGTCCGGGTTGGTGAGCGTGGCCGCGGAGTTGGCGAGGTGCCGGACCTGCGGTCGTATGCCGGCCCTCTCGAGCTCCGCAGCGGCCTCGACGAAGCGGTCGCGCTGCGCGAGGACGGTGGGGTGCTGGGGGGCGTCCGCGAGGGCGAAGTGGGACCAGACGCCGACCACGTCGACGGCACCCTCGGCGACGACCGGCCCGAGGGCGGCGACGAGGTCGGTCCAGCCCTGACCCAGCGCGCCGTTGCGGCCGAGACCGGTGTCGACCTTGACGTGGATGCGTGCGGTGCGTCCGCGCTCGCGGGCCGCTGCGGCGACGGCGTCGAGCGCCCAGGGGGCCGCGACGGACAGGTCGAGGTCGGCGTCGATGGCGGCGCCGAAGTCGGCACCGGGGGCATAGAGCCAGGTGAGCGCCCTCGTCGTCACACCGGCAGCGCGCAGCTCGAGAGCCTCGCTGAGCTGGGCCACCCCGAGCCAGCTCGCACCCCCGGCGACGGCGGCGCGGGCGCTGTGGGCGAGGCCGTGGCCGTAGGCGTCGGCCTTGACGACGGCCATGACCTCGGCTCCCGGGGAGCGGCGGGCGAGCTCACGCACGTTGTCGGAGATCGCGTCGAGGTCGATCGTCACCCAGGCCGCAGCGCCCTCGGGCGGCACGGCGGAGACGGGGGCGGCTGGCGAAGTCATGAGACCGACAAGTCTAGGTGGGGACCGCCTGCGTCTGCGGAAGAGGTCGCTCTAGCCGCCGTATCCGCAGACGCTGCAGAGGGGGCGCCCCTCAGCGGCGGGTGAGCAGGTGCGCCACGGCAGCCGGTATGCCGTGTGCCACCGAGAGTGCCCGCACCGGACCTCCGCCGCTGGCCCGGTCCGCGGCCACCCCGTGGACGAGGGCTCCGAGGGCCCCGGCGTCGGCAGGTGCGAGCCCGGCGGCGAGCAGGGTGCCCACGAGCCCGGCGAGGACGTCCCCGGCCCCGGCGGTGCCGAGCCAGGCCGGCGCGTCGGCCTGCGAGCGCACCGGCTCGGAGGGGTCGGTCGGCACGACGAGGGTGGTCGCTCCCTTGAGCAGCACCGTCATCCCGGTCCGGTCCGCCAGGGCACGGGCGTGGCGCAGCGGCTCGGCCTCGACCGCGGCCCGCTCGACCTCGGTGCGCGAGCGCGCCCGCGGCCCGGAGCCGAGCCGGGTGAGCATCGTCGCGAGCTCCCCCGCGTGCGGCGTGAGGAGCGTGGGGCGGTCGCGGCGCGCCTCGATGACGGCGTCGTCGACGAGGTCGAGCCCACCGGCATCGACGAGCACCGGCTCCTCGCCCGCGAGCGCCGCCCGCGCCACGTCGAGCTGGTTCGTGGCCTCGCGACGGGTCGACGTGGTGTCGAGCCCGGGTCCGAGCACCCACGCCTGGACGCGGCCCTCGCCGTGCACGGCCTCGGGCACGGCGGCACGGACGAGCCCTTCGGGCGTCGGCGTGCCGACGTACCGGACCATCCCGGCCCCGGCCTCGACCGCCGCGGTCACCGAGAGCACGGCTGCACCCGAGTAGCGCTCACCCCCGGCGACGACGCCGAGGACGCCACGCGAGTACTTGTCGTCGTCGGGCCCGGGCACCGGCCACAGGTCGGCTGCGTCGTCGAAGCCCAGCCGTACGACGGCCGGGGCGGTGTCGAAGGCCAGCCCGATGTCGACGACGGTGAGCGAACCGCAGGCCTGTTCGGTGGGGGGCAGCAGGTGGACGGGCTTGGCGACCGAGAAGGTCACCGTCTCGTCGGCGAGCACGCCGTCGGGGTCGAACGCGCTGCCGTCGGCGGCCTGCCCCGAGGGGAGGTCGACGGCGATGACGTGGGCGTCGTCGGAGATGGCCGCGACCCACGCCGCCGCCTCGGCGGGCAGACCGGGCCGGCCGCCGAGCCCGAGGATGCCGTCGACGACGACGTCGGCCTCCGCGACGTCCTCGAGCGCCTCGGCGCCCGTGACGAGCACGACGCCGGCGGCACGCGCCGCCTCCAGCGCACCCTGGTGGACGCGGTCGGGATCATGGGCGGCAGCGCACGTGACGCCGGCCTCGGCGAGGTGCGCCACGGCATACAGCGCGTCCGCGCCGTTGTTGCCGGCCCCGACCAGCGCCACGACGGTCTCGGCGCCGAGCTGCGCGACGCGGGCCGCGACGAGCTCGGCGAGCCCCTCGACCGCTCGCGCCATGAGCTCACCGGAGGCGAGCTCGTCCTCGAGGGCCGCCTCGGCGGCATACACGTCCTGGGGGCTCCACGCCTCGATCACGGTGGCTCAGCTCTCTGCGATGACGACGGCCGAGGCGATCCCGGCGTCGTGCGACAGCGACACGTGCACGTGCACGACACCGAGCTCGTCGGCGCGGGCCTGCACGGTGCCCTGCATGACGATGTGCGGTCGCCCGTCCTCACCGCGCTCGACGGTGACGTCGGTCCAGGCCAGCCCCACGGGTGCGCCGAGGGCCTTGGCCAGCGCCTCCTTGGCGGCGAACCGGGCCGCCAGCGAGCGCATGGGCAGGTCGCGCTCGGCCTGCGTGAACAGGCGCGTCCGCAGACCCGGCGTGCGCTCGAGGGTCTCGGCGAACCGCGGGATGTCGACGACGTCGATCCCGGTGCCGACGATCATCGCTGCGCCCTGCCCGTCACCGGCACCGGGTCACTCGACCGTGACGCTCTTGGCGAGGTTCCTCGGCTGGTCGACGTCGAGGCCCTTGGCGGTCGAGAGGTGCAGGGCGAACATCTGGAGCGGCACGACGGTGAGCAGCGGCTGCAGCAGCGGCGACGTGCGCGGCACGCGGATGACCTCGTCGGCGAAGGGCACGACGTCCTCGTCGCCCTCCTGCGCGATGACGATGGTGCGGGCGCCGCGGGCGCGGATCTCCTGGATGTTGGAGACGACCTTCTTGTGGAGCTCGTGCGGGGTGTCGGGGCCGGGCACGACGACGAAGACCGGCTGGCCGGGCTCGATGAGGGCGATGGGGCCGTGCTTGAGCTCGCCGGCGGCGAAGCCCTCGGCGTGGATGTAGGCGAGCTCCTTGAGCTTGAGCGCGCCCTCCATGGCGATGGGGAAGCCGACGTTGCGGCCGAGGAAGAGCACCGAGCGGGTGTCGGCCATGAAGCGGGCGATCTCCTGGACCCGGCCCATGGTGCCGAGGAGCTCCTCGATCTTGGCGGGGACCTCGTGCAGCTCCTTCATCACGGCCTGGGCGTCGTCGGCGAAGGTGCCGCCACGCAGCTGGGAGAGGTAGAGGCCGAGGACGTAGCAGGCCGTGATCTGGGCGAGGAAGGCCTTGGTCGAGGCGACCGCGATCTCGGGTCCGGCGTGGGTGTAGAGGACGGCGTCGGACTCGCGCGGGATGGTCGAGCCGTGGGTGTTGCACACCGAGATGGTGAGGGCGCCCAGCTCGCGGGCGTGCTTGACCGCCATGAGCGTGTCCATGGTCTCGCCGGACTGGCTGATGCTCACGACGAGCGAGCGCTCGTTGACGATCGGGTCGCTGTAGCGGAACTCGTGGGCGAGCGAGACCTCGACGGGGATGCGGGTCCAGTGCTCGATGGCGTACTTGGCGACCATGCCGGCGTAGGCGGCCGTGCCACACGCGACGACGGTGATCCGGTCGACGTTCTTGAGCTGCTCCTCGCTGATCCGCAGCTCGTCGAGGACGAGGTGCCCGGCCTCGTCGGTGCGACCGAGGAGGGTGTCGCCGACCGCGTGCGGCTGGTCGAAGATCTCCTTCTCCATGAACGTGTCGTAGCCACCCTTCTCGGCAGCCGCGGCGTCCCACGTGACCTCGTAGGCCTTGCCCGTCGCCGGCGAGCCGTCGAAGTTGACGACCTCGTGGCCCTCGGGGGTGATCGTGACGATCTGGTCCTGGCCGAGCTCGAGCGCGTGACGGGTGTAGCCGATGAACGCGGCGACGTCGGAGCCGAGGAAGTTCTCGCCGTCGCCGAGACCCACGACGAGCGGGCTGTTGCGACGGGCGCCGACGACGACGCCGGGCTGGTCGGCGTGCACGGCGAGGAGGGTGAAGGCACCCTCGAGCCGGTTCACGACCTGCTGCATCGCCGACGTGAGGTCACCGGTCTGGTCGAAGGCGCGGCCCACGAGCTTGGCGGCGACCTCGGTGTCGGTCTCGCTGTCGAAGGTGACGCCCTCGGCGAGCAGCTCCTTCTTGAGCGAGTGGAAGTTCTCGATGATGCCGTTGTGGATCAGCGCGAGCTTGTCCTCGTCGCCGCCGCGGTGCGGGTGGGCGTTGCCGTCTGTGGGACCGCCGTGGGTGGCCCAGCGGGTGTGGCCGATGGCCGTGCGACCCGCGGCGAGCGGGTGCGCCTCGAGGGCACCACGCAGGTTCTCGAGCTTGCCCGCGCGCTTCTCGGAGGCGACGCCGTCGTCGGTGACGAGGGCGATGCCGGCCGAGTCGTAGCCGCGGTACTCGAGTCGGGCGAGGCCCTCCATGACGACGCTCTCGGCGCGGTCATCCATGGCCCTGCCGACATATCCGACGATTCCACACATGGTCGCAAGCGTAATGGCTCGCTCCCCCACCCTCGAACGCGCGGAGTGGGCCACAATGGCCCGCGTGTCTGCCACACCCGCCGTCCCCCTGCCCGGGCCGCACCCGGTGGCGTCGACGGAGCCTCCGGCGCCCCGCGCGCCGCTGCCCTCGCCCTACCTCGACTTCACCCGCGACGACTGGGCCGCCCGGCGCGACAACCACCCGCTGAGCCTCACCCCCGACGACATCGCCCGGGTGCGCGGTCTCGGTGACCGGGTCGACATGCGCGAGGTCGAGCAGGTCTACCTCCCCCTCTCCCGGCTCCTCGCCTTCTACGTCAACGCGACCGCGGGCCTGCACCGCGTGACGACGGACTTCCTCGGTGAGCGCCCGGCCAAGGTGCCGTTCGTCATCGGGATCGCCGGGTCGGTGGCCGTCGGCAAGTCCACGACCGCCCGGGTGCTGCGCGAGCTGCTCCGCCGCTGGCCCCAGACGCCCCGCGTGGACCTCATCACCACCGACGGGTTCCTGCGCCCCAACGCCGAGCTCGAGGCGCGAGGACTGCTCCAGCGCAAGGGCTTCCCGGAGTCCTACGACCGCCGGGCCCTCCTCCGCTTCGTCGCCGACGTGAAGTCCGGTATGCCGCGTGTGGCCGCTCCGGTGTACTCGCACCTCACCTACGACATCGTCCCGGACGCCGAGATCGTCGTCGACCAGCCGGACGTCCTCATCGTCGAGGGCCTCAACGTCCTCCAGCCGGCGACCGTGCGCTCGGACCAGCGGACCCGGCAGGTCCTCTCCGACTACTTCGACTTCTCGGTCTACGTCGACGCCCCGGTCGCGCAGCTGCGCACCTGGTACGTCGAGCGGTTCCTCCGCCTGCGCGAGACGGCCTTCGCGGACCCGGAGTCCTATTTCCACCGGTATGCCGCGCTCACCGACTCCGAGGCCCGCGAGACGGCGTCGGGCATCTGGGAGCGGATCAACGAGCCCAACCTGCTGCGCAACGTCGAGCCCACCCGCGACCGCGCCACGCTCGTGCTCTCCAAGGGCGCCGACCACGCGGTGACCCACATCCGGCTCCGCCGGCTCTGATCGGCGCGCGGCGGCCGGTGCGGCCGGTGCCGCCGGACGTGCGAGACGCCGGGCCCGTGGGGCCCGGCGTCTGCTCGTCTCAGGGTGCTGCTGGGGTGCTGCTCGGCCGTGCTCAGTACCAGTGCGGCGAGCGGGCCTGCCACTGGTCCCACGCGTTGCACGGGGTGCCGTAGGACTGCTTGATGTACCAGAGGCCCCACGTGATCTGGGTGATCGGGTTGGTGCGGTAGTCCGAGCCGAACTTCGCCATCTTGCTGGCGGGCAGGCTCTGCGGGATGCCGTAGGCGCCCGAGGAGGAGTTCTCGGCGGTGTGGTCCCACGAGCTCTCGCCCTCCCAGAGGAGGTTGAGGCAGCGCCACTGGCCGTCGCCCCAGCCCTGGTCGGACATGAGGGCGCGAGCAGCCGAGCGCGGGTCCTTCTGCGCGTTGGCGATCGCGGACGCGCGGGCCTTCTCGCGGGCGACCTTCTGGGCGGCGGCAGCACGGGCCTTGGCGAGCGCCTCGGCCTTGGCCTTGGCGGCCGCGGCGTCGGCGGCGGCCCTGGCGTCCGCGGCAGCCTGCGCCTTGGCGCTGGCGGCGGCGCGCTGGGTGTTGACACCGGCGCGGTCACGGGAGATGCGGGCGCTGTCGGTCGCGCTCTCGCGGGCCGAGAGTGCGGCCTGGGTCATGGCCGACGAGCTCAGGGTGAAGGGCTCGGAGTCCGCCACGGCGTCGTTGGCGCTCACGCCGACGGCGCCGGTGCCCACGAGGGCCAGGGCCATCGCGGCGGTGACGGCGGGTCGGCGGGCGACGCCCAGCGCGACCGTCAGGGGTGCTTCGGATGGACGCGCGTGGCGTCCGCGGTGACGACCGCGGTACCGGCTGTTCATCGAAGGGTTTTCCTCTCACTACGCAGAACAGCCCGGCTGAGGATCCAGTCGGGCTGCGTTACCAAATCGAGACCAACGTACGCGATGACCCCCCGGATGGGCAAAACGGGAGGTCCCGTCGTGCTCATCCGCGCCCGGCGCGAACGGGCCAGGTGCGGGTGACAGCGGTCACGATCCCACACGGCCGTGTGCGTTCCGACAGCGGTATGCCGTCCGCTCGGGCGAGCGGACGGCATACCGGGTCGTGCGGTCCCGCGGGAGGGGTCAGAGGCTGTCCTCGGACTCCAGGAGGTCGGTCACGAGGGCCGCGATCGGGCTGCGCTCGCTGCGGGTCAGGGTGACGTGGGCGAAGAGGGGGTGGCCCTTGAGCTTCTCGATGACGGCGGCGACCCCGTCGTGGCGGCCGACCCGGAGGTTGTCGCGCTGGGCGACGTCGTGGGTCATGACGACCTTGGAGTTCTGGCCGATGCGCGACAGGACGGTGAGCAGGACGTTGCGCTCGAGCGACTGGGCCTCGTCGACGATGACGAAGGCGTCGTGGAGCGAGCGGCCGCGGATGTGGGTGAGTGGCAGGACCTCGAGCATCCCCCGGTCGAGGACCTCCTCGACGACCTCGCGCGAGACGAGCGCGGAGAGCGTGTCGAAGACCGCCTGGCCCCACGGGTTCATCTTCTCGGACTCGGAGCCGGGGAGGTAGCCGAGCTCCTGGCCGCCGACGGCGTAGAGCGGGCGGAAGACGACGACCTTGCGCTGCTGGCGGCGCTCCATGACCGCCTCGAGTCCCGCACAGAGCGCGAGCGCCGACTTGCCGGTGCCGGCGCGGCCACCGAGGCTGACGATGCCGATGTCGGGGTCGAGGAGGATGTCGAGCGCGATGCGCTGCTCGGCGCTGCGACCGTGGAGGCCGAAGGCGTCGCGGTCGCCCTTGACGAGGCGCACCTGCTTGTCGGCGCCGACCCGGCCGAGACCGCTGCCCCGGGGGGACAGCAGCTTGAGCCCGGTGTGGCACGGCAGCTCGGCGGCACCGAGGTGCTCGAGCCGGCCGTACTCGTAGAGGTGGTCCATCTCCTCGGTGGTGACCTCGACCTCGTCCATGCCGGTCCAGCCCGAGTCGACGGCGAGCTCGGCGCGGTACTCCTGCGCCTCCATGCCGCAGGCCGACGCCTTGACCCGCATCGGCAGGTCCTTGCTGACGATCGTCACCGCGCGACCCTCGTTGGCGAGGTTCCTGGCGACCGCGAGGATCCGGGTGTCGTTGTCACCCAGGCGGAAGCCGGCGGGAAGCGAGGAGGGGTCCGTGTGGTTGAGCTCGACCCGCAGGGTGCCACCCACGTCACCGACGGGGACGGGGGCGTCGAGGCGACCGGCCTGGATCCGCAGGTCGTCGAGGAGCCGCAGGGCGGTGCGGGCGAAGAACCCCAGCTCCGGGTGGTGGCGCTTGGCCTCGAGCTCGGTGACGACGACGACCGGCAGGACGACCTCGTGCTCCTTGAACCGCAGGATCGCCCGCGGGTCGGAGAGGAGGACCGAGGTGTCGAGGACGTAGGTCCGCAGGGCCGGTTCGGCGACCGTGGCGGTGGCGGCCGCGCGCTTGCGCCGGGGACTCCCGGCGCTGGTCGTCGGGGAGGAAACGGGCGAAGGCGAGGTCGTGGCCACGGCAGGGCTCCTAGGCGCGCACGCTGACGTCGTGCGCCGGCTCGAAGGTGTGGAACCCGGTCGACCCTCTGCCACGAGCAGGGAGCCGAGAGTGGTCCCTCCTCCGGAGCGTGGTGTGCTCCATGCGTTGGGCCTCCCGAACGCACCAAGGTGGTGCGTCAGACGTGACGCTACGACTGCGTGACTTCCGGCATACGGACGCTCGCGGCGTGTCGCGACCTGTTCATTTCCGTGACACGTTCGACGCGGTGGCAGGTGTGAAGGACGTGACCGGTGGGGCTGCAGTGGCGCCTGTGGTGACCAGTGTCAGGAGCCGAAACGCCGGTGGCGCTCGCCGAACGCGCGCAGCGCGCGCAGGAAGTCGACCTTGCGGAAGTCGGGCCAGTACGCCTCGCAGAAGTAGAACTCCGAGTGCGCGCTCTGCCACAGCAGGAAGCCGCCGAGGCGCTGCTCCCCCGACGTCCGGATGACGAGGTCGGGGTCGGGCTGCCCCTTGGTGTAGAGGTGCTCGGCGATGTGCTCGACGTCGAGGATCTCGGCGAGCTCCTCGATCGTCGTGCCGAGGTCGGCGTGCTCGAGCAGCAGCGAGCGCACCGCGTCGGCGATCTCGCGCCGCCCGCCGTAGCCGACCGCGACGTTGACGAGCATCCCGTCGACCCCCGCGGTGCGGGCAGCGGCCGCCTCGAGCCGCTCGCGGGTCACCGCCGGCAGCAGGGTGAGCGCGCCGACGACGTGGAGCCGCCAGCGCCCCTCGTCGGCGAGCGTGTCGACGGCGCGCTCGATGATCCCGAGCAGCGGTCGCAGCTCGGACTCCGGACGGTTGAGGTTGTCGGTCGAGAGCAGCCAGAGCGTGACGACCTCGACCCCGACCTCCTCGCACCACCCGAGCAGGTTGGCGATGTTGTCGGCACCGGCCTGGTGCCCCTCGCTCGTCCCGGCTCCGCGGGCCCGCGCCCAGCGGCGGTTCCCGTCGAGCATGACGCCGACGTGGCGGGGGATGCTCTCGGGACCCAGCCCCTTGGCCAGACGACGCCCGTATGCCGCATAGAGGACATCGCTGAGCGCCATGTCGTCACCGTACCGCCGGGCCCGAAGGAGACAGAGGGCACGTGGCTCCCGGTCCGGAACCTACGGAAACGTAGGTATCGTTGTGGAGATCATGAGTACCCCACGTGAGCCCCGCACGCTCGACGCCCTCGAGGAGCGCGTCGACGCCGTGCTCGAGGCCGTCAAGCCCAAGCTGCGCGGCTGGCTGCACCTCGCGATGGCACCGATCGCCTTCATCGGCGGCCTCGTGCTCGTCGTCCTCGGTGACACCGTCCAGGCCCGCGCGGCGGCGGCGATCTTCACGGTGACGGCCGTGTTCCTCTTCTCGATGTCGGCCGTCTACCACCGCGGCACGTGGTCACCCCGCTGGGGCACCGCCCTCAAGCGGATCGACCACTCCAACATCTTCCTCATCATCGCCGGCAGCTACACGCCGTTCGCGTTGCTGCTCCCCCTCAACCAGGGCCGGACGCTGCTCGCGATCGTGTGGACCGGCGCGCTGCTCGGGGTCGTCTTCCGGCTCGTGTGGATCAACGCCCCCCGGTGGCTCTACGTCCCGGTCTACGTCGCGCTCGGCTCGGTCGCGGTCTTCTTCCTCGGGCCCCTGCTGCAGCACGCGGGCACCGCTGTCGTGAGCCTCGTGCTCGCCGGCGGCGTGCTCTATACGCTCGGCGCGGTCGTCTACGGGATCAAGCGCCCGAACCCCTCACCGCGCTGGTTCGGCTTCCACGAGATCTTCCACGCGCTAACGATCCTCGCGTTCGTCACCCACTACATCGCCGCCTCGATCGCGCTCTACGACCGCGTCTGAGCCGGTCCCGGAGCCGTGACCCGAGTCGACCTCGGTGGTGGCCGGGATCCCGGCCGCGTCCCGCTCGGCGGCCTTCTGCTTGTAGGACATCCGGCGCAGCCGGGCGTTCATGTTGCGCATGAGCAGCCACAGCGCCACGACGAGGAAGAGGAACGCCACGAAGGCCCAGACGCCCGGGGCCGCGGCCTGGCTCGGCGTGAGGTCCTCCGTCGGGCTGGGGCTCGGCGTCGGCGACGGAGCGAACGGGGCGGCGGCGAGCATCAGGGTGTCGAGGGTCATGCGGTGCGAACCTTCCGTCCGTCGTGCGCGAGGGTGAGCGAGCCGGAGGTCGCGAGCGCGTCGGCCTCGGCGACGTCGGTGGGCAGCCCCGCGAAGAGGTCGTCCTCGCCCTCGACGATCGGCACGTAGGACAGCCCGGCCTCGTAGTCCTCCCACGGCCAGACCCGGGCCTGCTCCTCGCGCGAGACCTTGAAGAAGGTGCCGTCCGGGTCGATCTGCGTGGCGTGCGCGAGCAGCGCGGCGTCGCGCCGCTCGAACCACGCGTCGCAGACGACGCGCGTCGTGACCGTCCGCTCGCGGGCGGGGTCCCAGTTCTCGAGCCACGCGGCATACGGGCTCTCCTCGCCGAGCGCGGTGAGGGCCTCGTGGAAGGCGACGACGCGTCCGCGGCTGAAGGTCTGGTTGTAGTAGATCTTGAGCGGCTGCCACGGCTCACCCGCTCCCGGGTATGCCGTGGGGTCGCCCGCCGCCTCGAAGGCCGCCATCGAGACCTCGTGGCACATGATGTGGTCGGGGTGGGGGTAGCCGCCGTTCTCGTCGTAGGTCGTCATGACGTGCGGACGGAAGCGACGGATCTCGCGCACGAGGGCCTCGGTCGTCACCTCGAGGGGCTCGAGCGCGAAGCAGCCGTCGGGCAGCGGCGGCAGCGGGTCGCCCTCGGGCAGGCCCGAGTCGACGAAGCCGAGCCACGTGTGGTCGACGCCGAGGATCTCCTGGGCGCGCTTCATCTCGTCGCGGCGGACCTGGGCGAGGTCGCGCAGGATGTGCGGGTCGTCGGCGAGCTGGGGGTTGAGGATGTCGCCGCGCTCACCGCCGGTGCACGAGACGACGAGGACGTCGTGGCCCTCGTCGACGTACTTCGCCATCACCGCGGCGCCCTTGCTCGACTCGTCGTCGGGGTGCGCGTGGACGCACATGAGACGGAGGCGGTCTGACACGTCGAGGGTCCTTCGGGTTCGTGGGGTCGCACAGGCGACAATGGACTCGCCCCATCTTCGCACTCCGGCCGCACGCGTCGTGCGTGCCCCGTCGACAGGACCAGGACACCTCATGCCGCTCCCCCGACCCGCTCCCGGCACCACCCGCTGGTGGGTCGTCGGCGCCGTCGGCATCTCCGCCATGGTCGCGGCGATCGTGTGGTTCGGGCTGGCCTCGGCCAACGCGCTGAGCGCGGACGTCACGACCTACGAGGTGGTGTCGGACTCGGAGGTCAAGGTTGCCTACGACGTCCACCGGCCCGACGGTGCCGCGGTGCGGTGCACGGTCGAGGCGCAGGACGTGCGCCACGGCCGGGTGGGGACCGTGGCCGACGAGGTGCCGGCGGGTGCCCGGTCGGTCCACCGCAAGGTCACCGTGAGGACGAGCGCCCGCGCCGTCACTGGGGTCGTCGCGTCCTGCGTCCGGGTGGGCTGAGCCGGGGTCAGCATTATCGGGTGACCCGATAATGCTGGGCTCGACCCGGGTTGGCACCCCGGGTGGAGCGAGAGGTTGTCGGCTCGAGCCCGCCATCGGCTCGGTCGGGGACTCCTCAGGCGCGGCGTTCACGACGGACGTGCTTTTGCGCCCCGGCGTTGTTATCCTTGTTGTTTGCACAGCACGGGTCTGGGGCCCGCTGGACCAAGCAGAGGTTCAGGCCCCGGGCCCTTTCACGTAGGACCACCACCACCCTGACGCAGGCGACGTCCGTCGCCGGGTCACGGGCACCCGAGGAGTGAATCTCAGTGAGCGAGACCGTCGTCAAGACGAGCTACCTGACCCAGGAGGCGTACGACCGCCTCAAGGCGGAGCTCGAGCAGCTCTCCGGCGCCGGCCGCGCCGACATCGTCGCCAAGATCGAGGCGGCGCGTGAGGAGGGCGACCTCAAGGAGAACGGCGGCTACCACGCCGCCCGCGAGGAGCAGGGCAAGAACGAGGCCCGCATCCGTCAGCTCACCCAGCTCCTCGAGAACGCCATCATCGGTGAGACCCCTCCCGACGACGGCATCGTCGAGCCGGGCATGGTCGTCACGGCCGAGATCTTCGGCGACGAGGAGACCTTCCTCCTCGGTTCGCGCGAGATCGCCGACGGCACCCTGCAGGTCTACAGCGAGCAGTCCCCGATCGGCTCCGCGGTCAACGGCCACAAGGCCGGCGACACCGTGAGCTACGAGGCCCCCAACGGCAAGCAGATCGAGGTCAAGATCCTCGACGCGAAGCCCTACACCGGCTGAGTCGTCCCCCGGGACGCCAGAGGGCGCCCACCCCGCTCGGGGTGGGCGCCCTCTCGCTGTGTCCGGTCAGGCCTGCTCGAGCTCGCGGACGATCGTGTAGCCCTTGGCGCTCATCGCGCGCAGCACCCGCTCGCAGTGCTCGGGGCCGCGCGTCTCGAGCCGCAGCGCGATCTCGACCTCGTCGACGTTGATGTGCGGTCCGGTGCGGATGTGCTCGATCTCGAGGATGTTGGCGTCCACGCCGGCGCAGTCGGCGAGGATCGCGGCGAGGGACCCGGGGGTGTCGGGGACGCGCACGGCGAACTGGAGGTAGCGGCCGGCGGCGACCATGCCGTGACGGATGATCCGCATCATGAGCAGCGGGTCGATGTTGCCCCCCGAGAGGACGCAGACGACCGGCCCCTCGATGTCGGACGTGCCGGCGTTCTCGAGCAGCCAGCCTGCGGCGGAGGCACCGGCGGGCTCGACGACGAGCTTGGCGCGCTCGAGGAGGAAGAGCAGGGCGCGCGAGATGCCCTCTTCGCTCACCGTCTCGACGGAGTCGACGAGGTCGCGCACGATCGGGAAGGTCACGTCCCCGGGCAGGCCCACGGCGATGCCGTCGGCCATGGTCGACATCGCGGCCGCCGCAATCGGGTGCCCGGCTGCGAGCGACCCCGGGTAGGCCGCGGCCTGCTCGGCCTGGACGCCGACGATCCGGACGTCGGGCTTGAGCTCGCGCATGACGAGGGCGATGCCGGCGAGCAGCCCGCCGCCGCCCAGACCCACGACGACCGTCTTGACGTCGGGGCACTGCTCGAGGATCTCGAGCCCACAGGTGCCCTGACCCGTGACGATGTCGTCGTGGTCGAAGGGATGGATGAGGATCGCGCCGGTCTCCTCGGCCCAGGCACGCGCGTGCACGAGGCTCTCGTCGAGGGTCGCGCCGACCTGCTCGATGGTGGCGCCGTAGGCCTTGGTCGCCTGGACCTTGGGCATCGGGGCCCGCACGGGCATGTAGACCTTGACGTCGATCCCGAGCATCTGGCCGGCGAGCGCCACGCCCTGCGCGTGGTTGCCCGCGCTGGCGGCGACGACGCCGCGGGCCTTCTCGTCGTCGGTGAGCTTGGACATGCGGGTGTAGGCGCCGCGGATCTTGAACGACCCGGCGCGCTGGAGGTTCTCGCACTTGAGGAAGACGTCGGCGCCGACGCGCTCGGACAGGCCTCGGTTGAACTCCATGGGTGTCGGAGCGATGACGGTGGAGAGCAGGTCAGCGGCGGCACGGATCTCGGCCACCGTCACCGACGACGATGTGGGTGTCATGGGGCCGAGGTTAGTCGCGTCCCGCAGGGCAGACTCCGGAGGTCAGTCGGTCGTGCGGGCGTTGAAGGCGCGCAGGGCGAGCGGGGCGACGACGGCCGTGATCGCGAGCGACCAGATGAGCGTGGCCAGCTCGGGGTGGTGCAGCGGCCACGGGGCATCGGCCCGCACGGGGATGCCCGCGATCCCCCAGTTGTCTCGCAGGGCCTGGCTCAGCGAGCTGATCGGGTTCCACTCGGCGATGGTGCGCAACCACGAGGGCATGACGTCGGTGCGCGCGAAGGCGTTGGAGAGGAAGGTGACGGGGAAGATCGTCGTGAACATCAGCCCGTTGACCGCCTCGACGGACCGCATGGCCGAGCCGACGAGGATGCCGACCCAGATCATCGCGAACCCGAAGAGCAGCAGCAGGCCGTAGCCGAGGAGCCCCTTGACCACGCCTTCATGGATCCGCCACCCGATGAAGAGACCGGTCACCGACATCACGGCCACACCGATGCTCGAGTGGATGAGCGCCCCGATCGCACGCGCGATGAGGATCGAGGAGCGCTGGATCGGCAGCGACCGCAACCGGTCGACCATGCCCTTGCCGATGTCGGTGTTGAGCCCGATGGCGACGATGAAGGCGCTGAACGCGATGGTCTGCGCCATGATCCCGGGCAGCAGCCAGGGCTTGTAGTCGACGCCGGGGATCTTGATCGAGCCACCGAAGACGAAGGCGAAGAGCAGCACGAACATGATCGGCTGGATCGTCACGTCGGTGAGCATCTCGGGCTGGCGCTTGATGTGGGTGAGGTTGCGTCGCACGAGGGCGACGACCTGACGCACCCGCCCGGCACCGCTCGCACGGGGAGCGGGACGGTCGAGGGCTACGGCGTCCGTGGCGGCACTCATGCGGGGACCTCGCAAAGGATCTGGGGGAACGACGTGGAGGAAGGACTGTGTGCGGTGTTCATGCCGACACCTCCTGGTTGCTGGTCTCTTCGGCCTTGTGCCCGGTGAGAGCGAGGAAGACGTCGTCGAGGCTGGGCCGCTGCATGCCGAGGTCGTCGACGTCGATCGAGGCGTCGTCGAGACGGGTCGCCACCTGCGAGAGGGCGCCGACGTCGCCGCCGGGCGCCGTGAGCTTGCGGGCGTCCTCGTCGACGTGGACGTCTCCGACGACGCCGCGGAGCAGCTCGGCGGCCTGCCGGACCTGGTCGTGACGGGACACCGTGACGACGAGGCTCGCGGCCCCCGACTGGTTCTTGAGCTCGAGCGGCGTGCCCTGGGCGATGATCCGGCCGTGGTCGATGACGACGATGTCGTCGGCGAGCTGGTCGGCCTCGTCGAGGTACTGGGTCGTGAGCAGGAGCGTGGTGCCGTCACGCACGAGCTCACGCAGCACGTCCCAGAGCTCGACCCGGCTGCGGGGGTCGAGACCCGTCGTCGGCTCGTCGAGGAAGAGCACCGACGGGTGCGCGATGAGGCTCACCGCGAGGTCGATGCGGCGCCGCATGCCGCCGGAGTAGTCCTTGACGACCTTGTCTCCGGCCTCGGTGAGCGAGAACTGCTCGAGGAGCTCGTCGGTGCGCTTGCGGACGAAGCTGCGGTCGAGGCCGTAGAGGTCGCCGATGAGGCGGAGGTTCTCGCGACCGGTGAGCAGGTCGTCGACGGTCGCGCTCTGCGCGGTGAGCCCCATCGACGCGCGCACGGCCTCGGGCTCCTTGACGACGTCGTGGCCGGCGACCCGGGCGGACCCGCTCGTCGGGATCGCCAGCGTCGTCATCATCCGCACCGTCGTCGTCTTGCCCGCGCCGTTGGGGCCGAGCAGCCCGAAGACCGAGCCCCGCGGCACCTCGAAGCTCACGTCGTCGACGGCGGTGAAGTCGCCGAACCGCTTGACCAGGCCCACGGCCTCGATGACGGGTTCGCGGCTCATGACGGCTCCCCGACGAGGCAGAACGGGTGACCGGCCGGGTCGAGGTAGACCTTGAAGCCGCCGTTCTCGCTCGGCTGGTGCTCGTGCACCGTCGCCCCCGCGGCGAGCACCGCCGGCTCGGCGTCGGCGATGACGGGCACCGCGAGGTCGAGGTGGAACTGCTGCGGGTGCGAGCCCCCGGGCCAGGTCGGCGCCACCCAGTCGTCGATGCGCTGGAACGCCAGCGTCGTGCGACCGTCGGGGCGTTGCGCCGAGACCCCACCGCCGGGCGGCTCGAGCGTCGCCCAGTCGCGGTCGGAGTCGGTCTCGAGGCCCCAGCCGAGGACCTCGCCGTAGAAGTGCGCGAGCGCCAGTGCGTCGGGGCAGTCGAGGACCACGAGGTCGAGGATCGGTCGGACGCTCGGTTGAGCGGTGTCTTCACTCATGGCCACGAGCGTAGGTGGGACCACCGACATCGCCCACCGCTTTTCCGGAGCCGGGGCCTGCGGGGTGGACTCAGCGCACGGTGAGGGCGAGCGCGCGCGCCGCCTCTGGGTACGCGTCCGCGAGGAGCCCGCACGCGAAGAGCACGTATGCCGTGTCGATGCCTGTCGCTGCCGCCGCTGGGACCGTCCAGCCGCCGGCGTGGTCGGCGGTGACCGCCGTCAGGACGCCGTCGCCGAGCTCTCGCGGCCCGTGGCGGAACACCCCGCCGGAGCCGAGAACGAGCCCCACGTCGGCCAGGGGCCGGGGCCGGTCGCCCGCGGCCCTCGGTCGGCCGTGGCGCCGGGCCGCGACCAGGGCCGCCGTCCGGGCGAGGTCGCCCTCCTGCTGCCACTCGTCGGGCGTCGAGGCCCGGTGCCCGGTCGCGGAGGCGACGTGTCCGGCATACGCGATCGCCCCGGGCGACAGCGGGAGGTGCTCGCGCTGCGCGGCCTCGACGATGCCGAGGGCGTTCCAGCGCATGCCGAGGTCGGCCTCGACGGTCCGCTCGTGCCACATCGAGCCGGCGACGTCGCGCTCGATCTCGGCGTCCTCCCCCTGCGGACGCAGCACCGAGTAGACGTCGGTCGTGGCGCCGCCGATGTCGACGACCACGACGTCCTCACCGCGCACGTCGGCGAGCAGCTCGACACCGCGCAGGACCGCGTCGGGGGTCGCCGCCCGGACGAGCTCGGTGAAGCCGCGACCGCGCGAGAGCCCCTTGCCGCCGATGACGTGCTCGAGGAACGCCGCGCGGATCGCCGCCCGCGCGGCGTCGGGTGCGATGACCCCGATCCGCGGCAGCACGTTGCTCGTGACGACGTGCCGCCGACCGGTGCGCTCCAGCTCGGCGGCAACCTCATCAGCGACGTCGGCGTTGCCGGCGACGACGACCGGCATGGTGATGCGGGCGTTCGCGAGGCGAGAAGCGTTGTGCCGCAGCACATCCGCATTGCCGCCGTCCGTGCCGCCCACGAGCAGGACGAGGTCCGGAGCCGAGGCACGCAGCTCGCGCACCCCCTCCCCCGACAGCCGCCCCGCCGACACGTGCACCACGCGCCCCCCGGCCGACAGGGCGACGCGGTGCCCGGCCTCGGCCGTCACCTCGCGCTCGTAGCCGACGACGGCGATCCGCAGGCCGCCACCCGCGGACGAGCAGACGAGCGTCTCGGTGACGGGACCGTGGGAGGCGAGCTCACGGCACACGGCATCGACGCCGTCCATGACGTCGGTCGAGACGGTCGTCGGCGACGACGCGGCACCCACGAGCGCACCGGACGTCACGTCGACGAGAACCGCCTTGGTGAACGTCGACCCGACGTCGACGCAGAGGACGAGCGACACGTCTGCGGCTCAGGTCAGCCGGTCGAGAGCCTGCTTGAGGTCGGCGATGAGGTCCTCGACGTCCTCGATGCCCACGGAGAGGCGGATGAGGTCGGACGGGACCTCGAGCTCGGTGCCGGCGACCGACGCGTGCGTCATCCGGCCCGGGTGCTCGATGAGCGACTCGACGCCACCGAGGGACTCGCCCAGGGTCCAGATCTGGGTCTCGGCGCACACCTTGACCGCGACGTCCTCGCCACCCTTGACGCGGAACGCGACCATGCCACCGAAGCGCTTCATCTGGCGCTTGGCGACCTCGTGGCCGGGGTGCTCGGGCAGGCCCGGGTAGTGCACGGCGGTGACGCCGTCGTGGCCCTGGAGGAACTCGACGATCTTCTCGGCGTTGTCGCAGTGGCGCTCCATGCGGACCGCGAGGGTCTTGAGACCGCGCTGGACCACCCACGAGTCGAAGGGCCCGGCGACGGCGCCCATCGAGTTCTGGTGGAACGCGACCCGATCGCTCGCGGACTCGCCGTCGAACCACGGCACGGTCACACCGTGCGCCACGACGACAGCGCCGCCGACGACGTCGGAGTGGCCGCCGCAGTACTTCGTCGTCGAGTGCAGGACGATGTCGGCGCCGTCCGCTAGCGGCTGCTGGAGGTAGGGCGAGGCGAAGGTGTTGTCGACGACGAGCAGCGCGCCGGCCTCGTGGGCGATCTCGGCGAGGGCGGCGATGTCGGCGATGCCGAGCATCGGGTTGGTCGGGGTCTCGACCCACACGACGCGGGTGCGGCCGGGCTGGATCGCGGCGCGCACGGCGTCGTTGTCGGCGATCGCGGCGATGGAGTGCTCGACTCCCCAGTGCTTGAGGACCTTGTTGAAGAGCCGGTAGGTGCCGCCGTAGGCGTCGGAGGGCACGACGACGTGGTCGCCGGGGCTGAGCAGCGCGCGCAGGACGGTGTCCTCGGCGGCGAGCCCCGAGGCGAACGCGAACCCGCGCTCACCACCCTCGAGCGCGGCGAACCCGGTCTCCAGCGCGGTGCGGGTCGGGTTCGCGCTGCGGCTGTACTCGTAGCCGCCCCGGAAGCCGCCGATCCCGTCCTGCTTGTAGGTCGAGGTCTGGTAGATCGGGGTGACGACCGCGCCGGTCGTGGGGTCCGGATCCTGTCCGGCGTGCAGGGCACGGGTGGAGAAGCCGAGGGTCTGGTCGCTGCTCGAGTCGGACATGGGGACAGGGTATGCCGGGCCCTCCCGTCCGCATCAGCCGCGCCGTCGCTGCCACTCCCGAAGGGTCGCCGTCGTCCGGAACCCGATCGCCTCGTTGACGAGGATCATCGGGCCGTTCTCCTGCGCGTTCCAGGTCCGGACGGTGCGCGCCTGCGGGAGCTCGCGCCGCAGGGCCGCGAGGTTCGCCGCCTTGACCGCCGCCCCCAGCCCGTGGCCGCGGTGCTCGCGCAGGACGAGCGTGTCCTGCTGGTAGGCGAGCACCGGCTCGGCCGTCGGCACCTGGAGCTGAGTGAACGCGACGAGCCGCCCGCTGCCCGAGTGGCGCGCCACCGACTCGAACGCGCGCCGGCCGCTCTGCCGGGTCGTCTCGCGCTGGGCCCGCAGCCGGTCGGCGTCCCACCCCTCCTCGTGGAACTCGAGGTCACCCACCGGGGAGTCGGTGCTCATCCGCCGCTGGAGGTGGGCCCGGTCCTCGAGCCACTCGTCGAGGGTGTCGTCGGTCGAGGTCTCGATGACGTATCCGGCTGTCGCAGAACCGTTCCGGGGCGTGAGGGCGGTGCGGTCGAGGTCCGTGAGGTCGAGGTCGTTGCGCAGCATCGTCTGGGCGAGGGCGAACCCCTGCCTCTCGAGGAACCCCTCGCCGGGGTCGGTGCCGTCCTTAAGGTATGCCGTCTCCGCGACGAACGTCGTCCGGCCCGCCTCGCGCGCCAGGGCGGTGAGATGGTCGTGGACGAGCGTGCCGATGCCGCGGCGTCGGTGCTCGGGGGCGACGCAGACGTCGAGGAGCGCCAGCTCCTCGTTGTCGTGCAGCGGGAGCATGAGCTCGGCGGCCGCGACGACGCGGTCGGCGCCATCGACCTCCGCGACCGCCGCGAAGTAGCGGTGGCTCCAGCTCGTCGAGGCCTCGCGGGCGCGGCGGCTCGCCAGCGACCACGCGTCGTGGTCGTCCCCCATCGTGGCAACGGTCGTCGCGACGAGGACGTCGTTCCAGGCCTGCGCGAGTGCCGCCGCATCCGGCGCGGGGTCGAGCGTCGTGACGGGCACGATCCTGACGGTCATGGCGCCATGGTCCTCCGGAGCGGCGAGCAGAGCCACCGGATTCCGGACGCCCCGGGCTATTGACACGTTCCGGTAACGCCTGCATCCCCGCAACCCCTACGGCCCATCCCGTCGTCCGGCGACCCTACTGTGGACCGTTCTGCAAAGAACACCATGCACAACCACGGAGGTACGCAACATGCCCGGAACTCTCGGAATCATCGGCTGGATCATCATCGGTGGCCTGGCCGGCTGGATCGCCAGCAAGATCATGAAGACGGACGCGCAGCAGGGCATCCTGCTCAACATCGTCGTCGGGATCGTTGGCGCCTTCCTCGGCGGCCTGCTGCTCAGCCTGCTCGGTGTCGACACCGATGGCGCCGGCCTCATCTTCACGTTCATCACGGCCATCGCCGGAGCCTGCCTCCTGCTCTTCGGCGTCAAGGCCCTGACCGGCAACCGCTCGCGCGTCTGACCCGCGACCGAACGCCAACGGGCCCGTCCTCCTCGTGAGGGCGGGCCCGTGCCATGTCGTCACGAGCCCCTGCCGGGAACAACACCGGTCCCAGCACGTTGAACCCCACAGACCCCTCTCCACCCCCTCGAGGAGTGCCCCATGTTCGGATCGCGCGCCAAGACCACGATGCCCACCGCCGCCGAGGCCCTGCCCGGTCGTGACACCCGGCCCTTCACGGTGCCGACGACGCACGAGGTGCTGGGCACCCCGCTCGAGGGCCCCTGGCCCGAGGGCACCGAGGTCCTCTACGTCGCGATGGGCTGCTTCTGGGGCGCCGAGCGCATCTTCTGGCAGCTGCCCGGCGTCGTGACGACCGCGGCCGGCTACATGGGCGGGTTCACGCCGAACCCGACCTACGAGGAGACCTGCACCGGCCGCACGGGCCACGCCGAGTCCGTCCTCGTCGCCTACGACCCGACGCGGACCACGCCCGAGCTGCTCCTCAAGGCCTTCTGGGAGAACCACGACCCCACGACGGCGAACCGGCAGGGCAACGACATCGGCACGGCATACCGGTCCGCGATCTTCTGGACCACGCCGGAGCAGGAGGCCGCTGCGCGCACGACGCGTGAGGCGTTCCAGGGTGAGCTGACCCGCGTCCGGGCCGGCGACATCACGACCCAGCTCGCGTCGGCGCAGGACGCCGGGACGTTCTGGTACGCCGAGGACTACCACCAGCAGTACCTCCACAAGAACCCGAACGGCTACTGCAACCACGGTCCCAACGGGCTCACCTGCCCCGTCGGCGTCGCGAACCTCCCCGCCCAGACGGACGTCGTCCCGCCCGCCTGACGCTGTCGTCGCCGGACGCGAAATCCGGTATGCCGTCCCGCCCCTCGCGTGGCACAGTGCCGTCCGTGACGACCGACTTCACGGACAAGCCGACGCTCGTCGGTGAGCTGGTGACCCTGCGCCCGATAAGGGCCGAGGACGCGGACCTCGTCGACGCGATCATCCGCAGCGACGGCGAGATCGCCCGGCTGACCGGGTCGGTGGGCTCGAGCACCGAGGATCCGCCGGGGATGCCGATCGAGAGGCTCCGCGAGGTCTATGCGGGCTGGGCGGAGGCGGACGACCGGCTCGTCCTCGGCGTGGTCGACAACGCGAGCGGTGAGCTGGTCGGCGAGGTCGTCCTCGCCGGCTGGGACGAAGCCAACCGGTCGTGCTGGTTCCGCACGCTCATCGGTGCGGCGGGCCGGGGGCGGGGTCTCGGGACCGAGGCGACCCGTCTCGTCGTCGACCACGGGTTCCGCGTGCTCGGGCTGCACCGCATCACGCTCGAGGTCTACGACTTCAACCCGCGGGCTCGCCACGTCTACGAGAAGGTCGGGTTCGTCCACGAGGGGACGGGGCGCGAGGCGCTGCTCTTCGACGGCGAGTGGGTGGACGTGCACTTCATGGCCGTGCTCGAGTCCGACTGGTCGCCGGCGCTCGGCAGCTGACTCGAAGGTCCCACGGGCAGCGACCGCGTGGTCCCCCGGCCGGGATCAGAAGGCGCGGGCGATGGTGAGGGCCACACCGAGGACGGCCGCGGTGGCGAGGGCCGCGAAGCCGGCGATGCGCAGCGGCGCACCGACCTTCCAGTGCTCGCGCGGACCCGGCGCCTCGAAGCCCGGGTGCGACCCGACGTCGGAGCTGCCGGCCGGTCCACCGAAACCGCCCTTGATGCCCGGCGTGGGTCGGGCAGCGCGCATCTGGACGAAGCCCACGGCCAGGAGGACGACGCCGAGCACGGCGACGACGAGGACGACCCACCACCATCCAGTCATGGGGGCAGCGTGCCACGGCGGCGCACTCCGTCGGGCCGTCAGGAACCGGTCGATCGGGCAGCGGCCCTCGCCGACGACGTGCTTGTCGGAGACGTGTCTTTGCTCCCGCAGGTGATGCAAAGACACCCCCATATGCTCCGGCTCATGACGCACAGGCCCGTTGCGTCACCTCCTGGTGCGAATGGGGGTGTCTTTGCATCCTCACGCGGAGCAAAGACACGTCCCGGGTGGGCAGATGGGTGAGTGCGGGCAGGTGGTGAGGACGGGGCCTCGCGTCATCTCGGGGAGCAAAGACACCTCTCAGGCAGGCAGGTGGTGAGGGCGCGGCCTTGCGTCAGCACGTGGAGCAAAGACACCTCCCGGGCGGGCAGATGGTGAGGGGCCCGCGGACCCCGGCGCGTCAGAGGCGGGCGGCGAGCTCGGTGCCCTGGCGGATGGCGCGCTTGGCGTCGACCTCTGCGGCGACGTCGGCGCCGCCGATGAGGTGCACGGGGATGCCGCTGTCGCCCAGCTCGTCGGCAAGGGTCCGGACCGACTCCTGCCCGGCACAGAGCACGATGCTGTCGACGGCGATGACGCGTGAGGTGCGCGGACCGTCGGAGCCGTCCTCGGGCGCGAAGGACACGTGCAGGCCGTCGTCGTCGATGCGGTCGTAGGACACGCCGGTTACCTGCTCGACACCCTTGGCCCTGAGCGAGGCCCGGTGCACCCAGCCGGTGGTCTTGCCCAGACCCTTGCCGATGCCGGAGGCCTTGCGCTGCAGCAGGACCACCTCGTGCTTCGGCGCCTCGACGACGGGCGCGGCCAGGCCGCCGCGCGACGCCGCGGGGTCGCCGACACCCCACTCGGCGCGCCACAGGTCGAGGTCGAGCGTCGCCGACGGCTGGGCCGTGAGGTACTCGCTCACGTCGACGCCGATCCCGCCGGCCCCGACGACGGCGACCCGCGCGCCGGGCGTGCGCTCCCCGCGGACGAGCTCGGCATAGGTCATCACCGACGGGTGGTCCACGCCCGGGATCGACGGCACGCGCGGCTCCACGCCCGTCGCCACGACGACCTCGTCGAACCCGCCGCCACGCAGCTCGTCCGCACCCACCACCCGGCCGAGGTGCACCCGGACACCGGTCACCTCGAGCCGACGGCGGAAGTAGCGGATCGACTCCGAGAACTCCTCCTTGCCGGGGATGCGCTGCGCGATGGCGAACTGCCCACCGATGTCGTCGCGCCCCTCGAAGAGGTCGACGGTGTGCCCGCGCTCGGCCAGCGCCGTCGCACACGCCAGACCCGCTGGCCCGGCCCCGACGACCGCCACCCGCTTCGCGGCACGCGTCGGCCCCAGCACCAGCTCGGTCTCGTGGACGGCGCGCGGGTTGAGCAGGCAGGTCGCGCGCTGCTTCCTGAAGGTGTGGTCGAGGCAGGCCTGGTTGCAGGCGATGCAGGTGTTGATCTCGTCGACGCGCGACTCCGCCGCCTTGCGCACCCACTCGGGGTCGGCGAGGAAGGGCCGGGCCAGCGAGACGAGGTCGGCGTCACCCGCACCGAGGATCCCCTCGGCCACCTCGGGCATGTTGATCCGGTTCGTCGCGATGACCGGCAGCGACGTCTCGGACTTGAGGCGGCCGGCATACGAGGCGAAGGCCGCGCGGGGGACGGAGGTGACGATCGTCGGGACGCGCGCCTCGTGCCAGCCGATCCCGAGGTTGAGCACCGAGGCACCGGCGGCCTCGACCTCGCGGGCGAGCGCGGCGACCTCGTCCCAGGTCTGGCCGTCGGGCACGAGGTCGACCGCCGAGATCCGGTAGATGACGAGGAAGTCCTCGCCCACCTCCTCACGGATGCGTCGCACGATCTCGACGGCGAAGCGGCGACGCTTCTCGGGCGTCCCGCCCCAGGCGTCGGTGCGCTGGTTGGTGCGGGGCGCGAGGAACTGGTTGATGAGGTAGCCCTCGGACCCCATGACCTCGACACCGTCGTAGCCGGCCTCGCGCGCGAGCCGCGCCGACCGGACGAACGCCGAGATCGTGCGCTCCACGCCGCGGGCCGACAGGGCGCGGGGCCGGAACTTCGAGATCGGGCTCTTGACCGCCGAGGGCGCCACGCACCAGGGGGTGTACGAGTAGCGCCCGGCGTGGAGCAGCTGGAGGGCGATCCGGCCACCCTCCGCGTGGACCGCCTCGGTGAGCACGCGGTGCTGCCGGGCCTCGCGCCTCGTCGTGAGCTTCGACGCCAGCGGGAGCAGCGTGCCCTCGATGTTCGGCGCGAACCCGCCGGTGATGATGAGCGAGGCTCCCCCGCGCGCCCGCTCGGCGAAGAACGCCGCGAGCTTGGGGAAGTCGCGCGCCCGGTCCTCGAGGCCGGTGTGCATCGACCCCATGACGACCCGGTTGGGCAGGGTGACGTGACCGAGGTCGAGCGGTGCGAGCAGGTGCGGGTACGCGTTCACTACTCGAGAGTAGGGAACCGCTCGCACCGGGCCTACCGCCCTGGGCTGTGTCGTTGCTCTCGATGGACGAAAGGCGGGGTATGCCGGGAGCGCGCGCTCCCGGCATACCCCGCCTCGTCAGCGTGGCTGGGTGGAGACGTCAGTCGACGAGGTGACCCAGCAGGTCGGCGCGGGTGAGGACACCGACCGGCTTGCCGTCGTCGATGACGAGCACGGCGTCGGCGGTCTCGAGCTCGTGGCGCGCGGTCGCGACCGGCTCACCGGCGCCGACGAGCGGCAGGCCCTTGCCCATGTGCTTCTCGACAGAGTCGTGCAGCGTGGCCTTGCCGACGAAGAGCAGCTCGAGCAGCTCGCGCTCGCTCACCGAACCGGCGACCTCACCGGTCATGACGGGCGGCTCGGCCTTGACGACGGGCATCTGCGAGACGCCGTACTCGCGCAGGATCTCGATGGCGTCGCGGATCGTCTCGTTGGGGTGGGTGTGGACCAGGGCGGGCAGGTCGCCGCTCTTGGCGCGCAGCACCTGGCCGACGGTGGCGTCGGCGTCGGAGTCCATGAAGCCGTAGGAGCTCATCCAGTCGTCGCTGAAGATCTTGGACATGTAGCCGCGCCCCGAGTCGGGCAGCAGCACGACGACGACGGCCTCGGCCGGCAGGTCCTTGGCGACCTCGAGCGCGGCGACGACGGCCATACCGCAGGAGCCACCGACGAGCAGGCCCTCCTCACGGGCGAGGCGACGGGTCATGTCGAACGAGTCCGCGTCGGACACGGCGACGATGCGGTCGACGACCTCGGGGTCGTAGGCGCTCGGCCAGAAGTCCTCACCCACGCCCTCGACGAGGTAGGGGCGACCGGAGCCGCCGGAGTAGACCGAGCCCTCGGGGTCGGCGCCGATGATCTCGACCCGGCCACCCTCGCGGTCGGCGCTCATCTCGAGCAGGTAGCGGCCGGTGCCGGTGATCGTGCCGCCGGTGCCGACACCCGCGACGAAGTGGGTGAGACGGCCGTCGGTGTCACGCCAGATCTCGGGGCCGGTGCTCTCGTAGTGCGAGGCCGGGCCGTTGGGGTTGGAGTACTGGTCGGGCTTCCACGCACCCTCGGTCTCGCGCACGAGGCGGTCCGAGGTCTCGTAGTACGAGTCGGGGTGGTCCGGCGCGACGGCGGTGGGGCAGACGACGACCTCGGCGCCGTAGGCCTTGAGGACGTTGCGCTTGTCCTCGCTCACCTTGTCGGGGCACACGAAGATGCACTTGTAGCCCTTGCGCTGCGCCACGAGCGCGAGGCCGACGCCGGTGTTGCCGCTCGTCGGCTCGACGATGGTCCCGCCCGGCTTGAGGGCGCCCGAGGCCTCGGCGGCCTCGACCATCTTGAGGGCGATGCGGTCCTTCACGGAGCCGCCCGGGTTCATGTACTCGACCTTGGCGAGGACGGTCGCGGCGATCCCGTCGGTGACGGAGTTCAGCTTCACGAGCGGGGTGTTGCCCACGAGGTCGACGATGTGCTCGGCATACTTCATGCCCCCATCCTCCCATCCCCGCCGCCGGTTGCCGGACGGTGACGTCACGGCCTCGGTATGCCGGGTCCGCGCCCCTGCGTCGTCGGCGTCGGTTAGCGTGGAGGGACGCTTTTCGAGAGGGTGGCACGACGGCATGGGACGCGCACGGCGAGCACGCAAGATCGCAGCGACAGCGGCATACGGGGGCGGTGGCCTGGCCGCGGCCAGCGCCGCACTCGGTGCGGTCGGCTATGCCGTGATCAAGGGTGAGGCGCTGCTCGCACGGCGGATCGTCGGCACTCCCTTCGACTCCTCCCCCGACGACGACGGCACCTACGGCGCGGGCCCCGGCGAGCCGATCGAGATCCTCGTCCTTGGCGACTCGAGCGCCGCCGGCATGGGCGCGCACAACCCCCACGAGACCGTCGGCGCGATCGTCGCCAGCGGCGTGAGCGCCCTCATGGGGCGCCGCGTCCACCTCACCAACTGCGCCGTCGTCGGCGCCGAGTCCAGCGACCTCGAGCGACAGCTCGCCGAGGGGCTGGAGTCGATCACCCCCGACGTCGTCGTCGTCATGGTCGGCGCCAACGACGTCACCCACCGCGTCGACCGGGCGACGGCCGTGCGCCACCTCGAGCTGACCGTGCGGCGGATCAGGGCCCTCGGCGCCGAGGTCGTCGTGGGCACCTGCCCCGACCTCGGCACCATCGAGCCGCTGGCGCAGCCGCTGCGCCTCCTCGCCCGGCGGTGGAGCCGTGACCTGGCGGCGGCCCAGACGATCGCGGTCGTCGAGGCAGGCGGTCGCACGGTGTCGCTGGGTGACCTGCTCGGCCACGAGTTCGCCGCCTCTCCCAAGACGATGTTCAGCGAGGACCGCTTCCACCCCTCGCCTGCCGGCTATGCGCGGGCCGCGGCGGCGCTGCTGCCGTCGGTCTGCGCCGCCCTCGGTGTGTGGGGCCACGACACCGCCGACCGCGCGCCCGAGGCACGTCGCGGCGAGGGCGTCGGACCGGTGGCGGTGGCCGCAGGACAGGCGGTCAAGGACGCAGGGACCGAGGTCTCGCCGACCGAGGTCGGTGGCCAGGCGCGAGGGCCGCGCGGCCGGTGGGCCGTGCTGCTGCGGCGTCGACACGACGCCGTGCCGTCGGCGCGCGACCCCCAGCCCGACGCGTCGGGTGCCGCCGAGGCGGCGACGTCGGGCACGTCGGCGACCCCTGGGACGGCTGCGGCCGCGAGCGGAGCGACGGCCTCAGGGCAGGCTGCGGCGCAGGTCGGCCAGCCGCTCGGTGAGCTCGGGGACCCCCGCTGACGCTGCGTCCCACACGAGGACGCGCAGCTGGTCGATGAGCACGCCCGGACCGAGGTCCGGCACGGGTTGACCTGCCGTGGCGTCGGCGAGGTCCTGGACGACGTCGCGCACCGCCGGGGACGCGGCGAGCGCGCGGTCCGCGGGCAGCTCACGCCACCTGCGGACCACGCGCTCGAGCTCCCGCGAGACGTCGTCGGGGAGGCGGTGCATCAGCGCCTGGTCAGTCGCGCATCCGCGCGAAGAGGCGCAGGAACTCGATGTAGAGCCAGACCACCGTGACGATGAGGCCGTGGGCGAGCAGCCAGCTGTACTTCTGCGGCGCACCCGTCGCGATGGCGCGGTCGATCATGTCGAAGTCGAGCGCGAGCGTGACCGAGGCCAGACCGACGGCGAAGAGCGAGATGCCGATGCCGAGCGGTCCGCTGCCACCGATGCCGAAGTTCGTGTTGGTGAACATCGCGAAGAGGAAGTTGACCACGGCGAAGATCGCGTAGCCGAAGAGCATCATCGTGACGATCCGGCGGAACTTGTCGGTGACCTTGATGAGCCCGCTCTTGTAGGCGAGGAACATGCCGGTGAACGTCGCCGCGGTGGCCAGCGCGGCGGTGGGGACGACGCCCTCCCAGCGCTGCTCGAAGATCTGGCTGATCGCGCCGACGAAGAGGCCCTCGAGGACGGCGTAGCCCACGATGAGGGGGACGCTCAGCGTCTTCTTGAACGCGATGACGAGGCCGAGGACCAGCGTGCCGATCATGCCGCCCATGGCGAGCATGTAGCCGAGGCCCTGGCTCTGCGCGGCGAAGATCCAGCCGGCTGCGCCGAACACGAGGACGAGGGCGAACAGGCCCATCGTCTTCATGATGACGTCGTCCATCGTCACGCGACCGGTGTCGGTCGGGCCGGCGGACGGCGAGTTGTACATGTCCTGGAGCTGCTGCTGCGAGCCCCACTGGTCGGTCGTCCCCTGCTGCGCGTACGAGACGTTGCCCGGGTTCGCGGAGCCGCGGCCCCCGAAGCCGGCGTAGCCGGACTGCGCGTCCTTCTCGAGTCGGTTGAAGGCCGGGTTGCTGGCCATCGAGTCCTCCGTAGGTCTGGCGCCACGGCGTTGGCGCGGCGTCGTCACACCATTCAACCGTGTCGGGGCCTCCACAGTTCCCGTGGCACGGTCACCTGTGGACAACGATCAGGGCCGAAGGGCGCACGTCGTGTCGGGCGTCCCGGCCATGCCTGCGACAGCCCCCGACGGCGGGTCCTGACGGGGGAACGAGCCTGCGAGTGCCCCCGACGGGACTCGAACCCGCACCCGGAGCGATTTTAAGTCGCCTGCCTCTGCCAGTTGGGCCACGGGGGCGGGCTCACTGTATGCCGCCCATCGTTCTGCTTGCGTCCGCACCTCTGGTCACCCCTGCGACCAGAGGTGCGGACGCAAGCACTCACCGCGACGCGCTCGGGCTCGCGCTCGGCGTCGGGGTGGGTGTCGCCGAGACCCCTGTGCTCGGCGACGTCTGCGGGGCCGTCGGTGACGGCGTGGGGAGGACCGTGGGCGAGGTGGTGGGCGTCGGCGTCGGCGTCCCGTCGTTCTCGACGACCGGGACCGGACCGGGCAGCGGGGTGATCGCGAGCGGCGGCTCCCAGGTGCCGTCACCCATCCGCTCCCAGCCCGTGCGGTCGTCCCACCGGAGCGGGAAGACGTCGCGCGGGATCGTCAGCTCGCCGGTCCGGGGGTCGCGCAGGGCGTCGAGTGCCCCGGGGTCGTCGGTCGACCAGACGAAGTCCTCACCGACCTCGAGGGCCCGTCCGTTCTGGTCGAGCAGCCGGACCTTGTCGAGGCGGCGACCGGTCTCGTCGTAGGCGTAGAGGTTCGTCACCTGCTCGCCGTTGCTCGTCACCCCCGAACCGCTGGACACGGGCTCGTCGCCGTAGACCTCGTTCGCGTAGGGGTCATGACCGTCGACGAGCAGGAGGAAGGCCACGGGAAGGAGCAGCACCGCGAGCAGGTTGCCGACGACCCGCACTGGCCCCACCCAGCCGCCGTTGAGGTGGCCGTGCCGCGCCAGCAGCCCGAGCGCGACGGAGACGACGGCGCCGATCGCCCCGAGCCACACAATGCTCGCGCCGACGAGGACGGCCGGGAGTGCGGCGAGCGCGACGCCACGCACGAACCACCACACCGGTCGCAGGTCGCTGAGCCACGGCGCCGCCTCGAGGACCTGGGCGCTCAGACGCGACCAGCGCGCCGAGATCCGCTCCCCCGCCGGCACCCGGGCCGGGTCGCCTGCCACGCGCGGAGGCAGGCCGGCAGCGGAACGCAGCTCTGCGGCATACGCGTCCGGGTCACCGACGCGGTCACGCAAGGTGCCCTCTCCCGGCTCGGCCAGCCGCTCCGCGAGGTCGGCCTCCATCCCGGTCGTGAACTCCTCGACGTCCTCGACCGGGAGGTCGGCCAGCGCAGCCCGCACCCGGGCGACGTAGTCGCGCACCTCGGCGGCCGCGGGCCCCGTCGCCATCGACACGGTGTCGTTCATGCCTTCACTCCTGCCTCGTCGAGGAGGCCGGCCATCGTCCCTGCGAAGGCGGCCCACGTCTTGCCCTGGCTGGCGAGGGCGTCACGGCCCTGCGCGTTGATCCCGTAGTACTTGCGGTGCGGTCCCTCGTCGCTCGGCACGACGTAGGACGTGAGCGCCCCTGCGCTGTAGAGGCGCCGCAGCGTCCCGTAGACCGAGGCGTCGCCGACGTCCTCGAGGCCGGCGGCGCGCAGCCGGCGCACGACGTCGTAGCCGTAGCCGTCCTCGCGGGCGACCACGGCGAGCACGGCGAGGTCGAGCACTCCCTTGACGAGCTGTGTGGCGTCCATGGTCCGGGCACCCCCTGCTTCTCTGCACGGCCACCGACCTGATGGCGCACGGTGCACAGTACTACGCATTCCGCATTAGTGCGCCAACCACACATGCGACCGCGTGTCGGGCCTCCGATCGACCAACCTCCGAAGCGCTCCCGTGCCTCCCGGTAGGCTCGGAGAACCCTCGTCGCAGCATCCAGATCGGACGAACTCCCCGCATGACCTCCACGGACAGCCCGTCAACCCCCGCTCGCCGCCGCGGTCCGGCGAAGGGGACGCCGCGCGCGCCCCGGATGAGCCGTGAGGACCGCGAGCGCCAGCTGCTCGACGTCGCCGAGGCCGTGTTCGCCGACCACGGCTACCAGGACACGACGATGGAGCTCATCGCGGCCGAGGCGGGCATCACCAAGCCGGTGATCTACGACCACTTCGGCTCCAAGGAGAACCTCCTCGTCGCCGTCGTCGCCCGCGCCCGCGAGGACCTGCTCTCGTCGACGAAGACCGCCCTCGACGCGATCCCCGCACACTCCCCCGTCGAGGACTACTTCCGGGCCGGCGTGCGCTCGTTCATGGAGTTCTTCGAGCGGCGTCGCGGCAGCTTCCGGGTCTACATGCAGGAGTCCGCGGTCGCCGTCGTCGCCGGTCAGGACATCGAGATGGTGCGCCAGGCCCAGGCCCGCGACATCGCCGAGCGGTTCGGCGACATCCCGCAGATCGCGGCCTACCCCCTGCCCTACCGCGAGGCGATGGCCGAGATCATGATCGCCACCAACGAGCGGGTCGCCGGCTGGCGGCTGCGCAACCCCGAGATCACCCTCGACATGGCGGTCGAGATCGTCATGGCGGTGCTGTGGAACGGCTTCCGCTCCTACACCTCCGAGACCGTGCCGGACGTCGACCTCAGCTGACGCGGCTCAGCCGACGCGGCTCAGCTGACGCAGCTCAGCGCGATCCCGTCGAGGATGTCGTGCTCGGAGGTCACGACCCGCGCCCCGGGCGAGTGCTCGAGGACGCGCCCCAACACCTCGTGCCACACGAGCGCCCCGGCACCGATGACGTCGACGCGGCCCGGGTGCATGAAGCCGAGCTCGGCCCGCCGCGCCCTCGTCATGTGGAGCAGGCCGAGCGACGCCTCCCGGTGCCGCTCCACGCTCGCCTTCGCGAGGTGGATCCGTTCCGGGTCGTATGCCGTGAGCCCCAGGACGTGGGCCGTGATCGTCGTGATGCTCCCGGCCAGACCGACGACGGTGGCGATGCCGTCGAGGTCGACGACCTCCTGCGCCCGGTCCAGCGCGCGCGAGACGTCCCATGCCGCGGCCCTGATCTCGGCCTCGGTGGGCGGGTCGCTCACGAGGTGTCGCTCGGTGAGCCGGACGCACCCGACGTCGACCGAGAGGGCGCCCTCGACTGAGGTCGTGCCGCGCACGAGCTCGGTCGAGCCGCCCCCGAGATCGACGACGAGGTAGGGACCGGGGATGTCGAGCGCGACGAGGTCGCCGGTCGCGCCGGTGAAGGAGAGGTTGGCCTCCGCGTCACCAGTCACGACCTCGGGTGAGACGTCGAATCCCGCTGCGGCGAAGGCCTTCTCGACGCCGGTGACGAACTCGTCGGCGTTGCGGGCGTCGCGCGAGGCCGAGGTGGCGACGAAACGGATACGTTCGACGTCGTGCTCGCGGCACAGGACGGCATACTCGCGGGTCTGGGCGAGCGTGCGCTCCATGGCGACCGGATCGATGACACCGGTGCGGTCGACGCCGTAGCCCAGCCGGACGACCTCGGTGCGACGGACGACGTCGTGCACCCCACGGGCGAGGTCGACGTCGGCGACGAGCAGGCGGATCGAGTTCGTGCCGCAGTCGACGGCGGCGACCCTCGTCACGACGGCGTCGAAGCGTTCAGCTCGGTGCACGGGTGCGTCACCCACCAGTCGGGGAGCATGGCCAGGGCCTCGTCGCCGAGGGGGTTGACGCCCTCACCGACCGACAGCGAGTGCGCGACGAGGACGTGGAGGCACTTGACGCGGTCGGGCATGCCGCCGGCACTGATGCCGTCGATCTCGTCGACCTGGCCGAGCTCGGAGCGGCGGGCGAGGTAGTCGTCGTGCGCAGCGGCGTAGCGCTCGGCGAGCTCGTCGTCCTCGCAGAGACGCTCGGTCATGTCACGCATCACGCCCTGCGACTCGAGCGTGCTGATCGCGCCGGTGAGCCGGGGGCAGGTGGCGTAGAAGGACGTCGGGAACGGCGTGCCGTCGGGCAGGCGCGGCAGGGTGCGCAGGACGTCAGGCTCGCCGCACGGGCAGCGGTGCGAGACCTCGACGACACCGCGCGGGATGCGCCCGAGCTGGCGCTCGACGGCGTCGAGGTCCTCCTGGGCGACCGGCGTGGGGTCGGGGGTCGCGCTCACCGGGGCGTTCACCGACGGTTGGCGGGCACGTCGGCCGCCTTCATCGAGGACCAGACGGTGTCGTACCAGGGGCCGGCGACCTTGGTGCTGTGGGCGATCGTCCCGCTGGGCTGGCGCACCTCGGGGTCGAGCACGGTGTAGGACTTCTCGCCGACCTTGACGAACTTGAGCCGGGTGCGTGCCTGCTGCTCGACGTAGGCGGGGTCCTCCCAGCGGGCCTGCTCGGCCTGGAGCTCCTCGACGGTGAGCTTCTGCTGGGTGACCTGGTCACGCATCGCGCTGATGTCGGACTTCTGCTGCACGTAGGCGCGCAGTGTCGGCGCGACGAGGACGACGAGGAAGAGCAGGACGGCCCCGAGCGCGATCCGGCGCAGGGTGCGACGGTTGCTCCGCGCGGCGGTGAGCCGGCCCCGCCAGCTCGCCGCCGCGATCTCGGAGGCCCGGCTCGGGCTCGACGGCCCGCCTGCCCGGGTGGCGCGGGCACGCGCGGTGGGTCGCGAGGACGCCGGACGTCGAGGTGACGATCCGGGTCCGCGACTGCTCCCGCGTGCCATGCGCTCCCGCCTCAGGCCTTGCCGGCGGTGAAGCGCGGGAAGGCCGCGGCTCCGGCGTACTCGGCGGCGTCGTCGAGCTCCTCCTCGATGCGGAGCAGCTGGTTGTACTTGGCGACGCGCTCGGAGCGGGCCGGGGCACCGGTCTTGATCTGGCCGCAGTTCGTGGCGACGGCGAGGTCGGCGATCGTCGTGTCCTCGGTCTCGCCGGAGCGGTGGCTCATCATGCAGCGGAACCCGGCGCGCTGGGCCATCTCGACCGCGTCGAGGGTCTCGGTGAGCGTGCCGATCTGGTTGACCTTGACGAGCAGCGCGTTGGCGGTGCCGGTCTCGATGCCGCGGGCGAGGCGCTCGGGGTTGGTGACGAAGAGGTCGTCGCCGACGAGCTGGACCTGGGTGCCGAGGCGGTCGGTCATGGCCTTCCAGCCGTCCCAGTCGTCCTCGTTGAGCGGGTCCTCGATGGACACGAGCGGGTACGACGCGACGAGGTCGGCGTAGTAGTCGACCATCTCGGCGGCGGACTTCTTGCCACCCTCGAAGGAGTAGGACCCGCCGTCGGCGTCGTCGTAGAACTCGCTGGCGGCGACGTCGAGCGCGAGGGCGATCTGCTCGCCGGGGGTGTAGCCGGCCTTCTCGATGGCCTCGAGGATGAGGTCGAGCGCGGCGCGGTTGCTCTCGAGGTTGGGCGCGAAGCCACCCTCGTCGCCGAGGCCGGTCGACAGGCCCTTCTCCTTGAGGACGGCCTTGAGCGAGTGGTAGACCTCGGCGCCCCAGCGCAGGGCCTCGCGGAAGGTCTCGGCGCCGATCGGCGCGATCATGAACTCCTGGATGTCGACGTTGGAGTCGGCGTGGGAGCCACCGTTGAGGATGTTGAGCATCGGCACCGGCAGGACGCGCGCGTTCGGTCCACCGAGGTAGCGGAACAACGGCAGACCGGCGGACTCGGCGGCGGCCTTGGCGACGGCCAGGCTCACGCCGAGGATCGCGTTGGCGCCGACCTTCTCCTTGTTCTTGGAGCCGTCGATGGCGATCATCTCGGCGTCGATGAGGCGCTGGTCGTGAGCCTCGAAGCCGAGGAGCTTGGGGCCGAGCTCGTCGATGACCGCGTCGACGGCCTTCTCCACGCCCTTGCCGAGGTAGCGGTTCTTGTCACCGTCACGGCGCTCTGCGGCCTCGAAGGCGCCGGTGGAGGCGCCGCTGGGCACGGCTGCGCGGGTGATGGTCCCGTCATCGAGGGCGACCTCGACCTCGACGGTGGGGTTGCCTCGCGAGTCGAGGATCTCGCGTGCGCCGACGGCGTCGATGCTGGCCACTGGTGCTCCTGAGGTGGGACGGAGGGGTGTCGTCCCGAGCCTAGCCCGTGCCCGCCGCAGGCCGACCGACCGACCCGCGCCCCCGGCATACCGGCTCGGGTCAGGACCGTGAGACGAGCAGTTCTTCGCGAGACGACCACTCACCGGTGCTCGTCTCACGAAGAACTGGTCGCTTCGTGGGCGCGGTGGCGACGCCCGGGGTCAGCGGGCGGCGAAGGCCACGGCGAGGGCGGCGCCGAGGCGGGCGTTGTGGCGCACGAGCGCGATGTTGGTGTCGAGGCTGCGGCCGTCGGAGAGCTCGACGATGCGGCCGAGCAGGAACGGCGTGATGTCCTTGCCGATGATGCCGCGCTCGTCGCACTCGGCGACGGCCCGGTCGATGAGCTCGGAGATCTCGTCGGGCGTCATCTCGTCCTCGGCGGGCACGGGGTTGGTCACCGCGATGCCGCCACGCAGGCCGAGGTCCCACTTGATCCGCATCATCTCGGCGAGCTCCTCGACGGTGTCGCTGCGCATCGGGGAGGTGAAGCCCGACGAGCGCGAGTAGAAGGACGGGAACTCGTCCGAGCCCACCGTGACGACCGGCACGCCCAGCGTCTCGAGGACCTCGAGGGTGCGGCCGATGTCGAGGATCGACTTCACGCCGGCCGAGACGACGGCGACGTCGGTCTGGCTCAGCTCGGTGAGGTCGGCCGAGACGTCCATGGAGTCCTCGGCGCCGCGGTGCACACCTCCCAGGCCACCGGTGACGAAGACGCGGATGCCCGCGAGGGCGGCGAGGCGCATCGTCGAGGCGACGGTCGTGGCGCCGTGGCGCTTTGTCGCCATGACGTGGGGCAGGTCGCGCAGGCTGACCTTGGCGACGTCCTCGTGGGTGGCGAGGAGCTCGAGCTCGTCGGCGGACAGGCCGATCCGGGCGACACCGTCGAGGACGGCGATCGTGGCGGGCGTGGCGCCGCCGTCGCGGACGATCTGCTCGACCTCACGCGCCATCTCGACGTTGCGCGGGTAGGGCATGCCGTGGCTGATGATCGTCGACTCGAGCGCGACGACGGGGCGCCCGGCGGCGAGGGCCTCGGCGACCTCGGGTGCGAGGGCGAGAGCGGGGTGCGGGGTGGCAGGGGTGACAGGGGTGACAGGGGTGACAGGGGTGGCGGTGCTCATCGGGTTCCTTGTGACGTGAGGCGCCCGGTGACGAGCGCGCTGGTGAGGTCGGGACGGACGGTGTGGACGGACTCGGTCGTGAGGGCGGCAGTGGCCTGGCCGAAGGCGGCGGCGGCAACGGGGTCGTCGTCACGCAGCAGGGCGTGGACGAACCCGGCGGTCATCGAGTCGCCGGCGCCGGTGACGTCGACGACGTGCGAGCTGATGGTGCCGTCGGTGCTCACGGTGGGAGCGCCGGCACCGTCGTCGGGGGCCGACGACAGCAGGCTGCCGCGGGCACCCCGGCGCACCCAGACGTGACGGACACCGAGCGCGTGCAGGTCGGCGGCGGCCCGGCTGATCGCGGGCACGGTGTCGGCCACCTCGCGGTCGACGAGCGCGGCGAGCTCGGCGATGTTGGGCGTGACGGCGAGGACCGGCCGGGTCGGGGCGAGCAGCGGGCGCAGTCGGCCGGCCTTGACGACGGACACGGGCTCGAGGACGACCGGCACGCCCGCCGAGCCCGCGATGTCGGCCAGCCAGGTCGCGACGACGAGTGGGACGTTGCCGTCGATGACGAGGAGGTCGCAGTGCTGCACGAGCGCCTTGGCCGGCTCGACGTCCGCGACGGTGAGGCTGTCGGTGGCGCTCATGTCGGACACGGCGACGGCGAGGTCCCCCTCGTGGTCGAGCACGGCGAGGTAGGTGCCGGTCGGGCGCGTGCCCACGACGACGTGGTCGAGGCTCACGCCGGCGCTGCGGGTGTGGCCGAGGAGCTCCTCGCCGAACGAGTCGCTCCCGACGGCCGCGACGAGGTGGGTGGGGGTGCCGAGTCGCGCGAGGTTCTCGGCGATGTTGCGGCCGACTCCACCGGGGTTGGTCGTGACCTCGCCCGGGTTGCTCGTCGCCGGGTCGAGCCGCGCCGACGAGCGGGCCTTGACGTCCATGATCGCTCCCCCGACGACGACCACACCCGCCTCGCCCCGCACGAGGTAGCCGCGCCCGAGGATCGCGCCCTTGCGGGTGAGGTTGGACAGCGCCACCGAGACGGACGCCCGGGTCGTCCCGAGCCGGTCGGCGAGAGCCGCCGCGTCGAGCAGCGGGTCGGCGCGGAGCTGGACGAGGATCGCCTGCTCCTGGGGGGTGAGTTTCACATTGTGAAGTTAAGCAGAACTTGGAACTACAAGCAAGCCCCGCCGATCGAGGTGGGCTCACCCCCACCGGGGCTCACCAGAGGTCGGCCGTCGAGAACCGCCCGTTCGAGCCGTCGAACACGACGACGATCCGCATGTCGGTGAAGCCGTCGTTGCCCTCGCAGATCGTCGTCTCGTCGGTGGCGACCTTCGGTGTGGCAGGACAGGTGACGTCCTCGTAGAGGAAGTCCCCGTCGCCGTCCTCGAGTGCGGCCGCGAGCGCCTCCCCCGACACGGTGCCGTCCGGCTGCACGGCGACGCGCCCCGACGGCGGGCCGCCGAGGAAGCCGTCCTCCCCACCCATCGCCCCGAAGGCGAACCCGAACAGGAGCATCGGCAGCACGGTCATGGCGATCACCGTGAGCACGGCCCCCACCCCGGCCCCGATGAGCCCGGCGACCCACGGGTTGAGCCCGTTGGGCTGCGGTGCCGGTGCCGGCATTCCGAGGTATGCCGGCGGGCCGGCATACGCAGCGGCGTGCGGACCGGCATACGGGCTCTGTGGACCCGGGTGGCCCGGCACGGGAGCCCCGGGTCCGGGGGTGCCCGGGTACGCCCCGTGGAACGGTCCGGTGGGCGGCGGGTACTGCTGCGACAACGTGGGCTCCTGGGTGCGGGGAGCACAGGGTCGCACGCCGGCGGCGGCGTGGTCGGTGGAACGACCGATTCGTGACCCGACGGTGGCTCGGTGGCGGGTCGTCCTAGCTCCCGGCGTCGACCTGCACCTGGGTCCACGTGAACCGGCCCGACCCGTCGAGGAAGAGGACGACGACCTTCTCGGCCGGGAGGCCCTCGTGGGTGCACACGGACGTGGCGTCGGCGACCACCTGTCGGACGTCCTGACAACGAAGCCGACCTCCGTCAGGATCGAGCGAGCCGGACAGCGCCGCAACCAGCGCCTCCCCCCTCACACCTCCGGACGGGTCCACGGCCACCCTCTCCTCGGCGAGCATCGGCATCGGCTCCCCCATCTCGAGCTCGGTCGAGGACGGCGCGTAGGCGAACCAGCCGACACGACCCATCGGCGACCCGAAAAACACCTGGACGGCCACGAACGCCCCCACGCACAGCGACACGGCCAGCGCGGCGAGCGCGAGCCCGAGGGGCAGCCCCGAGGACGGGGCAGGGCGCGACGGCACGGGCTGGAGTGGCGGCGGAGACGGCTGCGCGGTCATCGGGCACCTCCTGTGGGCACCCCCACGTTCGCACAGCGTCGCGCCCGGCGGAGCCGGTTCAGCGAGCCGACCTCTCGGCCTTCTCCTCCGCCTTGATCCGCGCCCAGGCCTCCTCGACCTCCTCGGGTGAGGAGGCGTCGCCGTCGGCGAAGACGTGCGGGTGCCGCCGGACGAGCTTGGCGACGAGACCACCGGCCACGTCGTCGATGTCGAAGCGGTCGGCGTCGTCACCCGCGTCCTCGGCCACACGGGCGTGGAAGAGCACCTGGAGCAGCACGTCCCCGAGCTCCTCGGCGAGGTGCTCGCGGTCGCCCGACTCGATCGCCTCGACGGTCTCCGCGGCCTCCTCGGTGAGGTACTTCGCGAGCGACTCGTGGGTCTGCTTCGCGTCCCAGGGGCAGCCACCGGGCGACCGCAGCCGGTCCATGACGGCGACAGCGTCGAGCAGGCGCGAGCCGGGCACGTCCCACGAGCCGACGACCATCTCGACCTCGGGCGGGGTCTCGAGCCGGGACACCTCGGACGCGATGGCGTCGGTGAGCCCCGGGTCGGCGTCGGACGAGCCGAGCCAGACGACGTCGGACTCGCGCGACCGGTCGACGAGCAGGCGCGCCAGCTCGGGCGGCGACAGCTCCTCACCCACGGCGTCGACCGACAGCCCCGACTCGACGACGGCGTCGACGACCGGCTCGGTCAGGTCGCGGCACAGGCGCGCGGACGCCGACTCCACGGCGTACCAGGCACTGCGGGACATCAGGCCCGGCGCGACGCGCGGGCTCGTGACGAGGAGGCTCAGCCGCCCCACGACGTCACTGCGCCGGAGCGGTGGGAGCGACCGGGACCATCCAGTTGGGCTGGGCGGCGACGAGCGAGGCCTGCTGCGGGTCGAACGTGCCGTAGCGCGGGTTGATCTTCATGTCGAGCTTCGCGAACTTCTGGGTGAGCGCCTGGCGGCCGGCGTCGTCGACCTGCTGGAGGCTGGCCTCGGCCTGGAGGATCTCGACGGTCGACTCGGCCGGGGTCTCGGGGAAGTCCTTGAGCGCTGCCTTGGCGGCGGACTGGCTCTGGGCCCGGCCCGCGGCGGCCGCGGCCTCGTTGATGTAGGGCGCCCGGATGAGCAGGGTGAGCGTCTGGGCGGCGGTGAGCGGCTGCTCGGGCTTGAACGCCTTGTTGATCTGGGCGGTCGCCTCGCGCACCTGCTGCTCGGTGATGACGCGCCCGTCGACGACCGCGGCGGTCTCGGCCGAGCTCGTGCCCGAGCAGGCGGAGAGGGCGAGAACGCCCGCGAGGGCAATGGCAGTGGTGCGAGCCTTCACGGCCTTCACAAGGTGTCCCTTCGTCAACGGGTGGCCCGGGACCCGGTGCTGGGTCCGGTGGTGGCCACCGCGGCTGCTACCCCGACATTGTCCATGACGACGCTGCGGATCACCGCACCCGCCCACTCGAGGACGTCGCGGTTGCGCAGCGGCTGGCCACCGATGCGCGCCGTCATGGGCTTGGGCACGAGGATCGTGCCGAGTGCGGACTTGATGATCGAGCCCGGGTAGAGGCGCTGCAGGCGCAGCTCCTGGCTCTCGCGCAGCTCGACCGGACCGAACCGGACCGTGGTGCCCTGCACCGAGATGTCGCGGATGCCGGCGGCCCGGGCCACGGTGCGCAGGCGCGCGACCTCGAGGAGGTTGAGCACCGGCTCGGGCAGCTTGCCGTAGCGGTCGACGAGCTCGGCCTCGATCTCGGCGAGGGCGCTCTCGTCGGCGACGGTGGCGAGCTTCTTGTAGGCCTCGAGCCGCAGCCGCTCCCCCGGCACGTAGTCGTGGGGCAGGTGTGCGTCGACCGGCAGCTCGATCTTGATCTCGCCGATCTCCTCGTCGACGTCGCCGCGGAAGCTCGCGACGGCCTCACCGACGAGCCGGACGTAGAGGTCGAAGCCGACACCGGCGATGTGCCCGGACTGCTCGCCGCCAAGGAGGTTGCCCGCGCCCCGGATCTCGAGGTCCTTCATCGCGACCTGCATGCCGGCGCCGAGATCGGTGTGGCTCGCGATGGTCTGGAGCCGGTCGTGGGCGGTCTCGGTGAGCGGCGCCTCGGGCGGGTAGAGGAAGTACGAGTAGGCGCGCTCACGTCCACGGCCGACCCGGCCACGCAGCTGGTGCAGCTGGCTCAGGCCGAGACGGTCGGCCCGCTCGACGACGAGCGTGTTGGCGTTGGAGATGTCGAGTCCGGTCTCGACGATCGTCGTGCAGACGAGGACGTCGAAACGCTTCTCCCAGAAGTCGACGACGACCTCCTCGAGCCGGTGCTCGCCCATCTTGCCGTGGGCGACGGCGATCCGGGCCTCGGGCACGAGCTCACGGATGCGCGCGGCGGCGCGCTCGATCGTCGACACCTTGTTGTGGATGTAGAAGACCTGGCCCTCGCGGAGCAGCTCGCGACGGATCGCGGCGGTGATCTGCTTCTCCTCGTAGGCGCCCACGTAGGTGAGGACGGGGTGCCGCTCCTCCGGAGGCGTTGCGAGAGTGGACATCTCGCGTATGCCGGTCACGGCCATCTCGAGCGTGCGCGGGATCGGTGTCGCGGACATCGCCAGCACGTCGACCGCCGTGCGCAGCGACTTGAGCTGCTCCTTGTGCTCGACACCGAAGCGCTGCTCCTCGTCGACGACGACGAGCCCGAGGTCCTTGAAGCGGACCGAGTCCGAGAGCAGGCGGTGGGTGCCGATGACGAGGTCGACCGTGCCGTCGGCCAGACCCGCGATGACGGCGTCGGACTCCTTCTTGGACACGAACCGGCTCAGCGCCTTGACCGTCACGGGGTAGGGCGCGTAGCGCTCGGTGAAGGTCTGGAGGTGCTGCTGGACGAGCAGCGTCGTCGGAACGAGGACGGCCACCTGCTTGCCGTCCTGGATGGCCTTGAACGCGGCGCGGACGGCGATCTCGGTCTTGCCGTAGCCGACGTCGCCCGCGAGCAGCCGGTCCATCGGCACCTCGCGCTCCATGTCGGCCTTGACCTCGTCGATCGAGCTCAGCTGGTCGGGCGTCTCGACGTAGGCGAAGGCGTCCTCGAGCTCGCGCTGCCACGGGGTGTCCGGGGAGAACGCGTGACCCTTGGTCGCCATGCGCGCGGAGTAGAGCTGGATGAGCTCGGCCGCGATCTGCTTGACGTAGCGACGGGCCTTGGTCTTGGTCTGCTTCCAGTCCGACCCGCCCATCTTGTTGAGGGTGGGCTGCTCGCCGCCGACGTAGCGCGTGACCTGGTCGAGCTGGTCGGTCGGGACGAAGAGCCGGTCGCCGGGCTGCCCGCGCTTGGACGCGGCGTACTCGATGACGAGGTACTCGCGGGTCGCGCCCTGCACGGTGCGCTGCATCATCTCGACGAACCTGCCGACGCCGTGCTGCTCGTGGACGACGAAGTCACCCGGCTTGAGCTGGAGCGGGTCGACCTGGTTGCGGCGGCGCGACGGCATCCGTCGCATGTCCTTGGTGGACGGGCCGCTCGTCGGGGTGCCGGTGAGGTCGGTCTCGGTGAGGACGACGAGGCGGCTGCCCGGGTGGACGAACCCCCGACCGAGCTGGGCGGTCGTCACGTGGACGACCCCCGGGTCGAAGTCGCCGAGCGCCTCGGGGGTCGCGTCGAGCCGCGCCGGCACCTCGGCCTCGCCGAGGACCTCGACGATGCGCTTGGCCGAACCCTGCCCGTCGGTGGCGACGAGGACGCGCCAGCCGTCGTCGGTCCAGCGCCGGAGGTCGGCCGCCGCCGACTCGATGTCACCGCGGTATGCCGTGGCGTCCTCGGTTCCGGTCTCGGCCACCTCGCCGTCGGTCGTGTCGACGGTCTCGGTGTCGAGGGCGAACGGCGTGAGGTCCCACCACGGGTGCTCGGTGTCGCGGGCGTGGTCGCGCAGGTCGGCGACCGTCCAGAACGACGCCGACCCCAGGATCTTCTCGAGGTCGATGGGGACGGCGTTGCCGGCGGCCGCGTTGGCCCAGCCTGCCTCGAGGAACTCCTGGCTCGTCGCGACGAGGTCGTGGGCGCGGGTGCGGACGCGCTCGGGGTCGCAGGTCACGACCGGGGAGCCGGCGGGGAAGCTGTCGAGCATCGACTCCATGCCGTCGACGAGCGCGGGGGCGAGCGACTCCATGCCCTCGACGGCGATGCCGGCGGCGAGCTTGTGGAGGAGGTCTGCGGCGCCGGGCAGCTGGTCGGCGAGCGCGGCGGCACGGTCGCGCACGGTGTCGGTGAGCAGCACCTCGCGGCAGGGCGGGGCCCACAGGCCGTGCTCGGCCACCTCGAGGGAGCGCTGGTCGGCGACCTTGAACCAGCGGATCTCCTCGACGGTGTCGCCCCAGAACTCGACGCGGAGCGGGTGCTCCTCGGTCGGCGGGAAGACGTCGAGGATGCCACCCCGGACGGCGAACTCGCCCCGGCGCTCGACGAGGTCGGTGCGGCTGTAGGCGGCGTTGACGAGCCCTTCGACCACGGAGTCGGGGTCGTGCTCCTCACCGGCGCGCAGGGCGACCGGCTCGAGGTCGCCCAGGCCCGTGGAGATCGGCTGGAGGACGGCGCGCACGGGGGCGACGACCACCGAGAGGGGGCCGTGGGCGACGTCGTCGTCGGCGACCGTCGCCGGGTGGGCGAGACGCCGGAGGACCGCGAGGCGGCGGCCGACGGTGTCCGAGCGCGGGCTGAGGCGCTCGTGCGGCAGCGTCTCCCACGAGGGGAAGTCGGCGACGACGTCGGGGTCGAGGACGCAGCCGAGCGCCGCCGTGAGGTCCTCGGCCTCGCGGCTCGTCGCGGTGACGACGAGCAGCGGCAGCCGGTCGGGCGCGGTGGCGCGCAGCCGCTCGACCGCCGCGGCGATGAGGGTGGGCCTCGCGCCGGCGCTCACGGAGACGTCGAGCGTCACCGTGCCACGGTCGGTGGCGGTGTCGAGGAGGGAGGAGATCTGGGGTGCCGCGCCGAGCTGGTCGACGAGGGGTTGCAGCGTGGGCATCGCCCCTCAGCCTAACGGGGCGCGGTGACAGTCAGCTCCCGGCGGCAGGGGCGTGGAACCGCTGCTGGGTGTCGAGCAGGCCCTGCGTGACGAGCATCTCGACCGCGTCGGCGGCGTCCCCGAGGAGGAAGGGCAGCTCCTTGCGCTCGGTCGGCGAGAAGTCCTTGAGCACGTAGTCCGCGGCCTCCTGGCGGCCGGGCGGGCGGCCGATGCCGACCCGCACCCGCAAATAGTCGCGGGTGCCGAGCGACTTCGAGATCGAGCGCAGGCCGTTGTGGCCACCCTCGCCGCCGCCGAGCTTGAGGCGGACGTCACCGGCGGGGATGTCGAGCTCGTCGTGGACGACGACGAGCCGCTCCGGGCCCACCGAGAAGAAGCCCATGAGCGCCTTGACCGGCCCACCGGACTCGTTCATGTAGCTGTGGGGCACGGCGATGACCGCGCTCGGGCCGGGCACTCCCCCGGGCCCGGTGCCGATCCGCACCTGGGCAGCCGACGCCCGCGCCTTGTGCGCGCGCAGCGCGCTCCTCGTCCGCGAGGCCAGCTCGTCGACCACCATCGCTCCGACGTTGTGGCGGTTGCCGGCATACGTCGGTCCCGGGTTGCCCAGACCGATGACCATCCACGTCTCACTCACACCGCACGAGTATGCCGGGTGCCCGCGTCCGCAGCGGCGGTCGCCTTCCCCAGCACTGCTGCAGACGCAGGGTGCCGCACTGGTTGCGTCCGCAGTGGTGGTCACCTTCGCGACCACTCCTGCGGACGCGAGAGGTGTCGTGGCACGCGAACGGGCCCGGTCCGCAGTGGACCGGGCCCGTTCGGGATGCGCGTCAGTCACGCAACGGCGTGGGGACTCAGGCGTCCTCGGACTTCGCCTCGTCGCCCTCGGTCGCCTCGCCCTCGGCAGCCTCGCCCTCGGTCGCCTCGGCGTCCTCGTCGGACTCTTCGTGCTCGATGCCGGCCTCGGCCTCGGCCTCGGCGAGCTCGGCCTCGAGGGCCTCGGCGGAGATCTGCTGGGTGACGTTGACGACGAGCGCCTCGGCGTCGGTGACGAGCGTCGCACCGGCGGGCAGCTCGACGGCGCCGGCGAGGATCTGGGTGCCGGCCTCGAGGCCCTCGACGGAGACGGTGACCGACTCGGGGATGTTGGTTGCCTCGGCCTCGACCTGCAGGCTCGAGTGGTCCAGGCTGACGACCGTCTCGGGGGCGGCCTCGCCCTCGAGGTGCACGGGGACGTCGACGGTGACCTTCTCGCCCTTGCGGACGATGACGAGGTCGATGTGCTCGATGACCGGCTTGATCGGGTCGCGCTGGACGTCCTTGGCGAGAGCCATCTGCTCGTCACCGTCGAGGACGATCGTGAGGAGCGCGTTCGGGTTCTTCAGCGCCATCATCGCGTCGTGGCCGACGAGCGTGATGTGGACGGGGGCCGCGCCGTGGCCGTACATGACCGCGGGGATCTTGTGGTCGCGGCGGATCTGGCGGGCGGCGCCCTTGCCGAACTGGGTGCGGGTCTCGGCCTGCAGCTTGATGGTGTCGTTGGACACGGTGTCTCCTGGTGACTTGAGGCGAATCGGTCGGGTGACGGCGGTGGGGGGGTCGACGTCTGCGGCGGCCTCGACGCGGGACACGGCACGGACAGGCGCGCTGGCCCGCGGATCATCCGGTCTCTGCGACCTCAGGATCTGCGGCCACCGCGTCGATCACGGACGCGCATGGCCCGAACAGCTCTGGCCGGTGCAGCGTCCCTCGCCGAGGCAACCCCGAGAGTCTAGGCCAGCGGTGCGTGGCAGGCCAATCGGCGTATGCCGTCCGCCCACGTCCCGGGTCAGCGGGGCTTCGCGGCGGTGGGGGTGAGGACGGACTCGCTGGTGGGGACGGCGAGCGCGTCGTCGGCGGGCAGGTCGGGCTGCTCGTCCGAGCCCTCACCCAGCCTCACGGCCACGACACCGGCGAGGATGAGCGCGCCGCCCGCGAGCTGGATGAGCCCGGGCAGCTCCCCGAGCAGGGCCCACGCGATGAGCACCGCGAAGAGGACCTCGGACAGCCCGACGAAGCTCGCGATGGTCGCGCCGACGAGGCGCGTGCCGATGACGCCGACGCCGTAGGCGATGGCGGCGGCGACGACCGCGAGCTCGGCGACGGGCACCCACCACGCGACGGTCGCCCCGGCGATCTCGACGCTCTCGCGCGACGTCCCGTAGTCGATGAGCCCCGTCGCACTGGCGGCGACGAGGAGCACGGCGCCGACACCGAGACCGAAGCCGGCGAGGGCCAGCGGCGGCAGCGACTCCTCGTGCTCGTGGCCCGAGGTCACGTAGAAGGTCGCGAGGCCCACGGCGGCGAGCAGGCCCCAGACGACACCGCTCCACGAGATCTCGACGCCGGAGAAGACGTCGAGCACGAGGACGAGCCCGGCGATCGACAGGACGACGCCGGCGAGGGTGAGCCGCGAGGGACGGCGGCCGTGCGCAGCCCACATCCAGCCGACGACGAAGACGACGCCGAGGTACTCGAGGAGCAGGGCGACCGCGACCGACAGCGACTCGACGGCGTTGAAGTAGGCGAACTGGCAGCCCGCCACGGCCACCGCACCGAAGGCGAGGACCTGGGCGGCGTTGCGGCGCAGGAGGTGCCACCGGCCGCGGACCTCCCAGAGCGCGACGGGCGCCATGAGGAGCGCGGCGAACCCAACCCGCCAGGTGACGACCCCGCCCGGCGTCCACCCTGCCTGGAGGAGGGACTTGGCGAACGCGCCGGACGAGCCGAAGGTCGCCGAGGCGAGGAGCACGAGCAGGAAGCCGATGAGCATCGCGCGTGGCGTACGGGTCTGGATGCCAGCGTTCACGATGCCGCCTCGTCAGGAGTAATGTGTGATGTTGGTCCTTACGTGGGCGACGCTAGACCTCCCGGATGTCAGGAGTCAAGATGGTCTTTGCATATGACACGGAGCTGACGCTCCAGCACGCGGTCGTGCTGATGAACTCCGCGCCCGGCTTCGGCGACGACACCGACGAGGAGCTGCCGACGGTCGCCGCCCTCGTGGCCCACCTCGACGCCTGGGACTGGAGCGGCGGGCGTCCCCGCACGCGCGCCGAGCTCGACGACGTGCACGCCCTGCGCCCCCGCCTGCGTGAGCTCTGGGGCCGCGACGTCGAGGGGCTCGTCGAGGGTGTCAACGAGCTGCTCGCCGAGCACCGGGCCCTTCCCCGGCTCGTGCGCCACGACGACCTCGACTGGCACATCCACGCCACGCAGGACGACGACCCGATCGCCAAGCGGATGGCCGTCGAGGCCGCGATGGCGATCATCGACCTCATCCGCGCCGGCGAGACCGAGCGCCTGCGCATCTGCGCCGCCGACGACTGCGGCGACGTCGTCATCGACCTCAGCAAGAACCGGAGCCGGCGCTACTGCGACGGGACGTGCGCCAACAAGGCGCACGTCGCGGCATACCGCGCTCGTCAGCAGTCCTGACGCGTTTCGCCACGCAGCATTCTCGGGTGACCCGATCAAGGCCCGCTCGACCCGACATGCCAACTCGGGTCGAGCGCAGCATGATCAGGTGACCCGATCATGCTGGGGGCCCGAGGCGGACCTAGGCGCGGCCGCCGAAGAGGCTCGTCACCGAGCCGTCCTCGAAGACCTCCTTGATCGCGGCGCTGATGAGCGGCGCGATCGACAGCACGGTGAGCCCCTCGAACTCGAGCTCGGGCGCGATCGGGAGGGTGTTGGTGACGATGACCTCGCGGGCGGCGCAGTCGCGCAGCCGGTCGGTGGCCGGCGCCGAGAGGATCGCGTGCGTCGCCGCGATGATGACGTCCTTGGCACCGTCGGCCATGAGCGCGTCGGCGGCCTTGGTGATCGTGCCGCCGGTGTCGATCATGTCGTCGACGAGCACGCACACGCGGCCCTTGACCTCACCGACGACGCGGTTGGCGACGGCCTGGTTGGGCTGGTTGATGTCGCGCGTCTTGTGGATGAAGGCCAGCGGCGCACCACCGAGACGCTTGGACCACTGCTCGGCGACCTTGATGCGGCCGGCGTCGGGCGAGACGACGGCGAGGTCCTCGTGGCCGTACTTGGCCGACACGTAGTCCGACAGCACCGGCTGGGCCATGAGGTGGTCGACGGGGCCGTCGAAGAAGCCCTGGATCTGGTCGGTGTGCAGGTCGACGGCGATGAGGCGGTCGGCGCCGGCGGTGCGGAAGAGGTCGGCGATGAGGCGGGCCGAGATCGGCTCGCGACCGCGGTGCTTCTTGTCCTGGCGGGCGTAGCCGTAGAACGGCATGACGACGGTGATCCGCTTGGCGCTGGCCCGCTTGAGCGCGTCGATCATGAGCAGGTGCTCCATGATCGCCTCGTTGAGCGGGGCGGCGTGGCTCTGGATGACGAACGCGTCGGAGCCGCGCACGGACTCCTCGTAGCGGACGTAGATCTCACCGTTGGCGAAGTTGTAGGCGCTGGTCGGCACGAGCTCGGTGCCGAGCAGCGCGGCGATCTCCTGGGCGAGCCCGGGGTGCGAGCGCCCCGAGAAGACCATGAGCTTCTTCTTGGGCTTCTTGCGGATGTTGGCGGACTTGGGGCGGTCTTCCTTCGTCATGCTCAGGCCTTTCCTTCTCGTGACGCAGGTTCCGCGCTCTTCCCGGTATGCCGGGTGCCCGCCTCCGTGGCCGCGACGGCCGCCGCCTCGGTCTTGCTGCCTGCACGGGCCCGGGCGACCCAGCCGTCGACGTTCTTCTGACGTCCACGGGCCACGGCGATCTGTCCGGGCTCGATGTCCGCCGTGATGGCGCTGCCGGCCGCGACGTAGGCGCCGTCGGCGATGTCGACCGGCGCGACGATGACGGTGTCGGAGCCGATGAACGAGTGCGCACCGATCGTCGTGTGGTGCTTGGCCACGCCGTCGTAGTTGGCGAAGATCGTGCCGGCGCCGACGTTGGCGCCCTCGCCGATCGTCGCGTCGCCGCAGTAGGTGAGGTGCGGCACCTTGGCGCCGTCGCCGATGCGGGCGTTCTTGGTCTCCACGAAGCCGCCGATCTTGCCCTTGACCCCGAGGACGGTGCCGGGGCGCAGGTAGGAGAACGGCCCGACGGTGGCGCGCTCGCCGATGACGGCGAGGACGGCCTCGGTGCGCTTGACCTCGGCGCCGTCGTGGACCTCGGTGTCGGTGAGGGTCGTGTCCGGGCCAATCCGCGCCCCGGACCCGATCGACGTCGCGCCGAGCAGCTGGGTGCCGGGCAGGATCGTCGCGTCGCGGCCGATGCTCACGTCGCTGTCGATCCACGTGGTGGCGGGGTCGACGATGGTGACGCCCTCGCGCATCCAGCGCTCGTTGTTGCGCCGGTTGAGCTCCTTGCCGAGCGCCGCGAGCTGGACGCGGTCGTTGACGCCCTCGGTCTGCCAGAGGTCGTCGATGACGTGGGCGTCGACGGTCCGGCCGCCGTCACGGGCGATCCTCAGCACGTCGGTGAGGTACTTCTCGCCCTGGGCGTTGTCGGTGCCGACCTGCGCCAGGGCCTCGCGCAGCACCTCGACGTCGAACGCGTAGATGCCCGAGTTGATCTCGGTGATCGCGCGCTGATCGTCGGTGGCGTCCTTCTGCTCGACGATGCCGGCGACGTGGCCGTCGGCGTCGCGCACGATCCGGCCGTAGCCCTGCGGGTTGTCGAGGTGCGCCGTGATGACGGTCGCGGCGCTGCCGGACGCGTCGTGGCGGGCCACGAGCTCGACGAGCGTCTCGCCGGTGAGCAGGGGGACGTCGCCGTAGGTCACGAGCACGGTGCCGCTGAGGTCGGCCGGCAGGGCGTCGAGGGCGCACTCGGTCGCGCGACCGGTGCCCTTGACCTCGTCCTGGTCGGCGATCGTGGCCTCGGCATCGACCTCGGCGATGTGCGCGGCGACGAGGTCGCGCTCGTGCCGGACGACGACGGCGAGGTGCTGCGGACCGGTGACGCGGGCGGCCGCGATGGCGTGCCCGACGAGGCTGCGGCCCCCGATCCGGTGCAGCACCTTGGGGGTGGCTGACTTCATCCGGGTTCCCTCGCCTGCGGCGAGGATGATGACTGCGGCGGGCCGGGCATTGGTCACGAGCGGTGCTCCCGAGGTTCGTGGCGGCGTACCGCGCCACTGTACCGACGAGTTGGCCGTATGCCGTCCACGCCCTTTCCCGGGCCGCTCAGGTGGGCAGCACGGGGGTGCGTCGCACGAGCAGGCTGAGCACCCCGGCCCCGCCGAAGAGCACGGCGGACAGGGTCACGACACCGGGCCACCCGGCATACGACCAGGCATGTCCGCCGGCGGTGCCGAAGAGGGAGGAGCCGAGGTAGTAGGCGAAGAGGTAGAGCGAGGCGGCCTGCCCGGCGGCCACTCCCCCGGCGTGGGCCCGCACCGGCACCCAGCCGCTGGCGACGCCGTGGACGACGAAGAAGCCGGCCGTCATGAGCGCGATGCCGGCGACGACCGCGACGAGGGCGCCCGAGAGGGTGACGGTGAGTCCGGCGAGGGCGAGGACGGCACCGGCCGGTGCGACGGCCCGGCGCCCGAAGCGGTCCGCGAGCCGCCCGGCGACGGCGGACCCGAACGACCCGCACGCGTAGACGAGGAAGACGAGGCTCGCGGCGCCCAGGCTCAGCCCGAACTGCGGGCTCGTGAGCCGGAAGCCGAGGGCGTTGAAGACCGCGACGAAGCCGCCGCAACCGAGCATCCCGATGCCGTAGAGCGCGAGCAGGACGGGGTCGGACAGGGCCCGTCGGGTCATCGCGAGGGCAGTGCGTCGCCCGGCCGGACGGGGCACGAAGTGGCGCGAGGCAGGCAGGGCGAACCACACGACGATGGCACACACGAGCGCGAGCGCGGCCACGGCGCCGAGGGCCCACCGCCACCCCCACAGGTCCGCCACGGGGCCGGTCGCGAGCCGCCCGGTCATGCCGCCGATCGCGTTGCCGCCGATGTAGAGGCCGGCGGCCCGGGCCTGCGCCCCCGGTGCAGCTCCTCACGCAGGTATGCCGTGGCCACCGCGGGCAGCCCGGCGATCGTCACGCCGAGGACGAGTCGCAGACCGAGGAACGTGGGCCAGGTCGGTGCGACGGCCGAGGCCGCCGCGACGACGACGGAGGTGACGAGGCTCGCGTGGATGAGCCGGGTACGGCCGATGCGGTCCGACAGCGGCCCGGCGAGCAGGAGGGTGAGCGCGAGCGCGCCGGTGGTGAGCGACAACGACAGCGTGCTGTCGGCGGCGGAGACCTCGAAGTCGGCGGCGAGTGCGGGGAAGAGCGACTGCGACCCGTAGATGAGCGTGAACGTGGCGACGCCGGCGGCGAAGAGCGACAGGACGACCCGGCGGTAGCCGGGGGTGCCGGGGCGGTGGCCCGACTCGGCGGTCGAGGCCGTCTGCCGCGCGGCGGCGAGGGGGGTCGGGGACGTCACTCCTCGAGGGTGCGCCTGCGCGCTGCATACGTCCAATGTCGTCCATGGCCGAATCCCATACGTCAGGCGCATGATGGGGCCATGGACCTGCGTGACCTCGACTGGCTCGTCACCCTCGCCGAGCACGGGCACGTGACCGAGGCGGCGTCGGCGCTGGGGGTGAGCCAGCCGACGCTGTCGCGGGCGCTCGCCCGGGTGGAGGGCGCAATGGGGACACGGCTGTTCGAGCGGCTGCCGAGCGGTGTCGTGCCGACCCCCGACGGCGAGCTCGTCCTCGACGCGGCGCGCGACATCGGCGCCCGGCACGCGCAGGTGCTCGCCGACCTCGCCGGGCGGCTCGACCCCGAGAGCGGCACGGTGCGTCTCGCCTTCCTCGACTCGATGTCGACCTCGCTCGTGCCGCGGGTGCTGCGCGAGTTCCACGCGTCGGCACCGGCCGTCCGCGTCCTGCTCACGCAGGAGCCGCACCACCACATCACTCGCGACCTCGACTCCGGCGCCGTCGAGCTGGCGATCACGTCGTGGCTGCCCGAGGGCCCGTTCGGGTGGCTGCCGCTGCAGCGGGAGCGGCTCGTCCTCGTCGTCGGGCCGGGCCACCGGTGGCGGTCCCGACGACGGATCTCGCTCGCGTCCTTGCGGGGCGAGGAGCTCGTGACGACCCCGCAGGGCTTCGGCTACCGCGCGCTCGTCGACGACCTGCTGGCCGAGGCGGGTGTCACCCCGACGGTGTCCTTCGAGAGCGCGGACCTGGCGACCATCGAGGGACTGGTGTCCGCCGGGCTCGGTGTCGCCGTGCTGCCCGAGCAGTTCGCCGGACAGACGGGCACGGTCGGCATCCCGCTGGCCACCGCCGCGGCCCGTCGCACCATCGGGCTCACGTGGCGGACCGACCGGCTGCTGGCGCCGCCGGCGGCCCGTTTCCTCGACTTCGTCGACGCGTCGGTGGCGCTGAGGTCCTGAGCCGCGATCCTCGCTCCGCGGGCCCGGCCATCCGCGCGGCGCGGGCTGTCGGCGGGTGGTGCCATGGTGGGGCGATGGCGACGATCTACTACACGGCATCGACCCTCGACGGCTTCATCGCGACGACCGACCACTCGCTCGAGTGGCTGCTCTCGCGGGACGTCGCGGGTGACGCCGACATGGGCTACGACACGTTCGCGCCCCGCGTCGGCGCCTGCGCGATGGGGGCGAGCACCTGGCAGTGGCTGCTCGACCACGACCCCGAGGGCTGGACACCCAAGCCGACGTGGGTGTTCACCCACCGCGACTTCGCCCCCTCCGAGCAGGTGACCTACACGACGGCCGACGTGGCCCAGGTGCATGCCGAGATGGTCGACAAGGCCGCCGGCAAGGACGTGTGGGTCGTCGGCGGTGGCGACCTCGCCGGCCAGTTCCACGACGCCGGGCTGCTCGACGAGGTGTGGGTGCAGTACGCCCCGGTGACCCTCGGCGCCGGCGCCCCGGTCCTGCCGCGCCACGTCGAGCTCCGGCTCGAGGAGGTGGCCCGCAACCGCGACTTCATGTGCGGCCGCTACTCCGTGGTGCGCGACGCCTGAGCAGCTCACCGCTGCTCCCCGGGTAGGAGTCGAACCTACGTCGCTAGTCCTGATTCAAAGTCAGGCGGGCCCTGCCGGCAGACCAACCGGGGAACGATGCGCGCGGGGCGAGCCGCGGCATACGACGCACAGGGTAGTTGACCCCGTGGGGGACCTCACCCACGTCGCGCCAGCGGCCGCTTGCCACGCAGGGCACAATGGGGCGAGTGAGTCGAGACCAGGCAGCGACCAAGGTACGCACTCCGCGGGGGCGGATGACCGGGGCCCAGCGGCGTGAGCAGCTCATCGGCATCGGCCGGCAGCTCTTCGCCCACCGCGGCTACGAGGCGACGACCGTCGAGGAGATCGCGAGTGTCGCGGGTGTCTCGAAGCCCGTCGTCTACGAGCACTTCGGCGGCAAGGAGGGCCTGTACGCCGTCGTCGTCGACCGCGAGATCCAGGCGCTGCTCGGGGCGATCGCCGGGGCGCTGACGTCCGAGGGTGGTTCGCGGGCCCTGCTCGAGCGGGCCGCGACGGCGCTGCTGGACTACATCGAGACCTCGACCGACGGCTTCCGGATCCTCGTGCGTGACTCGCCGCCCGGGCAGCAGACCGGCAACTTCGCCTCGCTCATGTCCGACGTCGCTTCGCAGGTCGAGCACCTGCTCGCGGCGCAGTTCACCAACCGTGGGCTCGACCCCAAGCAGGCACCGATGTACGCGCAGATGCTCGTCGGCATGGTGGCCCTCACCGGCCAGTGGTGGCTCGAGAACCCCAAGGCCAAGAAGCGCGACGTCGCCGCGGCGCTGGTCAACCTCGCGTGGAACGGGCTCACCGGGCTCGAGTCGAAGCCGACGATCACCCACACCTGACCCGCGCCCGACCGCGACTGCTTGCCCCGTCGGGTCAGACGGTGAAGTCGAGCTTGGGCGGTGCGACCTGCTGGAACTCGACACGGTTGCCGACGGGGTCGTCCGTGTGGAACCGCTGGACGCCGGGCACCTCGTTGTTCCAGCGCACCTCTCCTCCGGCACCCGCGATCGCCGCGGCCAGCGACGCGACGTCGTCGACGCCGAAGCACGGGTGGGCCTTGCGGGCCGGGACGAATCCCTCCTCGACGCCGCAGTGCAGCTCCTGCTCACCGGCGGCGAACCACACCCCACCACGCGCGGCGAGCACCGGCGGCTTCGGGAGCTCGGGCAGGCCGCAGACGACGCCGTAGAAGTGGCGCAGCAGGTCCTCGGTGCCGGCCGGGCAGGCGAGCTGGACGTGGTGCAGGCCGACGACGGCCATCAGTCGTTCTTCCGGGCGACCGCGAAGACGCGTCGGAACGGGAAGACGACGCCGACCTCGCTGCGCGGATAGGCCTCGCGCAGCGCCGCGGCATACGGCTCGAGGAACGCCTCACGCTCCTCGCCCTCCGGGAGGATGTCGAGGACCGGGCGCAGGCCCGTGCTGCTCACCCAGTCGAGGACGGGGTTGTCGGACTCCTGATCGGGGTCGAGGACGTGCGAGTACACCGTCTCCCACGCGTCGACCGTCGTGCCGTGGCGGCTGAGGAACGTGAGGTAGGTCTTGGGCTCGCCCACGGCCGGCAGGTCGAGCGCGGCGAGCAGCTCGTTGGCGCGAGGGTGCGTGGCCGCGGTCTCGCGCATCAGGGCGTGGCTCGGGGCGTCGAAGTTGTTGGGGACCTGGAGGGCGAGCCAGCCACCGGGGGCGAGCGCGTCGACCCAGGTCGGCAGCAGGTCGAGGTGACCCGGCACCCACTGCAGCGTCGAGTTCGTGATGATGACGTCGGGGGTCTCGCCGAGCGAGGCAGGGTCCCAGTCCTTGAGGTCGGACTGGACCCACTCGACGCGGTTGTCCGTGTCGAGTGCGCGGGCCGCCTCGAGCATCGACTCGGCGGCGTCGACACCGACGATGCGCGCGTCCGGCCACAGCTCGGCGAGCGTGAGCGTCGCCGGTCCGTTGCCGCAGCCGAGGTCGACGACGAGCGACGGCGCGTCCACCTGGACCTGGGCGACGAGGTCGGCGAACGGACGGCTGCGCTGCTTCCCGAAGCGGGCGTATGCCGTGGGGTCCCAGCTCGGTTGTGTGCGCATCGTTGCTCCTCCTGCTGTCCCGAGCGACCGGTCCGGCCCTCGTCCCCAACTCTTCCCCGCTCATATCTTGATGTCAAGATACTTGACGGGAGTACAGTCGCCCTCATGCCCGAGGATGACGTCGACCGTATCGTCTCGGCCTGGCGTCGTGAGCGTCCCGAGCTCGACGTCACGCCACTGGAGATCCTCAGCCGCGTCTCCCGGCTGGCGCGACGGCTCGACCTCGCCCGCGGCGCCGCGTTCAGCGAGCACGGCCTCGACGGCTGGGAGTTCGACGTCCTGTCGGCGCTGCGCCGGGCCGGCAAGCCCTACGAGCTCTCCCCCGGGCAGCTCGTCGCGCAGACGCTGGTGACGAGCGGGACCATGACGAACCGGGTCGACCGGCTGCTCGCGCGGGGCTTCGTCGAGCGCCGGCCCGACCCGCGCGACCGCCGTGGCGTCATCGTGCGCCTCACCCCCGACGGCATGCGGACCGTCGACGCCGCCCTCGATGACCTCCTCACCCACGAGCGCGAGCTGCTCGCGGACCTGCCGAACGGCCAGCGCACCGCGCTCGCCGACCAGCTGCGCGTCCTGCTCACGCCGTTCGAGCGCCCCACCGCCTGACTCGACCCGCGCGCCTCACCTTTCCCGCCTGAAGTGGGTTGCGTGCACTGCGCCCGGCGTCCGCGGCCGTGCCCAGTGACCACAACCCACTCCGGGCGGGAATGTTGAGACCGGTATGCCGGGGAGTCGCCTCTCAGGGCTCGAGGACGTCGCCGGCCTCGAGCCACTCGAGCTCGAGGACCTCACGCTCGTCGACGACCTCGCGCAGCTCCTGGTTGAGCTCGAGCACCTTGGCGTGGTCGGCCACGTGCTCGGCCATCGCCGCGTGGATCCGGTCCTCGCGCTGCGCGAGCCGGGTGAGCTGCTTCTCGACGCGGGCCATGACCTTGCGGGCCTCGCGCTGCTCGGCCGGGCTCGCCGCCGGCTCCGCCTTCGGCGCCGACGCCGATGACGGCTCCGTCGCACCCGAGCCGGAACCCGACCCGGACGCGGGAGGTGCGGACACGGCATACGACGGGGTGACGGTGGCGCGCAGGCGGAGGTACTCCTCGACACCGCCGGGCAGCTGGCGCACCCGCCCGTCGCCGAGGAGCGCGACCTGCTGGTCGGCGATGCGCTCGAGCAGGTAGCGGTCGTGCGAGACGACGAGCAGCGTGCCGGCCCAGCCGTCGAGGACGTCCTCGAGCGAGGTGAGGGTCTCGATGTCGAGGTCGTTGGTGGGCTCGTCGAGGAGGAGGACGTTGGGCTCGTCCATGAGGATCCGCAGCACCTGGAGCCGGCGCCGCTCACCACCCGAGAGGTCGCGGACGCGGGTCTGCTGGCGTGGGCCGGGGAAGCCGAGCCGCTTGGCCAGCGACGAGGCGGTGACCTCCTTGCCGGCGAGGACCGTGACCTTGCGGACCTCCTCGACGGCCTCGATGACGCGGGCGTCGGCGAGCCGGTCGAGCTCGCGGACCTCCTGGGTGAGGTGGCCGATGCGGACGGTGACGCCCTGCTTGCGCTTGCCCGCGGAGAGCGGGACCTCGCCCGCGAGCGCGCGCAGGAGCGTGGACTTGCCGGAGCCGTTGACACCGACGATGCCGATGCGCGCGCCGGGTGCGAGGTGCCACGTGATGTGGTCGAGGAGCACCCGGTCGCCCGCCGACACCGACGCGTCGAGCAGGTCGATGACGTCCTTGCCGAGCCGCGTCGTCGCGAACGCCATGAGCTCGACGTCGTCGCGCAGCGGTGGCACGTCCTCGATGAGGGCGTTGGCGGCGTCGATCCGGAACTTCGGCTTCGAGGTGCGGGCAGGCGCGCCGCGACGCAGCCAGGCGAGCTCCTTGCGGAGCAGGTTGTTGCGGCGTTCGGCGGTGACGCGCGCCATCCGCTCGCGCTCGGCCTTGGCGAGGACGTATGCCGCGTAGCCCCCGTCGAACCCGCCCACCTGGCCGTCGACGACCTCCCACGTGCGGGTGGCGACGGCGTCGAGGAACCAGCGGTCGTGGGTGATGGCGACGAGCGCATTGTCGGGTCGTGAGCGGTGCTGCACGAGGTGCTCGGCGAGCCAGGCCACGCCCTCGACGTCGAGGTGGTTCGTGGGCTCGTCGAGCAGGAGGACGTCGGGGTCGTCGACGAGGAGCGTGGCGAGGCCGAGTCGGCGACGCTCGCCACCGGACTTGCCGGCGACGGTCGAGTCCAGTCCGCCGACGGCCGGCGCCTCGATGCCGCCGAGCAGACCGGTGAGGACGTCACGGATCCGCGGGTCACCGGCCCAGACGTGCTCGGCCCGGTCGCCGAGGACGACCTCACGGATCGTCGCCGACGGGTCGAGCGAGTCGTCCTGCGTGAGGACGCCGACGGTCGCGCCGCCGAGGCGGGCCACCCGGCCGCTGTCGACCTCGCGCTCACCGGCGAGGACGCGGAGCAGGGTGGTCTTGCCACCACCGTTGCGGCCGACGATGCCGATCCGGTCGCCGCCGGAGACGCCGAGCGAGACGCCGTCGAGCACCTGGGCGGTGCCGAGCGCGAGGGCAGCGCGCTCGACCGAGATGAGGACGGCCACTAGTCGACCCGGGCAGGGATGACGTGGGCGCCGTGCACGGGCCCGATGGCCTTGCGGACCTCGCGAGCCGCGCCGGTGGCGGTGAGGGCGACGGTGAGGTCGATCGCGGCCTCGACGTCCTCGACGAGGAAGGCCACGGTCGGGCCGGACCCGGACACGATGCCGCCGAGGGCGCCGAACTCCATGCCGCTCGACAGCAGCTCCCCGAGCTCGGGGCGCAGCGAGACGGCGGCCTCCTGGAGGTCGTTGGTGAGCTGTGGCGCGAGGGCGTGCGGGTCACCGGTGCGCAGGGCGCTCATGAGCTGGGAGTTGGGCTCGGGTGTGGCCGCCCGGGGCGAGGTGTCGCCGCGCAGCCGGTCGCACTCGGCATAGACCTCGGGGGTCGACAGGCCGATGTCGCTGATCGCGAAGACCCAGTGGTAGCTGCCGCGAGCGAGGACCGGCGCCAACCGCTCGCCGCGACCGCTGCCCATCGCCGTGCCACCCCGGATGAGGAAGGGGACGTCGGAACCGAGCTCCGCGGCATACTCCTCCAGCTCCTCGGTCGACAGCCCGAGGCCCCAGAGCCGGTCGCACGCGACGAGGGTCGCGGCGGCGTCGGCGGAGCCGCCGGCCATGCCGCCGGCGACGGGGATCGTCTTGGCGATCGTCACGTGGACGGGTGTGTCGACCGCGGTCTCCTCGGCGAGGAGCCGGGCGGCGCGCAGGGCGAGGTTCGAGGAGCCGGTCGGCACGACGTCGGCGTACTGGCCGCTCACGCTGCACCCCCACTCGTCGTCGAGGGCGACCGTGACGTCGTCGTGGAGGTTGACGGCCTGGTAGACCGTCGACAGCGTGTGGAAGCCGTCGTCGCGCAGGGGGCCGACGAGGAGCTCGAGGTTGACCTTCGCGGGGACGCGCACCGTCACGGGCGCCGGGTCCGTGTGGGCCGAGGTCATGCCGCCACCCTAGTCATGGACCGAGGTCGCGCCCGCATCCGTGGGGCCGCCCGCGAGGCCGCACCCCCACCGTCGCTGCGCGCAGAGCGAACAGGGTGGCCGGTGAGCCCCGACCCGGGGTCCACTGGGCCCATGCGACTTCTCGTGCTCGGTGGGACGGCCATGCTCGGACGTGCGGTGGCGGAGCAGGCGGTGGCCGACGGTCACGACGTGACCTGCGTGGCCCGTGGCGTGGCCGGCGAGGTGCCCGACGGGGTGGCGTGGGTGCGCGCCGACCGTGACGCTCCCGACGGCCTCGCCCCGGTGACCGACGCGACGACGCGCTGGAACGCCGTCGTCGACGTCTCCCGCCAGCCGGGCCAGGTCCGGCGCGCCGTCGCAGCGCTCGAACCCGTGGCGGAGCACTACGTCTTCGTGTCGACCGGCAACGTGTATGCCGTCCACTCCGGTCTCACGACCGACGAGTCGGTCCCGCTGCTGCCGCCCCTGGAGGGCGACGTCATGGAGGACATGAGCACCTACGGCGAGGCCAAGGTCGCCTGCGAGGCCGCAGTGCTCGACGGCTTCGGCGCCGACCGCTCGCTCGTCGCCCGGGCAGGGCTCATCGGCGGACCGGGCGACGCCTCCGGGCGGTCCGGCTGGTGGCCGTGGCGCTTCGCCCACCCGGTCGGCGACGGCGGGGCCGTCCTCGCCCCCGACGACCCGACCCTGCCCATGGCGGTCATCGACGTGCGCGACCTCTCGGCCTGGCTCGTGCGGTGCGCCGACTCCCGCACCTCCGGCACCTACGACGCCGTCGGAGATCCCGACACCCTCGGCGGGCTCTTGTCCGCGGCCCGTGACGTCGCGGGGCACACCGGTCCCCTCGTCACGGCCTCCGCCACGTGGCTCGCCGAGCACGGGGTGCAGGAGTGGATGGGCGAGGACAGCCTGCCCCTGTGGATCTCGGACTCCGAGTGGCGAGGGTTCGGCGCCCACACGGGTGCCGCGGCCGTGGCGGCCGGGCTGACCCGCCGACCGGTGACGGAGACGCTCCGGGACGCTGCGGCATACGAGGAGACCCGCGAGGCGACCGACCCCAGACGGTGCGGGCTCTCGGACGGAACCGAGCGCCGGCTACTGGGGCTGCTCGGCCACTGACGCGGCCGCCGACGCGGCGTGGGCGCTGGCGATCGCCGCGAACTGGTGGACGTCGAGCTGCTCACCCCGCGTGCGCGGGTCGATGCCCGCGGCGACGAGGGCGGCCTCGGCGGCCTGGGGCGAGCCGGCCCACGAGGCGAGCGCCGCACGCAGGGTCTTGCGGCGCTGGGCGAACGCCGCGTCGATGCACGCGAAGACCTGCTGCCGGGTGGCCGACGTCTCCGGCGGCTGCCGCCGGGTGAGCGACACCAGGCCGGAGTCGACGTTGGGCACGGGCCAGAACACCGAGCGGCTGACGTTGCCGGCGAGCGCGACGTCGGCGTACCAGGCGGCCTTGACGCTGGGCACGCCGTAGATCTTCGAGCCCGGGGTGGCCGCCAGGCGCTCGGCGACCTCGAGCTGGACCATGACGAGGATGCGCTCGATGGACTCGAAGCGCTCGAGGAAGCTCAGCACGACCGGGACCGAGACGTTGTAGGGCAGGTTCGCGACGAGGGCGGTGGGGGCCTCACCGGGCAGCTCCTCGACACGCAGCGCGTCCGCGTGCACGACGGTGAGCCGGTCGGCGACGGCGGGGGCGACGGTGCGCACCGTCTCGGGCAGCGCCTCGGCGAGGACCGGGTCGACCTCGACGACCGTGACGTAGCGCGCCACGGGCAGCAGGGCCAGGGTGAGCGAACCGAGCCCGGGGCCGACCTCGACGACGACGTCGTCCGCGCCGATCCCGGCCACGCGCGCGATGCGCTGGACGGTGTTGGCGTCGATGACGAAGTTCTGCCCCCAGGTCTTCGTGGGGCGGATGCCGAGGCGCGCGGCCAGGTCGCGGATCTGGGCGGCTCCGAGGAGCCCTGACGTCGACATGGGCGCAACCCTAGGCGAGACACGGCTGAGGCCGGGCCCTCTCATACGGGGCCCGGCCTCAGTCGGTGTGCCTGACGGGTCAGGCGGTGTGCCTGACGGGTCAGGCGGTGCGCCTGACGGGTCAGGCTGGGTGCCTGACGGGTCAGGCTGCGTGCGCGCAACCCCACGGCTGGAGGCCGCGGTCGGCGTAGACGCGGTTGGCGACGGTGATCTGCTCGGCGCGCGACGCGAGGTCGGGGCGCGAGGCGAAGTCGCCACCGCCGGCACCGAGCCACGTGCGGATGTCGAACTGCAGGCCGCCGTAGTAGCCGTTGCCGGTGTTGATCGACCAGTTGCCGCTCGACTCGCACTCGGCGATGCGGTCCCACATCGCGGCGTTCGAGAGGTTGATGCCGGCGCCGGAGGTGTTGCCGGCGCTGGGGGCGGGGGTGGCCGGCGCCTTGGGCGCGACCGGCTTGGCCTTGGTGCCCACGGCGACGACCTGCGCGACCGGCTGGCTCGTCATGGAGCTCGAGAGGACCTTGGTGCCCTTGAGGGCGCCGTCGAGGTAGGTGAGGCGCAGGCTCAGCGCACGCGCGCCGGCCTTGCCCGCGGTGAGGACCTTCTTCTGACCCTGCAGGAGGGTCGCGTCCTTCTTGGTGACCGTGCCGAACGCGACCGACTCGGTCTTGCGCGTGGTCTTGACGTCGACCTTGGTCACGCCGACGGCGAGGCCGCGGGTGAGCAGGGCGCTGCGGCCCGGGGCGACGATGTCGTCACGGTCGACGGCGACGCCGGCCTTCGTGAGGGCCTCGCCGACGGTCGCGGCGTCGGTCGTGAAGGTCGTGGTCTTCTTGGCCTGCGTCACGGTGAACGCCTTGGGCGTGGTCACGGTGAGGGCGAGGCCCTTGCGGCCGATCGGCTGCGAGCGCGACGCCGAGAGCTTGGCGTTGCTGCCGGCGCGGATGTCGAGGTCACGCAGGGCGGCGTCGACGGTCGTGGCCGTCGTCCAGTACTCCTTGGCGACACCGTCGACGTTCACGGTGAGCTTGCGGCCGTAGCGCACGGAGATCGTGTCGCCGTCCTCGATCGGGCTGCCGACGGAGGGGACGACCTGGTCGTGCTCGCCGAGCGTGATGCCCTTCTTCGCGAGCGCGTCGCCCACGGTCGAGCCGAAGACGTGCAGTGACGAGGACTGTCCGTCGACCGAGAGGCCGACTGCCTTGTCGAGGTGGGCAACGCCGAAGGAACCGGCGGCCACCGTCAGTGCCGCAGCACCTTGGGCAGCAAGACGCAGGGGACGAGAAATCAAGAGTGCTCCAGGGATCGGTCTCTCCGGACACCGAGGCGAGCGACAGGTCCTCAGGGGTGGACCCGCGGAGCCCCCAGGGGAGGGGTTCCGACAACAGGAGAGCGAGGTGCGCTCGGTGGTGAAACCGGCGTCCTCGCCCCTGTCTTCGCCCGAAGCCCAGCTCCGGCCAACCCATCCACCATCCCGACATTCACGGCAAAGGTCAAATTTCGGTAACGGTGACGTGGACCACGGGTGTCACGGATGTGGCGCCTGTGACGGGTGCGCTCAGGACCAGGGTCCGTAGACCCGCTCCGAGTTCTCGGACAGCGACTGGCACAGCGTCGGCACCGCGACACCGAGCGTCGCGGCCATCGCGCGGACCGTGAGCGGCACGAGGTGCGGGGCGTTCACGGCGCCCCGGTGGGGGTGCGGCGTGAGGTAGGGCGCGTCGGTCTCGACGAGCAGCCGCTCGAGGGGCGTGACCGACAGCGCGTCGCGCAGGCCGTGCGCGTTCTTGAACGTCACCGTCCCCGCGAACGACAGGTAGTAGCCGCGCTCCGCGCACTCCTGCGCCATCGTCAGGTCACCCGAGAAGCAGTGCAGCACAGTCGAATCCGGCGCACCCTCCTCCTCGAGGATGCGCAGCACGTCGTCGTGGGCGTCACGGTCGTGAATCTGCAGCGCCTTGCCGAGACGCTTGGCGAGGTCGATGTGCCAGCGGAAGCTGTCCTGCTGCACGCCCTGCCCGTCGGGGCCGGTGCGGAAGTAGTCCAGACCCGTCTCCCCCACGACCCGGATCCGGGGGTGCCCCGCGAGGCTCTCGATCTCCTCGTATGCCGCGTCGAGACTGCCGCTCGCGGCGAGCCCGGGCACCTCGTTGGGGTGCAGGGCGACGCCACCGAGCATCGCGGCATACGTGTCGACCATCTCGACGGTCTGGCGCGCGGCCGGGAGGTCGCAGCCGATCTGGACCACGCGGTCGACACCCACCGACTTGGCCCGGGCCAACAGGTCGGCGACGTCGACGGCCACGCCCTCACGCTCGATGTCGAGGTGGGTGTGGTTGTCGACGACCGCGATCGGCAGCGGGTCGGGCAGCTCGGGGACGGCGGTGCGCGTGGGAGTGCTCACGACTGCTGGAGCCGCTCGAGCTCCTCCGCCACGACCGACTCGTCGAGCTTGACGAAGACACCGGTGGGCTTGGCGATCGGCGCGCCCACCCTGACCGGTCGGGACTCCCAGCGCGGCGTCGCGGAGTACTCGCCCGTGATGATCGGGTAGGTCCGGTCGGCGTCGCCGTCGTCGAGCCCGCTGACGTCCTCGATGACCGGCATCGGCGTGAACTCCCCCTCGCCCCCGATGAAGGCATGCACCCGGTTGGAGGCGTGCGGCAGGAACGGCGCGAGGATCGTGTTGAGGTCGCTCACGCACTGGATGAGGGTGTGCAGCACGGTCGCGAGGCGCTCGCGCTGGTCGTCGCCCTTGAGCTTGAAGGGCTCGGTGTCGGTGACGTACTTGTTGACGTCGCCCACGGCGCGCATCGCCTCGCCCACGGCGGCCTTGATCCGCTGCTTGGCGAGCAGGTCGCCGACGGTGTCGAACGCCCTGAGCGTGGCCGCGCGCACGGCCTCATCGACGGGCTCGAGCGCACCCGGCTGCGGGATCTCGCCGAAGTTCTTGGCGATCATCGCGCCGGTGCGGTTGACGAGGTTGCCCCAGCCGGCGACGAGCTCGGAGTTGTTGCGCTGGACGAACTCGGCCCAGGTGAAGTTGCTGTCCTGGTTCTCCGGGCCGGCGGCGCAGATGAAGTAGCGGATCGGATCGGGCCCGTAGCGCTCGAGAACGTCGCGGATGTAGATGACGTGCCCGCGGCTGGAGCTGAACTGCTTGCCCTCCATCGTGAGGTACTCGCTGCTCACGACCTCGGTCGGCAGGTTGAGCTCGCCGAACGCCCCCGGCTCGCCGCCCTTGGCGCCGCGACCGGCGTACGCGAGGAGCTCGGCCGGCCAGATCTGGGAGTGGAAGGTGATGTTGTCCTTGCCCATGAAGTAGTAGGAGTCCTGAGCCTCCGGGACTGTGCCCGCGACCCACCACTCGCGCCAGCGGTCCGGCTCTCCGAGGCGCCGCGCCCACTCGACCGACGCCGACAGGTAGCCGATAACCGCGTCGAACCAGACGTAGAGCCGCTTGGTCTGCTGGTCCTCCCAGCCCTCGAGCGGCACCGGGATGCCCCAGTCGATGTCGCGGGTCATCGCGCGCGGGCGGATGTCGTCGAGGATGTTGAGGCTGAACTTGATGACGTTGGGGCGCCACGTGCCGCTCGCCTCGCGGCCCTCGAGCCACTCGCGCAGGGCATCGGCCAGGGAGGGCAGGTCGAGGAAGAAGTGCTGCGTCTCGATGAACTCCGGCGTCTCACCGTTGATCTTGCTCTTGGGGTCGATGAGGTCGGTGGGCTCGAGCTGGTTGCCGCAGTTGTCGCACTGGTCGCCGCGCGCCTCGGCGTAGCCGCAGATGGGGCAGGTGCCCTCGATGTAGCGGTCGGGCAGCGTGCGGCCGGTGCTCGGGCTGATCGCCCCGCGGGTCGTCTGCTCGATCATGTAGCCGTTGGCGTGGACCTGCGTGAACAGCTCCTGCGCCACCGAGTAGTGGTTGGCCGTCGTCGTGCGCGTGTAGAGGTCGTAGGAGCAGCCGAGGTCGGCGAGCTCGCGCGCGATGATCGCGTGGTTCTTGTCGACGAGCTCCTGCGGCGTCACACCCTCCTGGTCGGCGAGGACGAGGATCGGGGTGCCGTGCTCGTCGCTGCCGCTCACCATGAGGACGTCGTGCCCGGCCATCCGCATGTAGCGGCTGAAGACGTCGGAGGGCACACCGAACCCGGCCACGTGGCCGAGGTGGCGCGGACCGTTGGCGTACGGCCAGGCGACTGCAGACAGGATTTTGCTCACTGCTGAATCCTAGGCGGCGCGGCCACCCTGCCCGTATGCCGTCCGCCCACCCGCGACGCCCGCTCCCCGTCAGTCCTGACCCATGCCGGCGTCACGGGCCCGGATGATGACCTCGGCCCGGTCGGTCGCCTGCAGTTTGGCGAGGATCGCCGACACGTTGTTGCGCACGGTCTTGGGGGCGAGGAAGAGCTCGGCGGCGATCTGCCCGTTGCTGCGCCCGGCGGCGATGAGGTCGAGGATCTCGCGCTCGCGCTCGGTGAGCATCGGGAACTCCCCGACCGAGCGGGCGGGAGGAGGGGTGAGCAGCTCGCCGATCCGCGAGGCGAGCGAGGCGCCGAAGACGACACCGCCGGAGTGGACCGACTCGATCGCCCGGGTGACCTCCTCCTGCGCGGCGCCCTTGACGAGGTAGCCACGGGCGCCGGCGCGCATCGCCGAGAGCAGCAGCCCGTCGTCCTCGGCCATCGTGAACATGAGCACGCCCGTGCCGGGCCACCTCGCGAGGATCCGGCGGGTCGCCTCGATGCCGTTGACCTCGGGCATCTGGATGTCCATGACGACGACGTCGGGACGGTGCTCGCCCGCCAGCGCCACGGCCTCGGCGCCGTCCGCAGCGCGGGCGACGACGGTGATACCCGGGTGGGGCTCGAGCAGGCTCGCGAGGCCGTCGCGGAAGATCGGGTGGTCGTCGGCGATGAGGACGCGAATCGCCCTCTCCTGAGACGTCATCGCACCTCCCTGGTGATCGGCAGCCATGCTCGCACGCGGGTGCCACCGCGCGCCGGGCATTCGACGTCGCTGCGACCTCCCAGCTCCTCGACGCGTTCGCGGATCGAGCGCAGCCCCACACCGGCGACGACGTCGGGCCCGATCCCACGGCCGTCGTCCGAGACCTCGACGAGAAGGTCGGCGTGGTCCATCCGCAGCCGGACGGTGCAGCGGGTCGCGGCCGCGTGCCGGGCGACGTTGGTCAGTGCCTCCGAGACGATGCGGTAGGCCGCGACCTCGACCGCCGCCGGCAGCGGGGCGAGCTCGTCGGCCTCGACGTCGACGGCGAGGCGGTCGCTGCGCACCCTGTCGACCTGCTGGTCGACCGCCGCGCGGAGCCCGAGGTCGTCCAGGGCAGGCGGACGCAACCCGTGCACGAGCCGCCGGACGTCGGCGAGCGCCTCGGTGATGTCGGAGCGTGACTGGACGACGAGCCGGCGGGCGGTGTCGGGGTCGGTCGTCACGGCGTTGCCCGCTGCGTCGAGGCGCATCGCCACCCCACCGAGCACCGGTCCCAGGCCGTCGTGCAGGTCGCGGCGGATGCGGCGGCGATCCTCCTCGCGCGACAGCACGAGGCGCTCGCGCGACTCCTGCAGCTCGGTGGCGAGGAGGGTGGACCGGACCGCGATGGCGGCCTGGCGCACGACGTCGAGCAGCAGGGCCTCGTCGCGCCCGGACAGCATCCCGCGGATGCCGCCGTCGGGCAGCGAGAGTGACCCGATCCGCTCGTCGCGGTACGAGATCGGGAAGGTCCGGGTCGCCGTCGGCTCCCGCCCGTGCTGCGCCGACAGCCCCGCGCCCCCGGGCCCCAGCACCTCGACCCTCACCCAGGACACGCGGAAGGCCTCGGCCACGGATGCCGCGAGGGTGGGCAGCTGGTCCGCGAGCCCGCCGGAGGCCTCGAGCCGCGCGGCGAGCGTCGACACCACCTCGTAGCGCTCCCCCCGCCGACCGAGCACCTGCCTGCGGACCACGGTCCCCAGCCAGGAACGCAGCGGCCCGTAGGCCGCCACGGCCAGGACGAGGACGACGAGGGTCACCTGCCGCTCCTCCAGCCGGTCGCCGAGCAGGCGGCTGGCGGCAGCGAGGACGGCGACGTCGAGGGCCACGACACCGGCCGCGATCCCGCCGTAGACGAGGGTCCCGCCGACGAGGGCGTCGATGTCGCCGGTGTGCGGCCGCACCACCCCGATGACGACCGAGGCACTCGTCGCCAGCAGGGCGAGGACGAGCGCCGCGAACCCGACGGGACCGCCCAGGTCGACGAGCATCACCCCACCGGCCAGGAGGCACACGATGGCGGCCCAGAGCAGCCACCGCAGCTGGGTCCGCTCGACCCCCTCGGCGCGGGCGTGACGGGCGAAAACCACCGACGCCGCGAGCGGCAGCGCGAGCATCGTCACCACCTGCCCGACCCGGAGCACGACGACGGCCACCTGCTCGGGCAGGGGCAGCGCGATCCCGGGCAGCTGACGCAGCACCTCGACCGGGAGGCTCCCGTCGTAGACGACGGCGTCGGGGGCGAGGACGAGCGACGACGGCAGCGCGAGCGACATGAGGACGGCTCCGATGCCGACCACCCGCCACCTGCCCCGCGGCAGCCGGCCCGTCGGGTAGAGCACGAGCAGCACGGGCAGCGCCACGAGCAGGAACGCCCCGGCCTCGGCCACGACCCAGTAGGCCAGCCCCGTGAGCGGCAGGGTCGGACGCGAGCCCAGTCCGAGGACGGCATACGACTCGCACAGTCCGTCGACCGCCCAGAACACCCCGGTCGCGGCGAGGACCCGACCGACGACGTGCCGCGGGCGGAACGCGAGGATCGTGGCGCCGCACCAGCCGACGAGGGCCCCGATCGCGGCACTGACCGCGCCCCGCTCCGCGACGGCGGCGGCGCGCTCGGCATCGGTCGACCGTGCGTCGAGCAGCAGGCTCGCCACGACGAGGGCCAGGAGGAGGAGAGCCAGCAGCGTGGCGCCGCCGAGACCCGGGAGCCGCACGCTGCGCTCCGACCCGATGGGGGTCGCGGGCGCGGACGCGGCACGAGCGGTCACGGCGCCAGTGTGCCCGTGGCGGCGTCCCGGTGTCAGGGGGTTGGTGTCCCGTCCGGGACGGGACATCGCCGGGACCACGGACGGGACGGCGCTCCCTGTCGGCCGGGTCGCCCGCTGCCGGAACGTTGCGGTCAGCGGCGCCACCGGGGCGCCGGACCCACCAAGGAGCACCTGCCATGTCCGTCACCCAGACCCCCGCCCCCGCCCGCTCGGACCTCGAGCGCGGCGCCACCTCCCCCACCTCCACCTCGGACGGCGCCCGTCCCTTCCGCCTCCACGGGGGGATGCTCACCGCCGGCGCCGTCGCGTGGGCCGTCGCCATCGCGGCCTTCGGGGCCGACCCCGGGCAGGAGAGCGTCCCGCTCATCGGGTTCGCGCTCGGCTCCGGCTTCTTCCAGGTCGGCGTGCTGTTCCTGCTGCGGGTGCTGTGGCGCACCCGGGCGCTGGGGGCCGGACGCCTCGCCCGGTTCGTCCTCCGCGCCGAGGTCGTCGCCCTCTCGCTGGCCATCGCCTCGACCACCGTCGACGCGCTGCGCCTGTCGGACCTCACCCAGCCCGGCTGGCTCATGCTCGACCTGTGCTGGCCGCTGTCGATGCTCGGCATGTTCCTCATCGGCATCCGGATCGCGGTCGCCGGCCGCTGGACCGGCGCCTCGCGCTACTGGCCGATGGTCGCCGAGAGCTGGGCGGTCGTCACCGTCCCCGCGCTCGGGATCGGCGGACCGTCCGTCGCCCGCGTCGTCGGTGCGGCGCACCTGCTCGTCGGGTATGCCGTCCTCGGCCGGATCGTCGCCCGCAAACGAGCCGGTGGGGACGTCTGAGGAGACGCACCCCGTCGTATGCCGTGTGGTCCCCTCCCGGGACCACACGGCATACGACGTCGTCAGGTCGCGGACTCGGTGGCGGCGAGCTCGGACTTCCAGTCGCGGAAGCCCTCCTCGGTGCGGCCCAGCCGCCAGTAGCCCGAGATCGATACCTGGTCACGGGTGAGACCGCGCTCGCGCAGGAGGTGCGGACGAATGCCGTGCATCACCGCGCCACCCTCACCGTGGACGAAGGCGTGCACCCGGCCCTCGGGCCAGTCGAGCGTGCGGACGGCCTCGACGAGGTCTCCCGCGTCCGCGCGGTGGACCCAGGTCACCTCGGCGCCGGAGGGGAACGAGAGCTCGGCGTGGTGCGCGGTGTCGTCGACGAGCAGGACGACCCTGGCCACCGCGTCGTCGGGCAGGGCGGCAAGGGCAGCGGTGATCGCGGGGATGGCGGACTCGTCGCCGGCGAGGAGGTGCCAGTCGGCGTCCGGGTCCGGGCGGTAGCCCCCACCGGGGCCGTTGGCGAGCAGCGTGTGCCCGGGCTGCGCGGCGGCCGCCCACGGGCCCGCCACCCCCTCGTCGCCGTGGACGACGAAGTCGATCGCGACGGTCCCGGCCGCGACGTCGGGGGAGAGCGCGGTGTAGGTCCGCACGACGGGCAGGTCCTCGGGCGGCATCGTCCCGCGCAGGGCGCGCATGTCGAGCGGCTCCGGGTACTCGACACCGGGCCGGGGGAAGACGAGCTTGACGTAGCGGTCGGTCGCGTCGCTCCCCTCGAACGCCGACAGGTCCTCGCTGCGGAACCACACCCTCCGCAGACGCGGGGTCAGCTGCTCGGTGCTGGTGACGGTGAGTCGGGTCGACAAGGCGGGCTCCTCGGGTGGCTGGTCGGCAGGTCAAACTCCGCGCCGCCCCTCGGTGTTCCGCGACCCCGATTCGAGTAGACATGACCTGAAACGGCGCACGACCTGCGCCGACGGACCAGGAGGTCGCACGTGATCGCCGCACTCACCGGCATGGGGCTCTCCGCCGCGGCGGGGCTCAACGCCTACATCCCGTTCATGATCGTCGCGCTCATCGCACGGTTCACCGACGTCATCACGCTGCCCTCGAGCTTCCAGTGGATCGAGTCGCCGTGGGCGATCGGCGTCGGCGCGATCCTCCTGCTCACCGAGCTCGTCCTCGACAAGATCCCCGCCGTCGACACGGTCAACGACGCGATCCAGACGTTCATCCGGCCGAGCATGGGTGGCCTGATCTTCGCCGCCACGACGGCCGCCGAGGACCTCGACAAGTCCACGTGGATGGGCGACAACCCGTGGGTCGGTGTCGTGCTCGGCATCGTCGTCTCGGGTCTCGTCCACACGGGCAAGATGGCCGCCCGGCCCGCGATCAACGCCGGCACCCTCGGCGCCGGCGCACCTGTGGTCTCGACCGCCGAGGACGGGGCCTCGCTCGGCCTGTCGCTCGTCGCGATCTTCATCCCGGTGCTCGTGATCGTCGCGCTCGTTGCGCTTGCCTGGCTGCTCATCTGGCTCTGGCTCAAGGTCCGCAGGTGGCGACGGAGGCGAGAGCCACGCGTCCGGCCGGACACGGCATACCCACGCGCCTGAGGGCTGGCTCCCAGCGGGCGTGCACGTTCGCTGCATAGGCTGCGCGGCATGGAGGCACCCGTCGCGCAGCGCGCCCTGACCCGGCGCGACCTGCTCGCAGAGACGTGGCTCGTCCTCGGCGTCTCGCTCGGCGCCTCGGCGATCTGGAGCGTGCTCTCGCTCGTCCGCAAGCTCACCGCCGGCCGGCCGCTCGGGTCGCAGACGACGGCGATGAACTCGTCGGTGACGCCGGACCGCCCGTGGCTCGACCTCGCCTACCAGCTCGTCGGCATCGCACTGGCGCTCGTGCCGGTGGTGCTCGCGCTGCACCTGCTCTCGCGCGGCGACGTGCGGGCGCGGTTCGCGATCGGGTGGGACTGGACCCAGCCGGCGCGAGACCTCGTGCGCGGACTCGGTCTCGCGGCGCTCATCGGCATCCCGGGCCTGGGCCTGTATGCCGTCGCCAAAGCTCTCGACCTCAACACGACCATCGCCGCGGCGAACCTCGGTGGGGCCTGGTGGGCCATCCCCGTGCTGGTGCTCGCCGCCGCGCAGAACGCGGTGCTCGAGGAGGTGCTCATGGTGGGCTACCTCTTCACCCGGTGGTCGCAGGCCGGGTGGTCGACATCGCGAATCCTGGTGTCGTCAGCGCTGATCCGCGGGTCGTACCACCTCTACCAGGGGTTCGGCGGGTTCGTCGGCAACGCCGTCATGGGGCTGGTTTTCGGGTGGCTCTACACGAGGACCAAGCGGGTCGGGCCGCTCGTCGTGGCGCACACGGTGCTCGACGTCGTCGCGTTCGTCGGCTACGCCCTGCTCAAGGACCACCTCGCCTGGCTATGACGCCTCCAGGACGCGGTGAGCCCGCCGCCTGTCGGGGTGACCTCACGTTGTCGGGGGCAAATTGTCGCCCGACGACGCGAGATGGGCCCGACAAACGGGAGCACCCGGCATACCGAAGGCTTCTCGGTGTGCCGGGTGCGTCCGGGGGCTGCGTCAGTGGCCGTGCTTGAGGGCCGTGCGCAGGTCCTTGTTGAGCTGGCTGATGACGTCCTGCGGGATGCCCTTGGGACAGGCCTGCGAGCAGGCACCGATGTTGGTGCAGCCGCCGAAGCCCTCGTGGTCGTGCTGGTTGACCATCGACACGACGCGGGCGTCGCGCTCGGGCTGCCCCTGGGGCAGCTCACCGAGGTGGGTGATCTTGGCGCCCATGAAGAGCATGCCGCTGGCGTTGGGGCAGGCGGCGACGCAGGCGCCGCACCCGATGCACTCGGCCGCCATGAAGGCGCGGTCGGCGTTGGGCTTGGGCACGGGCGCCGCGTGGGCGTCCGGGGCCGCGCCCGTGTTGGCGGAGATGTAGCCACCCGACTGGATGATGCGGTCGAAGGCGCCACGGTCGACGACGAGGTCGCGCACGATCGGGAACGCCTCGGCGCGCCACGGCTCGACGGTGATCGTCTCGCCGTCCTTGAACGAGCGCATGTGCAGCTGGCAGGTCGTCGTGCGCTCGGGACCGTGGGCATGGCCCGAGATCATGAGGCCGCACATGCCGCAGATGCCCTCGCGACAGTCGCTGTCGAACGCGATCGGCTCGTCGCCCTTGGCGTTGAGCTCCTCGTTGAGGACGTCGAGCATCTCGAGGAAGGACATGTCGGGGCTGATGTCCGACACCTGGTAGGTGACGAGGCCGCCCTTGTCGTTGGGCCCGGTCTGTCGCCAGATCTTGAGGGTGAGATTCACTTGTAGCTCCGCTGCTTCAGCTCGATGAACTCGTACACGAGGTCTTCCTTGTGGAGGACGGGCGTGCCCATGCCGGCACCGACCCCCTCCTGCTCGCCGCTCGGCGGCGTGAACTCCCAGGCTGCGACGTAGGCGAACTCGTCGTCGTGACGCAGCGCCTCACCGTCCTCGGTCTGGCTCTCGGCCCGGAAGTGACCGCCGCAGGACTCGCGACGGTGCAGGGCGTCGATGCACATGAGCTCACCGAGCTCGAGGAAGTCGGCGACGCGGCCGGCCTTCTCGAGCGACTGGTTGAGGGTGTCGGCCGACCCGAGGACGCGCACGTTGCGCCAGAACTCGTCGCGCAGTCCGCGGATGAGGTCGATGGCCTTGAGCAGGCCCTCCTCGCTGCGCTCCATGCCGCAGTACTCCCACATGATGTTGCCGAGCTCGCGGTGGAAGCTGTCGACGCTGCGCTCGCCGTTGATCGACAGGAAGCGCTCGGTCCGCTCGGCCACGGCCTGACGCGCCTCGACGACCGCCGGGCTGTCCTGCGTGAGGTCCGACTTCGGGACCTTGGCGAGGTAGTCGCGGATCGTGTTGGGCAGGACGAAGTAGCCGTCGGCCAGGCCCTGCATGAGGGCCGAGGCCCCGAGGCGGTTGGCACCGTGGTCGGAGAAGTTCGCCTCACCGGTGACGAACAGGCCCTGGATGGAGGACTGCAGGTCGTAGTCGACCCAGAGCCCGCCCATGACGTAGTGGACGGCCGGGTAGATCCGCATCGGGACGGCATACGGGTCCTCGCCCGTGATCCGGGCGTACATGTCGAAGAGGTTGCCGTACTTGGCCTCCACCGCGTCCCGCCCGAGGCGCTCGATGGCGTCGGCGAAGTCGAGGTAGACGCCGCGGCGGAAGTCGCCGACGACCGGGCCGACGCCGCGACCCTCGTCGCAGACGTTCTTGGCCTGGCGGGAGGCGATGTCACGGGGCACGAGGTTGCCGAAGGCGGGGTAGATCCGCTCCAGGTAGTAGTCGCGGTCCTCCTCCTTGATCTCGCGCGGGTCCTTGTCGCAGTCCTCGCGGTTCTTGGGCACCCAGATGCGGCCGTCGTTGCGCAGCGACTCGGACATGAGCGTGAGCTTGGACTGGTGCTCGCCCGAGACCGGGATGCAGGTCGGGTGGATCTGCGTGTAGCAGGGGTTGGCCATGTAGGCGCCCTTGCGGTGCGCACGCCACGACGCGGTGACGTTGGAGCCCATCGCGTTGGTGGAGAGGAAGAAGACGTTGCCGTAGCCACCGGAGGCGAGCACGACCGCGTCGGCGAGGTGGGTCTCGATCTCGCCGGTGACGAGGTCGCGGACGATGATGCCGCGGGCGCGACGCTCCGCACCCTCACCGTCGACGATGACCTCGAGCATCTCGTGGCGGGTGAACTGCTCGACCGTCTTGGCGGCGACCTGGCGCTCGAGGGCCTGGTAGGCGCCGATGAGCAGCTGCTGCCCCGTCTGGCCGCGGGCGTAGAACGTGCGCGACACCTGGACGCCACCGAAGGAGCGGTTGTCGAGCAGGCCGCCGTACTCGCGGGCGAACGGGACACCCTGCGCGACGCACTGGTCGATGATGTTCGCGCTCACCTCGGCGAGGCGGTAGACGTTGGTCTCGCGGGAGCGGTAGTCGCCACCCTTGACCGTGTCGTAGAAGAGGCGCTGGACGGAGTCGCCGTCCTCCTTGTAGTTCTTCGCGGCGTTGATGCCACCCTGCGCGGCGATCGAGTGCGCGCGGCGCGGGGAGTCCTGGAAGCAGAAGGACTTCACGTGGTAGCCGGCCTCGCCAAGGGTCGCGGCGGCAGCACCACCCGCGAGTCCGGTGCCGACGATGATGACCGACATCTTGCGTCGGTTCGCCGGGTTGACCAGGGCCGCCTCGAACTTGCGGCGGGTCCACTTGCTCTCGATGGGGCCGTCCGGCGCCTTGTGGTCGGCGATCGCGACGCCCTCGGTGTAGAGCCCGCCGTAGGGGCTCGAGGAGCCGGTGGAGCCGTTCGTGCCAGTGGTGTTCTCAGTCATGGGTCAGCGACACCTTCAGTCGATCAGGCCGAATGCGATGGACAGCGGCGGGATGAGGAACCCGACGACGATGAGCGCGGCGACGACGAGGCCGATGGTGCGCGCCCGGGCGTGCGCCTTGGGCGAGCTCGTCCAGCCGAGGGTCTGCTGCGCGCTGTAGACGCCGTGCATGAGGTGCATGAACAGCGCGACCATGGCCGCGATGTAGATGAGCAGCATCCACCAGACCTCGAAGCTCGCCACGACGAGCTTGTAGGGGTTGGCCGTGACGTCGACCCCCTGCTTGTCCGCGTTCGGGGAGATCTTGACGATCGTGAAGTGCAGCAGGTGCCACACGATGAAGACGAGGAGGAACGTCCCGCCCCAACGCATCCACTGCGACGTGGCGGCGGTCTTGACCGCGGCGTACTTCGTGCGTCGCGCGGAGCCGGCCCGGCTCCAGAGGGTGTAGGCGGCATACGCGTGGCCCACGATCGAGAGGAGCAGGACGACTCGCACGATCCAGAGCAGGCCGCCGTACGGGAGCATCGGCTCACCGAACGTCCGCAGGTGCTCTGCGTAGGAGTTGAACGCCTCCTCTCCCTGCAGCGCCTTGAGGTTGCCGTACATGTGGAGCAGGAGATATCCGACGAAGACCAGGCCGGTCACTGCCATGAGCAGCTTGAGCGCGATCGTCGTGCTCCGCGCCGTGGTCCCGCGCGGGGAGAGCGTCGTCGTGGGCATGGAACGAAAGGTACCCCGACCTGCGAGCGGTCACCTGCTCAGGCAGGCCTAACCCACGTGTGAGATATGCACGTTACCGACGCGTATGCCGGCCGACGCGGATCGTGGGACCCGCGCACCCCTCCTGCTCCCACCTCACCCGTCGAGACGGGCCAGCTCCTCCGCGGTGAGCTCGAGGTCGGCGGCGGCCGCGGAGTCGGTGACCGACTGCGGACGCTTCGCCCCGGGGATGGGGATGACGACGGGCGACTGGGCGAGCTCCCAGGCGAGGGCGACCTGCTGGGCGCTGACGCCGTGGGCGTCGGCGACCTCGGCGAACGCGGGGTACTTGTCGGCGAGCGCCTTGGCGTCGCCGAGCCCGCCGAGGGGGCTCCACGGGAGGAAGGCGAGGCCGAGCTCCTCGCAGACGTCGATCTCGGGACGGCTGCTGCGGAAGGCCGGGCTGAACTGGTTCTGGACGCTCACGAGGGACTCACCGAGGACGGCGTGCGCGGCCCGGATCTGCTCGGGGTTCGCGTTGGACAGGCCCACGCGCGCGACCTTGCCGCTGTCGGCGATCTCCTTGAGGGTCGCGATGACCTCGTCGTAGGGGACGTCCGGATCGGGCCGGTGGTGCTGCCAGAGCGCGAGCTGCTCGACGCCGAGGCGTCCGAGGCTGGCGTCGACGGCGGCGCGGAGGTGGTCGGCCGAGCTGTCGGTGTCCCAGCCGCCGCCCTCGGTGCGGACGTGGCCGCCCTTGGTCGCGAGCAGCACCCGGTCGCGCACCCCGAGCTCGTCGAGGATCGAGGCGATGAGCCGCTCGTTCTCGCCCTGGGCACCCTCACCCTTCTCCTCGCCGGGGCCGTAGGCGTCGGCGGTGTCGAACAGCGTGACGCCGGCGTCGAGCGCCGCCGTCACCGTGTCGAGCAGCTGCTGACGCGGCTGGCTCCCGCTCTGGTCGAACGTCATCAGGCCCAGGCCGATGGCGCCGACCTGCATGTCTCCGAGGGTGCGTGTCTGCATGTCCCCCAACCTAACGAGCGGATCCGACAGGGCGGCCGACAGCAGCAGCCGCGTTCGCGACGCACGCGACCGGCGACGGCACGGGAACCAGGTGTGGCGCAGGTCACACCCGCACTGGCATGCTGGCGACTTCGGGGCAGCGCTGCCCCGACGGCGAAAGGTCTGCCCATGCTCGGTGCCCTGTCCCCCGTCACCCGACCCGCACCGCGGTCCCGCCGCCTCGCCCTCCTGGCCGCCGCGGGGCTGGCCGCCTGCACCGCCCTGCTCGGGGGACCCGCGGCCGCCTCCGTACCCGCGGTGTCCGCACCTGCCCTGTCGCAGGCACCCCCGGGTGGCGCGACGACGCTGGGCCCCCGCGTCGTCGTCTTCGACCCGTCGATGCCGGTCGCGCAGATCCAGGCCCGGGCCGACGCGATCCACGCCCAGCAGGTCGACAACGAGATGGGCAGCGCCCGGTGGAGCCTGCTGTTCAAGCCGGGGACCTACGGCACCGCCACCCAGCCGCTGCAGATCAAGGTGGGCTACTACACGGAGGTCGCGGGGCTCGGGGCGTCCCCGTCGGACACCGTCATCAACGGCAAGGTCGAGGTCTACAACCGGTGCCTCACCGACGGGCCGTCTCAGCCGTACTGCGTGGCCCTCAACAACTTCTGGCGCTCGATGTCGAACCTCACGATCCAGGTCAACGGGACGGGCCAGGACGGGTGCCGGGCATCGGCGAACTTCTGGGCGGTCTCGCAGGCGTCGTCGCTGCGCCGCGTCGACATCCGCGGCGGGAACCTCTCGCTCATGGACTACTGCACCGCCGGCCCGCAGTTCGCGAGCGGTGGCTACCTCGCCGACTCGCGCGCCGACTTCGTCGTCAACGGGTCGCAGCAGCAGTGGATCACCCGCAACTCCGAGATCGGCGGCTGGTCCAACGGGGTGTGGAACCAGGTCTTCGCCGGCACGGTGGGTGCGCCGTCCGAGCAGGGCTTCCCGAACCCGCCGTACACGACCCTCGAGCGCACCTCAGTCAGCCGCGAGAAGCCGTTCCTCTTCGTCGACGGGCAGGGCGCCTGGCAGGTGCGGGTGCCCGACGCCCGGACGAGCTCGCGCGGGCCCGACTGGACCACGGGCACGGCCGCCGGCCGCACCCTCCCGCTGTCGGCGTTCCACGTCGCGACGCCGGCCGACTCGGCGACCGAGCTCGCCAGCCAGCTCTCCCGCGGCAAGCACCTGCTGCTCACCCCCGGCATCTACGACGTCGACAAGAGCCTGGTCATCCGACGCGACGACACCGTCGTCCTCGGCATGGGGCAGGCGACGCTCACCGCCGTGCGTGGCGCGGTGCCGCTCGTCGTCGACAAGCAGGCGCACGGTGTCGTCGTCGCCGGGGTCAACATCGACGCCGGCACGACGCTGTCGCCGACGCTCATGCAGGTGGGCCGCCCGGGACCGGCGGGCCAGCACGCGAAGGGGGCAGACGGCATACCGAGCACGACCCTCAACGACGTCTACTTCCGCGTCGGCGGACCCCACGTCGGGAAGGCCGACGTGTCGCTCCAGGTCGACGCCGACGACGTGCTCATCGACCACGCGTGGGTGTGGCGGGCCGACCACGGCATCGAGGGGTTCACGGCCGGGGCCAGCGGCGACACCGACCGCTGGCGCACGAACATCGGCCGGGTCGGGCTCGTCGTCAACGGCGACCGGGTGCACGCGACCGGGCTCTTCGTCGAGCACTACCAGCAGCACAACACGATCTGGAACGGCGAGGACGGCGAGGTCGTGCTCTACCAGAACGAGCTGCCCTACGACCCGCCCTCGCAGGCACAGTGGAACCGTCCGGACGGCACCCGTGGCTGGACCGGCTTCAAGGTCGGCGACGGCGTGCAGCGGCACCGGCTCTTCGGTGGCGGCGTCTACGTCTTCAACCGCAACGACCCCTCGATCGTCACCGAGCGCGGGTTCGAGGTGCCGGAGCGGGCCGGCGTGCGGCTGCACCACGTCCTCACCGTCAACCTCGACGCCGGGGCGATCGAGCACGTCGTCAACGACACCGGCGCCCGGGTCGACAGCACACGGTCGGGCCAGCCGAGCTACGTCGTGGACTACCCGGCGCCGTGAGCGCGCGGCCCCGACGGTGTCGGGGCCGCGTGACAGCCTGAGGTGATGGAGCGAACCCGTGACGTCCTCGAGCAGGACCGCCGGACGACGCTCGAGCGCCTGGCGGCGCTGACCGGCGACTTCGAGCGGATCGTCGACGCCTCACGCGACAGCAACGCCGACGACGAGCACGACCCCGAGGGCGCGACGATCGCCTTCGAGCGCTCGCAGGTCGACGCCCTGGCGCAGCAGGCGCGTGCGCACCTCGACGAGGTCGACGCCGCCCTGGCCCGGCTCGACGACGGCACCTACGGCACGTGCGAGCGGTGCGGCGGGGCGATCGCAGCGGCGCGGCTCGAGGCGCGACCGACCGCGCGGACCTGCGTCACCTGCTGACTCGACTTATTGCCCGATTGGGACATGGTCGACGGATCGAAGATCCCGCGCACATGTCCCAATCGGGCAATAAGTCGGATGGGGACCGGGAGGGCCGAGGGCGTCAGCGCTGGGCGGCGAGCGCCGCGTCGTAGAGCGCCTTCTTCGACAGGCCCGTCGCCGACGCGACGTCAGCGCACACGTCCTTAAGTCGCTCCCCCGCCGCGACCCGGTCGAGGATGCCGGTGAGCTGGCTGTCGACGTCGCCGACGACCACGTCCGCGCCCGAGACGACGACGGTGATCTCGCCCTTGACGCCGTCGTCGGCCCACGCGACGAGCTCGACGAGCGAGCCGCGGCGCACCTCCTCGTAGGTCTTGGTGAGCTCGCGGCACACCGCCGCGCGGCGCTGCCCACCGAAGACCGCCTCCATGTCGGCGAGCGACTTCGCGATCCGATGGGGCGCCTCGAAGAACACCATCGTGCGGTGCTCGTCGGCGAGGGCCCTCAGCGCCCGCACCCGCTCACCGCCCTTGCGTGGCAGGAACCCCTCGAAGCAGAACCGGTCGACCGGCAGCCCCGACACGGCGAGCGCCATGAGCACCGCCGACGGGCCGGGTACGCACGTCACGCGGACGTCGATCCCGACGGCGGCCGACACCAGGCGGTACCCCGGGTCGGAGACGGACGGCATACCGGCATCGGTGACGACGAGGACGCGAGCGCCCTCGCGAAGTCTCTCGACGAGGTCCGCGGTCCGTGAGGCCTCGTTGTGCTCGTGGTAGCTCACGACCGAGCCGGTCGGGTTGACGTCGAGGGCCTGGCAGAGCCGCCGGAGCCGTCGGGTGTCCTCGGCGGCGATGACGTCGGCGGTGGCGAGCTCGTCGGCCAGCCGTGGCGCCGCGTCACGCGGGTCGCCGATCGGCGTCGCCGCCAGGACGAGCACACCCTCACCCGACGCAGAAGTCATGCCGCGATCCTTGCACGGGCGGCGCACATGAGGGATGCCTACGATGTGCCGGTGACCCGGACCGACGAGCTGCGCGCCCGCCTGCTCGGGACCAGACCCACCGACGTGGTCTGGGGCTGGGTCGGACCGCTGCTCGTCGCGGCGGTCGGCGGGTTCCTCCGCTTCTGGCACCTCGACCGGCCGCACTCGCTCGTCTTCGACGAGACCTACTACGTCAAGCAGGGCTGGTCGCTCATCCAGCACGGCGTCGAGCTGCGCGTCCAGGGCAAGAACGAGGACGCCGACAAGCTCTGGAACGCCGGCACCACCGCCGTCTTCAGCGACCAGGGCGACATGGTCGTCCACCCGCCCGTGGGCAAGTGGCTCATCGGCGCGGGCGAGTGGCTGTTCGGGCCGACGAGCTCGTTCGGCTGGCGCTTCGCCGTCGCCGCCCTCGGCACGCTCTCGATCCTCATCCTCGGACGTGTCGCCCGGCGGATGTTCGGCTCGACGCTCCTCGGCTGCACCGCCGCGCTCCTCCTCGCCGTCGAGGGCACGCACGTCGCGATGTCGCGCACCGGCATCCTCGACATGGTCGTGTCGTTCTTCGCGCTGGCCGGGTTCGCCGCGCTCGTCGTCGACCGCGACACGACGCGCGAACGCCTGGCGACGTGGGCCGGGAGCCAGGCAAACGGCATACGGCTTGACCGAGGGCCGTGGCTGGGAGCGCGGCCCTGGCGCTGGCTCGCGGGGCTCTCGCTGGGGCTCTGCCTGTCGACGAAGTGGTCGGGGCTGTTCTTCCTCGCGGTGTTCGGCCTCATGACCGTCTTCTGGGACATGGGGGCGCGACGGGCCGTGGGGATCCGTCCCTGGTGGCGCGAGGGCGTGTTCAAGGACGGCCCGTATGCCGCGGTGCAGCTCGTCGTGACGTCCGCCGTCGTCTATGTCGCGTCGTGGTCTGGCTGGTTCGCGACGTCGAACGGCTACCACCGGCAGTGGAACACCTTCCATCCGGGCGAGGGGATCCAGTGGCTGCCGCCGGTGCTGCGCAACTGGGTGAAGTACCACCAGGACATGTGGCAGTTCAACACCACGCTGACGACCCCGCACTCGTACGCCTCGAACCCGTGGGGCTGGATGATCCAGGCGCGGCCGACGTCGTTCTTCTACGAGGGGACGACCAAGGGGCAGGGCGGGTGCGCCGTCGACCAGTGCTCGCAGGCGGTGCACACCATCGGCACGGTGTCGGTGTGGTGGGTCGGCATCGTGGCGCTGCTCGTGTGCGCGTTCTTCTGGGTCGTGCGCCGCGACTGGCGCGCGGGTGCGGCGCTGGCCGGGGTGCTCGCTGGGTACGGACCGTGGTTCCTGTACCAGGAGCGGACGATCTACGCGTTCTACACCGTGGCGTTCGAGCCGTGGGTCGTGCTCGCGATCGTCTTCTGCATCGGGCTCGTCCTCGGGGGGCCCGAGGCGACGCGCGAGCGACGACGGACGGGGGCCCTGGTGGTCGGGGCGTACCTGCTGCTGACGATCGCGCTGTTCGCGTGGTTCTACCCGATCTACACCGCGCAGGTCGTCCCCTACGACCACTGGCTGCGGCTCATGTGGTTCCGCTCCTGGATCTGAGTCGGTCCCCCGCCCTGTCAGTCGCCACGCCTACGGTGAGGTGGTGTTCTTCTTCCCGGGCGAGGACCGCCCCGTCATCAGCCCGCACGACCTGCGCACCGCGTCGGAGTGCGAGTTCGCGCTGATCCGGGACCTCGACGGGCTCCTCGGGCGTGCTCCCCGGGCCGACGAGGAGCGCTCGGACATGATGGACCGCATCATCGAGCTGGGCAACGCCCACGAGAACCTCGAGCGGATCCGGCTGGGCGCGCTGTACCCGGGTCGGGTGCGCGACCTCACCGGTGGCGAGCACTCCCGAGCCGGCCGCGAGGCCGCCATGCGCGAGACCCTCGCGGCACTGGAGTCGGACGCGGCCGTCCTGTGCCAGGCGACCTTCTTCGACGGTGATGTCCTCGGCTACGCCGACTTCCTCGAGCGCACCGACGACGGCTGGCTCGTCAGCGACACCAAGCTCGCGCGTTCGGCCAACGTCCCCGCCCTGCTGCAGGTCGCCGCGTATGCCGCGCAGCTCCAGGATCACGGTGTCCCGACCGCGCCCGTGGCTCGGCTCGTGCTCGGCAACGACGACCGTCGCGACTACCCCCTCGCCGAGATCGTGCCGGTCTACCGGTCACGGCTCGCCCGGCTCCAGCGCGTCATCGACGAGCACCTCGCGTCGGACGCGCCCGGACGGTGGGGCGACGAGCGGTGGTTGGCGTGCGGGCGCTGCGAGGTCTGCGAGGCCGAGGTGCTAGCACACCGCGACCTGCTGCTCGTCGCGGGCGTGCGGCCGAGCACGAGGAAGCACCTCCTCGCTGCCGACATCACGACGATCGACGACCTGGCTGCCTCGACCGGGCACGTCGCCGGCATCCAGGAGTCCCGGGTCGAGAGGCTGCGCGCCCAGGCGCGGCTCCAGCTCACCCAGCTCGACGACCCCCACGCCCCCATGGCGTTCGAGGTCCACGACGAGGCGCCCATCCGCCAGCTCCCCGTGGCCAGCCCGGGCGACCTCTTCTTCGACTTCGAGGGCGACCCCCTCTGGTCCGAGCGAGGGTCACGGGACTGGGGCCTCGAGTACCTCTTCGGCGTGGTGGAGGTGGACTCCGGCGAGGACGTCTTCCTGCCCTTCTGGGCCCACGACCGGGCGCAGGAGAAGCAGGCGCTCATCGCGTTCGTGGACTACGTCAAGGAGCGGCGCCGCCAGTGGCCGGGGCTGCACATCTACCACTACGCGCCGTACGAGACGGCGGCACTCAAGAGGCTGGCCTCACGGCATGCCGTGTGCGAGGACGACGTCGACCAGTTCCTGCGCGACGACGTGTTCGTCGACCTCTATGCGACCGTGCGAGGAGCCATCCGGGTCTCGCAGCGGTCGTACTCGATCAAGAAGCTCGAGCCCCTCTACATGCAGGCGCGCACCGCGGACCTGCAAAAGGGTGACGACTCGATCGTCGAGTACCACCGGTTCATGATGGCGCGCGTCGAGCAGCGCTACGACGCCGCCAAGGACATCCTCGACGGGATCGCCGAGTACAACAAGGACGACTGCATCTCCACCCGCCTGCTGCGGGACTGGCTCGTGCGCCAGGTCCCGGGCGGCGGGACGGGCGAGGTCGTCGAGGTCGTGGAACCCAAACCGGTGAGTGAGGACCGCGCCGCCGCGCTCGAGCTCGAGGCCGCCCTGCGTGCTCTCGTCGAGGACGTCCAGCCGGCGCAACGCACCCCCCGGGACCACGCGGTCGCGCTGGTCGCCGCGTCGGTGCTCTTCCATGCCCGCGAGGACAAGCCCTTCTGGTGGGAGCACTACGACCGGATCAAGCACCCGGTCCAGAGCTGGATGCGCTCGAGCGGCGTCGCCGTCATCGAGGGCGAGCCGGAGCTGCTCGAGGGGTGGCACAAGCCCACTCCCCGCAGCGGCTCGAAGCGCCGCTACGCCGTGCGCGTCGACCCGGCCGGCGGCACCCTGCTCGACGTCGGAGGCCAGGTGGCCGCGCTCTACGCCGCCCCGCCAGCGTTCCCGCCGCCGGCGGACCACCTCCCGGGCAACGCGCACGCCCGGAGCCCCGGTGGGGTGGAGATCATCGAGGCCGAGGAGGAGATCTCGGACAACGGCAGGGTCTTCCAACGGCTCACCATCCTCGAGAACGCCCCCGCCAAGACCGAGATCGACGACTTCCCCGTGGCGTTCGTCCCCAAGGGCACCGTCGGCACGGGGAGCATCGACGCCGCCCTGCGCGAGCTCGCGCGCGAGGTCCTGCACGGGCACCCGAGGCTCCCCCAGCGCGCGGGCATCGACGTCCTGCTGCGCACGCCACCACGCCTGCGCTCCGGCGAGCCCCTTCCCAGTCCCGGCACGGGCGACGGCCGCTTCATCGAGGCCATCACCGCCGCCCTGACCGGCATGGACGACTCCTACGTCGCGGTGCAGGGGCCGCCCGGGACGGGCAAGACCTACGTCGGCGCCCGGGTCATCGCCCGCCTCGTGGGTCTGGGCTGGAAGGTCGGCGTCTGCTCGCAGGGGCACGCCGCGGTCGAGAACATCCTCGACGCCGTGGTCCGTGCCGGTGTCGACGGAGCACAGGTGGGCAAGGCCCCCAAGTACGCCGACGCCCCCGAGTGGACCGCCCTCGCAAAGTCCGACGACCTCGCCGGGTTCGTCGCCGAGCGCGCAGCGGCCGGCCTTGGTGTCGTCGTGGGCGGGACGGCCTGGGACCTCACCAACACCCACCGGATCGAGCGCGGTTCACTCGACCTCGTCGTCATCGACGAGGCGGGGCAGTTCTCGCTGGGCAAGACCCTCGCGGTGTCGATGGCGGGCCAGCGCCTGCTGCTGCTCGGCGACCCGGCCCAGCTGCCGCAGGTGTCGCAGGGTACCCATGCCGAGCCGATCGACCACTCGGCACTCGGTTGGCTCGCCGGCGACGACGACCTCCTCCCGCGCGAGCTCGGCTACTTCCTCGAGACGACGTGGCGCATGCACCCGAGGCTCACCGAGGCCGTCTCACACCTGTCGTATGCCGGGCAGCTCACCTCCGAGGACCACGTCACGGCGAGGCGCTCGCTCGACGGCGTCGAGCCCGGCGTCCACGAGGTGCTCGTCGACCACCGCGACAACAAGAACTTCTCGCCCGAGGAGGCCGATGCCGTGGTCGCCCTCGTGGACGACCTCATCGGGCGCACGTGGACCGCTCCGGACGAACCGGACGCCGCGACCGGACGGGCGCTGACCCAGCAGGACTTCTGCGTCATCACCCCCTACAACAGCCAGGTGGGCGTGCTCAAGCTTCGCCTGCGGGCGGCCGGCTACGACGACGTCGCCGTCGGCACGGTCGACAAGTTCCAGGGCCAGGAGGCGCCGGTCGCGATCCTGTCGATGGCCGCGTCCGCCCACGCCGACGTCTCCCGCGGGATGGGCTTCCTCCTCCAGCGCAACCGCATCAACGTGGCGGTCTCACGGGGCAAGCACGCGGCATACATCGTGCGGTCGAGCGTGCTCACGGACTTCGCTCCGCGCACACCCGACGAGCTCATCGCCCTCGGCGCGTTCCTCGGACTCTGCGAGCGCGCGGTGACGACGACGCAGGTGGCGGCCGCGCCGGCGGGGTCCGCCGGCTGAGCCCGTGGGTCTCAGCGCCGCGAGTCGCTCGGGTCGGCCGGCGGCGGGTCGACGACGCGCTCGAAGTCGACGTCGATCTGCTGGTACTGCTTGAACCTGCCGATGCGGGCCTGCTGCGCGTACGCGCGGCGGTCGCCGTCGGTGAGGTCGACGTTGTCGGTGAACGGTGTGAGCAGTGCCCGGGGGTAGAGGTTGTTGGCCCGCACGACGTCGGCCTCGGCGAACAGGATCGTGCCGAGGGCGGCAAGGTGGAAGAAGGCGAACAGACCGATGACGAGCCCGAAGACCCCGTTGGTCGCAGAGGTCGAGCTCATCGCTCGCTCGACGAACCCCACTCCATAGGTCTGCAACCCCTGCCAGGTGAGGGCCGCCCCGATGGCACCGACCGCGACCTGTCGCAGGCTGAGGTCGAGGGCCACGGCTCGGCGCATCCCGAGAGCGAACGCGAGAGCCGTCCCGAGCAGCGTCGCGACGGTCACGGCGCCCCGGGTGAGCACCGGGTAGCTGTTGATGCCTCGGGCGCTGAGGATCGTGATCGTGGTCGTGATGACGACGAAGAGCAGGATCGTCAGCAGGAGGACGAAGCTGCGGCCCCGTGCGTGGAACGGGTTGGGCCGTGCGTTGCGCGGCACCCCCCACACCGAGTTCATCGCGTACTGGAACGCCTGTCCGACACCGAGCCCGCCGTAGAGCGCGACGATGCCGCTGACGATGATCCCCGTAGCGCTCCCGCGCAGGGACTGCGGCTCACCCAGCTGCGCTCCGATGACGGGGATCTCCGAGAGCGCGGAGTCCAGGACCCGCTGCTGGAGGTCGGGATAGTTCGACAGGACGACGCTGAGGACCGTCGTGAAGATGATGAGCAGGGGGAAGAACGACAGGAACGCGTAGTAGGCGATGAGGCCCACGAGGTAGCCCGCCTGGTCGTCGAAGAACTTGTAGACGACCGCGAGCGGGTAGCCCACGACGCGGTGCTTGCGCTGGAAGCGGTCCAGCGAGTCGACGACACCCACGCGACGAATCTCACCACACCGAGGGCCTCGCGACGGCACCAGCCGCGACGTTGCCCGCGAGGTGCCCACGGCAGCTGGCCACCGCCGGCACCGACCGAGCGGGCCATGGACGGTGGTCGAGCCAGGGTGGAGACTGACCGGCATGAGGGCCAAGGACCTCGTATGCCGGGTGCGCGGGCACCGGTGGCGCCGGTTCCGTCGCGAGGGTCTCGACATGCGTGAGTGCCGGCGCTGCGGCTACCTCGTGCGTGCCGACTCCGACCGTCCGAGGATGCTCGACCTGTAGGTCCGCCGGAGGCAGCGAGCGTCAGGAGGGCGACATGAGGCTGTACATCTGCTGGGGCACGGGCGGCAACGAGCACCACGACTGCCACAAGGCGCACCAGGCCCTGGTCGACGCCGGACACAGCCCCGAGATCGTCAAGGCCAGGGGACAGGAGCACCTGCCGCGCCTCCTCCAGCGCAAGGTCCGACGCGAGGTGCACGCGCTCACCGGCTCGTTCTTCGTGCCGGTGCTCGTCCTCGACGACGGCACTGCGATCAACCGGCCCGACGAGATCGTCGCATGGGCCCGCGCCCACCCGGCGGCCTCGGCGGATGCCGAATGACGAAGTCCGGTCAGGCGACCATCTGCTCGGACGCGTCCCAGAGGCGCCGGGCGAGCTCGTCGTCGTGGGCGTGCGGGCTCGACGACGCGGGCTTCTTCTTCTCGTAGTACCCGCCCCGCTCCCACTGCGTCCCGGGCTGCCCCTCCGCCAGCCAGACCAGCTGCTCGGCACCCTTGCTCGACGAGACGGTGAAGAGGTTGCGCACGATGGGCGTGTGGTAGACGAACCGCATCGGGTGGGTCGTGTCGTGCGCGAAGTTGCTGCCGACGATGCCCGGGTGGAAGGCGACGGTCGAGATGCCCTGGTCGGCGTAGCGCCGGTGCAGCTCGCGGGTGAAGAGGATGTTGCCGAGCTTGCCGTTGCCGTAGGCGACCTGCGGTGAGTACGCCTTCTCGTTCTGGAGGTCGTCGATGTCGAACCGGCCGAAGGCCCGGGCCGCGCGCGACGACGTCTGGATGACCGTGGCGTCGCTGGCGACGAGCGTCGGCAGGAGCAGCTGGGTCAGGAGGAAGCCCGCGAGGTGGTTGACCTGGAACGTCTTCTCGTACCCGTCGACGGTGAGGGTCCGGTCGCCCATGATCCCGCCGGCGTTGTTGGCGAGGACGTCGATCCGGGGGTATGCCGTCGAGAGCTCGTCCGCGAGCCGGCGCACCTGGTCGAGCTCGGCGTAGTCCGCGAGGTGGAAGGGCGCGCCGAGCTCCTCCGCCAGGGCCCGGGTCTTCTCGGGGCTGCGTCCGACGAGCACGACCCGGTGACCGTGGGCGGTGAGCTCGCGCGCGGCTGCGGCGCCGATGCCGTCGCTGGCTCCGGTGATGACGATGGTCCTGGGGTCCATGGAACGGGGTCCTCTCGGGAACGACAGAGGGCCGAGTCGGATGAGACTCGGCCCTCGAGAAGGGATGGAGCGTCAGGGGTACGCTCCCTCACCTTCTCACGACACATCACACGGCTCGTGGTCCCGCGGCCGCTCAGTTCAGTGCCGCGTCGAGACCGCCTGGACCCGTGAGAGCCCCACGGCCGACACCCCGGCGAGCAGCACGAGCGCGGCACCGACGCGCAGCATGGAGGGCCGCCCGTAGGTGTCCGCGATGTAGACCGAGAGGATCGCCCCGATGGCGCCATAGCCGAAGGCCAGCCAGAGGACGACGGCCGTCGCCCGCGCGACCACGAGCCGGCCCTGACGGGTCGTCGGCGCGGGTGACCGGAGGTGCCTCATGCCCTTCACCGTGACACGGGCCCGAAGCGATCGGTCACCGCACCGGGGGCCATCTTGGGATCGGCCCAACCGGCCCAACCCGCTGCCGGAGATGCACTAGTCGGTTCCCGGCGGCCACCGTGCGGCACGGCCCGCACGGGTCAGGAGACGACAGAAGGGCCGAGTCGGATGACTCGGCCCTTCTGCGACTGGTGGAGCTGAGGGGATTCGAACCCCTGGCCTTCTCATTGCGAACGAGACGCGCTACCAACTGCGCCACAGCCCCAGAGCGGAGTCACGATAACACCGGGGACAGCCGCGGACGAAACCGGGATCGCCCGGCATACGCTCACACACATGCGACTTCGTATGCCGTCCAGCAGGGCCGGTCAGGCCGACCCCGCGGGCCTCCCCCGACTCGGGGCACCAGCGCCTCAGCCCACCACGACGGCCGAGCCCGTCGACACCGACCCGACGCACCAGCCGGCGGCGTGGCAGGTCCCGATGGGGGTGCGCACGGCGAGTGAATGGGCGTGGCGGCTCATCGTCGTGGCGACCGCGCTCCTCGGGACGCTGTGGCTCTTCGCCTACCTCTCCGAGGTCACGGTGCCGCTCATCGTCGCGCTGCTGCTCGCCGCCCTCCTCTTCCCCGTCGTGCGCCTGCTGTCCAGGGTGCTGCCGCGTGGAGCCGCAGCGGGACTCACCGTCGTCGGGACGCTGGCGTTCATCATCGGCGCGCTGAGCTTCGTCGGGTCGCAGTTCACCTCGCAGTTCGGCGACATCAGCAACCAGGTCGGGCAGGGCGTCGACGAGGTGCGCAGCTGGTTCCGCACCTCCTTCGGGATCACCGACACCCAGGTCGACGAGTGGATCGACAAGGTGCGCGAGCAGGCGAGCTCGGGCAGCGGCAGCCTCGGTCAGACCGCCGCCCAGGCCGGCCTCACCGTGACCCACGTCGTCGCCGGGTTCTTCATCGCGATGTTCGCGCTCTTCTTCTTCCTCTACGACGGCGAGCGGATCTGGGCCTGGGTCGTGCGCCTCTTCCCCCGCACCTCGCGCGACCGCGTCCACACCTCCGGTGTCATCGCCTGGGGGCAGCTGTCTGCGTTCACCCGCGCCACGATCCTCGTCGCCGCCGTCGACGCCCTCGGCATCGGCATCGTCGCGGCCGTCCTCGGGGTCCCGTTCGCCTCCGGCATCGCCGTGCTCGTCTTCTTCGGCGCGTTCGTGCCGGTCATCGGCGCGGCGATCTCGGGCGCCGTCCCGGTGCTGCTCGCCCTCGTCGCCCTCGGACCGGTCCAGGCCCTCATCATGCTCGGCGGCGTCATCGCGGTGCAGCAGCTCGAGTCGCACGTGCTCCAGCCGTTCCTCCTCGGCCGCGCCGTCCGCGTCCACCCGCTCGCCGTCATCCTCGGCATCGCCGCCGGTGTCGTCGTCGCGGGCATCCTCGGCGCCCTCATCGCCGTCCCCCTCGTCGCCGTGCTCAACGCGGTCGGCCACCACCTCCTCGACAGCCGAGAGGTCCCCGAGGACCTCGAGGAGGAGGTCGAGGAGGCCGACGCCGAGAAGTAGCCCCTCACACGACGACGCCGGCCCCCGAGGTTCTCGGGGGCCGGCGTCTGTCGTCGTGCGGGGATCTGCGGTCAGAGGCCGCTGATCCGTCGCTGGGGAAGCTCGTCGTATGCCGTCTCCTCGGCCTCGCGCTCCGGCTCCGCCTGAGGTGCGGCGAAGGGACGCTCGGGCGCCTTGGCCTTCATCGTGTAGGTCGGGCGAGGCACCGGACGGGGGTCCCAGGTGAGTGGGATGTCGTCCTCGTCGACCTCGGGCAGGGCCACCTCGTGCTCGGCGGCGGGCTGCTGCACGACCGGCTGCTGCACGACCGGCTGCTCGACGACGGGCTGCTCGAGGACCGGCTCGGCCTGGGACTCGCTCGTGTGCGCGGAGACGTCGAACGGGGCCGACGTGACCGGGGTCGCGACCTCGGCCTCGACAGGCTGCTCGGACGACGCGACGGGCTCGGGCGCGACGGCGGGGGCCGCCGGACGGACGGGGGCGGAGGCACGGCGGAGCGGGCGCTGGGCCTCGCGGCGCGCACGGACCTCGGCCCGGACCCCGGCACGCAGCCAGCCGAAGCCGGCGCCGGCCATGGCGAGCGGCACGAGCGGTGCCCACGCGACGAGGACGCCGAACGCGGCGAGCAGACCGAAGACCACCGTGCCGAGGAGCCCGACGACGAGGACGATGCCCCGGGTGGCGCGGCCGGGACGCATCGTCGCGACCTCCGGCTCGACCTCACGGGCGGGGAGCGGCCGCTGGCGCGGAACGGAGGTGGACTGCGTCGAGGGCGAGGACGCCGACGTCGCCGCCGCGGAGTCCTCACGCAACATCGTCGAGGCCTCGGCCCGCTTGACCGTCACCTGCGGGCGCATCGCGCGGGCGGGACTCACGGCATACGTGCGGGGTGCCTGGCTGCCCGTGTCCACGGTCGAGAGCGGGGCACGCAGCTGCAGGACCCGCATCGTCTCGGAGAAGGCGTCGACGGACCGGATCGTGGCGAGGTGCTCGCGCCGACGGACCCAGTACTGGACGAAATAGGCAGCCCAGATCCCGATGATGACCAGGAAGATGAGGCTGCTCGGCTGCACGGACCCGACGTTATGCGTGCGGGACGTCAGGCAGTCGGACCCCAGTCGGTGTGTCGCCCAAGTGACTGCTGTGACGAGTGGGTCAGACGGGCCATGACACTCTCCCCGTCGAGGTCCTCGGTCGTCAGCGCGAACGACCGGTGGTCGCGCCAGTCGCCGTCGATGTGGAGCATCCGCGGCCGCAGCCCCTCGTCGCGGAAGCCGAGCTTGCGCACGACGGCGAGGCTGGCGACGTTCTCGGGGCGGATGTTGACCTCGACCCGGTGCAACCCCAGCACCCCGAACGCGTGGTCGGCGGCCAGGGCCAGCGCGGTCGGCACGATGCCGCGCCCCGCCACGGCCTGGGCCACCCAGTAGCCGACGGTGCAGGAGCGGAACGACCCGAGGACGATGTTGCTCACGTTGACCTGCCCGACGAGCTCACCCCCGGTCTCGATGACGAACGGCAGCATCCGCCCGGCGAGCGCCTCCTCCTGGTAGAACGCGACGACGTCGTCGAAGGTGCGCGAGCCGGTGACGCGGACCGGTGAGGTCGCGTCCCACGGCGAGAGCCAGTGCCGGTTGCGGGCGCGCACCGAGACGTAGTCGTCGGCGTCCTCGTGGCGCAACGGCCGCAGCAGGATCGGGTGGCCGCTCGGGGTCGTGCCGGTGAGGACGACCGACCACTCCTCGCGGGCGCGGCCCCAGCGCATCAGTGGTCCCCGCCGGCGAGCTGGCTCAGCGCGTGGCCGAGCACGGGCTCGAGGACGGCCAGGGCGTCGCGGACGCCACCCGTCGAGCCGGGGAGGTTGACGACGAGCGTGCGTCCGGCGACGCCGGCGAGCCCCCGCGAGAGCATGGCGGTCGGCACGCCGGCGGCGACACCGGCGGCCCGGATCGCCTCGGCGATGCCCGGGACCTCGCGGTCGAGCAGGGGTGCGGTCGCCTCCGGCGTCGCGTCCGTGGGGCTGATGCCGGTGCCGCCCGTCGTGAGCACGAGGTCGGGGCCGGCGCCGATCGCGGCGACGAGGGTCGAGGAGATCTCGGCGTCCGGCACGACGGTGGCGTCGTCGACCACCGCGCCCCACGCGCGCAGCGTCTCGACGATGAGCGCCCCGCCCTTGTCCGGATAGACGCCCTGCGACGCCCGGGTCGAGGCGGTGACGACGACGGCGCGCCGTCCCGCGAGGTCGGCAGTCACTGCGCGCTCCAGTCGCCGGACCGGCCACCGGACTTCGCGGTGACCCGGACGTCGGTGATGCGGGCGTGCTTGTCGACGGCCTTGACCATGTCGATGAGAGCGAGCGCGGCGACGGCCACCGCGGTGAGCGCCTCCATCTCGATGCCGGTGCGGTCGGCCGTGCGGACGGTGGCCGAGATGTCGACCCCGTCGTCGGCGACGTCGAGGTCGACCGCTGCGGCGTGCACCGCGACGGGATGCGCGAGCGGGATGAGCTCGGGGGTGCGCTTCACCGCCTGTATGCCGGCCAGCCGCGCGACCGCGAGCGCGTCACCCTTGGGGACGGTCCCGTCCCGCAGGGCGGCGACGGCGGCGGGCGAGAGCAGCACGCGTCCGCGGGCACTGGCCTCACGGGCGGTGACGGCCTTGGCGGAGACGTCGACCATGTGCGCCGTGCCGTCGGCGCGGACATGCGTCAACCGACCGTTTTCCCCCACCTGCCCGCGGTCAGCATTATCGGGTGACCCGAGGATGCTGGCCTCGACCCGGGTTGGCATCTCGGGTGGAGCGAGAGGTTGTCGGGTCGAGCCCGGGTCGTCGGTGGCCACGAGGTCAATTCTCACCCACGAGCGGGAGGAGGCGGACCACGTCACCCTCGCTCACGCCCGTGGTCGCCGCGTCGACCACGGCCAGGTGGGTCGCCTCGGCCAGGGCGCCGAGCATGTGCGAGCCCTGACCACCCGAGGGGCGCACCCGACCGCCCTCGAGCACAACCCGGGTGAACTCGACCTTGCCGGGCACGGACGACCAGCCCTGCGACGCCACGGCCTCGGTCGTCGCGGCCTCGGGTGGCAGGCCGGCGAGGGCGCGCAGCACGGGCAGCACGAACACGTGGAACGAGACGTAGGAGCTCACCGGGTTGCCCGGCAGGGTGACGATCGGGGTCCGCCGCTCCCCCACGACACCCGCCCCCTGCGGCATGCCGGGCCGCATGGCGACCTTGCTGAACTCGACCTCACCCGAGGCCGTGAGCACCTCCTTGACCGTGTCGTAGGCACCCATCGACACGCCGCCGGTCGTGAGGACGAGGTCGGGCTGCCCGGGCACGTCGGCGAGAAGGGCGGCCATGGCCTCGGCGTCGTCGGCCAGGTGCCCGAACCCCACGAGCTCGGCTCCGGCCGCCTCGACGAGGGCCATGAGCATCGGCCGGTTGGAGTCGACGATCTGGCCGTGGTCGAGCGAGGAGCCCGCGAGCACCAGCTCGTCACCGGTGGAGACGACTGACACCCGGGGCCGCGCGGCCACAGACACCTCGGGCACGTTGGCCGCCGCGATGAGGGCCAGCCTGCCGGGGTTCACCCGGACGCCGGCTCGCAGCACCACGTCTCCGGCTCGGACGTCCTCACCACGACGGCGCAGGTGCCGCCCCGACTCGGCCGCCAGCATCAGGGTCACCCGCTGCACGCCGCCGTCGCTCTCCTCGACCGGCACGACCGCGTCCGCGCCCTCGGGCAGCGGCGCGCCGGTCATGATGCGCATCGTGGCACCGGGCCGGAGCACGTGACGGCGCGTGTCACCGGCCGCGATGTCGCCGTCGACGTCGAGCACCACGGGGGACGCGGCACTGGCGCCGGCGACGTCGGCCGAGCGGACGGCATACCCGTCCATCGCGCTGTTGTCGAAGCCCGGGAGGTCCACGGTCGCGACCACGTCGGCAGCCAGGACGCGCCCCAGCGCGTCACCCAGGGCGACGCGGACCGGAGGGAGGGGCGACACGAGGGCGACGAGCGCCGCCCGGTGCTCCTCGACCGACCTCACACCTCCCCCTCGAGGCGGGCGCCGTCGTCGATGACCCGGGGCGAGTCCGCCCGAATCGTCACGTCGCCGACGCAGCTGACGTCGCGGCCGAAGGTCACGTCGCCGTCGACGACGAGCGAGTGCGCCTCGCGGATCGCGGGGACGCCGTGCGGGAAGTGGGCGTCGAAGTCCTGGATGAACCGGAACTCGCTCGAGAGGTCGATGAATGGCTCGTCGTGGTCGATGAGCGAGACGACCCGGCTCTCGTCGTCGAGCTCGTAGAGGTCGGAGCGCACGAGGAGGAGCTCGTTGGTCGTCTTGACCGGACGGAAGCGGTCGCGCGGCACGAAGAGCGCCTGCGAGCCCTCGAACACCTCGACCGCCGTGCCCATCGAGGACTCGATCTGGATCACCGGCGTGGAGTCCTTGCGGGTCGGGTCGACGGTCTTGCGGTTGACGATGATCGGGAGCTCGAGGACGCCCGCCCGCTGCGCGAGCTGGTCGGCGAGGACGTCGAGGTCGACCCAGAGGTTGTTGACGTGGAAGAACTCGTGGCGCTCGTTGTCGGCGAAGTACTCCTCCTCACCGGGTGCGACCTGGGCGGAGTCGCGCAGGACGATCCGGCCGTCGCTGCGGCGCCGGGCGAGGTGCCCGCCCTTGCGGTCGTTGCGGGTGCGCGCGCAGACCTCGGCGACGTAGGGGACGCCGTCGCGCGCCATCCAGGCGGGGATGCGGGGGTCGAACGTCGCACCGAGGTTGTCGCCGTTGGAGAGGAAGAGGTAGCGAACTCCCCTGTCCCGCAACGTGTCGAGCAGCCCGCTGGACTGGAGCGCGATGTAGACGTCGCCGTGCCCGGGAGGACACCACTCGAGCTCGGGGTCGGCGGGCCACGACACGGGGGTGAGGTCGTCGGAGCGCAGCTTGGGCTCCGCGCTCTGCAGGAACGACAGCGGCAGGCCCTCGACCTCGAGCCCGGGATGCTTCGCGAGCAGCTCGAGCGTCTCGTCCTGGGTCCGGAACGAGTCCATGAAGACGACGGGGAGGTCGACGGAGTACTTCTCCCGGATCGCGAGGACCTGCCTGGCGATGATGTCAAGGAAGCTCAGTCCGTCACGCACCGGCAGGGCCGTCTTGGGCCCGGAGATCCCCATCGACGTGCCGAGCCCCCCGTTGAGCTTGAGCACCGCCGACGCCGCGAGCACGGCCGGCAGCTCGGCCTCATCGACCTCGAGCTCGGCGAGCGACTGCACCGCACCGAGCGGCTCGATGGAGTCCTCGGTGATGTAGCCGGTCGCCTCGGCCTCGAGCAGGCCGTAGAAGCGGGTGAACGCACCGATGGCGCGCGCGTCCACGCCCCGGTCACGCATCAGGTGTGTGGCCTGTCGAAGCCCGTCGTCGCCCATGTCGGCAACCCTAGGTGAGCGAGCCGTGCCCATGCCGTGCCAGTCGCCGGTGACACTGGTGGCATGACGGTGACCCCGGCGAGCGACGACGGCAACGGCGACAGCGGCGACAAGGCTGCCCTCCGTCCCGGGCTGCTGGCGGCGCGGCGCGGGATCGTCGCCGACCGCGACCGCGACACCGACGACGCCGCCCTCGCGCAGCGGGTCCTCGAGCTCGTGCATGAGCTCGGGCTCACCGCCGGCTCCACCGTCGCGGCCTACGAGGCGATGCGGACCGAGCCACCCACGGCGGCGACGCTCTCGGCTCTCGCGGCCCACGGCATACGGGTCCTCGTCCCGATCACGTTGCCCGACAACGACCTCGACTGGTGCGACGCGGCCGACGGACGTCGTATGCCGCTCGGTCCCGATGCCGTCTCGGCCGCCGGCCTCGTCCTGGCTCCCGGCCTCGCGGCCGACACCGGTGGCACGCGGCTGGGGCGTGGCGGGGGGAGCTACGACCGGGCGCTGCTGCGCCGGGGCGCGGGGTCACGCATCGTCGTCGTCCTCCACCCCGGCGAGGTGCGCGACGTCCGCGCGGCACCCCTCCCCCGTGACGCGCACGACCTGCCCGTCGACGGCGTGCTCACCGTCGACGGGACCACCTGGTTCTGAGGCGCCGGACCCGCTCAGCCCCGGTCAGCTGCCGGGGACGAGCGTGAGCTCCTCGTCGGTGGCCTCACGCACGGCCTTCTGCGTGAACGGCCACGGGTGCTGTCGACCGGCGACCCAGTCCTCGGTCTGGTCGTCGTAGTGGCCGTTGAAGGCGTGGCCGCTCGCGCCGGTCTGGTTGACCCACGTCGAGCGGTCGAACGCGCCGAGGTCGACGACCATGCGCATCGAGGGCGCCCAGCTCGTCTCGTAGCCGAGGTTGGCGCGCCAGCCGTTGGCGTTGACGATCGAGGAGCCGCCGGGCATCTCGTAGTCGCCGCGGTTGAAGATGCTGCGCACGATGCCGGGGACGCTGTCGCCACCGAGGACCTGGTGGGTGAGCTCGAGGGTGTGCAGCTTGCCCCAGCGCCAGTCGTCGGGGTCCTTGCCAATCTTCCTCGTGAGCTCGAGCCGGGCTTCGACCTGGGCCTGGCGGAGGATCTCGTCGCGGCTCTCGGTGACACCCGGGGTCTGGCGGTTGTCCCACCAGGCGCTCTTGGGGTTCTCGAGCAACCGGGCGACCGCGGCCATGTGCCGGCTGTTGCCGTCGGCCTCGAGCCCCTTAGGCGCCTCGTCGTCGAAGAGCAGCCGCAGCAGGTTGGCCCAGACCGCGTTGTAGTAGGCGGCGGCCGCACCGGCTCGCGAGCCGTCGGCCGGGGTCGTGTAGTCCCAGTCGCGCAGCAGGTCCTGCGCCTCACGCGTGAAGGCGACCTGGGCGTCGGTGTCGCCGGGACCCGCCAGCGGCACGGCGAGGAGGGCCTTGACGAGGGTGGGAGCGAACTCGTTGCGCGAGTCCATCTGGATCTGCGCCATCTCGGCCACCGTGACCGTCCCGCCGCCCTTGGTCGCGGCCTCGATGCGCTCGCGGATGCGCTGGGAGCGGTAGCCGTAGTCCCACTCGGTGGTGAGGAACGGCGTCGGGCTCGCCGTCACGGCCTGGTTGGCGGTGACGATGAAGCCCTCGTCCGGGTCGAGGGCGTAGGGCATCGAGTCGAACGGGACGTAGCCCTGCCAGTCGTAGGTCTCGTCCCAGCCCGGCGCCGGCCAGAAGCCAGGAGGCGCACCCTTGAAGGCCGAGACGCGCACCGGCACCTGGCCCGGGGCCTGGTAGCCGATGTGGCCGTCGACGTCGGCATAGATGAGGTTCTGCGCGGGCACCGCGAAGAGCTTGGCCGCCTGGCGGAACTCGGTGAAGTCCTGGGCGGTGTTGAGCGCGAAGATCGCGTCGGCGGTCCTGGCGGGCTGCAGACCGGTCCACGCCATCGAGACAGCGAAGTCCTGCTGGGTCGCGGGTGCCTGGCCCTCGACCACCGGCACGGGTGAGCGCTCACCGGCGTCGTCGAGCGCCGGCAGCACGTCGGACATGATCGGCCCGTGGCGCGTCGACCTCACCGTGATCGTCTCGTCGGGCTTGCCCGCGACCTTGATGACCTCGCGCCGGGTCTGCAGCGGCTCCCACGTCCGGCCGCGCAGCACGCGGTTGCCGTCGACCTTCTCGAGGTAGAAGTCGCTGACGTCCGGGTCGAGGTTGGTGAAGCCCCACGCGATCTTGTCGTTGTGGCCGATGACGACGCCCGGAACCCCTGAGAACGAGAACCCGGCGACGTCGAGCGGGCACTGCTCGGACTTCTGGCGGCAGTGCAGGCCGACCTGGTACCAGATGCCGGGGATGCCGGGGGCGAGGTGGGGGTCGTTGGCGAGCAGCGGCTTGCCGGTGGCCGACTTCTGCGGGCCGACGACCCACGAGTTGGACCCGATGCCCTCGCCGCGACCCATGAGCGCGGGGACCGCCGAGAGCGCACGGCCGACTGCGGCATACGCGTCCTGCGCCGAGGAGCTGCCGAGCGCGTCGGCGACGTCACGCGAGGAGGCGCCCGTGGCGGCCGACCGCAGTGCGGACGGGACGCTCGACGAGACCTGGCCGGGCGTCGAGCGGGGTGCCCACTGGTCGGCCGTGAGGATCGGGGTGTTGGCCGTGTCGTAGGGCGGGAACAGCTCGGCGATCTGGGCGCCGGTGACCCGCGTCGAGAGCCGGGCCCGGGCGAGCTCGTTGGAGTAGTCGCCCCGCAGGTCCCACGCCATCGCCTTGAGCCAGGCGATCGAGTCGGCCGGGGTCCACTTCTCGATCTGGTAGTCCGAGACGCGGGTGCCCAGGACGACGTACTCGAGCGAGGCCTGCGACGGCGAGCGCCCACGCAGATAGGCGTTGACGCCGTCGGCATAGGCCTGGAGCGTGGTCCGCGTCTGCGGGTCGAGCGTCGGGAGCTCGGTCTCGGCGACCCGGCGCCAGCCCATGGTGCGCACGACCTTGTCGGTCTCGAGCCCCGCGTCGCCGACGAGCTCGGAGAGCCGGCCGGACGTCACGTGGCGGCGCAGGTCCATCTCGAAGAACCGGTCCTGCGCGTGGACGAAGCCCTGTGCCTTGGCGATGTCGGTGAGGCTGTCGCCGTAGATCTGGGGGACGCCACGCTCGTCGCGCAACACGTCGACCTTGGCCGCCAGCCCCGGGACCTTGATCTCGCCCTCGGTCTGCGGGAAGGACCTGCGGACCAGGGAGACGCCGACGACCGAGAGGACGAGAGCAGCGACGACGAGGATGCCGGCCAGGACCAGGGCAGCGCGACGCGCAACGCGAAGAGGACTCACCCTGCGAGACTAGGACAGACATCCTCACCACCTGCAAGGACGGGCCGTGATCACGACGTTGGGTCTGCCGGGCGCCGGCATGTCGTCCAAGGTCGCCGTCGACACCGTGGTCACCGCCGAGCCCGACAACCTGCACGCCCTCTCGATCGCTCTGCTCGTGGGCGCCGCGGTGCTCATCGTCGCGATCGCCGCCGTCCGGCTCTCGACCCGCTCGGGCCTGCCGTCGCTGCTCATCTACCTGGCGATCGGGCTCGTGCTCGGCAACCGCGGACTCGGCATCGACTTCTCCGACACCGAGCTCACGCAGGTCCTCGGGTACGCCGCCCTCGTCCTCATCCTCACCGAGGGCGGGGTGACGACGAAGTGGGACACGATCCGCGGCTCGCTCGCGCCCGCGGCGGCGCTGGCGACCGTCGGCGCGGTGGTGTCGATCGCCGTCGTCGCCGTCGCGGCGCGGTTCGTCCTCGACTTCTCGTGGAACACCGCGCTCCTCATCGGCGCGATCCTCGCCTCGACCGACGCCGCCGCGGTCTTCGCCGTGCTGCGCAAGGTGCCGCTCCCCCGGCACGTGAGCGGCATGCTCGAGGCGGAGTCGGGCTTCAACGACGCCCCCGTCGTCATCATCGTCACCGCGCTGGCCACGGGCTCGGCCGCGGGCACCGGGGTCGGCTCATGGTGGTCGCTCGCCGCCCTCATCACCCTCGAGCTCGTCGTCGGCACCATCGTCGGTCTCGGCGTCGGCTGGCTCGGCGGCAAGCTCATGGCCCGGGTCGCCGGAGGCTCCTCGGCGCTGTTCGCGATCGGGGTCATGTCGGTGTCGGTGCTCGCCTACGCCGCGGCCGACGTCGTGCACGCCTCCGGGTTCATCGCCTGCTACCTCGCCTCGCTCGTGCTCGGCAACATGGGCCTGCCCCACCGTGCGCCCGTGGCCGGCTTCGCGACAGCGCTGGGCTGGCTGGCCCAGATCGGCCTCTTCGTCATGCTCGGGCTGCTCGCCGACCCGCGCGGCTTCCCCTCCCAGATCGTCCCGGCGCTCGTGCTCGGGCTCGTGCTGCTGCTCCTGGCCAGACCCCTGTCCGTCCTCGTGTCGTGCACGCCGTTCGGGATCGGCTGGCGCACCCAGGGCTTCCTCGCCTGGGCGGGTCTGCGCGGCGCCGTGCCGGTCGTGCTCGCCACCGTCCCGATGACGGCGGGCACGCAGGGCGTCGAGTGGATCTTCAACCTCGTCTTCGTCCTCGTCATCATGTTCACCCTCGTCCAGGCCCCGACCCTGCCGTGGGTGGCGCACCGGCTCGGCCTCGACCGCGCCCACCACACCTACGACCTCGCGCTGGAGGCGACACCGTTCGACGACATCGGGGCCCACCTCCTCGAGGTCACCGTCGGCCCACGGTCGCGGCTCGCCGGGGTCCAGGTCTACGAGCTGCGGCTGCCACCCGGCGCCAACGTCGCGCTCGTCGTCCGGGAGAGCGCGTCGTTCGTGCCCAAGGAGACGACGCCGCTGCGCCGCGGCGACCAGCTGCTCATCGTCACCCCCGCCACCGCCCGCGCCGCCGTGGAGAAGCGGCTGCGTGCCGTGAGCCTCCAGGGCCGCCTCGCCGGCTGGTCCTCGCCCGACTGACCGGCTCCCCGGCCGGCGTCCGCGACCCTGGTCGGAAAGGCGACCACTCCTGCGGGCGCCACAGGACGGCATACCCGTGCGTCCGCGACCTTGGTCGAGAAGGCGACCACTCCTGCGGACGCCACAGGCGGTGCGGTATGCCGGGTGCGCCCGGTGGGCGGCCGGCATACCGGAGCATGTCCGCGCGTTCCGTATCCTTGACCCTGCTCACCCGCATCGCCCAGGAGGAACCCCGTGCCCACGTACGCCTACGCGTGCCGCGACTGCGACCACCACTTCGAGGCGGTCCAGTCGTTCAGCGACGACTCGCTCACGGTCTGCCCCGAGTGCGGCGGGTCCCTGCGCAAGGTCTTCAACTCGGTCGGCGTCGTCTTCAAGGGCTCCGGGTTCTACCGGACCGACTCGCGCTCCTCGTCGACCAGCTCGACGCCGGCGAGCCCGCCGTCCGACTCGTCGTCGAGCACGAGCAGCTCCTCGTCGTCGACGTCGTCGACCTCGACCCCGTCGAGCTCGTCCAGCACGTCCTCGAGCAGCAGCTCGACCGCCGCCTCCGCCTGAGTCTCCCCAACCGGGACGGCGTCGGCGCTCAGGGGCGCGGGCCCTTGCGGTGCGGCTTCCTGTCGGGGCGTCCGGGACGGCCGGAGTCCTCGCGCAGCTCGATGAGCTGACCCGAGATCCGCGTCCCGCGCAGCTTCTCCCACGCGCCCGCCGGCAGCGTCGCGGGCAGCTCGATGATCGAGTGGTCGGCCCGGATGTCGATCCGCCCGAAGTCCTGTCGACCGAGGCCCCCCTCGTTGGCGAGCGCGCCGACGATCTGGCGTGGCTCGACGTGCTGGCGCCGCCCGACGGCGATGCGGTAGTTCGTCATGGGACCCGACTGGCCCCGCTTGGGGCCGCGGTCCGGTCGCCCGCCGCGGTCGTCGCGGTCGAACTTCCCGCCGCGGTCGTCCCGGTCGCGCCGCTGCTCGTCGCGCTCTCGACGCGGCGGACGGACCGGCTCGGGGTCGAGCAGCATGGGCTCGTCGCCCTGGAGGACGATGGCGAGCGCCGCGGCCACGTCGGACTCGGGCACGTCGTGGTTGCGGACGTAGTGCGCGATGACGTCGCGGAAGGCGTCGATGTCGCTCGACTGCAGCGCCGTGGTGATCCGGTCGTCGAAGCGCCCGAGACGGGTCGCGTTGATGTCCTCGGCCGACGGGAGCTGCATCTCGGTGAGCGTGGTCTTGGTGGCCTTCTCGATCGCCTTGAGGAGGTACTTCTCGCGCGGCGTGACGAACGAGATCGCGTCACCCGAGCGGCCGGCGCGGCCGGTACGGCCGATCCGGTGGACGTAGGACTCGGTGTCGGTCGGGATGTCGTAGTTGACGACGTGGCTGATCCGCTCGACGTCGAGGCCACGGGCGGCGACGTCGGTGGCGACGAGGATGTCGAGCTTGCCCGACTTGAGCTGGGCCACCGTGCGCTCACGCTGCGCCTGGGCGATGTCACCGTTGATGGCCGTGGCCGAGAAGCCACGGGCCCGGAGCTTCTCGGCGAGCATCTCGGTCTCGTTCTTGGTGCGGACGAAGACGATCATCCCCTCGAAGTTCTCGACCTCGAGGATGCGGGTCAGGGCGTCGATCTTCTGCGGGTAGGAGCAGAAGAGGTAGCGCTGGGTGATGTTGGGGGCGGTCGTGGCCTTGCGCTCGACGGTGATCTCGAGGGCGTCGGTGAGGTACTTCTTCGAGATCCGGCGGATCTGGGAGGGCATCGTCGCCGAGAACAGCGCGACGTGCTTCTCGTCGGGGGTGTCCTTGAGGATGGTCTCGACGTCCTCGGCGAAACCCATCTTGAGCATCTCGTCGGCCTCGTCGAGGACGAGGAAGCGCAGCTCGGAGAGGTCGAGCGTGCCCTTCTCGAGGTGGTCCATGATCCGGCCCGGGGTGCCGACGACGATGTGCACACCACGGCGCAGGGCGCTGAGCTGGACGCCGTAGCCCTGACCGCCGTAGACCGGGAGGACGTGGATGCCCGGCATCTTCGACGCGTACTTCTCGAACGCCTCGCAGACCTGGAGCGCGAGCTCGCGCGTCGGTGCGAGGACGAGGGCCTGGGGCGACTTCTGCTTGGCGTCGAGGCGGCTGAGGATCGGGAGAGCGAACGCCGCCGTCTTGCCCGTGCCCGTCTGGGCGAGGCCCACGACGTGGCGGCCCTCGAGGAGCGCGGGGATGGTCGCGGCCTGGATCGGCGAGGGGGTCTCGTAGCCGATGTCCTTGAGCGCCTTGACGACCCGCTCGTCGAGGCCGAGCTCGGCGAAGGTGGGCTGCTCGGTCTCGGGCTCGGTCTCGGTCGGGGTCGCGTCGTCGTCACTCACAACCTGACCGTAGTGCCGCAGGGCCTCGAACGGCGACTTCCTGCTCGTCCACAGGCGCCCCGAGAGGTGGGTCACCGTCCACAACCTCGCCCCGTCGCCTGTTCCGGGCACGGCGCGCTCCCTAGCGTCGGGACATGCCCCGCCTCCTCCTCCCCAGCCTGCGTCGTCCCCGGGTCCTCGGTCGCTCCCGCCGGGCCCGGTGGCGGCGCCGGACGCTGCGGCGGGCCCTGGCCGGGCTCTGTGCCGCCGCGGCCACGCTCCTGCTCGTCGGGGTCGTGCGGCCACCCCCACCGGCGACGACCCGGGTGCTCGTCTCGACCTCGTCGCTGGCAGCCGGCTCGGTCCTGGCGCCGTCCGACGTGCGCGTGGTCGAGGTCGCCGGCGACACCCGTCCGGTGGCCACGGTCGCCGACCCGGGGGTTGTGGTGGGGCGACGCCTCGCCTCACGGGTCGAGCCGGGCGAGGTGGTCACGTCGACGCGGCTCGTCCCCCGCTCAGCCGCCGACGGCGCACCGGCCGGCACCGTCGCGGCGCACCTCGTCGTCGCCGACGGGCAGGCGCTCGACCTGGTGTCGGCGGGCCGTCGGGTCGTCGTCTATCCCGAGACCGGCGGCCCCGCCCTGGCCCGCGAGGTCCTCGTGCTGGGGGTCGACACGCCCGACAAGCCGTCGTTCACCGGATCGTTGCCGGGTGCCGACGGGGGCCTGAGGGGGCTCGTCGTCGCCCTCGCCCCGGAGGACCTCGAGCGCATCTTCGCTGGTGGGCGACCCGAGGGGGGCGCACCGGCGGTCCTCGTCGTCGTGACCCGCTGAGCCCTCGCGTGCCGGTCCTCAGAAGTCCGGCACTGTGCCGAGCGAACCGCCGTGCACGCTTGTAGCGTGGGAAGGCCTCGACACTGCATGTCAGGTGCCATTTCCTACTGAAAGGACAGGACCCATGAAGGGTTTCAAGGACTTCGTGATGCGGGGCAACCTCGTCGAGCTCGCCGTCGCCTTCGTCATCGCCGGAGCGTTCGGTGAGGTCGTCAAGAAGATGGTCGACGTCATCATGGGCATCGTGGGCAAGGCTGGCGACCAGCCCGACTTCAACGCCTGGAAGCCCGGCGGCATCCCGCTCGGCGCCTTCATCACGGCGCTCATCGCGTTCCTCATCCTCGCGGCCGTCGTCTACTTCTTCGTCGTCAAGCCCTACGAGGCCGCCAAGGAGCGGCTCTTCCCCTCCGAGCCGGAGGCCGAGACGGTCGACCCCAACACCGAGCTGCTCAAGGAGATCCGCGACAGCCTGCGCGCGCGTCCCACCCTCTGACCGAGTCCCTTCCGGGGTGTCACACGTCCGAACCGCCACGGGGCGGCGGCCAGCACTCGCTGGCCGCCGCCCCGTGCCGCGTCCTCAGGACCAGTGCGGTGGACGGTTCTCGCGCAGCCACCGGGCCGACGCGTCGTCGTCCCCGGGCTCGCCCCAGCCCTCGTCCGTGTCGTCCTTGGTCTGCTCGGCCCTGCGCGGCGTATGCCGTCCGCCCACCTTCGCGCCCGCCTCGGCCTCCGTCGGCGTCGCCGCCTCGGGCTCCTGACCCGAGGTCTCGGCCGTGGGGCGGCTCGACGTGAGGCCCTCGTCCGAGCCGACCCGCTGCGGGGCGCTGGACGCGCGACGGCTGCGCCGGGTCACTGTCCCCCGCGCTCGGCCAGGGCCTGGATCCGGGCGACGTCACGGGCCGGGTCGCGGAAGGCGTCACGGGTCCACACCCGCACGTGCTTCCACCCGAGGCGCGAGAGGTGCTCGGCACGCAGCCGGTCACGGTCGCGGGCACTGGGCATCGCGGCATACTCCGGTCCGTCCGACTCGACCGCGACGAGAAGTCGACCGCGGTGGTTCGGGTCCTCCACCGCCAGGTCGATCGGGTCGGCCGACGAGCCGTAGCGCTCGTGGACGACGAGCCCGCCGGCCCGCAGCCGCCGGGCGAACTCGGCCATGACGACGGACTGCACGGGAGCACTGGGGGCCACCTCGGCCGGCTCTCCCGTCGCGGCGGCCGCCGTCGACGCAGCGGCGTGCGCGAGGAAGTCCCGCAGCATCTGTGCACCCCGGGCCTTGAGACGGGTGGGGTCCAGCTCGTCCGCGCCGATCGACGACACCACGGTCATGCGTCGCTTGGCCCGGGTGATGGCGACGTTGAGCCGGCGTTCGCCGCCCTCGACGTTGAGCGGACCGAACCGGTGCAGGACCCGGCCGTGCGGCGTCTTGCCGTAGCCGACGGACAGGATGATGGCGTCGCGCTCGTCGCCCTGGACCCGCTCGAGGTTCTTGATGAAGAAGCGCTCGTGCACGTCCTCGGTGAAGAACGCGGCCGTCTGCGGGTCGAGCCCCTGGAGCGCGCGCCGGACGGCGTCGTCGAGCCGCTGCGTGTGCGCCAGTCCGAGCGCGATGACACCGAGGCTCTCGCCCGGACGGGTGCGGGCGTGCTCGAGGACCAGCTCGACGACCCGCTCGACCTCGGCCTGCGTGGTCTCCACGCTGGCGGCACCGTCGGCCATGACGCCGACGCCGTCGACGAGCTCGTGGCGCAGCACCGGAGCGGACCCCGTGCCGGGGAAGGTCACGAGCGAGCCGTCGTAGACGTGCTCGTTGGCGAACGAGATGAGGCGCTCGTCCTGCGACCGGTAGTGCCACGACAGGTGGCGGCTGGGCAGGGTGGCGGCGAGAACGTCGAGGATGGACTCGACCCCCTCGCTGAGCGAGTCGTCCGGAGCGGCGTCGCCACCCTCGCTCACGGTGGTGAAGAAGGACGTCGGGGGCAGCTGCTTGGCGTCACCGGCGAGCACGACCTGGCGGGCTCGAGAGATCGCCGACACCGCCTCGGCCGGCGGGATCTGCGACGCCTCGTCGAAGACGACGACGTCGAACGACACCCCCGGGGGCAGCACCGAGGCGACGACGAGCGGGCTCATGACCCAGCACGGGCGGGCAGCGGTGAGCAGCTCACCGGCGACCGGCAGCAGGTCGCGCAGCGGGCGGTGGCGGCGGGCCTTCGCACCTTCGGCCCGCACGATGCTCTCGAGCTCGGGCGAGTCGCCGAGCACCCGGTCGACATTGGCCCGCACGGCCGCGCGGACGCGGGAGGCGTTCTGCCGCAGCACTTCCCGGTCCGCACCGGCGAACTCGCCGACGGTGCGGCGGAGGTCCTCGCCGTCGTGGGCGCCGATGCGTGCGTCGCGCAGGGCGATGTCGTCGAGTACCGAGCTCCACCAGACGAAGTCGGCCTCGGCGGCGACGTCGTCGGCGGGGACGCGTCGTGCGGCGAGGTCGTCGAGGAGCGCACCGAGACCGGCGTCGCGCATGGACTCGACGGGCCCGATGATCGAGGGGATGACGGCCAGCCGCTCGGGGGCGTCGGCGAGCGTCTGCAGCCGCTCGGCGAGCTCCTCGCGGGGCACGTCGAGCAGGGACGCGGAGTCGCCGGTGCGCGGCACCCGCTCGTCGAGCCATGCGAGGTCGGCGGCCAAGCCGGCATACGCCTCCATGGCGCGGTCGAGGTCGGCCGGCATCTCGGGCCGTCCACCGGCACCGGCCATCTCCTTCCACGCACTGCGCTGCTCGTTGGCGGCGAGCAGGGCGACGTGCAGGTCGGCGGGCGGTCGGCCCGGGCGGACGTAGCGCCGCACCTGTCGCCGCAGCCCCCGACGCTCCCACCACCCGAGGTCGGAGCCCACCGACGCGCGGTAGTCCCCCGTCCCCGTGGCGGCGACGAACTCGCCGAGCGGCACGTCGAAGATCTCGGGCCGGAAGGTCTCGAGGGTGTCGCGCACCTCGGCGACGGTGTCGAGCACGCGGCCCCAGTCGCGCACCGTGCGCGAGTCCGGGAGCCGCAGCCCGGCGAAGACGTCGGCGAGGGTCTGCCCGACGTCGGCGACCGCGGACCCGGACCAGCGCTCGACGAGCTCACGGGCCCGCACGGCGTCCTCGGGGGTGCGCACGGTGGCGCCGTACCAGGGGTCCTCGCCACGGTCGGTGCGCCAGGCGCCGAGGGAGCCGACGCGGGTGAGCTCGCGGGTGAGCAGCTCGTAGCGGTCGCGCGGGAGCGACTGCAGCGCCTCACCCCGGATGCGGACACGCGAGTGCGGCGGGCGCTCGACGGCACCGAGCCCGCTGATCGCCTCCTGCACGTCGTGGACGGACACGCCCCACGGGTGGCGCGGGTCGTGCATGGCGTCGCGGTGCTCGCGCAGGGTGGCGGCCGCGGCGCGGAGCCGGTCGACGTCGCGGCTCGGCGGGTCGGCGGGGCGGGGCGAACGACCCGGGAGCGCAGCCACGAACTCACCGGCGATGCGGCGCCGGCCGCGGGCGCCGTCGTGCAGGTCGAGGACGAGGTCGCCGAGCCCGACGCGGTCGAGCCGGCCGACGACGGCGTCGATCGCCGCGCGCTTCTCGGCGACGAAGAGGACCCGCTTGCCGTCGGCGGCCAGCGCCGCGACGAGGTTGGCGATGGTCTGCGACTTGCCGGTGCCGGGCGGCCCGTGGATGACGAGGTGGGCACCCGAGCGCGCGGCCTCGATGGCCTCCTGCTGCGACGAGTCGGCGTCGAGGATGAGCAGACCGCTCGCGGGGTCGGGCACGACGTCGGCGGCACGCGAGGGCAGCTCGTGCCGGACCGAGCGCAGCGCCGTCGGGTCGCCGGCGATGGCCGCGATGACGTCGTGGTCGGCGAGCGCGTCACCGTGCGCGGCGAGGTCGGCGACCATCGGCAGCTTGGCGTACGAGAAGGTGCCGAGGACGATCCGGGGCGTCACCTCGAACTCCGGGACCGACGCGCACTCCTCGGTCAGCGCGGCATACGCAGGGTAGGGGTCGAACCCGTTGGACGTGTGGGCCAGGCCCTCGAGCCGCTCGGAGTCCAGGGTGATCCCCTGCTCGGACGCGAGATAGTGCTCGAGCACCGGGTTGAGCTCGATCTCGTCGCCGAGGTCGAGCTCGTAGTCGTCGTGCTGCGGCGTCGTCGGCCGCAGGGTGCAGCTGCGCAGCAGCACCGGGGCCGCCGGCTGTCGGGCCGCTGCGGCGCCACCGCGACCGAGGCTCCACGTCGCCATGCCCACGGCGACGAAGCCGGTGTCGATGCCCCGCTCCTCGCGCAGCTCACGCGCCTTTCCGGCGATGGTGCGGGCCCGCCGCCGGGCCTCGTCGAAGGCCGCAGGCTCGCGCACGAGGTCGCTCAGCCGGGTCGGTCGGCCGGCGAGGAGCATCGCGACCCCGCCGGGGTGGGCCGTCGTGAGGTCGAGGGTGCCCGACGGGAGGTCGCGGTACCAGAGCAGCGTGTTGCGCCCGCCCAGGTCGACGAGGTGCCGGGTCCAGCCCGCGACGGCGTGGCGGACCCGTTCGGTCCGCGAGTCGATCTCTGACTGCGGTCCCGGTTCGCTCACCTCAGCAGGCTAACAACGACCCGCCCGTATGCCGTGTGCCGCCACTCGTGGCGGACGCCCGCGTTCACGACCACCTGCCTGCGCGCCGGCGGGATCGGCGAGGATGGCGTCATGTCCCAGGATGCAGCGCCGCAGCCCACCCCCTCGTCCTCCGACCTCGTGCGGGTCGTCCGGCACGACTCGGGGGTGGTCGAGCTCGTCCTCGACCGTCCCGAGGCGATGAACGCCGTCTCGACCGCGATGGCCGGGGCCCTCACCGACGCCGCGCAGTCGGTCGCCTCCGACGACACCGCCCGGGCAGTCGTCGTGTCGTCGTCGCACCCCAAGGCCTTCTGCGTCGGCGCCGACCTCAAGGAGCGCAACGCCCTGTCCGACGACGAGCTGCGCGCGCAGCGGCCCGGGAACAGGACGGCATACCGGAGCGTCCTGGACCTGCCGGTGCCCGTCATCGCGGCGGTCGACGGCTACGCGCTCGGCGGCGGCTGCGAGATCGCCCTGTCCTGCGACCTCATCGTCGCCTCGCCGGAGGCGACCTTCGGGCTGCCCGAGGTCTCGGTCGGCGTCATCCCGGGCGGCGGCGGCACCCAGCTGCTCACCCGCCGGATCGGCTGGTCGCGTGCCGCCGACCTCATCTTCACCGCGCGCCGGGTCGGCGGCGAGGCCGCCCTCGCACTGGGTCTGGCCGACCGGGTCGTCGACGACCCGCGTGCGACCGCGCTCGAGCTCGCGACGCGGATCGCCGCCCACTCCCCCGTCGGGGTGCGCAACGCCAAGGCCGCGATGCGCGGCGGCATGGACGTGTCGCTGGCCGAGGGCCTCGACATCGAGGACGCGCGCTGGCACGACACGGCGTTCAGCGCGGACCGCGCCGAGGGTGTCGCGGCGTTCGCCGAGAAGCGCACGCCGAGCTGGCCCGGGCTCAGCGGACGCTGACCGGCTCCCGGTCGCGCAGGACGAGCGCCGCCACGCCGATCGCCACGGCGACGACGAGCGCACCGAGCGCGAGGGCGTGGAAGCTGGCGCGGTCGACGACGACCCCCGCGAGCGCGCCGCCGATGCCGGCCGCGAGCCCCATGACGAGGTCGCTCGCCCCCTGCGCGCCGGGCCGCTCGGTCGTCGGCACGGCGCTCGTGAGCAGGGTGGAGCCGGAGACGAGCGTGCACGACCAGCCCAGCCCGAGCAGGAACAGCCCGGCGAGCAGCCGGTTCGAGTGCCCCATCGGCGCCGTGGACGCGAGCAGCGTCGCGACGACGAGGATGCCCGACCCCACCATCGCCACGGTGCGCCCGCCCAGCCGGTCGACGGCCATGCCCGTGAGCGGTGAGAACGCGAACATCCCGAGGATGTGCATGCTGATGACGAACCCGATGATCGTGAGGTCGGCATGCCCGTGACGCATGTGCAGCGGCGTCATGACCATGACGCTCACCATCGTCACGTGGCCGAGGGCGAGCGTGATGACGCCGAGCAGCGCCTGCGGCCGGGCCGCGATGACCCGCAGACCGCGCCCGATCGAGCCGTGCGTGGGGCCGACGGCGTGCGGGTCGAGGTCGGCCGCGCGGCGCCGGGCCTCGACGAGCGGGTCCGGTCGCAGCCTGACGAACAGGACGAGGACGGCCAGGGTCAGCCCCACGAGCGAGAAGACGAACGGCCCGGTGAGCCGCGGGATCCCCAGCAGGCGGGACACCGGCTCGCTCGGGCCGACGAGGTTGGGTCCGAGCACGCTGCCGATCGTCGTGGCCCACACGACGAGGCTGAGGTCGCGCCCACGGTGGGCCGGGTTCGCGAGGTCGGCCGCGGCATACCTCGCTTGGTTGTTCGACGCGGTGGAGCCGCCGAAGAGCAGGCTGGCCACGAGCAGCAGCGCGAAGCTGCCGACGATGCCGGACGCAATGAGGCCGAGGGCGCCGACGAACGACAGGACGTAGCCGAGCGCCAGCCCGGGGCGTCGTCCGCGTGCCGCGCTGAGCCGGGCCATCGGGATGGCGATGAGCGCCGAGCCGAGCACCTGGAAGGTCGAGCCGAGACCGGCATACGTCGGCGACCCCGACACCTGCTCGGCGAGCAGCGCGCCGACGGCCACCCCGCTCGCGAGCGAGACGCCGCCGAGCACCTGCGACATCGACAACGTCGCGACGGTCCGCCGCTGCACGGGGTCGTCATGCGTCTCCGGTGCGGGGGCTGCGGTCACCCGCCGAAGTATGCCGTCCGCGCCCCACCTTTCCCGCCCGAGGTGGGTTGCGTGCACTGGGCACCCCCGCCGCGGTGCTGCGAAGTGCCCGTTTCCCCTGCGCAGTCGCGCGTGCGACCGGGCGCCGCACGTCAACTAGGCTGGTCCGCGGCCATCCGGCCTCCCCGCCCTCGTAGCTCAGGGGAAGAGCACTTCTCTCCTAAAGAAGGTGTCGCAGGTTCGAATCCTGCCGAGGGCACCAGACGACCAACCGTCGACCGATCCGCCGGGCTGGGTCACGCGGTGTCCGCGTCGGCGCGACGCCGTCGCAGGTGCCAGACGAGCAGGGCCACGAGCACCACGGCTAGGACCGCGAGCGCACTGCCACGTCCGATGGCCTTCTCGACCGCGGCATACGAGGAGCCCGCGAGGTAGCCCGCGGTGACGACGGTGCAGCCCCACAGGACCCCGCCGAGCACGTTGTAGGTCGCGAACGTGCGGTACGGCATCCCCGAGGTCCCCGCGAGGGCCGGCATGACCGCACGGAAGAACGCGGTCCAGCGGCCGAGGAAGACCGCCCAGCCACCCCGGCGCGAGAGGAAGTCCCGGGCGGAGTCGATGCGGGCGCGGCGACGCTCGAGCAGGTGTGACGACAGGATGCGCGGCCCGAAGTGGCGACCGACCTCGAACCCCACGGTGTCACCGACGACCGCGGCCACGACGACGACCGTCATCACCTCCCAGAGGTGGACGTGTCCCTGGTGGGCGGCCACCCCGCCGAGGACCGCGACGGACTCGCCCGGCAGGACGAACCCGACGAAGAGGGCGTCCTCGGCGAAGACCACCAGCCCGACGACGACCAGCACCCACACCGCCGGCGCGGTGAGGATCGAGTCGAGGAGCGAACTCACGCTGGACCCATCGCCGCGCTGCCGGGCTCCGGACCGCTCCCGACCCGTGCCTGGAAGACGGACTGGACCCCCGGCAGGCGCCTCAGCCAGGCGGCGACGGGGACGAGCAACCACCGCAGCGCCAGCCACCCGGCGGCAGAGACCGCGCCTCCGAGCATCAGACCCGCCACGACGTCGAGGGGGTAGTGCGCGCCGACGTAGACCCGGTCGACCGCCATGAGGGCCGCGGCGACGACCGCCAGCAGCGCGAGGCGCCGGAAGGCCCGGTGCTGGCGGGCGGCGACCAGCAGACCGACGGCGCACGCCCCGGCCATCACGGAGTGGTCCGAGGGGAAGGACCAGTCGGTCGTGCGGGACACGAGGACGAGGACCTCGGGATGCCCGGCATACGGCCGTGGTTCGGCGAACAGCGCACCCACGGGCTGGTTCACGCCCAGCGCCACCAGCGTCCCCAACCCGGCCCAGCCCACGGAGGCGAGGGCGGTGTCGGACGCGTGGCGCGCCTGCCACAGGGCCACGAGCAGTGCCATCCCGAAGAGGACGACGCCGTAGGTGGCGAACACCCGAGCGGGTCCGTGGAGGACCGGTGTGGCTCGCGACAGGGAGTTCGTCCAGGTGAAGAGGTGGTGGCTGAGGAGGTTCATCGTGCTCCGGTGCTCGGGTTCTGGCGGTCGTGGCAGACGGGCCGCCCCTCCATCCTGCGCTCGCGAACCTGCCAGACACCTGACCACGGGCCGAGGGTCAGCCCAGAGGCAGCCGGACCTCGAACCTCGTCGGCTCCGACCGGCTCGTGAGGGTGACGTCCCCACCGGCCGAGCGCGCGACCCGGCGTGCCAGGGCGAGCCCCAGTCCGGTGCCACGCGTGGACACCCCGGGCTCGAAGATGTCGAGGTCGGTGGCCACGCCACCACCGTCGTCCTCCACGACGACGCAGACGAACCCCCTCTGCGCGGCACCGCTCGTGACGCGGATGGCCGAGCCAGCGTGGACGACGGCGTTGTCGAGCACCGGCACGAGGGCACGGACGGCCACGTCGTGCGGGATGCCGAGCCGGTGGTCGCCGACGTCGACGCGGATCGCCGGCGCCTCCCCGGAGCCCTCCCCAGCGCCTCCCCCGGAGCCCTCCGCACTGCCCTCGAGCTCGCCCACCGCGTCGACGGCAGCCGCCACGACGTCACGCAGCGAGGCGCTGGAGGCGGTCGCGGACTCGGTCCGGGCGACGTGGAGCAGCGTCGTCACCGTCTGCCCCATCGAGCGGGCCGTCGTGGCGACGTCCTCGAGCTGTCGGCGCACCGGCGGGGTGAGGTCGTCGCGGAGCAGGGTGAGGTCGGTGAGGCCCTGCAGGGTCGTCAGGGGCGTGCGGAGCTCGTGGGCCAGCTCGGCGGTGAGCCGCTGCTCGGCCCGGATGGCGGTGGCGACCTGGTCGAGGAGGCCGTCGAGGGTGGCGCCGAGGGCGGTGAGCTCGGTGGTCGGGGGCCCGAGGTCGAACCTCCGACCGAGGTCGTGCTCGCTCCAGGAGGCCGCGGTGGCCGCCATCTCCCCCACCGGCCGGAGGGCGCGCCGGGCCACCCAGCTCGCCACCAGACCGGAGAAGGCGACGACGAGCAGCCCCGAGGCAACGCTGAGGGCGAGCGCATAGCCCTCCCCGGTCTCGTAGGGCCGGAGCGAGACACCGACGACGACCATCCCGCGCCCACCGTCGGTCGTCACCGGGGCCGCGCGCAGACTGGCGGACTCCCCCACCCGGGTCGCCGCGGGCCCGCCCTTCGCGGCCAGGCGGAGGTAGGCGTCGTCGAGGCCTCGCAGCGGCGTGCCCGCCACGCGCTCACCGCGGGCGTCGTAGACCACCTCCCCGGCGTCCAGCACCCCCGCGGGGACGGTCAACGGGTCGCCACGCTCCGCCTCCACGGCACGGACGACGGCGTCGGACCGGGTCGCGAGGACCCGATCGACGTCGCCGCGACCGAGGTCCTCGAGGACGAGGTGGAACACCGCCGTGAGCACGACGACGCCGACCGCAGTCACGCCGAGCGTGGCCAGGACGAGCTGGCGGCGCAGCGAGCGCCACTTGCGCGAGTCGGTCATCGGATGCGGTACCCGACACCACGGACGGTCTCGATGCCGACCGTGGCGCCGACCTCGTCGAGCTTGCGCCGCACCCGCCGGATGAAGGAGTCGAGCGTGTTGTCCGTGACGAGCGCGCCGTCGGACCAGGCCGCGGCGACGACCGAGGCCCTCCGCACCACCTCACCGGGCCGGGACGCGATGGCGGCAAGGACGCGGAACTCGGTGGGACTGAGCAGCACCTCGTCGTCGCCCGTGCTGATCGCGTGGGCCGTCGGGTCGATGCTGAGGTTGCCGAGGCCGGCCGGGGCCGGCAGGGGCGGCGACGACATGCGACGGCCCAGTGCCTCGACCCGGACGATGAGCTCGCGGACGTCGAAGGGCTTGCCGAGGTGGTCGTCACCCCCGGCGTGGAACGACGAGATGCGGTGGTGCACGTCGGTGAGCGCCGTGAGGAAGATGACCGGCGCCGGCTGGCCCGCCGAACGGAGCGCCTGCACGACGTCGCGCCCGTCGGAGTCCGGCAGCCCGATGTCCATGACGATCACCGACACCCCGCTGTCGCGTCCCAGACGGGTCAGCGCCTCGCTGCCGCGGTGCGCCGTGACGACGTCGTGCCCCGCGAACGACAAGGCTTGGGCGACGACGGAGCGGATCCCCGGGTCGTCCTCACACACGCCGACGAGCATGGCGTCATGGTCTCCCGGACTGGGTCGCCGCGTCACCCCAGGCGGCGCGGGCGCCGGAGTCACCGACGCGATAGACCTGCACGGCCGACGCGAGCCCGATGACGACGGCGACGATCGCCACCACCGTCGTGAGACGTGACCCACCCGCCGATGCCGCGCGCGTCGGCGATGAGGCGCGCCGTTCGAGCCAGACGAGCGCGGCCGACGCGAGCGTGAGCGCGATGGCGAAGAAGACGAGGGTGTCGCCGAGCTCGGCGTGCACACCGGGGTCGCCCACGCGCCGCTCCAGCGCCTCCCCACTCTGGGTCGCGACGGGGCTGAGCACCGCAGCGAGGGCGGCGGCAGCGACGACCAGCGGGCCGTAGGACCGGCGCCACCGAGGTCGCACCGCGATGGCGATCGTGCCGAGGGTCGCCAACGGGAGCAGGACGACGATGGCGTGCACCACCAGTGGGTGCAGGGGGATTCCGTTGATCAGGTCGAACATGGCAGCTCCTCGAAATGGGTGACGGAACGAACCTATGCAGCCCAACCTGCCAGTTTCCTGACGACGGGGGTCGGCTCAGCGACCGGTGTGGTCACCTCCGCGCCGGCCTCACGGACCTCAGGGGTATGCCGTCCGCACCCGGCGGTGGGACCCCCTCGCGCGTGCGCCCCCTCGGGACTAGGGCTGCTCTGCCAGTGCCCGCTCGATGAGGGCGAGGTAGTCCTCGACCTCGGCGGGGCCACCGAGGCCGAACCGGTGGTCGACCACGAGGTGCGGTGCCTTCTCGATGCCGAGGTCGTGGGCGGTCGAGACGTCCGACGCGAGGTCGGCGGCGTGGTCCGAGGAGGCGAGCACGGCCGCCACCCGGCGCTCGTCGAGGCCCGCCTCGGCTGCAAGCCGCTGGAGCACCATCATGTCGCCGACGTCGAGCTGCTCGGTGAAGACGGCGACGAAGAGGCGCTCGAGCATGGCGCCCTGGAGGGCGGGCCCGCCGAGCGCGTGGGCCAGCGCGACGAGCCGGTGCGCGTCCGTCGGGTCGGTCGAGGGCACCTCCGAGAGGGTGACGTCGATGCCGTCCGGGCGCCCGAGGACGCCGGCCTCCTCGAGCTCTGCGGGCGCCACCGGCGGACCCGGGAGCACGTGGTGGACGAGGACGATGTCGGCAGGTCTGGTCGAGGCCACCACCGCCGCCTCGACGCGACGCTTGGCGACGTGCGACCACGGGTCCATCACATCACCCCAGAGATCCAGCACGAGCTCGGCCATCTCTCCACCCAAGCACACCGGGCACGGCCACGGACGACGAGCGCCCCTGACCCGTGCGGGTCAGGGGCGCTCGCTCAGGCGTCGTGCCGGGAGTCGCTGCTCAGTAGCGGCGGAACTCGGTCGGCGTGCCGAACATGTTGCGCTCGCTGGTCGACTTCCCGGTGCGGGGAGAGTCGATCATCATGTCGCCACCGGTGAAGATGCCGACGTGCCAGGCAGGGCTGCCGTAGAAGACGAGGTCGCCGGGCTGGGGGCTGCTGACGCGGGTGCCCTCACGCTGCTGCGCCGACGCGGTGCGCGGGATGGAGATCCCGGCCTTGCGGTAGACGTACTGGGTGAAGCCGGAGCAGTCGAAGCCCGAGGGGTCGTCGCCGCCGTAGACGTAGGCGATGCCGAGGAGGCTGCGCGCGATGTTGACGATCTCGCTCGAGGACTGCTTGACCGAGCCCGACGAGACGGGCAGGCGCGTGGTGCTGCGGCTGGCCTTCTGCGTGGAACGCTCGCCGGCGGCCACGAGGGCCCCCTCGCGGGTGTCCTGGCTGACGACCGGCTTCGCCTTGGGCTTGGGCTTGGGCTTCGGCTTGGGCTTCGCGACCACCGTGACGCCGGTGACGCCGACGGCGGCACCCTTGACGGGCGTGGCGGAGGCCGGAGCGGAGATCGCGGGCGCTGCCGACGCGGCGGCCGGAGCAGCCGGGGCGGCGGACGTGACGCTCTTCGGGGCCGACTCGGGCGCGGCCGAGGCCGGGAGCGCGAAGGCTGCGACGAGGCCACCCGAGGCTGCGAGAACCGCGGATGCCTTGGCGCCGGTCACACCTGCGCGCGACGCGATCGTGGACAGTTCGGCGACGGGGTTGTGTCGCCCGGGCGCGCGATGACGCCCATGGGTGGAGTGAGCCACGGTGAACCTCTCGATGCCTACGGGGTGAGCTGTCGGGTTCGGGCGGGAGGTTCTGCCCGGCCAGTCGGAACTGGCTTAACCCCAAGGGACGACCCGAAGGTCGACCCGGAATTGGGTCCCCCGCTCCTGCCAAGCGGTTTGCGTTGCAGTCAGTGACGGTGGCAGGACTCAGCAGTCCGTCATGACGATTCACCCCAGGGGAGGATGAGCCGAAGCCACCGTACCGGACCCTTTCGGGAAAGTCACGTTTGGGTCACGGCGCCCTCCGGCGGGAACTTCGCAGCGCCGTCCGGAGGCCCTCAGAGCCCGTGATGGCGCCGCGGAGGACGACGGAGGGCGGGTGGGGCCTCTCGGCTCCACCCGCCCTCAGCGCGGCCTTCTCAGGTCACTCGACCGAGATGTGCACGTGGTCGTAGTGGTTGGCCGTGACGGAGCCACGGTCCTCCATCGCACGCCAGCTCGAGGCGCCAGCGAGCCAGATGCGCTGCTTCCAGATGACGTAGGTGATGTTGTAGGCGCTCATGTTGTTGATGGCCCACTGGGCGACGGCGTCGCCGCGCGACCCGGTGACCATGACGTCGACGGCCTTGCCGGAGCCGTGGTCGCCGGCGCCGGCGCGGAACCCGCCGATGTTCTCGATGCCGAAGTTGGAGCGCACCGCGGAGCAGACCTTGGACGCGTTAGAGCCCAGGCTCTTGGCGTGGCACCAGTCGTAGAACGCCATCGAGACGCCGCTGCCGGTGACCTTGGCCGCCCGCGGGGTGGTCGACGAGGTCGTGGGCTGCTCCTTGGCCTGCTTGGCCTCGACCTTGGCGGGCGTCCGGGTCGGGGTGGGCTTGGGCTTCGGCTTGGCCACGGCGGTCACACCGGCGGGGCCGGCCGACACGGCGGCGCTCTGGCCGGCCGCAGGTGCCTTCATCGCGGCGCGGGAGCCGGAGACCGACGTGCGAGCCGTGCTGCGCGACGTCGTGTCCTGGGCGGCCTGGGCGCGCTCACGTGCCACGAGGGCGGTGGTCTGGGACCCGATCTCGACCTGGCCGGGTGAGGCCTGCACGGGGATCGCGACGGCGGCGGCCACGCTCGTGGCGAGACCGAGACCGACGAGACCCTTGACGAGGGTCGGACGGGACAGGGAGGAGAACGCGGTGGTGAGGTCGGGCAGACGACGGTTCGTCTGCGCGCGGCGTCGACCGGCGCGGGTGTCAGGGGAAAGCACGAAAGAGAACCTCTCGGTGGATCAGGGGTTCGCCCACCGTAGCGGCGCCTGCACCCAAAGTCACATTCCGGTAACGGCGATCGCTCGACAGTCCCCAGGGGCCGTCACCGGACCGGCGCGTCCTCGCGTGCGTGGCCGAGCACGGCCACCGACACGGCGCGGAGCGCCTCCCGGACGTCAGGTGTGACGTGCGGCACGCGCCACGAACACGTGCTTGGCGATGTCGTTCGGGAGCGAGACACCGGTCGCCTCGTCGGCACCGTGGAGCGCGGCGATGACCCGGCCGCCGTCGCGCCGGACGACCGCGAGCTGGCCGGGGAGCAGGCCGGCGGCGGTGATGAGACCGAGGGCCTCGTGATCGACCTGGGCGGGCTCACCGATGCGGCGCACGGTCACCGTGACCGGCTCGGACTCGGCCACCTCGGCCAGTGTGGACAGCCCCGTGAGGAAGCCCTCGGCCACCGCCTCCCCGAACTCCTCGAGCCCGGGGATCGGGTTGCCGTACGGCGACTCGGCGTGGTCGGCGAGCAGGGCGAGGATCTTGCGCTCGACGCGGTCGGACATGACGTGCTCCCACCGGCACGCCTCGTCGTGGACGTACTCCCACTCGAGGCCGATGACGTCGACGAGCAGCCGCTCGGCGATGCGGTGCTTGCGCATGACCCGCGTCGCGAGGCGACGGCCCTCGTCGGAGAGCTCGATGTGACGGTCGCCCGCCACGGCGAGCAGCCCGTCGCGCTCCATCCGCGCCACCGTCTGCGACACGGTGGGTCCGGAGTGGCCGAGGCGCTCGGCGATGCGGGCCCGCAGAGGAGTGATGCCCTCCTCCTCGAGCTCGAAGACGGTGCGGAGGTACATCTCCGTGGTGTCGATGAGGTCGGTCACCTGCACATTCTCTCATTCACCTCGCTGCAGCCCCGACCCTCCCGCGACGAGGGTCGTATGCCGGGAGCCATCGTGCGAGCCACGGCGCCCCTCCCAGGACGAGGACGCCCAGGACGACACAGGCCGGGCCCAGCCCCGCGAGGAGGGTCACCCCGCTGACGAGCAGGGGTGCACCGTTCTGGCCGATGAGCGAGAGGAACCGCCAGGCCGAGAGGAACTGGGCCCGTCCCGCCACGGGCGCCGCGTCGGCGCCGAGGGTCTGGACGATGCCCGAGCCGAGCCCGTTGCCGATGCCCATGACCGTCGAGACGGCGGCGACGGCACCGAACCCGTGGGCGAGCGGGAGCAGCACCATCCCGACGCCGAGGACGAGGAGGAACGGCACGGCGACCCACACCCGCCCGAACCGATCCATGACCGAGCCCGCTGGATAGAACAGCAGCACCTCGGCTCCCCCGGCGATCCCGAAGATCAACGCCGTCTGGCTGTCGGTGATGCCGACCGACTCCGCCCACAGCGGCACGAGGACGAACCGCCCCTGGCGCGCGGCGCCGATGACGAGCACCCCGAGCCCGATCGTCAGGAGCACCCTGCGGTGGCTGCGCACGACGTCCCGCAGCCCCACGCGCTCGCGCGGTGCGGCACCGGAGGCCGCCGACCCCTCGAGACCGTCGGCGCCGGCGTGGTCGCGCAGCCCGAACCACGCCCACACGGCGGCGAGCAGACCCGCGACGACCGCGACGGCATACGCGGCCTGCGTTCCCCACACGGCGATGATCGGGGCCGAGAGGAAGGGCCCGACGAACAGGCCGACGCGCTGGACGCCACCCATCGTCGACATCGCCCGCGCCCGGATGCGCACCGGGGCCCGGGCGGTGAGCCACGACTGCCGCGCGAGGAGGAAGACCGACCCGGTCGTCCCCATGAGCCCGATGGCGATGCCGAGGGTCCAGAGGTTCTGCGCGAGGACGGCGAGCAGGGCACCGAGGGCGTCGACGACCGCAGCGCCCGCGAGCGCTCGCCTCTCCCCGATCCGGGCGACGAGCGAACCCGCGGGCAGGGATGAGACGAAGGCCGTCATCCCCTCGATGAGGACGAACGCCGCCGCCACCGCCACGCTGGCCCCGAGGTTGCGCGCGCTGAGGGCGACGACCGGCAGCGCCGCGCCGATCCCGACCGACCACACCGCCGTGGGACCGAAGGCCGGCAGGGCGATGCTGCGCAGCGAGAACTCGTCGGCGGCGGGCACGTCCGCCACTCTCACACGTAGGTTGTCCCCGTGCACGTGGTGATCCCCGGTCGGTACAACGGCCCCCCGACGTCGGGGAACGGCGGCTGGGTCAGCGGGCTCGTGGCGAGCTCCACGCCGGTGAACGAGGAGTCCCCCGCGGTGTCGGTGCGGCTACGCCTCCCTCCGCCCCTGGACCGCGAGCTCACCCTCGACGTCGGCGAGACGACCACCCTGCGTGACGGCGACGACGTCGTCGCGAGCGCCACGGCCGCGCCGACGCCCGACGGGCCGCTGCCCGACCGAGTGACCATCGAGCAGGCCCGCGCTGCCGAGGCGCACGCGCTCTCGGCCGACGAGCACCCGTTCCCCACCTGCTACGGCTGCGGCCCCGCCCACCCGACCGGCCTGCGGATGCGCTCCGGCCGGGTCGAGGGCACGAGCACGTATGCCGCGACCTGGACTCCCCGGGACGACTCACCTCCCGAGGTGTGGGCCGCGCTCGACTGCCCCGGCGGCAAGGCGGCCGGGTTCCCGGCCACGCTCATGGTCCTCGGCACGATGACCGCCCGGGTCTTCACGCCTCCGGTGCTCGGCGAGGAGCACGTCGTGGTGTCGTGGTCGCGCGGCGACGACGGGCGCAAGCGGCACGCGGGCTCGGCCCTCCTCACCGCCGACGGCCGGCTGCTCGCCCGGGCCGACCAGACGTGGATCGCCATCGACGCACCACCTCGTGACCACTCCTGACCACCTGTCGACCACCCACAGACTGATCCACCCGCACCGAGGTTCGGCATGCACAATGTTGCTGCCCGACACCGGATGAACCCGAGACGAGGGAACTTGTGACAACGCAGTCCGAGACCGAGACCACTGCCGCAGGCGCGGCCGCGAAGACCGCCCCCGACCCCGACTTCCGGCCGGGACTTGAGGGCGTCATCGCCTTCGAGTCCACGATCGCCGAGCCGGACAAGGAGGGTGGCGCGCTGCGCTACCGCGGCGTCGACATCAAGGACCTCGTCGGCCGCGTGAGCTTCGGCCAGGTGTGGGGCCTCCTCGTGGACAACGAGTTCGACCCGGGCCTGCCGCCGGCCGAGCCGTTCCCGCTGCCGGTCCACACCGGTGACATCCGCGTCGACGTCCAGTCGGCGCTCGCGCAGCTCGCGCCCGTCTGGGGCTTCAAGCCGCTGCTCGACATCGACGCCGCCGAGGCCCGCGACAACCTCGCCCGCGCCTCCGTCATGGCGCTGTCGTTCATCGCGCAGTCGGCCCACGGCCAGGACAAGCCGATGGTGCCGCAGAGCCGCGTCGACGAGGGCCGGACCATCGTCGACCGCTTCATGATCCGCTGGCGCGGCGAGCCCGACCCCAAGCACGTCGAGGCCATCGACGCCTACTTCATCTCCGCGGCCGAGCACGGGATGAACGCCTCCACCTTCACCGCGCGCGTCATCGCCTCCACCGGCGCCGACGTCGCGGCCTGCATGTCGGGCGCGATCGGGGCCCTGTCCGGGCCGCTGCACGGTGGCGCCCCGTCGCGTGCCCAGCACATGATCGAGGGCGTCGAGCGCACGGGTGACGCGACGGCATACGTCAAGGGTGTCCTCGACCGCGGCGAGCGCCTCATGGGCTTCGGTCACCGCGTCTACCGGGCCTACGACCCGCGTGCCGCCGTCCTGCGCGACACGTGCAAGCGGCTCGGCGCACCCCGCTACGAGGTGGCCCTCGAGCTCGAGAAGGCGGCCATCGCCGCGCTCGCCGAACGCCACCCCGAGCGCAAGATGGAGACCAACGTCGACTACTGGGCGGCGGTGCTGCTCGACTTCGCCGAGGTTCCCGGCAACATGATGACGCCGCTGTTCGTCTCGGCGCGCACGGCCGGCTGGGCCGCGCACATCCTCGAGCAGAAGCAGACCGGTCGCCTCATCCGGCCGAGCTCGCGCTACATCGGCGAGTCCACCCGCGGCATCGAGTCGGTGGCCGGCTACCGCGAGGGCTGAGCCCCACCGCACGACGTGACGGCACGGCATACGGAGTCCTTCCTTCCTCGTATGCCGTGCCGTCCCTCGTGCGCGAGCCGTCTCGGTCCGCGGGCAGGAGTCCGGTGGGTGAACTGCTGCACGGACGGGCCGGACGGGTGCGCGAGGATGGCCGGGTGACTGACGCAGCCATCACCATCCCCGCAGACCTCCTTCCCGCCGACGGCCGCTTCGGCTCCGGGCCGTCCAAGGTCCGTCCCGAGCAGGTCGAGTTCCTCGCCTCCCTCGGCACGACCGTGCTCGGCACCTCCCACCGCCAGGCCCCGGTCAAGAACCTCGTGAAGTCCGTGCGCTCCGGCCTCTCCGACCTCTTCTCCCTCCCCGAGGGCTACGAGGTCGTGCTCGGCAACGGCGGCGCGACGGCGTTCTGGGACATCGCCGCCTTCGGCCTCGTCCGCGAGCGCGCCCAGCACCTCGCGTTCGGCGAGTTCTCGAGCAAGTTCGGCGCCGTGACCTCCAATGCGCCGTTCCTCGGCGAGTCCTCGATCATCAAGAGTGAGCCCGGCACCCGCCCCACGGCCGTCGCCGAGGACGGCATCGACGTCTACGCGTGGGCGCACAACGAGACGAGCACCGGCGTCATGACCGACGTCACGCGCGTCGAGGGTGCCGCCGACGACGCCCTCGTCCTCATCGACGCCACCTCCGGCGCCGGCGGCCTGCCGGTCGACGTCGCCGAGAGCGACGTCTACTACTTCGGCCCGCAGAAGTGCTTCGCCGCCGACGGTGGCCTCTGGCTCGCGCTCTTCTCCCCCGCCGCGCTGGCCCGCGTCGACGAGATCGCCGCGACCGGCCGCTGGGTGCCCGACTTCTTCAGCCTCCCGACGGCGATCGACAACAGCCGCAAGGACCAGACCTACAACACGCCCGCCGTGGGGACCCTCGCGCTGCTCGACGAGCAGGTCCGCTGGCTCAACCAGCAGGGTGGCCTGGACTGGGCGACGGCCCGCACCAAGGACTCGTCCGACCGGCTCTACGCGTGGGCCGAGTCGGTCGACTACGCCTCGCCCTACGTCGCCGACCCCGCCGCCCGCAGCCAGGTCGTCGCGACGATCGACTTCGACGACGCCGTCGACGCCTCGGTCATCGCCAAGACGCTGCGTGCGCACGGCGTCGTCGACACCGAGCCCTACCGCAAGCTCGGCCGCAACCAGCTGCGCGTCGCGACCTTCCCGGCCGTCGACCCCGAGGACGTCAGCAAGCTCATCGCCTCGATCGAGCACGTCGTGGCGGCCCTCTGACCCTCGGCTCCCCGCTCCACCCACCCCTCAGGAGAGGCTGCGATCGCAGCCCTTCCTGAGGGGTGGTTGGCGTTCTGGCGGGACCGCTGTGGCAGGTGGTGACTCGTGGGCACCCCGGGACGTGGGTTCCCTCACGCGCAAGGCCTGTGCAGGGGTTTCTTCCGGGTAACCTTGCGAGAGCGAGAGTTCACGACGACGTGACATCAAGGAGAGCGGACATGGGCCTGACACCTCGGGCAACGCTGGACGCACTGCGCACGACCACGGGCCGGCGCGTCGCGGGCGCGGTCGTCGCGATCGCCGTGACCACCACCGGCGTCGCTGCCGTCGCCGCCACCGAGCCGCAGAAGCAGGCCCGCCCCCGCGTCGTCGTCCCGCCCGTCGCCGTCGAGCAGGCCGGTGGCGTGAGCTCCCTGCCCGCACTTCCCGCGCTCCCCCCGCTCGCGATGCCCGCGGGCAACTCCTCCATCTCGCCCGAGGCGCTGCCCACGCAGACCCAGACCTGGGGCATGACGAGTGTCGCCAGCGGCATCCCCGCTCAGGCCCTCGCCGCCTACCAGGCCGCGCAGCGGCTGCTCGCCCAGGCCGACCCGGGCTGCAAGATCGACTGGGCCCTGCTGGCCGGCATCGGCAAGGTCGAGAGCGACCACGGCCGCTGGGGTCGCAACCTCCTCGACGCCGCCGGCACCGCCGTGCCCGGCATCTACGGCATCCCGCTCACCGGCAGCGGCGTCGCGCGCATCACCGACACCGACGGCGGCCGCTACGACCGCGACGTCGTCTACGACCGCGCCGTCGGGCCGATGCAGTTCATCCCCGGCACCTGGAAGTCCGTCGGTGCCGACGGCAACGGCGACGGCCGGCGCGACCCCCAGAACATGGCCGACGCGGCGACCGCCGCCGGCATCTACCTCTGCTCGGGCCCGGGTGACCTCACCCAGCCGGGCGACCTCACCCGCGCGGTGCTCCGCTACAACTACTCGATGGACTACGTCGCCAAGGTGACGAGCATCGCCGCGTCCTACCGGGCCGGGCACTCCGTCGTCCCTGCGACGGCCCTCCCGCCCGGGTATGCCGGGCGCTCGCCCTACCTTCCCCCCGCCGGTTCCCAGCCCGGCCCCGGGGCGAGCGCCTCGCCCGGCGCCACCGCCACCCCGACGCCGGCGGCGGGCACCACGCCGGCACCGGCCCCGAAGCCGACGTCGCCGGTCGCACCCGCGCCCGCGCCGAAGCCGACGACGCCCGTCCCCGCTCCCAAGCCCCCGGCGGTTCCGCTGCCCAAGCCGCCCACCGTGCCGCTGCCCAAGCCTCCGGTGGTCCCCGTGCCGACGCCGACCGTCGCCGTCGACCCCGACCCGTTCGCCGTGGGCGACACGGTGAAGATCACCGCCGGCCCCTACCTCGGGGTCACCGCGAAGATCCTCAAGGTCGACACGGTCAAGGACACCGTCACCGTGTCCGTCAAGAGCGGCCTGCTCACGGTCCCCGTGGTGCTGCCCTACAGCGCCGTCACGCTCCTCCCCTGACGAGCCTGTCCCCAGCGGCCCTGAGCCGCCCCACCACGACGCGGCACGACCCGGCACCAGCAGGAGGGGGTGTCGGGTCGGGCCGCGCTCGGCGTCAGGTGAGGCGCGACGCGTCAGGTGAGAACGGCATACACGATCGCCACGACGACGAGGACCGCGAGGACACCGAGCGTCATCCGGCGACGGAACGCCGGCGTCACCGCGCGGCCTCGGGCGCGGGTTCGGTCACGGTGTCACGCACCGGGAAGGCCTCGATGGTGATGCGCGGGGAGCGCTGCGACTCGTAGCTCACGCGGACATTCTGCTGCCGCGCGATCCACCACGTGACGGCAACCAGCGTGATGCCGATGGCGATGGGGCCGATGGCGATGGTCCAGCGGGCTCCCCAGACCTCACCGATCCAGCCGATGATCGGGGCACCGATGGGCGTGCCGCCCATGAAGATCGCCATGTAGAGCGCCATGACGCGCCCGCGCACGAGTGGGTCGGTGCGCAGCTGGACCATGGCGTTGGCCGTCGTGAGCGCGGTGAGCGCGGAGAGACCGGTCGGGACGAGGGCCAGCGCGAACAGCGCGTAGGTCGGTGCGAGCGAGGCCGCCGTCGTCGAGAGGGTGAAGCCGGCCATCGACAGGAGCAGGACCCGCAGCCGCGGCTCGCCGCGGCGGGCGCTGAGCAGCGCGGCGGTGAGCGATCCGATCGCCATGATCGAGCCGAGGATGCCGTACTCGGTCGGGCCCTTGCCGAACTCCTGCGTGGCCATGAGCGCCGTCGTCACCTGGAAGTTCATGCCGAAGGTGCCAAGCACGAAGACGAGCAGCATGACGACTTGGATGTCCGGTCGGTTGCGCACGTAGCGGATGCCCTCGCGGATCGCGCCCTTGCCGCGGGTGAGCGGTGCCGGGATGAGGTCGCTCGTGCGCAGCAGTGCCAGCGCGACGAGCACGAAGACGAACGTGCCGACGTTGACGAGGAGGGTCCAGCCGGTGCCGTAGCCCGCGATCATGAGGCCGGCGACGCCGGGGCCGATGAGGCGGCCGGCGTTGAACGAGGCGCTGTTGAGCGCCACCGCGTTGGCGAGCTTGTCGCGCGGGACCATCTCGGAGACGAACGACTGCCGCGCCGGGTTGTCGATGGCGGTGATGACGCCCTGGAGGAGGGCGATCGCGTAGACCTGCCAGAGCGTGGCGACGTCGAGGAGCACGAGGCCCGCGAGCAGGAGGCTCGTCACGAGCAGCAGGCTCTGGGTGACGAGGAGGATCTGGCGCCGGGGGAAGCGGTCGGCGATCGCGCCGGCCCACGGGGCGAGCAGGAGGAACGGCAGGAACTGGAGCCCGGTGACGATGCCGAGCGCCTGGCTCGAGTGGTCGGTGAGCTCGGTGAGGACGAGCCAGTCCTGGGCGACGCGGCCCATCCAGGTCCCGACGTTGGAGACGAAGGACCCGGCGTAGAAGATGCGGTAGTTGCGCTCGGTGAACGAGGTGAAGGTGGGGCTCACTCGCTGGCCACCTTGGTGAGGATCTCGGAGGCCCGCAGCAGGACGGCCTGCTCCTCGGGGTCGAGGTGGCCGACACGGACCGACATCCACGCGTCGCGCTTGCGACGGGTGTCCTTGAGGACCTTGCGGGCCTCGTCGGTGAGGGTGACGATGACCTGGCGCTTGTCGGCCGTACCCGGGGTCCGCTCGACGTAGCCCAGCTCGGCCAGCCCGGCGACGGTGCGGGTCATGCTCGGGGCGCTGACCTTCTCGATCTCCGCCAGCTCACCGGGGGTGCGCGGCGACTCCTCCAGCCGGGCCATGACGGAGAAGTGGTGCGGCGCGATGAGGTCGGTGCTCTCGTAGCGGACCCGGCGCGAGATGCGCATGCAGGCCAGGCGGAGCTCACCGGCGAGGGCGGACACCGCGGACGGCCGCAGCGCGGCATACGAGGTCGTGGTGTCAGAAGTCATGATACTTAGCCTAACTCATTACGTGTGCTAAGTATTTCCTCCCGCGTGCGCGAGGGCCGGGCTGGACGTCGTATGCCGTCCGCTCCCCCCGGTCGCTATGGTTCCGCCATGCCGACTGCCACCTCAGCCGACCCGCGCACCGGGTCCTCCACGATCGACCGCTACTTCAAGATCACCGAGCGCGGCTCGTCGATCGGCCGGGAGGTGCGCGGCGGGGTCGTCACGTTCTTCACGATGGCCTACATCGTCGTGCTCAACCCGCTCATCCTCGGGTTCGCCAAGGACGTCAACGGCGACTTCCTCGGGGGTGGCGCGGGCGACGGGTCCAACCTCCCGGCCATCGCCGCGGGCACCGCCCTCGTCGCCGGCCTGCTGACGATCCTCATGGGCGTCGTCGCGAACTTCCCGCTCGCGCTCGCCACCGGGCTCGGGCTCAACGCCTTCGTCGCGTTCGCCGTCGCGTCGCAGATGACGTGGGCCGACGCCATGGGCCTTGTCGTCCTCGAGGGCCTCATCATCCTCGTGCTCGTGCTCACCGGCTTCCGCCAGGCGGTCTTCCACGCCGTGCCCAAGCAGCTCAAGGTCGCGATCTCGGTGGGCATCGGCCTCTTCATCGCGCTCATCGGCTTCGTCGACGCCGGGTTCGTGCGCCGCACCGCCTCGGGCACCGTGCCCGTCCAGCTCGGTGTCGACGGCTTCCTCGGCGGCTGGCCGACGTTCGTCTTCGTCGCCGGGCTCGTCCTCATCGTCGTGCTCTGGGTCCGCAAGGTCCGTGGCGCGATCCTCATCGCCATCGCCGCGACGACCGTGCTCGCCATCGTCATCGAGGCGATCGCCAAGATCGGCCCAATGGTCATGGGCGACAAGGTCAACCCGACCGGCTGGGGCCTCATCGTCCCGACGCTGCCGGACGACATCATCGACACCCCGTCGTTCTCGACCGTCGGCCAGTTCTCGCTGCTCGGCTCGTTCCAGTCGGTCGGCATCGTCTCGGCCGCGCTGCTCATCTTCACGCTCATGCTCGCCGACTTCTTCGACACCATGGGCACGATGACCGCGATCGGCCACGAGGCCGACCTCCTCGACGAGGACGGCCTGCCGCCCCACACCGACCGGATCCTCGTCGTCGACTCGCTCGCCGCCGCCGCCGGTGGCGCCGCCGGCGTCTCGTCCAACACGAGCTACATCGAGTCGGCCTCGGGTGTCGGCGAGGGTGCCCGCACCGGCCTGGCGTCGGTCGTCACCGGCCTGCTCTTCCTGCTGTCGATGGTCTTCGCGCCGCTCATCAAGGTCGTCCCCTCCGAGGCGGCCGTCCCGGCCCTCGTCCTCGTCGGCTTCCTCATGATGCAGCAGGTCAAGGAGATCGACTGGGACGACGTCGAGATCGCCATCCCGGCGTTCCTCACGATCGTGCTCATGCCGTTCACGTACTCGATCACCGCGGGCATCGGCGCCGGCTTCGTCGCCTACGTCCTCATCAAGGTCGTGCGTGGCAAGGCTGCGGCGATCCACCCGCTCATGTGGCTCGTCGCCGGGCTGTTCGTCCTCTACTTCGCGATCGACCCGATCAAGACCGCCCTCGGCGTCTGACGTTTTCTCCCGACTTATTGCCCGAATGGGACGGCACGGCGGCGCTTCGCGCGGCTGGTGCCGTCCCATTCGGGCAATAAGTCGGGGGTTTCAGCCGGCGTCGTGGGCGTTGCCGCGACCGCGGCGGACGTAGAGGAAGCCGATCGAGCCGAGCACGAACCCGGCGACGCAGCCCCACGGCCACCAGGAGCGCTCACCCTCGTGCAGCGCGGGCACGACGAGGGTGACGACGAGCGCGACCAGCCACAGGACCAGGCCGATGGCGATGATCCGCTGGGTCGGGACCTGCATCGCGCGCAGGACCTCGACCTCGCTCTCGGTCACGCCGTCGGGCACCTCGGACGCCGGTATGCCGTCCACGCGCGACTCGCTCCCGCCGTCGGCCTCACCCATGGTCGGGCTTCAGACCGTCTCGAGCTGGTTGTCGTCGAGCACCGGCGGCGCGACGACCTCGGGCTCGGGGGCGTCGATGTCGACCTCGGAGTGGGCGCCGCAGCCGTGGTCAAGGCTCACGACGGAACCGTCGGAGGGCGACCAGGCGTTGGCGCACACGCCGAAAAAAGACCGCAGGGCACCCGCCATCGGGATGAAGAACCCGCAGGACGAGCAGGGCGCCGGAGCCTTCTGGGCGACGGGGGCGTTGGGCCCGTGGTCGCCGTCGTACCAGCGCTGAGCGGCAGCCTCGCGACCCTCGGCCGAGAGCACGCGCGGACGGCCGAGGCCGAGCTCGTGCAGCGCCACCGCGTCGACGTCCTCGTCGCCCGTGGCCTCGAAGCCGGCCTCGAGCAGCGGGTCGTCGTCGACCTTGGGCGTGACGTCGCCGGGACCGATGTCCCCGGGAGCCAGCCGGTCGGCATACGGGAGCCACTGCGGCGACAGCAGCGCGCCGTCACCCGGGACGAGGTTGGTCTCGGAGACCGTGACGACCTTGGAGCGCGGCACGCGCGCGACGGTGATCGCCCAGCGCCAGCCGGGGTAGGCCTTCGCCGTGCATGCGAAGTAGTGCGTCGCGACGCGGTCCTGCACCATCTCCATGCCGAGGTGGTCACCGACGGTGCCGGCCTCCGCGATCGACTCGGCGGCCTCGCGGGCGAGGTCGAGCGCACCCTTGAGGGTGGGATCGGGCTTGACGGCCGGCATCAGACGTCGAGGTCGTCGGCGACGGCCCGGAGCACCTGGGCGACCTTGCCGCCGTGGCCCTTGTCGGGGTAGTGGCCGCGACGCAGCGAGCTCTGCACCGAGTCGAGCAGCGTGATGAGGTCCTCGACGATGACCTCCATCTCCTGCGCCGGCTTGCGGTCGCGGACCTTGCGGTTGGCGGTGACGCTCGCGGTGGGCTCGAGGAGGCGGAGCGAGAGGGCCTGCGCACCACGGCGGCCCTCGACGATGCCGAACTCGACGCGGGCGCCGTTCTTGAGGGACGTCACGCCTTCGGGGAGGGCGCTCGAGGGCACGAAGACGTCGCCGCCCTCGGCGGGGTCGTCGGTCGAGACGAACCCGAACCCCTTGTCGGAGTCGTAGAACTTCACCTTGCCAGTCGGCACGGAGCACCTCTGTCACTGCTGTGGGTGGTCCGGAGTGCGGGCATCGCACCTCCGGGCTGACCCGCACAGGCTATCCCGGACGCCGTATGCCGTGCGCACACCTTTCCCGCGCCGCCCGGCCACCCCGGGAAACTCGGTTGGGGGGTGTCGGCCCTGCCTGCGAGAGTTCTCCGGTGAGCACCGCGACCGAGCGACCCAAGGTGAGCCTGAGGCAGTTCTGGGCGGACCTGCCGACCCCGGGCCGGTGGCTGCTCTCGACGGTCGCGATCCAGACCCTCGGGCGTGGCCTCACACTGCCGTTCACCGTCATCTACATCCACGAGGTCCGGGGCATCTCGCTCGGCACGGCCGGCACGCTGCTCGCCCTCATCGCCGTCGTCGCCCTGTGCGTCACCGGGCCGGGCGGCTCGCTCACCGACCGGGTCGGCGCCCGTCGCATGCTCATCGCCGGCACGAGCGCCCAGCTGCTCGGCTGCACCGTGCTCGCGTTCGCCACCTCCGTGCCGATGTTCGTCGTCGGCTTCGTGCTCCTCGGCTTCAACTTCGGGGTGTCGTGGCCGGCGTTCAACGCCCTCATCGCGTCCGTGGTGTCGGGGCCGCTGCGCCAGCAGTACTTCGGGGTCAACTTCGCCCTCGTCAACCTCGGCATCGGGCTCGGCGGGGTCATCGGCGGACTCTTCGTCGACGTGCGCGAGCCGATGACCTTCACGCTGATCTTCCTCGCCGACGCGGTGAGCATGCTCGTGCCGCTCGGGCTGCTGCTCGGCCCCCTGCGCTCCGTCTCCGGGCGGGCCGAGCGCTCCGCCGACACCCCGACGGTCGGCTACCTCGACCTGCTCCGGCGCCCGCCCGTGCTCTGGCTGACGTTCATCACCTTCCTGTGCACGTTCATCGGCTACGGCCAGATCGAGTCGGGCTTCCCGGCGTTCTCGCGGCAGGTCGGCGAGGTCTCGACCCAGGTCATCGGGTTCGCGTTCGCCATCAACACCCTCGTCATCGTCGCCCTCCAGTTCACGGTGCTCAAGGCGGTGACCGGGCGCCGCCGCACCCGCGGTCTGCTCGTCATGGTGGTGCTGTGGGTGCTGTCCTGGCTCATCCTCTCGGCGGCGGGGATCGGACCGGCGGTGCTGGCCGCCGTCGCGGTCGTCACCTTCATGGGCGTGTTCGGGCTCGGCGAGATCTTCATGCAGATCGCGATCCCGGCCATCACCAACGACATGGCCGACGACCACGTGCGCGGCCGTGCCAACGCCGTCAACGCCGGAGCCTTCCAGGGCGGCGCGATCCTGGGGCCGATCGTCTCGGGGTTCCTGCTCCAGCACGACCTCTCCGGAGTGTTCATCGTCGCGATGGTCGGCGGCCTCGTGGTCATGGCCGGCGCGATCGTCGTGCTCGAGCGTCACCTCACCCCGACCGAGAACGGCGTCACCGCGGGCTGATCCCCCACGTCCCCGTCCACGCCTCGCCCGGGCCGAGCTCGAGCAGCGAGTCGCCGGAGCGGAAGGCGTCGGGCGGGCAGGTCATCGGCTCGACCGCGATCCCGTGCTCGCCGGACTGGCCGGCCTCGGCCTTGCCCGAGAACACCTGCGCCCACGGCAGCGCCTCCGCGTCGGCCCAGACGTCGACGGAGCCGCGACCGGGGGTGGTCACCGTGACGGTCCAGCGCCCGTCCACGACCTCGAGATCCGTGTATGCCGTGTCGAGACGCCGCGTCCCGATCGCTCTGGGGGCCCGGAAGTCGAACGGCGAGCCGTCGACCGGGTGCGTGGCGGTGGGGATGAGCCGCTCGTCGACCTCGACCCACGTGGCGCCCGGGATGCCCACCTCGACGTCCTCGACGGGTGCGTCCCCGATGGCGACGTAGGGGTGGGCGCCGTAGCCGAACGGCGCGACCCCCTGCCCCACGTTCGCGACGCGGACGGTGACGGTGAGACCGTCCGGTGCCACGGCATACGTCGTCGTGGACTCGAGGTGCCAGTCCCAGCCCGGCTGCGGGAAGAGCCGGTGACCGACGGTCACCGAGGAGGCGGTGCGTTCGACGAGGCGCCACGGCGCCCAGCGGACGAGGCCGTGGCTGGCGTTGGAGTGCTCGACCTCGGTGAGCGGCAGCTGGTGCTCGACGCCGTCGCGCGAGTAGAGACCGTCCCGGATCCGGTTCGGCCAGGGGATGAGCTGCTGGCCGCGACCGCTCGTGCACGGGGCGTCGGCCGCGTAGCCCGCGAGCACGTCGACGCCGTCGCGGGTCCACGTGCGCAGGCCGCCGCCGACCTCGACGACGACGAGCTCGTCGGAGCCGGCGGACAGGTGCCACTGCTCGCCGGTGGGGGACGGCGTGGGTGCGCTCATGGAAGCCGAATCTACGCGTGGCACCGCAGGACTACGGTGGTGCAGTGCCGCCTGCCTCCCCTGCCCCGAGCCGCTCCCTGGCCGACGACATCCGGGGACGCTCCGACGCGGAGCTGACCGCGCTGCTCGCAGCCAGGCCGGACCTCGCCCGGCCGGCACCCAGCGACCTCACGGCCCTCGCGTCACGCAGCTCGACGCGCGCCAGCACCCTGCGCGCGGTCGACGGACTCGACCTCGCACACATCCAGGCGCTCGAGGCCGCAGCGGTGGCCGGCGACAGCGTCACGCCCGCCGAGCTTTCGCGGCTGCTCGGCGGCATCGACGCCGCGAGCGCCACACGCCTGCTCGACGACCTGTGGCGCCTCGCCCTCGTGTGGCGCGCCCCCGAGGGAACCGTCGTGACGCGGACCGCCAAGGACGTCCTCGGCGAGGCCCTCGCCGGGCTCGGACCGAGCGGCGACGACCTGCCCGGGGGCGACGCCCTCGACGAGACGACGATCCGTGCGGCGGTCGCCCAGGCGCCCCCGCGGGCTCGCGCCGTCCTCGACCGCCTCACCTGGGGCCCGGCGGTGGGCATCGTGGCCGCCGAGGACGCCCCCGGGCGCCGTGGGCCCTCCGACGACGGCCCACGCTGGCTGCTCACCCAGGGCCTCGTGCGGGCGGTCGCCGCCGACCAGATCGCGCTCCCGCGCGAGGTCGCGATGACCCTGCGTGAGGGCCGGGTCCACCGTGAGGTCCAGCTCGAGCCCCCGACCGTCACCGGACCCGAGCGCAAGGTCGACGCGGTCGACGCCGCCGCCGGCGCCGCCGCCTCCGAGGTCCTGGCCCTCCTCGACGAGCTCCTCGATGCGTGGTCGCAGACGCCGCCGCGCGTCCTGCGCACCGGCGGTCTCGCGGTCCGCGACCTCAAGGCCGCGGCGACGCGCCTCGACACGGCACCGGAGCACACGGCATACCTCGTCGAGCTCGCCCTCATCGCCGACCTCGTCGCCGACGACGGCGAGGTGGACCCGCACTGGGTGCCGACCGCGGAGTACGACGCGTGGCAGACCGAACCCGGTGGCGAGCGGTGGGCCCGGCTCGCACAGGCGTGGCTGTCGACGACCCGTGCGCCGCACCGCGTGGGGTCGCGCACCGACGCCTCGTCCGTGGTCAACGCCCTCGGCGGCGACGTGCAGTGGCCGCCGATCCGGTCCCTGCGCCGCGGCGTGCTCGACCTGCTCGCCGCGACCGACGTCGGGGTGGCCCCGCTCGCCTCGGACCTCGCGGCAGCCGTCCGGTGGCGCAGGCCCCGGCGGGTCCCCCGCACCCTCGAGAGCGTCGTCGAGGCCGTCCTCGCGGAGGCGGCTTGGCTCGGTGTCACCGGGCACGGCGCGCTCAGCGTCGCCGGACGTGCGCTGCTCGCGTCCGGGGGTGACATCGCGGGTGTCGCCGAGTCGATCCACCCGCACCTGCCGACACCCGTCGAGGCCGTGCTGCTCCAGGCCGACCTCACCGCGATCGCCCCGGGGCCGGTCACCGGCTCGCTCGCCGCCTTCCTGCGGATGGTCGCCGACGTCGAGTCCCGCGGTGGCGCCACCGTGCACCGCTTCAGCGAGGACTCGATCCGTCGCTGCCTCGACACCGGCTGGACCGGCGAGGACATCCTCGCCGGACTCCGTGACGCGAGCAGCACCCCCGTGCCACAACCCCTCGAGTACCTCGTGCGCGACGCCGCACGCCGCCACGGCACGGTGCGCGTGCGCGGTGTCAGCGCCGTCATCCGCAGCGAGGACGAGGCCGGGCTCGACGTCATGCTCGCCCACCGCCAGCTCTCCGCCCTCCAGCTGCGCAAGATCGCGCCGACCGTCCTCACCTCACCCGTGCGACCCGACGTCGTCCTCGAGGTGCTGCGCGAGGAGGGCTTCTCCCCCGTCGCCGAGTCCGCCGCCGGGACCGTCACCGTGCCGACCCGGCCGGCCCGACGTGTCGTGCGCCGCAGCTCGGTCGACCCCGCCCTCGTGCAGGCCATGGACGACGCCCAGATCACCTCCCTCGTCGCAGGCCTGCGCGCCTCCGAGACGGAGTCGCGCGCCCGCGCCGCCGCCGCACCCGGCGGTCGCACCGGCCCACCCATCCCCGCCAACGACCCGACGACCTCCGTCGCCGTGCTCCGCGAGGCCATCGCCGACGGACGCGCCGTGTGGCTCGGGTACTCCGACGGCGTCGGCCGCACCCAGCGCCTGCTCTTCTATCCCGAGCGGCTCGACGGTGGACGCGTCACCGGCACCAGCGAGGGCGTCACGCGCACCCTCTCGGTCCACCGCATCACCGGCGTCGTCGCCGACTGAGCCCCCTCGCGGCGGTCGCGTGACGTGGGGCGAGGCGTGCGTCTGCGACGAAGGAGCAGCTAGCGCGCATCGCCCCACGTGAGCGGTCCGCCGCCCGGGGCGACGCTCAGGTTGCCCCACTGATTGCCCCTCCGGGACAGCCCGAGGGGCGCTGCGCGCGAGCAGGGCCGTCCCAGAGGGGCAATCAGAGGGGGTTGGTGAGAGCGCGGACGACGGCGGAGGGCGAGGGACGCCCGAGCTGCTGCGCCATCCACGAGCTGGTGGACAAGAGGGACTCGAGGTCGACGCCGGTGCGGATGCCGGCACCCTCCATCGCCCAGACGAGGTCCTCGGTGGCGAGGTTGCCGGTGGCGCTCTCGGCGTAGGGGCAGCCGCCCAGCCCGCCGGCGGACGAGTCGACGACGGTGATGCCGTGGCGCAGGGCGACGAGGGTGTTGCTCAGGGCCTGGCCGTAGGTGTCGTGGAAGTGCACGGCGGTCTGGTCGAGGCCGATCCCCCTCTCCTGCAACGCATCGAGCAGGTGGGCCACGTGGCCGGAGGTGGCGACGCCGATGGTGTCGCCGAGCGAGAGCTGGTCGCAGCCGAGGTCCATGAGCCGCTCGGCGACGTCGACCACCTGCTGGACGGGCACGGGGCCCTCCCACGGGTCGCCGAAGCACATCGACACGTAGCCGCGCACCCACAGGCCCGCCTCGCGCGAGCGCTCGACGACGGGGCGGAACATGTCGATGGACTCGTCGACCGAGCGGTTGAGGTTCTTGCGGGCGAACGTCTCGGTCGCGCTGCCGAAGATCGCGACGGCCCCGACACCGGCCTCGAGGGCGCGGTCGAGGCCACGCTCGTTGGGCACGAGCACCGGACGGCGGGGGCCGCGCCCCTCGTCGCCGAGCAGCTCGAGCACCTCGGCGGCGTCGGCGAGCTGCGGCACCCACTGGGGGTTGACGAACGACGTCGTCTCGATCGTCGCGAGCCCGGCGGACGCCATGCGCCGGATGAACTCGGCCTTGACCTGCGCGGGCACGACCGACTTCTCGTTCTGGAGGCCGTCTCGGGCACCGACCTCGTAGATCGTGATCTCCGACGGGAGCGTCGGGTCGGCCTCGACCTGTGGCGTGCGCATGCTCATGCCTCATCCTGACACGCACCTCGTGCGAGTCCTCCGGACCTGGGCACGCGTGGAGGGCACGGCGGGATACCTTGTCGCCATGAGCGAGAACGACAAGGACCCGCAGCAGGGGGAGTACTCGGATCCGACGGCCAGCCCGGACTGGGCGGCACCCCACTCCTCACAGGACCCGACCCCTCCCGCGCCCGAGTCGCCACAGCCGCAGTCGGCGCCGACCGAGCACATCCCGCAGGGCGGCGACACCCAGGCGGCCCCGCAGGCTCCCGTTCCCCCGGTCCCGCCGGCCCCCCAGTACCCCGGCTACGACGCCCCCTACGTCCAGCCGCGTGGTGACAGCAACCCCTACGCCGGCTCGAGCGCCCAGCCGACCAACCCGTATGCCGCGACGCCCCCACCGCCGCCGTACGACCCCTACGCGGCGCCGCAGCCGGCATACGACCCGTACGCCGCGAGCGGAGCCCAGCCGCAGCCCGGTGGCTACCCGCCCTACCAGGCGCCCGGCCAGTGGCAGGCCCCGCCGGCCGCCTACGGCGCCCCTCCGCCCCAGAACACGAGCGCACTCGTCCTCACGATCATCTCCGGCATCGTCACCGTGAGCTGCTGCGTGCCCGGCATCGTCCCGCTCATCCTCGGCATCATCGCGCTGACCAAGAACTCCACCGACCCCGAGGGCTCGCGCCGCCTCACGAAGTGGGGCTGGATCGCCTTCGGCATCGGCATGGCGCTCGCCGTCATCGGCGTCGTCATCTTCATCGCCGTCGGTGCCTCGGGTGGGTTCGACGGCGGCAGCAGCTACGACTCCGACTACTCGTACTGAGGTCCCTTGACTGACGGCGCACTCATCGTCCAGAGCGACAAGACGCTCCTCCTCGAGGTCGAGCACCCTCGGTCCGCGGAGGCACGACGGGCGATCGCACCGTTCGCCGAGCTCGAGCGGGCTCCCGAGCACATCCACACCTACCGGATCACCCCGCTCGGGCTGTGGAACGCGCGGGCGGCGGGGCACGACGCCGAGCAGGTGGTCGACGCCCTCGTCACGCACAGCCGCTACCCCGTGCCGCACGCGCTGCTCGTCGACGTCGCCGACACGATGGCGCGCTACGGCCGCCTCACGCTGACCAAGGACGGCGACGGGCGTCTCGTGCTGCGCACCACCGACCGCGCCGTGCTCGCGGAGGTGCTGCGGCACAAGCGGATCAAGCCGCTCATCGGTGAGCGCCTCGACGAGGACACGGTCGTCGTCCACCCGAGCGAGCGCGGCCACCTCAAGCAGGAGCTGCTCAAGGTCGGGTGGCCGGCCGAGGACGAGGCCGGCTACGTCGACGGCGAGGCCCACGCCATCAGCCTCGACCAGGGCGGGGGCTGGAGCCTGCGGCCCTACCAGGAGCAGGCGGTCGACGGCTTCTGGCACGGCGGCTCCGGCGTCGTCGTCCTCCCCTGCGGCGCGGGCAAGACGCTCGTCGGGGCGGCCGCGATGGCCAAGGCGTCGGCGACGACGCTCATCCTCGTCACCAACACCGTGTCCGCACGGCAGTGGAAGGACGAACTGCTCCGCCGGACCAGCCTCACCGAGGACGAGATCGGCGAGTACTCCGGCGCGCGCAAGGAGATCCGCCCGGTCACCATCGCGACCTACCAGGTGCTCACGACGCGTCGCAAGGGCGTCTACACGCACCTCGACCTGCTCGACGCCCGCGACTGGGGGCTCGTGGTCTACGACGAGGTGCACCTGCTGCCGGCGCCCATCTTCCGGATGACGGCCGACCTCCAGGCCCGTCGTCGGCTCGGCCTCACCGCCACCCTCGTGCGCGAGGACGGCCTCGAGTCCGACGTGTTCTCGCTCATCGGGCCCAAGCGGTTCGACGCGCCGTGGAAGGACATCGAGGCGCAGGGCTACATCGCACCGGCCGACTGCGTCGAGGTCCGGGTCTCGCTTCCCGACGGACAACGCATGGCGTATGCCGTCGCGGAGCCCGAGGACCGGTACCGCCTCGCCTCCTGCTCGGACTCCAAGCTCCCGGTCGTCGAGAAGCTCGTCGCCCGCCACCGCGGCGAGCCGACGCTCGTCATCGGCCAGTACCTCGACCAGCTCGACGAGCTCGCCCAGCGGCTCGGGGCGGACGTCATCACTGGCGAGACGACGGTGACCGAGCGGCAGCGCCTCTACGACGCGTTCCGGACCGGCGCGATCAGCCTGCTCGTCGTCTCGAAGGTCGCGAACTTCTCGATCGACCTCCCCGAGGCCAGCGTGGCCATCCAGGTGTCGGGCACCTTCGGCTCGCGCCAGGAGGAGGCCCAGCGTCTCGGACGGGTGCTGCGACCCAAGGGCGACGGCCGGACCGCGCACTTCTACACCGTCGTGGCGCGCGACACCGTCGACGCCGACTTCGCCGCCCACCGCCAGCGCTTCCTCGCCGAGCAGGGCTACGCCTACCGCATCATCGACGCCACCGACCTCGACTGACGGCAGGCGAGCGGACGGCATACCGGCTCTTGCGTGCGACGTGTGTGAGAGTGGCGCCCATGACGCAGCCGCCGCAGGGCACCCCGACCGAGCCCACCGCCCAGCCGACCCGCTTCCGGGTCCGCCAGAAGCTCACCCTCATGGTCAACCGCTACGAGATCCACGGCGTGGGTCCCGACGGCACCGAGGTCGGTCTCTGGGCCTTCGCCGAGCAGAAGCGGATGGCGTTCAAGGAGCAGGTGACGTTCTTCTCCGACGCGGGCAAGAGCCAGCCGGTCTTCGGGTTCAAGGCGCGCACCCGGATGGACCTCGGCGCGACCTACGACGTGACCGACGCTGCGGGAGCGCCGATCGGGCAGTTCCGCAAGGACTTCGGCAAGTCGCTGCTCCGCTCGACCTGGCACCTCACCGACGGCGCCGGCCGGACCTCGCTGGGTCAGGAGCGCAACCACACCATCGCCGTCGTGCGCCGCATCTGGGACTTCATCCCGGTCATCGGCGACATCCCCGTGCCGTTCCTCTTTCACTTCGACTTCACGATGCCCGACGGCCAGGTCGTCCTGAGCAGCACGAAGAAGCCGGCGCTGCGCGACGTCTACGAGGTCGAGCTGCCGCCCGTCGACGGCCACGCGCTCGACTGGCGCATCGGTGCCGCCATGGCCGTCGCCCTCGACGCGCTGCAGTCGCGCTAGCCACAGGCACGCAGGGCGAGGACACGGCATACATCCAGCCAACTCCCAGACAGGAGCGGGACACTGGACGGGTGAGCGCCAACCCAGCAACCCCCGAGGCCACGCTCCTCGTCGTCGAGGACGAGCCCAACATCCGCGAGCTGCTCGCGACCTCCCTGAGGTTCGCCGGCTTCGAGGTCGTCACGGCCGCCACCGGTGGTGAGGCCGTCAAGCTCGCCGAGGACCGGCACCCCGACCTCTGCGTCCTCGACGTCATGCTGCCCGACATGGACGGGTTCGCCGTGACCCGCAAGCTGCGCGAGTCCGGTCGACACGTGCCGATCGTCTTCGTCACGGCGCGCGACTCCGTCGACGACAAGATCAAGGGCCTCACCGTGGGCGGCGACGACTACGTCACCAAGCCGTTCAGCCTCGAGGAGGTCGTCGCGCGCATCCGTGCGGTCCTGCGCCGCACCCGCGGCGAGGTCGACGACAGCGCGGCCCTGCGGTTCGAGGACCTCGAGCTCGACGAGGACAGCCACGAGGTGCGCCGCGCCGGTCGGGTCATCGAGACGAGCCCGACCGAGTTCAAGCTGCTGCGCTACCTCATGCTCAACCCCAACCGGGTGCTGTCCAAGGCGCAGATCCTCGACCACGTGTGGGAGTACGACTTCCGCGGCGAGAGCGGCATCGTCGAGTCCTACATCTCGTACCTGCGGCGCAAGATCGACACGGAGGGACTGCCCTCCCTCATCCACACCAAGCGTGGTGTGGGCTACGTGCTGCGCCTGCCGCCGCAGACCTGATGTCGACGACCGTCCCGTCCCAGGCCGTGGTGAGGCGGCTCGAGGCGATGCCACTGCGCGTGCGCCTCGTGGCCATCGTCCTCATCGTGCTCGCGGCGGCGCTGCTCGTGTCGAACCTCGCGACGGCCTACCTCATGCAGCGCGACCTCCTGGGGCGGGTCGACACGGAGCTCAAGGGTGTCGCCAAACCCGTTGCGACACAGGCGTTGACGGATCTCACCAAGGGCGACGAGGACACCACCCCCACCAACTACGCGTTCGTCCTCTTCCCCGTGGACGGCGAGACGATGAGCGTCAACCCGACCACCGAGCGGATGCACCCCGAGGTCCCGCGGCTCGCTCTCACCGACGCGCGGGTGCGCAACGGCAAGCCGTTCACCGTGCAGTCGGTCGACGGCGAGATGGACTGGCGGTTCATCGCCGGCACCGTCGGCAAGAACGAGGCGACGTTCGCCGTCGGCGTCCCGCTGCGCTCGGTCAAGCAGACCGTGGCGCGACTCCTCGTGACCACCGGCGCCCTGAGCGCCGTCGTGCTCGCCGCCTCGGCGCTGCTCGGGTGGTTCGCCGTCCGCCGCGCCTTCCGCCCGCTCACCCAGATCGAGGACACCGCGGCCGCCATCGCCGGTGGCGACCTCACCCGACGCATCCCGGTGCGGGCAGCCGATGACGAGGTCACCTCGCTCTCACGCAGTCTCAACGCCATGCTCGCCCAGATCGAGTCGTCGTTCGCCGTGCGCGAGGCCTCCGAGGACCGCATGCGCCAGTTCGTGGCCGACGCGAGCCACGAGCTGCGCACCCCCTTGGCCACCGTCCGCGGCTACGCCGAGCTCCACCGTCAGGGCGCCCTGTCGAAGCCGGAGGACACCCGCGCCGCGATGGAGCGCATCGAGTCCGAGTCGGGTCGCATGAGCGGTCTCGTCGAAGACCTGCTCACCCTGGCCCGGCTCGACGAGGAGCCCACCACGGCGATGGCCCAGGTCGACCTCACCGTCCTCGCCGCCGACGCGACCGCCGACGCCCGGGCCCGCGAGCCCGAGCGTCGCATCTCGCTCACCGGCCTCACCGGACCGGTCGACGCGACCGTGGTCTGGGGCTCCGAGTCGCGGCTCCGGCAGGTCGTCACCAACCTCGTCGCCAACGCCGTCCGGCACACCCCGGCGGGCACGCCGATCGAGCTGGCGGTGGGCGTCGACGGATCCGACGGAGTGCTCGAGGTCCGCGACCACGGAGACGGAATCCCTTCTGGCACAGCGCATCGCGTGTTCGAGCGCTTCTACCGTGCGGACCCCTCGCGGGGACGCACGGCCGGGGGCGGCAACGGCCTCGGGCTCGCCATCGTCGCCGCCATCGTCGCCGCGCACCGTGGCCGCGTGGGCGTGCAGGAGACCACCGGCGGGGGCGCGACGTTCGTCGTGCGGATACCCACAGGCGCCTCACAGGCCCGGCCCAGCGCCCCTTGAGGTCGGGCCACTTGAGTGAGCAGTGCCAGCCCGACGAAGGAGACGCAATGAGCGACCAGCAGCCCGGACCGACCGGACAGCAGACCGGCACGAACCCCGAGGCTCCGAAGGCTCCCGAGGCCCCCGCCTCGACCTCCGCCCCCATCCCCCCGCACCCCGGATACGGCAGTGCGACCACGCAGACGCTTCCGCAGCAGGCCACGCGCGAGCACCCCACCGGGGCGTACTCCTCGTCGCAGCACGGCCAGCCCGCGCCGACCACCTGGTACGGCGCCCACGAACCCGCAGGACCGGTCTTTCCCCCTCCGCCGGCCCCCGGGGCAGCGCCGCAGAGCCCCCAGCCCCAGCCGCGACAGCGGCGCCGGGTCGGCGAGCTCTTCGCGGTGGCTGCGCTGACCGCCGCACTCGCGTCGGGAGGCACCTATGCCGCGACCCAGCTGGGGTCGCCGGACACGCAGACCGCCTCCGCTGCGTCGTCCTCCTCCAGCCTGGGTCGCGGCACCCAGACGGCTCCGGTGTCGCAGAGCAACCCCCAGGCCCCCAACTGGACGGCCACCGCCGCGGCCGTGTCGCCGAGCGTCGTCGCGATCAAGACCGACAGCGGCGAGGGCTCCGGCGTCATCATCGACGGCTCGGGCCACGTCCTCACCAACAACCACGTCGTCGCTGGCGCCAAGCAGCTCACCGTGACGCTGTCGGACGGTCGCACGTTCAAGGGCAGGATCCAGGGCACCGACCCCTCCACCGACCTCGCGGTCGTCACCATCGAGGGTGCGCCCAAGGACCTCCAGCCGATCTCCCTCGGGGACTCCGACTCGCTCAAGGTCGGCGACCCGGTCATGGCCGTCGGCAACCCGCTGGGTCTCGCCGGCACGGTCACGACGGGCATCGTCAGCGCGCTCAACCGGCCCGTGACGACCGAGGCGGCGCAGGACGAGCAGCCGCAGCAGCAGAACCCGTTCGGCCAGCCCCAGCAGCAGCAGTCGAACGCCGACCCCGTCGTGACCAACGCGATCCAGACGTCGGCCGCGATCAACCCCGGCAACAGCGGCGGCGCCCTCGTCAACGCCAACGGCCAGCTCGTCGGCATCAACTCCTCGATCGCCTCGCTCGGCTCCTCCGGCTCCTCGCAGAGCGGGAACATCGGCATCGGCTTCGCCATCCCGGTCAAGGAGGCGGCCTCCATCGCCGAGCAGCTCATCGCCGACGGCACCGCCGAGCACGCCTACCTCGGTGTCGCGCCGACCGACGGCACGGCATCCGACGGCGACGCCACCCGCGCCGGCGCCCAGGTGCGCACCGTCTCCGAGAACACCCCGGCGCAGAAGGCCGGCCTCAAGTCGGGCGACGTCATCACCGCCGTCAACGGCGAGCGGGTCGACTCGGCCGAGTCGCTCGTGGCCCACATCCGCGAGTACTCCGTCGGCGACACCGTCAAGCTCACGGTCCTGCGCGACAACAAGAGCCAGGAGATCTCGGCGACCCTCGCCGCGGCCCCGGCCAGCTGACTCCGCACCAAAGAACCACCTCGAGAGGTGGACCGGTGAGTACCCCGACTCATGGAGTCGGGGTACTCACTGTTCCACGCTGTACCCATGACCGATCAGCTGCAGGACGTGCGGCGCCTCGAGAACGAGTTCGCCGACGCGATGAACCGGATGTATGCCGTGGGCAACGGGCTCGCCCGCATGCGCGCGGCTCTCGAGGTCCAGACCGCGACCTCGCCCGACACGTGGTCGGCGCACGCGCCCGCCGCCGCCCCGACGGCGCCCCGGCCTTCGCACGCGCCCGCCGCGGCCGCACCGGCTCCGGACAGCCGGGTCGCGCCCGTGACTCCCGTCCCGCCGGTGCCGGCCGCGGCTCCCGTGCCGTCGTGGTGGCAGCGCGAGGGTGCCGTGACACGTGTCCTCGCCCTGGCCGGCGCCGTCGTCACGCTCATCGGTGTCGCGCTGCTGCTCGCCCTCGCGATGCAGCAGGGCTGGTTCGTGCCCGAGCTCAGGGTCGCCCTGGGGGTCCTCCTCGCCGTCGGGCTCGTCGCCGCCGCGCACGTGGTCCGTGGTCGTGAGAGCCGGCTGGGCCGCTCCAGTGCCGCTCCCGTCGCCATCGCGGCCACCGGGTATGCCGCGGGCTACCTCGACGTCGTCGCCGTCACCACGGTCTATGGCTGGGTCCCCCGCGTCGCCGGGCTGGCGATCGCGGCCGTGGTCGCGGTGAGCGGGCTGCTGCTGGCTCGTCGTTGGGACCGCCAGCTGCTCGCCGTCGTCACCGTCCTCGGTGCGAGCCTGCTCGCCCCTGTCGTCACCGAGGGGTTCGGCGACGACGTGTCGCTCTTCGTCGTCGTCCTGTCGGCAGCCGCCCTGCTCGTCCGGGGTGACCGTGGCTGGCCGATGCTCGCCATCGCTCGCACCCTGCCCGCGACCAGCCTGATCCTGGCGGGGATCGCCGTGGACGCCGGCGACTCCGCACCGTCGCGCCTCGCGATCGTCGCGGCCGGCGCCCTCACCCTGCTTGCCGTCGTGGGGGCCGTCTCGGCCGCACGCCACGACCGCACCGACCTCGTCGGCAGCGCCATCGTGGCCGTCTCGACGATCGCCCTCCTCACCGCCTTCGGTGTCCACGGCCAGACCCTGCGCACGACCGGCTTCGCACTCGTCGCCGTCGCCTTCGCCGTGGCCCTCGCCGTGTCGTCGCGCGGCCCGGTCGGGCCCGTTCCGACGCCGCTGGCCACGACCTTCGGTGCCATCTCCGGCCTCTCGGCCCTCCTCGCCGTCACGAGCGGCGCTCCCGAGCGCTGGGTGGTCTCCGGGATCCTCGTCACGGCCCTCGGGTATGCCGCGGCCGCCGTGACGACGCGTTCTCGCGTCACGCTGTGGGTCGCGGCAGGGACCACCGTGGTGGCCTCGGTCGCCTACCTCACGCACCCCGCGGCCTACGTCGACCTCTGGTCGGCCCGGGACCACGACGCCGCGACGGCACTGCTCGACAGCGCCCTCGCCGGCGGGGTCGCCGCGCTCGGCGCCTGGGGTGTCGACGTCGTCCGGGGCATCCCGGCCCGCATCCGTCGTCTCACGAGGGTGGCCGCCCTCATCGCCGGTCTCGCCACGTCCGCCGTCGCCGTCATCTCCGTTGGCCTGCTCCTCGGTGAGGCGCTCGGGGCCACGTCCGCGGGCTTCCTCGCCGGACACGCCCTCGCCACGGTGATGTGGATGGTGACGTCGGCGTGGCTGCTGCTGCACGGCCTGCGCGCCGAGTCGCGCCGGGCCCTGTCGCTGCGGCTCGGGCTCGGGCTGGCGGCGGTGAGTGTCGCCAAGCTCTTCCTCTTCGACCTCGCGACCCTCGACGGGTTGTGGCGGGTCGTGGCGTTCATCGTCACGGGACTGCTCCTCCTCGCCAGCGGGACGGCATACGCGAGGGCCCTGGAGCGGACGCGGCTGCCGGAGGCGACCGCCTGACAGACTGCCCGCATGAAGCGGGACGAGCTGTGGGAGGAGGCTGCGCGAGTCGTCAGGGGTGACGTGCGCGGCCTCCTCTCCGTCCGTGAGGACCTCGAGCGGCGCTGGTCGCAGCCCCATCGCGGCTACCACGACCTGCGGCATCTCGACGAGGTCCTGCGTGCCCTCGCGGAGCTGCGGCCGTCGGCCATCGAGAACGACCGGGACTGGGCCGGCGCCGTCCTCGCGGCGTGGTTCCACGACGCGGTCTACGACGTCGAGACGCCTGCCGACAACGAACGGCTCAGCTCGCAGCTGGCGCGAACAGCCCTGTCCGGCAGCGGTGTCGACCGTCGGGTCGTCGACCTGACCTGCTCGCTGGTCGAGGCGTCGCAGACCCACGAGGTGAGCGAGACGACGGGGCCGCAGGCGGCGTTCCACGACGCCGACCTCTGGATCCTCGGCGCACCGACCGAGCGCTTCGACGGCTACTGCGACGACGTCCGGCGGGAGTACGCCTCCGTGCCGGACGACGCCTTCGCCACGGGGCGCAGCGCCATCCTCCGACCCTTCCTCGAGCGCGGGTCGGTCTATCGCACCGACCACGCCCGGCGCCGGTGGGAGGCGAGCGCCCGCGACAACCTCGGGCGCGAGCTCGACCGCCTCGCGCGACGGAGCTGAGGCCCCGCAGTCGGCTCAGGAGTGTCAGTGCCCCACGACCGCGTCGGCGCCGGGAGCGACGAGCGGCCACCAGTGGCGCTCCCCCAGCTCGGCCTGCTGCGCCTCCGGCGCGAACCACGTCCCGACGACGACGTCGGTGACCGGCACGGTGAAGAGCGCGAAGCACGCGAACGGCACCGGCCACGGGTAGCCCGCATCGGGGGCGCGCACGACGTTGCGCACGTAGCCGAGCAGCTGGGCGCCCACCGCCCGGGTCCCGAGGTCCTCGCAGAGCAGGTGCAGGGCCTCACGGGCCGTCTCGCCCACCGCCACCTCACGGCTCGGGAGGTCCAGTCCCCCTCCGTCCGCGCGGTCGCCGAGGAGCAGGCTTCGTCGCTCACGGACCACGGCGCGCACGACGACGGTGTTGGGTGGCGGGTCGTCCTGGCGTGAGGCGATGACGTCCGCCCGCCCGCCGGTCGGCAGCCACGGAGCATCGGGCGTGCTCATGACGACGCGTTCGTGCTTGCGCTTGGGGATGCGAAGTCCGCTGTGCTGCAGGCGCTTCAGCAGCTCACGCCCAGCGGTCGGCACGGCTCCCGCGGCCACGACAGCGTCGTAGCGCTCCTCCGGGACGTCGTAGTGGTCACCCTCGAACCCGCGACGGGGTATGCCGGCCCGCTCGGCGAAGGCGTGCAGCTCGTCGAACGAGGTGTCGCTCACGAGGTGCGACCAGAGCCGGCCGTGGGCCGGCCAGGCGGGAGGGTCGATGAGCAGCACCCCGCGATCGTATGCCGCTCGCGGCCCCGGGCCTGTGGACAACTCCACGGCCGATCACGCCGAACTCCCTACGGTCGAAGCCACAGACCGCACCAGCCGGTGCGGGTCCGACAGAGGGGACCAGACATGGCAACGCAGTTCCAGGTCGACACCGACCGCATCCAGGCGGCGTCCGGCGACATCGCGCGCATCTCCGGCGAGATCGAGGCCCAGGTCGCCCAGATGCTCGCCCGGCTCACCGCCCTCCAGGACGCGTGGAAGGGCGGGGCCGCCACCCAGTTCCACGGCGTCGTCACCCAGTGGCAGGGCACCCAGCGCCAGGTCCAGACCTCGCTCGACTCGATCGGGCGGGTGCTGGCCACCGCGGGCGCGCAGTACGCCGAGACCGAGGCCCAGAACATGCGCATGTTCACCTGACGGAGCCCCCGCGACGCCGGTGGCGGGCGCGACAACCCCTGAGGTCGCACCCGCCACCGGTCCGGTCACCCCGGGTCACTCGGTGGTGACCGCCCTGAGGATGTCGAGCTTCGAGGCCCGCCACCCGGGCCACCATGCCGCGAGGATCCCGACGAGGCCTGACAGGGCCACGAAGAGCACCAGCTGCGGCCACGGCACGGCGAGCACGTCGATGCCGTCGTCCGCGAGCGAACGCTGCAGCGCGACGCCGAAGGCCACTCCCAGCCCGATCCCGAGCGTGGCGCCGAGCAGGGCGATGACGATCGACTCCAGGCGCAGCATCCGCTTGAGCTGGCGCCGACTGAGGCCCACGGCCCGGAGCAGGCCGATCTCGCGGGTCCGCTCGATCACCGACAGCGCGAGGGTGTTGATGATCCCGAGGATGGCGATGATGACCGCCAGCCCGAGCAGCGCGTAGATGAGATAGAGCATCTGGTTGACCTGGGCCCGCTGCTCGTCGGCGAACTCGCCCTGGTCCTTGACGGTGACGACCGGCAGGTCGGCCAGAGCCTTGTCGAGGTCGCGCCCCACCTGAGCCGGCACGGTGCCCGGTTCACGGGAGACGAACACGAACGAGTCGGTCTTCGGGCCGTCCAGCGACTCCAGCGCCGGGAGGCTGAGGAGGTAGTCGGCCGACAGCAGGGCCGACTCGCCGTGGATGGCGGCGACCGTGAACGGCTTGGTCGTCCCACCGCGGGTGAGGTCGATCCGCGAACCCACCTCGAGCCTGTCCGTCGTGGCGCGCTCCTGCGAGATCGACACGGACGTCGCCGTGAGGTCGGCGAGGCGGCCGGTGACCATCGGGGTCGGGCCCAGGACACCGACGTGGCTCGGGTCGATCCCGATGACGCCCCTGTTCTCGCCCTTGGCCGAGGACTTGACGGCGTCCCAGCGGAACGCCGCGACCTCCTTGACGCCGGGGACGGCCGCGAGCTCCTTGGTCACCTCGGTGGAGAACGGCGTGCCGACGACGCTGGAGACGACGTAGTCGGCGACGAACTCCTTCTCGACCGCCTTGTCGATGCTCGCCTTCGCGCTGGCGCCGAACACCGCCATCATCGACACGAGGGTCACGCCGATCATGAGCGCGGACGCGGTGGCGCCGGTCCGGCGCGGGTTGCGCTGGGCGTTCTGCTGGGCCATGAGGCCGACGGCGCCGAACGTCCGTCGGTAGAGCCAGCCGATAGCGGCGATGACGGGGCGCCCGACGATCGGGCTGATGAGGGCCACACCCAGGACGATCCCGAGGATGCCGCCGCCCACCCAGTAGGTCGGCTTGGGGACGTCGGCGAACAGGCCGGCCCCGAGGAGGCCGACACCGGCGACGGTGAGGCCCGTGCCGACGATGGTCCGCCCGCGCATGCCGCTCTCGGCGAGGACGGCGTCGTCACGCATGGCCGCCACGGGCGGCACCTTGCCGGCCTTGCGGGCGGGCAGGTAGGCCGCCACGAGCGTGACGACGAGGCCGACGACGAGCGAGACGATGACGGTGCGCGGCGAGATGATGAGCGACTGGCCGCTGAGGTCGAGACCGAACTGGCCGAACAGCGTCCGGATGCCGATGGCGATGACGACGCCGAGACCGAGGCCGATGACCGACCCGACGAGCCCGATGACGCTGGCCTCGAAGAGCACCGACCGCGCCACCTGGCGCCGGGTCGAGCCGAGGGCCCGGAAGAGCGCGAGCTCACGGGAGCGCTGGGCCACGAGGATGCTGAACGTGTTGACGATGAGGAAGGACCCGACGACGAGCGCCACTCCGGCGAAGATCAGCAGGAACGTCGTGATGAACCCGAGCGCCTCCTGGATGTCCGAGGCTGCGGCCTTGGCCGCGGAGTCACCCGTGACGGCCTCGACCCCGGCCGGGAGCCTGGCGGCCACCGCGTCGCGCAGCTCCTGCTGGCTCGTGCCGTCGGCCGCGGTGACCCAGATGTCGGTGTAGACGTCCTTGCCGTCCATGAAGAGCGTGCGCGCCTCGGCGGTGTCGAAGATCGCCAGGCTGGCACCGGCCGTGCCGCCCTCCATCGTCGCGATCCCGACGAGCCTGGCGGTGATGCGCGGCTGCGTGCCCGAGCTCACGAGGTTGACCTTCTCGCCGACGAGGTAGCCGGCCTTGTCGGCGGTCTTCTCGTCGAGCACGACCTCGCCCGCGGCCGTGGGCCAGCGACCCACGTCGATGCTCAGCGGCTGCAGCCCCTTGGCCGCGGGCCCTTCGGTGTAGTTGGCGCCGATCCCGGGCGGGCCGAAGCCGCCGATGAGCTTGCCGTTCTTGCCGACGACGAAGGTGCCGAAGTTGGTGATGTTGCCGTCGGCGCGGGCAGCGCCCGGCGTGGAGGCGAGCTCCTTGACGAGGGAGCCCGGCACGGTGGCCGACGAGGGCTGCGACTCGAGGTCGACCTCACCCGAGACGGGCCGCACGACGACGTCGCCGACGGTGCTGTTCATGATCGAGTCGAAGCTGCGACCCAGGGTGTCGGTGAAGACGAAGGAACCGGCGACGAACGCCACTCCGAGGATGATCGCGAAGGCGCTCATGAACAGCCGCAGCTTGCGGGCCATGAGGCTCTTCCAGCTGGCACGCAGCATGGGTCAGCCCTGCACCTTCGCGTCGAGGCTCTTCATCGTCTCGAGGATCCGCTCGGGCGTGGGCTCGCGCAGCTCGGTGACGATCCGGCCGTCGGCGAGGAAGACCACGCGGTCCGTCCAGCTGGCAGCACCCGGGTCGTGCGTCACCATGACGATGGTCTGGCCGAAGTCGTCGACCGACCGGCGCAGGAAGCCGAGGACCTCGGCGCCCGACGTCGAGTCGAGGTTGCCGGTCGGCTCGTCGGCGAAGATGATCTCGGGCCGGCTCACGAGTGCGCGGGCGCAGGCCACGCGCTGCTGCTGGCCGCCGGAGAGCTCGCCGGGCCGGTGGCCGAGGCGGTCGCCGAGGCCGACGGTGGCGATGACGTGGTCGTACCACTGCGGGTCGGGCTTGCGGCCTGCGATCGAGAGCGGGAGCAGGATGTTCTCGGCCGCGTTGAGCGTCGGGATGAGGTTGAAGGACTGGAACACGAAGCCGATGTGGTCGCGCCGGACCTTGGTGAGGTCCTTCTCCTTGAGCGTGGTGAGCTCGGTGTCACCCAGGCGTACCGAACCCTGCGTCACCGAGTCGAGCCCGGCCGCGCAGTGCATGAGCGTGGACTTGCCCGAGCCCGACGGTCCCATGATGGCGGTGAACTCACCGGCGGCGATGTCGAGGCTGACGCCCTTGAGCGCGGTGACGGCGGTGTCGCCGGACCCGTAGGTCTTGACGAGGTCGGTGACGCGGGCAGCCACCTTGGGCGTTGCCGTCGTGTCGCGGCGCTCCTGGGCGAGGTCAGTGGTCATGCGGTCAACGGTAGGACCGTGGCCGGCATACCGGCAGGGGGTTCCTCCCCGAGGCGACCCTGAGAGAACCCTGACAGGACAGGGGACGCGAGAGGGCGGCCTCCCCGTGGGGAGACCGCCCTCGTGCCGGCGTGTGCCGGTGAGTCCTGATCAGGAGATCAGAAGCCCATGCCACCCATCTCGTCGCCGCCCGGCATGGCCGGGGCCGACTTCTCGGGCTTGTCGGCGATGACGGCCTCGGTCGTGAGGAACAGCGCGGCGATCGACGCGGCGTTCTGCAGCGCGGAGCGCGTCACCTTGGCCGGGTCGATGATGCCGGCCTTGATGAGGTCGACGTACTCGCCGGTGGCGGCGTTGAGGCCCCATCCGGACTCGAGGTTCGACACCTTCTCGGTCACGACGCCACCCTCGAGACCGCCGTTGATGGCGATCTGCTTGAGCGGGGCGCTGATCGCGACGCGGACGATGTTGGCGCCGGTCGCCTCGTCACCCTCGAGCTGGAGCTTCTCGAAGGCAGCCTTGCCGGCCTGGAGCAGGGCGACGCCACCACCGGCGACGATCCCCTCCTCGACGGCAGCCTTGGCGTTGCGCACGGCGTCCTCGATGCGGTGCTTGCGCTCCTTGAGCTCGACCTCGGTGGCCGCGCCCGCCTTGATGACGGCGACGCCGCCGGCGAGCTTGGCGAGGCGCTCCTGGAGCTTCTCGCGGTCGTAGTCGGAGTCCGACTTCTCGATCTCGGCGCGGATCTGGTTGACGCGACCCTGGATCTGGTCGGCGTCGCCCGAGCCCTCGACGATGGTCGTCTCGTCCTTGGTGACGACGACCTTGCGGGCCTTGCCGAGCAGGTCGAGCTCGGCGGTGTCGAGCTTGAGCCCGACCTCCTCGGAGATGACCTGGCCACCGGTGAGGATGGCGATGTCGGCCAGCATGGCCTTGCGGCGGTCGCCGAAGCCGGGAGCCTTGACGGCGACCGACTTGAACGTGCCACGGATCTTGTTGACGACGAGCGTCGACAGGGCCTCGCCCTCGACGTCCTCGGCGATGATGAGCAGCGGCTTGCCGGACTGCATGACCTTCTCGAGGAGGGGCAGCAGGTCCTTGATCGAGCCGATCTTGGAGTTGACGACGAGCACGTAGGGGTCGTCGAGGACGGTCTCCATGCGCTCGGCGTCGGTGACGAAGTAGTGGCTGATGTAGCCCTTGTCGAAGCGCATGCCCTCGGTGAGCTCGAGCTCGAGGCCGAAGGTGTTGCTCTCCTCGACGGTGATGACGCCTTCCTTGCCGACCTTGTCCATGGCCTCGGCGATCATCTCGCCGATCTGGGGGTCAGCAGCGGAGATCGAGGCCGTGGCAGCGATCTGCTCCTTGGTCTCGACGTCCTTGGCGTTGGCGAGCAGCTCGTCCGAGACGGCCGCGACGGCCTTCTCGATGCCGCGCTTGAGCGCCATCGGGTTGGCACCGGCGGCAACGTTGCGCAGGCCCTCCTTGACGAGTGCCTGGGCGAGGACGGTCGCCGTCGTCGTGCCGTCACCGGCGACGTCGTCGGTCTTCTTGGCGACCTCCTTGACCAGCTCGGCGCCGATCTTCTCGTAGGGGTCGTCGAGCTCGATCTCCTTGGCGATGGACACACCGTCGTTGGTGATCGTGGGGGCTCCCCACTTCTTCTCCAGCACGACGTTGCGGCCCTTGGGGCCCAGGGTGACCTTGACGGCGTCGGCGAGGATGTTCATTCCTCGCTCGAGACCGCGGCGAGCCTCTTCATCAAAAGCGATGATCTTGGCCATTCGAGTGGTTCCTCCCACACGACGAAGGTGTCGGCCAGGTGGTGCCCGCGACGGACGAGCCGAGCCCGCGCACCTCATGTCTGCGCACGTGCCGACCCTCACCGGACTGGCCAGGTTCTGTCACTCTCATGCCGAGAGTGCTAACCCATTATTGGCACTCGCGGGTGGAGAGTGCAAACGACTCGGTGTGCCGTCCGCCTGCCTCGCGGACCCGTCACCTCCCGCAGGGCGGCTCAGAGGGTCGGGGCGTGACCCTCGAAGGTGGCGCGCATGGCCCCGTCGGCCTGCGAGGCCACCGGGTCGTCGAGGTCGGCGACGAACACCGCGACGAGCGAGCGGGCCGGGTTTGACCCGGCGTCGGCGAGCACCTCGCGCCACGCGGCGAGGTTGGGGTGGTCGAGCGACGTGCAGGCCTCGGCGGGTGCGAGCGACTCGACGGCGGCGGCCAGCTGGGCGGTGGTGAGGTCGAGGGTCGCAGTGGACCCGTCGTGACCCAGGATGGTCGCGAGCACGACCGCGGGAAGCTCGTGCCGGCCGCCGGGGACGTTCACGTGGGCGAAGCCCCACTCGGCCGAGCTCGACGCAGAGCTCAGCCCAACAGCATGCGCGACGGGAGGGCGCCAGCCCTCGACCTGTGCGGCGAGGTGGTCCTTGATGGCCGCGAGGCCCTCGGGCGTGCTCCAGTCGAGCTCGCTCACGGGTCAGCCCTGCGGCTGGAGACCGAGGCGGCGGGCCGAGCGCGCGCGCTGGCGGGTGGCGCGCTGGCGGCGCAGGCGCTTGACGAGCATCGGGTCGTGGGCGAGCGCGACCGGGCTGTCGATGAGGGCGTTGAGCACCTGGTAGTAGCGCGTGGGGCTCATGTCGAAGAGCTCTTTGATCGCCGACTCCTTGGACCCGGCGTACTTCCACCACTGCCGCTCGAAGTCGATGATCCGGCGGTCACGATCGGTCAGCCCGTCGACCTCGGGCGTTGCGGACTGCTCTTCGTGCACGGCGTTCACGGTTCGACCCTTCATGATGCGGCGGCTGCGACTGCCACCCTATCGGTCGAATGACACGGCTGTCATTAGGGTCGGCGTGTCCGCTGGACAGATCTCGGGGTGGGCTACTCACGCGTCTCACGAGTCACACGTGCCCCGTCGAGCAGGTATGCCGTGAGCTCGTCGACGGTGTCGACGACCATCTCCGGGCGGGTCGCCTCGAGGGCCTCGCGCTCACCGGCGCCCCACGTCACGGCGACGCCCGGCATGCCGGCGGCGCGGGCGGCGAGGATGTCGACGGTGGCGTCACCGACGTAGACCGCCGTGGTGGGGTCGATGCCGACGGCGCGCGAGGCGGCGAGCAGCGGCTCGGCGTCGGGCTTGTGCCGCGTCGTGTCCTCGAGCGCCCCCACGACCTCGATGAGGTGGTCGATCCCGACACCGGCCAGGGCCAGTCGGGCCGTCTCGCGGCGCTTGCTCGTGACGACGTGGACCCTCGCCCCCGCCGAGGTGAGGCTCTCGAGCATCTCGGGCACGCCGGCATACCGCTGGATGAGGCGCTCGGTGTTGGCGAGGTTCCACTCGCGGTAGGTCCGGTCCAGGTCGTGACCGCGCTCGGGGTCCTCCTCGAGGAGGGCGGCGAGCAGCGGGCGGCCGATCCAGGACCTGGCCCGGACCTCGTCGATCTCCTCCCCGCGCACCTCGCGGAAGGCGTGCTGATAGCTCGCCACGATGAGCGGGATGGTGTTGGCGAGGGTGCCGTCGAGGTCGAAGAAGATCGTCTGCCAGCGCGGTGAGGTCACGCGCGCCATCATCCCCGACCCGGGGCGAGGGGATCAGGCGGCGTCGGCCACGAGTGCCTCGTCGAGCTGGCCGACGGCCTGGGTCAGCCCCTCGGCCATCCCCATGTCGAGCACCTTCTGCAGGTCCTGCGCCGAGCCGTAGACCGTGGTCGAGGACACCCGGGTGCCGCCCTCGTGCTCGCTGAAGTCGACGACCGTGTCACCCAGCGGCATGTCCTCGGCGGGGTTGCCCTCGGCGTCGGCGAAGCCGTCGACGTAGGCGAGCCGGCTCGTGGGCTCGACCGAGCGCACGTCCCAGTAGCCGCCGAACTTCTGGCCCTCCGGCGAGGTCATGTAGTAGGTGACGCGGCCGCCGGGGCGCAGGTCGTGATCGGTGACGGTGAGCGGGTAGCCGGGCGGACCGAACCAGCGCTCGAGCTGGCGCGGGTCGGTCCAGAACTCCCAGATGCGGCTCACGGGCGCCGGGAAGTCGCACGTGACGACGATCGAGCGGTCGTCGCTGTTGGTCGTGATGTCGGTGACGGGCATGGGAACTACTCCTTCTCCTGGGTGGGGTGGTGCGTGTCGGTCGTGTCGATCGTGTGGTGCGCGTCGTTCGTGGCGTCGGCGAGGCCGGCGAGCAGGTCGTCGATCCGCGCGATGCGCCCGCGCCACACCGACTCGAGCTCGGTGAGCATCGAGGCGACCGAGCGCAGGGCCTCGACCTCCCCGCTGGCGAGCGCCTCGCGCCCGCTACGGCGCTTGCTCACCAGACCGGCCCGCTCGAGCACCGCGACGTGCTTCTGCACGGCCGCGAAGCTCATGTCGTAGCCGCGGGCCAGGGTCGAGACCGAGTGCTCGCCCGCGAGGACGCGACGCAGGATGTCGCGCCGGGTCCTGTCGGCGAGAGCGTGGAACAGGGCGTCGGCCCTGTCCTCCTGCTCCTCGGTCGTGGTCATGACGACAACATACAACCGAACGGTTGTATGTTGTCAAGGGTCTTGGACTGCGAGCTAGGTTGAGGTGATGACCACCCGCCCCCTCGCCGAGCTCGTGCACCCGTCGTGGGCACAGGTGCTCGCGCCCGTCGAGCCGACCCTCACCGAGCTCGGGGAGTACCTCCGGGCCGAGGTCGCCGCCGGGCACGGCTACCTGCCGGCAGGGGCCCACGTCCTGCGTGCCTTCGAGCAGCCCCTCGCCGACGTCCGGGTGCTCGTCGTCGGGCAGGACCCCTACCCGACGCCCGGCCACCCCATCGGCCTGAGCTTCGCCGTCGCGCCCGACGTCCGGCCGGTCCCGCGCAGCCTGGCCAACATCTACACCGAGCTCCAGAGCGACCTCGGTGTCCCCGCGCCGACCTCCGGTGACCTCACCCCGTGGGCCGAGCGCGGGGTGCTGCTCCTCAACCGGGTCCTCACCGTCCGGCCCGGCGCCTCGGCGAGCCACCGCGGCAAGGGCTGGGAGCAGGTCACCGACTGCGCGATCGACGCGCTCGTCGCCCGCGGCGGCCCGCTCGTCGCCCTCCTCTGGGGCAGGGACGCACGATCGCTGCGGAGCCGGCTCGACGGCATACCGTGTGTCGAGAGCCCCCATCCCTCTCCGCTGTCGGCGCACTCCGGGTTCTTTGGGTCGCGACCGTTCAGCCGCGTCAACACCCTGCTCGAACAGCAGGGCGCCACACCGCTCGACTGGAGTCTGCCGTGAACCCCGTCCCACCCAGGGCCAACCGCGTCTGGAGCAGCTACGTCGCCATCGGCGACTCGTTCACCGAGGGCATGTCCGACCCGGACCCCGAGAACGCCAACGCCTACATCGGCTGGGCCGACCGGCTCGCCGAGTCGCTGCACGACCTCGCCGAGGTCGAGCACCTGCCCTTCGCGTACGCCAACCTCGCCGTCCGCGGGCGGCTGCTCGACGACGTCGTCGGACCGCAGCTCGACCGGGCGATGGAGATGTCGCCCGACCTCGTCTCGCTCGTCGGTGGTGGCAACGACCTCCTGCGACCCAACGCCGACACCAACCAGCTCATGGAGACGCTCGAGGCGGCGGTGGTCCGGTTGCGGCAGAACGGTTCCGACGTCCTGCTCGCCACGCCTGTCGACCCGCAGGAGGCCGGCCTGCTCAAGCCGCTGCGCGGGCGTCACGCCGTCCATGCCGCCAACATCTTCACGCTGGCCCAGCGCCACGGCTGCTACGTCCTCAACCTCTGGGGCATGCCCGCGCTGCGCGACTGGCGGCTGTGGGCGGACGACCGCATCCACCTCACCACCGAGGGCCACCGTCGGGTCGCCCTCGCCGCGCTGGCCTCGCTCGGTCACGCGACCGACGAGGACGACTGGCGCACACCGCTGCCCGCCGGCGACGCGACGACCCGCCGCCAAGAGCTCGCGGCCCACGCGGCGTGGGCGCGCGAGCACCTCGCGCCGTGGGTGCAGCGCCGGATGAAGGGCCAGTCCAGCGGGGACCACCTCGACCCCAAGCGACCCGAGCTCTCGCCGATGCGTCCCTTCGTCGACGGGCCCTGAGGCCCGTCCGGACCCGCTGCGGCTGGCGTTACAGTCGCGGGTATGCCGGTGACCCGCCTCATGCCCACCTCCGACGGTGACGACCTCATCGCCCTGACCCGCGAGATCTGCTCCAAGGAGCTGCGCCCGCGCGTCGACGACGCCGAAAGGGCCGCGGCCGAGGGCGAGTCGTTCCCGACCGAGGTGTTCCGCACGCTCGGGCAGGCGGGACTGCTGTCGCTCCCCCACCCCGAGGAGTTCGGTGGCGGAGGCCAGCCCTACGAGGTCTACCTCCAGGTCGTCGAGGAGATCGCCTCGGCGTGGATGAGCGTGGCGGTCGGGGTGTCCGTGCACTCGCTCACGGCCTACCCCGTGACGACCTTCGGGACCGACGAGCAGCGCGCGGCGCTGCTGCCCGGGATGCTCTCCGGCGACCAGCTCGGCGCCTACTGCCTGTCCGAACCCCTGGCCGGGTCCGACGTCGGCTCGATGACGACGCGCGCGAACCGCGATGGTGACGGGACGGCATACGCGATCAAGGGCCGCAAGGCCTGGATCAGCCACGCGGGCCACGCCGACTACTACACGACGTTCGCACGCACCTCGGACGACGCAGGGCGCGGCATCTCGTGCTTCATCGTCCCGGCGGGTTCGGACGCGATGACGTTCGGTGCGCCGGAGAAGAAGATGGGGCTGCACTGCGACACGGTGCGCGAGGTGATCTTCGACGGCGTGCCCGTCGACGGCGCCAACCGCATCGGCGACGAGGGGCAGGGCATGGCCATCGCGCTGTCCGCTCTCGACGCCGGACGGCTCGGGATCGCATCCGCCGCAACGGGACTCGCGCAGTCCGCGCTCGACGTCGCCGCCGCCTACGCGAAGGAGCGGCAGCAGTTCGGGCGCGCGATCGCGTCGAACCAGGGACTCGCGTTCCTCGTCGCCGACATGGAGGCTGCGGTCTCCGGGGCCCGGGCGGCCTACCTGTATGCCGCGCGCCTCAAGGACGCCGGCCGCCCCTTCTCGAAGGAGGCCGCGGTCGCCAAGCTGCTCGCCACCGACGCCGCCATGAAGGTGACGACCGACGCCATCCAGGTCCTCGGCGGGGCGGGCTACACCGCCGACTTCCCGGTCGAGCGGATGTTCCGCGAGGCCAAGGTGACCCAGATCTTCGAGGGCACCAACCAGATCCAGCGGCTCGTCATCAGTCGGCACGTCCTGCGCTGACGGCCCGCCCGCGGCCCTCGTCCGGTCGAGGTAGCACGACACGCCGTGCGGAGACCCGCGCTGCGGCGTGTCCTGCTGTCTCGACCCCGCCGCCCGGCCCCGTCTCCCCCGGAGAACGTCAGACCGGGCCGTCTCATACACGGCCCGGTCACCTCTTTATAGGTGTCGCAACCGGCCCGGCCGGTGACCGACACGCGTCCGCCCGGCAAACGCCGCGGGATCAGTCGGGGTCGCGCGAGATGCCCGGCAGCAGGGTCTCGCCGGAGCGCAGGGCGTCGAGCGCTCCCGGGTGCTCGTCGACGAACTCGAGCCCCTTGTAGCGGTAGCGCCAGATCTGGAACGCGCCGAGGCCCCACAGGAGGAACTGCACCGACATCGCGACCTTGAAGTCGGTGAGGGTGTAGCTGCCGGGCCCCTCCGGAGCACGGGCGTCGAGGATGAGGCCGACGAGCGCCATCGTCACGAGCGAGGCGAAGAAGCCGCCGATGTTGATGACGCCGCTCGCGCGCCCGAGCCGGTCGGAGGGGTGGAAGCTGCGGGCGAGGTCGAAGCCGACCATCGAGCCCGGGCCACCGCAGCCGGTGACGCAGACGAGCAGGACGAGGAGCGGCAGCGGCGCACGACCTGGCCACAGCAGGACGAGCGCCCAGGTGGCCGCGATCGCCGCGACGATGGTGAGCACGATCTGCGAGCGCCGGTAGGGCAGCCGTCCGGTGAGGTGCCCGACGACCGGCCCGGCCACCATCGCCGACAGGGTGAGCGTGATGAGCAGGGCGCCGGCGGTCGAGGCGCTGAGCCCCTGCCCCTGCACGAGGAACGGGTAGCCCCAGAGCATCGTGAAGACCGTGGCGCCGAACTGGCCGGTGAAGTGGATCCACATCCCGAGCCGCGTCCCGGGGTTGCCCCACACCTCTGCGAGCGTGCGGGCGAGCGCGCGCACCTTGATCTTCTCGACGGCCATCCCCGTGTAGGGCGAGTCCTTGACGACGAGGAACAGCCCGACCGAGAGCAGGGCGCCGACGCCTGCCGAGATGCCGAACGACCGCTCCCACCCGAACCGGGTCAGCGCGGCCGCGAGCGGTGTCGCGGCGGCGACCGCACCCAGCTGCCCGACCATGCCGCTCACCTGGGTGATGACCGGCGCCTGCTTGACCCGGAACCAGAGCGCGACGAGGCGCAGCATGCTGGTGAAGATCATTGCGTCGCCCATGCCGAGCAGCACGCGCGCGGCGAGCCCGACCCCGAAGCTGCCGGCGAACGCGAACCACAGCTGGCCGACCGAGATGAGCGCGAGCCCGACGAGCAGGAGCCGGCGCGAGCCGAAGCGGTCCAGGAGCACGCCCACGGGGATCTGCATGCCGGCATACACGACGAGCTGGACCACCGTGAACGTCGCGAGCTGCGACGCAGTGATGTGGAAGCGTTCTGCCGCAACGAGACCGGCGACACCGAGCGACGTGCGGTGGAAGACGGCGACGACGTAGACCGACAGCGCGACGGCCCAGATGACCCACGCGCGACGACGACCGATGTCGTGGATCTGTCGTCGGAGGGGTCGCGTCACCGCTTGATTCTAGGGACGACGCGGGTATGCCGGCCGCCCCCGTCCACGACGCGGCTGCGCCTTCCCGGTCAGCTCACCGCACGAGGAGGCGAGGGCGCCACGTCGCCGCGACGGAGTTGGCACCGAGGCTGCGCGAGAGCGTGTCGTGGGACCCGGCGTGCAGGGCCTCGACGGCCCTGCACGCCGGGATGACGCCGGGCCGGACGTCGGCCTCCGCCAGTCCCTGTCTGCCGGTCACCGTCACGGTCGGCTGCTCCTCGAGGTCGAGGAGCCTCATCAGCGTCATGCCCTCACCCTGTCGGTGGCCGGTCGTGCTCGGCAGGGACGATCGTCCCGGACCGTGGCACCGGCTCGCGGCGGGTAAAGTTCGGGTCGCCGTCGGGGGCGCACTGCTCGCCGACGCGCGCTGGCGTGGCGCAATCGGTAGCGCACCTGTCTTGTAAACAGGTGGTTAGGGGTTCAAGTCCCCTCGCCAGCTCTCCCGCACGACCCTCGCCGCGACGCCCCGGACGACGGGCCTGTTGCGTCAGTCGGGGGTCTGCGTCGACTCTCGCCGCGTCGCCTCGGGCTGCTCGGTGCGCTCCTGCGACTCGGCGAGGATGACGCGAGCCTGCTCCTCGGGGTCGTCGCTGTCGACGGCCCGCTCCTCCGGCAGCAGCTCGGCGCGGCTGCCCACGTTGGCGTCGTCGTCGCGGTCCTCGGAGGCATCGGCGGGTTCTTGGCTCATCTCCGGAACCGTACTCGCGTCACCGCGCCCGGAGTGGCCGGCGGTCAGCGCACCCAGAAGAGCACGGCCGCAGTGACGCCGGCTGCGACGACGAGCCCGCGCAGGAGCGCCTCGGGCATGACCCGGCCGATCCGGGCACCGACGTAGCCACCCACGACCGAGCCCGCGGCGAGCACCACGACGGCCCGCCAGTCGACGGGTGCGATCGCGACGAACACGACGGTCGCGACGACGTTGGACACCATGACCGCGAACGTCTTGAGGGCGTTGAGCGTCCGGAACTCGAGCGAGGTCCCGAGGCCGAGGACGGCGAGCATCATCACGCCGGACCCCGCCCCGAAGTAGCCGCCGTAGACGCCGGTCACCGTGGCCAGGACCCGGGTGAGGACCGGCATGCGCGAGGGGTCCTGGTCGTGGTGCCCGTCGGGGTGGCGGCGGCGCACCCACGCCTTGAGCGTGGGCTGGATCCCGACGAGGAGGCAGGTGGCGAGGATGAGCCACGGCACGACCACCTCGAAGACCGAGCCCGGCAGGCCCAGGAGCAGGGCGGACCCCGCGACGGCGCCGACGGCAGACGTCACGAGGACGATCCCCGTGACGCGCGGGAACTCGCGCAGCTCCTCCCGGTAGCCGAAGGAGCCACTGAGCCCGGCGGGAGTCATGCCGATGGTGTTCGACGTGTTGGCCGTCACCGGCGGCAGCCCGACGGCGACGAGCACGGGGAAGCTCAGGAGCGAGGCGACGCCCACGGTCGAGGTGAGGATGCCGGCCCCGAGTCCGGCCGCGAGCACGGCGACGACGTCAGCGGCCGACACGGGGCCTCACGCGTCGACGACGTCGAGGACGTCCCGGACCGCTGCCGGCACCGCGTCGGCACCTCCGCGGCGCACGGCCTCGGCGAGCGCGGCGACGTCGTCGGGGTGACCCTCCACGGCTCCGAGCTGCTGCATCCGCACGGCGAGCGAGGCGTCGAGCCTGGCCAGCAGAGAGCCCTCGTCGACGAGGCGCAGGACGCACGACCACACGTCGCCCAGCGTCCGCCGGCTGCCGTCGTCGGCGAGCAGTGCGGAGCGCAAGGCGGTGTCGGGGTGGGAGGCCGCCTCGAGCGCGAGCTGCGTCATCGTCGCCAGCCGCGTGACACGCAGCTCGTGCAGGGGGACCTCGTCGAGGGCCGGGAGGACCACCGTCCCGCTCGGGTCCCGGACGACGGCGCCGTCACCGTGACGGACCTCGAGGCGCCCGCGCACCTCGAGGGCGACGAGGGCACGGCTCAGCGTGGCGCGGCTGACGCCGAGGTCCTTGGCGAGACGTCGCTCGGGCGGCAGGCGGTCACCCGGCGCGAGCCCCTGGGCCTCGATGAAGTCCGCGATGTGGTCGGCGAGCTGTTCGTAGAGCCGCGGCCTCGCGAGCGGCTTCGGCCCCCCGGCCGACCCGCCCTGACCTGCGTTCTCGACGTGGCTGGACGTCATCGGTTCGACGCTCGTCACCGTCTCTCCCCCGTTCGCGGCCCAGTGGTCATGGGCTCAATCTATTGACAGATGGTCCGTTGGCCAAGAGGCTAGGCCACTGAACCACGGCCAACCGGGCCGCGACGAGCAAAGGAGCTCGCATGCACGACGTCATCGCCCTGGGGGTCCTCGCCCTCGTCTTCCTCGTCGCGACGGTGCGGTCCATCAACATGGGCGCCCTCGCACTCGTGTCGGCGGCCGTCGTGGGCGTCACCGTCTTCGGTGTCGGCCCGGACGAGGTCGTCGGCGGCTTCCCCGCCTCGCTGTTCGTCATCCTCGTCGGCGTCACCTACCTCTTCGCCCTGGCCAAGAACAACGGCACGGTCGACTGGATGGTCCACGCCAGCGTGCGTGCCGTGCGCGGCCGTGTCGCCCTCGTCCCGTGGGCGATGTTCGGCATCTGCGCGGTCATCGCCGGCATCGGTGCGGCCACCCCTGCGACGGTCGCCATCGTGGCCCCGGTCGGCATGGGCTTCGCAGCGCGCTACCGGATCAGCCCCGTCCTCATGGGCATGGCCATCACGCTCGGCGCCACCGGTGGGTCGTTCTCGCCGATCGGCATCTTCGGAGCCATCACCAACGGCGTGGTCTCCGACAACGACCTCCCCGCCAACCCCGCCCTGCTCTTCGGGCTGTCGCTCGTGTCGTGCTTCGTCATCACGCTGCTCGCCTTCGTGCTCTTCGGCGGTCGCGAGCTCATGAGCCGCGGTCGTGACACCGAGGCGGAGGACGAGCTCGCGAGCACCGCCGTCGCGGCGAGCCGCACCGCCACGCGTGCGACCGTCACCGGGACCCCGGAGTCGGCCGTCGAGCGCGCCCGCACCGGCGGCGCCTCCGCCGACACCACCGCCTCGTCGACGTCCCCGGCCCCCACCTCGGCCTCCTCCGGCGTCACCGCCCGCGACGCCGAGGCCGCACCCGCCGACGACGACTCCCGCCTCAACCCCGAGCGCACCCTGACCCTCGTCGGTCTGGCATTCCTCGCCGTCTCGGCGCTCCTGCTCAAGTTCGACGTCGGCTTCACCGCCCTCGGCGTCGCCGTCGTGCTCACCCTCGTCTTCCCGAACTCGGCCAAGGGCGCCGTCGACAAGATCGCCTGGGGCACCGTGCTCCTCGTCGGCGGCATCGTCACCTACGTCAGCCTCCTGCAGGACCAGGGCACCGTCGAGTGGCTCGGCGAGCAGGTCGCCGGAGTCGGCGCACCGCTCCTCGCGGCACTGCTCATCTGCCTCATCGGGGCCACCGTGTCGGCCTTCGCCTCGACCACCGGCATCCTCGGCGCACTCATCCCCCTCGCCGTCCCGTTCCTGCTCACCGGGCAGGTCGGGGCCATCGGGCTCGTCATCGCGCTCGCCATCTCCTCGTCCGTGGTCGACATCAGCCCGTTCTCGACCAACGGCGCGCTCTGCGTCGCCAACGCCGAGGCCCGCGACCGCGACTCCGTCTTCCGCCAGCTCATGCGCTGGGGCATGAGCCTCGTCGTCGTCGCCCCGCTCGTGACGTGGACCGTCCTCGTCGTCCCGGGATGGCTGTGAGCGCCGGGCCGCTGAGCGGCACCGTCGTCGTCGACCTCAGCCGCGCCCTCGCGGGTCCGCACGCCGGCCAGATGTTCGGTGACCTCGGGGCCCGGGTCATCAAGGTCGAGGCACCCGGCCACGGCGACGACACCCGCGGCTGGGGCCCGCCCTTCGTCAACGATGCGGGCCGCGCCTCCGGGTCGGCCGACGGGGTGTCGACCTACTTCCTCTCGTGCAACCGCAACAAGGAGTCGATCGCCCTCGACCTCAAGTCGGACACGGGCAGCGAGGTGCTCACCGCGCTGCTCGAGCGGGCCGACGTCCTCGTCGAGAACTTCCGGACCGGGGTGCTCGACCGGCTCGGCTTCTCGGCCGAGCGCCTGCTCGAGATCAACCCGCGTCTCGTCGTCCTGAGCATCACCGGGTTCGGGCACGACGGACCCGAGGGCGGTCGCGCCGGCTACGACCAGATCGCCCAGGGCGAGGCGGGTCTCATGTCGCTCACTGGCTCCTCCCCCGAGGACCCCCAGCGGGTCGGGGTGCCGATCGCCGACCTCCTCGCCGGCATGTGGGGGGCCTACGGCGTCCTCGCCGCCCTGCTCGAGCGCGAGCGCACGGGTCGCGGCCAGGTCGTGCGCACCTCGCTGCTCGCCGGGGTCGTCGGCATCCACGCCTTCCAGGGCACCCGTCAGACTGTCGCCCACGAGACCGGCCGGGCGCAGGGCAACCACCACCCGTCGATCGCGCCCTACGGCCTCTTCCGCTGCCGGGACGGCGCAGTGCAGATCGCGGTCGGCAGCGAGGGCCTGTGGCGACGCTTCTGCGACAGCTTCGGGCTCGACGCGCAGGCCCCCGGCCTGGCGAGCAACCCCGAGCGGGTGTCACGCCGGGACGACGTCATCGCGCTCGTCGAGGAGGCCTTCGCCCCCTACGACGCCGAGGACCTGCTCGCGCGACTGGCGCAGGCCGGCATACCGGCTGGCAAGGTCCGCACCCTCGACGAGGTCTACGCGTGGGACCAGGTGAGGTCCCAGGGACTGCTCGTCGACGTCGACCACGACGCGCTCGGACCGGTCACCCTCCCCGGCCCACCGCTGCGGTTCTTCGACGGCGACGGCGCCGAGACCACCCGGACCGAGCACACCGCTCCCCCGGTCCTCGACGCCGACAAGGCCTCGGTCCTCGCGTGGCTGGACCAGTCGTGAGCACGACGCGCCTCGGGGCCCACGACCTGCTCGCCCTCGTCCTCGACACCGGGTCGTACTCGTCGTGGGACGAGGAGCCCGTCGACGTCCGTCCCGGACCGGAGTATGCCGTCGCGCTGGCCTCCGCACGCGAGAAGTCGGGTGTCGACGAGGCCATCATCACGGGCGAGGGCCTGCTGCGCGGTCGGCGCGTCGCCGTCGTCGCGGGTGAGTTCGCGTTCCTCGCGGGCAGCATCGGCGTCGCCGCCTCCGACCGGCTCACCCGCGCCGTCCGGCGAGCGACCGCCGAGGGGCTGCCCCTCCTGGCCGCGCCCGTGAGCGGCGGCACCCGTATGCAGGAGGGCACCGTCGCCTTCCTCCAGATGGTGCGGATCACGGCGGCCGTGACGGCGCACAAGGCCGCCGGCCTCCCCTACCTCGTCTACCTGCGCCACCCCACGACCGGAGGCGTCCTCGCCTCCTGGGGCTCGCTCGGGCACGTCACCGTGGCCGAGCCCGGAGCCCTCATCGGGTTCCTCGGACCCCGCGTCTACGAGGCGCTCCACGGCCGCCCCTTCCCCGAGGGCGTGCAGCGTGCCGAGAACCTCTTCGCCCACGGCATCGTCGACGCCGTCCTCGAACCCGAGCGTGTCGCGGACGTCCTCGACCGCGCGCTCACCGTCCTCACTGCCTCCCGGACCCCGGCCGTCCCGAGCCTGCCCACCGACCTCGACTCCCTCGTCGAGAACGCGCCGGCCTGGGACTCCGTGGTGACGTCGCGACGCAAGGAGCGACCCGGCATACGCCGGCTTCTGCGCTATGCGGCCCGAGATGTGGTGCCGCTCAACGGAACTGGGGCCGGTGAGTCCGACCCCGGGCTCCTGTTGGCGCTCGCCCGGTTCGGCGAGGTCCCGTGCGTCGTCCTCGGCCAGGACCGCCGCGGCCAGACCGAGACCCGACCCATGGGTCCGGCGGCCCTGCGTGAGGCCCAGCGCGGCATGCGCCTCGCCCGCGAGCTGCACCTGCCGCTCGTCGCCGTCATCGACACCCCGGGCGCGGCCCTGTCGCAGGAGGCCGAGGAGGGCGGCATGGCCGGTGAGATCGCCCGCTGCCTCGCCGAGCTCGTCGAGCTCCGGGCGCCGACGCTGTCCGTGCTGCTCGGACCCGGCACCGGGGGCGGCGCCCTCGCGCTCGTCCCCGCCGACCGCACCGTCGCGGCAGAGCACGGGTGGCTCTCACCCCTGCCGCCCGAGGGTGCCTCGGCGATCGTCCACCGCGACGTGAGCCACGCCCCCGAGATGGCCCAGGCGCAGGGCGTGAGGTCCACCGACCTCCTCCGGGCCGGTCTCGTCGACCGGGTCGTGCCCGAGCTGCCCGACGCCACGGTGGAGCCCGAGGCCTTCTGCCGGCGACTGGGCGCGGTGCTGCAGCACGAGCTCGCGACGCTGCTCGCCACCCCGGACGACGAGAGGCACGCAGCCCGGCTCGAGCGGTTCGCCGCGCTCGGGCAGGTGGCCGAGCCGGCGATCTAGGGCCTCGCGGTCAGGCGCCGAAGTCGTTGTTGGCGCGGCGCTGGTCCCGTGCGGTGTCGAGGTACTGCGTCACCGCGGCGCTGAGCCGCTTGAGCTCGGGGATGTAGCCACGCAGCTCGTCGGCGACCTCCGGCGGCGTCTGCGGCCACATCGCGAGGTCCTCGAGCTCGAGCCGCAGCGCCGCGATGGGCGTGCGCAGCTCGTGGGAGGCGTTGACCGCGAGCGACCGCTCACGCTCGACGAGCTCGTCGAGCCGCCCCGCGCCGCGTCGCAGCGCGTCACCGATGGCCTCGGCCTCGGGGACCGCGTAGTGCGGCACCTCGACGTCGAACCTGCCCTGACCGATGTCGTCGGCCACCGTGGCCAGCTCGGCGAAGGGCCTCGACAGGCGCCGGGCGAGCACCGAGCCGACGAGCGCGGCGGCGATGAGCAGCGCGAGCGCCAGCAGCACCATCGGCAGCACGGCGTCCGAGACGCCCTCCTCGACGACGTCACCCGACCGCCACAGGGTGACCCGGCCGCCGCCGGGGACCTCGCGGCTCACCGAGATGTCGTCGGGTGACGGGCGCTGCGCCGCGGTGCCCGCACGGGTCACGGTGCCGCCGGGAGCGACGTACTCGATGCTCTCCGCCGAGTCGAGCAATGGCGCGAGGGACGCCTCCGTGACGGCTCCCCTGCTCGATGCCCGCTCGCCGATGACGACCGCGATGAGGTCCGCGGACCGCTCCGCCTTGCTCTGCTCGTTGACGTGGACGAGGTCCGCGACGGCGTACGCGCGAGGGATGCCGGACAGCGCGAGGACCGCGACCGTGAGGCCGACGAAGAGGGCGATGAGTCGCTCACGCATCGGGGACGTCCTCGAGACGGAAGCCCACACCGCGCACGGTCGTGATCCGCGCCGGCGCGTGGGACTCCTCGAGCTTCTGGCGCAGTCGCCCGATGGTCGCATCGAGGGTCTTGGTCGAGCCGTACCAGTTCTCGTCCCAGATGTCGTTGATGAGCTGCTCGCGGCTGATGACGGCGCCACGCTTGGAGTCGAGCAGCGCGAGGACGTCGAACTCCTTCGACGTCACCTGGACCTCGGTGTCGCCGGCCCAGAGCCGACGCGCCTCGACGTCCACGCGGAACCCGCTCGGGGGGCTGACCGGCTCGAGCGGTGCCATGGGCTGGGGGGTGGGCTGGGGGCCGATCCCGTTGCGGCGGAAGAGCGCCCGGACCCGGGCCAGCAGCACCGACAATCCAAAGGGCTTGGCGAGGTAGTCGTCGGCGCCGACGTCGAGACCCACGACGAGGTCGAGCTCGCCGTCACGGGCGGTGAGGATGATGATGCCGCCGCGGTAGCCGCTGTCGCGGATCGTGCGGCAGACGTCGAGCCCGTCGACGTCCGGGAGCCCCAGGTCGAGCAGGACGAGGTCGACGGCGGTGTCGCGCACGCGCTCGATGGCGACGAGCCCCTCGGCCACGCGCTCGACGGTGTAGCCCTCGCGCTCAAGCGTGCGCACGAGCGGAGCTGCGATCTTGTCGTCGTCCTCGACGACCAGCACGTGCGCCATGGTCACTGAGCATAGATGCGGGTCGAGAAGGCTCGCGCGCCGCGGTGGTGCGCCGCCCTGTCCAGCAGGACGAGCGTGGCGAGGCTGGCCACGACCACGAGCAGGCCGCGGGGCGAGACGCCGGCGGCCGACGAGCCGGGAGGTCCGAGCACCATCTCGACGAGGGCGAGCACCCCGCTCACCGCCGCGAGGATCACGGCGGTGAGGCGCGCCTCGAACCGCTGGCCGCGCAGGAGGCCGACGACGGAGTACGCGGCGGCGAGCGCCCCGATCGCGCCGGTCACGGCGACGGCAGGGTTCGATCCCTGGTGCGCGAGCCCCAGCAGGAGGAGCCCGAGGGCGGCGGTGCAGGCGGCTGCGCCGACCGAGCACCGGGTGATGTGGCAGGCCATCAGAACTCCACGTCCATGGCGCCGGACTCGGTGACGGGCGCCGTCGAGCAGGCCCTGCCGTTGAGGTCGGTGACCGTGCCGGAGGGGTTCCACACCATCGCTCCCGGCTGGGTCACGGTGTTGAGAAGGCCGCCGCCTCCGGAGGTCCTGGCGCCCAGGACCACCGTGATCGTCGTGCGGGCGACGCCGCCCACCGTGGTGGTGCTCGCGGTCATGGTGCCGTCGAACTTCACCGGGTTCTTGGTGTAGCTCTGGATGAGATCGACCGACCCGAGGTTGACCGACCCTCCGCTGCGCGAGATGGTCAGGCTCCTCCCGGTGACGTCCACGGAGACGGTCTGGTTGGCCCCGGTCCAGCCGCTCGTCACCGAGGCGAGGTTGAGCTGTGCGTTCCAGGTGAAGGTCATGCGGTCACCGGTCTCCAGCAGACCGGCCGTGGACCCGCCGTTGATGGCCTGGACGTCGACGCCGCGGAGCGGGTCGTTCTCCACGCGGGAGCCGGTGACGACGGCCGAGGTCGTCGTCGGGCCCGTGGCAGGGGTGAGGATCGCGCGGAAGTCGTAGGCGCCGTCGGCGACCTTGGTCGTGTCCCAGGGGCAGGCGTAGGGCGACGTGGTGTCGGTGCAGACGTCGGTCCAGGTGGAGCTGCCGGTGGTGGCGTACTGGATCCGCACGGAGGTGATGGGCGCGGTGGAGGTCGCGTTGGCCGCGAGGGAGACCGTGCCGGCGAGCACTGCACCGGGGTCCACCATCGACACCGAGGAGACGGTGTTGTCGACGACGCGGTTCGTCACCGACGCCGAGGTCGTGACGTTGCCGGCGACGTCGCGGGCCACGGCACGGAAGCTGTAGGTCCCGTCGGCCAGGGTCGCGGTGTCGAACGAGCACGAGTAGGGCGTGGCGGTGCGGGTGCACAGGACCTGCCACGTCGAGGACCCGGAGAGGGCATACTGGAGCGCCACCTGGTCGATGCCGGAGTGGGCGTCGGAGGCCGTGGCGGCGAAGGTCCGTATGCCGCGCAGCGGAGTCCCGGGGTCGGTCATCGTCACGGTGGGGCCGAGGTTGTCCACGGTGACGTTGGGGACGACGGCCGACGTGAAGGTGGAGCTCCCGGTCGTCGCGACCGCCCGCAGGTCGTAGGTGCCGTTGGCTGCACCGGTCGTCGTCCACGAGCACGAGTAGGGCGAGGAGAGGTTCGAGCAGAGCGGCGTCCAGGTGTTGGCGCCGGCGACGGATGACTGGATCTGCACGGTGTAGGTGAGGCCACCGGAGTTCTGGATGCTGGCCGAGAGCGGGACGGCGCCACGGACGAAGGATCCCGGTGACGCGAGCACCACGGCCGTCGTGTTCGCGACGCTCGTGCGGACCGAGGTCGACGTCGTGGAGTAGCCGGCGCGGTCGACCGCTCGGGCGCGGACGTCGTAGGTGCCGTCGGGGACCGAGGTGGTGTTCCAGGCACACGAGTACGGCGCCGTGGCGGTGGTGCACACCGTGGTCCAGCTGCCGGCGCCGGCCGCCCGCTGCTCGATCGTCACGTCGCGCACGCCGCTGTCGGCGTCGGAGGCGTTCGCCGTCAGGGTCACCGTGCCGACCACGGGGGTGGGGGGCGCGACCATGGTCACGACGGGCGGGGTCCAGTCCGAGGCGGCCTTGATGGTGACCGTGCTGGCGGTGGTTGTCGTGAAGGCGGCCGAGGAGAAGGTGGGGCCACTGAGACCGATCGCCGCCGCGAGCGCGAGGACGACGAGGGCGGCGGCGCGGCGGTCGAACACGGCTGCTCCCTCGTCGGTCGGTCGGGTGGAGAAGGTCTGGCGCACGCGTGCCGCGTGCTCAGGAGAAACGCTACGGAAGAGCGCTCCACGGGATGTCCACAGAACCTCCCCGGGCGGTCCCCGGTGTGCTACGTGGTGCGCGCGACTTCGCCGCGGCGGGACGACATCGACGAGCCGACGTTCTTGACGAGCTCGACCAGGGCCATGAGCGCGATGAGCGCGGCGGGCACCCCAATGACGAGGATCCGGGTCTGGCGGTCGGCGAGCGCGATGAACAGGTAGCCCACCTTCGGCACCGAGAACTGGACGACCGGCTGCTCGGTCGAGACGAGCGAGAACGTCCACGGGTCCACCGCGGGGTTCGCGTCACCCTTGGTGCGCAGGCGCGAGGCGCCGCGGTCGTCGGTGCCGAGCTCCACGATGCGGTGCGTCACGAGGTTCGGGACGCCGCTCGCGGCCGGCGGGAGGTAGGTGATGACGTCCCCCACCTGCAGGTCCTCGACCGGCACCCGCTTCTCGAAGGCGATCGAGCCCTTGGAGATCGACCCGGTCATCGAGCCGCCGGTGATGACGTAGCGCTCGTAGCCGAAGGCGGACGGAAGCAGGTATGCCGTGCAGGCGAGCGTGACGACGATGAGGACGACGTTCGTGAGGATGGTCGCGAGACGTGACGTCGTCGTGGCGAGACGCTGCATGGTGGGCTCCTACCGTGTCCGAGTGGCTGTCCTGACTCCGGCTCGCCACCGGGGTGGCGAGCCGTGACGGGGGCGCCGTGGCGACGCCCCCGTGGCGTCACTGGTTGGTGACGGTCGCGGCCTGCTGGACCGAGCTCCACTTGTAGGTGGCCGACGCGGTCTTGTCCTGCTCGGTGTTCGTGGCGTTCTGGTCCAGCGTGACGGTGAAGACGTAGGTGTTCGCGGCGGCCGGCGCGACCGTGCCGAGGTCGGTCTTGTCGCCGTCGACCAGGGCGCCGAAGGTGCCGTCGAAGACGGTGGTGTTGGTCGTGGTGTTCTTGATCGCGAGCTTGAGGTTGGCGCCCGAGAAGGTGTTGGACGACGCGACCTCGGTCAGCGAGAACGTCGCGGGGAGGGAGCCGGTGTTGGTGATGGTGACCGACCCGTTGACCGTGTCACCCGGCTTGAGGTTGTCGAGACCGAAGATCTGGGCGCCGTTCTTGGAGTTGCTCTGGAGCAGCGTGCCCGAGGTGACGGTGCTGATGGTGTTGTTCGACTCGGAACTGAAGGTCGCACCCGACCCGACGGCCAGCGCACCGGCGGCGAGGAGAACGGTGAGGGGGACGAGGACCTTCTTGGCGGCGATGCTCATGACTTCTGCTCCTGGCTGGTGGTGATCCGGCGAGTCCGGTGTGGGATACCAAGAACGTTAGAGATTCAACTTCCACGGCTCTTCCACACGGGTTACCCGTGAGTTCCACAAATTGGCCCCGGAGGCGGAACTTCGCCACATCTCACCCTCACGGTGCAATTTCCACAGCACAGTGCCCACTGGCCGTAAATTCCACACATTCGGCGCCGTGACGCCACGTCGCCTGCTGCGCCCGTCCGCCCGGTCAGGCGTCGGCGAGGTCGCCGGACTCGGCAGCGCCGGGGCCCGACGGGAGCTCGAACCACACGGTCGCCCCGGTGCCGGCGTCGGGCTCGACGCCCACCCGGCCACCGTGCGCCTCGACGATCCGCTTGACCGTCGCCAGGCCCACTCCGTGCCCGTCCACCGGGTCGTCGGGGCCGTCGTTCGACAGGCGGACATAGGGAAGGAAGACCGACTCGGCGTGCTGCGCCGGGATCCCGATGCCCTCGTCACGCACGAGCACGCGCCAGACCCCGTCGTGCCGTTCGGCGCGCACGTCGACCCGGGGCGGCACGCCGGACCGGGTGAACTTCAGGGCGTTGTCGAGGAGGTTGACGGCGACGGCATACAGCATGTCCGGGTCACCCGGGAGGTGCGGCAGGTCGTGCACGACGACCTCGGCCGCCGTGGCACCGACGACGGGACGCAGGTCGCTCACCGCCTGGCCGAACACCGGCCCCAGGGCCACGAGGTCGGCGGCGAAGCCACCACCCTCGCTCGCGTGCGCGAGGACGCTGCGGATGAGCCGGCCCATCCGGGTGCCCGCGTCACTGATCTCGCGCACCATCTCGGCCAGCTCGGGACTGTCGGCGACACCGGGCTCGGCGGCGAGCATCTCGGCGTTGGCGCTGATCACCATGAGCGGGTTGCGCAGGTCGTGGCTGACCTGGCTCGCGAAGTGGGCCAGCGCATCGTTGGAACGACGCAGCTCGTCACGCGTGCGGGTCAGCTCACCGAGCGACTTCTCGACCTCGCGGTGACACAGGCGCAGCTCGAGCACGTCCATGACCCGCTCGGCGAGGACGACGAGGGCACGGTCCTCCTCGGGCGTGGTCTCACGGGGCTCGTCGTCGAAGACGCAGAGCCGGCCCAGGGGCACGCCGTCCGGGGTGAGGAGCGGCGCCGACGCATAAAAACGCACCGACCCGATGGCGCCGGTGACGAAGGGGTTGCTCCGGAAGCGGGCGTCGAGCCGGGCGTCGGGGACGACGACCGCGTCCGGCTCGTCGACGACGACCGCACACATCGAGTCCTCACGGGCACAGATCGAGGGCTCGAAACCGGCCGCCGCGATCTGGTGCTGCTTGTCGCTCGTGATGAGGTTGATGGCCGCGGACGGCACGCCGAAGTGGTCCGCCGTGAGGTCGACGATGGCCTGGAGGTCCTTGCCCGCGGGGTCCCTGAGCACGCCGTAGCGCTCGATCTCGCGATCGCTCGCGGACGACTCCCTCGTTGGCCCCATGCCCAACCTTCCTCACCTCTCCCGCCAGTTTCCCAGAAGGTCCCGGCCCCCGCTCGCCGGGGCCCCCACGGAAGATATACGTGTCGCGCGCCGTTGGCCGACAAACACTGCAGATCGGGGCCGTCCCGCAACGAGGAAGCACGGCGGCCGGACGCTCTCACCGCACACCTGCTCCTCGAGCCCGGCCCGAACATCCGGCCGCTAGCCTGTCGGGCATGGCTGGCACCGAGTTCGAGAAGGCCGTCGCGGCTGTGGGAGACCTCGCCGACGATCCCGGCAACGACACCAAGCTGCGCCTCTACGCGCTCTACAAGCAGGCGACCTCCGGCGACGTCGAGGGCAGGCGACCCGGCTTCACCAACCCCGTGGGGCGCGCGAAGTACGACGCGTGGTCGGCGCTGTCCGGGACGCCGGGCGAGCAGGCGGAGGCGGACTACGTCGCCGAGGTCGCGAAGCTCACCGGGGCGTGAGCCTCAGCCGAACAGCCGGTTGAGGTAGCGCTGGAGCGCAGCGGTCGTCTTCGGACCCCACGAGCCGTCCTGCGTCGCCCCGACCTTGGCCTGCAGAGCCTTCGTCGTCTTCGGACCGAGGCTGCCGTCGGGCCGCGACCCGACCTTGAGCTGGAGCTTGGTGACGTCCGAGCGTGACCACGACCCGTCGACGGTGCCACCGACCCACTGCTCGACACCCTTGCGGGTCATCGACCCCTTCTGACCGTCGACGGCGAGCGGGAAGAGCGAACGGGTCGTGTCGCGCGAGACGGCCGTCGTGGTCCCGTTGGCGACGGTGAGGCCGGCGCGCTTGCCGCAGGTGGGCCAGGCACCGGGGCCCTGGGCCTTGAGGACCTTCTGCGCGATCTCGATCTGCTGGGCCTTGGGGGCGAGGTTGGCCGTCGCGCCGTAGCGCTGGCCACCGAAGGCCGTCCAGGTCGAGGCCGAGAACTGCAGCCCGCCGTAGTAGCCGTTCCCCGTGCTGATCGCCCAGTTGCCGCCACTCTCGCACCGGGCGACCCGGTCCCACACCGTCTCCGTGGCGCCTGCTCCGGTCGCCAGACCGAGGACCGCCGCAGCGGCCGTGGTGGCGAGGAGGGCCGTGCCGACGGCGGCGCGGCGCAGGGGCCGGCGACGCGTGGGCTGGGCGGGGAACTCAGGGGCGAACAGCATGACCGAAGTCCTTTGCGTCAGGGGACGACAAAGGACGCTACGTCACATCCGTCACAGAATTCAATCCTGTCACAGAACTACACGACTGTAACTCCAGTCCCACCCTTCACGCAAGTCCACCATGCCCGCGTGTCGACAGACGCGCAGACGCGTCACAGCCGCCCCGACCGGAACCGCACGAACGCCGCCCGCGACTGGGCGCTCGGGATGACGATCGACTGACGGTCCTTGCTCCAGCCGAACCCTCCGGTGGCGACCGTGCGGCCGACCTTGGTCGGGTCGACCTTGTGGAACGCCGCCGCCCACGTCAGCGCCTGTGCGGCCGTGAGGTTGGTGTCTGCGTACCTCGACACGGTCGTGAGGTGGGCCGGCACCGACGACACGCCCTCGAGCCGGGCCTTGATCGCGGCAGCGAGGATGAGGTCGCCCTGGTGCCGCGACCGCCCGAAGTCCCCGTCGGGGAGCGTCTTGCGCTCGCGTGCGTAGCCGAGGGCCTGCGCGCCGGTGAGCACCTGGGCGCCGGCCCCGATGATGCCCACTCCCCCGGCACCGCGCAGCGCCTTGGGCACGGTGATCGGGATGCCGCCCGCCTCGTCGACGATCTTCTCGAAGCCGTCGAACCCGACGGCGACGTAGCCCTCGATGGGTATGCCGGTCACGCCCGTGACCGCTTGCTGCTGCCCCTTGCCGCCGCCGAAGGCGAAGGCCGCGTTGATCTTGGCGTGCCCACCGTTCGGCATCTCCGCCCAGATGTCGCGCGGCAGTCCCATGACCCCGGCGCCCCCGACGGTGTCGATCCCGACGAGCTGGAGCGTGTCGCCCCGCGTGCCCTTGAGCGGCTCGCCGACCCGGGCGTCGGACCCGATGACGAGCACGTGCCGCGGGCCCGTGCCCAGCTGCGCGGGCTTCGAGAGCGAGGGCCACCAGCCACCGACCACCGACCACGCCGACCCCGCTCCGACGAGCAGCGTGGCGTCGTCACTGCTCGTGACGACCGCGACCTTCTCGCCCTTCCACGTCCCCACGGTGGCGGACCCCTCCACGGCGGGGCGGCCGGCATACACCGACGCGAGGACGGCCTCCATCGCCGCGTCGCCACCCTCGAGGGTCACGACCGGGACGCCCGGAGAGGGCGTGGCCGAGGCGGTCCCCGTCGGCCCCGTGCTGGACGTCGGCCCCGACGACCTCCTGGTCTCCGGCTCGTCACCCGAGCACGACACGAGGACGAGCGCGACCGCGAGGGCGAGGGCGGGAGCAGCGAGGCGGGAGGACGGCATACGCCCACGCTAGGGCGTCCGCACACGACGGAGGCGGACCCGGCACGCCAGGTCCGCCTCCGTCAGGGTCGTGTCAGTGGGTGTTGAGGTAGCGCTGGAGCGCCTTGGTCGTCATCGGGCCCCACGAGCCGTCGACACGCGTGCCCACGACCTTCTGCAGCTTGCGGACGTCGTCGCGACCGAAGGAGCCGTTGACCGAGCCGCCGACCTTCTTCTCGATGAGGCGCTTGTCGGCGCGGCTCAGCGCACCGTTGACCGAGCCGCCGACCCAGCGCTCCATGGCGCGGCGCGTGGCCGGTCCCATCCGGCCGTCCACGGCGAGCTTGCCGGGACGGGTGGTGTCACGCGAGACGCCGGTGGTCGTCGAGCCGCCGCCCTCCGCTGCGCCGTTCGCCCGGGTCAGACCCGCACGCTGGCTGCACACCGGCCAGGCGCCGGGACCCTGGGCCACGAGGACCTTCTGCGCGATCTCGATCTGCTGGCCCTTGCTCGCGCGGTTGGCGGTGTTGGCGTAGCGCTGGCCGCCGTAGCCCTTCCACGTCGAGTACGAGAACTGGAGGCCGCCGTAGTAGCCGTTCCCGGTGTTGATCGACCAGTTGCCACCGCTCTCGCAGGCGGCGACGCGGTCCCAGACGGTTCCGGCGGCATTGGCGGGCTGGGCCATCGCGGCACCGCCGCCGACGGCGGCGAAGGAGGTCACGGCCACGCCGGCGAGGCGACGGCGGACGGGCGCGGGCTTCGGGGCAGCATGCTTCGGGCTGTACGGCATCGGCAGGGGTCCTTGCGGTGAGGTGTGGCCCGACAGGGGTTTCGGGCAAGCCATGAGGGTACCGATGCCCACCTCAGGTCACAAGACGGTCACGGACATTCACATGGTTGTGAAGGTTGCGTCAGACACGCACCCGTCGACGCACGCGGGCGACGCGGTTGTCCCACCGCGACGCGATGATCTCGCCCAGCGTCGTCCCCGTCGCGATCGCGAGGAGCACTCCGGCCGCGCCCAGCAGGGTGCCGACACCCGCCTGGAACGACAGCGTGCCGATGTCCGACGAGCTCTCGCCGACGAGCTCGTAGAGCCCACGGAAGATCGTCAGACCGGGGAGCAGCCCGAAGCTCGCAGGCACGACCACGACCATCGCCGGCGCACCGAGGCGCAGCGCGACGAGGCGACCCACGAGGCCGATGGCGACCGCCGCGAGGCCGGTCGCCGTGACCGCTCCGACGTCGCCGACGCGGGTGAGGACGGCGAAGACACCCGACCCGGCGAGCGACAGCAGCGCCGTCGGCAGCAGCAGGCGTCGCCGGCTCTGCATCGAGACCGCACCGCAGGAGCCCACGATGAGCGAGCCGATGACGGCGGCCCACCACTCGGACTGCGAGGTCCGCAGGTCCAGCACCGACGGCGAGACGAACGAGAAGTGCATCGCGTCGGTGAGGCTGATCGTCGCGCCCAGGGCGACGGCGATGCCGATGATGAGACCGGTGAGCGAGACGAAGACGGCGAGCAGGCGGCCCGCTCCGGTCACGGCATACCCGGAGATGACGTCCTCGACCGCGGAGGCCATCGTGCGTCCCGGCAGCAGGGCGACGATCCCGCCCGCCACGATGAAGGCGAAGTCCTTGGCACCCAAGGGGATCCATCCCATGGCACCCGCCGCATAGGCGACCCAGGCCAGCAGCGTGGCGACGAAGGCGGCGACGGCGTTCGAGTAGAAGTCGGGCAGCCGCAGCGGGCTCATGAGGCGCTCGACCGCCGAGACGCCGAGCACGACGAGCACCGTGAGCAGGCCGGTGAAGAGCGAGGCGCCGATCATCACGGCGACGGCCGCGGCGAGCATCGCGGTCGCCACGGTCACCGCCCAGTCGGGCCAGATCCGCGGCGTGCGCTTGAGGTCGCGCAGCTGCTCGGCGGCCTCCTGCATCTCGATGTGTCCGTTGACGAAGGCGTCGACGAGCTCGTGGACCGCGACGAGGCGGGCGTAGTCGTGGCGGGTCGAGCGGACGACCCGAAGGGCGGTGACGGAGTGGACGGCGTCGATGCGCGCGTGGACGAGCAGCGACTGCAGGGTGATGTCGATCTCGACGTCGGTGAGACCCGCGGCCGCGCACACCGCCGCGACCGAGCCCTCGACCTGGGGAGCGCCGGCCCCACACCGGAGCATGAGCTCGCCGAGGCGCACGGCGAGGTCGAGCGCCTCGCGGACGCGTGCCTCCTCGGCGCCCTCGATGGCGACGCGGGCGTTGCGGTAGGGCGTGCGGCGCAGCAGGTCGACGAGCGGCATCGGCTCGGTCGGTGGGCCACCCTGCAGGCGCCACTGCCGGCGCCGCCGGACCTCCTCGCTCACGGGAGGTTCAGCTGGTCGGCCCACGCCGTGCCGGTCGGCCACCACGACGGGGCGCCCTCGACGATGCCCGCGGCCGCGACGGCGGCGGCGGCGACGAGGAGCAGCAGGACGACGACCCGGCTCGCGCTCGGACCGGGGCTGACCCCTCGCAGGATGCTGCGGGTGCCGCGACGCAGGCTGGCACCGCCCGGACCCCACCAGGCCATGAGACCGGCGAGGAGCCCGCCGACACCCATCGGCACGAGGGCGTCCGGCTCGGGCGAGCCGGTGCCCTGCACCGCGACGACGGCGAGCGCCGCGCAGAAGACTCCCGACACCGCGAGGAGCGCCGGCATGATCGCGCCGAACACCGACGTGAGCAGCCCGAGCAGCAGGTGCCACGGGGTCACGAGGACGGCGACCGGGAGGTCGCTGCGCCGGGGGCCGCGGTCGTGCCGCCGCAAGATGAGCGAGGTGACCGAGCGGTCCGTGGTGCGCGCGAGCGTGAGCCAGAGGAGGAGGGCGACCGCCGCGACGACCGGCACGGTCACGGCCGTGGCGACGAGCAGGGCGAGCAGGGCTGCGACGGTGCCGCTGCGGCTCGGTCGGCCGATCCGCGGGTCGAGGCGCTGCTCGCCGGGCTCGAGCTGGTCGTCACGAGGTCCGAAGATCGCGTCGGCAGGGTCCTGCCGTTGGGGCGCGGCCTGGCGCAGTGGGGTGACCGGTGCGAGCTGCTGCGCGACCTGGGGTGGGCCCTGCGGCGCCTGAGCAGGAGCGACCGTCGGACGGGGCTGAATCCCGTTGCGGGACAACGGCATCACCGAGGTCCGCGGCACGGCGAACGACTGCGTGGCCTGCACCGGGGGCACGGGCGGCCGTGCCTGGATCACGTCGGTGACGAGCCCGCCGTGGGCATAGCGCTCGAGCGCCGCGACGACGTCCCGCTGGTGGGGACGGTCCTGCGGGTCCGGCGCCAGCGCGGCGTACAGGAGGGGCGCGATCCGCGAGTCGACCCCGCTGAGGTCCGGGTCGCCGGCGGTGACCCGGGTGAGAACGAGGTCCATCGGTCCTCGGCCGAACGGCGGGCGCCCCGAGGCGGCGTAGGCGAGGGTGGCCGCCCAGCCCCACCAGTCGGTGGCGGGGGACACTCGCTGACCCTCGACCACCTCGGGAGAGAGATAGCCGGGCGTGCCCATGACGAGGCCGGTCATCGTCAGGCGGATGTCGTCGGTGACGTGGGCGATGCCGAAGTCGATGACGACCGGGTCGCCGTCGACCATGAGGACGTTGCCGGGCTTGAGGTCGCGGTGGATGACGTCGCTGTCGTGGATGACGTCGAGCGCCTCGGCGAGCCCGCGGCCCAGCCGGTGCAGGTCGTCGGCGCCCATCGGTCCGCTCCCAGCGACGACCTCGTCGAGCGGCGGGCCGGGGACGTAGCGCGTGACGATGAAGGGCCGCTCGCCGTCGATGTCGGCGTCGATGACCGGGGCGACGCGCGGGCTGCGGATCCGGCTCAGCGTGTCGACCTCGCGCGAGAGGCGGGCCCGCGCGGCCGGGTCGTGGGCGACGTGGGGTCGCAGCACCTTGATCGCGACGGCCTTGCCCTGGCGGTCGAGCGCGAGGTGGACGACGCCCATCCCGCCCTCGCCCAGGCGCTGGACGAGGCGGTAGGAGCCCAGCAGGGAGTGCTCGGGGAGTGGGTCCCTCCCACCCGGCTCGTCGAGGATCTCGGCGGTCATGACAGACACGGTATGCCGTCATCCTGAGGGGAACCTGTCCGAACCGCCGAGACGGCGTGTTACGGATGTGACGGATGTGGCTGCGACGCGATGTCGGGCAGGCGGTCGCGGAGCTCGGCCCGGGAGGTGATGTCGAGCTTCGTGTAGACGTGGCGCAGGTGGTACTCGACGGTCTTGGGGCTGAGGAAGAGGGCTGCCGCCACCTCACGGGTGGTGCGTCCCTCGCCGAGCAGCTCGGCGATCTGGAGCTCGCGGGCGGTGAGGTCGAGGACCGGGCCGGCCCGTCGGGCACGGGCCCGGAGCCCGGTCGCCTCGAGCTCGGCCGACGCGTCGTCGGCCCAGAGCCGGGCGCCCAGCCGCTCGAAGTCGGCCCGCGCCTCCTCGAGCGGGCCGCGGGCCTCGACCCGGCGGCGAGCACGGCGCAGGCGGGCACCGAGGAGCAGGAGCGTGCGGGCCCGCTCGAAGGTGTCGGGCCCCTCGTCGTGCAGGCGCAGGGCCGCACCGAACCGCTCGTCGAGCTCGTCGTCGTCGCCCAGCAGCGCGAAGGCCCGGGCAGCGCGCGCCAGCGACCAGGGCCGGGCCTTGCGTCGTGCCCTCACCACGAACGCGTCGTGCACCTGCAGGGCGCGATCCCGCTCGCCCCTGCGCAGGAGCGCCTCGACGAGATCGGGAGCAGGCGACAGGTCGGGGTCGCCGACGTCGAAGGCGTCGAGCTGCTGGGCCACGGCGCTGAACCCCGTGATCGCGGAGTCGACGTCACCCAGCGAGAGGTCGAGCTCGGCGACGGCGAAGCCGGCCCACACCGACGCGAGCCTGAGGTCGCGCCGCTCCCCCACCCCGGAGGCCTCGGCCGCCAGCCGCCGGCACTCGTCCGACCGCCCCTGCCGGGACAGGAGCTGGGAGAGGCCGGCCAGCGACGCCCCGAGCTCAGTGAGCTGGCCGAACTCCCGGGCGAGGTCGACGGCCTCGCCGTAGAGCGCCTCCGCCCACGACCACCGGTCGGTCGTCGCGTCACTGCGGGCGAGGTGGAAGAGCAGGTGGGGCAGGTGCCCGACCTCCGAGCTGCGGCGCCGGGCCTCGATGCTCTCGCGCAGCAGGTCGCGGACGTCGCCGACCTCTCGGAGGTACAGCAGACCCGTGAGGGCCCAGTCGGCCTCCTGGGGCGTGGGCTCGCCCTGCGCCACGAGCCCTTCGACGCCGGCGCGCAGCGCCTCGAGGCCCGGTTCACCGGCCAGCCCGCGCGCCATCCCGGTGGCGATCGAGGCGATCGAGGCGATCGACGCGCTCGTGCCCCCGTGGCCCGGCGCGTCCTCACCGGTGCGGGCGACGAGCCCCGGGAGCCGGGCGGCCGCCGCGAGCGCGGACCGGGCGTCGAGCAGGTAGAAGCACGAGTCGATGGCCGCGGCATACATGACGACGGCCTCGTCCGGCGCGCCCTCTTCCGCCTCGGACGCGGCGGCCAGGAGGAGGTCGCGCGCCTCCTCGAGGGAGCCACCACGCGCGGCGACCTGCCCCGCCATGGCGCGAGCGCGTGCCCGCTGCACCGGGTCCGGGGCGTGCCGCACGGCCTCGTCCAGCAGAGACGGGGCGCGCGAGTCCTCGCCTGCCAGCCACGCCGCCTCACCGGCCGCGAGGAACCGCCGGGCCCGTGCCGCGGCGTCCGTCGAGAGGGTGGCGGCCCGCTCGTGCGCGGACGAGGCCACCGCGAACGCCCCACGCGCCGACGCACGGTGGCCCACCTCGTCGAGCTCGACCGCCACGTCGTCGTCGAGCCCCAGCGTCGCCTCGCTCCGGTGCCAGGCACGACGGTCGGTCTCGCCCGGGGCCACGGCCCGGGCCGCGAGGGCGTGCAGCCGGCGGCGCTCACCCGGTGGGATCCCCGCGAGCACCGCCGACCCGACGAGCGGGTGGGTGAAGTCGACTCGGTAGGCGGTCAGCGTGACGATCCTCAGCTCCTCGGCCCGTTCGAGTCCGTCGAGGGGCACGCCGAGCGACCGGCAGACGCCGGCGACCGTCGGGAGGTCCCCGCCGGTCACTGCCACGACGCGCAGCACTCGCAGCTGATCCGGGTCCAGGCCCGCGACCCGTCGTGCGAAGGCGTCGGCGACGACCTGCGGCACCTCCAGTGCGTGGGTGAACGGGCCCGCGCCGAGGACCTCGGGTTCCTGCGCGAGCGCCCGGATGGCGAGGGGGTTGCCCGCACCGCCGTCGGCCACCCGACGCCGCTGGTCGGCCGTCAGGGCGGTGGGGGCGACGTCGTCGGCGAGCCGCTCGGCCGCGTCAGCAGCGATCGGTCCGAGGTGCAGCGTCGGGAGGTCGCCCCACGCCTCGGCCTCACCCGTCCGGACGGCGACGAGGACGAGCACCGAGTCGACGAGCACGCGCCGCGCGACGAACGCGAGGGCCTGCGCCGACGACGTGTCGAGGAGGTGGGCGTCGTCCACGACGACCGCGAGCGGCCCGGACTCGGCCGCCCGGGTGACGAGGGTCAGCGCCGCCGCCGACACCGCGAACCGGTCGGCGACCCCCTCCGAGCGCAGGGCGAGCGCGACGCCGAGAGCGTGTGCCTGTGGCTCCGGCAGGTCGTCCAGGGAGGGCAGTATCGGGTGCAGGACACGGGCGAGGCCTGCGAAGGGCAGCTCGCGCTCGGCCGGCGTGCCCACGCACCGCAGGACACGGAAGCCGGTGGCCCGCTCGAGGGTGTCCGCGACGAGGGCGCTCTTGCCGATGCCCGCGTCACCGCTGAGGACGAGGACCCCGCTCTGCCCCACGCGCGCACCGGAGACCAGCGCGTCGAGGGTGCGCTGCTCGTCCTCCCGGCCCATCAGCACCTTCTGATGCTAGGGCCGGGGCGCCTGCGCGACGAAGGACCAGGGGGGTCCCCTGATGCGAGCCGCGCCCGCCCGGCGCCACCCTCGGCAGCAGAGGCCGTGGCACCCGCCCGGGCCACCGACGTGAGGAGCACCCCATGAGCATCGACACCACCACCCCTGCCATCGACATGGACGCCCTCATGGGCTTCGTGTTCCGCGCCGTCGACGAGGTCGGCGCCGCGCTCAACTGCGCCCTCGTCGTCATGGGCGACAAGCTCGGCTACTACCGGGCCCTGGCCGACCACGGGCCGCTCGAGGCGCCGGACCTCGCCCGGAGGACGGGGACGGGCGAGCGCTACGCCACGGAGTGGCTGGGCGCCCAGGCGGCGGGCGGGTTCGTGACCTACGACCCGGAGACGCGCACCTACACCCTCCCCGCCGAGCACGCCGTGGCCCTCACCGACCCGACCAGCCCGGCATACCTCCCCGGCTTCTTCCAGATCGCGTTCGGCACGGTGCGCGACGCCGACCGCATCATCGACAAGGCACGGGACGGGGACGGTCTCGGCTGGGGCGAGCACAACAGCGACGTGCACGACGGCTGCGAGCGCTTCTTCCGCCCCGGGTACGCCACGAACCTCGTCACGCAGTGGCTCCCGGCCCTCGACGGCGTGGTCGAGCGGCTGGAGGCCGGCGGGTCGGTGCACGACCTCGGCTGCGGCCACGGCTCGTCGACGATCCTCATGGCCCAGGCCTTCCCGAGCTCGACCTTCGTCGGCTCCGACGTCCACGGCCCGTCGATCGAGGTGGCGCGCGAGCGGGCGGCCGAAGCCGGTGTCGCGCAACGCATCCGGTGGGAGGTCACCCCGGCAACCGGCCTCACCGGGTCGGGCTTCGACCTCGTGACGACCTTCGACGCCCTGCACGACATGGGTGACCCCGTCGGAGCCGCCCGCCGCGTCCACGACGCGCTCGCCGACGACGGCACGTGGATGGTCGTCGAACCCGTCGCCGGGGACCACGTCGAGGACAACCTCAACCCCGTGGGCCGGGCCTACTATGGGTTCTCCACCCTGCTCTGCACCCCCGCGTCCCTGTCGCAGGACGTCGGGCTGGCCATCGGCACCCAGGCCGGTCCGGCCCGCATCCGCGACATCGTGACCACCGCCGGGTTCGGCTCGTTCCGGATCGCGGCCACCACCCCGTTCAACAACGTGTTCGAGGTCAGGAAGTGACCGCCGTGGCCCCCACCGACGGCACCCGGCTCGGCGACGCGGCCGGCCCCGGCAGCCGGGCCCGGCTGCCCGAGGCCACGGGAGTCACCACCCGTGACGGCGTCGACCTCGCCTGGGAGTCGTTCGGGTCGGGGGCCACGACCCTCCTGCTCATGCCGACCTGGTCGATCGTCCCGTCGCGCATCTGGAGGGCCCAGGTCCCCTACCTCGCCCGCCACTTCCGGGTCGTCACCTTCGACGGGCGCGGCAGCGGCGCCTCCGGGCGCCCGACCGGTGCCACGGCATACACGAACGAGGAGTACGCCGCGGACGCCGTCGCCGTCATGGACGCCGCGCGTGTCGACCGGGCCGTCCTGGTGTCGCTGTCGTGCGGCGGTGCCTGGTCGGTGCACGTCGCGACGAGCCACCCGGAGCGCGTCCTCGGCCTCTTCGCCATCGCGCCGTCGTGCGGCTTCCGGCTCGAGGACCCGCACCGCGACTCCGTCCCGTGGGACGAGCGCCTGCCGAGCGCGCACGGCTGGGAGAAGTACAACAAGCACTATTGGCTCGAGGGCGACTACGACGACTTCGTCCGCTTCTTCTTCCGGCAGATGTTCAGCGAGCCGCACTCGACCAAGCAGATCGAGGACGCCGTCGCGTGGGGTCACCAGATCTCGCCGCAGACCCTGGCCGACACGACAGCCGGGCGGATCGGCTGCGACGGCGCCGTGTGCTCCGACATCGAGGACCTCTGCCGGCGGGTCACCCAGCCCGTCACCGTGCTGCACGGTTCGGACGACCGCATCCGCGGGCTCCAGTACGGCGAGCGCCTCGCCGAGCTCACCGGTGGGGAGCTCGTCGTCGTCGAGGGTTCCGGCCACGGGCCGCTCGCGCGTGACCCGGTCCTCGTCAACCACGAGATCCGGCGCTTCGCGCAACGCTTCGACCCGTATGCCGTGCGCCCCACCACCGCTGCCGCTCCCGGTGGCGCGGGGAGCCGGAGGACCCGTGTCCGGGCGGCGTCACGACGCAGGCGTGCCCTCTACATCTCCTCGCCCATCGGTCTCGGGCACGCGCGCCGCGACCTCGCCGTCGCCGACGAGCTGCGTCTGCTGCACCCCGACCTCGACGTCCAGTGGCTGGCCCAGGACCCGGTGACCCGGGTGCTGGCCGCGCGCGGGGAGTCGGTGCACCCGGCGTCGGCGCACCTCGCCAGCGAGTCGGGCCACATCGAGAGCGAGTCCGGTGAGCACGACCTGCACGCGTTCCGCGCGCTGCGCCGGATGGACGAGATCCTTGTCAACAACTTCATGGTGTTCGACGAGCTCATGGAACGGGAGGCGTTCGACCTCGTCATCGGCGACGAGGCGTGGGACATCGACTACTTCCTCCACGAGAACCCGGAGCTCAAGCGCGCGACCTATGCATGGTTCACGGACTTCGTCGGCTGGCTGCCGATGCCGGACGGTGGAGACGAGGAGGCCTGTCTCACAGCCGATCTCAACGCCGAGATGATCGAGCAGCGGGCCCGGTTCCGTGGGCTGCGCGACCGCTCGATCTTCGTCGGGAGCCCCGCCGACATCGTCCCCGACACCTTCGGGCCCGGCCTGCCGTCGATCCGCGCGTGGACCGAGGGCGAGTTCGACTTCGCCGGCTACGTCACGGGCTTCGACCCGTCGGCCCACGACGGCGAGGCGCTGCGGGCCCGGCTCGGCTTCGAGCCGGACGAGCGGGTCTGCGTGGTGTCCGTCGGGGGCTCGGGCGTCGGGCTGCCCCTGCTGAGAAGGGTGCTCGACGCGGCACCGCTCGCACGACGGCTCGTGCCGGAGCTGCGGTTCGTCGTCGTCACGGGGCCGCGCATCGAGCCGGGCTCGCTCCCGGTGACCGACGGGGTCGAGGTCGTCGGCTACGTCCCGGACCTCACCAAGCACCTCGCCGCGTGCGACGTCGCGCTCACCCAGGGGGGACTCACGACCTGCATGGAGCTCACGGCGCTGCGCAAGCCCTTCCTCCACGTGCCGCTGCGCCACCACTTCGAGCAGAACTTCCACGTCCGGCGCCGGCTCGAGCAGTACCGCGCGGGGACCTGCCTGGACTACGCGCTCGCCACGGACCCGGACGCCCTCGCCGCCATGCTCGTCAAGGAGCTCGGCCGGGACGTCGACTACCGCCCGGTCGAGACCGACGGTGCGGCCCGCGCGGCGGCGATGCTCGCCGAGCTCCTCTGACTCGGCCCACGGCTCACGGCCGCGGCGCGGCTACTGCTGGATGTAGGCGCTCAGCTGGTCGCGCTCGGCCTGGAGGTCGGTGATCCGGTGCTTGACGACGTCACCGATGCTCACGATCGCCGCGAGCTTGCCGTCGACGAGCACGGGCACGTGGCGGAAGCGGTTCTCGGTCATCGTGTGCTCGAGATCGGTGAGCTCGTCCTCGGGTGAGCAGGTCTGCACCTCGGACGTCATGATCTCGGAGACGGCCTCGTCGAGCACCGCCGCGCCACGCTGCTGGAGGTGGCGCACGACGTCACGCTCACTGACGATGCCGGCGATGGTCGAGCCGTCGTCACTCACGACCACGGCGCCGATGCGGTGCTCGGCCAGCAGGTCGAGGAGGTCGGTGACACTGGCGTCGGAGCGCACCGTGACGACGGTGCCTCCCTTGCGCTTCACGACGTCGGAGATCCTCATGACCCGACGGTAGTGCTCCCGACCGGACCGCGCCAGACTTCCGGGAGTCCCCGCACGCCCGACCCGTGGCTGCGCGTGACAGGAGCGGACGGCATACGGCATGCTGACCACAACCGCCGACACGGACGTCGGCGGGTTTCCCCTTTACAACGGATCGTCCGGCACGTTCCTGCCGGTGAAGGAAGGCAATGACGCCATGGCAACTGTGAAGTTCGACGAAGCGACCCGGGTCTACCCCGGCAACGACACGCCCTCGGTCGACCGGCTCAACATCGACATCCAGGACGGCGAGTTCCTCGTCCTCGTCGGCCCCTCCGGATGTGGCAAGTCCACCTCCCTGCGCATGCTCGCCGGCCTCGAGGAGGTCAACGGCGGCAAGATCTGGATCGGTGACCGCGACGTCACCAACCTGTCCCCCAAGGACCGCGACGTCGCCATGGTCTTCCAGAACTACGCGCTCTACCCGCACATGAGCGTCGCCGACAACATGGGCTTCGCGCTCAAGATCGCCGGCGTCGACAAGGGCGAGATCCGCAAGCGCGTCGAGGAGGCAGCCAAGATCCTCGACCTCACCCAGTACCTCGACCGCAAGCCCAAGGCCCTCTCCGGTGGCCAGCGCCAGCGCGTCGCCATGGGTCGCGCGATCGTCCGCTCGCCCCAGGTCTTCCTCATGGACGAGCCGCTGTCCAACCTCGACGCCAAGCTCCGCGTGCAGACCCGCACGCAGATCGCCTCGCTGCAGCGTCGTCTCGGCGTCACCACGGTCTACGTCACGCACGACCAGACCGAGGCCATGACGATGGGTGACCGCATCGCGGTGCTCAAGGACGGCATCCTCCAGCAGTGCGCCACCCCGCGCGAGATGTACGACTCCCCCGCCAACGTGTTCGTCGCCGGCTTCATCGGCTCGCCCGCGATGAACCTCGTGTCGGTGCCGGTCGCCGACGGCGGCGTGAAGTTCGGCTCGCACACCCTCCCCGTCGAGCGTGACTCGCTCGCCGGTGGCGGCAGCAACGTCATCGTGGGCGTCCGTCCCGAGGACGTCGAGGTCGGCAACGAGGGCGACGGTCTCGAGCTCACGGTCGACGTCGTCGAGGAGCTCGGCGCCGACGCCTACGTCTACGGCACGCCCACCGACGACGCGATCAAGCTCGAGGGCGGCGACGACTCGCTCGTCAAGCCGTTCATCGCGCGCGTCGACGGCCGTCGGGTCCCGATGAAGGGCGAGAAGATCTGGGTCCAGCCCAACTCGAGCCACATGCACGTGTTCAACGCGGAGTCGGGCGCTCGTCTGAGCCACTGACGCCACACGCTGCATCTTCGGGGGTGCCAGGAGCTCGGTATGCCGTGCGCCTGGCACCCCTGAAGCGTTTCCCGTCCGTGGTTCCCCGCCGGAGGTAGCCGATGGCCCTGCAGATCACCACCGCCCGACCGGACCCGGCCCTGCTCGACCTGCCGTGGTCGACGCCGCTGGAGGACTGGCCCGAGGACCTCCTCGCCGCCCTCCCCCGCGGCATCTCCCGGCACGTCGTCCGGTTCGTCAAGCTGTCCGGGCGCGTCCTCGCCGTCAAGGAGATCAAGGAGGACATCGCCCGTCGCGAGTACGCCATGCTGCGCAACCTGCGCCGCCTCGACCAGCCCGCGGTGGAGCCGTTCGGGATCGTCAGCGGGCGGGTGTCCGCCGACGGGACGCCCCTCGACGCGTGCCTTCTCACCCGCCACCTCAAGTTCTCGCTGCCCTACCGCGCGCTGTTCTCGCAGGGCCTGCGACCGGGCACCGAGACCCGCCTCATCGACGCCCTCGCGGTGCTGCTCGTCCGGCTGCACCTCACCGGGTTCTGGTGGGGCGACGTGTCGCTGTCCAACACCCTCTTCCGGCGGGACGCGGGCAGCTTCGCCGCCTGGCTCGTCGACGCCGAGACCGGCGAGCTCTTCCCCAACCTCACCAAGGGCCAGCGCGCCCACGACCTCGACATCGCCCGCGTCAACATCGCCGGCGAGCTCATGGACCTCCAGGCCGGCGAGCTGCTGGACGTCTCGATCGACCCCGTCGAGATCTCGAACCGCATCGTCACCCGCTACGAGGAGCTGTGGGCCGAGCTCACCGCCACCGAGGAGTTCGACACCGGCGAGCGCTGGCGGGTCGAGGAGCGCATCCGCCGCCTCAACGTCCTCGGGTTCGACGTCGACGAGCTCGCCATCACCACCGACATCGACGGCACCTCGATCAGCATCCAGCCCAAGGTCGTCGACGCCGGCCACCACTCCCGCCGGCTGCTGCGGCTCACCGGGCTCGACGTCGGTGAGGGCCAGGCCCGGCGCCTGCTCAACGACCTCGACAGCTACCGCGCCTCGACCGACCGGCAGAACGACGACGAGGAGCTCGTCGCGCACGACTGGCTCACCCGGATCTACGAGCCCATCACCCGGCGCGTGCCTCGCGAGCTGTCCGGCAAGCTCGAGCCCGCCGAGCTCTTCCACGAGGTGCTCGAGCACCGCTGGTACATGGCCGAGCGCGAGCAGCAGGACGTGCCGATCGAGCGAGCCATCGAGGACTACGTCCGCTCGATCCTGCCGACCAAGCCCGACGAGGCCTCGGTCGTGGGGGTCGACACCATCGAGATGCCCGTCATCGCCGACTGAGCGGCCTCCCGGACGCACGCCCCACCCGTCACTAGGATCAGGGCGTCCAGCACGAGATCCCACAGGGGGAAGCACCCGCATGTCCGAGCCGTACGACCCGAACCAGCAGCCGCCCGCGCAGCCGCCCGTGCAGCCGCTGCCGCCGTCGCAGCCCCTGCCGCCCGCGCAGGCGCCGACCGCCGACACGCCCTCCGAGCGGTACCGCCCGGAGCCGCCGTCGTGGCACCGCGAGCCGGGTCAGCCCCCGCAGCCCGAGCAGCCGCAGCCGTATGCCGGTGGCGCACCCGGTGCGTCCGGCGCACCGGGGTACCAGGCCGCGCCCGGCATGAACCCCTACGGCGGAGGTCAGGTGTGGCCCGGGTCGAAGGCCTACGTCGAGCAGAACTTCGGCAGGGTCGCGGGCTTCGGGGCGCGGGCGGGCGCACTCATCATCGACACGCTCATCACCCTGCTCGGCCTCGTCCCGTTCCTCATCGGGATCGTGCTGCTCATCGCGGCCGTGCCCGACACCGACATCGACGGCTACGCCGTGGAGGGCACGGGGAACGGCGGCATGGCCGCCACGGGCGGCATCCTCATGGGCCTCGGCGCGCTGCTCATGATCGGCCTCCAGCTCTGGAACCGCGTCTTCCGGATGGGTCGCACCGGACAGAGCATCGGCAAGAAGGTCATGGGCCTCAAGCTCGTCGGCGACCAGAGCGGCCAGCCCATCGGCGCGCTCCAGGCGTTCCTGCGCGAGCTGCTCGGCGGTCTCATCAACCAGGTCTTCTACCTGAGCTACCTCTGGATGCTCTGGGACGACAACAAGCAGACGCTGGCCGACAAGGTCGTGCACTCGACCGTCATCGAGGTCCCCAAGTCCTGACCCCGTGCGACTGGTGGCCCGAGTGGGACCGTGTCGAGGCTGCGCAGCGGCCTCGGCCGGTCCCACTCGAGCAAGAGGTCGGGCTCAGCTGGGTGAGAGCCAGGTCCAGCCGGGGACGTTGCGCAGGATCCAGAACGCCATGATCGCCCAGAAGAGGCCGTAGAGCAGCCACGCCGGCGCCGCGGTCATCCGCTGCTCACCGCGCCACTGGCGACGTGTCCACCGGACGAACCCGAGGACCATGAGCGTGAAGGCAGCCACGGTGAGGGGGTTGCGCTGCAACGCCTCGAGCACATGGCCCTCACTGAGGGCGTGCGTGGCGCGCAGCGTGCCGCAGCCGGGGCAGAACGTGCCCGTGAGGGCGAGCCACGGGCACGTCGGGTAGTTGCCGGGCTGGTTGGGGTCCACGAGGTGGGCGACGAGCACGAAGCCGGTCGCGCCGACGGCCGAGACCGCCGGCCACAGCAGGCGGCGCCCCCGCCCGACCGACGAGTCGGTGAGCGGGAGCGCCGGACGCTGCGTCAAGGACGTCGAGATCACATACCCGACGAGCTCGAGCTCACCGCGCCGACGGCGATGAGGACGATGTAGATGATCGTCACGATGATGCCGAGGACGAGCGCGATGGTCGCGAACTTCTTGGCCTTGGCGGCCGCCTCGACGGCGCCGGCCTGGTCGCCGGAGTTCCACTTGCCGTTGACCTGCGCGGCGAAGACGACGGCGGGGATGCCGATCGGCCAGCAGCAGAGCAGGCCGAGGATCGCGAGGACGAGGTTGTTGCCGGGCGGCGGACCTGCCGGGGCGCCACCGTAGCCACCGGCGGGCGGCGGCGGAGCACCGTAGGCGCCACCGTCGTAGCCACCACCGCTGGGCGGGGGCGGAGGCGTCGAGCCACCGTCACCGGGGGGCGGGGGCGGCGGGGTGCTTCCGTAGTCAGACATTCTTGGTCCCTCTCGCTGAGACGACGATTCTCGAGTGGGGCGTGAACCCCCCTGGTCGGGTTCCCCGACTGCGGGACATCGTGGCACAGGTCACCGCGCCGTCGAGCAAGACGCACGGGGTCATCGAGCGATCCGCGCTTTCGTCCTGGCCCGCTGATCAGCGACGACGTCGACGGGCGACCTCGTAGAGCGTGACGCCGGTCGCGATGCCCGCGTTGAGCGACTCGACCGCCGACGACATCGGCACCGAGACGATCTGGTCGCAGGTCTCGCGAACGAGACGCGACAGACCCTTGCCCTCGGAGCCGACCACGACGACGAGCGGCTCGTCGGCGAGCTCGAGGTCGGGCAGCTCGACGTCCCCGTCCATGTCGAGGCCGACGACGAAGAAGCCGGCCTTGCGGTAGTCCTCGAGAGCGCGGGTGAGGTTGGTCGCCTGGGCCACCGGGATGCGGGCGGCCGCACCGGCCGACGTCTTCCACGCCGAGGCCGTCATGCCGACCGAGCGACGGGCGGGGACGACGACGCCGTGGCCACCGAACGCGGCGACGGAGCGCACGATGGCGCCGAGGTTGCGCGGGTCGGTGATGCCGTCGAGCGCGACGACGAGCGGGATGCCGGGCATCTCGGGGTCGATGAGGTCGCTCGGGTGGGCGTACTGGTAGGGCGGCACCTGGAGCGCCAGCCCCTGGTGGACCGCACCGTCGGTGAGACGGTCGAGCTCACCACGGGGGGTCTCGAGGATGGGAATGCTGCGCTCCGTGGCGATCTTGAGCGCCTCGCGCACGCGGTCGTCGCTGTCGATCCGACCGGCGACGTACATCGTCGTCACCGGGACATCGGTGCGCAGCGCCTCGAGCACCGAGTTGCGGCCGGCGACGACCTCGCTCGACGCCTTCGCCTTGCGCCCACCGGTCGGGCGACCGCCACCGGAGCGACGCTCCGAGGCCTTCGCCGTCGCATGGGCCTTGTGGTACGGACGCTCCTCGGCCTTGGGGGTCGGACCCCGACCCTCCAGGCCCTTGCGGCGCTGACCGCCGGACCCGACGGTGGGTGCCTTCTTGCCACCCTTGCGGATGGCGCCACGTCGCTGGCTGTTGCCTGCCACGACTACTCCCCTCGTCCTCGGGTCAACGACCAGCGGGCGCCGGTCGCGGTGTCCTCGATCGTGATGCCCGCTGCCTTGAGCTCGTCACGGATGGCGTCCGACGACGCCCAGTCGCGGGCCGAGCGCGCCGCGGTGCGGGCGGTGAGCCGCTCACGCACGAGCACCTCGAGGGCGGCGAACGCGTCGCTGGAGGAGCTGTCGTCGCTCGACCAGGCCGGGTCCAGCGGGTTGACCCCGAGGATGTCGGTCATCGCGACGACGAGCCCGGCGAGCTCACGGGCCTCGTCGCTCTCGCCCTCGTCCAGCGCGGTGTTGCCCCGCGTCACGGCCTCGTGGACGGCCGCGAGCGCACCGGAGACGCCCAGGTCGTCGTCCATGGCCTCGACGAACTCGTCGGGCAGCGTCTCGTCGCCGGTCGGCAGGGCCGATCCGGCGCCGAGCGCACGGCGCAGGAAGCCCTCGATGCGGTCGACCGCGGCCTCGGCCTCGGCGAGCGAGCCCTCGTGGAACTCGATCATCGAGCGGTAGTGGGCGGCGGTGAGGTAGTAGCGGACCGCGAGCGGGCGGGCCTTCTTGGTGACCTCGTGGATGAGCAGGCTGTTGCCCAGCGACTTGCTCATCTTCTCGCCGCTGATGGTGACCCAGGCGTTGTGCATCCACATCGAGGTGAACGGCAGGCCCGCCGCGCGCGACTGCGCCTGCTCGTTCTCGTGGTGCGGGAAGCGCAGGTCGACGCCGCCACCGTGGATGTCGAAGGCGTCGCCGAGGTACTTGCGAGCCATCGCCGAGCACTCGAGGTGCCAGCCCGGTCGGCCACGACCCCACGGGGTCGGCCAGCTCGCGGACGCGGGCTCGTCGGCCTTGCTCCCCTTCCACAGGGCGAAGTCGCGCGGGTCGCGCTTGCCGCGCGGGTCGGCGTCCTCGGCCGCGGCCATGTCGTCGATCTTCTGGTTCGTCACTTCCCCGTATGCCGGCCACGACCGGACGTCGAAGTAGACGTCACCCGAGCCGTCCTCGGCCGGGTAGGCGTGGCCCCGCTCGACGAGGGTCTGCATGAGCTCGACCATCTCGGGGATGTGGCCCATCGCGCGGGGCTCGTAGGTGGGGGGCAGCACGCCGAGCAGCCGCAGCGCCTCGGACGTGGCGACCTCGTTGCGGTAGGAGAGCGCGAACCAGTCCTCGCCGGACTCGGCCGACCTGCGCAGGATCTTGTCGTCGAGGTCGGTGACGTTGCGCACGAGCGTGACGTCGTAGCCGTGCCCACGCACGAGCCAGCGCCGGAGCACGTCGAACGCCACGGCGAAGCGCACGTGCCCGATGTGCGGAGGGGCCTGGGTCGTGAGCCCACAGATGTAGATCCCGGCCCGGCCTGGCTGCAGCGGGACGAAGTCGCGCAGGGCGCGCGACTGGGAGTCGAACAGTCTGAGAGTCACCCGCACAAGGGTACCGGCGGCACGCACGCCTCCGGACCACCCGGCATACGGGTCATCGGCTCAGTGGCCGCGGGCGATCCACTCGTCGAGGTGGGGTGCTTCGTCCCCGATCGTCGTCGCGTCACCGTGCCCGGTGAGGACGACGGTGCCCGGCGGGAGGGTGAGGAGGCGGGTGCGGATCGACTCGATGATCGTGTCGAAGCTGCTGAACGAGCGACCGGTCGCTCCCGGCCCACCGTTGAAGAGGGTGTCGCCGGTGAAGACGACGTGGAGGGCGGGGGCGTGGAAGGAGCAGCTGCCCGGCGAGTGGCCCGGGGTGTGCATGACGCGGAGCGTGACGTCTCCGACGTGGAACTCCTGGCCGTCGGCGAGGGTGGAGTCGGGGGCGCCGTCCTGGGTGAGCGCCCACACGACCCGGCCGAGCGGGTGGAGGTGGACGTTGGCGCGGGTGCGCTCCTTGAGCTCGTTGGCCACGTTGACGTGGTCGTTGTGCCCGTGGGTGAGCAGGATGGCGCGGACCTTGCGACCGGCGACGGCCGCGAGGATCGCGTCGGCGTCGTGGGCGGCGTCGACGACGACGCACTCGCGCTCGTCACCGACGACCCAGACGTTGTTGTCGACCTCCCACGACCCACCGTCGAGCTCGAACGTCCCCGAGGTGACGACCCGGTCGACGCGAACCCCGCCGTGCGAGGGCGCGATGGTCGACGCGTCCGCCGGCCGCGGCATCACAGGACCACCACCGAGCGCAGGACCTCTCCGCGTTCCATCTTGTCGAACGCGGACTCCACCTCGTCGAGGGCGATCCGCTCGGACACGAACGCGTCGAGGTCGAAGCGGCCCTGGCGGTAGAGGTCGACGAGCATCGGGAAGTCGCGGCTGGGCAGGCAGTCGCCGTACCAGCTCGACTTGAGGGCGCCGCCGCGGCCGAAGATCTCGATCATCGGCAGGGTGACCTGCTTGTCGGGGGTCGGGACACCGACGAGCACGACCGTCCCGGCGAGGTCTCGCGCGTAGAACGCCTGCTCGTAGGTCTCGGGGCGGCCGACGGCCTCGACGACCACGTCGGCGCCGAAGCCGCCGGTGAGCTCGCGGACGCGCTCGACGACGTCCTCGTCCTTGCCGTTGACGGTGTGGGTGGCGCCGAAGGTGCGGGCGGTCTCGAGCTTGGCGTCGTCGACGTCGACCGCGATGATCGTCGTCGCTCCGACGGTGCGGGCACCGGCGATGGCCGCGTTGCCGACACCGCCGCACCCGATGACGGCGACGGAGTCACCACGCTGGACGCCACCGGTGTTGACGGCCGCGCCGAAGCCGGCCATGACACCGCAGCCCAGGAGCCCGACCGCGGCAGCGTCGGCCTCGGGGTCGACCTTGGTGCACTGCCCGGCGGCGACGAGGGTCTTCTCGATGAAGGCGCCGATGCCCAGGGCGGGCGACAGCTCGGTGCCGTCGGTGAGGGTCATCCGCTGGGTGGCGTTGGCGGTGTTGAAGCAGTACCAGGGCTTGCCCTTGAGGCAGGCGCGGCACTGTCCGCACACGGCCCGCCAGTTGAGGACGACGAAGTCGCCGGGAGCCACCTCGGTGACACCCTCGCCGACGGCCTCGACGACCCCCGCTGCCTCGTGGCCGAGCAGGAACGGGAACTCGTCGTTGATGCCGCCCTCGCGGTAGTGCAGGTCGGTGTGGCACACCCCGCACGAGGCGATCCTGACCACCGCCTCACCCGGGCCGGGGTCTGGCACGACGATGTCGACGACCTCGACGTCGGCGCCCTTGGACAGGGCGACGACTCCCCTCACGGTCTGTGGCACTGAGCCCTCCCATGCGTCGATCCGCGTGTGCCGGCCGGCACACGTCGCGGTGGACTGCCTGTGACGTTACCCCGAGTCTGCTCAGCCCGCGATGACGGGTGCGAGCAGGGCCGATGCGATGGCGGCCACGCCCTCGCCCCGACCGGTGAGACCCAGCCCGTCGGTCGTCGTGCCGCTCACCGACACCGGCGCCCCGCACGCCTGCGACAGCACCTGCTGCGCCTCGGCCCGGCGCGAGCCGATCTTGGGCCGGTTGCCGATGACCTGCACCGCGATGTTGCCGATCTCGAACCCGGCCTCGCGCACGAGCCGGGCGGCCTCCGCGAGGAGGGTCGTGCCCGAAGCGCCGGCCAGCTCGGGCCGGTCGGTGCCGAAGTGCTCGCCCAGGTCACCGATGCCGGCGGCCGAGAACAGGGCGTCGCAGGCCGCGTGGGCCGCGACGTCGGCGTCGGAGTGCCCGTCGAGCCCGCGCTCCCCCGGCCAGTGCAGCCCGGCGACCCACAGCTCACGCTCGGAGCCCTCGGGTGCCAGCGCGTGGACGTCGACGCCGACCCCGGTGCGGGGCAGGTCGGAGGTCACGCCCCGTCCTTCCAGTCGATCGGGCCGCGGTGGAGCAGGTGCGGCGCCGCCTGGGCGACCGGCTTGACGACGAGCGTGTCGATGTTGACGTGCTGGGGCATCCCGACCGCGAACGCCACGCAGGCGGCCACGTCGTCGGCCACGAGGGGGCGGTCGACACCCTCGTAGACCTTGTCGGCGGCGGCCCGGTCGCCGTGGAGGCGGGTCAGCGAGAACTCCTCGGTGCGGACCATGCCCGGGCGGACGTCGATGACGCGGACGTGCTCACCGTTGAGCTCGAGGCGCAGCGTCTCGGAAACCACCGACTCGCCGTGCTTGGCCGCGGTGTAGCCGCCGCCGCCGGCATAGACCCGCTCGCCGGCGATCGAGCTGACGTTGACGATCGTCGCGTGGGGCGAGCGGCGCAGCAGCGGGAGGGCCGCCTGGGTCACGCGGACGGTGCCGAGCACGTTGGTGGCGTACATCGCCTCCCACTCGGCGAGGTCGCCGCTCTCAACGGGGCTCAGCCCGATGGCGCCGCCGGCGTTGTTGACGAGGACGTCGAGGCGGTCGAGGCCACCCACGCCCGCAGCCACGGCGTCGGCGTCGGTGACGTCGAGCTCGAGCGCCGTGACGGACCCCCCGAGCTCGGCGACGACGGCGTCGAGCCGGTCGCGGCGACGGCCCGCGACGACGACGGCATACCCGTCCTGGACGAGGCGGCGGGCGACGGCGGCACCGATCCCGGTGCCACCTCCGGTGACGAGGGCGACAGGTGGCTGGCTCACGGGCCGAGAATACGACCGGCGCGCTCGAGGTCGGCGGCGGTGGTCACCTTGAACGCGAGCTCGTCGCCCTCGATGACGAGCACCCGCCCGCCGAGCCGCTCGACGAGGGCGGCGTCGTCGGTGGCCTCGACGCCCGAGGCGTGCGCGTCGACGAGCATCGAGCGGCGGAAGGCCTGGGGGGTCTGGACGGCGCGCAGGCTCGAGCGCTCGGGCGTCGCGACGACGACCCCGTCGGCGTCGACCTGCTTGACCGTGTCGGTCACGGGCAGCCCGGGCACGACGGCGTCGGCGCCGGCGCGCACGGCGGCGACGAGCCGGTCGAAGAGCGAGGCCGGGGCCAGGCACCGCGCCGCGTCATGCACGAGCACGACGTCGACGTCGTCGCGCAGGGCCGCGAGACCGGCCGCCACGGAGTGCGTGCGCTCCGCGCCACCGGCGACGACCGTGACGTCGCCGGCTCGCGGGTGCGCGGACACGAGCGCGCCCGCCTCCCGGAGGTGGGAGGCGGGCGCGACGATGACGATCTGGGTGGTGTCGGCAGCCTCGAACGCGCGGCGGACCGCATGCTCGAGAAGCGTGGTGCCCGCGACGCGGACGAACGCCTTGGGCTGTGATGCCCTCAGCCTCGTGCCCTGACCTGCGGCGACGAGGACGACACCGACGGAGCTCGATGCTCCGCTCAGGACGCGAGGACCTCGTCGAGGATGGACTCGGCCTTGTCCTCGTCGGTCTTCTCGGCGAGCGCGAGCTCGGACACGAGGATCTGACGGGCCTTGGAGAGCATGCGCTTCTCGCCGGCGGACAGACCGCGGTCCTTGTCGCGGCGCCAGAGGTCGCGCACGACCTCGGCCACCTTGATGACGTCGCCCGACGCGAGCTTCTCGAGGTTGGCCTTGAAGCGGCGCGACCAGTTGGTCGGCTCCTCGGCGAACGGGGCGCGGAGGACCTCGAACACCTTCTCGAGGCCTGCCTTGTCGACGACGTCACGCACGCCGACGAGGTCGCAGTTCTCTGCGGGCACCTCGATGACGAGGTCTCCCTGGGCAACCTTGAGCTTGAGGTAGAGCTTCTCGACGCCCTTGATGGTGCGCTTGTTGATCTCTTCGATGCGCGCAGCCCCGTGGTGGGGGTACACGACCGTTTCTCCGACCTTGAAAACCATATGCTGTTTGCCCCTTTCGCGACCCCCAGTTTAACACGCCCGGACCGACACACGGAATCGGGCGGGACGGCATACGTGCAGGTCAGAGGCCTGAAATGCGCTGAGCCGCAGCGAGATTGGGGATTGACACGACGCGGTTTCCATGCACTCGGCGGCTCGTCCGGGCCACCCCGACCGGGCCGCTGCGCCCACCGCGCGCACCCTGACGGCGCGTGCTCGCTAGGCTGTCTTCCGTGACGACCGCTGCCCAGACGACTCCCCGCCACCGCCTCCGTGCCGTCCTCGGTGCCGCCGTGCTCGGCACGACGCTCCTCGGCGGGTGCGCGGTGTTCAACCCCCAGCAGACCGACTACGCCTACCAGGCCGCCGACGGCGTCAACGTGACGTTCGGCGACCTCGACGTGCGCGGCCTCGCCGTCATCGCCGACACCAAGGGCGCGCCCGGCGTGCTCATCGGCCAGCTCGTCAACACGAGCGACGACGACCTCGACGTCTCGCTCGCGAGCGAGGGCAGCCAGCCGACGCAGGTGACCGTGCCGCGCCACGGCTCGCTCTCGCTCGGTGAGGACGGCGAGTCCGTCACCCTCTCGTCCGTCTCCGCGGCCCCCGGCGACGTGCTCAACGTCCAGGTCTCGACGGCCGCGACCGGCCAGAACATCGCCACGGTGCCCGTCCTGCCCGCTCTGGGCTACTACAAGGACATGACGCCGGCCCCCGCGGCCAGCCCGTCGGCGAGCGCCTCCGCCAGCGGCTGACCGCTCCCCTTCCGTATGCCGTGGGCTCACCGAGCGCGTCAGCGCCGGTGGGCCCACGTGCGTGCCCGGGGTGTCAGGCCTCGAACTTGTAGCCCAGCCCGCGCACGGTGACGATGTGCCGGGGGTTGGCCGGGTCGGGCTCGACCTTGGCGCGCAGCCGCTTGACGTGGACGTCGAGGGTCTTGGTGTCGCCGACGTAGTCGCTGCCCCAGACCCGGTCGATGAGCTGCATCCGGGTGAGGACGCGTCCCGTGTTGCGCAGCAGCATCTCGAGCAGCTCGAACTCCTTGAGCGGCAGCTGGGTCGCCGACCCGCCGACGGTGACGACGTGGCGCTCGACGTCCATCCGGACCGGCCCGGCCTCGAGCGTCGTCGGCAGCAGCTCCTCGGGCTCGCTGAGCCGGCGGAGCACCGCCTTGATCCGGGCGAGGAGCTCGCGCGAGGAGTAGGGCTTGGTGACGTAGTCGTCGGCGCCGAGCTCGAGCCCGACGACCTTGTCGATCTCGCTGTCCTTGGCGGTGAGCATGATGATCGGCACGGCGGACTTCTGGCGCAGCGAGCGGCAGACGTCGACACCCGACAGCCCCGGCAGCATGAGGTCGAGGAGCACGAGGTCCGCACCGGCGCTGTCGAACTCGGCGAGGGCGTCGTTGCCGTTCTCGGCCACGCTCACCTCGTAGCCCTCCTTGCGCAGGAGGTAGGACAGGGGGTCCGAGAAGGACACTTCGTCCTCGACGACGAGGATGCGGGTCATTGCTGCTGTTCTCCTTGGGCCGGGCCGACGGACTGCCGGTCGGGGTCTGCCGCGGACCGGACGGCCGCAGCAGGAAGTCTCATGGTGAAGGTCGAGCCGTGACCCTCCTCGCTCCACACCGAGACGTCGCCGCCGTGGGTGGCGCAGACGTGCTTGACGATCGCGAGGCCGAGCCCGGTGCCGCCGGTGGCGCGGGAGCGCGCGGCGTCGACGCGGTAGAACCGCTCGAAGATCCGGCTCTGCTCGGACTCGGGGATGCCCTGCCCCTGGTCGGACACGGTGATCTCGACGGTGTCGCCGACCCGGCGGGCCGCGACCGCGACGCGCGTGCCGGGCTCGGAGTAGTTGACGGCGTTGGAGACGAGGTTGGCGACGGCGGTCGCGAGCAGCTCGGCGTCGCCGAACACGCTCGCGCGCTCGTCGGCGACCGGCTCGAGGCTGATCTGGCGCGCCTCGGCCGCCACGCGGACGCGGTCGACGGCCTCGGCGACGACGACGGGGATCTGGACGAGCTCGGGCTCGTGGAGGGTGTCGGCGACCTGGAGCCGGGACAGGTCGACGATCTCCTTGACGAGGCGCGTCAGGCGGGTCGACTCGACCTGGATGCGCGCCGCGAAGCGCGAGACCGCCTCCGGGTCGTCACGCGCGTCGAGCACCGCCTCGGCGAGCAGGGCGATCCCACCGACGGGCGTCTTGAGCTCGTGCGAGACGTTGGCGACGAAGTCGCGGCGCACCTCCTCGACACGGCGGGCGTGCGTGTGGTCCTCGGCCAGGATGAGGACGTGCGAGGCGCCGAGCGGCGCGACCCGGGCCTTCATCAGGGCGTTGGTCGTCGTGCCGAAGCCGCGTGAGAGCTCGAGGTCGACCTCGCGGATCTCGCCGTCGCGTCGGACCTGCCGGGCGAGCTGGCGCAGCTCGGCGTGGACGAGCTCACCGTGGCGCACGAGGCCGTAGCTCACCGCGGAGGCCGAGCTGTTGACGACGGCGTCCGAGGCGTCGAGGACGATCGCGATCGACCGGAGCACCGCGAGGACGTCGGTGACGCCGGCGGGCAGCGACGGCGGGGGCGTCGGGGGAATCGCGGTGAGCGTCCGCTCGCTGAACCGGCTCGCGGCGACAGCGACGGCTCCGATGACGAGCCCCAGCCCGCCACCCACGAGTCCGGCGAGCGTCGCATCCACGCAGCCAGCCTAATCCGACACGACGCACGCCTCCGGCCACCGACGGCGCGACGCAGCAGGGAGCGACCACAATGTTCACCTGCGAGGTGGCGGGTGTTCACCGCCTCGTGCCACGCTGCCGACGTCGGCGACCCACCATGTCTGCGTGCCGCCGGCGTCCGAGGGCGTGCCATCGCCCATGTTCGAGAGGTCACGTATGCGCAAGGCATTCCACGAAGAGCTGGACCGGGTCACCGAGGGGCTGGTCGAGATGACGCGGCTCGCGAGCTCGGCGATGTCGCGGGCCACGACGGCCCTGCTCGACGCCGACGTCCAGCTCGCCGAGTCGGTCATCGGCGCCGACGTCGAGATCGACGCCCTGCGCGAGGAGCTCGACCTCCTCTCCTTCGACCTGCTCGCCCTCCAGCAGCCGGTCGCGACCGACCTGCGCATGGTCGTGACCTCGATGCGGATGAGCTCGGACATCGAGCGCATGGGTGACCTCGCGCGCCACGTGGCCAAGGTCGCCCGCCTGCGCTACCCGAACTCCGCCGTCCCCGCCGAGCTCCGGTCGATCATCCTCGAGATGGGCCAGGTCGCCGAACGCATCGTGACCAAGGCCGGCTCGGTCATCGCCGCCCGCGACGTCGAGGCAGCCCGCCAGATCGAGCGCGACGACGACGCCATGGACGAGCTGCACCGGCGCCTGTTCGAGCGCCTCGCCTCCGACTCCTGGAACCACCCGGCCGAGACCACCGTCGACATCACGCTCGTCGGTCGCTACTACGAGCGGTTCGGAGACCACGCCGTCTCGGTCGCACGTCGCGTGGTCTTCCTCGTCACCGGTGAGCACAGCGCCGAGAGCGAAGTGAGCCACGAGGACGAAGAGGACGAGAAGGCCTTCCCCGAGACCAAGGTCGAGCCCACCACCTGAGCCGCGACGCGGCCCGCACGTCGAGCACACGGCATACCGGCACTGTCGGTATGCCGTGTGCTCGTCTCAGCGTCCCTGGTTGGCGACCGCCGCGGCGGCCGTCGCCGCGGCCTCGGGGTCGAGGTACTCACCCGGCTTCGTCGGCATGAAGTCGTCGCCGAGCTCGTAGACGAGCGGCTGCCCGGTGGGGATGTTGAGCTCGGCGATCGCCTCGTCGGAGATGCCGTCGAGGTGCTTGACGAGGCCGCGCAGGCTGTTGCCGTGCGCGACGACGAGCACGGTCTCACCGGCGACGAGGTCGTCGCGCAGGCCACCCTCCCAGTAGGGCATGAACCGCTCGATGACGTCCTTGAGGCACTCGGTGCGCGGCACCTCGACGCCGGCGTAGCGGGGGTCGTCGGTCTGGTCGAACTCGGAGCCGACCTCGATGGGCGGCGGCGGGGTGTCGAACGAGCGGCGCCACAGCATGAACTGCTCGTCGCCGTACTTCTCGCGGGTGGCGGCCTTGTCGAGGCCCTGGAGGGCGCCGTAGTGGCGCTCGTTGAGCCGCCAGTCACGGCGGACCGGGATCCAGTGGCGGTCGGCCGCGTCGAGCGCGAGGTTGGCCGTGGTGATGGCGCGACGCAGCACCGAGGTGTGGACGACGGTGGGGAGGACGCCGCGCTCCTTGAGGAGCTGTCCGCCGCGCACCGCCTCCTCACGACCCTGGTCGTTGAGGTCGACGTCGACCCAGCCGGTGAAGAGGTTCTTGGCGTTCCACTCGGAGTGGCCGTGACGCAGCAGGATCAAGGTGTGTGCCATGGCTCCAGCGTAGTGACGCGGGGCGGGAGCGTGAGGCGGGGCGCCCGGCATACGGGCGCGAAGGGTCAGGACCTGTCGAGGAGGTGACGGAACGCCTCGAGGTTGCGCAGCGACTCGCCGCGCGACACCCGCCAGTCCCACTCCTTCTGCATCGAGGTGAGGAAGCCGAGGACGAGGAGGTCGTTGAACGGCGAGTCCGCCGCCTCGAGGACGACGCCGAGGATCAGGTCGAGGCGGTCGGCGTCGATGCCCGCCGCGGGCAGGCGCCCGGTGAGGTAGACGTCGCCGCTGCCGTCGATGGCGTAGGCGAGGCCGGGCAGGCGGAGGTTGCGGCGAAGCAGGCTCCGGTAGAACGCCTCGTGGTTCTCGTCGGGGTTGCGGATGACGAAGGCCGAGACCGAGAGGTCGGAGTCACCGGCGACGAGCGAGACGACCGTCTTGAGCTTCTTCTCTCCGGGAAGGGTGACGACGTACTCGCCGTCGCGCGCGCCGGACTCCCACTCGATGCCCGTCTCGTCGAGGTAGCCCTCGATGGTCGAGGTCAGCCCGGTCACGGGATCACCGCGGTCGGGATGCCGGTCAGCACGTCGGAGTCGTTGATCGAGGCGCGCAGCGGGGCGGCGAGAGCGGCGTCGTAGACCGCTGCCAGCCGCTCGGCGGTGGCCTCCCAGGAGAAGTGCGCGGCGTGCTCGACGGCGCGGCGGGACAGCTCGGCCGCGCGGACGGGGTCGTCGATGACGCCCTCGATCGCGTCGGCCCACACGTGCGGGTCGTGACCGTCGACGAGGACACCGGCGTCCCCGACCGCGGTGGGGAGCCCGCCGACGTGGGTCGCGACGACGACGGCACCACAGGCCTGCGCCTCGACGGCGACGAGGCCGAACGACTCGTTGTGCGACGGCACGGCGACGACGTCGGCCGCCCGCATCCAGGTCGCGAGCGTCTCGCGGTCGGTCGGGGGGACGAAGCGCACGAGGTCGGCGATGCCCTCGTCCTCGGCGAGGCGCTCGAGGGCCATCGGGGAGCGCACGGCCGAGCCGCTCGCCCCGCCGAGGATGCCGACGACGAGCCGGCTGCGCAGGGAGGGGTTGCGCCGCACGAGGTTGCCCGCGGCGCGCAGGAGGACGTCGGGCGCCTTGAGCGGCTGGATGCGCCCCACGAAGAGCAGGAGCACGGCGTCCTCGGGAACCCCGACGCTCCGGCGGGCGACGTGCCGGTCACCCGGCCGGAAGACGTCGAGGTCGACACCCGGCGTGACGACGTCGACCCGGTCGGCGTCGGCGCCGTAGAGGTCGATGAGCTCACGCGCCTCGTCGGGCGTGTTGGCGACGAGCCGGTCGGCGGCCTCGACGACCTGGGCCTCGCCGATCTCGCGGCCCCTGGGCTCCTCGGCGTCGCCCTCGGCGCGGTGGAGGTTCTTGACCCGGGCCATGGTGTGCATCGTGTGGACGAGCGGGACGTCCCAGCGGTCGGCGGCGAGCCAGCCCACCTGGCCCGAGAGCCAGTAGTGCGAGTGGACGAGGTCGTAGTGCCCCTCGGGCGCGTGCGCGGCGACCCGCATCATGCCGGCGGCGAACGCGCAGAGCTGGCCGGGCAGGTCCTCCTTGTCGAGCCCTTCGTAGGGCCCGGCGGCGATGTGCCGGACGATGACTCCCGGCTCCACCTCGACGACCGGCGCGTCGGCGGCGGAGGTGCGGCGGGTGAAGATGTCGACCGCGACTCCCCTGCGCGCCAACCGTTTCGCCGCCTCGAGGACATAGACGTTCATGCCACCCGCATCGCCGGTGCCCGGCTGCGCGAGGGGCGAGGTGTGCACCGACACCATCGCGACCCGGCAGCGCGGCCGGGTCTGCTCGCTCGTCATCCGGCCAGTGTGTCACGCACGGATCAGGTCCGGCGGGGCACGCCACTGAGCGTCAGGGTGGCCCGGTTCGACCAGACGTGGACGTCGAGCCGACCGTCCGGGCGGAGGTCGAGCCCGCGGGTCCGGATGGCCGGCCCGATCCCGACGACGGCCTGGCGTGCGGTCGTGAAGGCGCGCACCTCGCCGCCGAGCGGGACCACCCACCAGCCCTTGGTGCGCAGGTTGCGGTCCGGCAGCGCCGGCGGGATCCCGGTGGTCCCCGGCATGGTGTCGAGGTGGACGACGACGGCGTCGGCGCCCTGCACGTGGGCGGTGACGTGCACCCCGGCGGTCGTCAGCAGGAAGGTGAGGCGCAGCGGCATCGTGCGCGTCGCCCCGTCGACCTCGCCGTAGACCTCACCGAGGTATGCCGCCCGCCCCGGCTCGATGCGCACCTCGTCGATCCGGACGTGGTCCAGGCCCGCCTCGACGTGCTCGACCGGGTGGTCGTCGCGGTCCTCGACCTCGCCGATGACGGCGCTCACCGGCGAGCCTCGGGTGATGGTGTCGACGAGCGTGCCGCTCGCGGCGGAGACGCGGAACCCGGACTGGTAGGCGCCGACGGTGTAGCCGCGGCCCAGGGTGGCGATGCCGCGGGCGGACGCGTCCACGGTGAGCAGGCCCGGTGCGACGTCGACGAGGCCGATGTCGGTGCGGAGCACGACGGGCAGCCACCCGGACAGCCCGAGGGCAGCGGCCGCGGCCACGGAGACGACGAGCGCCACCATGCTCCGGCTCACGTCGCGGCGTCCGCCGCGCACTCCCCATCTGTGCACGTCAGCAGCCTAGGCGTGCGGCCTGTGGGCGTGACGCCGGCGGGGCGGCCTGCTCGTACGCTGGGCCCGTGGCGAGGACGAGACCGGTCGGGGTGATCACCCGGGGGACGACCAACCCCAACCGGCTCCGGCGGTGCGACCGGTGGCTCGCCGGCCCGGCCGCGTGGCGACTGCGTCGCTGCACCGGCGTCCCGGTCGTCGTCGACCTCGGCTACGGCGCGTCACCCGTCACCGCCGTCGAGCTGCACGACCGGCTGCGCCGTGCGGCCGGACCTCGAGGTCGTGGGGATCGAGATCGACCCCGAGCGGGTGGCGGCGGGACGGCTGCTGGAGCGTCCCGGGCTGTCGTTCCGGCGCGGAGGGTTCGAGGTGCCGCTGGACGGACGCTCGGCCACGGTGGTGCGCGCGTTCAACGTGCTGCGCCAGTACCCCGAGGAGGAGGTCGCCGGCGCGTGGGCCACCGTGTGCGAGCGCCTCACCCCCGACGGGCTGCTCGTCGACGGCACGTGCGACGAGCTCGGTCGGCTGTCGACGTGGGTCGCAGTCGAGCCCGCAGGACCCGTGTCGCTCACGCTCTCGTGGCAGCTGCGCGGGCTCGACTCCCCCTCGGTCATCGCCGAGCGGCTGCCCAAGGCCCTCATCCACCGCAACGTCCCGGGCGAGGCCGTCCACGACTACCTCGCCGACCTCGACCGGCACTGGGCACGCAGCGCGAGCCACGCGGCATACGGGGTCCGTCAGCGGTTCCTCGCGACGGCACGGGCGATGCGCGAGGGCGGCTGGCCGCTCCTCGACGGGGCGTCGCGGTGGCGGCTCGGCGAGCTCACCGTCGCGTGGGACGCCGTGGCGCCGGGGTCACCGGCGCGAGGTCACCAGGGGCCGTAGGGGCCCTGGTGCGAGCCGGTGCCGCGACCCTGGACGGTCTCGACGGCAGGGCGCACGTCGGCGAGGTAGACGCCCGCGGCGACGATCCCGATGATCGCGAGGAAGCCGAGTCCCCCGCCCAGCGAGATGAAGCCGAGCAGGGTCGCCACCCCGGTGACCGCGAGCCAGAAGTTCTTCGTCCGCTTGCCGGCGGCGACGAACGCGTCGGGACGCGTCTTGAGCGCGTGCACGAGAGCGAAGACCTCGAGGGCCAGGGCCGCGATGGTGAGCGCAAGGGTGACGTAGTACTGCGCCGCGCCGAGTCCGAACATGGGTGCAGCCTACGGCGCGGAGCTGTCCACGACGATGGTCACCGGGCCGTCGGCGACGACCTCGATGTCCATGTGGGCACCGAACCGGCCGGTCGCGACCGTGATCCCGCGTCCGCGCAGCGCCTCGACGACCTGCGCCACGACGGGTTCGGCGACGTCGCCGGGCGCCGCGGCGTTCCACGACGGACGCCGGCCCTTCCTCGTGTCCGCGAGCAGCGTGAACTGGCTGACGACGAGCACGGGCGCACCCGCGTCGGTCACCGACCGCTCACCCTCGAGCAGCCGCAGGTCGGCGATCTTGCGGGCGATGAGCTCCACGTCGGCCGCACCGTCGTCGTGGCCGACGCCGACGAGGACGAAGAGCCCCGGCTCGGTGATCTCACCGACGGTCTCGCCCTCGACGACGACAGCGGCGCGGTGCACCCGCTGGAGGACTGCCCGCACCCGGCGTCTCCGCTCAGATGCCCACGGCGACGACGGAGCCGACCGGCTCGCCGTGCCCGAGGATCGGGGCGTCCTCGAGCGCGTCGAGCGCGCCGGACTCGACGCCCAGACGGCGCAGGACCGCGGCGAGGATGACGGTGCGGGCCCGCTGGCCGCCGTCGGCGACCTTGAGGGCGATGCCGCGACCGTCGGCCAGCCCGACGGCATACACGGCTTCGGCACCGTCCTTGGCGATGGCACCGGGCGTGCGCTGGATGAAGGTCGTGACGTCACGGCGGCTGCCACCGAGGTACTCGGGGTGGCTGCGGATCGCGTCGGCGACGCGGGCCTCGTCGGTGCCCGGCCCGGCGCTGGCGATGCGTCCGAAGGCACGGGCCAGCCCGGCGAGCGAGACGGCCATGACCGGTGCGCCGCAGCCGTCGACGGCCGTGGCGGCAACGGGCTCACCCGCGAGCTCCGCGAGCGTCGCGTCGCACGCGCGCTGAAGCGGGTGGTCGACGTCGAGGTATGCCGTGTGGTCCCAGCCGTTGGCGACGCAGGTCGCGAGCATGCCGCTGTGCTTGCCCGAGCAGTTCTGGGCCAGCGACTCCTTGCCGTGGCCGGCCCGGATCCAGTCGAGCCGGGCCTCGTCGTCGACGGGGTAGTCCGGCGTGTTCTGGAGGTCGCGCACCGTGAGGCCGGCGCCGTCGAGGATCTCGCGGACCGCGTCGAGGTGGAACGGCTCCCCCGAGTGGCTCGCGCAGGTGAGCGCGAGGTGGTGGGGAGCGAGGTCGAGGCCGTGGCGCACCATGGCGAGGGCCTGGATCGGCTTGTTCGACGAGCGCGGGAACACCGGGCCGGTCGCGTCGCCCAGGGCGAGCTCGACGGAGCCGTCGGCGGCCGTGACGGCCACGCTCGCCCGGTGGACGGATTCGACGAAGCCGCCCCGGATCGCTTGCGCGAGCACCGGGGCGGCCTCGAGGACGGCAGGGGTGGACAGGTTCGGGGTGCTCACGCAGCCCAGACTATGTCCGCTCCGGCCAGGGTCAGTCGCCGACCTTCTCGGCGGCCTTCTCGGCAGCCTTGGTCGAGGTGGCGGCCGTCTTCTTGGCGGCGGTCGTCGTGGCCTTGGCGCGCGTCGTCGTCTTCTTCGCGGCCTTGGTCGCGGTCGTGCTCGTGCGCTTGGCGGCGGTGCGGGTCCGCTTGGCGGAGGCCTTGATGTCGGTCGCGGCGACCTCGGCGTCCTCGCGGACGGTGTCGACGACGATCTCGGCGACGTGGGCGGCCTCCTGGCGGCCGGTGGTGAAGGTGGCCAGGGCCGAGCTGCGGACGTCGAGGACGGCCTTGCGGGCGGTGGTGACGGCGCCCTTGCCGAGCGAGAGGGTGACCTCGGCCTGCTCGACGAGGTCCTTGGTGGCCTTCTGGTTCTTGATGCGGGTCACGAGCTTCTCGCCGCGGGTCGCGAGACCCTCGTAGCCCTTGGTGACCTCGTCGAGGGTGGCGACACCCTGGTCGAGGGCCTTGGTCGGGAGGGCGCGGACGTCGTCGAGGACGACACCGGCGCGCTTGGAGACCTCGTCGGCGCGCTTGCTGAAGGCGGTGGGGGTGAGCTCGGCGCGCACCTTGTCGGCGCGGACGCGGGCGTCGGCGGCGGCCTTGTCGGCACGCAGGCGGGCCTCACGGGCGCGCTCGACGGCGAGGTCCGTGGCGCCGACGACGGCGAACAGCGGGCTGGCGGGCTTCTTGGCGGTGGTCTTGGTGGCCATGTGTTCCTCCTGGGTGAAGGTGGTGCTTCGGACGGTTGAGGGCGTCAGGGCGTGCGGTCGGTGCCGACGAAGGACTCGTAGACGTCGACCAGGGTCGCCTTCTGACGGGCTGTGAGGGTGGGGTCGGCAGCGATGGCGTCCCGCACGGTGGGGGTGGCGGCCTCGGCGCCGTGGTGCTCGTCGAGGATTCCGGCCTTGACGTAGAGCGTCTCGGCCGACACCTCCAGTCCCTTGGCCAGCTGCTGGAGGATCTCGGCGCTCGGGCGCTTGAGTCCCCGCTCGATCTGGCTCAGGTAGGGGTTGGAGATGCCTGCGAGCTCGGAGAGCTGACGCAGCGACAGACGGTGCGACAGACGCTGCTCACGCAGGTAGTCGCCCAGTCCGGCGAGGTCGTTCAGCGGGTTCCGGCTCATGCACCCATTGTGCTTGCTCCAGTTAGCAGAATGCAAACCCAGGCAAGCGTGACGGTGGCCACACGATGTCCGTCGTCTCGACATTCCCGCCCGACGTGGCTTGAGTGCACTGCGCAGCGCCGCCGCAGTGCTGCGCAGTGCACTCATCCCACTCCGGGTGGGAAAGCAGCGCGTATGCCGCATGCCTGGGTTTGCGATAATCTTGCGTTATGTCACTGCCCGCGTTCCTCACCTTCCCCAACCCCGTCAACGAGAAGGCCGCCCGGTCGGTGGCCGCCGGCGTCGTCGTCCTGGCGGCGCTCACCCTCGTGACCCAGTGGTGGTGGCTCTCCGTGCTCCTCGCCACCGGCTTCGCCCTTCGCGTCGCCGCCGGTCCGCGGTTCAGCCCGCTCGGCCGGCTCGCCGTCCACGTCGTCGCTCCGCGGTTCGGGGAGGCACGGCTCGTTCCGGGCCCGCCGAAGCGCTTCGCCCAGGCCGTCGGCCTCGTGACGAGCGCGGCTGCGGCGGTCGCGGCGCTGGGGTTCGGCGCGACGACGGTGGCATCGGTGCTGCTCGGCGTCCTCGTCGTCTTCGCGACGCTCGAGTCGGCGCTGGGGTTTTGCGCCGGGTGCTGGGCGTTCGGTCACCTCATGCGGCTCGGGGTCATCCCCGAGGACACCTGCGAGGCGTGCAACGACATCACGCTGCGCCGGACCCAGCCCGCCTGACGCCCGACCTGCCTCCGGCGCCGCCGCCCCAGCTTCTGCTCCCCAGGAGGGAACCTTCGGCATCCGGAGGGAACGTTGCCCTCCGGATCCCCAACCTTCCCTCCCCAGGAGCAACAGTTGAGGTCGGGGGTGGGCGGGTCAGCGGCGCTTGACGCCGAGGAGGGCGCGCGCCTCGGTCGTCGACATCGGCGGGCGCTGCATCGTCGTCGCCAGCTCGGCGGCCCGGGTCACGAGCTCGGCATTGTGCTGGACCTGCTGTCCACGGGCGAACACGATGTTGTCCTCCATGCCCACGCGCAGGTGGCCACCGGCCGACAGCGCGGCGGCGAGCACCGGCAGGTGGGTCCGGCCGATCCCCGTGGCCGACCAGGACGTCACCTCCTCGGGCAGCATCGCGACGCCGGCCAGGAGCGCGGCCGCGGTCCCGGGCATCGCTCCCGGCACCCCGAGCACGAAGTCGACGTGGACCTTGCCGCCGAACGGCAGGCCATGGGTGTCGAGGAGGCGGCGCAGCGCGTGCACGTGGCCGAGCTCGAACAGCTCGAACTCGGGCACGACCTCGCGCTCCTGTGCCTGGACGTAGAGGTCCGACATGAAGCCCCACGGGTTGAGGAACACGTCGTCACCGAAGTTCGTCGTGCCGCACGTGAGCGAGCACGAGTCCGGCTCGGCGTCGAGCACCGTGAGCCGCTGCTCGAGCGGGTCGTGCACGGACCCGCCGGTCGACAGCTGGACGATGAGGTCGGTCTCAGAGCGGATCGCCTCGACCGCCGCGCGCAGGTGGCCGGCGTCGAGCGTCGGGCGGTGCTCACCGTCGCGGATGTGCAGGTGGATGAGGGCCGCGCCCGCCGCCTCGCAGGTGCGGGCGGTCTCGACGAGCTCGTCGAGCGTGGTGGGCAGCTGCGGCACATCGGCCTTGGCGTGCTCGGCGCCGGTGGGCGCCACGGTGATGAGGGTCGCGGACGGTGCGGGAGCCATGCGGGTCAGTGTGTCAGGCGACCCGCGCGCCCACCGCCCCGGATCGGGAGATCCTGCGGCGGGTCAGGGGGTGACGATGACGGTCTGCGCGCCGGCGACGGTCCCGGCGACAAGATCGGCGTCCACCGGGGTGTTGCGCTTGATGACCGCGAGCGCGATCGGCCCGTCCTCGTGGTGGCGCGCGACGGTCGTGAGCCGACCCACGACCCGGCCGTCGAGGCTGAGCTCGGCACCGGCCTCGGGGAGCAGGTGCCCGGACCCGTCGAGGTGGAGGAAGACGATCCGGCGCGGGGGTCGACCGAGGTTGTGGACGCGGGCGATGGTCTCCTGCCCCCGGTAGCAGCCCTTGTGCAGGTGCACGGCGGTGCGCAGCCAGTCGAGCTCGTGCGCGATCGTCCGGTGGTCGGTCTCGAACCCGAGCCGCGGACGCCAGGCGGCCACGCGCAGCGCCTCCGCCGCCCAGGTCCCGGCGAGCGGCCGGTCGCCCACGGCCGCCTCCATGCCGTCGCGGGGGACGATGAGCTCGCGCCAGCGTCGCGCCTCACCCGGGTGCCCCGTCTCCGGCCCGTATGCCGCGGTGTCGCCGACGAGGTGGGGCCACGGGTCCACCCAGGCCACCGGCTCGCCCTCGGCACTGGCGGCCGAGAGCGGCTCGCCGAGGACGGCATACGACGCCGTGACGTCGGCGACCTCGACGCGGAGCATGAAGCGCATCGAGTCCAGCCACGTGACGAGCGCCGGGGCGGTGCCGGGCTCGACGGTGAGCCAGGTCGTCTCGCCGTCGTCGACGACGTGGAGGACGTGCTCGATGTGCCCCTTGGGCGACAGGACGAGGGACTCGGCCGAGACACGCGGCGCCAGGCCGGTGAGCTGCTGCGAGGTGATCGAGTGCAGCCACGACAGGCGGTCGGGACCGGTCACGGTGACGACGCCGCGGTGCGACAGGTCGACGACGGCGAGCCCCTCCTCGAGGAGCCGCTGCTCGCGTCCGGGGTCGCCGTAGTGGGCGGCCACGCCGGCGTCGGCCCCCTCGCCGGCGACGGCGCGGGGACGGTCGAGCAGCGGGGAGGTGGGGAGGGTGACGGTGTCGGTCATGACGTCTTCCTGCAGGAGCGGCAGAGGCCGTGGATGGCGGCGTGGGTGACGTCCGCCTCGAACCCGAGAGAACTCTCGAGCCGCGCCACGAATTCCTCGGCCACGCTGGTGGGTGCCTCGTCCACGGAGCCGCACTGACGGCATACGACATGGATGTGGGTGGCGTGGGAGGTGAGGTGGTAGCTCGGCACGCGGTGGTCGACGTGCGTGTGGGTGACGAGGCCGAGGTCCGAGAGCGCCTCGAGCGAGCGGTAGACCGTGGAGAGCGCCATCGGCGCCGGTCCCTGCGTCGCGACGGCCTCGACGATCTGCTCCGGCGTCGCGTGGCCCAGGGACCCGACCGCGTCGAGCACCTGCTGGCGCTGCGGCGTGAGCCGCCGTCCGGCGGCCCGCAGTCGCGTGCCGAGATCACTCACGCCCTCCAGTATGCCGCTCCCTCGGCGGGGCGGACCCCGCACCTACACTGGGCCGGGTGCTTGACGACTTCGATGCCGAGAACCGACCCGCCACCCCCCGTGAGCCCTCGAGGCCGCGGTGGGGTCGTCGCGTGCTCCTCGTCGTCAGCGCCTTCGTCGTCCTGGCCCTCGTCGCCGGTGGCGGGTTCGCCTTCTTCCTCAACCAGAAGGCCTCGCGCAACATCAGCCAGGAGGACCTGCTCCCCTCGAGCGGCCCGTCGGCCACGCTGCCCGACGGGTCCGTCGTCGAGCTGCCCAAGGGGGTCGGGCAGAACTACCTCATCATCGGCTCGGACGCCCGCCCCGGTGAGACTGCCAGCCGCTCGGACGTCATCGTGCTCGTTCACGTGCCCGAGGACAAGAAGGCCGTCCAGCTCATCCACTTCCCGCGTGACCTCTACGTCCAGATCCCCGGGCGCAAGAAGGACAAGATCAACGCGGCCTACGCCTACGGCGGCGCGCCGCTGCTCGTGAGCACCCTGCAGAACCTTCTCGGCGTCAAGATCGACCACGTCGCCAAGACCGACTTCGAGGGCTTCCGCAACATGACCAACGCCGTCGGCGGCGTGCGCGTCTATGCCGAGGAGGCGAGCGGCGAGGGCCGCATGGCCGTGCGGGAGGGCTGGAACGACCTCGACGGCGAGCAGGCCCTGGCCTTCGTCCGCGAGCGCAAGACCCTCTCCGAGGGCGACATCTCGCGAGGCCGCCGCCAGCAGGCGTTCATCAAGGCGCTCATGATCAAGACCCTGACGCCGGCGACGATCGCCAACCCGGTGCGGCTCACGAAGTTCGTCGACGCGGCGACGAGCAACCTCGTCGTCGACAAGGCCCTCGACGTCGGGCAGATGCGCAGCGAGGCGATCTCGCTGCGCAACATCCGCAGCAGCGACATCGTCTTCATCACCGCGCCGTTCTCCGGCTACGGCACGGCGCCCGACGGCGGCTCGATCGACATCGTCGACGAGGCCGGCATGGCCGCGCTCGGCAAGGCGCTGCGCACCGACACGATGGACGACTACGCCGACGCGAGCGTCACGCCCTGACCTGCAGGGAGTCGACGGTGCCGAGCGGGGTCAGTCGACGCGCTTGAGCTCGGCCGAGAGGTGCGAGGTGAGCGGCTGGCCCACCGCGGCCATGTCCATGACCCAGAGCAGGTTGGACTGCACGTAGCCGTACATGCGGTGTCCCGCGGTGTACTCCTTGGCGTGCGGGCTGCGCATGACGCCGTCCGTGCGCAGCTCGACCTTGGCCGGCTGGGCCGTGCCGGCGTACATCTCGACGATGCCGGTCGGGTGGGTGAGGAGCAGCTCGACGTTGGTGCCGTCGGGGGTCTCGGGCACGGGGCGCCAGAAGCCGACCTCGGTCGCGAGGGGACGGACCTTCTCGCCGGCGTCGTCGAGCAGCCAGGTCCGGCTGTGCCACTGGAGGAACGGGCGGCCGTCGTGCCAGCAGCTGATCTCCTGGCCGAAGTTCGCCGACTCGATGGTCGGGTAGCCCACGACCCCGGCGCCGGCCCAGTTGCCGACGAGCCAGGCGAGGGGGGCGAGCTCGGAGGGAAGGTTGGTGTCGAGGTGGAATGCCACGAGTGGGATCGTAGCCGCAGACCTCAGGAGGACCCATGTCCCAGCCCCCGACCGGCATCCGGCCGCTCGTCGTCAAGATCACCTGCGGGGCCGAGGCCCTCGAGCGCCTCAACCAGGGCCTCACCGTCGCATCGACGGCACTGGCGTCCGGCGCCGAGGTGAGCCTGTGGCTCACCGGCGACGCCACGTGGGTGGCGGTGCCCGGCCGGGCCGAGGAGCTCACCCTCCCCCACAGCGCGCCGGTGCACGAGCTGCGTGACGCCCTCCTCGCCGACGCCACCGTCACGGTCTGCGGCCAGTGCGCGGCCCGTCGCGGGATCAGTCCCGACGACCTCCTGGAGGGGGCGACGATCCGGGGCGCCGCGGCATACGTGGAGGAGATCCTCGCGCCGGACGCGCAGGCGATCGTCTACTGACGGCGGCGTATGCCGTCCGCCCACCTCCGAGCGTCCGTGCGGTGAGGGGCGGGTCAGCCGACGAAGACCGCCGCGAGCACGCCCACCGGCACCCCCGTGACGAGGACCGACGCCGCGGCGGCGGTGAGCTGGCCTCGCAGGCCACGGATCGGCGGCAGCACGCACAGCGCCCGGCGCATGACGTGGGCCAGGCCCGCGGCGACCGCCCCGATCACGGCGCCGCCCAGCGCACCGACCTCGGTGACGACGAGCCCGCCCACGCCACCGGCGACGAGGCCGAGCACGCCGGCGATGGCCACCATCCACGGGCGGACCCGGGCCAGGGGCGCCAGGAGGTCGGCGAGGGCCGACACCGCGAGGGCGACGGCGACGACGAGGGCCACCTCGGCCCCGTCGGAGGTCCGGCCCAGCGGGACCCAGGCGACGCCGATCGTGGCGACGGCGATGCCCGCCGCGCTGATGGCGACCGACTGGGTCAGGCGCGGACGACCGTCCTTGCGCACGACCTGGTGGAGGAACATCGTCAGCACGGCGGCGGCGACGACGACAGGGACGTGCCGCAGGTAGGGGTCGTCCGGGGTGAACGCCACCGTCACCGGCGCGAGGACGCCCGCGACACCGACGGCGAGCGAGGAGCCGAACCGGCTCGGCGAACCGAGCAGCTCGGGCCAGCCCCACGCGAGCGCGAGACCGAGCCACGCGACCGCGGCAGCGCCGAGGGCGTGGTCGGCGGCGGTGGCGAGCGCGAGGAGCAGGGCGAGCACGGCGGTCGCGAGGACGACGGGCACCCGTCGCTCGGTCGCCATCGGCGGCAGGACCGGGTTGCGGCGTCGCTCGTCACGGGCAGCCCGGCGCGCGGCGCGGGACTCGCTCACGGGCTCGGACGCTTCCACGGTCGGCATCCTGCCATCACCCCCCGGCGAACGGAGGGAGCACCTCGAGGACCTCGTCGGGGCCGACGACGACCTCGCGGCCGACGGCGCGCCCGGCGAGGAGCACCGAGCAGACGGCGACGACGTCGTGCAGGTCCGGGTGCACGGCCACGGCGCGGTCGAGCACGTCACCGACGGTGGGACCGGCCTCGAGGGTCTCCTCGGAGACGCCTGCCGCCGCGCGGGCACCGGCCCAGTAGCGCAGTGTCACCGGTCTCAAGGCCCGGTGAGCGCCGTCGATCGTGGTCATGTCCACCTATTCTGTGCTGGATGGCCCACCTCCTGCTGCTGACCAACGCCTTGGCGCCGAGCGCCGAGGTGCTGCCGGCCTTGGGGCTGCTCAGCCACCATGTTCGCATCCTCCCCGCCGAGGCCACCGCCCTCATCGACGCGCCGCCCGCGGACGCCGTGCTCGTGGACGCCCGCCGCGAGCTCGCGATGGCGCGTTCGCTGTGCCGGGTCATCCGCACCACCGGGCTGTCAGCGCCGCTGTTCGCCGTGCTCACCGAGGGCGGGCTGGCGGGGCTCACGCCGGAGTGGGGCATCGACGACGTCCTGCTCGACACCGCCGGACCGGCCGAGGTCGAGGCCCGCCTCCGCCTGGCCATCGCCCGCGCCCTCGAGGAGGACGGGCCGGCCACCGACGACGTGCGGATCACCGCCGGCGTGCTCGTCATCGACGAGGCGACCTACTCGGTCAAGCTGCGCGGCAAGGCTCTCGACCTCACCTACAAGGAGTTCGAGCTCCTCAAGCACCTCGCCCAGCACCCGGGCCGGGTCTTCACCCGGGCCCAGCTGCTCCAGGAGGTCTGGGGCTACGACTACTTCGGCGGCACGCGCACGGTCGACGTCCACGTCCGCCGCCTGCGGGCCAAGCTCGGCTCCGACTACGAGGCGCTCATCGGGACCGTCCGCAACGTCGGCTACCGCTTCGTGCCCGAGGAGGCCCTCGCCGACGACGCCGAGGTGGCGACCTCATGAGCGAGGACCCGCGGCTCGAGACCGGGTCGTCGCTCGAGCGGGCGACCGCCGACGCGGTGCTGGACCTGGCCCGGCGGGCGGCCGACGTCGACGGGGTCGAGGCCGTCTCGGAGGCGTTCCGCCTGGCCCTCACCTCCGGTCGTGGCGAGGTCACGCACGTCCTCGCGTATGCCGGTGGGTCCCTTGCCGGGTATGCCGCCCGCGACGGGTCCGGGTCGGCCGAGCTCGTCGTCGACCCGTCGTCCCGCCGGCAGGGCGCGGGGCGGGCTCTGCTGCGCGCGGTGCTCGACGCCGGCGCGACCGGTGTGTGGGCGCACGGCGACCTGCCCGCGGCGAAGGGGCTGGCGGCGGATGCGGGACTCGTGTCGACGCGCGAGCTGCATGTCATGGAGCGACCGGTGCGCGACGGCGACGATGTGGATCCCGCGCTGCCCGAGGGGTTCTCGGTGCGGGCGTTCGAGCCCGGGCGCGACGAGCAGGCCTGGCTCGACGTCAACCGGCTCGCCTTCGCGTCGCACCCCGAGCAGGGCTCGATCACGCTCGAGGACCTGCACGAGCGCATGGCCCAGGACTGGTTCGACCCGGCCGGCTTCCTCCTCGTCGAGGACACCACCGCCACCTCGGACGGGGGCGCGCACCCGCTGGCGGCGTTCCACTGGACCAAGCGCGAGGTGGGGTCTGACCAAGGAGAGGTGTACGTGGTCGGGGTGCACCCGGCATACCAAGGTCGTGGGCTCGCCGGACCGCTCACGGGACTCGGGACGGCCCACCTCGCCCGTCAGGGCGTGACGACGATCGAGCTCTACGTCGACGGCGACAACACGCGGGCGCTGGCGACCTACCGCCGCGCCGGGTTCGAGGACGCCGCAATCCACGTCGTCTACGGTCCTGCGCCCGCGCCGTAGAGTGGCCCGGTCCATCCGCAGGGAACCCGCGAGGGAGAGCACGTGAGCGACACCCGCCCCGAGGGCGCCGAGGCCGACCCCGAGGGCGCGGCTCCCCCTCCGGAGATCGCCGCTCGCGTGGACGACGTCGCTCGCAACAGCGTCGTCATGGCGCTCGGCACCTTCGGCTCGAGGATCCTGGGGTTCGTCCGCGCCGCGCTCCTCGCCGCGGCGCTCGGCGTCGTGAGCGTCTCGGCCGACTCGTTCACGATCGCCAACACCCTCCCGACCCAGCTCTTCGTCCTCATCAACGGCGGCCTCATCTCCGCGCTGCTCATCCCCCAGCTCACCAAGGCGATGCTGCGCAAGGACGGCGGTCAGGACTTCAGCGACCGGCTCGTCACGCTCTGCCTGCTCGTCCTCGGTGCCGCGACCGTCCTCGCGATGGGGCTGACGCCGTGGATCGTCGGGCTGCTCACCCGTCCCGGGTCGGGTGAGGCCTTCGGCGACCTCACGACCTTCATGGCCTACATCTGCATGCCGCAGCTGTTCTTCTACGGCCTGTATGCCGTGCTCGGCCAGGTCCTGCAGGCGCGCGGCAACTTCCTCGCCTTCGCGTGGGCGCCGGCGTGGGCGAACCTCATCCAGATCGCCGGCCTGACGTACTTCATCCTCGAGTGGGGCAAGCAGCCACGCGTCGATGCCTGGACGACGCAGATGATCCTCGTGCTCGGGCTCACCACCACCCTCGGCATCGTCATCCAGGGGCTGAGCCTGGCCTGGCCACTGTGGAAGTCGGGGTTCCGCTTCCGGCCGCGGTTCGGCTGGCGCGGCTACGGCTTCGGCGACATGTCGCGGATGACCGGGTGGACGGTCGCCGCCCTGCTCATCTCGCAGTTCTACGGCTTCGTCACGACCAAGGTCATGTCCCCCGAGAACATCGACGGGGCGGCCGTCGCGGGCAACGCGGTGCAGGCCAACGCCTACGCGCTCTACATCCTCCCGCACTCGATCATCACGACCTCGATCGTCACCGCCCTCTTCCCCGCCATGTCGCGCGCCCACGAGTCCGGTGACCTCGCCGAGCTGCGTCGCCGCGTCGTCAGCGGCCTCAAGGGCCCGGCGGTGCTGCTGCTCCCGGCCACGGCGATCTTCATCGCGCTGGGCCGGCCGATGGCCAAGACGCTGTTCTGGAGCATCCAGTACCTCCCCGGCAAGGGCATCGACGAGCCCGGGAGCATCGCGCTCGTGCTCGCCATCATGGCCGTCGGTCTCCTGCCCTTCGGCATCACCGCGCTCAAGCAGCGCTACTGCTTCGCGCGCGGCGACGGCTGGCTCAACTTCTGGCTCGTCGCGCTCATGACCGGCATCAACCTCGTCGGGTGCGCGGTGGCCTACTGGCTGACGCCGGCCGAGTACGTCGTCGCCACCGTCGCGGGCTTCGCGACCGTCGCCAACATCGTGTCGGCGGGGGCCTTCCTCGCCGTGGCCCGGCGTGAGCTGCACGGTCTGGGCATGGCGGAGGTCAACCGGCTGTGGCTGCGGCTCACGGTCGCCTCGGCGGTGGCCGGTGTGGCGGCCTGGGGCGTCTCCACGCTGGTCTTCGACCCGGCGAGCGCGTGGCTCCCGCACGCCACGGGGCTCGTCGTGGGCGGCCTCGTGTTCGCGGTCGTCTTCCTCGCCGCGGCGAAGCTGCTGCGGATCCGCGAGGTCGACGACATGCTCGCGCCGGTCCTGCGCCGCCTGCCGATCGGCCGCTGACCGCTCCCACCCGCCCGCCCCCGAACCTGTCGTGACCAACTCGCCAATTCCCCTCCTCCGCCCCCGGTCAGCCCGTGGCGGAGGGGAGGAATTGGCGAGTTAACCGCGGGGGAGGTCGCTGTCGGCGGGCTCGCCGCCGGGGTGGTAGGCCGCCTCGGGGTCGTAGTACTGGTGGAACTTGCGGTCGTAGCTCACGCCGGCCGCGAGGATCTTGGCCCAGCGCACCGGGTGCTTCTCGGCGCGGTAGTGCAGCGGGTTGCGCAGGCCGCCGGCCTTGATGACGCGCCTGGTCCGGGCCCAGAGGTCGGGGTGGCGCTCGATGGCCCACCTGATCGTCCGCACCGGCACGACCGAGTAGACGGTCTCGGTGTCGGCCTCGACGAGCTCGAACTCCTCGGGCAGGTTGTCGTGGACGTACTCGTCGACGTACCAGGTCACCGGGTTGAAGCCGGTCCCCGTGACGTAGTAGTTCGAGCGCCCGAGCCGCGGGTTGAGCTCGAAGAACTTCGTCCTCCCGTCGCGCGGGTCGTACTTGAGGTCGAAGTTCGCGTAGCCGACCCACTTGAGCTCGGCGAGCAGCCGCACGGCCTCGTCGACGATCTCGCGGTTCTGTCCGGTGAGGATCGCCGCGGGCACACCGAGCAGACCGGGGGCGTGCTCCTCGATGAGGGTCCGGCCGTAGGAGGCGAACCGGACGCGGGAGTCCTTGTCGCAGTAGCAGGTGAGGATCCGCATGCCCGTGTCGTCGCCGGGGATCATGTCCTGGACGATGAGCGTCTCGCGGTAGCCGGAGCCCTGCACGCGCCCGACGAGATCACGCAGCTCGTCCCGGGTCGCGACGGTGTGCACCTTGGCCTGGCCCTCGAACGTCACGCGGTTCCACGCGGCGGGTGCGGTCGGCTTGACGATGAGCGGGTAGCCCTCGCTCGGCAGCTCCGCTGCCACGACGTCGTATGCCGGGTCGCCCAGGTCGATGAACGTCGTCGCCGGAGTCGTGACTCCCGCCCGCTGGGCCGCCTCCTCGAACGTGTGCTTGCGCGTGGCGCGCGCCAGCGACTCGTCGCTGGCATAGGGCACCTTCCACGAGTCGTCGAGCCCGTCGCGCATGAGGGCGATGACGTCGACGAGCGAGTCAGAGGTCGCGAGCAGGATCTTGGGCTGCACCAGACCGTCGAACGGCGCACCGGCGAGCGTCGCCGCCAGCACCTCCGGGTCGTGCGCGTCGGAGCAGTGGACGACCTCGAGGATCGCGGAGTTCTCGACGACCCACGACGTCGCGCCGGTGACGACGAGCGACTTCACGCCGTAGCCCTCGTGGAAGGCGCGCACGAGCGAGTAGCCGCCGACGTGGGCGCCGACGATGACGGGGACGAACGGCTGGTCCGCGATCGACGCGTAGGACGTGGGACGGGCGGTGCTCTGCGACAAGGGAACTCGCTCCTCAGCGGCGCTTGTAGACGCGGACGACGAGGTCGAGGAGCCGCCCCGCGAGGGGAAGGAGCTCCTTGCTGAACTCACCGGCATACTCACGTCGTTCGGGGTTCCACTGGCGCTTGAACTCCTCGAGCCCCTCGGACGCGTCGATGCCACCGAAGTCGAAGGTCGTCACGCCCTTGGCCGCGGCGGCCTGCATGATCCGCCACACCATGAGGTAGTTCGGGCGCAGGTTGCGGTGCTCGTTGGAGGAGGCGGCGTAGAGATAGGAGCCGCGCGTGCCACAGGTGGCGAAGATCGAGCCGGCGAGGTACTCGCCGTCGGGGTGCCGGGCGTGGGCCGCCTCGAAGCCGGGGATCGACTCCTCCTTCTTGGCGATCGTCTCCTCGAGCTGGGCCACCTGGCGGTCGGCCTTCTCGGAGGGGTACTTCTCGCGCTTGGCCTGCGCCTTCTCGAGCTGGGCGCGGGTGTCCGCGACAGCCTTGCGGGCCGACTCGGCGGCGGCGCCGTGGTCGAGCTTGACGAGCGAGACGACGATGTCGTCGGTCGGCGAGAGGACGTCGACGAGGGTCGTGAAGTAGTCCTTGCTGCGGATCCCGAAGCCGTCGCGCTCACCGGTGACCCGCATGAGCTCGTAGAACGCGTCGACGCCGTCGCGGCCCGCCGACTCATAGACGAGGCCCGACTTCTCGCCCTTGCGGATCGACTGGCGGGTGCCCTGCGAGAGCTCCTTCTCGAGCCGGTCGAGGTCGGAGATGTCGGTGACCATGCGCAGCGCCGGCTGGGCGAGCGTCTTGGCGGCATCGTCGCCCGGGTCGGTGCGGGTGAAGCCGCGCGACTCCAGCGCGGGGCGGATCGTCGGGTCGTCGATCCGCACGGCGGGGTCGATCCGGAGGAGCACGCCCCGGTTGGCCCTCGCGACGCGCGTGACCTCGGCGAGCAGCGCGTCGACGCTCTCGCCGTCGGCCCAGTCGACGACGAACCCGCGGGGGCAGTAGGCCAGCGCCAGCGGCAGGACGGGGGTGCGCCGGAAGAGGATGAGCGCGGCGCCGGTGACCTCGTCGCCGCCGTCGGGCCCTGCACCCTTGCGGCCGACGGCGACGGTGCGCCAGGTCCAGCCCGTGTGCTCCTTCTCCCTGCCCCACGGAGTCGTCTGCATGAGGTGACCGTTTGGGTGGTCACGGACGAAGTCGTCGTGCTCGCGGTCGGTGAGGTCGAGGGCGGCCAGTGCCACGGAGCTCCTAGGTCAAGCCGGTCAGGGGTCGCCTCGGAGTGTATCGGCCGGGGAATCCGCTCCCGAGTCGCCGAGGTCGCCGAAAGACCGACCCACGATCGGCCTTCGCCATGTGGTGTCGTCAGGGTCGGTCACCAATAAGTGTCCGCGCTGGGCACTTATCGGTGACCGGCCCGTCGGAGCACCCCCAGCGCAAGCCGAGTCCCGGGAGACCGTGCCGGTCGGGGTTAGGCTCGACGGGTGCGCAACGAACGCAACGAACCAGTCGGCATCCTCGGCGGGATCGGGCCGATGGCCACCGTCTACTTCATGCAGCGCGTCCTCGACCTCACCGACGCCTCCCGCGACCAGGACCACCTCGACATGCTCGTGTGGAACCACGCGAGCATCCCGGACCGGACGGCATACCTGCTCGGCGACAGCGACGAGAGCCCCGGGCCGGTCATGGCCGACGACGCCCGCCAGCTCGAGCGTGCGGGCGCGCGGTTCATCGCGGTGCCGTGCAACACGGCCGTGGCGTTCCAGGACGAGATCGCCTCGGCCGTCGACATCCCCGTGCTGAGCATCGTCGACGAGACGGTCGCCGCCGCGCAGGCCGCGGTCCCCGGGCTCACGAGCGTCGGCATCCTCGCGACCGACGGCACGCTCAGGGCGGAGACCTACCACCGCACCGCGCGGGCCGCGGGCCTCACCCCGGTGGTCCCCGACGACGTCGTCCAGAAGGACGTCATGTCGATGATCTACGACGGGGTCAAGGCGGGTATGCCGGTCGAGCGCGACCGCTTCGACGCGGCGGTCGCGCACCTGCGCGCCAAGGGCGCCGGTGCCGTGATGCTCGCCTGCACCGAGCTCTCGATCCTCAAGACCGACCTCGCCGTCGACGAGCCCGACGTCGTCGACTCCCTCGACGCCCTCGCCGCCCGCACGGTGACGATGGCCGGCGGACGGCTGCGGTGACCGTGGGAGGGCTGCCCGCTCCCCGACCGGTGTCGTCCGCCGTTCACCTCGACCTGCCACGATGAAGCCATGACGACGTCGACGAAGCCCTCCTCCCCCGACGTCGACGGCGCCCCCACGACGTCCGAGGCCGTGGCCGACGTGCGCGACGTCGACGGTGAGACGCTCGACCCCACCGGCTTCGTCAACGAGGTCTCCATCGCGAGCGCCTCCGCCGCCGAGGCCCGCGGCACCCAGCCGCGCGCCTCCAACGGCCGGTTCGTGCGCACCGGTGGGGCCGACGACGCCGAGGGGCTGCCCGCCGACCGGTTCCTCGACCGCGAGATCTCGTGGCTGCAGTTCAACGAGCGCGTCCTCCAGCTCGCCGCCGACGAGAACGTCCCGCTGCTCGAGCGGGCCCGCTTCCTCGCGATCTTCACGTCCAACCTCGACGAGTTCTTCATGGTCCGCGTCGCCGGCCTCAAGCGCCGCATCGCCACCGGGCTCGCCGTCCGCTCCGCCTCGGGCCTCGAGCCGCGCGAGGTGCTCGAGCAGATCTCGGTCGTGAGCCACGAGCTGCTCGCGATGCAGGCCCGCGTCTACGACGACCTCGTCCAGCCGGCGCTCGAGGACGAGGGCATCCAGGTCGTCCGCTGGGACGAGCTCTCCGAGCCCGAGCAGGAGCAGCTGGGCCAGCTCTTCACCGACCGGGTCTTCCCGGTGCTCACGCCGCTGGCCGTCGACCCGGCGCACCCCTTCCCCTACATCTCCGGGCTCTCGCTCAACCTCGCCGTGCTCCTCATCAACCCCAAGACGGGCAAGGAGCACTTCGCGCGCGTCAAGGTGCCGCCGCTGCTGCCCAGGCTGCTCCGCGTGGGTGAGGCCGGCGCCTCCGCCGACATCTACGACGTGCGCTTCGTGCCGCTCGAGGACGTCATGGCCGCCCACCTCGACCAGCTCTTCCCCGGGATGGAGGTCCACGAGCACTACACCTTCCGGGTCACGCGCAACGAGGACCTCGAGGTCGAGGAGGACGACGCCGAGAACCTCCTCGCGGCGCTCGAGAAGGAGCTCACGAGGCGCCGGTTCGGACCTCCCGTGCGGCTCGAGGTCGACGAGGAGATGGACGACCACGTCATGGACCTGCTCGTGCGAGAGCTCGGGGTCACCGCCGCCGAGGTCTACCGGCTGCCGGCCCCGCTCGACCTGCGCGGCCTCAACATCATCGCCGACCTCGAGCGCTCCGACCTGCACTACCCGGCGTTCGTCGCCCGCACCAACAGCGACCTCGCGCCGACCGAGAGCGCCAAGGCGCGCGACCTCTTCGCGAGCATCCGCAAGCAGGACGTCCTGCTCCAGCACCCCTACGACTCGTTCTCGACCTCGGTCCAGGCGTTCATCGAGCAGGCCGCGGCCGACCCCAACGTCCTCGCCATCAAGCAGACGCTCTATCGCACGAGCGGCGACTCCCCGATCATCGACGCCCTCATCGACGCCGCCGACAGCGGCAAGCAGGTGCTGGCCGTCGTCGAGATCAAGGCGAGGTTCGACGAGCAGAACAACATCTCGTGGGCCCGCAAGCTCGAGCGTGCCGGCGTTCACGTCGTCTACGGCATCGTCGGCCTCAAGACCCACTCCAAGCTCAGCCTCGTGGTCCGGCAGGAGGAGGACGGCCTGCGCCGCTACTGCCACATCGGCACCGGCAACTACAACCCCAAGACCGCCCGCCTCTACGAGGACTTCGGCCTCCTCACCGTCGACCCGCAGGTCGGCGATGACCTCACCCGGCTGTTCAACCAGCTCTCCGGTGTCGCTCCGCGCAGCAAGTTCAAGCGCCTGCTCGTCGCCCCCCGCTCGGTCCGCACCGGGCTCATCGAGCGCATCGACACCCAGATCGAGCGTGAGCACGACAGGGCCGGCTCCGGCTACATCGGCATCAAGGTCAACTCGATCGTCGACGAACAGGTCATCGACGCGCTCTACCGGGCCTCGATGGCCGGCGTCAGGGTCGACGTGTGGGTCCGCGGCATCTCGGCCCTGCGACCGGGCGTCGACGGGCTCTCCGAGAACATCACGGTGCACTCCGTGCTCGGCCGCTTCCTCGAGCACTCGCGGGTGTTCCTCTTCGGCACCGGCGAGGAGTTCGAGGCGTGGATCGGCAGCGCCGACATGATGCACCGCAACCTCGACCGTCGCGTCGAGTGCCTGGTGCGCCTCACCGACCCGCGCCACCTGGTCGACCTGCGTTCGCTCATGTCCAAGGGCATGAGCACCGACTACTCGCACTGGGCCCTCAGCGCCGACGGCCGCTGGAGCAGGCGCCACCTCGACGCCGACGGCGAGCCGCTGCCGGACATCCAGGAGACCCTCATCGAGATGCACGCGAAGCGTCGACGCAAGGCGCGGCGGCGCTGAGCACGCAGGACCGACCCGAGGTCATCCCCGCGGCGGGAACGCTGCCGTGGCGGGTGCGCAAGGGCGTGCTCGAGGTGGCCCTCGTGCACCGCCCCCGCTACGACGACTGGTCGTGGGCCAAGGGCAAGCTCGACCCGGGCGAGGACTGGGCGACCGCCGCGGTGCGCGAGACGTTCGAGGAGACCGGGCTCGAGGTGCGTCTCGGCCCTCCCCTGCCCGAGGCCCGCTACCTCATGCTCACCAAGTCCGGCACCCGCGGCGACAAGGTCGTGCACTACTGGGCCGCCACCGTCACCGGCGGCCACGGCCGCCTCGAGAACGAGATCGACGCCGTCGAGTGGCTCGACGTCGCCGAGGCCAACATCCGGCTCGACTACGCCCACGACCGTGACCAGCTGCGCGCCCTCGTCCGGGCCCACGGGGAGGGCACCCTCGAGACCTGGCCGCTCGTCGTCGTCCGGCACGCCAAGTCCATCCCCCGCTCCGGCTGGAGCGGCGACGACCAGCAGCGACCGCTCGACGAGCGCGGCACCCAACGGGCGAAGGACCTCGTCCCGGTGCTCACGGCATACGGGATCACCCGCCTCCTCACCTCGCCTTCCGTGCGGTGTCTCGACACGATCGCCCCGTATGCCGTGCAGTCCGGTCACGATGCGCGGTCCCGTGAGGGGCTGTCCGAGGAGGGCCACGAGGCCGAGCCCGGCAGGGCCGGTGAGCTCGTCGAGAAGCTGCTCGAGCGTGGTGAGCCGTCCGCCGTGTGCACCCACGGCCCCGTGATGCCCGCGGTCATGGAGGTGCTCACCGCCCGCCTGCACCTCGACGGTGGCGACGCGGTCGCGATGCTCGAGCGGTTCGTCGAGGCACGCGACGACAACCTCGACAAGGGCGAGGCGCTCGTGTGCCACGTCGCCGGAGTCGGTGCCGACGCGCGCATCGTCGCCGTGGAGCGCCACCTCCCCTGAGCCCACGTGAACTGTTCACGCGAAGGTCAGTCGCGCGACACCCGGCCACCGGGCCGGACTCCCTAGGGTCGGCGCACGTGCATGACCACGGGGGCCGTGCCGAACGTCAAAGGGGACGTCAATGAAGCGGAAGCTGCTCATGAGCACGGCCGTCGCGGCGGCAGCGGTGGTGCTCACGCCATCGATGGCGCAGGCCAGAGTGTCGGGTGTCTACATGGTGAGCTACACCTCGGACTGCCGGGCCGGGATGGAGATCAAGGAGATCAACGGCAGCTTCTACAGCAGCTACTACACGACCCTCATCACCCAGACCCACCCCGGGACGCGGCCGCGCTCCGGCAACGCGAGCAACTGCCGGGCGAAGTTCCTCATCCGCTACGTCACGGCCAGCGAGCCCACCGTCACCAAGACCTTCTACCGCTACATGGACGTGAGCGGCTCCAAGACCGGTGCCGACGTGGCGCTGTCGTCCTCGGGCTTCCGGCTCAAGGGCTACAGCGAGTTCTACGTCTGCAAGGCCGCCTGCAGCGAGCCGGTGCGGATCTCCTTCAGCTGACCCGCGCCCGAGCCTGCTGCGACCGCACGGCCCCGTGCGGGTGACGACACGACGACGGACCGGCCCTGACTCCCGCTTGAACAGCGCGACCACCAATGGCCGAACACCGTTCACGCGTCGTTCACCCCGCACGGGCCGGGCGGTCACCAGCCGTCCCTACCTTCACTGATGTCGGTACACCACGTCCGACCCCGATCTCTGTCCTTGTGAGAGGTACACCAGTGAAGATTCAGCGTCTCGGTGCGATGGCTTCCCTCGCCCTTGTCGGTTCCCTTGCCCTGGCCGGCTGCGGCTCCGACAACAACAGCGGCGACTCCGCCGCGTCGGGCGACAGCAGCGCCAGCGCCTCGTCGAGCAGCGACTGCTTCGAGGGCACGCTCAACGCCGAGGGCTCCTCCGCCCAGAAGAACGCGTTCGAAGAGGTCTCCGCCGCGTTCAGCGAGAAGTGCACCGGCGCCACGGTCAACTACAACCCCACCGGCTCCGGCGCCGGCATCAAGCAGTTCATCGGCGGCCAGGTCGACTTCGCCGGCTCCGACTCCTCGCTCAAGACCGAGGAGAAGGACGGCAAGGTCGAGGCCACCGACGCCGCCACCGCCTGCGGCTCGCCCGCTTGGAACATCCCCATGGTCACCGGCCCGATCGCCGTGGCCTACAACGTCAAGGGCGTCGACAAGCTCACCCTGACGCCGGCCGTCGCCGGTGACATCTTCTCGGGCGTCATCACCAAGTGGAACGACCCGAAGATCGCCGCCGTCAACTCCGGCGCCACGCTCCCCGCGACCGACATCAAGGTCTTCTTCCGCTCCGACGAGTCGGGCACGACCGAGAACTTCACGAAGTACCTCAAGGCCGCCTCCGCCGCCACCTGGGCCGGCGAGCCCTCCAAGAAGTGGACCGGCAAGGGCGAGGGCAAGGAGAAGTCCTCCGGTGTCACCGAGGGTGTCAAGAGCACCGACGGCGGCATCACCTACGTCGAGTGGAGCTACGCGAAGGAGGCCAGCCTCGGTGTCGCGCAGATCGACAACGGCGGCGGCGCCGTCGAGCTCAACAGCGAGTCGGTCGGCAAGGCCGTCGCCACCGCGAAGCAGACGGGCACGGGCAACGACTTGGCCCTCAAGCTCGACTACGCCACGAAGGAGGCGGGTGCCTACCCGATCAACCTCGTGACCTACGAGATCGTCTGCTCGAAGGGCAAGGACGCCGAGAAGCAGAAGAACATCAAGGCCTTCCTCAAGTACTTCGCCTCCGAGGACGCGCAGAAGGTCATCGAGGAGGTCGGCTACGCGCCGCTCCCCGCCGAGGTCCAGACCAAGGTCGAGGCCGCCATCGAGGCGATCAGCTGACCTCGCCTTCCGCACGCGCCGACCATCTGGTCGACTGAGGGGGTGGGACCGCTCCGGTCCCACCCCCTCAACCCCGTTCCACAGCACCTGCCGCACCAGCACCCCGCACAGCCCCTGAGAGGACTCGACCTCGTGTCATCCATCACCGGTCGCAGCGCGATCGACGAGCTGCCCGGCGGCGACGGCCGCCCACCGCTCGAGGCCGACCGAGCCAGCACCGGCCGTCTCGGCGACCGCATCTTCGGCGGGCTCGCGACGGGCTCGGGCATCTTCGTCATCGCGCTCGTCACCCTCGTCGGCGTCTTCCTCATCGCGCAGGCCGTGCCGTCGCTGATGAACAACAACGTCAACTTCCTCACCTCGCGCGAGTGGGAGCCGGCCGGCGCGGAGCCCCGGTTCGGCATCGTCGACCTGCTCTGGGCGACGGTCACGACCTCGCTCATCGCCATGGTCATCGCCGTGCCGCTCGGTGTGGCGGTCGCGCTCTTCATCACGCAGTACGCCCCGACCTGGCTGAGCAAGCCCGCCGCGGCCCTCGTCGACCTCCTCGCCGCCGTGCCCTCGATCGTCTACGGCTTCTGGGGCCTCCAGGTCGCCGGGCAGTACTTCGAGCCGGTGGCCAAGGGCGTCGACAGCGTGCTCGGGTGGCTGCCGTTCTTCGACTACACCGGCACCCCGAGCGCCAAGAGCACGCTGGCCTTCGCCGGCGTCATCCTCGCCATCATGATCCTGCCGATCATCACGGCGATCTCCCGCGAGGTCTTCAACCAGGTGCCGACGGCGCACAAGGAGGCCGCACTGGCCCTCGGTGCCACCAAGTGGGAGATGATCCGCACCGCGGTCCTCCCCTTCGGCAAGCCCGGCATCATCTCGGCCGCGATGCTCGGCCTCGGCCGGGCCCTCGGTGAGACGCTCGCCGTGACGATCCTGCTCTCCGGCCTCAACGCGAGCGACGCGTTCCGGTCGACGATCTTCAACGGCGGCGCGACCTTCGCCTCGAAGATCGCCCTCGCGGCCAACGAGTTCGACTCGGCGCAGAAGACGGGCGCCTACATCGCCGCCGGCCTCGTGCTGTTCATCCTCACCTTCATCGTCAACGCGGCGGCCCGGGTCGTCATCGACCGTCGGAAGGCCTTCACCGAATGAGCACCGTGAGCACCGTCGGCGAGTCGGCACCACGCGCCCGGACCACTCCGACGAACGACGACTTCGGCGGCAGATCCGGGGGCCGCGCCTTCAAGGACCAGCTGGCCCGGATCCTCATGTGGGGCGCCTTCCTCATCGCGCTCATCCCGCTCGTGTGGATCCTCGGCTCCACCCTGCTCAAGGGCGGCCACATGCTGCTCGAGGCCGACTGGTGGGGCAAGTCCCAGGCCGGCATCACCGCCCGGCGCGAGGGTGGCGGCGCCGTCCACGCCATCCAGGGCACGCTCATCCAGGCCCTCGTCACGGCCCTCATCTCGGTGCCGATCGGCGTCCTCACCGCCGTCTACCTCGTCGAGTACGGCCGCGGTCGCCTCGCCCGGGTCGTGTCGTTCATGGTCGACATCCTCACCGGCATCCCCTCGATCGTCGCCGGCCTGTTCATCTATGCGGTGTGGGTGACGACGTTCGGCTTCCAGCGTCTCCCGATCGCGGTCTGCTTCGCGCTGACCATGCTCATGATCCCCACCGTGGTCCGCTCCACCGAGGAGATGCTCAAGCTCGTCCCCAACGAGCTGCGCGAGGCGTCCTACGCCCTCGGCGTGCCCAAGTGGAAGACGATCATGAAGATCGTCATCCCGACGTCGTTCTCGGGGATCGTCACCGGCATCCTGCTCGGTCTGGCCCGCGTCATGGGTGAGACGGCGCCGCTGCTCATCCTCGCGCCGTACACCAAGGTCATCGCGACCGACCTCTTCGGCGGTCTCATGGGCACGCTCCCCACGATGATCAACCAGGACCGCGACCAGACGCTCCAGCCCGCGCTGGACCGCGTCTGGGGCGCCGCCCTCACCCTCATCCTCATCATCTTCCTGCTGAACATCCTCGGCCGCCTCATCGGCCGGTTCAGCAAGGTGAAGAGCTGACGCCCCGCCGAGCACACGGCATACCCGATCTTCTTCGCAACCCGACCAGAGAGAAACGACAGCACCCATGGCCAAGCGCATTGACGTCAAGGACCTCGACATCTACTACGGCGACTTCAAGGCCGTCGAAGGCGTGTCGCTGACCGTCGAGCCCCGCTCCGTCACCGCCTTCATCGGCCCGTCCGGCTGCGGCAAGTCGACCGTCCTGCGCACCCTCAACCGCATGCACGAGGTCATCCCCGGTGGCCGCGTCGAGGGCAAGGTCGCGCTCGACGACCAGGACCTCTACGCGTCGTCGATGGACCCCGTCGCCGTGCGCCGCACCGTCGGCATGGTGTTCCAGCGGCCGAACCCGTTCCCGACGATGTCGATCCGCGACAACGTCGCCGCCGGGCTCAAGCTCAACGGCGTCAAGAACAAGAAGCGGCTCGACGAGGTCGTCGAGGCCTCGCTCAAGGGCGCCAACCTCTGGAACGAGGTCAAGGACCGCCTCGACAAGCCCGGCGCCGGGCTCTCGGGTGGTCAGCAGCAGCGGCTCTGCATCGCCCGCGCCATCGCCGTCGAGCCGCAGGTGCTGCTCATGGACGAGCCGTGCTCGGCGCTCGACCCGATCTCGACGCTGGCCATCGAGGACCTCATCAACGACCTCAAGAGCCAGTACACGATCGTCATCGTCACGCACAACATGCAGCAGGCGGCGCGCGTCTCGGACCAGACGGCGTTCTTCAACCTCAAGGCGACGGGCCAGCCCGGACGCCTCGTCGAGGTCGACGACACGCAGCGGATCTTCAGCAACCCGAGCGAGAAGGCGACCGAGGACTACATCTCCGGCCGCTTCGGCTGAGCCGCGGGCAGCAGCAGGGCCCGACGCTCGAGACGAGCAGTTCCGGGTGGGACGAGCAGACAGGGCTGCTCGTCTCGCCAGGAGCTGCTCGCCTCGTCGTTTGCGGACCGGGCGTCAGAGGCCGATGACGAGCTTGAGCAGGAGGTACGAGAGGGCGGCGACGATGCCGGCGCCGGGGAAGGTGAAGATCCACGCACCGACGATGTTCTTGGCCACGCCCCACCGGACGGCCTTGACCGACTTCGTCGAGCCGACGCCCATGATCGCCGAGGTGATGGCGTGGGTCGTCGAGATCGGGGCGCCGGTGGCGGTGGCGACGTAGAGCACGGCCGCAGCCGTCGTCTCGGCGGCGAAGCCCTGGGGCGGGTCGAGGTGGATGATGCGGCGGCCGAGCGTGCGCATGATCCGCCACCCACCGGCATACGTGCCGAGCGAGATGACCACGGCGCTCATGACGAGCACCCACAGCGGGATGGTGTCGTTCCCGCTCGTGTGGAAGCCACCGACGGTGAGGGCGAGCACGACGACACCGGCGGTCTTGGCGGCGTCCTGCATGCCGTGACCGAACGCCATCGCGGCGGCCGAGACGGTCTGCGCGTAGCGGAAGCCACGGTTGACCTTGCCCGGGTGCCCCTTGCGGAACAGCCACATGATCGCGGTCATGACGAGGAAGCCGACGACGAGGCCGACGACCGGCGAGGCGACCATCGGGAGGATGACCTTCTCGAGGACCGCCGCCCAGTGCACCGTGGTGGAGGCGGCGATCGCCGCGCCACCGAGGCCACCGATGAGCGCGTGCGACGACGAGGACGGCAGTCCGAACCACCACGTGAGGAGGTTCCAGGCGATGGCACCGATGAGGGCGGCGGCACAGATCGTCAGGCCGACCTTGCCGGCCGGCGCGTCGATGATGCCGCTGCCGACGGTCTTGGCGACCTTGGTGCCGAGGAACGCGCCGACGAGGTTGGCGACCGCGGCCATGCCCAGCGCGATGCGGGGCGTGAGGGCGCGGGTCGACACGGACGTCGCGATCGCGTTCGCGGCGTCGTGAAAGCCGTTGGTGTAGTTGAAGCCCATCGCGAGCGCGACGACGAGGGCCACCGGGATCCAGCTGTCCACGGTGGTCAGGACTCCTTGACGGCGATGCTCTCGATTTTGTGGGCCACGGTCTCGAAGGCATCGGCCGCAGCCTCGAGCTCGTCGATGAGCTCCTTGTGCTTCATGACCGTGATGGCGTCGCTGCTGTCGGCGTTGAACAGCTCGGCGAGCATGCGGCGGTAGGCCTTGTCGGCGGAGTTCTCGAGCCGGTTGATCTCGATCCAGTAGGAGCTGAGGTCCTTCATCGAGCGCAGCTTGGGCATCGCCTCGACGGTGAGCTCGGCCATGCGCGAGAGGATCTCGACCTGCTTGACGACGCCCTTGGGGAAGGTGTCGATGCGATAGAGCGCGACGAGGTCGGCCGCGGCGTCCATGTGGTCGACGCAGTCGTCGAGGGCGCTCGCCAGGCCGTGGATGTCCTCACGGTCGAAGGGCGTGATGAACGAGGAGTTCACCTTGCGGATGAGCTCGTGCGTGGACTCGTCGGCCGACGTCTCCACCTCGTCCATGCGCTTGGCGATCGCCTCGCGCTCATCCTGGCTCTGGGCGCCGAGGATGGCGGTGAGCTCGGCAGCACCCTCGATGAGGTGTGCGGCGGACTGGGAGAACAGGTCGTAGAACCCGGTGTCCTGGGGGGTCAGGCGGAAGCCCACGTGAGTGCTCCGAAAGGCTCGAGGTCAGCGGTCGCGAACAAGGCTACGGCCTGTCGGCCCGATCCACGTCATCGGCGGTTCACCCCCCATTTCCCGGCCGTCCCACCGTGGGACACGAGGGACGGGGGTGGTGCGGGAGACAGAGGAAGTGGTGCCGGACCGGGAGCGCCTCACGGCGCGTGGCCGCTCGTAGCGGCTGAATGTGGGACCCGGGGCTGCCGCGGTCCGGCACCACCATCAGAGCCTAACGCGCGGGTGCCCGGAGTCTGTTCCCGAACGCCGATCCTGTGCGCGCCACCCGCACGACCGTCGCGTATGCCGTGTGCTCAGTCGAGCTCGTCGGCCCGCCACAGGCGGGCGCTGGCGACGAGGTCCTCCCCGGTGCGCTGCATCGCTGCGGCGCTCGTGGTGAGGGCGCCTGCGCCGCCCGGGTCGACGTCGTCGCGGTCGTGGGCGAGGTCGGCCCGACCTGCGGCGATGACCGCCGCGAAGGCCGCGGCCCGCTCCAGCGCCACCGCGAGGTCCCCGGCGAAGACGCCGGTGAGGATCTCGTCGGCCAGGGCCCGCACCTCGTCGGGCCCGGGAGGCTCGGCGACACCGGCGACGGCGTGGGCGACGTCGGTGAACCGGATGCCGGCGGCGTACTGACGGCTCGCCTCCACCGGCTGTCTCCGCACCCACTCCCGCAGGGCGTACAGGCGCCACAGGGCGCCGGGCAGGCTGCGCGCCGGCCGCCCGGCCCAGAGGTCGGCGACGGTGGAGAGGCCGAGGTCGTCGACGAGGGCGACGAGACGCGCGGTGACGGTGGGGTCCGCGGCGGCCCGCCCCGTCCCGACGAGGACGGCCGCGGTCTGGTGTGCGATCTCGGTGATCTCCGCCGGCCCGGGCAGGCTGCCCCCGTGGGCTTCGATCGCGTCCGGGCCGAAGTGGACCGGGCGCCTCGGGACGTGGCGGCCGCTGTCTGTCATGACCCCATCGTGCCCCGTACGTTGGGAGCCATGACCGGCAGCGACGACCCACGGACCTACGAGACGCTGCTCTGGGAGGTCTCGGACGACGGCATCCTCACACTGACCCTCGACCGCCCCGAGGCCCTCAACGCCTTCACCGTGACGATGGCGCGCGAGCTCGAGGACGCCTTCCGGCGGGTCAATGCCGACGACTCGGTGGCGGCGGTGGTCGTCACCGGTGCGGGGCGCGCCTTCTGCGCAGGCATGGACCTGTCCCGCGAGGGCAACGTCTTCGGGCTCGACGAGTCGCTCTCCCCCACCCTCGACGACATGACCCAGCGGCTCGACTCCCCCGAGGTCGCCGACGGGGTCCGCGACACGGGTGGACGGGTGGTGCTGGCGATCTACGACTGCACCAAGCCGGTCATCGCCGCCATCAACGGCGCCGCCGTCGGCATCGGGGCGACGATGACGCTGCCGATGGATGTGCGCCTGGCCTCCAGCTCTGCCCGGATCGGGTTCGTCTTCGGGCGGCTGGGGATCGTGCCGGAGGCCTGCTCGTCGTGGTTCCTCCCGCGACTCGTCGGCATCTCGCGGGCGCTCGAGTGGACCTACGCCGCCGACGTCCTCACCGCGGACGAGGCCCTCGACGGTGGGCTGCTCCGCACGGTGGTGGAGCCGGAAGCGTTGCTGGACACGGCATACGCGCTCGCTCGTCGCTTCGTCGAGGGCCGCTCGCAGGTCGCGACGGCACTCACCCGCCAGATGATGTGGCGCAACGCGGCACAGCCGCACCCGCTCGAGGCGCACCGGGTCGACTCGCTCGCGATGTGGTGGACGAGCGTGCACGACGGCAAGGAGGGCGTGGCCGCGTTCCGCGAGAAGCGCGCGCCGGAGTTCACGTCGGCCGCCTCGCGCGACCTCCCGAGGTGGGTCCCGTGGGGCTGAACCGGTTCGTCGAGGCGCAGGACGCCGGGGGCACGTATGCCGCAGCGCTCGCCGAGCTGCGTCGAGGACGCAAGACGAGCCACTGGATGTGGTTCGTCCTCCCGCAGGTCGCCGGTCTCGGTCGCAGCGAGATGGCGCAGAGGTATGCCGTGTCGGGGTTGGACGAAGCGCGCGCCTATCTCGCGGATCCCGTTCTCGGACAGCGGTTGCGAGAGTGCGCCCAGGTGCTGCTCGAGCTGCCGGGTTCGGATCCCGTGGCCGTGTTCGGGAGCATCGACGCGGTGAAGCTGCGGTCGTCGATGACCCTGTTCTCGCGCGCTGCGGAGGCCGAGCTCGACCGCGCGCTGTTTGACGGCGTGCTCGACAGGTACTTCGACGGCGAGGCGGACCCGGCGACCCTCGAACTGCTCTGACCCCTCCCTGCTCGCGCCGGAGTCAGCTCGTCCCGGCGCCACGGGCGCGCGCCAGGATCGCTTCGGCCCGAAGCAGGACCGGCCGGTCGACGAACTCGCCGTCCACGCTCGAGGCGCCCTCTCCCGCACCCGAACCCGTGACGCTGCGGGCCCAGGCCAGCTCGGCACCAGTGGGCAGCAGCGCCTCGTGGACGACCGCCACCTGGCGCGGGTGGATGCAGAGCTTGCCGGTGAATCCCGACGCCACCGCGGAGCGGGTGGCTCGGGTCGTCTCGTCGTCGTCGGTGATCGCGGTCGCAACGCCGTCCACCGGCGGCGGCAGCGAGGCGGCGGCCGACGCCACGACGAGGGCGAAGCGGGCCGGCCCCAGCCTGCGGTCGTCGTCGGGTGACAGGCCGAGCTGGGCGCAGAGGTCGAGATGTCCGAAGGCGAGGCGGAGCACGCCGGGAGCCTCCGCCACCTCCCGGACATCGAGGAGCCCGGCCGCCGTCTCCAGCAGGGGAATCGTGCCGGAGCCCGCGGGCAGCAGCGCCCTGACCTCGGCCAGCACCCCGGCGCTCTCGGCCTTGGGCACCATGACCACGAGCGGGTGGCCCACACCGGCCAGGGCGGTGAGCTCGCCCTCCACGCCGTCGGTGTTGACCCGGACGACGACCGGGGGCCCACCCGCATCCGCACCTCGCTCCGCGAGGAAGGCGACGACGTTCGCGAGGGCGTCGCGCTTGTGCGGCGGCGCGACGGCGTCCTCGAGGTCGAGCACGACCGCGTCCGCGCCGCTCGCCATCGCCTTGGCGAAGCGGTCCGGCCGGTCGCCGGGTACGAAGAGGAACGTCCGCGCCGTGGTCACGCCCTCGACGCTCACCGGCGGCCAGCGTCCTCGAGCAGCCGGCGGCCGATGATCATCTTCTGGATCTCGGCCGTGCCCTCGCCGATGAGCAGCATGGGGGCCTCGCGGTAGAGGCGCTCGATCTCGTACTCCTTGGAGTACCCGTAGCCGCCGTGGATGCGGAAGCTCTGCTCGACCACGTCGGCGCAGTACTCCGCCGCGAGGTACTTCGCCATCCCGGCCTCGAGGTCGTTGCGCCTGCCGGCGTCCTTGATGCGGGCGGCCTTGACCATCATCTGGTGGGCGGCCTCGACCTTGGTCGCCATGTCGGCGAGCCGGAAGAGGATGCCCTGGTGCTGGGCGATCTGCTTGCCGAAGGTCTCACGCTGCTGCGCGTAGGCGATGCCGAGCTCGAAGGCCCGCATCGAGACGCCGCACGCGCGGGCCGCGACGTTGACCCGGCCCACCTCGACGCCGTCCATCATCTGGTAGAAGCCCTTGCCGGGCACCCCACCGAGGATCTGGGTCTCGGGAGCCCGGTGGCGCTCGAGGACGAGCTCGGTCGTGTCGACGCCCTTGTAGCCCATCTTGTCGATCTTGCCGGGGACGGTGATCCCCTGCGCCGTCTCGCCGAAGCCCGGCTCCTTCTCGACGAGGAAGGTCGTCATGTTCTTGTAGGGGCTGTCGCTCTCGCCGAGGTCGGTGCGCACGAGGACGGCGACGAGGTTGGACGAGCCACCGTTGGTGAGCCACATCTTCTGACCGGTGACCACCCACTCGTCACCATCCTTGACGGCCTTGGTGCGGATGGCGGCGACGTCGGACCCGAGCCCCGGCTCCGACATCGAGAACGCACCCCGGACCTCGCCCGTGGCCATCCGCGGCAGGTAGCGCTGCTTCTGCTCCTCGGTGCCGTGCTGCAACAGCATGTACGCCACGATGAAGTGCGTGTTGATGATGCCGCTCACCGACATCCAGCCGCGCGCGATCTCCTCCACGCACAGCGCATAGGTGAGCAGCGACTCCCCCAGGCCGCCGTACTCCTCGGGGATCATCAGCCCGAAGATCCCCATCTCCTTCATGCCCTCGACGATGTCCGTGGGGTACTCGTCGGCGTGCTCGAGGTCCTGCGCGACCGGGATGATCTGCTCCTCGACGAACTGCCGCACGAGCTTGACGAGCTCGCTCTGCTCGTCGGTCAGGCCGTCGGTCTGTTGGAGTCTGGACATCTCGTGGGTACCTTCTCGCGATCGGTCGGTCGTGCGGCGCTGGGCGGGTGTGGGAGACGCGGGTACGCGCGCTTCGGGAGCGCCCGTACCCGCGTCCGTTCGTGGGGTCAGCCGACGTAGTTGAAGGCCTTGTTCCAGGTCGCGACGTCGGACTTGCCGAACTTCACCGCGTCCTCGGGGGTGTAGAGCTTGAACGCGTCGGAGTCCGCGGCGGGGAGCTGGTACTCACCGGTCTTCTGCGGCTCCAGACCGGGACGGGCCGGGACGAAGCCCTGCGCGGCGGCGAACTTCTGTCCGGCCTTGGACATCGTCCAGTTGACGAACACCTTGGCGGCCGGGCTCTTGGCACCCTCAGGCGTGAGGCCCATGAGGTTGAACGACCCGGAGATGCCGTCCTCGGGCACGACGAGCTTGATCGGCGCGCCGGCGACCTCGGCACCGTAGGTGCTGTTGAAGCCGAGCGTGGCCACGGCGATCTCGCCACGGGCCAGCGCCTCGAGCTGCACCGAGGTGGTGTCGAAGATGCGCGGCTTGAGCGCACCGAGCTTGGCCAGGTAGTCCTCACCGAACTCCGTGATGTGCATGTGGGCCAGGGCCGTCACGGTGCCGCCGGCACCGGCGTTGACGACGCCGAGCTTGCCCTGCCACTTGGGGTCGGCAAGGTCCTCCCACTTCTTCGGGACGTCCGCGCCCTTGACGAGCTGGGAGTTGTAGCCGAAGACGTAGGCCGAGTAGTAGGCCGTGAGGTACTGGCCCTTGTTGAAGACGACGTTGTCGGCCTTGCTCAGCTCAGCGAACGACGGAGGCTCGTATGCCGTGTAGACCCCCTTGGCGGCGAAGTCCTCCGCGACGCGCGGGTCGGTGACGCGGACGACGCCGGCCTTGAGCTGTCCGGCACCCTGCTCACTGAGGACGCGCTCGGCGAGCTTGTTGGTCGGCATCCGGGTGAGCTCGATGTCGATCCCGGTCTCTGCCTTGAAGCGCGCGACCGTGAGGTCCTCGCTCTCCTTGCCCGACGCCGAGTAGAGGTTGACCTTGTCGGTCTTCGCCGCCTCGAACAGCGCCTTGTCGGCGACCTGCTCGCCGTCGATGACGAGCCCGTCGGTCGTCTCGACCTTGGGCATGGCCAGGAGCTCGTCGCCCCCGGCGGCCTTGGCTGCGGCGCCGCCGGACGTCGTGGCCGAGCCGGAGCCGCCGCATCCGGCGAGTGCGATGGCGGCACTGGTGGCGACGGCAGCCATCGCCAGTCTGCGGTTGATCATGGGAATCTCCTCGTTGAGATGGGACGTGGTGCGGCGGAACCGTCGCGGTCAGTGGTTGTTCAGCCCGCCACGCGAGCCGAGCAGGCGTGGGAGGCAGGAAAGGACGAACATGATCAGGCAGTAGATGAGGCTCATGGCTGCCGCCTGCTGCAGCGCACCGCCGTTCTCGAACTGGTCGAAGATCGCGATGGAGAGGATCCGGGTGTCGTTCGTGTAGAGGAACAGCGGAACCGTGAGCTCACGCATGCTGAGCATGAGCAGGATGAGGAAGGTCGAGGTCAGTCCGACCTTCATCAGGGGGACCGTGATCGCGGTGATGGCCCGCGCCCGGTGCGCACCGTGGAGCACGGCACTGTCCTCGAGGTCCTTGTCGGTCGACTGGATCGAGGCGGCGATGCCACGCAGACCCTGGGGCATCTGGACCGCGAGGAACGCGATGACCATCACCCAGAGGGTCCCGTAGAGCGGGATGGGCATGACGAGCCAGGTCCACAGCAGGCCGATGCCCAGGACGATCGCGGGGATCGCGAGCGGAACCATCGAGACGCCCTCGAGCAGGCCACGGGCCCGCGCCCTCGTGCGGTAGACGATGTAGGCCACGAGGAACGCGAGCACGGTCCCGCCCGCTGCCGAGAGCAGGGCGACGACGACGCTGTTGCCCGCCGCGGTGAGGAAGACGTCCGAGCGCGCCACGGTCCCGAAGGACGACGCGTCGAGCGCTCCGGGCGCGGTGAGGTCGCGGAACGAGCTCATGTAGGGCGAGGTGCGCATGGCGGTGAGGAACAGCGCGAGGATCGGCAGGGCGATGGCGATGAGGAAGTAGCCGGTGGCCACGACGAACAGCGGCCAGCGCAGGTGCCCCAGGTCGACCTTGCGGGCCTTGACGCCCTTGCCGGAGACCGTCGTGTAGGCGCGGCGCGAGAGCAGCACGCGCTGGGTCCACGTGATGACGAGGATGAAGACGACGAGCAGGATCGCCACCGACGACGCCTCGTTGCCGCGGGAGGGAGAGGCGTTCATCAGCCGGTAGATGAAGGTGGGGAGGGTGTCGATCTGGCCCGGGCTGGCGAGCACCTGCGCGACCGGGAAGTTCTCGAGCACGTGGGTGAAGATCAGGAGCGCGGAGCCGACGATCGCCGGCATCGCCAGCGGGAACGTCACCGTGCGCAGGGTGCGCCACTGCGACCCGCCGTGCACGGCCGACGCGTCCTCGAGGTCAGGGTTCATGAGCGACATCGACGAGTGGATGAGCAGGAAGGCGTAGGGCGCGTAGAACACCGCCATCACCATGACGACGCCGGGGATTGAGTAGATGTCGACGAACCCGGTGAGGCCCAGGTCTCGCAGCCCGATGTTGAGAAGGCCCGCTGCCGGGCTGCCGAGGATCGACCAGGCCAGCGCCCCGACGTAGGACGGCAGGAACAGCGGCATGAGGCCGAAGAGGTAGACCAGCCCCTTGAAGGGGATGTTCGTGCGGGCCGTCGTGAACGCGAGGAACCCGCCGATGGCGAGCGCCAGCACCGTCGACAGGGTCGCGATGAGGAGCGAGTTCAGGGTCGCCCTCGTCACCCCGGGCTCACCGAGGACCGCGAAGTTGCCGACCGTGAGGTCGAGCGAGATCGAGCCGGGACGAGGGACCGTCTCGCTGAACGCCGCGAGCAGCACGAAGCCGGCGGGGACGAGGATGAGGAAGCCCATCACGAGCAGCATCACGCCGCTGCTGCGCCACCCGCCTCGCCCGCTGCGCTGCTTCCGGCCACCGGAGGAGGGCGTGGGCGAGCCGGGCGTCGTCGGCGCACCCAGGTCGGTGGGGGCGCGCATCTCGGTGACGCTCACGCCGCTGCTCCCGTGTCTCCCGCTGCGGGCGCGGCGGCATCCGTCGCGGGTGCGGGGGTGTCGTCGGGGAGCACCGAGACCGCAGCCTCGGGCACCTCCACGACGACCGGGGTGTCGGGGGCGAGCACCACCGGGTCGAGCGAGACGACATCGAGGTCGGGCCCGCCGTCGATGCTCACCTGGTAGCGCACCGACGAGCCCTGGTAGACCGCGACGCGCACCTTCCCAGCGAGCCGGTTCGCACGCGAGGTGAGCTCGTCGGCGCGCTCCGCGTCGTGCACGGTGACCGCCTCGGGACGCACGGCGACGCTGATCGGTCCGTCCGGGACGGGGTGGGAGCTGCGCAGCGCGACCGAGTGCCCCTCGAGCCGCAGGCCGAGGTCGCCACCCCGCTCGACGGGGAAGACGTTGGTGACGCCGAGGAACGTCGCGATCGACGCGGTCGCCGGTGCCCGGTAGATCTCCTGCGGGGTGCCGAGCTGCTGGATGCGACCGGACTGCATGATCGCGATCCGGTCCGCGAGCGCCAGCGCCTCCTGCTGGTCGTGCGTGACGTAGAGGCTGGTCAGCCCGCGCTCGAGCTGGATCCGGCGCAGCTCGACCCGCAGGTCGTCGCGAAGCCGGGCGTCGAGGTTGGACAGCGGCTCGTCGAGCAGCAGGACGCTCGGCTCCATGGCGATGCTGCGCGCGAGCGCGACCCGCTGCATCTGGCCACCGGACAGCTGGCTGGCCCCACGGTGGGCGAGGTGGGCCAGGCCGACGAGCTCGAGGACGTTGAAGGCCTTGGCCCGCGAGAGGGTGCGGTTCTGGCCCTTCATCCGCAGCGGGAACGCGACGTTCTCGATGACCGTCTTGTGGGGCCACACGGCATACGACTGGAAGACCATCCCGACGTTGCGCTTGTGCGACGGGACACTCTTGCCCGAGTCGCCGTCGAACACGGCGCGGTCACCGATGGCGATCCGGCCGGCACTCGGCGTCTCGAGGCCGGCGACGCAGCGCATGGTGCTCGTCTTGCCGCAGCCCGACTGACCGAGGAGCACGATCGACTCCCCGTCGCCGATGGCGAGGTCGAGGTCCTGGACGGCACTCACGCCTCCATAGGAGAGGGAGAGGCCCTCGATGGTCACGTTCATGGTTCGTTCCTTCCCGGTCGGCATGGCTTCGGTGTGGGGACCATCAGGACGTCCCGCTGAGGCTGCTCGATGGCGACGATTGTTCGCCCTGCGCCGCAACCCTGACGAGGGCGTCCAGTGCGACGACACCCTGACCCTCGGTGCGGACGCTGAGCGGGTTCATCTCGGCCTCCACGACGTCGGGCCGGTCGACGGCGAGGCGGGAGACGGCGACGATGGCCGCTGCGAGCGCCTCGACGTCACCTCGAGGACCGCCTCGGAAGCCGTGGAGCTGGCCGAGCGCCCGGACCTCCCCGATCATCGCCAGGGCCTCGGCCTCGTCGACGGGCGCGAGGCGCATCGTCGAGTCCTTGTAGAGCTCGGTGAGCACGCCACCGGCGGCGAGGACCACGACCGGGCCCACGGAGGGGCTGACGCGGTAGCCGACGAGGGTGTCGACGACTCCCGGCGTGGCCATCTCCTGCACGAGGACCCCGTCGAGCTCGACCTCGCCGGCGTGCTCGCGCACGGCCGCGACGATCGCGTCGACCGCGGCGACCACGCCGTCGGCGTCCGCGACGCCGAGGACGACACCGCCGGCGTCGGACTTGTGGGGCAGGTTGGCCGAGAGCGCCTTGACCGCGACGGGGAAGGTGACGGGCAGGGACCCGGCCACCTGCGCGACCTCGTCGAGGCCGATGACGACACCGGGGACGACGGGCACACCCTGCTCCTGGAGGAGCCGACCGGAGTCGACCTCGTTGAGCACGACGGCACCGTCGGCCTCGGGGGTGGGCCAGGTGCGGGCCACCGTGGGGGCGCGACGGCCGAGGGCTGCCGCGACCGCATCCGCACAGGCCTCAGGGGTGCGGAAGGCCGGGACTCCCGAGTGGTGCAGGAGCTCGAGGGTGGCCAGCGCGTCGGGCAGGGCGAAGGCGGCCACCGGCGTGGCACCGTCCGCGCACTCGGCGATCGCCCGGACGGCGAGCTCGGGGTTGCTGCGGGCGGAGGAGCCGATGACGAAGAGGACGAGGTCGAACTCGCCGCTGTCCTGCATGATGCTCACCGCGCTGCGGACCAGCTCGTGCTTGGCACCGGCCAGGGTGAGGTCGACGATGAGACTCGGCGCGACGGGGCACCCGGCATCGGTCATCGCCTGCAGGGTGGCGCTGGACGGCGCGACGACCGAGACCCCACGGGTGGCGAGCTGGTCGACGACCACCGCGGCGCCACCACCGGTCGTCGTGATGATGCCGACGCGCGCGGTGCTGCGGTTGCCGACGGCGCCGAGGCGAGCGAGCAGCGGCGGTGCCTCGATGAGCGCCTCGAGGTGGTCGACGCGGGCGAAGCCGCAGGCGGCGAGGAACGCGTCCGACTCGGCGTCGGCGCCGGCGAGGGCGCCGGTGTGCGAGACGGAGAGCGCGGCTGCCTCCTCGGACCGGCCCAGCTTGTAGACGGCGACGGGTTTCCCGGCGGCGTGCGCAGCGTGGGCGAACGACGCGAGGTCGGTGCTGTGCTGGAGGGACTCGAGGAACAGGGCGTACGAACCGATCCCGGGGTCGTCGAGCGTGGCCTCGCACAGCTCGCCGATGGAGAGGTCGGCCTCGCCACCCACGGAGACGAGCCCGGCGAACCCGAGGCCGCGGGTCTTGCCGCGGCTGAGGAGTGCTCCGATGACGCTGCCGGACTGCGAGGCGACGAAGACGTCCCCCTCGGGCAGCCCCTCCTCGGCGAAGGCGGCGTTGGCCGTGAGGAGCATGCCGGTGCGGGGGTTGGTCACGCCGAGGCTGCTGGGCCCGACGAGGCGGACACCACCCTCGCGGGCGGCGGCCTGGAGTCGAGCCTGCCGCTCCTCGCCCTCGTGACCCTCCTCGCCGAAGCCGCTGGCGAGGATCGTCACCATCGGGACGCCGAGGCGACCGCACTCGCGCACGGTCGCGATCGCGGGCTCGGCGTTCGTCAGGACGTAGACGTGGTCCGGGACCTCCGGGAGTGCGTCCAAGGAGGGCCAGGCCCGCTCGCCGAGGACCGTGTCACGGCTGGGGTTGACGGGGTAGACCGCGCCCTCGAAGCCGGCGGCGCGCAGGAACTGCAGCGGCCGGGCCGTCGTCTTGGTCCGGTCGTCCGAGGCACCGACGATGGCGACCGAGCGCGGCCGGAGCAGGTTGTCCGCCAGGGTGCGGTCGAGCTGTTGGAGCATGGGGCTTCCTTCGCTTGCGTGAGTGTCGGGGGCGTCGTCGAACGACGCGGGCTGGGCGCTCATGCGGCCTCACCGGCGACGACGCCGTCCTGGAGGAGGCGGCCGATCTCGGCATGGCTCAGGCCGAGGACGCCGCTGAGGACCTCGGTGGTGTGCTGCCCGAGCCGTGGCGCCGACATGGCGGCCGACTCGACGTCGGACAGGCGGACGGGGCTGCCCGCGGTGAGCACCGTGCCGATGCCGGGGTGGTCGACGAGATCGACGACGGAGTCCGTCCCGGGCCGGGCCAGCTCTCGTGCCAGCTGCGCCAGCGAGCCGTATGCCGCGTGCAGCGCTCCCGTGCGGCGCAGCGCCTCGAGCGCGTCGTCGAGGGTCTGCTCGGCGAACCACCGGGCGAGGACCGCCGAGATGAGTGCGCGGTGCTCGTAGCGCCCCTCCTCGGTGTCGAGCTCGAGGCCGAGCGTGGTGGCGAGGGACGCGAACGCCTCCGTCGTGCCGGTGGCGGCCTGCAGCGCGTGCCACTGGCGTTCGGTCATCGCGATGACCATGACCGGCTGGCCGTCGAGCGTCGTGAGGACGTCGCCGTAGGTGCCGAAGAGCTGGTTGCCGTGACGCGCGCGGTCGGAGCCGGTGAGCTGTGCGTCGGCGAGCCACCCGAGGTCGGCCATCGCCGCGGTGGCGACGTCCTCGAGCGAGATGCGCGCGAGTGCACCGAGGCCGGTGCGGTCCCGGCGCCGCAGGGCGGCCAGCAGCGCGGTCGACGCCGTGGCCCCGGTGAGCAGGTCCCACGCGGGCAGGACATGGTTGACGACGCCGGCGCCGTCGGCCTGACCCGTGAGGTACGGGACGCCGACGCGGGCGTTGACCGTGTAGTCGAGCGCCGGGCTGCCGTCGCGCAGGCCCTCGACGACGATGTGGACGAGGTCGTGCCGGTGACGACGCAGCGACGCGTCGTCGAGCCAGGAGCGGCGCGCCCGGTTGTGCAGCAGGATCCCGGCGTCCGGGCCCGGGGCGGTGGCGAGCTCGGTGGCGATCTCGCGCCCCCGCTCGCTGCGCAGGTCGATGACGACCGAGCGCTTGCCCTGGTTGAGACCAGCCCAGTAGAGGCTCTCCCCCGAGGGTGCGACCGGCCAGCGGCCACGGTCGGGCGCACCGCCGATCGGGTCGATCCGGATCACCTCGGCGCCGAGCCGCGCCAGCGCCATGCCACCCGAGGGCGCGGCGATGTAGACCGCGCACTCGACGACACGGACACCGCTCAGCGGACGCTCCGACACGGAGGCGTGACGCGCGTCCGGGTCGTCGGACACGCTGGGCGCGAGGTCGGCCACGGCGGTCATCCCGCTCGACCCCCCTGCGCGCGGACGAGCTCGTCGGCGCGGTCGAGGAAGTCGAGGTTCTCGAACGCCCAGACCGCTGCGATGAGCTCGTCAGCGCCCTCGGTGCCGACGAGCGGCCCGGTGATGGCATGGAACTTGCCCGCGAGGTCCTCGTCGGTGACCGGGTTGGACGGCTCGCCGTAGGGCTGCTCGACCCACTCGGAGACGCTGCGACCATCGGTGAGCTCGAGCGTGACCCGGCTGGGACGCGCCTTCGGGTAGAGGTCCTGGGCGTCCTGGTCGAGGTGGACCTCGACCGCCGACGTGAGCTGCAGGACGGCCGCGTCGGACCGGGACTCGTCGGAGAACTCCGCCAGCGTGACCTCGCCCCATCGCAGGGCGGCTGCCACGGCATACGGGATGCTCATCTGCGCGTCGAGGAAGCTGTCGACGCGCGTGTGGCCGTGGTGGGTGGCGACGGAGTACGTCCCGACGGCGACCGAGCGGACGTCCTCGGCGGTGAGCCCGTGCTCCTTGCGCAGTGCCAGGGCGGCATCGATCGGGCCATGGAGGTGGCGGCACGACGGGTAGGGCTTGACGTAGGTGTCGAGGCAGGTCCACTGCTGGCCGAGCCCCTCGACGAGGGTGTCGCGGCTCCAGTCGTCACCGGCGAAGGCGGCGAAGTAGCCGTGCTGACCCTCGAGGGCGGTGAGCGGACCGGTGACGCCACGACGGGCGAGCTGGGCGCTGGCGATGCCGTCGCGGGCGGCCTTGCCCGGGTGGACCCGCTTGACCTCGGCGGCCTGACCGAGGAACTCGAAGAGCCCGCCGGCGTGCGAGGCCGCGATGCCCAGGGCGTTCGCGGTCGTGAGGGCGTCGGCGCCGGTGAGCGCACTGACGCCGGCCGCCGCGGCGAGCACGCCGGTGAGCGGGGTGTTGTGGAAGTGGTTGCGCCAGGTCGCCGGGTGGCCCGAGGCGGCGAGGCGACACACGAGCTCGAGCGCGATCGCGGAGGCCCGCAGGGTCTGCTCGGGCGTGCTGCCCTCGCGCTGGGCTGCGGCCAGGACGGCCGGGAGCGCCACCGCGCTGGGGTGCACGCTGCCGGGGGTGTAGCCGTCGTCGACCTCGAGGCCGTGCGCGGCGGTGCCGTTGACGAGCGCCGCGCCCAGCGTCGACATGCGGCCGTGGCCGACGGCGACGGCGTGGTCTCCGCCGTACTCCTCGGACGCGTGCTCGGCCACCGCGGTCGTCACCGGCGTGACCGACCCGGCCACGACACCGGCGAGGTGGTCGAGGACGAGGCGGCGGACGTGGTGGTCGACCTCGCTCGGGAGCGGGGTGGCGGCCTGTGCAGCGACCCACTCGGCGATGTGGAGGGTGAGACCCTCCGCGGCCGTGGTCATCGGCCGACCCCGGCCGGCTCGGGCGCGACCGACAGCGACGACTCGTCCGGCTGCGCGGCGAGGATGTCCGAGGGAGGGGCGGCGGGTGCCGGGGCGGCCGGGCGCTGGCTGAAGCGCTGGCCGAAGATGTTGCCGGCGATCGTGTTGCGCAGCACCTCGACCGAGCCACCGGCGATCATCCAGCCACGGGTGCGACGGACGATGTACTCGAGCGGGAACTCCGTCGAGTAGCCGCTGGCGCCGAAGACCTGGAGCGCGTCGTTGGCGACCCTGAACGCCGTCTCGTTGGCGTGCAGCTTGGCGATCGCAGCCTCGGTCGGGTCCGGCGGGCCGGACTCGGCGGAGGCGACGGCGCGGAAGATCAACAGCTTGGCGGCGTCGAGCTGGACGCGCATGTCCGCGAACTTCCACTGCAGGCCCTGGAAGTTCGACAGCGGCTGGCCGAACGCGGTGCGTGACTTGGCGTGCTCCACGGCACGCTCGTATGCCGTCTCCGCCAGGGCGATCGCGCGGCTCGCGTTGCCGATCCGCTCGACGCCGAAGATCGACAGCATCCTGGAGACGGCACCCGAGTCGGCGAGGACGTACTCGCGCGGGACGCGGACGTTGTCGAAGTAGAGCTGGCAGTGGTGCTCACCGGACATGTAGGTCTCGGTCTTGCCCCGGGTGAAGCCGGGGGTGTCGACGGGCACGACGACCGCGCCGATGTCACGGGTGCGCGGGCCGAAGCGGCACCACACGACGGTGTGGGTGATGTCCGGACCGTGCGAGTTCCAGCACTTCTGCCCGTTGATGACGACGTCGTCGCCGTCGTACTCGGCGCGGGTGCGCAGGTCGGTCAGGGCGGTCCCGGCCTCGGGCTCGCTCATGCCTGCGGAGACCAGGGCCTCACCACGCAGCAGCGGGGTGAGCACCTCCTCCTTGACCCGGTCGGAGCCGAACCAGGCGATCTGGCGGATGGCGCCGAAGTTGGCGGCCTGGAACGCGTCGGCACTGTGCGGGCAGATCTTCGTGATCGCCTGCATGGCCAGGACCGCGTCGAGCAGGCCGGCACCCTGGCCACCCACGTCCTCCGACAGGGTCAGCCCGGTGAGGCCGTTCTCGGCGAGGATGCGCAGGCTGTCCCACGCGAAACCCTCTCGTGAGAACGCCTTCGGGGCGAACTCCCTCTCGGCCAGACGGGTGACGGAGTCGACGAGGTCGTGCTGCTCGTCGGTCAGGCTGAAGTCCATGCGGTCTCCTGGGTCGTGGTGCGGAAGGGGTTCGGGGTGGCCAGACCGGCCAAGGCGGCGTCGAGGCCACCGCGGGGCACGTCGGCGAGTGAGCCGACGACGTCGCGGACGGCCGCGAGCCCGGCGACGGGGTCGACGCCCGCGACGGCGAAGCATCCGGCGGCCTTGGCCGCCAGCAGCGCGTCGTCCATCGGCTCCTGCGGCGAGCCGAGCATCGGGGCCGTGCCCGAGACCGTGAGGCCGTCGGCGGTGTGCAGGTCGACGGTCGCCGGGACCATCTCGCTCGTCTCGGGCTGGTCCTGGTGGACGACGACACGGGTGGCCAGCGCCTCGACCTCGGGGTCGAGCAGGTCCGGGCCGGCGACGGTGCGCAGGTCGAGCCGTCCGGTGACGACGTGGGCGGCGACGAGCCAGGGGATCGAGAACTGGGCGTCGACGATGGGGGCGCCCCGACGGGCGAACGGCCGCGAGACCATCGCGTACCCGGCGCCTGAGGGGACGTGCACCTCGGCGCGGTCCACGGTGGCGCCCGCAGGCAGCGAGGCCAACGCACGGCTCGTCGCCGTGATGGCCGAGTGCGTGTAGCGGCAGGCCGGGTAGGGCTTGAGCGAGAGGCGAGCGCCCTCCCAGCCCGGAGCCAGCAGCACGTCGAGGTCGGGCTCGGTCGCCGCGAGGCTCGCGATGCCGTACTCCCCGTCGAGCCAGCCGACCGGGCCGGAGACGCCTGCGCGAGCGAGGTAGGCCGCGGTGATGCCGGCCTGCACGGCCAGCCCCGGCTGGAGGCGCTTGTTGGTGGCGCTGTCGGCGACGACCTGGCGGCTGTGGCGGGAGCCCGCGGACGGGAGCACGAGCGAGACGGCGTGGCCGAGCTGCTCGGGCGTCAGGCCGAGGGTGCGCGCCGCGGCAGCTGCTGCGGCGAGCGCACCGAGGCCCGCGGTGCGGATCATGCCGTGCTGGGGGCCGACGAGCCGGGAGAGCCGTGCGAGCACCTGGACGCCGACGACGAACCCGTCGAGGACGTCCGCGCCGGAACGACCCTCGCGCAGACCCACGGCCAGTGCGGCCGGCAGCGCCACCGCACTCGTGTGGACGACGGCCTCGTCGTGGGTGTCGTCGAAGTCCCACGCGTGGATGAGGGCGGACATCGCGAGCCCAGCCTGCGGCACGTCCAGCTGGAGGTCGGTCCACGGGACGGGCACCTCGCCCTCCCCGAGACCGGCCAGGGCCGCCACGGTCTCGCGCACGCCCTCGGCCTGCGCACCGGCACTGGCGATCGACAGCGCGTCGACGAGCAGGCGGGTCAGCGCCTCCTGCTCCGACACGTCCAGGTCGAAGGCACGTCGAGCGGCCAGGTCCTCGGTCCACGCTCTCGCCATGTCCATGGGGTGCTCCTCCTCTGTCCGCCCCGTTGCGGTCAGATGCGACAGTACATACTCTATAGAGTGTTGTCTACAGACCTTGAGGAGAAAACATGTCGCACCGTCAGGACGCCACCAACACCTGCTCCACGGAGCGGGTCGCGGTCGTCGGCGCCGGGATCATGGGCCGCGGCATCGCGCAGCTCTTCGCCACTGCAGGAGCCCGGGTGTCGCTCGTCGACTCCACCCCCGAGGCCGCCTCCGCCGGCCGGGACCGCATCGCCGCCGACCTGCGCCGCGCGGCCGAGCGCCGAGCCTCCCGGTCCGACGCGAGCAGCGCAGACGACGAGGTCGAGAGCGCCGAGCTCGTCCTCGGGCGCATCCGGGTCGCCGAGCTCGACGAGGCGGTGGCCGACGCCACGGCCGTGATCGAGGCCGTGCCCGAGATCCTCGACCTCAAGCGCGACCTCCTCGCCGACGTCGCCCGCACGGCACCCGCCGAGGCCCTCCTCACGACCAACACCTCCGCACTGCCGATCACCTCGATCGCCGCTGGCCTCCCGCAGCCCGAGCGCCTGGTCGGCCTGCACTTCTTCAACCCCGTCCACCGCATGCGCCTCGTCGAGGTCATCGCCGGCCTCGCCTCGGCCGAGGACAGCGTCCTGCGGGCCCGCGACCTCTGCGAGCGCGCGGGCAAGACCACGGTGCGCGTCGTCGACCGCCCGGGCTTCGTCGCCTCGCGGGTCAACGTGCTCATCGGCAACGAGGCCTTCCGGATGCTCACCGAGGGCGTGGCGACCGCCGACGAGATCGACATCGCGCTGACCCACGGCCTCAACCACCCGATGGGTCCGTTCGAGCTGATCGACCTCGTCGGGCTCGACACCCGCCTCTCCGTGCTGCGCTCGCTGCACGCCTCGCTGGGCGACCGCTTCCGGCCCGACCCCACGCACGTCAGCCTCGTCGAGGCCGGGAGGCTCGGCCGCAAGACCGGTCGTGGCGTCTACACCTACGACGACACGGGACGGAGGGTCGCGCCGTGACCGTCTCCCTCGTCCGCACCGCCGGCGTCGCACGGCTCGTGCTCGACCGCCCCGACAAGGGCAACGCCCTCAACGTCGAGATGTCCCGGGACATCCGGCACGCCCTCGACGAGGCCTCCCTCGAGCCGGGCGTCCTCGTCGTCGAGAGCTCGACCCCCGGCATGTTCGTCTCCGGCGCCGACATCGCGGACCTGCGACAGCGCACCCGCGTCGAGGCGCTGGCCCGGCTGAACCACAACCTCTTCCTCGCCCTCGAGGAGTATCCGTGGCCCACCGTGGCCGTCGTCGACGGACCCGCGCTCGGCGGTGGCTGCGAGCTCGCGCTGGCCTGCGACATGCGGGTCACGACGTCCCGCTCCACCTGGGGCCTGCCGGAGGTGACTCTGGGGATCATCCCGTCCGCGGGTGGTATGCACCGGCTGCCACGCATCGTGGGCTGGGGCATCGCGAGCGAGCTCATCCTCTCGGGGCGCCGCATCGACGGCACCGAGGCCCACCGCATCGGGCTGGCCAACCGGGTCTGCGAGCCCGACGACCTCGACGACGTCGTGGCAGGCCTGCTGCGCGACCTCGGCCGCGCCTCCCCCACTGCGACGCAGTACGCCAAGGAGGCCATGCGCGCTCCTGCGGACCGGTCCCGGGTGGCCGACGCGGCCCTCCAGGCCCTCTGCTTCGAGAGCGACGACGCGCGGCAGCGCCTCGACGCCTTCCTCGAGAGGCGAGCACGCAGCCGTGCATAGGATGTATTCGATAGACACCACCGGCCACGGTGGTCCGGGACGACGAGGGGATCGATCGTGACGGCGATGGACCAGGGGGCCGGACCGCCGCAGAGCCGGACGGCATACGTGCTCGAACGCCTCAAGGACGACCTCGCGAGCGGCGCCATCCAGCCCGGCGACGCGCTCAAGCAGACGGTCATCGCGAAGCGCTACGGCGTGAGCCCCACCCCGGTGCGCGAGGCACTGCGCATCCTCGAGGCCGACGGCGCCGTGACCTACTCCCCCCACCGCGGCGCGAGCGTCCGCGAGATGTCGCCGACGGCGGCGGTCGACCTCTACCGGCTGCGCGCGGCCGTCGAGAGCACCGCCACCCAGATGGCCGTCGAGCGGATGACGCCCGAAGGGCTCGCCGAGATCGAGGCCGAGCACCAAGCGCTCGTCGCCGCCCGCAAGAAGAGTGTCGACCCGGCCAGCCTGTCGATGATGAACCGGCGGCTGCACTTCACGATCTATGCGCAGAGCTCGCCGCTCGTCGTGCAGTACCTCGACCTGCTCTGGAGCCGCTTCACGCCCTCGACGACCATCTGGACCAAGGCGCACGCCGTGGACCTCGAGGAGGACCACGAGTCGATCATCGAGGCCATCCGGGCGGGCGACCCCGTCGAGGCCGCGCGCAGGATGTCCGAGCACATCCTGCGGTCCTCGCGCATCCGTGAGCAGGACCCGACGACCCGCGCCGAGGGGCACGACGAGCAGGCCGTCACCGGCTGATCGGCGTCAGGCTCCGGCGAGCGTGCCGGTGAGGACCAGCCGGCCCTCCTGCGCCCCGGTCACCTCCGCGGTCCCATCCGCCTCCCGCACCGAGAAGCTCACGGGCCGACCCATGTATGCCGGCCCGCGCAGCCTGAAGTCGTAGCGCGCCGTCGTGGGGGAAGGGACACCTGCGGCACGCACGGCCTCGAGGGCGAGCAGCGCCGTGAGTGGACCGTGCACGAGCAGGTCTGCGTGACCCTCGACCCCCGTGGCGTACTCGCGGTCGTAGTGGATCCGGTGCGGGTTGTAGGTCAGCGCGCTGAACCGGAAGAGCATGACGGGGTCGGCCGTCACCTCCAGCGCGAGGTCGGCATCCGCGGTCGAGGGTGCCGGGTCCGCCGCAGCGCGCGGCGTCGCGGTCGCGCGGTCGGTGTCCGCGGGTGCGTCGTGGCGCAGGGCGACCCGACGCGTCTCCTCGAGGAACAGCCGCCCGTCCACGGCGTACCGGTGGGACTCGGTGATGATCATCAGCCAGCCGGTCCGGCCGGGGACGAGCCGGCAGTCCGTGACGCCGCTCGTCCTGGACACCTCGTCGCCGACGACGAACGGGTGGCGCTGGCTCAGCGTGGCCCCGGCATAGACGCGCCGGCGGGGACGACGCCTGGGCATGAGGGCGTGTTCCTCGGCATGGCCGTCCTCCGCGACGCCGCCCGAGGCCAGCGGGTCCCGGAACCAGATCTCGTGCCAGCCGAGCGGGAGGTCGTCACCGACGACGAGGGCACCTCGCCCCAGGAGCCCGCCGAGCGCGCTCGCGCGCCACGGGTCGAGGACCGTGGCGGCGTCGAGGACGGGAGGTTCGAAGTCGGCGGCCATCTCCACGAGGACGTCCGGAGCGTCGCCCGGCACCTGCAGACGTCCCGGCCGCCACCACTGCCCGTCCACGGGTTGGGCGGCTGCGTCGTGACCGGTCGTGGACGTCGTCATCGTGCTACGTTCTCCCATATTCGATAGTCTATAGAAAATGAGGAAGCGGTGCACGAGCACGACGTGGTGATCTGTGACCCCATCCGCACCCCGGTCGGCCGGTTCGGTGGTGGCCTCTCGACGGTGCCTCCAGAGTCGCTCGCCGCGACCGTCATCGCGGCCCTGGTCGAGCGCAACGACCTGCCGGGCGACGAGGTCGAGGACGTCATCCTCGGCCACGCCTACCCCACCTCCGACGCCCCGGCGATCGGTCGGGTGGCCGCCATGGACGCGGGCCTGCCCGAGGGCGTGCCGGGCATGCAGGTCGACCGCCGCTGCGGCTCCGGCCTCCAGGCCGTGATGCTCGGCGCCGCCCAGGTCGCCAGCGGTGCGGCCTCGCTCGTCATCGCCGGCGGCGCCGAGACGATGAGTCGCGCGCCGTTCTACAGCCACGAGCTTCGCGGCGGCCCGTCGGGCGCCGGCCTGCTGCTCCACGACTCGCTGGCCCGGGGACGGGTCACCGCCGGCGGCAAGGACCACCCCGTTCCCGGCGGGATGATCGAGACCGCCGAGAACCTGCGCCGCGAGTACTCCATCACCCGCGAGCGGCAGGACGAGTACGCCCTGATGTCGCAGCACCGCGCCGCCGCCGCCGTCGCCGCAGGGCGCTTCGACGACGAGCTCGTCCCGGTGAGCGTGCCCGGGCGCAAGGGCCCGACCGTCGTCGACAGCGACGAGCACCCCCGCCCCGACACCACGCTCGAGGCCCTCGCGGCGCTCCGCCCGGTCATGGGGCGCACAGACGCCGAGGCGACGGTCACCGCCGGCAACAGCAGTGGCCAGAACGACGGCGGTGCCGCGTGCATCGTCACCACCGCGCAGCACGCCCGCGAGCTCGGACTCGACCCGATCGTCCGCGTCGTCTCCTGGGCTGTCGCCGGAACGCCGGCCGCGACGATGGGCATCGGGCCGGTGCCAGCCTCCGCCGTGGCGCTGGCGCGCGCTGGTGTCGAGATGGACGACGTCGGCCTCATCGAGATCAACGAGGCCTTCGCCGCGCAGGTGCTCGCCTGCCTCGACGAGTGGAAGCTCGGCCCCGGCGACCTGGACCGGGTCAACGTCAACGGGTCCGGCATCTCGCTCGGGCACCCCGTCGGGGCCACCGGCGGGCGCATCCTCTGCACACTCGCCCGAGAGATGCGCAGGCGCGACGTCCGCTACGGTCTCGAGACCATGTGCATCGGTGGCGGCCAAGGCATCGCAGCGCTCTTCGAGCTGGTGTGAGCAGCAGGCCCGCAGCCTCGTCGACCGGGCCGTCGAAGGCCCGGTCCTTCGTGTTCCTGTGCGTGGTCACCGCGGCCCTGCACGCGGCATACAGCGCGGTTCGCGTCCTCGTCTCCTACCGGGCCCTCGACCTCGGTGGTGACGCGGTCGCGATCGGCGTCATCACCGCGCTCTTCGCCCTGCTCCCCCTCTTCGTCGCGCTCCAGGTCGGACGGGCCGTGGACCGCGACCGCGCCGGCACCTTCCTGCAGGCCGGCCTCGTCCTCACCGCCCTCGCGGTCGGCGTCATCACCGTCAGCGGCAACCTCGTCTGGCTCGGGGTGGGCAACGTGCTGCTCGGCTTCGGGCAGATACTCGCCATGGTGGCGGCGCAGGGCTTCGTCCCCGTCCTCGCAGAGCCGAACTCGCTGGACCAGCGTTTCGCGGCGTGGACCCTGAGCGTCTCCGTCGGCCAGACCATCGGGCTCCCCGTGGCCGGGCTCGTGAGCGCCTGGGGCGGCGGCGCGCGTGACGCGGCCACCACCCGCGCGCTCGTCGCCCTCCTCGTCCTGCTCGTCCTCGCTGCGCCCCTGGCGTTCCTGCTGCGCAACCCCGCGACCACCGCCCGTGAGGGGGACGAGGGGCCGCAGTCCCTGGCGACGATGCTCGTCATCCCCGGCATGGGACCGGCGGTGCTCAGCAGCCTCGCGGTGCTCACGTCGATGGACCTCGTCGCGGCCTACCTGCCCGTCCTCGGGGAGGAGCACGGGTTCACGGTCCTGCTCGTGACGATCCTCATCGCGGTCCGCACCGGCTCGTCCGTGCTGTCGCGCGCCTTCCTGCCGCTGCTGCTCCGCCACGTCACCCGAGCGCGGCTGCTCGTCTCCGCGACCCTCTGCTCCGGCGTCCCGATGGCTCTGCTGCCCTTCACGTCGTCGCCCGTCGTCATGGGCGCGATGCTTGCGGTCGCCGGCTTCTTCTGGGGCATCGGGCAGCCGCTGACGATGAGCTGGGTCGTCGGGCTCGTGACCGATCGCAACCGCGCCTCCGCACTCGGGCTGCGCCTCACCGGCAACCGGATCGGCCAGTTCATCGTGCCGCTCGGTGCGAGCGCGGCGGCCGGTGCCGCCGGCGTGGGCTCGGTCTTCCTCGCCAACGGCGCCCTGCTCCTCGGGTCGGCGTTCGTCACCTGGTCGTCCCTGCGGTCACGCCTGTCGAGCCCCTCGGACTAGGCGCGGCACCCGGCACCGTATGCCGTCCACGCTCCCCCGGTATCGTCTGCGCACGTGCGGGGCTTCCCCGCTCGGGGCCTCTAGCTCAACGGTTAGAGCTGCGGACTTTTAATCCGTAGGTTGTGGGTTCGAATCCCACGGGGCCCACCAGTGCGACCACCTCGGCAGTGCTTGGATGGGGCATGGCAACCGGCCTCTCCCGCCGCCCTCTCCGAAGGCGCGCGCAACCCCGCCCGGGGACGTGACGGCGCCGTGGCGAGACTCTCGTGGCAGCCGCTGCACGACGACGACCTGCCCGCGCTGACCGACCTGGCCCTGTGCTGCCTCGAGCGCGATGGTGGCCTGCCGTTGCTCGCCACCGAGCCGATGCTGCGCCAGCTCTTCCTCGCCGGCCAGTCGATCGGCGGGCGCGACGAGACGGGCGAGCTCATCACGGCTGCGGGTGTGTTCCTCGACCGCTCCGGTCGACGGTCCGCGAGCGCCCTCATCCATCCGTCGACCCGGTCGCAGGGCATCGCCGAGGAGCTCATCAAGTGGTGCCGGGAGCACTCGCGCGGCTCTCGGCTCAGGATCGTCGCGGAGACGACGTCCCCCGAGTCCGAACGCTTCTTCGCCGACAACGGACTGAGCCGCACCTTCGCCGAGCACGTCATGCGCCACCCGCTCCAGGAGATCCCCCGGGTGCCGCGGCCCAAGGGTGTGCAGACCTACCCGTGGACCGAGGACACCCAGCGGCTGTTCCACACGGCATACCGGCGGTCCTTCGCCACACGTCCGGGATTCCCCGACACCCCTGAGGCTGCGTGGGTCAGCAGCACGGCCGAGGACGACGGCTTCCGCCCCGACCAGTCACGGGTCGCCGTCGACCGCCTCGGCCACGTGGCCGGCTTCGTGACGATCAGCGACAACTGGGTCGACCAGGTGGGTGTCGTCCCGCGGTGGCGGGGTCACGGCCTGGGCGCCCACCTCGTCGCCAGGTCCCTGCGCGTCATGGCCCGCAGCGGGTGGTCGGAGGGGTGGCTCGCCGTCAACGTCGACAACCCGGCCCACGACCTCTACCTCAGGCTCGGCTACCGCGACGCCGGCATGCGGGCCCGCTACGAGGACATCGACCACCGGCTCGACCGGTCGCCGTGACCTGCGCCGCGGCCTCCCCGGGTTTCACCTCGATCGCGCACGAGGTGCAGGGCCGCGCCCCGGCCTAGCATCGGGACATGAGGTCCCTCGACGACGCCCACTCCCGCCCCGAAGGCGCCAGCGACGCGACCGTCGAGGCCGTCGGCAAGCTGTCCGAGGCCTTCGAGGTCATCGAGGAGGCGCGCGGCTCGCTCTATGCCTTCCACCGCAACCTCGGCCGGGCCGACCTCACCCTCGGCGAGGCCGTCGACAAGCTGCGCGAGGCCGGCCACCCCGATCTCGCCGACGAGATCGAGACCGACCTCGTCGGGCGCAACGTCCTCGCCGGACGATGGACCTTCCAGATCGTCGAGGAGTTCGACGACGGCTACTACTCGGCCTTCCGCGAGCACGACCAGCGGGTGCGCGATGCGCTCATGGATGGTCGACGACACGTCTTCGAGGCGGAGATGAAGCAGGAGCGCCGCACCCACGGGCGACCCGGCCACGAGGCCACCCCCGACGACGTCTGACCTGACGCGGGCGGTCCACCGCCTCAGAAGGGCAGCGGCAGCCCTCCGGCACGTCCCAAGGACATCAGGAGCGTGAGGACGATCCCGATGACGAGCGAGGTGAGGAACCCGCGCTGCCCACTGAGCCGATCCGCCATCGGCGGGTCCGGACGACGACGCAGACCGATGAGCTCGACGACGGCGTAGGCGACGAAGCCGAGTCCGAGGGGCAGGCCGAACGTCCAGAACCAGAACCACCGGTTCCCGGCACGCGGGGGCGGTCCGGCGAGGAGCATCACGAGGACCGCGACCGCACCAAGGGCGACGGCCCCACGCAGCCACCCTCCCTCGGAGAACTCGTAGGGCCTCATCGGCACCTTGGCCACCCGCAGCTGTCCCACGAGGGCCGTGGACACCTCAGTCGCCGCCTCCTGGTAGTCGCCCGTGGCATCGGAGACGCCCGACTCGGAGGCCACGCGCCACCCCTGAGCACCCCAGGTGCGCCAGACGAGGATGCCGCCGAGCGGGTCGCCCTCCGGCGGCAGGTAGACACCGTCGGAGGCCTCGTCGAGGTCGCCGCGCACCGTCGACATCGGGGCCTGAGTGAAGCCGAGCACTCCATCCTCGAGGCGCTCCGCGGCATACCACTGCTGGACCGACCCCTGCTGAAGGTCGGTCTGCAGCTGCTCGAACGACGACTCGCGCAGGCCGGTCGACCACGACATGACGAGCAGCCCGACGACGACCACGACGACCGCACCGCCGAACGCGACGACGAGCCGCTCGCGCCACGCCGCCAGGGGTCGCGCATCGACGGTCGCGACCTCCCCCACCTCGGAGCTCATGGGCGAAGCGTGGCACGACAAACCCCCGCTGACCAGATGTCAACGGGGGCCTGCGAGTCGGTGGCGCCGAGCGCCTCGCAGATCAGTCGAAGAGCTCGCTCAGGAAGGACTTCTTGCGGCGGTGTCCGGGCTGCCCGTAGTAGCCCTTGCCCGGCGAGGACGAGTAGCGCGGGGCCTGGCCGTAGTGCTGGGCCGCGGGCTGCCGATAGGGATCCTGCCCGTATGCCGGCTGCTGCGGTGCCGCTGCCGGCTGCGCCTGCTGCGGCGGTGCGGCCTGTGGGGCCGGCGGCTGGTAGTACGCCGTCTCGGCGTTGACGAGGGCCTCGAGCTCCCCGCGGTCGAGGAAGAGCCCGCCGCAACCGGTGCACTGGTCGACGTGGACCTGGTTGCGCTCGTAGCTGCGCATCTCCGAGCCGCACTTGGGACAGGTGAGGGTGCTCATGCCTGCCCCAACGAACGACCCACCGGGATCGTCCCGGCCTATGCGGACGAGTTCATCATCGGGCGGCGTCGAGGACGACGGGGAGCAGGAAGAGCATGCCCAGCGACCACGTGAGGTGGGTGACGATCGGCCCGAGGATCCCCCCGGTCACGCGCCGCTGGAGGCCGACCACGGCACCGACGAGGGCGGCCGCGAGGACGAGGAGGGGGATGCCCGAGCCCGCACACACGAGGGCGTAGACGATCGTCGTCACGAGGACCGCGTGCTTGCGGCCGACGGCCGCGAAGAGCGATCCCCGGTAGAAGAGCTCCTCGGCGACCCCGTTGATCGCCGTGATGACCGCGACGACCGCGAGCGAGCCGAACCGGGCGTGGTCGAGCAGCCGGTCGACCGGCTCGCGCAGCACCGGGATCCGCGCGACGGCCACGGCGCCGACGAGGAAGAGCCCGAGCAGCATCGCGCCGAGGACGAGCGACTGGACCACCGACCGGCTTGGCCGGTCACCGGCCCGCGTGTGCGCCCAGCCCAGGTGCAGCGGCCCGGACATCAGCGCGCCGAAGGCCCACACGGCCGCGAGCGCGAGGGTCGCCGGGTAGAAGAGGTTGTTGCCCGGCTCGATGCGCAGCGCCCACGCGTTGACCGCCAGACCGACGACGAGGGTGACGGCGGCGACGATGCGCCGGCGGCGGAAGGCCGCGTCGCTCTCGGTGTGGTCGCGTGGCACCGGCTCCACGAGGGCAGCGTTGAGGAATCTCCGCAGTTCAACGACCGGATTCGCCATGACGGGTGAGACGATGCCACAGATGACTACCCACCAGCAGCCCCATGTCCTCGTGACGGGCGCGACCGGCTACATCGGGTCCCGTCTCGTACCCGTGCTCCTCGAGGCCGGGCTGCGGGTGCGCGTGCTCACGCGGTCGGCGGACCGGCTCCGCGCCCGCAAATGGGCCGACGACGTCGAGGTGGTCGAGGGTGACGCCACGTCGCGCCAGGACCTCGAGACGGCGCTCGAGGGCATCGACGTCGCCTACTACCTCCTGCACTCGATGGACGGCAAGGACGACTTCGAGGAGCGCGACCGCGAGCTGGCGCGCACCTTCGGGCTCGCCGCCCAGGGCGCCGGCGTCGGCCGCATCGTCTACCTGTCGGGCCTGCACCCGAGCTCGGGCCACCTGTCGGCGCACCTCGCGTCGCGCGTCGAGGTGGGCGACCTCCTCATGGCCTCCGGCGTCCCCACGGTCGTCCTCCAGGCCGCGATCATCCTCGGCTCCGGCTCCGCGTCCTTCGAGATGCTGCGCCACCTCACCAAGAAGCTGCCGGTCATGGTGACGCCGAAGTGGGTCAACAACCGGATCCAGCCGATCGCCATCGCCGACGTCCTGCACTACCTCGTCGGTGCCGCGACCCTCGAGGGTGAGGTCAACCGGACCTTCGACATCGGCGGCCCCGAGGTCCTGACCTACCGCGAGATGATCCAGCGCTACGCCGCCGTGGCCGGGCTGCGGGCCCGCACCATCCGGACGGTCCCGGTGCTCACTCCCGGGCTCGCGAGCCACTGGGTGGGCTTCGTGACTCCCGTCCCGTCGGGCATCGCCAAGCCGTTGGTGGGCAGCCTCATCCACGAGGTCGTCTGCCAGGAGCACGACATCGACGACGCGGTCGGCGACCCCGAAGGTGGCAAGACCGCCTTCGACGACGCCGTCCGCGCGGCTCTCGGTGGGACCGCCAAGGACCGCCCCGAGCCGGGCACGGTGGACCCGGCCCGGCTCACGGCGGCCGACCCGGACTGGGCCGGCTGAGCGACCGGTCGCCCAGCGGCCGTGGCTCAGTCGCGACGCATCGTCACCTGGGCGACGTCGAGGTAGCCCGAGGCGAACCCGGCCTCGCAGTAGGCGAGGTAGAACTCCCACATCCGCTTGAACGTCTCGTCGAAGCTGCCGCCTTCGATCCGCGGCCACGCCTCGAGGAACGTCATCCGCCACCGGCGCAACGTCTCGGCGTAGTCGCCGCCGAACGCGAGCACGCCTCGCACCCGCAGGTCCGTATGCCGTCCGGTCACCTCCGAGATCGCGTCGAGCGACGGGATGAGGCCACCGGGGAAGATGTACTTCTGGATCCACCCGTAGCTGTTGCGGGTGGCGAGGTAGCGGTCGTGACCCATGAGGATCGCCTGGACGACGGCGGTGCCGCCGGGTGCGAGCAGCGAGTCGATGGCCGAGAAGTAGGTCGGCCAGTACTCCTCCCCCACGGCCTCGATCATCTCGACCGAGACGACGGCGTCGAACTCGCCGGTCACCTCGCGGTAGTCCTGCAGCCGCACCTCGACGCGGTCGCTCAGCCCGGCGGCGGCGATCCGCTCGCGGGCCAGCGCCTGCTGCTCGCGCGACAGGGTGATGGACAGGACGTCGGCGCCACGGGCCGCTGCGCGCAGCGCCAGCTCGCCCCAGCCCGTGCCGATCTCGAGGACCCGCGAGCCGGAGGCTACGCCGGCCGAGTCGAGGATGGCGTCGATCTTGCGGTGCTGCGCCTCGACGAGGTCCTGGTCGGCGAGCGGTCGCGAGTGGTCGAACAGCGCCGACGAGTACGACATCGTCGGGTCGAGGAACGCCGCGAACAGGTCGTTGGACAGGTCGTAGTGCGCCTCGATGTTGGCGCGGCTCCCGACGAGGGTGTTGCGGGTGCCGGCGGGCAGCGCACGGTCGACGATCCGTCGCAGCGACAGGAGGGGCTTGGGCAGCAGCCGACCCATCCGCGCGGCGAACGGCAGCAGGGCCTGCGCGAGGTCGGTGCCGTGGGCGGCGTGCCAGTCACCGGCCATGTAGGCCTCGCCGAGCCCGATCTTGGGGTGCTGCTCGACCCGCCGGAACAGCGCGGCGGGACGGACGACCTCGAGGGTCGGGCCGTCCGCGGAGCCGCCGCCGACGGAGGAGCCGTCGGGGTAGCGCAGGCGGACCGGCACACCGGCGACGATGCGGTGGATGAGGGCACGCGCGACGGCTCCCCGGGTGAACGGCGGGCGGGGGGTGGGGATCTCGAGGCGGGGCAGGGTCTCGGAGGTCATCGGACACTCTCCTGGGAGTTGGCAGGGCGGGGCTGGACGGGGAGGCGGCGGGCCCAGAGGCGGATGCCGTGCATCCGGATGAGGGCGCTCACCCGCTGGGGCATGAGGGGGTGGCGGGCGACGGTCCGCACGACCGACGACGACGTCGCCGGGACGAGGGCGCCGTCGACGACGGCGGTGAGGACGAGCTCGCCCTCGCGGTGCAGGCGGATGCCGACCGACACCCGCTCGTCGTCGAGGTGGAAGCGGATCGAGTACTCGCCGGACGTGTCGTTGAACGGCGAGACGTAGAAGTCCTTGTCGACGCTGGCCGCGCCGCTGGGATCGGGGCGGACGGCATACGCGTGTCGTCCCCCGTAGGTGTTGTGCACCTCGACGACGACGCCGCGCAGCGAGCCGTCGGCGGTGAGGCACCAGTAGGCGGTCATCGGGTCGAAGACGTGCCCGAGCACGCGCGCGTGCGTCAGCGCGACGACCCGCGTCACGCCGTCAGCCGGTATGCCGTCCCGCTCGAGGCAGCGCAGGACGTTCGCCTTGAGCTCGGGCAGCGTCGCGGACCCGGCGAGGTGGTCCTCGGGCCGGAAGGTCGCGACCGGTCGCAGCCAGGCCGGCAGGCGCGGCGGGTCGTCGAGGTCGACGAGCCACTGGTAGTGCCGGTGGCTGAACGTGTGCCGCATCGGCGTGTGCCGGGTGTGGTGGACCTGCCCGACCACGAGGGCCGGGAGGGCGGGGAGGGTGATCGCCTGGTCGGCGACGCGGGGCCGGACCTCGGTCATGACCACGTGACTCCCAGCGCGTGTGCCGCCTCGACACCCGAGCGACACCCGTCCTCGTGGAACCCCCAGCCCCAGTGCGCCCCGGCGAACGCCGTGCGGGCCGTGGTGATCTCGTCGCGGCGGCGCTGGGCGCGGACCGCGGCGAGGTCGTGGATGGGGTGGGCGTAGTCCATGACCGCGACGACGGCGGCCGGGTCGATGAGCGCCGTCGCGTTGAGCGTGACGTAGAGGGGGTCGGCGGCCGGCAGCCCCATGAGCCGGGTCATGTCGTAGGTGACGACCGGCCCGGTCGTCCCGACGTCGTGTCCGGGGCGGGCGACCCGGTAGTTCCACGAGGCGCGGGCCCAGCGCGCCGACGGCAGCAGCGACTCGTCCCGGTGCAGCACGGTCTCGTTGCGCGAGTAGCGGAAGGCGCCGAGGACCTCCTTCTCGGCCGGGGTGGCGTCGACGAGCAGGGCGAGGGCGTCGTCGGCGTGGGTGGCGACGACGACGTGGTCGAAGCGCTCGGCGCCGGAGCGGGTCGTCACGGTGACTCCGTCGTCGTCGCGCTCGATCGCCAGGACGCCGTGCCCGCGGCGGACGTCGCCGAGGCGCTCGGCGAGGGCCTCGACGTAGGTCGCGGACCCGCCGACCACCGTGCGCCACTGCGGCGAGCCGGTGACGCTGAGCATCCCGTGGTGCTCGAGGAACTGGAACAGGTAGCGCGCGGGGTAGTCCATCGCGTCGCCGCGACCGCTGGACCACACGCACGAGACGAGCGGGACGGCATACAGCTCGACGAAGCTGTCGGGGAAGGTGCGTGACGCGATGAACTCGCCGTAGGTCGTCTGGTCCTCGTCGTCGGTCGCGGCGAGGAACTGCGCCGCCTCGGCGTGGAAGCGGCGGACCGACCGCAGCATCGTGAGGAAGTCGCGCGAGAGGAGCTGGCGCGGGCGCGCGAGGAATCCGCTGATGCCGCGACCACCGGCGTACTGGAGCCCGGACGCGGGGTCGAGGATCGACATCGACATCTCGGTGTCGCGGACCTCGATGCCGAGGTCGGCGAACAGCCTCTGGAGGTGCGGGTAGGTCCGGTCGTTGTGGACGATGAAGCCCGAGTCGACGCGGACCTCGCCGTCACCCGACGCGATGGTGTGGGTGTGCGCGTGCCCGCCGAGCCGGTCGTCCGACTCGAAGAGGGTGACGCGGTGCTGCTGCGAGAGCACGTGCGCAGCGGTCAGTCCGGACACTCCGGAGCCGACGACGGCAGTGCGGGGTGCAGCGTCAGTCGAGGTCATGCCGTCCATTCGTGGCCCGGGTGCGTTTGGATTGGGTCCATCTTCGCTGCCCGCAGACCCAATCCAGACCAAAGGGGCCTCCGAATGTCGACCGTGAGCACTTCGTCACCCGATCTCGCCCTGCGCATCGCCGACGCACTCGTTCCCCTCCTGCGTGGGCCGCTGCCCGTGGGGCTCCGGGTCTGGGACGGCTCACGGGCAGGGCCGGTGGAGGGGCCGGTCCTGGTCCTGCGCTCGCCCCGGGCGCTCCAGCGGCTCCTCTGGTCGCCGGGAGAGCTCGGAGCCGCGCAGGCCTACGTCACCGGCGAGCTCGACATCGAGGGCGATGTCGGCGAGGCGCTCGACGTCGCTCGGGCCGCCCTCTGGGCCCGTGGCGTGACCGGGCTCGACGTCGGCGCGCTCACCCGCACGGCCCCGAAGCTCGTGTCCCTCGCGCGCGAGCTCGGCGTGCTCGGTCGACCGCTCCCCGCGCCGGCCAGCCAGGCGCGTCTGCGCGGACGCCTGCACTCGCTCGGGCGCGACCGGTCGGCGATCAGCCACCACTACGACCTCTCCAACGCGTTCTACGAGCTGCTCCTCGACCCGCACATGGCCTACTCGTCGGCGTGGTTCGGCGACGACCCGTCCGTCGCGGGCCAGTCGCTCGAGTCCGCCCAGGCCGCCAAGCTCGACCTCGTCTGCCGCAAGGTCGGGCTGCGCGAGGGCTCGCGCTTCCTCGACGTCGGCTGCGGCTGGGGCTCTCTCTCCCTGTATGCCGCGGAGCACTTCGGTGCCCGCGTCACCGGGGTGACCATCGCGGCGGAGCAGAAGAAGTTCATCGACCAGCGGGTCCGCGAGCGCGGGCTCGAGGACCTCGTCGAGATCCGGCTCCAGGACTACCGGGACGTCGACGACGGCCCCTACGACGCCGCCGCCTCGCTCGAGATGGGCGAGCACGTCGGGCAGGGCAACTACCCGACCTACGTCTCCGTGCTCCGCGAGGCGGTCCGTCCCGGTGGCGCCGTCCTCATCCAGCAGATGTCCCGTCGCGGCCGGCACCCGGGCGGCGGTCCGTTCATCGAGTCCTTCATCGCCCCCGACATGCACATGCGGCCCGTCGGCGAGACCGTCGAGCTCATCGAGGCCGGTGGTCTCGAGGTGCGCGACGTGCACGCGATGCGTGAGCACTACGTCTGGACCGTCGACGCCTGGCTCGACACCTTCGAGAAGAACTGGGAGGCCGTCGTCGACCTCGTCGGCGAGGAGGTCGCCCGTGTCTGGCGCCTCTACCTCGTCGGCGGCGGGCAGGCGTTCCGCGACGGGCGGATGGGCGTGGACCAGATCCTCGCGCGCCGACCCGGCGGTCCGGCCCTGGCCCATGAGACGGTGCGCTGATGCAGCGCTTCCTCGTCGTCACACTCCTCTCGCTGGCCGCGGCCGCGGTCGTCATGGGCGTCACCGCCCTCATCGCCCGACGCCTCGGCAAGGTCAGCGTCGTCGACATCGCCTGGGGCCTCGTCTTCGTCGCCATCGCCTGGGTGTGCACCCTCGTGGGTGCGGGACCCCGGTCCCTGCTGCTCGCCGTCCTCGTGACGATCTGGGGCGGACGCCTCGCCTGGCACATCCGCCGGCGCGCGCTCGGAGCCGGCGAGGACCCTCGCTACGAGAAGCTCCTGTCCGCGGCGCCGCCCGAGAAGCGGTTCGCGTATGCCGTCCGCCGCGTCTTCGTCGTCCAAGCGCTCGCGGCATACCTCGTCTCCATGCCGCTCCAGGTGGCCGCAGCCGCGGACGCGAAGGCGCTCGGCTGGGTCGCCGCGCTCGGTCTCGTCGTCTTCGCCGTCGGGGTCGGCTTCGAGACCATCGGCGACGCTCAGCTGTCCCGGTTCAAGGCCGACACGGCCAACAAGGGCCGGATCATGGACCGCGGCCTGTGGGCGTGGACGCGGCACCCGAACTACTTCGGCGACAGCGCCGTCTGGTGGGGCCTGTGGGTCATCTCGGCCGAGGTGTGGCCGGCGGTGCTCACGGTGTTCTCGCCGGCGATCATGACCTACTTCCTCGCGTTCGCGACGGGTGCCCGGCTGCTCGAGTCCGAGATGGCCAAGCGCCCCGGCTACCCCGAGTACATGCAGCGCACGTCGATGTTCTTCCCGCTGCCGCCGAAGCGCTCCTGACCGGCTCCCTGCGAGGTTTCCGCTGCTCAGCGGCTCTGTTTGAGCAGGCGCCTAGCCGTTCTGGGTGGCGGATTGTCATGACCTTCGAGATGAGGGCAAACCCTCACGTCTTCGAAGGAGAGTGATCCGAATGGACCCGATCTGGTGGTGGGTCATCGCAGCAGTCGTGCTGATCGCACTGGTGCTGCTGCTCGTCCCGCAGATGCGGAGGCGTCAGGAGGAGTCTCGGCGCCAGCAGGCCGCCGAGGTGCGCGAAGAGGCGCAGGAGCACTCCCACGTCGTGGGTGAACGCGAGGCGCACGCCGCCCAGGCCGAGGCCGAGGCACGGGCGGAGGCCGAGCAGAAGCTCGCCGAGGCCGAGAAGCTCGAGACCGAGGGTGCTCGCCGCGGGGAGACCGTGGCCGCGGCCCGCTCCGAGTACGAGGCCAAGGTGCAGCGCGCCGACGAGATCGACCCGGACGTCGACCTCGACGCCGACGGCCGGCGTGACGGTGACGTCGTCGCCGACGGCGACCGCCGTGGCCACGACGTCGACGGTGACGGCCTCCGGGACCGTGACGGCCTCGGCGACGGCGACGGCCGGCTCGACCGCGACGACCTCCCTGGTCGCCACGAGCGGGACGACGTCCGCCGCGACGTCTGACCCCTCGACCGACCGACCGACCGACACCCCGCATGCCGTGAGGCGTGCGGGGTGTCGTGCGTGCGGCGCCGGGAATCCCGGGGTCAGGCGGCGACGGAGGCGACGGCGTGGATGACGATGCCCGCGAGCGCGCCGACGATGGTGCCGTTGATCCGGATGAACTGGAGGTCGCGGCCGACGTGCAGCTCGATCCGCTCGGCCGCCTCTCGCCCGTCCCACTGCTCGACAGTCACCGAGATGACCTCGGCGAGCTCGGAGCCGTAGGTGTTGACGAAGAACGACACCGCCTCACCGATGTGGCCCTCGAGCCGTGAGCGCCACGGCTCGTCCTCGACGAGGTGACGACCGAGGTGCTCGAGGAGCTCGTCGCCGCGGACGTGGAAGTAGGACTCGGGGTCATCCATCGCCGTCTCGAGCGCGGCGGTGAAGGAGCGCCAGAGCCCGACGGCCGTGTCGGGGACCTGGGGGTGCAGGAGCAGGCGCTCCTTGAGCGCCTCCGCCCGCTCCATGACCTCGGGGTCGGACTGGAGGTCGTGCGCCAGCCGGACGAGCAGGTCGTCGAGGGCGACCCGGGCGGGGTGCTCCGGGGTCTCGCGGATGTCGCGCAACCAGCCGAGCACCTGCTGGTAGCTCCAGCCGATGACCTTGTCGTCTACCCACGGTGGGGACCACCACGGTGCGCGCTCGCCGATGACCGACGCGAACGTCCCCGGGCTGTCACGCAGCCAGTCGTGCAGCTGCTCGAGCCCGAGGTCGACGAGCCCGTGGTGGGTCCGCTCGTCGACGACTCCCTCGAGCAGCGATCCGGCGATCGGGCTGATCGGCTCCGTGGCCAGCCGGGGCAGGAGGAAGTCCTCGATGACCTCGCGCACGTCCTCGTCGGACAGCCGCGCGAGGCCCGCCCGGGAGACGCGCACGACCTCGGTCATGACCCGCCGGCGATGCGCCGGGGCGGAAAGCCACGTGCCCAGCCGCTCCCCGACGTGCGCTGCGGCGAGGCGTTCGCGCGCGATCTCGTCGGTGAGGAAGTTCTCGGTGACGAAGTCCTGGAGGTTGCGCCCGATCTCGTTCTTGCGCTTGGGGATGATCGCCGTGTGCGGCACCGGTAGCCCCAAGGGGTGACGGAACAGCGCCGTCACGGCGAACCAGTCGGCGAGCGCGCCCACCATCGCCGCCTCCGCACCCGCGTTGACGTAGCCCAGCCAGCCGGTCTCGTGACGGAGGGTGACGGCATACACGACCGCCGCGAGGACGAGCAGGGCCAGCGCGACGGCGCGCATGCGGCGCAGACCCACGCGGCGCTCGGCGTCGGCCGGTGACGGGGCAAGGAGACTCACGGGCACGATCCTGCTACACGGGGCCTCCTAAACTGGGACCGTGCATTTCCTCAACGGCCTCCAGCCCCAGTTCGACCTCACCTACGACGACGTCTTCATGGTGCCCAACCAGTCCGACGTCACGAGCCGCCTCGACGTCGACCTGAGCTCGGACGACGGCACGGGCACGACGATCCCCCTCGTCGTCGCCAACATGACCGCGATCGCCGGCCGCCGGATGGCCGAGACGACCGCCCGCCGCGGCGCCCTGACGATCATCCCGCAGGACATCCCGGTCGAGGTCGTGAGCGAGGTCATCGGCTGGACCAAGCAGCGTGACCTCGTCTTCGACACGGCGATCACGCTCGACCCGCACACGACCGTCGGCGAGGCGCAGGTCCTCCTCGGCAAGCGCGCCCACGGCGCCGCGGTCGTCACCGAGGGCAACCGCCCGGTCGGTCTGGTCACCGAGAAGGACCTCAGCGGCGTCGACCGCTTCGTCCAGGTGCAGGACGTCATGTCGCGCGAACTCGTGACGGTGCGCGACGACGTCGACGTCGTCGCCGCCTTCGACACGCTGAGCGAGAGCCGCCGCCGCCTCGCGCCCGTCGTCGCCGCCGACGGCACGCTCGTCGGGGTCCTCACCCGCCAGGGAGCCCTGCGCGCCAACCTCTACTCCCCCGCCGTCGACGCGGACGGCGCCCTGCGGATCGGTGCGGCCGTCGGCATCAACGGCGACGTCGCCGCCAAGGCGAGCCAGCTGCTCGACGCCGGTGCCGACGTCCTCGTCATCGACACCGCGCACGGCCACCAGTCCAAGATGCTCGACGCCCTCAAGGCAGTGCGTGACCTCGACCCGCAGGTCCCGGTCGTCGCCGGCAACGTCGTGAGCGCCAGCGGGACGCGGGACCTCATCGAGGCCGGGGCCGACATCGTCAAGGTCGGGGTCGGGCCGGGTGCCATGTGCACCACCCGGATGATGACGGCCGTCGGCCGCCCGCAGTTCTCCGCGGTGCTCGAATGCGCCTCTGCCGCACGCGAGCTCGGCAAGCACGTGTGGGCCGACGGCGGCGTGCGCCACCCCCGCGACGTCGCCCTCGCCCTCGCCGCGGGGGCATCCAACGTCATGATCGGCTCGTGGTTCGCCGGGACGCTCGAGTCGCCCGGCGACCTCTTCACCGACGAGAAGGGACGCCAGTTCAAGGAGTCGTTCGGCATGGCGTCCTCGCGCGCCGTCCGCAACCGGACGGCCACCGACACCGCCTACGAACGCGCCCGCAAGGCGATGTTCGAGGAGGGCATCAGCTCGGCCCGCATGTTCGTCGACCCGGCCCGCCCCTCGGTCGAGGACGTCATCGACGAGATCATCGCGGGGCTCCGCAGCAGCTGCACCTACGCCGGCGCCCGCACGCTCGCGGAGTTCCACGAGCGCGCCACCGTCGGCCTCCAGAGCACCGCCGGCTTCGCCGAGGGACGACCGCTGCACCAGTCCTGGTGACCCTGCGCGTGGGGTCCCGTCGCACGACCGCGTATGCCGTCCTCGCGGCCCTCGTGGTCGTCGTCACCGTCGTCACGGGCTGGCTCACCCGGCCGGGGACGACGGGGCTCGAGGGCAGCTGGGAGACGGCGGCCGTCGACGGTGACGTGCTCGGCGGGCGCGCGCTCGTGGCGTCGAGGTCCAACGTCGCCATCGACCTCGTGACCGGCACCCGGATCACCCTCGGCTCCGTGACGGGCGGGACACGCGCGGTCGGCGCCGGGCGACTGCTCATCCTCCACGACGCGACCCTCGACGGGGCCGGGCTCGACGGCCGGTCACGCTGGACGTGGCAGGGGCCGCCGGCGCACCGGATCACCCTCGTCGCGGGGGACACCACCACCTCCGTCGTCCAGGCCTGCGGCGGGACGCCCGTCGCGTGCCGCCTCATCGGCATCGGGCCCTCGGGCAAGGAGTCGTGGCAGACCCCGCAGCCCACGGCGTCGGGCACGGCAGCACCCGTCATCGGGACCGACGGCAACCTGCCGACGGTCGGAGCCCTGCCCACGCCGGACGGCACCGTCGTCCTCGTCGACCCCACGTCGAGCCGGGTCGTCCTGCGCCCGCCCGCGGCGGCGTCGGTGAGTCGCGACGGTGCACTCACCCTGAGCTCGGAGGCCGGGGGCCAGTGCCGTCGGACGACGTTCAGCTCGCTCGACCGGTCGTCGACGAGCTCGAGCGCCGGGCCGTGCGCGTCCGGTCCGCCCGGCACGTCGGCCCCCTCGGACGGCGTCACGACCGTCGAGCCCGGGCGCGCCGGGGTGTGGTGGTGGCCGTTCGGGGACGGGAGGCGGACGCTCGAGGTGGGCGGACGGCATACCGGCAGGGTCGTCGGAGGTGACCCGTTGCGAGAGCTGCGCGTGGACGACGACGGTCTCACCGTCCGTGACGGTGACGTGGTCCGGCGCTACACGTGGCAACGTTGAGCCATGACGTACGACGTGGTCGCTGTCCGAGAGCTCTTCCCCGCGCTGCGTGAGGGCGCGGCCCACTTCGACGGGCCCGGTGGCTCGCAGACCCCGACCCCGGTCGCGGAGGCCGTGCGCGACACGCTCCTCTCCGCCATCTCGAACCGCGGCGACGTCACGCCGAGCGAGCGACGGGCCGAGGGCGTCGTCGCCGAGGCGCGGGCCGCGATGGCCGACCTGCTCGGCGCCGACCCCCGCGGGATCGTCTTCGGGCGGAGCGCGACGGCGCTGACCTACGACCTGTCGCGGGCGCTGGCGAAGACCTGGCAGCCGGGTGACGAGATCGTCGTGACGCGGCTCGACCACGACTCCAACATCCGGCCGTGGGTGCAGGCGGCCGAGTCCGTCGGCGCCGTCGTGAAGTGGGCCGACTTCGAGCCGGACACGGGCGAGATGCACTCGGACGCGGTGACGTCGCTCCTCACCGACCGCACCCGGCTCGTCGCGACCACGGCCGCCTCCAACCTCATCGGGACCAAGCCGCCGGTGTGCAAGGTCGCCCGCGCCGTGCACGAGGTCGGCGCCCTGCACTGGGTCGACGGTGTGCACGCCACGGCTCACGCGTCGGTCGACCTCGGGGAGCTGGGGGTGGACTTCTGGACCTGCTCGCCCTACAAGTTCCTCGGGCCGCACATCGGGGTGCTCGCGGCTGCGCCGGAGCTGCTCGAGACGCTCACGATGGACAAGCTGCTGCCGTCGAGCAACGCTGTGCCCGAACGCTTCGAGCTCGGCACGCTGCCCTACGAGCTGCTCGCCGGCACCACCGCCGCGGTCGACGTCCTCGCCACGCTCGACCCGTCGGCGACGGGCTCCCGCCGTGAGCGCATCCTTGCCGGGTTCGAGGCGCTCGAGGAGCACGAGCACCGTCTCCTCTCGCGTCTCGAGGACGGACTTCGCGGTATGCCGTCCGTCCGCCTCTTCTCGAACGCGCGCAAGCGCACACCCACCCTGCTCTTCACCGTCGAGGGGATGACGCCGCAGCAGGTGCGGCGCGCCCTGGCCGAGGGCGGGGTCAACGCGCCGGCGTCGCACTTCTATGCGATCGAGGCGTCACGCCACCTCGGCCTCGGCGACGAGGGCGGGGTGCGGGTCGGGCTGGCGCCGTACACGAACGACGAGGACATCGACCGCCTCCTCGCCGGAGTCGCCGCCCTGGTCTGACACGCCGCCCCACCCGCTCCCCGTGACGAACTCACCAATTCCTCCCCGTTGCCACATGACTGGCGTCCAGCTCGTGTGGCGGAGGGGAGGAATTGGTGAGTTGACCCCGGGTCAGGTGCGGCGTTCGACGAACCCGCCGGTCCTGATGTCGGCGATCGACGCGGCTCCGGTGAGACCCATCGTGAGGTCGAGCTCGGCGACGACGTCCTCGACGACGGCCTGCACCCCGTCGGCGCCGTCGAGCGCGAGCCCGTAGATGTGCGGACGCCCGAGCAGCGTGGCGTCGGCGCCGAGCGCGAGGGCGACGAACACGTCGGCCCCCGACCGGACGCCGCTGTCGAGGAGCACAGTCGGCTCCGGCCCGAGCCGCTCACGGATCGCCACGAGGGCGTCGAGCGAGGCGATCGAGCGGTCGACCTGGCGCCCGCCGTGGTTCGACACGATGATGCCGTCGATGCCCGAGTCGAGGGCCCGCTGCGCGTCGTCCGGGTGGAGGATTCCCTTGAGCAGCACCGGAAGTCGCGTCCGGCTGCGCAGCGTCTCGATGTGCCCCCACGACAGGCCGGGGTTCGAGTAGATGTCGAGGAAGGTCTCGACCGCCGCTCGCGGCTCGGGTGAGCGCAGGTTGTCGCGGGTGCCACCGGGGTGGCGGCGGGCCTGCCGCACGAGGGTGCGCGCACCGCTCGCCGCGGCGACGACCTTCTCAGCACCCTTGGTCCCGGCCAGCGGCGAAGGTCCGTCACCCGCGGCCGCGACCCGCTCTCGCACGATCTCCATGAACCGCGGGTCCGAGGTGTACTGCGCGATGCCGATGCCCTGGGTGAACGGCAGCGACCCGAGGTCGAGGTCGCGCGTGCGCCAGCCGAGCATCGTCGTGTCGAGCGTGACGACGAGTGCCTTCGCCCCGGCGGCCTCTGCCCGTCCGATGAGCGAGTCGACGAGGTCCTCGTCGACCGACCAGTAGAGCTGGTACCACCACGACACATCGCCCATCGCCCGTGCGGTCTCCTCCATCGGGACACAGCCTTGGGTCGAGAAGACGTATGCCGTCCCCGCTGCCGCCGCTCCCCGCGCGATGGACTCGTCGGACCGGGGTGCGACGAGGTCGGCGGCTCCGACCGGGGCGAGAATGACGGGCGTGGCCAGCGGGGTCCCGAGGATCTCGGTGCCCAGGTCCCTCGTGGTGGTGCCGTGGAGCATCCGTGGCACGACCTGCCACCGGTCGAAGGCGTCCCGGTTGGCCCGCACGGTCGCCCCGGCGCCCGCTCCGCCCGCGACGTAGGCCCATGCCTTCGGGCTCATCTCCTTGCGGGCCCGGGCCTCGAGCTCGTCCGGATGGGTCGGCACGCGCGGCGCCTGGCCGAGCGTTCCCCGGCGGTAGATCGCGCTCTGGCGCGCGCGCCCGGGTCCGGTCGTCGGCTCTGACGGCGTCTGCTCACTCACCCGCGCCACGCTAGCGGCGGTCGTCGGAGGTGTGGGCGAGGATGGGGCCATGGTTGCGCTCCTCACCCCGCTCGAGGCCCCCGTCGAACCCACCGAGGCCCTGCGCCGCATCGCGTTCCTCCTCGAGCGCAACCGGGCCGGCACCTACCGCGTCGAGGCCTTCCGCAACGCGGTCAAGGCGCTCAAGGAGATCGGCGACGACGAGCTGGAGGAGCGGGTCGAGGCCGGCACCCTCCAGGAGATCCACGGCATCGGCAAGTCCACGTCAGCGGTCGTGGAGGAGGCAGCGCGAGGTGAGCTGCCGGCATACCTCGAGTCGTTGCAGGACAAGAGCGGTGGTCCGCTCGCGAGCGGGGGCGAGGACCTGTATGCCGCGTTGCGCGGGGACTGCCACCTGCACTCCGACTGGTCCGACGGCGGGTCGCCGATCGACGAGATGGTGCTCACCGGGATCGAGCTGGGGCACGAGTGGATGGTGCTCACCGACCACTCCCCTCAGCTGCGCGTCGCCAACGGCCTCACCGTCGAGCGGCTGACCAAGCAGCTCGCCATCGTCGACGCGATCAACCGCGGTGTGGGAGAGGCGTTCCGGCTCTTCAAGGGCATCGAGGTCGACATCCTCGACGACGGTGCGCTCGACCAGACCGACGCCATGCTCGCGCAGCTCGACCTCGTCACGGCGTCGGTCCACAGCAAGCTCCGGATGAACTCCGCGCCGATGACGAAGCGGATGGTCGCCGCCGTCCTCAACCCGCGCGTCAACGTCCTCGGGCACTGCACGGGGCGGCTCGTCGAGGGGTCGCGCGGCAAGCGGCCGCAGTCCGACTTCGACGCGCGTGCGGTGTTCGAAGCATGCCTCGAGGGCGACACGGCCGTCGAGATCAACAGCCGCCCCGAGCGCCAGGACCCGCCCGACGAGCTCATCGAGCTCGCGCTCGAGATCGGCTGCCTGTTCTCGATCGACTCCGACGCGCACGCTCCCGGCCAGCTCGACATGAAGGCCTACGGGTGCGAGCGAGCCGAGCGGCTCGGTGTGCCCTGGGACCGGATCGTCACGACGTGGGACGCCGACCGGCTCCACGCCTGGGCCAACCCCAGCCGCTGAGGACGCTTGACGCCGGCCCCGAGTTATGTCTCAATGAATCAACACATTGCGACAAAGGAGTCAGGCATGGACGACCAGCTCATCACGCGGCTCGTGACGTGGACAGCGCTCTTCGCGGCGAACGTCCTCATCGCCTTGATCGTCGTCCTCGTCATGCGACGACGAGGTCCGGTGTGGGCGTCGACCGCATCGAGCGCCTCGATGCTCGCCCTCGTGCTGTCCTTCCTCGTGCCGGCGTTCGTCCTGCCGGCGGCCGGTGAGGAGCGCCCCTTCGTCGAGACCGCCCCCACCGCGATCCTCACGCTCTGCGCCGTCGTCGTCGTCACCACCGCCCTCGGGTCGCGCCTCAGCCGCGTGCCCGCCACGGGAGACGTCCGGAGCGCCACCATCGCACCACGGCGGCTCTTCGTCGCCCGGGTGCCCCACCAGCGCCTTGCTGCGCTCGTCACGGCCGGTGTCGCCTTCACCGGCATGGCAGCGGCGAGCCTCATGGCGACCGACGGCACGATGCTGGTGCGGCGGCACGACGGCGCCAGCGGCGTGGCGCGCGACTTCGCGGGTTGGCCTGCGATGCTTCCGGCGGTCGTGGCCGGCCTGGCCCTGGCAGGCAGCGTGTGGTGGGCTCTGCGCGAGATCCACGACCGCCCCCGGGTCGCCGACCCGCTCGACACGCACCTACGGGCGCGGGACGCCTCGCGAGTCCTGCGGGCCACGACCTTCGGTTTCGCGGTCACGGGCAGCGCCATCCTGTTCTCGATGGGTGCCCACATGAACGAGGCCACGCAGCGCTTGCGCGGCGCGTCCGAGACCGCACCCCGCGCTCCGGGGGATCTCTACCAGTGGCTCGCCTTCGGCCTCTACGTCCCCGCCGTCGCGCTGGCCCTCGTGGCACTCGCGGCACTGGCCGGCTCGGTCGGCTCGCGGGCAGAGCTCGAATGGGCCACCCGCCCGAACTCCCACGCCGCCGCTGACGCTGACGGCACAGGCCGCGACGGTCGCGTCGATGCCAAGGCACGTACATGAGCGACGTCGTCATCACCGTCGACGTCTCCGCCGCGGAGCCGCCCTACGAGCAGGTCCGCGCCCAGCTCGCCGGCCTCATCGCCCGGGGCAACCTCGCCGAGGGTGACCGCCTGCCCACCGTGCGCGCCCTCGCCGGCGATCTCGGGCTCGCCGTCAACACGGTGGCCCGTGCCTACAAGGAGCTCGAGGCCGAGGGCCTGGTCACGACGAGGCGCCGGGCGGGCACCGTCGTCGCCGGGGGCGGCCACGCCACCGACGTCGCGCTCCACCGCAGCGCCGCCGCCTATGCCCTGTCCGCCGCGAAGGCAGGGCTGAGCGAGTCGGCGGCGATCGACCTCGTCCGCGCAGCGCTGCGGGAGGCGCGCACCTGAGGCGGGCGGACGGCATACGGGAGGGTGCCGTGGCGAGTGCCAAGGGCGTCGGATCCGACGCTTTCGGCACTCGCCACCACCGCATTGCGAGCACGAAACCGGCTCGTTTTGGAACCTGCGCAAGAGTCCCTTATGCTTTCCGAGTCCACGACGGATCCGAGCGCTGCGCGCTGCGCGACGTGGGTTCCTGTCGGAAGACGGGTCCCCATCGTCTAGCGGCCCAGGACCCCGCCCTTTCACGGCGGTAGCACGGGTTCGAATCCCGTTGGGGATACGCAAGTCAAGGTCTTGTACCAACAAGGCCCCGTAGCGCAGTTGGTTAGCGCGCCGCCCTGTCACGGCGGAGGTCGCGGGTTCGAGTCCCGTCGGGGTCGCAGAGAGTGCGACGAGCAGAACGAGAGGCCCACACCACCACGGTGTGGGCCTCTCGTCGTCCCGGCGTCATCAGGCCCTAGCCTGTCGCCCATGTCGTGGTCGGTCTGGCTGTCCCTCGTGGTGACCGGGGTCCTCATCTCGTTCACGCCCGGAGCCGGTGCCATCAACACGATGGCCAACTCGCTGGGCGTCGGGTGGACCCGCTCGATCTGGGGGATCCTCGGCCAGCAGATCGCGCTGGTCATCCACATCGTCGTCGTGGCCGCGGGGCTGGGCGTGCTCGTCGCGAGCTCCCCCGCCCTCTTCAGCGTCATCCGGTATGCCGGCGCCGGCTACCTCGTCTACCTCGGCGTCCGCCAGTGGCTCGCGCGCACGACCACCGACGACGGCGAGCCAACGACGACCCGCACCCGGACGCCGTCGGCCATGCTGCGGCGCGGGATCCTCGTCAACCTCACGAACCCGAAGGCCGTGGTCTTCTTCCTCGCGTTCATCCCGCAGTTCACCCGGCCCGACCGCCCCCTGCTGCCGCAGTACCTCGTGCTCGCGGCGACGATCGTCGTCATCGACGTCGTCGTCATGTGGTGCTTCTTCGCGACGGCCGCGCGGGGCCTGCGACGGATCACAGGCACCCCGCGCGGGCAGCGGGCGATGAACCGGACGTTCGGCGGGCTCTTCGTCGGGGTCGGCCTGCTGCTCGCCGCCGCTCACTGACCCCGAGGGCTCAGCGGCTGACCTCGATCGCGATCTTGCCGCGCACGTGCCCGCCCTGGCTCAGCGCGTAGGCCTGGGCTGCGTCCTCGAGCGCGAACACCTCGGCCACCGGCACCGTGAGGGCACCCGCGTCGGCGAGGTCGGAGAGTGCCTGGAGGTCCGAGGGGTCCGGACGCACCCAGGCGGAGAGGCCGCCGGCCTCGGCGACCGTGCCGTCGGTGATGGAGCCGTGCCGACCACCCTCGGCGAGAACGGCCTTCGTCGTCTCGAGCACCCCTCCGACGAGGTCGAGGACGACGTCGACGCCGTCGGGCGCCAGCTCGCGCACGCGCTCGACCAGCCCGTCGCCGTACGTCACCGGCTCCGCGCCGAGTTCGCGCAGGAAGTCGTGGTTGCCCTCGGAGGCCGTGCCGATGACGCGCGCGCCGAGGTGGCGGGCGATCTGGACGGCGAGGAGGCCGACGCCACCTGCGGCGGCGTGGACGAGCACCGTCTCGCCCTTGCTCGTGCCGAGCCGGTTGAGGAGCTGGTATGCCGTGAGGCCCGCGAGCGGGAGCCCCGCGGCCTGGTGCCAGTCGAGGCTCTTCGGCTTGCGGGCGACGGTGCGGACCGGCGCCGCGACGAGCTCGGCGAAGGTGCCGTGCTGCACCCAGTCCTTGCGGGCGTAGGCGATGACCTCGTCACCGACCTCGTACTCCGGGGTGTCGAGCCCGACCTGCTCCACGACGCCCGACACGTCCCACCCGGGGATGGCGGGGAAGTCGACCTGCATGAGGCCGTCGAGGTAGCCACCCATGACCTTCCAGTCGACCGGGTTGACCGAGGCGCTGCGCACCCGGATGAGGACCTCGCCGGGCCCGACCCGGGGGTCGGGGACGTCGGTGAGGGTGAGGCTGTCGGGGGTGCCGTACTCGGTGTAGGTGATGGCTCGCATGGTCGGGGCAACGCCGGGGCGAGGGGTCAACATTCCGCGGGCACACGGCATACGCTCCCTGTATGAGTGAAAGGGTCTTCCGCATGCCGGTCGCGTCGGTCTATCCCCACTACGTGACCAAGGCCGAGAAGAAGGGCCGCACGCAGGCCGAGGTCGACGAGGTCATCCGGTGGCTCACCGGGTACGACGACGACGAGCTCAAGCGGCACCTCGACGAGGAGACGACGTTCGAGGACTTCTTCGCGCAGGCCGACCTCAACCCGAGGTCCTCGCTCATCACCGGCTCCGTGTGCGGGGTCAAGGTGCAGGAGGTGGAGGACCCGCTCATGCAGCGGATCCGCTTCCTCGACAAGCTCGTCGACGAGCTCGCCAAAGGCCGGCCGATGGACAAGGTCCTGCGCGCCTGAGCGGTTTTCGGACAGGCCCGCGCGTTGGGTTATAGTTGCCGTCGCGTCGGGGAGACCTGACGCGTTGTCACACGGCCAGGTAGCTCAGTTGGTACGAGCGTCCGACTGAAAATCGGAAGGTCGACGGTTCGACCCCGTCCCTGGCCACCACCACGAAACCGCAGGTATGCCGTCCTGGCACCTGCGGTTTCGTCGTTCCCGGGCGTGCGTCGGCGGTCGCCCCAGCGCTCAGTCCTGCTGGGCGAGCAGGGGCGGCAGGAGATGCTCGAGCAGGCCGACCTCCTCGACGTTGTGCCGGAGCCAGGCGCGCGCCATGGCGTCGGGGAACGTCCGCTGCGTGAGGAACCGGTTGACCGGCATGAACGCACGGCCCCGGGCGCCGAGGTCCATGACGCTCACGTAGTGCGTGCCGCTCGCACCCCGCGACCACGTGTGCTCGAGCTGGAAGATGGGTACCCCGGCAAGGCGCCGCACGAGCCGGATCCCCGTCTCGTCGAGCTTCTCGACCGTCTCGGTCGAGTCGACGTAGAACTCCGGCCGCCGCTGGAAGGCCTCGACGATGCGGAACCTCGCGCCCTCCCCCGCACCCCCACCGGGTGCCGGTCGGGCGAGCTCCCACCGGATGTGGTCCTCCGGGTGCCAGACGAGGTACTTCGGCACCCGGTGGCCGCCGTAGTCCATCTCGCCACCGAGGTGGCGGAACCACCAGTGCAGCATCGCGGGCGTGACCCCGGCGAGCGGCTGGTGGTCGATGGTCAGCCGTCGCCGGTGGTGCGGCAGGTCCTGAACGCTCGTGACCGCGGACGTCAGCTCGCGCAGCGGGTACAGGCGCGACCTCGGCGCCGGCATCGGGATCCTCGTCATGGCCTGCTCCTCAGGGCGGCGCCGTGTGCTGCGGCGGGCTGCCTCCACGCTAGGGCGACCCGGGTGGAGGCGCAGGTGAACGGAGTCGATAACATCTGAGCACCTGTTCAGACATGGAGGTCACCTCGTGAGCCAAGCCGTCGCCCTCGACGCCTGCACCGACGGCTGCGTCCACCCGGACAAGGTCGCGCTGGTCGTCGCCAACGCACCCGACCCCGACGAGCTCTCGGTCGTCACCCAGGTCTTCAAGCTGCTCGGCGACCCGACGCGAGCCCGGCTGCTCTACGCCCTGCTCGAGGCGGGCGAGCTGTGTGTGTGCGACCTGGCCGCAGCCACCTCGACCGCCGAGTCGACGGTGAGCCAGGCACTGCGGATGCTGCGCGCCTCCGGGGTCGTCGCCGGGCGGCGCGAGGGGCGCAACGTCTTCTACCGCCTCTCCGACGGGCACGTCCGGATGCTGCTCGACGTCACCCGCGAGCACGTCGTCCACACCCGATGAGCGGACACTCGCACTCGCACGGAGCCGTCGCCGGCGGGCACGCCGGCGGGCGTCACCGCTGGCGCCTGGCCATCGCGTTCGGGCTCGTCGCCGCGTTCTTCGGCGTCGAGCTCGTCGTCGGGATCCTGTCGCAGTCCCTCGCACTGCTCTCCGACGCGGGCCACATGGCCGCCGACGTCGTCACTCTCGGCGCGGCGCTCGTCGCGACCCGCATCGCCACCCGTCCGGACACCACGGGGCGGCGCACCTTCGGCTCGTACCGCGCCGAGATCTTCGCCTCCGGCTTCGCCGTCCTCGTCATGCTCGCGGTCTCGGTGTACATCGTCATCGAGGCGATCGGCCGGATCGGCTCCTCGACCGAGGTCGGCTCCACCGCGATGTTCGTCGTCGGTGGCATCGGCCTCGCCGTCAACGTCGTCTCGCTGCTCCTGCTGCGCGGTGGCGCCTCCGAGAGCCTCAACGTCAAGGGCGCCTACCTCGAGGTCGTCGCCGACACGGTGGGCTCGGTCGGCGTCATCGTTGCGGCCGCCCTCGTCCTCACGACCGGCTCGGCCGTCTGGGACACCGTCGTCGCCCTCGCGATCGGTGCGTTCGTCATGGTCCGGGCGCTCCGGCTCGGTCGCGAGGTCGTCGCCGTCCTCGGCCAGCACGCCCCCGCGAACGCCGTGCCCGAGGACGTCCTGCGGGCCCTCGAGGCCGTCGACGGCGTGAGCGAGGTCCACGACCTCCACGTCTGGACCCTCACCTCGGGGATGGACGTCGCCACGGCCCACCTCGTCGCCGGCGGCGCCGTCGAAGGAGTGCTCGACGGGGCCACGACCGTCCTGCGCGAGCAGTTCGACATCGCCCACGCGACCCTGCAGGTCGAGACGAGCGACAAGCAGTGCCGCGGCGTCGACTGGTGACGAGAATGGCGACCTGACGAGACGCACCGAGCACCACACGGAGCAGGAGGACCAGATGGACCACGACGACGGCCGCGCCGCGAACAGTCAGGGCCAGCCCCAGCAGCGGACGGTGGCTGCACCGGCCGAGCGCGTGTGGGAGGTGCTGGCCGACGGCTGGAGCTATGCGACCTGGGTCGTGGGCACGGCGCGAATCCGTGACGTCGACACGACGTGGCCCCAGCCGGGCTCCCGCATCCACCACTCCGTGGGCCTGTGGCCGGTGTTGCTGTCGGACACCACGTGCGTCGAGGCCTGCGAGCCCGGTCGGCACCTCGTGCTCACCGCTCGTGGATGGCCACTCGGGGAGGCGCGGGTCGAGCTGCTCGTCGAGTCCGACGGACCGGGGAGCTGCACCGTCACGATGACCGAGGACGCGGTCTCCGGGCCCGGAAGTCTGCCTCCGCGCCTCGTGCGCCAGGCCATGATCCTGCCGCGCAACCACGAGGCCCTGAGGCGGCTGGCCTACCTCGCCGAGGGTGGCACGGGGCCGCTCGGTCGGCGGCACTGAGGCCCGGTCCTCCCGCCGTCCGGGCAACCCACCCGAAGGCGTGAGGCCGAAGGTCCCTTCTCGCGCGTCGTGTCGGCGAGGACCGTGGAAGCGGGACAGGAACCCGCAACCCAAGGTCGTGATTCTCATGGCGGCATCCACCCAGTCCGCCCCATCCCCCACCTTCCACCCCTCCCCCGTCCACGTCGACGCGGTGGACCAGCCGGCTGTCTCGCGATGGCTGTGGCTCGTCAAGTGGCTCCTCGCCATCCCGCACTACATCGTCCTCGCGTTCCTGTGGGCGGCCTTCGTCGTCCTCAGCGTGGTCGCCCTCGTCTCGATCCTCGTCACCGGTCGGTACCCCCGCGCGATCTTCGACTTCAACGTCGGCGTGCTGCGGTGGTGGTGGCGGGTGAGCTACTACTCCTACGGCGCCCTGGCCACGGACCGCTACCCACCCTTCAGCCTCTCCGAGGACCCGGACTACCCGGCGCACCTCGAGGTCGACTACCCCGAGCACCTCTCGCGCGGACTGGCCCTGGTGAAGTGGTGGCTGCTCGCCATCCCCCACTACCTCGTCGTCGGTGTGCTCATCGGCGGCGGCACGGCGGTCGCGTGGCAGGCGGACGACAACGGGCGCTGGGTCTTCGGGGGCGGGCTCGTGGGCCTGCTCGCGATCGTCGCCGCCGTGGTCGTCGCCTTCACGGGCGCCTACCCACGCCCGCTCTACGACCTGCTGCTCGGGCTCAACCGGTGGGTGCTGCGCGTCGCGGCGTATGCCGGCCTCATGACGGACGAGTACCCGCCGTTCCGTCTCGACCAGGGCCCGCACGAGCCCGACGGGCGCATGGTCCTGCGGTCGGGCGGTGCGCCCTCGGCCCGCGACGCCGCCCGGGCAGCCGGGTCCCCCGGTGCCCCGGCGGCGGCCCCGCCACCGACGTCGTCCCTCCCGCCCAGGGGCGGCTGGGGTGCCGGCTCGGTCATCACGGTCGTCGTCGGCTGCGTCGCGGCGCTCACCTCACTGGCTCTCGTGACCGGGGGCGTGGCCGCCCTCGTCGCGGACAACGTGGCGCGTGACGCCGACGGCTACGTCATGTCGCAGCCCGAGAGGTTCACGAGCGACGGCAGCGCGGTCCTCTTCAGTGACCTCGAGCTCGACACGACCGGAGCGGGCTGGGTGCCGGAGCAGCTGATCGGCGACGTCCGCGTCGTCGTGACACCGGCGGCCCCGGCCACCTCCACCTTCTTCGGGATCGGGCCCGCCTCCGACGTCACCGCCTACCTCCGCGGTGCCACCTACAGCGTCGAGCGTGGTCCCGGTCTGACGCCGCAGCAGGTGACCGGCTCCACCACCCCGGTCGCGCCGACGACGGCGACCTTCTGGGACGCCTCGGTGACGGGAGCCTCCGATCAGGAGCTGAGCTGGTCGCCACGCGACGGGAGCTGGTCCGCGGTCCTCATGAACGTCGACGGCACTCCCACGGTGGCTGCGGACGTGGCCATCGGTGCGACCTTCCCCTGGCTGACCCGGCTCGGCGTGGGGCTGCTCCTCGGCGGTCTCGCCGTCGCGGTCCTCAGCGCGGCGCTCGTCGTCCTCGCCCTCCGTCAGGTCGGCGCCGGTGGGAGGCGGTCCTGATGACACACGCCTGGGTCGTCTACGAGTCGATGTTCGGCAACACCCGTGAGGTCGCGCAGGCCGTGGCCGAGGGTCTGCGCGAGGGCGCGCAGGTCGAGGTGCACGAGGTCTCGACGGCCTCGCCCCTGCCACCGGACCTCGACCTCCTCGTGGTGGGTGGCCCCACCCACGCCTTCGGGCTCAGCCGGGCGTCCAGCCGCGACGACGCGGCCACCAAGGCGCACCGACCGGTCGAGTCGGCGACGATGGGCGTGCGCGAATGGCTCGCCGCACTCGACGGCGCGAGCGTGCCCACGGCATACGCGACGTTCGACACCCGGGTGAACCACCCCCGTCTGCCGGGCTCGGCCGCCAAGAAGGCGGCCAAGCGCCTGCGCCGGCTCGGCGGCACCGCGTCGGCCGACCCGCAGTCGTTCTGGGTCGAGGGCACCGAGGGGCCGCTGGTCGACGGTGAGCTGGAGCGAGCGCGCGGGTGGGGCCGAGCGCTCGCCCGTCGCTGACGCGTCGGTCAGCAGCTGCAGGTCACGGCGTCAGACGGCTGCCGGCCGGCACCGGGAACGGGTGGCCGAGGTTGGCGAGCCGTCCACGCACCTGGTTCTGCGCCTGGCAGTCGGTCGTGCAGGTCGTCGGCGGGTTGGCGACCTCCGTGGCGTCCTCCCCGGTGACGAACCCCATCCGGCCGCCGCTGGCGACGTCCCACACCGACACCCCGCCGCAGTGGCGCACGCTCGGCGTGAGCGGGGTCGCGGTGTTGCAGGCGGGCTGGGGCACGCGCGTCGCCACCTGCGAGCTGTCCCGGACGACGAACTTCGGTGAGAGGTCGTTGGCGATGTTGACGCGGGCCGTGACCTGGACGCAGAACTGCCCGGCCGGACCGGTCGTCGAGCTGGTGCAGCCCGAACCGAGGAACTGCCCGATCCGCGCCCGGAAGGTGGGGTTGTCGAAGTAGAACGGCGTGAGCCCCGGCGTCGCCGACCGGGCCAGCGTGTGGGTGATCCGCGTGGTGCCGCCGTCAGAGCGTTGGGGCTCCATCTGGAAGATGCCGCCCTGCGCGCAGTCCTTGGCCTGGATCTTCATCGACAGCCCGTTGCCCGTGCGCTGGAGGCTGAGCTGCTCCTCGTCGAGCTCGACGGCGATCCCGCTGCCCAGGGTGAGGCCGCGGTGGTCGGGCACCTTGCTGGCATAGACCGGGGTGAACCGCCCGCCGGTGATGTCGAGCTCGTTGGCCGCGCCGGTGAACGCCTGGTCGAGCACCGCGAAGTCCGCGCTGCGCACCTCGAACTGGGTGTAGCGACCGCGCACCGCGAACGTGCTCCCCAGCCGGTCCGCCGGGATCGTCGTGCGGATGCGGTCCTTGCCCGAGGCGGCGACGGTCGCCCCCGTCGTGAGGTTCACGAGGCGATAGCCCCCGTCGACACACCCCTTCGACGACGCGGCCCGTGCCGGGAGCGTGGCGCCGACACCTGCCGCCCCCAGTGCCGCGATGGCGAGGGCCACCCCGATGATGCGTGCTCTGCCTGCCATGACTCTCTCCTCTGCTCGCTGCGTCGTGTGCAGGGCACACTCAACGGGGCGGAGAGTTCAGCCGACAACTGTCCATGGGTACTACGACCCCGGTCAGCCCCGCGGTGCGGTGAACCTCTGCAGGAAGGCCGAGAGCAGCTGCGCTGACGCCTCTCGGGGCAGCGTCTCGATGAGCATGAGGACCGTCGTGAGGTCGAGGTCGCCTCCCGCTCGCGCACCGTCCGCGAGAGCCACAGGATCGGGTATGCCGTTCTGCGACAGCGCTTCCGGGCTCGGCAGCGCGTGTCCTCGGACGGCGTCGGCCGCCGCGACGAGGGCGGGCACCAGCTCCCCGAGCAGGCCCTCGGTGACGGGCGTGATCGTCAGGTGCGCGGTGTGCGGCACGATGGTGCCGTCGGCCTGGGCCATCGCCGGCTGCCCCTGGAGGACGAACCCGCGTTCGGCGACCCCGGCCACCCAGAGCAGCGGGTCGACCTGTCGGCCGGGCTCCACCGACTCGTCCGTGGCGACCGCCACGAGCGGCCCCTGCCGGTCGCCCTGCACGCGCAGCCCGTCGATGCCCTCGACCGCGGCGACCACCGCGGAGGTGGCGGCGACGACGCGTCGGGCGAGGACGGCATACCCGTCCTCGCCGAGGGTCTGGACGACCGCCCACGCCGCGGCCAGCGACGTCGCGGACCGCGTGCCGAGCATCGTCGGGTTGACGACGGGGTAGCCGAGCCAGTCGGTGATGGCGAAGTAGCGGGCGAGGTCGAGCTCGCCGTCCGCGAAGAGCAGGAGCGAGGCGCCCTTGGGGACATAGCCGTACTTGTGGATGTCGGCGCTGATGCTGCTCACCCCACGAACGCGGAAGTCCCACTGCGGCAGCGGATCTCCGCCGGCGGCCTCCCACCACGGCAGCACCCAGCCACCGACGCAGGCGTCGACGTGGCACGGGATGCCGGCGTCGGCTGCGGCCCCCGCGACCTCGGCGACGGCGTCGATCACGCCGTGCGGGTAGGACGGCGCGGAGACGACGACGAGCGCCACCTGCGGACCCAGTGCCTCGACGAGTGCCGAGGCCGGCGCGCGACCCGACTCGACGTCCACGGGGACGACGACGACGTCGAGTCCGAAGTAGTGCGCAGCCTTGTGGAACGCCGCATGCGTCGACGCGGAGAGCACGAGCCGCGGACGCCCGCTCCCGCCACGCCCCACCCAGAGGTCGCGCGCCGCCTTGACGGCGAGCAGGCAGCTCTCGGTCCCGCCGGAGGTCACCGAGCCCGTGGCGGTCGGGCCGTGCAGCATCGCCCGGCCGAACTCGACGAGGTCGGACTCCATGAGGGCGACCGACGGGAAGGTCGTCGGATCAAGGCCGTTGACCGGCTGCAGCAGCCGCATCGCCTGTGCCGCAACCTCATCGAGGTCCGCTCGACCGGAGTCGTAGACGTAGGACAGCACCCTGCCGCCGTGGGTGGGGGCGTCGTGCGAGCGGTAGGCCCGCAGCTGCTCCAGCACCTTGTCGGCGTCGCGTGACTCAGCGGCCACCGAGCACCACCTCCGGTTCTTCGTAGCGCCGCAGCGCCGTGATGGACACCAGCGCGAGCGCCGCCGGCACGAGCGTGAACGCCAGGCCGATCGCCCACTCTGCGCTTCGCGGCTGGGCGGCCGCGTCCCCGGTGCTCGACACGAACCCGCCGACGGCGAGCATCCCCAGGACGATCGCGGGGCCGAGCGCGAGGCCGGCCGTCTCGAGCGCGGTCCACACCCCGCTCATCGCACCGCCCCGGGCCCTTCCCGCCTCCTCGATGACGTCGGGAAGCATCGCCAACGGGAAGAGCTGCATCCCGGCATACGCGATCCCCCCGACCGCGAGGGCGAGGACCGAGAGCCAGACCCAGCCGAGCACGAGCGCCGGGACCTGCACCACGCAGGCGAGGACGAACAACCACGAGGACGCGAGGTATGCCGTCCGCTTGCCTCGCGCAGCCGCGTGGCGCTTCCACAGCGGCATGACGAAGAGCGCGGGTGCGACGACGGCGGCGAAGAGCACGCTCACCCACGACTGGGAACCGAGGAGGTAGGTCGCGACGTACTGGGCGGCGGCGAGCACGATCCCGGTCGCGAGCGCCTGGAGGACGAAGACGAGGAGCAGCGATCGGAAGCGCGGCAGGTCCCGCAGCGCGTCCAGCCCGGCTCGCAGCGTCGGCGGCTCACCATCGGAGTGGGCCACGCTCTCGTGACCTCGCAGGCTCGCGACGGTGGCGAGCATGCCTGCGGTGAGGGCGATCGCGGAGACGACGGCCATGACGAGGTAGCCCGTGCGACCACCGCCGAGGGCGTCGCGGACGGCGGGTGCGCCCGCGCCGAACGCGAGGATCGCGAGCGCGAGGACACCGACCCGCCAGGCCATCATCCGGGTGCGTTCGGTGTAGTCGCTCGTGAGGTCGGCCGGCGCGGCGATGTAGGGGACCTGGAAGAGGCTGAACGACGTGGTCGCGAGGACGAAGGCGACCACGACCCACAGCGCGGCGATGGCGGTCCCGACCTCGGAGGGCACGGCGAACATCGCGATGAACCCCACCGGAAGGGTGAGGGCGCCGAGGGCCATGAGGCGGTGCCGCGAGCCACGGGTGGCCACCTCGCGGTCGCTGCGGGCACCGATGGCCGGGTCGATGACGACGTCCCACACCTTGGGGACGAGCACGACGACGGCGGCGAAGGCGGCGGCGACGCCGAGCGTGTCGGTGAGGTAGTAGGCCAGGACGAGACCCGGCAGGGTGCCGAAGCCGCCCGTCCCGACCGACCCTGCGGCATACCCCGCGGTCTGCGCACGCGTGAGGCGGTTCCGGGGCATGCACCGCAGTATGTCTGGCCGCGGGTGCGGCAGGACGGCATTCGGCGCCTCGGGTCGACGGCCCACTCGACGTTCGTCCGCACAGAACCACCGTGGGCGGCACGGGTTTCGTCATTTCTCCACGGGGCTTGGTTCGGAGCCCTAACGTGACGGGTTCCATGGATGAGGAGTGCCCGTGACCCGCCGATTCAACCCTGCCCCCGGATGGCCGTTCCCTCCCAGCGGCTGGACCCCACCCGCAGGATGGCAGCCAGACCCCGCGTGGCCCCCCGCGCCGGCGGGCTGGGAGTTCTGGGTGGACGAGCAGCCACTCTCGGGCCGAACGGTTCCAGCAGTCCCTGTGACCGCGGCCGCGCGCACCGCGCATCCCGTCCTGCGCCGGAAGACGACGGTGTCCTACGCGAGGGCGGGTGCGGTGCTGGCGGGCGCGCTCGTGCTCGGGGCTGCGGTGGGCGCCGGCGGCGCGAACGGGTCCGACGCCACCGCCATGGCGACGGCGCCCACCAGTCGACCCAGCGTCTCCGTCTCGGTGTCGGTCGCACCGGCCCCGACGGTCACCGTGACGTCGACGCCGGAGCCCGCACCCACGGTCACGGTCACCTCGGCGCCGGTGCCCGCGCCGACGGTCACCGTCACCGCTGCACCGCGCGCGACGAAGGCCGCACCGCTGGTGGCACCACCGGCAGCGAAGAAGCCCGCCGCGCCCAAGCCCGCAGCACCCGCCACCGCGTACTACGCGAACTGCGCCGCGGCGCGCGCAGCTGGAGCGGCCCCCCTCTACCGAGGAGAGCCCGGCTACCGCTCGGGGCTGGACCGCGACAACGACGGAGTCGCCTGCGAATGAGCTCGTAGGGGTGTCCCGTCGCAACGTCCCGGGTGGACGGGACACCGGGCCCTGTCGGCGGGGACGCCGGGCGCACCACGGTGGGTGGCATCCAGCAACCGACACACCCAAGGAGTCGCCATGAGCGCCACCATCACCAGCCCCACCTCCACCACCACCACGCCGAACCGGATCGACACCACCGAGCCGGCGCCCGCGACCAGCCGCGGATGGGCCTTCACCGGCGTCGCCGCAGGCCTCGCCTCGATCATCGGCATCGGTGCCTCGATGCAGATCGACGCGGTCTACTCCCCCGACGCGGACGGCGACCCGGACAAGATCGTCGCCCGGCTCGGCGAGCTCGTGCCGCAGATCCTCGTCTTCCACACGGCGACGATGATCTCGGTCGTCCTCATGCTCGTCTTCGCCGCCGGCCTGCGCCGCCGGCTCGCCGACCAGCTCCCCAGCCGCAGCCTCCTGCCGGACGTCGCCGGCGGCGGTCTCGGACTCGTCGCGGTCGCCGGGCTGCTCGGCTCGGGCCTCACCACCGAGTTCGTCTTCGCGGTCTCCGACCCGAGCGTCGGACTCGTCCCGGAGTCGGCCGTGTTCTTCAACCACTGGGTCGGCACGATCCCGTGGCTGTGGGTCGGCGCCGGCGCCACCGGTGTCGCCGTCGCGATCAGCGCCCTGCGTCACGGCGCCATGTCGCGCTGGCTCGGCTGGGTCGGCGTCGTCCTCGGCGGGCTGACCCTCGTCCTCGGCGTCTCGCCGCTGCAGTACATGGCCGGCATGACCGGTCCGGTGTGGCTGTTCGTCACCGCCCTGGGCCTCGCCCTCGGCGACCGTGCCACTCGCCCGCGGGTCTGAGAAAAGCCCGGAACCGCAGCATGGACCGGCGCTATGGTGCCGACACCATGAGCTCCCCCGACGCCCCTTCACGGGCGGGCCTGCCCCGGGCGGCCGCGGTCCTCGCCGCGGCCGCCTGGGGCACGGCCGTGCTCGCCGTGGCCCTCGTCGTCGCGGCCCGACCCGAGCTCGGTGAAGGCGTCTGGTTCTTCGTCGTCGACGTCGCCGTGGCGTGTGTCTACGGGACGGTCGCGGCGCTCATCCTCTCTCGCCGGCCGCACCCCGTCGGCTGGCTCCTCGCACTCGCGGCCCTCGGCGGCGGGGTCGCCGCCCTCGGCTTCGGCTACCCCGCCCTCGCCGCGCAGCGACCCGGCCTCCCCGGCGCCGACCTCGTCTCATGGCTGCAGAGCACGGCGTGGGTGCCGGGGACGCTCGCCCTCTTCCTCGTCGTTCCTTGGCTCGTGCGCGACCACGCACTCGGCCACGCGAGGTGGGGCGTCGCCGCCGGCGCAGCCGTCACCGTTGGCCTGCTCGTCGCGCAGCTGGTCGAGGCGCAGGCGATCTTCCAGCTCCTGCTGGCGAGCGCGGTCGTCCTCGGTCTCGTGGCCGCAGCCGCGGTCGAGCACCGTCACCGACGCGGCCCAGTGGCCGAGCGCAACGGCCTCGGCTGGCTCGCCCTCGGCGCGGGGCTGCTCGCCCTCTCGTTCGTCCCTCTCCTGCTCCCCTACGGCTCGCTCCCCCTGCCGGTCTGGACCACCCCCGTCCTGCACCTGCTCTCCCAGGCGGTCTATCCCGCCGCGATCCTCGTCGCCGTGCTCCGCGGCCGGATGTGGGGCCTCCAGCTCGCGGTGAGCCGCACCGTCCTCGCCGGCCTCCTCACCGCCGTCCTCATCGCGGTCTACGTCGGCGTCACGGTCGTGGCGACCCGCCTCCTCCCCGGCGACGGGGCAGGTCTCGTCGGGGCAGGCGTCGTCGCGGTCGCGGTCCAGCCGACCCGGCTCTGGCTCGAGCGCCGCGTCCACCGGCTCGTCTACGGCGTCTCCGCGTCGCCCGACACCGTGGTCCGCCGCCTCGGCAGCCACCTCCGCCTCGCCGAGACCACCGACGACCTCCTGCGCGGACTGGCTGCCGACATCGGCGCAGCCATGCGCCTCGAGTCCGTGACCGTGTCCCTTCCCGACCGCGAACCGGTCGTCTGGGGTATGCCGGGTGCCCACCCCATGCGCGTCCCGCTCGCCCACCGCGGCGAACCCGTCGGCGAGCTCGCCGTGACGCTGCCGGGCGGGGAGCGCCTCGGCTCGCGTGGTGAGCAGACCCTCGCCGACCTCGCCACCGTCGTCGCCACCGCTGCGGCAGTCACCCGCGCGGCCTCCGACGTCGACGACGCCCGGGCGCGGCTCTCGCGGGCCCGCCTCGAGGAGCGCCGCATCATCCGCCGCGAGATCCACGACGGCCTCGGGCCCTCACTGGCCGGGCTCCGCCTCGGGCTCCAGGGAGCACGCAACCTCATGGCCACCGACCCGCCCGCCGCTGCCGCCCTGCTCACCACCCTCCAGTCCGAGCTGGACCAGCGGGTCACCGACGTCCGCACCCTCTCGCACCACCTGCTGCCGCCCGTCCTCGACGAGCTGGGCCTCGCCGCGGCGTTGTCCGAGCTCGCCGCGAGGCACGCCGAGGACGGCGTCGAGGTCGCGCTCTCCCTCGGTCACGAGGACTCGCTCGACCCTCAGACTGCTGCCGCGGCATACGCGATCGTGTCCGAGGCAGTCACCAACACGTTGCGGCACAGCGGAACCCAGACCGCCCGGGTTGTCACCGCGAGCACCGCGGAAGGTCTGCGCGTCACCGTCGCGGACGACGGCCAGGGCATGCCCGAACGGGCACGCTCAGGGGTGGGCACCCGGTCGATGCGTGAGCGCGCCGAGGAGCTCGGCGGCAGCCTCGAGATCACGGCCCCGACGACCGGGGGCACGGTCGTCGACGCCCTCCTCCCGCACGCCTTGGCGGTGCGCCGTGGCTGACCTCACCGTCGCGGTCGTCGACGACCACCCCGTCTTCCGGATGGGGATGGCCGGCCTCCTCGACTCGCTCGACGGCATCCGCGTCGTCGGACAGGCGAGCGACGCGGCGCAGGCCCTGGCCCTGCCCCTGTCCGAGATCGACGTCGTCCTCATGGACCTCAACCTCGGCGAGGACTCCGGCATCGAGACCACCCGCGAGATCGTCCGGCGCGACCCCGATGCCCGCGTCCTCGTCGTGACGATGCGCGAGGACGACGACGCCGTCGCGTCGTGCATGCGGGTCGGGGCCCGGGGCTACCTGCTCAAGGGTGCGAGTCCCGACGAGGTCGAGCGGGCCGTGCGTGCCGTCGCCAACGGTGACGTCATCCTCGGCTCGGCCGTCGCCGCGCGCGCCGTCACGGCACTGACATCGGGGCGCGCCGTGGCACGGGTCCCCTTCCCCGAGCTCACCGACCGCGAGCGCGAGGTGCTCGACCTCGTCGCCCGCGGGCACGACAACCTCACCATCGCGCGTCGGCTCGTCCTGTCACCCAAGACGGTGCGCAACGTCGTCTCCAACGTGCTCACGAAGCTCGCGGTCCGCGACCGGGCAGCCGCAGTCGTCCGGGCCCGCGACGAGGGCCTCGGGCTCGACTGACCGCGAAGGTCAGTGGGCTCGGGCGAGGTGCGCCACGACGTAGAGCACACCGAACGGGTCGCTCACCTCGCAGCTCGTGACACCGAGCGCAGCGGCAGGGCCGGCCGCGCCCACGGCTGCCGCGAGCACCTGGAGCGGAGCCCGGCCGGCGACGAGGAGGTCGGCGCAGAGGTCCGGGTCGAGATCGAGCAACCGGGCCAGGCCGTCCTCACCGGCGCCGCGGATCGCCTCGACGATCACCCCGTCGACCTCGTGCGAGCGTGGATCGAGGTGGCCGGGGGCCTTCTCGCTCCGCCGGGCGGAGCCGTCGGCCACGACGAGCAGCGTCGTGGGACGTGCCTTTGCGTCGCCACCCGGGGCAAGGACACTCCCCTGAGCGGCACCCCCCGAGGTCACGTGGTCCGCTCGTTCGGCGACCTCGCGGCCCAGCGCGACGCACTCCTCCCGCGGCGCGTCCCACGCGACGGCGACGTGCTCGACCGAGAAGCCGACGTGGGTCTCGGCGAGCAGGTGGTCGGCCACCCGCGCCCCCAGTGCGGGGCGGGTGCTGCGCGGCTCGCGGTCGGTCGCGTGCACGACGACGACATGGGCCGCCTTCGCCACGGCGTCCCGCACCGCTTCGACGCACCGCTCGAGCAGCCCGGGGGCCGCAGCAGTCCTCCCCTGGTACTCCGGCAGCAGCAGCGGGGCTCCCGGGACGATGACGACGTCGGTGATCACGCGAGCCCCCGAGCGGTCCGGGCGGGCGGCAGGTCACCGGCGAGCACCGACACCATGTCGAGGACCTGGCGGGTCTCGACCACCTCGTGCACGCGATAGATGTGGGCACCGTGCCACGCCGAGATCGCCGTCGCGGCGAGGGTTCCCGTCAACCGCTCACCCACCGGCAGGTCCAACGACTCCCCGACGAAGTCCTTGTTGGACAGCGACACGAGCAGCGGCCAGCCCAGCGCGACGAGCTCGTCGAGCCGGCGGGTCACCTCGACCGAGTGCCACGTGTTCTTGCCGAAGTCGTGTGCCGGGTCGATGACGACACGGTCGCGCGAGACCCCCACCGACACGGCACGGTCGGCCTGCCTGACGAGCGACTGCACGACGTCGGCCACCACGTCGTCGTACTCGATGCGGTGCGGGCGGGTGCGGGGCGTCACGCCACCGGTGTGCGTGCAGACGACGGCCGCGTCGAACTCGGCCGCCACCTCGACGAGCTCGGGATCGGCACCGCCCCACGCGTCGTTGAGGATGTCGGCACCGGCCTCGAGCACCGCGCGGCCCACGGACGCGCGCCACGTGTCGACGCTGATGAGCAGGTCGGGGTGCTCGGCGCGGACCGCGGCCACGAAGTCGACGACCCGCTCCTTCTCCTCGTCGGCCCCGATCTCGACACCGGGCGCGGCCTTGATGCCACCGATGTCGACGATGTCCGCCCCCTGCTCGACGACCTGCCGGACCCGGTCGAACGCCGCGCCCTCGCGCCAGGTCGCGCCCTTGTCGTAGAACGAGTCCGGGGTGCGGTTGACGATGGCCATGACCAGCCGGGCACGCGAGTCGTACTCGCGGCTCCCGAGACGGAAGGTGAGGTCGCTCATCGTGCGTCCGCCGACGGCATACGGAGGCTGTCGGCCGGAGGCCGCTCGCCGGTCGCCACGTCGGTGACGCGCGGCTCGAAGCCAGCGGTCCCCCGGGCGTACTGGGTGAGCGAGACCGTCGACCCCGCGTCGTCGCCACCAGCCCCACCGACGCCACCACCCCGGCGACGGTCCGCTGCGGCGAGCACCTGAACTGCCATGAGGCCGAGCGTGTCATGCCGGTGGTGGCGATGGGTGCGGCGGCCGAGGTCGACCTGCGCGATCCCGTCGGCGCCGAAGCGGTCGAACGTGTCGACGAGCGCCGCGATCTCGACGCCGTAACCCACGGGCACGGCATACGACGCGAGGGCCTCGCGCCGGATCGCCCACTCGCCCGAGAGCGGCTGGACGATGCCGGCGAGGCCGGGGCGGTGCAGCGCGAGCCACGGGCGGGCGACGAGCTCGGTGACCCGACCGCCGGTCTCCTCCTCGCGCCCGGTCGCGTCGATCATCGGCCGGTCGTAGACGGCCTTGACGAGCTGGACGGCGTCGTCGGTGAGCAGTGGTGCGAGCAGGCCCGTGACGAAGTGCGTGCCCCAGTCGACGAGGTCCGCGTCGACGAAGACGACGAGATCGCCCGACGTGACGTGCTGCGACTTCCAGAGCGCCTCGCCCTTGCCGGGGACCGACCCGAGGTCGGGTCGGATCTCGTTGGCGGAGAAGACTTGCGCACCCGCCGCGCGCGCGACGTCGGCGGTGCGGTCCGTCGAGTCGGAGTCGATGACGACGACCTCGTCGACCAGCCCGCTCCCGTCGGCGCGGACGAAGTCGGCGATGATCCGCTCGACGACCGCGGCCACGGTCGACTCCTCGTTCTTGGCGGGGACGACGACGGAGACCGTCCGGTCGCCCTTGCGCTCGAGCAGCCCCTCGGCGGTCCAGTCCGAGGCCCGGTATGCCGGCCCGTGCAGGACGTGGGACCCAAGCCCGCCCATCGTGCTCACGCGCCGAAGGTCGGTCGTCGCTTCTCACGGAAGGCCGTGAGCCCCTCGACGAAGTCGGGGGTGCGCAGGAGGTCGTGCTGCCCGGACTCCTCACGCTCGATCGTCGCGTCAAGGTCGAGCGCGGCCGCGGTGATCGCCGCGGCGGTGAGCGCCGTCCCTCGTGGGGCCAGCGCCGCGAGGTGCGACGTCAATGCCTCGGCGCGGGCCGAGAACTCCTCTGCCGCAACGGACTCCGAGACCAGGCCCCACTGGGCTGCAACGGCACCGGACAGCTTCTCGCCGGTCAGGGCGAGTCGCAGCGCTCGCGCCCGGCCGATGTTGGCCACGACGAGCGCCGTCGCGCCACCGTCGGGCATGAGTCCCAGTGCGCCGAAGGCGAGGACGAGCCTGGCGTCGTCTGCGACGAGGACGTAGTCGGCGGCGAGGGCCATCGACAGCCCGGCGCCGGCAGCCACCCCGGGGACGAGCGCCAGGACGGGCGTCCCGGCCTCGATCACCGCCCGGCTCACGGCTCCGACCCCGCGCAGCGTCCCGTCGAGGTCGCCCTCGTCGAGGTGGACGGAGAGGTCCGCGCCGGCACAGAACGCCCGGCCCTCACCCGAGAGGACGATGACGCGCACGGCCGGGTCGGCGTCGAGCGAGCGCACCCCGGCTGCGGCGGCGTCGAGCATCGCGACGTCGACGGCGTTGAGGCGGTCCGGTGCGGCCAGCATGACGTGGCCGACGGCCCCGTCGGTGCGCACGACGACCGACGCCTCGCTCATGCGGTCGCCTTGCTCTCGTTGGGGCGGTACGACGTCGCGAGCAGCCCCGCCGCGGCGAGCACACCACCGACGAGGGCGAGGGCGCCCCAGCCGAGCCCGGCGAGGTCCAGACCGAGCGCGTTGTCGAGCGACCAGCGCCCGGGCCCGAGCACCGCGAGGGCGACGGCGACGATCGCGACGAGCACGACGTACTCCCAGCCACCCTTGAAGATGAAGTAGCCCTTGCCCCGGTGGTCGGTGAGCGCGGCGACCGTCATGAGGCCGACGAACGCCATCGCGCCGAGCGCGTTGAGCAGGCCGAGGGTGACGATGACCCCCGCCCCCATCTCGGTGAAGGCCGCGACGCGGGCGTGCAGCCAGCCGGGCCGCAGCCCGAGGGACTCGAACCACCCCGCCGTGCCGGCCAGCCCACCCTGCACCTTGTTGAGCCCGTGCAGGACGAGCATCGGGCCGAGCGCGAGGCGGATGACGAGGGAGGCGACGTCGAGCTCGGTCGAGCTGACCGCGGTGGCAGCGGCGGCAGCGGTCACGACGGCGCTCATGCCGGCGACCCCACGGTGAGCTCCCGCAGGCCCGGCACGACCTGCTCGGTGAAGGTCCGCAGGAAGCGCTCCTGGTCGCCGCCCGGGCCGTGGAAGACGAGGTGGTCGAATCCGAGGTCGGTGTACTCCTTGACCGCCGCGACGACGTCCTCCGGCTCCGACGCGACGATCCAGCGCTGCGCGACCTGCTCGATGGGCAGCTCGTCGGCGGCCTTCTCCATCTCGGCGGGACTGTGGATCGAGTGCTTCTGCTCGGCGGTGAGCGACAGCGGCGCCCAGAAGCGGGTGTTCTCGAGCGCGCGGTCGGCGTCCGGGTCCCACGAGAGCTTGATCTCGATCATCCGGTCGACCGAGCCGGGCTCCTTGCCGGCCTTCGCCGTGCCCTCGGCGACGGCGGGCAGCAGCTTGTCGGCATAGAGCTCGCGCCCCTTGCCCGAGGTGCAGATGAAGCCGTCACCGGACCGGCCGGCATACCGGGCGACGAGCGGGCCGCCCGCGGCGACGTAGACGGGCACGGGCTCGTCCGGGCGGTCGAAGATCCGCGCGTCCTCGGTCCGGTAGTACTCACCCTCGAAGGTCACCGACTCCTGCGTCCACAGCTCACGCATGAGCGTCACCGACTCGCGCAGCCGCGCGAACCGCTCCTTGAACTCGGGCCAGCCACTCTCGGGCACCGAGCCGACGGCGACCTCGTTGAGCGCCTCACCGGTCCCGACGCCGAGCATGATCCGCCCCGGTGCGAGGCAGCCGAGCGTCGCGAACGTCTGCGCGACGACCGCCGGGTTGTAGCGGTAGGTCGGCGTCATCACCGAGGTGCCGAGCAGCACCCTCTCGGTGCGTGCCGCGACCCACGACAGCCACGCGATCGAGTTCGGGGCGTGACCGCCCTCGAGCCGCCAGGGCTGGAAGTGATCAGAGATCGTCACCGAGTCCAGTCCCAGCTCCTCGGCGAGGACGGCGTAGCCCGCCAGCTCGGAAGGGGCGAACTGCTCTGCCGAAGCCTTGTAGCCGATGCGCATGCCGCCATCCTCTCCCATGCCGGTGCCATAGTGGATTCGTGCCCTCCCACCTGCACGGATGCCGTATGCCGGCCCGGCTCGTCGCGCTTCCGCTCGCCGCCACGCTGCTCCTCACCGGCTGCGCGGGCCGCGGCTCCGCCGAGGACGACGCGGTCGGTGACACCGCCACGACGTTCCTCGCTGCCGCTGCCTCCGCACCCCAGTCCGGGTGCGACCTCCTCGCCCCCGCGACGCTCGACCAGCTGAGGTCCGACGACGAGGACTGCGGCGACGCCGTGTCCGCGGCCGCCCCGAAGGGAGACATCGCCTCGACGCCGCCGACCATCCAGGTCTACGGGCGCGACGCCATGGTCCGGTGGGCCGACCAGACCCTCTTCCTTGCCAGGTTCGACGACGGCTGGCGGGTCACCGCTGCCGGGTGCAAGCCCCGCGGCGAGGACCTCCCCTACGACTGCACGATCGAAGGACGGTGAGCGGGATGCGGTGGTCCTTCGTCGGGTGGATGCTCTTCATCGTGTTCGGGCTCGCGTGGTGCCTTGCGATGGGGGTGCTGGCCCGATGAGGCGGCTGCGCGACCACGGGCTCGCCCTCGTGTTCGGCGGGCTCCTGCTCATGGCCCTCGTCGGGCAGGCGCTCTGGGGGCTGGCCGGCGTCAACGGCGACGCCCGCGACAAGGGGCTGCAGACGATCGGCCTCGGCGAGTACCTCACGTCCTCGAGCTTCGCCGTCGACATCGCCGAGAACTGGCAGTCCGAGTACCTCCAGTTCCTGCTCTTCATCCTGCTCACCGTGTGGTTCGTCCAGAAGGGCTCACCGGAGTCCAAGCCCCTGGACAAGACCGGCAGGGAGAGCGACGAGGACCAGAAGGTCGGGCGCTGGGCGCAGCCCGACTCGCCGAGGTGGGCCGTCGTCGACGGGTGGCGGCGATCGGTGTACTCGCACTCGCTCGGGCTCACCATGCTCGTGATCTTCGTCGGCTCGTGGAGCGCCCAGTTCATCGCCGGCCACGCCTCCCACAACTCCGAGCTCATCCGCGACCTCAAGGCGCCGGAGGGCTGGGGCCAGTACGCCCTCGACCCCGACTTCTGGAGCCGGACCCTGCAGAACTGGCAGTCGGAGTTCCTCGCCGTGGCGACGATGGTGGTCTTCTCGATCTACCTGCGCGAGCGGGGGTCGCCCGAGTCCAAGCCGGTCGGTGAGCCGCACGGGTCCACCGGCGTCGAGGGGTGAGCAGGAGGCTGGCCCACACCACCCATTGACCGCGCCGGAGCGCCGGCGGACTCTGGGCTCAGGAGGTGCCGGTCATGGTGATGTCCCGCTCGATGATGGCCCGCGGCAATGCGATCGGCGTGTGGATGCACCGGGCGTTCCGGGGGCGTCTCGACGGCGGCGGCAAGGTCGGGGGCGTCCTCATGCTCACCTCGCCGGGGCGCCGCACCGGGCTTCCGCGCTCGACCATGGTGCGCTACCTCGAGGACGGCGGGGCCTACCTCGTGTGGGGCACGGGCAGTGGCTCCACCACCGAGCCGGACTGGTTCCGCAACCTGCGCGAGACCGACGAGGCCACGATCGAGATCGGGACCCGGGCCCAGCGGGTGCGCCCCGAGGTGCTCGAGGGGTCGGACCGCGACACCGTGTGGCTGTCCACCGTCCGGGCGCAGATCCCGGGCGTCGAGAAGTACGAGAAGCGCTCCGGGCGGACGATCCCCGTGGCGCGGCTGCACCCCGTGGGGCCACGGGTGGACGCGGCGGACGGTCCCCGGCGGCGCGACTAGCCTGTAGGCGTGCGTGAGACCCACGCCGAGCACCCGCTGCACCATCTCGCAGCCCCACCCTGACAAAGGAGTCACCACCGTGACCGCGTCGTCCGTCACCGCCCCGGTAGCCGCCGCCCACGACCCGCTCGACACCTCCGGACACGAACAGGTCGTCCTCTGCTCCGACCCGCAGTCCGGACTGCGCGCGATCATCTCGATCCACGACACGTCGCTCGGCCCGGCGCTCGGCGGCACGCGGTTCTATCCGTACGCCAGCCACGACGAGGCCCTCGCCGACGTCCTGCGGCTCTCGCGCGGCATGTCCTACAAGAACGCCGTGGCGGGCATCCCCCACGGTGGCGGCAAGGCCGTGATCATCGGCGACCCGAGCACCGACAAGACCCCCGAGCTGCTGCGCGCGTTCGGCCGGTTCGTCGAGAGCCTCGGCGGTCGCTACGTCACGGCGTGCGACGTGGGCACCTACGTGCAGGACATGGACGTCGTCGCCGAGACGACGCGCTTCGCCACCGGTCGTTCACCCGAGAACGGCGGCGCGGGTGACTCATCGGTCCTCACCGCGTTCGGCGTCTTCCAGGGCATGCGCGCTGCGGCCCAGCACCTCTGGGGCGAGCCCACGCTCAAGGGGCGCCGCGTCGGCATCGCCGGTGTCGGCAAGGTCGGCCGGATCCTCGCGGGCCACCTCGTCGAGGACGGCGCCGAGGTCGTCGTCACCGACGTCAACGCGGCCGCCGTCGAGGCCCTCACCGCGACCCACCCCGGCATCGAGGTCGTCGGCGACGTTGCCGCCCTCGTCCGCAGCGACATCGACGTCTACGCCCCCTGCGCCCTCGGTGGCGCGCTCGACGACGACACCGTCGACGTCCTCAGGGCCCGCATCGTCTGCGGTGGCGCCAACAACCAGCTCGTGACCGAGGGTGACGGCGGGACCGCCGACCGACTCGTCGCCCGCGGCATCACCTACTGCCCCGACTTCCTCGTCAACGCCGGCGGCGTCATCCAGGTGAGCGACGAGCTCCTCGGCTTCGACTTCGACCGCGCCAAGCGGGGCGCGACCGCGATCTTCGAGCACACCCTCGAGGTCCTCGAGACCGCAGACGAGCGTGGCGAGAGCCCGGCCGCCGCGGCCGACCACATCGCTGAGAAGCGCATGGCCGCCGGGTCCTCGACGATCTGGCTCCCCCAGCGCTGACCCCCGCCCCCACCGGCTGCACGCACGTATGCCGTGTGCCCACCTCCCGAGGTGGGCACACGGCATACGCCGCTGATCGGGCTCTCGTTGCGCCCACGGTGAACATTCTCTGCGGACACGGTCCCGCGACGCCGACCCGTGCGCGGAAACACCCCGGGCTGATGTAGCGTTGACCCCACGACACACACACGATTCCCGGGACCACAGCTTGCTTGGGATGACCCCCTTCGGGGCCGTCCCATCGGGTATGTCGCCCGGCAGACGCACAAGGGGGTCTCGCCATGGGGCGCGGCCGAGCAAAAGCCAAGCAGACCAAGGTGGCACGGGAGCTCAAGTACTACAGCCCCGACACCGACCTGAGCTCGCTTGAGCGCGAACTCCACGGGAGCGCACCCTCGCTGCCGTCGACTCGGGTCGCCGAGTCCGACAGCGACGAGGACGACGACTACGACAAGTGGGCCAGCGGGCGTCGTTGACGTCCTCCTGATCGCTCGTCCCTTCTGCGCATGACACCGTGCGCCGTGTGCCTGATGCCGACCCGGTATCTGACATGCTCACGGGCATGACTGACGTGCGCACTGCCGACGCCGCCAAGCGGCTCGGCGTCGAGACCACCGGCATCGAGATCATCGACGAGTCGGCCCGCACCGCGGCCCCTCGCGACCTCTTCTGGCCCTGGTTCGCCGCCAACGTGTCGGTGTTCGGCATCTCCTACGCCGCCTTCGTGCTCGGCTTCGGCATCTCCTTCTGGCAGGCCGTCGCCGTGACCGTCGTGGGCGTGGTCGTGTCGTTCGCCCTCTGCGGCATCATCGCCCTCGCCGGCAAGCGGGGCTCGGCGCCGACCATGGTGCTCTCGCGCGCCGCCTTCGGGGTCAAGGGACAGAAGGTGCCGGGCGTCATCTCCTGGCTCACCTCGATCGGCTGGGAGACGTTCCTCGCGATTCTCGCCGTCCTCGCGACCGCGACGATCTTCGACCGCCTCGGCTGGGGTGGGGGGACCACGACCAAGGTCATCGCCGCCATCGTCGTCGCAGCGATGATCGTCCTCGCGGCCGTCGCGGGCTACCACGTCATCATGCGGATGCAGTCGGTCCTCACGTGGGTCACCGGCGCCATCACGCTGCTCTACGTCGCCATGACCGTCCAGCACGTCGACTGGTCGGCGGTCTCGAGCCTGCCCTCGGGCGACATCGGCGCGGTCATCGGCGCCCTCGTCCTCGTCATGACCGGCTTCGGCCTCGGCTGGATCAACATCGCCGCTGACTGGTCCCGCTACCAGCGCCGCGATGCCAGCGGTGCCGCCATCGTCGGCTGGAACACCTTCGGCGGGGCCCTCGCCCCGGCCCTGCTGGTCTGCTACGGCCTCGCCCTCGCCGGCTCCGACAAGGACGTCCTCACGGGCATCGGCGCGGACCCGATCGGCACCCTCGCCACCCTGCTGCCCACGTGGGTGCTCGTGCCCTTCCTCCTCGCCGCGATCCTCTCGCTCGTCTCGGGCGCCGTCCTCGGCATCTACTCGTCCGGACTCACCCTGCTCTCGCTCGGCGTGCGGATCCCCCGCCCGATGGCGGCCCTCGTCGACGGCGTCATCCTCACCCTCGGCACGTTCTACGTCGTCTTCGTCGCCCAGAGCTTCATCAACCCGTTCCAGTCCTTCCTCATCACCCTGGGCGTGCCGCTCGCCTCGTGGGCGGGGATCATGATCGCCGACATCGCGCTGCGCAAACGCGACTACGACGACGACGCCCTGTTCGACTCCTCCGGCCGCTACGGCGCCTTCGACTGGGTGTCGATCGGGACGATGGTCGTCGCCTCGGTGCTCGGCTGGGGCCTCGTGGTCAACAACTTCGCCGACGACGCGACCTGGAACAACTGGCAGGGCTTCCTCCTCGACCCGCTCGGTCTCGGCACGTTCGTCGAGGACCCGGCCGGCTCGTACTGGGAGGGCACGTTCGCCTACGCCAACCTCGGCGTCCTGCTCGCCCTCGTGCTCTCGTTCGTCGTCACCTATGTCGCGCGCCGTGGGAAGGTCACTCGCCAGGAGCAGTCCGCGTGAGCACCGCGGGAGCCCTCCCGACCGTGCCCGTCGACGAGGTCGAGCCGCTCGAGGACGAGTGGCTCGTCGTCATCGACCCCCAGGCCGTCTTCGCCGACCCCGCGACCAGCCCGTGGGGCTCACCGATGTGGGCGGAGACGGTGCCGCGCATCGGTCGTCTCGCGACGGCATACGAGGGTCGGGTCGTCGTGACGCGGTTCGTCGCGGACCCGGGGCTCGGCGGGTCATGGGCCGACTACTACGACGACTGGCAGTTCGCGCTCGTCCCGGGGACGGACCCCCTGTATGCCGTGGTGCCCGAGCTCGTGGACCTCGCCGACCACGTCGTCACCGAGCCGACGTTCGGCAAGTGGACGCGGGGGCTGCGCGCGGTCATCGGTGAGCAGCCGAGGCTCGCGCTCGCCGGTGTCGCCACCGACTGCTGCGTCATCTCCACCGCGCTGCCGGCAGCCGATGCGGGTGCGAGCGTGCGCGTCGTGGCCCAAGCCTGCGCCGGGTCGACCCTCGCGATGCACGAGCAGGCGCTCGGCGCGATGAGCATGTTCGCCCCGCAGGTGACGATCGTCTGAGCCCGGGCGTCCTTGGCTCAGAGGACGCCGGTGACCGCGAGCACGACGGCGCCGACGACCACACCGAGCAGCCCTGCCGTGACGCCGACCGCCCTCGCAGCCACCGCCTCCCCGCGCGCCAGCAGCGCCGCGGCACCCAGCCCGACACCCCACCCGCCGACGAGGCCGGGGATCGTGCTGACGGCGAGACCACCGACGTCGACCGACCCGACGTCACGCGCCGCGATCGCCTCGATCGTGGAGCCGACGAGCCACGCGGCCACGACGACGAGGGCCAGGTAGGCCGCGAGCACGACCGTCGCGAGCGCGAGGACGCCGACCGACCAACGCCGGGCCACGCGCGGTGCGGTGGGGACGGGGCTCGGGTCGATCGCGACGGTCACCCTCAGATGATGGACGCCACCGCCGCCCCGTGTCCTGAGGTCGGCTGCTCAGGCCGGGTGCGAACCGACGACCTGGACCGAGCCGCCGTCGACGCCCTTGGCGCCTTGGACGACCTCGATGCCGTCCTCGACCCGGGCACTCTCGAGCGCCGTGACCTCACCCATCGTCCACGCGGTCAGGCCGCGGCCGGCGAGGGTGCGGACGGCGAGGTCGACCTGGTCGGCGGGCAGCATCGCCACGAAGCCGACCCCCATGTTGAGGGTGCGCTCGATGTCGGCCTGCGGGACCTGGCCGAGTCGCTGGACGGTCGAGAAGACCGGGGGCGGCGTCCACGTCGAGCGGTCGACGCGGGCGAAGACCTGGCTCGGGAGGACGCGGGCGAGGTTGGCCGCGAGCCCTCCACCGGTGACGTGCGACAGCGCGTGCAGGTCGATGCCGTCGGTGCGGATGAGCTCGAGCAGGTCGAGCGAGTAGACGTGGGTGGGCTCGAGCAGCTCCTCGCCGAGCGTGCGGCCGAACTCGTCGACGTGCCGGTCGAGCTGCCAGCCGGCGTGGGCGACCACCTTGCGGACGAGCGAGTAGCCGTTGGAGTGCAGGCCCGAGCTCGCAATCCCGAGCACGACGTCACCCGGCTGCACGCGCTGCGGGCCGAGGACGTCGGCGTGCTCGACGACACCGGTGGCGGCGCCCGCGACGTCGTACTCGTCGGGGTCGAGCAGGCCCGGGTGCTCGGCCGTCTCGCCTCCCACGAGGGCGACACCGGCCTGCTCGCAGGCCCGGGCGATGCCACCGACGATGGCGGCGATGCGCTCGGGGACGACCTTGCCGGTCGCGATGTAGTCGGTCATGAAGAGCGGTTCGGCGCCACAGACGACGATGTCGTCGACGACCATGCCGACGAGGTCGAAGCCGATCGTGTCGTGCTTGTCGAGCGCCTGGGCGATGGCGACCTTGGTGCCGACCCCGTCGGTGCTCGTCGCGAGGACCGGGCGCTCCATCCGGGCGATCGCGCTGGCGTCGAACATGCCCGCGAAGCCACCGAGCCCCCCGAGGACCTCGGGTCGGGTCGCCCGGCGCACGTCGGCCTTCATGAGCTCGACGGCCTTGTCACCCGCCTCGACGTCGACTCCGGCCGCGGCATAGGTGATCTGTTCGCCCTGGTCACTCACGTCGGCCAGCCTAGGGTCAGGGACGGCGGACGGCCTCGGCCGCCCCGCCCGATGCGGTGACCGACACGCGGTCGACGTCGAGGGTGCCGGTCTCGGTCGCGTCGGTGATGCCCTCGTCGACGGGGAACTCGAGCTCGAGCAGCCCCTTGCCGAGACGGTCCGAGGACGGGAGCTCGATCGGGTAGGTCCCGGTGAAGCACGCCGAGCACAGCCGCTCGGGCTCCTGCTCGGTCGCCGCGATCATCCCCTCCTCGGAGATGTAGCCGAGCGAGTCGGCGCCGATCGAGTTGCAGACCTCCTCGACCCCGATGCCCGTGGCGATGAGCTCGGCCCGGGTCGCGAAGTCGATGCCGTAGAAGCAGGGCCAGCGCACCGGCGGCGACGAGATGCGGACGTGCACCTCTGCCGCCCCGGCCTCACGCAGCATCCGGACGAGCGCCCGCTGGGTGTTGCCCCGCACGATCGAGTCGTCGACGACAATGAGGCGCTTGCCCTTGATGACCTCGCGCAGCGGGTTGAGCTTGAGCCGGATGCCGAGCTGGCGGATCGTCTGGGACGGTGCGATGAACGTGCGGCCGACGTAGGCGTTCTTGACCAGGCCCTGCCCGTAGGGGATGCCCGACTCCTGCGCGTAGCCGATCGCTGCCGGCGTGCCCGACTCCGGCGTCGGCATGACGAGATCGGCCTCGACGGGGTGCTCGCGCGCGAGGGTGCGGCCCATCTCGACCCGGGCCTCGTGGACGACACGGCCGTTGATGGTGGTGTCCGGTCGCGCGAGGTAGACGTACTCGAAGACGCAGCCCTTGCGGTCGGTCTCGGCGAAGCGCTGCGAGCGCAGCCCGTCCTCGTCGATGGCGATGAGCTCGCCGGGCTCGACCTCGCGGATGAACGACGCACCGACGATGTCGAGCGCCGCCGTCTCGGACGCGACGACCCAGCCCCGCTCGAGGCGACCCAGGACGAGGGGACGGATCCCCTGCGGGTCGCGGGCGGCATACAGGGTGTGCTCGTTCATGAAGACGAAGCAGAAGGCCCCGCGCAGCTTGGGCAGGACCTCGAGGGCGGCGTCCTCGACGGTCCGGTCGGGGTCGGCGGTGAGCAGGGCGGTGACGAGCGCGGTGTCGGTCGTGTTGCCGCGGCCGATCTCACCGCGGTGGCGGGCCTCGCCGGTGGCCTCGTCGACGAGGTCGCGCAGCTCGGCCGAGTTGATGAGGTTGCCGTTGTGGGCCAGGGCGAGGGTGCCGCCGTCATGACCGCCGAGCGTGGGCTGGGCGTTCTCCCAGGTGGAGGCGCCGGTGGTCGAGTAGCGGCAGTGCCCGATCGCGAGGTGACCCTTGAGCGAGCCGAGCGACCGCTCGTCGAAGACCTGTGAGACGAGCCCCATGTCCTTGTAGACGAGGAGGCGGCGACCGTCGCTCGCGGCGATGCCGGCGGACTCCTGCCCGCGGTGCTGCAGGGCGTAGAGCCCGTAGTAGGTCAGCTTGGCGACGTCCTCGCCGGGAGCCCAGACCCCGAACACGCCACAGGCGTCCTGGGGGCCCTTCTCGCCGGGCATGAGGTCGTGGGTCAGTCGTCCGTCTCCGCGTGCCACACTCCCAGTGTCCCACGATCTCGCGGGACCCCGACCGCGGTGCCGCCCTGCGGACCCATCCGTCGCGGGCACCGCTCCGAATGGCTTGGCATGGACGCTCCCGTTCCTCCGTCGCAACCCCGCTGGCCGTATGCCGTCAGCGGCCTCCTCGCCGCGGCCGCCGGTGCCGCGGCCGGTCACCTCGTGGCCGCTCTCGTCGCCCCCGAATCCTCGCCCGTGCTCGCTGTGGGCTCGCAGGTCATCGACGCGACCCCCACCCCCGTCAAGGAGTGGGCCGTGCGCACGATGGGGACGAACGACAAGCCGATCCTCATCGGCAGCGTCGCGGTCGTCACCCTGCTGCTCGCGACGGTCGCCGGGCTCGTGTCCCGCAAGCGGCCCCTGCTCGGCCGGCTCGTCATCGTCGGCCTCGCGGCCCTCGCTGCTGCCGCCGCGGTGCTCCGGCCCACGGCCGGCCAGCTCGACGTCGTCCCCGGCCTCGTCACCGGACTCGTCGGTGTCGGGGCCCTGGCCCTGCTGCTCTCACGCATTCCCAAGGCGCAGGCCGCCGGGGTCGCGCAGACCGCACGGCCCGAGAGCCCGACCGACCACAACGCGCGGGGGACCGGCGAGCCCGTCACGAGCGGGCGACGCACCTTCCTCCTCGCCGCGGGTGGGACTGCGGTCGGCGCCGCCGCCGTCGGTGCGCTCGGCCAGAAGCTCACCGCCGAGGCCATCTCGCCGTCGACCATCACGCTCCCCGCCCCCTCCCAGACCCTCGCCCCGCTCCAGGCGGGCATCGAGGGCAAGGTCAAGGGACTCGCTCCCTGGCGCACGCCCAACAAGGACTTCTACCGCATCGACACCGCCCTCGTGATCCCCCGGGTCGACGTCGACTCGTGGAAGCTCACCATCGACGGGTCCGTCGACAAGCCGTTCAGCATCGACTTCGCCGAGCTCTCGGGCATGGACCTCGTCGAGAAGGACATCACGATGTGCTGCGTGAGCAACGAGGTCGGCGGCCCCTACATCGGCGGAGCCCGCTGGCTCGGTGTCCCGGTGCGGCAGCTGCTCGAGCGGGCTGGTGTCCGCGACGACGCCGACCAGATCCTCAGCACGTCCGTCGACGGCATGACCATCTCGACGCCGGTCCAGGCGCTCATGGACGACCGCGACGCGTTGGTCGCCATCGGCATGAACGGCGAGCCGCTCCCCCGCCGCCACGGCTACCCCGTGCGACTCGTGACCCCCGGTCTCTACGGCTTCGTCGGCTCGACCAAGTGGCTCGAGCGCCTCACCGCGACGACGTACGCCGCCAAGAAGGCCTACTGGACCGAGCGCGACTGGGCCATCGACGGACGGATCCTCACCCAGTCGAGGATCGACACCCCTCGCGGCCTGGCCAACCTCAAGGTCGGCGAGAACGTCATCGGCGGTGTCGCCTGGGCCCAAGGCCGCGGGATCGCCAAGGTCGAGGTCCGGATCGACGAGGGCCCATGGCAGGAGGCCACGCTCGGCCCCGACGCCAACGTCGACTACTGGCGGCAGTGGTACTTCCCGTGGAAGGCGACCGCGGGCCGGCACGAGCTCACCGTCCGCGCCACCGACCTCACCGGTGCGGTCCAGACCGACAAGCGCGCCGAGCCCTTCCCCCGCGGCGCTACGGGCTGGCACTCCATCCCCGTCCTCGTCGACTGAGGCGCGACCGCCTCGTCACCGCCCCACCACCTCACCTGTTCCGGCTGGTCCGGCACACGCACTGTCCGGCCCGGAGATGTTCCGGGCCGGACAGTGCTTTTTGCGTGACCGGCGGGACAGGGTGCGGACGGCATACGAAGAAAGTTGGAAAAGGTTGCACGAGAACCCATCCGCCTGGCACGCAGCACCGAATCACGGTTGTCATCCACCCCCACACAGGAGACGATCATGAAGCTCACGCACCGCCCCGCAGTCCTCGCCCTCGCCCTCGCCCTGCCCCTCGGCCTCGCGGCCTGTGGCAGCTCGGACGACACCAGCTCGGACACCGCGGCCAGCTCGTCCACCTCGGAGTCCATGAGCCCGTCCGCGAGCGCCTCCGAGTCGCCGTCCGACGCGATGATGGACAAGCCCTTCGGCGCGGCCTGCAGCCAGGTGCCCGCCACCGGCGCTGGCTCCTTCGACGGCATGATGACCGCCCCGGTCGCCACCGCCGCGAGCGCCAACCCGCTCCTGTCGACCCTCGTCACCGCGGTCAAGTCCGCCGGTCTCGTCGACACGCTCAACAACGCCCCGGAGATCACGGTCTTCGCCCCGACCAACGACGCGTTCGCCGCCGTCCCGAAGGCGACGATGGACTCCGCGATGGCCGACCCCAAGGGTCTGCTGACCAAGGTCCTCACCAACCACGTCGTCGAGGGCAAGATCGCTCCCGACAAGCTCGCGGGTGAGCACAAGACCCTCGGCGGAGGCACGATCACCGTCGCCGGCAGTGGCGAGAACTTCACCGTCGGTGAGGCCAAGGTCATCTGCGGCAACGTCCAGACCGCCAACGCCACCGTCTACATCATCGACGGCGTTCTGCTCCCGGCTTCCTGACCGGCGAGCACCCCGAGGGGAACGTAGGCAATCATGGTCATCATGGCAGCGGTCGGTAGTGGAGATGAGTCCTTGCCGACCGCTGCCGTGGGGCCGGACCTCGGGAGCCTGCTGACGCGGTCGGCGCGTGGCGACGAGGGCGCGTTCGCCGAGCTCTACGACGCCACCGCCGCACGGCTCCACGGTCTCGTCGTCCGGGTCGTCCGCGACCGGGCGCAGAGCGAGGAGGTCACGCAGGAGGCGTTCCTCGACATCTGGACGCACTGCACCCGCTTCGACCCCGCCAAGGGGTCACCGCTCTCGTGGATGCTCACCATCGCGCACCGCAAGGCCGTCGACCGGGTCCGCTCGGCCGAGGCCAGCAAGGCGCGCGAGGTGACCTACGAGGTCACGACCACCGAGCGCGAGCACGACTCGACGCTCGAGAAGGTCGAGGTGCGCCTCGACCAGCAACGGGTGCGTAGGGCCCTGGCCACGCTCACCGACACGCAACGTGGCGCAGTCGAGCTGGCCTACCTCGGCGGCCACACGCACACCGAGGTGGCAGCGCTCCTCGGCATCCCGCTCGGGACCGCGAAGACACGGATCCGAGACGGACTCATTCGACTTCGAGACACCTTGGAGGTGACGGCATGAACCCAGACACGCACGCCCTGGCCGGCGCGTATGCCGTCAATGCGGTGACCGACGACGAGCGTCGCTCCTTCGAGACCCACCTCGACCTGTGCGCGGACTGCCGCGCCGAGGTCGCGGAGCTGCGGGCCGCGGCAGCCACGCTCACCTCCGACGTCGAGCTGGCTCCCCCGCCGGCGCTGCGCGCGTCGGTCCTGGCCGCGGTCTCGCAGACCCGCCAGCTCTCCCCGCTCGAGCCCCCCGCCGCCGCGTCGCCCCCCGGGTCGAACGGGCCGGATGCGGCCGCCGAGCCGCTCGCGTCCCTTCCCGCCACCGCGTCCGTCGACGGTTCGCCGGCGGACGGCGACGAGCTCGCTGCCCGCCGCAACCGACGAGGTCTGCGCCCGTGGCTCGCCGCCGCCGTGGCGGCAGCCGTCATCACCATCGGTGGTGTCGCGTGGCAGCCCTGGGAGGACTCGCCCAGCCAGCTCACCGCCACCGAGCAGGTCCTGCGGGCCGACGACGCCCAGCGTCTCGAGCTGCCGATGGGCTCCTCCGAGATCACGCTCGTGCGGAGCCGTGCCGTCGGGCGGGCGGTCTTCCTCGCCGACGCCATGCCGACCCCGCCGTCGGGCAAGGCCTACCAGCTCTGGTTCGACGTGCCCGGCCGCGGCATGGTGAGCGCCGGGATGATCCCCACGTCCGGTCACGCCGTCACGGTGCCCCTCGAGGGCGACGCCAGGACCGCGACCGGCGCCGGCATCACGCTCGAGCCCGAGAACGGCTCCGAGCACCCGACCTCCGACCCGGTGGCCCTCTTTTCCTTCACCTGACCAGGCTGGTCCCGGCTGGTCCCGGGTGGGCCCGGTCCCGTCGGGGCCGGGCCCGGGTCCAAGATCCCCCGTGGCGGCCCGGCCGCGGTGGACAATGGCGGTCATGCGCTACGCACTCACGGGAGCCACCGGGTTCGTCGGTGGGGAACTCACCCGACAGCTCGTCGAGGCCGGTCACGAGGTCGTCGCCCTCGTCCGGACTCCGAGCAGGGCAGACGCCCTGACCGCCCTCGGGGTGGAGCTCGTCGAGGGCGACCTCGACTCGGACGAGGCCCTCGACCGGCTGCTCGACGGCGCGGACGGGCTGTTCCACGTCGCCGGGTGGTACCGCCTCGGTGACCGCGACACCTCCGCGGGCCGCCGGGTCAACGTCGAGGGCACCCGCAACGTGCTGTCCGCGGCCCTGCGCGCGGGCACGCCCAGGACCGTCTACACGAGCACGCTGGCGATCAACTCCGACACCGGCGGCGCGATGCGCGACGAGACCTACCGGCACACCGGTGACCACCTCACGGAGTACGACCGCACCAAGGCGCAGGCGCACGAGATCGCGCACGAGCTCTTCCGCCGCGGGCTCCCTGTCGTCACCGTGATGCCCGGCGCCGTCTACGGCGCCGGTGACACCTCGCAGGTCGGCGAGCTCTTCGCCCAGGTGGTCGCCGGGCGACGGGTCCAGGTGCCCGGTGGTGGCGGCACCCTCATGTGGGCGCACGTCGGCGACGTCGCACGCGGGCACGTCCTCGCCATGGAGCGCGGCGTCCCCGGCGAGGACTACATGCTCGCGGGCGAGCCGGCGACCCTCGCGGGCGTGCTCCAGCAGGTGGCGACCATCGCCGGCACCAGGGGGCCGATGCGCGTGCCGGCCACCCTCATCCGGCTCACCGAGAAGGCCATGACGCCGGTGGCCAAGGTCCTGCCGGTCCCCGCGACCTACTCCCCCGAGTCGCTGCGGGCCTCGCTGGCGAGCTACACCGGCTCCCGGGCCAAGGCCGAGCGCGACCTCGTCTGGCAGTGCCGCCCCCTGGTCGAGGGTCTGCGCGAGACCGTCGCAGCGCTGCGCGCCGACTGACGCGCGCCCGGCGCCGGAGTCCCAGCGCCCGGACTCAGGTGTGGTGGCGGCCGCTCAGCGCGAGGCTCAGGCCGAGCACGGCGACGACCGGACCGATGACCGCCCAGAGCGTGACGCCGGACATGACGCTGCCGCCCACGACACCGAGTCCCTGCAGGGTCCAGAGCAGCCCGATGCCCACGAGCAGGCCACCGATGACCATGCGGAGCCGGCGGCTCATGACGTCACCTCGGCGCTCATGCCCGGACCTCAGCGGTTGCGGCGTTCGGAGAGCGTCTCGACGAGCACCGAGACACCGGCGGCGAGGAGCCCGACGACGATCGCGCCGAGGATGCCGAGGTAGCCCACGGACGTCGAGGTGGAGTACTCACCGGCGGTCGTGCGGGCCGACGACTCGAGCCCACGGTAGACGCCGAGGAAGCCACCGAGCGCGAACCCCACCACGGCGCCGATGATGAGGACACGGAGGTGGTTGGGGCGGCGGATCTCGGGGTTCACGGGCACCACGCTACTTCGCTGAGGCAGCGGCGACGACACCGGAGGCGACGGCTTCGAGCGTCGCGAGCGAGCCGGCATACGGGGCCTCGGGTCGTGGCCAGTGGGTGATCGTGTCGGTGAAGCCGAGCGCGGCGGCGCGCCCCGTCATCTCCTCGTAGACGCCGACCGACTCGAGCGAGAACTGGGGTGAGGCGTCGAGCAGCAGGTAGCGGTCGATCCCGGCGGTGCCCTCGAGGGCGTCGAACCTCTCGACCAGCCCCGCCACGCCGGCCCACCACGCGTCCACCGTCTCGGCGCCGCCCGGGCCGGTCGTCACCCACCCTTGGCCGTGCTGCGCAGCCAGCCGCAGCGAGCGGGGCCCGTTGGCGGCCACGACGAAGGGCACCCGGTCGCGGACCGGACCCGGCAACGTGCGGGCGTCGCGGACGGCATACCACTCGCCGTCGTGGTCGACGTGGTCCTCGCGCAGGAGGCGGTCGAGGAGCGGGACGTACTCGTGGAAGCGGTCGACGCGCGCCTTGACCGGGTGCGCCTCCCCCAGGACGGCGGAGTCGAGGTCGCCACCGGTGCCGAGACCGCAGAGGAAGCGCCCGTCGGACAGGTCGTCGAGGGCGAGGACGTCGCGCGCGAAGACGTAGGGGTGGCGGAAGTTCGGCGACGTGACGAAGGTGCCGAGCCCGATCGTCGAGGTCACGCCGGCGGCCGCCGCGAGCGTCGGCACCGCGGGGAACCACGTGCTGTCCGGGAGCCCACCCCAGACGAGGTGGTCGTAGACCCAGGCGTGCGCGAAGCCCATCTCCTCGACGGCCCGCCATCGCGGACCTGCCTCGCGCCAGGGCAGGTCGGGGAGGATCGAGATCCCGTGTCGCACGTCAGGTCACCTTCTCGAAGTCGTCGAACAACGGCAGGTATGCCGTGAGGTCGGCTCGCGTGCCGCTGACCCGCAGACGTCCCTCGCCGGCGGCCGTGGCGGGGTCGAGGGTGCCCGCGGCGAGCCCGAGCCAGGTGTCGGCGTCGGTCTCGATGACGTTGGGCGGGGTGCCGCGCCGGTGCTGGAGCCCCTCGATGCACTGGACGACCCCGAAGGGCGGCACCCGCACCTCGACGCTGCGCCCGGGAGCGCGGATCCCGAGCTCCTCGAGGGTGAAGCGCACGGCCATCGCCGTCGTCGTCCGGTCGCTGGCGGCCGGGTCGGCGACCCAGGCGGTGAGTGCCGCGTGACCTGCGGCGACGGGCACTCGGCGACGGGACGGCATACCGGCATCGTAGGTCGAGCCACCGACGGTCCGGGAGGCGGCGGACTCTTCACCCGGACGTCATAAATAGTTATGCAGAGGCAGAGACTTCCTCGGCGCACTGCGGCAACATGGGCCGGGTTGCCGAGCCCCTGCCGGTGACGATCCATGCGGTTCTCACCCGGAGGCACCATGAAGCACGGCAGCACGCTCGCTGCGGTCACGACCGGCCTGCTCCTCGCCGGCACGACCTCGATGATGGCCGGCAGCTCGGCATCGGCGGCGACCAACATGAACGGCGGGCCGCTCCCCGCGGGCACCACGCCCATCAACATCCTCAACCTCAACGACTTCCACGGCCGCATCGACACCGATGGCAAGGGCACGTTGGGCAAGAACTTCGCCTGCACGATCCTCACCCAGCGTGAGTCCCTCGGTGCGGCGAACACCCTCACCCTCGGCGCCGGCGACCTCATCGGCGCCTCGCCGTTCACCTCGGCCATCCAGGACGACGCCCCGACGCTCGACTTCCTCGACGCGATCGGCATGAACGCGTCGTCCGTGGGCAACCACGAGTTCGACAAGGGCTACGCCGACCTCACCCAGCGCGTCGAGCAGCGCGCCGACTTCGAGTACGTCGGGGCCAACGTCTTCCTCAAGGGGACCCAGACGCCGGCGCTCAAGCAGTACGAGTCCTACACCGTCGGTGGCGTGCGCGTCGCCGTCATCGGTGGCGTCACCAAGGACACCCCCAACCTCGTCGCCGGCGAGGGTGTCGCGAACCTCGACTTCATCGACCCCGTCGACGGCGTCAACCGCGTGGCCGCCCAGCTCACCGACGGCAACCCCGCCAACGGCGAGGCCGACGTCATCATCGCCGAGTACCACGAGGGTGGCCCCTACTCCTCGACGACCGGCACCCTGGCCGACCAGCTCGCCGTCCCTGTCTTCGCCCACCTCGTCAACGACACCTCGCCCAAGGTCGCGGCCATCCTCCAGGGCCACACCCACCAGGCCTACGTCTACGACGTGCAGATCCCCGGCGAGGCCTCGGGCCAGACCCGTCCGGTCCTCCAGACCGGCCAGTACGCCGCCGCCGTCGGCAAGATCCAGCTCGGCTGGGACCCCACCGCCAAGAAGGTCACGGCCTACAACGCGGCCAACATCCCGGCGATCGCCCCGTCGCCGGCGTGCCTCGCGAACCCGACCTACCAGGCCGCGTCGAAGATCATCGACGACGCCATCGCCTACGCCGCGCCCATCGCCGCGCAGCCGGTCGGCAAGATCACCAAGAGCATCACCCGTGACGGCGCGGACGACCGCAAGCGCGAGTCGGCGCTGTCCAACCTCATCGCCCAGCAGTACGTCGAGTCCCTCAACGCCCCGGGCCGCGACCTCGGCGTCGACATCGGCGTGATGAACCCCGGTGGTGTCCGCACGGACCTGCTCTACGGCACCGACGGCACCGTGACGTTCGCCCAGGCCGCCACGGTCCTGCCGTTCGGCAACAACCTCAAGGCCGCCGACTACACGGGTGCCCAGTTCAAGCAGATCCTCGAGGAGCAGTGGCAGCCCGCCGGCGCGTCCCGCCCGTTCCTCGCGCTCGGCATCTCCAAGAACGTCACCTACACCTACGACCCCAACCGGGCCCAGGGTGACCGGATCACCGGCATCTACATCGACGGCAAGGCCATCGACCCGGCCGGCGTCTACACGATCGCGTCCTCGTCCTTCCTCATCACCACCACGGGGGTGGCGCCGGACAACTTCGGCACCTTCCTCAAGGGGACAAACTACCGCGACTCAGGCCTCGTCGACCAGAACGCCTTCGTCGACTGGATCGGTGCCAACAGCCCGGTCTCGCCGCCGCTGGTCCAGCACGGTGTCGGCGTCCTCGCCGCCACCGTTACGGGTGGCAAGAACGAGTCGAAGACCTTCACCCTGCGCCTCGAGGGCTTCGACCTCGCCGGCGCATCGGCGGTGGCCAACACCTCGGCCACCGTGTCGCTCGACGGCGTGACGTTCGCGAACGTGCCGATCACGACGACCCGGGTCCCCGCGCCGCCGTCGCCGTCGCGTGACGGCGTCCTCGACGCGAGCTTCTCGCTCACCAAGCAGCAGCTCCTGCCCTGGACCAAGGGCAACGGCCACCGCGACGTCCCGGTGACGCTCAGGGTGACCGCCAAGGAGACCGGCACCACGGCATACGTGCCGGTGACGATCAGCAAGTAGTCCCTGCTCGACGGGACCAGCAGCATCCGAGCACCCCCTGCGCCGCCACGGCGCAGGGGGTGCTTGTCTGTGGGGGTGGACGACCTCGAGCTCGAGCAGGACGGCGACGTCACGTGGATCCGCGTGGGTGGCCACGCCCAGTCCGCCGTCGACCTCGGCGACCCCCTCCACCTCGTCTTCGAGTACGTCCAGCAGCTGGCGCTGTGCATCGACTCCGTGTTCGCCCAGCCGGCTCCCCTGCGGGTGACGCACGTCGGCGGAGCCGGACTGAGCCTGGCGCGCTGGGTGCACGCGACGCGTCCGGGCTCGCCCCAGATCGTCCTCGAGCCGGCGGTCGCGATGACCGAGCTCGTGCGCCGGGAGATCCCGCTGCCCCGGGGCCACCGGATCCGGGTGCGGCCGCAGACCGGCGAGGTCGGCGTGGCGGGACTCGCCTCCGCGAGTGCAGACGTCGTGGTCCTCGACGCGTATGCCGGAGGCCAGGTCCCCGCCTCCCTCACCACGGTCGAGTGGCTGGGGGAGGTCGCGCGGGTCCTCGCGCCGGGAGGGGTGTTCCTCGCGAACCTCGGGGACCGACCGGGACTCCGGTATGCCGCACGCGTCGCCTCGGGTGCCCGGGCCGCGCTGGGACCGGGCGCGCAGACGGCATACGTCGGCTTGCACCAGGTCCTCAAGGGCAAGGGGTTCGGCAACGTCGTGGTCGCCGCGTCGCGGGAGTCGCTGCCGCTGGACGCGATGCGCCGCGCCGCGGCCCGGCAGCCGCTGCCGACAGGAGTGGTGGCGCCGAGCGAGGTGCTGGCCCGTGCCGGTGGGGCCTACCCGTTCAGCGCCGAGCTCGGTGACACCGCTGAATCGCCTGCTCCGCCGGACTGACGAGCACGGCTTGTCGGGACCACCTCGCGTCGTCGGGAGTGAAGGTGGTGGCGACGACGCAGCCTTCCCCCGACAACCAGCGCGGCGTCAGGCCGCGTCGGCCTCGCGGGCCAGACGCGCTGCACGGGCGGCCTCGACCTTGGCCTGGCGGCGGCGCTTGAGCCGCATCTGCGGGTCGTCACCGGCGCCGAGCTGGGCAGGGCCGAAGACCTCCCACATGGCGAACTGGATGCGGTAGCCGAGCCGGTAGCCCAGTGACAGTCCCTCGTTCTCGGGCTTGCGCATCGCGGCCTTTCTTTGTGCACCAATGGTTTGTGCACTCACAATAGCACCGAAGGACCTAGAATGGGACCCGTGACGACGTCCAAGACCAGCACCGTGCCCGCCGGCACCGACCTGCTCGCCCTCGACCGCCAGGTCTGCTACGCCCTCGCGGTCGCCTCGCGCAACGTCATCGCGCTCTACAAGCCGCTGCTCGCGCCCATGGGACTGACCCACCCGCAGTACCTCGTCATGCTCGCGCTCTGGGAGGAGGCACCCCTCACGGTGAGCGAGCTCGGGCGGCGGGTGAGCCTCGACCCCGGCACCCTGTCCCCGCTGCTCAAGCGCCTCGAGTCCAGCGGCCACATCACCCGCGGTCGCGACCCCCACGACGACCGCGCCCTCGCCGTGGCCCTCACGCCGTCCGGCGCGCGGCTGCGCAGCCGCGCCGAGAAGGTGCCGCCCGCGATCCTCGAGCGCCTCGGGATGGAGCTGGCCGAGCTCGAGGACCTGCGCGACGGCCTCACCCGCCTCATCGCCGCGGCCCGCTCGACCCCCTGACGCCTTGACGCCTTGACGCCTTGACGCCTTGACCCGACGGTCCTCGGCGACGTGCTCAACTCGCCAATTCCTCCTCTCCGCCACACACGGTGAGGTGGCGGAGAGGAGGAATTGGTGAGTTGGTCACGGCACGAGTCAGCCGATGAAGGTGCGGGCGTTGCGGAACATCCGCATCCAGGGCGAGACGTCCTCGATCCGCCCGTCCGTCCACGACATCTGCGCGTTGCGCTGGACCCGCTCCGGGTGCGGCATCATCGCGGTGAACCGGCCGTCCGGGGTGGTCACCGCGGTGAGCCCGTCCGGTGAGCCGTTGGGGTTGGACGGGTATGCCGTGGCGACGCGACCGGAGTTGTCGACGAACCGCGCCACGCGGTGCACCGCCGCCTCGTCACCGCGCGCCGAGAAGTTCGCGAAGCCTTCCCCGTGGGCGACGGCGATCGGGATGTGCGAGCCCGCCATGCCGGAGGTGAAGATCGACGGCGACTCGAGGACCTCGACGAGCGAGAGCCTCGCTTCGTACTGCTCGGACCGGTTGCGGGTGAACCGCGGCCACGCCTCGGCCCCGGGGATGAGGTCGGCGAGAGCGGCGAACATCTGGCACCCGTTGCAGATGCCGAGCCCGAACGTGTCGGGGCGGTGGAAGAACTCGGAGAACTGCTCGGTGAGCCGGTCGTTGAACAGGACCGAGCGCGCCCAGCCCTCACCCGCACCGAGGGTGTCGCCGTAGGAGAACCCACCACAGGCCACGAGCCCGACGACGTCGGACAGCGAGGCCCGGCCGGTCTGGAGGTCGGTCATGTGGACGTCGTAGGTCTCGAACCCGGCGCGGTGGAACGCGTAGGCGGTCTCGACGTGCGAGTTCACCCCCTGCTCGCGCAGGATGGCCACCCGTGGGCGGGCGCCCAGGTTGAGGAACGGCGCGGCCACGTCGTCGGTCGGGTCGAAGGTCGTCGTGACGTGCAGCCCGGGGTCGTCGTCGGAGCCGAACGCCGCGTGCTCCTCGTCGGCGCACTCGGGGTTGTCCCGCAGCGCCGAGATGCGCCACGACACCTCGTCCCAGGCCCGAGCGAGGTCGGACAGCGGCTCGTCGATCGACACCTCGCCGTCGATGTTGACCGTGACCTGCCGCTCGGGGTGGGTGCCACCGACGACGGTCGCGAGTGCGCCCACCCCCGCGGACACGAGCACCTCGAGAACGTCGGCGACCGCGCCGGAGGGAACGCCGAGCACGGCACCGAGTTCCTCGGTGAACAGCTGCTCGACCGAGTCGACCGAGACCTCGACGCCGAACCCGCTCGCGAACGCCATCTCGCACACGGTCGCCCAGAGGCCGCCGTCGGAACGGTCGTGGTAGGCGAGCAGCAGCCCACGAGAACGCAGCTCGTGCACCGCACGCGCGAGTGCCACGAGCCGCGACGGATCGTCGAGGTCGGGCACCTCGCCACCGAACGCGCCGGACACCTGAGCGAGCATCGACCCGCCCAGCCGGTTCGCACCGGCGCCGAGGTCGATGAGGACGAGTGCGGAGTCGGGCTGGAGCTGCGGCGTGAGGGTGCCGCGCATGTCGGGGAGAGCGGCGAACGCCGACACGACGAGGGACACCGGCGACGTCACCTGCTTCGCCTCGCCCGATGCCGGGTCCGTCCACCGGGTCCGCATCGACATCGAGTCCTTGCCCACCGGCACGGAGATGCCCAGCGCCGGGCACAGCTCCATCGCGACGGCCTGCACGGTGTCGTAGAGAGCGGCGTCCTCGCCGGTCTCGCCTGCGGCGGCCATCCAGTTGCACGAGAGCTTGACCGACGACAGCGACGCGATCGGTGCCGCGAGCAGGTTGGTGAGGGCCTCGCCGACGGCCATCCGACCGGAGGCGGGAGCGTTGACGGCAGCGAGCGGCATACGCTCCCCCGAGGCCATGGCCTCGCCCGCGAAGCCCGCGTGGTCCGCCAGCGTGACCGCGACGTCGGCCACCGGGACCTGCCACGGACCGACCATCTGGTCACGGTGCGTGAAGCCACCGACCGTGCGGTCACCGATCGTCACGAGGAACCGCTTGCTCGCGACCGTGGGGTGGCGAAGGACGGCGTATGCCGTGTCCCGCACCGCGACCGAGCTCACGTCGAGCGCGTCGCCGGTCCACTCGACGCGGCTCACGTCGCGGGTCATCCGCGGCGGCTTGCCGAGCAGCACCTCCATCGGCATGTCGATCGGGACGTCCGCGTCGGACTCGCCCGCGACGAGCAGCTGGGCGTCGTCTGCGGCGACCCCGATGACCGACAGGGGGCACCGCTCGCGCTCGGCGAAAGACTCGAGCAGCTCGAGCGACTCGGGTGCGATGGCGAGGACGTAGCGCTCCTGGCTCTCGTTGACCCAGATCTCCTTGGGCGCGAGGCCGGACTCCTCGAGGGGCACGGCAGAGAGGTCGAAGCGGGCACCGAGCCCGGCGTCGTCGACGAGCTCGGGGAAGGCGTTGGAGAGGCCGCCGGCACCGACGTCGTGGATCGCCAGCACCGGGTTGTCCGGGCCGAGGCTCCAGCAGTGGTTGATGACCTCCTGCGCGCGCCGCTCCATCTCGGGGTTGCCGCGCTGGACGGAGTTGAAGTCGAGCTCGGCGGCGTTGTCGCCGGAGGCCATCGAGGACGCGGCTCCACCGCCGATGCCGATGCGCATGCCCGGCCCACCGATCTGGATGAGCAGGGTGCCGGCGGGGAAGCGGACCTTCTCGGTCTGGTCGGCGCTGATCGAGCCGAGGCCACCGGCGCTCATGATCGGCTTGTGGTAGCCGCGGCGCACGCCGTCGACGGTCTGCTCGTAGACGCGGAAGAAGCCGCCGATGCCGGGCCGGCCGAACTCGTTGTTGAACGCCGCGGCGCCGATCGGACCCTCGACCATGATGTCGAGCGGCGACGCGATGTGGTCGGGCGCGCCGTAGGTCTCTGCCTCCCACGGCTCGTCGGTGCCGGGCAGGTGGAGGTTCGACACGACGAACCCCGTGAGCCCGGCCTTGGGCGCGGAGCCGCGGCCGGTCGCACCCTCGTCGCGGATCTCGCCGCCGGCACCCGTGGCGGCACCGGGGAACGGCGAGATCGCCGTCGGGTGGTTGTGCGTCTCGACCTTCATGAGGACGTGGACGTCCTCCTCGCGCGCGACGTAGGCGCCGGGCCCGTCACCGCGCTCGGGCAGCCAGCGCTCGATCCGGCCGCCCTCCATGACCGAGGCGTTGTCCTTGTAGGCGACGACCGTGCCCGCGCCCGCCACGGACTCGGTGTGCCGGATCATCCCGAAGAGGCTCTTGACCTGCGGCTCGCCGTCGACGACGAAGTCGGCGTTGAAGATCTTGTGCCGGCAGTGCTCGGAGTTGGCCTGCGCGAACATCATGAGCTCGACGTCGGTGGGGTTGCGCTGCAGCCCGGTGAACGACTCCGCGAGGTAGTCGATCTCGTCGTCGGACAGAGCCAGCCCGTATGCCGTGTTCGCACCTTCCAGCGCCGCGCGGCCACCGCCGAGCACGTCGACGTGCTCCATCGGCTCGGCCTCGCGCTCGTCGAAGAGGGCGGTGGAGGCGTCCCGCGTGGGGAGCGCGGTCTCGGTCATCCGGTCGTGGAGGACGGCGGCGACGACTCCCCACGCGTCACCGGTGAGCTCGACGCCTTCGACGGTGAACTCGGTGACCCGCTCGACGCGGCGCAGGTCGATGCCGCAGTTGTGCGCGATGTCGGTGGCCTTGCTCGCCCACGGCGAGATGGTGCCGAGCCGGGGCCCGACCACGACGGTGGTCCGCGGGCCCTCGGTGGGTGAGTCACCGGCATACGGGTCGCCGTAGGTCAGGAGGCGCTCGACGGTGGCGCGGCCGTCCTCGTCGAGGGGCTCCTCGCTCGCGACGAGGTGGACCAAGCGCGCGGTGACTCCGGTGACGGACGGCTCGACCGCCTGCAGGCGGGCGAGGAGCGCACGTGCCCGGAACGGTGACAGCGCGGACCCGCCGTCGACGGTGGTCAGGGCGAGCTCGTGGGACGAAACCATCACTCAGGGACTCCGTGGGGGATGCGGCTGGGCCGGGTCACAGGCTACTGGGCGCCCCGGCGGACCCCGAAACCCGCTCAGCGGGTGAAGACCGCCCGCCAGCACGGGTAGCCCACGAGCGCGTCGTCCTGCACCACGGAGACCTCGCTCAGCCCGTGGCGGGTGAAGGACCGGATCTCGTCGGCGGTGAGCAGCCACGGCGGGCCCGCGCCGTCGTCGTCGGCCGGCAGCACCCCGTGGATCGCGACGAGCGTTCCGCCCGGTGCCACGAGGTCGGCGACGGCGCGCACGGTCTGCTCCCGCATCGCCGGCGGCAGGGCCTGGACGGTGTAGACGTCGACGACGAGGTCGAAGCCGTGGCGCCACTCGCCGGGGAGCTCGAAGAGGTCGGCGACCCGGTAGTCGACGGCCGAGCCGGGGCGGCGCGCCCTCGCGGTGCGGATGGCGGTCGGCGACAGGTCGAACCCGGTCGTGTCGAACCCCAGCGAGGCGAGGTGCTCGGCGTCGGCTCCCAGCCCGCACCCGACGACGACCGCGCTGCGACCCTCACCACGCACCGTGGGCCCGCCAGGCACAGCGCCCTCGCGGGTCCAGGCCTCGAGCAGCGGCTGGGGCTCCGACCGGTCCCAGGCCATCGTCACCTCGCCGGACTCGCCGGCGGCGTAGAGCTCCTCGAACCACCCGGTCGGGTCGCCCCGGCCCACGCTCGCGTGGGCCAGCCGGTCGGCCTCGCCCTGCCACCCCCGCGGCTCGGAGCCCATGGCGTCAGAAGGTCCGGCCGGTGAGGCGCTCATAGGCCTCGACGTACTTGGCCCGGGTCCGCTCGACGACGTCGGCGGGCAGCGCCGGCGGCGCCTCGCCGGACGACTTGTCCCAGCCGCTCTCCGCCGAGAGCAGCCACTCGCGGACGAACTCCTTGTCGAAGCTGGGCTGGGTGTGGCCCGGCTCCCACTGGTCGGCGGGCCAGAAGCGCGACGAGTCGGGGGTGAGGACCTCGTCGGCGAGCACGAGCCCACCGGAGGCGTCGAGCCCGAACTCGACCTTGGTGTCCGCGATGAGGATGCCCCGCTCCCCCGCGATCTCGTTGCCGCGGGCGAGGATGCGCGTCGTGAGGTCGCGCAGCCGGGCGGCCATCTCGGTCCCGACCTCGGCCTCGACCGCCTCGTAGGACATCGGCTCGTCGTGCTCCCCCATCGGCGCCTTGGTCGACGGCGTGAACAGCGGCTCCTCGAACCGGTCGCCGTCGCGCAGCCCCTCGGGCAGGGCGAGGCCGCTCACGGTGCCGTCGGCGAGGTACTCCCGCAGGCCACCACCGGTGAGGTAGGCCCGCGCCACGCACTCGACCGGCACCATGTCGAGGCGCTGGACGAGCACCGCGCGCCCCGCCACGACCTCGGGCACGTCGGTCGAGACGACGTGGTTGGGCACGAGGTCGGCGAGCTGGTCGAACCACCACAGCGAGAGCTGGGTGAGGACGGCTCCCTTGTCCGGGATCGGCGGGTCGAGGATGAAGTCGAACGCCGAGATCCGGTCCGATGCGACGAGCAGCAGCTGGTCGTCACGACCCTCCGGCGCGTAGAGGTCGCGCACCTTGCCGGAGTAGAGGTGCGTGAAGCCGGGGATCTCGAGCGGCGTCGTCATGCGGCCGATTCTCGCAGCCCCGACCGCGCTGTCACGCCCGGGCGGCGGAGGGCCAGCGCTGGGCACCGGGGCCGTCGGCGGCGTGGGAGTCATCGGCGTTGTAGATCGGGCACGACGTCACCGAGAGGCAGCCGCACCCGATGCAGTCGGTGAGCCCGTCACGCACCCGGGTCATCGCCTCGATCCGCTCGGTGAGCGCGTCGTGCCACGCCGCGGACATCCGGGCCCAGTCGCGCTTCGTGGGCGGATGGTCCGCAGGGAGCGTCGCGAGCGCCTCACCGATCTCGGCCAGGCTCAGCCCGAACCGTTGCCCTGCGCGCACCACGGCGATCCGGCGGAGCGTATGCCGTGCGTAGCGGCGGTGGTTCCCGGCGTTCCGCACGCTCTGGATGAGTCCGCGCTCCTCGTAGAACCGGACGGTGGGGACGGAGACGCCGCTGCGCGCGGCGACCTCCCCGATCGGCAGCAGGTCGTCCTTGTCCACGTCCGCAGCCTACGGCTTGATCTCAAGCGGGCTTGAGATATGAGGATGCCGCCCATGACCTCGACAGCCACCGCCGCACCCGAGCGGCTCTTCAGCTCCCGGCACCTGCCGGTGGCGACAGGGATCATCGCCCTCGTCACGCTCGGCGCCTTCGAGAACCGGGCCGTCATCAGCATCATGCCGACGGCCACGCGGGCCCTCGACGGGCTGGCATGGTTCGGGGCGGCCAACGCCGCGTCGATGGTGACCTTCATGGTCGCCGTCGCCGTCGCCGGCCGGTGGGTGGACCTGGTGGGCTCCCGCACGGTGCTGCTGGCCGGGCTCGCGACGTTCGCCGTCGCCCAGGCCGTCACGGCCGCCGCTCCCTCGATGGCGGTCTTCGTCGCGGGCCGGGGCCTGTCCGGGGTCGCCGAGGGCCTCATCGACGTCTCCACCCTCGTCTTCGCGGCGCGGGCGCTGCCGGAGCACCTGCGCGCCAAGGTCTTCGCGACCTTCGCTGCGGCGTGGATCCTGCCCAGCCTGCTCGGTCCCGGCGCCGCCGGAGCCGCGGAGGCCCTCGTCGGCTGGCGGCTCGTCTTCCTCCTGCCGTCCGCGCTCCTCGTGCCGGCCCTGCTCCTGCTCCTGCCGGCCCTGCGCCGGGCCGACGTCCGGCGGGTCGACGACCCGGCCACCACGGTGCCGGAGGCAGGCACCCCGGCCCCCGTCGGCCCGGCGGTCGGGCTCGCCACGGCGGTCGCGCTGCTCAGCGTCGGCGGTCCCCTCGCGTTCGACGGCGGGGACCACCACCTCGCCGGCCTCCTCACCCTCGCCGTCGGCGCCCTCGCGCTCGTCGCGACGGTCCGCGCGGCACTGCCGGCCGGGACGCTCACCGCAGCACACGGCGTACCGGCCGTGGTGGCCCTTCGGACCCTGCTCGTCGTCGCGTTCGGTGGGATCGGCGGCTACCTGCCGCTCATGCTCGACGTGACCCACGACGTCGGGCCGGCGCTCGCCGGGATCAGCCTCAGCATCACCGGTGTCTTCTGGGCCGTGGGCTCGGCCGTCCACGGTCTCGACGCCGTCCAGCACCGGCTCGACGCCGCGGCCCGAGTCCGTCTCGGGCTCGCGCTCATCGCCCTCGGCGGCGTCGGCCCCCTCCTCCTGTCGCTCGGGGTCCTCGAGCTCGTCCCCGGCCTCGCCGGCTGGGCCCTCGCCGCGACGGGCATGGGTCTCGCGTCGCCGAGCCTGGCCACCGAGATCTTCACCCTCGCCCCACCGCGCGAGCAGGGACAGGCGACCGCCGCCTCCCAGATCGGCGCCAGCCTCGGCAGCGCCCTGACGACGGCCGGCGGCGGCGCGCTCATCGCGGCCCGCCACGACACGCTCGACGGGGGCGTCTTCGCACTACTCATCGGTACCTCGGTCGCGGCCGCCGTCCTCGCCCTCACCCTCACGCAGCGGCTGCGCGCCGAGCCGCCCAGCAGGTGACCGGCAGGTGTCGCGAGCACCCCCGGGGCTGGCACACTCCGGTGCATGCTCACGTCCCGCGACCTGTCGCTCATCGCGATCTTCACCGGCGTCATCGCCGCGCTCGGCCTCGTGCCGGCCGTCGCCCCGTTCGGTGGAGCCGTGCCGATCACCGCGCAGTCGATGGGCATCATGCTCGCCGGCGCCATCCTCGGCGCGAAGCGCGGTGCGCTGTCGGTGCTGCTCTTCCTCACGCTCGTCGCCATCGGCCTCCCGCTGCTCTCCGGTGGTCGCGGCGGTCTCGGGGTGTTCGCCGGCCCGAGCGTGGGCTACCTCGTCGGCTTCCCCGTCGCCGCGTTCCTCGTCGGCCTGCTCACCGAGCGGATCGGCCGCCCCTACCGGCTGCCCCTCGGCGTCATGGCCAACATCCTCGGCGGGGTCCTCGCGCTCAACGCGATCGGCATCGTCGGCATGGCGCTCGTCCTCCACGTGGGCCTCGTCAAGGCGACCACGCTGGCGGCGGTGTTCATGCCCGGCGACGTCGTCAAGGCCGTCCTCACGGCGTTCGTCGCCGCGGGCGTCCACGCGGCCTACCCCGGCCTCATCCCCTCGCGGGCCGATCGGCGGACCCCGGTCGACCGCGTGCCCGCCTGACCCTCCCCGCCACCGTGCCCGAGATCCGCGTCACCGAGGTCAGCCACGCCTTCGGCGACGGTCCGGCCCGGAGGCTCGTCCTCCGTGACGTCGACGTCACCCTCACCGAGCACCGGGTCGGGATCGTCGGCGCCAACGGCTCGGGCAAGTCGACCTTCGTCCGCCTCCTCAACGGCCTCGTCCACCCCGACTCGGGCACCGTGACCATCGACGGACGTGACACCGTGCGCGACGGGCGCGAGGTCCGACGGCGCGTGGGCTTCTGCTTCACCGACCCCGACGCGCAGATCGTCATGCCGACCGTCGCCGAGGACATCGCCTTCGGGCTGCGTCGGCGTGGCCTGAGCAAGGACGAGGTGAGGGCGCGCACCGCGGCGGCGCTCACGGCATACGGGCTCGACGGCCACGCCGACCACCCGGCCCACCTCCTCTCGGGTGGCCAGAAGCAGCTCCTCGCGCTCGCCAGCGTCCTCGTCACCGAGCCCGACCTCCTCGTCCTCGACGAGCCCACGACGCTGCTCGACCTGCGCAACGCCGAGATGGTCCGCCGTCTCGTCGACGGGCTCGCGCAGCAGGTCGTCCTCGTCACCCACCACCTCGACCTGCTCGACGGCTTCGACCGGGTCCTCGTCTTCGACGAGGGGCGCATCGTCCATGACGGCTCCCCGGCCCACGCCGTCGCGGCCTACCGCACACTCGTCGCACGCTGATGGCGCTCACCGCGGTCCCGCTCTTCCTCCCGGGCAGCTCGCCGGTCCACCGCCTCGGTGCCGGCGCCAAGCTGCTCGGGCTCCTCGGCACCGGCGTGGCCCTGGCGGTCTGGCGCTCACCGTGGCAGGTCGGGCTCGCCCTCGCGCTCGTCCTTGCCCTGCATGCCGTCGCTCGCCTGCCGCTGCGCGTGCTCGGGCGTCAGGTGGTCGGGCTCGCCTGGGTCGCCGTGCCGCTGCTCGTCGTCCAGTGGGTCCTCGCGTCGTGGCAGACCGGCGTCGGTGTCGTCGGGTCCTTCGTCTCGCTCGTCCTCCTCGCCGGGCTCGTCACCGTCACGACCCGGACCACGGCGATGGTCGACGTCGTCGTGAGGGTCTGCGGCTGGCTGCGACGGTTCGGCGTCGACCCGGAGCGGGTGGGGCTCATGCTCGCCCTGGGCATCCGGTCGGTGCACGTCGTCCTCGGCCTGGCCCAGGAGGTGCGGGAGGCGCAGTACGCGCGGGGGCTGCGGTCGAGCCCGCGTGCGTTCGCGGTGCCGCTCCTCGTCCGGTCGCTCCGTCACGCCGACCGCCTCGGCGAGGCGCTGAGCGCCCGCGGCGTCGACGACTAGCCCGGACGGCCCGGGCCTCAGACGACGCAGAACTCGTTGCCCTCGGGGTCGGCCATGACGACGTGGTCGAGGCGTCCGTCGTCGCCGACGTCCTCGCGCAGCGACCGCGCGCCGTGGGCGACGAGGTCGGCCTCGGTGGCGCGGATCCGGGTCTCGCGCAGCGCCTGGTCGACGTGGCGACCGCCGCTGACCTTGACGTCGAGGTGGACGCGGTTCTTGACCGTCTTGGGCTCGGGCACCTTGAGGAAGCTGATGGACGGGCCCTCGCCGGTGGCCGGCCGGATCGTGGCCCCGTCGCCCCACTCGTCCTCGGGGACGCCGTGGTCGGTGAGGAAGCTCGGCCAGTCGTCCCAGCCCTGCGGCGGCGGCGCCTCCACGTAGCCCAGGGCGCGGCACCAGAACCGCGCCACCACCTGCGCGTCGGCACAGTCGACGGTGATGCCCAGCTGCGGGTGCTCGCTCATCCGCCCAACCTAGGCCCGGCCCCCGACACCTCCGTAGGGTTGGTGCATGGACTTCCGGATCTTCACCGAGCCCCAGCAGGGTGCGACCTACGACGACCTCCTCACCGTCGCCCGCACCGCCGAGGACGCCGGGTTCGACGCGTTCTTCCGGTCCGACCACTACCTCCACATGAGCGGCGACGGTGGCGCCGGGCCGACCGACGCCTGGGTCACGCTCGCCGGTCTCGCCCGCGACACCACGAGGATCCGGCTCGGCACCCTCGTCACCGCTGCGACCTTCCGCTTCCCGGGCCCGCTCGCCATCGCCGTGGCGGGTGTCGACCAGATGTCTGGTGGCCGGGTCGAGCTCGGCATCGGTGCGGGCTGGTTCAAGGGTGAGCACACGGCATACGGGATCGACTTCCCCGACGTGCGCGAGCGCTTCGACCGCCTCGAGGAGCAGCTCGCCGTCATCACCGGGCTGTGGGCGACCCCGGCGGGCCGGACCTACACGCACGACGGGTCGCACTACCCCATGGTTGACGCGCCGGCCCTCGCCAAGCCGGTCCAGGAGGGCGGGGTGCCGATCATCGTCGGTGGCTCCGGCAAGCGGCGGACTCCCGCCCTCGCCGCGCGCTACGCGTCCGAGTTCAACGCCGCGTTCCAGTCGCCCGAGGAGTCGCGCGTGCTCTTCGAGCGCGTCCGCGCCGCGTGCGAGGAGCGGCGCCGCGACCCCGACGAGCTGACGATGTCGGCCGTGGGGGTCCTCTGCCTCGGCGACGACGAGGCGACCCTGGCCCGTCGCGCCGCGGCCCTCGGCCGGGACGTGGGCGAGCTGCGGCGCAACGGGTTCGCCGGGTCGAGCGACGAGGTGGTCGACCGGATCGGTCGCTACGCCGAGGCCGGTGCGACCCGCCTCTACTTCCAGGTCCTCGACCTCGCCGACCTCGACCACGTCGAGGAGCTGGCCTCGACGGTCCTGCCGCAGGTCAGCTGACGGCGATCTCGTCGCGCGAGGCCTTGAGCGCGATGTCGGTACGGTGGTGCGACCCCTCGAGCCCGATGAGGTCGACCGCGGCGTAGACGCGCTCGCGGGCTTCCGCGAGGTCGGCGCCCGTCGCGACGACCGACAGGACCCGTCCGCCCGCGGAGACGAGCGTGCCGCTCTCGTCGAGCGCCGTGCCGGCGTGGAGCACGTATGCCGTCGGCACGCCCTCAACGTCGCCGGTGCCCGAGATGGGGTCGCCGGTGCGCGGGGTCCCCGGGTAGTTGTGCGAGGCGACGACGACGGTGACGGCGTGGTCGTCGGACCAGCGCAGCGTGTCGTACTCGTCGAGCCGCCGAGTCGCCGCCGCCTTGAGCAGCCCGCCGAGCGGGGTGAGGAGCCGGGCGAGGACGACCTGCGTCTCGGGGTCGCCGAAGCGGGCGTTGAACTCGATGACCCGCGGACCCCGGCTCGTCATGGCGAGCCCGATGAAGAGGACGCCGACGAACGGCGTCCCCCGGCGACCCATCTCGTCGATCGTGGGCTGGGCCACCCGGGCCACGAGGTCGTCGGCGAGGCCGTCGGGAGCCCAGCCGAGCGGGCTGTAGGCGCCCATGCCACCGGTGTTGGGGCCGGCGTCGTCGTCGCCGACGCGCTTGAAGTCCTGGGCCGGGGTGAGCGGGACGACGGTCACGCCGTCGCTGAGGACGAAGAGCGAGACTTCGGGTCCGTCGAGGAACTCCTCGACGACGACCTGGCCGTCCTCCTTGGCGAGACAGGCCTCGGCGTGGGCCAGTGCGGCGTCGCGGTCGTCGGTGACGACGACACCCTTGCCGGCGGCGAGGCCGTCGTCCTTGATGACGTAGGGCGCGCCGAACGCGTCGATGGACTCGGCCACCTCGTTGACGGTGGTGCACAGGTGGGCGAGCCCGGTGGGCACCTCTGCCGCGGACATGACCTCCTTGGCGAAGGCCTTGCTGCCCTCGAGCCGAGCGGCCTTCGCCGAGGGCCCGAAGACGTCGAAGCCGCTGTCCCGCAGCACATCTGCGACGCCGGCCACGAGCGGAGCCTCGGGTCCGATGACGACGAGGTCGACCCGGTGGCGCTGGGCGACCTCGAGGACGGCCCCGGCGTCGGTGGCGTCGGCCAGCGGCTCGCACAGGGCGATCGTGTCGATGCCGGGGTTGCCCGGCGCGGCCACGACGGCGTCCACGGCCTGGTCGGCGACGAGGCTGCGGACGATGGCGTGCTCGCGGGCACCTGAGCCGATGACGAGGACCTTCATGGGCGCCAAGCCTAGGGCGGCAGGGGCGACGCGCAGACGGCAGTCCGGTGGACGGCATACGCCGTTATGGGTGGGGACAAAGGTGTGGGCGCGACGCGCCCGGGGAGCAGGGGGGTACCCCCGGGTGCGCCGCGCCCGCTCACGCGGCACTCACGGTTGGGGGGAACCGGAGGCTCTGCGTGAACGTCGACGAGGTCGACGTGGACCACCATGACACGCGGTTCACCGTTCATTCAAACCAAACGGCGGCGGGTTCCTGACAATGTCGTGATCCCGCCATAGTCTGGGTGCGTGAGCGTGCCCGATGTCCGCCTCGCCATCGACGAGCTGACCACCCGCGTCTACCTCCTGCTGCTGCGCCAACCGGCTCCCCGCCGCAGCGCGCTCCTGCGCGAGGGTCTCACCGAGGACGAGGTCACCGCGGCCCTGGCCAACCTCGAGGCGCGCCACATGGTCAACGCGACCCGGCGCGACGTCATCGAGGTCTATCCGCCCGACACGACGCTGCCGGCGTGGGCCGCCGACCTCGAGCGACAGGCGCGCACGACCCGGTCGGCCGTCGAGGGCCTGACCCACATGTACAACGAGGCGAGATCCGGTGTGGCGGGCGCCTCCACGAGCCGCGACGTCGCCATCCTCGACACCCTCGAGGAGGTGGAGACGGCCTACTTCCGCGCCGCGCGGCGCGCCGAGAGCCGGTGCGTGCGGCTCATCGCGCGCAGTGCCCGGATGGACGAGATGGTCATCCACCACCCCGACGCCATCGTCCTCGCCCACAGCAGCGTCACGAGCCCGACGCTCGAGCGCCAGGTCGTCTTCGAGCAGTCGATCCTCGAGGTCGAGGGAGCCTTCAGCGCGCTCGAGGCCATGCGGGCTGACGGCATCGACGTGCGCCTCACCCCACACCTCGCCTTCTCGGTCCTCGCCGTCGACCGCAACACGGCCGTGATCGACATCACCCACCTCGACTCCGGCGGCGGCTCGCTCTACGTCCAGCAGCGCCAGCTGGCCGGCGCGCTCATGGACATGTGCCTCGGGCTGTTCGCGCTGAGCACTCCCCTGCCGCGCACCCCGCGCGGCAGGGCCCTCGCCCGGCTCACCGACCGGGACGGGCAGATCCTCGCCCTCCTCGCCGCCGGGGCCAGCGACCTCACCATGGCCCGCCAGCTCGGGATCTCGCAGCGCACGGTCGAGCGCCGCGTCCGCACGATCATGGTCGAGCTCGGCGCGACGACCCGCTTCCAGGCGGGGGCCATCGCCGGTCGCCGCGGCCTCATCTGAGGCCCGGCGCCGCGAACCGTGACGATGGGGCCGAGCCTGCAGTGGCAGGCCCTGCGCACGCGTAGACTCATTCCTTCCGTGCGCTCCGCGCACCACACCCACGTCGCTCTGCAGGGAGGGCTTCGACCGTGACGACCACGCGCCCCGGTGCCACTGACACCTCGGCGGACGTCGCCCGCGAGATCGCGTTCGAGCAGGCTCACGTCGACCGCGTCTACGCCGAGCTCGAGAAGGCGTCCGCGCGCGCCTCCGAGGTGGAGAAGGACGGCATCGCCCGAGGACGTTCGAGCCGCAGTGGCGAGGTGCGCGACGAGGAGCTCACCGGGCTCTTCGAGCGCGACGCCCTCGTCTACGCCGCCGCCAAGCGCCGGTCCGCCATCGAGAAGCAGTACGAAGGCCTGGTCTTCGGCCGCCTCGACCTCGGGGACGTCGACACCCCCGCCGCCGAGCGCGACGTCCGGCACATCGGCCGCCTCGGCGTGCGCGACGACGACTACGAGCCGCTCGTCATCGACTGGCGCGCCCCCGCGGCGTCGGCGTTCTACCGCGCCACCCCCGTCGACCCGATGGGAGTCCTGCGACGACGGGTGCTGCGCTGCAAGGGCGCCAGCGTCATCGGCGTCGAGGACGACCTCATGGTGCCCGAGGCACCGGACGACATCGTCGTCGTCGGTGACGGCGCCCTCATCGCGGCCCTGACCCGCAGCCGCGGCCGCCAGATGCGCGACATCGTCGCCACCATCCAGCGCCACCAGGACGAGGCGATCCGAGCACCCTCACGCGGCGTCACCGAGATCACCGGTGGCCCCGGCACCGGCAAGACCGTCGTGGCGCTGCACCGTGCGGCCTACCTCCTCTACTCCGAGCGACGGCGCTTCGAGTCCGGCGGCATCCTCGTGGTCGGCCCCTCGGCGGCCTACACGGCATACATCGAGCGTGTCCTGCCCTCGCTGGGCGAGGACAGCGTCTCGCTGCGCGCCCTGGGCGACCTCGTCGACGGGGTGACGGCCACCCGTCTCGACCCGCCCGAGGTCGCCGCGGTCAAGGGTTCGCTGCGCATCCGGCGGCTGCTCTCCCGTGCGGCGTCCCGGCCGCCCGAGGGCGCGCCGTCGCAGCTGCGCGCGTTCATCAACGGGCACGCAGTGCGGCTCGAGGAGTCCGTCCTGCACCGCATCCGGCGCCAGATCCTGCGCTCCAGCCAGCACAACGTCGCCGCCAAGCACGCCCGTGAGGAGCTCGCCCAGGAGGCGTGGCGCTCGGTGCGCCAGGGCGACCGCGACGAGTTCTTCGACGCGTTCGACAGCTCGCGCGACGTCGACGAGTTCGTGGACTCCTGGTGGCGCCAGCTCGACCCTCGCGAGGTGCTGCTCACCCTCGCCGACACCGACCACGCCTACCGTCTCGCCCGCGGCGTCCTCGACCAGGAGGAGGCCGCCGCGCTGGCCCACTCGCTGCGCGAGGCGCTCTCGCTCGGCACGTGGTCGGTCGCCGACGTCGCCCTCATCGACGACCTCTCCGCCCGGCTGGGCCAGGTCCAGGCGCCCGAGGCCGAGGAGCGCGGCTTCTACGACATCGAGGAGTTCGACGACCTCGCGTCCTACGGCGTCCTCGACGTCCGGGCCGGTGTCGACCGCCGCGTCACGCCCACCGCGAGCCAGAGCGTCGTCACGCCCACGGACGCGCGCGAACGCCTGCTGCACGGCCGGATCGAGCGCGCGTCCGGCTCCGCCCACGTGCTCGTCGACGAGGCGCAGGACCTCTCCCCGATGCAGTGGCGGACCCTGGCCCGTCGCGGCCGCAACGCCTCGTGGACCGTCGTCGGCGACGCCGCGCAGGCCTCGTGGGGCGACCTCGAGGAGGCGCGGACAGCCCGGCTCGAGGCCTACGGCTCGCACGCGGTGCGCGGGTTCCACATGGACACGAACTACCGCAACGCCCGCGAGATCTTCGACTACGCCCGCGACGTCATCCTGCCGCTGGTGCCGGACGCCGACATCCCGGCAGCGGTGCGCGAGACCGGCGTCGAGCCGGTCGACACCGTCGTCGAGCCGCCACCCGTGGCCTCGGTCGAGTCGGCCGTCGACGAGCTGCTCGGCGAGGTCGAGGGCTCGATCGCGGTCATCACGCCGATGCGCTGGGCCGACCGGCTCACGCACCTCGAAGGCGCCGGCGACGGACGCGTCCAGGTCATCGACCCGCTGTCGACCAAGGGCCTCGAGTGGGACGCGACCGTGGTCGTCGACCCCGACGCGATCATCGACGAGTCACCCGGTGGGGTGCGCGTCCTCTACGTCGTGCTCACCCGCGCGGCGCACCGCATGACGGTGCTCCGCCCGGGCTGACACCCGGCCCGACGCCCACCCCCACCCCGGCGCAGCGGCCGTCAGTCGAGGAGGGCGTGGCGCTCGATGATCTCGTGACGGCCGGGGCCGACACCGATCGCCGAGACGCGGGCACCGATGAGCTCCTCGACCCGCAGGACGTAGGCCTGGGCGTTGGCGGGCAGGTCCTCGAAGGTGCGGCAGCCGGAGATGTCCTCCCACCAGCCGTCGAGCTCCTCGTAGATCGGCGTCGCGTGGTGGAAGTCGCTCTGCCCCACCGGCATCTCGTCGTGGCGCACGCCGTCGACGTCGTAGGCCACGCAGATCGGGACCTTGGGCAGCCCGGTGAGGACGTCGAGCTTGGTGATGACGAAGTCGGTGACGCCGTTGATCCGGGTCGCGTAGCGGCCGATGACGACGTCGAGCCAGCCGCAGCGACGCGGGCGTCCGGTCGTCGTGCCGTACTCGGCGCCGGTCTTGCGCAGGAACTCGCCGTTGTCGTCGTCGAGCTCGGTCGGGAACGGACCCTCGCCCACACGCGTCGTGTAGGCCTTGAGGATCGCGATGACACGCGAGACGCGGGTCGGTGGGATGCCGGAGCCGGTGCAGGCGCCACCGGCCGTCGCCGACGACGACGTCACGAACGGGTAGGTGCCGTGGTCGACGTCGAGCAGCGTCGCCTGGCCGGCCTCGAGGAGGACGTTCTGGCCCTCGTTGAGCGCCTTCTCGAGCACGAGCGCGGTGTCGGCGACCATGGGACGCAACCGGTCGGCATACGAGAGCAGCTCCTCGACCACACGGTCGGCCTCGGCTGCGCGGGTGTTGTAGATCTTGACGAGCACCTGGTTCTTGAGCGCGAGGGCCGCGTCGACCTTCTGGCGCAGGATGCCCTCGTCGAAGATGTCCTGGATGCGGATGCCGACGCGGTTCATCTTGTCGGCGTAGGTCGGGCCGATGCCGCGACCGGTGGTGCCGATCTTGCGGGCGCCGAGGAAGCGCTCGGTGACCTTGTCGAGGGTGCGGTTGTAGGGCGCGATGACGTGCGCATTGGCACTGACGAGCAGCTTGCTCGTGTCGACGCCGCGGGCGTTGAGGCCGTCGAGCTCCTCGAAGAGCACCTCGAGGTCGACGACGACGCCGTTGCCGATGATCGGCGTGACGCTCGGCGTGAGGATGCCGGAGGGAAGGAGGTGCAGGGCGTACTTCTCGCGCGAGCCGTCCTCGGCCTCGATGACGACCGTGTGGCCTGCGTTGTTGCCTCCGTTGAACTTGACGACGTAGTCGACGTCCTCGCCCATGAGGTCGGTGGCCTTGCCCTTGCCTTCGTCGCCCCACTGGGCTCCGACGAGCACGATTGCCGGCATGCGGTTGTCCTTCCCTGCGCGGCCGGTGCCGCGCGTGCGTGACATGCGAGGAGCCCGGCGCGTGGCGTTCGCGACGGGCCCCTGATCGGTCCCAGCCTATCGGGTATGCCGTCCGCCCACCGATGCCGTCGGCCGGGAGGTCGCGAGCGAGGCGCCGAGCTGGAAGCGGGTGTCGACGCCGTGGATGGACATGAGCGCCGCGATCCGGCGTCGGACGGTCCTCAGCCCGACCCCGAGGAAGCGGGCGATGGCCTCGTCCTTGAGGCCCATGCCGAGCAGCTCGACGAGGCGCTCGTCGCCGGGACCGCTCGCGGCGTACGGCACGGCGTGCGAGTGCTCCCACGCGAGGTCGAAGTAGGCAGCGAGGGTCGAGATGAGCAGCGGGTCGCGGATGAGGACGTAGCCCGACGCGACGTCACCCCACCCGCGCAGCGCCACCGCCCCGACGTCGCCGAAGACGGCGTACTCGGACCCGACCTCGGGCAGGAGGCGCTGCTCCTCGCCGACCGTCGACCACGAGCGGAGCCACTGCAGGCCCTGCGGGGTGTCGAGCGCCTGCGCCGGGTAGATCGTCCTCTGGACGTTGCCGGCGGCGATCCACTGCTGGTTGTCGCGCATCGTCGCGTCGTCGAGCGCGGGGCCGGCGTCGACGACCATGACGAGGTTGCGCAGGATGCCGCTGGACTCGTGGATGAGGCGCTGGACGACGGTCGGCGCCATGTCGTCGCTGATCGGCTCCACACCCGGCGTCGGACCCGCCGGTGAGGAGTCCCCGAGCCGGCCGAGAAGGTCTCGCACCTGCCGCAGGTCACGCTGCCGCTCCTCGATGCGGGAGTCCTCGCGGTCGAAGTACTCCTCGAGCAGCCGACCCGGCGAAGTGGCGTTCCCTGAGGTCAGCGCCATGTCACACCCTTTCGTGCACAACGGTTGGCAGGATGCTGCCAATGGCACCTAAGTGTCGCAGAAACCTGTGAACTCGTTGCATGATGGGCGCGACACCCGACGTGGCAGGGGACACGCGGACGTCGACGCGCTTCGGCGCGGTGCTCCCTGGCAGGGGCTGGAGAAGGGCTCGGACCTGGTGGTCCGAGCCCTTCTCTCATGGATGCTGCAGGTGCGGCGGGCGCGCGCGTGGAGCGCCGCCCGGCGTCAGAGCCCGAGCTCGCGCGCCCCTGTCGTCGACGAGTCGCGCAGGAAGTCGGCGCAGCGCCGTTCTTCGTCGTTCTCGCCGATGAGCCCGGCCGCCCGCGAGAGGACGGCGAGCGAGCGGAGGAAGCCGCGGTTGGGCTCGTGCTCCCACGGCACCGGCCCCTGGCCGCGCCAGCCGTTCTTGCGAAGCGAGTCCAGCGCCCGGTGGTAGCCCGTGCGCGCGTAGGCGTATCCCTCGACGGTGCGGCCGTCGGCGAGGGCGTCCTCGGCGAGGGTCGCCCACGCCAGCGAGGACGTCGGGTTGGCCGCCGCGACCTGGTCGGGGGCGACGCCCTCGTCGAGGAGCCGTGCCGCCGGGTCGACGGGCAGGCGGGTCTCGGGGATGCCGAGGAGGTTGTCGGTCATGTCGTCCTCAGGCCTGGTGGGTGCCGGCGGAGCGGAGGTTCTCGCAGGCCTCGATGACGCGACGGGCCATCGCGGCCTCGGCCTCCTTGCCCCAGGCGCGCGGGTCGTACTGCTTCTTGTTGCCGACCTCGCCGTCGATCTTGAGGACGCCGTCGAAGTTGCGGAGCATCCACTCGGCGACGGGGCGGGTGAAGGCGTACTGGGTGTCGGTGTCGACGTTCATCTTGACGACGCCGTAGTCGACGGCTGCCGCGATCTCCTCCGCGGTCGAGCCGGAGCCGCCGTGGAAGACGAGGTCGAACGGGCGACCGTCGGCGCCGAGCCCGAGCTCGCCGGCAGCGGCCTCCTGCGCGGACTTGAGGATCTCGGGACGCAGCTTGACGTTGCCCGGCTTGTAGACGCCGTGGACGTTGCCGAAGGTCAGCGCGGTGAGGTAGCGGCCCTTCTCGCCGGCGCCGAGCGCCTTGATGGTGGCGACGGCGTCCTCGGGCGTCGTGTAGAGCTTCTCGTTGATCTCGTTGGCGACACCGTCCTCCTCGCCACCGACGACGCCGACCTCGATCTCGAGGATGACGTTGGCGGCCTTGCAGGCCGCGAGCAGCTCCTCGGCGATCTGGAGGTTCTCGTCGAGCGGCACGGCCGAGCCGTCCCACATGTGGCTCTGGAAGATCGGCAGGCCGCCGGCCCTGACGCGCTCGGTGCTGGCCGCGAGCAGCGGGCGCACGAAGCCGTCGAGCTTGTCCTTGGGGCAGTGGTCGGTGTGGAGCGCGATGTTGACGGGGTAGTTCTTCGCGACCTCCTCGGCATAGGCGGCGAGCGCCTTGGCGCCGGTGACCATGTCCTTGATCGTCGAGCCCGAGGCGTACTCGCCGCCACCGGTGGAGACCTGGATGATGCCGTCGCTGCCGGCCTCGGCGAAGCCGCGGATCGCCGCGGTCACCGTCTGGCTCGACGTGATGTTGATGGCCGGGTAGGCGAACGAGCCGCTCTTGGCCCGGTCGAGCATGTCGGCGTAGATCTCGGGAGTTGCGATGGGCATGGGATCTCCTTGTCGAAGGGGCGGAGCCGGTTCTCCTCCGATCCTTCCACGCAGGGGCCCCGCGGCGACAGCGTCCCCGTCGACCGACGCGGCGGCGCCGGGTCAGGGGCCGAGCTCGTCGCGACGGCCCTCGAGGTGACGTCGCTCGATGTCGTTGTCGCAGAGCGAGATCGACTCGCTCAGAGCGGCGCGGGCCTCGACGACGTCACCGGCCCGGGCCAGCAGCTCGCCGCGCACGGCCGGCAACCGGTGGCCGGCCATCACCACGCCGTCGAGCAGCGCCAGCCCGGCGCGCGCCCCGTCCGCCTCGGCCACGGCCACCGCCCGCGCGACCCGGACGGCAGGTGAGGGCGAGACCTGCTCGAGCACGGCATACAGGCTCGCGATGCGGTCCCACCGCGTGTCACCGGGAGTCGGGGCACTCGCGTGCTCGGCCGCGACGAGGGCCTGGAGGCGATAGCTGCGCGCGAGAGGTGACGACGGCGCCGGACCGCTGTCGGTCTCGGCGAGCAGGGCGAGCGCCCGCTCGATCTCGTCGTGGTGCCAGCGCCCGCGGTCCTGGTCGGCGAGGAGGACGAGCGCGCCGTCGGGACCCACCCGGGCGTCGCGACGCGAGTGCTGGAGGGTCATGAGCACGACGAGGAACGCGAGGGTGTCGTTGGGCCGCAGCCGGTGCGCGACGTCGGCGAGCCGGATCGCCTCGCCGGCCAGCTCGGCGCGCAGGAGGTCGGGCCCGCTCCCGGGCGCGTAGCCGGCCGTGAACGCGAGGTATGCCGTGTGCGCGACGACGTCGAGCCGCTCGCCGATCGCGTCGGTTCCAGGGATGGCGAAAGGGATGCCGGCCGCGACGATCTTCTTCTTGGCCCGGGTGATGCGGGCGGCCATCGTCGTCTCGGGGACGAGGAAGAGCCGCGCGATGTCGGCGGTCGACAGGCCCATGACGAGGCGGAGCGAGAGCGCGCTCGCGCCCTCGGGCGGCAGGGCCGGGTGGGCGCACATGAGGACGAGCCGCAGCAGGTCGTCGTCCACGACGGACCCGTCGTCGACCATGACACCCTCCTTCGGTCGTCGTTCGGCCTCGACGGTGAGCAGCGGCTCCTTGCGCGCGGCCATGGCCTCGGCGCGCAGCCGGTCGAGGATGCGCCGACGGGCCGCCGTGACGAGCCAGCCGGCCGGGTTGTCCGGCGTGGCCGCGTCGGTCCACGTCGCCTGTGCCGTGGCGACCGCCTCGCCGAGCGCGTCCTCGACGAGGTCGATCCGTCGGAACTGCGCGAGGAGCAGGGCGACCAGGCGGCCCCACTCCTCGCGCACCACGCGCTCGAGGGGAGTCACCCGACCTGCCTGCCCGAGGAGTCGAGCTCGACCACGGAGCGGATCTCGACGGCATACGCCGGCGGGAGGAGGGACGCGGCCTCGATGGCGACGTCGAGGTCGGGGAGCTCGACGTCGTAGTAGCCGCCGACCATCTCGACCGACTCGGCGAACGGGCCGTCGGTGAGGACACGTGCGCCGTCGCGGTGGCGGACCGTCGTGGCCGTGTCCGCCCCGGCGAGCGGTGCACCCGAGATCTTGCGACCGCGCTCGTCGACGAAGCGGTCGAAGGCGGCGTGCCCGTCGACGTAGCCCTGGCGCTCCTCGGCGGTGGCCGACTCCCAGGCGCCGGGCTCGTAGGCGATGAGCAGGAGGTAGCGCCTCATGACGCCCGGTCCTCGTCGGTGACGACCGGCCGGACCTCGATGCCGTCGCCGAGCTCGGCGAGCATGCGGCAGCACTCCATGAGGTCGTCGAGGTCGTCGGTGCGCACCTGGTAGAACCCGCCGACGCTCTCGGCCGACTCGGCGAACGGGCCGTCGGTGACCGGTCCCCCGCCGGCCCGGATCGTTTTCGCGGTGCTCGTGCGGTGCAGCTCCGCGCCGCCGGTCACGGTGTGGCCACGCTTCTCGAGCTCCTCCCCGAAGCGGCCGTAGACGGCATACCCGGCGGCTCGTTCCTCGTCGGACATGGTGGTCCACCATCGGTCGGCGTCCCCGACGATGAGCACGACGTACTCCTTCATGGCGATTCCCTTCTCTCAGACCAGGTCGCGGAACTCGATGAGCTCGCCGCGGGCGGCGAACTCGGTGCAGATGCGCCGGAGGTCGGCTTCGTCGTCGGTCTCGACCAGGTAGAAGCCGACGACCTGCTCGGCGGACTCGGTGAAGGGGCCGTCGGTGACGATCGCCCCTCCCGAGCCGTCGGGACGCATCGACGTCGCCTCGGCCGAGGGCCTGAGCGGGCTCGTCACGAGCACGGTGTGCCCGCCCGACGCGAGGTCGGCGTGGAACTGCTCGTGCGACCGCATGCCCTTCTCGTGCTCCTCGGGTGGCAGCTGGGCCCACTCCGCCTCGGGTGCGGGCAGCAGCAGCAGGTGGCGACTCATCGGTGAGCTCCTCGTGGTCGTGGTGGCGAGGCGCGAGCGCGACCTCACCCCCGTGACGAGCGAACCACAAAGGAATCGACATCCGTGGTCGAAGAACTCGGCGTATGCCGTCCGCTCCCCTTGGGTGGCGTGCCGACCGGGCGCTGCCCACCCCTTCGGCCGGCCCGCTCAGAAGGGGATGGCGTCGGTCCCGACAGCCGGCTTCCGGGGTCGCGTGGGGAGGTCGATGTGGACGGTGACCTTGCGTCCGGTACGCCGGTGGCGGACCCGGCCGGTGTGGAGGTCGGCGTGTGGGAGCGGTCCGGAGATGAGGCGTCCTCGGGCGTCCCAGACCTTCGGGTGGGCTCGGGGTTCCAGGGGGATGGTTTCGTGGTCGAGGAGGGCGGCGAGCTCGTCCTCGAAGGTGGAGCGCTGCGTGGCGGGTCCGGTCGGTGGCGCGTGGGTGGGCGCCGTCGACGCGGCGGTTGCGGAGCGTGTGGCGGTGGCGAGGTGGAGGTGGTCCACGGGCCAGGTGGTGTGTTCGCGTCCGGTGGGGTCGCGCCAGGTGATGGTGCGGTCGGAGTGCAGGCGCAGGGTCCAGCCGGGTCGTTGCTTGATCCGGTGGTGGTGTCGGCACAGGGCGATGAGGTTGGCCGCGCTGGTGGGTCCGAGCGGCCAGGGCCGGACGTGGTCGAGGTCGCAGAGGCGTGCAGGGGTGGAGCAGCCGGGGAACCGGCACGACCCGTCGCGCAGCCTGACGAGCCGGGCCATGCCGGCGGGGATCCGGTAGGCCTCGCTGGCGTCGCTGCCGGAGGCGCTGGCGGCACGGCGGGTGCGGCCGGAGGCGAGGGAGGCGGGTACGTCCCCGGACAGCAGCGCACCGGTGGCGGGGTCGCACACGAGTTCACGGTCGCGACCGACACTGCGATCGGCGGCGGCGAGGGCGTCGTCGACCCAGGCGCGGGGGACGAACGTCGTGCCGGGCGCACCGAGCCCACCGACCTCGACCAAGCCGTTGCCCGTGTCCTCGCATGCGGAGTCGCTCGCGTCGTTGCTGCTGGTCGTCGGGGCGGGTTCGTCGGTGGCGGCGCGGGTGGTGTGGAGGACGATGGACACGTCGCTGTGGTCGAGGACGAGCTCCATGAGGGCGTCGGCACGCGCGACCTCGAGGGTGGGCGCGGACCCCTCACGGACCTTGCGTCGGGCGAGCTCGGTGACCGCGGCCCACGCGGCGCGCGACTGCTCGACGAGGAACTCACCACGCCACGCGTCGGTGCCGTGGCTGCCCACCCGCCGGGTCAGCCCCCGGCGGGAGCGTTCATCGGCGGCGCGCGCAGCGACGGCGTCGGGGTCCACGATCGCCGCAGCTCGGGCCAGGAGACGGCGCAGCGGCCCAACGGTCAGACCGCCCCACCGGGGAGCGACCAGCCCGATGACCGCCGCGGCGGACTGCGCGCACAGGTACTCGGTCTCCTCGGTCACGGCTGCGGCGCGTTGCTCGTCGAGGTCCCCGCCGGCCATCGCGTCCACGACCTCCGGGGTGCGGGTCAGCTGGTCGATGGCCTGGCTGACCCGTCGTGACGCGACGTGCACCGACACCCCCATCCGCGGTGCGGCGAGCTCGGGAGCATCCATCCGCTGGTGGCCGAGCCCGTGGTGGACCTCGAGCGTCGAACCGTCCTCGAGCAGGTGCGGCTCACGCGCCGACAGGTGCGCCAACGCCACCGCCTGCCGCGCCGACGCCGCATCCTTCTCGCGTTGAGCGGCCTCGATGACCTCGAGCAGCTCCTGCGTCCCTAGCCCCTCCACCTCGGCGAGCAGCACGGCATACCGGCTCTCGTGGGCGGCAGACGCGGAGGTGGCTTCCATGAACAGATCTTACTCGAACACGCGTTCGAGTAGCAAGGGTTGTCCACAGCGAATTCCACTCAGCCACAGCGGAACTCAGCCGCCGGCGAGCGCCTCCGGCAGCGGACGGGCGTGGACCACGGTGAGGTCGGAGACGGCGCGGGTGAGAACGACGTAGAGGCGCCGCAGCCCCGTGCGCACGTCCGGCTCGGCCGCGGCGATCTCGGCCGGCTCGAGGACGAGGACGTGGTCGAACTCCAGACCCTTGGCGACGGTGGCCGGGACGAGGTCGACCTGGTGGTCGACGTCGCCATGAGTCGCCCCCAGCGTGCCGTGCTCGATGCCCGCCTTCGCCAGGGCCGCGGACATCTCGGCGACGCGGGCGTCGGGGACGATGACGCCGACGCTCCCCTCGAGTCCGCGCAACCGGTCCACCTGCGCCACGAGGGTGCCCGCGAGGTCGCCGGGTGCCGCCTCCACGAGGTCGAGCTGCCCGGGGTTGTCACGCACCGACTGCGGCGCCGCCAGTCCCGGGGCGGCCTCGGGCAGCAGCTGGGCCGCAAACTCGATGACGCTGGCCGGGACGCGGAACCCGCGTCGCAGCTCGGAGACGACGCCCTCGGGCTTGCCGAGGTGCCTCAGGCTCTCCTCCCACGACGCCGTCGACCACGGGGTCGTGCCCTGCGCGATGTCGCCGAGGACGGTCGCCGCACCCGTCGAGCACCGGCGGCCCACTGCCCGCAGCTGCATCGGCGAGAGGTCCTGGGCCTCGTCGAGCACGACGTGGCCGAGGCTCGGGGTGCGGTTGAGCAGGTCACCGAGCTCGTCGAGCAGCCACGTGTCGGCCAAGCTCCACTTCACCGATCCGGCTGTGCGAGAGGGCTTCTCCCACAGGAGCAGCTGCTGCTCCTCTGGCGTCAGGATCCCCTCGGCCGCCGCCGCGAGTGCATCGGCATCCGAGAGCAGCCGGTGCAGCAGGCGACGGGCGTCGACCTTGGGCCAGAGGGACGCGGCATACGCCTTGACGGGAGCGCTGCGCGCGACGGCGTCCTGGACACGGTCGTCGGGGTACTCACCCAGCGCCTCCATCCGGACGAGGACGGCGTGCGCGAGCCGCTGCGGGAGCAGCTGGCGGGCGGCGTCGTATCGGATCTCGCGTCCCGCGAGCCCGTCGACGAGCGGGGCGATGTCGTATGCCGGGACGCGCCACCTGCGGGACCCGCGCGGCACGACCATCGCCTCGTCCGGTGGCACGAGGTGCGACCACACCGCCCGGTGAAGGACCTGCGCCATGCGGGCGTCGCCCTTGAGCCGGGCCACCTCGGTGGCCTCCGTGGCGCGCACGGGGACCGAGGCGGTGAGCGCCTCGATGCTCGTGTGCTTCACCTCGACCTCGCCGAGGGTGGGGAGGACGGCACCGATGTGCTCGAGGAAGGCCTCGTTGGGTCCGATGACGAGGACGCCGCTGCGGCTCAGCCGCTCCCGGAAGGCATAGAGGAGCCACGCCGCGCGGTGCAGGCCCACGGCGGTCTTGCCGGTGCCGGGCGCCCCCTGGATGCAGACCGTCGTCGTCGCGTCGACGCGCACGAGGGCGTCCTGCTCGGGCTGGATGGTCGCGACGATGTCGCGCATGGGTCCGACGCGGGGCCGCTCGATCTCGGTCGCGAGGATCTGCGACTTCGCGTCCGGCTCGGCCGCGTCGAGGAGGTGCTCGTCCTCCATCGCGGTGATCCGGCCGTGGTCGTAGCCGAAGCGGCGTCGCAGCCGGACCCCGAGCGGGTCGGCGTGCGAGGCCCGGTAGAACGTCGTCGACACCGGTGCGCGCCAGTCGATGACGAGCGGGTCACCCGTGTCGTCGGTGACGTGGCGGCGGCCGATGTACCAGCGCTCGTCGGTGTCGAGGTCGACCCGCCCGAAGAAGAGCGCGGTCGTCGGGTCGTCCTCGAGCGAGCGGGCGCGTCGCCAGAGGGTCTCGGCCAGGGCCTCCGCGGAGACGGCGTTGCCGCTCTGCACGTCGAGGGCCAGGGTGCGTTCGCGCATCCGCGCCAGCTCGGCGCGGGCGGTCGCGAGGTGGGTGCGTTCTTCGGTGAGCTCCTCATGAGTGGGCATGACGAAGTCGTCTCTCCTGAGCTCAGGTCCGATGGGGGGAAGAGACAGCCTAGAGGTCAGGAGGGCCTTTGGTCGAAGACATGGCGCCGGACCCACGCGTGCATCGCGACCGCAGCGGCCGCGCCGGCGTTGATCGAGCGGGTCGACCCGAACTGCTCGATGTGCAGCGTGGCCTCGCACTCCGCCCTCATCGCCGCGGACAACCCGGGGCCCTCCTGCCCGAAGACGAGCATCGCGTGGCGCGGGAGGTCGTAGGTCTCGAGCGCCCGGCTGCCGGGAAGGTTGTCGATCCCGATGAGCCGTATGCCGTGTGCCCCGGCCCACGTCGCGAGGTCACCCGGGGTGGGGTGGTGGTGCTCGTGCTGGTAGCGGTCGGTGACCATGGCGCCGCGCCGGTTCCACCGCCGCCGGCCGATGATGTGGAAGGCGGCGGCGCCCATGGCGTTGGCGGTGCGCACCACGGAACCGATGTTGAAGTCGTGCTCCCAGTTCTCGATCGCGACGTGGAAGTCGTGCCGACGCGTGTCGAGGTCGGCGACGATCGCGTCGTGCCGCCAGTAGCGGTAGGCGTCGACGACGTTGCGGCGGTCGCCGTCACGCATCAGGTCCGGGTCGAGCCGCTCGTCGTCTGGCCACGGCCCCTCCCACGGTCCGACACCGACCTCGTCGCCGCTCACGAGGTCGCGGCATCTCGGTTGCTGCTGTCGGTCATGGGCACCACGATGTCAGGCATGGGACAGCTGCTGGACGAGAGGGACACCTACGCCGACTACCTGGGCAGCCGACGCGAGCTCTTCGTCCTCAAGTGCGAGGGGCTCACGCCCGAGCAGCTCGCCCTGCGGTCGGTGCCACCGTCGTCGATGTCGCTGCTCGGGATGGTGCGCCACCTCGCCGAGGTCGAGCGGGGGTGGTGGCGCCGCACCCTCGACGGCGGCCGGCCCGAGCGGTTGTGGGGTCCGCCGCGCCGGGACGACGACTGGAACGGCGCCGTCGGCACCCAGGAGTGCGTCGACGAGGCGTGGTCCGCGTGGCGCGAGGAGGTGGCGTTCGGCGAGCAGTGGCTCGCGGCTCACGACGACATGGGTGCCGTCGTCGACGGCGGCCACCACGGGCAGCTCAACGTCCGCGACGTCGTCGTCCACCTCATCGAGGAGTACGCCCAGCACCTCGGCCACGCAGACCTGCTGCGCGAGTGCATCGATGGCCGCACCGGCCACTAGCGCCTCAGTGGTTGCGGAGCGCGTCGATGAGCTCGTCCTTGCTCATCGACGACCGCCCCTCGATGTCGAGCTCCCTGGCACGCTCGCGCAGCTCCTCGACCGTGCGGTCCTCGTAGTCCTGCGCCGCACCGCCGCGCTCCCCCATCTCGGAGCGTGACGTCGCCGCGGCGGCGTTCGAGATCCGCGCCGCCTTCTCCTTGCTCGCGCCGTCGTCACGCAGCTTCTCGTAGAGCTCCGGGTCCTTGATGCTCGGTCCCGGGTCCTTCGAACCGCTCTTTCCCGTGGGCATGGCTCCTCCTCGAGGTCGGTGACGTGCGGGTCCTGCCGACTATTGCACCTTCTCCCACCCACGCTTCTGGGCGCGGGTGCCCGTTCCGCGGCCGGGTCGCTCGTCCCGGCTCCGGTAGACGATCCAGGGACGGGTGAGATAGCCCAGCGGCGCCGAGAAGACGTGCACGAGACGGGTGAACGGCCACATGGCGATGAGCGTGAAGGCGAGGAACGCGTGCAGCCTGAACCCGACCGGAGCAGCCGCCATGAGGCTCGCGTCCGGCTGGAACCAGAAGATCTGCCGGAACCACGGCGAGACGCCGTCGCGGTAGTTGTACTCACCGCCGATGGTGAACAGGCTGCCCGCCACCGTGTTCCACATGCCGAGGACGATCACGGTGCCCAGCACGGCATACATGACCTTGTCGTTGACCGTCGTCGCCGAGAAGACCGGGCCGACCGTCCGGCGGCGGTAGACGAGGATCGCCAGGCCGACGACCGCGGCGATGCCCGCCGGGATGCCGCCGGCCAGTGCGATGACGTGGTACGCCTCGTGGCTCAGGCCGACGGCATCGGTCCAGTCCTGCGGGAAGAGCAGGCCGAGGACGTGACCGCCGACCACGCCGAGCATCCCGAAGTGGAAGAGGGGGCTCCCGATGCGCAGCAGCCGGCTCTCGTAGAGCTGCGAGCTGCGCGTCGTCCAGCCGAACTTGTCGTAGCGGTAGCGCCAGACGTGCCCGACGACGAAGACCGCGAGGCAGATGTAGGGGTAGATCACCCACAGGAAGGTGCTCATCGCCGGGCCCCGATCGTGACGGGAACGGGACCCGGACCGGCGGGGCCGCTGTCCGGTTCGGATCCGGGGCGGGCATAGGGGGCGTCCATCTCGGTGGAGAGGCCGACGAGCTCCTCGGGCGGGCCCTCGGCGACGAGCCGGGCCAGCGCCTCCTCGTCGTCGCCCACGAGCCGGGGCAGGGTCGCCCGCAACGCGTCGACGACGTCGAGCCACGGCGAGCGCCGCTCGCTCAGCGCCAGCCGGAGCAGCTCGATGCCGACACGGTGGTCGTTGAGCAGTCGCCACGCGACCCCGGCGTCGACGCTCGCCCCGAACTCGAGGACGACGGTGAGGTGGTCGGGCAGCTCGGCGTCCTCGTCGGTGAGCACTCCCCCGGCGCGGCGGTAGTCCTGCTTGATCCGGACCAGCGCGGCACCCCGGTTCCGGGTGTCGCCGTGCAGGTAGTAGGTGAGGTGCAGGCAGCACCGGCGGGTGACGTCGAACGTGTCGACGTAGGCGCGCTGCAGCTCCTCGAGATCCGCGGACGCGACGTGGGCGAGGAAGCGGGACAACGGCATACGGACGTCGTCGGGGAGTCCGGCGACCGCGTCGGTGAGCATGGGCACCCGCCCGACCAGGGTCTCGTCCGGGTAGTCGAGGAGCAGCGAGACGACCTGCCAGGCCGTCGCCTGCGCGGGCGCGCCGAGCCGCGAGGAGGACCGGCGGTGCCGGTTCCACGGCATCACGAGCCCGACTCCTCGGCCTCGTCCTCGCCCGGCCGGTCGGCGCGCGACGTCGGGAACATCCCGTCGGGCGCGCCCTTGCCGTCCCAGTTGAGGAGGTTGACCCGGCCGGCCGAGCTGCCGCCGCCCACCAGGGTCTCCGACGTCTGGCGCTGCTGCAGCATGTGGAAGTTCTCGATCGCGACGGGCGTGGCGTTGCCGCGGCCCGAGCCCTCGCCGAACGGCCCCGAGATGTCGAGCAGCTCGTCGTCGTAGCCCGTCACCGGGCAGTCGGTGGCGAGCTCCTCGAGCCCGTGCGCCTGCTCGGCGTGGGCCGTGGGGATGACGTAGCGCTCGTCGTACTTCGCGAGCGCCAGCAGCCGGAACATGTCGTACATCTCCTCCTCCGTCATGCCGACGGCAGCGGGGATGTGCGCCTGCGGGTCGCGCCCGAGGTTGATGTCGCGCATGTAGGAGCGCATCGCGGCGAGCTTGCGGAGCACGGCGTCGACCGGCCCCGTGTCGCCGGCGGTGAAGAGGTTCGCGAGGTACTCGACGGGGATCCGCAGCGCGTCGATGGCGCCGAAGAGGTTGTCCGAGTCCTCCGCGTCGTGGCCGGTGTCCTTGACGACGTCGACGACGGGCGACAGCGGCGGGATGTACCAGACCATCGGCATCGTGCGGTACTCCGGGTGCAGCGGCAGGGCCACCTTGTAGGTGTTGATGAGCGCGTTGACCGGGGAGCGCTGCGCTGCCGCGACCCAGTCACCCGGTATGCCGGCCCGCTCCGCCTCGCGCTGCACCTCCGGGTCGAAGGGGTCGAGGAAGACCGAGCGCTGCGCCTCGTAGAGGTCGTGGTCGTCCTCGACCGAGGCCGCCTCGAGCACCTTGTCGGCGTCGTAGAGCATGAGGCCGATGTAGCGCAGCCGTCCGACGCAGGTCTCGGCGCAGACGGTCGGGATGCCGACCTCGATACGCGGGTAGCAGAAGGTGCACTTCTCGGCCTTGCCGGTCTTGTGGTTGAAGTAGACCTTCTTGTAGGGGCAGCCGGTGACGCACATCCGCCAGCCGCGGCACCTGTCCTGGTCGACGAGGACGATGCCGTCCTCCTCGCGCTTGTAGATCGCACCGCTCGGGCACGACGCCGCACACGACGGGTTGAGGCAGTGCTCGCAGATCCGCGGCAGGTAGAACATGAAGGTCTGGTCGAACTCGAACGTCACCTTGTCCTCGATGCCCTTGAGCATCGGGTCCTTGGCCGCGTGCTCGAGGCTGCCGCCGAGGTCGTCGTCCCAGTTGGCCGACCACTCGATGTTGACCGGCTTGCCCGAGATGAGCGAGTGCGGCCGGGCGACGGGGAAGTTCTGCTGCGCGGGCGCGGTGAGCAGCGTCTCGTAGTCGTAGGTCCACGGCTCGTAGTAGTCGCTCATCGCCGGCATCCGGGGGTTGCTGAAAATGTTGAGCAGCTTGTTGAGCCGGCCACCGGCGCGCAGGGTGAGGCGGCCGCCCTTGGTGAGCGTCCAGCCGCCCTTCCACTTCTCCTGGTCCTGGTAGCCGCGCGGGTAGCCCAGCCCCGGCCGCGTCTCGACGTTGTTGAACCAGACGTACTCCATGCCCGAGCGGTTGGTCCACGCCTGCTTGCAGGTCACCGAGCAGGTGTGGCACCCGATGCACTTGTCGAGGTTCATGACCATCGCCATCTGCGCCATCGGTCTCATCGTCAGTACTCCACTCGTGCGGTGCGCTTGCGGATGGTCGTGACCTCGTCGCGGTTGTTGCCGATCGGCCCGATGTAGTTGAAGAAGTACGACAGCTGCGCGTAGCCACCGACGAGGTGGTTGGGCTTGAGCAGGATCCGGGTGAGGCTGTTGTGGATACCCCCGCGCTTGCGGTCGCGCTCGGTGAGCGGCACGTCGATGAGCCGGTCCTGGGCGTGGTGCATGTAGACGGTGCCCTCGGGCATCCGGTGGCTGACGATGGCCCGGGCTGCGACGACGCCGTTGCGGTTGACCATCTCGATCCAGTCGTTGTCGGCGATGCCGACCTTGGCCGCGTCCTTGTCGGACATCCACACCGACTGCCCGCCGCGCGAGAGGGCGAGCATGAAGAGGTTGTCCTGGTACTCGGAGTGGATCGACCACTTGTTGTGCGGGGTGAGGTAGCGCACCGACACGGCGATGCCGCGCCCCTCCTCCCTGCTCAGCTCGCCGACCGGGGCCTCCCCGAAGAGGGCGGTCATGTCGAGCGGTGGCCGGTAGACGGGCAGCGCCTCACCCATGCCGAGGAACCAGTCGTGGTCGACGTAGAACTGCTGCCGCCCGGTCAGGGTGTGGAACGGCTTGTGCCGCTCGATGTTGATCGTGAACGGGCTGTAGCGCCGTCCGCCCGACTCCGACCCCGACCACTCGGGGCTCGTGATGACCGGCACCGGGGCGACCTGGGTGTCGGCGAAGGTGATCTGCTTGCCCTCGTGCTCGGCCGCGAGGTCGGCGAGCCTCGTGCCCGTTCGCTTCTCGAGGAACCGGAAGCCCTGCGTCGCGAGGTGCCCGTTGGACACCCCGGCGAGGTGGAGCATCGCGTCGGCCATCTGGATGTCGGTCTCGACCCTGGGCTGTCCGTCGCCGGCTCCACCACGTCGTATGCCGTTGCGCTGGCGCAGGATCTCGACCTCCCGCTTGACGTCGTAGGCGACGCCCTTGGTGAGCATGCCGAGCTTCTCGAGGAGCGGCCCGATCGTCGTCATCTTGTCGAAGACCGCGGTGTAGTCGCGCTCGGCGACGGCGATGACCGGCATCGTCCTCCCGGGCACCGGTTCGCACTCGCCGCTCGCCCAGTCCTTGACCTCGCCGTGCACCGTCGCCATCGCCTCCGGGGTGTCGTGCCAGAGGGGTTTGGCGATGACGTCCTTGCGCGTGCCGAGGTGGTCGACGGCGAGCTCGCTGAACCTCTTGGCGATCGCCTTCCATGTCTCCCAGTCCGACTTGGTCTGCCACGGCGGGCTGATCGCGGGGTTGAAGGAGTGGATGAACGGGTGCATGTCGGTCGTCGACAGGTCGTGCTTCTCGTACCAGGTCGCGGCAGGCAGCACGACGTCGGAGAGGATCGTCGAGCTCGTCATCCGGAAGTCGAGGGTGAGGAGCAGGTCGAGCTTGCCCTCGAGGGCCGAGTCGGGCCATTCGACGCCCTGCGGCCGATGCGCGGGGCCGGCCTCGCGGGCCGTGGCCGCGCTGTCGGTGCCGAGCAGGTGGCGCAGGAAGTACTCGTTGCCCTTGGCCGAGCTGCCCAGCAGGTTGGAGCGCCAGAGCGACAGCACCCGCGGGTGGTTGGTGCCCGACTCGGGGTCGTCGACCGCGAAGCGGAGACGCCCCTCCTTGAGCTCCTGCGCGACGTAGGCCGGGGCCTCCATGCCCGCGGCCTCGGCGTCGTCGGCGAGGTCGAGGGAGCTCCGGTCGAACGTCGGATAGCTGGGGGTCCACCCCAGCCGCACCGACTGCGACAGCAGGTCCATGACGCTCCTGCCCGCGAACACGCCTGTGCCGGAGTCGAGGTCGTCGGCGGAGAACGTGTCGTAGCGGTACTGCGAGGTGTGGACGTACCAGTAGGCCGTCTGGTTCATGTGCCGCGGCGGGCGCTGCCAGTCGAGCGCGAAGGCCATGTGCTGGAAGCCCATGAGCGGGCGGATCTTCTCCTGCCCGACGTAGTGCGCCCAGCCGCCGCCGTTGCGTCCCTGGCAGCCGGTGATCGTCGTGAGCAGCAGGATGGCGCGGTAGATCTGGTCGCTGTGGAACCAGTGGTTCGTACCGGCACCGAGCAGGATCATCCCCCGGCCCTTGGTGTCGACGGCGTTGCGTCCCCACTCGCGCGCGAGCCGCTCCACCTGGGCTGCGGGGACGCCGGTGTGCTGCTCCTGCCAGGCGGGCGTCGCCGGGACGGTCGGGTCGTCGTAGCCGGTCGGCCAGGTGCCGGGCAGGCCCTCGCGGGCGACGCCGTACTGCGCGAGCAGCAGGTCGAGCACGGTGGTGACGAGGCGGCCACCGATGCGGCGGACCGGGACGCCACGGACCTCGTGGGCGACCTTGCCGTCGGCTCCGTCGAAGCGCGGGAGGGTGACCTCGACGACCTCGTCGGAGCTGCCGTGCAGGGTGAGCAGGGGGTCGACGTCGCCGAGCTGGAGGTTCCACCTGCCCAGCCCCTCGTCACCGAAGCGATCGCCGATGGACCCGTCGAGCACGGTGAGCTCACCGGTGCGCGCGTCGATGACGGCGGGCTTCCACATCGCGTTCTCGGAGTCGGACTTCGGTCCGCCCTCGATGTCGCCGGCGACGAGGTACTTGCCGGGCCGGTGGGCGCCGCCGTCCTCGCCCGGCACGAGGCAGACGAGGTTGGCGAGGTCGGTGTACTGCTTGTTGTAGTCGGCGAAGAACGGCTCGAGCCGGTCGACGAAGAACTCCTTGAGGACGACGTGGCCCATCGCCATCGCGAGCGCACCGTCGGTGCCGGGCCCGAGCGTGACCCACTCGTCGGCGAACTTGACGTTCTCGGCGTAGTCGGGCGCGACGGCGATGACCTTCTGCCCGCGGTAGCGCGCCTCCGCCATCCAGTGGGCGTCGGGCGTGCGCGTCAGGGGCACGTTCGAGCCCCACATGATGAGGTATGCCGCGTCCCACCAGTCCCCGGACTCCGGCACGTCGGTCTGGTCGCCGAACATCTGGGGTGAGGCGTTGGGCAGGTCGGCGTACCAGTCGTAGAACGAGAGCATCGGCGCGCCGACGAGCTCGAGGAAGCGCGAGCCCGACGCGTAGGAGACCGGCGACATCGCCGGGATCGGCGAGAAGCCGGCGATCCGGTCGGGCCCGTAGGTCTTGACCGTGTGGACGTGGGCGGCCGCGACGATGTCGACGACCTCCTCCCAGGTGGAGCGCACCAGCCCGCCCTTGCCCCGGGCCGACTTGTAGCGGGCGGCCTTCTCGGGGTCCTCGACGATCGACGCCCAGGCGAGCACCGGGTCGCCGCCGTGCGCCTTCCTGGCCTCGCGGAACATCCCGAGCAGGACGCCACGCACGTAGGGGTAGCGGATCCGGGTCGGCGAGTAGGTGTACCAGGAGAAGGCCGCCCCTCGCGGGCACCCTCGGGGCTCGTAGTCGGGGCGGTCCGCACCGGCCGACGGGTAGTCGGTCTGCTGCGCCTCCCACGTGATGATGCCGTCCTTGACGTAGACCTTCCACGAGCACGAGCCGGTGCAGTTGACCCCGTGGGTCGAGCGCACGACCTTGTCGTGGCTCCAGCGGTCCCGGTAGAACGCGTCGCCGCTGCGGCCCCCGCTGAGGTTGAGCGTCCGCCTGTCCTGCGACACCTCGCCCCGGGTGAAGAAGCGCCTCGTGCCGACGAGGGCGTCGGAGAGCCGGCCGTCGAGACCGGTCGGACCCGCGGGGGCCTGTGTCATGACGTGATTCCTCCTGTGGAGTCGGTCGCCCGGGTGTCGGGACCACTGCCGGACCGGTCGGCCAGGCGGAGCCGTGCGATGCACGTGTCGGGTGTGACGAGGGGCTCGAGGCTCACCTGGGCGTCGACCTCGCCGACCGCCTGGAGCGTGCCCTGGAGCAGGCCGCGGTGGATGCCGCAGACGACGTCGGGGTGGGCCTGAGCGAGCTCGAGGAAGGGACAGTGGTGCAGCGTCACGGTCAGCGCGAGGGCATCGGGGTCGACGTCCGTCTGCGGGGTGTAGCCCCACTCGCCGAGGAGGTCGCCGACATGGCGGCCGACCTCCTCGCAGCGGTCGTCACCGTCGGTCACCGGGTGCAGCCCGAGCTGCTCGCCCCGGGCGACGGCCCAGCGGATCCCGGCCCGCTGAGGGCTCAGCTGGTTGGCCCGAGCGGTGGACAGGATGGAGGTGAGCACCGACGCCAGCACCTCGAACGGCGCTTCGGGCCCCCGGCCCCGCAGGACGAAACGACGGTGCGGCCGACCCCGACCACCGCTGTGCACGACCCTGCCCTCGACGAACCCTGCCTCCTCGAGGCGGTCGAGGTGGAAGCGGATCGTCGTCACGTGCACGTCGAGCCGGTCCGCGAGCTCGGCCGCGGTGAGCCCGTCGTGGCTCCCGCTCGTCGACGCCTTCGCCAGCTCGTCGACGATGGCGCGACGCAGTGGGGCATCGAGGAGGGTCAACCCAGCTCCCTGCGGAACCCGACCAGGGCCAGGACGCCTCCGGCGATCGCGACGGCGGCGAGGAGCAGCAGACCGATGGTGTAGCTCCCCTGCGAGTCGTAGATCGCGCCCATGAGGAGCGGGGGCACGAACCCGCCGAGACCTCCGGCCGCGCCGACGACACCCGTCACGGCGCCGACCCTGGCCGGCTCGACGAGCGCCGCGACGAGGGCGAAGACCGCGCCGGCACCGGCCCCGAGCCCGGCCGCCATCCCGAGGAAGGCGACCGTCCCGACCGGCTCGAGGGCGAGCTCGACCCTCCCACCGCCGACCACGGCCGCGAGGATGGCGAACAGACCCGTGGCCACGAGCAGGACCGCGAGGACCTTGGGCTTGTTGAAGCGGTCGGCGAGCCAGCCACCCACGGGTCGGGCGAGGACTGCCACGACGACGAAGCCGGCCATCCGGAGCGCCCCGTCGCCCTTGCTCAGGCCGAAGTTGTTCACGAGGTAGGTCGGCAGGTAGACGCTGAACGCCACGAAGCCACCGAACGCGATGGCATAGAGGATCGCCAGCTTGAGGGCGACGGGCTGGGCGATGGTGCGGGCAGCCGCCGTGAGCCAGTTCCCCTGCCTCGCGGGCCCGCCCGTGACGGTCGGTGAGCGAAGGACGGTCCGGGCGATGACGGCATACACGGCAAGGAGGACTGCCACGAGGACGAAGGGTGCGGCACGCCCGAACCGGTTCGCGAGGGTGAGCGTCGTGAACGCGCTCACCGCCGTGCCACCGGTGCCCATGCCGAAGATGCCGAGGGCGGCTCCGCGGCGGGCCGGTGCGTGCCAGGAGTTGACGAACGGGACGCCCACCGCGAAGGCCGTGCCCCCGATCCCGAGGAAGAAGCCGCCGATGAGGAGTGCGGCGAGGCTCGTGCCGAAGAAGCCGAGGAAGAGCACCGGCACGATCGTCAGCACCGACACCGCGGGGAACATCACCTTGGCGCCGAGGCGGTCGGTCAGCGCACCCACGGGGATGCGGCCGAGCGACCCGACGATGACGGGCGTCGCCACGACGAGCGACTGCTGGAGCGAGGTCAGCCCGAGCTCCTCGCGCAGCGTCACCGCCAGGGGTGAGAGCAGCGCCCAGGCCCAGAAGCACAGGGCGAACCCCACGGTGGCGAGGACGAGCATGGTCCGTGCCGTGGCGGCGTCCGGGCCCATGGGCGGGCCTGCGGCGCGCTCGCGCTGGCTGGTGCGAGGACGGGGTTCATCGCTCATCGCGTGCTTCTTCTCTGTACGAGCAGGCGGGGCCTGCGACCGTCGAAAACTCAGCACTACGGACAGTAGTGGAGCCGGCCCGTCCTGTCCTCTCAATCCTCCAAAAAGCGGTCCGGGCGTGTTCAGCGAACGTCCAGCCGCACGGCATACCCTTGCGCGCGTGATGATGCCCATGCTCGGTCCCGACTGGATGGACCCCCAGTGGTTGTTCGACCAGTACGGCACGACGTTCTTCTGGTTGTCCCTCGCGATCGTCTTCGTCGAGTGCGGTCTGTTCTTCCCGATCCTCCCGGGTGACTCGCTGCTCTTCGCGGTCGGCATCTTCATCGCCGGCGGTGAGCTGCAGATCAACTTCTTCGTCGCGGTGCTCGCGCTCATCGTGGCCGCGTTCCTGGGCAACGTCGTGGGCTACGAGCTCGGCCGCCTGCTCGGCGCACCGCTCTACGAGCGCGACGGCAGGATCATCAAGAAGAAGTACTTCGACCAGACCCACGCCTTCTTCGAGAAGCACGGAGCCAAGGCCCTCGTCCTCGGGCGGTTCGTCCCGATCGTGCGGACCTACATCACCGTCGTCGCCGGCGTGAGCCGGATGGAGCGCCGCCACTTCTTCGTGTGGTCCGGCGTCGGCGCGGTGCTGTGGGTCCTGCTGCTCACGACCGCGGGCTACTTCCTCGGTGGCGTCGCGCTCGTCAAGGACCACCTCGAGGCCGCGATCCTGCTCATCGTCGCGTTCTCGGTGCTGCCGATGGTCTTCGAGGTCGTCCGCCACCGGCGTGCCACGCGTCGCGCCGTGGAGACCAGCGCGGCCGAGACCGCGGAGGTCGTCGAGGACGCCCACGAGGCGCGCCGCGACAACGCCTGACGCACTGACGGCCGCACCGACGGCACGCGGCTAGGGTCGGGCCATGAACGAGACCTCCCGAGTCGCTGTGTACATCGACTTCGACAACGTGGTGATCTCGCGCTACGACGACGTCCACGGCGCCGGTCACTGGCGCCGCGACGACGCAAGGCGGCACGCCCCGGGCGACGGCTCCGACGGCGAGGTGAGCCAGCGGCTGGCGGAGGCCAACGTCGACCTCGGCGCCGTCATCGACTACGCCTCCTCCTACGGCACGGTCGCCCTGGTCCGCGCCTACGCGGACTGGTCGGTCACGGCGAACGCCGCCTACAAGCACCAGCTCACCGACCGTGCGGTCGACCTCGTCCAGCTCTTCGCGACGTCGGGCACCAAGAACGGGGCGGACATCCGCCTGGCGATCGACGCGGTCGAGGACCTCCTCCGGCACTCCGACATCACCCACGTCGTCATCGTGGGCGGCGACTCCGACTACATCCCCCTCGCCCAGCGGTGCAAGCGGATGGGCCGGTTCGTGGCCGGGATCGGGGTCACCGGCTCCACGAGTCGTGCGCTCGTGGCCGCCCTCGACGCGTTCAGCTCCTACGGGGACCTCCCGGGGGTCGAGGACCGGCCCCTCACCGACGTGGCGGCCCCGGCCGAGGACGCTCCAGCTGCAGGCGTCCCCGCCACGGCGCAGAAGAAGGTCGCGACCAAGAAGGCCGCCGCGAAGAAGACGGCCGCCAAGAAGGCCGCCGACCCCGAGGCGCCCGGCAGCAGGGCCGCCGGCAAGAAGGCGGCCGTGGCCGCCGCGACGGTCCCCACGTTCAGCTCGGCCGCGACGACCCGGTCCGAGGCACCGGCGACGGCGTTGCTGCGCCGGGCGATGCAGGTGGGCTCCGGCCGCGATGACGGCTGGCAGTACTCCTCGAGCGTCAAGAGCCAGATGCAGCGCCTGGACTCGACGTTCAAGGAGAAGTCGCTCGGCCACTCCTCGTTCCGGGACTTCATCGAGGCGCACACGAGCCTCGTGGACACCAAGGTCCTCGACAACGGCCAGCTCCTCGTGCGCCTGCGCTGAGGCCGTCCGCCTCGGTGCCGCGGCTCAGTCCTGCGGCACCGCGATCAGACCGAGCCGGTATGCCGCGGTGACGGCTGCCGTCCGGTCGGTCACCTCGAGCTTGGCGAAGACCCGCAGCAGGTGGGTCTTGACCGTGGCCTCGCCGATGTAGAGCTCGCGCCCGACCTCGGCGTTGGACAGTCCCCGCGCGACGGCCTTGAGCACCTCGAGCTCGCGTGGGGTGAGCTCGACCCGGGCCGGTGCCCGCAGCCGCTCGGCGAGCCGGGCCGCGACCGGCGGCGCGAGCACGGTCTCGCCCAGCGCCGCCCGCCGGATCGCGTCGGCGAGCACTGCCGGCGGGGTGTCCTTGAGCAGGTACCCCCGGGCGCCGGACTCGACCGCGCGCACGATGTCGGCGTCGGTGTCGTAGGTCGTGAGGACGAGCACCTGCGGCGCACCGGGCTGCTCGCGCAGGCGCGCGGTCGCCTCGGCACCGTCCATGACCGGCATACGGAGGTCCATGAGGACGACGTCCGGCGTGAGGCGAGGGGTGAGCGCCAGGGCCTCGGCTCCGTTGCCGGCCTCGCCGACGACGTCGACGTCCTCGAGCTCGCCGAGCAGGGCGACCATGCCGGCCCGCACGACGGGGTGGTCGTCGACGACGAGGACGCGGATCATCGGGGCAGCTCCATGACGAGTCGGGTGCCGCGGGGGTCCCCGCGGTCGATGCTGACCTCGCCACCGAGCTCGGCGGCTCGGGCCCGCAGGCCGTCGAGCCCGAAGCCGGGTGGGGTGGTCGCGGGGTCGAACCCGCTGCCGTCGTCGGTCACCTCGAGGGCGACCCGCTCCGGCTCGTAGGCGAGGGTCACGGCCGCGGACGTCGCACCGGAGTGCCGCCGGACGTTCGACAGCGCCTCCTGCACGCCGCGCAGCAGGACGACCTCGGCGTTGCCACCGAGCGGGGCCGGCTCGCCCTCGACCGCCGACGTGACCCGTATGCCGGTCTCTCGCGTCACGGTGTCGGTGAGCCTGGCCAGCGCCTCGACGAGGGTGCGCGACTGGAGGTGGCCGGGTGTGAGCTCGGCGACGATGACCCGCGCCTCGGCGAGGTTGTCGACGGCGGTGCGCTCGATCATCGCGAGGCGTTCGCGGGCGGTGGCTGCGTCGTCGCGGTCGAGCGCGGACGTGGCCGCGCGGGACAGCGCGATGACCGACGTGAACCCCTGCGCGAGGGTGTCGTGGATCTCGCGGGAGAGGCGGCTGCGCTCGTCCTGGACGCCCTGCGCGCGTTCGACGGAGGCGAGCTGTGCCCGGGTCGACCGGAGCTCGTCGATCATGCAGGCCCGGCTCTCGGCCTCGGTGATGATCCGGTGGATGAAGAGGCCGAGGGCGGCCGAGAGCACGAACGAGATGATGACGGAGACGAGCGCCCCGGGCGCGGCCCCCGCCGGGTCGTCGGCGGGCACGACCGTCGCGGCGAAGAGCGCGGCCAGCGCCAGGCCCGTCCCGACGAGTGCCGGCCCCTTCTCGAAGGTCGCCCAGATCTGCGGGAAGAGGCAGAAGAAGAGCAGCCACGCCTCGAACTCGGGGTCGATGACGATGACGGTGAGGATGCAGGCCCAGGCACACAGCTGGTAGGCGACGGCATACACGGTCCCCTCGCGCTGGATCGCCCGGCGACCGAGCACCGCGTAGGCGACGGCGATGCCCAGCAGGAGCGCGACCGTGGGCGGGTGGCCGTGCGGGCCCGCGGGCTGGATGAGGGAGACGACGATCGCCGTCGCGACCAGGGCGTAGCAGCCGGCGTGCCACCACTTCGCCTGACCGCGCCACATCTGCGCGAGCTCGTCGCTCGAGAGCTCAGCGGGCGGGACGGGGGCCGAGTTCACGGTGCCATCATGTCGTGCCGCGCTTGAACCAGCGGAAGGTCAGCACGCAGAGCACGAGTCCCAGGACGGCCCAGACGCCGAGGACCATGGCGGTGCGGCCGTGCTCCCACGCGCCGGCCATCTCCATCGACGCGAGGTCGTCGGGGAAGAAGACCGAGCGCATGCCCTGGGCGATCCACTTGAGCGGGAAGACCGACGCGACCTGCTTGAGCCACTCGGGGATGTCGGTGAACGAGAAGTAGACGCCGGAGATGAACTGGAGGATGAGCATCGGCGCGACGACCACGGCGCCGACGGTCCGGGCGGACGCGAGCGAGCTGTAGGCGGTGCCGAGCACCGTCCCCGCGAAGGCACCGAGCCCGAAGACCCAGGCGAAGGTCAGCCAGCGTGCTGCCGTGTCGGGCAGGTCGACCCCGAACGCGAACTTCGCGACGGCGAGGAGCAGGACCTGCTGCGCCAGGGCGGTGGTCACGACGAGCCCGACCTTGCCGAGGAAGTACGACACCGGCGGCATGGGGGTGCTGCGCAGCCGCTTGAGGGTGCCGTCGTCGCGCTCGGCTGCGACCGACATCGCCATCGTCTGGAAGGACGTGAGCAGGATGCCGGCCGAGATCATGCCGGGCAGGAAGTACTCCGCGGCGCTCATCTGCGAGTCGCCACCCATCGAGTCACCGAAGATCACCGAGAAGAGCGCGAGCATCATGATCGGGAAGAGGAACGAGAAGAAGACCGCCTCCTTCTCGCGCGAGTACATCTTGAGCTCGAGGAGCGTGCGGTCGAAGCCCAGGGCGACGGCGTTCATGCCGGGACCTTCCGTGTCGTGGTGGCAGCAGGGGCGCCCTCGTCGTCCTGCGTGACGTGGGGGGCGATGAGCGTGAGGTAGGTGTCCTCGAGCGAGGGCCGACTCACGACGAGCTCGGGCACCTCTCCCCCGAACCGGTCGGCGAGGCGGCTCACCTCCAGGGTGGGGGTCGCGGTGCGCAGGGTGCGTCGTTCGCCGTCCTCGAGCCACGCCACCGTGGCCTCCTCGGAGGCGCGTCCGCCGAGGTTGGCGGGGGTGTCGAGCGCGAGGAGGCGGCCGCCGGCGATGACGCCGACACGGTCGGCGAGGTGCTCGGCCTCGTCGAGGTAGTGCGTGGTGAGCAGGATCGTCGTGCCCTCGGAGGCCAGGGTGCGGATGAGGCCCCAGAAGTCGCGCCGCGCCTGCGGGTCGAAGCCGGTCGTCGGCTCGTCGAGGAAGAGCAGCTCGGGGCGTCCGACGATGCCGAGCCCGACGTCGAGGCGGCGGCGCTGGCCACCCGACAGACCGGCGATGCGCACGTCGGCCTTCTCCTGGAGGCCCACCGCGGCGATGACCTCTTCGACGCTGCGCGGGTTCGCGTAGGTGTGCGCCGTCGACGCGAGGATCTCGCGCGGGGTGAGCAGGTCGAGTCCGGACGAAGTCTGCAGGACGATGCCGATCCGGTTGCGCCACAGGCGGTTCGCCGTGTGCGGGTCGGAGCCGAGGACGCTGACCTCACCGGCGTCGGCGGTCCGGAAGCCCTCAAGGATCTCGACGGTGGTCGTCTTTCCGGCGCCGTTGGGCCCGAGGAGCGCGAAGACCTCCCCCGTCTCGATGTCGAGGTCGAGGCCGTCGACGGCGCGCTTGGCGCCGTACGCCTTGACGAGTCCACGGATGCTGATCGCTGTCATGCCTCAAGCATGGTCCTGTCTGCTCCCGGTGGGGACCGACTGCCGGATGGACAGGCCGTCCACCGATCGGTGGACTCCCGCGCGGACACGTAGAGCGGCTGTCGCCGCGATGAGCAGGCCGACCGAGCCACAGACGACGTATGCCGTCCGCGCACCGACCTGGGTCCCGAGGACTCCGCCGATGGCGAGGGCGCCGATGGTGGCGGTGCGGGACAGCCCGCTGACGAGGGCGAGCACCTTGCCCCGGTCGTGCTCGACCACCTCTCGCAGCAGCAGGGCGAACACGAGGGCGTTGACGACGCCGAGGGCGAGGCCGATCGCGAAGGCGCACACGGCATACAGGCTGAGGGTGGGAGCGAGACCCTGACCGACCTGGAGGAGCGGGACGACCGCGATGCCGAGGAGGAGGCCACGGATTCGGGCGCCACGGGAGCGGACCGCGCCCGCCGCGAAGGAGCCGAGGACGAGCCCGACGCCGCTGACCGCCTCGGCGAGGCCGTAGCCGGTGGGGGTCGCGCCGAGCTCACCGCGGACGAGGAAGACCTCGACGGCGTTGACGGCCTCGACGGTGAGGATGATCGGGACGACCCCGAGCACGAGCGCTGCGAGGACGGGGTCCCGGCGCAGGGCGACGTAGCCCTCGCGAGGCAGCACTGCGGTCCGGCTGCGTGGGGACGGGGGTCGGCTGGCTCGCAGCGCCAGGGCAGCCCCGACGAGGCCGACGACGCTCGCCGCGTTGACGCCGAGGACGAGCTGGGTTCCCCAGTGCTGCACGAGGATCCCGGCCGCCGCCGCCCCGACGGGTGAGGCGAGGGACCTCATGCCCTGGGCGAGCGAGACGAACGTCCCGGAGAGCGACTCCCCCACGAGGAGCGGCATCACGGAGGTCCAGACGGGGTTGGCGAACGCGAAGCCGGTCTGCATGACGACCACCGCCACACAGGTCCACGCGAGGTCGGGCGCAAGGACCAGGCCCACCGCGCCGAGCGCCTGCACGGTGAGCGAGAGGACGAGAACCCGACGGGGGTCGTGCTGGTCGGCGACGGAGCCGGCGAGGCCCATGGTGACGACGATCGGCACGGCGAAGCAGATGAGCAGCGCCATGACGGCATAGGGCCCGTGGCCGCCGTCGTGCAGCTGGAGCATGAGCGCGACCATCGCCATGACGTCGCCCACCGTCGACAGCACGCTGGCCCCGAGGACGAGGCGAGCCTGACGCACGGCCAACACCCCGGCATACTCGTGAAGTAGTTGCTTCATACTTGTGAAGGTAACGCTTCACACTTTGGTCGGTCAAGACTAGGGTTGGCGTCATGGCGACGAAGCGACCCGACGAGCTGCGGATCACCGACCCGCTCGCACTGCGGGCCCTGGCCCACCCGGCACGGCAGCGGCTCATCACCGAGCTCTACTCCGGCGAGGTCCTCACGGCCACCGAGGCGGCCAGGCTCGTGGAACTCACCCCGTCGGCGACGAGCTACCACCTGCGCGCGCTCGAGAAGTGGGGCGTCGTCGAGCGCGACTCGTCCTCCGGTGACGGGCGCGAACGGCCGTGGCGCTCGACCGCCTCGTCGATCTCGATCCTGCCCGAGGCGCACCGGGCCGCGGGTCGTGACCTCAGCCGGTCGTCGCTGGCGAAGTGGTTCGTCGGGATGGACGCGGGGCTCGACCGGCTGGCGGAGTCGCTCGAGTCCGGCCGCGAGACGGGCATGACCTCGCGATCGCGGCTCTGGGTCACCGACGCCGAGCTCGAGGAGGTCAAGGGGCAGATGGAGGAGATCCTCAAGAGCTACCGCGGCCGGACCCGGCGCGACCACCCCGAGGACTCACGCCCGTGGGACGTCTACGCGATGGTCCTCCCTGCCGAGAACGGGTGACGGCCGCAGGTCAGAACGTCGTGTAGCCACCGTCGATGACGACGACCGACCCCGTGACGAAGCTCGACGCGTCGGAGGCGAGGTAGACGACGGTCGGCGCGATCTCCTCGGGGAGCGCGTAGCGCTGCATCGGGGCGTCGTCGATCCACCGGGGCTTGAACGCCGGGTCGTCGACGGGTGCCATCTCGGTCTTGACGTAGCCGGGCGCGACCGCGTTGACCCGGATCCCGAGCGGTGCCCACTCGGCGGCGAGGGACTTCGTCAGCTGGTGCACGGCCGCCTTCGAGGCGTTGTATGCCGGTTGCCACTGGGGCCTGTTGACGATGAGTCCCGAGATGGAGCCGATGTTGACGATGACCCCGCTGCGCTGGTCGGCGAAGTGCCGGCCGGCGACCTGACTCATGATCCACAGGCCCCGGACGTTGGTGTCGAACACGAGGTCCCACTCGTCGTCGGTCACCTCGAGGGCCGGGCGGTGCACGCAGGCCCCGGCGTTGTTGACGAGGACGTCGAGGCGTCCGGTGGCCTCGATCGCCGTCGCGACGACCCGCTGCGCGCTCGCCCGGTCGGTGACGTCGAGCCCGACGCCGACGACGGTGCGGCCTGTGGTCTCGGCCAGCTCCGCGGCCGCCGCGACGGAGGCCTCCTCGTCGCGGGCGCCGATGACGACGTCGGCCCCGGCCTCGGCGAGCGCCCGGGCGAACGCGAGGCCGAGCCCGCGGTAGCCGCCGGTGACGAGGGCCGTGCGGCCGGCGAGCGAGAAGGTGTCGAGGGCTGGTGTGCTCATGGCCCATTGTGGCGCGGGTCTCGGCGCGCGGGCCTCACCTTTGCCGCCCGAAGTGGGTTTCGTGCACGTGGCCCGGCTTCTGTTCTGCTGCGAGGTGCACGCTTGCGGGGTGTAGTCGTGGCGGCGTCACCCGGCTGTGTCCGCCTGCCGAGCCTCGTGGTCGTTTGCGTCACGTGCTGACGCAAACCCGGTGTGCCACAGTCGAACTCGGGTGGCTGTCAGTGCTCGGTCCTAGGGTTGTTTCATGGAGGGGACACCAGCACCGAGCGGGCCTGAGGGCCGGGTTCGTGCTGTGGTGTCGGCGCTCGCGGAGGTGTCGGCGGAGGGGTTGACCCAGGCGCAGCGGGTCGCGGCGGTGGCCGCACTGGAGGCGTTGAAGGGTGCCGCGGCGGCGGCGCAGGCACGGTTGACGGCCGCGGCGGTGGTGGACCGTGAGGCGCTGGGTGAGGACTCGCGCAGCGTGCGCGCCGACTTGGCGTTGGCGCGGCGGTGTTCGCCGACCCTCGCGGACCAGCACGTCGGGGTCGCACGGGCGCTCGTGGACGAGCTGCCCTGCACGATGGCGGCGTTGACGCGTGGGGAGATCAGTGAACGGCGCGCCACGATCGTGGTCCGGGAGACCGCGTGCCTGTCGCTGGAGCACCGCGGCGAGGTCGACCGGCGCCTGGCGGGCGTGATCGGCACGCTGGGTGACACGGCGTTGGCAGCCGCCGCGCGACGCGCGGGTGCCGCGCTGGACGCGGAGTCGTTGGCGCAGCGGCACCGCCGGGCGGTCGCGTCCCGTCGGGTCAGTGTGCGACCCGCGGCGGACGGGATGGCGTGGCTGTCGGTCCTGGGCCCGATGAAGGACGTCATCGGCGCCCACCTGGCCCTGACCCGTGAGGAGGGGCGCCGGCACGTCATCGACCCGGACCTGCCGGCCGACCAGTGGGAGGCCGCCGCGGCCGCGGCCCGGGCCGACGTGCGCGGCAGGGGCGCCTGGCTGGCCGACCGCGCCCTCGAGCTGCTGTCGGGCCGGGCACCGGGTCAGCCGCAACCGGTCGAGGTATCGCTCGTCATGACCGACCGGGTCCTGCTGCCCGCTGCCTTTGGTGGCGCCGCACCGGCGGACGACTGCGCCACCATCCCGGGGTGGGGACCGGTCCCGGGCGCGCAGGCCCGAGCCGCGGTCGCCGACGGTCTGGCTGACCCGGACGCGTTCGTGTGGCTGCGGCGGCTGTTCACCGACCCCACCGGACGCGACCTCGTGGCGCTGGACTCGCAACGCCGTAGGTTCCACGGCGGGCTGCGCCGCTTCCTCGAGCTGCGCGACCCGACCTGCCGCATCCCCTGGTGCGACGCCCCCGCGGTCCAGTCCGACCACGTGGTGCGCGCCGCCGATGGCGGCGCGACGTCCGGCGTCAACGGCGCCGGGATGTGCCAGCGCCACAACCTCGTCAAGGAGGAGCCCGGCTGGCACCTGCGCGTCACCTCCACCGGCCTCGACGACACCGGACTCGACGGCGACGGGCTCGCCGACACCGGGCCACACGCCATACGCATCACGACACCGACCGGACACACCTACGACTCGACCGCCCCACCCATCCTCGGACACGGCTGGTCACCCCACCGGCTCGACGACCTCGAACCCCCGTACGACCCCGCCGACGGACGCTACGTCCCCGACGACTGGGTCCCCGACGACGAGTTCTGGGTCGACGCCCGGGCGACCTGACGCCCCGCCCACCTCAGCTGAGGGGGGCCTCCCGCTTGAGGACGATCCGGGTCCAGGACCCGAGGTAGAGGACGTGACCCGACTCCACACTGTGCCCGGCAGCGATCGGGTCGTCCGGGATCTCGCCGATCGTCGACGAGACGTACGTGCCGTTGGCCGACCCGAGGTCCTCGACGACCCAGCCGAGACCGTGACGGGTGAGCTGTGCGTGTCGACGGCTCACACCCGCATCACCCTCGCAGTCGATCTGCGGGGCCACGGCCTTGACCTCGCTGTGCCGGCCGATGAGCACCTGGCTGCCCTGCAGCCGCACCACCGTGGGCGGGCCGAAGGCGGGCAGGCGGTCGGGGCTGCTCTGGCACTCGTACCACTGCGGGTCGACCCACACCTCGGCCACCCACGGGGAGGCAGCGCTCACCCGGGTGCCGGCGACGAGTGACACTCGATGCCCTCAGACGCGCGGTGCGGGAGGCGCCGGCGGAGGCGGGGTGTCGCCCGGGGCCGACGGGTCGATGGGCTGCGTCTGGTCCGCGGGGACGGCCGGCGGGGCACCAGCCGGTCCGGCCGGGGCGGCCGGGGTCTGCGCGGGCGACTGCGGGCTCGGCGGCGTCGCGGCGCTCGGCGCAGCGGGCGCGTAGCCACTGGGCGGCGGGATCGTCGCGTCGCGCTGGCCGAAGTCGACCTTCGGGGCCTCGCGCTGCTCGCCGACGGCCTCGAAGTACTCGGCCGTCTTGATGCCGAACATGCCGGCGATGAAGTTCGTGGGGACGGTCTCGACCTTGGTGTTGAGGTCACGCACGGTCGCGTTGTAGTAGCGGCGCGACGAGGCGATCCGGTCCTCGGTGGAGGTGAGCTCCTGCTGGAGCGCCATGAAGTTCTGGTTCGCCTTGAGGTCGGGGTAGGCCTCGGCGATGGCGAGGAGGCGACCGAGCGCCTGGCTCAGCATGTTCTCGCTCTCGGCCTGCTGGCCGGGCGACTGGTTCGGGGCCATCGCGGCGGAGCGCGCCTTGATGACGTCCTCGAGGGTGCCGCGCTCGTGGGCGGCGTAGCCCTTGACGGTCTCGACGAGGTTGCCGATGAGGTCGTGGCGCCGCGTGAGCTCGACGTCGATCTGGCGCCAGGCCTCCTGCACGAGGTTGCGCAGCTTGATGAGGCCGTTGTACATCCCGACGACGATGCCGACGAGCAGCAGCACGACGACGAGAATGATGATGGCGGTGATCATGTGAACTCCCCTGTTGGTGGCGTCTCGCTCGCGATCCTAGGGCCTGCCTGCCGCGAGCCCCGGGATCCGCAGGGGCACGACCGTGCGGGTCACGCCAGGCCGAGGTCCTCGAGCCCGAAGGCGTGCCGGTAGCCCAGACCGGCGCCGGCGAAGACCTGGGCGGCACCCGTGGCGCGGTCGGCGATGGTCGCGACACCGACGACGGTGGCCCCGGCCTCCTGGGCGGCCTTCGCGGCGTCGAGCGGCGAAGCGCCCGTCGTCGACGTGTCCTCGACGATGAGCACGCGACGACCCTCGATCGACGGTCCCTCGATCCGCTGCTGGAGGCCGTGCGCCTTGCCGGCCTTGCGGACGACGAAGGCGTCGAGGCGCTCCCCCGCAGCGGCAGCCGCGTGGAGCATCGAGGTCGCCACCGGGTCGGCGCCCAGGGTCAGCCCGCCGACGGCGTCGAACTCGAGGTCGGCAGCGAGGTCGCGCATGACCCGGCCGACGAGCGGGCTCGCCTCACCGTCGAGGGTGATGCGGCGCAGGTCGACGTAGTAGTCGGCCTCCTTGCCCGACGACAGCGTGACGCGGCCGTGGACGATGGCCTTGTCCTTGATGATCTCGAGCAGGCGGGCGCGGTCGGCAGCGATGTCAGTCACGGCCCCGAGGCTACCCACCCTCGGCGCGAAGGACTGGCTCGACCGGTGGGTCTCGGCGGGGTCGCCGTGCCATTCCCTGTATGCCGTGCCGTCGCTACCGTTCAAGGAGTCACCTTCTCGTCCCGACGGGAGGACGCTCATGCGAGGACGACGTGCCGGACGTACGACCTGCCTCGGCGCGGTCCTCACCCTCGCCCTCGCCGGCTGCTCCTCCGGGGACGGCGACACGGCGGCGGAGCCGACGCGGACGCCGACCGCGGCCCGTCCCGACCCCGACGGCCGCATCGTCTTCGGCCGGATCACCCGGGTCGACGACGGCTACGGCCAGGTCGTCGCCCTCTACGCCATCGACCCGGACGGCAGCGACGAGGTGCAGCTGACCCAGGGCGAGTCCGCCTACCCCGAGTGGTCGCCGAGCGGTGACCGGATCGCCTACACGGTCGGCCTCGCGGACGGCTCGTGGCAGGTCGCCACCATGGCGCCCGACGGCAGCGACGTCAGGATCCTCACGTCCGGGCCGGGGGAGCACGGGTCGCCCGCGTGGACGCCCGACGGCTCCGCCCTGGTCTACGTCCACAGCCCGGTCGTCACGGGGAGTGGCTACCGGACCACGCTCTGGCGGATGAGGGCCGACGGCTCGCAGCAGCAGCGCCTCGGCAACCCCGACACGTGGGACTTGGAGCCAAAGGTCTCTCCGGACGGCACCTCGGTCCTCTTCGTCCGGGTCACGCAGGCAGGCCAGAAGCTCACGACCTCGGTCATGGTGCGCGACCTCGCGACCGGCGGCGAACGCGCACTGCCCGCAGCCGGGAGGTGGGCCGAGCACGCTGACTGGTCCGCTGACGGCAGGTCGGTGCTCTACAACGTCTGGTCCGGCATCACGGACACCGTCGCGAACGACCAGGTCGAACGCGTGGCGGCGGACGGGTCCGGACGGGCGAGCGTGCTGTTCGCCGGGACCACCGACCGGGGCGGCTTCAAACCCAAGGCCTCCCCCGACGGGCGCCGGATCGTCTTCGGCTGCGTCCTTCGTGGGGGGCGGGGCACGAACTCGGGCCTGTGTGTCATGGACACCGACGGGACGAACGTGCGCACGCTCGTGGACAGCCCCAGCCAGGAGGAGAACCACGTCGACTGGGGACCGGCAGCCCGCTGACCGCCTGGCGCGTGACCGTGGCTCAGTGCGAGGACGGGCGGTGCGCCCGCCGCGAGCGCGAGCGCACGAGGGGACGCGGGAGCACGCGCAACGCGGTGACGATCGCCTTGTACTGCCGGCCCGGCACCGAGACGACCTTGCCCTTGTCGACGTCGGCGAGCGCGTCGCGCACGAGCCGGGGCGCGTCGAGCCACAGGAACTCGGGCATCGACGACATGTCGAGGTCGGCCCGCTGGTGGAACTCGGTGTGCGTGAACCCCGGGCACAGCGCGGTCACCGTGACCCCGGTGCCCGCGAGCTCGGCCGCGAGGCCTTCACTGAACACGGTGACGAAGGACTTGTTCGCGGAGTAGGTGCCCGACGTGAGGAACGACGCGACCGACGAGACGTTGACGATGGCACCCCGGCCCCGCGCGCGCATCGCGCGACCCGCGGCGTGCGAGAGCACGAGCACCGCCCTCGACAGCACGTCGAACAGGCCCTCCTCTGCGGCGACGTCGTTGTCGAGGAAGGACCCCTTGAGCGAGAACCCGGCGTTGTTGACGAGCACGTCGACCGGCGCGTCGGTCGAGGCCAGCCGCTGGGCCACCCGGTCGAGCTGGGCGCGGTCGGAGAGGTCGGCGGGCAGCACCTCGACCTGCACGCCGTGCGCGGCCCGCAGCTCGGCGGCGAGAGCCTCGAGCCTGGGCACGTCGCGGGCGACGAGGACGACGTCGTCGCCGCGGGCAGCGAGCTGGAGGGCGAACTCGCGGCCGATCCCGGCCGTGGCTCCCGTGACGAGTGCGGTGGTCATGCGCCCACCGTATGCCGCACTCCCCTCGTCGTATGCCGTCCGCCCACCTCACGAGGTACTACGACCATCGCCCAATGGTGCGGGTCCATGGGTGCGGCCGACGCTGATCACCTCACATCCTCTCGACCAAGGAGACATCATGAAGCGCATGGGAATGGTTCTGGCAGGGATGACCGTCGCGGTCTGCCCCGCAGTCATCGGCCTGTGGGCCAACGCCTCGTTCTCGGAGGCGGTCCCGGTGCGGGTCCCGGCCAGTGGCCAGGTCGTCCGCATGGCCTCGACCCCCTCACCCTCGATCTCGTCGAGCCCCAGCCCGTCGGCCAGCGACGACCACGGTGGCCGCACGCCGCGCGACCAGCGCACCGAGCCCGGCGACGACCGCCGGCCGCACCGCTCCGGCTCCAGCTCGGGCTCCGGCTCGTCCGGCTCCGGCTCGTCCGGCTCCTCGGGGTCGACCAGCCGTCACCACGACGACACGACCGCGGACGACCACGGCGGCGACACCCCGCGCGACCAGCGCACCGAGCCCGGCGACGACCGCCGCACCACGACGAGCTCGGACGACTCGAGCCGCTCGGGCTCCAGCGGCTCGGGATCGAGCGGCTCCGGCTCCGGGCACTCCGGTCGCTCGGGCGGGTCGGACGACACCCGACCTGACGACCACGGTGGCCACGGAGGCGATGACTGAGTGGCGATCGCACCCGACCCGGCCGCCGTGGCACCCGCCGCGGCGGCCCCGCCGCGCCCCCGCACCGATCCCGGCGGACCCGGCTGGACCCTCGTCTCCACACCGGGCACCCGCACCGACCTCTCCCCCGCGGTCACGCCTCGCCGGGTCCTCACCCAGATGGTCGCCGCCCTCGCGCTCGTCCTCGTCGTCGTCGCCGGGCTCGCGACGTTCGCGGCGGGCCGCCTCGCCGAGCGGGAGGCCGTCAACGACGCCGCCGCTGCTGCCGACCTCATCGCGGACGCCGTCATCACGCCCCTGCTCACCGACGACCTGCTCGACGGGGTCGACGGCGCCTCCACGAATCTCGACAAGGTCGTGCGCGACGTCGTCATCGGCGACGAGATCGTCCGGGTCAAGATCTGGTCGCCGGGCGGCACGATCGTCTACGCCGACGAGGCCCACCTCATCGGCCGGACGTTCCCGCTGTCGGAGGACCAGAGGAACGCGCTCGCCGACCCCCGCACCATCGCGGAGGTGTCGCAGCTCGACGAAACCGAGAACGAGTTCGAGACCGGTGGCCGCCTCCTCGAGGTCTACCGCCCGGTCTGGACACCCTCCGGGCGCGAGATGCTCTTCGAGACCTACACGGCATACGACGTCGTGAGCGAGCGGGCCGCCGAGCTGCGACGCGGGTTCGTCGGCGTCACCCTGAGCAGCCTGCTGCTGCTCGTCGTCCTCATGGCACCGGTGCTGTCGCGGCTGCTCGGGCGGCTGCGCGAGGTCACCCGTCACCGCGAGCGCACCCTCGAACGCTCGCTCGAGGCCTCGGACGCCGAACGCCGCCGGATCGCCGGCACCCTCCACGACGGCCCGGTGCAGGAGCTCGTCGCGTCGTCGTTCGCGGCCTCGGGCGCGGCCGAGCAGGCCGCCCAGCGTGGCGACACCGAGCTCGCCGCGACCCTCGACCGCCTGGCCGTCGCGACACGCGGCAACGCCCGGGCGCTGCGCTCGCTGCTCGTCGAGATCTATCCCGAGAGCCTCTCCGGCGCCGACCCGACGACCGTCCTGTCGGACGTCGCCGCGACGACCCACGGCCGCGACGTCGACGTCGAGCTCGACGTCGACCCGGGCGTCAGCCTCCCCGAGGACGAGCAGCGGCTCATCCACCGGATCGCCCAGGAGTGCCTGCGCAACGCCGCGACGCACGCCGCCCCCTGCCACGTCCTGCTCCGCCTGTCGCGTGAGGACGACGGCGTCACCCTGCTCGTCGCGGACGACGGCCCCGGCTTCGACCCCGCCGTCGTCGCCGACCCCCCACCGGGACACTTCGGCATGAAGGTCCTCGCCGACCTGGCCTCCGACGCGGGCGCCGAGCTCGCCCTGCAGACTGCACCCGGCCACGGCACACGCTGGCGCCTGCGACTTCCCGACCAAGGAGCTGCTTCGTGATCCGAGTGCTCGTCGTCGACGACCATGCGATGGTCCGCGCGGGCCTCACCACCCTGCTCGAGGCGAGCGGGGACATCTCCGTCGTCGGGCAGGCGGCCGACGGGGCCGACGCCGTCTCGCTCGCCACCGAGCTGCGTCCCGAGGTCGTCCTCATGGACCTCTCGATGCCGGGCATGGACGGTGTCGCTGCGACGGCCGCCGTGCTCGAGGAGCTGCCCGAGTCGCGGGTCGTCGTGCTCACGTCGTTCTCGGACCGGGCCCGCGTCACCGCCGCGCTCGACGCCGGTGCCGTCGGCTACCAGCTCAAGGACGGCGAGCCGGCCACCCTGCTCGCCGCCGTGCGCGCAGCGGCCGCCGGCCAGGCCCCGCTCGACCCGCGGGTCGCCCAGGTCCTGCTCCCCACGCGGGGCCAGCGCACCGGCGACGGCCTGAGCGCGCGGGAGGAGCAGGTGCTGCGGCTCGTCGCGGACGGGCTCGCCAACAAGCAGATCGCCCGCGCCCTCGGCATCAGCGAGCGCACCGTCAAGGCCCACCTGGGCAAGGTCTTCCGCGAGCTGGGGGTCGCCGACCGGACGAGTGCGGCCCTCTGGGCCAGGGACCACCTAGTGTGACCGGGTGCGCATCGCCACCTGGAACGTCAACTCCATCCGCTCCCGCATCGACCGCGTCGAGGCCTGGCTGCAACGCACCGACGTCGACGTCCTCGCGATTCAGGAGACGAAGTGCCGCGAGGACCAGTTCCCGCACCAGCGCTTCGAGGACCTCGGGTATGCCGTCGCGCACCACGGCCTCAACCAGTGGAACGGCGTCGCGATCGTCTCCCGGGTGGGTCTCGAGGACGTGAGCCGCGGCTTCCCCGACCTGCCGCAGTGGGGTGAGCCCGCCGTCGAGGAGGCTCGGGCCATCGGGGCCACGTGCAACGGCATCCGTCTCTGGTCGCTCTACGTCCCCAACGGGCGGCACATCACCGACCCGCACATGCAGTACAAGCTCGCGTGGCTCGACACCCTGCGCGCGCAGACGTCCGCCTGGGCCGCGACCGGTGCACCGTTCGCGCTCATGGGCGACTGGAACATCGCGCCGCAGGACGAGGACGTCTGGTCGATGGAGTACTACCTCGACAAGAGCCACGTGAGCCCGCCGGAGCGTGCTGCCTTCCAGTCCGTCCTCGACGCGGGGGTCACGGACGTCGTCCGCCCTCACACCGAGCCCGGCGACTTCACCTACTGGGACTACCAGCGACTCGCGTTCCCGAAGCGGCGTGGCATGCGGATCGACTTCATCCTCGCCTCCGACCCGCTGGCCCGGCGCGTCCAGGGCGCCGCCATCGACCGCGAGGAGCGCAAGGGGCAGGGCGCGAGCGACCACGCCCCCGTCGTCATCCAGGTGGCCGACGCGTGAGCGCCACCACCGAGCGCACGCTGAGCATCCCCGCGCCCCACGGCGCGACCCTCGCCGCCACCGAGTTCGTCCCGGGCACGACCCCGGCTCCCGACGCCCCCACGCTCGTGCTCGCCCACGGCTGGACGCTCACGCGGTCGAGCTGGGAGCCGGTCGTGCGAGAGGTCCAGTCGCACAGGGCAGTTCGCGTCGTCACCTACGACCAGCGCGGACACGGACGGTCCTCCTGGGGCTCGGTCCGGGAGCAGTCGATCAAGGCGCTGGCCGACGACCTCGCGGCCGTCATCGACGCCACCGCCCCGACCGGACCGCTGGTCCTCGGCGGCCACTCCATGGGCGGCATGACCCTCCTCGCGTATGCCGGCCGGCACACCGAGGCCGTCCGCGAGCGGGTGCGCGGGGTCGCCCTCCTCTCCACCACGGCCACCGTGGAGGGGCGCCGCGAGGTTCGTGGGGAGGCCCTCGCGATGGCCGTCGCCGCGCGAGTTCCGTTGCTGCGCACCGGGGTGTTCGTGCCGGGCTCGGTGCTCCGCAGGCTCAACTTCGGCGAGGACGCCCCTGCTGCCGGGGTCCGTGACGCGACCCGCACCATGGGGCGTACCTCGCTCGCGACGACCGGACGCTACTTCGCCTCGATCCGCGACCACGACGAGACCGAGGCCATGGCCGAGCTCGCCGACGTCCCCACGCACGTGCTCGTCGGCACCGAGGACCGGCTCACGCCGGTGCGCTGGGCACGCAACCTGCACGACGGCATACCGGGCTCACGACTCACCGTGCTGCCCGGCAAGGGGCACATGCTCACCCTCGAGGCCACCGACACCGTCGCCGACGCCCTCATCGAGCTCATCGACCAGCGCTGAGCCGCTCGCCGTCGCCGTAGGTGTTGAGCAGGACGTTGGCGGCGCCGATCGCACCGTTGGGGCCGGTCCACCAGCGGGCCTGGGTCGGGTCGAGGACGACGGCCGAGCCCGGACCGACGACGGTGGCGGTGCGACGCGCGCCGAGCCGGATCGCGGTGTCCTCGCCGATGCCGACCGCCAGGGTGTGGTCGTCGCGCTGACCGATGTCGAAGAGCTTGCCCCAGCGGTAGTCGTAGGTGAGCGACGGGACGACGTTGCCGTCGACGACACCGAGCCCGCGCTTCCACTGACCGTCACCGCTGCGGAAGTTGGCGATCGCCTCGTCCTCGTAGTTCGAGCCGGTCGGGTCGGCCTTCGAGGACCACCACTGACCAAGGACGCCGGCCGCGTGCCGGTCGGCGAGCACCACCGGGGCGGTCGTCACGGCCTTGGTGAGGTAGCGCGAGAAGGACCGGTCGGCGACCGCGGCGGCGAGCTTCGTCGGGTCCTCGCCGATGACCACGACAGCCGTCGCTCCCGTGGTGTCGGCCGGCGTCCCCACGCCGTATGCCGTGTGCTGCACCGTTCCCGGCCAGCCGGCCCCGGTGAGGGCCGCCGCGTAGTCCTTGGCCGCCGCGCTCTCGGACGCGTCGAGCGAGATGACGACGATGCGTGCCGTGGCCGGGGTGCGGGTCGCTGCCCTGGCCTCGGCGACGAACTGCTCGACCACCTGGGTCGAGTCGCCGTTGACGACGTCGCCACCGAGGTAGACGGTGCCCGCGGCGCGGCTCGCCGTCGGCGCCTGCCAGTGGCCGGCGCGCGGCCCCTTGACCTGCGACCGGCCCAGGGTCAGCCGGCGGGTTGCGAGGTCGTAGGTCGTGGCCGCGCGGGGCGCGTCGGGGGTGAGGAGGTGGGTGACGACGTTGCGCGTGGACAGCACGTCGTCCTCGCCCACCCAGCGGACCGGCGAGCGGAGGGTCTCGAGGTCGAGCACCGCGGTCGAGGTCGCCCCGAACACGCCCGAGAGGCGCCGGTCCGAGGTGTTGACGACCCCGGTGGCGTAGTCGACGCCGACACCGACCTTGCTCCTCCCGCCGAAGTGCTCGTCGGAGGTGGCCAGGGTCGAGAGCAGCCGGCCGAAGCGCCCGCGCTGGTAGAAGTGCTGGTCGTAGATCGCCCGCTCCGAGCCGAACCGCAGCCCGCGCTCCCGGTCGGAGTCGTCGCCCCACCACATGAGCGAACTGCCCCGCTTGAGGCCGTCCGAGGCGCCGAGGTCACCGACGTAGCCGTTGATCATCGAGCGCGACTCGACCGCGGCGCCCGCGCTCGTGCCACCGACGGCAGCGCCGCGGGCGAACGCGGCCTCCATCCGGTCCTCGGCCGGGGTGTCGGCGAGGATCGACATCGCCAGGCCCTGGTCGCCGCCGAGGATGAAGAACCCGTCGGTCTGCGTCGTCACCATGGCCGAGTTCGCGGGGTCCTCGGCATCGGCGCGGTTGAGCAGCGGCGCCAGGACCGCCGTGCAGCCCGTGAACGGTGCCGGCACGACCGCGTCGCAGGCCGCGTCGACCTGGTCGGTCCGCTCCTGGGCGAGGGCGAGGTTCTCCTCGCGGTCCTCGGGGGCGTCACCGTAGGACGAGGGGATGACGACGATGTCGACGGTCGGGCCGCTCGCACCGTCGGCGGCGGCGCGGGCGAAGCCCTGCAGCGTGGCGAGCGTGTAGCCACCGCCGATCGGGGTCATCGTCGTCGGGACGCCGGCGCTGGCCGGGCCGCCCGCGAGGGCGACTCCACCTGCGGCGACGACGGCGACGGTCGAGAGGGCGAGGGTGCGGGCAGCGCGCAGGCGCGATGTCGGGGCCATGCAGACAAACCTAGGGTGACCCGCGCGTTCTCGCTCGGCGAGCGGGTCAGGGCACGGGCAGACGGCGGTTGAGCGAGAAGAGCCGGCCGAGCACCGGCATGAGCACGATGTTGAGACCGTGCAGGATTCCGATGATGAGCAGGATGCCCCCGATCCGCTCGAGCTCGAACTTCACCTGGCCGGCCGTGACGTCGGTGATCGGCTGGGCCGGCGCCCACGTCGGCTCGGGCCCCACGCGCAGGGTGAAGAGGATGTAGGCCGCGAAGATCAGGTAGTAGACGATGTCGGTGAGCACGATGTAGCTCTTGCCGGTGAGCGGGTTGTCGTGGAAGACGTCGGCGGCGTAGGCCCGCCCGAACCTCTTGATGAACGGACCCAGCCACAGTGCGATGGCGACGAGGGCGAGGTTCGTGGCGACTTCGAGGATCCACCAGGGCATGGCGAGGGTTCCGTTCACTCGGGGCGTGAGGGTGAGGACGGCCGTGACGGCCAGGACGACGACGACGACGGCGACGGCCGACCACCGGGTCACCGCCCGTCGGCGGGCGCGGTCGGCGGCGATGCCGTCGACGACCCGTTCGAAGAGGTCGGGGGCGGGTTCCACGGGGTAGTCGGACAGGGCACTCGTGAGCCTGTCCTCGAGGTGCGTCATCGGGTGCCCTCCAGGGTCGTGGCGAGGCTGGCCATGCCTCGCTGGAGATGGGTCTTCACGGTGTTGGCCGACAGTCCGAGCGTCTCGGCGATGTCGGGGATGGACAGGTCGAGGTAGTAGCGCAGCGTCACGCAGTCCCGTTGCCGCCGCGGCAACGCCCGCAGCGCGTCGATGACCTCCTGCCGCTCGGCCCGGGTGTGGGCGTCCTCCTCGGCGGACGGCGCGTCGGGCAGTGCCGAGGGGCGGTGCCGGAGCGAGACGAGCCCGCGCCGGTTGTGGTCGCGCGCGAGGTTGATGACGATCGAACGCAGGTATGCCGCCGCGTTGCCACGTTGGCGGATCCGCCCGGCCGAGCGGGAGAGCCGGATGAACGCCTCCTGGACGAGGTCCTCGGCAGCGGTGCGGTCGTCGAGGTAGAACCGGGCCAGGCGCGTAAGGGAGGCCGCCTCCTGCGCGAACAGGTCGACGACGTCGGGGGTCGCTCCCCCGACGTCGAGAGGTTTGAGATCGATCTCGGCAACGGTCTCCATCGCCCTGACAGACGGCCGGGGTGGGCGCTTCGGGTGACGTCCCGGACGGACTTCTTTCGGGCGTCCTGCCGTGTCACCCGACGGCGTGACAGGCACGTCTGCATCGGTGTCGGCACCTCGTCGACCTCGAAGAAGGGACATCCCGATGCTCACCACCTCACCGCTTCGCACAGCCGTCGGCGCCACCGCCATCGTCCTCCTCACCGCCACCCCCGCGCTGGCACTTGGACCGTTCCTGCGCACCAGCGGCCCCCTCAGTGACTTCGTGCTCGGCACGCCCGGACCCTTCGACGGTGCCTCGGCCCGCGTCCAGATCGTCGAGTCGGCCAAGGGCAGCCACGCGCTCCTCACCGTCAAGGGGATCGACCCCTCCGTGTCGGGGCAGACGTTCGGCGCCCACCTGCACGACGGCCCGTGCATCGCCGGTGACGGCGCTGCGGCCGGGCCGCACTACAACTCGCACGTCCACGGCCAGACGCCGGTGGCGGGCGTCAGCGACCGCACCGAGGTCTGGCTCGACTTCACCGTGGCCGACGGCGCGGGGACGGGCACGGCGAGCGTCCCGTTCGTCCCGCAGCCGGGCAACCGCTCGGTCGTCATCCACGCGCTCCCGACCAACCCGCAGACCGGCGGCGCCGGCCCCCGCCTCGCCTGCCTCACGGTGTCGTGGTGAGACTCCTCCGCCACCTCGGCGCGGGACTCGGGCTCGGGCTGCTCACCGGCGCCGTGGCCCGCGGCTTCATGCACCTCCTCACCGAGGAACCCCAGTTCTCCTGGGAGGGAACGGGTTTCGTCCTTGGGCTCTTCGCCGTCGCCGGGCTGGTGCTCGCCGTCGCCTACGACCTCAGGCTCCGGCGCCGGTCCCGCTGGTGGAAGGTCGTCGTCCTGCCTGCCGTGCTGCTCTTCTTCGGACCCGGCAGCCTCCTGCTGCCGGGCGTCCTCGGGTTGGCCCTCGTCGCCTCGGCCCGGCGATGGGTCCGCGCCCTGGGTGCGCTCGTCGTCATCGGCTGGATGGCCATGGTCGGCTGGCTCACGGTGGTCTCCGACGACCCGTTCACGGTGCGCACGGCACTGGGCTTCCTCGTGATGTTCGGCGTCTGCACCGTGCTCGCCACCGGTCTCCGGCTCGCCCTCACGGGCTGGGCGCCGCGAGGGTCAGCGCAGCTCGTGGCGCCGGGTGAGCCCGAGGGAGACCGAGGCAAGGGCACCGACCCCGGCGGCCACGGCCGCCCCGCGGAAGACCCACTCGACCTGCACCACCGCGGCGTCGAGCAGGGCCTGGCCGTCGGTCTGGTCGGGCAGCGCGGCGACGGTGGCGTAGTACTCGTGCAGCCCGATCGCGGTCAGTAGCGCGAGGCCGACGACCATGCCGATCATCCGGGCGACGACGACGAGCGCGCTGGCCGTGCCGTGGGCGTCCTCGGGTGAGTCGGCGAGGGCGGCGTTGTTGACGGGCGCGAGTGCGAGGCCGATGCCGAGACCGACGAGCGCCAGCACGACGGTCGAGGACCACTGGTCGAGCGAGCCACGGCCCCAGGTCGACATGACGACGAGCCCGGCCGCGGCCAGCGCCAGACCGGTGCCGCTCACGAGGCCGTCACCGAGCCGGCGCAGCGACCACCCGCCCAAGAGCGCGCCGACCGGGACGGCGACGAGGAACCTGACGAGGACGAACGCCGCGACGGTCTCGCTCTCGGTGTGGACCAAGCGCGCGAGCAGCGGGACGTCGACGATGACCGCGACGAGCGCGACGCCGACACAGAGGGAGACGAGGAGCGACCAGCGGGTGCGTCCGACGACCACCCCACGGGGGACGAGCGGCTGGTCCGCGCGTCGGTGGTGCAGCAGGTAGAGCGCGGCGAGGACGGCACCGAACGGCAGGAGCGCGAACCCGAGCGGCCCGACGATCTCCTTCTCGGGGTCGGCCGCGGCGAAGGTGAGGACGACGCACCCGAGCGTCCCGCCGAGCAGCAGCGCGCCGAGCAGGTCGGCCCGTCGCAGCACCGGCCAGGCGCCGCGCACCCACAGGGCCACGGCGGCGACCACGAGCAGCAGCGCGACCACCCCGATCGGCGTCGCCAGCCGCGAGGTCGCGTCGCCGAACGGCACGAAGGGCACCCCGAGCGACACCGACGTCACGAGCGCCTCGGGTGCGGCCAGCGCCAGCCACCCGGCCACCGCCGCGACGAGCGTGACGGCGACGGGGAGCGCTCGGGGGCGGGACGGCATACCCCCGCCGACGGCGACCACGGCGGCAGCGAGCAGCACACCGAGCACCGCGTTGAGCCAGAAGATCGCACGCCAGTCGGCGACGGCGAGCACCGCCGCGCCGAGCACGGGACCCAGCACGGAGCCGAGCTCCTGCACCGCGCCGACGACGCCGAGCGGGGTGCCGCGGCGGTCGCGGTCCCAGAGCTGCGCGACGATCGCGAGGGTCGCGGGGACGAGACCACCGCCGCCGACGCCCTGGATGACCCGGCCGGCGACGAGGACCGGCAGCTCGACCGCGAGCGCCGTGACGGCCGAGCCCACGACGAAGACGGCGAGGCAGCCGAGCAGCACCCGCTGGCGCGAGGTGAGGTCGGCGAGGCGGCCGATGAGCGGGAGGACGGCGATGTAGCCGAGGAGGAAGCCGGAGATGATCGGCGTCGCGCGCTGGAGCGAGTCGATGCCGATGCCGACCCCCGACATCATGTCGGTGAGCGCGAGCACGACGACATAGGTGTCGGCCGCGGCGAGCGCCACGGCGACCGAGGCGGTCGCGAGCAGTGCCCTGGGACGAGCGCTCCTAGGGGCGGGTGATCTCAACCGCGGTCCCGTAGTTCTTCAGGCGCAGGGTGAACACCGACGTGGTGCCGGCGAAGAACGGCCCGGTCATCTCGGCGAGCTGGAGCCGGTTGCCCTCGGCGATCCCGTAGGTCACCTGGAAGGTCGCCGTGCCGTCGCCGAGGTTGAACAGGTCCTTGATGCGGGCGCCGGGCAGCGAGCCGGTGTACTGCTGGAGCACCGCCGCGCCGTCGCGCACCTTCTTGCCCTCCTTGGGGTCGACGGTGTCGACGAGGAGCTGCGAGATGCCCTTGGCCGGGTCGAAGAAGTTCGACGGGTTGGGGGCGCCGAGCTCGGCGAGGTCGGTCGGGTTGTAGCCCGGCGTGAAGAACTTCATGTAGGCCGTGTCACCGATCGTGATGACGTCGGCCGACCCGCTCACGCCCTTGATCGTCGCGGTGACGGTGCCCTTGAACTTGGGCTCGGTGGCGCTGATCTCGCCGGTGCCGAGTGCGCCGGTGACGCCGTTCTCGGTCTTGGGCACGTCCTTGCTCGACAGGGTGAGCCCGACGAACTTCGCTGCGTCGAAGGCGGACTTGGCGGCGGCGAGCGCAGCCTTGGGGTCCGCCTTGGCCTCGGGCTCGGCTCCCCCGGAGCAGGCGGTGAGGATCCCGATGGTGGCGGCGGCCGCACCGGCCAGCAGAGCGCGTCGTCGCATGGCGCACACCCTACTGGCCGGGTGCAGACGAGCCGGTATGCCGTGGCGCACCACGGCATACCGGCTCGGCTCGGTCGTTCGGACGGGTCCTCAGTCGGTGAGGAGCCCCGAGAAGCCCGACCCGACCTGGCCGGCGCTGCGCAGGTTGGCGGCGCTGCCGTCGAAGATGTTGGAGTCGTAGTAGCCGAAGGCGTTGTTGCTGTTGTTGATGCCGATGAGCGAGGCGCCGGGCGAGTTGGCGCAGCTGCCCACGGACAGGTGGCGGATCGTGCTCCAGCCGGAGGTGAACCACTTGCTGCTCGTCGTGCGTCCCGAGGAACGCTCGACGAGGTACTGGCTCACGCCACCGGTCGTGCTGAAGACGCCGACGAACGCGTCGTAGGTGTCGTCCGCGGGGAGCGCGCTGAGGAAGCGCACACCGCTCCAGCCGGAGGTCGCGATGGCGCCGAGGCTCTTGACGGTGAGGGCCGGGGTCACCGAGTAGCGGTAGAGGCCACCCGACGTCGTGAGGGCGTAGAGCATCGTGCCGGTCGGCGACGCGGTGAGGTGGCGCACGCCGCCCCAGCCGCGGGCGCTGACCTGCTCGGAGTACAGGCCCGAGCCGTCCCAGACCACGCGCCACAGCGAGCCGTTGGCGCGCACCGCGAAGAACACGTCGTACTCGGCGGTCTGGGCGACGAGCGCGAACGCCTGAGGCGTCTCGAGGCCGTTGTCGAAGACCAGCTCACCGAGCGTGGTGCGGGTGAAGCGCGAGCCGCGGTAGACGTAGCGGTCGACGCGACCGTCGACGGTGCGGTGCATGAGCCCGGCACACGTCGACGGGATCGTCACCGCCGCCGTGCGGGCTCCTGCGGCCGGCACCGCCGTGAGGGTGCCGATCGCACCCTGGCGCGTGCTGTGCTTGGCGCCGGACGGCGTGCCCGGCGAGGGCGCTGCGCCGGCGGCGACGGCACCGCTCACGAGGACCGAGGCCGTGGTGAGGGTGACGAGGGCGGCCCGGCGGGTGCGGGCGCGCAGGGATGAGCTGAGAGTCATGACGAGGTTCCCCTGGGTGAGTGGTGCCGCACCGTGCGGCACGCTCGCAAGGTAGTGCTCGCCACCGACAGGCACAACCACCCCGGCGCAAACTCGCCGGGCGCCCCGTCAGCGCAGGGCGAGCGTGTCGCCCTCGCGGTCCACGGTGACCGTCTGGCCGTCGCGGACGTCACCCGCGAGCAGCGCCCGCGCGAGGCGGTCGCCGATCTCCTTCTGGACGAGACGGCGCAGCGGACGAGCACCGTATGCCGGGTCGTAGCCGGTCTCGGCGAGCCAGGCCCGCGCCGCGTCGGTGACCTCGAGGTCGATGCGACGGTCCTTGAGCCGGAGGCCGAGGGCACGCACCTGGAGCTCGACGATGTGCGCGAGCTCGTCGCGGCTCAGCGGGTCGAAGACGACGACCTCGTCGAGCCGGTTGAGGAACTCGGGCTTGAACGCCGTGCGCACCGTCGCCATGACGGCGTCGTGCTTGGCCGCCGGGTCCATCGTCGGGTCGATGAGGAACTGGCTCCCGAGGTTGCTCGTCATGACGAGGATGACGTTGCGGAAGTCGACCGTCCGCCCCTGGCCGTCGGTGAGCCGCCCGTCGTCGAGCACCTGGAGCAGGATGTCGAAGGTCTCGGGGTGGGCCTTCTCGACCTCGTCGAGGAGCACGACCGAGTAGGGCCGACGGCGCACCGCCTCGGTGAGCTGGCCGCCCTCCTCGTGCCCGATGTATCCGGGGGGTGCACCGATGAGCCGGGCGACGGCGTGCCGCTCGGAGTACTCGGACATGTCGATCCGGACCATGGCCCGCTCGTCGTCGAAGAGGAAGTCGGCGAGCGCCTTCGCGAGCTCGGTCTTGCCGACACCCGTGGGTCCGAGGAAGAGGAAGCTGCCGGTGGGCCGGTCGGGGTCGGCGATGCCGGCCCGGCTGCGGCGCACCGCGTCGGCGACGGCCTGCACCGCCGAGGTCTGGCCGATGAGGCGCGAGCCGATGATCGACTCCATCGAGAGGAGCTTCTCGGTCTCGCCCTGGAGGAGGCGTCCGGCGGGGATGCCCGTCCACGCCGAGATGACCTCGGCGATGTCGTCGGCGCCGACGCGCTCCTTGACCATGAGGTCGTCCCCGCTGCGGGCGACCTCGGCCTCGCTGGCCGCGGCCAGCTGCTTCTCGAGTTCGGGGATCTCGCCGTAGAGCAGGCGCGAGGCGCCCTCGTAGTCGCCGTCGCGCTGGAGCCGGTCGGCGCGGGTGCGGGCGTCGTCGACCTGCGCCTTGAGGTCGCCGACCCGGTTGAGCCCGGACTTCTCGGCGTCCCAGCGGGCGTTGAGCGCGGAGAGCTGCTCGGCCTTGTCGGCCAGGTCCTCCCGAAGCAGGTGCAGTCGGGCCCTGCTCGCCTCGTCGGTCTCGCGCTCGAGGTGCAGCTCCTCCATCTTGAGCCGGTCGACGGCCCGGCGGAGCTCGTCGATCTCGACGGGGCTGGAGTCGATCTCCATCCGCAGTCGCGACGCCGCCTCGTCGACGAGGTCGATCGCCTTGTCGGGCAGCTGGCGTCCGGTGATGTAGCGGTCGGACAGGGCGGCCGCCGCGACGAGCGCGGTGTCCTCGATCTCGACCTTGTGGTGCGCCTCGTAGCGCTCCTTGAGCCCACGCAGGATCGCCACCGTGTCCTCGACCGACGGCTCCCCGACGAAGACCTGCTGGAAGCGGCGCTCGAGCGCGGGGTCCTTCTCGACGTGCTCGCGGAACTCGTCGAGGGTGGTCGCGCCGACGAGCCGGAGCTCGCCGCGGGCGAGCATCGGCTTGAGCATGTTGCCGGCGTCCATCGCGCTGTCGCCGGTCGCGCCGGCGCCGACGACGGTGTGGAGCTCGTCGATGAACGTGACGATCTCACCGTTGCTCGCCTTGATCTCCTCGAGAACGGCCTTGAGCCGCTCCTCGAACTCGCCGCGGTACTTCGCGCCGGCGACCATCGCGCCGAGGTCGAGGCTGATGAGGCGCTTGCCCCGCAGCGACTCGGGGACGTCGCCGTCGACGATGCGCTGGGCGAGCCCCTCGACGACGGCGGTCTTGCCGACGCCGGGCTCACCGATGAGGACCGGGTTGTTCTTCGTCCGGCGCGACAGCACCTGGACCACGCGGCGGATCTCGGAGTCACGCCCGATGACCGGGTCGAGCTTGCCGTCGCGGGCCATGGCGGTGAGGTCGGTGCCGTACTTCTCGAGGGACTCGCTGCCGCTCTCCTGCGCCTCGGACGTCACCTTGCGCCCGGCACGGAGCTCGTCGATGCGGGACTCGACGGCCTTCGCTGCGGAGCGCTCGACACCGGGCAGGGCGCCCTTCTCGACGAGCGCGAGGACGAGCAGGTCGGTGGCGAGGTGGGTGTCGCCCTTGGCCGACATGAGGGTGCTCGCCTGCTGGAGCACTCCGAGGGCGGCCTGCCCGAGCGAAGGGGTGGCGGTGCTGGGACCGGAGCTCACCGGCCTACCCAAGAGCGCGGAGCGCGCGGCCGAGGTGACGTCGGCGACCGTGGTACCGGCCGCCTCGAACAGCGCGGGCGTCGACGTCTCGGGCTGCTCGGCGAGCGCGAGGACGAGGTGCGCGGGGGTGATCTCGGGGTGACCGGCGGCCTGCGCCGTGCGCTGAGCGAGCGCGAGCGCCTCGGCGACCTTGGTCGTCGGCGTGAGTTCCATCGGGGCTGTCTCCTGAGGGTCGTGAGGTCACGGGTTCATCACGTGCAACGAGCACAGAGTTGAGTTGATTCCACTCAACTCTGCGCCCGGTTCAGCAGGTGGCGCCCAGGTCCTGGACCTCGTCGGTGGGCTCGCTCGGGCTCGGGGTGTTGGAGCCGGACCCGGAGTTGCTCGGCGTGCGGCTCGGCGAGGGAGCCGCGGTGCTCGGGGCAGCCGTGGCCGGCGGCGGGTTGATCGCGTCCTTGACGAGCGTGCGGATCTTGTCGAAGTCGGGACGGGTGACCCGCACGACCTTGTTCGTGATCGGCAGGCTGCGGATCGAGCCCGTGTCCTGGACGGTGCCGATGAGCTCGGCCCACGCCGGGAGCTCGGACGTCGGGATGTCGACGGTGAGGTTGTCCTTGACCACCTCGGCGAGCTTCGGGTAGTTGCGCAGCAGCTGCACCGGGTCGGCCTGGTCGATGATCGCGCCGGTGACGCAGCGCTGGCGGCGCATGCGGCTGAAGTCGTCGCTGCCGGCGCGCGAACGGGCGTACCAGAGGGCGTGGTAGCCGTCGAGGTGCTGCGGACCGAGCTCGATCCACCGCTCCTGGCCGCCCGTGAAGACGATGCGCCCGTTGACGAGCTTGCAGGAGACGCAGACGCGCTCCTTGACGTTGATGTCGACGCCGCCCATGGCGTTGACGAGGGCCTGGAACCCGCGCAGGTTGACGACGAGGGCGCGGTCGATCTCGAGGCCGAGGATCTCCCCGATGACGTCACGGGTCGAGGTGAGCCCGGGGTTGTCGTTGCCGGGGAAGAGGTCGGCGTGGTCCGTGGCGAGGGTCCAGATGCCGTTGAGCAGGCACTCGTCGCCGCAGTCGTAGCCGTTCGGGTAGAGCTTCGACAGCGGGTTCCCGGACGGGATGGGGACGCGCTCGAGGTTGCGCGGGAGGCTGAAGAGGACGGTGTCGCCGGTCTTGGTGTCGATGCTCGCGACCATCATCGAGTCCGTGCGGACACCGATCCGGTCGTCACCGGCGTCGGAGCCGAGCAGCAGGACGTTGACCCGCGGCTGGTCGGCCCAGGCGTTGGCGGTCGCCTCGTCGGCGTCGCTGTTGCCACCGGTGAGCACGTTGACGACGTCGTGCTGGATCGACAGGTAGCGCACGGCGTTGGCCGCGGGTGCGACGACGAGCAGGCAGCAGACCGCCGCGAAGAGCGCGCGCCAGCCGCGACCGGGGCCACCCGGAGAGGTCTCGCGCGCCGTGAGGATGATCCCGGCGCACCAGAGCGCTGCCCCGACGGTGGTGGCGACGAGCAGCATGACGAGGACCCGCGGACGGACAGCGAGGTCGAGCGCAGCGACGACGACGCCCTTGCGCCAGGCATAGAAGAGCGCGAGCGAGACGAGCAGCACCGCACCGCCGAGGAGGACCAGACCGAAGCCGCGTCGTCGCGTGGGGATGAGCCCGGCGCCCGGCAGCAGCGTGCTCAGCGCTGTGAGACCGAAGAACCTGCCCGACCCGGCGTTGGTGTCGTACTCGTCGTAGTCGTCGTCGTAGTCGTCGTCGTGGCCGTCGGCCTCGTCTCGCCGGGCACCGCGGTAGCCACGAGGCTCATCGTCATCCACGAGCACATCATGCCGCGATCAACCGGGAGATCGGAGAGGCTGCGCCGAAGTCGCGGCCAGATCGTTGCCGCCCTCGAACCACGGCCTCGCACCGCTCGGGCGGACGGGCACCGACCACTTCGGGAGGACCAGCTCGCGACGGGATGCGCCGGAGGCCCAGCGCGCGATGTGCGGCACCGCGTGGTGCCGCCACCACCGGACCTCGTCGACGACGACCCGGCCGCGGTTCGCGCGCGGGCCGGCGCCGAGGACGGGTGGCGCCACCCCCTCGAGGCCGAGGAGCCGGAGCACCTGCGCCGCGAGGCGCGCGTGACCCAGCACCGACGGGTGCACGCGGTCGTCCGCCCAGAGCCGGCGGTCGCTCCACTCGGCGCGGTCGGAGACATCCGCCACGAGCGCGCCGCGGTCCTGTGCGATCTCGCGGAGCCCGGCGTTGAGCCGTCGCACGCGCGAGCGGACCGGGCCGAACGCCGGCGACCCGGTGACCTCGAACCCGGTGAAGACGACCACCGTCGCCCCCGTCGCGATGAGGCTGGCCAGTGTGTGGTCGACCGGCGCGAGGACGTCGTCGAGCCGCAGGACGGGGCGCAGGACGTCGTTGCCGCCGGCCCAGACCGTCACGACGTCCGGCCGCATCCGCAGGGCCGGGGGCAGCTGCTCGGCCGCGACGTCCCGCGCGGTCCTCCCCCTCAGCGCGAGGTTCGCGTACTCCGTCGCCGGGTCGTGCACGGCGAGCCGTGAGGCTACGAGGTCGGCCCACCCGCGCAGGCCGTTGGGCCACGATGGATGCGGGTCGCCGACACCTTCCGTGAGCGAGTCGCCGAGGGCGACGAACGTGGTCACGAGCGGACGGTATGCCGTGTGCCCACCGTCGCCGGTGGCCCGCACCTGACGTGACGGGAACGTCTCGGCGAACATCGGCCGACACCTGCTGCACGAGGTGGCGACGGGCGTCGGCGCATGACATGCATGTGCCATGGACGCTGGTCGCTTCGTCGCCGTCGGGGACTCCTTCACCGAGGGGGTGGGCGACCCGAACCTGCACTACCCCAACGGGTTCCGGGGATGGGCCGACCGGATGGCTCGTCAGCTCGGTCGCGCCGACCCGCGGTGGGAGTACGCCAACCTCGCCATCCGCAGCAAGGTGCTCGACCAGGTGGTGACCGACCAGCTCGAGGACGCCCTGGCGATGGAACCGACCCACATCTCGTTCTATGCCGGGGGCAACGACATCCTGTCGCTGCGCGCCGACCTCGAGTCGCTCGTCGAGCGCTACGAGGCGGCACTCGTCCGGCTGGGGTCCGGTGGTGCGCAGGTCCTCGTCTTCACAGCCTTCGACATGAGGACCACGGCGCTGCTCGAGCCCCTGCGCCGGCGCGTGCTCCTCTTCAACGACGCCGTGCGCGACCTCGCCGGCACCCACGGCGCGACCCTGCTCGACCACACGGTGATGCGGGAGTACGAGGACCGGCGCCTGTGGGCGCCGGACAAGATCCACATGAACCGGCTGGGCCACAAGCGGATGGCGGCGTTCGTCCTGCGTGAGCTCGGGGTCCCCCACACCCTGCGGGTGCGCGAGCTCGGCGAGCGGGAGTCGCGGGCGTGGCGACAGACGGTGCGCGAGGAGGGTCGCTTCCTGCGCACGGAGGTCCTGCCGCTCGTGCGTCGCCGGCTCAGCGGCCGCTACGACGGGGACGAGGCACTCCCCAAGTGGCCGGAGCCGATCCGCCCTGCCGAGGGGATGAAGCGCCTGGCCCGTGAGCGTGCCCGCGAGCGCGACCTCGGCCGCGAGCCCGACCGTGAACTCGGGCTGCGCTCAGCGGCGGCTGCCGGCCAGCCAGTCCAGGGCGTCGGCGATGAGCTCGTCGGGTGAGCGCCGCAGGTCGAGCACGACCCCTGCCTCGTCGTCACCGAGCGGCTCGAGGGTGTCGATCTGCGACTGGAGCAGGCTGGCCGGCATGAAGTGGCCCTCGCGGACCGACAGCCGCGCGCGGATGACCTCGGCCGGACCGTCGAGGTGAACGAAGGTCACCGCCGGTGCACCATGACGCAGCACGTCGCGATAGCTCCGCTTGAGCGCCGAGCACGTGATGATCGTCGAGACCCCGGCCTCGGAGCGCGCGGTCATCCACTCGGCGAGCGCGGTGAGCCACGGCCAGCGGTCGGCGTCGGTGAGGGCGATGCCCGCCTCCATCTTGGCGATGCTCTCCGGGGAGTGGAACGCGTCGGCCTCGGCGAACTCGAACCCCGTGGCCTTGGCGATGCCGTGCGCCACCGTCGTCTTGCCGCTGCCCGAGACGCCCATGACGACGACGTGCCGTGTGTCCTCCCCGCTCATCGCAGGGTCTCGCCGGGACGGACCGCGAGCAGGTCGTCGAGCTCGGAGCGCGTCGGCAGCCCGGCCCAGTCGCCGGTGGTGCTGGCGGCCCAGGCCCCCAGGTGCACCGCGCGGTCCAGCGCCTCGTCCGGAGCCAGATCGTCGAGGACCCCGGAGAGCAGACCGGCGCAGAAGGCGTCGCCGGCCCCGACGGTGTCCACCGCCGACACCGCGACGGCGGCGCGGTCCCGGCGACCGTCGTGGGTGTGCAGCGAGGCGCCGTCGGCGCCACGCTTGATCGCGACCTGACGGACCCCCGCGGCGAGCAGGGCGTCGACCGCCTCGTCCTCCGGGCCGTCCGCGACGATCGCGAGCTCGTCCTCCCCCGCCACGACCATCCAGACGTGGGGCAGCAGGCCGCGCAGCATGCGTGCGGCGTCGTCGCGGCCCCACAGCCGGGCACGGTGGTTGACGTCGAGCGAGACCCGCACACCCGCCTCGTGGGCCACGGCCACCGCCGCGGTGACCGCGTCGGCCGCGACCGTCGACAGCGCGGGGGTGATCCCGGTGACGTGGAGCAGCGAGGCCGCCCGGATCGCCTCGACCGGCAGGTCGTCGGCCGACACCCGGGATCCCGCGGAACCGGCACGCACGTAGTGCACGCGCGACAGGTCGGCGGTGCGCTGCTCGAGGAACATCAGACCGGTGGGAGCCGACTCGTCCACGACGGCGGCCGAGACGTCGACGCCCTCGGCGCGCAGGGTCCGCAGCACGGCCTGCCCGAAGGGGTCCGCGCCGACCCGACCGGCCCACGCCACGGCGTGCCCGAGCCGCGCGAGCCCGATGGCGACGTTGGACTCGGCGCCGGCCAGGTGGGGCGTGAGAGCCGCGCCGAAGCCGAGCGGCCCGGTCGACCTGAACGACGCCAGGCTCTCGCCCAGGGTCACGACCTCGACCGTCATCACCGGCTCCCGGCGTCCGCGGCCCAGTCGGCGAAGGCCCGCGCCCGCCCGCGCAGGGCGTCGAGCGAGCCGCCCGATGCGGCGTCACCGACGAGCGGGCCGCCGACACCGGCACCGACGGCACCGGCCGTGAGATAGGCCCGGGCCTCGGAGATCCCCACCCCTCCGACCGCCATGAAGGGGATGTCGGGGAACGGGTCGCGCAGCGCCTTGAGGTGGCCGGGGCCACCCACCGACGCGGGGAAGAGCTTGACGACCTCGGCACCCGCGGACCACGCGGCATACGACTCGGTTGCCGTGAACGCGCCTGCGGCACAGGGCAGTCCGCGTCGCGCGGACTCCGCGACAGCGGGAGTGACGGCGGGCGTGACGACGAAGTCGCCACCGGCGTCGACCACGCTCGCGACGTCGTCCACGGTGAGGACGGTGCCGACGCCGACGAAGGCCGTGTCGGGGCCGGCCGCACGCAGCGCCGCCACCGTGTCGAGCGCGCCCGGTGTCGTGAGGGTGACCTCGACGAGCCGGATCCCCTCCTCGAGGAGGACGAGCCCGACGTCGAGCGACGCCTGCGCCGAGGTGCCACGGACGATCGCCATGACGGGGTGCGACCGCAGGGTCGACACGAGCTGTCCGGGTCCCATCACCACTCCGCGAACGCGCCGTCGGGCTGGCGCCACACGGGACCGCGCCAGGCGTGACCGACCTCGGCCGCCTTGCGCACCGCGGCCTCGTCGATCTCGATGCCGAGGCCCGGTCCGGTGAGGCGCTCGATGTGACCGTCGACGAACTGGAGCGGCTTGGTGTCGACGAGGTAGTCGAGGACGTCCGCGCCCTGGTTGTAGTGGATGCCGATGCTCTGCTCCTGGATGAGGTGGTTCGTCGTCGCGAACGCCACCTGGAGCGAGGAGGCGAGGGCCAGCGGGCCGAGGGGGCAGTGCGGCGCGAGCGCTGCGTCGAAGGTCTCGGCGAGGGCGGCGATCTTGCGCACCTCGGTGATCCCGCCCGCGTGCGAGAGGTCGGGCTGGACCACGGCCACACCGGCCTGGAGCACCGGGAGGAACTCCTGCCGGCAGTAGAGCCGCTCCCCCGTCGAGACGGGGGTCGTCGTCGACCGGACGAACTGCCCGATGAGGTGCGAGTTCTCCGGCGTGACCGGCTCCTCGAGGAAGAGCGGCCGGTAGGGCTCGAGCAGCGGTGCGACCCGGCGCGAGTTGGCCAGGCTGAAGCGCCCGTGGAAGTCGACGGCCACGTCACCGTGGTCGCCGAGGACCTCGCGGGCCGCGGCGACCCGCGCCACGACACCGTCGATCTCGGCCACCGTGCCGAGCGGCGACATGCGGCCACTGGCGTTCATCTTCACCGCCGTGAGACCGGCGGCCACCTGCTCGCCGATGTGGTCACGGACCTCGTTGGGCTCGTCGCCACCCACCCAGCCGTAGACGCGGACGCGGTCGCGGACGGCTCCGCCGAGCAGCTGGTGCACCGGTGCGGCATACCGCTTGCCCTTGATGTCCCAGAGCGCCTGGTCGATGCCGGAGACGGCGCTGCCGAGGATGGGGCCGCCGCGGTAGAACGAGCCCTTGGTCATGACGGCCCAGTGGTCCTCGATCCGCTCGGGGTCGCCGCCGAGGATGACCTCGGCGAGCTGCTCCACGGCGGCGCGGACGGTCTCGGAGCGCCCCTCGCAGGTCGCCTCGCCCCAGCCGACGATGCCGTCGGAGGTCTCGATGCGCACGAAGAGCCAGCGGGGGGCGACGAGGAAGGTCTCGACACGGTCGATCACGGAAGACATGAGGCGTCAGCCCTTCGTTGCGCCGGCGGTGAGGCCGGAGACGACGTACTTCTGGGCAAGGAGGGCGATGACCATGATCGGCACGGTGACGACGGTGGCCGCGGCCATGAGGCCACCCCAGTCGATGGCCGCGTAGCCGACGAAGTCGAAGATCGCCACGGGGAGAGTCTTCGTCTTCGCCCCGGACAGCACGAGGGCGAACATGAAGTTGTTCCACGAGAAGATGAACGCGAGGATCCCGGCGGTCGCCATGCCCGGCGTGCTCAGCGGCAGCGTGATCCGGCGGAACGCGCCGATCGGGGTGAGCCCGTCGACCTGGGCCGACTCCTCGAGCTCGAGCGGCAGGCCGTCGAAGTAGCCCATCATGATGTAGACGACGAGCGGCAGCGACACGAACATGTGGCTGAGCACGAGGACCGTGAAGCCACCGACGAGCCGCAGGTTCGAGAAGACGTAGAACCACGGGACGAGCAGCGAGACACCGGGGATGACGCGTGCCATGAGGACGACGAGCGCCGAGCGCTTCATCGAGAACCGGCTCATCGAGTAGGCCGCGGGCACACCGAGCAGGAGCGAGAGCACCGTCGAGACGAATGCCACCCAGAGGCTGTTGATGATGAAGGTGACGTAGTTCGCCTGCTCGAGGACGGTCTTGTAGTTGTCGACCGTGGGCGAGAAGAACAGCGCCTTGCTCGTGTCGTAGATGTCGACGTTGGTCTTGAGCGAGGCCGCGACCATCCAGATGAGGGGCATGAGCAGCCCGAGGACGACGAGGACGAGGGCCCCGACGCGGAACGTCTTGTATGCCGTGCCGCCGCGCATCAGTAGTCCGCCTTCCGACGTGACGTGAGGGCCCACATCGACCCGATGATGATGAGGAAGAAGAGGATGAGGACGGTCGAGCTCGTGCCGTACTCGTTGTAGTCGAAGCTCAGTCCGTAGGCGTAGACGTTGAGCGTCTCGACCTCGTGGTAGCTGCCACCGCCCTTGCCCTTGGTGGCGTAGAGGATGTCGAACGTCTTGAGCGCGTCGATGCCACGAAGCAGGACCGCGACGATGATCGTCGACTTCATGAGCGGCAGGGTGATGTAGCGGAAGCGCTGCCACCCGCTCGCCCCGTCGATGAGCGCGGCCTCCTGCGGCTCGTCCGAGAGCGAGGTGAGACCGGCGAGGAGGATGAGGACGACCATCGGCGTCCACTGCCAGATGTCGATGAGCATCGTGGTCCACAGCGCCGAGTTCGGGCCGGCGAGCCACGGCTGCTCGGGGATGCCGAACCAGCCGAGGACCTGGTTGGCGATGCCGATGTTGGGGTCGAAGATGAGGCGCCACATCATGCCGACGGCCACGGGGGTGGCGACGAGCGGCATGAGGATCGCGACGCGCACCCACTTCTCGCCGCGGAACGGACGCCACAGCAGCAGGGCGATCGCCATGCCGAGGACGACCTCGACGATGAGGACGACACCGGTGAACTGGACGGTGCGCCAGACCGCCGGCCAGAAGCGGGCGGTGTCGGCGAGGACGTCGAGGTAGTTCTGCGCCCCGACGAACTCCTTCTCGGAGCGGACCGACCCCTCGGCGTCGGTGAGGCTGAGGTAGAGCGTCCACGCCACCGGGAAGATGATGAGCACGACGACGAACGCCATGGCCGGGGAGGCGAAGAGCCACTTGCGATGGGTGTTGGCCCATCGGGAGAACCCGGACGTTCCCGTCACGGGGAGTGCGTCAGCAGACATGGGAGATCGCCTTCGTTGCCGTGGGTGCTTCGTGTGGTTCACGCGGTCGTATGCCGCGCAGTCCGGGTCCCGCGCGGCCGCACCTCTCGCGGTGCGGCCGCCCGGGGAACCCGAGGTGCCCCGTGGGGCTTCGTGCTACTTGTTCTCGTCGTCGAGCAGGGCCTGGAAGGCCTCGGCGGCCTTGTCGGCCGCGGCGGCCGAGTCCTTGCCGGTGATCGCGTCGACGATCGGCTGGCCGACGAGCTCACGGGCCTCGGGGACCTTGACGACCTGCGGGCGGTCGAAGCCGACCCCGTTCTCGGCGCCGGCCTTGGCGGCCTCGACGAGGTCCTTCGGGTAGGTCGACGTGGCGTCGGCGTCGTTCGCGACCGAGGTGCGCGCACCGGGGACGCCGGCCTTCTGGTTGGCGAGCGTCTGCTCCTTGCTCGTCGCCCACTCGATGAACTTCCAGGCGTTCGCCTTGTTCTCGGAGGCCTCGTTGATGCCCAGCGCCCACGACGGGACGTTGTAGGGCTTGGAGCCGGCGGGGCCCTCGGGGAACGGCGCGAAGCCGACGGTCTCGGCGACCTTGGACTTGGCCGGGTCGGTGGCGTTCTTGTAGAGCGAGCTCGCCTCGGTGTAGAAGGCGGCCTGGCCCTGGGTGAAGATCGCCATCGCCTCGGGCCAGCTCATGTCGGTGCTGACGTTCTTGGGGCCGTGGTCGTGGATGAGCCCGCCGTAGTAGGCGTAGGCCTGCTTGGCCTCGGCCGAGTTGACCGCGGCCTTGCCCGAGTCGTCGGCCCACTTGCCACCGAAGCTGTAGAGGAACCCGGAGAACTGGGTGACGGCAGCGGTCTTGCCCGTGCGGGCGACGAAGCCGGCGACGCCGGGGTTCGCAGCCTGGACCTTGGCGGCGGCCTCCTTGAGCTCGTCGAGCGTCTTCGGCGGCGCGGTGTAGCCGGCCTTGGCGAGGAGGTCCTTGCGGTAGTAGAGGACCTCGGTCTCGGTGATGAGCGGGACGCCGACGACCTTCTTGTCGTAGGTCGTGGCCTCGACCGGACCGGACTGGAAGTCGCTCCAGTTCCAGTCCGAGGCACCCTTGGTGTCCTCGGTGATGTCGGACAGGTAGCCGTTCTTGCCGAAGAGCTTGCCCTCCTGGAGGGGGCGGTACATCATCACGTCGAGGTCGCTCGTGCCCGCGTTGAGCTTGACGTTGTACTGGTCGGACAGCTGGTCCTCACCGAGCTGGGTGAGCTCGACCTTGAGGCCGGTCGCCTTCTCGAACTCCGGCAGGGCCGCCTTGATGTTCTCGGTCCACACGTGGTTCGCGAGGGTCACCTGGATGGTCTTGGACCCGGTGCCCTCGTCGTCGCCACCGCCACCGCACGCCGAGAGGCTGAGCGCCGCGGCGAGTGCGAGGGTCGATCCGATTGCTGTGCGTCGCAACACGTCGATCTCCTTGGATATCCGGCCGCCCCGCCATTGGAGCCGTCGCCGCGGCGGACTCACGTCCGTCTTGTCCGCGAGCATAAGCCGATAAGTCTGACTTGTGCAAGAGTCTGCGCTCGCTCGTATGATTTGTGACGTGCCCACCGATGCGCTCCACGACGACGACCACTCCGGCCTCCACGGGCGCCTCGTCGAGTCCCTCGGGCTCTCGATCTGCGGCGGTGAGCTGGCCCCCGGCACGATCCTCTTCATCGATGACCTCATGGCCCGCCACTCCGTGTCGCGGTCGGTCGTCCGCGAGGCGCTGCGCGTGCTGTCCTCGATGGGGCTGGTCACCTCGCGCCGGCGGGTCGGGACCGTCGTGCACGACCGGTCGGCGTGGAACGTCTACGACCCGCTCGTCATCCGGTGGCGCCTGGCCACCGGCGGTCGGCTCACCCAGCTGCGCTCGATCACCGAGCTGCGCACCGCCGTCGAGCCGCAGGCCGCGCGCCTGGCCGCCGAGCGGGCCAAGCCGCTCGAGGCCTCCGAGCTCGTCACCCTCGCCGGCCAGCTCTGGGCCGCCGGGCAGGACGGACGGATGGACGACTTCCTGCGCCTCGACGTCGAGTTCCACAAGCGCGTCCTCGCCGCCTCGGGCAATGAGATGTTCGAGCACCTCCACAAGCAGGTCGCCGAGGTGCTCGCCGGCCGCCACGCCTACGGCCTCATGCCGCACCACCCGCACGTCGACGCGCTCCAGCTGCACAGCGACGTTGCCGCGTCGATCCAGCGTGGCGACGGCGACCGCGCGCACGAGGCGATGGTCGCGATCATGGACCGGACGATGGGTGAGACCCGCCAGCTCTGGGAGGAGCAGGAGGGCGTGCCCGCAGCTCCAGCCTGATCCGGGCAGGGCAGGGCGCGACCCGCTGCGGCCTCAGAAGCAGCGGTCGCGGATCTGGAAGACGGTGCTGTTGCGCACGCTCCTGGTCCGGCCTGCCCCGGTGTAGGTCACGTCGATCGCCTCGACCTGCGCAGGCACCTGCGCCCTCACGTGGACGAGGAGGTTGAGGCTCTCGCCCGCGGCGACGACGGTCGGCAACGGTCGACGCTTCTCGAAGGCCACCGCCGCAAGCACCGGTGTCCCACGCCGCGCGGCACCGACCCCCTCGTCATGACAGGAACCTAGCGAACGACCGGCGCCCGCACACGAGAACGCGGGCGGACGGCATACCTTCCGTTCCTTGACGCACCTCGGCCCCGCCACCACGAGGGTGACGGGGCCGAGGACGTGGAGACCTGAGAGGTGTCAGCTCACTGGGTGAGCTTGCTCAGGGTCGGGTCGTTGGCGTAGGCCTCCTTGGCGTTCGCCTTGGTGACGATGACCGGGACGAGCAGGTTGGCCGGGACCACCTTGACGCCGTTGTTGTAGGACTTGTCGTCGTTGACGGTCGGCTTCTCGCCCTTCTGGAGCGCCTGGACCATCTTGATGGTCTCGGCGACGAGGTTGCGCGTGTCCTTGTTGATCGTCGAGTACTGCTCGCCGGCCATGATCGACTTCACGGACTCGACCTCGGAGTCCTGACCGGTGACGACCGGGACGGGCTTGCCGGCGGCCTTGACCGAGGTGATGATCGCGCGGGCGAGGGTGTCGTTCGGGGAGAGGACGCCGTCGAGGGCGGCCGACGAGTACGACGCCGAGAGCAGGGTGTCCATGCGCTTCTGCGCGTTCTCGGCCTTCCAGCCCTGGGTGACGGCCTGGTTGAAGGCGGTCTGGCCCGAGGTGACCTTGAGCGTGCCGTCGTCGATCTTCGGCTTGAGGACGCTCATGGCGCCGTCGAAGAAGACCTGCGCGTTGGCGTCGTCGGGCGAACCGGCGAAGAGCTCGATGTTGTAGGGGCCGGACGGCTTCTTGGCCGCCATGCCCTCGAGGAGCGCGTTGCCCTGGAGGACACCGACCTTGAAGTTGTCGTAGGCGACGTAGTAGTCGACCGCGTCGGTGTTCTTGATGAGGCGGTCGTAGGCGATGACGGTCGCGCCGGCGTCCTTGGCCGCCTTGACCTGCGTGCCGAGCTGGGCGCCGTCGATGGCGCCGATGACGATGACCTTGGCGCCCTTGGTGACCATGGACTGGATCTGGTTCTGCTGCTCGCCGACACCACCGTTGGCGAACTGGACGTCGGCCTTGAACCCGGCCTTGCCCAGGTCGTCCTTGAAGAGCTGCTCGGCGAGGACCCAGTTCTCCGAGGTCTTCTGCGGGAGCGAGACCCCGATGAGCGAGTCACCGGCGAAGCCGCCGCTGCCGCTGCCGCCGGAGGCGGAGCTGCCGGAGCCCGAGGTGGACGTGTCGTCTGCCCGGCCGCAGCCGGTCACAGCGAGCGCCGCGACGGCGGTGACCGCCATCAGCTTGGTGAGGGAACGCATGTCGTCTCTTTCTTTCGTATGCCGTGGCGCACCCGGGGCGGAAGCGTCACTGTGGTGCGTATTCAGTTGTGGTGCGGCCGGCTGACCTCAGGACTCCTGCTTGACGGTCTCCGCCGTCTCCTTCGTCGCCCGGCCACCGAAGTTCTGCATCATCAGGCCGGTGAGCGAGCGCCGGCCCTGGCTCTTGTTGTAGACGTCGAACGCGACGGCGGTGAGGAGGACGAGGCCCTTGATGATCTGGGTCATGTCGGCCCCGACGCCGAGCAGCTGGAGACCGTTGTTGAGCACGGCCATGACGAGACCACCGATGACGGCCCCGACCACGGTGCCGACACCACCGGTGACGGCGGCGCCACCGATGAAGACGGCGGCGATCGCGTCGAGCTCCCAGCCGACACCGTCGAACGGGCCGGAGGCGTTGGAGCGGGCGACGAACATCATCCCGGCGAGCGAGGCGAGGATCGACATGTTCATCATGACGAGGAAGTTGACCCGCTTGGACCGCACACCGGAGAGCTCGGCCGCGTGCCGGTTGCCACCGACGGCGTAGATGTGGCGGCCGATGATCGTGCGGGTCGAGATGAAGCCGTAGAGGAGAACGAGCGCTCCGAGGATGAGCGCCGAGATCGGCAGCGACGTGCCCGGGCGGCCCGAGGCCATGAGCATCGCGACGGCGAGGATGGCGACCGAGATGAGCGCGAGCCGGATCCACATCACCATGCCGTCCTCGAGCTCGGCGCCGATCTTGGCCTGGTTGCGGCGGTTGCGCAGCGTGCCGCCGATGATGGCGGCGCAGACGAGGATCCCGATGAGCACGGTGAGGTTGTTGTAGCCGGTGTTGGGCCCGACCTCGGGCAGGTAGCCGGCGCCGATGGTCTGGAAGCCCTCGCCCACGGGGACGGTGTTGGACTTGCCGACGTACTGGTTGGCGCCGCGGAAGATGAGCATGCCCGCGAGGGTGACGATGAACGCGGGGATGCCGACGACGGCGACCCAGAAGCCCTGCCAGGCGCCGACGAGGGCGCCGATGGCGAGCCCCAGCAGGATGCCGACGGGCCACGGGATGCCCCAGTCGCGCATCGCGATGGCGACGACGATGCCCGCGAAGGCGGCGACCGACCCGACCGAGAGGTCGATGTGTCCGGCGATGATGACGAGCACCATGCCGATCGCCATGACGAGGATGTAGCTGTTGCCCTGGAAGATGTTGATGACGTTGCCGGGGTCGAGCGTCAGCCCGTCGGTGAGGACCTGGAAGAGCACGATGAGGAAGACGAGCGCGAAGATCATCCCGAACTGACGGGTGTCCCCACCGAAGATCTCCTTGAGCTTGTTCATGCAGCGTCCTTCGGGGTCGTCGAGGTCTTGGTCATGAGGCGCATGAGCGACTCCTGGTCGGCATGGCCCTTGTCGAGCACGCCGGTGATGCGGCCCTCGCTGATGGTGTAGATCCGGTCGCTCAGGCCGAGCAGCTCGGGCAGCTCGGAGCTGACGACGATGACGCCCTTGCCCTGGCTGGCGAGGCGCTGGATGATCCCGTAGATCTCGTACTTGGCGCCGACGTCGATGCCACGGGTGGGCTCGTCGAGGATGAGCAGGTCAGGGTCGGTGAACAGCCACTTGGCGAGCACGACCTTCTGCTGGTTGCCACCGGAGAGCTTGGCGACGTCGTAGTCGACCGACGGCGTCTTGGTGCGCAGCTGCTTGCGGTAGTCGTCGGCCGCCGAGTGCTCGGCCCGACGGTCGATGACGAGGTTGTGCGCGATCTTCTTGAGCTTGGCCGAGACCGTCGTCGTCTTGATGTCGTCGAGGAGGTTGAGGCCGAGCGACTTGCGGTCCTCGGTGACGTAGCCGATGCCGGCGTCGATCGCCGCCGGCACGCTGCGCAGGTCGACCCGCGTGCCGTTGAGCGTCATCTCGCCACCGAGCCAGGTGCCGTAGGAGTGGCCGAAGATCGAGCGCATGAGCTCGGTGCGGCCCGAGCCCATGAGGCCGGCGAAGCCGACGATCTCGCCGCGCCGGACGAAGAAGTCGGACTGCTTGGCCACGAGGCGGTCGGGCACCTGCGGGTGCGCCACCGTCCAGCCCTTGACCTCGAACATCACCTCGCCGATCTCGGGCGTGTGGTCGGGGAAGCGGGACTCGAGCGAGCGCCCGACCATGCCGCGGATGATCCGGTCCTCGTCGACGGCGCCCTCGCGCACGTCGAGCGTCTCGACCGTCTGCCCGTCACGGATGATCGTGATGGCGTCGGCGATGGCCTCGATCTCGTTGAGCTTGTGACTGATCATGATCGAGGTGATGCCCTTGCCCTGCAGACCCCGGATGAGGTCGAGCAGGTGGCGCGAGTCCTCCTCGTTGAGCGCCGCGGTGGGCTCGTCGAGGATGAGGAGCTGGACGTCCTTGGCGAGGGCCTTGGCGATCTCGACGAGCTGCTGCTTGCCGACGCCGATGTTCTTGATCGGGGTCTCGGGGTCCTCGGCCAGCCCGACGCGGGCGAGGAGGTCGCGGGCGCGGTTGTTGGTCTTGACCCAGTCGATCGCGCCGCGGCGGGTCTCCTCGTTGCCGAGGAAGATGTTCTCGGCGATGGAGAGCTCGGGGATGAGGGCGAGCTCCTGGTGGATGATGACGATGCCCGCGTGCTCGGAGTCGCGGATGTTGTTGAACGTCACCTCGGCACCGTTGAAGCGGATCGTCCCGTCGTAGGACCCGTGCGGGTGGACACCCGAGAGGACCTTCATCAGGGTCGACTTGCCCGCGCCGTTCTCACCACAGATCGCGTGGACGTCACCACGACGGACCGTCAGGGTGACGTCGGACAGGGCCTTGACACCGGGAAATGTCTTGGTGATGCCCGTCATCTCCAGGATGGGCGCTGAACCGGCCACATCGTCTCCTCGTCGACTCACCACCGTGGACCTCACTGGCCTCGGTGGCCCCGATGCTAGACCCAAGATCTGTCAGCCACGCAACGTTCCGGAGTCGGACGCGCGGCTTGTCCGGTGGACAAGCACAACTGGACAACTCAGGGCAGGCTCGGCTCGGGGTCGTACCAGCCGTCGTGCTCCTCGGCAAGCGCCGAGAAGCGGTCCCGCAGACCGCCTTCCACGGGTCCCGAGGGGTCGTCGACCATCTCCTCGCGCACGTGCACACCCCAGTCCGCGTCCTCGGCGTCGTCGTCCCCCGCGTGCGCGACCCGGATCACCCTCACCTCGGTGAAGCCCTCGTCGGCGAGCTCGGCGGCGATCTCGTCGGCGGTCTCGCGGTCGGCGAAGATCATCAGGTGCTCGGTCACGGGCAGAGCGTATGCCGTCCGCGCACTCAGCGACGCCAGAGGACGAGCGCCTGCGAGGCCGAGCCGGGCGTGCCGGACCGGCGGCGCGGCCGCTCACCGAGCCGGCTGGCGAGGATCTCCCCGCCGGGGCCCACGGAGAAGACCCGCGAGCCGGGCGTGCCCGAGGCCCCGGCCCGCAGCCGCTCGACCTCCCGGGTCAGCTCGGAGACGCGCGAACGCAGGGCGTCGACGGAGTTCTCGAGCTCGAGGATCCGGGCGATGCCGGCGAGGCTGATGCCCTCCTCCTGGGAGAGGCGCTGCACCTCGCGGAGCAGCTCGACGTCGCGGGGCGAGTAGCGGCGACCTCCACCGCGGGTCCGCGACGGAGTGACGAGCCCGAGCCGGTCGTACTGGCGCAGCGTCTGCGCGTGCATCCCTGCGAGCTCGGCCGCGACCGAGATGACGAACACCGCGGCGTCGTCATCCGGTCGCGGCCCACGCTGGCGCGCTGCCATGGTCAGGCCTTGGCCTGCTCGACGAGGGTGGCGCGGGGGTCGAGGCCCTCGGCCTCGGTGCGCAGGACCTCGACGGCCTCGCGGGCCCGGTCCGACAGCTCGTCGGGGACGATGACCTGCACCTTGGCGAGCAGGTCTCCCGTGGCCGACTTGCCGGCGACCCCGCGGCCCCGCACGCGCAGCACGCGCCCGGACGGCGTGCCCGGAGCGATCCGCACCTTGACGCTGGATCCGTCGAGCGTGGGCACGGCGACGGTCGCACCCAGCGCAGCCTCGGCGAACGTCACGGGCAGGTCGATCGTGAGGTTGTCGCCGTCGCGCCCGAAGACCGGGTGCTTCTCGACGGTGACGGTGAGCAGCAGGTCGCCGGCGGCGGCACCGGGCTCACCCGGCTGGCCCTTGCCACGCAGTCGGATCTTCTGTCCGTCCTTGACACCGGCGGGGATGCGCGCGGTGATGGTGCGTCCCTCGGCGGTCCGCAGAGTCACCGTCGAGCCCTCGACGGCGTCGCGGAACGGCAGCGTCGTCGAGGCCTGGACGTCGGCGCCCTTGCGGGGACCGCGGGGGGCGCCGTAGCCGGCATACCCGGGTTGCGGTCGCCCGCCACCGCCGGCCGCGCCGCCGAACATCTGCGACAGCAGGTCGTTGATGTCGTCGCCGCCACCGGGGTAGCCGCCGTAGGACTGGCGGCCACCGCCGGTGTCGAAGCGGACGCGCGAGCCACCTCCACCGCCACCGAAGGCGCTGAAGATGTCCTCGAAACCACCGTTGCCGCCGGCACCACCCGCCGTGAAGCGGGCACCGCCGTGCGCCATCTGCCGCACCGCGTCGTACTCCTCGCGCTGCTTGGCGTCGGAGAGGACGGCGTGCGCCTCCCCGATGTCCTTGAACTTCTGCTCGGCAGCGGCGTCCCCGGGGTTCTTGTCGGGGTGGTGGGTGCGGGCGAGCTTGCGGTAGGCCTTCTTGATCGCAGCCGCGTCGGCGTCCTTGGGGACGCCGAGGATCGCGTAGAAGTCCTTCTCGAACCAGTCCTGGCTGGCCATCAGCGCCTCCTTTCGGACATCGTCCGGTGAGTATGGATCACTCGGGGTCGGCGACCGCGACCCGCGCGGGGCGCAGGACCTGGTCGCCGGTGCGGTAGCCGGCCTGGAGCACCTGGACGACCGTCGTCGCCGTGGCGTCGGCCGGCAGCTCGGGGTTCGAGGAGTCCCACGCGGCGTGCATGAGGGCCTCGTGGTGCATCGGGTCGAACGGCTCGCCGACCGCGCCGAAGCGGGTCAGGCCGAACTTCCCGAAGCTCGCCTCGAGCTTGTCGGCGATCGACGCGAACGGACCGTCGGTGAGGTCACCGTGGTCGCGTGCGGCCTGGATGTCGTCGAGCACCGGCAGGACCGTCTCGAGGACGTCACGCACGGCGCGCTCCTGCACGACGGCGCGGTCGCGGTCGACCCGACGCTTGTAGTTGACGTACTCGGCGTTGAGCCGCTGGAGGTCGTCGAGGCGCTGGGCCGCGAGCACCGTGTCGGGGTGCTCCTGCGACCCGGGGGCGGTGGCCCCGGCCGGAGCCGGAGCCACCTCCTCGCCGTCGTTGGCCGACTCGGTGTTGATCGCGTCCGACGACTCGTCGTCCACGACCTCGCCGTCGAAGACCTCGTCCTCACCCGGCATACGAGGGTCGGTCACTTCTTGTCCTCGGACTCGTCGTCCTCCACGACCTCGGCGTCGACCACGTCACTGTCGTCGTTGGCCTGCGCACCGGCCTGCTCGGCGCCGTCGGACGCCTCGCCACCGGGGACGTCACCGGACTCGCCCTGCTCGGCGGCCGCGGCGTACATCGCCGCGCCCATCTTCTGGGACTCCTCGTTGAGGTGGTCGATCTTGGCCTGGATCTCGTCGCGCGAGAGCGTCGACTCGGGCTTGATCGCCTCCTTGAGGTCGGCGAGCGCGGTGTCGACCGGACTGCGCTGCTCGTCGGTGAGCTTGTCACCGGACTCGCTGAGGAACTTCTCGGTCGAAAAGACGAGCGACTCGGCCATGTTGCGGGTCTCGGTCTCCTCGCGACGCTTCTTGTCCTCGTCGGCGTGGGCCTCGGCGTCCTTGACCATGCGGTCGATCTCCTCCTTGGACAGCGCGCTGCCGCCCGAGATGGTGATCTTCTGCTCCTTGCCGGTGCCACGGTCCTTGGCCGTCACGTGGACGATGCCGTTGGCGTCGATGTCGAAGGTGACCTCGACCTGCGGGACGCCGCGCGGGGCCGGCGCGATGCCGGAGAGCTCGAAGGTGCCGAGCGCCTTGTTCTGCTGCGCGATCTCACGCTCACCCTGGAAGACCTGGATGAGGACCGACGGCTGGTTGTCCTCGGCCGTCGAGAAGACCTCGGAGCGCTTGGTCGGGATGGCCGTGTTGCGCTCGATGAGCTTGGTGAACAGCCCACCCTTGGTCTCGATGCCGAGCGAGAGCGGCGTGACGTCGATGAGGAGGACGTCCTTGCGCTCGCCCTTGAGGACACCGGCCTGGAGGGCGGCGCCGAGCGCCACGACCTCGTCGGGGTTGACGCCCTTGTTGGGCTCCTTACCACCGGTGAGCTCCTTGACGAGCTCGGTCACGGCCGGCATGCGGGTCGAGCCACCGACGAGGACCACGTGGTCGATGTCGGAGAGCTGGATCCCGGCGTCCTTGATGACGTTCTGGAACGGCTGCTTGGTGCGGTCGAGGAGGTCCTTCGTCATCTGCTCGAACTGGGCGCGGGTCAGCGTCTCGTCGAGGTGGATGGGGCCGTTCTCGCTCATCGAGAGGTACTGCATCGAGATCGTCGTCGAGCTGGCGGAGGAGAGCTCCTTCTTGGCCTGCTCGGCGGCGTCGCGCAGACGCTGCATGGCGATCTTGTCCTTGGACAGGTCGACGCCGGTGTTGTTCTTGACCGTGGTGAGGAGGTGCTTGACGACGCGGTCGTCCCAGTCGTCACCACCGAGCTGGTTGTCACCGCTCGTGGCGCGGACCTGGATGGTCGAGAAGCCGTCCTCGGGGTCCTTGCCGACCTCGAGGAGGGACACGTCGAAGGTGCCGCCACCGAGGTCGAAGACGAGGATGAGCTCGTCCTCCTTGCCCTTGTCGAGGCCGTAGGCGAGCGCGGCGGCGGTGGGCTCGTTGACGATGCGCAGGACGTTGAGGCCCGCGATCTCACCGGCCTCCTTGGTGGCCTGGCGCTCGGCGTCGTCGAAGTAGGCGGGGACGGTGATGACCGCGTCGGTGACGGGCTCACCGAGGTAGGACTCGGCGTCGCGCTTGAGCTTCTGGAGCGTGCGCGCGCTGATCTCCTGCGCGGTGTACTTCTTGCCGTCGATGTCCTCGCTCGTCCAGTCGGTGCCCATGTGGCGCTTGACGGAGCGCAGGGTGCGGTCGGCGTTGGTCACGGCCTGGCGCTTCGCGATCTCGCCGACGAGGACCTCACCGCCCTTGGAGAACGCGACGACCGACGGGGTGGTGCGGCCACCCTCGGCGTTCGCGATGATCGTGGGCTCGCCACCCTCGAGGACGGCGACGGCGGAGTTGGTGGTTCCGAGGTCGATACCGACTGCACGGGCCATGTGGGGTCTCCTTCGTAGAGCTGGGTTGAGTTGCTGTCACTCAAGTTAGGAGCCGGTATGCCGTGTGGCAAATCGGTGCGTCCAAACTTGCGTTCACTCGGCTCAACTCTTGGCCGGCGCGGGTTGTTCCCGATTCCGCGACCTCGGTGGGGTGGGCTCCTGGGCGCGGCTCGAGGCACTGCGCGCCGAGCGCACGAGGCTGCGCGCCGGCTGAACCCGCCACGAGGCGCGCGCCCCGTCCCTAGACTCCGGCCATGGGGACCGCGACGCGGGTGACGCGCTGGACGGCGGCGGCCGGGGTCGCCGCAGCCGCCGCGGCCGCCATGGGTGTCGCCGGGTGCGGGGCGCCCCCGACGCCGGCCAGGCCCGAGCCGGGACCGCGCCCGACGGTCGCCCCGACCGTGCGGGCGACCACGTCACCCGGGCCCGCCCCGACGGGGGTGCCGCGCGACCCTCGCGGGATCCCCGCCCTGCACCAGGCAGGGTCGTATGCGATCCAGGTCCAGGAGGCCGTGCAGCGCGAGATCGACCGCCGCGACCCGGGTCGCGTGCACGTCGTGAGCTGCCTGCCGGTGCCGATGGTGCACCTGCCCGGAGCGAGCACGCGCTGCGACATCGTCACCGACGGGCTGCCCTCGACGTGGACCTCGCTGACCGTGCCGGGCACGGCGCCGGACGGCGGTCTGGTCGTGGAGATCTCGGAGGGGATCCGCAGCGACCTGCCACCGTTCCCGCCGCCGGGCTGACCTCGCCCGTCAGCCGAGGGAGACGATCATCTTGCCGGTGTTCTCACCGCGCAGGAGACCGAGGAAGGCGTCGGCACCGTTCTCGATGCCCTCGACCGCGGTCTCGGCGTACTTGAGCTCGCCCGAGGCGAGCCAGCCACCGACCTCCTCGACGAACTGCGGCTGGAGCGCCGCGTGGTCGCCGACGAGCATGCCCTGGAGTCGCAGCCGCTTGCCGATGACGAGGGCGAGGTTGCGCGGGCCGGGCGTCGGCTCGGTCGCGTTGTACTGCGCGATCATCCCGCAGATGGCGACGCGGCCACGGACCTTGAGCGAGGAGATCGCAGCCTCGAGGTGCTCGCCGCCGACGTTGTCGAAGTAGACGTCGATGCCGTCGGGAGCGGCCTCGCGCAGCTGCTCGGCGACCGGCCCGTTCTTGTAGTTGAAGGCTGCGTCGAAGCCGTACTCCTCGACGAGCAGACGGACCTTCTCGTCGGAGCCGGCCGAGCCGATGACCCGCGAGGCGCCCTTGAGCCTCGCGATCTGGCCGACCTGGCTGCCGACGGCACCGGCCGCGCCGGAGACGAAGACGGCGTCGCCGGGCTGGAAGGACGCGACCTCGAGGAGGCCTGCGTATGCCGTGAGCCCGGTCATGCCGAGCACGCCGAGGTAGGCCGAGAGCGGCGCGACCGCGGGGTCCACCTTGACGACGGCCGAGGCGTCGACCTCGGCGTACTCGCGCCAGCCGAGCCCGTGCAGGACGTGGTCGCCCACTGCGACACCCTCCGCGGCCGAGGCGACGACCTCACCGACAGCACCACCCTCCATGGGGCGGTCGAGCTGGAACGGCGGGGTGTAGGACTTCACGTCGTTCATCCGGCCGCGCATGTAGGGGTCGACCGAGAAGTGCAGGTTGCGCACGAGGACCGTGCCGTCGGCGGGAGCGGAGACCGGCGCCTCGCGCAGCGCGAAGTCGTCGGCGGTCGGCCAGCCCTGCGGGCGGGCGACGAGGTGCCACTCACGGCCGGACGTGGGAAGTGCTGCAGACATGCGGAGGTCTCCTCGGGATGGGACATAAAACTTCAGTACGTGAAACACCATGCTCCGCGATATTTCATGTTGTCAAATACTTGGCCTATCGTGGGTCCATGGCCAGCTCTCCCACCGACCCCCTCACCCTCGAGGTCGTCGACCTCATCGGGTCCGTCGTGGCGCGCTACCACGAGGAGTACGACCGGGCCGCGGCCGCGCACTCCCTCACCGGGGCGCAGGCCCGCGTCCTCGCGCTGCTCTCGCTCGAGCCGCTCCCGATGCGCCGCATCGCACGGACGCTCAAGTGCGAGCCGTCCAACGTCACCGGGATCATCGACCGGCTCGAGGCGCGTGGACTCGTCGAGCGGCGACCCGACCCGACCGACCGGCGGGTCAAGGTCGCGGCGGCGACCGCCACCGGCACCCGCACCGCACGCCAGCTGCGCGACTCCCTCGGCTTCGCCCGCGAGCCCCTCGCCGAGCTCTCCCGCGCGGAGCGGACGACGCTGCGCGACCTCCTGCACCGGATGGTCGGCGAACAGGCGTAGTCCCGGCCTCACCGGCGGCCCCGATTCCCTACACTCCCTGCCATGGGGGGAACCACGACGGCTGGACGGGGCGTGCTCGGGCGCGCGCGCGGCTTCGTCACCGGCCGGCCGACGAGCCAGAAGGTCGGTGGCGGGGTCGCCGCGGCACTGCTCGCGAGCGCGCCGTTCGGGGGCCTGGCAGGCGTGCCCGACCCGGGGCCCGAGCCGATCACGGCCGGCAAGGCGATCATGGTCGGTCCTTACAAGGTGGTCGTCGACAAGGTCGTCGAGCTGCCCGACCTCAAGCCGGCGGTCTCGCCGTCACCCCGGCAGCGGGTCATCGTCCTCGACACCCACGTCACCCTCACCGGGGACCGACCGGAGTATGCCGGCACGCTCACGAACAACGTGGCCGTGTCCGGTGGCGGGGTCAAGACCGTCGAGCGGCCCCGGCTCTACTTCGTCGAGGACTCGACGGCCATGACGAGCTTCAACCCCGGCCTGACCTACCGGCTGGCCCTCACCTACGTCACGTCCGGGCCGTGGCAGGGCGATGCGGTCACCGTCACGAGCAACCTCGTGGAGTTCCGCGAGGAGGACAAGCAGACCCTCGACCCCGACGCCTGGGTCGCCCGCGACGAGGTCCAGTGGCAGGGCACGCTGCCCCTGGTGAGGCGACCGTGAGACGCGCCATCGCGACCGGTGCCCTCGTCATCGCGGCCATGGGACTCGGACGGGTCATCAACGACCGGATCCCGACGGGTGACGTCGCCGACAAGCCGTTCGTCCACAGCGGTTCCGTGGGCCGGGCCGTGTCCCTGGACTACGCCGACGTCACGGTCACCGGCGTCCACGTGACCCCGACGGTCATGGGCAACCCCGCGTCGGCCGCCGGCGGGCGCTGGCTCGTCGTCGACACCCAGATGCTGGCGACGAGGCGGCCGACGGCGGTGGCCGGCTTCTTCCTCGTCGACGCCCGTGACCGCCGCTGGATCGCCTCGACCCGTGGGCCCGAGTGCGCGCAGCGCGCCGACCTCTCCACCGGGGTCCGCCACTACGCGAGCGTCTGCTTCGACGTCCCCAAGAAGGCGCTCGAGGGAGCTCGCCTCATGGTGACGCGCGGCGCCTGGGACTCCCACGAGGCGCAGTTCCGCCGCGACGACCTCGCCGACATCGACCTCGGCATCGCGGCCTCCGAGGTCGAGCGCCTCTGGGCGAGCAAGGACCCCGTCAACGTCAAGGAGAGCGGACCCGTCCCGCCCGCGGAGGCACGCCGATGAGGACCCGACCCAGCCGGTGGTGGATGGCCGCCGCGCCGGTCGCGGCAGTGGCCATGCTCGCCGCGAGCGGTTACCGCGTCCCCGTGTTCTGGTACCAGTCCGGCCAGCACCACGAGATCGCCGACGGCGACGCCCAGGAGTGGGTGGCCGTCAGCGAGAGGACCTCCGACGCCCACGGGGACCTCACCCGTCGCTACTCGGTGCGGCTCGCGGGGCTGGGAGGCGAGAGCACGGCATACGAGGCCGGTTTCGGCGACGAGTTCACGCTCGCCGACGGCATGGTGGCACGCCAGGTGAGGCTCGACTTCCGGGCCGATCCCGACCAGCCGCTCAAGAACTGCGCCCTCACCCTCGTCGACGACCGTGGTCGCGAGTACCGCGTCGGCCACAGCTTCGACGCGATCGGGGAGCGCATCACGAACTGCGTCCCGGAGGAGACGCCCGGCCCCAGCCTGACCGTCTTCCCGTCGGAGAAGCGCGGCACGCTGCCGAGGGGCGAGCTGCCTCGCCCGGAGGAGTGGTCGGTCTCGCCCGCCATCGCGGCACCCAAGGATGCGAGGTTCGTCGAGCTGCGGATCTCGTTCGAGGACCCGGACTACGTCACCCTCAGGCTTCCGCGCTGACCTCTCGGGCACCCGCCTCCACCGGCACCGGGGAGTCCGAGGGACGTGGGCCGATCCTCGGTCCGAGCAGCCAGTCGATCGCGGCCGCGAGGAGCGCTGCCGCGAGGACCATCGTCACGGCGAGACCGACGGACTTCTCCAACGGCGAGAACGCGAGCCAGGTCTTGGTCTCGACCGGGCCGATCACGAGACGGAGCAGCTGGGCGACGAGCCACGGGATCCGCAGCACGAGGAGGAACGCGAGGCAGAAGGTGAGCATCGGCAGCAGCCCGGCGGTCGCCATCATCCGCAGCCCGTTCCAGAACGCCGACCACCGCTCGCGCACGTCGGCGACGAGCCCGCCGCCGAAGCGGCGCACCGGTGCGGGGATCCGCTCCCAGCGCGGGTTCGGCTGTGCCGCAGGCGCTTCCGGTCCCGAGAGCTTGTGTCCGAGGACGACAGCACCCACGGTGATCCACGCGAGCGGGACGATGACGACGGCGTCGACGGCACCGAGCAGCCCGAAGAGCCAGGTCGTCGCGGTGTCGACCGGGTTGGCCAGCGGGCCGAGCGTGGCCACCACCTGGTCGTACTGGTCGAGGACGAGTCGTGAGGCCTGGCGGTCCTCGACCCACGTGACACCCGCCTCGCGGATGTTCGCGACCTTCTGCGCGACCTGCGAGGTGTAGTAGACCTCGACGAGGGCACCGACGAACGCCAGCCAGAGGAAGCGGGTGACGCTCTCGAACCTGCCGAGGGCGTAGCGCAGCACCCAGGCGATCGCGACGATGGCGAGCACGACCTGCCAGTCGTAGATCGCGAGCCGTCCCGCGAAGTCGTAGTCGATGTCCTCCGAGAGGCTGAACTGGTTGAACTCCGCGTAGGCCGCCTCGTTGGTGAACCTCAGCAGGTCCTCCTTGAGCAGCCCGTAGGACACGTAGACCGCGAGGAAGGGCACGAGCACACTGACCGCGACGTCGACGAGCCGCATCTGACGCTTCTCGGTCGGTGCCTGGCGGGCCTCGCGCCGGGAGAGCTCGGCGACGTTGGGCAGCGCGCCGCGGGTCATCCAGAGCATCGCGATCATCGCGAGCAGGAAGCCGAGCGGGGCGAGCACGAGGATGAGCTGCGCGACGAAGGCGTTGTGGTCGCTCACGACGACGGCGAGCCACAGGGCCCCGCTGCGCAGCGCCAGGCCGAGGCAGGCGATGGCGACGAACGGCGCCCAGTAGGTGCGCAGGATCCGCCACGCCGACACGAGCACGGCCGGGATGTCGCGCACCCTCATCTCGTCGTTCATGCACTCCCCCGGTGTCGTCGCCCGTCGCGGACGCCCCTGCTGACGACCGGAGCATACCGAGCAGGACGCCATCGCGACCGGCTCACGCGTCGAGGTGGTCCCGGACGGCCGTGACGTATGCCGTGGGCTCCCCCGCGTGGACCTCGTGACCCACCGCGATCGTCACGAGGGTGCCGTTTGCGACGGTGTCGACGAGGGCCCTGACGGTGTCCTGCGGGACGAAGCTCGACGGGCCGCCACCGATGGCGAGGACGGGCACGGCGAGCGCCCGGAGCACGTCGGGCCAGTCGGCGGCAGGGCTGTCGATCTCGGGACGCACCTGCTCGACGACCCCCCAATCGAAGGCGAGCTCACCGCGTGGCCGGTTCGGCGTGTTCGGGCGGCGCTGCCGGGGCAGCCCGACGTCCTCGAGCACGAGCCGGCGCACGAGCGGGGAGGCGAGCGCGACCCGGCAGGCGACCAGCCCCCCGAGGGAGTGCCCGACGAGGTCGAGGTGACCCGCCTCGCCGACGAGCTGCGGGAGCAGGGCGAGCACGTCGTGTGCCATGAGCTCGATCGAGTAGGTGCCGGGCCAGGCGCTGGCCCCGTGACCGCGCAGGTCCACGGCATACACGGTCCGGTCGCGCGAGAGGTCGGCTGCGACGACGTCCCAGTCCGCCGCCGTGAGACCGGTGCCCGGGAGGAGGACCACGGGTGGGTGACGCGGGGCCTCGGGCTCCCACACGGCCACGGCGAGGTCGACCCCGTCGCAGTCGTGCGTCTCGGTCCGCATGGCGCCAGTCTGCGCTCCCGAGGCGGCCGTGCGGGCACGCGGCGGAAAGTTACGGTCGTTCACCATCTGGGCGGAAGTTATTGACGGAGGCCCCGGATCCGTGTAGACCTCATCGACAACCGCGCCATCGCGTGGTTCGCGGGGGCGATGCTCCGCGCAGGCCAGAGGATCGAGGACCGATGTTCCACACGAACCATCGCGGCCGGGGGCTCCGAACCATGCTCGCCGGACTGCTCATCACGTTGCTGGCCTGCGCCACCACGCTCTTCGCCGGCACCGGCGCGCACGCCGAGACCAAGGACGAGAAGACCCTGACGATCGCCGTCAGCCAGGAGGTCGACTCGCTCAGCCCGTTCCTCGCGGTGCGCCGCCTCACGACGGCCCTGGGGCGGCTGTCCTACGACTTCCTCACGAACTACGACCCCAAGACCGGCAAGACGATCCCCGCGCTCGCCGAGTCGTGGACGACGTCCCCGGACGGTCTCACCTGGACCTACAAGATCCGCGACACGAAGTGGACCGACGGGACGCCCATCACCGCCGAGGACGCGCGGTGGACCTTCGACACGATGATGAAGGACGAGGCCGCGGCGACCGCCAACGGCAACTTCGTCGAGAACTTCGAGAGCGTCAGCGCCCCCGACCCGCGCACGCTCGAGGTCAAGCTCAAGGCCCCCCAGGCGACGATGCTCGCCCTCGACGTGCCAATCCTGCCCAAGCACAAGTGGGAGAAGGCCGGTGACTTCGCGAAGTTCAACAACGACAAGGAGTTCCCGATCGTCGGCAGCGGCCCGTGGGTCATCAGCGCCTACGAGGTCAACCAGTCGATCACCCTGACGCCCAACAAGGACTTCTGGCGGGGCGCCCCCAAGTTCGACAAGCTCGTCTTCCGCTACATCGACGACAGCGACGCCCAGGTCGAGGCGCTCAAGGCCGGCGAGGTCGACTTCGTCTCGGGTCTCACGCCGGCGCAGGCCAAGGCGCTCGACTCGGCCAAGGACATCACCGTCAACAAGGCCAAGGGCAAGCGCTTCCAGGCGATCACCCTCAACCCGGGGGCACGGCTGCAGGACGGCACGACGTTCGGTGACGGCAACAAGGCCCTCCAGGACCCGGTCGTGCGTGAGGCGCTCGTCCGCACGATCGACCGCGAGGCGATCTACAAGACGGCATACGGCGGCTTCGGTGAGGCCAACGGCGGCTACATCCCGTCGCGCTACAAGGACTACCACTGGCAGCCCGAGGGCGACGCCGTCATCGGCTTCGACACCGCCAAGGCCGGACAGATGCTCGACGCCGCCGGCTACGCCAAGGGCTCCGACGGCATCCGGGCCAAGGGCGGCCTCAAGCTGTCGTTCCGGTTCAACGTCCACGCCGACAACCCGCAGTACATCCAGGCCGCCGAGATGATGCGCGAGTGGGCCAAGGAGGCCGGGATCGAGCTCAAGGTCGAGCCCGTGTCCGAGGTCGGTGCCCTGCTCGACGCCGGCACCTACGACATCCTCACGACCGGCTGGAGCGTCAACCCCGACCCCGACTACATCCTCGGGATCAACCGGTGCTCCGGGCTCCCGGCCAAGGCCGGCGGTCCCTACCTGTCCGACGCCTACTACTGCAACCCGGAGTACGACAAGCTGTATGCCGCGCAGCTCGCCGAGCTCGACCCGCCCAAGCGGGCCGAGATCGTCAAGCAGATGCAGGAGAAGCTCTACGAGGACAACATCTTCGTCGTCTGGGGCTACGCCGACCAGCTCGAGGCCTTCCGCTCCGACGTCATCGCCTCGATGACCCCGCAGCCGGACCCGGGTGGCAACTACGACAGCCAGGACGGCTACTGGAGCTGGTGGTCCGCCAAGCCCGTGGGCGACGAGGACAAGGCTGCGGCCGACTCGGGCGGCACGAGCTCGGGTCTCGTGCTCGGTGGCGGCGCCGTGGTCCTCGCGGCCCTCGCGGCCGGGTTCGTCCTCCTGCGTCGTCGCGGCGGGTCCGCTGCCGACGACCGTGAGTGACGCTGCATGACGGAGCTTCCTCCCAGCGACGCGGTCCCGCACCTCGACGAGGTGCGGGACCGCGGAGACCGCGGAGCTCGCGGACGCGACGGTGACCGCCTCCGGCGCACCACGGCATACCTCGGCAAGCGTCTGCTCGGCGCCGCCGTCTCTCTCGTCGCGGTGATCTTCACGAGCTTCTTCCTCTTCCGGATCATCCCGGGCGACCCGGTGCGCGTCATGACGCACGGTCGCCCCGTGACCATCGAGCAGAAGGAGGCGCTCGCCCGCGAGTTCGGCCTCGACCGGCCGCTGCTCGAGCAGTTCGTCAGCTACCTCCTCGGCGTGCTGCGCTTCGACTTCGGCGAGTCCTTCCAGTACAACCGGCCCGTGCTCTCGATGGTCGGCGAGCGCCTCGGCCCGACCATGCTGCTCGTCGGCGCCAGCCTCGCCATCTCGATCGCGCTCGGGCTCTGGCTCGGCGTGCAGGGTGCGTGGAAGCACGGTGGCACCGCCGACCGCGTCAACACCGGTGTGGCACTGACGCTGTGGTCGGTCCCGAGCTTCTGGCTCGGGCTCATCCTCATCGTCGTGTTCGCGTCGGGGCTGGGCTGGTTCCCGACCTCGGGCATGAAGACGCCGGGGGTGACCGGGTTCGACGCCGTCCTCGACGTCGCGCACCACATGGTGCTCCCGCTCGTCACCCTCGTCGCGGTCGTCTATGCGCAGTACCTCCTCGTCATGCGGTCCTCGCTGCTCGACGAGATGGGGTCGGACTACCTCACGACGGCGCGGGCGAAGGGCCTGCGCGACACCGAGGTCAAGCGCCGCCACGCCGTGCCGAACGCCCTGCTGCCGGCGACCACCCTCGTCTTCATCAACGTCGGGTTCGTCCTCTTCGGCGCGGTGCTCGTCGAGACCGTCTTCTCGTGGCCGGGTCTGGGCAAGCTCTTCTACGAGGGGCTCAGCGTGCCCGACCTGCCGCTCGTGCAGGGGCTGTTCGTCATCTTCTCGGCGGCCGTCATCCTCATGAACCTCGTCTCCGACCTCATCTATCCGCTCATCGACCCCCGGGTGCGCCCATGAAGACCGCGACAGCGACCCGTCGGCAGCTGACCTGGGCGCGACGTCGGCGCGCCGTGGCGAAGTTCTGGGGCGACTACCGCCAGAACCGCGCCGGGCTCTTCGGCCTCGCGGTGCTCGCCGTGTTCGTGCTCTCGGCGCTGCTCGTGCCGTGGATCGTCGGCGAGGACGCGCTGAGCGTGACCCGGCCGGCCGGTGAGCCGTTGCAGCCGCCCAGCGGCGAGTTCTGGCTCGGGACCGACCGGTCCGGCCGCTCCGTGCTCGACCTCATCCTCTGGGGCTCGCGCGTCTCGCTCACCGTCGGCTTCGCGGCGACCCTGATCTCGATCGCCGTCGGCTCGCTCATCGGCATCCTCGCCGGGCACTTCCACGGCTGGCTGTCCGGGCTCCTGCTGCGGGTCACCGACTGGTTCCTCGTCATGCCCACCCTCGTGCTGGCCGTGGCCCTGGCCGCGGTGCTCGGTCGCAGCCTCTCGACGATCGTCATCGCCATCGGCGTCACGTCGTGGCCGACGACGGCCCGGCTCGTGCGCGCCCAGACGCTCGCCGTCGAGGCGCGCCCCTACATCGAGCGCGCCCGCGCGCTCGGCGGCGGCCACTGGCACGTCATGACCCGGCACGTGCTGCCCAACGTCATGCCGATCGTGCTCGCCCAGACGACGCTCATGGTCGCCGGCGCCATCCTCACCGAGTCCACCGTCGCCTTCCTCGGCCTCGGCGACCCGACGGTGCCGTCGTGGGGCAGCACCATCCAGGCCGCGCGCGACACGGGCGCGGTGAGCTCCGGGCTGTGGTGGTACATCCTCCCGCCCGGCATCGCGATCGCCCTCGTCGCGCTCGCCTTCACCCTGTGCGGACGCGCCATCGAGGGCGTCCTCAACCCCCGACTGAGGAACCGCTGATGACGTCGCCCCTGCTCCGGCTCGAGGGCCTGTCCGTCGGCTACCGCACCCGCGACGGGGTGGTGCCCGCGGTGCGTGGCGTCGACCTCACGCTCGCCCGCGGCGAGAAGCTCGGCGTCGCCGGCGAGTCCGGCTCCGGCAAGTCCACCCTCGCCCTCGCCCTGCTCCGGCTGCTCCCCCCGTCGGCGACGGTGACCGGACGGGTCCTGCTCGACGGTGAGGACGTCACCGAGATGGGCTGGGGACGGCTGCGCGCGGTGCGCTGGGCCGGCGCCTCGATCATCTTCCAGGGCGCGATGCACTCGCTCAACCCGGTGCAGACGATCGGCGACCAGATCACCGAGCCGATCCTGCGCCACCAGAAGGTCTCGCGTGAGTCCGCCGACACGCGCGTGGCCGAGCTGCTCGGCCAGGTGGGGATGCTCCCCGACCGAGCACGGTCCTACCCGCACGAGCTCTCCGGCGGTCAGCGCCAGCGCGTCATGATCGCAATGGCGCTGGCGTGCGAACCCGACCTCGTCATCGCCGACGAGCCCACGACGGCGCTCGACGTCATGGTCCAGGCCCAGATCCTCACCCTCATCGAGGACCTCGTCGCCCGTCGAGGCATCAGCCTGCTCATGATCAGCCACGACCTCTCGGTCCTCTCCGACGTCTGCGACCGCCTCGCGATCATGTATGCCGGTCGCGTCGTCGAGGTCGGGCCCGCCGACGAGGTCTTCCGGCAGGCCCGTCACCCCTACGGCGCCGCGCTCGCCTCGGCCTTCCCCACGGTCGGCGACCCCGCCTCGCGGATGCGTCCGCAGGGGCTGGCCGGCGACCCGCCCGACCCCCAGGCGCTGCCATCCGGCTGCGCCTTCCACCCGCGCTGCGCCGTCCGGCTCGAGCACTGCGACGCGGTCGACCCGCAGCTGTGGCCCGCGACCGAGGGCCACGACGTCGCGTGCGTGCGCGTCCTGCCCGACGACGGCCGCTCGCTGGCCCCGGGACCGACCCGCGCCGAGGAGGCCGCCCGATGACCGACACCCGAGCCCCCCTCATCAGTGCCCGCGACCTCCGGGTCACCTTCCCGGGCCGTCGTGGCGGCGCCTCGGCGCGCGCGGTCGACGGCGTGAACCTCGACGTCGCCGAGGGCGAGATCGTGGCGCTCGTCGGCGAGTCCGGGTGCGGCAAGACGACCCTCGCCCGCACGCTGCTCGGGCTGCAGCGCCCCACCGGCGGCACCGTGTCCTACCGGGGCCAGCCGCTCGGCTACGGCTCCAAGGCCCTCAAGGCCTACCGCCGCGAGGCCCAGCTGATCCTGCAGGACCCGAGCGGGTCGCTCAACCCGCGGCACACGGTCTACGACGCGGTCGCCGAGGGCCTGCGCATCCACGGCGAGGTCGCCGACGAGCGCGACCGCGTGGCGGATGCGCTGTCCCGGGCCGGGATGCGCCCACCCGAGCGCTTCTTCCTGCGCTACCCGCACGAGCTGTCGGGCGGTCAGCGTCAGCGCGTCGTCATCGCCGGGGCCCTGGTCCTCGACCCGACCCTCATCGTCGCCGACGAGCCGGTCGCCTCGCTCGATGCATCGGTGCGGGGCGAGATCCTCGCGCTCATGCTCCGGCTGCGCGAGGAGCTCGGGCTGGCGGCGCTCGTCGTGACCCACGACCTCGGGCTCGCCTGGAACATCGCCGACCGCGTCGCCGTCATGTACCTCGGGCGGATCATCGAGACCGGCCCGGTCGAGAAGATCCTCACCGCCCCCGAGCACCCCTACACGCAGGCCCTGCTCTCCGTGCTGCCCGAGGGCGGCCAGCCCGTCGTGCTGTCCGGCGAGCCGCCGGACCCCTCGCGGGTGCCGGGCGGGTGCCGCTTCCACGTGCGCTGCCAGAGCCTCGCGTCGGGCGTGGCCGAGGCCGCCGGGGTGGCAGACCTGTGCCGCACGAAGGACCTGCCGGTGCTCGACGGTCGCGGCACGCAGGCCGCGTGCCACCTGGCGCAGGCCCGGCAGCTCGCGACGTCAGGCGAGGGCGGGCACGTCCAGCACCAGGGTTGACGCGTCCGCGTCGAGGGTCGCGGGCACGCCGAGGGGGACGGTGACCGGGCTCGGGCAGTGACCGAAGCCGAGGTCGGCCAGGACCGGCACGCCGAGGTCGCCGAGCCTGTCCTCGAGCAGCTCGGTCACGGGCTCGCAGTCCTGCCACGAGCCGAGCACGACACCGGCGACGCCCTCGAGCCACCCCGACCGGCGCAGGTGGGTGAGGTAGCCGTCGATGCGGTAGGCCTTCTCGTCGACGTCCTCGAGGAGGAGCAGCCCGCCGGCGGCGGACGGCATACCGGTCGGGGTGCCGAGCTCGCCGGCGAGGAGGCTGAGGCAACCACCCAGGGTGACGCCCTGCGCGCGACCGCCCACGACCGGGCTCGCCCACTGCGAGGTGAGGGTCTGCACCGACTCCGGCTCGAAGAGCGTGCGGCGCAGGTGCTCCGCGCTCGCCATGTCGTTGAGGAACACCTCGGTCGCCGTCATCGGCGCGTGCAGCGAGACGAGCCCGAGGTGGGTCGCCACGGCCGAGTGCAGCGCAGTGATGTCGCTGTAGCCGACGAGCACCTTGGGGCCGGCCGTGCGCAGCGCGTCCCAGTCGACCCGGTCGACCATCCGCTGGACGCCGTAGCCCCCGCGGGCGCACACGACCGCCGCGACGTCGGGGTCGCACCACGCGGCCTCGAAGTCGGCCGCGCGGGCGTCGTCGTCACCGGCGAGGTAGGGGAACCGCGCAGACCGCTGCCCCGCGCTCGGCGCGACCGTGACGTCGAGGCCCCAGCCGCGCAGGACGTCGGCGCCGCTCTCGAGCCGGTCCCGCGGGGCCGGCCCGCTCGGCGAGACGATGACGACCCGGTCCCCCTCGACGAGCCGGCGTGGACGCTGCAGGGGCTTCACGTTCGACGAAGTCACCGCGCCATTCGACCATGTCTAGTCACGGGTGAGCAGGTGGGCGATCGCCGAGTTGCCCGCGATCTGGCCGGCGGCCGACGCCTGGACGACCGAGGCCATCGGCATCGGGTAGGCCGGCAGGTGGGCGAGGTCGCCACCGGCCAGGACGCCCGGCACGCTCGTGCGGCCGAACTCGTCGATGCGCACCGCGCCCGACGGGTTGCGCTCGAGGCCGAGCTGGTCGGCGAACGGCGCGGACTGGTGCAGCGTCGGCACGACGAAGAGGACGGCGACGTCCTCGCTCGACCCGTCGTCGAGAGCGAGCCGCAGCCCGCCGTCATGGCGCTCGACGGCGGTGACGCGTGCGGCCACCCGAGGCACGGCGAGGGTGGCTCCCTCGGGCAGGTCCTGGTCCTCGTCGAGGACGAGCAGCTCGCCCGCGACCGGGCCGAGCAGCGCGGACAGGTGCGGCGCAGCAGCCGCCCCGAGGATGCCGATGCGCTGCCCGGCGAACTCGAACCCGTGGCAGAACGGGCACTGGGCCGCGAGGTCGCCCCACACCTCCTGCAGGCCCGGCACGGGTGGCAGCTCGTCGCGGACCCCGGTGGCGAGCACGACGGCATACGCCGTCATGGTCTCGCCGCTCGTGAGGGTGAGCCGGAAGCCCGCGCCGTCGCGCTCGACCCTCGCGACCCGCTGCTCGCGCACCGAGACGGTGTCGTATGCCGTGAGCTCGGCTCGCGCGGCCGCGCGGAAGTCCGCGGGCGGGGTGCCGTCGTGGGTGAGCACGTTGTGCATGTGGCTCACCGTGGCGTTGCGGTAGGTGCCGTCGTCGAAGAGCGTGGCCTCGCGGCGGACGCGTCCGGCGGTGAGGGCGGCCTGGAGCCCGGCGGGGCCGCCGCCGATGATGGCGATGTCGGTGTGCTGTGGGTTCGTCATGTCTCGATGGTGAACCTTCAGGTCAACCTGAAGGCAAGTCCCCGCCGGGCAGGGCCGCCGGGCCTCCGCGGCCGGTGGTGCGAGGGGGCTCGTAGCCACCTTCGGGCGGGACCATCTCGGCCCGGACGCCGAGCAGCCGGATCGGCCGGTCGTCGCCCAGACCGTGGAGCAGCTGGAGCGCCGTCGCGGCGATGGTCGACGGGTCGAACGTCGGTTCGGCGAGCTTGCGGATGCGGGTCGTCGTGAAGAACGGCGCGAACCGGACCTTGAGGTGGACGCGGGCGCAGGCCCGGTCCTCGCGCCGGATGTCCTCGACGACCTGCTCCGCGAGGGTGCGCACCGCGGCCGCGACCTCGTCGGGCTCGGTGAGGTCGGCCTGGAACGTCGTCTCGCGCCCGTGGGCCCGGGCGACCCACGGGGTGTCGTCGGTGACCGTGGCTCCCAGGCCGCGCCCGAGCCGGGCGTAGTGCGGGCCCATCCGCGGGCCGAACTCCGCCGTGAGCACCTCGTCCGAGGCGTCGGCGAGCTGCTGCACCGTGTCGTAGCCGTGGGTCGCGAGCCGGGCCGCGATCCGGTTGCCGACGCCCCAGAGCGCCGTCGTCGGCCGCTCCCCCATGACCTCGAACCAGGTGTCACGCGTGAGGACGAACGTGCCCTGCGGCTTGCCGAAGTCGGTGGCGATCTTGGCGCGGACGGTCGTGTCGCCGACGCCCACCGAGCAGTGCAGCTGCGAGGCCTCGAGCACCTCGGCGCGGATGGCCTCGGCGTGGACGACCGCCTCGGCCACGTCCTCGCCGGGGGTCGTGATCCCGACGAAGGCCTCGTCCCAGCCGAGCACCTGCACGACCGCGCCCTCGTGCGCGCGCAGCGCCTCCATGACGACCGCGGACGCGGCCTCGTAGGTCGGGACGTCGACCGGCAGGAACACGGCGTCGGGGCACTTGCGCGCGGCCAGCCGCAGCGGCATGCCCGAGTGGACGCCGAACGCCCGCGCCTCGTAAGAGGCCGTCGACACGACGGCCCGCTCCGTAGGGTCCCCCCGTCCACCGACGACGAGCGGGAGACCGGCGAGCTCGGGCCGGCGCAGGATCTCGACCGCAGCGAGGAACTGGTCGAGGTCGACGTGGAGCACCCATCGGGCCATGGGTTCCATGGTGCCGTCCCCGGGCGACAGCGGGAGGGAGTACGTTCAGGTGCACCTGAAGGAGGCGGAGGTGACCGACGACGTGACGGACGACGCGACGGACGACAACTGGAGCATCAGCGACCTCGCCGGCCGGTTCGGCCTGCCGACGCACGTCCTGCGCCACTGGGAGTCGATCGGTCTCATCGAGCCCCGGCGCGACGCGTCCGGCTACCGCCGCTACGGCCACGACGACCTCGTGCGGGTGGCGATCATCCAGCGCAACAAGGTCGCCGGCATGACCCTCGAGCAGATCAGGGTGCTCCTCGACGCCGGGGCGTGGGACCGCCACCAGGTCCTCGAGGCCCACCTGCGCGACATCGACGAGCGCATGCTCGCCCTCGAGCGCTCCCGTGAGATGACCGAGCACGCCCTGCGCTGCCGGAGCCACGACATCACGTCGTGCCCGCGCTTCGTGGCCGCCGTCGCCGACCTCGTCGAGGGTCACACGCACCCGGAGCTGTCCCGTGCGTGACGTCGTCGTCGTCGGAGGCGGGATCGTCGGTCTCGCGACGGCATACGAGGTCCTGCGGCGGCGACCGGGAGCCGACGTCCTCGTCGTCGAGAAGGAGGCCGAGGTCGCCCGCCACCAGACCGGCCACAACAGCGGCGTGATCCACGCGGGGGTCTACTACGAGCCCGGCAGCCTCAAGGCGCGCTTCTGCCGCGAGGGTGCCGCCGCGACCCGCGAGTACTGCACCGAGAAGCGGATCCCGTTCTCGGACACCGGCAAGCTCGTCGTCGCGACGAACCCCGTCGAGGTCCAGCGGCTCGAACAGCTCACGACCCGGGCGCGCACCAACGGCCTCGCGGTGACGCCCGTGTCGGGCGGCGAGCTGCGCGAGCGCGAGCCGCACGTCACCGGTGAGGCCGCGCTCCACGTGCACGCCACCGGGATCACGGACTACCCCGCCGTATGCCGTGCGCTCGCCTCCGACGTCGCGGGCGCCGGTGGCGAGGTGCGCACCTCCACCGCCGTGACGGCGATCGCGGAGGGCCCGGCGTCGGTCACCCTCACGCTCAGCCGCGACGGCTGGGAGAGCCCCGAGTCCGCCCGGCTCGTCATCGTCTGCGGCGGCCTGCAGGCGGACCGGCTCGCCGCCATGTCCGGCCTCAACTCGGGCGCCGACGCCTTCCAGATCGTGCCGTTCCGTGGTGAGTACTACCGGCTCCCCGCCAGCCGCAACGACCTCATCGACGCGCTCATCTATCCCGTGCCGGACCCCGGGCTGCCCTTCCTCGGCGTCCACCTCACCCGGATGGTCGACGGCGGCATCACCGTGGGGCCCAACGCGGTCCTCGGGCTGAGCCGCGAGGGCTACCGCAAGGGGTCGGTGGACGTGCGGGACCTCGCGACCTACGTCGGATTCCCCGGCATGTGGCGCGTGGCCCGCACCCACTGGCGCACCGGGCTCGCCGAGCAGCGCGACTCGTGGCGTCGCAGCGGCTACCTTCGCCTCGTGCAGCGCTACTGCCCCGAGCTCACCGTCGACGACCTGCTCCCCGAGGAGGCCGGCATCCGCGCACAGGCGGTCCTGCGCGACGGCACGCTGGTGCACGACTTCCTCGTGCGGCGCACCGACCGGACCGTCCATGTCTGCAACGCTCCCTCCCCGGCGGCCACCTCGGCGTTCCCGATCGCCCGGCACGTGGTCGACCTCGCGACGGCGGCTGCGTGACAGGGCAGGAGCTCGTCGACCTCGCTGCCCGGATCGGGCCGGTCATGGTCTTCCTCGTGGCGATGACCGTCGTCGCCGAGGTCGCCGAGATCGCGGGGGTCTTCGACGTCGCCGCGCACTGGACCGCGCACGCGGGGCGACGCCGCACCTGGCTGCTGTGGCTGCTCGTCGTCGCGCTCGCGACCGCGTGCACCATCGTCCTGAGCATCGACACGACGGCGGTGCTGCTCACCCCCGTCGTCATCGCCATGACGAGACAGCTCGGCATCGCCGCGATGCCGTTCGCCCTCACCACCGTCTGGCTCGCCAACACCGCGTCGCTGCTCCTGCCGGTCTCGAACCTGTCCAACCTCATCGCGCTGCACCGATTCTCGGCGCTGGGCGTCGGGACGCACGAGTACATCGCCCTCGCCTGGCGCCCCGCCCTCGCCGCGATCCTCGCCACCGTCGTCGTGCTCTTCGTGCTCCACCGGCGCGACCTGCTCACCCGCTACGACCTCGACCCGCCCGCGGACCCGCACGACCGCGTCCTGCTCTGGGTCGCCGGCGGCATCTGCGTCGCCCTCGGACCGGCCTTCGTCAGCGGCGTGACGCCCGCCATCCCCGCCGCCATCGGCGCCGTGGCCCTCGTCGCCGTGCTCGCCTGGCGCTGGCCCTCACGGGTGCGGACGGTCGCGGTCCCCTGGGTCATGGTCCTCGCGGTCTGCGTCCTCTTCGTCGTGGTCGACGTCGCCATGCGCCACGGCCTCGAGTCCGTCCTCGCAGGACTCGTCGGGGGCGACGCCGGCAGCCTCTGGCGGGTCGGTCTCGTCGGCGCTGCGGGCGCCAACGTCGTCAACAACCTGCCGGCCTACCTCGCGCTCGAGCCCGTTTCGGACGGCTCGGGCGAGCGCCTCATGGCCCTCCTGGTCGGGGTCAACGCCGGCTCGATCGTCACGGTCTGGGGCTCGCTCGCCACCCTGCTGTGGCGCGACCGGTGCCGTCGCGCGGGGCTCACCGTCGCCGCCGGGCCGTATGCCGTCCGCAGCCTCCTGTGCGCCGTCGCCGCGGTGTCGGCGGCGCTCCTCGCGCTCAGCCTGGCCTGACCGCGGAACGCACCCAGCCGGCGACCTCGCGGGCGAAGCCGCCCGGGTGCCGGGCCCAGACGAAGTGGTCGAAGGCCGGACCCTCCTCACCGTCCGGTCGCGTGCTGAAGCGGTGCTCCACCCGGGCACCGGCCAGCTTGTCGGTGAGGTTGTCCACCGAGCCCCGAGGGGCGAGCGGGTCGTTGTCGAGGGTGACCGCGAGCACCGGCACGTCGATCCGCGCGAAGTCGGGCTCGGTGACCTCGTCGCCACGCTCGACCACGAGGGCACCCCGACGGGCGAACCGGGCCCATTCGCGGATGAGGCGGCGCGGCTGGCGCCCACCGAAGCCGAGACGGTGACCCGGCCAGTGCCCCCGCAGCGCCGTCACGGCGCTGAGCGTCTGCGTCTGGGCGAGCAGCTTGACCCGCTGCGGGAAGCCGCGCCAGTAGGGCGAGCCCGAGCCGATGAGGACGAGGGCGGCCACGCCCGAGGAGTGCGTGGCGAGGTGCACCATCGCGACCTGCCCACCGAACGAGTGGCCGACGAACGCCAGCGGGCGGCCGGCATACCGCTCCCGAGCCACCGCGACGGTGCCGGCGACGACCTCGTCGGACACGACGGCATACCCGAAGTCGTGGTGACGGCTGGCGACGGGACGGCTCGTGCCCTGACCCGGGAAGTCGGCCGTGAGCGTGGCGACCCCCTCGCGCGCGAGGGCGGCCGCGAACGGGCCGTAGTAGCCGACGGCGACACCGAGCGCCGGCAGGAGAACGACCACCGGGTCGCCCTCGCCGCCGGCGTCCACGCCGACGACCGAGGTGCGCGCCCCGGAGGACAGGTCGAGGTCGGTCACGTGCTCCATGGGCCCACCGTAGGACCGGGGTGTCCTCCCCATTGCCGGGGGCGGGTCGTGGGCCCTAGGTTCCATCCAGCGGTCGCCAACGGGCGGCCCTCGGGGAGGGGAGAACCACATGTCCACGTCCACCACCACACGGGCCCGCAGGCGCGTCGCCGCCGGGGTCGTCGGAGCCCTGGCGCTCACCGCTGCCACGCTCGTCGCCTCGCCGCAGTCGGGGCTGACCGGGCGGGCCGACGCCGCGGCGGCCCAGTGCAGCGAGGACCACTCGAGCACCGAGTTCGGCGGGGCGGCGGTCAGCTCGGCCTACGGCGCCTACTTCAACGCGAGCACGCCGGCCGCGAGCTACCTCACGGACTTCGTGCCGCAGGGTCTCGGCCTGTGGCAGAACTGGCGTGGCGGGTCGAGCACCGAGGACCTCTTCCTCGTCGGGATGCACCACAGGGACGAGAACTCCAACCGGTCGCTGCTCTACGGCATGACCCCCGGTGGCACCGTGCGCGGCTACGCCCGCCTCCCGGTCGGCTCGCACGCCGGCGGCGTCAAGGTCCACAACGGCTGGGTCTACGTGCAGCACGACAACGGCCGGATCCTGCGCTACTCCGTGGCGCGCATCCGCCAGGCGTTCACCGACAGCACGAAGCGCAACCTCGGCTGGGGCGCGGCCACCAACGCCGTGACCGACGTGAGCTTCTTCGACATCGACGGCGGCTACCTGTACGGCGGCTACCACAACCCCTCGGCCCGCGGACACATGTTCCGCTACCGCATCCTCGCCGACGGCAACCTCGTCCAGGACATGGCGTGGGGCCCGATCCAGATCCCGACCAAGGCGCAGGGCGTGCTCGTCCTGAGCAACACGTGGATCTTCTCGACGTCCCGCTTCCGCGACTACCGCGGCAACGTCTACGTCGTCCGCCGCGGCTACGGCAAGGGCGACGAGTTCACGTCGGTGCGCTACCGCTGCTTCCAGTCGGTGGCGATGATCCAGGAGCTCGTCGGCTACGACGGGCGGACCTACCTGCTCAACGAGAGCGGCGCCTCCGCGTTCGCCGACGGTCGGATCCACAACATCCGCAACCTCCACGTCGCCAACACCGAGACGTTGCGCGGCCTCGTCTGGTGACACCCTCGGCGTGTCGGATTCGTGCTCGGACGGGTCACGAATCGGCCACGGACGCAACCTGCCTCCCGGGTCGCGCGTCTGTGCAGGTGGAGGATGACGCGATCCACACGCAGGGGGAGCCACATGTCAGGGAGCATCCGTCGAGGGACCGTCACCGTGGTGACGGCCGCTGCCCTGGCCGTCGGGCTGGGGGCCTGCGGCGGGGTGACGTGGACGCCGAAGGGCAGCGAGACCGTCGCCGCGCCCGAGGTGACGGGCGGGGTGGCCGGGGTGGCCGGGACGAGCGAGACGGCCACCCCGAGCCCCACGGCGACGCCCGGGCCGACCGCGCCCTCGAGGTCGGCGGCCCCGACGCCCACGCCGTCGGCGACGAGGACCGTCACGCCGAAGCCGAAGCCCACGCCGTCCGGGACCCCGAAGCCCAAGCCCCCACCCTCGAGGACCGCGGAGCCGGTCCACGAGGTCCTGCGCCTCGGCGACCGTGGTCCGGAGGTCCTCGCGCTGCAGAAGCGGCTGTCGTCCCTCGGCTACTGGCTCGGCGAGCCCGACGGCCACTACGGCGGGCTGACCCAGCAGGCCGTGTGGGCGCTGCAGAAGACGGCCGGGATCTCCCGTGACGGGAAGGTCGGCCGCAGGACGCAGCGTGCCCTCGACGACGGGGTCCGCCCCCGCACCCGGCTGGACGGCAACGGGGTCGACATCGACCTCGGGCGTCAGATCCTCATGATCGTGCGTGGCGGACAGGTGAGGTACACCCTCAACACGAGCACCGGTGGCGGCTACGAGTACGAACGCAAGGACGGCAGCACCGCCACCGCCCGCACCCCCAAGGGGACCTTCCGGGTCGGCTACACGGTCGACGGTCCGGACGAGGGCTTCCTCGGCGAGATGTGGCGACCGCGCTACTTCAACGGCGGGTATGCCGTCCACGGCTCGCCGTCGATCCCGGCCTACCCGGCCTCGCACGGCTGCGCCCGCGTGAGCAACGCGGCCATGGACATGATCTGGTCGCGCGACCTCATGCCGAAGGGGTCCGGCGTCCTGGTGCGCTGAGCTCTGCGGCGACGGCCTCGCGCGGCAGGGTCTCGCGGGCCCGGGTCCACGGGATGGTCGCGAGCAGGCTGAGCAGTCCGGTGACACCGAACGCCAGGGCGTAGCTGCCGGAGTCGACGAGGGCGCCCGCGACGATCGGGCCGATGATGGCCCCGGCGTCGGCCGACATTTGGAAGGCGGCCAGCGCCGGGCCGCCGTTGCGGTCGCGGCCGATGACGTCGGCCATGCTCGCCTGCTGCGAGGGGTTGAGCGCACCCGAGCCCATGCCCGCCACCACCGAGAACACGACGAGGACCGGGAAGGTCGTGGCGAGCCCGGTGGCGATCGTCGCGACGCCGGCGACGGCCAGACCGCCGATGATGAACGGGCGCCGGCCCACCCGGTCGCTGAGCCGCCCGGCGACATTCATGCCGACGGCGTTGGCCCCGGCGTAGATCGCGAGGACGGCGCCGGCGAGCCACGGCTCCTTGCCGATGTTGGCGGCGACGAACAGCGGGATGATCGCGTTGCGCACCCCGAAGTTGGCCCAGCCGTTGGCGAACGCGGAGCCGAGCCCGGCGCGGTAGGCACTGTCCTGCAGGCCCTCGCGGGCGGTCATCACCGGGAGCACGGGTGCGTCGGCCGCGGGCCGGAGCGAGTGCCCGCTGATGAAGATCCCGACGAGGGCGGCAGCGACGAGGAGCGCCGCGGCATACGCGAGGAACGGCACCCGCAGACCGAGACCACCGAGGGCCCCGCCCACGGCGGGTCCGCCGATCCCGCCGATGAGGAAGGCCGAGCCGTAGGCCGACGAGACGCGCCCGCGGATCGACGGCGGCGCGAGCCGGACGACGAGGGCCGTCGCAGACACCGTGAACATCACCGAGCCGATGCCGCCGAGCCCGCGGAAGACGACGAGCTGCCAGTACGAGTGGGCGAAGGCCGTGGCCGCGGTCGAGGCGGCGACGATGAGGAGCCCGGCGAGGTAGATGGGGCGCTCGCCCAGCCGGACGATGAGGGCCCCACCCGCCGGCGCGAAGACCAGGCGGAAGAACGCGAAGACGCTGACCACCACGGCGCTGGCGGTGGCACCGACGCCGAAGCTCTGGGCGAACTGCGGCAGCACCGGCGTGATGAGGCCGAAGCCGAGCGCGATGACGAAGGCCGAGGCGACCAGGACCCAGATCTCGCGCGGGATGCGGACACGCTCGACCGGCGCGGGAGGGGTGGTGGTCATGACAAGGGACAAGTATGCCGCCCACCCCCGACATTCCCGGACGCTCAGGTCAGGAGCACCGCGGCGAGGACGGGGACGAGAGCGCCGAGGGTGACGAGGGTGTCGGCACGGCCCCACGGGGCGGCGGCGAACCACGTCCGTCGGGACGCCGTTGCGAACCCGCGAGCGTCCATCGCCACCGCGAGGTCGGCGGCCATCCGCAGCGTGCGCACGAGCAGCCCGAACGTCACCGTCGCGAGGTCGCGCACGAGCGCCACCGGGCGCCGCCGGTCGATGCCGAGCCCGCGCACCCGCCGGGCCAGCGAGATCTCGGACCAGACCTCGCCGAAGGTGTGGACCCGCTGCAGCGCCGCGGCGAGCGCGACGACGGGACGGGACGGCATACCCAGGCGTTGGGCGAGGTGGTCGCCGAGCCGGTCCGGGTCGACGAGCGGGAGCAGCACCGCGGACGGCAGCACGATGATGAGCACGCGGAGCGCGGCCGTGACGGCCGTCGTCGTGTCGTGCCCGCCGAGCAGCCAGGTCGACCAGCCCACCGACAGCGCGCCGAGCAGCCCGGGCAGCATCCTCACGAGCACCCGCTTCGCCCGGCCGGTCGGCCGGGGACCACGACCGGGGCCCGACCACAGCGCCACCACGGCGAGCAGGGCCTGTACGGCGAGGACGCCGAGTGACGTGTGCCAGTGCCCCGGGATGATGCCGGCGGGGATGGCGACGAGCGCCCCGAGCAGGAGGGCGAGCGGCCCCGCCTGTGCGGCGAGCACCCGTCGGGGCTCCTCCTCGATGGGCGCGGCAGGTGGGGCGTCGAGCTCGACGACGGTGTGCGCGCGGTCGATGAGGGCCGCGTCGTGCGTCGACACCACGACCGCTCCCCCGGCCTCGCGGTAGGCGGCGAGCAGGCCCACGACCGCGGCCCACGTGTGCCGGTCCTGGCCGACCGTGGGTTCGTCGGCGAGGAGCAGCGGCGGGCGGTGGAGCACGGCCGAGGCGATCGCGAGGCGTCGCTGCTCGCCACCCGAGAGCTCGCGGGGATCGGCACCCTCGAGGTGCCCGAGTCCGAGGTCGGCGAGCAGTGCGTGGGCGAGCGTGACGCGTTCGGGGCTCTCCTCACCGAGCGCCCGGCTCGCGACGAGCACCTCGTCGAGCACGGTACGCCCGACGAGGGTCGAGCTCGACCATTGCGGCACCCAGCCGACCCGGGAGGCGAGCTCCGTCGTCGACAGGTCGGCGACCGGGGTCTCCCCCACGGTCACCGAGCCCTGCACCGGGTCGAGGGCGCCTGCGAGAGCGAGCAGCACGGTGGACTTGCCGGACCCGCTCGGGCCCACGAGGGCGGTGGCACTGGTGGGTAGCGGGGTCAACGGCACGTCGAGCGTGGCGGCCGTGCGGGTGCGGGTCGACCCGTCGACGAGCCGCACGGTGCGGTCGATGACCATCGGCGTCGCGGTGACCTCCTGCGTCCGGCTCGACTGCGGCGCGGCCGCCAGGGCGGCGGGCGCGAGGGGGGCCGGGGGCGGCGCGCCGGGGACCCAGATGCCCATGTCGAGCAGCCGGGCCCGCTCGTCGCGCAGCACCTTGTGGACGGGCCCGTCGGCGACGAGCGTGCCGTCGTCGTCGAGGACGAGCAGGCGGTCAACGAGGTCGACCCACGGTCCGAGGACGTGCTCGACGACGACCGCCGTGATCGGGTATGCCGTGAGCGCACCCTCCACACTTCGGCGCACCTGAGCGGCGTGGCCGGGGTCGAGCATGGCGGTGGGCTCGTCGAGGAGCAGCACGCTCGGCCGCAGCGCGAGCGCACCCGCGAGAGCGAGGCGCTGGGTCTCACCACCGGACAGCGCGGACGTCGGGGTGTCGCCCGGCTTCGCGAGACCGACGGCCCCGAGGGCGGCGGCGACCGCGGCCGGCATGTCCGCACGCGGGACACTGACGTTCTCGAGGCCGAAGGCGACGTCGCGACCGACGGTCGAGGCGACCACTCCCGCACCGGGCTCCTGGAGGACGAGCCCGACCTCCCCGGCCCGGGTCCCGGGGGCGTGCCCGTCGATGGTCACCGAGCCGGCCAGCTCGCCCGCGTCGGCCGTCTCGAGCAGCCCGGCGATGGCACGCAGCAACGTCGACTTGCCCGACCCGGACGGGCCGACGAGGAGCACCCGCTCACCCGGTTCGAGGGCGAGGGAGACGTCGTGCAGCACCGGTTCGCGCCGCCCGAACGGGCGCCACGTCACCGCGTCGAGGATGACGTGGCCGACCGTGACCGGCGGGGCGACCGGGGCCACGCCGGCCACGTCAGACAGCGCGGGTCTCGCGGTGCTCCTGGCCGGGCGGGAACGCACCCAGCGCACCGGCGACCGCGAGCGCCCGGGTGAGCAGCCACCCGCCGGCCCCGGCGACGACCGCGCCCGAGAGAGCGAGGACACCGGCGTAGGCGACCTTCCATGCGAGCGACCAGTCCTGGATCCACGTGAACGACTCGTAGGCCGCGGCGAACGGACCCGCCAGCGCGCCGGCGAGCATCGCGGCGGCGATGCCGAACGCGCGGTAGCCCAGGAGCGCGAAGGCGATCTCGGTGCCGAGGCCCTGGACGATGCCGGAGACGAGTGTGGTGGCGCCCCACTCGGTGCCGGGGATCATCGAGACGAGTGCCGCGACGACCTCGCAGAACAGCGCAGCACCGGGGCGGCGCACGACGAGCCCACCGACCACACCGGCGAGGAACCACGGCCCCGCGAAGAGGCCGCCGAGCGGGGCGAACCCGAAGGTGATGGCGCTGAGCGGGCCGTTGTAGAACACGCCCCAGCCCCAGAACGCGATGCCGAGCGCCGCGCCGAGGAAGGCGATGGTGAGGATGTCGACCGTTCGCCAGCCCAGCAGGGGGCGGGTCGCGAGGATGCTGCGGGTGCGGGTGCTGCCAGGAGTTGCGGTGGTTCCGGCGCTCGAGGCGCCCGTGGACGCGTCGGCGGTGGCCGACGTGTCGGTGTGTGCTGCCATGACTTCTTCTCCCGTGGTCTCCGGACGTGGTCCGTTGGATACCTCGGGGAGGGACCTGCTCGCAGACCTCTCGGTAGGCGCTCAGTTCCCTGAGAACTCGACTCCCTACGCCGGTGCGAACCGGATCAGGTGTGAGGGTCTGCGGTCGCCCGCACTCTCAGCGCCGGAGCGCTCCCCTGTCGTTGACGAACGCCACCCTACTCCCTGTCTGTGGCAGGGTGGATCGGGAGCACGGACGTGCGTTCGGTACGGCAACAGCGAAGGAGTGACCCATGGGCAGCATGGTGTGGAAGATCCTCGGAACCGGCTCGGCGGTCCTCGCCGGCATCGCCGCGACCAAGGTGGCCGACCAGATCTGGCAGAAGGCGGGCCAGGACGCGAAGTTCGACCCCAAGGACCCCGACTCGCCGTTCACGACGGCCCTCGCGTATGCCGCGCTCACCGGTCTCGCGGCCGGCGTCGCGCGGACGATGACGACCCGCAAGGCAGCGCAGTACTACGCGCGTTCGGCGGGCCACAAGCCGCAGGAGATCACCGACCGCAACCTCTGAGTGGGCGGCCCGGACCTCTTCCATGTGTGCTCCTGAGGGTCGGTCACCGATAAGTGTCCGTTCTGGACACCTATAGGTGACCGACCCTCGCAAGCACCCCCTGAAGACTCACCTTCGGGGGCCTGTGGACAACCGCACGGCGTTCGTCGGCCGCCCCGGCATGGTGGTCGCATGCCCAGCCCCACTCCCGCGTCCACGGCGCGTGACATCCTGCGCCAAGCCCGCCGACGACAGCGCCTCTCCCAGGCGCAGCTGGCCGCCAGGGCCGGCGTCAGCAAGACGGTGGTCGCTCGCTACGAGTCGGGACAACAGCCCACCATCGCTGCGCTGGAGCGGCTCGTGGCCGCGTGCGGATACGAGATCGAGTGGACCCTTCGCAGTCCCGGGACTGCCAGTGGCGAGAGTGTCAGCGGCGAGAGTGCCAGCGGCGAGAGTGCCAGCGGCGAGAGTGCCAGCGGCGGGAGTGCCAGCGCCGTAGCGGGCGGGGCACGCGGGACGGTGAGCGAGGCTCCCGCGGGTGGCCCGACGTTCCACGGGCCGATCGGGCGCCGCCTCTCCGTGCACCTTGCCGAGCTCCTCGACATCCTCGACGCCGCCGGTGCGAGCGGCCCGCGGCTCTACGGGGACGTGGCGGACGGCTGCGAGGGCGCGGGGTCCTGGGTCGTCATCGGCGTGACCGTCCCTGCGGACGCGAACCCGATGGCGGTGATCGCGGCCTCGGGTCGCATCGGGCTGCTCCTCGGCGCCGACGTCCGCGTCGTGCCGCACGACAGGGTCGCCGACTACGGCTGGGACGGCGACGGTGTCCCCCTCACGGGCGAGGAGAGTCCACCCATCCGCCGCTGCGGGTGACCAGGGCCCGCGCGATGGGGACTCCGGCGCGGTAGGCGAGGTGCAGGTGGCTCGGCGCCTCGAGCACGGTGAGGTCGGCAGGTCCGCCGACGGTGACCCGTCCGACGTCGTCGCGCCGCAGCGCCTTGGCCGAGCCACGGGTCGCCGCCCACACGGCTTCCCCCGGCGTCATCCCCATCTCGCGCACGGCGAGCGCGATGACGAACGGCATCGAGCTCGAGTAGCACGTGCCGGGGTTGCAGTCGGTGGCGAGCGCGACGCTCACGCCGGCGTCGAGGAGGCCGCGGGCATCCGGGTAGGGCGAGCGGGTGGAGAACTCGACGCCGGGCAGGAGCGTGGCGATCGTGGTGTCCGCGGCGTCGACGAGCGCGCTCACGTCCGCCTCGTCGAGGAAGGTGCAGTGGTCCACGCTCGCGGCGCCGAGCTCGACGGCGAGCCGCACCCCCGGGCCCGGGCCGAGCTGGTTGCCGTGGACCCGCAGCTCGAGGCCGGCAGCGCGGGAGGCGGTGAGGACCGCTCGCGACTCGTCCTCGGTGAAGGCGTGGGGTGAGTTGGGCTCGCAGAAGACGTCCGCCCACCGTGCGTGCGGCGCACAGGCCTCCAGCATGGGTCCGGTGACCAGCTCGACGTATGCCGCCCGGTCGCCTCGCGCCTCCGGTGGCACCACGTGGGCGCCGAGGAACGTGGTCTCGGGCGTGAACTCACCCGCGATGCGCAGCGAACGGGCCTCGTCGTCGACGGTGAGCCCGTAGCCACCCTTGATCTCGACCGTGGTCGTGCCCTGGGCGCGCATTTCGGCGACGCGGCGCCCGACGAGCTCGCGGAGCCGGTGCTCGCTCGCCGCGCGGGTCGCACCGACCGAGACGCCGATCCCGCCACCGTCGTAGCGCTCCCCCGTCATCCGGGCGGCGAACTCGGCGGCACGGTCACCGTCGAAGACGAGGTGGCTGTGGCTGTCGACGAACCCGGGCAGGACGGCGCGGCCCTCGAGGTCGATCCGGTGGTCGGCGTCGGGCACGTCGGCGGAGTCGCCGATCCACGCGACCCGGCCGTCCTCCACGACGAGTGCCGCGTCGGTGCGCAGCCCGAGGCCGGGACCGCCGGGGTGCGCGCCGTCGGCCTCGCCGTCGCAGGTGACGAGCTCACCGATCCCGACGACGGCGGTCGCGGTCACTGGCCGACCCGGACGGCGGCGATGGACTCGGCGATGACGTCGTCGACCGGGCCGAGCGGGTGCACCCCACCGGACACGATCCGGCGGCCGCCGACGACGACGTCGGTGACGTCGGCACCGGTGGCCCCGAAGATCACCTGGCCGAGGCCGACCCCGCTCGTGCGTCGACTGTCGGTGCGCACGGCGACGAGGTCGGCGACCGACCCGACCGCGATCCGGCCGCCGTCCCAGCCGAGGCTGCGGTAGCCGTTGGCGGTGCCCATCTCGATGAGGTCGGCCACGGGGAAGCGTCCTCGCTCGTGGCTCTTGAGGCGCTCGTGCATCTCGATGCCGCGGATCTCCTCGAACGGGTCGATGACGGCGTGCTGGTCGGAGCCGAGGCTGATCGGGACCTCTCGCTCCGCGAGCTCGCATCCGGGGCCGACACCGTCGGCGAGGTCGCGCTCGGTGGTCGGGCAGAAGCAGGCGCCGGCGCCCGACCGGCCCATGAGGTCGAGGTCGTCCTCGGACAGGTGCGTCGCGTGGACGGCGGTGAACCGCTCGCCGAGCAGCCCGGCGTCGGTGAGGTGCTCCACCGGGCTCGCGCCGTAGACCATCTGGGTTGCGAGGTTCTCGGCGATCTGCTCGCTCACGTGCGCGTGCACTGGCCGGTCTCCGACGACCTTGGCGAACTCCGCGAGCTGGTCGCCGGTGAGGGCGCGCACCGAGTGGGCCGCGGCTCCGATGCGCACCGTGTCGCTGTCCCGCAACGCTTCCACGCGTTCGGCCCAGGCCTGGACCGACCCGTCCGAGAACCGCGTCTGCACCTCGTCGAGCGGTGCGTGACCGTCTGCGCTCAGGCCACCGGTGAGGTAGCAGGTGTCGAGCAGGGTGAGCCGGATCCCCGCCTCTGCGGCGGCCGCGATGAGCGCGTCGCCCATGGCGTTCGGGTCGTCGTAGGGCCGGCCCCCGGGGGCGTGGTGGAGGTAGTGGAACTCGCCGACGACGGTGTAGCCGGCCGCGACCATCTCGACGAAGACCCCTCTCGCGAGGGCGAAGTAGGTGTCCGGTGTGAGCCGGGAGGTCACGGCATACATCTGGTCCCGCCACGACCAGAAGTTGCCGCCGTCGGCATGGGTGCGCCCCCGCAGCATGCGGTGGAACGCGTGGCTGTGGGCGTTGGCGAAGCCCGGCATCACGATGCCGCGCAGGCGGATGTCGCCGTCGACGGGCTTGGTGTCCGCCACGACCTCGGTGATGCGGCCGTCGGCCACGACGACCCGGACGCCGCGGTGGACCTTGTCGGGCAGCTGCGCGTGCTCGCACCAGTAGGCCGTCACGCGTGCTCTCCCGCCAGGTCGGTGAGGACGGTCGCGAGCGCGTCCACGCCCACGAGGCAGTCCTGCGACGTCGCGAACTCCTCCGGGGAGTGCGAGATGCCCGTCGGGTTCCGGACGAAGAGCATGGCGGTGGGGACGCCCGCGTTGGCGAGGATGCCCGCGTCGTGACCCGCTCCGGTCCCGATGACGGGTATGCCGCCGAGTCGGGTCGCGATTCGACGTGCCAGTCCCGGGTCGAACGGCGTCGAACCGGTCCACGAGTCCTCGACGACGAGCCCGCCGAACTCCTCGACGACCTCGGTGACGTCGGCGACGACACGTCGCACCGCGTCCTCGTCGGCTCCGCGGGCGTCGAGCCAGCCGGTCACCTCGCTGGCGATCGCGTTGACGCCACCGGGGGCGACGGCGACCTTGCCGAGGGTGGCGACGCAGCCATGGGTCTCGGCGGCGCGCCGGGCGGCGATGACGGCGGCGGCGAAGCCGAGCATCGCGTCGTCACGGTCCTCGAGGCGCGTCGTGCCCGCGTGGTTGGCCTCGCCGAGGGTGCGGATGCGCCAGCGGCCGTGCGGCCAGATGTCGCTGCCCACCGCGACCGGGGTGTCGGTCTCGAGGGTCGAGAGGTGGCGACCCTGCTCGACGTGCAGCTCGACGAACGTGCCGATGCGGCGCACCGTCTCGGAGTCGGGGCCGAGCTCGTGCGGGTCGCGACCGGCCGCGCTCAGGGCCTCGGCCATCGAGATCCCGTCACCGTCGGTGAGCGAGCGGGCACGGTCGGCCGTCATGGCACCGGTGAGGACCCGCGAGCCGGCACAGGCGACACCGAACCGGGCACCCTCCTCGTCGACGAAGTTGACGACGCCGATCGGACGGTCGGGCTCGAACCCGCTGTCCCGCAACGCATCGACCGCGGCGAGTGCGGAGACCACACCCAGCGGGCCGTCGTAGGCACCCCCGTCGGGGACCGAGTCGAGGTGCGACCCGGTGACGACGCCGGGGCGGCCTGCGGCGAGCGCGGCGTCGGGGTCCCCCCACCACGCCCACTGGTTGCCGACGCGGTCGACGGTGAGGTCGAGCCCGCGGCGCTGCGCCTCGGCGGCGAACCACTCACGCAGGGTGGCGTCCTCACGGGTCCAGGCGAAGCGCCGGTAACCGCCCGAGGAGGCGTCCCGACCGACCGGTGCGAGGTCCCGCCACATGGAGCTGAACGTCACCGCTGCCCCCTCCGTCCTCGTCGTCGGTCCACTGCCCCATTCCACACCCCCGCGCTGCCCCGCGGCGCCTGCCCGCGCCGAATCCCTGTCTGGAATCCGAGACCCCGTCGACGCGTGACGGCCCGGGGACGCCCCGCCTAGAGTCGTGGCATGAGTGACGACGGCACGGGCACGGGCGAGGTCGAGGGCGCGCGACGGGCACGCGAGGCGCTCGAGGCCAGCGGCGTCGAGCACCGCATCGTCGTCGCGACCGAGCGCGCGTCCTCGCTCGCCGAGGCGGCACGGCAGCGGGGCATCGAGCCCCGCGACATCGTGAAGTCGCTCGTGGTCCGGCGCGGGTCGGGCGACTACGTCTTCGTCCTCGTGCCCGGCGACCGCGAGATCTCGTGGCCCAAGCTGCGCGCCCACCTCGGCGTCAACCGGCTGTCCATGCCACCGGCCGACAAGGCCCGTGACGCCACGGGCTACGAGCGGGGGACGATCACGCCGTTCGGGTCGACGACCGCCTGGCCGGTCATCGCCGACGCCACCGTTCCCGGACGGACCATCTCGATGGGCGCCGGGGCGCACGGCACCTCGGTCACCCTCGCCGCCGACGACGTGGTGGCCGCTCTCGGGGCCGACGTCGTCGACGTCACCGACCCGGCCTGAGCCTGCCCTCATCGGGTGCCGGCGACGACGTCCTTGACGAGCTGGGGCGGCAGGTAGTCGTAGCGCGCGAACCGCCGGGTGAACGTCCCCGTGCCGTGCGACACCGAGCGCAGGTCGATCGGGTAGCGCGACAGCTCGAGCGCCGGCACCTCGGCGTGGATGACCGTGCGCCCGTCGTGCTCCGACGGCTCGGTCCCGTGGACCTGGCCGCGCCGACCACGCAGGTCGGCGAGCACCGGACCCACCGAGGCGTCCGCGACGTCGATGTCGACCGCGTCGATCGGCTCGAGCATCGCCACGGTGCTCTCGTTGGCCACCTGCCGCAGCGCCAGCCCGGCCGCCGTCTGGAACGCCATGTCGGACGAGTCGACCGAGTGGGCCTTGCCGTCGACGAGGGTCACCCTGACGTCGACGGCCGGGTAGCCGGCGAGCACCCCCTTGTCGAGCTGGGCCCGGGCCCCCTTCTCCACCGAGGCGATGAACTGGCGCGGCACCGCGCCCCCGACGACCTTGTCGACGAACTCGATGCCCGACCCGCGTGGCAGCGGCTCGACCCGGAGCGAGCAGACGGCGTACTGGCCGTGGCCGCCGGACTGCTTGACCTGCCGACCCTGCGCGTCGCAGGGCTGGACGAAAGTCTCGCGCAGCGCCGTCCGCAGCGGCTCCGCCTCGACGGCGACGTGGTGGCGCTCCTCCAGCGACGAGGTCAGCAGGGCGACGTGCGCGGGACCCATCGCCCAGATGACGACCTGGTGGGTCTCGGGGTTGAGGTCGAGCCGCATCGTCACGTCCTCCGAGACGAGCGACTGCAGCACCGTGGCGAGCTTGTCCTCGTCGCCCTTGCTCCTCGCGTGGATCGCCACCGGAAGCAGTGGTTCGGGCAGCACCCAGGGCTCGACGAGCGCCGGGCGCGAGGGCGACGAGAGGGTGTCCGTGGTCTCGGCCGCGGCGAGCCGGGCCACGAGCACGAGGTCACCGGCGACCGCATGGGGCTTCGGTCGGGAGTCCTCACCGAGTGGCGCCGCCAGCGCACCCACCCGGTCCAGGTCGGAGTCGTGGTCGCGGTGCCCGCCGATCGCCTCGCCGGCGAACTGCTGGAGGTGGCCCGACACGTGCACCGGGTCGTCGGGACGCAGCGTCCCCGAGAACACGCGCACGAGCGACTGACGCCCGACGAAGGGGTCCGTCGTCGTCCTCACCACCTCGGCGACGAGCGGACCGGACGGGTCGCAGGCCAGCTCGCCGAACTCCCCGCCGTTGCTCCGGAACACCCGCGGCATCGCGACGTCCACCGGTGACGGCAGCCCGCGCTCGATGAGGTCGAGCACCTCCTCCAGACCGATCCCGCTGCTCGCGTGGGTCGGCAGCACCGGGAAGAACCTCCCCGTCCCCACCGCCGCGTGCAGGTCCTCACGCAGGACGTCGGCGTCCACCTCCTCGCCCTCGAGGTAGCGCTCGAGCAGCGTGTCGTCCTCGGACTCCTCGATGATCGCCTCGACGACCTCACCGCGCCGCTGTGCGAACACCCCGGCATCGACCCCCGACGCGCTCGGCGACGAGGACAGCAGGTCCACGAGCCCGGTCACCGTCGTCGCCGGCCCGTCGGGCTGCACCGGCAGCGCCAGAGGCTGCGCGTCGCCGAAGACCCTCCGGCAGGTCGCGACCGTCTCGTCGAAGTCCGCACGCGCCTGCTCGAGACGGGTCACGACGATGGCACGCGGCATACCGACCGCTGCGCACTCACGCCACAGCATCCTGGTCGCCTCGTCGACACCGTCCGCCCCCGAGACGACGAAGAGGGCGGCATCCGCCGCCCTCAGCCCTGCTCGCACCTCTCCGACGAAGTCGGGGCTGCCCGGTGTGTCGACGAGGTTGACCACCACCTCCCCGCTGGCGAAGCTCGCCGCCACGAGACCCGTCGACGACGAGCGGTCCTCGCCCCTGGGCCGCCGCCCCTCGACCCGTGCCGCGACGAGGTGCTCGAACAGCGTGCTCTTGCCCGAACCGGGCGGCCCGACGAGGACCACGTTGCGGATCTGCTGGGGGCTCGTGGGGGCGGGTGCGTCGTCGGCACCGGAGGTGCGGTTCATGACCACACCTTCCTCCCGCCCGCCTCGGCCGCACAAGGGTCCGGGGGCCACGAACCGGCCGTATGCCGGCCCACGCAGAGCGTGGGACCCGCGCTCCCCTCGACGTGCCGGCGAGGCGTACCGTCGGGAGGGCGCAGACGCACCACACCGCAGCGACGGAGCAGCGATGACCGGACAGCCGAACCCCGTGCGGGACAGGGTCGCCGGCTGGCTCGACGGCTCGGACCCCCGGGCCACCCGACGGCTCGGCTGGGGTGCCGTCGCCCTCGTCGGCCTCGCCCTCGTGTGGCCGTCCCCGCCCTCCGACGGTTCGGGGCAGGGGCCCCCGGTCGCGAGCGGCGACCGGAGCTCGGTGGCCGTCGACACCACCGCCCCGAGGGCTCCCGCGTGCTGGCCCGAGTCCGGTCGGGCGAGCACCCGCCCCGCAGGGCTTGCCGCGGTCTCGACCGGGCCCGTCGAGCCGGGCGAGGTGGTGGAGTCCACGCGTTGGGGCCGGGCTGGCCGCAACGGACCCTGGGGCGTGGCCGCCGTCGCCGACTGCACCGTGGTCCGTCTCGACGCCGTCTGGATCGAGCCCAGCGGCCGGAAGCAACGGCACCGGATCGACGGCTCCGGACCATCCGCCACAGGTGTCGTCGCCAACGGTCTCGACGGCGCGTTCGCGGTGTACTCGGTCAGCGCGGACCGCGCGGGTCGGCTGGCCGCTCGGCTGCACATCAGCACCGACCGGGGTCGCACCTGGCAGCAGCGCGAGGTGCCGCCGGCCGCCGAACCCGACGTCCGGGCCGGAGTCCTCCCGTCGCAGTGGCAGCGCTGGCCGGTCCTCGACGGCTGACCCTGCGACGAGGGGCAGCGAGGGCCGCCCCCGTGGGCTTCTCCCGGTGTTGTCGTGCATGTCGGTCACCAAGAGGTGTCCGTCCCGGACACCTATTGGTGATCGGCTCGTCTCGTACACCCGGGTCGGGGCCCGCTCAGCCCTCGCGCATCGGGATCCGCACGCCCTGCTCGGCAGCGGTCCGGTCGGCGATGTCGTAGCCCGCGTCGACGTGGCGGATGACGCCCATCGCCGGGTCGTTCGTCAGCACGCGCGCGAGCTTCTCGGCGGCGAGGGCGGTGCCGTCGGCGAGCGAGACCTGCCCGGCGTGCAGCGAGCGACCCATGCCGACACCACCACCGTGGTGGATCGAGACCCACGAGGCGCCCGAGGAGGTGTTGACGAGCGCGTTGAGCAGCGGCCAGTCGGCGATGGCGTCTGAGCCGTCGGCCATCGACTCGGTCTCGCGGTAGGGGCTCGCGACGGACCCCGTGTCGAGGTGGTCGCGACCGATGACGATCGGGGCGCTCACCTCGCCCGTGCGGACGAGCTCGTTGATCGCGAGACCCGCCTTGTCGCGCTCACCCTGGCCGAGCCAGCAGATGCGAGCAGGCAGACCTTGGAACGCGATGCGCTCCTGCGCGCCCCGGATCCACTTGTGCAGGCGGTCGTTGTCCGGGAAGAGGTCGAGCACCGCACGGTCGGTGGCGGCGATGTCCTTCGGGTCGCCCGACAGCGCCGCCCAGCGGAACGGGCCCTTGCCCTCGCAGAACAGGGGACGGATGTAGGCCGGGACGAACCCGGGGAAGTCGAACGCGCGGTCGTACCCGCCCTGGCGGGCCTCGTCGCGGATCGAGTTGCCGTAGTCGAAGACCTCGGCGCCGCCGTCCTGGAACTCGACCATCGCCTGCACCTGCCTGGCCATCGAGGCACGGGCGCGGTCGGTGAACTCCTCAGGCTTCTTGTCGGCGAGCTCGTGCCACTCCTCGAGGGAGACGCCCTCGGGCAGGTAGGACAGCGGGTCGTGCGCCGACGTCTGGTCGGTGACGATGTCGATCGGCACGCCGCGACGCAGCAGCTCGGGGAACACCTCGGCCGCGTTGCCGACGACACCGACGGACCAGCCGCGGCGCTCGGACTTGGCGGCCAGCGCCTTCTCGACGGCGTCGTCGAGCGACGAGGCGACCTCGTCGAGGTAGCGGTGCTCGACCCGGCGCCGCAGCCGCGACTCGTCGACGTCGACGATGAGGCAGGCACCCTCGTTCATCGTCACGGCAAGCGGCTGGGCGCCACCCATGCCGCCGCAGCCACCGGTGAGGGTCAGGGTGCCGGCGAGCGTGCCGCCGAACCGCTTCTCGGCGACGGCGGCGAAGGTCTCGTAGGTGCCCTGGACGATGCCCTGCGTGCCGATGTAGATCCACGAGCCGGCCGTCATCTGGCCGTACATCGTGAGCCCCAGGTGCTCGAGCCGGCGGAACTCGGGCCACGTCGCCCAGTCGCCGACGAGGTTGGAGTTGGCGATGAGGACGCGCGGCGCCCACTCGTGCGTCTGCATGACACCGACCGGACGACCGGACTGCACGAGCATCGTCTCGTCCTGCTTGAGCGTGCTCAGCGTGCGGACCATCGCGTCGAACGACTTCCAGTCACGAGCAGCGCGACCGGTGCCGCCGTAGACGACGAGGTCGTCGGGGCGCTCGGCGACCTCGGGGTCGAGGTTGTTCATGAGCATCCGCAGCGGCGCCTCGGCGCCCCAGTGGGTGGCGTGGGTCAGGGACGTGCCGCGCGGGGCGCGGACGTTACGAGCACCTTCCATGACGTTCTCCTTCAAGGCGATTCGGTATGCCGTGTGGATCAGTTGAGGCGGCCGGTGACGGCCTCGGCGGCGGTCACCACGGCGCCGTCGAGCACGGCCTCGTAGGCCGCCTCGAGGTCGGGCGCGAGGAACCGGTCGGGCCCGGGCGCGACGTTGCCGACCTCGGCGAGCGCGGCGATGACGGCCGACGAGGCCGGCGACGGCTGCAGCGGTGCACGCAGCTGGAGACCGCGCGAGGCGGCGACGAGCTCGATGGCCACGACGCGGGTCAGGGCGTCGACCGAGCGTCGCAGCTTGCGGGCGGCGGACCAGCCCATGGAGACGTGGTCCTCCTGCATGGCGCTGCTCGGGATGGAGTCCACCGATGCAGGCACGGCGAGGCGCTTCATCTCCGAGACCATCGCGGCCTGGGTGTACTGCGCGATCATCAGTCCGGAGTCGACGCCGGGGTCGTCGGCGAGGAAGGGCGGCAGGCCGTTGTTGCGGGCCTTGTCGAGGAACCGGTCGGTCCGGCGCTCGGAGATCGAGGCGAGGTCGGCGGCGACGATCGCAAGGAAGTCGAGGACGTAGGCCACGGGTGCTCCGTGGAAGTTGCCGTTGGACTCGACCCGACCGTCGAGGGTGACGACGGGGTTGTCGATGGCCGAGGCGAGCTCCCACTCGGCGACGCGCGAGGCGTGGTCGATGGTGTCGCGGGCACCACCGGCCACCTGCGGCGCGCACCGCAGCGAGTACGCGTCCTGGACGCGCGTGCACGCCTCCGGGTCGCGGTGGGAGTCGCGGATCGGGCTGTGCGACAGCATCTTGCGCATGTTCTCGGCCGACCGTGCCTGGCCGGGCTGCGGTCGCAGGTCGTGCAGGTCGGCGGCGAAGACGTCGTCGGTGCCGAGGAGACCCTCGACCGACATGGCGGCGGCGATGTCGGCCGTCGTCACGAGCTGGCGCAGGTCGGCGATGGCCAGGCAGAGCATGCCGAGCATGCCGTCGGTGCCGTTGATGAGGGCCAGGCCCTCCTTCTCGGCGAGCTCGACCGGCTCGATCCCGGCTGCGGACAGGGCCTCGGCCGCCTCCATGACCTCGCCGTCGTCGTCGCGCACGAGGCCCTCACCCATGAGCGCGAGCGCGCAATGCGAGAGCGGTGCGAGGTCGCCGGAGCAGCCGAGCGAGCCGTACTCGTGGACGACGGGCGTGATGCCCGCGTTGAGGATGGCGAGGTAGGTCTCGAGCGTCACGGCGCGCACCCCGGTGCGGCCGGTCGCCAGGGTGTTGATCCGCAGCAGCATGAGGGCGCGCACCACCTCGCGCTCGACCTCGGGCCCGGCGCCGGCCGCGTGCGAGCGGACGAGCGAGCGCTGCAGCTGGGTGCGCAGCTCGGTCGGGATGTGCCGGGTCGCGAGCGCCCCGAAGCCGGTCGAGACGCCGTAGTGCGCGACCGTGTCCTCCGCGAGGCCCTCGATCGTCGCCCGGGTCGCCCGCACCGAGTCGAGAGCGGTCGGGCCCAGCTCGACGGCGGCGCCGTGGCGTGCCACGCGGACGACGTCGTCGATGCTCAGTCGGCCATCGCCCACGACGACCGGGTGGTGCAGGGTCTGGGTGTGCGTCATCCCCCAAGCACACCGCAGGTATGCCGTCCGCGACAGACGCGCACCCGGCATACCGTCTCGCATCCGAGACGAGCGTGGCGGAAGGTCAGTAGCAGCCCGTGGAGGTGGCCGCGAGCGCGTCGACGTCCGCCCGGGCCGCGGACGTCGAGCTGACGCCGTTGACGATGACGGAGAAGAGCCGCTCCCGGCCGTCGATGCCGGTCGACACCCCTGACAGGGCGACCACGTCGGCCAGGGTGCCGGTCTTGGCGCGGATGGCCGAACGGGCGCAGCTCGTCGGGGCGGTGAGGTAGCGGTCCTCGAGCGTCCCCGAGACCCCCGAAGTCGGCATCCCTGCGGCCGCGAAGATGACCGAGTTCTGCGCCGGGGTGCTCCGGATGGTCCGGACGAGGTCGATCGCGGTGAGCGGGGTCATCCGGCCGGTGCGGGACAGGCCGGAGCCGTCGTTGACGACCATGCCCGCCTGGTCGATCCCGGCCGCGGTGAGCACCTGGACGGCGTTGGCCCGGGCGCCGGCCCAGTCGGCGGGGAAGCCCCGGCGCAGGGCCGAGAGCCGGTGCAGCGCCTCGGCGTAGTCGGTCTGGCTCGCGTTGAGCATCGTCTGCACGAGCTGCCCGACGGTCGGTGAGAGCGTGGTGGCGACGGCAGTGGCCCCCGAGGGCGTGACCCCACGTCGCACCGCGGTCGCCGTGACACCAACCGTTTTGAGCTTGGCGGCGAGGACCTGGCCCGCGTTGATCGAGGTGTCGACGACGTTGACCTGGTCGGCGACGAGCGCCCGCACCGGAGCCACCGTGGCGGGGATCCACTCGGGCTTCCACCCGGCGGCGTTGGTGGGCGCCGGGAAGAGCGAGTCGTCGACGACGACGGTGACCGCGGCCAGCCCCTGCCCCTTGACCCGGGTCGCGACCGTGTTCGCCATGGCGGCGAGCTGCTTCGACGACAGCGCCGGGTCGCCCGCCCCGCGGAGATAGAGGGTGGCCGGCTGTGCGGGCACCTGGAGCACGGCAGTGGTCAGCCGGGTCGAGGCCCCCATCGAGGCGAGAGCGACGAAGGCGGTGACGACCTTCTGGTTCGACGCGGGCGCGCGCGCGACCGACGGGTTCTTGGCCCAGAGCACCTGGCCGGTGGCGACGTCGACGACCTGACCGCTGGCGAAGGCGCCGATCTGCGGGACGCTGCCCCTGCTGAACAGCCGGGCCCGGATGCTCCAGGTGAGGTCGGAGGCGTCCGAGGTGGCACGCTCCCCGGTCGTGGGCGCGAGGTCGCTGCCCGCGGACGTGACCGCGGGGATGCCGGTCGTCCACGCACCGGTGTCGCTGTCCCCCGAGATCGGGACGGGCGCCGGTGCGATCCCCCCGCTGGGGGTGGCGGACGTCGGGGACGTCGCCGGTCGCGAGGGCGCGGGCCGGTCCGGCTGCCCGCCGCCCGGGCGGGGCGGGGTCACGGGGGGGGAGACGGACGTGCTTCCCGAGGTGGAGGGAGCCGCCTGGGGCGGGGCCGCCACGCCCGTGAGCATGGGGACGAAGAGCGCCGACGCCCCACCGAACGTGCCCAGCAGCAGCTTGACGACGACGCGGACACGGTCGATCAGACGGGAACTCGACACAGGACCTCCTCGGTTCTCGCGTCGACCCTAGACCCGCCCCCGGCTTTCCGCGCGGGCTGGGAATCCCGATGGGAGCGTGGGGTCGTTCGGGTCGATCGGCTCGGCGGCGAGCCTGATCTCGCCGCTCTCGCACCGGTCCCGGACCAGCGTCCTGTCGCACCGCGGCCACCGCCCGCTCCTCACCACCCGACGGTGACCAACTCACCAATTCCTCCCCTCCGCCACAGGGATGGGTGTGACGCAGGGGAGGAATTGGTGAGTTGGTCACGGGGTCAGACGGTGGCGTATGCCGTCCGCGCCCCATCGCTGCCCGTCACCCCGGCGCCGGTCACCTGGCTGCCGAGCACCGCGGTGCCGGCGAGGGCGGCAAAGCGGCCACCCGTCGCGAGCAGCTCCTCGTGCGAGCCCCGCTCGACGACCCGGCCGTGGTCGAGGACGGCGATCTCGTCCGCTGACTCCACCGTGGAGAGCCGGTGCGCGATGGTGATGGTCGTGCGGCCCCGCACGAGCTCGTCGAGCGCCTTCTGCACGGCGCGCTCGGTGTCGTTGTCGAGCGCGCTCGTGGCCTCGTCGAGGACGAGCACCCGCGGGTCGCGCAGGATCGTGCGGGCGATGGCGATGCGCTGCTGCTCACCACCGGAGAACCGGTGCCCGCGAGCACCGACGACCGTGTCGAGCCCCTCGGGCAGCGACGCCACGAGGTCGGCGACCTGGGCAGCGCCCAGGGCCCGCCAGAGGTCGACCTCACCGGCGTCGGGGGCGGCGAGGAGGAGGTTCTCGCGGATCGAGGCGTGCACGAGGTAGGTCTCCTGCGAGACGACACCGACGATCCGGACGAGCACCTCGGGGTCGAGGTCGCGCAGGTCGACCCCGTCGACGGTGACCCGGCCCGAGGTGGGGTCGTGCAGCCGGGCGACCAGCGAGGCGAGCGTCGACTTGCCGGACCCGGTGTGTCCGACGAGGGCCAGCGACCCACCGGCCGGGACCACCGCGGAGACGGAGTCGAGAGCGAGAGGTGCGTCCGCGGCATACCGGAAGGAGACGTCCTCGAGGCGCACCTCCCCGCGCACCTGCTGCGGGTCCAGCGACACCGGCGCGACGGGGGCGGCGACGTCGGGGACGAGGTCGAGGTACTCGAAGACGCGGGAGAAGAGCGCCATCGACGACACCCACTGGGCACCCACGTTGAGCAGACCCATGAGCGGGCGGAAGATGCCGGCCTGGAGCGTCGTGAACGCGATGAGCGTCCCGATGGTCATGCCGCCGGACGTCGCGGGGAGGCCGGCGACGAGGTAGATGAGCGCGGGGATCGCCGAGAAGATGACCTGCATCGTCGCCATCCGCCAGCGCCCGGCGAGCTGGCTGCGCAGCTCGAGGTCGACGAGCTCCTCGGACGTCGTCGAGAAGCGCTCGGCGTGACGACGGCCGGCGCCGAGGGTCTTGGACAGGCGCACGCCGGAGACCGAGAGCCCCTCCTCGATCTGGACGTTGAGGTCGGCGCGGCGGGCCTGCTGGCGCGCGGTGACCTCGCGGCGGATGAGGGCGACCCGGCGGGTCATCCACACGGCCGGCGGGATGACGAGCAGCGACAGGAGCGAGAGCCGCCACGACAGCGCGACCATCGCGACCGAGGTGGCGACGGCCGTCGTGAGGTTCGACGCGATCGACGTCGCGGTCGTCGTGATGACGCCCTGCATGCCGTTGATGTCGTTGGTGAGGCGCGACTGGACCTCACCGGCGCGGGTGCGGGTGAAGAAGCCCAGCGACTGCCGCTGCAGGTGGGCGAAGAGGTCGGTCCGCAGGCGGTGCATGACGCGCTGGCCCACGCCGGTGGACATCCAGGTCTGCACGACGCCGAGGAGCTGGGTGGTCGCGGCCACGGCGAGCATGCCGCCGACGGCGAGGAGGAGCAGGCGCACGTCCTGTTGCGGGATGGCGACGTCGACGACCTCGCGCACGAGGAACGGCTGGGCCATCGAGATGACCGACGTGGCCACGATGATCGCGGTGACGATGCCGATGGGGCGGGCGAAGCCACGGAAGAGGGCGGTGACCCGTCGCAGCGGGACGGGGGCGATCTCGAGCTGGGCGCGGTCACGCGGGTCGACCTTCATCGGGCCGCCGCCGCGACCGCCGCGGCCGCCGGTCTCGGGGGTGGGGTGTGGGGTGGCTGTCATGCGCACCCTCCTGTCTGTGTCGAGCGAAAGTGTTTGGTGAGGTTGCCTCACAATGAGCCCAACGCAGCGTTCGGCGATAACATTCCCGTATGCCGTCCGCCCCTCGCCCTCCGGATGTCTCACCCGAGCCGGCGCTCGGCGAGCTCGTCATGGAGGTGGCGCGAGGTCTGCGGCGGCGGTTCGCGGCGACGCTCGAACCCTGGGGCATCACGCCGCACGAGTCGCGGGCGCTTCGGGTCATCGGCCACCACGAGCCCACCAGGCTCGGCGTCGTCGCCCAGCACCTGCGCATCGCACCGCGCTCGGTCACCGACGTCGTCGACTCGCTCGAGGGGCGGGGCTTCGTCGCCCGCGAGCCCGACCCGAGCGACCGGCGGGCCACTCGCGTCGCGCTCACCGCGCACGGACGTCGGGTCCTTGACGAGCTCGACACCGCCCGGCGGGCCGACGCCGAGGGCTACTTCGCCGACCTCTCGGACCGCGACCGCGCCACGCTGACCCGCATCCTCGGGAGGCTGCTCGACGACGGCCCGTCGGGTGGATGATGGGCCCCACCACCTCCACCCGTCCGACCGAGGAGCTCCGATGACCCGCGCCATCCACTTCGAGATCCACGCCGCCGACGTCCCCCGTGCGGTCGCGTTCTACACGGACGTGTTCGGCTGGGAGACCGAGGACTGGAGCGAGTTCGCCGGCATGCCCTACGTCGGGGTGACGACCGGTCCGGAGGACCAGCCGGGCATCAACGGCGCGATCATGCAGCGGCAGGGACCCAACCCCGAGCCCGGCGGTCCCGTCGCCGGGTCGGTCCTCACGATGGGCAGCGACGACTTCGACGCCACCGCCGCCAAGGCCCTGGCTGCCGGCGCCACCGTCGCCCTCGAGAAGCACGCCCTGCCCGGCATGGCGTGGCAGGGCTACTTCATCGACACCGAGGGCAACGTCTTCGGCGTGCACCAGCCGGACCCCGACGCCGCGTGACGGTCGCCCCGGCGGCCGGGCACGCCCTCGACGTCCTCGAGCTGCTCGCCCGGCGTGGTGAGCCGCTGCCCGCCGCCACGGTCGCCCGCGAGCTCGGGCTGCCGCGCTCGAGCACCTACCACCTGCTCGGCGTGCTGCGCGACCGCGGCTACGTCTCCCACCTCGAAGGTGAGCGCCGCTACGGACTGGGCGTCGCGGCATACGAGCTGGGGTCGGCCTACCAGCGCCAGGCACCGCTGCAGCGGATCGCGCGGGGCACCCTCGACCGGCTCGTCGACGCGACCGGGCACAACGCCCACCTCGCGGTGCTGCACGGACGCGACGTCCTCTACGTCATCGAGCAGCGCGCGCCGCAGGGACCGGTGCTCGTCTCCGACGTCGGCGTCCGCCTGCCCGCGACCCTCACCGCCACCGGGCTCGCGATGCTCGCGGCGCTGCCGGCGGGGCAGGTGCGCGCACTCTTCCCGCACGCCGACGCGCTGGTCCAGCGGGACGGGCTCGGGCCGTCGTCGACGACCGCACTGCGCTCGCTCCTGCAGTCCGTGCGTGGACGCGGGTATGCCGTCGAGGACGGTCACATCACCCGCGGGCTGAAGTCCGTGGCCGTGGCCGTGCTCGACCACAGCGAGCACCCGGTGGCGGCGGTGGCGGTGACGTTCCGGGTCGAGGCGGTCGACGAGGGCGAGGAGACGCGGCTCGTGTCGGCCGTCTCCCAGGCGGCCGACGACCTCTCGGCACGACTGCGGGGTCAGGCGCGGCCACCTCGCCGCACCTGACCCCGCGTCGTCGACGGGTCCCGGCTCAGTGGGCCATCGGCGGTCGGTAGCCGGGGCGTCCAGCCAGTCCTGCGGAGCGGACCGCGGCCCGTCCGACGATGCGACCGGCCTGCTCCAGCGGGCTGCTCAGGTGCGAGATGCGCGGAGGCATGACGACGACCGGGCAGCTCGCGGCATAGACGAGGCGCTGCGCGAAGAGCGGTGGCCCGGTCAGGCTGCGCGGGGCGTCGATGACGAGGAGGTCGGCACCGGCCGCCGCGGCGAGGAGCACCTTGCGCTTGCCACCGCGCTCGGCCCGCACCTCGGCGGTGTGGTCCGGTCCGAGCACCTCGGCGACGTCGGCCTCGAGCGCCGCCTGCTCGCTGCGGGCGGTGTCACGCTCGTCGGTGATGCGCGCCGCCGTGCCGCCGGACATGGTGCCCGGAGGACCGGTGACCCGCCACGACCGGACGGCGACGAGGCGCCCGTGGTTCTGTGCCGCCTGGGCGGCACCCCACTCCAGCGCCGTGGGGGACTTCGACGTCGCGCTCACGCCGACGACGACGGTGTAGGGATGCCCACCCTGTGCCGGCGGAGGTGTCTGCTCGCTCATCGTCGTCTCCTCAGACCGGCAGGTGGACGGTCTCGTTGCCGTCCTTGTCGTAGCTGCTGAGCGGGGGCGCGATCTCCTCGAGCGACTTGCCCTCGGCGTCGACACCCCAGACCGCGGCGACGGCCGCGCCGATGAGCATGATGCCGGAGGCGAGCAGGTAGCCCCAGAACATCGGGGTGCGCTCCTCACCCTCGCCGATGAGGGCGCCGTAGAGGACCGGGCCGAGGGCGCCGAAGACCTGGGCGATGGCGAAGAAGTACGAGATCGCCTGGCCACGGGCCTCCTGCGGGAAGATCTCGGACACGGTGAGGTAGCCGGCCGAGGCTCCCGCCGAGGCGAAGAAGAACGCCACGCACCAGAAGATCGTGTGGGTGCCGGCCGAGAGGGAGCCTGCGTTGAAGAGGAACGCCGAGACGGCGAGGACGATGGCGGCGAAGGCGTAGCAGCCGCCGATCATCTTGCGTCGGCCGACGGTGTCGAAGAACGGGCCGAGCAGCAGCGGGCCGAGCAGGTTGCCGATCGCGAACGGGAAGAAGTACGCGGCGGCGCTCGACGGTGTCTTGTCGTAGAAGTTCTGGAGCACGAGCGAGTACGTGAAGAAGATCGCGTTGTAGAGGAAGCTCTGCGTGATCATCAGCGTCGCGCCGAGCACGGTGCGCTTGGGGTAGAGCTTGAAGAAGACGTAGGCGAGCTGCTTGGGCGTGAGGCCCTCGCGCGGCTTGACCCACATGCCGTGCTTCTCCTCGTCGAGCTTCGGCAGCTTCTTGCCGGCGGCCTCGACCTCCTGCTCGATGCGGGAGACGATCTCCTCGGCCTCGTCGCCCTTGCCGTGCGTGACCATCCAGCGCGGGCTCTCGGGAATGTGGCGGCGCAGGTAGATGATCGCCAGACCCAGGATCGGCCCGATGAGGAAGGCGATGCGCCACCCGACGTTCTCGCCGAAACGCTCGGTGTCGAGCAGGAAGAGGCTGGCGAAGGCGCCGATGCCGGCACCGAACCAGTAGGTGCCGTTGATGGCGAGGTCGACCCGTCCACGGAACCGGCCGGGGATGAGCTCGTCGACGGCCGAGTTCACCGCGGAGTACTCACCACCGATGCCCATGCCCGCGACGAACCGCAGCGCGAGGAACACGAGCATGTTGGGCGAGAACGCCGCGAGGCCGGAGGCGACGAGGTAGAGCGCGAGCGTCATCGTGAAGAGCTTCTTGCGCCCGAGGGTGTCGGTGAGGCGTCCGAAGAAGAGGGCACCCACGACCTGGCCGACGAGGTAGACCGAGCCGGCGAGACCGACCTGCGCGGCGTTCATGTCGAGCGACTTCTCGAAGCCACCGGCCGCGACGATCTGCACCTCGAGACCGTCGAGGATCCAGGCCGTGCCGAGTCCGAAGATCACCATCCAGTGGAACTTCGTCCACGGCATGTCGTGCATCCGGGCCGGGATCAGGCTCCTGACCGGCTTCTCCTGATCGACCTCTGTGGCTGTCATCCCAGCTCCCTCGGACCAACGTCGCGGGCCCGACCGGGTGCCGGACCGTTCGGCACGTTACGCCCGCAACGCTCTGACGTGCGGATACGCGATGGGGGGATCGAGATTGGCTAGTCGCGCAGCGGGTGGGCGAGCTCGTCGGCGGGCAGGCGCGCCCAGAGGATGGCGATCACGGCGATGATCCCGGGCACGATCCCGGCGATGAGGAAGGTGGGGCGGACGCCGATGACCTCGGCCACCGGACCGGCGAGCGCCATCGACACGGGCATGAGGCTGATCGAGACGAAGAAGTCGAGGCTCGAGACGCGACCGATGAGCGCCGGCGGCACCCTGCGCTGGAGCAGGGTCCCCCAGATGACCATCGGCGCCGAGAAGGTCACGCCGAGCACGAACGCCGCGGCGATGACGACGCCGATGTGGCCGGCGAACCCGATGACCGCCAGCGGCAGCGAGCCGACTCCCCACAGGAGGTTCATCCAGGTGAGGTAGCGGCGCGGCATCCGGAGCGAGGCCATGAGGAGCGAGCCGACCGCGCCACCCACGCCGAAGGCCGCGAGGACGAACGAGTGGTCGCGCGGGCCTCCGCCGAGCCGGTCCTTGATGAGGAACGGGACGAGCACCTCGAACGGCCCCATCATCACGAGGATCATGAGGCTCGCGAAGATCAGCGTGGCCAGCAGCCATGGCGTGCGGACCATGTAGGAGAAGCCCTCTCGCACGTCCGCGAGCGCCGACCGGATCGGGTGCTGCCCGTGGCCCTCGTCGAGCTGGCGGCGCAGCGGCGTCTCCGGGACGGACATCAGGGCGAGCAGCCCGAGGAGCACCGAGGAGGCGGCGACGACGACGGCCGTGCCGGGGTTGGCGGCGGCGATGGCGGCACCGGCGACGGCCGGACCGATGGCCTGGCCGATGGTCGGGCGCACCATGCCCTCGAAGCCGTTGACGGCCATGAGGTCTCGCTCCTCGACGAGCGCCGGGAGCCACGCGGTGTAGGCGGGGTAGTAGAACGCCATCGCCATGCCGAACGTGAAGGCGATGGCGGCGAGCATCCACAGCTGGGTGAGGTCGAGCAGAGAGAGCGTCGCGACGGTGCTCATGCAGAGCAGCTCGATGCCGGCGACGACGAGCAGGATGCGCTTCTGCGGGACGCGGTCGGCGACGACGCCGGCGAGCAGGGCGGGCAGGATCACCCCGAGCGCGGCGGCCGTGGCGACGACGCTGAGCTGGGACGCGCCGCCACCGAGGCGCACGACCTCCCACACCTGCGCGATGGCCCAGACGCCGCCGGCGAACGTCGAGAAGACGAGGGCGATCGCGAGGCGGCGGTAGGCCGAGCCACGGAACGGCGTGAGGGCCCGCGGCAGCTGGCGCTCCTGCGTGTCCGCGGTCCCTGTCATGGGTGACAGCGTCCACCCCGGCACCGACAGCGCGCCACCGCTTTTGCGCCCTCAGCCGCAGCCCCTGTGCCGGGGTCGAGCATGTGCGCGATCGCGTCGGACACCGATAAGTGTCCACCTTGGACACTTATCGGTGTCCGACCTCGATGGCACCCCATCAGTGGCAGGGAGCCGGCGCCGCGACGACGACCCGGCGTCAGACGCCGATGCGCTCCCACGGACCCCAGATCGCGAACGACATGCCCGCGCTCGCCTGGATGTTGACGAAGAGCGTCCGGCCGTCGGGGCTGAACGTCGAGCCGGCGAACTCGTCGTCGTAGCGCGGCAGCCCGGTGCGCGCGGACTCGGCCCGGTTGAGGGCGATGTCCCAGAGCTGGCCGCCACGGCTCAGTCCGCGGACGTAGTTGTCCTGGTTGCTGTCCTCGCAGACGACGAGGGTGCCGCGGTGGCTCACGGTGATGTTGTCGGGGAAGTCGAACGTCTGCTTGCCCGGCGACTGGTAGACGAGCCGCAGCGTCTCGGAGCGGGTGTCGTAGGCCCACACCTGCCCGAAGCCGTTGCCGTAGCCGTTGATGAGCTCGTTGCCGGTCTCGGGGTCGCCGCCCCCTTGGGTCGAGGTGAAGTAGACGACGCCGTTGTCGTAGATCTGCCCCTCGAGCCGTGAGAACCCAGCCGCACCCTTGGCCCGGCCCTGGCCGCTGACGTGCTGGAGGGCGGTGTCGTTGGCGGTCGGCGCCGTCTGCCCCGGCGTGTAGGGGTAGGTGGGGTCCGGGTCGTCGATGTCGACCCACTCGACCTTGTAGGTCGCACCCTTGCGCTGGTTGCCCTCGAGGTGCGCGTTCGGCTGCCCCTTGACGGCGAGCATCTGCAGCGTGCCGTCGTTGTCGAGGTGCCCGCTGCGCATCGGGTTGCGTTTCGGCGTGTAGCGGTAGAAGCCCGACGGGAACGCGAAGTTGTCCTCGGTGAGGTAGAGCCGGCCCTCGCGCGGGTCGAACGACACGGCCTCGTGCGGGAAGCGCCCGGCCCGGGTGATCGGTCGCGCCTTCGCCCGGCCCTCCTTCGGGACCTCGAAGACGTAGCCGTGCGGCTTGGTGAGCGGGACGTTGGACGCACCGGTGAAGTCGGGGCCGACGTCGGGACCGTTGACGGTCTCCTCGCACGTCACCCAGGCGCCCCACGGCACCTGGCCGCCGGAGCAGTTCATCATCGTGCCGCTGATCGCGGTCCACGCCGCCTTGACGTTGCCGCGGCCGTCGACGTCGATGTGGGTGCACCCGCCGCGGGCCATCGGGTCGTAGACGTGGTCACCGCCGCCCGGCGGCCCGAACGCCGGCCCCGGGTTGTTGACCTCATGGTTGCGGATGAGGGTGACGGTGCCGCGGTCGGGACCCCGGAAGGCGCCCATGCCGTCGTGGCGGCCGGGCAGTGCCGTGCCGTCGTCGAGGACGATCGGCGTCTCGGTGTCGTGGAAGGACCGGTAGCGGAAGCCCTCGGGCAGGTGCAGCCGCACCTTGCCGTCGCGCTCGTCCGGGACGGGGCGCAGCCCGCGGAACGCCGGCCCGCCCATCGTCCCCTTCGGGGCCGCACCGGCCGGTCCGGCCACCAGCCCTTGGAACGGTCCGGCGAGGGCGGTGGCTCCCGCGGCTACTGCAGCACCCTTGATGACGGTGCGCCTCTCAACTGCCATGGTCTCGACTCCTTTGTCGTGTGGCGATCAGTCCAACGTATGCCGGGGGTGCGACGGGCGACAATGGTCACGTGAGTGGGTCCGTGCAGGTCATCGTGCTGGCCGGGGGGTCGTCGCGCCGCTTCGGGTCGGACAAGCTCGTCGCGTCGTTGCCGGACGGTCGCTCGGTGCTCGACCACTGCCTCCTCGGTATGCCGTCCGCCTGGGACCTCGTCGTCGTCGGCCCCTCGCGGCCGGTCCCGTCGGAGGTGGCCGGGCGGGTGCGGTTCGTCCGCGAGTCACCGGCCGGGGGCGGTCCGCTGGCGGCGATCGCCGCGGGTCTGGAGGTCGTGACGTCACAGGTCGTGTGCGTGGTGCCCGGTGACGCCCCCCGTGCCGGCGAGGTGCTGCCCCTGCTGGTGTCGACGCTCGAGGCCGAGGCCTCCGCTGCGGCGGCCGTGCTGAGCGACGGTGAGGGACAGGCGAACCCGGTGCTCGCGGCATACCGGGTCCACGAGCTGCTGGGCGCGGTGCCGCGCGCGGCAGCGGGAGTCGCGGCACGCACGCTGCTGTCACTCCCCCACCGCGAGGTCCGCGCACCCTTCGAGGTCCCCGACATCGACACCCCCGAGGACCTCGGACGCCTCTGAGTCGTACGTTGGGAGGCATGAAGGCCATCACCATCCCCACGCCCGGCGGTCCCGAGGCACTCGTCCTGTCCGACGTCGACGCCCCCGAGCCCGCAGCCGGCGAGGTCCGTATCAAGGTCGCTGCTGCCGGCGTCAACCGAGCCGACGTCATGCAGCGGATGGGCCACTACAACCCGCCGCCCGGCATGACCGAGATCCCCGGGCTCGAGGTGTCGGGGGTCATCGACGCCGTGGGTGACGACGTCAGCGGGTGGGTCGTCGGCGACCAGGTGTGCGCGCTGCTCGTCGGAGGTGGCTACGCCGAGCAGGTCACCGTGCCCGCCGGCCAGGTCCTGCCCGTCCCCCAGGGGGTCGACCTCGTCGACGCCGCAGCCCTGCCCGAGGTGACGTCGACGGTGTGGTCCAACGTCTTCCTCACGGCCAACCTCCAGCCCGGCGAGACCCTGCTCGTCCACGGCGGCTCGTCCGGCATCGGCACCATGGCCATCCAGCTCGCCCGCGAGGTCGGTGCGCGCGTCGCCGTCACCGCCGGCACGCAGGACAAGCTCGACGTCTGCCGCGAGCTCGGCGCCGACATCCTCATCAACTACCGCGAGCAGGACTTCGTCGAGGAGCTCGCGAAGGCGACCGACGGGCACGGCGCCGACGTCATCCTCGACAACATGGGCGCGAAGTACCTCCCCCGCAACGTCGAGGCCCTCGCCACCGCCGGCCGTCTGGTCATCATCGGTCTTCAGGGCGGCGTCAAGGGTGAGCTCGACATCAACACCCTGCTGCGCAAGCGCGGTGCCGTCATCGCCACCTCGCTGCGCGCACGTCCCGTGGCCGAGAAGGCCACGATCGTCGCCGCCGTCCGCGAGCACGTCTGGCCGATGGTCGCCGACGGGCGCGTCCGGCCGATCGTGCACTCACGCCACCCGCTGGCGCAGGCGAGCGCGGCGCACGCCGAGATGGAGGCCTCCACCCACATCGGCAAGATCCTGCTCGTGCCCTGACCGGTCCCGCGTCTCCCACCCGGAGTGGGTTCAGTGCACTGGTGGTGCTTGCCCTGCCGCTGAATACTCGGTATACATGTCCCGTCCGAGCACGGCATACCGAGTATTCACGCGGAACAGGGGCCAACTGAAAACCCTCGGTATGCCGGCTCGGCACCGTACGCGGGAGCGCAGGGGTTCTCGCGTCGAACGTCGAAGGGAAGACGCGATGTCGGTCAAGCAGGGGCTCATGGCCCTCCTCGCAGACGGCCCGATGTACGGCGCCCAGCTGCGCGCCGAGTTCGAGGACCGCACCGGTGGCACGTGGCCGCTCAACGTCGGGCAGGTCTACACGACCCTCGCCCGGCTCGAGCGCGACGGCCTCGTCGAGCCGACGGGTGAGGCCGACGGCGAGGGCCGCATCTCCTACCGGCTCACGCAGGCCGGCACCGAGGAGGTCGGCACGTGGTGGACCACGCCGGTCGACCGGGACAGCACGCCGCGCGACGAGCTGACCATCAAGCTCGCGCTCGCCGTCACCGTGCCCGGGGTCGACGTCCAGGCCGTCGCGCAGACCCAGCGGACCGCGACCCTCAAGCACCTGCACGACCTCACCCGGCTCAAGCAGCAGGTGATGCGCAAGCAGCGCGAGGCCGAGGGGGCGCCATCCGGGCCGGCCGACGCCGCGAAGCACGACGAGGGCAACCACGACCTCGCCTGGCTGCTCGTCCTCGAGAACCTCATCTTCACCGCCGAGGCCGAGGTCCGCTGGCTCGACCACGTCGAGACCCGGCTGCACCGGGAGTCGTTGCGACCTTTTCGCCGTTCGGGGGCGCACACCACCGCCCTGCCTGACGACGCAGGCGACCACGCCGGCACTCGGACGGAGGCACGGCGATGACCGCGCCCAGCCTGCTCCTCGAGGACGTCACCCGGGTCCACGGCACCGGTGAGACCGCGGTCCGCGCCCTCGACGGCGTGAGCCTCGAGGTCATGCCCGGCGAGCTCGTCGCCGTCATGGGGCCGAGCGGCTCCGGCAAGTCGACCCTGCTCAACCTCGCCGGCGGCCTCGACCTCGCCACGAGCGGTCGCGTCGTCATCGAGGGCGAGGACCTCTCGACGCTCGGCGCCAAGGGCATCGCCCAGCTGCGTCGGCGGCGGGTCGGGTTCGTCTTCCAGGACTACAACCTCATCCCCAGCCTCACCGCCGCCGAGAACGTCGGCCTCCCCCTCGAGCTCGACGGGGTGCGCGCGAGCCAGGCCCGTCGGCAGGCGCGCCAGACCCTCGACCTCATGGGGCTGCGCGACCTGTCCGACCGCTTCCCCGACCAGATGTCGGGTGGCCAGCAGCAGCGCGTCGCCATCGCCCGCGCCCTCGTCGGCAGCCGCCGGCTCGTCCTCGCCGACGAGCCCACCGGCGCCCTCGACAGCCACACCGGCGAGGACGTCCTCCGGGTGCTGCGCGAGCGCTGCGACGAGGGCGTCGCCGGCCTGCTCGTCACCCACGAGGCCCGGCACGCGGCCTGGGCCGACCGTGTCGTCTTCCTGCGCGACGGGGTCGTCGTCGACTCGACCGGACGGGCCAGCTCGCCCGAGGACCTGCTCGCCACCGGCTCGTCGCGATGACCACGCTCACCCGCCCGGCACTGGATGTGTCCGGGCTCGAGTCCCGTTCTGCGCGTTCGCGGTTCACCGGCAGCTGGGGTGTCGCCCTGCGCATGGCACGCCGCGACGTCCGCCGCCACAAGGGCCGCAGCGCGCTCATCCTCATCATGGTCGCGCTCCCGACCCTGCTCCTGACCTTCGCGCTCACGGCTGCGGCCACGAGCCAGATCGACGGACCCGAGCAGATCCCCTCCCGCATGGGCAACGGGGTGGCGTCGGTGGACTACCCATTGCCGAACGCCGTCGACCAGCCGTTCGACCCCTCGGTCGGCATGTCCTCGCGGGGCACGTCCACCCCCATCCCGGGGTGGGTCGAGGGTGGTTCCTCGTTCGACAACGCCCAGGCGATCGGCTCGCTCACCGGCACCCGGGCCGTGCCCTACCTCGACGAGTCGGTGACGACGCGGCGTGACGGGCGGCGGCTCTCGCTCCAGTCGCTGGCGATCGACCCGCGGGCCGGCCTCACCGGCAAGGTCACACTGACCGACGGTCGCCTGCCCGAGCGCGTCGGCGAGGTGCTCGTCACCGAGATCGGCGTCGGCCGCGGGCTCCCCACGAGCGGCAGCCTCACGCTGCGGAGCGGGAGCACCGAGCACGAGGTCACGGTCGTCGGCACCGCCAGAGTCCTCAGCGAGGGCGGCAACACCTACCACCACCTCGTCACCCCCGCCCCCTTCACGGCGGGGCAGGCCGGTGGCAGCTGGATCCTGCTCGGCAACGAGCCGGTGACCTGGTCCAAGGTCCGCGAGCTCAACCGTCACGGCCTGCTCGTCTGGTCCGCCGAGGTGCTGCGCAACCCCCCGCCCGTGAGCGAGCTCTCCGCCGACCAGAGGTCGATGGTCGACTTCGACCAGGACCGCATGGGCAGCTTCGTGGCCATCGGCGGCGCCCTCCTCCTCGTCATCACGACGCTCCTCGTGGGGCCCGCCTTCGCGGTGAGCGCCGCCCGCCAGCGCAGGACCCTCGCCCTCTCCGCGAGCAACGGGGCCACCACGGCCCAGCTGCGGCACACCGTCCTCGCCCAGGCGCTCGTCCTCGGCGTCATCGCCGCCCTCGCCGGTGCGGCGCTCGGCGTGCTGGCCGCGTGGGCCCTCGCCCGGCAGAGCGCGGCCGCCAGCTTCCTCGGGATCACCGGACCGTTCGACGTGCCGGTCGTCCCGGTCGTCGTGACGACCCTGGCCGCCATGGTCAGCGCCGTCATCGCCGCCCTGCTGCCCGCCCGCCGCCTGGGCCGGCTCGACATCGTCGGGGTCATGAAGGGGCAGAGCGTCTCGCCGCGGCCGAGCAAGGTCGTCTTCCTCGTCGGGGCGGTCCTCGCCGGGGTCGGGGGCTTCGCCGTGATCTCGCTCGCTGCCGCCCAGGCCGCGACCGGCAACGGCGGCGGCGAGATCCAGACCGTCGCCGCCACGGTTGCGCTCGTCATCGGTGCCGTGATGCTCTCACCGATGACGCTGGTCGGGCTCGCCCGGATCAGCTCGCGCCTGCCCGTCTCGCTGCGGATGGCCACCCGCGACGCGGGCCGCCAGCGCAGCCGCAGCGTCCCCGCCATCGCCGCGATCCTCGCCGGGGTCGCCGTCCTCACCATGGTGCTCATCGCGAGTGGCAGCGACGAGGAGCAGAGCCGGCGTGAGTACGTCGCGCAGAACCTCCCCGGCGACACCACGGTCTCCGGCAACACCGCGACCCTCGACGCCGAGAGCATCGAGCGGGTCTCCGCCGGCTTCCGCGCCGTGCGCCCCGGCCTCGTCATCTCGCCCGTCTCGACGGTCGACAGCGGCGACCCGTGGCTCACCTCGTCCACCCCGGTCCAGCCGACCAAGCCCTACGACATCACGGCCGTCAACGTCGTCCCGCCGGGCTGCACACCGCAGCGCTCCGTCAACGACCCCGAGTTCACCCCCGGGCCGGACAGCTCCTCGCCGCCCTGCCAGGTGGTCGGCACCCAGGGCATGGGCAACGCCCAGATGAACTTCACGACCCCCGACGAGATCCGGCGGCGGCTCACCGCCCTCGGCCACGAGGGCGACGTCGACGCGGTGCTGGCGGGAGCGGTCGTCATCGGCCACGCCCCCGGTTCGCCACGAGTGGTCACCGACGGCAAGGTCACCGTCATGACCGCGACCCAGCGGGTCGACCCCACCCAGACCACCGACGTCGACCCGGCCGCCGCGCTGAGCGACATCAGGACGACCACCGTCCCCGCCGTCGAGGTCGAGCTCACCCGCGAGACGATCGGCGCGATGCTCACGTCGGGCCTGCTCGCGACGACCGAGACCGCGACGAAGCAGGGGTGGCCGATCCGCACGTCGCAGCTCACGCTCCACGACCCGGCCGGGCCGATGTCGCAGGACCTCACCGACCGTCTCGGCTACGGCGTCGACGACGACGTCTACCTGTCGACCGAGCGCGGCTTCGTCTCCGAGCTCGGCACGATCATCGCCGTGCTCGTCGGCATCTTCACGCTGCTGCTGCTCGTCATCACGCTGACGTCGACGGCGCTCACCCTCACCGAGCAGGAGAACGACCAGGCCACCCTCGCCGCGCTCGGCTCCGGCCGGGGGACGCGCCGCGTCATGGCGGCCGCCCAGGCCTTCACGCTCTGCGTCATCGGCGCGGTCCTCGGCGTCGCCGTCGGCATCGTCCCGGGCATCGCTCTGGCCTACCCGCTCACCGCGCAGTCGTGGAACCCGCTCACCGGCGAGTCCGTCACCGGCGACCCCGTGCTCGTCTTCCCGTGGCTCGTCCTCGCCGGGTTCGCGGTCGCGGTCCCGGTGGTGGCAGCGGGACTGGCTGCGGCCGGCATACGCAAGGCTCCGGACGCCACGCACAGAACCGCGTGACTGTCCGACATCCCTGACAGACTCCGTCGTATGCCGTTCCCCCACGACCCAGCCGGACGTCACCGTGCGATCGCAGGCATCTTCACCGAGCGCGTGCGCGCGGTCGACGACTGGGACGCCCCGGCGCCGGTCGACGGGTGGGCGGCGCGCGACGTCGTCCGGCACCTCGTCGAGTGGTTCCCGTCGTTCCTCGAGTCCGGCACGGGCCTCACGCTCGCCCAGGGCCCGTCCGTCGACGACGACCCGGTGGCCGCCTGGACCACCCACGCCGACGCCGTGCAGGAGCTGCTCGACGACCCCGACACCGCGACCACGGTGCTGAGCAACCCGCACATCGGCGACATCCCGCTGCCGCAGGCGGTCGACCAGTTCTACGTCAGCGACGTCTTCCTGCACACGTGGGACCTCGCGCGGGCGACGGGCCAGCCCGACCGGCTCGACGAGGAGTTCGCCAACCAGATGTTCAGCGGGATGCAGGAGCACGACGAGATGCTGCGGGCCTCCGGTCAGTACGGCCCCCGCGTCGACGTGCCCGAGACCGCCGACATCACCGACAAGCTCGTCGGCTTCATCGGTCGCGACCCGTCGTGGACCCCGCCGGGCTGAGCCCTCGTCGGTGTCGTGGGGCAGGATTGCCGACATGAGCCAGACGCCCCAGCAGCCCGAGACCCCCGAGTCGGCCGAGGAGCCCCGCGAGGTCCACGGCACCGCGACGGTGAGTGACGACAAGGTCGTCGTCGTCACGCCCGAGGGCATGGGTGTCGCACACCGCGAGGAGGGCAGGGCGAGCCAGAACCCGGCCGACCTCGTCGAGCAGCCCGCCAAGGTCATGCGGATCGGCTCGATGATCAAGCAGCTCCTCGAGGAGGTGCGCAACGCGCCGCTCGACGAGAAGGGCCGGGCGCGGCTCGCCGACGTCCACGAGCGCTCGATCGCCGAGCTCAAGGACGGCCTCGCCCCCGAGCTCGTCGAGGAGCTCGAGCGGATCGCGCTGCCGTTCAGCGACGAGGCACCCTCCGACGCCGAGCTCCGGGTCGCGCAGGCCCAGCTCGTCGGCTGGCTCGAGGGCCTGTTCCACGGCATCCAGACCGCCCTCGTCGCGCAGCAGATGGCCGCGCAGGCCCAGCTCCAGCAGATGCGTCAGCTGCCGCCCGGCCACACCGTGGAGCCCGGCCACCCGGCCGCGTCCGGTGGCCCGGTCGGCATGCCCACCATGCCGGGTGGCCCGTCGCGACCGGCCGACACCGGCCCGGCCGAGGGCACCGGCCAGTACCTCTGACCCGCTCGCCGCGCGCGGCGGCCCGAGGTGCGGCAGGGTGCCAGCATGCGCACCCTTCGTCGAACGCTCACCGCACCCCCGTATGCCGTCGCACTCGTCGCGCTCACCGTCCCCCTCGCAGGCGCGGCCGGGGCGACACCCCGTCCCCACACGGACGACCTGGCCTGGTCGGTCACGACCGTCGACGCCGACCAGAGCTTCCGCGGACTCGACGCCGTCGACCGCTCCACGGCGTGGGTGACCGGTGCGAGCGTCACCGGTGGCGCGGCCAAGGTCTACCGGACGACGGACGGCGGGTCCTCGTGGCAGGACGTCGGGCCGAGCGGCAGCACCGGGCTCAACTTCCGGGACGTCGAGGCCGTCGACGCGCGCACCGCGTCGGTGCTCGCGATCGGCGAGGGCGAGGCGTCGAGGATCTATCGCACGACCGACGGTGGCCGCTCGTGGACCGAGACCTTCCGCAACGACGAGCCCACCGCGTTCTACAACTGCATGGACTTCTTCCCCGACGGCCGGCGCGGGCTCGCAGTGAGCGATCCGGTCGACGGGAGGTTCCGGATCGCCGCCACGCACGACGGCGGCCGCTCGTGGCAGGTGCTGCCCGACGCGGGGATGCCCGACTCGACCGGTGAGGCCAACTTCTCGGCCAGCGGTGACTGCCTGACGATCTCGGGGCGTGACGCCTGGTTCGGATCCGGCGGCGCGCAGTCGCGCATCTTCCACTCCCGGGACGCCGGCCTGACGTGGAGCGCCACCGACTCGACGATCCCCGCGGGTGACGCGGCCGGGGTGTTCGCGCTGGCCTTCCGCACACCCGGGCAGGGCATCGCCGTCGGTGGCGACTTCGCCGAGCCCGCCGACGGGACCGACGCCGTGGCCCGCAGCGCGAACGGCCGGACCTGGCGCGGGGCCGGCGACCTCGCGCACCTCGGTGAGGACGTCTCGTGGCTGGGACACCGGCTCGTCGTCGTCGGTCAGGGCGGCGCCATCGGTGGCAGCAGCGTCTCGAAGGACAACGGCCGGACGTGGCGTCAGTTCAGCCCGGAGGCGTTCCACACCCTCGACTGCACCCGCGACGGGTCGTGCTGGGCGGCCGGTGGCGGTGGCCGCGTCGGCCGCCTCTGAGGGTCCGAAATCGAACTGCCGAGTAACTGGCGGGCCCAACCTACGCGAGCGTAGGTTGGGCGCCATGACCGCCACGACGTGGAGCCAGACCGACCTCCTGCGCGAGATGAACCAGGTCGTCGAGACCAACCTCAACCGGCACATCGGTGTCGCGAAGGACTGGTACCCACACGAGTTCATCCCGTGGAGCGACGGCCGCAACTTCGACGGCCTCATGGGTGGTGACGCGTGGAGCCCCGACGACGCGCCGATTTCCGACGTCGCCCGCTCGGCGCTCATCGTCAACCTGCTCACCGAGGACAACCTCCCGAGCTACCACCACGAGATCGCGATCATCTTCGGGCGCGACGACGCCTGGGGCGAGTGGGTCCACCGCTGGACGGCCGAGGAGGGCCGGCACGGCATCGCCATGCGCGACTACATGCTCGTCAAGCGCATGGTCGACCCGAAGGCGCTCGAGGACTTCCGGATGACGCACATGTCGCAGGGCTACGAGTCCGCGCACAGCGGCGAGCTGCTGCACTCCCTGGCCTACGTGTCGTTCCAGGAGCTCGCGACCCGTGTCTCGCACCGCAACACCGGGCGCTTCACCGAGGACCCGATGGCCGACCAGCTGCTCCAGCGGATCGCGGCCGACGAGAACCTCCACATGATCTTCTACCGCAACCTCCTCGGCGCCGCGCTCGAGCTCGACCCGAGCGCGTCGATGATGGCCATCCGCGACGTCGTCCTCAACTTCGCCATGCCGGGCACCGACATCCCCGGCTTCCAGCGCAAGGCCGTCGAGATGGCCGTCGCCGGGATCTACGACCTGCGCCAGCACCGCGACGACGTCGTCGCGCCGGTCCTGCGCTTTTGGAAGGTCTGGGACCTCGAGAACCTCTCGGCCGAGGGCGAGCAGGCCCGGCTCGAGCTGTCGGCGTTCATGGACGACCTCGACACCAAGGCCTCCCGCTTCGAGGACAAGCGCGACACGCTCGCCGCCCGCATGAAGCTCTGACGCCCGGCGGTCCACCGCGTCGGTATGCCGGTCAGCGGGCCTCTCGTGCGGCCGCGCGTCCCGCTGCGCGACCCGAGAACAGGCAGCCGCCGACGAAGGTGCCCTCGAGCGAGCGGTAGCCGTGCACCCCACCGCCGCCGAACCCCGCGACCTCGCCCGCGGCATACAGGCCCGGGACGGGATCGCCGTTCGCCCCGATGACCTGTGAGTCGAGGTTGGTCTGCAGCCCGCCCAGCGACTTGCGGGTGAGGATGTTGAGCCTGACCGCGACGAGCGGGCCGCGCTTCGGGTCGAGGATCCGGTGCAGCGGGAAGGCGCGCTTGGTGAGCTTGTCGCCGCGGTACTGACGGGCGACGTGGATCGCCGCGACCTGCGCGTCCTTGGTGAACGGGTTCTCGACCTGCCGGTCGCGCTCGAGCACCTGGCGCTCGATGTGGGCGAAGTCGACCGGGGCGTCGGGCGTGAGCTCGTTCATCTTCGCCACGAGCTCGCGCAGGGTGCCGGCCTGGACGAAGTCGATGCCGTGGTCGAGGAAGGCCTGCATCGACGGCTGCACCGCGGTGATCGGTCGCCTGGCGATGTCGCGGTAGCTGCGGTCGGTGAGGTCGAGGTTCTGCTCGCTGCCCGAGAGGGCGAACTCCTTGCCGACGAGCGTGCGGTTGGTGACGAACCACGAGTGGTCGTGACCGGTCGTGCGCAGGTGCGACAGCGTGCCGAGGGTGTCGAAGCCGGGGAAGTTCGGTGGCGGCAGCCGGTCGCCGTTGCCGTCGAACCACAGCGACGACGGGCCCGGCAGGATCCGGATGGCGTGGTCGGGCCACACGGGGTCCCAGTTGTTGACGCCCTCGACGTAGTGCCACATCCGGTCGCGGTTGATGACCGTGCCGCCGGCCTCCTCCGTGATCGCCAGCATGCGTCCGTCGACGTAGGCCGGGACGCCGGTGATCATGTGCTCGGGCGCGGAGCCGAGGCGGTCGGGCCAGTTGGCCCGCACGAGGTCGTGGTTGCCGCCGATGCCGCCGCTCGTGACGAGGACGGCCGGTGCGGCGTACTCGAAGTCGCCGACGACGTCGCGGTTGGTCGCGACCCCGCGGGCCGAGTGGTCCTCTGCGAGGATGGACCCCCGCACACCGGTCACCGCGCCACCGGTGGTGACGAGAGCGTCGACCCGGTGCCGGGGGCGATAGATGATGCGCCCGCCGCTGATGTGCTGGCGGACGCGCTCGATGAACGGCGACACCACGCCCGTGCCCGTCCCCCACGGGATGTGGAAGCGCGGGACCGAGTTGCCGTGGCCGCCGGCGCGACCGTCACCGCGCTCGGCCCACCCGACGACGGGGAAGAAGCTGATCCCGAACTGCCGCAACCATTCCCGCTTCTCACCGGCGGCCCACTCGACGTAGGCGCGACCCCACCTGCGGGGCCAGTAGTCCTCGTCGCGGTCCCAGCCGGCGGTGCCCTCCCAGTCCTGCCAGGCGAGGTCGAGGTTGTCCTTGATGCCCATGCGCCGCTGCTCGGGGCTGTCGACGAGGAACAGCCCGCCGAAGCTCCACCACGCCTGGCCCCCGAGGTTCGCCTCGCTCTCCTGGTCGAGGAGGACGACGGATCGTCCGGCGTCGGCGAGCTCGTTGGCAGCGACGAGACCGGCGAGACCGGCCCCGACGACAAGGGCGTCAGCGTCCATGCCGTGACCCTAGTGCTCGCTACCCGCCGGTACCACCCGTCTCCCGACCCCGTCCGGCGGCGCCCGGACCTGCTCGACAGGCGCCGTCCGCGCGCCACACCTATCGTCGCAAGCACCCCCACCCCTCACAGGAGGTCAACGATGACCCGATCCCTCGTCCGCTCCGCAGCCCTCGCCGTCGCCGGTGGACTGCTCGCGAGCGCGCTGCCGTTCACCGCGGCCCCGGCCCTCGCCGCACCACCGAGCGAGGTCCCGACGCAGCCCACGAAGGGGGCGTGCGGGTTCGCCCCGCTGGAGGACCAGACCTACTCGACCTTCATCGGCCTGCCGAGCGACCCGGCCCGCACCCCGAGCCGCGGCACCTCGAACGTCGTCCTCGAGACCGACCACGGCGACATCCCCATCGTGCTCGAGCGGTCCAAGGCCCCGTGCACGGTGCTCAGCTTCGAGTTCCTCACCCGCAAGAAGTACTTCGACGGCACGGACTGCCACCGGCTCACGGCATACACGACTCCGCCTGCGGCACTGTCGGTCCTCCAGTGCGGTGACCCGCTCGGGACCGGGTGGGGAGACCCGGGCTACGCGTTCGCGGACGAGCTCGACTCGGCCAGGGCACTCGAGAACTGGCCCGGCTTCCCCGACGGGAGCCGCAAGGTCTACCCGCGCGGCACCCTCGCGATGGCCAACGGCGGGCCCGACACCAACGGCAGCCAGTTCTTCCTCGTCTACGCCGACTCGCGGCTGCGCCCGGACTACACCGTCTTCGGGCACGTCACGCAGGAGGGCATGAAGGTGCTCGACACCATCGCCGCGGGCGGCATCGACCCGGGCGCGGAGGGCACCGAGCAGGACGGCGCACCCGCGGGCGGCGTGACGATCGAGCGCGCCAAGCGCACCGGTCGCCCCTAGGGACGGGCGAGGAGGGAGCGCCAGGGGACGGAGGCGATGCTCTCGTAGACGACGTCGGCGTCAGGTGCCAGCACCTGCGCCGGCGTCGTCCCGAGCACCGCCACCAGCCCACCCGCGCCGGCCGCGCGACCGGAGACGAGCCCGGCCGTCGCGTCCTCGACGACGAGGCAGTCCTCGGGTGCGAGGCCGACGAGCGAGGCACCGAGCAGGTAGGGCTCGGGTCCGGGCTTGCCGTGCGACACGTCGCTCGCGGTGACGACGACGGTCGGGCGCGGCAGCCCGGCCGCGGCGATCCGCACGCCTGCCAGCTCGTGCTCGCAGGACGTGACGATGGCATGGGGGACCCCCAGCTCGTCGAGCAGCTCGAACGTCTCGCGCGCCCCGTCGAGGGCCACGACGCCCTCGGTGTCGGCGAGCTCGAGCTCGCGGATGCGGGCGTGCGCGGCCAGCTGGTCGGCCTCGGTGCGGTCGGCCATGACCGCGCGGATCGTGTTGATGCTCGTGCGGCCGTGCGATCCCGCGAGCGCCTCCCGGGTCACCGAGAACTCCTCGGCCCACCGCAGCCACGACCTCTCGACGGCGCCCGTCGAGTCGATGAGGGTGCCGTCCATGTCGAAGAGGACGCCGCCGAAAGTACGATCCGGGAGCAGTCCTGCCAGGGGTGCACTCATCGGGTCAGCCTAGGGTTGGGTCATGGCGCCACCGACCTCGGGACACGTGCGCGGCGCCCTCGTGACGTCCACCGCCGCGGTCGTGGCGCTCGTCGGGGGCTGGACCTGGGCGGCGAGGGAGCAGCCCGACGGCTACGACGCGGTGCGCGAGTCGATCAGCGCGCTCGCCGCCTCGGAGACGCCGCACCGGTGGATCATGACCGTCGCGCTCGTCCTCACCGGCCTCGCCCACGTCGGCTCGGCCGTGCTCCTGCAGGGCATGCGCCGCACGGGTCGTCTCGTGCTCGGCGCCGCCGGCATCGCGACCCTCGCGGTGGCGCTCGTCCCGCTGCCCTCGCGCTCGGACGGCTCGCCCGTCCACACCGTCGTCGCCACGCTGAGCTTCGTCCTGCTCGCGGTGTGGCCGTGGTTCGCGGCGCACCCGGACGCGACCCCTCTGCTGCGGCCCCCGGTCGCCCGGACCGCGTCCGTCGTCCTGCTCGCCCTCGTCGCCTCGCTCCCGCTGGGAGTGAGAGCCGGTATGCCGTTCGGTGCCCACGAGCGCGTCGTCGCAGCGCTGCTCGCACTCTGGCCGCTGGCGACGGCGGTCGCGGCGTGGTGGGCCTTCGGCCACCGCGTGGGCGGTCGGCGGGCCCGACGGGTGCTCACCGTCGGCGTGCTCGCCCTCGCCAGCGCCGCCGGCGGCGTCGCGGCCACCCGCCTCGCGCCCGCCACCGCCGAGACGACGCACTACTCCGCGCGGGTCCAGCTCTCGATGGACCCACGCGAGTCCACCCGCCTCGTCGCCCGCACCCTGTTCGGTGACATCGACGTCGGCTTCACCGGGCTGGCGCCCGGCATCGAGGCCACCCCCCAGGTCAAGGCGTCGATCGCCGACCTCCTCAGCCGGCCGGGCATCACCGTCTCGAGCCTCCAGCCGGGTCCGCTCGAGCTCAACGCCGCCATCGTCAAGGCCGCACGCGACGTCGGTCTGCGCTTCGGCATCGGCGCACTCGTCGTGGTCGCCCTCTGGCTGCTCGTGCGCGCCCTCGTCAAGCGACGGCGTCCCGGCGGCTGGGCCTGGGCCGGTGCCACCACCGCGTGGGTGGTCGCCTGTGCCGCGACGGGGCTGGGCATGTGGCAGACCTACCAGCCCGAGAGGCAGCACGAGTTCACCTCGACCGGTGTCCTCGGCACGGTGCAGCGCAACCAGTCGCTGCTCTCGGACGTCGAGGCACGCACGGCGCAGGTCTCGCCCTACCTGCGCAACCTCATCGCCCTGTCGTCCGCCCTGCAGGACAAGTACTCCCCCACCGAGCTCGCCCAGCCCACGGCGCTGCGGGTGCTCCTCGTCTCGGACCTGCACGCCGGCAACCAGTACTCGCTGATGCGCACGATCATCGAGGAGGAGGACATCGACCTCGTCGTCGACGCCGGCGACCTCGTGAACTTCGGGTCCGTGGCCGAGGGTGAGGCGTCGGGGATGTTCGCCGGGATCGCCTCGGTGCCGGTGCCCTACGTCTTCGTCCGCGGCAACCACGACGCCACCTCGGCGACCGACCGCGCCGTCCTCGACCGCATGGCCACCCTCCCCAACGTCGTCCTGCTCCAGCCCGACGACGAGACCTACACCGTCGTCGACGCGGGCGGCCTGCGCATCGGCGGGTTCAACGACCCGCGGTGGTTCGGCGACGACGGCAAGCGCAGCAAGGACAAGCAGCAGCCGGCCAAGAAGGCGTTCGTGTCGGCGTTCGAGAAGCAGGACCCGCTCGACCTGCTCGTCTCCCACGAGCCGTGGGCCGTCCAGGACGTACCGAGGGCCGACGTCGCGGTCAACGGCCACATGCACACCCCCGACCTCGAGGGGAACCGGATCCAAGCGGGCACCTTCACCGGCGGCGGTCCGCTGACCCACTTCGTCGGCGAGGAGAACGGCGAGGAGCTCGTCGGGCAGCCGTCCGCCTTCGACGTCCTGAGCTTCGGCGAGACCTGCCGCCTCACCTCGGTGACCCGCTACCGGTTCCGCAACGTCATCGAGGGGCGGCCGGCATACGACGACGTCAGTCTGGTCAACGGGAGCCGGATCGACACGGTGACCGACCCCGAACGCACGTGCGCGCGCCCCGAACCGGGCACCGGCCCCCTCGGCTCGCTCACCCTGACCCAGGTGCCCGCGAAGCCTTCTGCGGACGAGTGAGCGCCGAGGCGAGCCCTGTCGCGAGGTGCCGGTCGATGAGCCCGTCGCCCAGGCCGATCTCGACGAGGGTGTCGAAGACCCGGCGGTCGCGGGTGGCGGCGGTGATCCCGGCGTCGACGACCCGGGGCGACTGGGTCAGACGCGACGCGAGCCAGGTGTGCCGCAGGTGGCGGCCGAGCAGCCCCCTCACGCGCGTGCGGTGCACGGCGCCCGCGGCGTCCGGCCGTCCACGCCGCACGGCCTGGGCTGCGGTGCGCCCGGCGAGGATCCCGGTGGCGACGGCGTAGTAGATGCCCTCGCCGGTCATCGGGTTGACCAGCCCCGCGGCGTCACCGGCCAGCAGCACAGGCCCGTCGGGCTGGTCCCAGCGCCAGGTGCTCAGCGGCAGGTGGTGACCGAGCCAGCCCTCCCCCGTCTGCGCGGCACCGGGGATGAGGTGCTCGAGCTGGTCGAGGAGGAGCCGCCGGCTGGGTGCGGCGCCCGCACCGGATCCGCCCCCGCGGCCCTCGCCGGGCAGCAGCTCGCCGTAGCCGACGTTGGCGAGACCGTCGCCGCGGTCGAACGCCCAGGCGTACGAGGGCTGGCGGCGGTCGCCGTAGCGGATGACCTGCCGGCCCCGCAGCGCCGGCGTCACGGGTGCGTAGCCACGGATCGCCAGCGCGCGCGACTCCCTGCGACGGCCGAGCAGCCGCTCCCGCACGAGGGAGTGGGCGCCGTCGGCCCCGACGACCACCCGCGCCCCGAGCTCGCCGGACACGACGAGCGGGTCGGTGGCGAGGGAGGTGACGCGGTGGCGTCGCAGCTCGGCGCCGGCGGCCACCGCGCGCTCGACCAGCCGCGCGTCGAGGACGGCCCGCGGGACGACGTGGACCTCGCGCTCCATGGCGCCCTCGACGCGCACGTCGCCGTGGGACAGCTCGAGCCGGGTCAGCGGCGTCCAGCCGTCGACGACGTCATCGGCGCCGACCTCGGCCAGGGCCGTGAGGACGTGCGGCGCGATCCCGTCGCCGCAGGACTTGTCGCGGGGGAAGTCGCTCCGGTCGAGCAGCAGGACGCGCAGCGACGGGTCCTCGTGCAGCGCACCCAACGCGGCGGCGGCGCCGGCCGGACCCGCACCGACGACGACGATGTCGGCCTCCACGACCCCCTCAGTCCGTCCGGAGGAGGTCGTCCCGCCACTCCGTCGTCGACCGCTCGACCGCGCCGCCGGCCAGCTCCTCCTCGCGCCCCCGGAGCTCGACCCGGCGGATCTTGCCCGAGATCGTCTTGGGCAGCTCGCCGAACTCGAGCCGGCGCACCCGCTGCCACGGCTGCAGGTGCTCGCGCGCGTAGGCGAGGATCGACCGGGCCGTCTCCTCGTCGGGCTCGTGCCCGGGGGCGAGCACGACGTAGGCCTTGGGCACGGCGAGCCGCACCTCGTCGGGCGCCGGGACGACCGCCGCCTCCGCCACCGCGGGGTGCTCGATGAGCACCGACTCGAGCTCGAACGGGCTGATCTTGTAGTCGCTCGCCTTGAACACGTCGTCGGTGCGTCCGACGTAGGTGATCCAGCCGTCCTCGTCGACGCTCGCCACGTCGCCGGTGTGGTAGAAACCGTCGGCCATCGCCTCGGCGTTGCGCTCGGCATCGCCCTGGTAGCCGGTCATGAGGGGCAGCGGTGACGCCGACAGGTCGAGGCAGAGCTCGCCCTCCCCGGCGCCGACGACCCGCTCCCCGCTCGCCGGGTCGACGAGAACGACGGGGCACCCGGGCAGGGGCCGGCCCATCGACCCCGGCTTGAGCGGTGACCCGGGGGTGTTGCCGACGGCGGCGGTCATCTCGGTCTGGCCGTAGCCGTCCCGCAGCGGCAGGCCCCACTTGTCCTGCACCTGTGCGATGACCTCGGGGTTGAGCGGCTCACCGGCGCCGATGACCTCACGCAGCGAGCCCGGCCCGTCGGACAGGTCGGCGTTGATGAGCATCCGCCACACCGTCGGTGGCGCGCAGAACGTCGTCACCTGGTGCTCCCGCAGGACCCCGAGCAGGGCCGGGGCGTCGAACCGGGCGTAGTTGTAGACGAGGATCGTGGCCTCGGCGATCCACGGCGCGAAGAAGCACGACCAGGCGTGCTTGGCCCAGCCCGGCGAGCTGATGTTGAGGTGGACGTCGCCGGGCCGGATCCCGAGCCAGAACACCGTCGACAGATGACCCAGCGGGTAGGAGACCTGGGTGTGCTCGACGAGCTTGGGCCGGCTCGTCGTGCCCGAGGTGAAGTAGAGGAGCACCGGGTCACCCGGCGCGGTGCCGGGGTGGGGCAGCGGAGGCGAGTCGACGGCATACGCGTCCCTGAGGTCGTGCCAGCCCTCTGCGGGACCCACGCTGATCCGGGTGATGTCCCCGGGGACGCCCGCGAGCTTGTCGACCTGGGAGGCGTTGGTGATGACGTGTCGCGCGCCGCCGCGGGCGACGCGGTCCTCGAGGTCGGCCGCCCCCGCCGCGGAGGTCGTGGGCATGATGACCGCGCCGACCTTCATCACGGCGAGCATGCAGTCCCAGAGCTCGACCTGGTTGTCGAGCATGAGGATGACCGGATCGCCCTGCGCCACACCACGATCGACCAGCCAGCGACCCACCCGGTCGGCGCGGTTGGCCATCGCGTCGAAGGTGATCTCCATCGACGAGCCGTCCTCCTCGACGACGACGAGCGCCGTGGAGTCGTTGCCGCGGGCGATGACGTCGAACCAGTCGACCGCCCAGTTGAACCGCTCGCCCAGGTCCGGCCACACGAACTCCCGCACGGCCTCCTCGTGCCGGCCGCGCCAGCCGAGGATCTGGTCGCGCGCGGCGCGGTAGCGGTCGGTGGCAGGGTTCGCGGGGAGCGCCGACGGCGCCGGAGGTGTCATGGGGCTCACCCTGCCCCGCCGGGGCGCCGCGCGCCACCCGTTGTTCGGCCCGGTCGGTCAGTACGGAGCGGGCACGACGACGCTCCGGTATGCCGTGTGCTCACCCGGGCCCTTGCCGCACGACAGCGGTGCCGGCGGCAGGGCCTCGGCGGTGACCTCGACCCAGGTGCTCTCGGGCAGCGGGTCGTCGCCGAGGACCTCGACCCGCGTGACCGTCTCGGAGAGGACCTCGACGGCACCGGGGCGCGCGGAGGTGATCGGTGCGGGCCCGTGCTCGGCGAGGACGGAGCCCGTCGCTGCCTGGACGGCGGACGACCAGCGCGACACCCCGCGCAGGTGCGAGGTGTCGACCTCGCCGGCCCGGTGAGCCTTGACGATGTCGACGGCCTCGGCCATGTCGACCCCGCCGTAGCAGGTGCCGTCGGGCATGGAGAGGAACGTGCCGGCGAACCGGTGGCCGCTGAGGTGGGTGCACTCCCACACCTCGTCGGGCCAGACCTTGGCCAGCGCCGCGGTGATCGGCCGGCCGCGCAGGGCGCAGCAGGCGTCGCGGGTGCCCTGGGTGCACACGAGCAGCATCGGCTCGGCCAAGGTCTCGGACTGCGTCAGCGGCTCGCCCATCGCGGCGACCGCGGCACGCAGGTCCTCGCTCGTGCGCCACGTCCCGGTGACCCAGGTCCCGTGGGCCGAGTCGACGGCATACCAGGCCGGAGCCTCTCCGGCAGCGCGACGGCCGTGACGGCGCACGAGGAGCGAGCGGCCCTGGAGCTCGGCGCAACCGGTGTCGATGAGCTCGGCGAGCGCGCCCGAGAGCGGCGGGGTGTCGAGGTGGTTCTTCGCCCACGGGCCGGGGTGCTCGATGAGCAGCCAGCGACGGGCGACGGGGGCGGAGCCGAGCATCGGCTCCCCGCTCTCACGGGAAACGTTGGAGCAGCGCACGGTCTCGGGACTCACGCGCCCGATGCTACGTCGGGAGGGTGCCGGGCCCGGCGTCACGGTGCCCGCCAACGCCGCCATCGGGTGTCGGGGATTCGGGGTCATCGCCGAGCCGATGGCCCCGGGTACCCGACACCTGGCGCGGCCCCGTCGCTCACCGCCGCCGGGCGAGGAGGGCGTCCGCGGTCTCGGCCGTCGTCACGAGCGAGTCGATGAGCTCGCCCCTCACGGCGGCCGCGATCGCGTCGACCTTCGCGGCTCCGTGGGCGATGCCGATGACGTGGCGTATGCCGTGCAGCTGGGTCCCGGTGAGACCGACGATCCGTGCGGTGAGGGTGGTCTCGACGACAGTCCCGTCGGCGTCGAAGAAGACACCCGCCGCCTCGCCGATCGCCCCGGCCCGGGTCAGGGCCTTGCGCTCGGCCGGGCTGAGGACGTCGTGGATGGTCGAGGTGCCGGACGTCCAGGCGCCGAGCCCGATGACGGCCAGGGTGACGTCGTCGACGTGGTCGAGCGCTGCGCGGACCGGCGGCTGGCGGCGCATGACGTCGGCGCTCGCCGCGTCGTCGAGCAGGAGCGGCGAGTAGAAGACGTGCCTGCCGCCGCCGGCGATGCGCGCCGCACGCCGCACGACGTCGACCGAGCTGCTGTCCTCCTCGGGCGTGACCATCGCTCCGCTGAGCTGGACGACCGGGATCTTGGGCAGCGACTCGAGGGCGTCGACCATCCGGCTCACCGAGCGGCTCCACGGCAGGCCGAGCACGTCGCGGTCGGTGACGACCTCGCTGAGCAGCGCCGCGGCGGCGGCGGAGACCCCCGGGTCGGCCTCGGCGGCCGACCCCGGGACGACGACGCAGTGCTCGAGCCCGAGTGCCTCGCGCAGCCGAGCCGACCGGTCGGTGTCGATGCCGACCGGCGAGACGATCTCGATGCGCACCATGCCGCTCTCGCGCGCCGCCTCGAGCAGGCGGGCGACCTTGAACCTGCTGATCCCCAGCGAGGTCGCGAGGTCGACCTTGGACTCGCCGTCGAGGAGGTGGCGGCGGGCCACCGCCGCGGCGAGGACGGCCTCCGAGGGACCGAGCGCATCAGGCACGCGGCACATCCTCCTTCACGGCGTCGCCGTCTCGGGCACGACGTGACCTGTTGACAGGGCGCCACGGTTCGGACAGGCTCATGTGTGCAGCATACGCGCTCATATGAGCGGCACGAGCGGAACCGCAGATCCGACGCCGAAGCAGACGAACGAGAACGAGGCAACGATGCCCCCCACCGAATCGCCACTGGAGCCGAACGACCCGGTCGCACCACGGCATACGCGACATCACCGCCGGAGGGGACGCGTCCTCGCCGCCGCCACCGCCACGGCCGTCTCCATCGGACTCACCGGGTGCGCCGGCTGGGGCGGAGGCAGCGTCGGGGGCGGGGGCGCCGACTCGATCGACGTCCTCATGGTCAACAACCCGCAGATGGTGGACCTGCAGCAGCTCACCGCCAAGCACTTCACCGCCGAGACGGGCATCCGGGTCAACTTCACCGTCCTGCCCGAGAACGACGTGCGCGACAAGATCAGCCAGGAGTTCTCGAGCCAGGCCGGGCAGTACGACGTCGCGACCCTGTCGAACTTCGAGATCCCGATCTACGCCAAGGCCAAGTGGATCGCGCCGATGGACGACTTCATCGCCAAGGACACCGCGTTCGACCAGGGCGACATCCTCAAGCCGATGACGACCTCGCTGTCGAGCGAGGGCAAGGTCTACGGCCAGCCGTTCTACGGCGAGAGCTCGTTCCTCATGTACCGCAAGGACGTCCTCGACGCCAAGGGCATCACGATGCCGGCCAAGCCCACGTGGCAGGAGGTCGCGGACATCGCGGCCAAGGTCGACGGCGCGCAGCCCGGCATGAAGGGCATCTGCCTGCGCGGGCAGCCGGGCTGGGGGCAGCTGTTCGCACCGCTCACCACCGTCGTCAACACCTTCGGCGGCACGTGGTTCGAGGAGGACTGGACGCCGAAGGTCAACGCGCCCGAGTTCACCGAGGCCGTGCAGTTCTACGTCGACCTCGTCCGCAAGCACGGCGAGAACGGTGCACCGCAGGCCGGCTTCACCGAGTGCCTCAACAACCTCGTCCAGGGCAACGTCGCCATGTGGTACGACGCGACGTCGGCCGCGGGCACCCTCGAGGCCGACGACTCACCCACCAAGGGCAAGTTCGGCTACGCCCCCGCCCCGGTCGTCAAGACCGACTCCGCCGGCTGGCTCTACGCGTGGTCGTGGAGCATCCAGCAGGCGAGCGCGAAGAAGGACAACGCGTGGAAGTTCATCTCGTGGGCGTCGAGCAAGGAGTACGAGCAGCTCGTCGGTGAGGAGCTCGGCTGGACCCGCGTCCCCGCCGGCAAGCGCGCCTCGACCTACGAGAACCCGAAGTACCTCGAGGTCGCCAAGGCGTTCGCCGAGCCGACGAGGTCCGCGATCGAGAACGCCGACCCGACCAACCCCGGCGCCCAGCCGCGACCGGCCATCGGCATCCAGTTCGTCGACATCCCCGAGTTCCCCGACCTCGGCACGCAGGTGAGCCAGGACGTCAGCTCGGCCATCGCCGGCAAGACGACCGTCAAGGAGGCGCTCGACAAGGGGCAGGACCTCGCCGAGGACGTCGCCGAGCGCTACCAGAAGAGGAGCGGGTCATGAGTTCCGACGTCTCCCAGGCTGAAGCCGGTATGCCGGACGGTCCCGCCGAGGAGTCCGGCGCACCTCGCGGACGCACGCCGGGCGAGAACACCGAGCGCGCCACCCGGCTGGCGAAGGCCGGTGACTGGTCGCGCCGGGCGCCGCTGCTGCCCGCGCTGATCTTCGTCATCGTGCTCACCCAGCTCCCGTTCGTCGCCACGCTCGTCGTGTCGTTCATGAACTGGAACGCGTACTACCCCGACGAGCGCGGCTTCGCCGGCTTCGACAACTTCGCCCGCGTCTTCACCGACAGCAACACGCGCAGCGCGGTCTTCGTGACGATCCTGCTCACGGTGCTCGTCGTCGGCATCAGCCTCGTGCTGGGCATGGCCATTGCCCTCCTGCTCGACCGCAAGTTCATGGGCCGGGGCATCGTTCGCACGCTCATGATCACGCCGTTCCTCGTCGTGCCGGTCGCGGCGGCACTGCTGTGGAAGCACGCGCTCTACAACCCCGAGTACGGCCTGCTCAACGGCACCCTCAAGGCGGTGTTCGGCGACGACGCGCCACAGCCCGACTGGATCAGCAACAACCCGCTCATCTCGATCGTCGCGGCCCTCGTCTGGCAGTGGACGCCGTTCATGATGCTCATCCTGCTGGCGGGCCTGCAGTCCCGGCCGCTCGACGTCGTCGAGGCTGCCCGGATCGACGGGGCCAGCTCGTGGCAGATCTTCAGGAGCATGACGCTCCCGCACATGCGCCAGTACATCGAGCTCAGCGGCCTGCTCGGCGCGATCTACGTCGTGCAGAACTTCGACCACGTCTTCACCATCACGTCCGGTGGCCTCGGCACGGCGAACCTGCCGTACTTCATCTACCAGACCTTCTACACGGCCCAGGACTACGGACGCGCCTCTGCCGCAGGCGTCGTCGTCGTCATCGGGACGATCCTCATCGCGACCGCCGCACTGAGGACAGCGTTCAGCCTGTTCAAGGACGAGGGAGGAGCGAAATGAGCGCCACGACCGACCGGACGTTCGAGGACGGAGCCGAGGTGGCCGACCCGAATCGGGAGCCCCAGGCGATCAACCACCACAAGAGCCCGAAGTCGCACATCCTGCTCACCCTCGCGGCATGGCTGTGCGGGCTGCTCTTCGCCCTGCCCGTCGCGTGGATGATCCTCACGTCGTTCCACAAGGAGGAGGACGCCGCGACGAACCCGCCCAGCCTCTTCGCACCGCTCAGCCTCGACGGCTACCGGTCGTTCTTCGACGCCGGGCCGTGGCCGCCCCTGGCCAACTCGCTCACGGCGAGCGTCGTCTCGACGATCCTCGTGCTGCTGCTGGCCTTCCCTGCGGCCTACGCCCTGTCGATCCGGCCGGTGAAGAAGTGGACCGACGTCCTGTTCTTCTTCCTGTCGACCAAGATGCTCCCGATCGTCGCGGGCATCCTGCCGATCTACCTGTTCGCGCAGAAGGTCAACCTGCTCGACAACATCTGGCTGCTCATCATCCTCTACACGTCGATGAACCTGCCGATCGCCGTGTGGATGCTGCGCTCCTTCCTCGCGGAGGTGCCCGTCGAGATGCTCGAGGCCGCCCAGGTCGACGGCGCCTCGCTCATGACGACGCTGCGCAAGGTCATCGCGCCGGTCGTCATGCCGGGCATCGCCGCTGCCGCGCTCATCTGCTTCATCTTCAGCTGGAACGAGCTGCTCCTCGCGCGCGTCCTCACCGGCACCGTTGCCGGAACGGCGCCGGTGTTCTTGACTGGGTTCGTGACCAGCCAGGGACTCTTCCTCGCCAAGGTCTGCGCGGCGTCGTTCGTCGTCTCGCTGCCGGTGCTCGCGGCCGGGTTCGCGGCCCAGGACAAGCTCGTCCAGGGCCTGTCCATGGGTGCCGTCAAGTGATCGGAGAAGCTCCCCAGTGGTGACGCTCAGCCAGGCAACACTCGGCGACCTGCCCGCGGAGGTGGGGCGGCCGGCATACGACCGCTCCTCGGTGACCCCCGGCATCGTCCACTTCGGGGTCGGTGGCTTCCACCGGGCCCACCAGGCGATGTACCTCGACGCGCTCATGAACGAGGGCGAGGCCCTCGACTGGGGCATCGTCGGCGTGGGCCTCCTGCCCGGTGACTCGCGGATGCGCGACGCGATGGCCGCGCAGGACAACCTGTTCACCCTCGTCGTCAAGCACCCCGACGGGCACCTCGAGCCGCGCGTCATCGGGTCGATGGTCGACTACCTCTTCGCGCCCGACGACCCCGGTGCGGTGCTCGACCGGCTCGTCGACCCGGCGACGCGGATCGTCTCGCTCACCGTCACCGAGGGCGGCTACCACGTCAACCAGGTGACGGGTGAGTTCGACGCGAACGACCCCGTCCTGCAGGCGGACCTCGCGCTTCCCGACAACGGTGAAGGTATGCCGCAGAGCATGTTCGGCTTCGTCGTCGAGGCCGCACGGCGTCGCCGGGAGGCAGGGGTCGAGCCGTTCACGGTGATGTCGTGCGACAACCTGCCCGGCAACGGTGACGTCGCGAAGAAGATGATCGTCGCGTTCGCCCGGCTCCGCGATGCCGAGCTCGGCGACTGGGTCGAGGCCAACGTCGCGTTCCCCAACTGCATGGTCGACCGCATCACTCCGGTCACCTCGCAGGACGACATCACAGCACTGGCCGACACCTTCGGCGTCGAGGACGCGTGGCCGGTCGTGTGCGAGCCCTACACGCAGTGGGTGCTCGAGGACCACTTCCCCACGGGCAGACCGCCGTTCGAGGACGTCGGAGTCCAGATCGTCGACGACGTCGTGCCCTACGAGCTCATGAAGCTGCGGCTGCTCAACGCGAGCCACCAGGCGCTCTGCTACCTCGGGTTCCTCTCCGGCTACCGCTACGCCCACGAGGTCGCGCAGGACCCGCTCTTCGCCGGCTTCCTCCTCGGCTACATGGAGGAGGAGGGGTCACCAACACTGCCCGAGGTGCCCGGCGTGGACCTCAACGTCTACCGCCGCCAGCTGCTCGAGCGCTTCGCCAACCCGGAGGTGCGCGACACCCTCGCCCGCCTGTGCGCCGAGAGCTCGGACCGCATCCCCAAGTGGCTCGTGCCCGTGATCCAGGCCAACCTCGAGGCGGGCGGCCAGTTCGAGCGCTCGGCCCTCGTCGTCGCGTCGTGGGCGCGCTACGCCGAGGGCGTCGACGAGTCCGGCGAGCCGATCGAGGTCGTGGACCGCCACAAGGACCGCGTCATGGCCGCAGCCAGGGCGTGGCCGACCGACGAGCTCGCCTTCCTGCGTGACAGCGACTTCTTCGGAACGCTCATCGACAGCGAGCCGTTCACCACGGCATACGTCGCGTTCCTCAAGTCGTTGCACGACAACGGCGCTCGCGCCACTCTCGAGGACCTGGAGTCCAACCGATGACCACAGCCGCCCCCGCCGCCACCATGCGGACCGCCGTCCTCACCGAGCCGGGGACGGTCGTCGTCGAGTCCCGCCCGGTGCCCGAGCCGCGGCCGGACGAGGTGGTCATCGAGGTGCGCTCCGTCGGGGTCTGCGGCTCGGACACGCACTACTTCGACCACGGGCGGATCGGTGACCACGTCGTCACCGGCCCACTCGTCCTCGGGCACGAGAGCGCCGGAGTCATCGTCGCCGTGGGTGCGGACGTCGACGCGTCGCGGGTCGGCGAGCGCGTGGCGATCGAGCCGGGCGTGCCCTGCCGGTCGTGCGCGCAGTGCCTCTCGGGCCACTACAACCTCTGCCCCGACATGGTCTTCCACGCGACGCCGCCGGTCGACGGGACGCTCGCCGAGTACGTCACCCACCACGAGGCCTTCACGTTCGCGCTGCCCGACTCGGTCTCCCTCGACGAGGGTGCGATGCTCGAGCCGCTCTCGGTCGGGATCTGGGCCTGCCGTCGCGCAGGTGTCGCGCCCGGTGTGAGGGTCCTCGTCACCGGCGCCGGACCCGTGGGGCAGCTCGCCGCACAGGTCGCCACGGCCTTCGGCGCGTCCGAGGTGGTCGTCGCCGACGTCAACGCGCACCGCCTCTCGGTCGCGTCGTCGCTCGGGGCCACCGAGGTCGTCGATGTCTCGTCGACGTCGCTCGCAGACCTGTATGCCGGCCGCCCCGGTCCCGACGTCGTCCTCGAGTGCTCGGGCCACGAGGGCTCGACCCAGGCCGCCATCCGAGTGGCCGCACCTGCGGGCCGGGTGGTGCTCATCGGGATGGGGGGTGACACCCTCGCCCTCCCCCTCGGCGACGTCCAGAACCGCGAGCTGTGGGTGACGGGTGTCTTCCGCTACGCGAACACGTGGCCGACGGCGATCGACCTCGTCGCGTCCGGCCGGGTGACGCTGGGACCGCTGGCCACCGGGCACTTCGAGCTCGAGGACACCGAGGCCGCGCTCACCGCCGCCCGCACCGACCCCGAGGCGATCAAGTCGATCATCCACCCCGTCAGAGAAGGCGGTAGCCGATCCCCGGCTCGGTGACGATGTGCACCGGCCGGGCCGGGTCGGCCTCGAGCTTGCGGCGCAGCTGGTTGCTGTAGACGCGCAGGTAGTTCGACTCCCGCCCGTAGCCCGGCCCCCACACGGCGCGGAGCAGGTCGGCCTGGGTGACGACCGTGCCCCGGTGGCGTGCGAGCTCGGCGAGCAGGCGCCACTCGGTCGGGGTGAGGTGTACCGGCTCGCCGCCACGCGTGGCGTCGAGGGTGGCGAAGTCCACCGTGAAGGCCTCGGTGACGACGGGCGCGACCCCGGCCAGGGTGTCGGCCTCGCCCGTGCCGCGACGCATCGCCGAGCGGATGCGTGCCATGAGCTCGTCCATCCCGAACGGCTTGGTGACGTAGTCGTCGGCGCCCTCGTCGAGCGCCTCGACCTTGTCGTCCGACTGGTGCCGGGCCGAGAGGACGACCACCGGGACCTGCGACCGTGACCGGATCCGCCGCAGCACCTCGACGCCGTCGAGGTCCGGCAGGCCGAGGTCGAGCACGACGAGGTCCGCCGGCGCGTCGGCGTGGGTCGCGAGCGCATCGGCCCCGCTGCCGACCTCCTCGACCTCGTAGCCGCGGGCCCGCAGGTTGATGCGCAGGGTGCGGCGGATCGTGGGGTCGTCGTCGACGACGAGGATGCGCTGGGCCATGTCAGGGGCTCTCCGTCCGGGCGGCGGGCAGGTCGACGACGACGGTGAGGCCACCGCCGGGCGTGTCCTCGGGGACCACGGTGCCACCCATCGACTCGGCGAGACCGCGCGCCACGGCGAGACCGAGGCCGACGCCGTCGCCGCTCGGCGCGTCGCCGTGCCGCTGGAAGGGCAGGAAGATCCGGTCACGGTCGCCCTGGGGGACGCCGGGTCCGGTGTCGACGACGCGGATCTCGACCCGGTCGCCGAGGCCGGACGACGAGACCCGGACCGCTCCGGGTGCCGGCTGGTGGCGCAACGCGTTCTCGACGATGTTGCCGAGGACACGGTCGAGCAGGCCCGGGTCCGCGACGACGACCCGCGCCCGCTCGTCGAGGTGCCACTGCACCCGGTCGGGATCCGCGGTCTCGCGCACGACGCCGGGCACGACCTCGCCGAGGTCGACGGGGCGCGGGTGGGCGACGAGCGCCCCCGCCTGGAGGCGCGACATGTCGAGGAGGTTGCCGATGAGCGCCTCGAGCCGGTCGGCCGAGTCCTCGATGGCCGCCTGGAGCTCGGCCTCGTCCTCGGGGCTGAAGGTGACCTCCGTCGAGCGCAGGCTGCCGATCGCGGCCTTGATGCCGGCGAGCGGGGTCCGCAGGTCGTGCGACACGGCCGACAGCAGGGCGGTCCGGGCGCTGTTGTCCCGGGCGAGGGTGGCCGCCTCGGCCGCCGCAGCCCGCAGCGAACGCCGCTGGAGGATGGCCCCGGCGTGGGCGGCGAACGCCGCGAGCAGTCGCTGCTGCCCGGCCGGCAGGCTCGCACCGACGAGCACGAGGTCGTGGTCGTCGTCGACCTCCTCCCGGGGCAGCCCGGGACCCCGCAGGTCGTCGGGCGCCAGCGCCGGACGGGTCCCGGCCACCACCTCCGCCGGGTGACCGGGCGTGGGCCGGCGCACCACCGCCGCCGCCTCCGCTCCGAACATGTCGAGCGCCTCGCGCAGCAGCAGGCCCATCTGGTCGGTCGAGCCCAGGAGGGTGTGGCTCAGGGCGGCGAGCGAGGACGCCTCGGCCTGTGCCCGCACCGCCCGGTCGGCCCGGCGGGCGCTGCGGTCGACGACGAAGGCGACCGCCGCCGCCACGACGACGAAGACCGCGAGCGCGACGGCGTTCTGGGGCTGCGAGATGGTCAGCCCACCCGTGGGCGGGGTGAAGAACCAGTTGAGGAACAGCGACGACGCGACCGCGCCGAGCAGCGCCGGCCCCATGCCCCCGAGCAGGGCGATGAGCACGCTGAGCAGCAGGAAGAGCGGGACGGTGAGCGGCAGCTCGGGGTCGTCCGGGAGGGCTGCGAGCAGCTCGGTGAGGACGAACGGCCCGGCGAGCGCGACGGCATACCCTGCGCGGACGCGCCTGCGTGGCAGACCACGGCGGGGGGTGCGCCAGCCCCGGCCCGCGGCGAAGCGGTGGGTCACGACGTGGACGTCGATGTCGCCGGAGCCGGCGATGACCTCCTCGGTGGTGCTCGGGGTCACGAGGGTGCGCCACCGCGGCCTGCGCGAGCTGCCGATGATGACCTGGCTCGCGTTGACACCGCGCGCGAAGTCGAGCACCGCCTCGGCGAGGTCGTCGCCGGTCACGGTGTGGAAGGTGCCGCCGAGCTCCTCGGTGAGGCGGCGTTGCGACACGAGGTCGGGCAGCGCGGGGCCCGCGAGCCCGTCGGTCCGCGCGACGTGCACGACGAGCAGCTCGCCACCGGCGCCGCGTGCGGCGATGCGCGCACCCCGGCGCAACAGCGTCTCTCCCTCGGGTCCGCCCGCGACGGCGACGACGACCCGCTCGCGGGTCGGCCAGGTCGTCTCGATGCCGTGCTCGGCGCGGTAGCGGCCCAGGCCCTCGTCGACCCGGTCGGCGAGCCACAGCAGGGCGAGCTCGCGCAGCGCCCCGAGGTTGCCGACGCGGAAGTAGTTCGCGAGGGCGGCGTCCACCCGGTCGGGCGGATAGACGTTGCCGTGCGCCATCCGCCGCCGCAGGGCCTCGGGCGACATGTCGACGAGCTCGATCTGGTCGGCACGGCGGACGACCTCGTCCGGGACGGTCTCGCGCTGGACCACCCCGGTGATCGAGGTGACCGCGTCGTTGAGCGACTCGAGGTGCTGGATGTTGACGGTGCTGATGACGTCGATGCCCGCGTCGAGGACGTCCTCGATGTCCTCCCACCGCTTGCTGTGGCGGCCGCCGGGCGCATTGGTGTGCGCGAGCTCGTCGATGAGCGCCACCTGCGGTCGCCGGGCCAGGAGGGCGTCGAGGTCGAGCTCCTCGAGGGTGGCGCCGCGGTGGGTCACCCGGGCCCGGGGCAGGACTTCGAGCCCGTCGAGCTCGGCCGTCGTGTGGGCGCGGCCGTGGGTCTCGACGAAGCCCACCACGACGTCGGTCCCGCGCTCGAGGCGACGGTGGCCCTCGTCGAGCATCGCGAACGTCTTGCCCACGCCGGGAGCAGCCCCGAGATAGATGCGCAACCGTCCACGTGCCATGGGGTCATTCTTCCCCGGCCGTGCGGGCGTCCAGCGCCACGTTGAGCGCGAGCACGTTGACGCGGGGCTGGCCCAGCATCCCCAGTGGCGCGTCCTCGACGTGGGCGGCGACGATGCGGCGCACGGCCGACTCGTCGAGACCGCGCACCTTGGCGATCCTCGGCACCTGCCAGAGCGCGTATGCCGGTGAGATGTCGGGGTCGAGACCGCTCGCCGAGGCGGTGAGGGCGTCGGGCGGGATCGCCGCGGCTGCGTCCGGGTTGGCCGCCCGCAGGGACGCCGCCCGGTCGGCGACGACCGCGGCGAGGTCGGGGTTGGACGGTCCGAGGTTCGACCCACCGCTGAGCTCCCCCGAGGCGTCGGAGGCCGACGGGCGGCCCTGGAACCACCCCGGCCCGCCGGCCGGCTGGCCGAGGAGGTGCGAGCCGACCTCCCGGCCGTCGACGAGCACCGGCTGCCCCGCGGCGCGGCCGGGGACGAGCTGGGCGACGAGGAGGACGGCGCCGGGGTAGCCCACCCCGCACACGAGGGTGAGGACGAGCAGGGCCTTGGTCGCGGCGACGAGCTGTCGGGTCATGGAGGTCACCTCAGAGGCCTGGGAGGAGTGAGACGAGGAGGTCGATGGCCTTGATGCCGACGAACGGCGCGACGATGCCACCGAGCCCGTAGACGAGCAGGTTGCGGCGGAGCAGCCGGGAGGCCGACAGCGGTCGGTACCTCACCCCCCGCAGGGCGAGCGGGATGAGCGCGACGATGACGAGGGCGTTGAAGATGACGGCCGAGAGCATCGCCGACTCCGGGCTGGACAGCCGCATGACGTCGACCGCTCCGAGACCCGGGAAGATCCCGACGAACATCGCCGGCACGATCGCGAAGTACTTCGCGACGTCGTTGGCGATCGAGAACGTCGTGAGGGCGCCGCGGGTGATGAGGAGCTGCTTGCCGATCGCGACGATGTCGATGAGCTTCGTGGGGTCGGAGTCGAGGTCGACCATGTTGCCCGCCTCCTTGGCCGCGGAGGTGCCGGTGTTCATCGCCACCCCGACGTCCGCCTGGGCGAGCGCGGGGGCGTCGTTGGTGCCGTCACCGGTCATCGCGACGAGCCGCCCGCCCTCCTGCTCCTGCCGGATGAGCGCCATCTTGTCCTCGGGGGTGGCCTCGGCGAGGTAGTCGTCGACACCGGCCTCGTCGGCGATCGCCTTGGCGGTGAGCGGGTTGTCGCCGGTGATCATCACCGTGCGGATGCCCATGGCCCGCAGCTGGTCGAACCGCTCACGCATCCCGGGCTTGACGACGTCCTTGAGGTGGATGACCCCGAGGACCGTCGGCGACGCCCCCGGGTCCGCGGCGGCCACGACGAGCGGGGTGCCACCCGAGGCGCTGATGCCGGCGACGTGCACCTCGAGGTCACCGGGGACCTCGCCGCCCTCCGCCCGGGTCCAGCCGAGCACCGCGTCCGCGGCACCCTTGCGGACCCGCGACCCGTCGGCGAGGTCGACGCCGGACATGCGGGTCGTCGCCGAGAAGGGGACGAACGTCGCTCCGCTGCGCCCGAGGGTGACGACGTCCCCACCGTCGGCAACGCCCTCCTCCTCGCGGGCGAACTCGACCACCGACCGGCCCTCGGGCGTCTCGTCGGCGAGCGAGGAGAGGTGGGCCATGGCGGCCAGCTCCGCCCGATCGGTGCCGCCCACCGCGACGAACGCGCTCGCCCGGCGGTTGCCGAAGGTGATGGTGCCGGTCTTGTCGAGCAGGAGTGTGCTCACGTCGCCGGCGGCCTCGACGGCCCGGCCCGACATCGCGAGGACGTTGCGCTGGACGAGGCGGTCCATGCCGGCGATCCCGATGGCCGACAGCAGGGCGCCGATCGTCGTGGGGATGAGGCAGACGAGCAGGGCGACGAGGACGACGAGGGAGAGGCGCCCGCCCGAGTAGACCGCCATCGGCTGCACCGCCGAGACGGCGAGGACGAAGATGATCGTCAGCGTCGTGAGGAGGATCGACAGCGCGACCTCGTTGGGCGTCTTCTGCCGCGAGGCACCCTCGACCAGCGCGATCATCCGGTCGATGAAGGTCTCGCCCGGCCTGCTCGTGACCCTCACGACGATGCGGTCGGACAGGACGGTCGTGCCGCCGGTGACGGCGCACCGGTCGCCACCGGACTCCCGCACCACGGGAGCGGACTCCCCCGTGATGGCCGACTCGTCCACCGTCGCCACACCCTCGACGACGTCGCCGTCGCCCGGGATAACCTGTCCCGCCTCGACGACGACGAGGTCGCCGAGCAGCAGCTCGGTCCCACGCACGTCCTCCTCGCTGCCGTCGGCGAGGAGACGACGGGCGGTCGTCTCGGTCCGGGTGCGACGCAGCGTCTCCGCCTGGGCCTTGCCACGCCCCTCCGCCACCGCCTCGGCGAGGTTGGCGAACAGGACGGTGGCCCACAGCCAGATCGTCACCGACACGGAGAACACCGTGGGCTCGAGCACCGAGAGGAAGGTCGTGAGGGCCGAGCCCACCCAGACGACGAGGATGACCGGGCTGCGCCAGAGGTGGCGGGGGTCGAGCTTGGCGAACGCCGCGGGCAGGGCCTGCCAGCCGGTGCGCACGAGGGACGAGGTCATGACAGTGCCTCCGCAAGGGGTCCGAGGACCAGGGACGGGAAGAAGGTCAGTCCGGCGACGATGAGGACCGTGCCGAGGACGAGGACCGTGAACAGGGGCGTGGCCGTGGGCATGGTCCCGGCGGTGACCGGGCGGCGTCCCTGTGCGGCGAGCGAGCCCGCCAGCCGGAGCACGAGCACGATCGGGACGAGGCGGCCGAGCAGCATGCAGGCGGCGAGCAGCAGGTTGAGGAAGGGCTGGTCGGCCGAGAGCCCCGCGAAGGCCGAGCCGTTGTTGTTCGCGGCGGAGGTCACGGCATACAGCAGCTCGCTCAGCCCGTGCGGACCGTCGTTGAGGCGCGCACCCACCGACACCGGGACGCTGACCGCGAGGCCGGTCCCGAGCAGGACGAGAGCGGGCATCGTCAGCGTGACGAGCGCCGCGCTCGTCACCTCCGCGCGGCCGATCGTCTTGCCGAGCAGCTCGGGCGTGCGCCCGACCATGAGCCCGGCGAGGAAGACCGCGATGACGACGAGGACGAGGTAGGAGTACAGCCCCGTCCCGACACCACCGGGTGAGACCTCGCCGAGCATCATGTTGAGCAGGACGACGCCGCCACCGAGCGGGCTGAGGCTGTCGTGCATCGCGTTGACCGCACCCGTCGACGTGCCGGTGGTCGCGGCGCCGAAGAGCGAGGACCAGACGATGCCGAAGCGCTGCTCCTTGCCCTCCATCGACCCCAGCGGCGACGAGGCCGCCGCCGTCTCGGCCCAGACGGCGAGGGCCATGCTCGCCGCGAGGAGGGTGCCCATGACATCGACCGCCACGACACCCTGGCGCCGGTCACCGACCATGCGTCCGTAGGCGTGCGGGAGCGAGAACGGGATGGCGAGGACGAGGACGACCTGGAGCAGGTTGGTCCACGGCCCCGGGTTCTCGAACGGGTGGGCCGAGTTGGCGTTGAAGAAGCCACCGCCGTTGGTGCCGAGGAGCTTGACCGCCTCCTGCGACGCGACCGGTCCACCTTGGATCACCTGTCGGGCACCGCCGAGCGTCTCGACGACGTGCGGTCTTGCGAGGTTCTGGATGACCCCACCGAGCAGCAGCAGGATCGCGGCCACGGCCGCGAGCGGCAGGATGACCCGCACCGTCCCCCGCACGAGGTCGACCCAGAAGTTGCCGATCCGCCCCGCACCCTCTCTTGCGAGGCCTCGCACGAGCGCGATGGCGACCGCGAGACCGACGGCGGCGGAGACGACGTTCTGGACGGTCAGGCCGAGCAGCTGGACGGTGTGCCCGGTGCCGGCCTCACCGGCATACGACTGCCAGTTGGTGTTCGTCACGAAGGAGACCGCGGTGTTGAGCACGGTGTGCCAGTCCATCGACCGGCCGAACGACCACGGCAGCAGGCCCTGCACGAGGATGAGCCCGAACAGGCCGAGGATGCCGACGGCCGAGAACGCGAGGACCGAGCCGGCATACCCCGTCCAGCGCTGCTCGGCACGCGGGTCGACGCCGACGACGCGGTAGAGGAGTCGCTCGACGCGCCAGTCGGCCTCGTCGGTGAAGGTGTGCGCGATCCAGGACCCGAGGGGGACGTGCAGGGCGGCGAGGATCGCGGCGACGAGGAGGACGGCGGTGGCCGTCTGGAGTGCGGTGCCCATGACGGCCTCAGAACCTGTCGGGGTGGAGGAGCGCGACGGTGAGGTACGCGAGGAGGAGCAGGGCGATCGTGCCCGCGAGGAGGTCTTGCCACATGCCGTCCACGCAACCACCGGGACGCCTCGGCCGACCCGGTGCTGACGCTCCCCTGACCGGTCTTGACGCGATCCTGACGCGGCCGCGGTGACAGGATCGAGGAATGACGACGATGAGCGCTGTGCGGCTTCCCGGTGACAGCACGGTCGAGCACGTCACGGTCGACGTGCCCTCGCCCGGACCCGGGCAGGTCCTGCTGCGGATGCGCGCCTCCGGCATCTGCGGGAGCGACATCCGAGCGATCTACCGCGAGCACCTCGGCCACGGAGCCGAGGCCTACCAGGGCGTCGTCGCCGGGCACGAGCCCTGTGGCGACGTCGTCGAGCTGGGTCCGGGGGTGCGCACGCTCGAGGTCGGCGACGCGGTCGCGGTCTACCACATCACCGGCTGCGGGTCCTGCGACGAGTGCCGCATCGGCTACCCCATCGGCTGCACCTCACCGACCCGCGCCGCCCACGGCTGGCAGCGCGACGGCGGCCACGCCGAGTTCATGCTCGCCGAGGCGGTGTCGTGCCTGCGCCTGCCCGAGGGCGTGAGCCACGTCGACGGTGCGCTGGTCTCGTGCGGGTTCGGGACGGCATACGAAGGTCTGCTGCGTGCAGGCGTCAGCGGACGCGACCGGCTGCTCGTCACCGGACTCGGGCCGGTCGGTCTCGCCGCCGCGATGCTGGGCAAGCACCTCGGTGCCAGCACGGTCATCGGGCTGGAGCCCAACGCCGAGCGCGCCTCTCTCGCAACCGAGCTGGGCCTCGTCGACGTCGTGATCACCGACCCCGCCGACCTCGCCGACGCCGTGGGTGACGCGACCGGCGGGCGCGGCTGCGAGGTGAGCCTCGACTGCAGCGGCAACGCGCATGCCCGACTCGCCGCGCTGACCCACACGGCCGCGCGCGGACGGTGCGTCATGGTCGGCGAGGGCGGCCGGATCGACTTCCCGGTCTCGGACCTGCTCATCCACAAGCAGGTCGCGCTGCACGGCTCGTGGGTGACCTCGCTCGGTCACATGGCCGAGCTCCTCGACCTGCTCGCGCGGTGGGGCGAGAGCCCCGAACGCGTCGTCTCGCACCGCTTCGCCCTGGCCGACGCGGACGAGGCGTATGCCGTCGCGGCAGCAGGTGCCTCCGGCAAGGTCGTCATCACCTGGGACTGAGGCGGCCTCAGGGCATGCCGGGCCGGCGGATCGTGTCCGCGGCGTAGTCGTCGGTGTCGGTGTAGGTCCGGGCGTTGCCGGTGAGTAGCGCCGAGGTGCGGTGGACGGCCTTGGCTCCGGTGTCGAGGCTCGTCTCGCCCTTGCCCAGCTCGGTGTTGACGGCGGTGGCGAGGGTGCTCGCCGAGGGGACCTTGCCGAAGTCGGCGGCGTTGACGGTGATCCCGCCGACGAGGTTGGCGGCCCGGCTGAGCGGCCCCGCGGCGGTGTCGAAGTCCTTGGCGGCCCCCTTGAGGGACTCGGGGTCGACGTCGATGTCCTCGCTCAGGCCGAGGGCCTCGAGCGACGTGCGTGTCATGTAGGGGTTGGCCCACAGGTCCTCGTCGTCGGAGCCGTCCGGGCCGTAGTGGTCCGAGCCCGACTCGTAGGTCGTGAGGATCTCGCCGTCGAGCTCGATGATGCCCTCGGACATGTAGGGCAGCTCGTAGGCCTCGCCACGGTCGCCGTTGCCGGGCTCGTCGTCCTGGCGCTCCTGGACGATGAGGCGGCCGGCCTTGTCGCGACCGAGCGAGGTGCTGAAGACGTACTCGCCGTCGCGGACGACGACGCCCTGCGCCTGCGGTGGCGTGTGGACGTATCCGGCGCCACCGCCGAAGCTCGTGTCCCGGACCCACCCGCCGTGGCCGTCGGAGACGTAGGCGTAGAGCTTGCCGTCGTCGTCGGCGCCGTCGTACTGGTTGCCCCCGCCGCCGATGTCGCTGACGTGGGTGCCGACGTAGAGGACGCCGTCCTTGACGGTGCCGTAGGCCCCGGCGCCGTCGGGGAGCTCGGTGGGCGGGCCGATCGGGTCGACCGGCGTGCTGCCACCGTTCCTCAGCTCGGACGTGAGGTAGGTGAAGACGTGCGAGGGGTTGCCGCTGGAGGTGACGTAGGTGTACGTGCCGTCGGAGGAGACACCACCGGCGTGGTCGGGCGTCGGGATGTCGCCGTATCCGCCGAGCTCGACGTCGACCATCTCCCGGCCGGTCCGGGGGTCGACCATGGACAGGACCGAGGGCTGGTCGCCGTCCTTGGAGTAGCTCGTCTGGATGATCCAGCCCGTCTCGGGGTCGATCCCCAGGCCCTGCGGGATGAGGCCACGGGTGTCGCCGCCCAGGCCGAGGTTGGGGATGAGCGGCCCCAGCCCACCACCGTTCTCGCGCAGCCAGTCGGCGGTCTTGTCCATGCCGCGCTCGAGCCACTCGCGCGTGTCGGCGTCGAGCTCGTCGGTGTCGATCTTCTCGCCCTTGGCGAACGCGGCGACGGTCGCGAGGTCCGTGTTGTAGTCGGCGGACACCTGGAGCAGCTGCCCGTGGACGACGAGGGCGAGGATCTCCTCGACGAGCGGGTTGAGGCCGGCCGGACGGTTGCGCCAGGTGCCGATGACCTCACGCGCCCTGGTCTCCATCGAGGCGCACCGGCTCGCTCCGGTCGTCAGCGCGGTCCGGATCCGGCCGAGGACGAAGTAGTTGACCTCGATGCCCTGGCTCACCCCGGCGGTGCGGACCTTGTAGCCGGCCGAGGCGGCGCTCATCCACGTCGGTCGGTCGGCGGCCTCCTCGACCCGTGAGGCGGCCTCGGAGACCTTCTTCATCGCGTCGCCGACGGTGTCGGCCTGCCCCCGGACCGTGGCGGGGTTGCCTGAGACGAGCTCGCGGAACAGGTCCTCCGGATCGACCACCAGCGCTCCCTCCCTCATGACGACCGCGAGGCGCGGTCGACCGACGCCTCCCCGAATCCAAGCACGGATCGGCGTCGGGGTCAGTGGGGAGCACTCCCCACCGGACGCGTCCGTGCGCCGACCCCGCCGGTCGGCAAGGATGCTGGCATGGCCACGAAGCAGCAGCAGCTCGTCGCGGGCGTCGACTCGTCCACCCAGTCCTGCAAGGTCGTCGTCTGCGACGCCGAGACCGGCGAGGTGGTCCGCCAGGGGCGTGCGCCGCACCCCGACGGGACCGAGGTCGACCCAGGCGAGTGGTGGACGGCATACGAGGCGGCGACGGCCGGCGGCCTGCTCGACGGCGTCGAGGCGCTCTCTGTCGGTGGCCAGCAGCACGGCATGGTGACGCTCGACGACGCCGACGAGGTCGTGCGGCCGGCGCTGCTGTGGAACGACACCCGCTCGGCGCAGGACGCCACCGACCTCACGGAGGAGTTCGGTGGCGCCCAGCGCTGGGCCGACGAGGTCGGGGTCGTGCCGGTCGCGTCGTTCACCATCACCAAGCTCCGGTGGCTGCGCCGCGCCGAGCCCGAGTCGCTGGACCGCACCCGCGCCTGCGTCCTCCCCCACGACTGGCTCACCGGGCAGATCCTCAAGCAGGGCGACGGGTTCGAGGGCTGGACGACCGACCGCGGCGACGCCTCCGGCACCGGCTACTGGTCGGCCGGCTCCGGCGCCTACCTCCCCGAGCTCCTCGACCTCGCCGTCGGTCGCTCGCTCGAGGTGCCGCGCGTCCTCGCTCCCACCGAGGCGGCCGGGCGCACCGGGTCCGGCATGGTGCTCGGCCCCGGCACGGGCGACAACGCGGGCGCCGCACTGGGCCTCGGGCTGCGGCCCGGTGACGCCGTCATCTCGCTGGGGACGAGCGGCACGGCCTTCGCCCGCCACGGTGCCGCCGTCGCGGACGCCTCGGGCGCGGTGGCCTCCTTCGCCGACGCCACCGGAGACTTCCTCCCCCTGCTCGCGACCCTCAACGCCGCACGCGTCATGACGGCCGGCGCCGCGATGCTCGGCGTCGAGCTCGCCGAGCTCGACCGGCTCGCCGGCACGGCCCCCCGCGGCGCTGACGGGCTCACGCTCCTGCCCTACCTCGACGGTGAGCGCACCCCCAACCTGCCCACCGCCACCGGCACGCTGTCGGGCCTGACCCGCGCCAACGCCACCCCCGAGAACCTCGCCCGCGCCGTCGTCGAGGGCATGGTCACCAACCTCGCCGAGGCGCTCGACGCCCTGCGCGGCCAGGGCGTCGAGGTCGAGCGTGTGCTGCTCATCGGTGGCGCCGCGGCGTCGACGGCGGTGCGCTCGATGGCCGCGGACCTCTTCGGGGTGCCGGTGCACGTGCCCGCGTCCGGTGAGTACGTCGCCCTCGGTGCCGCCCGCCAGGCGGCCGCGACCCTCGCCGGCGCGGACCTGCCCGAGTGGGAGGTGCGCACCGAGACCGTCGTCGAGCCGGACGCCGCCGCGCGCGGGGCGAGCGCCGAGCTGCGCGGGCGCTACGCCGAGCTGCGTGGGCGCCTGCACGGCTGAGCCGAGGCTTCCACGCCCGTCCGGATTGAAGCGTCGGTCGCTCGCAAGCTCGCGAGCGACCCTTCCCCGGCTCCGCCTAGTCTGTCCGGGTGAGTGCCACCCTCGTCGCGAAGGACCTGTCCGGGGGTCACGCCCACCGCACCCTCTTCGAGCACCTCGACCTCACCGTCGCCCCGGGTGACGTCGTCGGCGTCGTGGGCGCCAACGGTGCGGGCAAGACCACCCTGCTGCGCCTGCTCGCGGGCGAGTCCGCACCGCTCGGGGGCAGCATCACGACCGCGCCAGGCGACGCCTTCGTCGGGTGGCTGCCGCAGGAGCACGAGCGCCTGCCCGGCGAGACGGTGAACGACTACATCGCCCGCCGCACCGGAGCCACGGCCGCCACCGAGGCCATGGAGGCCGCGGCCACGGCACTCGGGCAGGACACCCCGGGTGCGGACACGGCATACGGGACCGCCCTCGACCACTGGCTCGCGAGCGGCGCCCCGGATCTCGAGGACCGCATCCCCGCGATGCTCGCCGAGCTGGGGCTCGACGTCGGCGGCGAGGCGCTCATGACCTCGCTCTCCGGAGGGCAGGCGGCGCGCGCGGCCCTGGCCGCCCTGCTGCTCAGCCGCTTCGACATCGTCCTGCTCGACGAGCCCACCAACGACCTCGACCTCGCCGGGCTCGAGCGGCTCGAGGCGTTCGTCACCGGGCTGCGCGGCGGCGTCGTGCTCGTCTCGCACGACCGCGAGTTCCTCTCACGCGTCGTGACCCGGATCGTCGAGCTCGACCTCGCGCAGAACTCCGTGGCCGTGCACGACGGCGGCTACGAGGCCTACCTCGAGGAGCGCGAGATCGCCCGCCGTCACGCGCGCGAGGCCTACGAGGAGTTCGCCGAGACGAAGTCCGACCTCCAGGCGCGCGCCCGCACCCAGCGCAAGTGGAGCAGCAAGGGCGTGCGCAACGCGATGAGGAAGAGCCCGGACAACGACAAGATCCGGCGCGCGGCGAGCATCGACTCCGCCGAGAAGCAGGCCCGCAAGGTCCGTCAGATGGAGTCGCGGATCGCGCGGCTCGAGGAGGTCGAGGAGCCGCGCAAGGAGTGGGTGCTGCAGTTCTCGATCGGGGACGCGCCGCGCTCCAGCTCGGTCGTCGCGACCCTCGACGAGGCGGTCGTGCGGCGCGGCGACTTCACCCTCGGACCCGTCTCGCTCCAGGTCGACGCGCGCGACCGGATCGGCATCACCGGACCCAACGGGGCGGGGAAGACGACGCTTCTGCGCCTCCTGCTGGGCCGGCTCACCCCCGACGTGGGTCGTGCGAGCCTCGGCGCCAGCGTCGCCATCGGCGAGATCGACCAGGCCCGCACGGGGCTGCGTGACGACCTCACCCTCCACGACGCGTTCGGCGAGGCGGTACCCGACCTCACCCCCGCCGACCGCCGCACGCTGCTCGCGAAGTTCGGGCTGCGCGCCGACCAGGTGACGAGCCTCGTGTCACGGCTCTCGCCGGGCGAGCGCACCCGAGCGGCGATGGCGCTGCTCCAGGCCCGCGGCGTCAACGTCCTCGTGCTCGACGAGCCGACCAACCACCTCGACCTGCCGGCCATCGAGCAGCTCGAGGAGGCTCTCGCGTCCTACGACGGCGCGCTGCTGCTCGTCTCGCACGACCGGCGCCTCCTCGAGAACGTCGACCTCGACCAGCGATGGCACGTCGAGGCCGGTCGGGTCACGCGCCGCTGACGTCCTCCGGGACGAGGAGCCCGGCGAGCGCGAGCCGTCGCCTCAGCTCGGGGTCGAGGTCCGCAGTATCCCGTATGCCGTCCAGCACCTCCGCGACCGCGTCGCGTTCGTCGGCCGTGACGCGCAGTCGTCCGACGCGGCTCACGAGGGTGGCCGCGTCGCCGACGGGCTCCCAGTGGGCGGCGAGATGGCGTCGGACCCGCCACGTCGTGCCGTCCGCGTCGTCGTGCCCGTCGATGCGGGAGGCGCGCTCGACGAGGTCGAGGACGCCGAGGGGCTCGGCGCGCTGCGCGCCACGCACGGCCGGACGCAGCGCCTCGACGACCTCGTCGACGGTGACGTCCTGCAGGGCCTTGGCGACGAGGGAGCGCACGACCTCGGCGTCGTCGCCGAACGCCACCTCGGAGGTCGACGACCGACCGGCACCCAGGGGCAGCGACCGGCGCGCCTCGACGTCGTCGGTGAGGCGGTCGCCGATGCGGCGAAGGACGGCGTCGACGAGGTGGCGCCGGGTCCAGGCGTGGACGCCGATGGTGAGGTGGATGCTCGTTCCACCGAGGGCCGTGGCGGAGTGCAGGTAGCCACGGGGAAGGTAGAGGCAGTCGCCCGGGCGCAGGGTCTCCTCGAGGAGGGGGTCGCCGGTCGCGGCCTGCTCGACGGCGGCGCGACGCTGCTCCCACGGCTGCGTGCGCAGGGGCGCGTCGATGACGGGCTCGCGGATCCGCCAGCGCTTCTCGCCGGAGACCTGGAGGACGAAGACGTCGTGGACGTCGTAGTGGTCGAAGAAGCCCTGGTTCTGCGGAGGCGTGACGTAGGCGTTGACCTGCACCGGGTGGCCGAGGTCGTCGGCGAGCACGGCGGCGAACTCACGCACCGGTGACCACGTGCGGTGCAGCCCTTGGAGCACGAGGGTGGCGCCGGAGGCGAACTCGCGCAGGATCCGGTCCTCGCTCAGCTGGTCCCCGATGCCGGCGCCGACCCCGCCGCCGAGCGTGAACTGGCGCTCCGGGAGGGTCGAGCCCTCCTTGGCCATCCGGGCGAACGGGGTGCGCAGGCCACGGCGGGCGACGAGCTCGTCGACGGCGTCGGGCCCGAAGAGGTCGGTGAAGTCCCGGTCGAGCTCGGACCCGCGGGTGAGGTGAGGGGCGTGCGACCAGACCCGGGACGCGAAGTCCGCGGACGGCATACCGACGAGGCGCGTCAGCGCAGGAGAACCCGCGGCCGAGGACGTCGCCTCCGGCCGCGGGCTCTCAGGAGGTGGGGTCACCGGGAGCCGTCGGCCCCGCCGTCCGCGCCACCGTCGTGCTCGCCGGGCGCACCGGGCTCGCCCGCGCCGCTGTCGGCCGGGCCCTCGGTGTCGTCGGAGGCGTCGCCGCCACCGGCACCGCTCAGGCCGTCGCCACCGTCACCGCTGAGGACGCCACCGTCGGCACCGTCGGCGCCGCCGTCGGCACCACCGTCGTGCTCGCCGGGTGCACCCTGCTCACCGGCACCGCTGTCGGCGGGCCCTTCGGCGTCGGTGCCGGACTGGCTGCCAGAGACGTCGTCGGCACCCTGTCCCATGTTGAGCCCGCCCTCGGGATCCGTGCCACTCGTCTGGTCCTGCGTCATCGCGTACCTCCTGTGGTCGTCCGGGGCCGGTCGGCACCGGTCCGTCCTGTCTACCCCTTCGGAGGCCGCGCGACGGCGGGGAGCATCAGGGCAAATTCGCAGGTCAGGCGGTCGAACCGGGCTCGAGCCTGGCTCCCGGCGGGACGACGACACCCCGCCCGACCGTGCTCTCGTGGCCGACGAGGACGATCCGGTCGTCGCCGACCCGGGTGCCAGGAGGTGCCTCGCCGACCCGCGCCCCACGGGCGATCGTGCACTGCGAGTCGACGACCGCGGCGCGCACCTCGGCGCCGCCCTCGATCGTCGTCCGGGCGAAGATGACGGAGTCCTCGACGACCGCGCCCCTGCCGATCCGCACGCCCGGACCGATGACGCTGCGACGGACCGTTCCGGAGACGTCGGCGCCCGCGCTGACGACCGACGCCTCCACCACGGCGCCCTTGCGGATGCGGGCCGACGGGAGCTCGGGCCAGCGGGTGAGGATCGGCCACTCGGGGTCGTCGAGGACGTCGACCCGGCCGGCGAGGAGGTCGCGGTGGGAGGCGACGTACTCGCTGGGCGTCCCGACGTCGCGCCAGTAGCCGCGCAGCGGGAAGGCGTGGACGTCCCCGTCCGACACGAGCCGTGGGAGGAGGTGCTCCCCGAAGTCGCCGAGCCCGGAGTCCTCGCCGTCGGCGTCGTCGACGCGTTCGGCCCGCAGGTCCTCGAGCGCCTGCGTGAGGCGGGCCGGGTCGTAGGCGAAGATCTCGGCCGCGACGGTGGTCGTCGCAGGGTCCTCGGGCTTGTCGTCGAACCCGGTGACCCGGCCACCCCTGCCGAGCCGGACGACGCCCTTTGCGCTCGCCTGCGACCGGGTCACCTCGGCCGTGACGACGGTGCAGGACGAGCCGCGGTCGAGGTGCTGGTCGACGACGTCGCGCAGGTCGACCGAGCAGACCGAGTCGGCGCTGAGCACGAGCAGGACGTCGGCCCCGAAGTCGTTGATGCTCGAGAGGTTGCGATAGAGGTCGTCGGCGTTGCCGGCGCTGAACCCGTCCTGGGACACGGCGCCGCTGCCCTCCTCGGGTGGCAGCCACTGGAGCCCTCCGCGCGTCCGGTCGAGGTCCCACGGGCGGCCGTTGGCGACGTGCTTGTGCAGGCTCGTCGCGAGGTACTGCACCGACAGCCACACGTCGCTGATCCCGCTGTGCGCCAACGACGACAGGGCGAAGTCCACGAGCTGGTACTGACCGGCATACGGCAGCGCCGGCTTGGCGCGCTCGCGCGTGAGGACGTCCATCCGGGAGCCCTTGCCACCCGCCTGGACGATGGCCAGCACCCGGGGTCGTCGCGACATGCGTCTCACTCTGCCCCACCTGCTCGTTCGGCCGTGGTCTGGCCCCAAGGGCATCGCCTAGATTCGGGACATGAGCACCGACCGAGAGTTCGACCTCGTCCTCGTGGGCGCCACCGGCTTCGTCGGGCGCCTCACCGCCGCCCACCTCGCCGAGCACGCGCCGTCCTCCGTCCGGATCGCGCTGGCCGGCCGGTCGCTCGAGCGTCTCACCGAGGTGCGCGCGTCGCTCCTCCCCCACCGGGTGCAGGACTGGCCGCTGCTCGTCGTCGACACGACGGACGCCGAGGCGGTGGCCGACCTCGCGGCGCGCACGCGCGTCGTGGTCACCACGGTGGGTCCCTACGCGAAGCTCGGTATGCCGTTGGCCTCCGCCTGTGCCGCCGCGGGCACGCACTACGCGGACCTCACGGGCGAGGTGCTCTTCGTGCGCGACAGCATCGACGCCAACCACAGCGAGGCCGAGCGGACCGGGGCCCGGATCGTCCACTCGTGCGGCTTCGACTCCATCCCCTCCGACCTCGGCGTGTGGACGCTCGCGCAGCAGGTGGCAGCCGACGGGGAGGGCACCCTCGGCGAGACCGTGCTCCACGTCCGGACCCTGCGTGGTGGCGTGAGCGGCGGGACGATCGACTCCATGCGGCAGCAGGCGATCGAGGTCTCCGACCCGGCCCGGCGCCGCGCGGTGACCGACCCGCACGGGCTGTCCCCGGACCGGTCGGCCGAGCCGCCGTCGCGCAACCGCCCCGCCTCCGACGAGTTCGGGCTGCTCGACAAGGTGCAGGCGGCGACGGGGACGCGCTACGACTCGGTGACCAAGCGGTGGGTCGCGCCGTTCTTCATGGCGTCGTTCAACACGCGGATCGTGCGTCGCAGCAACGCCCTGACGGACTGGTCCTACGGCCGGGAGTTCCGCTACGACGAGGTCATGGACACCGGCAGCGGGCCCGTCGGGGCGGTCAAGGCCGGCCTCACGACCGCCGTCCTGGGCGGGCTGTTCGCGGGGATGTCGACCGCACCGACGCGCCGCCTGCTCGACGTCGTCCTGCCCAAGCCCGGCGAGGGCCCGTCGCAGGAGACGATGGAGCGCGGCCGGTTCGTCATGGACATCGAGACGACCACGACGACCGGTGCCCGCTACCGCACGCGGGTGGCTGCTCCCTACGACCCTGGCTACTCCGGCACCGCGATCATGCTCGGCCAGGCAGGGCTGTCGCTCGTGCTCGACGGTCTCGAGTCCGGCGGTGGGGTGCTCACCCCGTCGGTGGCCTTCGGGGAGGCGCTCGTGTCGCGACTGGAGGGCAACGACTTCGAGTTCACGACGACACGTCGATGAGACTCCACGCCGCCGCGGGGTCCCGGGGCGACCTGCTGGCGTTCGTGCCGGCCGCGATCGTGACGACGGCTGCTGCCATGGCCGGTCGTGAGCGGACGCACCTGGCGAGCAAGATGCTGCTGGCGCCGAGCCTGGCTGCCGGGGTGCTGGCGACCCGGGGCTCACGTCCCCCCGGACGGCACGCCACCCTGGTGGCCGCGCTCGTCGGGTCGACGGTCGGCGACTGGTTCATGAACGCGTCGGGCCGGGCCGACGACTCGACGCGGCGGCGGGTGCTCATGCGACGTGGGGCCGCGGCGTTCGCGGTGCAGCAGACCGGCCTCGTCCGGCTACTCCTCGCCGACGGGGTGCGGCCCCGTCGGGCGCCGGCTGCGGTCGTCGGCGGCACGCTCGCGGGTCTGGCGGTGCTCGACGCGGGGGGTGCCGGGCGCCCGGATCCGGTGCTCACGGCATACGGGCTGCTGCTCGGCTCGATGTCGGCGCTGGCCACGAGCTCGGGGCGACGGGGCCTCGTGTGGGGCGGCGGGCTCTTCCTGCTGTCCGACGCGACGATCATCGTCGGCGAGCACCTCGCGAAAACGCCGCGACAGCGGGCGCTCGTCTCCGGCACCATCATGGCGACGTATGCCGCTGCCCTGGCCCTTCTCGTCCACGGCCTGCGCGACGAGCCCGACCACCTGCCCGACGTCCCGGAGGCCACCCCCGCATGAACATCCGCCCGATGACCGAGGCCGACTGGGTCGCGTTCTTCCCCACGTTCGCCGCGGTCGTCGAGGCCGGTGAGACCTATGCCTTCCCGGTCGGGCTCTCCCTCGACGAGGCCCGTGGCTGGTGGCTCGAGTCGCCGCCGGGCACCACCGTCGTCGCGGTGTCGGACGAGGGCGAGCTGCTGGGATCGGCGAAGACCGGGCCGAACCGGCCGGGTCGCGGTTCGCACGTCGCGACCGCCTCGTTCATGGTGACGCCGGCCGCGCGTGGGCGTGGGGTCGGGCGTGCGCTGGGCGAGTGGGTGCTCGGTTGGGCACGCGAGCAGGGCTATGCCGCAATGCAGTTCAACGCCGTCGTCGAGACGAACACCGTTGCGGTGAAGCTCTGGGAGTCGCTCGGTTTCAGCGTCATCGGGACGGTGCCGGAGGCGTTCGACAGCCGCGAGCACGGCCGGGTCGGGCTGCACGTCATGCACCAGCGCCTCTGACGTTCGCCGTGACGCCCGGCGCGCCCCTCCACGCGCCGGGTGCCTGACGACTCTGGACAGCGCAGGCGCTGCCGTCACCGAGCCTGCCAGCGGTTCGCCCGCCACGCAGCATCCGGAGCCGAAGTCCGCGGTTTCGTTGGGTTGGTGTCGGCGACGCCGACCGCGGCGCCCGGCCTGCCGAGAAATCCACGTGAGGATTGTCGATGACGCCGGGCTCCGCTCGTCACCCCCATGTCAGACCACGACCGAAAGGACCCTCATGACCGACTACGTCATCCTGTTCCCCTCCGACGACGAGGCCCGGTGGGAGGCCGGCACCGAGGCCGATCACCAGGCCACCTTCGACATCGACGCCGAGTTCGGCCGACTCCTCCAGGACCGTGGTGGAGCCATCACCGGTGGCGCCGCCCTCACCCACAGTCGCGGGGCCCGGACGCTGCGACGCGCGGCCGACGCGGGCGTCATGGTCACCGAGGGTCCGTTCGCGGAGTCCGCCGAGCAGATCTCCGGCTTCTTCCTCGTCCGCTGTGACGACTACGACGCGCTCGTCGAGGCTGCGCAGGTGCTCGTGCGTGCACACCCCGTCGTCGAGATCCGCCCGGTCGACGAGGACTGACAGGGCCGCAGGGCCAGGGGTGGACCAGGGGCAGGTCAGCTGCGCCTCTGGGAGGTCCACGCGAGCCGGATGGACTCCCTGATCGCGTCGGGGTCGCCGTCGAGGTCGGCCTGCACCTTCATGTGCGCCTCGAACCGCGGCGGGACACCGAACGTCTCGGGATGTGCCTCGAGCAGCCTCTCGCGGTCCTCGAACGTCACCCTGACGAGCACCGTCCCGGGTTCGTCCTGCCGCACGACCAGACGGTCGTCGACGTACCACGCCACCCGCCCCGGATGCCCCTTGCGCCGGCACCCCGGCAGCGAGGTTGCGAACGCGTCGATCTCGTCAAGCGTCACCGTCCCACGGTAGTGGCGGGACGGCATACGGGCCCGGGCAAGGACGGGTGGGAGCATGGCCGGATGGCGACCCCGGACTCCGTGCAGCGTGCCTACGACGTCGTCGCGCCGACGTATGCCGCCCACTTCCCGGGCACGGAACCCGAGGCGCCGCTCGACCTCGCCATGGTCGACGCGTTCGCCGGCGCAGTCGGCACCGGCCAGCACCACCGCGTGCTCGACGCAGGGTGCGGGACGGGTCGGATGAGCCGCTACGTCGCCGACCGCGGGTGCGACGTGGAGGGTGTCGACCTCTCGCCCGGCATGGTCGAGCAGGCACGCCGCGCCCAGCCCGACCTCCGCTTCGACGTCGCCGAGCTCGCTGCTCTCCCCCACCCGGACGCGACGTTCGACGGTGTCCTGCTCTGGTACTCGACCATCCACACACCACCCGAGGGGCAGCCCGCCGTCTTCGCCGAGGCCGTGCGCGTCCTCGCCCCCGGCGGTCACCTGCTCGTCGCCTTCCAGGCCGGCCACGGCACGAGGGACGTCTCAGTGGCGTACGCGCGCTTCGGACACGACATCGAGCTGGAGCGGCACCTCTTCACACCGGACGAGGTCGCCGCCTGGGCCACCGACGCGGGACTCACCGAGACCGCCCGCATGGTGCGTCGCGCCACCGGCAACGAGCGCGACGACCAGGCGGCCCTGCTCTTCGTCAGGTGAGCTTGCGGACGACCCCGAGCGGCAGGTGGCGCATCGCGGTGCCGAGCGGCTTCCACGGCCACGCCGGCACGCGCGCCGACTCGACGCCCTTCTCGATCGCCTCGACGATGCCGCGCACCCCGGTCTCGGTGTCGACCATGAACTTGGTGCGCTGCTCGACCTTCTCGTTCATCTCCGAGCGGATGTAGCCCGGGTAGATCGTCGACACGGTGATGTCGAGGTCGGGCTTGCCGCGCATCTCGACCCTGATCCCCTCGGCGAGGTGGGCGATCCCCGCCTTCGTCGCGGCATACGTCGTCACCGTCTTGGGCATCCCGCGCATCGCCGACATCGACGAGATGACGACGAGGTGGCCGCGCTTGCGCAGGCGGAAGATCTCCATCGCCGCCTCGCACTGCGCCAGGGCGCCGATGAAGTTCGTCATCGCCGTCGCCCTGTTGGCGGCGTAGCCCCCGACGCCGATCGGTGCGCCCTTGCCGAGCCCGGCGTTGACGACGACGCGGTCCACGCCGCCGAGCTCCTCGTCGAACTCGTGGAAGACGCGGAACACCGCCTCGTCGTCGGTGACGTCGAGCGCCTTGATCCCGACGGTGCGATCCGGGTGTGCCGCAACGATCTCGGCACGCAGCTCCTCGAGGCGGTCGGTCCGGCGGGCACACAGCGCGAGGTCGTGACCACGTGCGGCGAGCTGGCGGGCGAGCTCGGCGCCGATGCCGGAGCTGGCGCCGGTGATGAGGGTCGTGGTCATGAGCAGGGTTCTCCTCAGCGGGTGGTGAGCAGGTCGGGAACCCGCTCGAGGTGTGACGTGTCGTTGAAGGTCCGCAGCACCGGCTCGGTCGCGCCGACGGACAGGGTGGTGAGCGAGGCGTTGGCGATGACGCGCTGGAGCGACGTCCAGACCGGCGAGCCCCCGCCGAGCAGCGCAGCCGCGACCCACGAGATCGCCCCCGCGGAGCTCACCACGACAGCCGTCTCTCCGCGACCGACGTTCTCCGCCAACGACTTCAGCCCGGCGAGCACGCGCTCCCCGAACGCCGAGAACGGCTCGTCGTAGTCGTCCTCGTGAGCGCCGGCCACCCACCGTTCGGTCGCCACGGCATACATCTCGTCGAAGGCGCGGTGGGGACGCAGCGTGCGTGCGAGGTCGGCCTTCATGAGCGCCATCGAGCGGTAGGCCGGCTTGTAGGCCGTGAGGATCGCCGAGTGCGCGTACTCGTCCCACGCGCCGTCGGTCTCGGTCTCCATCGACCAGCCGGCGCCCTCGACGAGCCCGGCCCCGGTGTCGCGCTGGCGACGCATCGCCCCGGTGACGACCCGGGACGCCTCGATGCCGCGGGCGGCGAGCTCCTCGCCGACGGTGCGCGCCTGCTCGTGCCCGAGGTCGGAGAGCTTGTCGTAGTCCTTCTTGCCCCAGGAAGCCTGCCCGTGACGCACGAGGATGATCCGGCTCATCGGTCGGCCCCGCGGCGGGCGCGGCGCAGCAGCACGCGGCAGCGCAGGTCGAGGTAGAGGACGAACCAGCGCATCCGCTTGGCCTGCGGGTTGGTCGTCTCGCCGCGGTAGGTCCGCAGGTAGATCTGCTGCGCGATGACGGCGAGGCGGAAGAGCCCGAACACCTCGTAGAAGGCCCACCGCTCGGCGTCCATCGGGATGCCCATGCGGTCGCAGTAGTAACGGACGGCCTCGATGCGCGACAGCATCCCGGGGGTGTGCGTCGGCTGGAGCCGGAGTGCCTTCGCGACCGGGTCGTCGCTCGCCTGGACCCAGTAGGCCATGGCCCCACCGAGGTCCATGAGCGGGTCGCCGACGGTCGCCATCTCCCAGTCGAGGACTCCGACGATGCGCGTCGGGTCGTCCTCCGCGAGCACGAGGTTGTCGAAGCGGAAGTCGTTGTGGATGAGGACCTGGCCGACGTCGTCGGGCCGGTTCGCCTCGAGCCACTCCATGACGCCCTCGAACGACCCGACGTTGGGCGTGCGGGCCTTGCGGTATCGCGCCGACCAGCCGGTCACCTGGCGCTCGACGTAGCCGGGGCCCTTGCCGAGCCCACCCAGCCCGGCTGCCTCGACGTCCACCTGGTGCAGGTCGACGAGGGTGTCGAGAGCGTTGCGGCACAGCAGGTTCACGCCGTCGCGCGAGAGCCCGAGCGACGCCGGCACGTCCCGGCGCAGGATCGTCCCGACGAGCCGCTCCATGACGTAGAACTCCGAGCCGATGACGGACTCGTCGCCGCACCACGCCACGATCCGCGGCACCCGGTCGTAGACGCTGCCGAGCGCCCGCTGGATGTCGCTCTCACGGCGCATGTCGTGCGCACCCTTTGCCTTGGTGCCTCGTGGCGGCCGGCGCAGGATGAGGTCGCGGGTCGGGTAGCGCAGCAGGTAGGTGAGGTTGGACGCGCCACCCTTGAACTGGCGCACCTCGGGCGTCGCCTCGAGCCCCGGCTCGTCCGTCGCATGCTCGCGCAGCCAGGCCGCCAGCGCCCCGACGTCGAAGGAGTCCTCGTCCCGGACGGGTGATCCCAGCTCGTCAGGCATCGCGGGACTTCCGCGCGAGCTTCTGTCCCGCCTGCGTCGCCACCCGGTCGTATGCCGGCCGCACGAGTCGCTTGGTCCAGTACGCCTGGCGGCCGAGCCGGTCGGTGAGGATGACCTTCTTGTGCCTGTCGATGCCCTTGAGCACGGTCTCAGCGACCTCGTCGGCACTCATCGTCGCCTTGGTGATGAGCTTGAGCGCGGTCTCCTCCATGGCGGTGTCCTTGCCCTGGAGCGACTCGTGCAGGTTGGTCCGGAAGAAGGCCGGGCACACGGCGGAGACGTGGATGCCCCACGGCGCCAGCTCGAAGCCGAGGGTCTCGGACAGGGCGACGACCCCGGCCTTGGCGGCGTTGTAGGACGACATGCCGGGGCCGTGGACGAGCCCGGCGAGCGAGGCGGTGTTGACGATGTGGCCCGAGAGCTGCTCCTTGAGCATCGGGGTGAACGTCTGGCAGCCGCGCACGACACCGAGCAGGTTGATGTCGAGCACCCGCTCCCAGTCAGAGATCGACTCGACATCGATCCGACCGCCGGTGGCGACGCCCGCGTTGTTGACGAGGACGTCGAGCCCGCCCCAGGTCTCGCGCACGTGGGCGAGGGCGGCGTCCCAGTCCTGCTGGCTGCGGACGTCGAGACGCAGGTATGCCGTGTCGCCAGGCACGCTGTCGGGGCGGCTCTCGCTGAGGTCCCCGACGAGGACCTGGTCGCCGCGGGCGGCGAACGCCTTGGCGAGCGCGAGGCCGAGCCCCGAGGCGCCGCCGGTGATGAGGACGCGACGGCTCATGCGCGGCTCGCCTTCTCTGCGTAGGGGTGGAGCAGGAGCTTGGCGATGACGCCGAGGTGGACCTCGTCGGGACCGTCGGCCAGGCGCAGCGAGCGGGCGTTCGCATAGGCCGCCGACAGCGGGAAGTCCTCGGACATCCCCGCGCCACCGTGGAGCTGGATCGCCATGTCGATGACGTCGCACGCCATCTGCGGCACGGCCACCTTGATCTCGCTCACCTCGCTCATCGCGCCGAGGGAGCCGACGGTGTCGAGCTTCCACGCGGCGTGGTGGACGAGGAGCCGGGCCTGGTTGATGGCGATGCGGGCGTGGGCGAGCCGCTCACGATTGCCGCCGAGGTTGGCCAGCGGCTTGCCGAAGGCGGTGCGCGTCGTGGCCCTCTCGCAGGCCATCTCGAGCGCGCGCTCCGCGAGGCCGACCAGGCGCATGCAGTGGTGGACGCGACCGGGGCCGAGGCGGCCCTGGGCGATCTCGAACGCCCGGCCGGGTCCGGCGATGATGTTGGTGACGGGCAGCCGGACGTCGGTGAGCGAGACCTCGCCGTGCCCGATCGGCTCGTCGTGCTGGCCGAACGCCGAGAGCATCCGCTCGACCTTGACCCCCGGGTGGTCGAAGGGCACGAGCACCATCGAGTGGCGCGAGTGGCGCGACGCCTCGGGGTCGGTGACGCCCATGAAGATCGCAACCTTGCAGTCCGGGTTCCCGACGCCGGTCGACCACCACTTGCGACCGTTGAGCACGACCTCGTCACCGTCGATGACGGCGGTGGCCTCCATGTTGGTCGCGTCCGAGGAGGCGACTCCGGGCTCGGTCATGAGGAACGCGCTGCGGATGCGTCCGTCGAGCAGCGGCTCGAGCCAGTCGGCCTTCTGCTCGTCGCTGCCGTACTTGAGGAGGACCTCCATGTTGCCGGTGTCCGGGGCGTTGCAGTTGAACACCAGGGGCGCGGAGAACGAGCGACCCATCTGCTCGGCGATCGGGGCGTACTCCGCGTTCGACAGACCGGAGCCGCCGTCGGTGCCGAACTGCACGGCATACGGGCCCTCGTGACCGGCCGGGAGGAAGAGGTTCCACAGGCCCTGCTCGCGCGCCTTGGCCTGGAGCTCGGCGATCAGGGGGTGCGCGGGCCACGGGTCCTCGCCGGCCGCGCGGCGGGCAGCGACGTCGGCAGCCATGACTCGCTCGGCCGGCTCGATCTCGGCGTCGATGAAGGCGCGGACGCGCTGGGCGAGGTCGAGTGAACGCTCCGACGGTGAGAAGTCCATCCCCCGACCCTAGGTGAGCGGTTGCTTAGGCGGGTAGTGGGATGGCTCACGAGTGGGTCTGCGGGCGTCACGCCGCCCAGAAGTGGCCCTCGTGGGCGTGCTCGAGCCAGTCGTCGAAACGTTCACCGACGTCGTCGGTGGTCGGCAGGTCGGCCGATGGCGCGACCCACCCCTCACCGAGGATCGGAGGTGCCGTCGAGTCGTGCACGCGTCCGGTCGGGGTCTGGATGCGTATGCCGTGTGGTCCGGTCCCGTCTAGCCCGGTGGACTCCACCCTGACGTGCCAGCCGTTGAGCTCCTTGACGAGGTTGTGCCGCTGGCAGAGGCCTTCACCGTTGGCCGCCGAGGTGGCCCCGCCCGCATGGACGGCTGTCGTGTGGTCGGTCTGGACGGCGGGCGCGTCGCACCACGGGATCCGGCAGGCTGGGTCGCGCAGCTCGAGGAACCGGCGCAGCCCGCCCTGGAACCGGCGCCGTGTCGAGTCCATGCCGACGAGGTCGCGGCCGCTCGGGTCGGTGAAGAGGCGACGCAGCCAGACTCCGGCCCCCGAGTCGAGAGCATCGGCGACGGAGGCGCGAGCCTCGCACCCGGGCACGGGCCCCCAGCCGGGGAGGACTGCCACGTCGTCCACGGGCGCGGTGCCGCCGAAGGCAGCAGGCAGCAATGTCCGGTCGGTCATGACGAGGTGCACCTCGACCGGCTGCGGCTGATCCGGTGCGCGCCCGGAGATGAGCTGGAGGGCGCGGTCGGCCAGCCAGGCGCCCTTGCCACGGGTGTCGGCGCGGGCCGCCGCAGCAGCGGCCTCCCACTCGTCGGCGGGCAGGTCGGGGTCGATGACGTGGCGTCGGCCCTCCTCGGCGGTCAGCGCCACGTGCGCCCCGACGACCTCCTTCAGCGGGCCGAGGATCGACAACCACGCCATCCCGTCCGCCGCCGGCCGCACCGACACCCGCCGACTGGCGACGACGCGGCGGTTGCGCTCGGCGAGCGACTCGGCATCCAGGGCCGCACCCGCGCGACGCGCGGCGGCCGCGAGGGCCTTGTCGCCCATCGACCCGATGCAGTCGGCCAGCCGCCGATCGACCTCGGCACGGTGATCCCGGCTCAGGCAGGCAGTCTCGCGGACGACGATCGTGGCGCGCCGCTCGCTGATCTCACCGCGCTCCAACGCGGCCATCGTCGACGGCATCTCCTCGACCAGAGCGCGTGCGACACCGACGTGCTGGTCGGCCAACGTCGGCGAGCACCGCCTCGCCAGGGCCAGGTCTGCGCGCACGCTCCGCGAGTCCTCACCGAGCTGCTCACGGTCCACGACGGCGGCGGCCGTCAACCGGGCCTGCGCAGCCGCGGTCGCACCCTTAAGTGACTCGAGCGCCGCGACGGCCTCGACCCTCTCTACCTCGGTGAGTCCCTCGGCGGAGAGCGCGGCCAGCGAGGACACGACAGAGCGGATCCGGACCTGTGGTCCTTCGCTCGACTCTCTCCCCGTCCCCATGAACCAATAGTACACCTGTTCGATGACAGACTCTAGAGTTGTCCACACCGAATTCCCCTGTCGCACAGGGGATATGGACTGCGAGGCGACTCAGCCACCTGCCATGAGCGTGGCGGGAGTGACGACGACAGGTATGCCGTTGAGCACGGCGTTGCCCGACACGCCTTCGACCTGGGCCGGGTCGGTAAGGTCGTTCATCGTCACACCCGGCACCTCGACGGCCCGGCTCAGGCGCACCCCTGGGCGCCGATGCCCGTAACCGTGCGGCAGAGAGACAACCCCACGCATGACCTCGTCGCTGGCCCGGACCTCGACCTGGAGCGACGACACCTCCGAGGTGACCGTGACGAGTGAGCCGTCCTCGATCCCGCGCGACGCGGCGTCGTCGGGGTGCATGAGCAGCTGGTGGCGTGGCCGCCCACGGGTGAGCCGCTCGGTGTTGTGCATCCACGAGTTGTTGTCGCGCTGGTGGCGCCGGCCGATGAGCAGAAGGTCGTCGCTGTGCGCCGCCCGCCGGAGCGCGGGCAGCCGCGAGCGCAGCGCCGCCAGCCCGTCCGTCACGACCGCGGGTGTGAGCACGACCTCCTGCTCGGGGGTCCGCAGGCGCTCCGGAAGGCGTGGCTCCAGGGGCCCGAGGTCGACCCCACCCGGAGTCCGCGCCAGCCGCCGGACCGAGAGCCCCCGCCGGCTCGACCGCAGCAGGACGTCGACCGTGAGGCGCGGCGAGGCCCGCAGACGCACCAGGGCCTTGAGCGGCACGCGACGTCCAGCCTTCCGGTTCAGCGCGAGGACGAGGTCGCGCGCGATCTCCCACTCGTGTCGCTGGTCCTCCCCACGCTCGAACAGCGCCGGCGACCAGCGGGCGGTGTTGCGCACCGCGAGGGTGTGGAAGATCAGGTCGTAGTGGTCGCGCTCGAGCGGACCCGTCGGCGGCAGGATGACCTGGGCGTGCCGCGTCGTCTCGTTGATGTAGGGGTCGATCGCGACGACCGCCTCGAGCTCGGCCATCCGCTCGGAAAGGCGCCCACCAGCAGGAGTCGACGACACCGGGTTGCCGCCGACCGTGATGATGCCGCGGATCGCCGGCCGTGGCCCCTCCATCTCCTCGGACATCACCGAGACGGGGAGCTCACCCCCGAACTCCGGCAGCCCCCGCACCGCCGAGTGCGTCCGGCCCCGGTGACCGCGTCCCACCAACCCGCGTCCGACGATGTCGATCGCCGGCGAGGTGAACATCGTTCCGCCGGGGTGGTCGAGGTTGCCGGTGATCGCCATGAGGCACTGGATCGCCCACTGGCACAGCACGCCGAACTCCTGCGTCGACACCCCCATCCGACCGTGGACCGCCGCCGAACCCGCGGCCACGTCACGCGCCAGGTTCCGGATCGCCTCCGCCGCAACGCCGCTCACCGACTCGGCGAGCTCGGGCGTGAAGTCCGCGACCGCGACGCGCAGCTCGTCCATCCCGGTGACGTACGCCGCCGGTCGAGCCAGGCCTTCGCCGAGGACGACGTTGACCAGTGCCAGCAGCACGGTCGCGTCGGTGCCGGGTCGGACGAAGTGGTGCTCGTCGGCGACAGCCGCCGTCTCGGTGCGACGCGGGTCGAGGACGACGAGCCGCCCACCGCGAGAACGCAGCTCGCGCAGGCGGCCCGGGAAGTCGGGGACCGTCCACAGAGACCCGTTCGACGCCATCGGGTTGGTCCCGACGAGGACGAGGAGCCGCGTGCGGTCGATGTCGGGCACCGGCAGGAGGAACTGGTGGCCGTACATCGCCCACGCCACGAGGTGGTGCGGCAGCTGGTCCACGCTCGTCGCGCTGAACACGTGACGGCTCCGCAGCGTGCGCGGGATGGCGGTGACGTGGGTCAAGGCTCCGACGCTGTGGACGTTGGGGTTGCCGAGGTAGGTCGCGACGGCGTCGCGTCCGTGCCGCTGCTGGACCCCGTGGAGCAGCCCGGCGGCGAGCTCGATCGCCTCGTCCCACCCGATCTCGACGAACGTGTCCCCGACCCGCTTCACCGGTCGACGCAGCCGGTCGGGGTCGGTGTGCAGGTCCTGGAGGGCGACGCCCTTGGGGCAGATGTGCCCGCGTGAGAGCGGGTCCTCGGCGTGCCCCTTGATGCTCACGATCTCGGTCCCGCGCAGTGCGACCTGCAGGCCGCACGAGGCCTCGCACAGCACGCAGGTGATGTGCCGGGTCGTCGTCGCCGCGTCGTCGCGGGGTCCAGCCACAGGGGTCGTCACCGGGTCAGCCCCGCGGGTCGATCCCGGCACGGGGCTGGTATGCCGGCCGCTCCCGTCGCGTGGCCGCGCGCCGAGCCTCGGCCGCGTTGGCACCCATGAGCAGCCGCGCCTGCTCGAGCCGCTCCCACCGGAAGGTGCGGCGGTCGCTCGCCGACCACGTCCGGTTGAAGAGGCGCTTGGCCGCCGCGACGGAGTCCGGCGAGCGCTCGGCGAGGGTGGATGCGAGGGCCAGCGCACCGGCATACGGGTCGAGGTTCTCCTCCGTGGCGAGGCCGACCCGGACCGCCTCGGTGCCCGAGAGCGTCTCGCCGGTCATCGTCAGGCGCTTCGCGACGTCCATCCCGACCTGCTGCGACAGCGCCTGGATGCCGGACATGTCGGGGATGATCCCCCACTTGGCCTCGAGGACGCTCCACTTCGCGTCGGGCGCGGTGATGCGGAAGTCGGCCGCGAGCGCGATCTGCAGCCCGCCACCGAGGCAGTGGCCGTGGACGGCGGCGATGACCGGGACCGGCAGCCGGCGCCAGGCCCAGCACGCCTCCTGGAAGGTGTTGGTGCCACGCCACGGGCGCGGGGCGAAGGCCGCGGCGACGCGACGGGGCTCGCGCAGCACGGTCGCGAAGTCGAGCCCGGCGCAGAACGCGTCACCCTCGCCGGAGAGGACCACCGAGCGCAGCGTGCGGTCCGCCCGGAGGCGGTGGGCCGTCGCCACCAGCTGCTCGAGCGTGTCGAGCGTGAGCGCGTTGAGCTTGTCGGGCCGGTTGAGGGCGACGTGGGCGACGCCGTCCTCGGTGCGACAGGTGACGAGTTCGGTCATCCCCGCAGACTAGGCCCGGTCAGGCAGCGCGCACCGGGGCGGGCCGGGTGTCCGAGCGGTGCTTGAGCAGGCTGAGGCCGAGGACGCCTGCGCCGAGGACCGACAGGCCGGCACCCACCCAGCTCGGGGCGGTGTAGCCGTAGCCGCCCGCGATGACGAGGCCACCGAGCCAGGCGCCGAGCGCGTTGGCCGTGTTGAGGGCCGCGTGGTTGCTCGCGGCGGCGAGCGTCTGGGCCTCACCGGCGACCTGCATGAGGCGAAGCTGGAGGTTGACGACGAGGATCCCGGCGAGCACCGACGACAGGAAATAGAAGAAGATCGCCGGTGCCCACCACTGCGCGGTGAGGGCGAACGCGACGAGGTTCACGCCCATGCCCACGCACCCGATGGTGATCGACCGCAGCACCGACCACTCGCCGAGGCGGCCGGCGAGCGGGGTGCCGACGAGGCCACCGATGCCGGAGGCGAGCAGGAAGATCGGGACCGCGCTCGCGTCGAGCCCGGTGACGTCGGTGACGGTCGGCGCGATGTAGCTCGCCATGGCGAACATGCCGCCGAAGCCGATCGCGCCGACGGCGAGCGTGAGCGCGACCTGGGTCGTGGCGAACCCGCGCAGCTCGCGCTTGATCGTGCTCTCGAGGTTGCGCTCGATGTGCGGGACGTAGGCGAGGAGCAGCCCGATGGTGAGCACCCCGAGCACGGCGACGAGCCAGTACGCGGAGCGCCAGCCGTAGTGCTGGCCCAGCCAGGTCGCCCCGGGCACCCCGGCGACGTTGGCGATCGGGATGCCGAGCATGACGCGGCTCACCGCGCGGCCGTGCTGGCCGCGGGCCGCCATGTCGACGGCGACGAGGGCGGCCACGCCGAAGAAGGCGCCGTGCGGCATACCGGCGACGAAGCGGGCCACGAGCAGCCACGAGTAGTCGGGCGCGAGCGCCGTCCCCACGTTGCCGACGACGAACGCGACGGTGAGCCCGACGAGCAGCGCCTTGCGCGGCCACGTGGCCCCGAGCATCGCGAGCAGCGGGGCGCCGACCACGACACCGGCCGCGTAGGCGGAGATGGCGTGCCCCGCGGTCGGGATCGACACCGACACACCCTGCGCGACGTCGGGCAGCAGGCCCATCGTCACGAACTCGGTCGTCCCGATGGCGAAGCCGCCGACGACGAGGGCGATCGTGGCAAGGAGGGCATGGCGAGGCTCGGGCACACAAGGACAAGGCACGAGGCGCCCGGGACATTCCCTCCCGGGGGTCACGGACCCTGCCTCCTAGGATCGGGAGCATGCGTGCAGCCCTCGTGACCCGACTCGACGGACCCGACGCCATCGAGGTGGTCGACGTCCCGGACCTCGAACCGACGGCGGGCGAGGTCCTCATCGACGTGGCCGCGGCCGGGGTGTCGTTCCCCGACGTGCTGCTCACCCGTGGCGAGTACCAGATCAAGCCTCCGACGCCCTTCGTGCCCGGCGCCGAGGTGGCCGGCTTCGTGCGGCAGGCGCCCGCCGGCAGCGGCCTCGAGGAGGGTGACCGGGTGGCGGCGTTCCCGTTCCTCGGCGGGTTCGCGGAGCAGGTCGTGTGCGACCCAGCGATGGTCTTCCCGCTGCCCGACGGCGTGACGTTCGACCAGGGCGCGGCGCTGCCGATGAACTACCTCACCTGTCACTTCGCCCTCCGCACGCGCGGCCGGCTGGCCGAGGGCGAGAAGGTCCTCGTCCACGGTGCCGCCGGCGGGATCGGCACGGCCGCGATCCAGCTCGCGAAGGCGTGGGGGGCGACCGTGTATGCCGTGGTGTCCGACTCCGCGAAGGCGGCCGTCGCGCGGTCGGCCGGGGCCGACGAGGTGGTGCTGGCCGAGGGGTTCAAGGACTCGGTCGCCGACCTCACCTCCGGACACGGCGTGGACGTCGTCGTCGACCCGGTGGGTGGCGACCGCTTCACCGACTCCCTGCGCTCGCTCGCACCTCTGGGGCGGATGCTCGTCATCGGCTTCACCGCCGGCGCCATCCCCGAGGTCAAGGTCAACCGGCTCCTGCTCAACAACGTCGACGTCGTCGGTGTCGGGTGGGGTGCCTACTGGACCGGGGCCGGTGGTCCGGGCTTCGTGCGCCGCCAGTGGGACGAGCTCGTGCCGCTGCTCGAGGACGGCCGGCTCGACCCCGTCATCGGCACGGTGCGCTCGCTCGACGAGGTGGCCGTCGCGCTGCGCGACATCGACGAGCGCCGGGCGACCGGCAAGATTCTGCTGACGCCCTGACGGGTGCCGCCGCCCTCAGGGGCGCGGGATCTCGGCGAACCTCGGGCGGCCGATCGTCGGGTCCTGCCGCAGCCGGGCGAGGTCGGTCGTGTTGCGTGAGATCGAGACGAGCAGGGTGCCGCTCGCCAGCGAGATCTCGGGGTGCGCCAGCGGCGCGTAGGCGAACTCGTCCCGGCCCGTGAGGAACGGCGCATCGAGGGCGGCACTCACCGTCCACGGCCCGACCGGTGACGACGACGTCCACGTGGCGACGGTGGACCCGAGGTCGCCGTCCTTCTTGGACACGGCGACATAGCTCCCGTCGACCCGGTCGACCGACAGCGTCTGCGAGACACCTCCTTCGGCGGGGATCACCGGCACCGCTCGGTCGGGGTCGGACTGCCAGCGGGTGCCGTCCCAGAACTCCCACTGCCGCCGGTCCTCGGGGTCGCCGAGCGAGCCACGGCCGACCCGCAGCGACCGGCCGAACGCCGCGCCCCTGGGCAGCTCCGTGCCGTAGACGTAGATGTGGCCGTCGGACACCATCGACGCCGAGCCCCAGTTCACCTGGTGCGCGCTCTCGTCGTCGGCCGTGAGCGGCAGGATCTCGTCGAGCTGGGGCGCCTGCCCGCCGCGGACCCGGAACGTCACCGCGTCCGAGCCGAGGTAGCTGAACCCCCACACGTCGGTCCCGCTGCCACGCCGGATGCGACCGGTGAAGACGACGATGACGTCCTCGTCGCCCTCGCGCACGACGCTCACCGACATCGGCCAGCGGACGACCCCCGGCTCGACGTCGGGGATGATCGGCCCGCGCGCGGTGGCCATGAGCTGGCTGACGCAGAGCCCCGACGACACGAGCATCGAGTTCGCGACCATCCCGGGAGCGATACCGGTGCGGCGCAGCGTGTCACCGAAGATCCAGACGAGCCGCCCGTCGGTGAGCCGCGCGCTCGCGCCGATGTCACCTGCCTGCCAGTAGGGCAGGTCCGCCTGTGCGACAACGGAGTTGAGCTGCGCGACGGTCGGCTCGATCCGTTGCTCCGCCGGGGCGTCCGGGCAGTCGACCGACATCTCGTATGCCGCGTGCCCACCTCCCGCAGCCGCGTCACCATCGCGACCGGGCAGGAGCGAGCACCCGCCGAGCAAACCGAGCGTCGTGAGGCCGACGAGGGCGGCGGCGAGGACGACCCGTATCCGGCGTCGCATCACGCGGGCACCGGCTCGGCGCCCACGCCCCCGGCGCCCGTGACGAACGCCTGCCGCCGGGCCCGGTGGACGCGGTGGGCGGCCGCGGTGGAGAGCACGAGCGCACCCGCACCCCACGCCAGCAGCACCGCGACGTCGAGCCCCAGGTGGAGCCCGGGTCCGCCGTAGGCCAGCGCGCGCAGGCCGTCGACGGCATACGACATCGGCAGGACGTGGTGCAGTGCCTGGAGCGGACCGGGGAGGGTCTGCCACGGGAAGGTGCCGCCGGCGCTCACGAGCTGGACCACCATGAGGATGAGCGCGAGGAACTGGCCGGAGTCGCCGAGCCGGGCCATGAGCCCGTGGATGATCGCCATGAAGGTCATCGACACGAGCAGCATGAAGCCGAGCATCTGCCACGGGTGGGCCATGTCGATGCCCACGGCGAACCTCACCACCGCCCACGTGAGGAGGGCCTGGGCGAAGCCGATGACGACCGGCGCCAGCCAGCCACCGAGGGCGACGGGCAGCACGGCCCAGCGGCTGGTGATGGCCTCCTCGACGAGCGGGCGGGCCCGGGTGAAGAGCGTGAACCCGCCGATCCAGAGTGCGAGCGCGAGGAAGAACGGTGCGAGCCCGGCGCCGTAGGACCCTGCCTTCGCCAGCGAGTCCGAGCTGATGCCGACCGGGGCGCCGATCGTCTGGGCGACGGCCTTGCGCTGGGCTGCCGTGGGGTTGGGCACCTTGGCCGCCCCATCGGCGAGCGAGGTCCCGAGCGTCGCGGCACCGGTGTCGATCTTGGCCAGGCCGGAGTCGAGAGCCGTCGCCCCCGAGGAGAGCTGCTCGGCGCCGGCGAGGGCCTTGCGCTGCCCTGAGTCGAGACGGTCCGCGCCCTTCGCCAGGCTCGCGCTGCCCGCGGCCGCCTTGTCGATCGCCGACTCGAGACCGACCGACGCGGTGGCGAGCTGCTCGGCGCCGTCGGCCACCTGGTCGGCACCGGTCGAGAGCCGGTCGAGGTCGTTCGAGGTCGACTGGAGCGTGCCATTCGCCTCGGTGATGGGCGCACGCAGCTGCGAGGTCTCGGCGAGCACCGCCGACACCTGCTCATCGGTGAGCCCGGCCGCCGCGAGCCGCGCCGGGAGCTCCTTGTCGAGAGCGTCGAGGCCGCTCGTGAGGCGCGAGCCGGCTGCAGCGGCGCGCCGCCCGGCGGCGGCGACCTCGGCGTTGCCGTCGGCGACCTGGCGGGCGCCAGCGGCGAGCTTCGCCGTCTGGGCGGGCAGGGCGTCGGTGCGGGAGTCGAGGGTCGCGAGACCGGAGCTCAGCTCGTGGGCGCCGGACGACAGCTGCGCGGTGCCCGCGGCGAGGTCCTTCTGGCCGGCGGCGAGCTGGGCGCTCCCGGTGCGCAGGCGGGTCGAGCCGGCGTGCGCGTCGGAGGCGCCGGTGGCGAGCTGTCCGGCTCCGGTGGCGGCCTCACCGAGCTGCGCGTGGATCGTCGAGAGCCCGCCGAGCAGTTGGCCCGCCGCGGTCCGGCTCACCTGGGCGGCGACCGAGTCCTGCACCTGCTCGACCACGCGGTCCCCGATGGTGCCGGCGAGGTAGTTCGTCGAGTCGTTCGTGTCGATCTCGAGCATGGCCCGGCGCGGGGTGAAGTCGGCGCTCGACGCGAGGTCGGCCGAGAACGTCTCGGGCACGACGAGCACGAACGCGTAGTCGCCCTCGCGCAGCCCGTCGGCGGCCTTCGCCGCGTCCACCTCGTGCCAGTCGAGGTCGTGAGCCTTCACCAGCGTCGAGGCCACCTCGTCACCGACCTGGAGCCGCTGGCCGTCGGCGAGGGTGGTGCCACGGTCCTGCACGACGACGGCCGCGGGAAGGCCGTCGAGGTGTGCGTAGGGGTCCTTGTTGGCATAGAGGTAGAGCCCGGCATACAGCGACGGGACGAGCACCATCGCCACCAGCGCGACCTTGGCGAAGGTCGAGTCGGTGAGCCGACGGAGCTCGGTGAGGGCGATGCGGACTGCGGTCATGTCATCTCCACGGTGGTGGACGAGGGGGCATTCGGGCGGTGGTACGTTGCCGTACCATCTTCGGTACGATACCGTACCACCATGACCGCACCGGCTGCCACTCGTCTGCTCGACGCCCTCGGCGCGGCCATCGTCGAGCAGGGCCTGGCCCGCACGACCGTGGCCGACGTCGCCCGGATCGCGGGCACGAGCAAGCGCACGTTCTACGAGCACTTCTCCACCAAGGACGAGGCGTTCCTCGCGCTCTACGCCGCCCGGGCCGAGCAGCTCATCGGTGCCATCGCCGACGTCGTCACCGACCCGGCCGCCCCCATCGAGCAGCAGATCCGGGTCGGGGTCGCGGCCTACCTCGGCTTCCTCGCCGACAACCCCGAGCTCGCCCGCGCCCACATCCTCGAGTCGCACGGGCTCGGGGACCTCGGCCTGCGGGCCCGCCGCTCACTCATGGACGGGCACGCGGCCTACCTGCGCCGGCTCGTCGACGACGCCCGCGTGCACCACCCCGAGCTGCGCGCCCTCACCGGCCCGGAGTCCGTCGGGGTCGTGGCGGGCCTCACCGAGCTCACGCTGCGGGCGGTCATGGACGAGGAGCCGCTCGACGGCGCCGACCACCTCGAGTCCGCGGTCGCCTTCATCACGGCCTTCGTGTCGGCAACGTGAAGGAGACCCCCACCATCGCGACGCCGCGACCGTCCTCCTCGTATGCCGTCCGCCCCAGTGCCGCGAGCGCCGCACCGACGAGGGTCGGCACGTCGCGGGTCGGCTCGTCGAGCGACCCGGGCTGGATGACAGCGTGCTGGTCGTCGTAGCGGAGGTGGACGTCGAGACGCGTCGGCTCCCTCGCGTCGTCACCCAGCCGCTCCATGGCGCGCACGACGTTGTCCCGCAGGGCCTCCTCGACGACCGACCGCTGACGGGTGGCGCGCCCCAGTGACCGGGTCGACGAGATCGACTTGCGTGGGCCGGGCAGCCTGATCGTCGCGTCGTCGACACCGTCGCGGATGGCGACGAGGTTGCGCGCCATCGCCCTGGCGACGCGGCGCTCGACGAGCCCGTCGACGCTCCAGCCGACGAGGTCGGCGACGTGGACGATCCCGGCATCGTGCAGCCGGGCCGTGGTCGCGGGCCCGACGCCCCACAGGTCGGACACCGGCAGCCGGGGTCGCACCCGGGCCTCGGTCTCGGCATCGACGACGACGAGCCCGTCAGGCTTGGCCCGGCGCGACGCCAGCTTGGCGAAGAGCTTGGCCCGCGCGACCCCCGCCGACACCGGCAGCCCGAGCTCGCGCCGTGCCCGCTCGCGCAGCCCCGCCGCGATCCGGCCGGCCTCCTCGACCGACCCACCGTCGAGGGCCGACACGTCGAGGAAGGCCTCCTCCATCGACCCGGGCTCGACGAGCGGGGTGACGTCGCGGAACATCGCCAGCAGCTCGGCGCTCACGGCTTCGTAGACCTCGCCCCGGAAGTCCGCGACCACGAGCTCGGGCCAGCGACGCACGGCCTGGCGCAACGGCATACCGGCATGGACGCCGAGCGCTCGGGCCTCGTAGCTCGCACAGGCGACCACCTGCGGACCGACGACCATCGGGCGCCCGCGCAGGTGGGGGAAGTCGCGCTGCTCGACCGAGGCGAAGAACGCGTCGGCGTCGGCGTGGATCAGCACGGCGTCCACGCTGCCACCGACCCCCGACACCGCGGCCCACCTGACAGACTCGGGCGCATGGACTTCCGCAACGCCTACGCGCACGGGTTCGCCCGCGTCGCCGCCTGCACCCTCCCCGTCGTCATGGCCGACCCGGCCCGCAACGCCGAGGCGACGATCGAGCAGGTCCGCAGGCTCCACGACGACGGCGTCGCGGTCGCCCTCTTCCCCGAGCTGGGCTTGAGCGGCTACGCCATCGACGACCTCCACATGCAGGACGTCCTGCTCGACGAGGTCGACCGCGCGGTCGTGGCGATCGCGAAGGCCACCGCCGGGCTCACCCCGGTCGTCGTCGTCGGCGCGCCCCTGCTCATCGGCAACCGGCTGCTCAACTGCGCCGTCGTCATCCACGCCGGCGAGGTCCTCGGGGTGGCGCCGAAGTCGTACCTCCCCAACTACCGCGAGTTCTACGAGAAGCGCTGGTTCGCCGCCGGCGACGACGCGGTCGACACCCTCATCAACCGTCCGCACTGGCCCGGCGCCGACGAGGACGGCGACCTCGCCTACGGCACCGACCTCCTCTTCGAGGCGACCGACGTCCCCGGCCTCACCGTGCACGTCGAGATCTGCGAGGACTTCTGGGTCCCCATCCCGCCGAGCTCGCGCGCGGCCCTCGCCGGAGCGACCGTCCTGCTCAACCTCAGTGCCTCCCCCATCACCGTCGGGCGGGCCGACGACCGCCACCTCCTCGCCCGGTCCGCGAGCGCGCGGTGCAACGCGGCCTACCTGTATGCCGCCGCGAGCGAGGGCGAGTCCTCGACCGACCTGTCGTGGGACGGCATGACGATGGTCTACGAGATGGGCGACCTGCTCGGCGAGAGCGAGCGCTTCCCCAGCGGGCCGCAGGCCACGGTCGTCGACGTCGACCTCGACCGGCTGCGCCAGGAGCGCCTGCGGCAGGGCAGCTTCGACGACAACCGCCGGGTCGAGGGGATCGGGGAGCCCGGCGGCGAGTCGTTCCGGGTCGTCGCGTTCGAGCTCGAACCACCGACCGGCGACATCGGGCTGCGTCGCAAGGTCGACCGCTTCCCGTTCGTCCCCGACGACGAGGCCCGGCTGGCACAGGACTGCTACGAGGCCTACAACATCCAGGTGTCCGGGCTCGAGCAGCGGCTGCGCGCCATCGGCCAGCCCAGGATCGTCATCGGCGTCTCGGGTGGCCTCGACTCCACCCACGCCCTCATCGTCGCGGCCAAGGCGATGGACCGGCTCGGCCGCCCGCGCACCGACATCATCGGCTTCACCATGCCGGGGTTCGCCACCTCGGACGGCACGAAGTCCAACGCGATCCACCTCATGGAGAGCCTCGGCATCACATTCGAGACCCTCGACATCCGGCCCGCCGCGACGCAGATGCTCAAGGACCTCGGCCACCCCGCGGGCGACGGCGAGGAGGTCTACGACGTCACCTTCGAGAACGTCCAGGCCGGGCTGCGCACCGACTACCTCTTCCGCGCGGCCAACCAGCGCGGCGGCATCGTCCTCGGCACCGGTGACCTGTCCGAGCTCGCACTCGGCTGGTGCACCTACGGCGTCGGCGACCAGATGAGCCACTACGGCGTCAACACCGGTGTGCCCAAGACGCTCATGCAGCACCTCATCCGCTGGGTCGTCTCGTCCGGCCAGTTCGAGGGAGAGGTCAACGGGACGCTCACCGAGATCCTCGACCAGGAGATCAGCCCCGAGCTCGTCCCCACCAAGGAGGGCGAGAAGATCCAGTCCACCGAGGACTCGGTCGGGCCCTACGCGCTGCAGGACTTCACGCTCTACCACGTGCTCCGTCGCGGCTACCGGCCCAGCAAGATCGCCTTCCTCGCCCAGCACGCGTGGTCCGACGCGGCGACCGGCGACTGGCCGGCGGGCTACCCCGAGGGTGAGCGGCCGGCATACGACCTCGAGACGATCCGGCACTGGCTGGAGGTCTTCGTCAGGCGCTACTTCTCCAACCAGTTCAAGCGCAGCGCGCTGCCCAACGGACCCAAGGTCGTCGCCGGCGGCACGATGTCGCCTCGCGGCGACTGGCGCATGCCGTCCGACGTCTCGTCCGCTGCCTGGCTCGCGGAGATCGAGCGCAACGTCCCGACCGCCTGACTCCGGCCCGGGTGGAGGATCGCCGGTGCCAGGACACCGGCGATCCTCCACGCGGCGGGTTCAGCGGGTCAGGGTCGTCTCCGCGGCGATCCGCGAGAGCTTGTCGGGGTTGCGGACCGCGTAGACCCCGGTGATGAGACCGCCCTCGACCTCGACGGTGACGATGCTGTCGACCTCGCCGTCGAGGTGGACGATGAGGGCGGGGCGCCCGTTGACGTCGACCCCGGTGAAGGTGAGCGCGCCGAACTTGCCGAACCCGCCGATGAGCAGGCGCGACACCTTGTCGACCCCGACGACCGGGTGCGCGAGCGCCTGCTTGATGCCGCCGCCGTCGCCGAGCATGACGACGTCGGGGGCGAGCACGTCGACGAGGGCCTGCAGGTCACCCGTCACGACCGCCTGCTGGAACGCCTCGAACGCGCTCCGGGCCTGGCCAGCCGTGACGTCACCACGGGGGCGCCGCGCCTGGACGTGGGACCGGGCGCGGTGGGCGATCTGGCGCACCGCGTCCGGGGACTTGCCGACGGCCTCGGCCAGCTCGTCGTAGTCGAGCGCGAACACCTCGCGCAGGACGAAGACCGCGCGTTCGGTCGGCGTGAGGGTCTCGAGCACGAGCATCATCGCCATCGACAGGCTGTCCGCCAGCTCGACGTCCTCGGCGACGTCCGGGGCGGTGACGAGCGGTTCGGGCAGCCACGGTCCGACATAGTCCTCACGCCGGCGCGCAACCGTCCGGAGCCGGTCGAGGGCGGCCCGGCTCACGACACGGACGAGGTAGGCGCGGGGGTCGCGCACCTCGCCCCGGTCGACCCGGTCCCACTTGAGCCACGCCTCCTGGACGACGTCCTCGGCGTCGGCGGCCGAGCCGAGCATCTCGTAGGCGACGGTGAAGAGCAGGCTCCGGTGGGCCGTGAACTCGTCGACGACGGTCATGCGCCCGAGGCTACGGCCGCGGCGGCTGCCGTGCCGTTCGGCGCGGCGAGCGGGGCGAGGCCACACGCGTCGGCGAACTCCTCGCTGGAGATCCCGAGCGCGATGTTGCCGCGGGCGGTCGCGTTCATGAAGCCGACCCGGGCGGTGAGCTCGACCAGCCCCGCGGCGCCGAGGTCGTCGAGCAGCGCGGCAGAGAGCTCGTCGGTCACGGCAACCGGCGTCTGGCACATCGCCTCGGCGTACTCCATGACCCGCCGCTCGACCGGCGTGAACATGGACGAGTCGCGCCACCGCGGCACCTCCCGCGCCTTGCCCTCGTCGAGGCCGTGGTTGTGCGCCATGAAGTAGCCGAAGTCGAGGCAGAAGCTGCAGCCGATCGACGCCGCGGCCGCCATCGCGGCGTAGGTCGCGAGGTTCCTGTCGAGCCGGTCCCACGAGTCCACCTTGCGTCCGTAGCCCATCGACGCCTTGAGCACGTCCTTGTGGTGCCACATGACGCCCACGGACTCGGGGACCTTGCCGAACATCCGGCGGGTGGCCACCTTGACCACGGTGCCGAAGAGGCCGTCGACCTCGGCGCTGGGGATCCTGGCGGTGCTGCTCATGGCTTCTCCTCGTCGTCGTCGAGGGCGGCGCTGGTGCTGCCCTCACCATGAAGACGCCGCCCGCCCGGTGTCTGTGACAGGCCTTCTCGACGCCGCGGAGCCGGCAGCACTCCCTCCCTGCGGGGGTGCTGCCGGCTCGCGGTGCGTGCCGCAGTGGGGCTACTTGACCTCGGAGCGACGGATGAGGAGCAGCCCGACCGCGAGCGGGATGACCAGCCAGAAGAGTCCGGTGACTCCCAGCTGGGACCACTGACGGGTCGTCAGGTCGCCCTCGAAGAGGAAGCCCTGGGTGAAGTTGAAGTCCATCCACGGCTGGAGGTCGCGCCACCACGACTGGCTCGCGGCCAGCACCATGGACAGCGGCGCCAGGGCGAAGTTGTAGACGAAGTAGGCCACGATGGCGCCCGGCGAGTTGCGGATGAGGACGCCGAGCATGAAGCCGATGAGCATGTTGAGGACGGTGGCAAGGGTGATGGTCAGCGCCTGGCTCACGGAGATGTCCCACACGGGGTCGATGCCGGCGATCGCGGCTCCGACGAGGTTGCCCACGGCGCCGACGGCCAGGGCGAAGACCATGGCGACGACACCGACCGCGGCCGCCACGACGAGCTTGGCCGTGATGACCCGGCCACGGTGCGGCACGAGCGTGAACGTCGTGAGACCGCTCCGCTGGCTCCACTCGCTCGTCACGGAGAGGGCGGCGATGATCGGGAGGATGATGACCATCGGGAAGCCGACGGCGGCACCGAAGTTGTCGTAGGTCTGGTCCGCCTCGGGACCGAACAGGATCACTGCGGTCGTGGCCAGGACGGCGAGGATGCCGATGCTGGCCATGAGCCACATCCCGGACCGGGTGTCGAACATCTTGCGCAGCTCGACCCCGAGCAGCCGGCTCGTGGGGATCGCGGCGGGCACCGGACGGCGACGTGCAGCGACCGGGGTGGCGGTGCGGTCCCCGGCCGGGGTCGTGGCGGTCGTGCTGGTCGGGGCGGTCGTGGCGGTCATGCTGCTGCTCCTTCTCGCTGCGTGTCGGCGGTGAGCTCGAGGAACATCTCCTCAAGGCCCGCGCCGTCCGCGGACTTGAGCTCGGTGAGGGCGCACCCGGCGGCCCGGGCGATCCGGCCGACGAGTGCGGGATCGGCGACGGTGCGCAGGGCACCGTCGTCGGACGACGTGAACTCCACGCCCTCACGGGTGAGGGCGTCGGCGAGCTCGACCCGGTCCGGCGTGCGGACGACGGTGCCGGCGGCCGCGAGGAGCTCGTCCTTGGTCCCCTGGGCGACGATGCGGCCGTTGCCGATGACGACGATGTCGTCGGCGACGACCTCAATCTCGTGCAGGAGGTGCGAGGACAGCAGGACGGTGCCCCCGTCGTTGGCGTAGCCGCGCAGGAGGTCGCGCATCCACCGGATGCCGGCGGGGTCGAGGCCGTTGGCGGGCTCGTCGAGGATGAGCACGTGGGGGTCCCCGATGAGGGCGGTGGCGATGCCGAGCCGCTGGCGCATGCCGAGCGAGTAGTTGCGCACCCGCCGGCCGGCCTCGGTCGGGGTGAGGCTCACCCGCTCGAGCATCTCGTCGACGCGGGACGCGGGCAGGCCCATCGTCCTCGCGGCGACGGTGAGGATCTCGCGGCCGGTGCGTCCGGCGTGCTGGGCCGAGGCGTCGAGGAGGACGCCGACCTCGAGACCCGGGTTGGGCAGGTCGACGAAGCGCCTGCCCTCGATGGTGGCCGACCCGCTGGTGGGCGGGGTGAGCCCGACCATCACGCGCATCGTCGTGGACTTCCCGGCGCCGTTGGGACCGAGGAAGCCGGTGACCCGCCCCGGGCGGGCGGTGAAGGAGACGTCGTCGACGGCGACGTGGTCGCCGTACTTCCTGGTCAGTGAGTCGATGGTGATCATGACCGCAACCCTCGCGCCGGGACGCACCCGCGCACATCGGGGACGGGACCCGACCGACCCCTTGGCCGACCCCGAGGGGCCTCGGGGTCCACCCCGAGCCGAGACGCCTTTGCGAAACCCTTGCCGAACCCGGACACGGGCTTTGCCCCACCTCCCGTATGCCGGCCTCAGGCTGTGCGTCATGCCCACGACCGCGCCCCTCGCCGTCCGGCCCGCCACCCGGGTCCGCGCCACCACCCTCACCGCGCTGCTCCTCGCGGCACTCGTCGCCGTCATCGCGCTCGGCGCCGCCACGGCCCGGACCGCGTCGGCCGCCGCGCCGCTCACCGTCAGCCAGGCGATCGCCACGCAGAACGGCACGTCGCAGACCGTGCGCGGCTACGTCGTCGGCGAGCCGGTCGCGACGAGCACGGTGAACCGCAGCGGCTTCACCGGCGACCTCGCCATCGCCATCGCCGACACGGCGAGCCAGACCGACACGACGAAGATGCTCTACGTCCAGCTGACGACGCAGTGGCGCAGCGCGTGGGGGCTCAGGACGAACCCGTCGCTCATGGGCCGGCTCATCGACACCACGGGTCCGCTCACCGCCTACTTCTCCCACGCCGGCCTCAAGTCGCCGACGGCCATCTCCTCGGTGGGCTCGACGCCGACGCCCACGCCGACCGGCACCGCGACCCCCACCCCCACGCCGACCCCCACCTCGACGGGCGGCACCGACACCTACTACGCCGCCGCCCTCGGCAAGTCCGGCACCGCCCTGCGCAGCGCGCTCCACGGCATCATCAGCAAGCAGACGGTCCTCACCTACGACCAGGTCTGGGACGCCCTCAAGGACACCGACCAGGACCCGGCCAACTCCAACAACGTCATCGAGATCTACTCGGGTCGCTCGATCGCCAAGTCCAACAACGGTGGTGGCGTCGACCAGTGGAACCGCGAGCACGTCTGGGCCAAGAGCCACGGTGACTTCGGCACCGCCAACGGCCCCGGCACCGACGTGCACCACCTGCGCCCCGAGGACGTCACCGTGAACTCGGACCGCGGCAACCTCGACTTCGACAACGGCGGCTCGGCGGTCAACCAGTGCTCCGACTGCTGGCGCGACGCCGACTCGTTCGAGCCGCGCGACGCCGTCAAGGGCGACGTCGCCCGGATGATCCTCTACATGGCGGTCCGCTACGAGGGCGGCGACGGCTGGCCCGACCTCGAGCCCAACGAGTCGGTCGCCAACGGCAGCGCCCCCTCCATCGGCAAGCTGTCCGTCCTCAAGGCGTGGAGCTCGGGTGACCCGCCGGACGCGTTCGAGAAGCGCCGCAACGACCGCATCCACGCGCAGTGGCAGGGCAACCGCAACCCGTTCGTCGACCACCCCGAATGGGTCATGTCCATCTGGCCCTGACCAATCACGCCAAAGCCACATCGGCGCCGGGACCGCAGTCCTAGAGTCGCTCTCACCGCACCCCCTGCGTGCCGAGGTCCCGACACGCACGGGCTTGGTGCGCGCACCACGGAGAGGTGTGTGGCATGGGCGAGAAGGGCAACGGGCTCGACGGCGGACTGGCCGCGGTGGCCTCGGCGTCGGCCGGGCTGGCGAGCGAGCCGTCGGTGATCGAGCGGGTGACGACGACGACCTCCGAGACGCTCCTGGGCGTCGGCAAGGACGCGCTGTCCTCGGTCAAGGACAAGGCACTCGACAAGGGCGCCGACGCGACGATCGACGAGGCGCGACGTCGGCTGCGGCGACCGGACGGCACCACCGCACCGGCGGAGCAGCCGGCACCGGACCTGGACGGCGGGGATGACGGCCCCAGGCCCTAGGCCGCGCCGTAGGCGACGCCCGGGTCGTGTCGCACCGGTGCTCCTCGGCACGCTCGCCGTCGCCCTCGCCGGTTGTGGGGGCAGCCCGGCCGCCAGCGAGGACGCGGCCAGCGCCTCGCCGAGCGCTCGGACCTCCGACCTCCGCCCCGAGGGCCGGTGGACGCTCGTGGCGTGGACCGTGAAGCGCTCGGACCTCACCGTCGAGCAACGGATGGCACGCACGATCCTCGGGGTCTTCACCCCCGGCTGCCCCAGCGGACCGTGCGACCTCACCATGGCGCCGGGCGGGAGCAACGGCACCTTCCGTGAGGCCGAGGCGCCCGTCGCGGAGGGGTCGACACCGACCACCGCCGCCATCGACCTCACCTGGGACGGGAGGGCGTATGCCGGTGGGTCACCCGAGCGGGTCACGTCGTGCCTCACCAAGGAGGGCACCACCGTGCCCGAGGGCTACGTCCAGGCCAGCAGCTTCTCGCTGAGTTTCGTCCCGAAGCAGGGTGACGCCCCGTCGCGAGTTCGCGGGACCGTCGTCCACACCGCCAAGGGCACCCCCGCGGGCAAGGCCAAGGGATGCACCGACTTCGTCGAGACCGAGGCCGTCGGCGGCGTCCCCACAGGGTCGCTGGACGTCAAGACCCCGCTGTCGGGCCGCTACGACGCGTCCATGACGACGAGGAGCGCCACCCCCAGGAGCGTCGCCGCGGTCGGGAGCGTGCTGTGGCTGGGAGCGATGAGCACCGCCGGCACGGGCAGCACCCAGACCATCACCGGCCTCACCGGGAAGCCCGGGCCGCTCACCGCCTCGTCGGCCGGATGGTCGGCCTCCCCGCCGGCGACACCGAACGACTGCCGGGCCGTCTCGGGGACCATGGTGCCCAAGGGCGCCGACGCGCAGGAGGTCTTCGACGCACTGCACGCGGTCGCCCTGACCGGGGACGGCAAGCCGATCTTCGCCGGGACGTGGAAGGACCGGCTCAACCCCAACGCGACGGGCCTTTCGGGAGCATGCAGCCTCACGGCATACGAGGGACGCCTGCTCCTCGTCCCGGAGGGCGCTGGGCCGTGAACGACGTCTACGGCGACGTCCCGGACTGGCGCCGCCTGGTGCCGCGCGAACGGGACGTCGTCACCGGGCGGCTCACCGGCCAGCGCGACGACAAGCGGCACGACGACCAGCACGACGCCGACTCCGACGGGCTGTCGCAGCAAGGGGTCTCGACCTCCGGGCGCTCGTTGGCCACTCTCTCGTCATCCGCCTCGGTGCCTGCCGTCATCGCCGTGGTGGTGGCCGTCGTGGCGGTCGTCGGCGTCGGGGGCCTGCTCGGCGCCCGCGCCCTCGGCGGATCCGGCGACGACGCGGGACGGACGTCCACGGGTGCGGCGGGAGTGCCGACCCCCGGGGCTCCGGGTGCGCCCGGGGCGGGCTCGACCGGCGGTCCGGGAGGCGCCACCGGACCCGCCGGAGGCGCCTCGGCCACCGTCGCTCCCCCGGCGGCCGCGACGGCGATCACGCTGGAGTACTCAGGGGGGAAGCTCACCGTCGACCGGTGCACCGACCTGTCGGGCAAAGGGAAGTGCACCAAGTTCCCGGACGACTACGACCCTCTGACCGTGCGCTGCACCGCGGACGGATGCACCGTCTACTACATCAAGGAGGGACCGCTCACCGGCCCCCTGACGATGGCGGGCAGGACGAAGGCGATCACCGACGGCTGCCAGCAGACCTCGTGGGACATCAGACTCACCCCCGTGGGCGAAGCCGTCACAGAGGGGATCCGGCACCCAGCAAGACTGGTCGGCGTCGCACACACGAGCAGGGTGCCCGAGATGTTCCCCACCGTGAACTGCCTCGGAGCCGAGCAGACCTACGTCTACGACGCGACGCCGTCCTGAGGCCGGGGCAGTGGCTCGTCCGCGCCGACCACGGCGTCGACGAGAGCCAGCTCCTCGCCGGACACCCGTCCGGTGAGGGCGGCCCGGGCCAGCTCCCACGTCTGCTCCAGGTGCTGCCCGGCGGTGACCGTCACTCCCGTCCGCGTCCGGTGCAACGGTGCCGCCCGTCCCAGCTCGTAGAGGTCGCACCCCACGGCTCGGCGGTCGACGTACCAGCCGTAGCGCTCGCGGGCGGGCTCGAGCACGACGGCGACCTGGAGCCGGCGGGCTCGCAGCCACCCCGGCCCGCGCGAGGCCAAGACCGCGCCGGCGGCGAACGTCAGGGCGACCTCGAGCTCGGTGCCCGCGGAGTACTCGCCACCCAGCTCGAGGCGACCCGGGCGGGGGCGGACGAGCAGGCCCGGGGAGGTGGGCCGGTCGAGGAGCAGCATGAGCGAGGGGGCGAAGACCGAGGCGAACCTGCGCGCGTGGGTGCGGGCGCCGCGTCGTGCGGCGCTGACGTTGAGGTGGGTGCTGTAGCCGGTGAGGGTGACGTCCGGGCCGTGGGCGGCGTGCAGGGCATCGGCCAGCACGTCGCGCCCGATCTCCGCGAGGCCTCGCACGGTGGCTGCGCCGCCCACGCCCAGGGGCACCGGGGGCGTCGCGACCTCGGCCTCGCGCCCGTCGGCCGTGACCACGCCGCCCCACGAGCAGCGTTGCGCGTTGGGGTCGGTCGGGTCGGCCCGCACGCCGAGCTCGAGGTCGGCGCCGAGGGTCCGGAAGTCGAGCACCCCGTCGGCGCCGCTCACGACGAACTCGTGCTCGACCCCGAGACGCACGCCGCGGGACCGGCGGGGCGGCCGGACGAGACCCCTTCGGGGAGGTCGCGCGAGCGCCCTGGCGAGGTCGTCGTCCAGGACGCCACGGTCGAGGTCGGCGAGGAACCCCGGCACGGCCCCACTGGCCTTCGCGACGAAGACCGGGCGTCCACCGGCCACGGGTTCGACCCGGAACACGACGAGGTCCCACGAGCACAGCGACGCCGACACGACGAAGGTGGGGCGACGCCGGGGACCCAGGTCCACGGCATACGCAGCAGGGTCGGCCGTCATCGTGCCCCGTCAGCCGCCGAGGTCGGCGAGCTCGTCGCCGTCCATACGGAAGACGGTCCACTCGTCCTGGGGGACCGCACTGAGGCTCTTGTAGAACCCGATCGAGGGCTCGTTCCAGTCGAGCACCCACCACTCGAGCCGCTGGTAGCCACGCTCGACGCAGGTCCGGGCCAAGGTGGCGAGGAGCTCGCGCCCGAGGCCGCTGCCACGGTGCTCGGGCTGGACGAAGAGGTCCTCGAGCCAGATGCCGTTGACGCCGGTCCACGTCGAGAAGGTGAGGTACCAGACCGCCATGCCCACGACCTCGCCGTCGACCTCGGCCACGTGGGCGAACGTCGTCGGTGAGCCCTGGGCGGGGAAGAGCGCTGCGGTGAAGTGCTGCTCGGTCGCCCTGACCGCGTCCGGCTCCTTCTCGTAGGTCGCGAGGTCGCGCACCAGTTCCAGGATCGCGGGGACGTCGTCGGGGGTGGCCTCGCGGATCGTCATGCCGGGAAGCGTATGCCGCGGCGTAGGTTGGGAGCCATGGCTTCCCCCATCCACCACGTCACCTCGCCACGGACCTGGGAGCGAGCCGTCGCCGAGGGCACGTTCACCGAGTCCACGCTGGACCGGTCGCTCGAGCAGGAGGGGTTCATCCACTGCTGCGACCCGGCCCAGCTCGACTTCGTCCTGGCGACCTTCTATGCCGGGGTGGGGCACGACCTGCTGCTGCTCACGATCGACCCCGAGCTGCTCGAGTCACGCCTCGTGCGCGAGGTCGGCAACCCCGAGACGGGCGAGGAGTTCCCGCACGTCTACGGCCCCATCAACCCCGACGCCGTCGTCGGGACCCGCCTGCTCACGCCGCCGCACGGGGCACCCGTCGAGCCCTGACCTCCGACGGGCTCAGCCGCCGCCGGGGCGGCCACGCCGCGACGGGTGCGTGTTAAGCTCGAGCAGCATCTCGAGCAGCCGCTCGGCCGCGGGGTTCGGACGACCGGTCTCGCGCACGAGCGCCGAGATCTCGCGGACCGGAGTGGGGTCGGTGATCCGCAGCCGCAGCACCTCCGGCGGCAGCGCCCGGGCCGCCAGCCGCGGCATGACCGAGATCCCGACGCCGGCCGCGACGAACTGGATCGCCGAGTGGTGCTCCTGCGCCTGGACCGTGAAGCGCGGGGTGAACCCCGCGGCGGCGCAGGCCGACATGACGATGCGGTGGCCGAGGCTGCCGGTGAGGTCGTTGGACACCCACGTCTCGCCACGCAGGTCGGCGAGCGCGACGCTGCGCCGGGTCGCCAGCTCGGAGTCGCTCGGCACGACCGCGACGAACGGGTCGCTCGCGAGGTGCACCCGCCGGTAGCCGGCGCGGCCACCCCCGTCCGGCGGGTCGATGACGACGTCGATGTCCGGGGTGACGTTGCGGCTCGTCACCTCGGTGAGGACGAGGTCGACGGTGAGGTCGGGCTGCTCGAAGGTGAGCCGCTTGACCAGCGCCGGCATCCAGGCCGACCCCGCCGACGCGAAGTAGCCCACCGTGATCCGGCCACTGCGCCCGTCACGCAGGTCGGTGACGACCGAGTCGAGCCGGTCCCACTGGCGCATCGCCTCCTCGGTCTGCGTCGCGAGCTCGAGGCCCGCGGGCGTGGCCGCGATGCCCCGGCCCTGGCGCTGGAAGAGCACGAGACCGGTCTCGCGGGCGAGGGCGCTGAGGTGCTGGCTCACGGCGCTCGAGGTGAGCCCGAGGTTGTCGGCGGCGGCCTGCACGGACCCGCTGCCGACCACGGCGCGGAAGACCCTGAGGCGGTGGGGGTCGAGCATAACTCGACTCTACAGTGTTGCTTAACAACCCCTTAGCAAAGTCACGTTGTGCTAAGCAGTTGAAGCGCGGATCATTGACGACATGATCCCCCGCACCCAGACCTTCACCGCCGCCCACCGCATCGCCGAGCGCCTGCGCAACTTCCGTCGCCCCGGCACCTCCGGCTGGTCCACGACCGTCGACATGGACAACACCCGCGCCAACCACGAGCTCATGGTCGCCTCGCAGTTCCAGCAGCACACGCGCTCGATCTGAGCCGACCCGACCCACTTGCTCCACGGCTCCATCCGCGCCCGGCACCGGGCGCACCCGACAGCGCTGAACCGTGTCACGGTTCGGCGCTGACTCATCTCCCCAGGCGCTCCCGGACGACCCGGTCGAGCGCCTGGAGCTCGGCCCGGGCCGTCTCGGCGTCCTCCCCGAGGGCGGTGGCCTCGGCCCGGCGGGCGAGGTCGGCCACGTGGTCGACGTCCAGCCCATGCCGGCGCGCCCCGTCGAGGCTCTCGGCCGAGAGCAGGTCGGGCAGGCTGAACGTCGGCGCCTCCCCGCGTGAGGCCGGCCCCTGGTCGACCCGGACCTCACCGGCGCGGGCGGCCGCCTCCTCCTCGACACCGAACGCGGACGTGACGAGCCGGGCGTAGGCCGCGTGCCCGTCGGCGTTGGGGTGGTAGGACTGCTCGAGAGGCCACGACACCCCGTTGAGCCACTCCTGCCCGTCGCAGACCGCGTGCCCCTCGAACGCCGCGCGCGGGTCGACGAACCCGGCCCCGGCGGCGCGCGCCGCGTCGCCGACCACCGTGGCCAGCTCGCCGACACCCGCCTCGATCCGGGCCCTCTCGTGAGGGCTGAAGAACGTCAGGGCGTTGCAGTCCTGCCCGTTGAACAGGACGGGGTATGCCGTGACCACGACCTCCGCGTCCGGCGCACCCTGCGCGATGCGCGCGAGCAGCGACCCCAGCGAGGACGGCAGCTCGGTGCGCAGGGTCGCGATCGCCGCGTCGATGACGGGGTCGGAGTCGCCCATCCAGGCGGGCTTGGCGCACTCGACGAGCACGGGCACGAACCCGATGTCGTTGCCGCCGACGGTCAGCGAGACGTGCGTCGTCCCCGGTCCGAGCGCCGCCAGCTGGGCGGCCTCGACGTCGCGGATCGTGGCGCCGAGGCACGCCTGGTAGGCGAGGCCGAGCCCGAGCGCCCGGGCGACGAGGACGGGGTAGCCCTCGACCGCGCGCCAGCAGTCGTTGACCCGGTCACCCCCGCCGACGCCGGCGGCATACGAGTCTCCGAGGGCGACGTACGGGAGCGACATCCCGCCATCCAAGCAGGCTCAGGACTGAGCGGTCTCGCCCTCCTGGGCTGCGGCGAGCTGCGCCTTGACGTCGTCCATGTCGAGGCCCTTGATCTGCTCGATGATGCCATCGAGCGCCGGGGCGGGGAGGGCGCCGGGCTGCGAGAAGACGAGGATCGAGTCGCGGAAGGCCATGAGCGTCGGGATCGACGTGATCTGCGCCGCGGCGGCGAGCTGCTGCTCGGCCTCGGTGTCGATCTTGCCGAAGGTGACGTCGGGGTGCTTCTCGGACGCCTCCTCGAACACGGGGGCGAAGCGCTTGCACGGGCCACACCACTCGGCCCAGAAGTCCACGAGGACGATGCCGTTGCTCGTCACGGTCTTCTCGAAGGTCTCGGCGGTCAGCTCGACGGTTGCCATGCAGGGGTCTCCTCAGCAGTCAGGGGGATGTCAGGGGTGTCTGGTCCATGTTCTTCGAGGGGGTCAACACCGCAGGCCGCGCGGATCATCCACGCAGGGCGCGGGTCCCACGCGCCGTGTGCGCCGACGGACGTCACGCCCGGGCCGGGACACGCCACGGGCGCGCGTCGGTACAGGGAGTTCACGACGCGCGCCCGGCTGTTGCCGAGCGTAGCGAAGATGGCCGGTGGTTGAACAGTCTTTGACGTGTGACGCCTGCCGCGTCGCGCGGCGGGCCCCATATGCTGCCGAGGGTGACGACGACGAGCCAGACCACCACGACCGACACCGACCGCAAGCACGTCTTCCACTCGTGGTCCGCGCAGGGCCAGATCTCCCCCGTGGAGGTGGTGGGTGCGCAGGGATCGCACTTCGAGCTCGCCGACGGCAGCCGCTACCTCGACTTCTCGAGCCAGCTCGTCAACGTCAACATCGGGTACCAGCACCCCAAGCTCGTCGCCGCCATCCAGGAGCAGGCCGGCCGGCTGCTCACCGTCTCGCCCGCCTTCGCCAACGATGTCCGCTCCGAGGCGGCCCGGCTCATCGCCGAGCTGGCACCCGGCGACCTCGACTCGGTCTTCTTCACCAACGGCGGCGCCGAGGCGACCGAGAACGCCATGCGGATGGCGCGGCTGCACACGGGCCGCCAGAAGGTCCTCACGACCTACCGCAGCTACCACGGGGCGACGGCCGGGGCGATCGCGGCGACCGGTGAGCCGCGGCGCTGGGCCTCCGAGCCGTCGGTGCCCGGGATCGTCCACTTCTGGGGCCCCTACCTCTACCGCTCCGCCTTCCACGCCACGACCGAGGAGGAGGAGTGCGCGCGGGCGCTGCAGCACCTGCGCGACACGATCATGGTCGAGGGCGGCTCGACGATCGCCGCGATCATGCTGGAGACGGTCGTCGGCACCAACGGCGTGCTCGTCCCGCCGGCGGGCTACCTCGCCGGGGTGCGTGAGATCTGCGACGAGCACGGCATCGTCTTCATCGCCGATGAGGTCATGGCGGGGTTCGGCCGCTGCGGCGAGTGGTTTGCCGTCGACCGGTGGGGCGTCACGCCGGACCTCATCTGCTTCGCCAAGGGCGTGAACTCGGGCTACGTGCCGCTCGGCGGGGTCGTCATCTCCGCGGACGTCGCGGCGACGTTCGCCGACCGCGCCTACCCGGGCGGCCTCACCTACTCGGGCCACCCGCTGGCCTGCGCCTCGGCCGTCGCGTCGATCGGCATCTTCAAGGAGGAGGGCATCCTCGAGCACGTGCGCGGCGTCGAGGAGACGGTGCTGCGCCCCGGCCTCGAGGCGATCGCGGACCGGCACCCGTCGGTGGGCGAGGTCCGCGGAGTCGGGTTCATGTATGCCGTGGAGCTGGTCCGCGACCGCGGCTCGCGCGAGCCGCTGGTCCCGTTCAACGCCTCCGGCGCCGCGGCGAAGCCGATGGTGGAGTTCGCAGCGGCGTGCAAGGAGAACGGTCTGTGGCCCTTCGTCCACTTCAACCGCACCCACGTCGTGCCGCCGTGCACGACGACCGCGGCCGAGATGCGCGAGGGCCTCGAGATGCTCGACGCGGCGCTCGACGTCGCCGACCGCCACACGACCGGCTGACTACTCCTCGCGGGTGAGGACGACCGCGCTGTAGGGGCCGAGCGCGAGGACGGCGCTCTGCTCGCACCCGTCCATCGGCGGGCCGTCGGCCTCGACGTCGAATGCGTCGACGCCACCGAACTCGGGGGCGTAGAGCGGCGAGTCCGAGTTGAAGCGGACCTTCCACGACCCCGGCGCCGGCATGCCGACCGCGAGCTCGCGGTGCACCTGCGTGGAGAAGTTGAGGACGACGAGGGTGTCGTCGTGCGCCCCACCCTCGGCCCACCGGTGGACGACGAGCAGTTTGTCCTCGTCGTCGAGGCGCAGGACGCTCGTGCCCGAGCCGCGCAGCCCGCGGCTGACGCTGTCGGAGTTGCGGCGCAGCCGGATGAGGTCGCGGTGCAGGGCGACGATGCCCGAGTGGGCCTCGGACTTGTCCCAGTCGAGGGCGACCGAGTCGTCGAACCAACGGTCCTCGAGGAACTCCTGCCCCTGGAAGAGCATGGGGATGCCGGGTGAGCACATCACGGTGACGAAGCCGAGCGCGGCGCGCTTCTTGGCCGCCCACGAGTCGGCGTCGCCCGGAGCCACGGCCTCGGGGAGGCGGGTCTTGCCGTTGGCCACCTCGTCGTGGGACTCGGTGTAGATGACGCGGGTGCCGGCCGGGCCACGGTCCTCGCCGAGCAGGGCCGCAGCCACCGCCGCGAGGTCGCGGTGCTCGTCGCTCAGCTCGGTGAGCGCCCGGCGCACGGGGTGCACGAAGCCGGCGTCCCACTGGGCGTGGAAGCCGAGTCCGCCCTCGTCGCTGTCCGTCGTGACGAGCGGGTCGTTCTGGAGGTCCTCGGCGATGAGCAGCTTCCACGGCTGGCGGTCGCGGATCTCGGAGGTGAGCCAGGCGAGGTAGCTGCCGCCGTCGGGGATCGCCGCCCCGCCGTCCCAGGTGCCACCCGTGGTCGAGCGGATGTAGTTCGTCGCGTCGAACCGCAGCCCGTCGCACCGGAACTCCTCGAGCCAGAGCAGCGCGCTGTCACGCAGGAAGTCGCGCACCTCGGGGCGGCCGTAGTCGGGCCGGGTCGCGCCCCACGGGGTCTCGGCCCGCCAGTCGTTGTAGAAGTAGATCCCGCCACCCTCGCCCTCGAACCAGCCGTCGAAGCGCCAGAGGTCGAGGTCGGAGGGCCCGATGTGGTTGTGCACGACGTCGACGATGACGGCCATGCCGTGCTCGTGGGCCGCGCGCACGAACGCCTTGAACGCGTCGGGCCCGCCGTAGCCGGACTCGACGGCGAACATGTGGCTGGGGTTGTAGCCCCACGAGATGTCGCCGGCGTACTCGAACGGCGGCATGACCTGGATGACCGAGACGCCGAGGTCGCGCAGGTGGTCCAGCCGGTGCACGGCCGAGTCGAAGCTGCCGCGACCACCGTTGCCGTCACCCCCGAAGGTGCCCACGTGCATCTCGTAGATGACGACGTCGTCCCAGGACGGCATACGGAAGCCGTTCTCGCCCCAGTCGAAGGAGGCCGGGTCGTAGATGACGCAGTTGCCCACCGAGCTCGTCATCTGGCGGGCGTAGGGGTCGGCGCGCCAGACGACCTCGGAGCCGGTGTCGACCTGGAACTGGTACTCCTGCCCCGCGTGCGCGCCCGGGACGTGGACCGACCAGGTGCCGGCCTCGCCGTCCCCGTCGCGCTCGAGCTGCGGGTTGTTGCCGCTGTCCCACTCGTTGAAGTCGCCGACCACCCAGACGTGCTGCGCGTGCGGTGCCCACACCCGGAAGGTCACGCCGTCGTCGGCCAGCGTGGCGCCCATGCCGTCATGGGGAGAGGGTGCGGTGAAGGTCATGGCGCCAACCTAGTGGCGGCCGGACCGCCACGGCCCCTAGCGCCAGACCGGGGCCACCTCGCGGTGGTAGGACCGGCCGAACACCCGGCTGAGCACGAACCGCACCGGCGCCGGCACGAGGGCACCGAGGGACTGCTGGACCCGTGGCTCGGCGCCGTCCTGGAGCCACGCGAACATCTCGCCGGTATGCCGTGGGCTCCCCTTGCGCAGCTGCTTCTCGACCGCCTTCCACTCGGGTGTCTCCATCCGGGCGGCGATGACCGGGACGACGTCGGTCTCCTCGTGGACGAGGTGGGCGTCGGTGACCTGCGCGGCGGCGGCCACGGCAGAGGCCGCAGCCGACGCGTTGGCGGCGCTCGGGTCCGTGGCCAGCGCGTCGATCGCCGCGGTGGCGCCCTGCATGGACGAGCTCATCGCCTCGTGCTCGGCCTCCATCGCGTCGACGAGCGCGGGGTCGAGGACGGCGGGGCCGAGGCTGCGCACGTAGGGGAAGACGTGGGTGTCCTCCCCGACGTGGTGGTGGTGCAGCTGGTTCCACAGGGTCGACCAGGCGCGCTGCAGGGCTCGCGCCCGCTGCTGGTCCCCGGCGGGGAACGCGCGCAGCGCGGTCTCCATCCGGGCGAGGTCACGCCGGACGGCGGCGTGGACGATGGCGTTCATGTTGAGGTCCGCATCAGCCATCTTTCGAGGGTAGGACCGGGCGGCGGGACGCGACGGCCGTTTGCGACATCCCGCGGCGGGGGTGCGCACGGGCTGCCACGATGGCGTCGTGGACGTGCGCATCGTCGGGGAGCCGCTCCCACCACCCGTGCTGGGTGGGCGGGGGCTGCTCGTCGGGATGCAGCGCGGCAGGGTCGTCGTGGACCCGCGGCCGGTCGAGGGGTCTTCGATGGCGTTCGACGTCTCGCTCGACGTCGTCGTCACCTCCGACGGGGTGGACCTGCGCGGTCCGTGGGTGCAGGGGCGGCGCGGCGACCGGTTCCTCTATCTCTGCTGGGGGCACGCGGGCCGCGACCCGGGCGACGTCGACACGGTCCGACGGGCCAAGCTCATGCTCGGCGTGCTCGACCCGGCGGACCTGCTCGATGCGGCTGAGGACGACGTGCTCGTCGGACGGCTGTCGCTCGTCGACCCCCGGGGCGGGCCGGTGTGCGCCGCGGTCCGGCCGCCCGCCATCCGGTGGACGCTCGAACGCCCCTGACTCAGCTGTGGGTCATGTCCTCGGGGACGACCCACTCGTCGAACTGCTCGCCGGTGACGTGCCCCGACGCCAGCGCGGCCTCGCGCAGCGACAGCCCCTGCTTGTGGGCGCTCTTGGCGATGGCTGCCGCCTTGTCGTAGCCGATGTGGCGGTTGAGGGCGGTGACGAGCATGAGGTTGCTCTCGAGGTTGGCCTCGATCCGCTCGGTGTTGGGCTCGATCCCGCGGGCACAGTGCTCGGTGAACGACCGGCACCCGTCGGCGAGCAGCCGGGTCGACTCGAGCACCGCGTGCGCCATGACGGGCTTGTAGACGTTGAGCTGGAAGTTGCCCTGCGACCCGGCGAACGCCACCGTCGCGTCGTTGCCGAAGACGCGGGTCGCGACCATGGTGAGCGCCTCGGCCTGGGTCGGGTTGACCTTGCCCGGCATGATCGAGCTGCCCGGCTCGTTCTCGGGGATCCGCAGCTCGCCGAGGCCGTTGCGCGGCCCCGACGCGTACCAGCGGACGTCGTTGGCGAGCTTCATGAGCACCCCGCCGAGGGTGCGCAGCCCGGCGCTCACCCCGACGAGCGCGTCGTGCGCCGACAGCGCCGCGAAGAGGTCGGGCGCCTGCCGGAACGCCTGACCCGTCTCGGCCGCGATCTTCTCGGCCGCGAGGGCACCGAACCTCGGGTGCGCGTTGAGCCCGGTCCCGACGGCGGTGCCACCGATGGCGAGCGCCCGGGTGGCCTCCACGGCATACGACAGGGCGAGCATCGCGTCGTCGAGCTGCGCGACCCAGCCACCGAAGACCTGGCCGAGCGTCACCGGGGTCGCGTCCTGCAGGTGGGTGCGGCCCACCATGACGACGTCCTTGTATGCCGTCCGCTTGCCGTCGAGGACCTCGCGCAGCTCCGCGACGGCCGGCTCGAGACGCTCGACGACCTCGAGGACGACGGCGATGTGCATGGCCGTCGGGAAGGTGTCGTTGCTCGACTGGCCGCGGTTGACGTGGTCGTTGGGGTGGACCGGGGTCTTGGACCCGCGCTCGCCGCCGGCCAGCTCGATGGCGCGGTTCGACACGACCTCGTTGGCGTTCATGTTGGACTGCGTGCCCGAGCCGGTCTGGAAGACGACGAGCGGGAAGTGCGCGTCGAGCGAGCCCGAGATGACGTCGTCGGCCGCCCGCACGACGAGGTCCGCGACGTCGGCGGGGAGCTCACCGAGCTCGCCGTTGGCCTGCGCCGCAGCCTTCTTGAGGATGCCGAGGGCCCGGATCATCGGACGACCCCACACGAACGTGTCGCGCCCGATGTCGAAGTTCTCGATGCTGCGCTGCGTCTGCGCTCCCCAGTACGCGTCGGCCGGTACCTCGACCGAGCCCATCGTGTCGGATTCGGTCCTCGATGCCTGTGCTTCCGCCATGGCTCCACCGTAGGCACCACAATGGCGGAATGACAGAGGACCCCCGATGAGCGAGCACCAGCCGATCGAGACGTGGCTGACCGACATGGACGGCGTCCTCGTCCACGAGGAGCACGCCATCCCCGGCGCCACCGAGTTCATCGAGGCGCTCAAGTCCGCCGGCCGCCCCTTCCTCGTGCTCACCAACAACTCGATCTACACCGCACGCGACCTGCGGGCCCGCCTGCTCGCCAGCGGCATCGACGTGCCCGAGGAGTCGATCTGGACCTCGGCGATGGCGACGGCGCAGTTCCTCGCCGACCAACGACCGCAGGGCACGGCATACGTCGTCGGCGAAGCCGGACTCACCACGGCGCTGCACGACGTCGGCTACATCCTCACGAGCCGCAAGCCCGACTACGTCGTGCTCGGCGAGACCCGCACCTACTCGTTCGAGCAGATCACCCAGGCGATCCGGCTCATCGAGAAGGGCGCCCGGTTCATCGCGACCAACCCCGACGTCTCCGGGCCGTCGACCGAGGGCACGCTGCCCGCCACCGGGTCGGTCGCCGCGCTCATCTCGGCTGCGACCGGTCGTCAGCCCTACTACGTCGGCAAGCCCAACCCGCTCATGATGCGCAGCGCCCTCAACCGGCTCGAGGCGCACTCCGAGACCACGGTGATGATCGGCGACCGGATGGACACCGACGTCGTCTCCGGTCTCGAGGCGGGCCTGCGCACCGTGCTCGTCCTCACCGGGTCAACCAGGCCCGCCGACGTCGAGCTGTTTCCCTATCGCCCCACCGCCGTGATGGACTCGATCGCCGACCTTGTCCAGATCGTGGAGTCCGGAGGACCCATCGCATGACGTCGCAGACGCCAGATCCGTTGTCCGAGACCGGGATCCCGCCACACCAGTCCGGTCTCCCGGATCTGGAGGGTATGCCGTCCGGCTGGGTCGCGCGCGTCCCCGCGCGTGAGGACGTCACGGCCCTGGTGTCACTGGCGGAGGCACACCAGCGGATGGCCAAGGGCTCGGGCTCGGTGGACGTCGACACGGTGGAGAGCACCGTCGCCGGCACCGGGTCGTGGACCCGTCACCAGGCCCTCGTCACCGACGCCACCGGGACGGTCATCGGCTGGGCGTCGATCCACGACCGTGCGGGCGGCCGGACCCTCGTCGAGGTCACCGTCGCCGTGGAGGGGCTGACCGAGGACGAGGCCGACGCGCTGGCCACCTCGCTGTTCGCCTGGAGCGAGGAGGCGGGGCGGGTCATCGCCTCCGGCCGTGAGCTCGACGGCACCCAGCTCGACTCGGGCGCCTATGCCGACGACGAGCGCCAGCGCCGCTGGCTGGCGGCAGCGGGCTACCGCCAGACCCGGACCTGGCTGCAGATGTCCCGTCCCGTCACCGCTGCCGAGGGCGAGGAGGGCGTCCTGCCCGGTCCGCGCGAGGGCGTGACGATCCGGCGCGTGGCCAAGCACGACAACGGGCTGCCCGTCGCAGCCGACCTGCAGACGGTGCACCGGATGCTCGAGGAGTCCTTCGCCGACCACTTCAACAGCTATCGGGAGTCCTTCCCCGAGTTCCTCTCGCGGCTGCGCGAGGACCCGGGCCACCGGTGGGACCACTGGTGGATCGCCGAGCTCGACGTCGACGGCGAGACCGTCCCCGGTGGCGCGCTCGTCGCGACGATCCTCCCGCCGGACTCGTCCGGTGCCTACGGCAGCTACGTCGACTACATCGGCGTCCACCGGCTCTCGCGTGGTCGCGGTGTCGCGAAGGCGCTGCTGCACACCGTCATCGCCGATGCGGCCACGCGTGGCCACAACCGTGTCGGGCTCGAGGTCGACGCCGACTCCCCGACGGGCGCGGACGGTCTGTACGACTCGATGGGGTGGGTCACGGCATACAAGACGGAGTCCTGGCACCGCGACATCACGACCTGAGGGAGTGCCCCCGATGGGCCTGTTGCGGCTGTCGTCGCAGGCCTAGCGTGGAGGCATGATCACCGCGGTCCACACCCTGGTCTACTCGGACGACGCCGTGGCGACACGGGCCTTCTTCCGCGACGTCCTGCGGTGGCCGTCGGCTGCCGACGAGGTCGCGGACGGCGAGCAGGAGTGGCCGATCTTCCGCTCCGGACCGAGCGAGCTCGGTGTGCACCCGACGACCGGCGAGGGCGGCGACCACGCCCCGAGGCACCACTCCATCTCGCTGCTGTGCGACGACCTCGTGGCGACGATGGACGAGCTGCAGTCGCGGGGTGCGGTGTTCACGACCGACCCCGTCGACCGGGGTTTCGGTATCGTCGTGTTCATGGCCGTGCCCGGCGCCGACGACATGATGCTCTACGAGCCGCACCACGCGACGGCCCACGACCTCCCGAGCGCCTGAGCCCGCTGAGAGGCAGTAATGCAGTGGGGGGTCGAGGTACGTCGGACACCTATAAGTGTCCGACATGGACACCTATAGGTGTCCGACGCCCGACGAGGACCTGAGGTGTCAGCCGGCGGAGAGGCGGGTGAGCACGACCGCGAGGACGGCGTCCTCGCCCGCGGGGCTCGCCGCGAGCGGTGCCGTGACGACGTCGGCGCCCGCGTCGGACAGGCGGTCGTGGAAGAAGCCCTCGGCGAGCAGGTAGGACGCCACAGCCACCGACGTGGCGCCGTCCGCGCGGGCCGCGGCGACCGCATCCGGCACCGACGGCTCGGTCCCGGTGGCGTAGGCGACGCTCACGGGCCCGGCCCACTCCTGGTCGAGCTGCTCGGCGGCGACCTCGACGTCCTCGGCCGCCTCGGCCCGGCTCGAGCCGGCGGCCGCGAGGACGACGTGGGCCTGCTCCGGGATCCCGGCCGACCGGAGGCGCTCGACGAGCAGGGCGGCGAGCAGAGGGTCCGGGCCGAGCTGGGCCACGGCGTGCGATCCCGGGTGGGCGGCGACCGCGTCGGCGATGTCGACGTCGACGTGGAACCCGCGGCTCAGCAGCATCGGGACGACGGCCACCGACGCGTGCCGGGTCATGACGTCGTCGAGCACCTCACCGACGAGGGGCGACTGGACGTCGACGTAGGCCAGCGCCACCTCGCGGCTCGGCAGCGCCTCGGCGACCCGGCCGGCCAGGCGCCGCACGGTCTCTGCTCCCCGGGCGTCGCGGGTGCCGTGGGCGACGAGGACGACTGCGGTGGACTCCATGCCCGAAGTCCAGCACATCCGCTCACAGCTCGCCGGTCTGCACCTTCCACAGCGCGGCATAGGTGCCACCCGCGCCCAGGAGCTCGTCGTGCGTCCCGGCCTCGGCCACCCGGCCGGCGTCGAGGACCCAGATGCGGTGCGCGTGCCGGACGGTCGAGAGCCGGTGGGCGACGACGATCGCCGTGCGGTCGACCGTGGCCCGGCGCAGCGACGCCTGGATGGCCGCCTCGGTCTCGTTGTCGACCGCGCTCGTCGCCTCGTCGAGCACGAGCACGGCGGGGTCACGCAGCAGGGCCCGGGCGAGGGCGATGCGCTGCCGCTGCCCGCCGGAGAGGTTGACGCCGCGCTCGCCCAGCAGGGAGTCGAACCCGTCGGGCAGGGCCTCGATGAAGTCGACGGCCGCAGCGGCGACCGCCGCCTCGCGGACCTCCGCGCGGCTCGCCTCCGGGCGCCCGTAGGCGATGTTGTCGGCGATCGAGCCCGAGAAGATGTAGACGTCCTGGGCGACGTAGCCCATCGAGCCGCGCAGCGAGTCCCAGTCGAGCTCGCGCACGTCGCGCCCATCGAGGAGCACCGCGCCCTCGCGCGGGTCGTCGAAGCGGAGCACGAGGCGCAACAGGGTGGACTTGCCCGAGCCGGTCGAGCCGACGATCGCGTGGGTCTCGCCGGCGGGGATGACCATGTCGAGCCCGTGCAGGACCGTCGGCCCCTCGCCGTAGCCCGCGCGCACCCCACGCAGCTCGACCACACCGCGCACGGGTCGCCGCAGGGCGTCGGTCCCTGCAGGGACGGTGACCGGCTCGTCGAGCAGGCGCAGGATCCGGCCGGCGGAGGCGCGACCGCGTTGGTAGAGGTCGAGCACGGTCGCCACCTCGGTGAGCGGCCAGAGCAGCCGCTGCGTCATGAAGACGAGGACCGAGTACAGCCCGACCTCGAGGTCACCGCGCAGCGTCGCCCACCCGCCGAAGAGGAGGGTGCAGGTGAACCCGGCGAGGATCGCCATCCGGACGAGCGGGACGAACGCCGCGCTCGAGCGGATCGCGTCGACGTTGGCCTGCCGGTATGCCGTGGACAGCGCCGCGATCCGGTCCCGCTCGCGCGCCTCGGCGGTGAACGCCTTGATCGTCGAGATGCCGGCGAGGTTGGCGCTGAGGGCACCCGAGAGGTCCGCGACCGTCTCACGCACCCTGGCATAGAGCGGCTCGAGTCGCCGCTGGAAGACGAGCGAGCCGGCGATGACCACCGGGATGGGCAGGAACGCGAGGACGAAGAGCTGGACACTCGACGCCGCGAAGACGGCACCGACGAGCACGACGTTGAGCGCCGTCTGGAGGATGGCCGCGGCCCCGACGTCGAGGAACCTCTCGAGCTGGTTGACGTCGTCGTTGAGCGTGGCCAGGGTCGTGCCGCTGGCCCGGCCCTCGTGCCACGACATGTCGAGGTGCTGGGCGTGGTCGTACGCCTCGACCCGCAGGTCGTGCTCGACGCCCTGGGCCAGACCTCGCCAGAGGACGTCGGCGACGTACTGCGAGACCGACTCGATGACCCAGACGACGACGTTGATGACCGCCAGCCACGCCAGCTGGGAGTAGCGCGACTCGACGCCGAGCACCGCGCCGACGAAGGAGTCCTGACCCCGCACGACGACGTCGACGGCGGCACCGATGAGCAGCTCGGGCACGACGTCGGCGACCTTGTTGACCGTCGACATCGCCACGGCGGCGACGAGGCGGCCCCGGTAGCGGCGGTGCCGCTGCCACAGGGCGGCGAGCGGACGGTCGGGGCTGGCGGTGCGGGTCACCGGGCAACCCTAGGTCCCGCCCACGTCACACCCCACAGCCCTGTCCCCCACCGGGACGCCTTCCTACGATGGCCCCATGACCGACTCCACCGCAGAGAAGATCGTCCTCGTCGACGGCGCCCGCACCCCCGTCGGCAGCTTCGGCGGGATGTTCAAGGACGTCCCCGCCCACGAGCTGGGAGCGACGGCCGCGCGCGAGGCCCTGGTCCGCGCGGGTGTGGCCGCCGAGGACATCGACGAGGTCGTCATGGGCTGCATCGGCCAGGTCGGTCCCGACGCCTACAACGCGCGACGCGTGGCCCTGGCGGCCGGGCTCCCGAGGTCGGCACCGGCATACACGGTCAACCGGCTCTGCGGATCGGGACTCCAGGCGATCTGGTCGGCAGCGATGCAGATGCGCTGGGGAGGCGTCGACCTCGCGCTCGCGGGCGGCGACGAGTCGATGAGCCGTATGCCGTTCTACGACTTCGGTGCCCGCGCGGGCTACCGCCTCGGCAACCGTGAGCTCGTCGACGGCACGGTCATGATGCTCACCGATCCGTTCCACGGCATCCACATGGGGGTCACCGCCGAGAACGTCGCCGCGAAGTACGGCGTGAGCCGTGAGGAGCAGGACGAGTTCGCCCTGCGCAGCCAGCAGCGGGCCACGAGCGAGGCCGGCCGGGCCGCGTTCGCCGAGGAGATCACCGCGGTCGAGGTCGGCGGTCGCAAGCCGTTCACCGCCACCGAGGACGAGCACCCCAAGCCGGGCACGACGCTCGAGGCCCTCGCCGGGCTGCGTGCCGTCTTCGCCAAGGACGGCACGGTCACCGCCGGCAACGCCTCCGGCATCAACGACGGCGCCGCCGCCGTGGTGCTCGCCCGTGAGTCGGTCGCGGCGGAGCGCGGTCTCAGCGGTCTCGTGACGCTCGAGGCCGTGACGACGGGTGCGATGGAGCCCGAGCTCATGGGCTACGCCCCGGTCATCGCCCTCGAGAAGCTCTTCGAGCAGACCGGGCTGGCACCCGACGACGTCGACACCTACGAGGTCAACGAGGCGTTCGCGGCGCAGGCCGTCGCCGTCGTGCGCGACGCCAAGCTCGACCCCGAGCGGGTCAACCCCTACGGCGGGGCGATCGCCCTGGGCCACCCCGTCGGCGCCACGGGCGCGATCCTCTCGCTGCGCGTCGCCAAGGACCTCCACCGGCGCGACCTCGAGACCGGCGTCGTGACGATGTGCATCGGCGGCGGCCAGGCCCTCGCCGCCCTCTTCCGCCGCATCTGAGGACCCTGCCGCGGGCTCTAGGGTGAGCGGCATGAGCGAGACCTCCGCGGGCAACACCCGGCCGATCGAGTCGGGCATCCACACCGACTTCAGCCGCGAGATGAGCTACGGCTCCTACCTCTCGCTCGACGAGCTGCTCAGCGCCCAGCACCCGGTGAGCGACCCCGAGCACCACGACGAGCTGCTCTTCATCATCCAGCACCAGACGTCGGAGCTCTGGCTCAAGCTCGTCCTGCACGAGCTGCGTTCTGCCGCAGCGCTGCTCGCACAGGACGAGATGCGGATCGCGCTCAAGCGGATCGCCCGCGTCAAGCACATCCAGCGCACCCTCACCGACCAGTGGTCCGTCCTGGCGACGCTCACCCCGACGGAGTACAGCCAGTTCCGCGGCTACCTCGGCCACGCCTCGGGCTTCCAGTCGTGGCAGTACCGCGCCGTGGAGTTCATGCTCGGCAACAAGCACCGCGGCATGCTCAAGGTCCACGAGGCCGACCCCGCCGCCCACGCGATCCTCGAGGAGCTGCTCGAGGCGCCGAGCATCTACGACGAGTTCCTGCGCTACCTCTCCCGACGCGGGTATGCCGTGCCGCAGTCGATCCTCGAGCGCGACGTGAGCGTCGCCCACGTCCCGAACGACGAGCTCGTCGCCGTGCTCACCGAGATCTACGAGGACGCCGAGCAGCACTGGGACCTCTACGAGGCGTGCGAGGAGCTCGTCGACCTCGAGGACAACTTCCAGCTGTGGCGCTTCCGCCACCTCAAGACCGTCCAGCGGGTCATCGGGATGAAGACCGGGACCGGCGGCTCGAGCGGGGTCGGCTTCCTCCAGCGGGCCCTGGACCTCACCTTCTTCCCCGAGCTGTTCTCGGTGCGGACCTCGATCCGCGAGCCACGCCACTGACCAGCGCCTCCCGGAGCGGAATCGCAGCGGTTTCGCAGCGCCGACGAGCACCGTGCCTGTCGTGGGCACCGCGCCCGCACCCACGACAGGGAGGGCTGACATGAAGGCACGCACCATCGCCGCACTCGCCGCCGCGGCCACGACCGCCGGGCTCGTCGCCGCGGTCCCCACCGCGCAGGCGCAGCAGAACGCCGCCGACGGCACCGCGAGCACCACCGTCCAGGGCGCCGCCTCGGCCCTGTCGACGCTGCGGCAGGACACGGTCGACCGGGCGAACTCCCTGCTCGCCGCCGACCTGAAGTTCAAGGACGCTGCGGGCACGGTGCGCACGAGCACCCAGCCCAGCAGCAACCGCAACCTCCTGTCGTGGGGCGGCAGCAACACCAACAGCAACGTCCTCAACGGCTACAACGGGCTCGACTGGTGCGGCTACTTCGTCGCGCGGACCTGGACGGGCGCCAACACCCCGGCACCCACGGCATACCCGCGGATCCCCACCTACTACATGCGCTCCCAGGCGTGGCGCACGGAGTCCAGGACGCCCTACCACCGATTCTCGGTGAGCCTGCTGCCCAAGCCCGGCGACGTCCTCGTCTGGCAGAACGGCGCGGGCACCGCTGGGGTCGACAACGGCACGGCCACGGGCCACGTCGGCGTCGTCACCGCCGTCAACACCACGACCAAGGTCGTCACGAGCGTCGAGGGCAACGTCGAGGGCGACGAGATCCGCCGCTACACCTACGCGTGGGACAGCGACGGCCCCACCAAGGACGGCAAGCACTTCATGGGACACACCTCGCGCGAGTGAGGCGGACGCGTCAGAGGGAGCGCTGGTACTGCTCCCACCACACGAGCGGGCGGTCGGCGCCGGCGGTCGAGTCGCTGCACGAGCCGCCCTCACCTCCGAAGCGGAACTGGTAGATCTGGCAGAGGCTGCGGTGCGAGCCGTAGGCCACCCACGGGTCGCCGACGGCGATCGCGTGGATGTGCTCGTTGCCGCTCCAGTTGCGGAACCAGGCCGCGAACCCGACCTTGCGCAGCGCCGCCAGCCGCGCGCTCGTCTGCGACGGTGCGTCATTGACCCGGATGTCGATGACCCCGCCACCCATGTGGGTGCCCACGGACGCGTCCGCTCCGCCGCGCCCCTGGGTGATCGTCATGTTGCTGCTCAGCGCCTCGGCCCTGCGGAACATCGCCCTCGTCCGTTCGTTGACGGCCTCACCGTCCTCGGTGACCCACGAGCCCTGGTCGACCTCGTTCGAGAGGGTGAACCTGTTGGGGGCGAGCTTGCCGAGCTCGAACAGGCTCGGCAGCCCGTTGGTCGACCACGGGTTCGCCGTCGTGTGCACACTGTTCTCCCAGGCGCGCCAGGCGTCCATGGTGGCGCGGCCGAAGTGGCCGTCGGTGTCGCTCGACGCGAGCAGCCCCTTGGCCCGCAGCGCCGCCTTGACCGTCTTCACCGACGCCTCCGCGCCCGAGGTCAGCCCGCGGTCGGGCTTGCTCGGGTCGAGCTGGGCGGCGAGCAGGAGACGCTCGTGGTCGACGACCGGCAGCGCCGTGACCCCGGCGGCTGCACCGGCAGGCGCACCGGCGGGCGCACCAGCGGGTGCGCCGGCGGCAGGGCCGCCGGCCAGGCCGACGGACACCGCGGCGGCCACAGTGGCGACGGCCACGGCCGCGCCACGTCGAAGGGTGCTCATGGGGGTTGTCCTCTCCCTGGGGGTGGGGCCGCATCGGCCTCTGGCCGGAGGCTTCCAACGCGTGCTGCGAACCCGCTGCGGATCGGCTGCGGTTCGGCGCCCGTGGGCGTCAGGCGACGCCGGATCCCCCGCGGCCATCGTGCACGTCCCGTGGGGCGTACCCGCCCTGCGCCCTCACCTTCGCGTCGAGACGGGCGAGGATGCCGTCGAGCTCGGCGTTGTCGGTGAGCCCGGATCGCAGGAGGCAGTCGCGCTCGGACTCGAGCACCTCGATGGCCTCACCGAGCCGGCCCTGGAGCTGGAGCACCCGCCCGAGGTCTCGCAGGCTGGCCGCCCGGCTCAACGGTCGGTCGAGCCTCTCGAACCCGGCGATGCTGTCGCGCAGCACCGCCTCGCTCTCGACGAGCCGGCCGAGGGCGGCGTGGGCCCGGCCGAGGGTGCGCTGCGCGCGGTGCAGCATGAAGTCGTCGTGACGGATCGCCGCCTGCTCGACGGCCTGGACGGCGCCCGGCAGCGCCTGCATCGGCTCGCCCATCTGCACGAGGATGTCGGCCCGGGTGTCGATGACCGCGGTGAGGCCGTTGACGTCGCCGAGCCGGGTGAAGAGGTCCATCGCCGCGTCGCAGAGCGGGAGGCCGGCGGCGTACTCGCCGAGCCGACGGTGGATGCGGGCGAGCGCGAAGAGCGCGGTGGCCGACCCCGACCAGTCCTCCACCTCACCGAAGAGCCGCGTCGCCTCGAAGAGGTGCTCGCGCCCGGCCTCGAGGACGTCGTAGTCGTCGAGCAGGCTGCCCCAGGCGAGGGCGACGTAGGCGCGGACGACGCCGTCGAGGTCCTCGCCGCTGCTCCGGGTCGCCCACTCGAGCGCCTCCTCGGCGGCGGCCCGCTCGCCGTTGGCGCGGTGCGCCCGACCGAGCACCACCGCGGCGACGACCGCCCCGTCGACGTCACCGTCGAGGAGCATCGTGCGCCGGGCGTGGGTCGCGAGGGTGGCCGCGAGCCGTGAGTGGGCCGACTCGTGACGCAGGTGGGCCTCGACGAGGTCGAGGTGGGCCAGGCCCCGCCGGTCGTCGACGAGGTCGGCGTCGAGGTGCTCGCGGACCGTCTCGACGACGGCGAACCAGCGCTCGAGCTCGAGGCCGTTCTGGGCGTGCTGGCCGAGGACGACCATGAGGCGCCAGGCCGTCGCGGCGTCGGTGGCGGCCACCGCCCGTGCGCACAGCAGGAAGGTGTCCTGCTCGGTGCGGAGGAACGCGAGCGCCTCCTCGGGGTCGACCCGACCGCTCGAGCGCGGCAGGCGCCTGCCGTCGGGGCAGGGCGGGAGCGGGAGGAACTGCACGGGGTAGCCCTGCGCCTGCGGGAGCGCCGTGCGCAGCAGCGTCCTCGCGACGCGACCGACGTCGTCGGTGACGTCGGCCGGCGTCTCGGACTGCACGGCATACAGGCGGACGAGGTCGTGCAGGACGAACTGCGTCGAGAGGCCCTCGCGGGACTCCGTCTCGAGCAGGTATGCCGCGTGGAGCTCGTCGACGGCAGCGTCACCGTCGCGGGGGCTGCCCTCACCCGTGCCGTGGACGAGGGACGCGAGCAGCCAGCGGCTCGCGGCGCGGAACGGCAGCCCGGCGAAGCGCCCGAGCACCTCGCGCGCGGCGTCGCTCAGGGGCGCCTCGGCCAGGCCGAGACCGGCATAGATCGCCCGGTCCGACTGCTCGCCGTCGGACTGCCCACGGATCTCGCTGCTCAGCGACGACGCCGCCCGGCGCAGCGTGAGGTCGGGACGGGAGGCGACCCGCTGAGCCGTGATGCGCAGCAGGAGCGGCAGGCCCAGGCACGCCTGCGCGAGCTGGCGCAGACCGTCGGCCTCACCCTCGACCCGGTCGTCGCCGACGAGACCGCCGAGCAGCTGGGCGCTCTCGCGGTCACCCAGTGCGGTGACGACGATTCGGAGGGTGGGCTCGCACTCGGTGAGCGGCAGCCGGCTCGTGAGGATCGCCGCCGACGGTGCGCGCGTGGGCAGGAGGTCGCGGACGTCGACCCCCGGGCCGATGTCGTCGAGGACGACGAGGAGGCGCTTGGTGTCGAGGATCGAGCGGTACATCGCCACCCGGGCGTCGTGGCTCGTCGGCAGGACGTCGGCCGGCACACCGAGCAGCTGGAGGAAGTGGGCGAGGACGCTCGACACCCCGGCCCGGCCGGTCTCGCTGTCGAGGTGGAGATAGAGGGTGCCGTCGGGGAAGTCGTCGCGCAGCCGGTGGGCGGCCTCGACCGCGAGGGTCGTCTTGCCCATGCCGCCGAGCCCGGTGACGGCGACGACGGGGGCGGTGCCGGTCGGTCGCGTGGCGGCGGCGACGAGGCGTTCGAGCTCGGACTCGCGCCCGACGAGGTGGGCCACGCTACGAGGAGCGGTGCGGGGGGCGGGGATCTGTCGCAGGGCCACCGGCGCGGACGAGGTCGCCGGGGCAGGGTCCGGTGAGGAGGTCGTGGGCGCGGCCGGGTCGGTGACGCGCGCGGCGTCGTCGGTCGGTCCGGCGGGCGAGGTCGAGGGGGGGGACGACCTCGTGGGCGTGGAGGCGACCGGCTTGTCGAAGGTGAGGACCTCGTGGTGGGCGGCCGCGAGGATCGGGCCGGGTCGCACGCCGAGGTCCTCGTCGAGCCGGGTGTGGACGTCGCGGTAGACGCTCAGCGCCTCGGCCTGGCGGCCGACCCGGACGAGGGCGCGCATGAGGAGCGCGTGCACCTGCTCGTGGAACGGGTGGCTCTCGCTGAGGTGAGCCAGTGCGCTGGCCACCCCGTCGAGGTGACCGGTCTCGAGGTCGGCCTCGATCCGCTGGAGGGTGACCTCGAGGCTCTCCTCGTCGATCCTGCGACGACGCGCCTCGACGTCGGGGCTGTCGGTGACCCCGCCGAGGGCGGCACCGAGGTTGAGCGACTCGGCCTCGTGGAGCAGGGCGTGCTTCTCGGCACTGGCCGGGTCGAGGCTGAGCGCGCGCCGCGTGAGGGAGGCGCGGTGACCGAGGTCGGTCCAGACGGCGTCGTCGAGGCGGTAGCCGGCCTCGTGGGTGACGATGAGCGGTGCCGGGACCACCTTGCGGCGCAGACCGGACACGACCGCCTGCACCCGGTTGCGGGGCGAGGCGTGCGACCGGCCGCCCCAGATCCACTCGGCGAGGGCGTCGACCGTGACCACCCGGTGCTCCGCGACGGCCAGACCGGCGACGAGCGCGCGCTCCGACGGGGTGAGCGGGACGTCCTGCGTGCCCCGGACGAGGCGCACCATCCCGAGCACGCACGCACCCAGCTCGGGCCGCGAGCCCGTGTCGGGGCCGCGCTCCTGGATGTCCTGTGCCGGTGGTGTGACCACACCGCGAGGCTATCCATGGAGGGCATGGCTGTCATCAGGAGGAGCCGGGGAGGCCTCCCCCTGTGGGGGGTGTCGGCCCTGACCCGTGAGGGCCAGGCGTCAGGACGTCGTCGCCGCGGTGGTCACCACCTTCTCGTCGGACCGGTCCCAGCGGCCGGTGCTCTCCACTCAGGCTTCCCGGCCGCGCTGCGAAGTCGCTGCGGTTTCGCTGCGGCGCCCCCGCCAGACCGCCACCGCCACAACCCGCTTGCGAAACGAAACCGTTTCGTTCTATCGTTTGGAACGACATCGTTCCATCACCGCCGGAGGTCGACCCACCACATGACGCCCGAGACCCATCCCCGCCCCCGCGTCGAGGGCGAGCGCGAGCAGGAGATCCTGCACGCGACGCTCGACGTCCTCGCCGAGGTGGGCTACGACAGGTTGACCATGGACGCGGTCGCTGCCGCGGCCAAGGCGTCCAAGGCCACGCTCTACCGGCGGTGGAGCAGCAAGTCCGCACTCGTCATCGACGCCGTGCTCGCCCAGAAGGGCCCGACGACGGCGCCCGACACGGGCAGCCTGCGCGAGGACCTGCTGCAGATGCACTGCGGGGCCGGTGGCGTGACCGATGAGCGCGCGATGAGCGTGCTCGCCTCGGTCATCACCGCGGTCAACATCGACCCCGAGTTCGCCACCGCGTTCCGGCGCGACTTCATCGGCCCCAAGGTCGCAGCCGGCCGTGCCGTCTTCGAGCGGGCCCGCGAGCGCGGCGAGATCGGCGACGACGTCGACCTCGACCTCATCGCCCCCGCCCTGGCCGGGATGGTGCTGCACCGCACCCACCTGCTCGGCGAACCCCCCAGCAAGGCGACCATCGCCGCGCTCATCGACCAGGTCGTCCTCCCGGCCTGTCACGCCACCCACACGTCAGCCCAGCCCCAGGACAAGGACCACGCATGACCGACGTACGACCCCTCGACGAACCCGCGGCAGACGTCGCGAAGCCACCACGCGAGCTCAACCTCACCTGGGCACTCGTGCTCATCTCGATCGCCCAGCTCATGATCGTCCTCGACGGGACCATCGCCAACATCGCCCTGCCCTACATCCAGCACGACCTCGAGATCAGCCAGGCCAACCTCACGTGGGTCGTCACCGGCTACGCGCTGGCGTTCGGCAGCCTGCTGCTCCTCGGTGGCCGCCTCGGTGACCTCTACGGTCGTCGCCGGGTCTTCATGGTCGGGCTCGTCGTGTTCGGCGTCGCCTCGCTGCTCGGCGGGTTCGCGACGAGCGAGCCGCTGCTCCTCGCCTCCCGTGGCCTGCAGGGTCTGGGTGCCGCCCTCGCGTCACCGGCCGCCCTCGCGCTCATCACGACGACCTTCCCGGCCGGGCCGGCGCGCAACCGTGCCTTCGCCGTGTATGCCGCGATGTCGGGTGCCGGCGCAGCCGTCGGCCTCATCCTCGGGGGCTGGCTCACCGGCACCTCCCCCGAGATCCTCGGCACCGCGATCGACGGATGGCGCCTCACCTTCCTCATCAACTTCCCGATCGGGCTCGCCGCGGCGTTCCTCGCCCCGCGCTTCCTCAACGAGTCCGAGTCCCACCCCGGTGAGCTCGACCTGCCGGGCGCCCTCACCGGCACCCTTGGCCTGCTCGGTGTCGTCTACGGCCTCTCCCGCGCCGGCACCGAGGGGTGGACCGACGGCCTGACCCTCGCCAGCCTCGCCGCCGGCGTCGCGATGCTCGTCGTCTTCGGGCTCATCGAGCGACGGGTCGCGCACCCGCTGCTGCCCTTCCGGATCTTCACCAGCCGGACCCGGGCCGCGAGCTTCGTGGCGATGTTCTTCGCCCCGGCCGCGATGTTCGCGATGTTCTACTTCCTCAGCCAGTACATCCAGAACGTCATGGGCTACAGCCCGCTCAAGGCCGGTGTCGCCTTCCTGCCGTTCACCGTCGGCATCGTCGTCGGCGCCGGGCTCGCGTCGAACCTGCTCAACCGGGTCAACCCGCGCTTCATCTCCGGCACGGGCACGCTCATCGCGGCGGGCGCGCTCTACGGCTTCTCGACGCTGCCCTACGACACGACGTTCCCGGTCCAGGCCGTGACGGGCACCTACGTCGCCGACATCCTGCCGTTCGTCGTCATGATGGCCTTCGGCATGGGGCTCACCTTCGTCCCGGTCACCCTGACCGCCGTGCACCACCTCCGCCCCGAGGAGTCGGGCATCGGCTCCGGCGTCCTCAACACGGCGCAGCAGGTCGGTGGCGCGCTCGGTCTCGCCGTGCTGGCGACGGTGGCGACCCAGACCTTCACCGACCGTGGCGCGGAGCTGGCCAGTGCCGGCGCGGCGGCCGCGGCGGCCGGTGGGCCCACGCCCTCACCCGAGCAGGTGCAGGCGATGGAGGCGGTCGCCCGCCTCCAGGTCTTCACCGAGGGCTCGACGCAGGCCTTCCTCGTCGGCTCGCTCCTCATGCTCGCGGCCTCCGCGGTCATCTGGATCTTCCTCGGCGTCAAGCACGAGGAGCTGGCCACCGACGGCCCGGAGCCCGTGCACATGGGCTGAGCGTCCGGCACGACCACGGGGCGGGGCTGCGCATCACGCGCACCCCGCCCTCTGGCGTCTCCGGGGAGCCTTGAGCGGCTACGTCTTCGGTGTGCGCCCCTTGCGGACCTTGGGCGGCAGGGTCGCGATGTGCGCGCGGGCCCGCTCGAACCAGTCGGCGGCGTCGGCGTCGGACATGTCGGCGGGCAGCGACAGCCAGCCGTTCATCGGGCGCTCCGCCGGTCCGAAGGGACCGCTGCCGGGCAGGGCACGCAGCTCCACGAGCCCCTCCTCGTCGAGCTTGACCCCGAGCGACTCGGCGAACAGGCCGGCGAACATGTTGCCACCCACGAAGGCTCCCACCGAACCGAACATCGGCCTGACCTCGACGTCGGGCGCGTCGGGCACGAGGGTGCGGAAGTGCGCCTTCGCCTCGTCGGTGTGCTTCGGCATCTGCATGACGGACCGTCCCGGCTCAGAGCGCGCGGGCGCGGTTGTTGCGGGGGTGGTGCTCGAGCTCGACGAGCCCGAGCTCCTCGAGCAGCGGCGGGAGGTACATCCCGAACCGCCCGCGGTAGCCCTTGCGCAGGCCGTACCAGCCACCGACCGGGTTGTCGTCCGCGCGACCCCACGCCTCGATGGTGCCGTCCTTGGCGTCCTTCTTCTCGTCGGCGGCGCCGAGGTCGACCCAGTCTCCCTGCTCGACGAGCCAGGCGTGGAGGTCCTCGACGGCACCGAGGTGGTACCTCAGCGTCGTGGACCCGACCTGGCAGACGAGCGCGGGCGGGTCGCCGGCCTCGTCGCGCCACATCGTGTAGGCCGACGTCCCGGGGGCCGTGGTGAGCTCCCAGGGCGACTCCTCGGTGCCGTCGCCGCTCATGGGGCCAGTGTCTCAGGACCGAGGTGCTCGCGGACGAGCTTTGCCGGAGCCCGGGCCGCCCACGCCTCCACGATGACCTCCTCGAGCTCGTCGCGGTCGATCTCGCCGAGGCGCGAGAGCCGGACGAGGACGCCCGTGTGGTTGCGGAAGTGCGGGATGTCGAAGAACGGGTTGTCGGCCTCGACGATCGCCTGCTTGGCGCCCATGTCGGGCATCGTCACGACGAGCAGGTCGTCCCACATCTCCCCGGTCTCGGGGTCGACCGCCGTCCTGTGCGGCATCCGGTAGAGAAGGAACCCCTTGCCGCGCACCTTCCAGGTCGGCCGGTCCCCCCACGAGATCCCGAGCTCGGTCTCGGGCAGCGACCCCGCGATCTCGTCGACGTCGCTCGCTCTCGCCCGCCGGACCATCAGCGACGTCCGGGCTTCTCGGTGGCTCCGACGTACTGGTCGCACCACTCGACCAGGGGTCGCATCGCCACCCAGTCGGCGCGGACCCGTTCGGCGACGTCGTCGGACTCCAGCCAGTCGGGGATGCCGTGGTCCCGTGTCGCGGTGAGGGTCCGGTGGCGCAGCAGCTCCAGTCGCGGATGGTCAGCCGGTATGCCGCGTGGTCGCGTCGCGAGCACGTCGCCGCCGATCTCGAAACCGCTGTCGGACAACGCCTCGAGGATGGCCAGCAGCCGCGCGCCCGCGACGTCGTCGGTGACGCTGGCGCGGTAGCGGGCGACCTGGTCGGACTCGGAGGCATAGAACCCGCCGGCGGTGCGGAGGCCGTCGGCGCCGACCTGGACGTACCAGCCCATGCGGGCCGAGGTCGGGACGAAGAGGCCCTGGTGGTCCTTGTACGGCCTCTTGTCCTTGCTGAAGCGGACGTCCCGGTGGGGCCGGAAGAGCCTGGGCTCGCCGAACTCCTCGGTGAGCACGTCGCCGAGGTGAGCCATCGGCTCACGGACGCTCACGGCATACCGCTCCTTGTGGGCGGCCCACCACTCGCGCGAGTTCGAGGTCTCGAGCGCTCGGTAGAACTCGACCGCGTCGAGCGGGATGCCGGGGACGTCGGCGGGCTCAGCCGAAGCCGTGGGTGGCGAGGGCGTCATGGAGCGCCTCCTCCTCGTAGGACAGGTGCGTGAGCAGCGACTCGGTGAGCTCGTCGACGGCATCGGAGAGGGCGTCGAGGGCGCGTGAGCCGTCGCTGCCGTAGCCGGGGTCACCGACGAGGGCCACGAGCGCGCGGTCGAGCGCGTCGAGCAGGCCGGCGATGACCTCGTGGTCGTCGTGCAGGCGGGTGATGACCGGCGCGAGGTCCGGGTCGGAGCGCAGCAGGTGGGGGAACATGCCACGGTCCTCGTTAGTGTGGTGGCCGGTGACGATCCGGCAGTAGGACTCGCAGTAGGCGCCGAGGGTCCAGTTGTTCTGGCGCATCGTCATCGTGTTGATGACCGACCGGGCCGAGCCGACGCTCGTGTGGCCCGCACGGACCTGCCGGACGATGTCGCGGACCTGGTCGAGCTCGGCCCGCAGGTAGTCGTGGACCTCGACGAGGTGTGCGGGGATGGCGAGCTGCTGCGCGGTGAAGCCCGAGTCGGCCTGTGCCGCAACGGTTGCGGTCCGCTGCGACTGCGAGGCACCGCCCGCCTCAGGCGCCGCGTCCACGGGTGCGGGCGCACTCTCCCCACCCTCGCGCTCGGCCGCGACGAGCTCGCGGGCCAGCGGGACGACCTCCTCGGCGAACCGCCGCAGGAAGTCGGGGTCGTCGGTCCCGACGATGAAGGTGCTCATCCCGGCACCCACGGCGAGGTCGGTGAGCTGCTCGGCCCAGTCGGTCGGGGTGCCGCGCAGGAGCCCCGAGCCGGTGCCGAACTGCCCGAAGACGTTGTAGATGCGCCGGATGTCCTGTGGCGCACGGCCGGCGGCGACGGCGGCCTCGTCGAGCCGCGCGTTGAGGTCGGGCAGGTCGGCCGGGTCGGCGTAGCCCATGCTCGGCACCCAGCCGTCGGCGAGCTGACCGGTGAGCCGAACCATCCGAGGCTTGTAGGCGCCGAGCCAGATGGGGATGTCGTGCGCCGGTCGCGGGCCGGGCCGCAGCCCGTGGTCGGAGTAGTGCTCACCCCGGAGCCGTCCGGGCTCCCCCGCCCAGAAGCCACGCAGGATGGTGATCGCCTCGACGAGGGCGTCGACCGACTCCTTGGGTGACTTGCGTCCGCCACCGGCCGCCTCGATGGCGTCCCAGAACGCACCGGCCCCGAGGCCGAGCTCCGCCCGGCCCCCGGTGAGCACGTCGAGGCTCGCGGCCGCCTTGGCGAGCACGACGGGCGGTCGCAGCGGCAGGTTGGCGACGTTCGTCGAGAGCCGTACCTGGCTGGTGCGGGCCCCGATGGCCGACAGCAGCGTCCACGTGTCGAGGTGCTTGGCCTGGTAGGGGTGGTCCTGGATGCTCACGTGCTCGAGGCCGAGGACGTCGGCGAGCTGGGCGAGCTCGAGCACCTCGTGGTGGCGCGCCGCTTCCGGGCTCGGGAAGACGCCGAACTCGAGGTCGAGACCGTAGTCGGGCATGCACGCATCCTCGCAGGCGGGGACCCGCGTCCTGAAACGTCGTGACCCCCCGAGATCTGACACGTCTGGGCCGTTGACCCGGCATGGGGGCCGGGCCAGTGTCGAGGCATGGGTCGCCGGGTCGCGGGACCGTGCGGGCCCATCTCACAGCACGGAGGCAGGTAGTCCTCCCACGGCCTCGTGGCCCTCGCCCGCGCCCTCACACGATGGAGCTCCCATGTCCCTGAGACTGCGCCGGGCAGCGACCGCTGTCGCCGCCCTCACCCTGCCCACCCTCGTCGTCCTTGCACCGCCGGCCTCGGCCCACGGCAGCCACCACGGCAGCCACAGCACCGTCATCGCGACCGGCCTCAACAACCCACGGCAGCTCTCCTTCTCACCCGACGGCGACCTCTACATCGCCGAGGCAGGCACCGGCGGCGCCGGGCCGTGCATGGCCGGGCCCGAGGGCGAGACCTGCTTCGGCCTCAGCGGCTCGGTGACCAAGGTCCACCGGGGGACGCAGAGCCGGGTGCTCACCGGCCTGCCCTCCCTGGCCTCCAAGGAGGGCGGCGGCGCCATCGGTCCCGCCGACATCCTCGTCATGGGTTCGAAGAAGTTCGCGCTGAGCATGGGTCTGGGCGCCGACCCGGCCGTCCGCGCGAGCCTGCCCGCCGGCGGACAGAAGCTCGACACCATCCAGATCGGCAAGTTCGGCCGCGGCATGCTCACGCTCTCCGACCTCGGGGACTACGAGACGACGGCCAACCCCGACAAGGGCGAGGTCGACTCCAACCCCGTGGGCCTCGCGGCATACAAGGGCGGGTTCCTCGTGGCGGACGCGGGAGCGAACGCCGTGAACCGCGTGCGTGCCTGGGGAGCCACCTCGACGGTGGCGGTCTTCCCCGACACGATGGTCGCCGCCCCCGGTGGCGGGATGATGCCCATGCAGGCGGTGCCGACCTCGGTCGCCATCGGTCCTGACGGGGCGATCTACGTCAGCCAGCTCACCGGCTTCCCGTTCCCCGTCGGCGGTTCGACGATCTGGCGGATCGCTCGCCACTCCTCGACGCCGACGGTCTATGCGACCGGCCTGACCAACGTCACCGACCTCGCGTTCAAGGGCAACCAGCTGTATGCCGTGCAGATCGCCACGACCGGTCTCCTCACCCCGGGTCTCCCGATGGGGTCGCTGGTCAAGGTGCCTCGCGGCTCCATGTCGCCGACGGTCGTCGCCGGCAACCTGCCGGCGCCCTACGGACTCGCGATCCGCTCGGGCAAGGCGTACGTCACGACGTGCGCGGTCTGCCCCGCCGGCGGGTCGGTGGTGACCTTCGGGCTCTGACCCTCGCGCTGCGACGCAGCGTCACGGAGTGACGACGTCACGGCGGCTCCTCGAGTCGTCGTGACGTCGCCGTCGTGCTGGTGGGACTACCCGATGAGGTCGGCGTAGACGACGACGTTGTCGACGTGGCTGCCGGTCTCGCCGTCGAGGACGCCACCACAGGTGATGAGGCGCAGGGCCGCGCGGTCGACCGGCCCGTAGACCTCCTCGGTGGGGAACTTCGCCTTGGGGTACTGCCCCACGCTCGTCACGCCGAACGTCGCGGTCGTGCCGTCCTCGCGCGCCACCTGGATCTTGTCGCCCTTGCGCATGCCGCTCAGCTTGAAGAAGACCGCGGGCTTGCTGCGGTGGGTGACGTGGGCCGCGATGACGGCCGGCCCGAGCTCGCCGGGGGTGGGACTGCTCGTGAACCATCCGGCGTCGGTCCCGTTGCCGGGGACCTCCATCCGCCGGTCGGCCTTGAGATCGAGGTCGATGATCGGCGCGCTCACGCCCAGGCCGGGCAGGGTCACCCGGGTGGGACGGGACCGTTCGAGGACCGGGCCCTTCGGAGTCTCGTATGCCGCACCCGCCGGCGCAGCGCCGTGTCCCGCGTGGGGACTCGCGGCAGCACCGGAGGGGGAGGTCGTGCTCGAGGGGGACGGGGTCGTCGAGGGCGCCATGCCGCCGTGGCCCTCGTGGCCACCCTGGCCGGCGGCGATCTTGGGAGGCGGCCCGGACTGCTGGGACAGCGCGTAGCCGGTGGCGCCGACCCCGAGCAGCCCGAAGGCCATGACGGCCGCAGCCGACACCGTGAGGCGCCGGCTGCGGCCCGTGCTGTCGTCAGTCATGGGAAGGACCGATCAGACCTTGGCCGCCGCGAGCCGACGACGGTAGAGGAGTGCACCACCGGCAGCGGCGAACGCGGCACCGGCGAGACCGAAGGCTCCACCGGCCTCGACGCCGTCGGTCGTGCCGTCACCGGTGTCGACACCACCCGAGGGCATCTCGCCCGCGGACGCGCTGGAGACCGTGCCGCAGGTGGCCGGGTTCGTGGCCTCCTCCGGGATGCCGTTGACGCCGAGCGACTTCGCGAACGTCGACTCGCCGAGGGCGTCGAGGTCGTACTTGTCGTTGCCGTTGGCGTCGAGACCGTGCTGGACGATGTGGAGGTTCTTGAGCTTGGCCCCCGCGCCGGCGGGCAGCGCGATCGTGCGGTCGTAGGACAGGTTGCCCTTGGCGTCGGCCTTGGGCATCCGTTCGATGGCCAGACCGCTCTTGGGGCTGGTGTCGCCGGAGGTGGTGAGCGAGAGGATGACGTCGCCGTACATCGGCAGACCCTCCTCGACGTTGACCTGGCCGTCTCCGTCCTTGTCGGCCGAGGAGTCGGGGCAGGTGAACTTCTTGTCTCCGCTGAAGGAGCCGTGGAAGTGCTGCGCGTGCGGGGAGTTGGGGGTGAAGCCCGTGCCCTTGATCGAGACCTTGAGGTTGTCACCGTCCAGCGTGAGCTTGGCGGTCGAGCTGGACCCGCTGTCGTTGCCCATGGTGTCGGTGAGCTTCATGTTCCAGGAGTCCGCGGCGTTGGCGCCGGTCGCACCCGCCAGGATGAGGAGGGCCGTACCCGGGAGGGCCAGGGCTGCCTTCGTGGTCATTCGCATCGTTGCGCTCCTTCGTCGGTCCGGACCGGAGGTCGGCCCGGCGAGTTGCTGCATGTGGGGGTTCGCCACCGTGGGGTCGGACGGATTGGTCCGGCCTCGGGCACGGCTGTCCTGGAGAGGCCCCACCACCGGACGCCACCACACCCTCGTGCTCGAGCTGCCGCACCGACGCCACCACCCGGACCCGTCGACAGCCGACCCCGAGGCGATCCCCTTCTGAGCACACGGCATACGGGCTCCTGAGGTAGGAGACGGGACCCGACTGAGGTAGGTGCCACGCACGAAATACGGCACCTGACCGATGTGGGCGGCTACCTCACCCGACGACTGTTGAGGAGTCAGCAACAGCACAGGTCGGAAGGACCAGCCATGAACACCTCGTTCCTCACCCCCGAAGCCGTCCGGGCCGAGATGCACGCCCGCTACGGCCAGTTCCCCGAGACGCAGGAGCGTCCCGGGTCCTCGCTCCACGTGATCCGCCGGGTGCGGGCTCGCGTCGACGCCGCCCGCCGCTCTCGCTGAGCCGGGTGGCCACCGCAGCGCTGCTCGCCAGCGGGGAGTCGGTGCAGTCGTCGATACTTCGACTCATGACTCCCCCCGTGCGCGAGCTTGTCGGACGCGACGCCGACCTCGTCAGGTTCGCCGAGATCCTCGGACTCGACGCGCCCCACGGGGTCGGCGTCGTCGTGTCCGGTGACGCCGGCATCGGCAAGTCCAGCCTGCTGGCGCGCGTGTCCGCCGACGCCGAGACCGCCGGCTGGGGCGTCGCGTGGGGGCACTGCGTCGGCCAGTCCGGCAGCGGCGTCGCCTACCTCCCCTTCACCGAGCTCGTCGGCCGTCTCGAGCTGCTCGAGCCCGAGGCCGTCGAGCAGGTCGTCGCCACCCGCCCCGCCCTCGCCGTGCTCCTGCCCGGACGCCGGGAGGCCGCGGCCCCCACCTCCTCCCCCGGCCAGGTCGCCGAGGCCGTCCACGCCCTGCTGACCGCCGTCGGCGAGCGCTCGCCACTGCTCGTCGTGCTCGAGGACGCCCACTGGGCCGACCCCTCATCGCGCGACCTCATGACGCTGCTGCTGACCCGGGGGTTCGCCTCGCCGGTCGCCCTCGTCGTGACCTACCGCTCCGACGACCTGCACCGACGCCACCCGCTGCACGAGACGCTCGCCGTCTGGGCACGCATCGCCGGCGTCGAGCACGTCGACCTGCAACCGCTGGGCGACAGCGCCATTCGCGACATCGTCGTGGCCGCGGGCTCGCTCGCACCCGATGACCGCACCACCCGCGAGATCACCCGGCGCGCCGAGGGCAACCCGTTCTTCGCCGAGGAGCTCGCGGCCAGCACCGTGTCCGGCCAGCCCATCTCGGGGGGCCTGAGCCGCGTCCTCTGGGCCCGCGTCGACCAGCTCTCCGCGCCGACCCAGGAGGTCGTGCGGACCATGGCCATCGGTGGGCGGACGATCAGCCACGACCTCCTCGTGCGGCTGCTCGACCTCACCGAGCCCGAGCTCGAGGCCGCAGTCGCCGAGGCCGTCGAGCGGCACGTCATCGAGACCCGCTGGCCGCCCGCCTACGCCTTCCGCCACGCCCTCCTCGCCGAGACGACGACGAGCGACCTCCTCCCGGGACAGCGGATCAGGCTGCACCGCGCGTATGCCGGTGCGCTGGCTGCCGATCCGACGCTCGGTCCACCGTCCGAGCTGGCCCGGCACGCGGCCGCCTCGGGAGACCTGGCGACGGCAGTGCGCGCGGCCCGTGAGGCGGCTCGCTCAGACCTCGCCGTCGGCGGCCCCGCCAACGCGCTGCAGCACCTCGAGGACGCCCTCGGGTGGCTGCCCGAGGAGAGCGAGGAGCGTGACGAGGTGAGCCTCGAGGCCTCCGATGCCGCCCTCACCGCAGGCGACATCGTCCGCTCGGTGCAGCTGCTGCGCGACCGCATCGAGCACCCGGGGCCGGCCCAGTCCCCCGTGACCCGCGCCCGCCTGCTCGCGACCTGCGCCAACCGGTGCCGGCTCGTCGACCTCGTCTTCGCAGAGACCGCGCTCGACATGACCACCGAGGCGATGGCGATCGTCCCGGCCGGGGACAGCGCGGACCGGCTCTTCGTCGTCACGGCCCACATGCAGCAGCTCGTCGACACCCGCCAGTACACCGAGGCCGCCGCCCTCGGCGAGGAGGCGAGCGCCCTCGCCGCGCGCCTGGACCTGCCCGGGGCGCTGACCGAGATCCGCACGGTGATGTCGCGCGTCATCGAGGTCCACGACGACCTCGACGCCCTCGAGCGCCACATCGACGCCCTGCTCGCCGACCTCGGCGACCGCCCTGACCCGCTGCGCGTCCGCATCCACCACCAGGCCGCGACGATGCACCACCGGCGGGGCCGCCTCCGGCAGGCCCTCGAGGCCTACGACAAGGGTGCCGCCCTCGCCGCCGAGCTGCACATCGACTGGGCCCCGTTCGGACTCGACTCGCGTCTCCTCGGTGGGCTCACGGCATACGAGATCGGTGACTGGGACGGCGCAGCCCGACGGCTCGACGTCAGCGACCCGCTGCTGCCCCAGCCGGGCCGGTCGTTCTTCGACGCCGCCCTCATGGCGGTGCGGGTCGGACGCGGCGAGACCCTGAACGACCACGAGATCGCGGCGGTGCGCGACTGGTGGCACGTCGACGGCTTCGGGATCGTGCAGCTCGTCATGCCCGCAGTGGAGCACTACGGCAACGCCGGCGACCTCGCCCGCGCCCTCGACATCGCCGAGGACGCCGTCGGCGAGCTCGAGCGCACGTGGGGGCGCTTCCACGCCGTCGTCCGTCTCGCCGCCCTCGTGGCCGGGCAGGCCGCCGGCAACGCCCCCCACCTCGACGCGACCCTGCTCCGCCGCGCCGACGCCGACCTCGAGTCGATGACGGCCAAGGTCGACGCCATCGTCGCCGAGCCGCAGCGAGGCGTACGCGAGCCGACGAGCGAGGTCATCGAGGAGACCAACACCGAGACGTGGGCCTGGGACCGGCGGCTGCGAGCCGAGCTGCTGCGGCTGCAGTGGCGGGCCGGCCAGGGGTCCCCGCCGCACCCGGAGGCGATGGTCGCCGCCTGGCGCGAGTCGGTCGAGGCGTTCGAGCGCTACGGCCACCCCTACGAGACGGCACGCTCGCGCGCCCGGCTGGCCGCGGCGCTCAGGGCTGCCGGCGACACCGCCGCCGCCCGTGACGAGGCCGGACTGGCCCGTGAGGTCGCGACCCGGCTCGGGGCGGCGCCCCTGCTGCGTGAGCTCGACGAGCTCTCGGCACCGGCCGCCACCACGCCGGACTCACCCGATGCCCTGACCCCGCGCGAGCAGGAGGTCCTCGAGCTCGTCGCCCGCGGGCTGAGCAACGGCCAGGTCGGTGCGCAGCTGTTCATCTCGACCAAGACGGCGAGCGTCCACGTGTCCCGGATCCTCGCCAAGCTCGGCGCGTCCTCGCGGACCGAGGCGGCGGCCATCGCCCACGAGCGTCGCCTCATCCGCTGACATCGCCCGTGGAGCAGTCCCGCGTCGTTCCTCCCTGGCACCCAGCATGTGCCCTCGTGCGGGTCGGTCACCTATAGGTGTCCAGGCTGGACACCTATAGGTGACCGACCCGATCACGCACATGGACGAGGCTCCTCCCGACCCGCCTCAGCCGCCGACGTGGACCCGCGGGCGGCGCGGTTCGTCCGGCTCGGCGCGGCGCAGGATCTCGTGGGTCAGCGGCGGGACGTCCCCCTCACCGGCGAGCAGGAAGCGGAGCACGTTGGCCCCCGGCGCCCGCTCGCTCCACTCGAAGTAGGCGTGCGGTGGGATGCCGGTCCGGTCACGGATGTCGAGGAGCACGGCGGCGAGCACGTTGGGCACCGACGTCCCCGTGGCGCGCAGGATCTCGTGGCGGCCGACCCGGACGGCTCGCACCGTCACGGGTGAGTCGAAGTCGCTCGCGTCGGTGATCTCGACCTCGATGAACAGGGCCTTCTGCCAGCCCTTGAGGTGGTTGTCGACGCGGACCTCGAGGTCCTTGCCGTCGTACTCGGCGTCGTCGCCGGCGTTGAGCTTGTTCGCGATGAACCGCAGCGGGTTGCGGCCGTCGCTCGTGCGCTCGATGAGCGCGCTCGCCCCGTCGTCGTACTCGACCTCGCGCACCCGCAGCTCGGTGCTGCGCGAGATCCGCGAGGCGACCGAGACGGCGAGGATCATCGCGATGAAGAGCAGCGCGATGATGAGACCCTCGGGGCGCTTGACCACGGTGACGACGAACGTGTAGACGAAGATCGCGCTGACGACCGCGAAGAACGCCGCCGCCCCGCGGTGCCGTCGCCGGAGCTCGGTGAGGAAGACCGCGATCGCCGCCGAGGTCATGAGGGCGAGGACACCGGTGGCGTAGGCGCCGGCCTGCTCGTCGACGTCGGCCTTGAAGAGGATCGTGACGACGGCCGCGATGAACGCGAGGACGAGGACGAGGGGACGCGTCGAGCTCGCCCAGTCCGGCGCCATGCCGTAGCGGGGCAGGTAGCGGGGGACGATGTTGAGCAGGCCCGCCATCGCGCTGGCGCCCGCGAACCACAGGATGCCGATCGTCGCGGCGTCGTATGCCGTGCCGAACCCGTCGCCGAACATCTGGTGCGCGAGGTAGGCCAGGGCACGACCGTTGGCCTCACCCCCGGTCTGGAACGCCTCCGACGGGATGAGCATCGTCGTGACGAGCGAGGACCCGACGAGGAGCACGCTCATGATGAGGGCGGCGGTGGTGAGCAGCTTCTTGGCGTTGCGGATCCGCCCGGCGGGGTCCTCGGCGGTGTCGGTCGGGTCGCCCTTGACGAGCGGCATGACGACGACACCGGTCTCGAACCCGGACAGGCCGAGCGCGAGGGCGGGGAAGACGAGCAGCGACGCGGCGATGATCCCGAACGGCATCGAGTGGGTCGCCGTCATGTGGTCGGTCCAGTCCCCGACGACGGTGGGGTGGGTGTAGACCTCGTAGACGCCACGCACGAGCACCACGGCGCTCAGCCCCAAGTAGGCGACGACGAGCACCACGGCGACCCCGATGGCCTCGCTGAACCCCTTGAGGAAGACGCCGGCGAGCAGCGCGATGAGCCCGAGCGTGATGAGCACCTCCTTGCCGTGGAGGGCATCACGCAGGAACGGGTTCTCGGTGAGGTGCGCCGCGGCGTCGGCGCCGGACAGCGTGATCGTCACGATGAACCCGGTCGCCACGAAGCCGAGGAGCGAGAGCACGAGCAGCTTGCTCGGCCAGTACGACAGCAGGCGCTGGAGCATCGAGAGGCTGCCGTCGCCGTGCGGGCTCTCGACGGCCACCCGGCGGTACATCGGCAGCGCGGCGAAGAGGGTGACGAGGACGAGGACGAGCGTCGCGACGGGGGCCAGGGCGCCGGCGGCGAGCGCCGCGATGCCCGGCTGGTAGCCCAGCGTCGAGAAGTAGTCGACACCCGTGAGGCACATGACCCGCCACCACGGCTGGACGTGGTCCTTCTCGAGGGCCTCGCGCTCGCCCTCGTAGTAGCCGCCCGGGTCGGAGTCCTCCACCTCGAGCAGCCAGTTCCTCACGGATCGCCGCTGCGAGTTCGTCGTCACTGCCAGCACGCTAGCGGCACCGCGCCGCATCGCGGACATCTTGACGCGATCTTGACGCCCCGCCGGCACACCTCACGGTTGAGTGGCGATACTCGGGCAGAACGCGGGCCCGGATGGAAGGGTGTGGGCGTGATCACCCGCCTCGGCCCGGTCCCGGCCCACGAGCTGTTCGTGGCGCTCGGTGTGGTGGCGGCCGCCGCGGTCTTCGTCCTCGAGGCACGCCGCCGCGGGCACCGCGACGAACGCCTGCTCCACGTCGTCCTCGGCGCGGTCGTCGGGGGTGCGGTCTTCATGCGGATGGGGACCTGGCTCCAGCACGTCGACCTGCGCGAGAACGCGTCCGTCGCCGAGCAGTGGCTCTATGGCAACCGGTCGATCCTCGGCGGCCTCGTCGGCGCCTGGCTCGGGGTGCACGTCGCCAAACGCCTCACCGGCTACCGGCTGCGCACCGGCGACCTCTTCGCCCCCGCGGTCGCGCTCGGCATGGCCGTGGGCCGGGTCGGCTGCCTGCTCACCGAAAAGCCCGGCACCCCCACCGGGCACGGCTGGGGCATCACCCTCGACACCGTGCAGGCCTCCCGCACCGACAGCGTCGCCGGCGTGCCGCTGCACCCGTCGTTCGTCTACGAGATCGCCTTCCACACCGCCGCGTTCGCCGTCCTGTGGCTCTGGTTGCGACACCGCGACACCCCTCCGGGAGAGACGTTCGTCTGGTACGTCGCGGCATACGGGATCTTCCGGTTCCTCGTCGAGACGGTGCGCGGCAACGAGGTCGTCTGGATGGGCCTCACCCGGCCCCAGCTCTTCCTCGCGGTGACCGTCCCGGTCGTCCTCGCCCGCATCGCGTGGCGCTGGCGGTCCGGCGCCTACGCACCCGCCCGTCCCGACCAGCCCGTGGAGGTGAGCGCGTGAGCGCACCCCGAGGACCCGGTATGCCGTTGCGCGACTACCGCGTGCACCGCTACGTCAACGCGTTCTGCCCGCTGTGCCACGAGGAGGCCCCGGACCGGCCGCTCGCCGAGGTGCGCCGGCTCAGCGGGTGGCTCGCCGTGCGCGACGACCGCGTGTGGCTCGAGCGGGGCTGCCCCGACCACGGGCTCGTGCGCACGCTCTACGACGAGTCGCCGGAGATCCTCACCTACCTCGAGCAGTGGACCGCGCCGACCAAGGTCCACCAGCCCGACGCCACGGGCAACTTCAAGCCGGTCCCCAGCGCCTACGAGGACGGGCTGCCGCAGATGCAGACGCAGCACACCTGCATCCTGCTCGAGGACCTGCTCGACCACTGCAACCTCAAGTGCCCGACGTGCTTCGCCGAGTCCTCGCCGGCGCTGGCCTCGGTCGCTCCCCTGGAGCAGGTGCTCGCGTCGATCGACACCCGGCTCTCCCGCGAGAACGGCCGGATCGACGTCCTCATGCTCTCGGGTGGCGAACCGACGCTTTACCCGCAGCTCGAGGAGCTGCTCGACGCGGTCATCGCAAGGCCCATCGTCCGGATCCTCGTCAACACCAACGGGCTGCGGATCGCCCAGGACGACGAGCTCGTCGCCCTGCTGCGCCGTCACCGTGAGCGGGTCGAGGTCTACCTGCAGTACGACGGCGAGTCGGCGCAGGCGTCGATCACCCACCGCGGCGCCGACATCCGCAGGTTCAAGGACCGGGCGATCGAGCGGCTCTCCGCCGCAGGGGTGTTCACCACGCTGACGATGACGGCGGCCCTCGGCGTCAACGACGACGAGATCGGTCACGTCGTCAAGCGTGCGCTCGACACGCCCTACGTCGGCGGCGTGACGATCCAGCCCGTCTTCGGCAGTGGCCGCGGCAGCGGCGTGGACCCGCTCGACCGGCTCACCCACACCGGCGTGCTCGCCAGGCTCGAGGGCCAGACCGGCGGCCACGTCACGTGGCGCGACCTCACCGCCCTGCCGTGCAGCCACCCGCACTGCTGCTCGGTCGGCTACCTCCTGCGCGACGACGCGGGCGAGTGGCGCTCCCTCACGAGCCTCATCGGGCACGACCGGCTCAAGGAGTGGCTCGACCTCGAGCCCGACCTGCTCGCCAACCGCATCGCCGACGACACCATCCCCGACGCGATGAAGGCCGTCGTCAAGGGTTCGCTCCTCGACCTGCTCAGCGAGCAGTCGTCGCTGTCGCACCCGTCGATGTCGACGATCTGGAAGGACATCTGCACGAACTGCGACATCGGGATCGGGACCCTCGCCACGCTCGCCTCCTCCCGCCTGCCCGGCCGGCACGAGAGGCTGCGCGCCATGCTCGGCGAGCGCGTGCTGCGGGTGACGGTCAAGCCGTTCATGGACATGAACACGATGATCGAGGAGCGGCTCACGCAGTGCTGCGTGCACGTCGCCACGGTCAACGCCGAGACCGACGCCCACCAGTGCGCGCCGTTCTGCGCCGTGCAGGCGTGGGCACCGTTGTCGCGCACCCGGATCTCGACGGCGACGGGTGGCCGGACATGACCGACCCGAGGATCGTCCCCACCGACGTCCCGGCCATGGACACGGCCGGGGGCGGCACCGCCGACCAGGCGCCGGACCCGTTGCGGCTGTGCATCTTCGCCACCGTCGCCCTGCTGGGGTGGCTGCTCGGCCCCCTCGCGCTGGCGTTCTTCGCAGGGCTCGGAGCCGTGGGCTACGCCAGGGCCCGCCGTGCGGGACTGCTGAGGTCCAAGTGCCTGCTCGGCGACACCCGGCTCGTGCTGGGCTACCTCGCGCTGCTCGTCGTCGTCGCCATCGCCGCGCTCGTCGTCGGCTTCGGACCCTGGCGGCTCTGGTGACCGCCGCGACCGACCCTCGGGAGGAACCATGACCCAGCCACCGCCCGGCCCACCTCCGGGTGCACCGCCCCCTCCACCGGGAGGGCCCTACGGACCCCCCGGACCCCCCGGCCCCCACGGACCAACCGGTCCCTACGGACGCCCCGGCCCCCACCCCCCGGCGCCCGGACTGCCGAACTGGGCCAAGACCCTCTTCGGCGCCCTCATCGGGCTCGTCGCCTCGGTCGCCTCACCGATCCTCGCCTTCGCCATCGTGGGGCTGGGTACGCCGGGCCCCACGGAGCTCAAGGTCTTCCTCGTCACGGTCATCCCCATGCTGCTCGGTGTCCCGTTCCTCATCGCCCGCAGCACCCGTCCCTGGGGCGTCGGGCTGATGATCGGTCTGGCCGTCGGCAGCCTCGTCCTCGGCGGCGCCTGCGTCTCGATCATCGACTCCAGCGGCTACTAGGAGCTCTTGTGGCGACCTTCTCGGCAACGAAGACCTCCGAGGCGACCGTGGCCCACCCACGCGCCCTCGTGTGGGACGTCCTCACCGACCCGACCGCGGTCGCCCGCCTCACCCCGATGGTCCGGTCGATCACGGCCACGGGTGACCGGTGGCACTGGCAGCTCGTGCGGATCCCAGTCCTCGGGCAGTCCTTCGAGCTCGGGTTCACGGAGCGGATGAGCCACGAGCCGAAGACCCGGATCACCTTCAGCCACGACCCCGACGGCCACGAACGGGCCGGCACCGACGGCCGCTACGACCTCGCGGACGCGGACGGCGGGTCGTCGACCCACCTGCGGATCGAGCTCAAGGTCACCGTCGAGCTCCCGTTCCCAGGAATCACTCGACCCGCCGTGCAGGCCTCGATGCACGGGGTCCTCGAGGTCATGGGTGCGGGCTTCGCACGCTCGATCGAGAAGGAGCTCAGGGCTCGAGCCGGGTGACGCCGGTGACGACGATCGAGGCGCGCGGCTTGCGACCGGGCAGCCGGTCCATCACCGGCTCGACGAGGGTGAGCGCGCGGTACCACCAGCCGTACTTCGCGCCGATCGCCCGCTTGACCCGAGCGACGGCCGCGGCGTCACGGTGCACGCTCGCGCGGCCGGCATACCGGGGTGCGTCGGGAGCGACCTCGCCGCGGACGCTGCACGGGCGCAGCTCGACGCGCGCGGTGTGCGCGAGGCGCTTGGTCTTGCCGGTGTCGTCGACGGTGACGACGAGGAGGTCCTCGCCGTCGGGCGCGATCCACACCGGCGTCGAGACGCCCTTGCCGTTGCGGCGGAAGGTGGTCAGCTCGACGTACTGCTGTGCGCCGAGGAACCGGGTCGCGTCGTCCATGACAGGTATGCCGTCCGCTCAGGTGTGGATGAGGTCGCGCCAGTTGTCGGGCACACGACCCTGTGGCCCCGGCACCGGCTGGTCGTCGGGGCGGGCTGAGGGCTCGGCGAGGGCCGGACCCCGACCGGTCTGCTCGGTCTCGTAGTTCCAGAACCAGGACTCACCGGGTTCGTAGCTCGCCACGACCGGGTGCCCGGTCTCGCGGAAGTGCGCCGTGGCGTGCTGCTCGGGAGAGGTGTCGCAGCACCCGACGTGGCCGCAGGCGGCGCAGCGCCGCAGGTGGACCCACCACCCTTGTGCCGCAGTGCACTCGGCGCAACCGGGCCCCGAGGGCGGCACGCTCGGGTCGACGTCGGCGGACTCGGGGAACTGCGCTGGTGCGGGCATGGGTCGACGCTACGCCGGTCAGGCAAGCAGCAGCGCGACGACGGCGAGGGCCGGAGCTACGCCCTGGATGAGAGCGGCCCGGAGCTTGCTCCCGTCGCTCGTCACGAGGACGAGGGCGGCGGCAAGCATCGAGCCACAGGCGGCATAGATGAGCGCAGCGCCCACGTCGTCCGGTCCGGCGGCGGAGACGACGATGCCGATGACCGCGATGACCGCCAGGAAGAGGTTGTAGAAACCCTGGTTGTAAGCAAGGCCCTTGGTCACCTCCGCGGTCTCGGGGGTGGTGCCGAAGACCTTCTGGGTCGCCGGGTCGGTCCACGCAAGTGACTCGAGCCGGAAGATGTAGACGTGGATGAGGGCGGCGACGGCGGCGAACACGTACGCGAGGGTGAGCATGGCCGAAGCGTAGGCCCGGGCGGCAGGGTGACGCGGGTCAAGCGCTGCGGAGGCGCGAACCGGCCACACCGATGACGGCGACCGTCATGGCGCGGAGGATGCCAGGTGCTCCCGATGGTGGTGCGTCAGAGCTGGACGACCCCGCTGCTGTCGTCGTCCTCGTCGGCCGCCTTGTCCTTGGACGCCAGCCCCTTGACGAGCTGGACGAGCAGGGCCGCCTTGCCCGGGGACTCCCAGTACTCCGCGGTCTCGGCCGTGATCTCGAGCAGACCGTTGTTGGGGTCCTTCGCGTCGCCCTTCATCCACGCCGACACCGACGGGTCCCACAGCTCCTCGAGCTTGGCGTCATCGGTGTTGACGACCGCACGGCCCGAGAGCGAGACCCAGCCCTTGTCGCTGGCATAGGCGACGTTGACCTCGGGGCGCTGGCGGATGGCCGCGACCTTGTCGGTGTCGAGCTCGGTGATGAACCACACCGTGCCCGGGTCCTCGAAGTCCTGGGTGCCCATCGGGGTCGAGACCAGACGGCCCTCGCCGTCGACGTAGGTCAGCGTCGCGATCCGCGTGTCCTTCATGATCTCGGCGGTGAGCTCTCGGGGGTCCGTGTCAGGCATGGGGAGTGTCCTCTCGGTCGGAACTGCGGGGTTCGGGGCTGATGAGCACGACGGTGTCGCGGTAGGTGAGGCCCTTGCGGCGGGTGGCCAGGCCGGCGACGACGGCGAAGAGCGTGGTCTGCCAGCCGTACTTCGCGCGGATGGCTGCCTGCACCTCGTCGAACTCGGGACCGGACTGCACCATCTCGGCGGTGGCCTCGATCGGCTCCGTGCCCGGGGTCGGGGTGCCCCTGCGGCTGCACGGCTGCACGGTGACCCGCGGGGTGCGCCGCAGGCGCTTGGTCTTGCCGGTGCCCATGGTCGTGTAGAAGCCGACCCGACGGCCGTCCGCCAGGCCGGTGACCCAGACCGGGGTCGGCACGCCCTCGCCGCTGCGGCGGAAGGTCGTGAGCAGCACGAAGTCCTCGGCGCCGAGCGTGGCGGCGGTGTGGGCGGTGGCGGTCACGAGCCGACGCGGGTGAGGGCAGCGGTCATGTCGTCGACCGTCTCGTCGGCGATGCCCTTGAAGACGAGCGCCATGAGCGGGTCGGTGAGCTTCGCCAGCCCCTTGAACGTGATGGTCGCCTCGTAGCGGATCCGGCTGGTGCCCGCGTCGACTGCTGTGACGGTGAGGTCGTCCGTGGAGTCGGCGGTTTTGTTGCTCCCCCGCAGAATGACGTGGTCGTCCTCGAGGGTCGCGAGCCTGTAGGTCAGCGTCGTCTCACGACCGAGCACCTTGCTGACGTTGGTCCAGGTCGCACCGGGGGTGACAGGAGCGGCGGGGTCGCCGTCGCGCACGCAGGACACGGTGCCCGGGTCCCACTCGACGGCGTTGGCGAAGTCGGCCAGGTAGGCGACGGCGGCGTCCTGCGGGCAGGGCACCTCGAACTCTCGAACGATGTGGACCATGGCGGTCCTCCTCCAGTTGTGGGCTTTCACCCTAGGTCACGACATCAGGGCGGTGACCTGCGAGAACGCTGCCAATCAGCGGCTCGTCGCGCTACACCCCCAGGGAGGTGACGGGACCTCGGGGCGCCGCCTAGCGTCGTGAAGACGTCCGCATGCTCGCGGAGCGGTCGCTCCCGGGCACACACCCGCGAGAGGGAGCACCACGCATGGCGACGAAGAAGAAGGCCACCACCACCGGCAAGGCCCGGGGCACGGCCTCGGCCGCGCCCGAGGAGCTCGGCAACGGCGGCGAGCTGCACCAGCTGGCCGGAGGCGACAGCCCGGTGATGACGACCGCGCACGGCGCGCCCGTCCAGGACGACAACAACTCGCTGCGTGCCGGTGACCGCGGGCCCACGCTCATGGCCGACCACGCGTTCCGCGAGAAGATCTTCCACTTCGACCACGAGCGCATCCCGGAGCGCGTCGTCCACGCCCGCGGCTACGGCGCCCACGGTGTCTTCGAGTGCACCGAGTCGCTCGCCGACGTGACGAGGGCCAGCGTCTTCGCGGAGGCGGGCAAGCAGACCGAGACCTTCGTGCGCTTCTCGACTGTCGCCGGCAACCTCGGCTCGTTCGACCTGGCCCGCGACGTGCGCGGCTTCGCGACGAAGTTCTACACCGACGAGGGCAACTGGGACCTCGTCGGCAACAACATCCCGGTGTTCTTCATCCAGGACGCCGTGAAGTTCCCCGACCTCGTGCACTCGGTCAAGGAGGAGCCCGATCGCGGCTTCCCGCAGGCCGGTTCGGCGCACGACACCTTCTGGGACTTCGTCTCCCTCATGCCCGAGGCCACCCACATGACGTTGTGGACGATGTCGGACCGGGCCATCCCCCGCTCGTTCCGGATGATGGAGGGCTTCGGCGTCCACACCTTCCGGTTCGTCAACGACGCCGGTGAGAGCTCCTTCGTGAAGTTCCACTGGAAGCCCGTCCTCGGCATGCAGTCGGTCGTGTGGAACGAGGCCGTGAAGATCAACGGCGCCGACCCCGACTTCCACCGCCGCGACCTCTTCGACGCGATCACCGCGGGCGACTTCCCGCAGTGGGAGCTCGGCGTCCAGGTCTTCGACGACGCCTTCGCCGACGAGTTCGACTTCGACGTCCTCGACGCGACCAAGCTCATCCCCGAGGAGCTCGTGCCGATCCGGACGGTCGGCACGATGACGCTCAACAGGGTGGTGGACAACGTCTTCGCCGAGATCGAGCAGGTGGCGTTCATGACGCAGAACGTCCCGCCGGGCATCGACTTCAGCAACGACCCGCTGCTCCAGGGCCGCAACTTCTCCTACCTCGACACCCAGCTCAAGCGGCTCGGCAGCACGAACTTCAGCCAGCTGCCGGTCAACGCCCCCCGATGCCCCGTCGCCCACTTCCAGCGCGACGGGCACATGCAGACGTCCACGCAACCGGGGCGGGCGGCATACGAGCCGAACTCCTTCACCGGCGACGACCGCGGGCCACGCGAGGCCGGGTCCGACGGGCACGTGCCGTTCCCCGCGCCGGTCGAGGGCGAGACGCGGCGGATCCGCGCCGAGTCCTTCAGGGACCACTACAGCCAGGGCCGCCAGTTCTGGCTGAGCCAGACCCCGGTCGAGCAGGACCACATCGTCGCGGCCTACGTCTTCGAGCTCGGCAAGTGCGAGGTCCCGGCCATCCGCGAGCGGATGGTCGCGAACCTGCGCAACGTCGACGAGTCCCTGGCCGGTCGCGTCGCGGACGGACTCGGTATGCCGTTGCCCGCCGCCTCGACGCCCGCGGCTCCCGTCGTGGAGACCGAGGTGTCGCCGGCCCTGAGCATCCTCGCCAACGCCAAGGAGACCTTCGAGGGACGCAAGCTCGGGCTGCTCGTCGGAGACGGTGCGAACGCTGCCGCGGTCAAGCGGCTCACCAAGGCGGTCGAGAAGGCCGGAGGCGTCGTCGAGGTCATCGCGGCCAAGGTCGGCGGCGCCACCCTCTCGGACGGGGCGACCCTCGAGGCCAAGCAGGCCGTCGCCGGGGCCCCGTCGGTGCTCTACGACGCCGTCGCGATCCTCGCGGGACCCGACGGGGGCTCCGGGCTCGCCGACGAGCCGGCGGCACGTGACTTCCTCACCGACGCCTTCACCCACTACAAGGTCATCGGGCTCGGCGGCGAGACCGACGCCCTCGTGGCGGCGACCGGTCTCGACGGAAAGCTCGACGACGCCTGCCTGCCCGTGGGCACGGCAGCCGAGACGACGGCATACGTCGACCGTCTCGCAGGTCCGCGGCACTGGGACCGGTCGGTGACCGCATGAAGGCGCTGACCTGGCACGGCAAGCGCGACGTGCGCGTCGAGGACGTCCCCGACCCCCGCATCCAGGAGTCGACCGACGCCGTCATCAAGGTCACGTCGACGGCGATCTGCGGCTCGGACCTGCACCTGTACGACCCGCTGGGGCCGTTCCTGTCCAAGGGTGACGTCCTCGGACACGAGACGATGGGGATCGTCGAGGAGGTCGGTGCCGACGTCACGAACATCAGGCCCGGCGACCGCGTCGTCATCCCCTTCAACATCTCGTGCGGGCACTGCTGGATGTGCGAGCGCGGTCTCATGTCGCAGTGCGAGACGACGCAGGTGCGGTCGCAGGGCAAGGGAGCGGCGCTGTTCGGCTACACCGAGCTCTACGGTTCGGTGCCGGGTGGCCAGGCGGAGTACCTCCGGGTGCCGCAGGCGCAGTTCGGGCCGATCCCCGTGCCCGAGGGGGTGCCCGACGAGCGGTTCCTCTACCTCTCCGACATCCTGCCGACCGCCTGGCAGGGCGTGGAGTACGCAGCGGTGCCCGAGGGTGGCAGCCTCGCGGTGTTCGGGCTCGGCCCGGTGGGACTGCTCGCCGTCGCGATCGGGGTCCACCGCGGGCTGCGCGTCATCGGCGTCGACAACGTGCCCGAGCGGATGGCCAGGGCCGAGGCCTACGGCGCCACCGTGGTGAGCTCCGACGGTGACCCGGCCGCGGAGATCATCCAGCTCACCGCCGGTCGAGGTGTCGACGGCACCCTCGACGCCGTCGGCATGGAGGCCCACGGCAGCCCGGTCGCCGAGGCCGCGATCAAGGGCGTCGGCTTCGTGCCCGACGCCCTCGCGAAGCCGCTCATGGAGCGGGCCGGCATCGACCGGCTCGCGGCCCTGAGGTCGTCCATCGCCGCGGTCCGCCGCGGGGGCACCGTGTCGGTCAGCGGCGTCTACGGCGGCATGGCCGACCCGATGCCGATGATGGAGATCTTCGACAAGCAGCTCTCGCTGCGGTTCGGGCAGTGCAACGTCAAGCGCTGGATCGACGACATCGTGCCCGTGGTCATGGAGGACGGCGACCCGCTGGGTCTGGAGTCGCTCGCGACCCACCGCCTGCCGCTCGCCGACGCGCCCTCGGCCTACTCGATGTTCCAGAAGAAGGAGGACGGCTGCATCAAGGTCGTCCTCACGCCATGACCCGGCCGGTCGCGCTCGTCGCCGGCGCCTCCCGGGGCCTCGGCCTGCTCATCAGTGCAGAGCTCGTCGCCCGGGGGCACACGGTGCACGGCTGCGCGCGCGACCGGGCCGAGCTGGACCGGGCCGCAGACCTCATCGCACGGGGTGAGGTCGGTGCGGTGCGCGGGACCGGGGGGCGTCCCGCGGCCGGCGCCGTCACGCGCGGCGGCTTCGTCGGTCACGTCTGTGACGTCACCGATGCCGAGGCCGTCTCGACGTGGGTGGAGGAGGTGGTGGCGAGCGAGGGGTCGCTCGACGTCGCGATCCACGTCGCCGGGATCATCCAGGTGGGACCGGTGGAGTCGACGACGCTCGGGCACTTCCGGGCCGCCATCGACACGATGCTGCTCGGACCCGTCCATCTCTGCCTCGCCGTCCTGCCCACGATGCTCGACGCGGGCGCCGGGCGGATCGGTGTGGTCAGCTCGGTCGGCGGGGTCGTCTCCGTGCCCCACCTCCTGCCCTACTCGGTCGCCAAGTTCGGCGCCGTCGGCCTGACCGAAGGGCTGCACGCCGAGCTCAGCGGCACGGGTGTCACCGCGACGACCATCGTGCCGGGACTCATGCGCACGGGCGGTCACCTGCACGCGCAGTTCGTCGGTGACGCACCCAAGGACTACGCATGGTTCGCGCCCGGTGCGTCGCTGCCACTGCTGTCGGTGTCGGCGGAGCGCGCTGCCCGGCGGATCGTCGACGGCGTGCTCGCCGGGCGCTCGCAGGTGGAGCTCACCCCGGTGACGTGGGTCGGACGCTGGGTGCACGGGCTCTTCCCGGGCACGACCTCCCGCCTGCTCGGGCTCGTGGCCCGGGCCCTGCCACGCGGTGACGACCGCGCACCCTCGATGAGTGCCACCGCGGGCCACGTCGACGGAGCGCAGGCGCGCCGGATGCTCGGGTCCCGCGTGGTCGACGGCGTCAGCGTGCTGGGTGACCGGGCCGCCCGACGGCTCAACGGGACGGGGTCGCGCGACCTCTAGCCCTCGGCGGGGGTCGGCGTCGATCCGACCGACAACGACTCGGTCCCCGCCGCCGGCAGCAGGACCCGCATGCGCGTCGGCGCCATGCCGTGGTCGATCCCCCAGAGGACGGCCTGGCTTCGGCTCGTGACGCCCATGGTGCGGTAGGCCGAGCGGATGTAGGACTTCACCGAGTTGATGCTGAGGTAGGTCCGCTCGGCGATCTCGTTGTTGCTCAGACCCGAGGTGACGAGGGCGATGATCTCGGACTCTCGTGGGGTGAGGCCGTGGTCGCGCCCCGGCCAGGACTGGCTGGGGATCACCGGCTCCTCGTTGACCGTGACGAGGTCGAGCTCGCCCTGGTGCACCTTGACGAGGGCCGCGGCCAGGCCCGCACCGTCGAGGGACTTGGGCAGGGCGGCGTGCACACCACGGGCGCGCGCGGTCGCGATGAGCTCCTCGGTGAGCACCCACGTGAACAGGACGAGCCGGCCGACCCGGGGGCTCGCGGCGAGGTCGTCGAGGTCGGGCTCGTCGAGGCTCGTGTGGGTGAAGGTGTCGTAGAGCGCGACGTCGACCGGCGTGACCGGCATGAGGTCGGAGTCCAGCTCGACCACGCGGACCAGGTCCGGGTACGGCAGCAGCATCGAGGCGACGCCCCGCACGATGAGCTCGTGGTCGTTGATCACCGCCACGTTCACGGGACGGTCGGGCACAGGGGTCATGGGTGAACGCTACCTCCGTCCCCGGCCGACACCTGCCCGTCAGCCGTGGCCGTGATGCGCCCAGCACTCCGCAGCAGCAGCCCGCGGCGCTCGAACTCGACGAGCCACCCCTCCATCGGCCAGTCCCCCCACCGCGCGTGGAAGGTCGTGGCGTTGCGCACGATGTCGTCGAGGTGCTCCACCGGGGGGTGCGAGACGGGGTGGAACTGGTGGAAGGCATCCGCCCCGCCGACCCAGACCAGCTCGACCCCGCGCGAGCGCGCCACCCGGCCCAGGTCGGTGTCCTCGGCGCCGTAGCCGACGTAGCCCTCGTGGAACCCGCCGAGGGTGACCCACGTGCTCGCCGACACGGCACAGCTGAGCGACCAGAAGAGGTCGTGGTTGCCCGCACGCTCGAGCGACCCGGGGCGTGGGTCGGGTCGAGCCGGGTGCGGGGCGCGCAGCGCGGTGAGGTCTCGGGGGTCCTGCGGGACCTCCACGCCCTCGGGCAGGTAGGTCACCGGGCCCGCGAGCAGGGCCCCCGGCGCGAGCCGGGCAGCCCGCCGGTAGGACTCCACGAGGTCGGGCCCGGGGACGCAGTCGACGTCGAGCAGGACGACCAGCTCGGCGCCGGCCGCGAGCGCGGTGGACACGCCGGTGTTGCGCGCCCTCGCCAGCGGAAGCCCGCACGGGTCGACGTCGACGTGCACCACGGTGGTCAGGTCGTCCTCGCCCACCACGTCGTCTATGGCCGGGTCACCCATCGCGACGACGACGTGCGGGGTCCGCGGAGCGACCGCGCGCAGCACCCGGCGCTGCTCACGGAGGTGCTCGTGACGTCCCTTGACGATCGTCACCACGGTCACCGGCTCAGACACCCGCCACCACCTCGACGAGCGAGGCCGCCCGTGAGGCTGCGCCGTCGCAGCCCCACGTCGACCAGCCGTGCCCGCCGTGGTTGCGTGCCTGCTGCACGAGCTCGCCCCAGGGCGCCCCCTCGACCCGGTCCCGCTGGACGACCTGGGCGATCCCCGAGCGTGCGAGGACGGCACCCATGTGGTGCTGCTCCTCGAAGGGACGGCTCTGCGGGAGGACGACGGCCGGGAGCCCCCAGCCGGCGACGTCGGCGATGGCGTTCTGTCCCGCGTGCGTCACGACGACGTCCGAGCTCGCGAGATGGCCCTGGACGTCGGGCACCCAGGCCCGTCCTCCGACGACGGTCCAGTCGATGTCGGGCACGGCAGCGGTGATGAGGCCGGCCAGGCCGGGGTCGTCGAAGCCGTCGGAGCCGGCGAGCACAAGTCCTCGCGGGCGGCCGGTCGGGGTGGCCGTCGACACCGACGACCCGGTGTCGGGCCGTCGCGCGATCCCACCGACGGCGACCACGCGCGGGTCCGGTCCGGTCGTCCAGGTCGAGTCCCGGGACGTGTGCCAGATGTCGTCGGTGGCCCACGCGGGCCAGGGCGCGAGGACCGCGGTGGCGGCGTCGTATGCCGCGGCGTGGGCCGAGTCGGTGCGTTCTCCGGGTTGCGCGACGACGACCACGGGGACGCCGAGCAGCCGCACCATGACCGCCACCTCGCAGGAGACGTCGACCACGACCACGTCGGGCTCCTCGACCTGGACCCATCGGGCAATGGTCGTCATCCGCTCGCGGAATCCGCTGTGCCACAGGGGAGCCCAGTGCATCGACCCGTGCACCGTGACGTCCGCCGAGCTTTCGGAGACCGGCTGCGGCAGCGGGGCGTCCAGCGCGAGCCGGACCGACGTCACGGGTCCTGGCCGGGCCGCATCCCCCTCGAGAGCCGACCCGAGCAGCGTGACGTCGGCGCCTCGGCCCATGAGCTCGCGCCCCACGACCGTCGCACGGGTGCGGTGACCTGCGCCGTGGTGGTGGACGTACCAACCGACCTTCATGTCAGGGCCCCCTGCCGGATGACGAGGTCGCGGTAGACCCCGACGTAGTCCTCGACCATGCGGTCCGAGCCCAGTGCGGCACGAGCCGCGGCATGGACCTGCGCCCGTGGCAACGCGGCCGCCACGGGCACCGCGTCCGCGAGCGCTCCGACGACCGCCTCGTCGTCACCCTCCGGGCCCACGAGCACGCCGATGTCGGGCGTGACGAACTCGCCGAGGCCACCCCGGTCGAGCGCGACCACGGGGGTGCCCCACATGGCCGACTCCGCCGCGACGAGGCCGAACGGCTCGTCCCACCTCGGGGTGACCAGCGTGACGGCGCTCTCGCGCACGAGGTCGGCGAGCTCGGCGTGGGAGAGGTGCCCGACGTGCTCGACGTCGCGTCCCAGCTCGGGGGCGACGACGTCGTCGAACCAGGCGGGGTCGCTCACCGGCCCGGCGAGGCGCAGCGGGAGGCCGGCGCGCCGGGCAGTGCGGATCGCGAGGTCGGCACCCTTCTCCGGAGTGAGGCGGCCCGTCCACACGAGGGAGCGACCACCGGGGCCGGGGCCGCGCCCGTCGTCGTCTACACCGTTGTGGATGATCCTGGGCGCCTTCGGGAGCGAGGTCCACAGACCCGCGTTCGCCCGCGAGACGCAGACATAGCTCGACCCGGGACCGGCCAGGGCCACCCCCACCTCCATCCACGGGAAGGGCGGCGTGTGCAGCGTCGTCACGACCGGCACCGTCAGTGCCGCGCTGAACGCGAGCGGGAGGAAGTGCAGGCTCTGGTTGTGGACGACGTCGACATCCCCGCGGGTGAGCAGGTCGGCGACGGCGCCCGTGAATGCCGCGTGGTCCCTGAGGAAGTCCGGCTCGGGCAGCTGGTGGTCCATCGCCGCGACCTCGCTGAGTGCGGGGAGGTCGACGTAGGGCACGAGCTCGTCGCACAGCTCCGGGTCGGTCCCGGCCCGCGCATAGAGACGGACGTGGTGACCGAGGCGACGGAGCCCACGCGCGAGCATGGCGGTGTGCGACTCCTGACCCCCGGCATACGGCTCGACGATCGGGTTGCGCGAGGTCGCGAGCATGGCGATGCGCATCAGCCCACCTCGTCGGCGAGGGTCGCGAGGAAGCCCGCGAAGCCGCCCGGGGTGCGGCCCTGGCCACGGGCCGAGCTGCCCACCCGGGTCGAGTCCGTGGCGACCCAGCGTGTGGTGTGGGCACGGATCCGGCGGACGAGGTCGACGTCCTCGTGCAGGGCCGTGGCCCTGAAGCCGCCCACGGCGAGGTAGGTGCTGGCGCGGAACCCGAGGTTGGCGCCGTGAACGTGCGCATGCCCCTCGGCCAGCTCGTGGCGCTCACGCCAGGCCTCGAGGAGGGCGGTGTCGGCGAGCCCGATCGGCTCGACGGTGCCGATGACGAGGTCGCGCGTCGTGGCCAGACCGACCTGCGCGACCAGCCAGTGGGGTGGGACGACGGAGTCGGCGTCCGTGCAGGCGACCCAGAGGTCGTCGGCGGCGACGCCGGACTCGGCAGCGGCGTCGACGGCCCGGCTCACCCCGGCGTGCCGGGCGGCTCCGACCAGACCGTGGTCGACGACGAGGCTGCCGATCCTGGCGGCCTCGACGACGTCGGCCGAGCCGTCGGCGCAGCCGTCGAGGACGACGGTGACGTCGATGAGCAGGTCGGGGCGGCAGGCCCGCAGCACCCGTCGCGCACGGTCCACGCTGAGCAGGCACCTCGGCAGCAGCGCCTCCTCGTCGCGGGCGGGGATGACGACATGGACCGCGCGGATCACGTCGCCACCTCGTAGCAGTCGAGGAGCACGTCTGGCTCGACATGGGTCACGGTGGCCTGCTCGTGGCAGACCGAGCGGACCAGGGCGTGGACGGCCGGTCCGTCGAGCGGGATGTGCTCGGTGGGGTGGCGCCAGTCGACGAGCACCAGCTCGCCCCCCGGGGCGAGCCGTGCGAGCACCGCGGCCAGCGTGAGCCACAGCTCGAACGGTGTGAGGAAGTAGCCCACCTCCGACAGGACGACGAGGTCGAAGGGGCCCTCGAGGCCCTCCACGACACCCGGGGCCCGGCCACGGACCCAGTCGACGGTCGTCGGGCCGTCACGCCGGGCGACCTCCAGCGCCTGCGCGCTCACGTCGGCACCGACGACGTGGTCGGCGCGCTCGGCCAGCGACCGGGTGAGGACGCCGGTCGAGCACCCGAGGTCCAGGACCCGGGCGTAGCGCTCGCGCCGGAGCAGGGCGAGGGTGAGGGCGCGCTTGCGGCGTTCGTACCAGCTCGCGCTCGACCACGGGTCGTCACCGTCGGCGAACATCGCGTCGAAGGAGGCCTCCCGGCGCTCGTCGTCGCCACGCGCAGCGGGAAGGACCGTGCCCTCGGCGAGGACCAGGGTCGTGAACCCCCGTCGTGCGGGCGCGAGCACTCCGTCGGTGAGCATGAGCTCGTCCCCGGGGGCGGACGAGAGCGGCGCGACCTGGGTGCGGTGCTCGCCGAGGGCCTCGGCCGCGCGGTTCATGGCGGTCAGTGAGACGTCGAGGACGACGGCACGGTCCCACGGCAGGTCGTCGGGTTCGCTCCAGTGCCACAGCCAGACGAGGTAGTGCGCCAGCCCGGCCGAGGCGACGGCCTGCACCGCCTCGGCTGACGCGCGACCGGCGGCGTCGTGGTCGGGGTGGCCGTCGGCGCTCCACGGTGCGAGGACGAGGGTTCGCGGCCCTAGGAGGGCGCGCACGTGCTCGACCACCAGGTCGTGGCGGGCGGCGAGTCCGCCGTCGGGCAGTCCCGCGTGGACCACCCGCGCCGCGGGGGCGAGCACCGCGACGGCCCGGTCGGCCTCGAGGGCGCGGCGTTCCCGCATCCGCGCGGGCGCCACCGTCGGCGACCCCGGGTGCGAGCTCTCGCCGTCGGTGAGGACGAGCACGACCACCTCGACGCCCCGGTCACAGGCGTCGGCGATGAGCCCGCCGGCCCCGAGGCACTCGTCGTCGGGGTGGGCGGCGACGACGAGCAGGCGGTCGTATGCCGTGCGCACGGTCTCGATGTCGGTCCGCGTCACCGCGGACCACCGTGGGTCCCTCACCCACCGGCGTTCACCGTCCGGGTGGTCGAGCCGGGGTGCCGACGCGCCGGCGTTCACCGTTGCTCCCTGACGCGCTGGGCGCCGATCCGGGCGAGGTCGCGCTCCCCGTGGTGCTGCCGGACGTAGACCGTGAGGTCGGCGACCCGACGGGCGTGCTCCTCGTCGGAGGTGAGGGGACCGGGCCCGAGGGCACGACCCGTCTCGGCGAGGACGAGCTCGGCCGTCGCTGCGGACGTCGCCCGCACCCTGGCGGCAAGCAGCTCACCCACGGATCCACGGGCCTCCCCGGCGTCGATCCGTTCGGCGGCGTCCCGCAGCGAGAGCAGCGTGGTGTGCAGGGCCGTGTCGAGGCGGCCGAGGTGAGTCAGGGCCAGCTGGTCCGGGTCGCGCCTGTGGGCGCTGTCGAGCACCGACTGCGCCAGGGCGCAGGCGGCCCCGAACCACACGGCGGCGACACCGATGCCGCCCCAGGCGAACCCGGGACGCTCGAGGTACCACTGCGGTGGCCCGACCGGCGTGGCCGGGACGTCGGTCAGCGTGATCGACGTGCTCCGGACGTGGGCGAGCCCTCTCGCCACCCACGGGTCCTCGCTGACCCGCACGCCGGCGTGCCCCAGGTCGACCGCGAAGGCCTGTCGCCGGTGCTCGTCCACGTGGGCGGTGATGACGGCGTGGCTGACCCGGTCGGCGAGCGAGCACCACGGCTTGCTCCCGGTGAGTGCCCACTCACCCCCGCACGCGACGGCCTGCAGGTGCTGCCCGGGGGCGTGGGCGGCATAGACGCCCCAGGTGCTGCCACGCGTGGGGACCGGGCTCGGCCAGCTGTCGTCCGTGGCGCGGTCGTGCTGCGCCGCCTGGTCGAGGATGGCCAAGGCGTCGAGGTGGGGCTCGACGACCCGCGCGACGGTGAGGTCGCCCGCGCCGAGCGAGGCGAGGGTCCGCACCCAGGACCAGGTCGCCCCGCCGAGGGCGCCGGCGACCGGGCTCAGCGACCGGGCGACCTCGAGGGCGGCGTCGAGGTCGGTGCCGACCGACCGCGCCAGGGCCACCAGCGTCGGATCGGACCACCCGAGGAAGCCCGAGGGCTCCTGGGGCTCCACCGGTGCGCTCTGCCTGGGCTCGTTGGGGAACTCCGCCACGACGCCCCCCTCAGCCATTCGTCGGCGACGTCGTGCCCGCGGCTGATCCGCCGGTGAGGTCGGTGAGGACGTCGCGCAGCAGGTCGGGTCGGACGACGGTGAGGGTGGCCCCGGGGTGCTTGATGGTGCGCGTGGGGTCGATGCCGGGGACCGGGTCGCGGAACGTCACGCACAGGGCCCGGTCACCGTTGGTCGCGAACGTCACCCCGCGGTCGGTCAGGGACAGGTGGGGTGGCCCGGCGGTCTTGATCCAGGCGAAGCCACCGCTCTCCTCGCACCCCGTGATGTTCTCGAGCGCGGTCGTGAGGCGCCACGGACCGAACCGGACCCGGAGCTCGTCGTCGCCGACGTCGACCCAGGCGGTCTCGGGCCGGATCCCGAAGAGCATCGCGGGAAGCCGGTATGCCGGCGCGAACGCGAAGTCGAAGCGGCGTCTCATCGGCGCCGCAGCAGGGACATCGGGCGGTCGAGCAGCCCGGCCGGGCCGCGCTGCTGCTCACCGAGGTAGGCATCGAGAACGAGCAGCCCAGCCGTCGTGGCGGGTGTCGCCCACTGCAGCCACCGCATGCGCTGGACCAGCGCGTCCTTGCGGGCCGAGGCAGCCGGGTCCTTCGCGGCCGCCTCCTGGGCCTGTCCCAGTCGGGCGCCGTTGAGGTAGGCCGCGGCGCTGGCCGCGAGCGCGGCGCCGGTCAGCGCGGTCTTGAGGACCACGGCGGCCGTGGTCGGTGGGTGGGCCAGGGTGCGGCGACGGTTGTCGGCGACGATGGCGAGCCCGCTGAGGACGTGCAGCCCGATGGCCCCACCCTGCACGGGCCCCCAGGCCGTCCAGCCACGGTCGGAGATCTGCGCCCTCTCCCTGTCGTCGTCGCCCTCTCGGGCCGCGGGGTTGAGCCCCACCGCACCCATGAGGGAGCCACCGAACCACGCAGCGTTGGTGACGAGGTGGGTCGCCCGGACGGCAGTGCTGAAGACGGTCATGCCTGTGACGCTATGGACGAACCGGCGCCACCGGCTCACCCCAATGGGCGGAAGGCCCGGACGGCCGGTGTCGTCAGGTCCGCGGCGAGCGCCCGGGGGTGGTCGCGTCGTCGAGGTCGAACAACCGCCGTGCGTTCTCACGCAGCACGTTGCGCGACCACTGCTCCCCCAGGCCGAGGTCGAGCACCGAGTCGACGGCCTCGAGGTAGGGATAGGGGATGTTGGGGAAGTCGCTGCCGAAGAGGACGCGCTCCCCCATCTCGCCGAGCAGGTCGCGCAGCTCGGCCGGGAACGGGTGCATCGCCTCGGTGAACCGCGTGAACACCATGGTCGTGTCGAGGTGGACCCGCGGGTGCGCCACGCACAGCTCGAGGAACTCGCGGTACTCCGGCATCCCCGCGTGTGCGACGACGAGCGTGAGCCCCGGGAAGCGACGCAGGAGCACCCGGACCCCGTCGACGCCGGTGTGCTCGCCGGGTGCCGGGCCGTTGCCGGCGTGGATGACGACCGGCGTCCCGCTGCGTTCGAGGGCGGTCCACACGTCGTCGAGGAGCGGGTCGTTCGGGTCGAAGGCGCCCACCTGCACGTGCACCTTGAACACCCGGGCGCCGGACGAGATCGCCTCTCGCACATAGGCGCCCGCGCCGGGCTCGGGGAAGAACGTCGCCGACCTCAGGCAGTCGGGGTGGGTGTCGGCGAATGCCCCGGCCCACCCGTTGAGCCACTGCGCCATGCCAGGCCGGTGCGGATAGCTCAGCGCCGTGAACGCCTCGACCCCGAACGCCCGCAGCGTCGCGACCCGCTCGTCGTCGCCGGTCCGGTAGGCGATCGGCCACGGGCGGCCGAACGCCTCCTCCGCACGGTCGAAGTACGCCCAGACCTTGTCGAGCACCCGGGCCGGCATGAAGTGGGTGTGGACGTCGACCATCCCGGGCAGCCCGAGGGCGTCGAGCCGGGAGCGCACCAGCGCGGCCTCGTGGGCGGGCAGCAGGACGGGGGCGGACGGCATACCGGCATCGTCCCCGAGCCCCGCGGCCGCAGCGAAATCGCAGCCGATCCGCAGCGCGCCCCGGCACCGTTCACGTCGACCCACCCCGCGCGAGAGGACCTCCCATGAAGCGCTTCGCCACCACCCTCCTGGCCAGCACGGCCGCGATCGGCGCCATCCTCGCCTCGGCACCTTCGGCGAGCGCCGAGAGCAACACCACGACCTACTCCGGCTGCCGCGGCACCCTCAGCCGGTCGGTGCCGATCACGAGCGCCGGCGGCACGGTCCTCAGCCGCGTCCAGATCTGGGAGTACGGCAGCGCCCGCCTGTCCGAGGTCTGCGTCAAGAACGTCCACGTCGGCAGCACGGTCGGCAAGTCCCTCTGGACGATGGTCTCGATCGGCAGCCTCTACGACCGCGGCGACTACTCGCAGTACGCCGGCGCCATCCGCACCTCCGGCGACTGGAACGGCTCCTACGACATCCACGTGGGCGGCGCGAACCCCGCCAACCCCGACCGCGACTACTACTGCCGCAAGGTCGACGGCCGGATCGGCGACCGTTGGGCGCCGAACATCTGGCTCTGCTACGTCTTCAACTCCCGCTGACCCCGCTGCACCGACGGGTCCGCCGTCCCTGAGGCGGCCCGCTCCCGGGGAGAGCCGGTATGCCGTGTCGAGACACGGCATACCGGCTCTCGGAAGGTGCCCGGCCGGAAGGTCCTGGCTCAGGCGACCTGTCGGCGTGGGATGAGCAGGACGATCACGGCGGCGAGCACGGAGGCGCCGGCGCAGAGCGCGAAGAGCTCGCGGTAGGCGTCGATCGAGGGGACAGCGAAGTCCCCGAGGATGACCGTGTTGGCGGCGAGCATGCTGCCGCCGATGGCGCTGGCGAGTGAGCTGCCCAGGCTGCGGAACAGCGCGTTGAGGCCGTTGGCCGCGGAGATCTCGGACGCCGGTGAGTGCTCGTTGATGAGCGACGGGATGGCGGCGTAGCCCACGCCCGTGCCGATGCCGACGACGGTCGCGCCGATGATGACCTCGGTGAGGTTGCCGGACCAGACGATGCGCATGAGCCAGCCGAGGGCCACGACGACCGCACCCAGGGCGAGCGTGAACGGCGCACCCCGCACGGCGATGAGCTTGGCGGCCAGCGGCGAGAGCAGCAGCATCGCGATACCGCTGGGCAGCATGGCGAGACCACCGACGAGCAGGCTGGAGCCGAAGCCGTAGCCGCTCACCTCCGGCGCCTCGACGTAGGCGGCGGTGCCGATGAACGACGCGAAGAGGGCGAACCCGAAGAGGACCGACGCGAGGTTGGTGAGCACGATGGGCTTGCGGCGCAGCGCGTTGAGGTCGACCAGCGGGTCGGTGATGCGCAGCTGCGACCACACGAAGACGCAGAGGATGACGACCGACGCGGCGAGCAGACCGAGCACCTTCGCCGAGGCCAAGCCCCAGCTCGATGCCTGGGCGAGCGGGAGCATGAGAGAGACCAGACCGGCTGCGAGCAGCACGGAGCCGACGAGGTCGACCCGCCCGCCGGTGCGCACGGTGGACTCGGGGACGATCGTCAGGATCCCGACGAACGCGACGAGCCCGGCGACCGCGTTGACCCAGAAGAGCATGTGGAAGTCGGCGTGCTCGGCCACGAAGCCCGCAAAGGGCAGGCCGAGGGCGCCGCCGACGCCGAGCATGGCGCTGATGAGGGCGACCGACGAGCCGACCCTCTCCTTGGGCATGAGACCGGCGAGCAGGCTGATGCCGAGCGGGACGGCGGCCGCCGCGGCGCCCTGGATGGCGCGACCGGCGATGAGCAGCCCGATGTTGTCGGTCACGGCCGTGAGGAGCGAGCCGACGGTGAGTGCCCCCATGGCGACGAGCAGCATGAGGCGCTTGCCGAACATGTCACCGAGACGGCCCATGATCGGCACCGAGACGGCGGCCACGAGCAGGGTCGAGGTGAGCAGCCAGCTGACGTTGCCGGCCGACGTGTCGAGTGCGGCGGGGAGGGTGCCGAGGACGGGGACGAGCACCGACTGCGACAGCGACACGACGAGGGCGCCGAGGCCGACGACGAACAGCTCAAGGTTGGCCCGACTGCGTGAGGGCGCGACCGCGGCCTCGGTCGGGTGCGGCGCGTCGGTGAGAACGCTTTCGGACATGACGAGGTCCTTCCGGGGACGAACGAAGGGGGGTGGTGGCGTGCGACGGCTCTGGCGACGACCGACCGACAGGCACTGTACGCCTTTTGTGGCACTGAGTGCCACTTTTGGCTTCGAGCGTCAGCCGCGCCTAGGATGCGCACATGGGTGAGGTCATGTCGTTGAGGGAGCGGACGCGCGGCGCCGTGCGCGACGAGGTGATGCGTCAGGCCTGGGCGCTCTTCGCGAGCCAGGGCTTCGAGGCGACGACCATCGACCAGATCGCCGAGGCGGCGGGGATGTCGCGCCGCTCGTTCTTCCGCTACTTCGAGAGCAAGGACGAGCTCGTCCTCGAGCAGCTCGCGGAGTCGGGGCGCGCCGTCGCCGCGGCCCTGGCCGCCCGCCCCGCCGAGGAGTCGCCCTGGGTCGCACTGCGTGCGGCGTTCGACGAGTCGGTGACCCGGATGGAGGCCAACGCCGAGAAGTCGCACCCGCTCCAGGTGATGCTCCACCACGAGCCGGCGCTGCGCAGCACCGTCGTCGAGTGGCGCCGGCGGCTCGTCGGCCTGCTGTCCCCGCTCGTGGCCGAGCGGCTCGAGCCCCGACGCGGACGGGGCGCCGACGTGCGCGCGGCCGCGGTGACGGCCAGTGCGCTGGCCTGCCTCGATGCCGCCCAGGGCGCGTGGGCCCTCGACGACGACCTCCGGCTGAGCACCCTGCTCGACCAGGCCATGGGAGCGGTCGCACCGCTCGACTGAGGCCGGTCCGTCACCCCGGCGCCGGCCGCCGGTCAGTCGGTCAGTCGGTCGGGTCCCCGGTCGTGAGCGAGACGTCGACCATGATCTCGGTGGCCAGCTCCTCGAGGTCGGCCTGCAGTGCCTCGAGGTCGGTGCCGGCGGGCACCGTCGCCACCGCGGTGCACTCGAACAGCCGGCCACCGGCCATCGGGGCGTCGCGGGTGCCGCTCTCGAGCTCGGCGACGCTGAGCCCGTGCCTGGCGAGCACGCCCGAGACGGCACCCACGATGCCGGGGCGGTCGTTGCCGAGCAGCTCGACCCGGACCTCGCGGCGCGCACCGGCGGTGTCGACTCCGGTCTCGTCGCCGCTCGCACCGTCGTGCACCGACACGTCGAGCAGACCCTGGAGCGGCGCGAGGGCAGCGCGCAGCTCGTCGGCGCGGCTCTCTGGCACGGTGACGACGACGATGCCGGCGAACTTGCCCGCCAGCTCGCTGAGGTGGCTGCGCTCCCAGTTGCCGCCGCTGGCCTCGATAACGTCGGCGAGCGACTTGACGAGGCCCGCGCGGTCGTTGCCGATGACGGAGAGGACGAGTGTCGTGGTCACGCTCGCAGCGTAGCCCTCACCCTCGCCGCCGCAGTGTCTGCGCAAATGGCTGCTAGAGCGACCGGATCCGCAGACGCTGGGGGACGTGAGGCGGCGGGAGAGCGGCTAGGCCTCGGCGCGCTTGGCGAGCCGCAGCCAGGTGTCGACGACGGTGTCGGGGTTGAGCGACATCGACTCGATGCCCTGGTCGAGCAGCCAGTCGGCGAGGTCCGGATGGTCCGAGGGTCCCTGACCGCAGATGCCGATGTACTTGCCGCGCGCCTTGCACGCCTCGATGGCCATGCTCAGCATCTTCTTGACCGCCGGGTCGCGCTCGTCGAAGGAGCCGGCCACGAGCGCCGAGTCGCGGTCGAGACCGAGGGTGAGCTGGGTGAGGTCGTTGGACCCGATCGAGAACCCGTCGAAGTGGTCGAGGAAGGCGTCGGCGTTGACCGCGTTCGACGGGACCTCGCACATCATGACGACCTGGAGGTCGTTCTCGCCGCGCACGAGGCCGTGCTGGCCGAGCAGGTCGATGACGCCCTCGGCCTCGGCGAGGGTGCGCACGAACGGGATCATGATCTTGACGTTGGTCAGGCCCATCTCGTCGCGGACGAACTTGAGCGCCTCGGCCTCCATCGCGAAGCACTCGGCGAAGTCCTCGGACAGGTAGCGGGCGGCGCCGCGGTACCCGATCATCGGGTTCTCCTCGGTCGGCTCGTAGCGCTCGCCGCCGAGCATGTGGGCGTACTCGTTCGACTTGAAGTCGCTCATCCGCACGATGACCGGCTCGGGTGCGAAGGCCGCCGCGAGCATCGAGATGCCCTCTGCGACGCGCTTGACGAAGAAGTCGCGAGGCGAGTCGTATGCCGCGATGAGGCTCTCGATCTCGGCCTTGAGCTCGGGCTCCTGGTCGTCGAGCTCGAGCAGCGCGCGCGGGTGGATCCCGATCTGGCGGTTGATGATGAACTCGAGCCGGGCCAGACCGATCCCCTGGTGCGGCAGGCGCGAGAACTCGAAGGCCTGCTCCGGGGTGCCCACGTTCATCATGATGCGCACGGGCAGCTCGGGCATGGCGTCAAGCTCGGTCTCGGAGACGGAGAACTCGCGCAGCCCGTCGTAGACGAAGCCGGTGTCACCCTCGGCGCACGAGACCGTGACCTCGCGCCCGTCGGCGAGGTCACGGGTCGCGGTGCCGGTGCCGACGACGGCGGGGATGCCGAGCTCGCGGGCGATGATCGCCGCGTGGCAGGTGCGGCCGCCGCGGTTGGTGACGATGGCGCTGGCGCGCTTCATCACCGGCTCCCAGTCGGGGTCGGTCATGTCGGCGACGAGGACCTCGCCGGCCTTGAAGTCGTGCATCGCCTCGGGGGTGCCGAGGACGCGCACGGCGCCGGCGCCGATCTTCTGGCCGATGGCGCGACCCTCGACGACGACCTCGCCGGGCTGGTCCATCCGGAAGCGCTGCAGGGTCGAGCCGGACTGGCGCGACTTCACCGTCTCGGGGCGGGCCTGGAGGATGTAGAGGCCGCCGTCGACGCCGTCCTTGCCCCACTCGATGTCCATCGGTCGGCCGTAGTGCTCCTCGATCTTGAGGGCGTGCTCGGCGAGCTCGGTCACCTCGGCGTCGGTGAGGCTCAGGCGTCCCTGGTCGGCGGGGTCGACGTCGACGAAGTCGATCGAGCGGCCGACCTCGGAGTCCTGCGTGTAGACCATCTTCGTGGCCTTGCTGCCCACGCCGCGCTTGAGGATCGCCGGGCGACCCGCACGCAGGGACGGCTTGTGGACATAGAACTCGTCGGGGTTCACGGCGCCCTGCACGACCGCCTCGCCGAGGCCGTAGCTGCTCGTGATGAACACCGCGTCGCTGAAGCCGGACTCGGTGTCGATGGTGAACATCACGCCCGAGGAGCCGATGTCGGAGCGGACCATCCGCTGGATGCCGGCGGACAGGGCGACGGCTTCGTGGTCGAAGTTGCTGTGCACGCGGTAGGAGATCGCGCGGTCGTTGTAGAGCGATGCGAAGACCCGCTTGATGGCGAGCAGGATGTTGTCGATGCCCTTGACGTTGAGGAAGGTCTCCTGCTGCCCCGCGAAGCTCGCGTCGGGCAGGTCCTCGGCCGTCGCGCTCGAGCGCACGGCCCAGCTCACCTCGTCGGCCGCCGCTCCCGCCTCACCGACGAGACGCTCGTATGCCGTCCGGATCTCGTCCTCGAGGTCGGCCGGGAACGGCTGCTTCTCGACGGCGTCGCGGATCTCGGCACCGGCCGCGGCGAGCGCCCGGGTGTCCTCGACGTCGAGCTCGGACAGGATGCCGTTGATCCGGTCGGCCAGCCCCTCGTGGGCGAGGAAGCGGCGGTAGGCGTCGGCGGTCGTCGCGAAGCCGTCGGGCACGCGGACCCCGGCCTTGGACAGGTGCTGGACCATCTCACCGAGGGAGGCGTTCTTGCCACCCACGTGCTCGACGTCGTCGAGGCCGAGCTCGGCGAACCAGGCGATGTTGGTGCCGGCGGTCCCCTGCGAGGTGGCGGTCATGATGGTCCTTTCGTCGGGGCGTCGTCGCCCTCGTGAGCTCAAGCGAGGTCGGGCAGCCGGCTGCTCTGCATGATGACGGCAGCCATCTCCTCGACGGACATCTTGGCGGAGTTGATCGCCGGGATCCGATGGGCCCGGTACATCGTCTCTGCCCTGCGCAGCTCGAAGCTGCACTGGGCGAGCGTGGCATAGGTCGAGCCGGGCCTGCGCTCCCCTCTCACCTGGCTGAGACGGGCGGGCGTGGAGAGCAGGCCGAAGCACTTGTCGCCGAGGTCGCGCAGCGGTCGGGGCAGGTCGCCGGTGTCGAAGTCCTCGGGCACGAGCGGGTAGTTCGCGACCTTGAGCCCGTGCTGGAGAGCGAGGTACATCGAGGTCGGCGTCTTCCCGCACCGCGAGGGCGCCACGAGGATGAGGTCGGACTGCGCGAGGTTGCGCAGGCTGGCCCCGTCGTCGTGCTCCATCGCGAACTCGATCGCCTTCATCCGGCGGTCGTAGCGCAGGGTGTCGCCGACCCCGTGGAGGGCGGCGGCGCTGTGGGTGGCGTTGACGTGGAGGACGCGCTCGACGGTGTCGAGGTGCGAGCCGAAGAGGTCGATGAACGCGGCCTGCGTACGCTGTAGCTCCTGGCGGATCTCGTCGTCGGAGACCGTGGAGAACGCCAGCGGGGTCACCGAGTCGGTCATGGCGCCGTCGATCTGCGCCACGACCTCGCTCGCCTTCTCGACGGTGGTGATGAAGGGGATCTTGCGGCGGGTGAAGGCGAGCCCGGGGAACTGGGCCAGCAGCAGGTTGCCGAGCGTCTCGGCCGAGATGCCGGTGCCGCCGGCGAGGAAGAAGACCGGCGTCGCCGGTTGGTCCGGCGTGCTGTGAGGGGTCGTCGGGACCGTCGGGGTCGTCATGGTCTCAGCGGACGAGCAGGTTGAGGACGACGGTGAGGACCACCGACAGGACGACGGAGACGAGAATCATGACGAGGCAGCCGGAGGCGCCACCGACCGGACGGATCTGCACAGGGCTCATGGGTCCTGATCGTGGCACAGCCGAGCGAGGCGAAGCCTTTGGGCGGAGCCCACCGCACTGTCGTTGCCCGAGACTCCCTGCCTCGAAACGTCGGTATTCGCGGTAGTCCGGCGCAAGACAGCTATCCCACGTAATCTGACCGCGCATTCATGGGCGGCGTGCTGGGGGACGGAGATGCATCGCCTCTGCTTTTCTCGTGTCGCGTCACCACCACGCATGCGGGCCCATCAGTGCCAGCTCCGGGTCCCCGGGCCAGACCCTGCCCGCCTCACCAAAGGAAGAGAACATGGAAGCCAGCGTCATTGCGGCATGGACGTTCATGAACGAAGTTCCCGTCCCCGAGGACGTGCAGGAGATCCTCACTGATGGCGAGCAGGCGGTGACGGCCTTCAAGACGTTCCGCGACAGCGCCATCTTCACCACGAAGCGGCTCATCGTGCGCGATGCGCAGGGGTTGACCGGCAAGAAGGTGGAGATTTACTCGCTCCCCTACAACGCCATCAACATGTGGTCGTCCGAGAACGCCGGCAAGATCTTCGACATCAACGCGGAAATCGAGCTGTGGACTCGCGCCGGTCACATCAAGATCAAACTCGGCAAGGGGGCCGATGTGCGGCGAATCGACCAGCTCATCGCATGGGCAGTCCTCAAGTCACACTGATGTCGCCGATCGGGCCCCTCAAGGAATTGCCCCGGCGATGACGACGACGAGGGTGCGTGGTCCGTGGACACCCTCGACCCGCTCGAGCTCGATGTCGCTCGTCGCGCTCGGTCCGCTGACCCAGGTGAGCGGTCGGCCCCGGTGGGGCGGGGCGCCGAGCCGGGTGAGGGCCTCCGGCACGTCGTGGACGACCTGGTCGGCCCGGATGACGCAGACATGCGTGTCCGGGACGAGGGAGAGCTCGCGCCTGCCCTGGTCCGGCCCGTGGTCGAGGACGATCGTGCCGGTCCTCGCGATGCCGACGGCGCACGCGGTGACGACCGCGTCGACCCGGTCGAGCTCGGCGGCCGAGCCGGCCTCGCCCTCGGTGACGACGGTGGAGACCTCCGCGAGCGCCGTCCGCCACCCGGTGTCGAGACCGGTCGGCACGACGACCGACCCGAGGCCGCGGGCCCGCAGGACCTCGGCCACGGTCGCGGCCACCTCGCCGGCCGGCACGCGCAGCACCTCCGCGCGGTAGTCGGCGACGTTCTCGGCGAACAGGTCCAGCGTCCGCGTCCTCCCCGGCGACACTTCGTGACCAGTTGGTCGATTGTTGGCGCGGGCGCCCACGGGGGTCGTGACGTCGGCGGTCGCGGCGCGGACCCGGGCCAGGATCTCGTCGCGCGCGCTCACGGCTCGCCTCCCGCTCGGTCCGGTCGGTCCCCGGTATGCCGTCCGCCCACCTGCGTGGCCGCGTCGCCCCTCTCGCGGGCCCACCACTGCCGGAAGGTCTCCTTCGGCGGGTTCGGCACGTCGCGGGCGTCGGTCCAGGCACCCAGTCCGGGCACCCGTCGCACGGTCCGGTCGCCGAGGAGGCGCCCCGCCGTCGTGGCGCCGCGCTGCGCGAGCGCCAGCCGACGGGGGTCCGACAGCACCCACGCGGCGGCCTTCATCGCGGCGGACTCGGCCCGGTGTCCTCCCTGCTCGGCCACCGTGCCGCGCAGCTCGACGAGCAGCTCCGGGATGTTGATCCGCACCGGGCAGGCGTCGAAGCACGCGCCACACAGCGACGACGCATAGGGCAGCGACTGGTCGACCTCGCTCGCCGTCCCGCGCAGCTGCGGGTTGAGCACGGCACCGATCGGCCCCGGGTAGACCGAGCCGTAGGCGTGCCCGCCCGTGCGCTCGTAGACCGGGCACACGTTGAGGCAGGCCGAGCACCGGATGCACCGCAGCGCCTGCCGGCCCATGGTGTCGGCGAGGACGTGGCTGCGCCCGTTGTCGAGCAGGACGACGTGGACCTCCTGCGGGCCGTCGCCGTCATGCACCCCGGACCACATCGTCGTGTAGGGGTTCATCCGCTCCCCCGTGCTCGACCTCGGCAGCAGCTGGAGCATCGGCGCGAGGTCGTCCCACGTCGGCAGGACCTTCTCGATGCCGACGACCGAGATGAGCGTCTCAGGCAGCGTGAGGCACATCCGCCCGTTGCCCTCGGACTCGACGACGACGAGGGTCCCGGTGTCGGCGACCGCGAAGTTGGCCCCGCTCACGGCGACGCGTGCCCGCAGGAACTTCTCGCGCAGGTGCAGCCGTGCGGCCTCCGCGAGCCGGGCCGGGTCGTCGGTGAGGTCGTCCGGCGCGGGACGGCCGACCTTGCCCATCTCGCGCACGAAGACCTCACGGATCTCGCTGCGGTTGCGGTGGATGGCGGGCACGAGGATGTGGCTCGGCCGGTCGCCGAACAGCTGGACGATGAGCTCGGCGAGGTCGGTCTCCCACGCCGCGATGCCCGCCGCCTCGAGGGCCTCGTTGAGCTCGATCTCCTGGGTCGCCATCGACTTGACCTTGACGACCTCGTCGACGCCCTTGGCGCGCGCGATGTCGACGACGATCCGGTTGGCCTCGTCGGCGTCACGCGCCCAGTGCACGGTCGCGCCGTTCGCGGTGAGGCTGGCCTCGAGCTTCTCGAGGTAGTCGCCGAGGTGGGTCAGTGCCTCGTCCTTGGCGTCGGCGCCCGCCACCCGCAGCGCCTCCCACTCGGGGACCTCGGCGACGACGGCGGCCCGCTTCGCCCGGATCGTCGACGTGGCGCGGTGCAGGTTCTCGCGCTGCTGCGTGTTCGCGAGCGCCTCGCGCGCGGCCTCGGGGAAGGACGGCATACCGACGAAGGTCGGTGACGTGCGCTGGACCGGAGGGGCGCTCATGCCGGACTCTCCTTCGTCGACGCGAGGATCTCGGCGAGGTGCATGCTCCGTATGCCGGCCCGCTGCCTCCCGAGGATCCCTCCGATGTGCGCCAAGCAGGAGTTGTCGCCGGCGACGACGACCTCGGCGCCGGTCTCGACGACGTGCGTGGCCTTGTCGGTGCCCATGGCGACGGACACGTCGGAGTTCTTCATCGCGAAGGTGCCACCGAAGCCGCAGCACTCGTCCGCCCCGGGGAGCTCGACGAGGTCGATGCCCTCGACGGCTCGCAACAGCTGCAGCGGCCGGTCCCCCACCCGCAGCAGCCGGAGCGAGTGGCAGGTCGGGTGGTAGGTCACGCGGTGCGGGAACCACGCGCCCACGTCGGTGACGCCGAGGACGTCGACGAGGAACTCGGACAGCTCGTGCACCCGTGGCGCGACCCGCTCGACCTCGCTCGCCAGGCCCTCGTCGCCTGCGCGCCGGGCGACCATCGCGTGCTGCTCCCGGACCGAGCCGACGCACGACCCCGACGGCGCGACCACCACGTCGTAGTCCCCGAACACGTCGACGAAGCGACGGACGAGCGGGACGGCCTCGCCGGCATACCCCGTGTTCGTGAGCATCTGGCCGCAACAGGTCTGCGCGGCAGGGAACTCGACCCGGCACCCGAGCCGCTCGAGGAGGCGCACCGTCGCCTTCGGCGTCTCCGGCCACATCGTGTCGTTGAAGCACGTCGCGAAGAGCGCAACCCGCAGGTCGGTGCGAGGAGGTGGTGCGGGCGCATCCATGGCTCCGACCCTAGGACGTGGAGTCGCCGGGTGTGAGGTGCGTCGCACGGCCGAGCACCCGTAGGGAGGTAGTGGCTCCTTCTCGCCGCTGCCTACCGTCGAGGCAACGTGCCTAGGAGGCCCACATGAGCACCACCCTCACCCCTGCCAGCACCGCGGCGCCCACCCCTGCGCCCGAGCCCACCGTCGACGCGGTCCACGACCACCTCGCCCAGTGGGTGCTCGACCCCGAGTACCCCTGCCTCGGCGCCCGCGCCGTCTTCAACCGCGACCGCGCCACCGTCGTCACCACCGGCCGTCTCGGCAGCGCGAGCAGCAGCCTCGACGTCTACCAGGCGCTGCGCGACTTCGGCGACGACGCCAACCCGGACGAGGGGTTCACCTCGCTCGTCGCGGCGTTCGGTGGACAGGCGCCGGCCACCGAGCGCGCGTTCGAGGACCGCCTCTGGACGACGCTGCAGCACCTCCACGACTTCGACGACACCCCGTGGAACCCGGAGGTGTCGAGCGACCCGGCCGACGTCGACTTCTCGTTCAGCATCGGCGGCGTCGCCTACTTCGTCGTCGGGCTGCACCCGCAGGCCTCGCGCGACGCCCGCCGCACCCCGTGGCCGGTCCTCGTGTTCAACCTGCACTCGCAGTTCGAGGAGCTCAAGGCCTCGGGGCGCTACGAGCACATGCGCGACCTCATCCGCAGCCGCGACTTCGACCTCCAGGGCTCGGTCAACCCGATGGTGGCCGACCACGGCGAGCAGTCCGAGGCCCTCCAGTACTCCGGCCGCAAGGTCGACTCCTCGTGGCAGGCGCCGCTCGACCGCGAGGGCATGGCACCGTGACGTCGGTGACCACCGACCCCGCCGACGGCTTCTCCCGACTCGCCCCGCAGACCGGCACCCACGTCCGGCTCGCCCCGGGTGACGTCCTCACCCTGCTCGACCCCACGGGCGTTCAGGTGAGCGACCTCTACTGCGTCAGCGCCGACGACGTCGCCGAACGGCTCTCGTCGGGCCGGTCGATCGACTTCGAGAACACCATCTCGTTCACCACCGGCTCCCGGCTGTGGAGCAACCGGAGCCGCCCGATGATGACGGTCGTCGAGGACACGTGCGGCAGCCACGACTTCCTCCTCACCCCGTGCAGCCAGCAGACCTTCGACATCCTCTACCCGGACCTCGAGGGCGCCGAGCACCCGAGCTGCTTCGCGAACCTCGTCGGCGCGCTCGAGCCGCACGGCGTGCGTCGGGACGACATCGGCACCACGCTCAACGTCTTCATGAACGTCTGGCCCGACGAGTCCGGCGAGCTGCACATCGACCCGCCCAAGAGCGTGGCGGGAGACCGCTTCTCGGTGCGGGCCGAGATGGACCTGCACGTCGGCATCACGGCGTGCTCCGCCGAGAAGTCCAACGGCGGGGTCTGCAAGCCGATCGACTGGCAGGTCACCCGAGCCGGCTCCTGACCGAAACGGTGCGGCGCCGACCCGCGTGGCGTGGTGCCGCGCCCCTGCCCAGGTCCTAGCGTCGAGTCGTGGCTCGCACGGACTCGACGACCGAGGACCTGGTCGAGGCGCCTCGCGGCTTCCGTGGCCAGCTGGCGCACCGGACCGGGCTGGGCATCGTCGTCCTCATCCTCGTCGCGGGGCTCGCGGGGTTCCTCGGTCCGCGCACGAGCACCGAGACGGCGAGCGCCGGTGGCTGGCGGCTCACCGTCGAGCACGCCTCGGTGACGCGCGCCGGGCAGCCGGCGCCGCTCCACCTCAGGGTCGAGCACCCCGACGGCTTCACCACGCCGGTGCAGATCGACCTGTGCGACAACCTCTTCGACCACCTCGACTTCCAGAACTGGTACCCCAACCCCTCGGCAGAGACGAGCTCGCCGGGCCGGCTGCTCTACGAGTTCGACCCGCCCTCGGGGCCTGTCCTCGAGGTCAGCCTCGACGCCCGCGCGGCGCCGGGCCAGTGGGGCGGCTACGAGCACTGCCGGGCGACGGTCCTCGTTGACGACGCGCCCGTCGTGGGCGTGGAGTTCGGCGTACGGGTGGTGCCCTGATGGACATCGTGCTGCGGGCCACCGTCGTCTTCTTCCTGCTGTGGCTCGTCATCCGGGTCACCGGCAAGCGCGAGGTCGCGCAGCTGTCGGCCTTCGACATGATCATGGTCGTCACGCTCGGCGACCTCGTCGCGCAGGGGGTCGTGCAGGAGGACTACTCGCTCAGTGCCGCCGCGCTGGCGGTCACGACGTTCTGCGTCCTCAGCCTGGTCCTCGCGTGGACCCACTTCCGCTTCCCCGTGACCCGGCCGCTGCTGTCGGGCCGGGCGCGGGTGGTCGTCCGCAACGGCGAGCCCATCCTCGAGGTGCTGTCGTCCGAGCACCTCACGATCGAGGACGTGGAGGAGGCCGCTCGCGAGAAGGGGATCCGCCGGCTTCGTGAGATCGAGCTGTGTGTCCTCGAGGTCGACGGCGGCTTCTCGTTCTTCACGGTCGACGAGCCCGACGAGCGCGAGGGCGCGACCGAGGACCACACACTGCAGTGACCCGCGGAGGGTACGTCCGCTCCGGCAAAGCCCCACGGACCGCGACCTCGTTGTCGCGACCCGCGGGACCATGTCACGGCACACCCCTGCGTATGCCGTCCGCCCGCCTACCGTGGCGGGCTCGCCTCAGCCGGTCGGCTGGCGCAGCGCCGCGGCCTCGGCGGCGAGGGCCTCGATGCGAGCCCAGTCCCCCTGTGCCACCGCGTCCTTGGGCGTCAGCCACGACCCGCCGACGCAGCCGACGTTGTCGAGCGCGAGCCACTGCGGCGCCGTCTGCGGCGTGATGCCGCCTGTCGGGCAGAAACGCAGCTGGGGGCACGGCCCGGCGACGGCCGAAAGATAGGGTCGTCCGCCGCTGGCCTCGGCGGGGAAGAACTTCATCGCCTCGAGACCGGCCTCGGCCAGGGTGAGCATCTCGGTGAGCGTCGAGGCGCCGGCGAGCAGCGGCAGCCCGCTGTCGAGCGCCGCCTCGAGCAGCCGCGGCGGCGAACCGGGGGTGACGATGAACTGCGCACCGGCGTCCTTGACCTGCTGGACCTGCTCGGGCGTGACCACGGTCCCGGCCCCGACGACCATGCCCTCGACCTCGGTGGCGACGGCCTCGATGGCACCGAGGCCCGCCTCGCTGCGCAGGGTGATCTCGATGACGGGGATCCCGCCACGCACGAGCGCCCGGGCGAGCGGGACGGCCTGCTCGACCGTGTCGACGACGACGACGGGGATGACCGGCGCGAGGTCCAGCACGTCGGCACCGCTGCGGACGGGCGCGGTCGTCTCGGTGGTCAGCAGGGGGCTCATCGGGTCTCCTCGGACGTCAGGGTGTGGCTGGTGGTGAGGTCGGCGTTGCCGCCGAGGTCCTCGAGGTCAGGCACGAGCGCCATCGCTCCGAAGACGTGGGCGCCCTCGTCGGCGCGGCCCACCGCCGCCCGCAGGGGCGCGAACAGCTCGCGCCCGGTGCCGGGCTCGTCCCTCGTGACGCGCGGCGCCGAGGGCCTGGCGGCGAGCTCGTCGGCGTCGACGAGCAGGTCGAGCCGCCCGGTGACCGAGTCGAGGCGGATGACGTCACCGTCGCGCACCTTGGCGATCGGGCCGGCGTGCACGGACTCCGGGGTGACGTGGATCGCCGCCGGGATGGCCCCCGAAGCGCCGCTCATGCGCCCGTCGGTGACGAGCGCCACGGCATACCCGCGCTTCTGGAGGACACCGAGCGAGGGAGTGAGGGCGTGCAGCTCGGGCATGCCGTTCGCGCTCGGGCCCTGCTCGCGGATGACGATGACGACGTCGCGGTCGAGCTCGCGCCGCGAGAAGGCCTGGAGGAAGCCGACCTGGTCGGTGAAGACGCGCGCCGGCGCCTCGATGACGCGGTGCTCGTCGGCCACGGCGGACACCTTGATGACCGCGTGCCCGAGCGACCCGCGGAGCACCCGCAGCCCGCCGTCGACGGCGAACGGGTCGTCGGCGCCGCGCAGCACGGTGGGGTCACCGGACGTGGGCCCGACGTCGACGAACTCGAGCCGGCCGTCGACGAGGACGGGACGCTGGGTGTAGTGACGCAGCCCCTCGCCGGCCAGGGTGAGGACGTCGTCGTGGAGCAGACCCGCGTCGAGGAGCGTCGCCACGGTGTATGCCGTGCCTCCGGCCGCGTGGAAGTGGTTCACGTCCGCGGTGCCGTTGGGATACATCCGGGCGATCGACGGGACGACCGCCGAGAGCTCGTCGAAGTCGTCCCAGGTGAGGTCGATCCCCGCCGCGGCCGCCATCGAGATGAGGTGCATCGTGTGGTTGGTCGAGCCGCCGGTCGCGAGCAGGGCGACGACTCCGTTGAGCACCGACCTCTCCGAGACGACCTGACCGATGCCGTAGGGCGAGTCGGACGCGGCGATCTCGGCGACGCGCGCGGTGGCGGCGGTGGTGAGCGCGTCACGCAGCGGGTCGTCGGGGTGGACGAAGGCGGCGCCCGGCAGGTGCAGGCCCATGACGTCCATGAGGAGCTGGTTGGAGTTCGCGGTGCCGTAGAACGTGCACGTGCCGGGCGAGTGGTACGACGCGACCTCGCTGCCGAGCAGCTCGTCGCGGCCCACGTCACCGGCGGCGAAGGCGCGGCGCGTCTCGGCCTTGTCGGCGTTGGACCGGCCCGACGCCATCGGCCCGGCGGGCACCAGGGCCATCGGCAGGTGGCCGAAGGCGAGGGCGCCGGCGACGAGCCCGGGCACGATCTTGTCGCAGACGCCGAGCAGCAGGACGCCGTCGAACACGTCGTGCGAGAGGGCGATGGCCGTCGACATCGCGATGACGTCGCGGCTGAACAGGCTGAGCTCCATGCCGGCCCGGCCCTGGGTGATGCCGTCGCACATGGCGGGCACCCCGCCGGCGACGCGGGCGACGGCACCGAGGTCGCGCGCGGTCTGCTTGATCCGCTCGGGGTAGTGCTCGAAGGGCGCGTGGGCCGAGAGCATGTCGTTGTAGGACGTGACGACGCCGAGGCTGACCCCGGTCGTCGCGGACATCACCGCCCGGTCGCTGCCACCACAGGCCGCGACGGCGTGGGCGAGGTTCGAGCAGCCGAGGTCGGTGCGGGCGGGGCGAAGGCTGAGCTCGGACGCGGCCCGGGCCGTGCGCTGCAGGTATGCCGTGCGGCTGGCGCGGCTGCGCTCGGTCACGCGGGCGGTGACCTGGGACAGGACAGGGTTGATGGCAGGACGGATGACGGGCGCCATGGGTCTCCTGGAAGGTGACGATGAGGACGGATGGCGCGAACGGCGTCGCTGACGCACGCGTTGTGATCCAGGTCACAAGTGTGGCGAGGACGGCCCGCGGCGCAACGACCGTCCCGCCATCCGGACAGCCGGCACCACTCGCATGCTCGCGGTCAGCGGCGGCTGCCCCAGTTCCACGACGGCGTCGTGAGCAGGCCCTGACCCTCGACGAAGGTCTCACCGAGGTCCTTGACCAGCGTCACGCCGGTGGCGTCGTCGCCGAGCTCTCGGGCCAGCGCCTCCGAGTGCGAGACGACCATGACCTGGCTGCGTTCGGAGGCCGCCGTGATGAGCCGGGCGAGCGGTGGCAGCAGGTCGGGGTGCAGTGAGGTCTCGGGCTCGTTGAGGACGAGGAGAGGCGGCGGGTCGACGGTGAGCAGAGCTGCGATCAGGCAGAGATAGCGCAGCGTCCCGTCGGAGAGCTCGGCCGCCGCCAATGGCCGGAGCATCCCCGGCTGGTGCAGGTGGACGTCGAAGCGTCCGTCGGAGACCGGGACGTCGAGGATCGCCCCGTCGAAGGCGTCGGCGACCGCGGCATCCAGCACGGACCGGCCGCTCTCCCGGATCGTCTGGAGCGCCGCGGCCAGGTCGGACCCGTCGTCGGCGAGCACCGGTGTCCTCGTACCGATCTGGGACTGTCGAGCGGGCGCTGCCGGGTCGGCGCGGAACCCGTCGTAGAACCGCCAACCGCGGATGAGGCGGCGCACCTGCAGCAGTTCCGGCGCGCGGTCGGGGTCGGCGAGCTCGGTGAGCATCGACTCCCACGGCCGCAGCGACCCCGTGAGGGTGGTCCATCCGCGCGTCTGCCTCCGGCCCGAGGCCGTCTCGCTCGGCTCGGGGTCGGACTCCCAGCCAGCCGGGCGGCCGGTGTCCCACTCGTCGTCCCAGCCGCGGTCGGGTGTCGTGTCATCCGTGCGGACCTCAACCGTCCCCCACTTCCGTCGGGCCACCACGGAACCCGGGCGCATCACCGGCCCCGACCACACGACCTCGCGCTTGATCTCCGGGTCGCGCAGGAACGCGGAGACACCGGCGTCCGAGCCCGACGCCTGTTGCGGCAGACCGAGGTCGACGAGGTAGCCCCACTCGTCGCTCGCGAACCCGAGCCGCAGGCTGACCGGACCCTTGCGCACGGTCCCGTGGACGGCAGTTCCACGTTTGCGCGCGCCGTCGAGGGTGGCGGGCCCGGCCCACAGCGCGGACTGGAGCCCGCCCTCACGCGCGAGGGTGCCGATGACGTCGCCGCGACCGCACCCGGCGAGCAGCCGAAGGCTCCGGTAGAGGCTCGACTTGCCGGTGCCGTTCGCGCCCGTGACGACGTCGAGTCCGTGCAACGGCACGACGACGTCGCGAAGCGAGCGGTATCCCGAGACGGCGACGGCGGTGAGCACGGACCCGAACGTATGCCGTCCCGCCGACACCCCTCGCCGGCTCACGTCAGCGTGGTGGTTCTCCTGGCCTCGCTGTCCCAGTGGCGCAGCACGGTGGCGGTGCCGTCGTGCCCGGGTGCGCGCACGAGCGACAGGGCCTCGCCGACACGGTCGAGCGGGATGCCGCGGGCGAGCGTCACGTGCGGGACCCAACGCCCGGGCGCGGTCAGCGGGGTGGGTTCGGCCCGGCTCGTCGAGACCGCAGCCTCGTGGAGCCGCAACAGCGCGGGGTCGACGACGACGAGCCGGGCGAGCACGACGCGTCGACCGGGGAACGCGATCGCCGGCCCCAGACGCACCCGGATCGGGAGCAGGGGCGCGAGCGCCGAGCCGAGGTCCTCGTCGGTGGCGGGCAGGCGCTCGGTCGCGAGGACGGTGACGTGGGGCGCGTTGGTCTCACCCGTGTGGTCGGCCTGGCTCGGGAGACCGCTGTCCCGCAACGCCGCCCACTCCTCGCGCACCACCGCGCCGGTGTCGTCGTCGAGGATGAGCTCGAGTGCCTGCATGACCCCATCGTGCCCCGACGTCGAGTCCTCGGCGCCCCGTGACTCAGGAGTGCTGGCAGCCCGGGCACCAGAAGAGGCGCTGCAGACCCATCCGCTCGGCCCTGACGGTCGTCCCGCACACGGGGCACGGCTTCCCGGCACGGCCGTAGACGGCATACCGCTTGGGCCAACGGGGGACCCGCTCGCCGCGGACGAGCACCTCGCGGGCGGCCGCCATCTGGGCCTCGTCGGTGACGATCCAGCCGGCGCCGAGGCCGAGCGTCATGAGGTCGACGGCGTCCTGCCACAGGGCCGCGAAGGTGTCGTCGTCGATGTCATGGCCGGGAGTGAACGGGTCGAGCCTGGCGCGGTGCAGGAGCTCGGCGCGATAGACGTTGCCGATGCCGGCGATGACTTTCTGGTCGATGAGGAGCGCGCCGATCGGTCTGCGAGAGTTCTGGATCCGTCGCCTGGCGAGGTCGGGATCGGCGTCGTCGCGCAGCGGGTCGGGGCCGAGCCGTGCCCGCAGGGCGAGCACGCCGTCCTCGTCGAGCAGCTCACAGACGGCCGGGTCGGTGACCTCGGCGTGGTGGGTCGCCGACAGCAGCCGCCACGCGACGTTGCCGTGGATCGGCGGCTCGGTGCGGGGGTATGCCCCGGCGAGGGCACGCGCGTGCCGGCGGACCGAGACGGCGCCATCCATGGCGAGGTGGAGGTGGACGGTGAGGGGGACGTCGACGGCGGACACGAGCAGGTGCTTGCCGACGGCCTGGGCGTCGGCGACGACCCGCTCGTCGAAGAGCGCGGCGTCGAGGGCGCCGTTGGGAGAGCTCGAGCGCACCGGCTGGCCTGCGAGTTGTCGCAGCCGCCCGGCCATGCCGTGGACCGCGTGACCCTCGGCCACCGGTCAGTCGCCGTCCGCCCGCTGCACCTCGCTGGCGAGCTTGAGGACGACCGTGCCGTCCTCCTGCTCGATGACGTAGGCCGGGTTGTCGTCGCTCCCGTGCCGGGTGATCTCCTCACCCTTGGTCGTGCGGGTGACCGTGTCGTGGTGGACCTCGGTGACCTTGCCCTGCGCGGTCGAGGAGCCCCACGTCCACGTCACTGCGCTGCCGGTGCGGATCGTCATGGGCCCAGCATGTCCCACCGGGCTGACATCGTGGCCGTTCAGGCCGAGCGGGGTGCGTACATGATCACGGCGACCCCGGCGAGGCACAGCAGCGCACCCGTGACGTCGTAGCGATCGGGCCGGAAGCCGTCGAGCGCCATCCCCCACGCCAGTGAGCCCGCGACGAAGACCCCTCCGTATGCCGCAAGGATCCGTCCGAAGTGCGCGTCCGGTTGCAGCGTGGCGACGAAGCCGTAGAGACCGAGCGCGATGACGCCGGCGCCGATCCAGACCCAGCCGCGGTGCTCGCGCACGCCCTGCCAGACGAGCCATGCACCACCGATCTCGGCGATGGCGGCGGCGACGAACAGGAGCATCGACCTCAGGGTGTCCACGCCGCCATCGTGGCAGGCCGGGCCCGGGCTCCGGTCCAGCCGGGCCCCACCGGGTCAGCGGCGGAGGAAGCCGATCCAGCCGGCGTTCGTGTCGAGGCTGAACATCGGGCCCTGCGTCGAACCCTTGAGCTGCACCTGCGCCCGGTCGGCGACGAGGGCCATGAGCCAGGCCTCGGTGGCCGCCACGTCGGGCGGGCAGCCGATCTCCGTCGTCACCACGCCCTGCTCGGACCGCAGCCGGTGGTCCTCGACGGTGACGGTGGCGCTCATCCGGTTGCACCCCACGTCGAAGCGGAGCTCGTCGCCGTCGACGGTCACCGTGACGGGTCTCGTCCACGGGGTGCTCCCGTCGTAGGTGAACCCGGTGCGCGAGACCCAGACCCCCTGCACCTCGTCCAGCGAGTGAAGCCAGCCCGCGCTCCGGTCCGCGGCACGCTCCTGGGCGAGCCGGACGGCATACAGGGAGCCGCCTGCCACGAGCGCGACGACCACCGCGAGCGCGAGCCACCTCCACGGGCTTCTCATGGCACTTGGACGGCGGCGGGCACGGGTGCGGTTCCCGCGCTCAGGTGCTCGGGCTCGCCTGCCACGACGCGACCATGACGTCGTAGGGACCAGCGCTCATGGACGGGCCGTCCGGTGGCGCCGTGGCGAGCGCGGACTCGGGCACGACGTTGCACATCGTCATCGTCGCCGCGTCGTCGGCGAGCTCGATCGCCACCATCCACCCCCATTCCTCCATGTAGGTGCCGGCCAGCTCGACACGGTCCCCGGAACGCCTGCCGGACAACGGCATCAGGCCCGGCTGCTGGTGCCACGTGTCGAAGAGCGCACCCTCGACGGCGCCGTCGTCGCCGGTGCCACCGACGAGCACCACACCACGCTGCGCACCGTCGGTGGGGTGGACCCACGTGTAGTGCAGCGTGAAGCCCTGCTCGCCCACGGCCGTCACCGCAGCCGACGACGGCCCCTCGGCGAGCGGGTCGTGGGGCATGAGGCGGAAGGCGCAGGTGCCGGTGAGGTCGAGCGCACGGGTGTCGGGGGCCATGGGCACAGGATGACGCACGCGCCGCGGACGCACGCCCAGATGCCCGCGGGTCGTGACCATTGACCGCCTCGATCGGGTGCTGTCACCCTGCACGGACGAGGTGCACCGTCGATGGGAGGCCGTCATGCCAGGTCGTCGAGAGCCCGAGGGCGCGGTCGGCCACAGCTTCGGGCTGGAGCTAGACGGCGTCCGCGTCGCGATGCTCACCGAGGTCACCGGACTGACCGTCGAGCGCGACGTCATCGAGCTGCGCGAGGGTGGCGCCGACGGAACGCAGGTCGTGCGGCAGCTGCCCGGGCGCCTCAAGCCCGGCGAGGTCACGGTGAGCCGCGGCCTGACGGTCGACCAGGCCTTCGAGCAGTGGATGAACGACGTGACGAACGACGTCGCCGCCGCCCGCAGGAACGCGGCGGTCCTCGTCCTCGACCGCCGGGGTCAACGCGTCGCGACCTTCACCCTCAGCCGCGCATGGCCGAGGAAGCTCGAGTATGCCGGTCTGCGCGCTGGCGCTGGCGAGCCGCTGACCGAGCGCCTCACCCTCGTCCACGAGGGCATCGCGCGCACCTGACCTGCGCGCGCCGTCGAGGTCGCGACCTTGTCCAGCCCGACCCACTGTGGAACTCTTCTCGCGGGGTCGACAACGGGGTCGGCCTCGACTTTCCGAGGGGGACCCGGGGCCTTGGCTCCCGGTGAAGGAGGGCGATCCATGGACATGCTGCGGGGCGACCGGATCGCCGAGGCCCACCTCACCGACTGGCGCAAGCTGGCGCAGGGGCTGCACGGACGCTGGCTCGTCGACGGCTTCAGCGCCGGGGCCCGGTTCGTCACGGCGGTGGCCGCGGCCGGCGACGAGGTCGGCCACCACCCGCGGGTGTCGATGGGCCGGGGCCACGTCGACCTCGAGCTGGTGACCCCCGATGCCATCTACCGTGACGACGAGGGCACCGAGTACGTCGTCGAGTGGGTGACCCAGCAGGACGTCGACCTCGCCCGACGGATCTCCGAGATCGCCTCCGAGCTGGGTCTCGAGGCCGACCCCGCGTCGGTCAGCGAGGTCGAGCTGGGCCTCGACACGGCGGACTCCGCGACCATCGCCCCGGTGTGGGCGGCGCTGCTCACCGGTGACCCCGAGTCCCAGGGCCGGGGCTCGCCCAGCGACGAGGTGCGCGACGCCACGGTCCGGACGCCGAACCTGTGGTTCGGCGACGCCCCGGCCGCCGACGACGTGGCCACGGACGGCCCGGGACAGCGGTTCCACGTCGAGGTCTACCTCGCACCGGAGGTGGCGCAGTCGCGCATCGCCGCCGCCGTCGCGGCGGGCGGGACCGTCGTCGACGACAGCGAGGCACCGGGCCTCACGGTGGTCGCCGACCAGGACGGCAACCGTGGCGTCGTGTGCGTCGACACCTCCGCGGCTGCGAAGGACTGACGCGAGCGATGGGCGAGGAGACGGCATACGAGGTCGTGCCGCTCAGCGCGCAGACGTGGCCGGCCTTCGACGCGATGGTGGTGCGGCACAACGGGATCTTCGGTGGGTGCTGGTGCATCTGGTTCCACCCCGACGGGCCCGAGCGAGGTCAGGGCGCCGAGGCCAACCGCGCGCTCAAGAAGTCGTACGTCGAGCAGGGCAAGGCGCACGCGGCCTTGGTCATGAACGGTGACGAGGCGATCGCGTGGGCGGAGTACGGCACACCGGACGAGCTGCCGACGCTGCACCACCGCAAGGAGTACGACGCGACGTCGACGGTCGAGCCGGACTACCGGATCACGTGCGTCTTCGTCGACAAGCGCCACCGGCGCCAGGGCGTCACCGAGCTGGCGATCACCGGCGCCCTCGACCTCATCGCGCAGGCCGGCGGCGGGCGGGTCGAGAGCTATCCGCACGACCTCACCGAGCGGACGAAGAAGATGTCGTCGTCGTTCCTCTACAACGGCACCCGGCGGCTCTACGAGCGGCTCGGCTTCACCTACGACCGGCCCAAGGGGCTCAAGAACTGCGTCATGGTCACGACCGTGGCGCCCGCGATCCGGGGCTAGCCGGACGGACAGAGACCTCCGGGCGAGGTCGGACCTTGAGTCCACACCTCGCCCGGAGGTCCTCACCTGTCGGTCAGGGCCACAGGTTGGGGTTCTTGTCCGAGCCGTAGCCGCCGTAGCGCGGGCGACGCTCCAGGTGCAGGTGCGGGCCCGTGGTGTTGCCGGTGTTGCCCGAGTAGCCGATGAGCTGGTTGGTGGCGACCCGCTGGCCGTCGCTCACGACTCGACGCGACAGGTGGCAGTAGCCCCAGTCGGAGCCGTCGACGTTGTCGTTGATGAGGATCATCGTGCCGTAGGCCGAACCCCAGTTGGCACGACCGGTGCGGACGTCGCCGCCGATGGTCGCGTAGACGGGGGTGCCGGTGGGGCAGCCGATGTCGACGCCCGTGTGGTAGCCGGCCGCCCAGTTGCCGGGCTGCCTCCACTGGGCGGTGATCGGGTGCGCGGTCGGGTTCTTCACGGGTCGCACGTACGACGCGGCGTTGGCTGCGGGCGCACCGACGATGCCGGTGATGCCGAGCCCGGCAACCGCGGCGCCTCCGCCGAGGATGAGCCGTCGACTGGGCATGCTCGACGATTCCTGGTGGTCTGTCATGACTGTTCTCCCGGTTCTGTGTCTGACCGGGAGCTGATCGGCCTGAGGAAGCCTCAGGCCCACCATCCCCCGCTCGCGTGTCTTGGTCCCTTCGTGCACTCACCCAGCTGCACGAGACAGACCGTCCCCAACGGCGCTGCGAAACCACTGCGAAACCACTGCGGGGCCCTGTGGCCGCGCGCCGAATGACTCGGCCGCTCCGGTCAGACCGACGCAGGGGTTACGAGGAGCTGCCTGACCAAGGAGACCCCGACGCCGATCCCGAGGAGCGCGCCCGCGAGGAAGACCGGCACACCGAACACGTAGCTACCGGGCAGCCCCACCACGAGCCACACGCCCGCGCAGACGACCAGCCGCAGCCGGGTCCACGGCGGTCGGGCCAGAAGGGGCGACAGCAGCACGACGGCTGCGATCGCGAGGTTGAGCCACGTGTCGTTGCGAGCCGGATGAAGGTATGCCGTGACGAGAGTTCCGGCGGCCGCTCCCAGCAGGGCGGCCCACCCGGACAGGACCCACGACCGCGACCTCAGCTCGGTCATCATCGGTGGGTCAGAAGCCGCCGTCGCGGGCCATGTTGCTGAACCGGCTGTAGTGACCCTGGAAGGCGAGCACGATGTCGGCGGTCGGGCCGTTTCGGTGCTTGGCCACGATGACGTCGGCCTCGCCGTCGCGCTCGGGGTCGGAGCGGTCGCGGTGGAGCAGGATGACCATGTCGGCGTCCTGCTCGATGGAGCCGGACTCACGCAGGTCGGACATCTGCGGACGCTTGTCGGTGCGCTGCTCGGGACCACGGTTGAGCTGTGAGATCGCGATGACCGGGACCTCGAGCTCCTTGGCGAGCAGCTTGAGCGCACGCGAGAACTCGGCAACCTCCTGCTGACGCGACTCGACCTTCTTGCCCGAGCTCATGAGCTGGAGGTAGTCGATGATCACCATTCGCAGGTTGTGCTGCTGCTTGAGCCGGCGGCACTTGGAGCGGATCTCCATGAGCGACATGTTGGGCGAGTCGTCGATGAAGAGCGGTGCGTCGGAGATCTTGCCCATGATGCGGGCGAGCTTGTTCCACTGCTCCTGGCCCTTGAGGCCCTTGCGGAGATCCTGGAGCTGGATCGTGGCCTCGGCCGAGAGGATGCGCATCGTGATCTCGGTGCGGCTCATCTCGAGCGAGAACACCGCGGTCGCCATGTTGTGCTTGATCGCGGCGGCGCGGGCGATGTCGATCCCGAGCGTGGACTTGCCGACCGCGGGACGCGCGGCGACGACGATCATCTGGCCCGGGTGCAGGCCGTTGGTGAGGTTGTCGAGCTCGAGGAAGCCGGTCGGCACACCGGTCATCTCGTCGGTGCGCCCGGCCGCGGCCTCGATCTCCTCCATCGTCGCGTTGAGGATCTCGCCGAGCTGGTGGTAGTCCTCGCCGCCGCGCTTCTCGGCGACGGAGTAGACCTCGGCCTGGGCCCGGTTGACGATCTCGTCGACGTCCCCCTCACCCTGGCCGTATCCCATCTGCACGATCCGGGTGCCCGCCTCGACGAGACGCCGCAGCACGGCCCGCTCGTGGACGATCTCGGCGTAGTAGCCGGCGTTGGCCGCCGTCGGCACCGACTGGATGAGCTGGTGGAGGTAGGCCTGGCCGCCGACCCGGGTGAGGTCGCCACGCTTGCCGAGCTCGTCGGCGACGGTGATGGCGTCGGCCGGCTCGCCGCGGCCGTAGAGGTCGAGCACCGCGTCGTAGATGAGCTCGTGCGCCGGTCGGTAGAAGTCGGCCGACTTCGTCACCTCGAGGCAGTCGGCGATCGCGTCCTTGTTGAGGAGCATCGAGCCGAGGACGGACTGCTCGGCGCCGAGGTCCTGCGGCGGGAGGCGGTCGTCGGGGGGACCGTCGCTCGAGCCCGTGTAGGTGCTGTTGAGCTCCGCGATCGACACCCGCCCACCCCTTCCGTACCGTCGTCTGCCGTGGTGACCAGTGCACCACCGCGGTCCGACAGGGACTGCGTACGGGCCACCGACGGGCCCGGGAACGACTGGATCGGCCCAACCTAGGACCTCCACCGACTCCACCCCAACACGGGGTGGGGACAACCTGTGGACAAGGGGTGGAAAACGCCGACCCCTGTTGTGCACAGTCGGTGGAAAGGCCTGTGGACAAGCCACCAATCCCCCATGATGCAACCCGCTGACCTGCGGGTTTGCCGTCCACCCCATGTGTGCAGAAGAAATATCCGGGCGTGTCTCGTCCACATGAACCACGTCACACCGCTGGCCCCCATGGCCCTGCAGGACCCCTCCGGGGTTGGCCCTTACTCGGCAGTAGATCGCCGGTTTGTCAAGGGGTCGTGCCATCCCCGTTCAGGGGTGCGACAGGATCGACCACATGGCCTACTTCGAGCGCACCGGACCGACCACGTTCCGGGCCACCCGCCACACCGGCGGGGCCTGGACGCTCGACGAGCAGCACATCGCCCCGGCGCTCGGACTCCTCGCCCACGTCGTCGAGACCGACCGTGACGGACGCCGACCCGAGACCGGCACCAACCGGCTCCCCGTGGCCCGGCTCTCCTTCGACATCCTCGGCACGCTCCCGATCGACGAGGTCGAGACCCACGTCCGGGTCCTGCGACCCGGCCGCACGATCGAGCTCGTCGAGGCGACCCTGAGCCACGGCGGCCGACCTGCCGTCCTCCTGCGCGCCTGGCTCGTCCAGCAGCGCGACACGACCGGTATCGCCGGCACCCCCACCGCGACGATCCCGGCCCCCGCCGACACCCCCGAGTGGGACCCCACGACCGTCTGGCCCGGTGGCTTCATCGCGACGGCCCACCTCCGTCGGAGCCAGGTGGCGCCCGGCCGCGCCCACTTCTGGGTGCGCACCGACGAACCCCTCGTCGACGGCGAACCCGTGTCACCGACCGCCGCTGCCGTCGGGCTGCTCGACATCGCCAACGGCATGACCGTGCGCGAGGACCCCGACAGCGTCGCCTTCCCCAACCTCGACCTCACCGCGCACCTCGTGCGTGAACCTCGCGCCGGCTGGATCGGCTTCGACACCTCCGTGACCTTCGGCGACGACGGCATCGGCCTCACGAGCAGCATCCTGCACGACGAGGACGGACCCGTCGGCACCCTGGCGCAGATCCTCACCGTCCGGCCGCAGGGCTGACGGGAGAGCAGGCTCAGCCCGCCCGGCCGTACCTCTCCGCGGACCGCGCCCGCGCCTTGGCGGCCTCGACCTCACGGTCCTTGGGCGGCGCGGCTGTGACGAGGTGGTCGAGCAGGTGCTGGGTCGCGTCCGCGACCTCGCGCACCGCCGCGTCGAACGCCTCCTGGTTCGCCTGCGACGGCTTGGTCGACCCACTCACCTTGCGCACGTACTGGAGCGCGGCGGCATACACCTCGGAGTCCGTGGCGGGAGGCTCGAAGTTGTGCAGCTGACGGATGTTTCGGCACATGCCTGTCAATGTATGCCGCCCGCTCGCCTCCCGACACCCCTCTCGTGCCGTCGTGGCTAGGGTCGTGGGCATGCGCCCCGAGGTCCTGCGTGACGGCAGCGAGCCCGATCCGCGGTTCACGCTCGCCAACGAGCGGACCTTCCTCGCGTGGATCCGCACCGGCCTCGCGCTCATCGCCGGGGCCGTCGCCATCGAGGGCTTCGGCATCGACCTCGACGAGACCGTCCGCGGGATCGTCGCCGTCGGCCTCACCCTGCTCGGCGTCGCCGTCGCGGTCGGCGCCGGCGTGCGGTGGCTGCGGGTCGAGCAGGCGATGCGGCACGGGCGACCGCTTCCCTTCCCGACGCTCATCCCGTTCCTCGTCCTGGGCAGCGTCGTCGTGGCCGCCACCCTGCTCGTGCTCGTCGCCACGAGGTAGCCGTGACCGACCGTCCCACACCCCGCGACGACGCGGGCCTGCAGCCCGAGCGCACCGCGCTGGCGTGGCAGCGGACGGCGGTCTCCTTCGCGGCGGCGTCGCTGCTGTTCCTGCGGTGGGCCGCGCAGCACGGCCCGGTCGTCACGGTCGTCGTGGTCCTCGCCGCGGTGATCGCCACGTGGCTCTTCTTCTCGACCCGTACGAGGCTGCGCCGGGTCGCCCACCACTTCCCGGCGCCGGGGCTCGAGCCCGCGGTGGGCGAGGTCCTCGTCGTCACCATCGCCACGGCCCTGCTCGCGGTGGCGGCGCTCTGGGTGACCCTCGCGACCTGAGCCTGCGCGCGGTGGGGACGTCGGCGCGGGACCTCAGTGGGCGGCGGCCTCCTCCCACGTCCGGAGGTAGGACTCGGCCCCGGCCATGAGGTCGTCGACGAGCTCCTGACCGCCGACGAGCCGGAGGTCCTCCACCCAGTCGGGCACCTGCCCGTAGTGGGCGACGCCGTCGACGTTGACGTCCCAGACCCGCTCGCCGGTGCGCTGGCGCGACAGCACCGAACCTCCGTCGGCGGACCGGAACGGATAGACGACGGGTCCGGCAGCCGACGTGGCCGCGCCCTCCCTCGGCGGCGGTGTCCCACCGAACCCGTTCATGTCCATGCCGAAGCCATAGCCGACCCCGAACCGGTCCCGCTGGGCCTTGCTCGCCCGCCAGTCGGCGACGAACTGCGTTGTGCCGTGGCCGTACTGGGTCGCGAAACCGCCGAGGGAGTACAGGCGCTCCATGAACGGCTCGGCCATCCACGAGTGCGAGCTGAGCGCGCCGGCATACCGGGTCTCCTCGAGGATCGAGAAGGTGCGCGCGGCCGCCTTCGCCGACATGTGGTCGACCTCGACCATCATGTGACGCTTCACGAGACCGCGCACGGCGTACTCGCCCAGCGACGACAGACCACGCGGGTTGCAGTGTGGCCCAGCGGGATACACCGGCAGCACCGCGAGCGGGAAGGCGACCGCGAGCTCCTTGGGCAGCACGCCTCCGGCGACCGTGTGGTCGGGGACCTCGCCCGGCCGGCACGTGCGCGGGTTCCACCAGGTGCCGGTCGTGAGGAACTGCCCCAGGTTGACGATGACGCCGGTCGTGCCCTCGTCGTAGCGCACGCCGCACAGCGCGTTGTCGAACTTGTGGCAGAGGAACATCGACGAGACCCCGAGCGCCTTGAGCTCGTCGAGGCCGCGGTCGATCTGGGCCCTGCCGCAGGCCGGGATGGTCAGGGTCTGCTTGCAGCCGAACGGCTCGGACACCTCGACGCCGAGGACGACGGCGAGCTTGCCCTGCTCGACGACCGAGCGCGCCTGGGCAGGTGTCGTGACGACCCGGAACCAGCCCTTGCCGGCGCCGCCGTACTGCGCGTCGACGAACGCCTCGAGCTCACGGGTCCTCTCCGCCTCGCGGCGGACGGCGTCCATGTCGTTGCACGAGCTCGTGTTGGGCGGGTTGACGACGCCGTTGATGGTGCACAGCCCGGAGTTCGAGACGAGGTCGTTGACGAGGATCCGCTGCCCGCCACGCCAGGCCCGCTCGACCCACTTGTAGTACATCTGCTGGTGCGTGAAGGAGTCGTATGCCGGCCAGAACCGGAACGTCGGCCAGCCCACCGTGTCGTGGCTCGCGAAGGGGTTGCCGCCCTGCCGTGCGTTGGTGAGGTTCTCGATGAGCGCGAGGTTGCCGTTGGGCTGGTGCGCCCGGCAGTCCTTGAGTGCGTCGGCGATGCCGTGCGGGCTGAACGTCCTGCCGCACACGACGTTGCCGCCGAAGCCCTCGTCGCTGAACATGTGGGTGTGGGCGTCGACGAGCCCGCGCACCTCGCCGGCCGCGGTCGTTCCGGTGAACGGGGCACCGACGACGTCGACCTGCGAGTCGGGGGTCTGCGGCGCGACCGGCTCCCACCACTCCCGACCGGCGCTCGCCGCACCGGGAGCGGCCGCCATGAGCGCGACGAGCGACGCGAGCACCGCTGCGAGGACGGCATACCTGGTCCGTCGGGGGCGGCCACGGCGGGACGTGCGGGCGCGTGGGACCAGGCGGGAACTCGTCATCGAGACCTCCAGCAGACGGTGGTTACCGAAGCGTAGCCAAGTCCCGCCCGGTCCGCTCGCTCAGCGCGCTCAGCGCACGATGTGGAGGTTGAACTCCGGCGTGCCGAGGGCGCCCCACAGCCGCAGCCACAGCGGGAGCCACATCTCCGTGCCGCGGGCGGTGGTGATGTCGCCCAGGTCGATGACGTCGGTGTGCCCGAACTCGCGCAGCAGCCCGGACACGACCTCCTTGGCCTGGGCGTCGTCACCCGAGACGAAGACGGACGAGTCGCGACCGAGCGCACCGGGGTGCGTCATGAGGCCGGCGGTGAGGGTGTTGAGCGACTTGACCACCCGGGCGTCGGGGTGCGCGCGTTGGATCTGCTCCCCCAAGGAGTCGGTGTCCTTGACCGTGAGGGTGGGCGGCATGCCCGCCGAGACGTCGAGGGGGTTGGCGACGTCGACGAGGACCTTGCCGCCGAGGCCGTCGCGGGCCGCGTCGAGCACGGCGAGGGACGCGGCGCCGTTCGTCGCGTTGAGGACCACCTCGGCGGCCAGAGCCGCGTCGGCGAAGGAGGCGAGCCCGACGCCCGGGTGGGCCGCGAAGAAAGACTCGTCACGCGTGCGGGCGGCCTCGGGGTCGCGGGTTCCGACGATGACGTCGTGGCCCAGCTCGTCGAGACGGGCGGCGAGGGCCTGCCCCACCATGCCGGTGCCGAGGACTGCGATCTTCATGGGTGCTCCTGCTGGTCGGCGGTGGGCTCTCGGCCCACCGGTCCGGAAGGTAGACAGGTCTGTCTATCTCGTGGTGTGCGGTAACCTAACAGACAGTTCTGTCTATCTCCAAGGAGCGAGCATGTCGAGCACGTCGAAGGTGCCTCCGCCGTCAGCGCGCGACCGCATCGTGCAGACGGCGTTCCGGCTCTTCTACGCCCACGGGATCCGCGCCACCGGGATCGACCTGATCATCGCCGAGTCAGGCGTCGCCAAGGCGACCTTCTACAAGCACTTCCCGTCCAAGGACGACCTCGTCGTGGCCTACCTCGACGTCGTCGACGAGGCGTGGTCGGGGCAGCTGCACGCTGCCGCCGAGGCTGCCGGACCGGCACCTGCCGACCAGCTGGTCGGGCTCTTCGACGCGCTCGGCAACGCCTGCCGCCGGGAGGGCTACCGCGGGTGCGGCTTCATCAACGCCGCCGCCGAGACCGCTCCCGGCAGCCGCGTGCACGACCGCACCGTCGCGCACAAGACGTCGGTGAGGGCGTGGGTCCGAGACGTCGCCGAGGACGCCGGCGCGAAGGATCCCGACGCGCTCTCCCGAGCCCTCACGCTCCTGCTCGACGGCGGCCTCGCCAGTGGCGCCCTCGACGCCTCCCCCGATGCGGCTGTCGTCGCCAAGGCCTCGGCGCAGGCCCTCGTCGGGGCAGCGGTCGGCCCGACGCGCCGTGGCGCCGCGGGCAAGACGCGGGGGCGGGCCTGACCGCCTGCCGCTAGCGTCGCCCTGTGCGCGACGAGAGGCCGGCCGACGGCCAGGAGACCCCGAGCCAGCACCGTGAGGTCCTACGGCTCGCGCTCCCGGCGTTCCTCGCGCTCGTCGCCGAGCCGCTCTTCCTCCTCACCGACTCCGCCATCGTCGGCCACCTCGGCACCCCGCAGCTGGCCGGCCTCGGCGTCGCGAGCGCGATGCTCCTCACCGCCGCCAACATCTTCGTGTTCCTCGCCTACGGCACGACCGCCGTCGTCGCCCGCCAGCTCGGCGCCGGCAACCGCGACGGCGCGATCGCCGCGGGCATCGACGGCACGTGGCTCGCGGTCGGTCTCGGGGCGGTGACCGCCGTCGTCATCGCGGTCGCGGCCGGACCCATCTGTCGCGTGTTCGGGGCCTCGCCCGAGGCGCTCGGCCACGCCGTGACCTACCTGCGGATCTCGGCGATCAGCCTCCCGGCGATGCTCGTCGTCCTCGCCACGACCGGTGTCCTGCGCGGGCTCCAGGACACCCGCACCCCCCTGGCCGCGAGCGCCCTCGGGTTCACGTCGAACATCGCGCTCAACCTGCTGTTCGTCTACGGCTTCGGCTGGGGCATCGCCGGGTCCGCACTCGGCACCGTCCTGGCGCAGACCGGCATGGCCGCCGCCCTCGTCGTCGTGCTCATGCGCGAGGCACGGCGCCACGAGGTCACCCTCCGGGCGCATCCGGGACGGATCCTCAAGGCGGCACGCACCGGCATACCGCTGCTCGTGCGCACCCTCGCGCTGCGGGCCGTGCTCCTCGTGACCACGTGGGTGGCCGCCGGACTGGGCGACGTGCCGCTGGCGGCCTACCAGGTGTCGGCCACGATCTGGAGCTTCCTCGTGTTCGCCCTCGACGCCATCGCCATCGCGGCCCAGGCGCTCACCGGCAAGTCGCTCGGCGAGGGCGACCTCGCGCGGACCCGCTCGGTCACCACGCTCATGGTGCGGTGGGGCATCATCGCCGGCTTCGCGCTCGGCATCGTCCTGCTCCTGCTGCGCACCGTCCTCCCGCAGCTCTTCACGGGCGACCCGGCGGTGCAGACGGCCATCGCCGCGGCCCTCATCATCGTGGCGCTCACGCAGCCGCTCAGCGGCTACGTCTTCGTCATCGACGGCGTCCTCATCGGCGCGGGCGACGGGCCGTGGCTGGCGCGGGCGATGCTCGCCAACCTCGTGGCCTACCTGCCGCTCATCCTCGGCGTGCACCTCATGGGCGACTGGCTCCTCGAGGAAGGCAGCGCCCGGGCGACCGGCAACGCAGTGATGTGGCTGTGGCTGGCGTTCACCGGGTTCATGGCGATCCGGGGAGTGCTCATGTGGGCGCGGGTGCGCACCGACGGCTGGATGGTCACCGGCGCCACCCGGTGAGGCGGTGTCGCCGGCGTCCAGCCGGCCGTGTCCGGACCGCGTGGGCGGTCACTGTGCACTGCTGCTCCCTGGCGCAGCAGTGCACTGTCAGGTGCCCGACGGACTGTGCACTGCTGCACTCCAGCGCAGCAGTGCACAGCGCACGTCGGGCACCTGCTCGCAGACGGCGCCGGGCCGGATCGCTCGGATCCGGCCCGACGCGCGGTCAGCGGGTGACCGTGAAGGTGACCTTCTTGTCGGCCTTCGACGAGCTGCCGCCGTAGAGCTCGATGGTGCCCGGCTCGACGACGAGACGACCGTCGTTGTCGTGGAACCCGAAGGCGTTGCGGTCAAGCGTGAACCTCACGACCTTGCTCTGCCCCGGCGCGAGCGTGACCCGCTCGAAGCCGACGAGCCGGCGCACCGGCTGCGACAGGCTGGCCACCGGGTCGTGCAGGTAGAGCTGGGCGACCTCGTCACCCGCCACCGCACCCGTGTTGGTGACGGTCATCGTGGCCGTGACCCTGCCGTCGCGACGGACGCTGGTGCGGTCCAGCCGCGGCGTGCTCGTCGTGAAGGTCGTGTAGCTCAGGCCGTGACCGAAGACGTAGAGCGGGTCGCAGGTGTCGAGGTCCCGGTAGCGCGAGACGTACTTCTGGGTGATGTCGCAGGGACGCCCGGTCGGCTCGTGGTTGTAGTAGATCGGGACCTGGCCGACGGTGACCGGGAAGGACACCGGCAGCTTGCCACCGGGGTTGACCTTGCCGAAGACGACGTCGGCGACGGCGTTGCCCGCCTCGACACCCGGGAACCAGGCCTCGAGGATCGCCGGCGCGGTGGCGTCGACGTCCGGGATGGTGAGCGGTCGGCCGTTGAACAGGACGACCGCGAACGGCTTGCCCGTGGCCTTGATCCGGTCGATGAGCTCCTGCTGGCGCCCGGGCAGTGAGATGTCGCTGCGCGAGGCCGCCTCGGCGCTCATGCCACGGGTCTCACCGACGGCGATGACCACCTGGTCGGCCGCCTGCGCCGCCGCGACCGCCGCGTCGAACCCGGCGTCCGAGGCGCAGTAGTCGGTGGGCTTGATGTTCGGCGGCTCGCTGTCGACCAGCGTGCAGCCCGGCGTGTAGGTCGCGGTCGGGTTGACCGCCTTGATGCCGGTGAAGACGCTGACGGCGTCGGCGTCCTCGCCGCGGCCCCACCACGGGCCGAGCATGTTGTGCTGGTCGTTGCCGAGCGGCCCGATGACCGCGGTCTTCTTCGCCGGTGAGAGCGGCAGGGTGGCCGAGGCGTTCTTGAGCAGGACCATCGACTCGCCGGCGGCCTTGCGGGCGGCTGCCCGGTCACTGGGGGTGAGGAAGCTGGCGGGGTCCTTGGCCTTGGCGACGTCGACGTAGGGGTTCTCGAAGAGACCGGCACGGAACTTCACCCGCAGGATCCGTCGGACGGCGTCGTCGAGACGGGCCATCGAGATGTCGCGGCTGCGCAGCAGCCCGGCGCCGTAGTCGCGCAGGAAGGTGCTCACCATCTCCTGGTCGGTCCCGGCGTTGAGGGCGTTCGCCCCGGCGCTCGGCCCGTCGGCGGCGGTGCCGTGACCGCACGAGCCGGACTCGGGCTTGACCGGCGGGCAGGCCCGGGTCTCGGCGACGGCGGTGTAGTCGCTCACGATGAACCCGTCGAAGCCCCACTCCTTCTTGAGGATGTCGGTCTCGGTCTCGTGGTTCGCACACCCGGGCACGCCGTTGAGCGAGTTGAACGAGCACATGACCGAGGCGACACCGGCGTCGACGGCGGCCTTGAACGGCGGCAGGTAGAGGTCACGCAGCCGTCGCTCCGACATGTCCGTCGTGTTGTAGTCGCGTCCGCCCTCGGGCTGGCCGTAGGCGACGAAGTGCTTCACCGAGGCCGCGACCTTGTCCGGCTTGGAGTAGTCCGAACCCTGCGCACCGCGCACCCGCGCCGCCGAGAAGGCCGAGTTGAGGAGCGGGTCCTCACCGCCGCCCTCGACGATGCGGCCCCAGCGGGGGTCGTGGGAGACGTCGACCATCGGGCTGTAGATCTGCTTGAGACCCACCGTCGCCGACTCGCGCGCACCGATGGCCGCGTCGATCTCGCCGACCTCGGGGTCGAACGAGCTGGCCGCACCCAGCGGCACCGGGAAGATCGTGCGGTAGCCGTGGATGGTGTCGTAGGCGAAGAGGATCGGGATGTGCAGCCGGGACTGCTCGACCGCGACCTTCTGGAACTGGTTGATCTTGTCGGGGTCGGTGAGGCTGAAGACGCCTCCGACACCGGCCCTCGCGTCGGCCTCGGTGATCTGGCCGTCGGAGAGCAGCTGCACCTGCTGGAGCTTCTCGGTCGTCGTCATCGCACGGATGAGGGCGTCGATGCGGCGCTCGACCGGGTCACGCCTGCGGGCCTGGTCGGCTGCCTGCTGGGCGGCCGTCGTCGACGTCGTGCTGGCGTCGGCCTTGCCGGGCAGGCCGTGTGGTTGGACGAACGGGAGAGCCGCCGCTGCCGCGACGGCTGTGAGTGTTGTGAGCATGCGCTTCATGGGTCTGGTCCACCTCCGGGATCGGCCCCGACCGAACCGTCGCCGGCCGGGAGGGCGCCGGCGGTGGGTCTCGACGTCGGCGTCGCTTCCCCGATGGTCGACCTGCTGGTCCCAAGGTGCAACCCAGGGGCCCAGACGGACTATGCGACCCCGACCGCGGCCTCGCGACGCGGGTCGCCCGCCGCACGCAGGCCACCGTCACTGCCCCGGTATGCCGCACCCACCCCACCGAAGTACATCGAGAGCTCGCCGTGGTCGAGACCGCGCAGCCCGGCCGCCGCGACCGCCGCCTCGATCTCGGGGCTCGCCTCGTGCTCGACGACGGCCTCGCCGTCCTCGGCGAAGCGGACGTGCACCCGCGGCGCCTGGATCGCCGTGTCGAGGTCGGCGCCGTGCAGGCACAGCTGGGCGAGCACCTGCATGAGCGCCGTCGTGATCCGGTCGGCCCCCGGTGAGCCGACGGCGAGCACGCGACCGTCCTCGGCGCGCGCGACCGTCGGCGCCATGTTGGAGGCGAGCCGCGTGCCCGGCTCGAGGGCGTGCAGCCCGAGCCGGTTGAGCTCGGGCTCCCCGAGCGCGTTGTTGAGCAGGATCCCCGTCCCGGGGATGGTGACGCCGGCGCCGTAGCCGCTCGACATCGTCACCGCGCAGGCGAGCCCGTCGGAGTCGACCGCCGACACGTGCGCCGTCGACGCCGACGTCGGCAGGCCCGCGAGCCCGTGCCGCTCGACCGCCGCGAGGAGCGCGTGCCCGTCGGCGTCGAGGTCGCGGGAGACGTCGTGGACGGCGAGCCGGTAGGCCAGCACCGCCCGCTGGATCCGGACGACGTCGTCCCACGAGAACCCGTGGGTGCGCTCGAGCTCGGAGAGCATGACCGCGAGCATCGGCCCACCGACCGAGGGCGGTGGGTTGACCGCGACGTCCCAGTCGCCGACCCGTCGGCGCACCGGCGTGCGTTCCACGACCTCGTATGCCGTGAGGTCGGCCTGCGTGACCAGCCCACCGTTCGCGGCCATGTCGGCCGCGAGCGCGTGCCCGAGGTCACCGGTCATGAGCAGCGACGCACCCTCGCGGGCCACCGCGTCGAGCACCGTTGCCAGCTCGAGGTTGTGGGCGAGATCGCCTGCGACAAAAGGGGATCCGTCGGGTCGACGGGTGAGCGCCCGGGCACCGGGGTCGAGGCCGAAGAGGCCGTCCGCGACGTACCCGAGGTAGCGCGTGGCGGCCCCACCGATGGGGTAGCCGTCGCGGCACACCCCGGCGGCAGGCGCCACGACCGAGGCCCACGGCCGTGAGCCGAAGCGCGTCACGGCCGCCTCGTACGCCGAGAGGGCCCCGGGCACCGCGACCGAGCCGTGGCCGGCATACATCGTCACGCCGCCGCCGTAGTCGGTGACGACCTCGCGCACTCCCCCACCGAAGGCCCCACGCGGGAGGCCGCGTCCCGGCATGGCGACGTTGCCGTCGAGGACGACCGGCGGGCCCGACGCGGGCCAGATCGTCACGAAGGCACCGCCGGCGAGGCTCACGATGCCCGGCTCGGTGCTCATCGAGGTGATCGCCGCGGCGATGGCGGCGTCGACGGCGTTGCCACCCTCGGCGACGACCGCCTCCCCGGCGCCGAGCGACGCGGCACCGGTCGCCGCGATCGCCACCTGCCTCGTCGCACCCATGAGAGGCATCCTCGCACCGGCGGCGGCAGGGGCGGCGAGTGATCTCGGGAGGGTCGCGGGTCGGGCGCGGTCCGGCCACGGCTGCGACAACACGTCGTGAACACCGTATGGGCGCGCGCCGTGAGCCCTACAGTCGAGAGCGGGTCCCTTGCGGCCGTCGCGCCGGGCCCGCCCGTCGGAAGGATCACGCTGTGTCCACTCGTCTCCCCCGTCCACTCCTGGCTGCCGTCGCCGGTGCCTGCGCCCTCTCGCTCGCGGCCTGCGCCGCGCCCGAGAGCAAGGACTCCACCTCGTCGTCCACGGCCAGCGGCACGTCCGCCGCCGCCGACCCCGCCACGGCCACCTCCGCCGAGGCCCTGGGCGGCATGGCCGCCCTCGAGGCCGCCGCCAAGAAGGAGGGGGCCCTCAACGTCATCGCGCTCCCGCCGGACTGGGCCAACTACGGCGAGATCCTCAAGAACTTCGCCGCGAAGTACCCCGAGATCAAGATCACCAGCGCCCAGCCCGACGCGGGCAGCGCCGACGAGATCGACGCGGCCAAGCGCCTCGCCGGGCAGAGCACCGCCCCGGACGTCTTCGACCTCGGACCCGCGGTGGCGCTGGCCAACACCGCGATGTTCGCGCCCTACAAGGTCACCGACTTCGACAAGATCCCCGCCGAGCTCAAGGACCCGGGTGGGGCCTGGGTCAACGACTACGGCGGCCTCATGACCGTCGGCTACGACTCGGCCAAGGTGCCGGCGCCGACCAAGCTCGCCGACCTGCTCGGGTCGGCGTACAAGGGCAAGGTCGCCCTCAACGGCAACCCGGTCAAGGACGGTGCGGCGTTCGCCGGCGTGCAGATGGTCGCCATCGCCGAGGGCGGGTCGGCCGCCGACCCGACCAAGGGCATCGAGTGGTTCAAGAAGCTCAAGGACGCGGGCAACTTCCTGCCGCTCGACCCCACCCCCGCGACGATCGTGTCGGGCCAGACCCCGGTCGTCGTCGACTGGTCCTACAACCAGGTCTCGATCACGCCGAAGCTCGCGACGTGGAAGCTCTGGGCACCCGAGAACGCCCCGCTCATGACCTACTACGTGCAGGCCATCAACAAGGAGGCTCCGCACCCGGCGGCGGCCCGCCTGTGGCAGGAGTACCTCTACAGCGCCGACGGGCAGAACTCCTGGCTCAAGGGCGGCGCCAAGCCGGTCCTCTTCGACGCCATGTCGACCGCCGGCACCCTCGACAAGACCGCCGAGGGCGCGCTGCCCAAGACGGGCACGCCGGTCATCCCCTCGGCGCAGGACACCGACAAGGCCAAGGCGATCCTCGCCAAGGAATGGGCCAACGCCATTGGCTGACCAGCCGACGACGACCACCCCGGCGAGGGCGAGGCGCGGCCGACGGCCCTCCCTCGCCGGCGCCGGGGTGCTCCCGTTCTTCGCCTACACGACCGTGTTCCTGCTCATCCCGACGCTGGTCGTCGTCGTCGGCGCCTTCCTCGGCGCCGACGGGCGGCCGACCCTGAGCAACCTCTCGGCGCTCGGCGAGCCCAGCTTCCTCAAGGCGATGCGGCAGTCGCTGGTCCTGTCGGCCGTGACCGCGGTCGCCGGCGCGGTGCTGGGCTCCCTGCTCGCGTATGCCGTGAGCACCGCCTCCCCGACCGGCGTCCTCAAGCGGTTCGTCACCTCGTTGTGCGGGGTGCTCGCCCAGTTCGGTGGTGTGGCGCTCGCCTTCGCGTTCACCGCGAGCTTCGGTGCGACGGGGCTGCTCACGTCGTGGCTGGCCCGCGTCGGCGTCGAGAACGGGTCCGGGCTCTGGCTCTACGAGTGGGACAAGGGCCTCATGCTCGTCTACCTGTACTTCCAGGTCCCACTCATGCTCATCGTCTTCCTGCCCGCCGTCGAGGGCCTCAAGCCGCAGTGGCGCGAGGCGACCGAGACGCTGGGCGGCACGACGTGGACCTACTGGCGGCGGGTCGCCGGGCCGATCCTGCTGCCCTCGTTCATCGGTGCCACGCTGCTGCTGTTCACCAACGCCCTCAGCGCGTACGCGACGGCTCGCGCGCTGGTCAGCCAGGGGTCCCCGATCGTCCCGCTCCAGATCGGTGACGCCCTGAGCTCCGAGGTCCTGCTCGGTCAGCAGGCCGTCGCCAAGGCGATGGCGCTCGCGATGATCGTCGTCGTCGCCCTCGTCATGACCCTGTATGCCGTCCTCGACCGTCGCGCGAGCCGGTGGCTCGTCCGATGAGCGGGCAACGCGCCCGGATCCGCCGGCGGCAGCGGACCTTCCGGTGGGGGGTCGTCACGCTCGTCAGCGCCTTCTTCGCCCTGCCCCTGCTCGGCATGCTCGACTTCACGACCCGGGGCCCGGGTGGCGTGGGGCGCAGCGGCCAGACGTGGCGGACGCTCGCCGACTTCGGGGCCGTCGCCACCGACTACCCCACCCTCAACGACGGCGTCGTCACGTCGGTGGGGCTGGCCGTGCTCACCGTCGCCGTGATGCTCCTGCTCCTCGTGCCGACGATGACGTGGGTGCGCCTGCGGGTGCCGCGGGCGCAGCGCCTCGTCGAGTTCGTCTGCCTGCTGCCGCTCACCGTGCCCGCCATCGTGCTCGTCGTCGGTCTCTCCCCCATCTACACGTGGCTCACGGGGTGGCTGCGCTACTTCTTCGGGACCGCGATCAGCGAGTCGACGCTGTGGCTCTCGCTGGCCTACGTCGTGCTCGTCCTGCCCTACTCCTACCGCGCCATCGACGCCGGGCTGCGCTCGATCGACGTCCGGACCCTGAGCGAGGCCGCCCGCTCGCTCGGCGCAGGGTGGCCCACCGTGATGTGGCGGATCATCCTGCCCAACCTGCGCTCGGCCGTGCTGTCCGCGTCGTTCCTCACCGTCGCCCTGGTGCTCGGCGAGTTCACCATCGCCAACCTGTTCAGCCGCAACAACCTCCAGGTCGCGATGTACCTCCTCGGCAAGAGCGACGCGCAGATCTCGGTCGCCGTCGGGCTCGTGTCGCTCGTCTTCGCCTTCCTCATCCTGTTCGCCATGTCCTTCGTCGGCAGCGCCGGCCAGGGCGGCGCCCTCACGCGCCGCCTCCGTTCCCGCAAGGAGTCCGCATGAGCACCGTCGCGAGCGAGCGAGCCACGGACCGGGGGGTCGCCGTCGAGCTGACCGACCTGCGCCGGACCTACGGCGGCGTCCACGCCCTCGACGGCCTCACCCTGCACCTCGCACCCGGCGAGTTCGTCGCCCTGCTCGGGCCCTCGGGCTGCGGCAAGACGACCGCGCTGCGGTGCCTCGCCGGGCTCGAGGACCCCGACAGCGGCACGGTCACCGTCGCCGGCAAGGACCTCACCCGGGTGCCGACCAACAAGCGCGACATGGGGATGGTGTTCCAGGCCTACAGCCTCTTCCCCCACCTCACCGCCCGGCAGAACGTCGAGTTCGGGCTGTCGCTGCGCCGCGGCTCCGGTGCCCAGCGACGCACTCGGGCCGGAGAGATGCTCGACCTCGTGGGCCTGGGCAGCCAGGTCGACAAGTTCGCCCACCAGATGTCCGGCGGCCAGCAGCAACGCGTCGCCCTGGCGCGCGCCCTGGCCATCGAGCCGCAGGTGCTGCTGCTCGACGAGCCGCTCTCGGCGCTCGACGCCAAGGTCCGCAGCCAGCTGCGCGACGAGATCCGGCGCATCCAGCTCGAGGTCGGCACGACCACCCTCTTCGTCACGCACGACCAGGAGGAGGCCCTGGCCGTCGCCGACCGGGTCGGCGTGATGAGTGGCGGCCGGCTCGAGCAGCTCGCCGCGCCCCACGAGCTCTACGCCAGCCCGGCGACGGCCTTCGTCGCCGACTTCGTCGGACTGAGCAACCGGCTCGCCGGCCGGGTGTCGCAGGGCCGCGCCGAGGTCCTCGGCGGCAGCGTGCCGGTGCTGCCGGGCTCGGTGACCGAGGGTCCTGCCGTCGTGCTCGTGCGTCCCGAGGGCGTGCGCATCGAGCGCTCCGACGACGGCGAGGCGACGGTCGTCAGCGCCAGCTTCCTCGGTGCGACCGGCAGGGTCGTGGCGAGCACGCCCGACGGTGAGACGATCCACGTGCAGGTGGCCAACGTCGACGTCCCCGACTACCGCCCCGGCGACCGCGTCCGGCTCACCCCTCGCGGCGACGCCGCACTCGCGGTGCACGACGGCTCCGACTCGATGGGGACCCCCGGCTCGAAGTAGCCTCCTCCCTGTGACCAGCCCACCGTTGGGAATCCTCGCCGGCACCGGTTTCTACGCCCTCGACGCGCTCGACGACGCGCACCACGAGAGCGTCGGGACGGCATACGGGAGCGTGTCCGTGACGCGCGGGACGTGGCACGGACAGCTGGTCGTCTTCGTCACGCGTCACGGCGCGGGCCACGAGGTGCCGCCGCACCGCGTCAACTACCGCGGGATCATCCGGGCGCTCGCTGACCTCGGCGTCCACGACGTCCTCGCGGTCAACGTCACCGGCGGCATCGACCCCGACCTCGAGGCCGGCGAGCTCGTCTGCCTCGACGACTTCCTCGACCTCACACGGCGCCGGGAGGGCACGTTCCACGACGGCGACGGGTCCGGCGGCGTCGTGCACACCGACATGACGAACGCCTACGACCCGGTGCTGCGCCGCGAGATCCTCGACGCCGCGAGCGCCATCGGGCAGCCGATCATCGACGGCGGCACCTACGTGTGCTTCGACGGGCCGCGCTTCGAGTCGCCCGCCGAGATCCGGCTCGCCGCGCTCGCGGGCGGCACGGTCGCCGGGATGACCGGCGTCCCCGAGGTGACCCTCGCCGCCGAGGCAGGACTGCGGTATGCCGCCATCAGCCTCGTCGTGAACCCTGCGGCGGGCGTCCGGCCGGGTGAGCCGATCACGATGGACGAGATCAACGAGGTGCTGGCGACGGGTGCACCCAAGGTGCTCGCGGTCGTCGACGAGCTGGTGCACACCCGGTCGGTCTTCCGCACCGTCGACTCCGACACGGTCACGTCGTGAGCCGCCTCGTCCTGCGCGACCTCGCGCTCGTCGTCACCGTCGACGCCGGCGACTCGGTGCTGCGCGACGTGTCGGTCGCCGTCGAGGACGGTGTCATCACCGAGATCGGCGAGGTCGACCCGCGCGAGGATGACGAGGTCGTCGACGGGCGTGGCCGTCTCGCCCTCCCCGGCCTGGTCAACCTCCACACCCACCTGCCGATGACCCTGCTCCGCGGGATCGCCGAGGGCGTGGACCTCCAGGGCTTCCTCGAGCGGGTGTGGGCGGCCGAGGGCGCCGTCATGGACCCCGCGACCGTCGAGCTCGGCGCCACCCTCGGGGCCCTCGAGTCCCTGCTCGGTGGCTGCACGACCCAGCTCGACATGTACTTCCACCACGAGGCCGCCCACCGCGGGGCGGTCACGGCCGGGGCGCGTCACGTCGGGGGGCCGACCTTCTTCGACGGCCCGGGTCCGGACGGCCTCTCCTGGGACGAGCGGATGGCCGGGCTGCGGGCCTGGCCCGAGGTGCTGCGCGAGACCGGCGGCCCCGAGGTGCCGGTGGCCGCGATGCCCCACGCGACCTACACGAACTCCGTCGAGCACCTCGCCGAGGTCGCCTCCGTCCTGCGCGCACTTCCTGACCAGTTGGTCACGAATGATCGCCGGCTGGATCCAATCCTGCACACCCACGTCTCCGAGAACGCTGCCGAGAACACCGACCTGCTGGCCCGGTTCGGCGCGACCCCGACCGAGCTGCTGGCCCGGGCCGGCTGGTTGCGTCTGCGGATTCGGTCGCTAGAGCAACCGAATCCGCAGACGCACGAAGGTGAAAGGGTCTCGACGGGGCCCAAGGTCGTGTTCGGGCACGGGGTGCACCTCTCCGACGCCGACCGCGCCCTCGCCGCACCCGCCGACGTCACCGTCGCCCACTGTCCCGGGTCCAACCTCAAGCTCGCCTCCGGCGCGCTGGACTGGCAGCGCTGGCGGGCGGACGGCATACGCCTCGGGATCGGCACCGACGGGTGCGCGAGCTCGAACGACCTCGACATGTGGCAGGCCATGCGCCAGGCCGCCCACCTCGCGGCACTCACCAGCGGCCACCCCGAGGTCGACGCCGCCCAGATCCTGCGGGCGGCGACCATCGACGGCGCCACCGCCCTCGGCCTCGAGCACCTCGTCGGCAGCATCGAGGTCGGCAAGCGCGCCGACCTCGTCCTCCTCGACCTCGACCAGCCCCACCTCACCCCGGTGCACGACGTCCCCGCGCTGCTCGTCCACGCCGCGGGCAGGGGCGACGTCACCGACGTCCTCGTGGATGGCAGGATCGTGGTTCGCGAGCGACGCAGCACCCTGATCGACACGTCCGACCTGCTCGACCGGTGCCGCGACCGCGCTCGCGATGCCGCCGCCGCCGCACACGAGGTCGAGGAAGCCTGATCGATGCGTACGCCCGAGCAGATCATCGCCGAGCACAAGATGAAGCCGATCCCCGACGAGGGGGCCTGGTTCGTCGAGGGACCGCGGACCCAGGGACTGTCCTCGATCCTCGTGCTCCTCACCTCGGCGCCGGACGGGTTCTCCGCGATGCACCGGCTCGGGGTCGACGAGGGCTGGCAGTGGCTCGAGGGCGCACCGGCGGCGTTGCTGCGGCTCAAGGAGGGCCCGCGACGCAACCACGGCACCCTCACCCTGCTCAACCCGCAGCGTCGCCAGATGCTCGTGCGCTCCGGCGTGTGGCAGGGCGCCGCGACGATGGGCGCGTGGACGCTGCTCTCGTGCTGGTGCAGCCCGGCCTTCCGGCCGCACCACTTCACCCTCGGCGACCGCGAGCAGCTCTCGACCGCCTTCCCCGCCTACGCCACCGAGATCGCCGCCCTCACCCGGGACACGGCACCCGAGGCGCTGCCGGCCGTCGGTGACGGGCGTTCCTGAGCCCGCCGACCGCCTCGGCTGCCCTCGCGGGAGCGTGCTGACCTGCACTGATGGACCGGCCAGTAACGACACGGCAACGGATTTTCAACCCGGTCTCAGGTCGTGGTTCTGGCCGCTAGCATTCGGGGGCATCCTGCACACCCCCAAGGAGTAGACCCCTATGAAGGCCAAGCCTTTCCTCGTCGCGGCACCCGCCGCCCTCGCCCTCGTCCTCGCTGGCTGTGGCGGCAGCACCGGTGACAACAGCTCCGACGGCAGCTCGGCCGCCCCCAAGGACTGCTCCTCGACGGAGGTGTTCTGCATCGGTCTCGTCACCGACACCGGTTCGGTCGACGACAAGAACTTCAACCAGGCCGCCTGGGAGGGCGTCAAGGCCCTCGAGGGCGACGGCGTCCAGACGAAGTACATCGAGACCAAGGACGCCAAGGACTACGCGAACAACCTCAAGCAGTTCACCGACCAGAAGTACGACGCCATCGTCACGGTCGGCTTCCTCATGGCCGAGGCCACGGTGACCGCTGCGAAGTCCAACCCGAACATCAAGTTCATCGGTGTCGACCAGTTCCAGGACGACAAGGCCACCGCGCCCAACGTCACCGGCCTGATCTTCCCCGAGGCCAACGCCGGCTACGCCGCGGGCTACATGGCGGGTCTCATGACCAAGACCAACAAGCTCGGCATCGTCCTCGGCGCCGAGATCCCCCCGACCCAGGCCTACGCCAAGGGCTACGAGCAGGGCTCCAAGGCCTCCAACCCGAAGTCCTCGGTCGCGAAGGTCTACCACCCCGCCGGCGACAACGCCTTCTCCGACTCCCCGTGGGGCGCCGGCGAGGCCAAGAAGATGCTCGCGCAGGGTGCGGACTTCATCTTCGGCGCCGGTGGCGGCACCGGCAACGGCGCCCTCGGCGAGGCCGCCAAGACCTCGGGTGCGGGCAGCTCGATCTTCTGCATCGGCGTCGACGTCGACCAGTGGGACACCGTCCCGGAGGCCCACCCGTGCCTCGTGACCTCGGCCGAGAAGAAGCTCACCAAGGGCACCACCGACCTGCTCACCCAGGCCAAGGACGGCTCGATCAAGGGCGGCAACTTCGTGGGTGACACCGGTCTCGCGCCGTTCCACGACTTCGACTCGAAGATCCCCGCCGACGTCAAGACCAAGGTCGCCGACATCGTCAAGCAGCTCGAGGACGGCACCCTCAAGGTGGCCTGACCCGAGCACCCGCTCGGCACTGTCTGGCACGACCGCACCGGCCCCGTCGAACCTGTTGGCCCGATGACCCGGTCGGATACAGTCCGAGCATGATTTCGACGGAACGGGTGCCCTCTCCGGAGGGCACCCGTTCCTCCGTTCCGACCCCTGTCACGACACCCACGGAGAGTCATGGTTGACCCCGACCGCCCACCGGCGAAGGACGCGCCCAGCCCCGCGCCGGACGCCCCCGCGTCCGACGCGCCCGCCAAGGCCGCGCCCACGGTCCCCGTCGTCGCCGAGCGCGGTGCGCCGCCGCCCCCCACCGGGCTGCTGGGCTTCCTCGTCCGCCACCAGGCCATCGTCGTCCCGCTCATCGCGGTCGTCCTGGCCTTCGCCATCGGTGCGATCCTCATCCGGGCGCAGGGCTTCAACCCGACGTACGCCTACCAGCGGCTCTTCACCCACTCGTTCCTCACCGAGTCGGGTCTGCTCGCGACGCTGCAGAAGACGACCCCGCTGATCCTCGTGGGCCTCGCCGTCGCGATCCCGCTCAAGGTGGGTCTGTTCAACATCGGTGGCCAGGGCCAGCTCATGGCCGGTGGCATCGGCGCCGCGTGGGTCGGCTACGCGATGCGCGACCTGCCCGCCCCCCTCCTCGTCATCGTCGCCGTCGTCGTGGCCGTCCTCTTCGGTGCCATGTGGGCCTCGATCGCGGCGCTGCTCAAGACGACCCGCGGCGTCCACGAGGTCATCTCGACGATCATGCTCAACTCGATCGCCGTGGGCATCATCGACTGGCTCATCAACGGCGGTCCCCTCTCGGACCCGGGCCAGCCCTTCCCCGCCTCGCACGCCGTCCCGGAGGCCGCGCGCCTCGACCCGTTCGGTGTCATCCCGTGGGGCCTGCCCGTGGCGCTCATCCTCGCCGTGGCGGTCGCCTGGATGCTCGGCCGCACGACCTTGGGCTTCGAGCTCCAGACCGTGGGCCGCAACAAGTTCGCAGCCGGGTATGCCGGCATCTCGACCACGCGGACCACGCTCATCGCCATGGCGATGTCGGGTGCGCTGGCCGGTCTCGCCGGAGCCTTCGAGCTGCTCCAGATCGAGCCGTGGCGCTACCAGAACGGCATCGCCGGCTCGCTCGGGTTCGACGGCATCACCATCGCCCTGCTCGCCCGCGGCAACCCGCTCGGCACCATCCCCGCCGCGATCCTCGTCGGCGCCATGCGCGCCGGGGCCCCGACCCTGCAGTTCGAGCTCGGGATCCGTCCCGAGGTCGTCGACGTGCTCCTCGCGATCACCCTGCTCATGGTGTCGCTGCCCGTCATCGCCAAGTGGATCTTCCGGCGCCACACCGTGAAGCAGACGCAGCTCGCCGGAAGCTGGGGTGCCTGAGATGACCTGGTTGCAGCGCAACAAGATCCCCGCCGGGACGGCCCTGGTCGTCCTCGTCGCGGCATACGCCTTCTACTTCGCGAACCCCAACATCGCCGTCTCGATGTTCTCGAACGCGTGGTTCCTCGCCGTCCCGCTCGTCCTCGGCGCCATGGTCGGTGTCATCGGCGAGCGCTCTGGTGTGGTCAACATCGGCATCGAGGGCCAGATGCTCGTCGGCGCCTTCGCCGGCTTCTTCGCGGCCGCGGCCACCCAGTCGGTCTTCATCGGTGTCATCGCGGGCGCGCTGTCCGGCATCGCCATGGGCGCGTTCCTCGCGTTCACGACGGTCAAGGGCCAGCTCGACCAGATCATCGCCGGTGTCGTCATCAACATCGTGGCGACGGGCATCACGTCGTTCTACTACGAGTCCGGCAAGACCATCCCGCGTGGCCTGCCGAACTTCGACGTGCCGCTGCTGTCGAAGATCCCGCTCATCGGCCCGGTCTTCTTCTCGGACGGCCCGATCGCGCTCTTCGCGCTCGTCATCGTCATCGTGCTGCACTTCCTGCTGTTCAAGACCCGCTGGGGCCTGCGGACCCGCGCCGTCGGCGAGTACCCGTCGGCGGCCGACACCGCCGGCATCAACGTCATCGCGCTGCGGCTGTTCAACGTGACGATGGCCGGCACCCTCGCCGGCATCGCCGGTGCCTACCTGTCGATGGAGGCCACGAGCACCTTCGAGCGGGGCATGAGCTCGGGCCGAGGCTTCCTCGCCCTGGCCATCCTCATCTTCGGCGCGTGGCGTCCGCTGCGGGCCCTCGCGGCGGCGCTGTTCTTCGGCTTCATGTCGGCGTCGGCCTCGCAGCTCCAGGCGAGCAACGTCGTCAACATCCCCCAGCAGTTCATCAACCTGCTGCCCTACGTCCTCACCCTCGTCGTGCTCGCCGCGGCCGCGGGCCGGGTCCGGGCACCGGGCGCCGTCGGGCAACCGTTCGTGAAGGGCGACTGACCATGACCCAGACCCAGTCCCAGGCCGGCGAGACCCCCGGGCCCCGCGAGACGCTGCTCGAGATCGAGGGCCTGTCGAAGTCCTTCGGCACCGTCCACGCCAACCAGGACGTCTCGCTGCGGGTCGACCGCGGCGAGATCGTCGCGCTCCTCGGTGAGAACGGCGCCGGCAAGTCCACCCTGGTCAAGCAGATCTTCGGTCTCATGACCCCGGACGCCGGCACGATCACCATCAAGGGCGACTCGAGCCGGATCAAGGACCCCAAGGACGCGATCCGTCGCGGCATCGGCATGGTCCACCAGCACTTCCAGCTCGTCCCCGTCATGACGGTCGCCGAGAACATGATGCTCGGCCACGAGACCGCGCGCGGCGGCCTGCTCGACCTCGACGGTGCCCGCCAGATGGTCAGGGAGCTCTCGGCCAAGCACAACCTCAGCGTCGACCCCGACGCCGAGATCGAGGACCTCCCCGTCGGGACGCAGCAGCGCGTCGAGATCCTCAAGGCGCTCTCGCGCCGGGTCGACCTGCTCATCCTCGACGAGCCGACCGCGGTGCTCACCCCGCAGGAGACCGACGAGCTGCTCGGCGTCATGAAGGAGCTCGCCGCCGGCGGCACGTCGATCGTCTTCATCACCCACAAGCTGCGCGAGGTGCTGGCGGTCGCCGACCGCTGCTACGTCCTGCGCCAGGGCAAGGTCGTCGGCGGCGTCGACGACCTCTCGAGCACGACGACGAGCGACCTCGCCTCGATGATGGTCGGGCGCGACGTCGTCCTGCGCGTCGACAAGGCCGAGGCCACGCCGGGTGACACGGTCCTGTCGATCAAGGGCCTCCAGGTCAAGGACGACCGCGGCCTCCCCGCCGTCGACGGCTTCGACCTCGACGTGCGCGCCGGCGAGATCGTCGGTCTGGCCGGTGTCGAGGGGAACGGCCAGCGTGAGCTCGTCGAGAGCATCGCCGGCATGCGTCCCTCGATCGGTGGCTCGGTGCGACTCGGCGCCGACGACATCACGAAGTCCAACGCCCACGACACCAACAACGCCGGCGTCGGGCACATCCCCGAGGACCGTGAGAAGCACGGCATCGTCGGCGGCTGGTCGATCGCCGACAACCTCGTCCTCAACTGCTACGACGAGGCGCCCTATGCCAAGGGCTTCGTTCGCGACTTCGGCGCGGTGCGCGAGCACGCCGTCACGCTCCGCGAGGAGTTCGACATCCGCTCACCCAGCGTCGACGTGCCCGCCGGCTCGCTGTCCGGTGGCAACAAGCAGAAGGTCGTCGTCGCCCGCGAGATGTCGGCTCGTCCCCGCCTGCTCATGGCGGCACAGCCCACGCGTGGTGTCGACGTCGGGTCGATCGAGTTCATCCACCGCCGGATCGTCGAGGCCCGCGATGCCGGGGCTGCGGTCCTGCTCGTGTCGGCGGAGCTCGACGAGGTCCTCTCGCTGGCCGACCGGATCGCCGTGATCCACGGCGGCAAGGTCGTCGCCGAGGTCGCCGGCAAGGACGCCGACCGCACCGAGATCGGCCGTCTCATGGCAGGCGACACCGACTCCCACTGACGTCTCGGAGATGGCCCCGGTATGCCGGCCACCCGGCACACCGGGGTTTCTCACGTCCCAGCCGCGACGCTTGGGGGGCTCGGGCCCGAGTCCGGCCGTTCAGCGGCAGGCGTCGGCCATCTTCGCGAGCGACGACTCGGGCGGGGTGCCGTCGGAGGCGACGACGTCCTCGGCCGCGGTGAGCAGCTCGGACTCGACGCCCAGGCCCTGGGCGAGGTCGATGGCGGAGCCGAGCGTGGCGCGGTCGGACTCGCTGAGGTCGCGGTCGGCGAGCGGGCACACGGTGCCGCGCAGCTCGCGCACGGCCGACTCCTTGGCCTGGGACGTCGCCGCGGACGCGGCATCGGAGGCGACGCCCTCGGCCGCTGAGCACCCGCCGAGGAGGGCGGCGCTGGCGAGGACGGTGACGGCGAGGTGACGGGTCATGGGCCGAAGTGTCCCAACGCCTCCTGAGCCGTGGCTGACAACGCCGGGCCGTCGCTGACAGGCTGGTGCCATGACGACCGAGACCTCGCAGCCGGACGTGTTGACCGCCACCCTCGAGCTCCCCGACGTGGACCTCGTCCACGACGTGCGCGGGCCGCTCCCCACCGCCGACGGCCGGCCGCCGCTGCTCATGATCGGCCAGCCGATGTGCGCCGACGGGTTCGAGGCCCTGGCCCGGGAGTTCCCGGACCGGACGGTCGTGACCTACGACCCGCGTGGGTTGGGGCGCAGCACCACCCGGCGCGACGGTCGCGACGACCAGACGCCGCAGGACCAGGCGGCCGACCTCCACGCGCTCGTCGAGCACCTCGGCGCCGGCCCGGTCGACGTGTTCGCCAGCAGCGGCGGCGCCGTGGCCGCGCTCGAGTGGGCGGCCACCCACCCCGACGACCTCGCCACGGTGGTGGCCCACGAGCCACCGTCGCTGTGGGCGCTGCCCGACGCCGAGGCGGCGACCCGGGCCGTCGACCGGGTGACCTCGACCTATGCCGAACGCGGCTTCGGCGCGGGCATGGCCGAGTTCATCGCGATGTCCGGGTGGCAGGGCGAGTTCACCGAGGAGTTCCTCGCGCAGCCGCCCGCCGACCTGGCCGAGTTCGGACTCCCGCCCGAGGACGACGGCTCGCGCGACGACCCGCTGCTCTCCGACCGGTCGGCCACCGTGACGTCGTCGCGACCGGACCTCGAGGCACTGCGCAGCGGGGGGACCCGCATCGTCATCGGCGTCGGCGAGGAGACGGGCGAGGCCGTCACCGCCCGGGCGGCCCGCGGTGTGGCCACGGAGCTCGGGCTGCCGCTCGTCATCTTCCCCAGCCACCACGGTGGGTTCGCGAGCGCCGAGGGGCCGTGGCCGGGCAAGTCGGTCGAGTTCGGCGCGCGCCTGCGCGAGCTGCTCGACGCCGCCGTGTGACGAGACCCATACCTACGGACTCGTAACCTACGCATACGTAGGTTACGCTGGCGTACGTGACTGCAACGCTGAACCGAACCTCCGCGACCCGGCACACGCCTCGTCTCGCCGGTCTCCTCGACGGCGCACGCAAGGTCGCCCACGCACTGGCCACCCCGCTCGTGCCCGCCGACTACCTCGACCTCATCGACCCGCTGCGGGCCGGCGCCGACCTGCGCGGCCGCATCGTCGACGTCACCCCCGAGACCGCCGACTCCGCGACCATCACGATCCAGCCCGGCCGCGGCTGGGACGGTCACGCGCCGGGTCAGTACATCCGGATCGGCATCGACATCGACGGTGTCCGCCACTGGCGTGCGTACTCGCTCACGCACCGCGCCGACGCCGCCGACGGGCTCATCTCGATCACCCCGAAGGCGATCCCCGACGGCAAGGTGAGCAACCACCTCGTGCGCGCCACCACCCCCGGCACACTCGTCATGCTCGACCAGGCGACGGGCGACTTCACCCTCCCGGCGACCCTGCCCGAGCGCACCCTCTTCATCACCGCCGGCTCCGGCATCACGCCGGTCATCGGCATGCTGCGCAACTCGCTCGACGACCTGGGCGACGTCGTCCAGATCCACTGCGCGCCGAGCGAGCGCGACGTGATGTTCCGTGACGAGCTGCTGTCGTATGCCGTCGCGAGCCGGCTCACGCTCCACGAGAACCACGACGACGTGGCCGGGGTCCTCGACCTCGCCTCGCTCGACACCCTCGTGCCCGACTGGCGCGAGCGCGAGGTGTGGGTCTGCGGACCCACCGGGCTGCTCGACGCCGCCGAGGCGCACTGGGAAGCGGCCGGCCTCGCCGACCGCCTGCACGTCGAGCGCTTCCGCCCGAGCGTCGTCGAGCCCGGCGACGGCGGCACCGTGACCTTCGACCGGAGCACCGTCACCGTCGACGCCGACGGCGGCACCCCGATCCTCGACGCCGGCGAGGCCGCCGGTGTCCTCATGCCCAGCGGCTGCCGGATGGGCATCTGCTTCGGCTGCGTCGTGCCGCTGCGTGAGGGCGCCGTGCGCGACCTGCGCACCGGCGAGATCACCTCGACCGACGAGAACTCGGGCGCCGTCCCGATCCAGACCTGCGTGAGCGCCGCCGCCGGCGCCTGCGCCATCGACCTCTGACCACCGCGAGAGACCCAAGGAGACACCCATGACCCTCGCCCCCGAACGCACCAGCACCGCCACCCGCACCGGCGTCAACTCGCGGCTGTCCGTGACGAGCACCGAGCCGCGCCCGCAGCGCCCCGAGCTCAAGAAGTCCGGTCGCCCCAATCCCGCCGCCCACCTCACCCCCGAGCAGATCGAGGAGATCGGGCGCGAGCTCGACGCGATCCGCGCCGAGGTGATGGACTCCCGCGGAGCCAAGGACGCGGCATACATCCGCAAGGTCATCAAGACCCAGCGCTACCTGGAGATGGGCAGCCGTGCCGCGCTGCTGTTCTCCGGCGTGAAGTACCGCGGCGTCCGCCCGTTCTGGTGGATCGGCACCGCTGGCCTGTCCGTCTCCAAGATCCTCGAGAACATGGAGATCGGCCACAACGTCATGCACGGCCAGTGGGACTGGATGCGCGACCCCAAGATCCACTCGACGGCGTGGGAGTGGGACAACGCCTCCCCGTCGAGCCAGTGGAAGCACAGCCACAACGAGATCCACCACACCTTCACCAACGTCCTCGGGCGCGACAACGACCTCGGCTACGGGATCCTGCGCGTCGACGAGGACCAGAAGTGGACCCTCTTCTACCTGTTCCAGCCGATCTGGCACGTCGCCAACGCGCTGATGTTCGAGTACTCCATCGCCGCCTACGACCTCGAGCTCGGCGGCTACCTCGCCAAGAAGAAGCGGCTCAGCGCCGAGGAGAAGGCGAAGTTCAGGAAGGAGGCCGACGAGGTCCTCGCCAAGATCAAGCGCCAGGCCACCAAGGACTACGTCGTGCACCCGGCGATGGCTGCCGCGACCTTCACCGGCTCCACCCGGCACACCCTCACCGCCAACATCGTGGCCAACCTCGTCCGCAACGTGTGGACCAACACCGTCATCATCTGCGGCCACTTCCCGCCCGGGATCGAGACCTTCGAGAAGACCTCGATCGAGGGCGAGACCCGCGGTGACTGGTACCTCCGGCAGATGCTCGGCTCCGGCAACATCTCCGGGTCCAAGGCCATGCACGTCATGACCGGCAACCTCAGCCACCAGATCGAGCACCACCTCTTCCCGGACATGCCGAGCAACCGCTACGCCGAGATCGCGCCCAAGATCCGCGACCTCATGGAGCGCAACGACCTCAAGTACGTCACCGGCTCGCTCGCCAAGCAGGTCGGCGGCGTCTACTGGAAGGTCGTCGAGCTCTCGCTGCCCAACAAGGTCGAGGGCCGTCGCCGCCGCGACACCATCCTCAAGGCCGCCAGGAAGGCCATCAAGGGCAAGGGCGGTCAGGGCCGCCGCTACTGACGCCCCCTGAGCGGGCACGCTTGACGAAGGTCCCACGGATCGCGGCATAGACATCGCGTTCCGTGGGACCTTCCCATTCCCTGCCCCTGGGAGAGGCGACACGCCGACACCACATGTGGTTCCCACCGCCCGGCCGGGCACCACATACGGTGGGTGCCGCAGCTGGTTCGGCGCTCCACCCAGGCGCGTCGAGGCAAGAGGGAACCCGGTGTGACTCCGGGACTGCCCCGCAGCGGTGAGTGGGAACGACCGCCATCTCGCACGGCATACGCCGTGTCTGAAGCACTGCACCTCCGGGTGTGGGAAGCGATGGCCACTAGGCGGCCCGGTGACAACCGGACCGAGCCCGCGAGTCCGAAGACCTGCCAGCGCACCGTGCCCGACGGGCACGGTGGTCCGACGCCGCGCGGGACGGCCGACGGCAGGTTTCGCGTGCTCGGCGTCCCCTTTCCTGGCGTATGCCGTCCGCTCCCCTCGTCGTCCTCCCCGCGCGACCCGGACCCCCTGAGGTCTGATCTCGCGAGGAGAGAGTCATGACAGTGGTGGAAGCCTCCACACGTCCCCAGATGCACGTCCGCAAGCGCAACGGCGACCACGAGGTCGTCGACGTCGGCAAGATCGTGCGCGCCGTCGAGAGGGTCAGCGGTGACCTGCTCGAGGTCGACCCGCTGCGGGTCGCGACCCGCACGATCAGCGGGCTCTACGACGGCGCCAGCACGCAGGAGCTCGACCAGCTGTCGATCCAGACGGCGGCCCAGATGATCGGTGAGGAGCCGCAGTACTCGCGGCTCGCCGGGCGGCTGCTGTCGGCCTACATCGACAAGGAGGTCCGCGGTCAGGGCGTCGCGTCGTTCAGCCAGTCGGTGGCCCTCGGGCACGCCGAAGGGCTCATCGGTGACGACACCGCCCGCTTCGTCAAGGACCACGCGCGAAAGCTCGACCGTGCCGTGGACCCGCTGGGCGACAACCGGTTCGAGTACTTCGGCATCCGCACCGTGGGTGACCGCTACCTGCTGCGCCACCCCACGTCGCGGCTCGTCATCGAGACCCCGCAGTACTTCCTGCTGCGCGTGGCGTGCGGCCTGGCGACCTCGGCCAAGGAGGCCATCGGCTTCTACCGGCTCATGTCGAGCCTGGCCTACCTGCCCTCGAGCCCGACCCTGTTCAACTCCGGCACGGCGCACCCGCAGATGAGCTCGTGCTACCTCGTCGACAGCCCGCGCGACGACCTCGACTCGATCTACTCGCGCTACCAGCAGGTGGCCCGGCTGTCGAAGTTCGCCGGCGGCATCGGGATCGGCTTCTCGAGGATCCGCAGCCGTGGCGCGCTCATCCGCGGCACCAACGGGCAGTCCAACGGCATCGTGCCGTTCCTGCGCACGCTCGACTCGTCGGTCGCCGCGGTCAACCAGGGCGGGCGCCGCAAGGGCGCGGCCTGCGTCTACCTCGAGCCGTGGCACCCCGACGTCGAGGAGTTCCTCGAGCTGCGCGACAACACCGGTGAGGACGCACGTCGCACGCACAACCTCAACCTCGCCCACTGGGTCCCGGACGAGTTCATGCGGCGGGTCGAGGCCGACGAGCAGTGGTCGCTCATCGACCCCGACCAGGCGCCCGAGCTCGTCGACCTCTGGGGCGCGGCGTTCGACGAGGCCTACCGGCGGGCCGAGGCCGAGGGTCGCTACGTCCGGCAGGTCAGGGCCCGCGACCTCTTCGCGCGGATGATGCGCACCCTCGCCCAGACCGGCCAGGGCTGGATGACGTTCAAGGACGCGTCCAACCGGACGTGCAACCAGACCTCGGACTCGGGCGAGGTCGGTGCCCCGATGGTGCACCTCTCCAACCTGTGCACCGAGATCATCGAGGTGTCCTCCGACGGCGAGACGGCCGTGTGCAACCTCGGCTCGGTCAACGTCGCCGCCCACCTCACCGCCAACCGCACGGAGGTCGACTGGGAGCGGCTGCGCGAGACCGTCCGCACGGCGGTGCCGTTGCTCGACCGGGTCATCGACATCAACTTCTACCCGTCGCCGGAGTCGGCGGCGAGCAACCCCCGCTGGCGCCCGGTCGGCCTCGGGCTCATGGGCCTGCAGGACGTCTTCTTCGCCCTGCGGCTGCCGTTCGACTCCCCCGAGGCCAAGGAGCTGTCGACCCGGATCTCCGAGGAGATCTACCTCACCGCGCTCGAGGTCTCGAACGAGCTCGCCGAGCGCGAGGGTGCGCACCCGGCATACGACACGACGCGGGCGAGCGCCGGTGTCCTGCAGCCCGACCTGTGGGACGTGACGGGCACCCAGACCGAGCGCTGGGCCGCGGTCCGCGAGCGCATCGCCGCGCACGGGCTGCGCAACAGCCTGCTCATCGCCATCGCCCCGACGGCGACGATCGCGTCCATCGCCGGCTGCTACGAGTGCATCGAGCCACAGGTGTCGAACCTCTTCAAGCGCGAGACGCTGAGCGGCGAGTTCCTCCAGGTCAACAACGCCCTCGTGCGCGAGCTCAAGGCGCGCGACCTGTGGAGCCCCGAGATCCGCGAGCAGATCAAGCGGGCCGAGGGCTCGGTGCAGGGCCTCACCGGTCTGCCCGAGGACGTGCGCGTGCTGTTCCGCACCGCGTGGGAGCTGCCGCAGCGGGCGCTCATCGAGCTCGCCGCCGCACGTCAGCCGTTCATCGACCAGAGCCAGAGCCTCAACCTCTTCCAGGCCTCGCCGACCATCGGCAAGCTCAGCTCGATGTACCTGTTCGCGTGGAAGTCCGGTCTCAAGACGACCTACTACCTCCGGTCGCGCCCCGCGACCCGGATCCAGCAGGCGACGACGAGCATCACGCCGTCGACCCCTGCCCTCACCATCACCGACGAGGCGGCAGTGGCCTGCTCCCTCGAGAACCCCGAGACCTGCGAGGCCTGCGAATGACCCTGTCCCACACCGACACCCGGATGCTGCTCGACCCGGGGATGAACCTCACCCTGCGGCCGATGCGCTACCCGCACTTCTACGACCGCTACCGCGACGCCATCAAGAACACGTGGACGGTCGAGGAGGTCGACCTGCACTCTGACCTCGCCGACCTGCGCAAGCTCACGGCGGCCGAGCGGCACCTCGTGTCACGGCTCGTCGCGTTCTTCGCCACCGGCGACACGATCGTCGCGAACAACCTCGTGCTCAACCTCTACCAGCACATCAACTCGCCGGAGGGGCGGCTCTACCTCAGCCGCCAGCTCTTCGAGGAGGCCGTGCACGTGCAGTTCTACCTCACGCTGCTCGACACCTACGTCCCCGACGAGGCCGAGCGGCACGAGGCGTTCGCAGCGGTCGACACCATCCCGTCGATCAAGCACAAGGCCGACTTCTGCTTCCGCTGGATCGACTCGGTCTTCGACCTCGACGCCCTGGAGACCCGGGAGCACCGTCGGGCGTTCCTGCTCAACCTCATCTGCTTCGCCGCGGTCATCGAGGGCCTGTTCTTCTACGGCGCCTTCGCCTACGTCTACTTCCTGCGCTCCCGCGGCCTGCTCAACGGCCTCGCGTCGGGGACGAACTGGGTCTTCCGCGACGAGTCGATGCACATGGCGTTCGCGTTCGACGTCGTCGACACCGTCCGCGAGGAGGAGCCCGACCTCTTCGACGACGAGATGGCCGCGCAGGTCCGCCAGATGCTCGTCGAGGGGGTGGAGGCCGAGGCGCAGTTCGCCGAGGACCTCCTCGGCGGTGGGGTCGCGGGCCTGTCCGTCGCCGACATGCGCTCCTACCTCGAGCACGTCGCCGACCGGCGCATGCAGCGGCTCGGCCTCGACCCGATCTTCGGCTCGCCCAACCCGCTGGCGTTCATGGAACTGCAGGACGTCCAGGAGCTGTCGAACTTCTTCGAGCGCCGCGTCTCGGCCTACCAAGTGGGTGTGAGCGGCTCGGTCGGGTTCGACGAGGACTTCTGACCCGGGGCCTCCCGAAGAAGCCGACGACGCGCGTATGCCGTGAGCTCCCGCAGGGGGGAGCACACGGCATACGTGCGTCGTGGAGGCCTGCCGTGGACCGGCGTCACCGGCATACAGGGTGAACCGTCATAATTGACGGCAACCAGGGATGTTGTCCCGGGGAGGTTGTTGCGACGACTGACCTCAAGTCAACCCCCATACCCACAGGCCCACTGCGCGGATGGAGGCACTCATGATCACGATCGTGACGCTGCACTTCCTCGCGGCTGCCATCGCACCGGCACTCGTCCGGCGCCTCGAACGACGCACCTTCCTCGTCCTCGCGCTCGTGCCGCTCGGGTCGTTCCTGTGGCTGCTCGGCCAGGCGGAGGCGGCCTTCGACGGCGACGTCCGCACCGAACGGGTCCAGTGGATCCCGACGATCGACCTCCAGATCGACCTCGCCCTCACGCCGCTCAACGCGGTCATGGCGCTCGTGGTCACCGGTGTCGGGGCGCTCGTGCTGTTCTACTGCCGCTGGTACTTCCGTGAGGGCGACCGCGAGATGTGGCGCTTCTCGTCGGTGCTCACGGCGTTCGCCGGGTCCATGCTCGGGCTCGTCGTCTCGGACAACCTCTACGTGCTCTTCGTGTTCTGGGAGCTCACGACGGTCCTGTCGTTCCTGCTCATCGGTCACAACCCCGAGCGCAAGGCCAACCGCCGGGCCGCGATGAACGCCCTCATCGTCACGACCTTCGGTGGCCTCGTCATGCTCCTCGGCCTGTTCGTGCTCGGGCACGAGGCCGGCACGGCGCGCATCTCCGAGATCCTCGCCTCACCGCCGCAGGGCACCGCGACGACGATCGCCGTCCTGCTCATCCTCGTCGGCGCGATCAGCAAGTCCGCGCTCGTGCCGTTCCACTTCTGGCTCCCCGGCGCCATGGCCGCGCCGACGCCGGTGAGCGCCTACCTGCATGCCGCCGCGATGGTCAAGGCCGGCGTCTTCCTCGTCGCGCTGCTCGCGCCGGCGTTCTCCGACATCCCCGGCTGGCGGCCGCTGCTGCTCGGCACCGGCATCGTCACCATGGTCATCGGCGGGCTGCGGGCGCTGCGTCAGCACGACATCAAGCTGCTCCTCGCCTACGGCACCGTGAGCCAGCTCGGCTTCCTCATCGCCGTCGTGGGCGCCGGGACGCAGGCGGCGATGTTCGCCGGGCTCGCGCTCGTCCTCGGCCACGCGCTGTTCAAGTCCACGCTCTTCCTCGTCGTCGGCGTCATCGACCGCAGCACCGGCACGCGCGACCTGCGCGAGCTCACCGGCCTGCACCGCAAGCTGCCGGTCGTCTTCGTCGCGACCCTCCTCGCCGCCGCCTCGATGGCCGGCCTGCCCCCGCTCCTGGGGTTCACCGCCAAGGAGGCCGCGCTCGCCGCGTTCCTCGACCTCGACGCCGACGCCGGCCTCGGGGTGTGGGGCACGGTCGCGCTTGTCGGGCTCGTGCTCGGCTCGACGCTCACCGTCGCCTACACCGCCCGCTTCGTGTGGGGCGCGTTCGGCGTCCGCTCGGTCACGCCGCCCACGGTGACGCCGCAACGCCTCGGCTTCGTCGTGGCCCCGGCGCTCTTGGCCGGGCTCTCGCTCGTCGGCGGCTTCGCGGGGGGTTTCCTCACGCCACGACTCATGGCGTATGCCGGTGACGCACCTGCCGGGGCCCACGAGCCGCTGCTCACGCTGTGGCACGGCGTCACCCCGGCCCTGGGGCTCTCGGTCCTCGCCGTCACCGCCGGCCTGCTGCTCTGGGTGGCCCGTCGCGCCGTGGCCTCGGCCCAGCGCCGGTTCGTCGAGAGCATGCACGTCCCCGACGCCGAGCTGGTCTACCACGGCATCATCCGCGGCGTGGACCGCACGTCGATCGAGGTCACCGGTCGCACGCAGCGGGGTTCGCTCCCGGTCTACGTCGGCATCACCCTGCTCGTCCTCGTCACGATCCCCGGCATCGCGCTCGTGCGGACGTGGGACGGCGTGCGGCTGCGCGGCCCGGACAACCTGCTCCAAGTGGCGATCGTCGTGGTCGTCGTCCTCGCGGCGATCCTCACCGTCCGCTCGCGCCGCCGGCTGCGCGCCGTGCTGCTCCTCGGCGTCACCGGCTACGGCACGGCGCTGCTCTTCGTCGCCCACGGCGCCCCCGACCTCGCCCTGACCCAGGTGCTCGTCGAGACGTTCTCGGTCGTGACGTTCGTGCTCGTCATGCGCCGGCTCCCCCCGTTCTTCTCCGACCGGCCGTTCACCTCGGCCCGGCGGATCCGGGTGGCCGTGGGCTGCCTCGTCGGCCTCGCCGTCGGGGGCTACGCCCTCATGGCCGCCAACGCCCGCACGGCCCGCCCGGTGGGACTCGACTTCGCCGAGCCGGCATACGACTACGGCGGCGGCAACAACATCGTCAACGTCACCCTCGTGGACATCCGCGTCTGGGACACGTTCGGCGAGATCGCCGTCCTCGTCGTCGCGGCCACCGGCGTCGCCAGCCTGATCTTCCTGCTCACCGACCGCGCCACCTCGCACCGCGAGGCCCGTCGCGACAGGGCCTCCTCGGACGCCGGCTGGCTGCGCGGTGCCGGGCTCATCGCCGACCGCCGCCGCTCGGTCGTCTTCGAGATCGTCGCCCGCATCGTCTTCCCGGTGCTCATGACGTTCTCGATCTACCTCACCTTCGCCGGCCACAACCTGCCCGGTGGCGGCTTCGCCGGCGGGCTCATCGCCGGGCTGGCGCTCATGGTCCGCTACCTCGCCGGTGGCCGCGCCGAGCTCGACTCCGCCGCTCCCGTCGACGCCGGTGTCGTCCTGGGCTCGGGCCTCGTCATCGCCGCACTGTCCGGTGTCGTGCCGGCGCTGCTCGGCTACAACGCCTTCCAGAGCGGGATCTTCGACGTCCCCACGGGGCTGTTCGGCTACGAGGTCCACCTCGTGACGTCGCTCTTCTTCGACCTCGGCGTCTACCTCGTCGTCGTCGGGCTCTCGCTCGACGTCCTGCGCAGCCTGGGTGGCGGCATCGACAAGCAGGGCGAGGAGACGGGCGACGTCGAGACAGCGACCGGGGAGGTGTCCATCGCCTGATGGCCACCAACTACGTCCTCATCATCGCCATCGTCGTGCTCGTGGCCTGCGGCACGACCCTCGTCCTCGAGCGCAGCCTCACCCGCATCCTCGTGGGGTTCGTCATGCTCGGCAACGGCGTCAACCTCACCTACCTCGTCGCCTCCGGCCCCTCCGGGGACGCCCCGATCATCGGCATGGGCAAGGGCGAGATGACCGACCCCCTGCCCCAGGCGATGGTGCTCACGGCCATCGTCATCACGCTCGGCGTCACCGCGTTCGGGCTGGCCCTGGCCTACCGCGCCTGGCAGCTCACCGGCCACGACGACGTGCAGGACGACCTCGAGGACGACCTCGTGCGCCGGCGGGCCGACCTCGACCACCCGTCCGCGTCGTTCGACGACATCGCCGCCGGCATCCCCGACGAGGAGGGCGAGGACCAGCCGTCCCCGCCCACCGGGGTCACCGACGAGGAGCTCGCCGCAGAGATCGAGGTGCAGGACGCGCACGAGGAGAGGGCGGCGACCCGGTCGCAGTGGGTGGACCCGCGCGACCGCGACACCACACGGCATACGCCCGCCGGGGACCCGACCCCCGCGGACGGTGAGCGGGGGGCCGACGGGCGCACCCCGGACGAGGAACGCGTGGACGCCGCCGAGTCCGACCCGACCGACCCCGACCTGCGCGAACCCGCGCCCCGAACCACGGAGGAGGAGCGATGACCCAGATCGTCGTCCTCCCGGTCCTGCTGCCGCTGCTCGGCGCCGGGCTCTGCCTCGTCTTCGGCCGGTCGGCCCGCGCCCAGCGGCTCATCTCCGTCGTCGTGCTCACGACCGTCGTCGTCACCGCGACGACCCTGCTCGTGCGCGCCGACCGCTACGGCCCGCAGTCGGTGCAGATCGGCGGGTGGGGCCCCGACATCGGCATCTCGCTCATCGCCGACCGCCTCTCGGCGCTCATGCTGCTCGTGTCGACGTTCGTCACGCTGTGCGTCCTGCTGTACTCGTTCGGCCAGGGCATCGTCGAGTACGGCCGCGAGACACCGCTGTCCGTCTTCCACCCGACGTTCCTCGTGCTCAGCGCCGGGGTGTCCAACGCCTTCCTCTCGGCAGACCTGTTCAACCTCTTCGTCGGGTTCGAGGTGCTCCTCGCGGCAAGCTTCGTGCTCATCACCCTCGGCGGCACCGAGGCCCGGATCCGCGCCGGCACGATCTACGTCATCGTCAGCCTCGTCTCGTCGGCGGTCTTCCTCGTCGCCATCTCGTGCGTGTACGCCGCGACCGGCACCGTGAACTTCGCCGAGCTCGCCGGGCGGATCGCCGAGCTGCCGCCCGGCGTGGCCCAGATGCTCCAGCTGCTGCTGCTCACGACCTTCTGCATCAAGGCGGCGGTCTTCCCGCTGTCGGCCTGGCTGCCGGACTCCTACCCGACGGCGCCCGCGCCGGTGACGGCCGTGTTCGCCGGCTTGCTCACCAAGGTCGGGATCTATGCCATCGTCCGCACCCAGACGCTGCTCTTCCCCGGCGACGGGCTGCGCAGCCTCCTGCTGTGGGCCTCGATCCTCACGATGGTCATCGGGATCCTCGGCGCCGTCGCGCAGTCGGACATCAAACGAATCCTGTCCTTCACCCTCGTGAGCCACATCGGCTACATGCTCTTCGGCATCGCGTTCGCGAGCCAGCTCGGGCTCTCCGGGGCGATCTTCTACATCGCGCACCACATCACCGTGCAGACCGTGCTCTTCCTCGTCGCCGGGCTCATCGAGTACCGCAGCGGCACGACGAACCTCAGCCGCCTCGGTGGTCTGGCGCGTTCGGCACCCGTGCTCTCGGTGGTCTTCTTCATCCCAGCGATGAACCTCGCCGGCATCCCCCCGTTCTCCGGCTTCCTCGGCAAGGTGGCACTCGGCCAGGCCGGCATCGCCGACGGCGACTGGCTCGCGATCACCACCGTGGCCGCGTCGATCCTCACGAGCCTGCTCACCCTCTACGCCATCGCCAAGGTCTGGAACCGCGCGTTCTGGCAGCCCGCCCCGGACGCCGACCAGGAGCACGACGACGAGGACGACTGGTCCCACGGCCCGCTCCACGGCGGTGGCGCGGTGGCCAACTCGGGCGGCACGCTCATGACGACGATGTGGCAGAAGGTCGCGACGAAGCAGCGGCTGCCGCTGGCCATGGGACTGCCGACGGCGCTGCTCGTGATCTTCAGCGTCGGGCTCACCGTGCTCGCCGGGCCGTTGTTCGGCATCACCGACCGGGCCGCCGCCGAGCTGCTCGAGCGCACGCCCTACATCACCGCCGTCCTCGGGGGGTCGCCGTGAGCGGGCCGGTGCCGATGGTCGTGGGGCTCACCATCATCTGGGTGCTGCTGTGGGGGTCGGTCTCCCCGACCATCGTCGTGGGCGGCGTCCTCGCGGCGGTCCTCGTCGTCACCGTCTTCCCGTTCCCGACGGCGCCATGGACGTTCGTCATCCGTCCGTGGCCGACGCTCGTGCTCGCGGCCCGCTTCTTCTGGGACCTCGCGCGCGCCAGCGTCGAGGTGTCGTGGTTCGCGCTGCGCCCAGCCGGTCCGCCGCCGAGCGCCATCCTGCGGGTCGGGCTGCGGACGCGGTCCGAGCTCGTCATGACGATCACCTCCGAGCTCGTCTGCCTCGTCCCCGGGTCCCTGCTCGTCGAGCTCGAGCCCGAGGAGGGTGCGATCTACCTGCACGTCATGGACGCCCACACCCCCGAGCGGGTCGCCGCCTTCCACCAGTCGGTCCTCGACCAGGAGGAGCGGGTCGTCAAGGCGTTCGCCCCCCGCGAGGAGCGCGACGCCGTGTGCAGCCAGGAGGTGGCGCCATGACCGCCGTCGGCATCGTCTGCGCGGTGCTCCTCGCCGTGAGCGGCGTGCTCTGCCTCATCCGAGTCGTCCGCGGACCGTCGATGCTCGACCGCACCGTCGCCACCGACGTGTTCGTCGCCTCGATCGTCGGGGCGGTCGGGGTCCACGCCGCCGTCGGTCGCTACTCGAGCACGGTCTCGGTGCTGCTCGCGCTCTCGCTCGTCGGCTTCCTCGGCTCGGTGAGCATCGCCCGGTTCGCCGCCCGTGACGGCGACGGCGGCCCGCACCTCGAGGAGGGTGAGCACCAGTGATCGACATCCTCGCCGGCACCTGCCTCATCCTCGGCTCGCTGCTCGCCCTCGTCGCCGGGATCGGCCTCGTCCGCTTCCCCGACGTCCTCACCCGCATGCACGCCGCGACCAAGCCGCAGACCCTCGGGATCCTGCTCGTGCTGCTCGGCCTGGCCCTGCGCGTCGAGGACCGCAGCACCCTGACGGTCATCGGTGTCGCCGCGGTCTTCCAGCTCGTCACCGCCCCCGTCTCGGCCCACATGCTCGGGCGCGCGGCGCTGCGGGCCGGCCACATCGACCGCACCCGGCTCACCCGCGACGACCTGTCCGACGAGTCCGGCGAGCCCGGCGAGCCCGCATGACCGTCGCGCGCGAGGTCCCCGGGCCCGGGCAGGAGTCGGTGTGGGACTACCCGCGACCGCCCCGGGTCGAGGTGAGCGACGAGGTCGTGCAGATCCGCTTCGGCGGTGGTGTCGTCGCCCGCTCGACCCGCTCGCTGCGGGTGCTGGAGACGAGCCACCCGCCGACCTACTACGTGCCCGAGGCGGACTTCGCGCCCGGCACGTTGCGTCCGGCGCAGGGGTCGACGCGGTGCGAGTTCAAGGGCGACGCCGCGTACTTCGACGTCGTCGGTGCCGACGGGTCGGTGGCCCGGTCGGCGGCGTGGACCTACCCGTCGCCCATGCCGGGGTTCGAGGCACTCGTCGGCCACGTCGCGGTCATGCCTGGCGCGATGGACGAGTGCCGCGTCGACGACGAGGTCGTCACTCCGCAGCAGGGTGGGTTCTACGGCGGGTGGATCACGAGCCGGGTCGTCGGGCCGTTCAAGGGAGCACCCGGCACCTGGGGCTGGTGACCCCCACTCACCTGCGACTTATTGCCCCATTGGGCCCGTTCCAGCGAAGGTGCCGGACGAGCGAAGATGGCCCAATGGGGCAATAGGTCGAACGGTCAGGTGTTCTGGGGGAATCCCAGGTTGAGCCCGCCGTGGCTCGGGTCGAGCCAGCGCGAGGTGACGACCTTGCCGCGGGTGAAGAAGTTCACGCCCTCCATCCCGTGCGCGTGGCTGTCGCCGAAGAGCGAGTTCTTCCAGCCGCCGAACGAGTAGTAGGCCATCGGCACGGGGATCGGCACGTTGATGCCGACCATCCCGACCTCGACCTCGTTCTGGAAGCGCCGGGCGGCGCCCCCGTCGTTCGTGAAGATCGCGGTGCCGTTGCCGTACGGGTTGGAGTTGATGAGCTCGAGGCCCTCGTCGTAGGACTGCACCCGCAGCACCGACAGCACCGGCCCGAAGATCTCGTCCTGGTAGACCGACATCTCCGGCGACACCTTGTCGAAGAGCGTCGGCGCGAGGAAGAACCCGTCGCCGTCGGCGTCGAAGTCGGCCTCGCGACCGTCGACGACGAGCTCCGCCCCCGCCTCGACGCCGGCGTCGAGGTAGGACGCCACCTTGTCGCGGTGCTGCTGGGTCACGAGCGGGCCCATGTCGGTGCCGCGGGTGCCGTCGCCGGTCACGAGCTTGCCGACGCGGTCCTTGATCTTCTCGATGAGGTCGTCGGCGATCGGCTCGACGGCGAGCAGGGCGGAGATGGCCATGCAGCGCTCCCCGGCCGAGCCGAACCCGGCGTTGACCGCCGCGTCGGCGGCGAGGTCGAGGTCGGCGTCGGGCAGCACGAGCATGTGGTTCTTGGCGCCACCCAGGGCCTGGACCCGCTTGCCGTTCGCGGTGCCCGTCTCGTAGACGTAGCGCGCGATGGGCGTCGACCCGACGAAGGACACGGCCTTGACGTCGGGGTGGGTGAGCAGCGCGTCGACCGCCTCCTTGTCGCCGTGGACGACGTTCATGACGCCGTCGGGCAGCCCGGCCTCGCGCCACAGGTCGGCGATGGCGACCGTGGCCGACGGGTCCTTCTCGCTGGGCTTGAGCACGACCGTGTTGCCGCACGCGATCGCCACCGGGACGAACCACAGCGGCACCATGGCGGGGAAGTTGAACGGCGAGATCACCGCGACGACACCGAGCGACTGCCGGATCGAGTAGACGTCGACCTTGGTCGACGCGTTCTCCGTGAACCCGCCCTTGAGCAGGTGCGGGATGCCGCAGGCGAACTCGACGACCTCGAGCCCACGCGTCACCTCGCCGAGCGCGTCCGAGAGCACCTTGCCGTGCTCGGCGGTGATGAGGGCGGCGATGTCCTCCTTGCGCTCGTTGAGCAGCTCGCGGAACCGGAAGAGCACCTGGGTGCGCTTCGACAGCGACGAGCTGCCCCAACCCGAGGCCCAGGCCTCCTTGGCGGTCGCGACGACCTGACCGACCTCGTCGGCGGTCGCGAGGTCGAGCGCCCCGGTCTCCTGACCCGTCGCCGGGTTGAACACCGGGCTGGTGCGGCCGACCGGGCCGTCCCAGGTGCGACCGGCGACGTGGTGGGTGATGCGGGTGGGAGTGCTCATGACGGTTCCTTCGTGCTGGAGGCGTTCTGGGACAACGTGAGTGGGTCGACGAGGTCGACCGGGACGCGCTCACCCGAGGCGAGTGAGGCCATGCCTGCGGTCGAGACGGCCGTGGCGGCATACCCGTCCCAGGCGGTGGGACCGACGGAGGTGCCCGCGCGCACCGAGTCGACCCAGGCCTGGACCTCGAGGTCGTATGCCGTGGCGAACCTCTCGCGGTAGTCCGCCGGCACCGTGCCGCCCCACTGTCCGACGCCGTCCATGGCGAGGGCGGTCGAGTAGGCACCGGACGACGGGCGGCCGATGACGACGGAGCCACGCTCGGCCACCGCCTCGCACCGCACCTCGTAGCCGACCTGGCTGTTGACGAACACCTCGTTGGTGACGATGCCGCCGCCGGCCATCGTGAAGAGGGCGACCTGCGGGTCGATCACCCCCGCAGCGGCGAGCGACGTGGGCGCGGGTGACAGGACCTGAACCGAGACGACCTCCTCGCCGAAGAGGAAGCGGGCGACGTCGACCTCGTGGACGAGGCTGTCGCGCACGATCATCTCGGAGCGGAAGTCGGGGTTGGGGACCGAGGCGTTGCGGTGCACGTTGTGCAGCAGGAGCGTCCGGCCGAGCGACCCACCCGCGAGCACCGACCGGAGCCGGGCGTACTCGGGGTCGAAGCGCCGCATGAACCCGACCTGGACGAGGGGGCGGCCGGTGGCGGCCTCCACCTCGCGGTCGGCCCGGACGATCCGCAGCGACGACTCCGAGTCCATCGTCAGCGGCTTCTCGCAGAGCACGGGCTTGCCGGCGGCGAGGCAGGCGAGCACCTGCTCCTCGTGGACGAACCCGGGCGAGGCGAGGACGACCGCGTCGACGTCGTCGGAGGTGATGAGCTCCAACGCGTCCCCGGTCGAGCGCACGCCGTCGTGGTGCGAGGCCAGCTCCTTGGCGCGCACCTCGTCGGGGTCGGCGACGGCGACGAGCTCGGCGTGGGCGATGCGCCCGGCCAGCCGCTCGACGTGGTCGGCGCCCATGATCCCGACGCCGACGACACCGACCCGCACGACGGCGCTCATGAGCGCTCCCCCGTCGCGAGGAAGGACCGCTGGCCCTGCTTGTGCGCGACGTAGTCGGCCCGTGCCGCCTGCGTCGACGACAGGTCACTCACCTCGGCGACCGGCACGTCCCACCAGCTCTCGCTGTCGGGCGCGAAGACCCGCGGGTCGGTCTCGACGTGGATGACGACGGGGCCACCGTCGGACGGCCACGCCTTTGCGGCGGCGATCGCCTCCGTGAGCTCCTCGCGCGAGTGCACCTCGATGACGTGCGCCCCGAGGCTGCGGGCGTTCGCGGCGAGGTCGACGGGCAGGACGTCGCCGTCGAGGCGGTGCGAACCCTCACCACGCATCCGGTATGCCGTCCCGAACCGTTGCGAGCCCAGCCCCTCCGACAGCGACCCGATCGAGTGGAACCCGTGGTTCTGGACGAGGACGACGATGACCTTGACCCGCTCCTGGACGGCGGTGACGAGCTCGGTGGGCATCATGAGGTAGCCGCCGTCGCCGACCATCGCGAAGACGTCCCGGGTCGGGTCGGCGAGGCGGATCCCGATCGACGCGGGCACCTCGTACCCCATGCAGGAGTAGCCGTACTCGACGTGGTAGCCCTTGCGGTCGCGCACCCGCCACAGCTTGTGCAGGTCGCCGGGCATCGATCCGGCGGCGCACAGCACGACGTCGCGAGGATCGCTCAGCTCGTTGACGGCTCCGATGACCGAGGCCTGGGTGAGCAGACCGTCGACCAGCGCATCGGTGACCGAGGCAGGCGGTGCGTATGCCGTCGCCACGGCCTTGTCCCACCGGCGCCACAGGGTGCCCTGCCGCTTGCGGTAGGTGTCCGAGACCGACCAACCGTCGAGGGCGTCGGTGAGTGCCACGAGGGCCTCACGCGCGTCGGCGACGACCGTCAGCCCCGACTGCTTGCCCGCGTCGAAGCCGGCGATGTTGAGGTTGACGAAGCGAACACCATTGCGCGCGAAGGCCGTCCGCGAGGCGGTCGTGAAGTCCGACCACCGGGTGCCGATGCCGATGACGACATCGGCCTCCGCGGCCAGCGCGTTGGCCGCGGTGGTGCCGGTGGACCCGACGGCACCCACGAGCTGGGCGTGACCGTGCAGCAGCGACCCCTTGCCGGCCTGCGTCTCGGCGACGGGAATGCCTGTGGCAGAGGCGAAGTCAGCCAGCGCGTCCTCGGCGCCTGAGTAGTGCACACCCCCACCGGCGACGACGAGCGGCTTGCGCGCCGACCGGATGACCTCGGCCGCCGCCTCCACCCGCGAGGTCTCGGGCAGGGGACGGGCCACGTGCCACACCCGCTCGTCGAAGAGCTCGACGGGCCAGTCGAACGCCTCGGCCTGCACGTCCTGCGGCAGCGAGATCGTCACGGCACCGGTCTCGACCGGGTCGGTGAGAACGCGCATCGCTGACAGGAGCGCCGACGGCAGCTGTTCGGGGCGGTTCACCTCGTCGAAGAAGCGCGACAGCGGACGGAAGGCGTCGTTGACGGTGACGTCACCGGCATACGGTGCCTCGAGCTCCTGGAGCACTGGGGCCGAGACGCGCGTCGCAAAGGTGCCCGAGGGCAGGAGCAGCACCGGGATCCGGTTGATCGTCGCCAGGGCGGCGCCGGTGAGCATGTTCGTCGAGCCCGGGCCGACCGACGCGGTGCAGGCCCAGGTCTGGAGGCGGTCCTGCTGGCGCGCGAAGCCGACGGCGGTGTGCACCATGGCCTGCTCGTTGCGGACGAGGACGTAGGGCAGGTCGGCGACCCCACCGGACTCCGTGGCGGCGAGCTCCTCCTGGAGCAGCGCCTGCCCGATGCCGGCGACGTTGCCGTGCCCGAAGATCCCGAAGCAGCCGGCGAAGAGCCGCTGTCGGTCACCGTCGCGCTCGGACCACTGCTGCCCGAGGAAGCGGACCGTCGCCTGCGCCACCGTGAGCCGCACGGTCTCACTCATCGTCGTCACCTCTGTCGTCGCTGAAGGGAAGTCTGGGGTCCACCGGCTCGTCCGTCCACCCCTCACGCACCCACGCGTGGGAGGTGTCGTCGCAGATGAGCCAGGCACGCTCGGCGCCCGGACCGGCCATGACGTTGAGGTAGTAGAGGTCGGCGTCGGGAGCCGCCATCGCCGGTCCGTGCCAGCCGTGCGGGACGAGGACGACATCGCCGGTGCGCACCTCGGCGAGGACGTCGATCGGTCGGTCGTCGGTGCCGTAGACGCGCTGGTAGCCCACCGGGTCCGTGCCGCGGGAGTCGGTCGAGCGGGTCTCGAAGTAGTAGATCTCCTCGAGCTCGGACTCCACACCCGGCCGGTCCTCGTCGTGCTTGTGCGGGGGCCACGAGCTCCAGTTGCCGGCGGGCGTGATGACCTCGCAGACGAGGATCGCGTCGGCGTCGAGGACGGGAGGCAGCCCGAACGCGCGCACCTCGCGGCTTGCCCGCCCGGCACCGCGCAGCTCAGGCTGAGCGTCCTCCGCGGCGATCCGTCGGGGCTCGCGGTCGGTGCTCGCGCGGGCACCGCAGAGGGCCACGCGTGATCCGGTTCCGCTGTCGCGCAGCGTGATCGTGCGCTGCCGCGGCAGGTATGCCGTGTCGCTCGGTCCGTCGAACACGCTCGCCCGCCCGTCGAGCCGGATGGGTTCCGAGCCCGAGACCTCGATCGTCACCGACCCCTGCAGGGGCACGACGACGAGCTCCTCGTCCCCGGTGTCGTGGGTGAGCGAGCCTCCGGCGTCGAGGTGGGCGACGCGCAGCGAGGTGTGCTGCCACCCGTCGACGGCGTCGGTGACGGTCACGGCGAACGCCCCGTCCGACGCCTCACCGAACGGGAGCACCCAGCGTCCGTTGTCGGCGCCGCGCCCGGACGGGCTCACGAGCCACCCCCGTGTACCAGGCCGGAGGCGATGTCGACGGCGGCGGCCACGTCACCGTCGGGGGGATAGAGCAGCGCGCGTCCGACGACGAGCCCCGAGACCGACGGGAGCCGCAGCGCGTCGGACCACGCGGCATACGTGTCCTGCGCATCACCCTGGGGGTCCCCGCCGAGCAGCAGGGTCGGCAGGGTCGTGGCGTCCATGACCCGCTCGAGGTCGTCGACGACCGGGAGCTTGAGCCAGGTGTGGGCGCTGCTCGCACCGAGCCCGCTGGCGACGGCGATGGAGGCGATGGTCGAGTCGGGGTCGAGAAGGTTGCGGACGCGGCCGTCCTCGACGACCGAGAGGAAGGGCTCGACCATCGCCATGAGCCCGTGGGTCGCGAGGTCGGTCACCGCGTGGGCGCTGGCCTCGATCGTGGCCAGGCTGCCGGGGTCGGACAGGCAGATCCGGGTGAGCATCTTGCCGCCGTCGATCCCGCGCGCGGCGAGCTCGGCGGCGGTGTAGGCCGTGAAGCGATCGTCGAGCTCGAACGCCGCGCCCTGGAGCCCGCCGCGGTTCATCGAGCCGATGGCGACCTTGTCGTCGAGGGCGCCGAGGAGCAGCAGGTCGTCGAGGACGTCGGGTGTGCCGAGCACGCCGTCGACGCCGGGTCGGCGGAGCGCCGTGACGAGCCGGTCGAGCAGGTCGCTGCGACTGGCCATCGCGGTCGGGTTGCCCCTGACGCCGAGCGCCCCGCGGGCGGGGTGGTCGGCGGCCACGAGCAGCATCCGGCCGTCGTCGGCGACGAGCGGGCGGCGCCGACGCTCGGCCCAGAGCCTGGCGATCCGGCCGGGCTCGGTCGCCCGGATGCGGGTGATCTCGGCGAGGTCGCTCACGGCCGCACCGCCGCACTGAGCGCGTCGTCGACCTCGGCGGTCGTGGGCATGGCCGTCGAGCACTCGAGCCGGCCGGCGACGATCGCACCGGCGACGTTGGCGAACTCGAGGACGCGCCGAAGGTCCCACCCGGAGAGCAGCCCGTGGACGAACGCCCCACCGAAGGCGTCACCGGCACCGAGGCCGTTGACGACCTCGACGGGGAACGGCGCGACCTCGACCCGCTCGTCCCGGGTGGCGGCGAGCACCCCGCGCGGTCCTTGCTTGACGACGGCGACCTCGAGCCCGCGGTCGAGCAGGGCGTCGGCGGCGCGGTTCGGGTCGGTCTCGCCGACGGCGACCTCACACTCCTCGCGGTTGCCGATGGCGATCGTCATGTGCTCGAGCGCGCGGCCGACCTGCGCGCTCGCCTCGGCCGGGTCGGCCCAGAACATCGGGCGGTAGTCGAGGTCGAGCACCGTGTGGCGGGCGCGGGCCCGGTGTCCCCACGCCGCGAAGTGCGTTGCGCGAGAGGGCTCCTGCGAGAGACCGGTGACGGTCGACCAGAACACGGAGGCCTCCCGGATGGCGTCGACCGGCAGGTCGTCCTCGGTGAGGAGCAGGTCCGGCGCGGTGGGATAGCGGTAGAACCAGAGCGGGAAGTCGTCGGGTGGGAAGACCTCGCAGAACGTCACCGGCGTGGGAGGCCCCTCGCCCTCGACCGCGCTGATGTGGACGGGGTCGACCCCCAGCCGCTCGGCCTCGAGCCGCACGTAGCGCCCGAACGGGTCCTGCCCGACCTTGGTGACGAGGCTGACCCGCCGCCCGTGCCTGGCCGCGGCCACGGCGACGTTGGTGGCGCTCCCCCCGAGGAACTTCTGGAAGGTGCTCACCTCCTCGAGCCCGACGCCGTGCTGGAGCGGGTAGATGTCGACGCCCGTCCGGCCCATGGCCACGAGGTCGTATGCCGTGCGCTCACCCATCGCTTCGTCCTCCCAGCCGCTCCGCGAGCGCGGTGATGTGGGCGATCGAGGCGCGCACGTCCGCGAGCGGGTCCACCCCGGTCTGCGACGGCGACCCCGTGAGGATGGTGTCCTGCTCGAGGACGTACCACCCGGCATACCCGGCGTCCTCGAGCGAGCCGACGATGGCGGCGATGTCGACGTCGCCCTCGCCTAGCGGGACGTACATCCCCGCGCTCACGCCGTCGGTGTAGCTGAGCTCGCCCGACTGCACCCTGGAGGCGAGGTCGAGGCGGACGTCCTTGAGGTGGACGTGGCCGATCCGGTCGGGGTGGCTGCGGGCGATCGCGACCGGGTCGCCACCGCCGATGAGGAGGTGTCCGGTGTCGAGGCAGAGGCCGATGCGCGACCCCGCGAGGACCCGCTCGGCCTCGGCGCCCGACTCGACCATCGTGCCGACGTGCGGGTGGACGGTGGCGGTGAGCCCGCGGGCCTCGGCGGCTGCGGTCACGAGGTCGAGGTTCGCGAGCATCGTGTCCCACTGCTCGTCGTCGAGCTCGGGCCGCGCGTCGTAGCCCTCGACCCCGGTGGCGGCGGCCACGACGACGGTGGTCGCCCCGGCGACGGTGAGGGCCTCCATCGCGCTCTCGACCTCGGGCAGCGGGTCGTGGCCCGCGTCGTGGAGGACGACCGGGACGAACTGGCCGACCGCGCTCAGCCCGGCGGCGGCGAGGGCGTCCGCCTTGGCGACCGGCTCGTCGGGCAGGAAGCCGTCGGGCCCGAACTCCGTGGCCACGATCCCGACCTCGCGCATCTCGCGCAGCACGGTGTCGACGTCGAGCTGGAAGCCCCAGCCGGGGACCTCGCAGACACCCCACGAGATCGGGGCGCCGGCGATGCGCTCGGCCAGCGGCGGACGGGTGGTCGTGGTGCTCATGCTGTGGCCTTCGTTCGGGCGGGTGCATCGGGGATCTCGGACATGGCGACGGGGCGGCGCTGGGCGCGGGAGAGCTCGCAGGCCTCGGCGGTGCGGAACGCCTGGAGCGCGTCCCGGACGGTGCACGGGCTGGGGGTACGGCCCGCGGCGACGTCGCAGAACGCCGTGAGCTCGGCACGGTAGGCGCCGAGGAAGCGCTGCATGAACGACCGGTGCGCGGGCCCGGCCGGGAAGGTCACGCCCTCCTCCGCCGAGCGCAGCGCGAGCGAGTCGTCGAGCCCGACGGCGATGCTGCCGTCGGAGCCCATGACCTCGAGGCGGACGTCGTGCCCGCCGCCGCTGTAGCGGGTCGCCGTCGCGGTGACGAGCGTGCCGTCGTCGAGGGTGAGCACCGCCGCGGCGGTGTCGACGTCGCCCGCGGCACCGAAGAACTCGGCGCCCTTGTTCTCGCCGGTCGCATAGACGGTGGCGACCTCGTGACCGGTGACGTAGCGGACGATGTCGAAGTCGTGCACCGAGCAGTCGCGGAAGATGCCGCCGCTCGTCGGGATGTAGGCCGCGTGCGGCGGCTCCTGGTCGTGGGTCAGCGCACGCAGGGCGTGGATCGTCCCCAGCTCGCCGGACTCGACGGCCGCCCTGGCCCGCCGGTATCCGGTGTCGAAGCGGCGCTGGAACCCGATGTGCACGGGGACCTCGCTCGCCTCGCTCAGCTCGGTGAGGGCGATGGTCTCGTCGAGCGTGGCGGCGACCGGCTTCTCGCAGAACGTGGGTATGCCGGCCGCGAGCGCCTGTCGGAGCAGCGCGGCGTGCGCTGTCGTCGCCGTCGTGATGACGAACGCGTCGAGGCCCGAGCCCAGGAGCGTGTCGATGTCGGGGGCGTGCTGGAGGCCCTGCTCGGTGGCGACCCGCTCCGCGAGGGCCGCGTCGAGGTCGGCGACGACCACCTCGTCGACGGCGTCGAGCCCCGTGAGGGTGCTTGCGTGGAAGGCGCCGATACGGCCCACACCGGCCAGTCCGATCCTCATGCCGAGAACTGTTCCGCGCCGCCTCCCCTCATGTCAACCTTTGTCAGGACATATGGTCATTTGGTCGTCCGTTGGCTACTCTGCCCGACATGGCAGCCCAGCTCGTGGACGTGAGCATCGACCGGACGTCACCGGTCCCGCTCTACCACCAGCTGTCCGAGCAGCTGTGCGCTGCCATCACCGACGGACGCCTCCAGCCCGGCGACCCCTTCGAGAACGAAGTGGCTCTGGCACAACGGCTCTCGCTCTCGCGCCCGACCGTGCGCCGGGCCATCCAGGAGATGGTCGACAAGGGCCTGCTCGTCCGGCGCCGGGGCCTCGGCACGACGGTCGCCAACCGCAAGGTGCACCGCCGGGTCGCCCTGAGCAGCCTCTTCGACGACCTCTCGCGTGAGGGTCGCGCCCCACGCACCGTGCTCCTCGAGCACGACACCGTCGCCGATGCCGATGCAGCCGCGGCCCTCGACCTCCCGTCCGACACCCCACTGCTCGCCATCGTCCGCCTCCGGTTCGCGGGCGACGCGCCACTGGCGGTCATGCGGAACTGGCTGCCGCCGGCATACGGGGACATCTCACGCGACGAGCTCGAGGCGACCGGTCTGTATGCCGCCCTGCGCGCCCGTGGCGTGCACGCGGTCGTGGCGCACCAGTCGATCGCGGCCCGGATGCCGACGGCGGCCGAGCGCCGTCACCTGCGGATCCGGGGCACCCAACCGGTGCTGACGATGACGCGGATGGCGTTCGACGGGTCCGGGGGCGCCGTGGAGTACGGCGACCACAGCTATCGCGCCGAGGACTACACGATCGACCTCATGGTCGACGAGCGCTGACCATCGCCGTCCACAGGGCGCCGAGAGGCCAGCCGCTCTCCACAACCCGGAGCTGGCGCTGTGGACGTTCGCGCGCAGGTGCGGTCTTGTCGACGGATGAGCGGTGAACGATGGCCCGACCCCGTCGTCGACGGTCACGCCGTGGGAGCAGCGATGCGTGTGGCTCGCCGACGACTCGGCCTGAGCCAGCGGGCGTTGGCTGACGCCCTGGGCTGGGACCGGTCCAAGGTCGGGAGGTGGGAGTGCGGAGGCACACCGGAGGGGTTCGACGAGGTCGTCGCGCTCCTGCGGATCCTCGGGTTCGGGCTCGAGCTGATCGACCCGGACGCCCGTCGATGGACCGGCTGGGACGATCCCGCCGAGCACATCGTCGACCGTGCCGAGCGCCGGTTCCCGGCTCACCTGGAGCTCTGCGAGGAGGACGTGTCGACCACGTGGAACTGGACACGGCACCGCAGCGAGCCCTCACCACTGGCCGGGCTCACCTCGTTCCGACGCCGGACCCGGACTCAGGCGGTCGCCGACGAAGGACAGCTGGCCGCCGAGCAGGATGCCCTCCGCGCCGCGGATCCACCTGCCGGGCGAGCCACCTCGCAGGAAGCCTCCTGAACGGGCCCGGGCCGCCACTGCCTCCCCATCTCCTTCGCCACCCCTGTGCACTGCTGCACCGGGGCGCAGCAATGCACAGTGTCGGCCGGCCACCCGCGGCTGGACAGTGCACTGCTGCACCGGGGTGCAGCAATGCACAGTGTCGGCCGGCCACCTGCGGCTGGACAGTGCACTGCTGCACCGGGGCGCAGCAGTGCACAGCGCCGGACGGGCAGATCGTGGCCAGCGCGAGCTGGCTCAGGACCAGCCCGGCGGCGGGGGCGGTGGTGGCGGCGTGCCCTGGCCGGGGGCCGGCGGCATGCTCTGCGGCGGCAGGCCTTGGGACGGCGCGCTCGGCGGGGCTGACGCGGGCGGCGGGGGTGGCGGTGCCTGTTCGGGCTGACCGGGCGGGGGCGGTGGGGGTGCCGACTGGCTCGACGGCATACCCGGAGCACCTGGAGCCCCGCCCATCCCCGGCGGCGGAGGCGGTGTCGTGCGCAGCGCGAACGACGAGAAACCACCCTGCTGCTCGGCCTCGCGGAGCCCGGCCATGACACGGTCCCGCTCACCCTCCGGCGCGGCGCGACCGGTGGCGTCGAGGTAGGCGAGGACCCCGAGGTCCCGCAGCAGGCGGTCCGTGGCGGCCGAGGTGCCCGACGTCGAGCCGGGGGTGTTGATCCCGGCCTGCGCCATCGCTCCGTCGGCTTTCGCGGCGAGGTCGTTCGCTGCGGCCTTGGCCTTGTCGAGGAATCCCATGACTGCCTCCTGAAGCCCCGTCGTCCCGGCGGCGACGTGTTCCCTCAAACGATAGGTCCGCGGTCGCCGCGAGCCGTAACTTTGAAGGAACTCCAGCCCTCTCAGAGAGGTTCCGACGATGCCCATCCACGGCTCGCTGTTCACCGACCACCAGGAGAACGCGTCGCAGGACCCGTTCTCGCACCAGAACAAGAAGCTGCTCAAGATCCAGATGGGCTTCGGCGCGGTCTATGCCAAGACGGGGAGCATGGTGGCCTACCAGGGCGACGTCCGCTTCCAGAACACCGGCGCCGGCGGGATGTCGAAGTTCGTCAAGTCCGCGATGACGGGCGAGGGCGTCAGCGTCATGAAGTGCGAGGGCCAGGGTGAGCTCTTCGTCGCGGACCAGGCCAAGGAGATCCAGGTCATCTACCTCCAGGACGACATGGTCTCGGTCAACGGCAACAACGTGCTGGCCTTCTCGGGGTCGATCGACTGGGACATCCACCGCATCCAGGCCCGGGGCGCGGCCATGACCGGCGGCCTCTACAACGTCTCGCTGCGCGGCACCGGCTACGTCGCGATCACGACCGAGGGCGAGCCGGTGGCCCTCAACGTGGCCGGCGGCAACACCTACGCCGATGCCCAGGCCGTCGTGATGTGGACCGCCGGCGTGCGCAGCGACATCCGAGTGGACACCGGCGGCCTCAAGTCGATGCTCCGCGGCGGGTCCGGGGAGATGCTCCAGATGTCGTTCTCGGGTGAGGGCTACGTCCTCGTCCAGCCCAGCGAGTCGGTGCAGCAGGGCAGCCACGCGCAGGCCGGACAGTCCGGCGGCGGCCTCGCCGGCGGCCTCGGCAACCTGCTCGGCAACTGACGGACAGGCTGCACGGCCGGGACCAGCATCACCTGCGGCAGACTTCCCCCATGCACGAGCTGCACGAACCGATGGACGCCGCCACGCTGCGGGCTCTTCAAGCACCCCTCAAGGAGCTCTACCGCGAGGACCCGGACGAAGCGGTCGTGCACCTCACCGCCCGCGCGGACTGGCGCGACCCAGGCATCACGACGAGCGTCGACGTCTGGTCCGGCCGCACCCGCGCCGGACTCCACCCGTCGACCGGTGGTGACGGCGACGACGCCTGCTCGGGAGACATGCTCCTCGAGGCGGTCCTCGCCTGCGCCGGGGTGACGATGCGGTCGGTCGCCACGGCCATGAAGCTCACCATCCGGCGCGCCAACCTGCGGGCCGACGGCGAGTTCGACGCCCGCGGCACCCTCGGGGTCGACCGCGAGGCACCGGTCGGGCTCACCGGGATGAGCATCACCGCCACCCTCGAGACCGACGCCGACGACGAGGCGCTCGCCCGGCTCGCCAGCGCCACCGAGCGCTACTGCGTCGTGGGCCAGAGCCTGGCGGTCCCCCCGACGATCAGGATCCGTCGCGCCGGCAGCTGATCTCGCCAGCCGGGAGCACCGCCCGCGGGCTCACAGCGGGCATGTCGGGAGTACCCAGCCAACCCTCGTACCCTTGAGCGTGTGAGCGAGACCCCCACCAGCACCGTCACCGCCCCCGAGCTCGACCTCTCGGAGCAGCAGCGCATCCGCCGCGAGAAGCGCGCCCGACTGCTCGAGTCGGGGACGGCGGCATACCCCGTCTCGGTCGACCGCACCCACGCGCTCATCGACGTGCGTGAGGAGTGGGGCCACCTCGAGACCGGGGAGGAGACCGACGACGTCGTCTCCGTCGCCGGCCGCGTCGTCTTCGTCCGCAACACCGGCAAGCTCGCCTTCGCCACCCTCCAGGAGGGCGAGGGCGTCCGGCTCCAGGTCATGCTCAGCCTCGCCGAGGTGGGCGAGGAGTCGCTCGCCGACTGGAAGTCCCACGTCGACCTCGGCGACCACGTCTCCGTCACCGGCCGCGTCATCAGCAGCCGGCGCGGCGAGCTGTCGGTCATGGCGACGAGCTGGACGATGGCGTCGAAGGCGCTGCGTCCCATGCCGACCCTGCACAAGGAGCTCTCCGAGGAGAGCCGGGTGCGCCAGCGCTACGCCGACCTCATCGTGCGCCAGGAGGCGCGCGACATGGTCCGGACCAAGGCCCGCATCCTCAGCGCCATGCGTCACGAGCTCGAGGACCAGGGCTACCTCGAGGTCGAGACCCCGATCCTCCAGCTCATCCACGGCGGCGCCGCGGCCCGGCCGTTCCGGACCCACCTCAACGCGTTCGACCAGGAGATGACCCTGCGGATCGCGCTCGAGCTCAACCTCAAGAAGGCCGTCGTCGGTGGTGTCGACCGCGTCTACGAGATGGGGCGCATCTTCCGCAACGAGGGCGTCGACGCGACCCACTCACCCGAGTTCACGATGCTCGAGGCCTACCAGGCGTGGGGCGACCAGAGCACCATCGCCGACCTCATCAAGGACCTCTACCTCGCCGCCGCCGACGCGTTCGGGTCGCGCCAGGTCGAGACCGACAAGGGCACGATCGACCTCGACGGCGAGTGGCGCTGGCTGCCCGTCCACGAGGCCGTGAGCGTGGCCGTCGGCGAGACGGTCACCATCGACACGGAGCTTGCGACCCTGCGCGGCCTCGCCGCGAAGCACGACGTCGAGTTAGCGCCCGAGTGGGACCGCGACAAGGTCTTCCTCGAGCTGCTCGGCGAGCTCGTCGAGCCGACCCTGCTCCAGCCGACGTTCCTCTGCGACTACCCCGCGAGCGCCCAGCCGCTGGCCCGCCCGCACCGCAGCGAGCCCGGCCTCATCGAGGCGTGGGACCTCATCATCGGCGGTGTCGAGCGCGGCACCGGGTTCTCCGAGCTCATCGACCCCGAGATCCAGCGGGCCGTCCTCACCGAGCAGTCGCGCAAGGCGGCTGGCGGCGACCCCGAGGCGATGCAGCTCGACGAGGACTTCCTGCGAGCGCTCGAGTACGGCGCGCCGCCCATGGGTGGCCTCGGGCTCGGTGTCGACCGCCTCGTCATGCTTTTCACCGGCGCCAACATTCGCGAGACGATCCTTTTCCCCCACCTCAAGCCGGAGGCCTGACCATGTGGGACTCCATCTGGCCCTATCTGGCCGCCATCCTGCCGACGATCATCGTCGCGGTGCTCTTCTATTTCCTCATGAAGAGGATCCTCGAGGGTGACCGTCGTGAACGTCTTGCACAAAGCCAGTGGGAATCCGAGCACAACACGTCACATGAGGACAATTCCCCCTGATATCGTTCGCACGTCATATTCGACGTGTGAAGGGAATTCAAGATGGCACAGCGCGTTCAGGTCCTGCTCGTCGACGACATCGACAACACCGATGCCGACGAGACAGTGACGTTCGCTCTTGACGGCGTGTCCTACGAGATCGACCTCAACACGGCCAACGCCGCCAAGCTCCGCGACGCGCTCGCCCCGTGGGTCGGCCACGCACGACGCTCCGGTGGCCGCAAGGTCTCCGGTCGCAGCGGCACCAGTGGTGGCGGCGCTCGTCGCAAGGACGTCTCCGCAGTTCGCGAATGGGCCCGGTCCAACGGGCACGACGTGAGCGAGCGGGGCCGCATTCCCGCGGCCGTCCAGGAGGCCTACGACAAGGCCAACAGCTGAGCTTCACCGATCAGACCGAGGCGACGGCACCCGATGCGGGTGCC
>NZ_BKBA01000004.1 GCF_007992835.1 Knoellia locipacati
GGCACCCGATGCGGGTGCCGTCGCCTCGGTTCTGTCACGCCACCACGGATATCTCGAATTTATCGGTGGTAGCCACCTTTCCATGCCCCTGACCAGCGCATTCGCCTATTCCGTTGAATGGTGCAGGAAACTCACGGAACAGAACTCCCGACTGTATGCCGTTCCCGCACCTCCCCAGGTCGCTGCCGCATTCGTCCTCCAACACCTTCTGAGCATTCCTGCACAGGTGTCCGCATTTGCCGCAGCCACCGGTCCGTGGCGCGTCGATCTCGGCACTCTGACGACGCCTCTGCTCTCCGTCGACCTCGCGCCGGGCCTCTATCCCGAGCGGATCGGCTTCCTCGCCGTGGAGCGGGCCGAGGCGGACCTCGAGGTCCGTGTCGGGGCGGCGCGCACGGCATACGTCCGGCTGGGTCGTGAGATCGCGACTGCCTACGACGTTGACGTGAAGATGTCGAGCCGCCAACGGCTCGGCATGGTCGAGGACCTGTGGGAGATGGCGCTGCGCGAGGCGCGGGCCGCGACCGGTGCGGGCTGGGGACCGACCGTGGAGCGACGGTCGTGCTGCCTCATCTATGCCCTGCCCGGCTGCCACGAGTGCGCCGGTTGCCCGCGGCTCGCCGACCTGACCTGACGGCTCAGACGCGGTCGAACCGTCCGCTCGTGACGCGGTAGGTCACGACCGCACCGGCCCGGCCCGGCACCGTCAGGGAGGTCGGGTCGGCCACGGGGACGGGCGGTGGCGCGGGCAGGCGGTGGCCCGTCGCCACTCCGGCGGCCTGGGCTGCTGCTGGCGCGAGGATCGCGGTACCGAGGAAGGCCACCGCGGTGGCCGACGCGACGGCGCCGAGGAGGCGGTGGGAACGGGGCTGGGTGGTCGTCGTGGTGTCCATGACGAGCACCCTGCTGGGCCCGCTCATGGACCGGCTGTGCGCGCGTTGTGCCGTCGCCATGAGCCTGCGCAGCCAGGGCTGCGCGGGCCCCACCCGGTCAGAGCAGGTCGGCGAGGAGGTCGCCGTGCTCCTCGATCCGGTCGGCCATGTCGTCGAACATCACCTGCTCGAACCGCTTCCCGTCGGCCCCGGCCTCGACCTCGTGCCACGTGCGCGGCGCCGCGACGCACGGCAGCTCCTTGCCGCGCAGCGAGTACGGGCTGATCGTCGTCTTGGCGGCGACGTTCTGGCTCCAGTCGAGGAAGATCTTGCCGGGGCGCAACGACTTGGTCATCTTCCACAGGACGAGGTCCGGGTGCTTCTTCGTCATCTCCTGCGCGAGCTGCTGGGCGAGGTCGCGCACCTGGTCGCTCGTAAGGTCCCCGCCGAGCGAGGCATAGAGCTGCATCCCCTTGCTGCCCGACGTCACGGGATAGAGCTCGAGCCCGAGCGCCTCGAGCCGTTCGCGCAGCAGCAGAGCCACCTGCGCACACTCCTCGAGGCCGGCCGGGCTGCCGGGGTCGAGGTCGATGACGAGCCGGTTGGGGTTCTCGCGCTCACCGTCCTCGGTGACCGTCCACTGAGGCACGTGCACCTCGAGCGAGTTGAGGTTGACGAGGTAGACGAGGTGCGAGACGTCGTCGACCATCGGGTAGGTCACGTCGTCGACCTGGACCCTCGGCAGCCACGACGGCGCACCGCTGGGCAGGTTCTTCTCGAAGAAGCTCTGGTCGGCGACGCCGTGCGGCCAGCGCACCCGCGTCACCGGGCGGGCGGCGATGTGCGGCAGCAGGATCGGCGCGATGCTCACGTAGTAGCTCAGCACCTCGCCCTTGGTCGTCTCGGTCGACGGGTACATGACCTTGCTGAGGCTCGACAGCTTCATGGTCCGACCACCGACGTCGACCCTCGTGATCTCGGGGACGTATCTCTCAGGCATCGGTCACCTCGTGCAGGTCGGCGGGCGTGAGGTCACTGCGGACCCCGAGGTATGCCGGCTGGCGCAGCTTCCCGGTCGAGCCCCGTCCCAGGGACTGCACCTCGACGACGACGGTCGGCTCGACCCAGAACGCGCCGGTCGAGTCCTCACGGGGGACGGCGTTGGAGAACGGGGACGCGCTGCGCCCCAGCGGTTCGAGCATCCTGGCGACCCGGGCACCCGCGGTGCCGGCCAGTCCGGCACCCACGCGACCGGCATACTCCCAGCCTCCGGCACCGTCGGGAGTCCCGACGAGGACGGCACCGAGCCGGTTGGTCGTCCCGACCTCGGGGCGCCAACCGCCGATGACGACCGACAGCGTCGCGCGGTGCGGGGACTTGCGCCAGTCCGGGGACCGGCGGCCCGCGGCATACGGGCTCGAACGCCTTTTGCTCACGATGCCCTCGAGGCCCTGGTCACGGGTCGCCTCGAAGAGCTCCTCGCCGTCGTCGTAGGTCGGCGGCACCTGCCACGCGGCGCCGCCGAGCTCGAGCCGCTCGAGCAGCTCACGCCGGGCCGACCACGGCTGGCTCGTGAGGTCGGACCCGAAGAGCCGCAGCAGGTCGAAGGCCATGAAGGTCACCGGTCGGGTCGCCGCGAGCTGCGCCGCCCTGCGCGCCGACGACACGTGCATCCGCTCGGCGAGCGCGCCGAAGGACGGGATGCCGCCGTCGAGGGCGACGACCTCGCCGTCGAGGAGGAGGTCGTCGTAGGTGTCGGCCAGCCCGGCGAGCTCGGGGAAGCTCACCGACACGTCGCGCCCGGTCCGGCTCGACAGGACGAGGCGACCGTCGCGCACGTCGGCGAGGACGCGCATGCCGTCCCACTTCACCTCGTGCACCCAGTCGGGCCCGCGGGGGATCCCGTCCGCGACGGAGGCGAGCATCGGCTGCATCCGCCCATCCTGTCGCACGGGGCGCCGGTGCCCGTGTTCAATACCGGCATGGAGCAGGGGGTGGGCACGGACCGACGCAGCAACCTGCCGTGGGCCGTCGGGTTCGCCGTCGTCCTGTCGGTCGTGTTCATGCTCGGCTCACGGTTCGGCAACACGGCGTCGGGCACCCTGCGCAGCGTGGGCTGGGCGTCCGTCGGCACCACCGTGGTGCTCAGCCCGTTCGCGCTCATCTGGCTGGTCGGCGAGCTCCACCTGCGCTTCTCCCCACGGGACCGAGTGCTGCGAGGCGTGGTCGGCTGGACGCTCGTGCTCGCCGTCATCGCACTCATCGTCTTCGTCGGGCCGGTCGCCCTCTACATCGCGATCGTCAGCTTCCTGCTCTCGAGCGAGGGCGGCGCACCCACCTGACCGGCCCACAGGGTGACCCCGGCCCCGTCCTCCCAGCGCTCTTGGCAACTCTCGCCATTCCGTTCTGTCGGTGCCACCCCCTAGTTTGATCCCGGCTCACCACCGGACTGCTCCGGAGGGTGCTGCCACACCGGGGTGGAACATCTCGTGGCCCCCGTCTTCCTGCGCCCTGTCGAAAGGCCCTCTCGTGCTCCGTCCCCCCACAGTGGTGTCGAGAGGAGGTCGTGGCCGTCGCACTGGCGCCGCCGCGGCCCTTCTCGGCCTTGTCGTCGCCCCACTCGCCTCCGGGTTCTCCACCCCGGCGAGCGCGGTCAGCCCCAACGTCGTCATCTCCGAGGTCTACGGCGCCGGCGGCAACGCCGGAGCGCTCTACAACGCCGACTTCGTCGAGCTGTCCAACCCCACGTCCAGCCCGGTGAGCCTGGCCGGCAAGTACATCCACTACCGCGCAGCGGCCGGCGGTTCGGGCGGCGCCCCCGTCGCGCTCACCGGCTCGATCCCCGCGAACGGCAAGTACCTCATCCAGATGAGTGCGACGGGGGCCAACGGGGCCGCCCTCCCCACCCCCGACGCGGCTCCGGCGACCTTCGCCATGGCGGCGGCGGGCGGACAGGTCTACCTCCTCAGCAGCTCGAGCGCCATCACGACGAGCGGCAACATGGCCGGCGTCGCGGGCATCGTCGACATGGTCGGTGTGAGCGGCTCCTCCAGCTTCGAGACGGCGGCCGCCACGGTCGCCGGCACCGCAGCCGTGTCGGTCAACCGCACCGCTGCCGACGCCGACAACAACTCGGCCGAGTTCGGCACGGCGGCTCCGACGCCGACGAACGCCGGCCCCGTCGCTCCCGCGACGCTCGAGGCCACGGCGCCGGGCAACAAGACCGGTCAGGTCGGCTCGCCGGTCACCGGCTTCACCCTGGCGGCCACCGGCGGCACCTCGCCGTACTCGTGGTCGGCCACAGGCCTGCCCGCGGGCGTCACGGTCGCCCCGAACGGCGCCGTCTCCGGCACGCCGACGACCGCCGGCACCTACGACGTGACCGCGACGGTGACCGACTCGGCCACGCCGACTCCGGCCACGGCCAGCGCCACCTTCACCTACACGATCGGCGCCGCGGCGACGCTTCGCCCGATCGCCGAGATCCAGGGCACGGGCGCCACCACGCCCTTCGCCGGCCAGGACGTCCTCACCAACGGCGTCGTGACCGCGAGCTACCCCACCGGCGGGCTCAACGGCTTCTACCTCCAGACGCCCGGAGCCGACACTCCTGACGCCTCCGACGCGATCTTCGTCTACGGCGGGACCAGCGGCTTCGCCACCTACCCGGCCGTCGGGGACTCGGTCCAGGTGGCCGGCACGGCCGCCGAGTTCTCCGGCGCCACGCAGATCGTGGCCTCGTCGGTGACCCCGGTCGCCGCTCTCGGCACCGTGACCCCCAAGACCGTCGTCCCCGGCACGGACTGCGCCCTGCCCGGCGACTCCTGCCTCACCGGCGCAGCCCTCGACACCGCCCGCGAGGTCGCCGAGGGTGAGCTCTTCCAGCCGACGGCCCCGTGGACCCTCACGGACGTCTACGACGGTGGTCCGTACTACAACGACGGGACCAACTCCACCGCCAACCGCGGTGAGATGGGCGTCGCCGCCAACAGCTCCGTGCCGCTGGTCTCCCCGACCGAGGTCATCGACGCCCAGGCGACGGCCGCCGTCACCGCGCGCAAGAACTACAACGACGCGCACCGGATCATCCTCGACGACGCCTCCAGCCTGACGTTCTCGACGACGCAGAACTCCACGCAGCCGCTCCCGTGGCTCACCCCGACCCACACGATGCGGGTCGGTGCGGGCGTCACCTTCACCAAGCCCGTCGTCTTCACGTTCGGCTTCAACGCGTGGCGGATCCTGCCGCAGGCCCAGGTCGTCGGCGCACCCACCGGCGCCCTCGAGATCGAACAGACCCGGCCCGCGGCCCCGCAGAACGTCGGCGGCGACCTCAAGCTGGCCACGTTCAACGTGCTCAACTTCTTCCCCACCACCGGCGAGGAGTTCGTCTCCTCCGGGCTCGGCACCTGCACCTACTTCACCGACCGGGCCGGCAACCGGATCACCAACAACTCCTGCAACCCCAACGGTCCTCGCGGCGCGGCCAACGAGGCAAACCTCGCCCGTCAGCGGGCCAAGATCGTGGCGGCCATCAACACCGTCGGCGCCGACATCGTCTCCCTCGAGGAGCTCGAGAACTCGGTGCAGTTCGGCAAGAACCGCGACTTCGCCATCGGTGAGCTCGTCACCGCGCTCAACGCCGACGCCGGCGCCGGCACGTGGGCCTTCGTGCCCTCCCCCGCCGCGAGCGCCCTGCCGCCGCTCTCCGAGCAGGACGTCATCCGCACCGGCTTCATCTACAAGCCGGCCAACGCCGCCCCCGTCGGTGAGTCGGTCGTCCTGGCCGACCAGTCGACGGGCACCGAGGCCTTCGCGGACGCTCGCGAGCCGCTCGCCCAGGCGTTCAAGAAGGTCGGGAGCGCCAACGCCAACGCCTTCGGCGTGATCGTCAACCACTTCAAGTCCAAGGGCTCGGGCACCCCGGACCCCAACGGTCAGGGCAACGCCAACGACCGTCGGGTCCTCCAGGCCAACTCCCTCGTGGCGTTCGCCAACGACTTCCAGACGACCCGTGGCATCACCCGCATGTTCCTCGCCGGCGACTTCAACGCCTACAGCGAGGAGGACCCGATCCAGGTCCTCAAGGCAGCGGGCTACACCAACCTCGAGTCCACCAGCGACCCCGAGGAGGAGAGCTACAACTTCGACGGCCAGATCGGCTCGCTCGACCACGTGCTCGCCAACGCACCCGCCAAGGCGGACGTCAACGCGGTCGACATCTGGGACATCAACTCCTACGAGCCGCTCTGGTACGAGTACAGCCGCTACAACACCAACGTCACCGACCTGTACGCCGCCAACCCGTTCCGGTCCTCCGACCACAACCCCGAGATCATCGGCATCAACACCGCCCCGGCCACGGGACCGGTCGACATCCAGATCCTGGGCACGAACGACTTCCACGGTCGTCTGCTCAACAACACGGGTGCACCGTTCCCGAACGAGGCCGGCGCTGCCGTCCTCGCAGGGGCTGTCAAGCAGATGCGGGGCGAGAACGCCAACACCGTGTTCGCGGCCGCAGGTGACCTCATCGGTGCGTCGACGTTCGAGTCCTTCATCCAGAAGGACAAGCCGACCATCGACGCTCTCAACGCGGCAGGCCTCGAGGTCTCGGCGGTGGGCAACCACGAGTTCGACCAGGGCTACGACGACCTGCTCAAGCGGGTCATGGCGCCCTACGACGCCACGAACAACCCGTTCGGCGGGGCCGCGTGGAAGTACATCGGGGCCAACGTCACCAAGGCCGGCGCCCCGGCCAGCGAGCTCCTCGAGCCCAGCTGGGTCAAGGAGATGAACGGCGTCAAGGTCGGCTTCATCGGCGCCGTCACCGAGCACCTCGACGAGCTGGTCTCCCCGGCCGGCATCCAGGGCGTGCAGATCAGTGACGTCGTCGCCGCCACGAACGCCGAGGCCAACGCCCTCAAGGCGTCCGGTGTCGACGTCATCGTGCTCCTCGTCCACGAGGGCGCACCGACCACCACCTGCTCCACGATGGACGACGACCCGACCTCGGACTTCGGTTCGGTCATCACGGGTGTCAACGACAACGTCGACGCGATCATCTCCGGGCACACCCACCTCGCCTACGACTGCTCCTTCCCGGTTGCCGGGTGGGCAGGTCGACCGGTCACCGAGCGCCCCGTCGTCTCGGCCGGCCAGTACGGCGTGAACCTCAACAAGCTCGTGTTCACCGTGGACAACGGCACGGGTCTGGTCCAGGCCAAGACCCAGTCGATCGTGCCCCTCGAGAACAGCGCCGGTGTGGCCCAGTTCCCCGTCGACCCGGCCACCAAGGCCCTCGTCGACGACGCCGTCGCCAAGGCCGGTCCCCTCGGTGCCGTGCCGCTGGGCAAGCTCGGCGCTCCCTTCAACCGGGGCAAGCTCGCCAACGGGACGACCGAGAACCGCGGCCAGGAGTCGACCTTGGGCAACCTGGTCGCCGAGGTCCAGCGCTGGGCGACCCCCTCAACCGTGGGTGGCGCGCAGATCGGGTTCATGAACCCCGGTGGTCTCCGGCAGGACATGGCCGGCACCGGCACGGACTACCCGCGGGTGCTGTCCTACCGACAGGCCGCTGACGTGCAGCCGTTCGCCAACACATTGGTGAACCTGGACCTCACCGGTGCCCAGATCAAGGCCGCCCTCGAGCAGCAGTGGCAGCCGGCCGGCGCGGCCAGGCCGTTCCTCAAGCTCGGCCTCTCCAAGGGCTTCACCTACACCTACGACCCGGATGCCGCACAGGGCTCCCGGATCAAGGACATGTGGCTCGACGGTCAGGCGATCGGTCTCGGCACGACGTATGCCGTCACCGCGAACTCGTTCCTCGCGGCCGGAGGCGACAACTTCAACGCCTTCTCGCAGGGGACGAACAAGCAGGACACGGGTGTGACCGACCTGCAGGCCATGGTCGACTACATGGCGGAGTTCGCCGGGGACGACGACCCGCCGCTGGTGCCGGACTACACGCAGCACTCCGTCGGCGTGGACTTCCCCGCCGCCGCGCCGAGCACCTACGCCCCCGGTGACCACGTCCGGTTCACCCTCTCGTCGCTGGCGTTCTCCACGGCGCCGGACAAGAAGGACGCTCAGGTCGCGGTGTCGCTGGGCGGGCAGTCCCTCGGGACCTTCCCGGTCGACAACACCATCGGCACGGCGATCTTCGACGAGTACGGCACGGCGACGGTCGACGTGGTCGTCCCCGCGTCGACGACCCCGGGCACGCAGCGGCTCGACATCGTCGGGGTGCAGACGGGCACGACGACCTCGGTGCCCTTCACGGTGGTCAAGGCCGGGTCGAGCGTGAGCGCGACCGCGGCCCAGATCACCTACGGTGCACCCGGTTCGGTCGTGGCCACGGTGACGCCCTCGGGTGCCACCGGCACGGTGACGGTCTCGCTCGGTGGCACCACGCTCGGCTCGGCGCCCCTGTCGGACGGGACGGCCAACGTCGCACTGGCCGCGAAGTCGCTCGAGCCCGGCACGCACGTGCTGACCGTCGCCTACTCGGGTGACGCCTCGCACGAGGGGTCGAGCACGACGGTCAGCGTCACGGTCGTCAAGGCGACGGCCACCGTCACCGTGACGCCCTCGCCGGACAAGCTCCAGAAGAACAAGGACTCGACGACCCTCACGATCACCGTGGCGGCCGCGAACGTGACGCCGACGGGCACGGTCACCGTCCTCGTGGACGGCGTGTCGAGGAACGCCACGCTGAACGCCAGCGGGCGCGCCACGATGGTCCTGGGACCGTTCGGCACGATCGGCACCAAGTCGATCGTCGTGACCTACAACGGTGACGCGCACGTCACCACCGGCACCGGCACCACCTCGGTGACGGTGGTCAACGGCAAGGTCAAGTGACGACCAGTCCGCAGCGATGACTGAGGGGGTCCGGCGAGAGCCGGGCCCCCTCGGTCGTTGAACGAGGGTCGGCCGACGCCCGACGAGGTGGCCCGCGTGCGGCATACAGTTGACCCATGCGTGCGATCTGGAAGGGCGCGGTCTCCTTCGGGCTGGTCAATGTGCCCGTGCGGCTGTACTCGGCGACCGAGAACCACGACGTGCAGTTCCGTCAGGTGCACCGCGAGGACGGCGGCCGCATCAAGTACAAGCGGACCTGCAGCATCGACGGCGAGGAGGTCGCGTACGACGACATCGCCAAGGGCTACGAGACCGAGGACGGCGACATGGTCATCCTCACCGACGAGGACTTCGGCGACCTGCCGAGCAAGTCGTCGAAGGAGATCAACGTCGAGAAGTTCGTCCCCTCGGACCAGATCGACCCGATGCTGCTCGACAAGAGCTACTACCTCGAGCCCGACAAGAGCGCGACCAAGCCCTACATCCTGCTGCGCGAGGCACTCGAGTCCGAGGGCCGGATGGCCGTCGTCACCGTCTCGATCCGCACCCGGATGACGATGGCGGTGCTCCGCGTGCGCGACGGCGTCATCGTCATGCAGACGATGCTGTGGCCCGACGAGATCCGCAAGGCCGACTTCGCCCACGTCGAGGAGGCGGGCGAGGCCACCGACAAGGAGATGGCGATGGCCAAGCTCCTCATCGAGCAGCTCGCCGGCGACTTCGAGGCCGACGACTACGAGGACGACTACGCGATCGCGCTCCAAGCCCTCGTCAAGGCCAAGGTCGAGGGTGGCGAGGTCAAGGCCCCGGTCGTCGAGGCCGAGGAGTCCGGCGAGGTCGTCGACCTGCTCGCTGCCCTGGCCAAGTCGGTCGAGAAGGCCAAGGCCTCCCGCGGCGAGGCCCCGTCGAAGCCCGCCGCCAAGGCGTCCGACGACACACCGGCCAAGAAGACCGCCGCGAAGAAGACGACCACGAAGAAGGCCGCGGCCAAGAAGACGACGACCAAGGCGACGGCGAAGAAGGCCACCAAGAAGGCCTCCTGACCCCATGCCCGAAGGCCACACCCTCTACGCCCTTGCCCGCGACCTCGACACCGCCTTCCGCGGCACGTCCCCGGTCGTCTCGAGCCCGCAGGGCAAGTTCGCCGACGGCGCCGCGCTCGTGAGCGGCACCGAGGTCCTCGGCGCGACGTCGTGGGGCAAGCACCTCTTCGTCGAGTTCGCGGGCGACCGCATCCTCTGGGTGCACCTGGGTCTCATCGGCACCTTCACGATCGACACGACGTCGTATGCCGGCGAGATGCCGGTCGTGGGCCAGGTCCGGTGCCGCTTCGCGACCGACGACCACGTCGCCGACCTGCGCGGGCCCATGGTGTGCGACGTCGTCACTCCCGAGAAGGTCGACGAGATCCTCGGCCGGCTCGGCCCGGACCCGTTGCGCCCCAGCGACGTTCGCTCCGACCCCGACCTCGCGTGGAAGCGGATCCAGCGTTCGAGCAAGCCCATCGCCGAGCTGCTCATGGACCAAGCCGTCCTCGCGGGAGTGGGCAACGTCTACCGCTCCGAGGTGCTGTTCCGGTTGCGGGTCAACCCCTTCCGGCCGGGCAACAAGCTCCAGCGCAAGACGTGGCGGGCCATCTGGGAGGACCTCGTCGCCCTGCTCCCGCTCGGCGTCGCCACGAGCAAGATCGTCACCGTCCACGACCAGGTCGACGAGGTCGCGCGGCTGCTCGAGGAGGGCGAGGAGGTCCGGCTCACCGAGCGTGAGTCCTACGTCTACAAGCGACAGGGCGAGGCCTGCCACGTCTGCGGGTCGCGCATCCGGACCCAGGTCGTCGCCGGCCGCAACCTCTTCTGGTGCGGCAACTGCCAGCGCCGCGGCTGAACCGTCCGCGGAGGGCTTGCCCTGAGCGGCAGGCGACGTCACCGTAATTCGGTGGCGCACGGCATACGCCGGTCCGCACACTGGTCCACGGACAAGCGAGAGGAAGCAGCCGGAGCGGCGTGCCGCACACCGGTCCTGCGCATCGCCTCTCGTCGATGGATCCACGGGCATGCCCTGTCAAGGCTTCGGGTTCGACTCCCGCTCTTCCAGACAGGTGGTGCCGGTCGGAGCTCCGGACGCGAGTGCCAGCGGCCCGGGTGGTCAGGGAGACGCCCGCAGCCCCGCACGACCGTCCGCCGACCGGCGCCATCGCCGCGGCTCCGTCATGTCCGACGCCACACCACCCGTCCCACCGGCGCACCCCGAAGGAGGTTGCCCATGTTCCCCATCCACGTCTCCGTCCCGGCCCACTGCGCCGCGGTCGAGCTCGTCGACGGCACCCTCACCCGGGTGCTGGAGCCGGGCCGCCACCGTCGGGCGCGCCGGGCGACGTATGTCGTCGTGGACCTGCGCGAGCAGCTCCTCGCCGTGTCCCCGCAGGAGATCCTCACCGTCGACGGCGTGCAGGTGCGCGTCTCGGCGGCGGTGCGGTGGACCGTCGCGGACCCGGTCGCGTGGCTCGAGCGCGCGGCCGACCCGGTCGGGCTGGTCTACCTCGGCACCCAGGTCGCGCTGCGTGACGCCGTCGCCGGGCTGACGCTCGACACGGTCGCGCAGCGGGGCTCCGGCCTCGACGCCGCCGCCCTCACGGCGGCGGTGGCCTCGGTGGCCCGACCGGTCGGGGTCGCGGTCACCGAGGTCGTCGTCAAGGACGTCATCGTCCCGCCCGAGGTCCGCGCCGCGACCCTCGAGCTCGCGACGGCCCGCCAGCGCGGCGCCGCCCAGCTCGAGGCGGCCCGGGCCGAGACGGCAGCGCTGCGGTCGCTCGCCAACGGCGCGAAGCTGCTCGACGAGCACCCTGCGCTCGCGCGGATGCGGCTCGTCCAGTCGGCGCCGCCGGGCACGCAGCTCGTCCTGCGGGTCGGCGACGACGAGTGAGGTCCGGGTCCGCGGGTGGGGTCGCCAGTGCGACCGCACCCGCGGACCTGCCGGTATGCCGGCCGCCCACCAAGGCGTGGAGTCCCCCCGGCGCCCGACGGTGGGCGGCTTCGGAGCCGACTCCCGGCGCAGTCTCAGGTTCCGGGGCCATCATGGACGGGAGTGGAAGGACCTCCCATGAGCGAGACGCCTCAGCAGCCCGGCACCCCTGATCCCCACGAGATGCCCCAGAACCCCGGCGGGGCACCGCAGCCCGGCGCCCCCGAGCACCCGGCCGCGCCACAGAACCCGGCCGCGTCAGCCCCGCACGCTGCGCCGGCACCACAGGCCTGGCCACCGGCGTCGGCCGGCGCGGCTCCCCCTCAGGCCGTCCCCGGCGCACAGCCAGCCGCTGCGGGTGCGAGCCGTCGTTCCACGTGGAACGACGCCGTCTCGACTCCGGGTGGCAAGGCTGCCGTCGTCGTGGCCGCGGCCAGCCTCGCGCTGGTCGTCCTGCTCCTCACCGGACTCGCCGCGGTCGGCCTCGGCCGCCACTTCGGCGGCGACCGTGACCGGGGCGTGTGGACGTCGAGCAACGACCGGGGCATGCCCGGACCCGGCCAGATGGACCCGGGCCACGGCCAGCGCGGCCCCGGCACGCCCGAGCAGGTGCCGCCCGGACAGGACCGCCGTGGCACCGGCGACCTCCCCGGCATGGGGATGGGCTTGGGCATGGGGGCGGGTGGCGCGCTGCACGGTGAGGCCGTCATCCCCGGCGAGGGCGGCACCGCCACGCGCGCCGTCCTGTTCCAGCGCGGCCAGGTCACCGCGGTCACGACCGACAAGCTCACCGTGAGGAGCACCGACGGGTTCTCCGCGACCTACACGATCGGCGCCGACACCCGCGACCGCCTCGCGAGGAAGGTGAGCACCCTCGCCACCGGTGACGAGGTCACCGTCGTCGCCACCAAGGCCGACGCGACGACGATCCGCATCCTCAGGTCCGGACGGACCGGCGACAGCTGACCTGCGACGGGCCCGGACGCGTCCGCCGACAGCGAACATGAGCGGACCCGGCTCAGGCGTGGAACACCCGGCAGGTGCCCCGCGTTGGACGCCATGACACACCTCGCGGCACTCCCGCTGCTCCCGATTCGGTGACGGTCCATGAAAGGGACGTCACGGCATACAGGCAGCGGGGATAGCATCGAGGTGACTCATATCAGTCAGGAGCCAGCACCATGTTCGAACGGTTCACCGACCGGGCCCGCCGGGTGGTCGTCCTCGCCCAGGAAGAGGCGCGGCTGCTCAACCACAACTACATCGGCACCGAGCACATCCTCCTCGGTCTCATCCACGAGGGTGAGGGTGTCGCCAGCAAGGCCCTCGAGAGCCTGGGGATCTCTCTGGACGCCGTTCGCGAGCAGGTGCAGGAGATCATCGGCCAGGGCCAGCAGGCCCCGACCGGTCACATCCCGTTCACGCCGCGCGCCAAGAAGGTCCTCGAGCTGTCGCTGCGCGAGGCACTCCAGCTCGGGCACAACTACATCGGCACCGAGCACATCCTGCTCGGCCTGATCCGCGAGGGTGAGGGCGTCGCCGCCCAGGTCCTCGTCAAGCTCGGCGCCGACCTCGGTCGGGTCCGCCAGCAGGTCATCCAGCTCATCTCGGGCTACCAGGGTGGCAAGGAGGGCGCTGCCGCAGGCGTCGGTCAGGGTGGCCCCGCCGAGGGCACCCCCGCCGGCTCGCTCGTGCTCGACCAGTTCGGTCGCAACCTCACCGTGGCTGCCCGCGAGGGCAAGCTCGACCCGGTCATCGGGCGTGAGAAGGAGATCGAGCGGGTCATGCAGGTGCTGTCCCGCCGCACCAAGAACAACCCGGTCCTCATCGGTGAGCCCGGCGTCGGCAAGACCGCCGTCGTCGAGGGCCTCGCCCAGGACATCGTGCGCGGAGAGGTCCCCGAGACCCTCAAGGACAAGCAGCTCTACACCCTCGACCTCGGCGCGCTCGTCGCCGGCAGCCGCTACCGCGGTGACTTCGAGGAGCGCCTCAAGAAGGTCCTCAAGGAGATCCGCACCCGCGGCGACATCGTGCTCTTCATCGACGAGATCCACACCCTCGTCGGTGCCGGTGCGGCCGAGGGCGCCATCGACGCCGCGAGCATCCTCAAGCCGATGCTCGCCCGCGGTGAGCTCCAGGTCATCGGTGCGACCACCCTCGACGAGTACCGCAAGCACATCGAGAAGGACGCCGCGCTCGAGCGCCGCTTCCAGCCGATCCAGGTGGCCGAGCCGACGCTGGCCCACGCCATCGAGATCCTCAAGGGCCTGCGTGACCGCTACGAGGCGCACCACCGCGTCTCGATCACCGACGGCGCTCTCGTCGCGGCCGCCAACATGGCCGACCGCTACGTCAACGACCGCTTCCTCCCGGACAAGGCGATCGACCTCATCGACGAGGCAGGCGCCCGGTTGCGCATCCGCCGGATGACCGCACCGCCGGACCTGCGCGAGTTCGACGAGAAGATTCAGGCCGTCGTGCGCGAGAAGGAGTCGGCGATCGACGGACAGGACTTCGAGAAGGCCGCGCGCCTGCGCGACGACGAGAAGAACCTGCGCGCCGAGAAGACCCAGCGCGAGAACGAGTGGAAGAGCGGCGACCTCGACGTCGTCGCCGAGGTCGACGAGGAGCTCATCGCAGAGGTTCTCGCGGCGAGCACCGGCATCCCGGTCTTCAAGCTCACCGAGGAGGAGTCCTCACGGCTGCTCCACATGGAGGACGAGCTGCACAAGCGCGTCGTCGGCATGGACGACGCCATCAAGGCGCTGTCGCAGGCCATCCGTCGCACCCGCGCCGGCCTCAAGGACCCGCGTCGTCCCGGTGGCTCGTTCATCTTCGCCGGTCCGACCGGTGTCGGAAAGACCGAGCTCGCCAAGACGCTCGCCGAGTTCCTCTTCGGCGACGAGGACAGCCTCATCCAGCTCGACATGTCCGAGTACAGCGAGAAGCACACCGTCTCGCGGCTCTTCGGATCGCCTCCCGGCTACGTCGGCTACGAAGAGGGCGGCCAGCTCACCGAGAAGGTCCGGCGCAAGCCGTTCTCGGTCGTGCTGTTCGACGAGGTCGAGAAGGCCCACCCCGAGATCTTCAACAGCCTGCTGCAGGTGCTCGAGGACGGCCGCCTCACCGACTCCCAGGGTCGGATGGTCGACTTCAAGAACACCGTCATCATCATGACGACCAACCTCGGCACGCGTGACATCACCAAGGGCGCCCTCGGCTTCACCGCGGGTCCTGACACGCGCAGCAGCTACGACCGGATGAAGAACAAGGTCACGGACGAGCTCAAGCAGCACTTCCGTCCCGAGTTCCTCAACCGCGTCGACGACACGATCGTCTTCCCGCAGCTCACGCAGGACGAGATCATCCAGATCGTCGACCTCGAGATCGCCAAGCTCGACAAGCGCCTCAAGGACAAGGACATGGGCATGGAGCTCACGCCCGCGGCCAAGATGCTGCTCGCCAAGCGTGGCTACGACCCCGTGCTCGGTGCGCGACCGCTGCGTCGCACCATCCAGCGCGAGATCGAGGACGTGCTGTCCGAGAAGATCCTCTTCGGCGAGCTCAAGGCCGGCGAGATCGTCGCGGTCGACGCGACCGGCGAGGGCAAGGACGACACCTTCACCTTCGAGGGCGCGCAGCACGCTGCCGCCATCGAGGTCCCCGTCGTCACCGCCGGAGCCTCCGCCCCGCCGAGCAGCGGGTCGGCCGCCTCGGGCGAGTGACCCGCCGGGTGCGCTGAGCACCCGACACCACGACGAAGGCGGCGTATGCCGGAACGAAAGTTCCCGGCATACGCCGCCTTTCGCGTGCTCAACTCACCAATTCCTCCCCTCCGTCACCGTGGCGGAGGGGAGGAATTGGTGAGTTGAGCACGACTTCGGGACCGGCCCGACGGGGAGTCGACCGTGCGGAGGTCAGGCGAGGCGGGCGAGCATCTGCTGCATCTGGCTGATCTGCTTGGCCTGGGTGACGTTGATGTCGGCCGCCATCTCCTCGACGACCTCCTCGCCGGCGGTCTTGCCGTGCTCGCCGACCATCGTCAGCGCGCCCTTGTGGTGGGCGATCATCAGCGTGAGGAAGAGCCGGTCGGCCTCGACCCCGCTCGCCTTGGCCAGCTGGTCCATCTGCGCCGGGGTCGCCATGCCGGGCATGCCCGCGTGGTCGTGGTCGCCGAGCCGCGGGTTGGTCGCCTGCGGCGGCACCTCCTGCTTGCGCTCCTGGAGCCACGTCGTCATGGTGAGGATCTCGGGCTTCTGCTCGTCGCCGATGCGGGAGGCGAGCGACGTGACCTGCGTGTCCGTGAGGCGCGGCAGGGCCGTCTCGACCATGACGAGCGCCTGGGAGTGGTGCACGATCATGTCCTGGTAGAAGGTCACGTCGTCCTTGGACACCGTCCTCGGAGCCACCGTCGCCGCACCGCCGCTGAGCGTCGCGTTGGGCTCTCCGGGGCGTCCCGGCTGGATGACCGGGTCGCTCGATGTCGCGCCCGGAGTGCGCGGCACCGGCTGCGCCTCGGGCTCCCCCGAGCAGCCCGCGAGACCGAGCGCGAGGAGGCCGACGAGGGCGACGGCTGACGTGGAGCGGCGAATCAGCATGTGCCGCACTGTAGTTGGCGATGCTGTCCACCGCGACAGGCCGATCCCGACACAACTCGCCAGTAGGGAGTTCTTACCCTCCCTTTACCCGGACCGTGGAACTTTTGGACAACGATGACCTGACCGGACACACACCTGGGCGGTCCTTCGCGGCTGGCCCGACGGAGGAGGAACCATGAGACTTTCCCGCACAGTGGGGATCGCGGCGGTCGCCGCGCTCGCCGCGAGCGGCTGGGGCGTGGCTTCGGCCAGCGCCGCTGACGTCCCACCGGAAGCAGTCGGCAAGTCGGGCGTCGAGCTCGCTCCCGACCAGGTCGGTCGCAGCGCCAACGTCCAGCACCTGTTCAACACCCCGCACGTCACGCCCGTCGACGGGACCGGCAGCGACATCGCCTTCTCGGGCAACAAGGCGTTCGTCGGCAACTACAACGGCTTCGTGATCTACGACGTCACCAACGCCGCCTCCCCCGAGGTCCTGGCGCGGGTGAACTGCCCGGGCTCGCAGAACGACATCACCATCTCGGGTGACCTGCTCTACCTGTCGACCGACTCCTCGCGCAGCGACGACTCGTGCTCGTCGACGACGTCGCCGACCACCCTCAAGCAGTCGTGGGAGGGCATCAAGATCTTCAATGTCTCCAACCCGCGGGTGCCGAAGTACATCAAGTCCGTCGAGACGGCCTGTGGCTCGCACACCAACACGCTCGTGCCCGGCAAGAAGAGCGACTTCATCTACGTGTCGTCCTACTCGCCGCGTGCGGACTACCCGGACTGCCAGCCGCCGCACGACTCGATCAGCATCATCGAGGTCCCCAAGAAGGCCCCGACGCAGGCCAAGGTCGTCGCTGAGCCCAACCTCTTCCCCGACGGCGGCAACCCCGGTGGCGTCCAGCCCTCCGGTGACGGCTACTCGGCCACGACCGGCTGCCACGACATCACGGCGTACCCGTCCAAGAACATCGCCGCCGGTGCCTGCATGGGTGACGGCGTCATCATGGACATCTCCAACCCGGTCGCGCCGAAGGTCATCGAGAAGGTCCAGGACACGACGAACTTCGCGTTCTGGCACTCGGCCACCTTCAACAACGACGGCACCAAGGTCGTCTTCACCGACGAGCTCGGTGGCGGCGGTCGCGCGACCTGCAACACGACGGTCGGCCCGAAGCGTGGCGCCAACGCCATCTACGACCTGAGCAAGAGCAACAAGCTCACCTTCAAGTCGTACTACAAGATCTCGCGCCACCAGAACGACAGCGAGAACTGCGTGGCCCACAACGGCTCGCTCATCCCGGTCAAGGGCCGCGACATCATGGTCCAGTCCTGGTACATGGGTGGCACGTCGATCTGGGACTTCACCGACTCGGCGAACCCGCGTGAGATCGGCTACTTCGAGCGCGGCCCGAACGGCGGCGTCGGTGGTGGTGGCGGCGGCACCTGGTCGTCGTACTACTACAACGGTCACATCTTCTCCTCCGACCTCGGCAAGGGCTTCGACGTCCTCAAGATCACCGAGCCCAGCCTGCAGAAGGCAGCGAAGGTCAAGATGGACGAGCTCAACCCGCAGAGCCAGCCGGTCTACAAGACCCGCTGACCACCCACGGAGTCGCACCACTGCGATTCGGGAACCCGGCCGTCCGCGCTTCGTGCGCGGGCGGCCGGTTCGCGTGCCGGCCGCAATACTGGGTCGTATGCCGTCCACGCCCTCCGTGCCCTCCTCACCTGCCGCTCCCGCGGCTCCCGCAGCACCTGCAGTCTCAGCTGCAGCCGAGAGCCCGTCGCGGGCGGACGGCATACAGATCCGGCCGGCACGCACCAAGGACGTCCGGGCGATGCGGGCGCTCGTGGCGCCGCTCGCCGAGCAGCGGGTGCTCCTGCAGAAGGAGGCGGTGGCCTACTACGAGTCGCTGGGTGACTTCATCGTCGCCGAGCGCGACGGCGAGGTCGTCGGCTGCGGCGCGGTGCACGTGCTCTGGGAGGACCTCGCCGAGATCCGCACCTTGGCGGTGTCGTCGTCGGTGCTGGGCCAGGGTGTGGGCTCGCGGATCCTGCAGGGGCTCGTCGAGCGCGCGCTCGAGCTGGGGGTGGAGCGGCTGTTCTGCCTGACCTTCGAGACCGACTTCTTCGCGCGGCACGGGTTCTCCGTGATCGAGGGGCAGGCGGTGGAGCCCGAGGTCTACCTCGAGCTGCTGCGCTCCTACGACGAGGGTGTCGCCGAGTTCCTCGACCTCGAGCGGGTCAAGCCGAACACGTTGGGCAACACCCGGATGCTGCGCGTCCTCTGACCCGCGCCGCTCACACGCGCGTGCGGCGTCGGACCGAGATCGAGAGCAGCAGCACCGCGACGAGCAGACCGCTGATGACGCCGAACCCGAGCTGTGGGACGAGCGGCAGCGCGATGCCGATGCCGCCACCGAGGACCCAGGCGATCTGCAGCACCGTCTCGGACCACGCGAAGGTCTGGGTGCGGACGTTCTCGGCGACGTCGCGCTGGATGATGGCGTCGGTGCTCAGCTTGATGACCTGCGAGCAGAGGCCGGCCGCCAGCCCGAGGACCAGGAGCGTCCAGAGCGAGTAGGCGACCGCCGTCGCGAGCGCGGCCGCGACGATGAGCAGGAACGCCGCCGCGACGATCCGGTCCGGTGGCAGGCGGCGCAGCGCGTTGCCGACGACGGTGCCGAGGGCGTTGCCGGCGCCGGCGGCCCCGACGACGAGGGCAAGGACGAGGGTGCCGCTGTAGCCGGGGATCGGGTGCTCACGCATGAGGAAGGCCATGAAGAGCGTGAGGAAGCCGGTGAGCAGCCGGCCGCCCATGGCACTGACGAGCGCGGCCCGCACGGTGGCGGGCAGGGCCAGCACCCGGGCCCGCAGCCGATCCCCGACGCGACTTATTGCCCGTTCGGGCCGTCGCGCGGTAGGTGGTGGATCGGACGAGGGAGCCCGAACGGGCAATGAGTCGACGGTGTCCTCGATGTCCTCCTCGCCCGCCGCCGAGTCGACCCGCGAGGGCAGGCGGATGGCGAGCACGGTGCCGACGACGTAGATGACGAACGCGAGCCGAAGCGACCACTCGGGGCCGATCCGCGCGACGGCACCGGCGAGCCCGCCGCCGACGGCCATGCCGGCCACGCCGGCGAGGGCGATGCGCGAGTTGGCGTTGACGAGGGTGAACCCCGGCGGCAGCAGCCGTGGGATGGCGGCCGAGCGGGTCACGCCGTAGGCCTTGGACGACACGAGGCAGCCGAGCGCCGCCGGGAAGAGCCACGGCGAGTCCGTCGCCACGGCGGTGGCGAGCACCCAGCAGAGGAAGGCGCGCAGCGCGAGGGTGGTCCCGATCGCCCACCGCCGGCCGTGGCGGAAGCGGTCGAGCAGCGGCCCGATGAACGGCGCGAGCAGGGCGAACGGCGCCATCGTCAGGGCGAGGAACTGCGCGACCTGGGCGCGGGCCTCGTCGGTGGGGATGGCGAAGATCGTGCCGGCGAGGCTCACCGTGAGGGCGGCGTCCCCGCAGATGTTGACGAAGTGCAGCTCGACGAGACGCGCCAGCCCGCTCTCGCCGGCGCCCTTGGAGCGGGCGAAGGCGCGGGCGCGCTGGGCACCGGCGCGCCCGCCGCGACCGGCGATCCGGGCGCCGCCGACCGTGCCGCGACCCACGACCCGGAAGGCCTTGGTGGCGCCGGCACGCACGCCGTAGGGGTCCGGTGCGACCCGTCGCCCACCGGGGCCGGAGGCGGAGCTGCGGGGTTCGTCCCGCCCACCCGGGTCGACGGGCTCGAGCGGCTCGGTGGGCTCTCCCGGTCGCAGCGGCCCGGTCGGCTCGTCGCGCCGGCTCATCCCGCCGCCTCCTCGCGACCCGGCAGGGCGTAGTGCTCGGCGCCCACCGGCTCGACCAGCCCGTCCTCCACGAGCCCGGCGAGGCACCGGTCGACCTGGACCTCGTCACGCCCCGGGGCGAGGGCCTCGCGCCGGACAGGCTCGGTGCTCTCGCGCAGCGCCTGGACGATGATGCCCCGCACCTGGCGGTCGGTGCCGTGCCACTTCTGACCGCGCCGGGGAGGACCGTCGTATGCCGGTCGCCCCCCGAGCACCCACGCGCACCTCGCGCTCACGGGACACTCCTCGCAGCGCGGAGCCCGGGCGGTGCAGACGAGAGCCCCGAGCTCCATCACCGCGACGTTCCACGTGGCGGCGTCCTCGTCGTCGTCGGGCAGGAGGTCCTCGGCGAGCGCGACCTCGGCCCGGGTCATCGCGGGCGAGGCCTGGGCGAGCCCGGTGACGAGCCGGGCCTGCACCCGGCGCACGTTGGTGTCGACGACGACCGAGCGGTCCCCGAAGGCGAAGGCGGCGACGGCCGCCGCGGTGTAGTCCCCGATGCCGGGCAGCGCCCGCAGCTCGGTCTGGTCGCGCGGCACCTCTCCATCATGCCGCTGGGCGATGACGGTCGCGGCCTCGTGCAGCCGCAGGGCGCGCCGCGGGTAGCCGAGCCGGCCCCAGGCCCGCACCACCTCACCCGGGGACTCGCGCGCCAGGTCGGCCGGGGTCGGCCACCGGGCCATCCACTCACGCCAGATCGGCTCGACCCGGGCGAGCGGCGTCTGCTGCGACATCACCTCGGAGAGCAGCACGCCCCACGGCGAGCACGACGGCTCGCGCCACGGAAGGTCACGGGAGCTGACGGCATACCAGCGCAGGACCTCGTCGTGCAGCGACGCGAGGTCGAGAGCCGAGGTGCGGGCACCACTGACCATGCCCGCGACTCAGACGTAGCGCTCGAGGATGCTGCTCTCCGCCAGCCGGGACAGGCCTTCGCGGACGAGCCGCGCGCGACCCTCGCCGACGCCCTCGACGCTCATGAGGTCGTCGACCCCGGCGGCAAGGAGCTTCTGGAGGCTCCCGAAGTGCTCGACCAGGCGGTCGACGATGGCACCCGGCAGACGCGGGACCTTGCTCAGCATGCGGTAGCCGAGCGGGCTCACCGAGGAGTCGAGGGCGTCGCCGACGACGGTGAAGCCGAGCGACTTGGCGCCCGCGGCCGGGTCGAGCAGCTCGGTCGCGTCGATGGCGGTGAGGTTGGCGATCGCGCGCTCGAGGTCGTGCTCGCCGCGCGACTCGTGGAGGTAGTCACGGATGACGAGACCGAGGTCGTCGGACAGCCCACCGGTGAGCTCCTCGAGCTGGAGGCTGAGCAGGCGGCCGTCGGTGCCGAGCTGAAGGACGTAGTCGCCGATCTCGTCCTTGATCCGGCGCACCATCTCGAGGCGCTGGAGGACGTTGGCGACGTCGCGGACGGTGACGAGGTCCTCGATCTCGAGCGCCGACAGGGTGCCGGTGACCTCGTCGAGGCGCTGCTTGTAGCGCTCGAGGGTCTGCAGCGCCTGGTTGGCGCGCGACAGGATGGCGCTGGAGTCCTCGAGGACGAACCGGCTACCGCCGACGTAGAGGGCGACGATGCGCATCGACTGGCTCACCGAGACCACGGGGAAGCCGGTCTGCTTGGCGACGCGCTCGGCGGTGCGGTGACGCGTGCCGGACTCGCTGGTCTCGATGTTGGCGTCGGGGACGAGCTGGGTGGCGGCACGCAGGATCTTGGTGACGTCGCGGTCGCAGACGATGGCGCCGTCCATCTTGGCGAGCTCGCGCAGCCGGGTGGCCGAGAACTCGACGTCGAGCGGGAAGCCGCCCGTGGCGATGGCGTCGACGGTGCGGTCCGTCCCGAGCACGATGAGCGCGCCGGTGCGGCCGCGCAGGATGCGTTCGAGGCCGTCACGCAGCTCGGTGCCGGGGGCGACGGCAGCGAGTGTCGTCCGCATCAGCTCGTCCTCGTGCAGCGGCGTGGCCACGTGCTTCCCTCCAGTCGTCGCAGGTCAGGTCTCCCTGACCCGATCGCGAGTCTAACGGCGCGGGGGCGAACCCCGGTCGGTCTGTTCGGTCACGGCCGGGTGACGTATGGGCGGGGCGCCACCGGCCGGGGCCGCACGATCCAGGGCTCCCTCGCGGACGTCAGCCGACCGGCGTGACGGAGAGCTGGACCGCCTCGAGCACGCTCGCCACCTCGATGACCCGCAGGCCGTCGGGGACCGGCCCGCCGCCGACGACACCGGGAGGCACGATGGCCGTGGTGAAGCCGAGCCGGGAGGCCTCGGCGAGCCGCCGGTGGGCGCCGGTCACCGGCCGCAGCTCACCGGCGAGCCCGACCTCGCCGAACGCGACCGTTCCGGTGGGCAGCGGCTGGTCGTTGATCGCGCTGGCCAGCGCCAGGGTGATCGCGAGGTCGGCGGCGGGCTCGGTGATGCGCACGCCACCCACCGTCGAGGCGAAGACGTCCTTGCGACCGATCGGCGCCCGGGCCCGGGTGCCGAGCACCGCGAGGATCATGCCGACCCGGGCGGAGTCGAGACCGCTCGTCGCGCGCCGCGGGTTGGGCACCTCGCTCTGGTCGACGAGCGCCTGCACCTCGGTGACGAGCGGGCGCCGGCCCTCGAGGGTCACGGTGACGCAGGTGCCGGGGACGGCGGCGGTGCGGTTGGACAGGAAGAGCGCGCTCGGGTCCGCCAGTCCGGTGATGCCGACGTCGGACAGGTCGAAGCAGCCGACCTCGTCGGTGGGGCCGTAGCGGTTCTTGACCGCCCGCACGAGGCGCAGCCGGCTGTGCCGGTCGCCCTCGAACTGCACGACGACGTCGACGAGGTGCTCGAGCACGCGCGGACCGGCGATCGAACCGTCCTTGGTGACGTGGCCGACGAGCAGGGTCGCGATGCCACGGGACTTGGCGGTGGCGATGAGGCTCGCGGCGACCTCGCGCACCTGCGAGACGTTGCCGGCCGAGCCGTCGACCTCGGCGCTGCTGATCGTCTGGACCGAGTCGATGATGACGAGGTCGGGCTCGACCTGGTCGATCTGCCCGAGGACGGTGGCGAGGTCGGTCTCGGACGCGAGGTAGAGGGTGCGCGCCATGGCCTCGATCCGCTCGGCCCGGCTGCGCACCTGCGCTGCCGACTCCTCACCGCTGACGTAGAGGACGCGCCGCTCGTGGCCGGGCTCGCCACCACGGGCCGCACGCCCGGCGACGTCGAGCAGCAGCGTGGACTTGCCGATGCCCGGCTCCCCCGCGACGAGGACGACGGCGCCGGGCACGAGCCCGCCCCCGAGGACCCTGTCGAACTCGGGCACTCCGGTGCCCCGGGCCTCGGCACGGCTCGAGTCGACCTCGCCGATGGGCACGGCCGGGCGCTCGACGCTCTTGGCCGCGGTCGTGCGGGCCGAGACGGCACCGACCTCGGTCACCGACCCCCAGGCCTGGCACTCGCCGCAGCGACCGACCCACTTGACCGTGGTCCACCCGCACTCCGTGCACCGGTATGCCGGTCGCGCACCCTTCGCTGCCATGGCCGCCAACCTAGGCGACGCCTCCGACAGCGCGCTCCGGCGGACCGTCGACGTCCCTGCCCCGGCGCCGGTCGCCCCCTAGGCTCGCCGCATGCCCGACTTCACCTGGCGCCCCGCCAACGAGGCACTGGCGCAGGACGTCGAGGCCGTGTTCGCCACCGGTGGCGCGGCGAAGTGTCGCTGCCAGGGGCTCAAGGTGCCGGGCTGGATCTGGCGGGACACCACCCAGGCGGAGAGGGACGCCGCCCTCCTCGAGCAGACGGCGTGCGGCACCGCCGGACCGACCTCCGGGCTCCTCGGCTACGTCGACGGGGAGGTGGCCGGCTGGGTCGCCGTCGAGCCACGCGAGAACTACCCCCGGCTGTGGAGCAGGAAGCAGCCGTGGATGCGGATGGACCCCGAGCTCGAGGGTGTCTGGTCGGTGACGTGCTTCGTCGTCGGCAAGGACCATCGCCGCTCGGGGCTGATGTACGAGCTCGCGCAGGCCACGGTCGAGTACGGCGAGCGGGTCGGCGCACAGGTTCTCGAGGGCTACCCGATCGAGCCACCGCCGGGGAAGGCGGTCATCTGGGACGAGGCGTCCGTGGGGCTGCTGCAGGTCTTCGTGGAGGCCGGCTACGAGATCGTCGCCTCGCCCACCCTGCGGCGCCGGGTCGTCCGGCGCGAGCTCGCCGGACGCTCCTGAGCAGTCCGTCGCCGAGCACCGCGCCGACGGGCGGGGACACGACTGCGCCCCGGCTCGCGAGGCGAGTCGGGGCGCAGTCGGTGTGCGTCTGGCTGGGTCAGCCGGCGACGACGTTGAGCTCGACCTTGGCCTGCACCTCGGGGTGCAGACGGACGAGGGCCTGGTGGGCGCCCGTGGTCTTGATCGGGGTCGGGACCTCGATCTTGCGCTTGTCGACGTCGGTGCCGATGGCTGCCTTGAGCGCCGCGGCGATGTCGGCGGTGGAGACGGCACCGAAGAGACGTCCCTCCTTGCCGGCGTGCGCGGGGACCGTGACGGCCTTGGCCTCGAGGTTGCCCTTGATCGACTGGGCCTCCTCGAGCGACTTCACGGCGCGGACCTCACGGCCCTTGGCGAGCGAGTCGACCTGCTTCTGTGCGCCCTTGGTCCACCCCGTCGCGAGACCGCGACGGAAGAGGAAGTTGCGGGCGTAGCCGTCCTTGACGTCGACGACGTCACCGGCGGTGCCGAGGTTGGAGACCTCGTGCGTGAGAATCACCTTCATTGTTCAGCTCTCCTTGTCGGTGCTGGGTCGCGCGTCAGCGGGACGAGCTGGAGTAGGGAAGGAGCGCCATCTCACGGGCGTTCTTGACCGCGTTGGCGATCAGACGCTGCTCCTGGACGGACACGCCGGTCACCCGACGAGCGCGGATCTTGCCGCGGTCGGAGATGAACTTGCGCAGCAGCGCAGTGTCCTTGTAGTCGATGTTCTCGACCTTCGCCGCCTTGAGCGGGTTGGCCTTCTTCTTGGGCTTGCGCACAACTGGCTTGGCCATCGTGGTGCTCTCCTTCTGCTGAGCAGCTCAGCGGATGAGCCCTGGTCTCCCAGGGATGGTGTGGATCTGTGGTGTGTGTGTCTGTCAGAAGGGGGGCTCGTCGTAGGCCGGGGCGTTGCCCCAGCCTCCCTGGCCACCCTGCTGTCCCTGCGAACCCTGCTGCGGTGCCGCCGGAGCGCCGCCGCCCTGCTGGCTCCAGCCGCCGCCCTGGCCGCCCTGCGCGCCGCCACCCTGAGGTGCCGATCCGCCGGTCGCCCACGGGTCGGACTGACCCGAGCCGCCCTGGTCGCCGCCGAAGCCGCCACCACCGCCGCCACCGCGCGAGGTCTTGTTGACCTTGGCGGTCGCGTACTTCATCGAGGGGCCGACCTCGTCGACGTCCATCTCGATGACGGTGCGCTTCTCGCCCTCCTTGGTCTCGTACGAACGAGACTTCAGACGGCCGGTGACGATGACGCGGGTGCCCCGCTGGAGGGACTCCGCGACGTTCTCCGCCGCGTCACGCCAGACCGAGCACCGCATGAACAGCGTCTCGCCGTCCTTCCACTCGTTGCTCTGACGGTCGAACGTGCGCGGCGTGGAGGCCACGGTGAAGTTCGCGACGGCAGCGCCGGACGGAGTGAAACGGAGCTCGGGGTCACCGGTGAGGTTCCCGACGATCGTGATGACGGTCTCGCCTGCCATGGATCAGATCCCCTTTGGTCTGGTGCAGATGCGACGGATGAGTGGGTGGTGCTGGGTACGGCTGGTCCAGCGGGCTCGCTGGGGTGGAGTCGTGAGGACGAAGATCAGGCGCCGGGGCGCAGGAGCTTGGTCCGCATGATCGACTCGTTGAGGCCGAGCTGACGGTCCAGCTCCTTGGCCGTGGCCGGCTCCGAGGTGAAGTTGACGACGGCGTAGATGCCCTCGGCCTTCTTCTTGATCTCGTAGGCCAGACGACGGCGGCCCCAGATGTCGACGTTGTCGACGGTGCCACCGTCCTTGGTGATGACGGTGAGGAACTTGTCGAGCGACGGCTGGACCGTGCGGTCGTCGAGCTCCGGGTCGAGGATGACCATGAGTTCGTACTGACGCATGCGTTAACCCGCCTCCTTCGGTCTGAACGGTCACGGTCTCTCCGTGACAGGAGGGTATGCATCGCTGCCGACACCAACGTGGAGTTGTCCACAGGGCACACGGCAACTCGCCAAGGGTACCGGCTGCACGGCATACGGCTAAATTCGCTCACCGACCGGCCGGCTGGAGGTCTGCCACGCACGCACGGCGAGCCAGGCGACGGCGGCGACCCGGCCGAGCAGGGCCAGGGCGTACCAGCTCGCGGGCAGCGACCGGTTGGCGTCCGACAGGCCACCGAGGTAGAGCCAGACGGCGACGAAGTGCACCCCTTCGGCGAGCGCCCAGACGAGGTGGTCGCGCCAGCGCAGCCCGGCGAGGGCGACGAGCGGGACGAGCCAGAGCGAGGCCTGGACGGGGAAGGACTTGCCGGTCACGAGCACGACCGCGACGAGCACGAGGGCCGCGGCACCGACGCGCGGCGGCGTCGGTGCGCCGAGGACGAGCAGCCCTGCGAGCACGACGGCGACGAGCACGCCGACGACCGCCACGGCCGTGAGCACGTCGGCCGTCCACGGACTGCCGGCGAGGGTCGGGAGGTACCAGACCGAGCCGAGGCCGGCGAGGCTGTCGTCCCACAGTCCCCACGACCGGGTGACGAGGGCCGGTTCGGTGAGCAGCAGGGGCACCGCGACGAGGGCGACAGCACCCACCGCCCCGAGCGCGACCCGCCCCAGCTCGCGCTCCCTGCCGGTGCGCCAGGCGTGGGCGGCGAGGACGAGCAGCAGCAGCCCGGGATAGGTGCGCGCCATGAGGCCGGCCCCGAGCAGCGCACCGGCGAGCGCCGGGTGGCGTCTCGACCACGCCCACAGCCCACCCGTCGCGAGCGCCACCCCGAGGAGGTCGGGCGAGAGCAGCAGGGTGAGCGCGGCCACGGGGGCAAGGACGACGTGCCGGGGGTCGAGCCGGATGCCCCGACCGTCACCGTCGTGGGCCGTGGTGTCGCGCACCCACCACGCCATGAGCACCAGTGCGGCGACGCTGAGCACCGCCCACACGGCGAGGACCCAGCGCTGCGTGTCGAGCGCCGTGCCGTCGGGTCCGAGCCCGGCGACCAGGGCGACCAGCCCGCCGGTGAGGGGCGGGTGGTCGAGGGGGACCTCCCCCGAGAGCCACGCGCCGAACCCGCGCCCGGCGTCGGTCGTCTGGGTCGACACGGCGAGGTCGGAGTAGCAGAACCGCCAGAACGGCTCCTGCCCTCCCCACCCCTGCTCGAGACAGGGGCCCTGCATCCACAGTGACGCGAGCACCGGCAGCGCTGCGAGGAGCGCCACCGGTGCGAACGCGGCCGTGGGTCCACCCGGACCCGCCCGGTGAGGGGCGGGTGGCCTCACCTCAGCCGGTTCCCGGGTCGGCCGGCGACGACGTCGGACCGGGCAGGGTCGGGATCGGGACCGTCGGCTTGGGCGTCTTGGTCTTGGTCGGCTTCGGGGTGTCGCTCGGCTGGGGACTCGGCGGGGCGGTGGTCGACGGAGTCGTCGGCTGCGGGGTGTTGCTCGGCTGGGGAGCCTGCGTCCGGGACGGCTCGCTCGTCTGCTGCGGCTGCTGGGTCTTCTTGGGTGCCGCGTTCTTGTTGATGTATGCCGGGTCCGGGAACTTGAGCTTCTCCATCCCCTCGGTGGCGGCGCGCATGTAGTCGGTCCAGATCCGGACGGGGATCGTGCCACCGGTGATGGCGCCCCACCCGGGGACGTTGTCCATCTGGTTCTCCTTCTTGATGGACCCGTCGCCCTGGAACATGCCCACCGCGGTGGCCAGCTGCGGGGTGAACCCGTCGAACCACGCGGAGTAGTTGTCGCTCGACGTACCCGTCTTGCCGGCGGCCTCACGGTTGAGGCGCTCCCCCGCGTAGTCGCCGCTGCCGTTCTTGATGACCTGCTCCATCGAGTACACGACGTCGGAGACGAGGTCGGCCGGGAAGGCACGCGTCGTCTTGGGCTCGGCCTTGTAGTCGAAGGAGCCGTCGACGGACTTGACCGACTTCACGAAGTACGGCGTGGCCCGCATGCCCTTGGCGGCGAGGGTGGCGTAGGCGTTGGCCATGTCGATGACCTTGACGCTGTCGCTGCCGAGCACGTTGGCGTAGTTGGGGTTGAGCTTGGTCGTGATGCCCGCCTGCTTGGCCGCGGCAGCGGTCTTCGCCGGGGTGGCGAGGATGTTGAGCTGGGCGTAGACGGTGTTGACCGAGTTGGCCGTCGCCTCGGGGACGGTGATCCGGCCGTAGTCGCGGTCGTTGAAGTTGCGCACCCCGCCGCGGCGGTTGAAGTCCGTGGCCCCGCCGGGGTTCGCGAACTCCTCGAAGTACTGCGGGCTGTTGCCGTCGAAGCTGTTGCGGATGCTGAGGTCACCGCTCTGCAGCGCGGCGATGAGGGTGAAGACCTTGAAGACCGACCCGGCCTGCATCGTCGCGTCGGTGGCGGTGTTGAACTGGTTCTTGGCGTAGTCCTCACCGCCGTACAGCGCCTGGACGGCGCCGTCACCGGGCTTGATCGAGGCCAGACCGACGTGGAGGTTCTTGGCGCCCTTGGGGATGCGCTCCTTGATCGCCTCGCCGGCGGCGGTCTGCTTGGCCTTGTCGATCGTCGTGACGATCCGGAGGCCGTCGCTGGAGATGTCGCCCTCGGAGACCTTGACCTTCTTGATGAGCTCGTCCTTGACGAGCTGCACGAGGTAGCCGTTGGTGCCGCCCACCGATGGCGGCGTGTACTTGACGAAGCTCTTGGGGAACGTCGCGGCGGCACGCTGCTGCGGGGTGAGCCAGCCCTCCTTGACCATCGCGTCGAGGATGTAGGACGAGCGGGTCTGGGCGTTCTTGGTCTGCGAGGGTCCCAGGCGAGGGTCGTAGAACGACGGGCCCCGGATGGCGGAGGCGAGGAAGGCACCCTCGGCCGGGGTGATCTTGGAGACGTCCTTGCCGAAGTAGGCCTTCGAGGCGGTCTGGATGCCGTAGGCGCCGCGGCCGTAGTAGATCGTGTTGAGGTAGTTCTCGAGGATCTGGTCCTTGGACTGCTGGCCGTCGATCTTGACCGAGATGAGGATCTCGCGGGCCTTGCGCGACAGGGTGCGGTCCTGGCTGAGGAAGTAGTTCTTGACGTACTGCTGGGTGATCGTCGAGCCACCCTGCGTCGCCGCGCCACCCTTGACCGCCACCCACACGGCGCGGGCGATGCCGGTCGGCGAGATGCCGTTGTTCTCGTAGAAGTTGCGGTCCTCGGCGGCGAGGAGCGCGCGCTGCACGTGGATCGGCACCTGCTTGAGCGGCACGGACTCGCGGTTGTAGTCCGAGATCCGGCCGATCTCGTTCTTGCCGTCGGCGTAGTAGATGACCGAGGTCTGGGCTGTCGCGACCTGGTTGGGTGCGGGCACGTCGGTCATCGCGTAGGCGATGCCGACGCCAACCACGCCGGCGACGAAGAGCGCCAGCATCGTGTAGATGATGCGGCGCGGCCACGACCGCTTGCGGCCGCCCTGGGGTCGGCGTGCCTTGTCGCTGCGGCGGCGAGCCTCGGCGCGCGAACGGGGTGCGGTGCTCATGAACAACTTTCGGGGCAGACGATGCGGATGCGGGCGCCGACCACCGTGCGGCAGGGCGCGCCTTCCCCAGTATGACGCCACGAACCTGAGTACTGCGTTCAGGGAACGTGCTGGTCACGCACGTGAACGACCCCTCACCGTCGGGCAGATCACCTTCTCGATGTATCGCAGCGATATAACTTCGAGGTACAGTCCCACTGACAAGCTCGAAGTTTGTCACCCACGCCACCGCGAGTCGACGAAGGAGGTGCGACATGAGCAAGCGGTCCGAGCTGCTCGACTTCGCCCTCCTCGGGCTCCTCCACGAGGGCCCGACCCACGGCTACGAGCTGCGGCGCCGGCTCAACGAGGCCCTCGGCGCGTTCCGGGCCCTGTCCTACGGCACGCTCTACCCGGCGCTGTCCGGACTGGTCGCGCGCGGCCTCATCGCCCAGTCGACCGGCACCACGTCGCCGGGCCGGGCCACCGGGAGCACCTCCTCGGGCCGCAACCGGATCGTCTACGAGATCACCGCTGCCGGCAAGGAGTCCTTCGAGGCGGCCGCCCGCCGGATCGACACCGCGGCCTACGAGGACGACGGCTTCGGCGTGCGGCTCGCGTTCTTCGCCAGGACCGAGGCCGACGTCCGGCTCCGCATCCTCGAGGGCCGTCGCTCGCGGGTCGAGGAGCAGCTCGAGACGGTGCGCGCCAACGCCGCCCGCGAGCGCCGCCGCCTCGACTCCTGGACCCAGGCCCTCCAGCGCCACGGCGAGGAGAGCACCGAGCGCGAGGTCCGCTGGCTCACCGAGCTCATCGACGCCGAGCGCCGCCACCCCACCGACCCGGGCCCCCAGCCCTGACCGACCGACCCGGCCACGCGGCATACGACGTCGTGGTCGGCACGACAGCAGCACCACACCATCACTGAAGGAGAACACCACCATGGGTTCGATTCGCGTCGCCATCGTCGGCGTCGGCAACTGCGCGAGCTCGCTCGTGCAGGGAGTCGAGTACTACAAGGACGCTGACGCCACCGCGTCGGTGCCCGGCCTCATGCACGTCCGGTTCGGCGAGTACCACGTGAGCGACGTCGAGTTCGTCGCGGCGTTCGACGTCGACGACAAGAAGATCGGCAAGGACCTCTCCGAGGCCATCAACGCCTCCGAGAACAACACGATCAAGATCGCCGACGTCCCCACCACGGGTGTCGAGGTCCAGCGCGGCCACACGCTCGACGGCATCGGCAAGTACTACGCGATGACGATCGACGAGTCCCCCGCCGAGCCGGTCGACATCGTCCAAGTGCTCAAGGACGCCCAGGTCGACGTGCTCGTGTCCTACCTTCCGGTGGGGTCGGAGCAGGCCGACAAGTTCTACGCGCAGTGCGCCATCGACGCCGGCGTCGCCTTCGTCAACGCCCTGCCCGTCTTCATCGCCTCCGACCCCGAGTGGGCCAAGAAGTTCGAGGACGCCGGCGTCCCCGTCATCGGTGACGACATCAAGAGCCAGGTCGGCGCCACCATCACGCACCGCGTCATGGCCAAGCTCTTCGAGGACCGCGGCGTCACGCTGGACCGCACGTACCAGCTCAACGTCGGCGGCAACATGGACTTCAAGAACATGCTCGAGCGCGAGCGCCTCGAGTCCAAGAAGGTCTCCAAGACCCAGGCCGTGACGTCGAACCTCACCGGCGCCCTCGCCGGTGTCACCGACAGCAAGAACGTCCACATCGGCCCGTCCGACTACGTCGCGTGGCTCGACGACCGCAAGTGGGCCTACGTCCGCCTCGAGGGTCGCGCGTTCGGCGACGTCCCGCTCAACCTGGAGTACAAGCTCGAGGTCTGGGACTCCCCCAACTCGGCCGGCATCATCATCGACGCCATCCGCGCCGCGAAGATCGCCAAGGACCGCGGCATCGGCGGCGCCCTGCTCTCCGCGTCGAGCTACCTCATGAAGTCCCCGCCGGAGCAGCGTCCCGACGACCTCGGTCGCGAGAAGCTCGAGGCGTTCATCGCGGGCACCGAGGAGCGCTGAGCCTCACTGCGCTGACGGCTCACGCCGACTGGGCAGGAGAAACGGGCACTTCGCCGGGGGATGGTTCCCCGGCGAAGTGCCCGTTTCCCACGTCGGGCGGGAAGGGTGCTGCTCAGGGGGCGAGCAGGACGATCGCGTTGGTCGTCGACGTGCAGCGCACCGGCTCGCCGCCGTCGCACGACAGCGAGTACCACTTCTTCGTCACCGGGCTGTAGGCCCGCAGGCTGGTCGCCGCCTCGGGGTTGCCTGCCTTGCGGTAGGCGTCGCGGACGGCCGCCGCGAACTCGCACGACGTGCGCTCACTGCCGGCGTATGCCGTGGCGACCGAGTCGCTCCCGCTCGTCGAGCAGCGTCGTGCCCCAGCCGGAACCGACGTCGACGCGGACGGCGCCACCTGCGGCGAGGCGCTCCCCGAGGCCGACGTCTTCGGGGCGGGTGAGGCGTCACCGGCCTCCTCCGACGCCGACGAGCTCGAGGATGCGGCCGTGGTGGGCGCCGGGTCGTCGGAGCCGACGAGTCGGGTCAGGGCGAAGGTGCCGATGATCGTGAGGACGGCGAACGTCGCGACCATCGCGAGGATGCTGTTGCGCGAGTGCTTCGGGCCGTCGTCGTGTCCGTCGTGTCCGTCGTGACCGACGTTCCCGGCGTGGTCGACGTGCTCGTGGTGTCCGGCGTGTCCGGGGTGCCCGGTCGGACCGGACGGCTCGCCGGGCAGGACGGCTGCGGGGGCCGCCGCCACCGAGGGGTCGACGCGCGGGAGCTCACGGGTCTGGCTCAGGTCTTCGGGCTGCTGCTCCTGCGGCCGCACGGCCGGCAGGTCGGTGCCGACGCCGAGGACCGAACCGAGCTCGACCCGGGCGCCGCACTGCGAGCAGAAGGCGGAGTCGACCGGCAGGTCGGCTCCACAGGATCGGCAGTGCATGGGGGCGTCCTTCGTACAGGGGGCAGTGCAGGGGCGGCGCCGGGGCGCCACGACATCGGGTCCCGGACGGCCTGGCCGGCGTGGCCGGCCCGACGGGACACGCGGTCGCGCGGCCTCCGGGGGGTGGATCGACTTTCCACGGTAACGCGGAACCCGTCGTGGGCACGAACCGCGCAACGTCCCGTGGACGGGGCGGACGGCATACCGGCGGGTCGTCCCCTGCGGGGCACGCGGGGTTACCCGTGCGTAGTGGATACGGTCTCCGGTATGCCGCACCACGTCGTCTCCGACCTCGTCGCCAACGTCCTCAGCATCGCCGTCCAGGTGGGCGACACCGTCGAGGTGGGCGCCGAGATCGCGCTCCTCGAGTCGATGAAGATGGAGATCCCCGTCCTCACCGAGGAGGCCGGCACCGTGAGCGAGGTCAAGGTCGAGGTCGGCGACGTCGTCCAGGAGGGCGACATCCTCGCGATCATCGAGTGACCGGTCCGGGCGGGGGGCCGCCCGGACCGTGCGTCACCAGCGGGTGTGCAGCGTGAACGCCGCGCCCGGACCGTTGAAGGTGATGGCGAGGTCGGTGCCGTACTTGTCGACGTAGTAGGTGCCGTTCCACGACCCGTTGCCGCCGCCGCCCACGTTGAGCGGCGTCGCGCTGGTGAAGTTGCCACCGACCGAGCTGTGGTTGAACGTCACGGTGTAGGACCCCGGCGTGAAACCGGTGACCGAGAAGGCCACGCACGGCTGGCCGCTCGGGCCCGAGCAGCCCTTCTTGGCGTGCACGTTGGTAAGGTTCCTCGGCTGGGCCTCGGTGCTCGTGCGGACACCGGGAGACGGGTCGCTCCACCCGGCGTCGCTGTGGGCGCGGACCCGCAGGCCGTGGGCCTCGGACCAGCCGAACGACTGGGTGTGGCTCTCACGGTTGTCGGGGGCGCGCCAGCCACCACCGTCGATGCTGATCTGCACCTGGTCGATCGGCCGGCCGTTGGTGCGCAGGCTCCAGCGCCACGTGATGTTCTGGTTGTTGGCCGACGCCGAGACGTTGTTGGGGGTGAGGGTCGGGCCGAACGGCTGGACCGAGCCGCTCGTCGCCTCGCTCGAGCTCCGCCCCCCGGTGTTGACCGTGCGGACCTTGACCGTGAGCGGGTTGATTCCCATGTTGGGCAGCGTGAACGTCACGGTCGAGCCGGGCGCACAGCCGCAGGCATGGCTGCCGGACTTGCCGCCGCCACGCCACTGGATCGACTGGAAGGCACCGGCGCGCGGCTGGCCCACCGTGACGTGGACGACGACGGACTTGTCGGCACGTGGCGTCTCGGCAGTCACGCTCGGGTTGCTCGGGACGCCGACGGACGTGTAGGTCCACGGGTTGCCCTTGGGTGACTCGAGGTCGGCGCCGTTGGTGGCGGTGACCGTGTAGCCGTAGCGCCGGCCGTCGTAGGGGATGGTGTCGGCGAGGGTGCGTGTCTGTGCGCCGACCCGGCCGATCTGGGTCCAGCCACCCCCGTCCACGTTGCGGTAGACGGTGTAGTGCTTGAGCGGAGGCCCGTTGGGGTTGGTCTGCTGGTTCCACGAGACGGTGATCGACTCGGAGTCGAAGCCCGCGCCCGGCCCACGGGTGGCGCCGTTGACACCGGTCACCGCGGGAGGGGTGCCCGCGGACTGCATCTGGACAGCAGGCCCGAACGGGCCCGCGCCCGCGCCGTTCCAGGCCTGGACCGAGACGGAGTAGGGCGAGTTGTTGTCGAGCCCGGACACCGGTGAGCTCGTGGCGTTGCCCCCGGCCTGGACGGTGCGCGCGCTCGCGCCCCCGCCGGTCGGGACGAGCCGGACGACGTACTTGGTGATCGCCGACCCCTTGTTGGGCGCCGGGCTCCAGCCGACGTCGAGCCTGCCGTCACCGAACGAGATCATGCGGACGCCCGACGTCGCCTCGGGCTTGGTGTCGGGGCGCACGACGTTGCTCGCTCGGCTCGGCGGGCTGTCGCCGATCGCGTTGGTCGCGACGACGGTGAACGTGTAGTCCTTGCCGTTGGTCAGGCCGGTGATGGTGCACGGTGAGGCGGTGCAGCGCACCGGGCTCGCACCGCCACGCACGGTGTAGTGCGAGATCGTCACACCGCCGTCATAGCTCGGCGCGACCCACGAGACCCGGGCCTGGCCACCGGCGATCCGGTCGGCGACCGCGCTGACGTTGGCGGGGGCCACGGGCTTGCCCCGCATCGTCACGGTGACGCGCCCGGTGGCGGTGCGGTCGGGGCCGTCGGAGACGAGCAGCGAGATCGTCGCCGTCGGGCTGGGCTGCTGGGTCGCCCTCAGGGTGAGCGTGCACCCGCTGCGCGACACCTCGATGCCGGTGCCGCTCTCGAGGGCGGCGGCCTGGATGGAGCACGACGGCTTCTCGAGCGGGGAGTCGAGGTAGCGGCTCACGTCGACCGACTCGGACTCGCCCTCGTTGAGGCCGTCGACCGAGATCGGCCGCATGCGGGGTGGGCCGAGGACGGCGGCGGGGTCGGCGCCGTTCGCGCCGGCGCCGGCTGCGGCGCCCGCGGCGTTGCCGTCCGCGTCACGACCCAGGACGCGCACCGGGAACTTCACGGGCGGCATACCGGGAGAGGTGACGGTGACCGACCCGGTGCCGCTCGGCGCCCGCTCACCGGCACGCAGCGTGACGAGGCGTCCGCCGCTCTGCGCCTGCTCGAGGTCGGCGCCCTTGGCCTGCGGCTCCCACTTCGCCTCGAACTTCACCTCGTCGAGGTTCATGCCGATCGGCAGCCAGGCCCGGCAGTAGGTCGGGATGTCGACCTCGCGCGCACGGCCACCGGCGGCGAGGACGAGGGGCGCGTCGGGGCAGCGCAGGAGCGGGACCTTGGGACCGACCTGGACCGGGATCGACACGTATGCCGTCCGCACGTCCTTGTCGTCGGCGCTCTCCTGGTCGCTCACCTCGAGCATGAGGGCCCCGGGACCGATGTAGCCGCCGCCGGAGGTCAGCTCGACCGCGTCCTTGCCGTCGGCCGACGCCTCGAGCGACTTCGCCGGTGAGGCCGAGACGGTCGCGGCGGCGGTGATGCTCACGGCCTTGCCGCGCGGGGACTTCACGTGGTCGGCGATCTTGACGGTCTTGGTCGAGTCCTGGCCGATCTCGATGAGCGTGCCCTCGACGACGAACGGCACACCGTTGTCACCGGCGGGGACGTAGATGAGCGCGAGCGCCCGGGCCTTGTCCTCGTCCTCGATGACGTAGGGCACCGTCTGCGGGTGGTCGAGCAGCGTGACCCGGACCTTGCCGTTCTCGATCCTGCCCTGCGGCGAGAGGACCTCGACGATCTTGAGGGTCGCGGGGTCGGAGTCGATGTCGGTGTCGTTGGCGAGGACGTCGACCAGCGAGGTCGTCTCGCCGGGTGTGGCGCGGGCGACGTCGTCCTGCGCGATCGGCGGGTTGATGTAGCCCTTGACCCCGCGCACGAGGACGGTCGTGCGGGACGGGTCGAAGATGCCGTTGTCGATGCCGTAGACGTACTGGTGCGTCGGGGCGTCCGGCTCGGGGACGACCGTCGAGACGGTGTTCTCGTCCTCGTCGACCTTCCACTTGCTCTGGACGTCGCCGGGGTTGAGGTCCTTGTAGTCCATCCGCACCGCGTCGCCGCGGGCGATGAGGTCGTTGCGCAGGACGTGGGCGGTGACCCGCTTGCCGGGAGCCGCGACGACCTCGTCCTCGACGGCGACCGGGGGCTGGGGGTCGCCGGGGCTGACGACGCCGACGCGCACGAACGCCTGGCTCGTCGCGCCGAAGCGGTCCTGCACCTCGTAGCGGATGAGCTCGGTGCCGGCGGCGTTGGGATAGCCCTCGTAGCGGATCGTCGACGGGCCGACCGAGACGACGCGGCCGAAGGTGAGGTCGAGGGCGTCGGCGTCCTTGCCGACGATCCCGCGCATCGTCACGGTGTCGCCGTCAGGGTCGACACCGGTCGAGGGGATCGTCAGGGTGACCGACTCCCCCGACGTCACCGAGCCCGAGAAGCTGCGGGCGATGGGGGCCTGGTTGGGTGTCGCCCGTGTCGGCAGGGGGTTGACCGTGACGGTGAGACGGCCGGTCTTGGCCCGGTCGGGAGCACCCTCGGCGTAGGCGGCGTACTCGATGACGACGTCCTTGGGCGCGGTGAGCCCGGTGAACTCGGGGACGTAGCGGATGAGGTTGCCGGAGGCGAATGCCCGGTCCTCGCCGCCGCCGATGACCTTGACGCTCGCCGGGTCGAGGACGAGCGGTATGCCGTCCGCCATCGTGTCGTTGTCGAGGACCGCGACCGACACGGCGTCGGCCTCGCGGACGGTGTCGCGGTCGTCCTCGACGGTCGGTGCGGCACCGGCGACGGGTGGGCGCTGGACGACGTTGATCCGTCCGGTGGTGCGCTTGGTGCCGTCGCTGATCGTGTACTCGACCGTGCCCTGGCGACTGCCCTCACCGCTGATCGGCGAGGGCTCGAGCGCCTCGATCCGCACCCAGCGGCCCTGGTAGATCGTCGGTCGCAGCCAGGCGTTGTCGGCGTCCACCTTGGCACTCTGGGTGACGACGACGTCGGCCCGCGGGCTGTAGTCGTTGGCGAGGACGTCGACCATCGTCGGCGCCTGGTCGCGCAGGGTCGCTCCGTCCGGGACCGCGACCGGAGGGGCCTCGGGGTCGGCCGGCTGGACGACGTCGATGCGGATGCGGCCGGGAGTGACGGTCCCACCGGACTGCGCGGCATACGCGAGCTCGGTCGTCCCGAGCCCGTTGGGGGTGACGGTGACGACGCCCGTCGTGAGGTTGGTGTCGACGTCGAGGGGACCGGAGGGCGCGACCTCGCCGGCGAGGCGCAGGCGGGCGTCCGGGTCGCCGGGGTCGGCGCCGGGGATGTCGTTGCCGAGCGGCTCGAGCTGCACCGGCTTGCCGAGGACGGCGCGCACGACGTCGGGCTGGGTCTTGGGGGCGACGGCGTTGGGCTGCGCGAGGTCGAGGACGGTGAGGTTGACCTCGCCCTTGGTGCTCTGGCGGCCGTCGTTGATCGCGTAGGGCACCGACGCCGGGCCGGGCTTGACCGGTGCGGTGATGCCGATGCGGTTCTGGCCGTCGATGACGGTGCTCGGGTCGGCGGCGTCGACCGTGAGCGGGTCGCTCTCGCCGTCGCGCCAGTCCCCGAGGACCGATGCCGCGACCCGGCCACCCGAGACGACAGGGTAGACGGTCTTGGCGAGGTCGGCCTGGCCCTCGCGCAGCTTGGGCGGCGTGTTGATCTCGTCGCCGACGACCGTGAGGACGATCTTGGCCGAGGCGCGCTCCTTGGCCTTGCCGTTGCTCACCTTGTAGGAGAACGTGATCGTCGAGGACGACGGGTTGAGCGGCACGTTGACGTCGACCGTCTGCCCGTCGCTCGACACGGTCGCGGTGACGTCGGGTGCGCTCGGCGCGGTGAGGTCCTTGGGGTCGATCGCGAGGATCGAGCCCTTGGCGTCGGTGTCGTTGTCGAGCGGGTGGATCTTGCTCGTGCGCCCGGCGCGCACCCGGAGGTTGTCGGGCATCGCCTTGGGCGGCTGGCTCACCTGGTTGTCGTCGACGACGTTCTGGTCCTTCTTGTCGTTGTCGTCGTCCTTCTTGGTGGGCGGGATGAGCGCGTCCCAGTTGTCGATCTTCTGCTTGGTGGAGTCGAGGTCCCAGACGTCGCCGGTGTCGAGCTGGTTGAGCACGACGTTGCCGCGGTTGACCCGGAACGCCACGCCGTCGCGGACGACGGCCTTGCCGACGCCCCCGAGCGAGCCCGCGCCGACCGCGTCGCTGCGACCGCAGTTGGCGCCGTAGAAGACATTGCCGGTCTCGGCCCAGGCGGCGTGCAGGCAGCCACGCAGGACGACGGGGCGCGTGACGAGCGGGGGCTCGACCGCGCGGTTGACCTGGTCGCGGACCTCGACACCGCCGACGCCCTCGCCGCCGTCGAGGCGGATCGGCTTCGCGGCCACGGAGTTGGCGAGGACGACCGAGTCGGACTCCGGGCCCGGTTGCTGGAGTGCGGCGTAGGCCGTCCCGCCACCGAGCGTCGCGCCGGCACTGATCGGCTCGTCACGTCCCTCCACGTGGAGCTCGTCCTTGCTCGCGTCGTAGAGCACCCAGGTGCTGCCGACGGCCGTGACGTCGAGCAGGGGTGCGCGCACGCTCGTCGTCACGGTGACCGGCTTGGCCATGGTGTCGTCGCGAGGGGCGATGGTGACGACCCGACCGGTCGCGCCCGAGGCGGCGATGACGGTGCCGCTCGTGTCGACGGCGATCGAGGCGTTGCCCCCGATCGTCGCCAGCGGCTTGGCTGTGGTCGTGATGTCCTGGAGCGACTCGATGCCGCCCTTGGCGTCGACGCGCTGCGCCCAGACCTTGCCGGTCTTGGGGTCGACCGTGGCGATGGTGCCGCCACGCAGGTCGACGGTGGCGGGCACGAACTGACCGGGGCGTCCGGACAGCGGCGCCGGGGCGGCCGCGCCCGAGTCCCCCGACGTCGCCGTCCGGACGTCGATGGGCAGGAGGGTGTTGCCGGTGGCGACGCCGACGACCGCGGCGCCGTCCTGGAGGATGTCGACCTTGGACCCGTCCGCGAGCGCGGTCGAGACACCGGCGTCGAGCTGGCGGGCCTGGGTGTTGAGTCGCCCGAACTTCGCCTGCGCGGACGACGAGACCCACACCCCGCCGTCGCCCACCTCCGCCTCGTGGACCGTGGACCCGCGACTGGTCACCGCGGCATACGCGAGCATCGAGGCAGCGATCGCGACGACACCCAGCGAGGCGACCCCGCGGCGTCCCCGCGTCGCTCCGGCAACTCGACGTGTCGTGCGCTTCATGACCTGACCTCGCTCAGCCGCAGGGGTGAGTGTCCCCGCGCGCAGGTTCGAAGCCTCCCACGCGCGGCGCCGGATGAGGATGGGGAGCACTCCCCCGCGGATCGAGCCATGGCTACCACCCCGTGGGGTCCGAGGACTTGGTCTGGCCGTTCACGGTCACGACGATGCGGATCCGCTTGTTGCTGTCCTTGGCGTAGATGCACCATCCCTCGACCGTCCCGTTGCCGGTGCTCGTGAACGAGTACGGACCGAGGGAGGGCCCTCCGTCCTCGCAGGTGTAGGAACCCCTGCCCGCGGGGAAGTTGGAGTAGTCGAACCTCACTCGCGGACAGCCCGGGGAGTAGCGGCACGACCCCGTCCCACCGGGATCGACGTAGTTCGCGCCGTAGCGGAGGTTCGTCACCTGGGGCTGCGGCGGGTCGTCGGTGCGACGGGTCATGTCGAGAATCGGCGAGCCACCGGCCTCGGAGAAGGCCTGGATCCGGATCGTGAGGTTCTGCGAGAAGTTGCCGCGTGCCGAGATGGACGTGATCGGCCCGCCGTCGTGGGACGCGTCCCCGGTCACCCGGACCCGGGTGATGGGGCGTCCGTCGGTGGGCAGCGTCCAGTTCCAGGTCACTGACTGCCCCGAGGTCGACCCGCCGTTGGGGTTGGGACGCGGGGTCGGACCGTAGGGCTGGACCTGGTTGCTGTTGCCCGACTGCTGCGAGTCGCGGGTGCCGTTGTTCGTGTGGACGGAGAACACCTTGTTGCGCGTACTCAGCACTGAGGTGGTGAAGGTGACGCTGCCGTTGGCGGGGCAGCTCCCACACGAGTAGGTCCCGCTCTCGCCGTCGGAGGACCGCCACGTCACCGACGTGAAGCCGGTGGCACGCGGCTGTCCGAGCCTGACGGTGAGCCGGGCGCGCTTGTCGTCGGTGGGCGTGGCCGCGCTGACCGACGGCGTGGACGGCATACCGATCGACGTGAACGACTGGACGGCGCTGTCGGGCGAGGTGAGGTCGGCGCCGTTGGTGGCCGTGACGACGTACTCGTAGCGGCGACCGTCGTAGACGACCTGGTCGGTGGTGCGGGTCGAGCCGGCGGGCACGGTCTTGAGCTCTGCCCACGCACCGCCGCCCACCCGACGCTTGATCGTGTAGTTCTTGAGCGGCGGGCCGTTGGGGCTCGTCGTGTTCCACGTCAGGGTGATGGCCGCGAGGTCCTTGTTGGCGCCGGGGCCGTCGGCGTTGGCCGCGAACCCGGTCGGAGCCGGCGGCGTGCCCGCGGACTGCATCGTCGTGTCGGCGCCGAAGGGACCCGGGCCGGCCTCGTTGTAGGCCTGCGCGGCGACGGCGTACTCGCTCATGTTGTTGAGCCCGCTCACCGAGGTCGTGACCGTCGCCGTCGCCGAACCGGGTGCCGGCACCTCGGCGGTGCGCGTGGCGCCGCCGCTCGTGGGCACGAGCCGCACGAGGTACTTCGAGACGGGCGAGCCCTTGTTCTCGGGCGGCGACCACGTGAGGTTGAGGATCCCGTCGCCACGGCTGGCCATCGACACGGCCGTCACCGGACCCGGCTTGGTGTCGGGCCGCGCGGCGTTGCTGGGGCCACCCGGGTCGCCCTCGCCGACGATGTTGGTCGCCGTGACGGTGAAGAAGTAGTCCTTGCCGTTGGTGAGGCCCTCGATGGTGCACGGCGAGGCGCTGCAGTCCTGGGTGCCCGTGGAGCCACCCGTCCACTTCGCGGTGTAGGTGCGGATCGGCGCGCCACCGTCGTAGCCCGGGGCGGACCAGCTGACCCGGGCGCGGCCACCCGCGTCGCGGTCGGCCTGCGCCGAGACGGACGTGGGCGGGTCGGGCCGGCCGAGCATCGTCACGCTCACGGCGCCGGTGGCCAGGCGGCCGGGGGCGTCGGACACGCTGATCGAGATGCGGCCGGTGGGGCTCGGCCGGGGTCCCGCGGCCACGGTGATCGAGCAGCCGCTGCGGGTGACGGTGAGGCTGGTCCCGCTGCTCACGGCCGCCGAGTCGACCGAGCACTTCGCGTCCTGCAGCGGCGAGTCGAGGTAGGAGCGGATGTCGACCTGCTGGCTCTCACCCTCCTGGAGACCGTTGATGCTGATCGGCCGGAGGCGGGGCGGGGGCATGTTGGCCAGCGGGTCGGTCACGCCGGCCTGCTGCTGGCTCGGGTCACCGACGACGGTGACGTTGACCTTGGCGGTGACGTCGGACCCGCGGGTGCCGACGGTGAGCACGCCCTTGCCCGAGCGGGCGTTCGAGCCGGCGCTCAGGGTGACGACGCGCTCGCCCTCGCCGCTGCGCTCGAGACGGACGTCCTGTGGCTCGGTCTCCCACGAGGAGGTGAAGGTGACCTCGTCCATCGTCATTCCGATGGGCAGCCAGGCGCGGCAGAGGGTCGGGAGGTCGAGCTCACGCGGCAGCCCACCGCCCAGGACGGTGACGGCGGACGTGGGGCACCGCAGCAGCGGTGTCCTCGGCCCGATCTGGACCGGGACCGAGACGTATGCCGTGTGGACGTCCTTCTGGTCGTCACTCATCTGGTCGGTCACCTCGAACATCACCGAGGCCGGACCGACGTAGCCGCCGGAGGACGTCAGGGTGAGGTTGCCGTCGGAGTCGGCGGTCATCGCGAGGTTGCTGCTCGGGGCGGTCGAGATCGTGCTCGCCGACGTGATGCCCAGGGTGTTGCCCTGCGGCGACTTCACGTAGTCGCCGAGCGGGACGGTCCTGGTGGCGTCCTTGCCCATCTCGATGAGCGAGCCCTCGACGACGAACGGTGTGCCACCGGCGCCGCGGGGCACGTGGATGACGGCCATCGCGCGGGCGCCGTCCTCGTCCTCGATGACGTAGGGGACGGTGTGGGGGTAGGCGAGGATGTCGACGCTCACCTTGTTGCCGGTGATGCGGCCGTGCGGTGAGAGCACCTCGATGACCTTGAGCGTCGCCGGGTCGGAGTCGATGTCGGTGTCGTTGACGAGGACGTCGACCGTCGTCGCAGCCTCGCCGCCCTTGGGCTTGGCGACGTCGTCGTTGGCGACCGGCGGGTTGATCCAGCCCTTCTGGCCGCGCACGAGCAGGCTGGCGCGCGAGGGGTCGAAGAGCCCGTTGCTGATGCCGTAGGTGAAGTCGTGGACGGGGGCGCCCTCCTCGGGCGCCTTCGTCGAGACGGTCTCGTCGTCGAGGTCGACCTTCCACTGCGACTTCTCGGACGAGGGGTTGAGGTCCTCGTACTGGATCTCGACGGAGTCGCCGCGGGCGATGAGGTCGTTGGCGGTGATCGGCACGGTGACGGTCTTGCCCGGGGCGGCGGTGACGGTGTCGTCGATCGCGACCGGCGGCTGGGGGTCGCCCGGCGCGACGACGCCGACGCGGACGAAGGCCCGGCTCACGCCACCAAAGCGGTCGACGACCTCGTAGTTGATGACCTCGGTGCCCGACGCCGTCGGGAACGACTCGTAGCGGATCGTCGACGGGCCGGTGGAGACGACACGGCCGTAGGTGAGGTTGACGGGGCCGCCGTTGGTGCCGACGACACCCGTGACGCCGACCGTGTCGCCGTCGGGGTCGACGCCCGTGGTCGGCACGGTGATCGTCAGGGGGTCACCGGCGGTGACCGACGACGAGAAGCTGCGCGCGACCGGGACCTGGTTGGGGCGGGCAGCGCTCGGCAGCGGCGTGACCCGGATGGCGATGCGACCGGTCTGGGCGCGCTCCGGCATACCTTCGGGATAGGCGGCGTACTCAACCGTGACGAGCTGCTCGGCCTTGAGACCCGAGGCCCACGGCACGAAGCGCACGACGTTGCCCGACGCGAAGGCGGTCTGCTGCACGCCCTTGCCGAGCACCTTGACGGTCGTGGGGTCGATGCGCAGCGGGATGCCGTCGGCCATGGTGTCGTTGTCGAGCACCGGGACGGCGACGGCGTCACCCTCGCGGACGACGGCCGTGTCGTCCTCGACGACGGGGTCGAGGTCGAGTGCCGGCTTCTGGGTCACCGTGACCTCGCCGGTGGCGCGCTTGGAGCCGTCGCTCACCGTGTAGCGGATCGTCCCGCGCCGGGTCGAGTCCGCGGCGGCGCCGGCAGGTTCGAGCGCCACGACACGGATCCAGCGACCCTGGTAGATCGAGGCCTGGAGCCACGAGTCCTCGCTCGTCGCAGCCGAGGCTCCCTGGGTGACGAGGACGTCGGCCCGCGGGCTGTAGTCGTTGGCGAGCGGGTCCACGAGGGTCGGCGACTGGTCGCGCAGGGTCGCGGTGTCCCCCACCGCGACCGGCGGGGCGTCGGGATCGGCCGCCTCGATGACGTCGACCCGGATGCGCCCCGGAGCGACACCGCCACCGACCTGGGCGGCATACGAGAGCTCGAAGGTCCCGGCACCGGACGGGGTCACGGTGACGACACCGGTGTCGATGTTGGTGTCGACGGTGAGCGCGCCGGTGGCGCGGACCTCGCCCGCGAGGTGCATCTTGTCGTCGGGGTCGCTCGGGTCGGCGCCGGCGATGTCGTTGCCGAGCGGCTCGATCTGGAGCGACTTGCCGACGACGCCGCGGATGACGTCGGGCTGGGTCACGGGCGGGCGCGCCCGGGTCTCGGTGAGCGCGATGACCTCGACGGGGACCGCGCCCTTGGTGCGGCCGCCGCGTCCGTCGTCGGCGACGTACTCGATGCTCGTCTTGCCCGCCTCCGGCGAGGCGAGGTAGGCCAGCCGACCCTGCCCGTCGATGCTCAGCCGCTCCCCCTCGACCGTGGCGAGGACGGGGTCGGACTCGGGGTCGCGCCAGTCGGCGATGACCGGCACCGCGAGCCGCTTCCCGGCTAGGACGGGGTATGCCGTCTTGGCCAGCTTGGCCTGCCCCTCACGCAGGAACGGGGCGTTGTTGGTGTCCTCGGAGGCAATGCTCACCTTGACCGCCGCACGCGACTTCGCCTTGACCTTGCCGTTGCCGACGAGATAGGTGAACTGGAACGGCGTCTCCTTGCCGGCGGGCACGGTGACGTCGATGCTCTGGCCGTCGGCGGACACCGAGGCCCGCACGTCGGGGTCGGACACGGCGCTGACGTCGCGCGGGTCGATCGCGAGGACGGAGCCCGCGGCGTCGGTGTCGTTGTCGAGGACGTGGAGCTTGCTCGTGCGGCCCGCGCGGACGGTGAGGTTGTCCGGCTTGGCCGTCGGCGGCTGCTGCGCGACCTGGTCGTCGACGACGTTCTTGTCCTTCTTCTTGCTGTCCTCGTCGCGCTCCGGCGGCGGGATGAGCGCGTCCCAGTTGTCGATCTTCTGCTTGTCGCGCTGGACGTCCCAGGCGGAGCCGTTGTCGAGGTCGTTGAGGACGATGACGCCGCGGTTGACCCGGAACGCGACACCGTCACGCAGCGGGGTCTCGCTGATGTTGTCGATGGTGCCGGTCGGGACGGGCTCCTCGCGGCCGCAGTTGGCGCCGTAGAACACCTTGCCCACCTCGGACCAGGCACCGTGGACGCAGCCGCGCAGGACGACGGGGTGGGCCGGCAGGGGCACGGCGCCGCTGCGGTTGACCTGGTCGGCGATCTCGATGCCGCCGGTCGGCGCGCTGCCGTCGAGCCGGACCATGCGCAGGCCGTTGCCGCCCGCGATCGCGACGGCGTCGGCCGACGGTCCGGGGAGCTGCACCGCGGCATACGCGGGCGTGCCCTCGCTCTCGGCGAAGCCGGCGGCGACGCCCTCGGTGCGTCCCTTGCTGTGGAGCCGGTCGCGCTGTGCGTCGTAGACCGCCCACGCCGAGCCGAGGGTGGTGACCTGGAGCTGGTTGCCCTTGGCGCCGCTGTCCTCGGTGACCGGCTTGGTGAAGGCCTTGCCGCCGGGGCGGATCGTCGTCACGGTGCCCTTGGTACCCGAGGCGACGTGGATCGCGCCGTCGTCACCGACGGCGAGGACGGCGTCGCCGCCGACCGTCGCGACCGGCTTGGCAGCGGCGCCGAGGCCACTGAGGGACTCGACCCCGGCTCGGGGGTCGACCCGCTGGGCCCAGACCTTGCCGGACCTGGGGTCGACGGAGGCGAGGGTGCCACCGCGCAGGTCGACGAGGGTCGGTGAGATGCGGCCGGGCTCGCGGGTCGGGGATCCGGGTGCTGCCGCGGTCTCCTCACGGAACTGCGCCGTCCGCACGTCGATGGGCTGGAGCTGCGAGGTCCCCCTGGACCACGCGACCACGGCGCTGCCGTCCTGGAGGATGTCGATCCCGGAGCCGGGAGCGGCGTCGGAGGCGACACCGGCGTCGAGCTGCGAGATCGTCTTGTTGAGGCGGCCGAACTTGGCCTGCACGTCGGAGGTGATCCAGACCCCGCCGTCGCCGACGTCGGCCTCGTGGACGGTCGCGCCCTGCGAGGTCACCGCGGCGTAGCCCAGCGTCGACGCCGCGAGGATGACGACCGTCGTCGACGCGATGCGTCCCTTGTTGCGCCCATGCCGGAGCGACCGGCTCACGGGCTTCGACTGCTGACGACGGCGGAACGGGTTCACGCAGGTCCTTCGGCTCCGCGCACGCGGCGCAGGGATGGCAGGGTCGGGAACGTGCGGCCTCCCGTGCGCGGGCGGCGGTCACGCTCGAGCAGGGGGCGGATGTTGAGGTCGGACCGTATCCGGCGCCACCGTGAGACGGCGCCGCGCAGCTGGCGTCGCACGTCGTCGGCCTCGTCGAGAAGGGTCGTCGCGACCTCGGGCTCGGGGTCGCCCGGGCCGAAGACGGCGGCGTTGGCACCCACGGCGATGGGCTCCGCGGTCACCGACTCGGGGAAGTCTCGGGCCTGCTCGAGCCGGGTCGCACCCCGCGGGACCGCGACGCCGAGGCTGCGGGCGTCGCTGACGAGGTCTCGCCAGACCCAGGCCGCGCGGGACGCGGTCGGACCGGTCGTGGCGTGCCGTCGGCGACGACGGGCCTTGAGCCAGCGGATCACGGCGAGGGCGGCGAAGAACAGCAGGACCGGCAGGAGCAGGCCGAGCACGAGGATCTTGAGCCAGAGCGGCCACGCACCGATGTCGAGCGGGTTGCGCTTCTTCTTCTTGATGTCGGTGGCGTTCTGCGCCTGGTCCGGTCCCTGGAGCACCGAGGGCGGGTTGACGCCGGCCGGGGGCGGCACCTGGGCGCCGACCTTCTGCTCCTCGGACTTGAGCTGCTGCTCGTTGGGCTTCTTGTTGCGGTCGGGCAGGAAGGTGGAGGGCAGCAGCGCGTGCCACGTGCCGTTGTCAACCTGGACCTCGACCCAGGCGTGCACGTCCTTGCCCTTGACGACGCCGTCGGGCTCGGGGACGGCGCCCATGACGACGCGGGTCGGGATGCCGAGCCGGTTGCCGGCCAGGGCCAGGGTCGAGGCGTACTGCTCGTCGTTGCCCGCGAGCTGGGTGGAGCCGACGAAGCGGCTCAGCCGGGCCAGGCCGTGGCCGGGGAGGTAGACCTTCTCGTAGGAGTTGGCGGTGCCGCCGTCGGTGTAGGCGCCGTCGGAGGTCATCGTCTTGGCGATGGCGACGAACTTCTCCCACGGGCTGCCGGCCTGGCCGCTCCAGGCGTCGAGCTTGGCGTCGAGGAAGCTCGTGTCCTCGGCGACCTGTCCACCGCTCTTGACCGACAGCTCCTTGGGGAGCGTCGTCGACCAGTTCTTGTCGAGGACCGCGTCGAACGAGTAGGTGTCACCCGGCTGGAGCGAGGCGGGCACCACGGCCGTCTCGGTCGCGGTGTTGAGCCACAGCGCGTCGGCGAGGTCGTTGCCGCGGGCCCCGTCGAAGCGGACACCGGTGGCGGACCCGGCGACCGGGAGCCAGACGCCTTCGTACCCACCGTCGGGCACGGTGACCGTCGCGGTCACCCGGTCACCGGAGATCCGGGGGGCGATGCGCGAGCCGACCTGCTGGAACGGCGTGCCGTCCATCGCGCGGTCGGCGGCGCCCCAGACGAGGCCGTCGTAGTTGTCGAGGGTGGCGAAGCGGACGGGCGTGCCCTCGGGCAGACCCGTGACCTTGAGGACCTCGGCGTCGTAGAGCTTGGCCGAGTTGGGCTCGGTGTAGCGGCGGAACCCGGACAGCGGGCTCGAGAACTGGGCCACGTCATAGGGCGGGGTGAGCTGGTCGCGCACCACGGTGCGGGCCGAGCTCGCGTCGGCGCCGGGGAGGATCTGGCCGAGGAACGTCCCGGCGAGGGCGGCGACGACGATGAGCACGATGCCCGTGACCAGGCGGGCCTGACGACCGGCGCCGTTCTGGAGCGCCGCGCGGGTCCGGCCGGCACGCACGACGAGCCAGAGGATGAGGACGAGCGCGAAGAGCACGCCCTGGACGAACTTGGCCGCGGGCTGCTGGGTGCCGAGGGCGATGCTGCCGACGAGCAGGACGACGGGGGCCACGGCCGCACCGCCGACGCTGCGGAACCGGCGGCCGATGCCGTAGGTCGCGGCCGCGCCGAACAGGCCGGTGACCCAGGGCAGGGCCACGAGCGGGCCGCGGGCGTCGACCGGCGGGAGCAGCGTGAGCCACTCCTTCCAGCCGGTCACCGGGGCGACCGCGAGGTCGACGAAGGTCTGCAGGCTGGGGATGAACCCGGCGATGAGGTCGCCGCGCACGGCCACCGGGCCGCCGAGGACGAAGTGGATCGCCACGAGGACGAGCACGGTGGCGAGCAGCGGCCACGACCGGACCACCGCGACGTGGGCGACGAGAGTTCCGACGACGACGCCGACGGTCGCCGCGGCGATCCACTCCCACCCGATGAAGCCGGTGCGGAAGCCGACGAGGGCGATCGCGACGAGCGCGAGCGCGAAGGCGAGGTCGACGAGGGCGTCGCGCGACGGCATACCGAAGAGGGAGGGCCCCGACGAGGGCTTGCGGGCGGGGCGCTCCTTGGCGCGCGAGCGGCGGCTCGCCGTGGCGTCGGTGCTCATGCGAGGACTCCGCTGAAGAGGACGCGGCGCAGGTCGGCGAGCTCGCGCACGGTGAGGATGGTGAGGCCGCCGGCGTGCCGGACACCGACCTGGGCGTCGGGGTCGATGACGAGGGCGACCCTGATGACCTCGACCTCGAACTGGGCGAGCGCGCGCTGGACCTGGATGAAGGGGCGGTGCGAGCCGGTGACGAGGATCGCGACGCTCGCGTCGGGGGCGAGGGCCGCCGCGTCACCCGCGGAGCCGAAGATGTCGACCGGACCCACGGAGGCGCGGGCGAAGGTGTCGAGGGTCAGCGGCGCGGTCGCGCGCGAGATCTGCTGGTCGTGGCAGACGATCGTCGTGTCCTGCTCGTCCATGATCGAGCGCACCGCGAGCGAGGCGGCGCACGAGATCGCGAGCTCGACCGCGGCGTCCTCACCGGTGTAGACCTCGGGCGTCGTGTCGACGACGACCGCGACGTGGGAGCGACGGGTGTCGAGGAACTGGCGGACGAGCAGCCGGTCGTGCTTGGCACTCGAACGCCAGTGGATGTAGCGGCGGTCGTCACCGGGCTGGTACTCGCGCAGGGCGTGGAAGGCGAGGTCGGACATCGACAGGTCGGGCGTGACCTGGCCCTCGAGGTCACGCAGGAGCCCGGCGCCGAGCGGCTCGAGCGAGGTCGTCATCGGGTGGACGAAGAGCTCGGTCTGCTCGGTCCACTCCATCGTGCGGCGCACGAGCCCGAGGGGGTCGCCGTGCACCGTCGTCGCGGGACCGACCTGGATGACACCCCGGCGCTCGGTCGGCACGACGAAGAGCTCCTCGTGCGACTTGCCCGAGCCGAGGGACGGCAGCGTGAAGCGCGCGGCCGACCGGCCGACGGGCAGCTCGACGAGCAGGGGCAGCATGCCCCGGCCCGAGAGGTTGCGGACCTCGATCCGGCCGGTCGCCGGGTCACCGACCGTGACGCGGGTGGGGTCGACGTCTGTGCGGATCTCGACCTTGGCGTGGCCGATCGCGAGCGCGACGCACGCGAGGAACAGCACGAGGCAGGCAACGGCGATCATCGAGAGCTCGGCCCAGCCGTAGCGGCTCGCGAGGAACCAGGCCACGAGCCCGAGCACGAGGACGGTCCAGCCGAGCGGGGAGACCCACGCGAGGGTGTTGGCCACGGGGCGCCACACCGGTGCGGCGCGGTCGGCCAGCGGCTTGATCCGCTCGCCGGTGAGGTCGAGGAGGCGGGCGCCACCCTGGGTGATCGCCGCCGGGATCTGCACGCGGGGCAGCGTGATCGTCGGGAGCTCGGGGCGCAGCCGGGTGGAGCGGCCACCGGTGGAGGCCGGCGGGTCGTTGCGTCGCACGGCCTGGGTGTCGACCTCGGGCTGGCGCAGGCCGAGGAGCGAACGCCAGCGCGAACCGCCCGTGGCGGTGGCGCCCGAGGCCTGCCGACGGCTCGGCTGGTCCTGCGCGGGGCGGACCTTGAGCGACGACCGGGAGACGGTGGCCTCGGGCTCGTCCTGCTGCGGCGCCGCCGAGCGCGAGCGGGTGCGCTCCGGGACGGGGGTTGCTGGTGCGGCGGGGGGTGCTGGGGTTGCTGGCGCGGCAGGTGCCGCGGGGGTCGGCGGGGTCGACGACGACGGCCCGCGCAGGTCGGACCGCCTCACCGTCGCCTCGTCGGGCTCCACCGGGTCGGACATCGTCAGGCGACGCGCTCGGTCGGCGGGGCGACCTCACCCAGGATCTGGTCGATCACCTGGTTGACGGTGATGCCGGCGAACTGGGCCTCGGCCGTGACGAGCAGGCGGTGGTTGAGCACCGGCTGGGCGAGCAGCTTGATGTCGTCGGGGATGACGTGGGTGCGGCCCTGCCCGATGGCCCAGGTCTTGGCGCAGCGGACGAACGCGAGGCAGCCGCGCACGGACAGACCGAGCCGGACGCTCACGTGGCGACGGGTCTCCTCGGCGAGGCGCGAGACGTAGTCGAGGATGGCGTCGTCGACGTGCACCTCGTCCGCGAGCTCGGCCATGTCGAGGATGACCTGCGAGGTGACGACCGGCTCGAGGGCCTTGGTGCGGTCACGCGTCTTGGCGTCGCGCAGCACGCGCACGGTGGCGTCGTGGTCGGGGTAGCCGAGCGTGGTCTTCATGAGGAAGCGGTCGAGCTGCGCCTCGGGGAGGCGGTAGGTACCGGCCTGCTCGATGGGGTTCTGGGTGGCGATGACCATGAACGGGTCGCCGACCTCGTGACGCACGCCGTCGACGGTGACCTTGGCCTCCTCCATGACCTCGAGGAGGGCCGACTGCGTCTTGGGTGACGCGCGGTTGATCTCGTCGGCGAGGACGATGGTCGCGAAGATCGGCCCCTGGTGGAACTCGAACTTCTTGCTGTTCGGGTCGTAGATCGTCACGCCGGTCACGTCGCTGGGCAGCAGGTCCGGCGTGAACTGGATGCGGCTGTTGGTGCCGTGGACGGTGCTCGAGAGCGCGCGCGCTAGCTGGGTCTTGCCGGTGCCGGGGAAGTCCTCGAGGAGGAGGTGCCCCTCGGACAGCATGCAGGTCAGGGCCAGTCGGATGACGTGCTCCTTGCCGAGCACGGCCTTGTCGACGTTGCTCACCATCGCCTCGAAGGTCTTGGTGAACCACGCGGCCTGGTCATGGGTGACCGTCATGGGTCAGGGTCCTCTCATCGCTGGGACGGGGTCGACCCCTCCGGCCCGCGGAACCCTGCGCGATCCCCGACCCGATGACGTCACCCCCCGTGGGTGCCAGGCACAGCGAGACTGCGTGACGTGTCACAAATCTCCGCGTATGCCGTGTCGCACCCTACCGTCTGAAAGTGGCCTCACCCTAGGTGTCCATACCCACTCTTGACTTACCGAGCAGTAGTTGAACCCTCCATTTCCACGCCCCACGTGCGACTGATTGCCCCACCGGGACACCTCTCAGGTCGACGTCTTGCCCTGTCAGGACATGTCGTCGCCACGCTGCAGGCGACGGTGAGGTCACCAGACCTTCCGGGTGAACTCCTGGGCCACCATGCGCCGCCATGTCGCGATCTCCGCCTCGACGCCGCACTCATCCAATCTGCGCCTGCAGCAGGAGCACCTGAGGATGGCGTCGACGGATCTGGGCGGACCCGCGGAGCGCTGGAAGCGAGTGTGGATCTCTCCTCCGTCGATGGCCTCTCGGGGAGTCCACCGCACCACAGCCAGTCCGAGGTCGGTGAACCCACGCTGCCGCTCCTCCTCGGCGAGCAGACGCCGTCCCACCTGCTGCTCCGATGCGCCGTCCTCGAGGTACTTGGCCACCCCGTCAGCCTCGCCGACGACACCCTCGCGGCTCCACAACACGTCGCACCTGCCGATGTGACGGCCCGCCGGGGTGAGGATGTCGACCTGGGGCACGCCGATGGGAAGTCCCCATCGATGGGTGGCCCAGGCCGATGCGGACTCCAGCCAGTTCTCGCGTCGGCCGTCCACAAGCAGGAGGACGTGTTCGATGCCGCGACACCGGGCCACCTCCGCTGGTGGGACCTCATCGTCCACAGCTCCTCACGGGTGACGAGACCGGCTCGCAGCGCGCCGTCGGCGATCGCCAGAGCGTCGCGGGGGTGAAGCTCGCGGGCGCAGTCGATGACGGTCCGGGCCACGACGAACTCCGGAACCCCGGCGGAGATCCGCACGTGTTCGTAGGGCGTCGCTCCTCGATGGAACTGCCGCCAGGTGTCCGACCTGCTGGTCCGCAGGTCGTCGAGCACCGTCATGGCGACGTGCTGCGGAGGGTGGGTCGGGTGTGGCAGCCCCAGAAGGGCAGCAGCACTCGAATGACTCACGATGGCGTCCTTCGTCAGCCGGACGGCGGCTTCGGCCTTCATCCGGTGCTGCTCCCAGGCGGAGTGGGACTCCCAGGACGAGCGGACGGCATACAGGCGTTCGGCAACACGCACGAGCGTGCCGGAGGCCGCGGCGCGGCTCATCGCGCGGGCCGACAGTCCGGCTGCAACCACATCGGCGCGGACGAAGGGCTGAGGAAGCTCGTCGAAGGGAACCATCGTCGAAGGCTGCGGGGTTCGAACAGCCCATGAACAGGACGACCGGCGCACATGTGGATGACCGAGGCATCACAGCCGACCTGTGGACGGTCCGAGAGCTGTCCCAGTGGAGCAATCAGTCGGAATGGCCTGTCCCAGTGGAGCAATCAGTCGGGTCACCGCGCTGTCCCAGTGGAGCAATCAGTCGGGAACGCATCGGGCCCGCATCCCCTGAGGGATGCGGGCCCGATGGTCAGGCGCTGGTTCGGGTCACTTCTTGGGAGCGGTGATCCGGATCAGGGCGGCCATGTTGCCGCGGTCCGCCTTCTGGATGGAGACGCCGGTGCCGTAGCCGACCCCGTCGGTGGCGGGGTTGCCGTCACCGAGCACGGTCGCCGCGCCGATGTCCTCGCCGTAGTACTGCGGCAGGGCCGCACCACGCTGGTCGACGACACGGACGCTGTAGGGCTGGTTGTGGACCGACGGCACCACCGTGGACGCGTCGGCGTCACGGTAGAAGAGGTCGCCGTTGTCACGGACCTCGAAGCCGGGGTACCAACCCTTGTTGTCGGTGAAGGAGCTCACCGCGGACTGCTTGCCGAAGGTGTTGCAGGCCTCGCCGGTGAAGTCGGCCTTCGTCGAGCACTCGTTGAACGGGTAGGTCCCGAACAGGTTGAACGCGGCGTTGGACGACTGCGGGCGGGACGGCAGGTTCTTCAGCGTGCTCGGGTCGAGCGCCGCGTTCGCACCGCTGCGACGCAGCGGGTCGAAGTGGCTGTCGACGATGAGCAGGCCACCCTTGGCACCCTCACTCGGGAGCGACGTGAGGTTGTTGAGCACGTGGTTGGCGTTGCCGTACGACGTGTCGCGGTACCAGATGAGCGCACCGGGAGCGTTGTACTTGATCTTCTCGACCTTCCACGCGCCGTCGCCACCGAGCTTCTGGTAGGTGGTGTCGTAGGCGTACTGCAGACCCTTGTCGAACCCGTCGAAGTTGCGCCACTCGACGAGGTAGTACTGGGCGTAGTCGTGCTTGCCCGGGTCGAGGACCCAGCCGGCACCGGTGCTGTCGGTGTAGGTGCCGACCGTGGCGGTCCAGCCGTTGTTGGCCTCGGCGTCGTCGGACCAGACGGTCGTGGCGCCGTTGGTGAGCGCCAGGTCGTCGAGGAACCAGCCGGTGTCCTCGAACGCCGCGTCCGTGGCGTAGAGGAAGCGGACCTTGACGGTCTGACCGGCGAACGGCGTGAGGTTGGCGTAGTAGTGCTTCCAACCCGCGATGGTGCCGGTGACGCCGTACTTCTTGTTGCCGAAGTCCTTCATGCGGCCGTTGGGGTCCGAGTAGCCGTCGGGCGTCGTGACCTCCGCGCCGGCCTCGTCGAAGAGCTTCTGCTCGGTCCACGTGGTGCCACCGTCGGTCGAGACCTCGAAGAAGCCGTAGTCCCAGTCCTTCTCGATGGAGCCGGTGTTCCAGGACCAGAACTTGGCGTCGGTGGCGCCGGCGGGGACCGCGACGTCACGCGAGAGCGTGTTCTTGGCCCACGACTGGTCGGCGCTGGAGAACCACATCTTGGAACCGCTGTGCGGCTCGGCCAGCGTGACCGTCTTGCCGGGCAGGTTGATCTTCACGCCGTCGGAGGTGCCCCGCGGGGTGCGGCTCGTCTGTCCGAGACGGACCGAGCGGGCCTTGTCACCGGGGTTGACCACGAGCGGGTCGGCCCAGCCGAGGACCCACTTGTCCCAGATGCCCATGTGCGTCGGCATCGACTGGAAGATCGGGCCCGAGTGCGAGCCGGAGCTCATGAGGTCCCAGAAGTCGACGTCGCTGTCGCCACCGCTCGCGGTGTCGTAGAGGTCCGGCAGACCGAGGTCGTGGCCGTACTCGTGGGCGAACACGCCGACACCCGAGTCCTCGGGCTGGACGATGTAGTTGGACAGACGCAGGTTCGTGCCGGGCACGGGTGCGCCACCGGCGACGTCGGACGAGTGCGCCCAGATGGCGTACGGGCCCTCGGCGCCGCCACCACCGGACTTGTCCTCACCGGCGTGGACGAGGACGACGTGGTCGATGATGCCGTCGGGCTCGAGGACGTTGCCGTCACCGTCGCGGTCGCCCTGGTCCTCGAGGTCGTAGTCGGCCCAAGGGAAGTTCGGCTGCGCCTTGGCGAGAGCCGCCACGGCGTCGATCGGGAGCTGGCCCGCACCGAGCGGGTTGTCCGGGTGACCCTGCATGTCCTGGATGGCGCCGTAGGTCCAGACGCCCTTGTCGTCGAGGTAGCAGCGCGTGGCGCCGTAGTAGGCCTCGGAGTGCGGGACGGTGATCCACGGGGTGGCCGAGCCGCCGACCGTGTAGGCGCCCTTGGACATCTCCTCGTACATGTTCTTCATCGTGTAGCCGGAGATGTCGATGCCGGCCTTGCCGTCGGGGCCCTTGAGGTCGGGGCGGACGCGCTGGGTGATGCCCGTCTTGGTGTAGAGCATCGTGTTGTAGTGGGCGGACGAGAAGTCCTTGACCCACATCGAGTTGTTGTCCTTGAGCTTGCTCAGGGCCGGGTTCGGGATGTTGTTGTGCTTCGGGCCGTTCTGGACGTTGCCCTTGACGCAGCCCTCGGCGCTGAAGCCGTCCGGCACCATGACGTTGGAGAAGTCGTCGTTGGCCTTGTCGTTGAACTCGACGAGGATCGTGAGGAGGCGGGCCTCCTGCATCGTCTTGGCCTGCTTGAACTTCTTGTAGCCGGCGGCCTTGAGCTGCTTGGGGCTCCTGCCGGTCCGGATCGACTCGGCCTCGGCCTTGGCGAGCTGGCGGGCGGCGACCGGGTTGCCCTGGCTGTGCTTGCGGTCGACCTGCTTGGCCTTGATGAGGGCCTTCTGCTGCTGGTCGGCCGTGACCTTGGAGACGACCTTGCCGTTCTTCTTCACGGCCTTGTCGCTCGAGTACGCGGACTCCATGCGCGGAGCCACGTAGTTGATGTACCCCGCCGTGGACGGTGCACTGTCGACGCCGGATGACGCCGGGGCGGTGCTCGGCGCTGCTGCGACGGAGCTGGACCCCATGGTCAGTCCGGTCGCCGCCAACGCCAGCGCGGGGACGGCCGCGATGTAACGCCGCCTTCCGCGCAGGGATGTGCGAGCTGTCATGTCTCTCCTCCAGGAACCAAGCCGAGGGCTCGGACGTTCGCGCGGCATTGCACGAACTTCTGTGCATCCTGCCGTCCCGGGGGGACCCTTGGGAAGAGTCATGCGTCAGACGGTCAGAATTGGCCCCTGACCTCACCCTTTGGGGTGATGAGGGGTGGCCCGTCGCTAGTCGAGGAGGACGAGGTCCTTCTCGGTGACCATGCGCGTCGACAGGGCGTGCTCGACGAGCCGCGCCTTGCGGTTGCTCGCGAGCTTGCCGGGCCCACCGTGCAGGCCCCGGGTGCCCGCGTCGGCGAGCTTCTGGCAGACGTTGTCGAGCTTGCGGTTGAACTTGGTCGTCGTCCACCCCAGCCGCTGCGCCGCCTGGGCGGAGGACGGGATCTGGCCCTGGCCGGCATACGTCGTGCGCAGGAAGCTCTCGCAGAGAGCGACCACGAGCAGCTTCTGGTCCGGGGTCATCGAGACGCGGCCGACGGTCGTCTCACCCGGGGAGTCCTCGGGCTCGGGCTCGGGCTCGGTGACGATCGAGGTGAAGGTCGCGTCGTCGACGGTGATGTCGAAGTCGTAGGTCGTCGGCCCCGCCGTGAACCACACGGTGAACGCCTCGAGCGCGAGCGGGATGCGGGCACCCGGCGAGAGCCACGCCTGGAACAGCCCCTTGCGGTCGCCGACCGTCGCCGTGAGCGTCGAGCCGACGTTGGTGAGCCACCAGAGGTCGTGCTCGCGGTGCACCTGGAGGAAGACCCGGTGCAGGTAGGGGTTGTCGTCGATCTCGACGTCGGCCACCCGGCCGATCGTCAGCGGGGCGTCCTCGTTCGCCGTGAACTCCTCGCCGCAGAACTCCACCGTCACCGACATGCGGTCATCCTCCCTGGACGCACTTGATGGGCGAGTAGGGCGAGGTCGTCCCGGCGGCCCTCGCGACCGCGACCTGCGCGCAGACCAGCTCGCCCGGCTTGGCGCTCACCTTGAACGGCATCACCTTGACCGACTTCACGACCGCCTCCGGGATCGCTGCCTCGCTCGACGCGATCCGCATCGGGAAGAAGTCGCCCTTGCGGACCCCGGCGTACTGCCACGAGAACACGACGCCTCCGGCGATGCCCTGGCCGTCGATCTGCGGCTGCTCGGCCATGTCGACGATCGAGCCGCCGCCACCCGTCGTCACCGAGGCGGACGGCGCGTCGGTCGAGGCCTCGGTCGGCTCGTCACCACCCCGGAAGCCGATCGCCCACACGAGCGCACCGACGAGCGCCACGAGCAGAACGCCCACGCCGGCCAGCAGCGCACCGCCGCTGATCGTCGTCGGCTGCGGGCCGTCGTCGGTCTCGGTGGCCGGGCGTTGCGCGGTGCTCGCCGGGGCCGGGGACTGGGTCTGCGCCGAGGTGACCTTGGGGGCGCGCACGCTCGTGCGGTCGGGGTCGGCCTCCTCGGGCGCGGCCCTGCCGGTGCTGTCGGCGACCGTCGTGTGGCCCGACTCGTCGAGGACGACGATTGGCGTGCGGGCGAAGCGCTGCTCCTGCTCGATCGCCTGCAGACCGCGCGCGAAGTCGATCGCGGTCTGGGGGCGGGCGTCGGGCTTCTTGGCCATGGCGTGGCCGAGCAGCCGCTCGAGGCTGATCGGGACGTCCGCGCGTCCGGTCTGCGGGACCGGCGTCGCCCGGATGCGGGGCATGAGCGCGTATGCCGAGTTGTCGCCTCCCGGCTGCTCGAACGGCGAGCGCCCGACCAGGAGGTGCCAGAGGGTGGCCGCGAGCGAGTAGACGTCGCTGCGCGCGTCACCGTTGCTCTGGCCGTAGAGCACCTCGGGCGGCGACCAGGGGACGGAGACACCCACGTCCTCGTCGTGCTCCTCCTGCCCGACCGCACGACCGGCGATGCCGAAGTCGGTGAGGCCGGGTGCGCCGTACTGGCTCACGAGGACGTTGGCCGGCTTGATGTCGCGGTGCACGATGCCCGCGCGGTGCGCGGTCTCGACGGCGGAAGCCAGCTGTATGCCGGTCCGCAGCACCTCCTCGACGCTGAGCCGCTCGCGCTTGGCGCGGGTCGCGAGGTTGGGCGGCGGGTAGTACTTCATCACCAGGTAGGCGCCGCCGTCGGCGAGCTGCTCGCTGCGGAAGACCTGGACGATGTAGGGGTGGTCCGCGAGCTGGGCCATGGTGTCGGCCTCCTCGACGAACTGCCGCAGGATCGCCGGGGTCAGGCCCTCGCGCTTGAGGACCTTGACCGCGACCGGCATCCGCGGCTGCTGCTGCTCGTAGAGGAAGACGTCGGCGTAGCCGCCGGAACCCAGGGGTTGGCGGTAGACCAGCCCGGGGATCTCCGGGGCCGTGACGGGTGGTCGGGTCACTCCGCGACCTCGTAGGTGAGGGAGACCTCGTCGGCGAGGGTGACGACCGCTCCCGGCTCGATGCCGAAGTCCTCGGTGGGACGCAGCCGGACGGGTTCCTGCCCCGGCAGGGTCACCGTGGTGCCGTTGGTCGAGCCGAGGTCGCGCACGAGCACGTGCCAGCCCTCGAGGATGACCTCGGCGTGGTTGCGCGAGATGTCGTTGTCCTTGGAGGCCAGACGCACGAGGTGGGGACGGCTGCTCGGGGGCAGGTCCGAGTTCACCTTGGGCGAGCGTCCGAGGAGGATGCCCCGGTCGAGGGAAACGAGCCCGCCCGTCGAGACCCGGAAGACACCGAGCTGGGGTCGCGGCGTCTGGAACGGCTGCTGCGTCGGGATGTCTCGGCCGCACACCCGGCAGCTGCTCGCGTGGGGGGACGAGTGGTGACCCGCCGGGCAGATGACGGCGAGGACGATCGGGCTGTCGGCAGGACCGTCGGTGGCCGGGTTGAGCGAGCTGCGGTCCATCGTGACGTCGGGCACCGGGGGGAGGTTCGCGGCCTGTGCCTCGGGCTCGGGTTCGGCGACCGGGACCGGCATCGCCTCGGTGGCGGGCATGCCGCCACCGGCAGGTGGGGCGGGTGCGGGCCCGTCCTCGAAGGACGGCGGCGAGGGCGGCGGACCGGTGAGACCCCAGTTGTCGGGACCCGTGGGGCCGTCGGCCGCGTCGGGCACCGGGGCTGCCGGTGGCTCGGCCGCGATGGCCGGCTCGGGGGCCGGTGGGGCGGCCGCTGCCGGAGCCGCCTGCGCGGGTGCCGGTGTCGCGGGGCGGTCGCCGTCGGGCAGCGTGCGCCACGGCACGCTGTCGATGAGGACCTTCTTCTCGGCCTTGGGCTGCGGCTCGGGGGCGACGCGCTCGGCGGGAGCGGCCCCGGCGTACTCCTCGGACGGGGGCAGGGTGAGGTCGGCGGGCGGAGGCGCCGGGGGTGCCAGGGCCGCGGGCGAGAGCTGGCTCTCCGCGGACGGCTCGTCGACGGCGGACGGCTCGTCGACGGCGGACGGCTCGTCGACGGCAGGCTCGTCCGGAGGGTCGGCCTGCGCCGGAGCCTCGGGATCCTCGGCGGCCTCGGGAAGGTCGTCGACCTCGGGCGCCGGCACACGCTCGGGCTCGGGGACGGACGCAACAGCAGCAGCAGCGGGTCGTCCCAGACGCCTGGGTCGCTTCCAGCCGCCCCGGCCACCGGGCCCGGCCAGCTCGAGAGCGGCCGCGGCGAGATCCAGGTCGCGCCACGGCATACGACCGTCTGCGGTGACCTCGTCACCGTCGGCGCGCACGACGGCGGAACCCCGCACGACGACGCGCGCCTGCTGTCCGGACGTGTCCGCGAGCGCGAAGTCCGGGAGCGCCCGCAGCCCGTCGCGCGACAGCGCCTCGAGGACCTCGACGAGGCCCGTCTCGAGCGGACCGCGCAGGTCCTCGGCCATCGCCGCCGAGCCCTGGACGACCAGGTGACGGTCGCCTGCTGACAACGCGACCCAGCCCGCGGGGGTCTGGGTCGTGACCTCGGTGCTGCTCACGGTGTCGGTCCTCAGGTCGGCATCAGGGTGTGGCGCGGGGCGGTGTCGGCCTCGTCCGAGTCGTCGTCGTCCGAGTCGAAGGCAACGACGACGACACTGATGTTGTCACGCCCACCCGCGTCGAGAGCAGCCTGACACAGAGCGTCCGCAACCTGCTGGGGGTCGTCGTACTTCTGCAGCGCGACCATGATCGTGCGGTCGTCGACCTCGTTGGACAGCCCGTCGCTGCACAGGACGAAGCGCTCGCCCGGGTGCGGGGGGAAGACCCAGACGTCGGCGTTGGGGCCCGGGTCGGTGCCGAGCGACCGGGTGATGATGTTGCGCAGCGGGTGCCGCAGCGCCTCCTCGGCGGTGATGAGACCGGCATCGACCATCTCGCGCACCTCGGAGTGGTCCTGCGTCACCATGCTCATCCGGTTGCCGAGGTAGCGGTAGACCCGCGAGTCGCCGACGTTGAAGACGATCCAGTGGTCCGCGCCGCCGGCGTCGACGACGGTGAGGCCGGCGACGGTCGTGCCCATTCCGGTCTGCTCGGGGTTGTGGGCGGCGGACTCGAGGATCTGCGCGTTGGTGCGGCGCAGCAGGGCGACGACGTCCTCGGACCGGACCTGCGCCCTCGTGTTGAGCTCGCCGAGCACCCGGACGGCGATGCCGCTCGCGACCTCGCCCGCGGCGTGACCACCCATGCCGTCGGCGATCGCGTAGACGCGACCCTCGGCGATGAGGCTGTCCTCGTTGTGGTTGCGGACGCGGCCGACGTGCGTCGCCGCGCCCGAGCGGATGCGGACGTCCGGCCCGGTGAGCGCGGCGTAGTGCGCGGCGCTCACGCGCCACCACCCATCGGGTCGAGCTGCACCGTCTCGAGGATCGACTGGACGTCCTCGTAGTCCTGCTCGGAGTCGGGGCCCGCGATGCGACCGGTGAGCCGCACGAGCTGGGTGACGTCGCCGGCCGGGACCGCGGTGACGAGGTGCACGAGGTAGACCGGCTCGCCGTCCTCGATCCACGAGACGTTGAGACCGGTCCAGTCGCGCTCGCCGATCTCGACGGTGAACGTCTCCTCGGCCTCACCCTCCTCGTGCCCGTCGGCCTGGCTCGCGAGGTCGTCGACGAGGTCGTCGGTGCTCGCCCCGCGCGTCGTGTGGACGTATGCCGTGAGCTCGGGAGCGAGGTCCCCTCCCCTGCCGTGGACGGCGCGCAGGAGGGCGTCGCCACCGGGCTCGGCGACCCAGCCGTCGGGCAGGGTCAGCTCGATGCGCGGGAGTGCCGGGCTCAGAGCGCTGGGATGGCCCACCGTGGGCATCGGGCCACCTCCGTGAGGGTTGGTGGAGAGCCCGGGTCGGGGCGCTCTGCAAGGACCGAACAACCCTATCCCCGTGCTGCACCGGTCGCGATGGGGAGTTCTCCCCTTCGGTCCCCGCCCGATCGGACGATCGCCGGGGTCAGGGCCCCGAGGATCCTCCACCCGAGTCCTGGCGATTGGACCAACCCAACAACTCTCGAGCTTCGCCGCCGAGGTCGGGATCGACTCCGAGATCCTTCAGCTCACCCCCGATGGCGAGCAGCAGATCGTCCGCACCGAGGGGTACGGCGAGGTAGGCGCCACGGCGCGACTCGAACGACACCTCTCGGATCATGTCGGCCAGTGGGTAGGCCGACACGCGCCGCACATAGGCCAGTTTCAGGACCTGTCGGCGACGACCGCTGACGTAGATGAGGGCGTGGTCCTTCAACATCCATCGCTGCGAGTCCGCTCGGCGATGAACTGCCCTCGCCGCGAGGGCACCCAGCGCCGCGCCGACGGGCAGAACCCATGGAGTGAGCTGCCAGGCCAAGACAGCAGTGAGCACCAGCGCACCGAGCCCGACCGCAAGCTCCCGGTTCCTGTGGTCGTTGTACTGCGCGGCGGGCATGAGCGCAGCCTAGGTCCCGCAGAACGAGTGCTCTAACCCGCGTTCTGCGGGACCTAGGCGGGCGTGATCGGGCCGTGGCTACGTCGACTCGGGCTGCTCGGACCACCAGCGCAGAAGGTGCTCGGTGGCGGCCTCCTTGCCCAGGGGCCCCTCGTCGAGCCGCACCGCGAGGAGGTACTTGTAGGCACGGCCGAGCACGGGTCCGGGGCTGATCCCCAGCACTGCCGCGATCTCGTTGCCGTCGAGCTCGGGCCGCACGGCGCCGAGCTCCTCGGCCTCGAGGAGCCTGTCGATCCGGGCCTCGAGCTCGTCGTAGGTGCGCGAGAGCCGCTGGGCCTTGCGGACGTTGCGGGTGGTGCAGTCGGCCCGGGTCAGGCGGTGCAGCCGCTGGAGCAGCGGCCCGGCGTCGGTGACGTAGCGGCGCACGGCGGAGTCGGTCCACTGTCCGTCGCCGTAGCCGTGGAAGCGGAGGTGCAGCTCGACGAGACGCGCCACCGCCTTGACGGTGTCCTTGTCGAAGCGCAGCGCCTTGAGCCGTTTGGCCGTCATCTTGGCGCCGACGACCTCGTGGTGGTGGAAGCTCACACCCCCGCCGGCCTCGAAGCGTCGGGTCGGGGGCTTGCCGATGTCGTGGAGCAGCGCGGCGAGCCGCAGCCAGAGGTCGGGCCCGGGCACCGACTCCTCGGGGCCGTCGACCGGACCCTCGAGGGCGATCGCCTGGTCGAGGACGATGAGCGAGTGGACGTAGACGTCCTTGTGGCGGTGGTGCTCGTCCACCTCGAGCTGGAGGGCCGGGAGCTCGGGCAGCACATGAGAGGCCAGGCCGCTCTCGGCGAGCAGCTCGAGACCGGGCCGGGGCCGCGGCGCCATGAGCAGCTTGACGAGCTCGTCGCGCACCCGCTCGGCCGAGACGATCCCGATGGTGGAGGCCATCTCCTGCATCGCGGCATACACCTCGGGAGCCGGGACGAGACCGAGCTGCGCAACGAAGCGGACCGCCCGCATCATCCGCAGCGGGTCGTCGCCGAAGCTCACCTCGGGGGTCGAGGGGGTGCGCAGCAGCCCGGCCTGCAGGTCGTCGAGCCCACCGTGGGGGTCGACGAACTCGAGCGAGGGCAGGCGCAGGGCCATGGCGTTGACGGTGAAGTCACGACGGACGAGGTCGTCCTCGAGGGACTCGCCGAACGCGACGACGGGCTTGCGGGTCACCCCGTCGTAGGCGTCGGCCCGGTACGTCGTCACCTCGACGGTGGTCTCGCTGCCGCCCTCACGCCGCACGGCGCCGATGGTCCCGAACTCGCGGCCCATGTCCCAGGTGGAGCTGCCCCAGGAGCGCAGGATCGCCTCGGTCTCGTCGGGCGAGGCGCTCGTCGTGAAGTCGAGGTCCGGCGGCGTCCGGTCGAGGAAGGCGTCGCGGACCGGCCCGCCGACGAGTGCGAGCTCGTGGCCCGCCTGCGTGAAGCGGGTGCCGAGGTCGGTGAGCAGCGGCAGCACCGGCGCGAGACGAGCGACGGCCTGCTTCATGAGAGCGGCGGGGGGCGGAGAGGGTGACACGAGGAACAAGAGTAGGTGTCGCCGCGGCGGGCCCCCGCCCGCCGTGGTGCGCTGGCCCCTACTTCCGCAGCGGGTCGAAGGCCGTGAGCAGGGCCCGGTCGCCGGCGCTGGAGGTGCCGGTCATCGCCCCGGCGAGGAGCTTGCCGGTGAGCGGTCCGAGCGCGACGCCCCACATGCCGTGGCCGCCGGCGACGAAGACCCGGTCCGAGCGGCTCGCTCCCACGAGCGGCAGCCCGTCCGTGGTGCACGGGCGCGAGCCGACCCACTCGTCGTGGCGCTCCGACCAGTCGACACCGGTGAACATCGGGGTGGCGGCGTCGACGATGGCCTGGACCCGGCGCGGGTCGAGCGGGTCGTCGGGGCTGCGGAACTCCATCATCCCGGCGACCCGCAGGCCCTCCTCGGGCTTGCCGAGCGGCGTGCACGCGACCCGCTGCGTCGGGAAGTAGACCGGTCCTGTGGGCACCTGGTCAGGGTGAACCGTGAAGCTGTAGCCGCGTCCGGCCTGGACGAGCTTGCGTATGCCGTGTGCTCGCGCGAGCCCTCCGACCCAGCTGCCGTTCGCGAGGACGACCGAGTCGGCGACGACGGACTCGCCGTTCTCGAGCGTGACGCGGACCTCGGGGCCCCGCTGGCTGACGTCGGTGACGCGGGCGCCGGTGGCGATCTCGCCGCCACGGGCGGTGACGGCGTCCGCGAGCGCGTGCACGAACCGGCCCGGGTTGAGGTAGCGCTGGCCGTTGAGGCGCACGCCGTGCGTCACGGCGTCGCCGAGCGAGGGCGCGAGGGTGTGCAGGTCGTCGCGGTCGAGCAGCTCGAAGTCGGTGAGGCCACCGGTCGCGGCGACGTGGCGGAACTCCTCGACGAGCACGGAGCGGTCGGCCTCGCTCACGAACCCGGCAAGGAAGGGCTCGGCGTCGAGGGTGGGCTCCTCCACCCGGCCGGTGCCCTCGTGCCCGGTGAGCTCGTCGTAGGCCGACAGCGCGCCGGCGTTCGCGAGGTTGAAGACCTCGATGGCCTGATTCCAGTGACCGGAGGTGCAGTGGCGCGCGAAGCCGGCGAGGAACTGGACGAGCCGGCGGTCGGCCCGCACCGGCACGTAGACCGGTGAGTCCGGCTTGAGCGTCGCGAGGATGCCCGTCTTGAGGATGGCGGGTTCGGGCAGCGGCAGGGTCAGGGCGGGGGCGAGCCAGCCGGCGTTGCCCCACGACGAGCCGGCGGCGACACCGTCGGCGTCGAGCACGGTGACCGTGACGCCCTGCTCCTGGAGGTACCAGGCGGTGGAGAGACCCACGATGCCGGCGCCGACGACGACCACGTGCTGAGGATGCTGTGCCATGCCTCCCAAGTGTGGTCAGCGACGGAGCCGCCGTCTGTGCCCGAAGCGCCACCCGTGCAAGCGCGGCGTTGTGGGATCGGCCAACGGCGAGGTTGCGTCCGGCACTCGGGTGGCCCCGGCATCGGTCCGCGGGACGCCGTGGCTCAGCGCACCGACCGCAGGTCGACCATGAGCGCCAGCCGGGTCGCGGGGTCCCCGACGTCGACCCCGCACGCCTCGCGCGCCTTGCGCAGGCGGTTGCGCACCGTGTTCGGGTGCACGGTCAGCCCCTGCGCGGCCCCACTGACCTCCCCGGCGTCGAGGAACGCGCGCACCGCGTCGACGAGCCCACTGTCGTGGACCCGGTCGTGCTCGCGCAGCCTGGCCAGCGGGCTGGACCCTCCGTGGCGCTTGAGGAAGCCGTCGAGCCGGTCGACGAGGACGTCGGCGAAGACGTCCTCGAGCGTGGCGACCACCCCCGTGCGGCCACGACGTGAGAGCGCCTCGGCCACCTGGTCGGCGACGAGACGCGACTCGGCGAGGTCGCCCGCCTCGGCGGGGGTCCCGATGCCCACGACGAGCTGCTCGCCACCACCGAAGCGGCGCAGGAAGTCCCCGAGGATGCGCCCGGCGGACTCGGCCGCCATGACACCGAGGATCCCGCGGTCGTGGGCCGCGCAGAGGGCGGCGGGCGCCACCGCCGACAGGTGCAGGCTCAGCGGCCCGAGGGCCCGGCGCACCGCCTCGGGTCCGCGGATCGACACCGCCACCCACTGGCCGGTCATCGTGTGGTCGGAGGCGACGTCGTCGGCGGCGTCACCACCGGCCAGCAGCGTCGTGACGAGGTGGGTGCGCTCGCGGCGGCCCCGGTCCGCCAGGTCCCGCTCGGCCCGAAGCCGCCTCGCGACCTGGGGGGCGGCGGCGACGAGGGTGTCGGACTGGGCCCGGCTCGGGCCCTGCGGGATCGCCGCCCAGATCGACCCGACGAGGTGGCCCTCGTCGCGCACCGCGACCACGGCGCGCGCCACCATGTCCTCCTCGGGCAGGTCCACGGTGATGACCTCGTCCGAGACCCGGAGCCGCTCGAAGACCCCCGTGGCGGCGATGGCCTCCCGGTAGCGCACCGGCACCTGGCGCCCGAGGATCGTGCTGATCCGCGCGTCGTCCACGTCCTGGTTGCCGCCGGAGAAGGCGATGACGATGGTGTCGCGGTCCTCGATCGTCACCGGGGCCCCGAGCAGACCCGCCAGCGACGTGGCGAGGTCGAACAGGTCGCCGTCGATGTCGAGGGGCACGCGGCGAGCATACGGCCGGGCCCGCACGGTCGCCCCGCGCCGGTGGGGAGGCGAGCCGCCGCGGGCCGGTCCCTGTGGTGACGACGTGGTTAGAGTGACCAGATGAGCCATGCCGCAGCCGAGCCACCCCGGGTCACCCGGCGGCTGCCTGCGGTCGAGGAGCGCTCGGCCGGCGGCATCGTCGTCGACGTCCACGACGGTGAGGCCCGGATCGCCGTCATCGCCCGCCGCAACCGGGCCGGACGCGTCGAGTGGTGCCTGCCCAAGGGACACATCGAGGGCGCCGAGACCCTCCCGCAGACCGCAGCGCGCGAGGTCGCGGAGGAGACCGGCATACAGGGCAACGTCCTCATCGAGCTCGGCACCATCGACTACTGGTTCGCGGTCGGCGAGCGACGGATCCACAAGTACGTCCACCACTACCTCCTCGAGGCGGTGGGTGGGGACCTCACGATCGAGAATGACCCGGACCACGAGGCCATCGACGTCGCCTGGTTCCCGCTGCGCGACGCGCACCGGCACCTGACCTTCCCCAACGAGCGTCGCATCGCCCGTCTGGCCTGGCAGCGGCTCGCCGGAGACTGAGCCCGGCTTCGCCCCACGGCCCACCTAGGATGGTCGACACACCGATCGGAAGGGGCACCCGTTGGAGGGCGTCGGACCCGGAACCACCCTCGACGGGCGGTACACCACCCAGCGCAGGATCGAGCAACGCCACGGGTGCGAGCGGTGGACCGCTGACGACACCACGCTCGGCCGCTCCGTGGTCGTCCTCTGCCTGCCCGACAGCGACCACCGGGCGAGTGCCGTCCTCGACGCCGGGCGCCGCGCCGCCGGGCTCGACACCCCCACCCTGCACCGCGTCCTCGACGCGGGTCGCGAGCGCGGCGTCGCGTGGGTCATCGAGAGCGACGTGGCCGACTCGCGATCCCTGGCCCAGCTCGTGCACGACGGTGGCCTGCCCGCCGACGAGGTCCGCCGCATCGTCGGCGAGGTCGCCACGGCCCTCGAGTCTGCCCGCCAGCGCGGCCTGCACCACCTCGACCTGCGTCCGGAGGACGTCCTGCGCACCGTCGACGGCGAGGTCCGCCTGCGTGGCGTGGCCACGAGCGCGGCGATCGTCGAGCTCGACGACGTCGAGTCCGAGGACGCCTCCCGTCGCGACGCGATCGGTGTCGTCTCGCTGACGTATGCCGGCCTCACCGGTCTGTGGCCCGGTCCCGGAGCGACGTCGCTCGGCTCCGCCCCGCGTGTCCTCGGTGGCGTCGCCGCGCCCTCCGAGATCGCCGCCGGCGTGCCGCGCGACCTCGACGCGCTCTGCCGCCTCACCCTCGGCGACGACCAGGGGCCGACGTCGCCGGGCGACTTCGCCCGCCAGATCGCCCCGTGGCCCTCGCGCCAGGTCGCCGGTCGCTCGACGATCGCCACGACCGCTGCGGTCGACCCCCGGGTGCCGACGGCGCTCTCTCCCGCGGCGCTGGCACCCGCAGCACTCGCGCCCGCTGCCCTCACGCCCGCTGCCCTCACGCCGCAGGCCTCGACCGAGGTGCTCCCGACGACGGCCCCGGAGCCTGACCCGTCGACGGGCGCGGACCCCGACTCCGAGCCGCTGGCCGGCCCGGACGCGCAGGACGCGCCGACCGAGGACGACGACGAGCCCACCCGGGTGCTCCAGCGCCCCACCTCGACCTCGGCGCCGACCGAGGCGATCCCGGTGACCGGTGCGGCGAGCGCCGGCGCCACTCCTCCGCCGGCTGACAGCACGGCCGAGCTGCCGCGGGTCCGTCCCTCCTCGACGGTCCCCGAGCCCACCGCCACGGGCGCCGAGGCCGGCCCCGTGGGCTCCGACCCGTCGGGGGACGGCGACGCGGCACCCCGCGCCGCCACCACGGCGGCCGCAGCCGCTGCGGCGGCCGGTGCTGCCATGGCGGGCGCCGGATCAGCCGTCGCCGAGGCCATGAGCCGGGCCGGGTCCCGCGTCGGGTCGCTCGGACGCCAGGTCGGCGAGCGCGCGGCCGAGAAGGCCGCCGAGCGCCGCGGGTTCCACGAGCGGATCACCGCGCCCAACGCACCTGGGCTCACCGACGACGGCGACCACGTGCGCCCCGGCACGGGCAGCGACGCCTTCCTCGAGCCCCCCGCGCCCCTGGTCCCCGCCGAGCCGCTCACCAAGGACGAGTCCAAGGTCGCACTGGCCATCGTCGCGGCCTTCCTCGTCGTCGCGCTCATCGGTGGCATCTACGGCGTGATGCAGATCGGCTCCAAGACCAACGTCGACTTCGGTGGGGTGCCCAACCGTGCGGCCAGTGCCTCCGCGGGCGCCGCCACCAAGAGCCCGACCCCCGCCAAGACGGGCGCCACACCCAACTCGAGCGGCGAGAAGCTCCAGATCCTCGCCGCCGACGGGTTCGACCCCCAGGGTGACGGGCGCGAGAACGGCACCCGCGCGCCCCGCGTCTTCGACGGCGACCCCTCGACCGCCTGGCAGTCCGAGGGCTACTCGTCCGCTGCTCTCGGTGGGCTCAAGCAGGGTGTCGGCGTGGTCGTCGACCTCGGGCCCAACGTCGCGGCCCGCGAGATCTCGCTGACGCTCGGCAACCGCGCCGACGTCGAGGTCTACATCGGCGCGGACAAGTCGCTGACCGGCGCCGTCAAGGTCGGGACGAAGGCGAGCGCCGACGGCACCGTGACCTTCCCGGTCAAGGCCGGCACCACCGGCCAGTACGTCATCGTCTGGTTCACGAAGCTCAGCCAGGACGGCAACGGCCGCTACCGCGCGATCCTCGGTGAGGTCGAGGTCAAGAGCTGACATGGCCGGGCTCGAGGACGCACCCGATCGCGCCCTCATGGCCCGTCACGTCGACGGGGACCCGGACGCCTTCGGCGAGCTCTTCCGCCGCCACCGTGACCGTCTCTGGGCGGTCGCCGTGCGCACCACCGGTGACCGTGAGCTCGCCGCCGACTGCGTCCAGGACGGGTTCGTCAACGCCTTCCGGCGCGCGGAGTCCTACCGTGGCGACGCCGCGGTCTCCACGTGGCTGCACCGCATCGTCGTCAACGCCTGCCTGGACCGCCTGCGCCGCGAGCGCGACGTGCTGCGCCGCGCCGGTGACGTGGCCGACCTCGACGTCATCGACGCCCACGACCGCCACGGCGAGGCCGAGACCGGCCTCGACGTGCGCGCGGCCCTCGCACGGCTCCCGGAGCACCAGCGGCTCGCCCTCGTTCTCGTGGACATGCACGGTATGCCGGTCGCGGACGCCGCAGAGGTCCTCGGCGTCGCGGTGGGCACGGTGAAGTCACGGTGTGCACGCGGCCGTGAGGCGCTCGCCGCCCTGCTGGGCCCGTCCCGTGTCGACGACGGCCCCCGGGAACCTCGGGGGCAGTCGTGACGTCCTACCCACGAGCCCTTGATGCGGTTCGGCGTGCCCCGCGGGGCTGCGCCGGCGCCGCAGACCGCGACCGGAGGAGATGGTGGTGAGCACGCCCGACGACGACACGGACCCCACGGGGATGCGTGCCCTGCTCCGTGGCCTCCCCGACCCGGGGCCGATGCCCGACGACCTCGTCGCCCGCATCCAGTCCTCGCTCGCCGACCTGCCCCTGCCTGAGGCACGGCCCGGCACGAGTCGCGAGGACGGACTGCGCGCCGTTTCACGTGGAACGGAGTCCGCGCACGGTGCTCCCCGACCCTCGTGGTGGGCCCGCAACGGGTCCCGGGCCGCGGTGGCCGCCGTGGTGCTGCTCGGCGGTGGGGCGGTCGCGTCCGACCAGCTGGGTCTGCTCGGTTCCGGTGGCGACTCGGCCTCGTCCGGAACGACAGCGGACTCGTCCGCGGGCGGGAGCCCGGCCGACCAGCGGGCCGAGGGTCCCACCGACGGCGACGAGTCCGGCCCCCAGTCGGGCAGCGACAACGACGGTCGGTCCGCCGCGGGCCCGGTGCAGACCGGCCAAGTCGTCGTGACGAAGTCAGGACGCACCTACACGGCCGGTGGTCTCGCCACGGAGGTCGACCGCGACAGCGCGGCGGCACCCACGGCGCCGCTCACGGCCGAGTCCCCGGGGATCGGCCCGATCGGCACCGAGATCGGTGTGCGCTCCTGCCTCGTGGCCCTCGGACTCCCCCGCAACGCCGCCGCGCGGGTCGACCTGGCCCTGGTCGACGCCACCCCCGCCGCGGTCCTCGTGGTGACCCGCGACGGTGGGCGGACGGCATACGCCGTGGGTCGCGACTGCACCCTGGGCAACCCGTCACTCATCGCGGGACCGATCCAGCTGCCCTGACCGCGGGTCGGGCGGTGTGTCGGGAATCCCCAGCGCCTAGGATCAGTTGAATCGAGACCACCGCATGTAGCGGTGGTTCACCATGACAGACACAAGGGACGGTGTTCGTGAGCTCCCCCGCCCACACGACTGACGGCCAGGACGTGCGCAACGTCATCATCATCGGCTCCGGCCCGGCCGGCTACACGGCCGCCGTGTACGCCGCCCGCGCCAACCTCCAGCCGGTCCTCTTCGAGGGTGCGGTCACCGCGGGTGGCGCCCTGATGAACACCACCGAGGTCGAGAACTTCCCGGGCTTCCGCGACGGCATCATGGGGCCCGACCTCATGGAGCAGATGCGCGCGCAGGCCGAGCGGTTCGGCGCCGAGCTCGTCACCGACGACATCACCTCGGTCTCGCTCGACGGCGAGATCAAGTCCGTCGTCGACGGCGAGGGTCGCACGTGGCGCGCCCGCGCCGTCATCCTCGCGATGGGCTCGGCCTACCGCGAGCTCGGGCTGCCCGACGAGAAGCGCCTTTCCGGCCACGGTGTCTCGTGGTGTGCGACCTGCGACGGGTTCTTCTTCCGCGACCAGGACATCGCCGTCGTCGGTGGTGGCGACTCCGCCGTCGAGGAGGCCACCTTCCTCACGAAGTTCGCCCGCTCGGTGACGATCGTGCACCGCCGCGACGAGCTGCGCGCCTCCAAGATCATGGCCGAGCGCGCCCTGTCCAACGACAAGATCCGGTTCGCCTGGAACAGCGAGGTCGTCGGCATCCGTGGCGGCGACAAGCTCTCCGGCATCACCCTGCGCGACACCGTCACCGGCGCCGACAGCGAGCTCGACGTCACCGGCCTGTTCATCGCGATCGGTCACGACCCCCGCAACGAGCTGCTCAAGGAGACCACCGACGGCACCCGCGTCGGTCTCGACGGCGAGGGTTACGTCCTCGTGCAGGGTCGTTCGACCCTGACCAACATCGAGGGCGTGTTCGCCTGTGGCGACCTCGTCGACCACACCTACCGCCAGGCCATCACCGCCGCCGGCTCCGGCTGCGCCGCGGCGCTCGACGCCGAGCGCTTCCTCGCCGAGGCCGAGCACGCCGGGGCGCCCGCCCCCGACGCGGCCCTCATCGCCCCCTGACCGGCTTCACGCCCCCCACCCCGCAGACCTGATCCGCACCAACCCAGGAAGGACCCCCGCCATGGGAGCCACCCGTACCACCGATGACGCCTCGTTCGACGCCGACGTCGTCAAGAACTCCAAGGTCACCCTCGTCGACTTCTGGGCGCCCTGGTGCGGCCCGTGCAAGGCGATCGCGCCCGTGCTCGAGGAGATCGCGCGTGACCACGCCGACAAGATCGACGTCGTCAAGCTCAACACCGACGAGAACCCGTCCATCACCGGCAAGCTCGGCATCACCTCGATCCCGACGATGCACGTCTACAAGGACGGCGAGATCGTCAAGACGATCGTCGGCGCCAAGCCCAAGCCCGCCCTCCTGCGCGAGCTCGAGCCCTTCCTCGCCTGACGAGAACCCCACGACGAAGCCCCGGTCCGTCGGACCGGCGCTTCGTCGTTCGTCGGCTCAAAACCGTTGTGCCACAACCCGATTGGGCTGATCCGCACTTTGCGCGTGAGCCTTCGGTCAGACGGAGTCGCGCAGGTGCATGGCGTCGAGGATCCGGTTGAGATCCTCCACGGACGCGAAGTCGATGGTCACCTTGCCGCGCGACTTGCCCAGCGTGATGCCGACGCCGGTCTCGAGCCGGTCCGACAGACCGGCGGCGATGTCGTCGAGCTGCGGGTGGCGTCCACCGGCCCGCGGCCGGCGCCGAGCCGGCTTCTCGTCCTCGACACCGAGCGAGACGATCTCCTCGACCGAACGCACCGACAGGCCCTCGGCGACGATCCGCTGGGCGAGCCGCTCCATGGCGGCGCCGTCACCGACACCGAGCAGGGCGCGAGCGTGCCCGGCCGACAGCACCCCGGCGGCGACGCGGCGAGCGACCATCGGGGGCAGCTTGAGCAGCCGCAGGGTGTTGCTGATCTGCGGTCGCGACCGCCCGATGCGCCCGGCGAGCTCCTCCTGGGTGCAGCCGAAGTCGTCGAGCAGCTGCTGGTAGGCCGCCGCCTCCTCGAGCGCGTTGAGCTGGCTGCGGTGGAGGTTCTCGAGGAGCGCGTCCCGCAGGAGGTCGTCGTCCTCGGTGGCCTTGATGATGGCCGGGACCGTGTCGTTGCCGGCCTCGCGGCTGGCGCGCCACCGGCGCTCACCCATGATGAGCTCGTACTCGACACCCTCGGGCACGTCGGTGGCGTCGGCGGGGACGCGACGCACGACGACCGGCTGGAGGACACCGATCTCGCGGATGCTGTGGACGAGCTCGGCGAGGTCGTCCTCGTCGAAGACGGTGCGCGGCTGACGCGGGTTCGGCCGGATCGAGTCGAGGTCGAGCTCGGCGAACTGTGCACCGGGGACGGCGACGAGGTCGGAGCCGTCGACGGCGTCCCTGGACGGCGTCTGCGTGGCGTCAGCGGACGCGCCCGAGTCGCTGACCTGCACGGATGCGGTCTCGTCGGGTGTGTGCGGTGTCGTCGGCTCGGCCACCGGGGAGCTGTCGGCCGCGGCGTCGGCCGGTCGTTCGACGGTGTCCACCGAGCCGGCCGGTGCACCCACGGGCTCCGTGCGCTCCTTGAAGAAGACATCGGTCGGTCGGGTCGCGCCGCCACCGCCGCCCGGCGGGATGAGGGCTCCGAGGCCGCGGCCCAGGGCACGTCGCTTGTCACTCATGAACGGTCCTCGCTGTTCTCGGCGGCGTTCTGCGCGGCCATCTCTGAGGCGGCCTCGAGGTAGGAGAGGGCGCCACTGCTGTTGGGGTCGTAGGTCATGACGGTCTGTCCGTGGCTCGGGGCCTCGGAGATGCGCACCGAGCGCGGCACGGTGGCCTTGAGCGTCTGGTCGGGGAAGTGGGTCCGGACCTCCTCGGCCACCTGGGCCGACAGCCGGGTCCGGCCGTCGTACATCGTCAGCAGGATCGTCGACACGTGCAACGTCGGGTTGAGGTGGTCTCTGATGAGCTCGATGTTGCGCAGGAGCTGCGAGAGTCCCTCGAGCGCGTAGTACTCGCACTGGATGGGGATGAAGACCTCACTCGCCGCGACGAACGCGTTGACCGTGAGCAGCCCCAGGCTGGGCGGGCAGTCCACGAAGACGTAGTCGAGGCTCTCGCCGCGCTCGGCGAGCTCGTTCCGGTATGCCGTGACCGCCTTCTGCAGACGCGTCTCGCGGGCGACGAGCGAGACGAGCTCGATCTCCGCGCCGGCGAGGTCGATGGTGGCCGGCGCGCAGAACAGGCCCGGGATGTCCGGGCAGGATTGGACGACCTTGCTCATCGGGTCGCCGTCGACGAGGACGTCGTAGATGCTCGGCACCTCGGCGTGGTGCTCGATCCCGAGGGCCGTGCTCGCGTTGCCCTGCGGGTCGAGGTCGATGACGAGCACCGTGGCCCCGGCCTGCGCGAGGGCGGCGGCCACGTTGACGGTCGTCGTCGTCTTGCCGACGCCACCCTTCTGGTTGGCGACGGTGAGCACGCGCGTCTGCGCCGGGCGAGGGAGCTCCCGACCGGAGAGGGTGATCCGCTTGCGGGCATCCTCGGCGACGGCCTGGGCCAGCGGCGTGTCCGCACCGGCCACCGGGAGATCGGCGACGTCCTCGTGCGCCTCGCGAGCGACGTTCGCCAGGGCATCGGCGGCGCGCTCGGCGTCGGTCGGCTCCGTTTCACGTGAAACAGAGGCCATGGACCCGTTGTCGGCCCGCTCGCCCCCACCGGTCCCTGCAGCGGAGCGTGTGGAAGTGTCGACCTGTGTTTCACGTGAAACAACGGCGGCAGCCGAATCCGCGGATGCCACTACGGCGTCCTCAGCGCTTTCGCTGAGCCCTGCCGAGGACGCCGTGGTTTGACGGAGGACGTCGGTGTCTGAGGCAGGCTCGGGCAGGTCCGTCTCCCCCTTGGCCACGTCCGGCTCCGCGTCGGACCCGACAGCCGGCGCGGAGGTCGTCGTGGCGTCTCCGGACCCACCTGACCCGTGCTCCGAGTTTGTCGCGGCGGGGGCGCCCCCGTGGTCGACATCGGTTCCATCCTCACCCGCGGACGTTTCACGTGAAACATCACCACGGAACACGCCGTCCGGTCCGGGCCACCCGAGCGGGGAGGTCTCGGTGCCAGGAAGGGCGGGAAAGCCCAGACCCGGGGTCACGCGGCGTTCGGTCTCGACTGCCATCGTCGGGATCCACCTCACACTCGTCGGTCAAGAAGACCCAATCCAACCCCGGCACCCCCCGACACGCCAAACCGCCCGGCGCGCCATCGACGGAGTTCCGCCCACAGCGCAACGTTTCACGTGAAACATGTCCCCACGCGCCTCTGTCGAACCATCCTCCCGCGCTCGCCAGCGATCACACGTCCAGCCGCCTGACGTCCATGTGGCTTGCGTAGGTCGCGCCCCAACAACGGATCGCCGTAGTCCCATCCGCGCTTGCGCGCTGACCGCGCTGCGCGCTCCCGCCAGACCCAGCCAGCGGCGATCCGTCATTGCTGCGCTCCCCCAGTCACCTGCCCCCATGAGCATGTTTCACGTGAAACATCGACCGCGACGCACCTCCTGCTTCCCTGCCGGCGCGTGGGCGCCCTTCCTCACGCGGCAACTAGTCAGCGCTTCTTCTTGCCTTTGGTGACGCGCTGTTTCGGTTGGAACGTCAGGTCCAGCGTGAGCGTGGGCTCCTCGAGGACCGTTGTGCCGTGCTCGGAGAGGGTGGACTCGACGAGACCGAGCTTCGTGAGCTCGCGCCGATCACTGTCGAGCTCCTCCTGGGCGGAGCGGCCCTTCATGGCGACGACCGTCCCGCGGCCGTCGAGCAGGGGGACGCACCAGCGCGCGAGCTTGGCGATCCGCGCCACGGCCCGTGCGGTCACCCACGGCGCCGAGAGCACGCCGACGAACTCCTCGGCCCGGCCGCGGTGCACCGTGACATTCGCCAGCTCGAGCTGCGCCACGGTCGCCGACAGCCACTCGGTGCGGCGCTGCATGGGCTCGACGAGGTGGATGTCGAGGTCGGGCCGAGCCAGGGCGAGTGCCACTCCGGGCAGGCCGGCGCCGGAGCCGACGTCGATGAGCTTCGCGCCCTGCGGGAAGGCGTCCTCGATGACCGCGCAGTTGAGGACGTGGCGCTCCCACAGGCGCGGCACCTCGCGCGGGCCGATGAGCCCGTGGCTCACGCCCGTGTCCGCGAGGATCTCGACGAACTGGTTGGCCGACCCGAGACGGTCCCCGAACACGCCAGCCGCACCCGAAGGTGCGGCTGGCGGGGTGGTGACGAACTCGGGGTCCGTCACCGTTTCACGTGAAACATCGCTCACGCGGGCAGGACCACGACGTGACGGCGCGGCTCGACGCCCTCGGACTCGGAGGACAGGCCGGCAGCGAGGACCTCGTCGTGGACGACCTTGCGCTCGAACGCCGTCATCGGCTCGAGCGACGACTTCTCGCCGCTCTCCTTGACCGAGGCGATGGCCTCCTTGGCGATCTCGACGAGTTCGGCGCGGCGACCGGAGCGGTGACCGGCGACGTCGAGCATGAGGCGGCTGCGGTGACCGGTGGCCGACTGCACGGCCAGACGGGTGAGCTCCTGGAGGGCGTCGAGCACCTTGCCGTTGTCACCGACGAGACGACGCGGCACGCGCCCCTCCTCGGAGTCGACGATCGCCACGGCGGCGCGGTCGCCGTCGATGTCCACGTCGATGTCGCCGTCGAGGTCGCAGATGTCGAGGAGGTTCTCGAGGAAGTCGGCTGCGACCTCACCCTCCTTCTCGAGGTCCGCCGGGGCGGCGGGGGTGCGCTCGGCACCAGCGTCCGCGGTCGCCTCGGCCTCGGCCTGCTCCTCCGCCGACTCGACGGAGACGTCGCTCTCGTCGACCTTCACCGGCTCGACAGCCTGGTCGGTCACTTCACTCATGGGTGGTTCCTCTCGTGGCGGCCGACGTCCTCGTTGGCCGGTCCGGGCCGCATCGTCGCAGGTCAGAGCCCTGATGCGGTGGGGGTGGGGTTCAGTTGTCGGTCTGCTTGGCCTTCGCCGGGGTCGACCCGGGGCCACTCTTCTTCGCACGCTTCTTGCCCTTGGGCTGCACCCGCTGACGGGTGCGCTCCGCGGCCTCCTCGGCCTCGGCCGCCTCACGGGCCTTGCGCTCGGCCTCGCCGGGGATCGGCTTGCCGCGCTTGGCCAGCCGCTCGTGCAGCGCCTTCTCGGCAGCCGAGCCGGGGGCCGGCATCCGGCGGATGACGTAGAACTGCTGGGTCATCGACCACACGTTGGTGGTGAACCAGTAGAGCAGCACACCGATCGGGAAGTTGACGCCGGAGACGGCGAAGACGACCGGCATGACGTACATGATGAGCTTCTGCTGCTTGGCGAACGGGTTGTCCAGTGCAGAGGCCGGCATGTTCTTGGTCATGAGCTGGCGCTGCGTCGTGAACGTCGTCGCCGACATGAGCACGATGAGCAGGATCGTGACGATCTTGGTGGTCGTCGTCTCGGCACCGATGAACTTGTCGGAGAGCTGCGCCCCGAAGAGGGTGGCCGACTCGGCCTGCGACGCCACCGCCTTGGTGATCGGGCCGATCGGGTCCTTGGTGCCCTCGGAGATGCCCTGCAGGCCGTTGAGCACGCGGAAGAGACCGAAGAAGAACGGCGACTGCACGAGGATCGGCAGGCACGAGGAGAACGGGTTGGTGCCCTCCTGGCGGTAGAGCGCCATCGTCTCCTGGGTCATCGCCTGGCGGGACTCGGGGTCGGTCTTGCCCTTGTACTTCTTCTGGATCTTCTGCAGCTCGGGCTGGATCATCTGCATCTTGCGCGAGGCGTTGATCTGCTTGACGAACAGCGGGATCATCGCGGCACGCATGACGATGACGAGCCCGATGATCGACAGGCCCCACGCGAGGCCCGACGCCGGGTCGAGGCCGATCGTGGTGAATGCCTGGTGGAAGCCGTACATGATCCACGCGACCAGGAGCTCGATCGGGTAGAGCAGGCTGTTGAAGAAGTCTCCCATGCTGTCCTTCGATAGTTCCGGCGTCTCGGCCGGAGTGGGCCCACACGGTGGAACCGGGTGTGTGGGTCAGGTGGTGGTCTCGTGGGGGATGTGACGAGCGACGAGGTCAGCGTCGTCGGGATGTCCGGGCAGGGCCGGCACGTGGTCGACTCCGCCGGGCGACCAGGGGTTGCACCTGCCCAACCGACGGATCGTGAGCCAGGTTCCCCGGAGCAGGCCGTAGCGCGTCAGGGCGGTCACGGCATACGCGGAGCAGGAGGGGTAGTAGCGGCAGGTGGCCGGCCGCATTGGCGAGAGGACGAGCTGGTAGGCGCGCACGAGCCACACGAGGGGCTTGGCTGCGACCTGTCCGACGCTCATCTGGCGGCCTCGAGACGGCGAACGACCTTGTGCAACAACGGGTTCAGGGCCTCGGAGAGCTCCGCGAACGTCGCGGAGGCTGCCGCGGCCTGGGCGCGGACCACGACGTCGACCCCCGCCGGTATGCCGGGCAGCTGGCTCGCGACGGCGGCGCGCAGCCGGCGCTTGGTGCGGTTGCGGACCACGGCGTTGCCGACGGCCTTGGACACGACGAAACCGACCCGCGGCGGAAGTCCCGCACGAGAGTCGGTCACGTTGGCGTGCACCACGAGGATCCTCGATCCCGCTCGCGTCGCACCAGGGGCCCGGATCGCCGACGCGAAGTCCGACCGCTCACGCAGTCGGTTCGGCGCCGGCAGCACCGAGGCCTCAGGCGGAGAGCTCGGCGCGACCCTTGCGGCGACGGGCAGCCAGGATGGCGCGGCCGGCGCGGGTCCGCATGCGCAGACGGAAGCCGTGGGTCTTGGCCCGGCGACGGTTGTTGGGCTGGAACGTACGCTTGCTCACGGAAATCTCTCTTCACGAGACGACCTCCACGGACGGGATCCGCAGGGTCTGGGGCTGTCAGGGTGGTGCAGGTTCTGGGGCTGTGGGCAGGCAGCATTGGCCGCCGCAACAGGCCTGTCAACGGTACGGGAGAGCGTGCATCCGGGTCAAACTCGCGCCGAGGGTCTTCACATTTGCGCCAAAACGGTTATGGTCTCACCTCACGAGGGGTGGATCGGCCTACGACACGCGGGCAATTCTGTGCGCACCTTGTGATCGAGGGCCCCGGCAGGTTGCTGCGTGGGATGCCCCTTGTTAGCGTCTTTCGGCATACCCACAGTCTGTGGACAACTCTGTGGAAACATCCCCGGGGTCGCACGAGGAGAACGTCGAAAGGTTGAGTGGTCAGGTGCCGGACGTGGGGATGGACCAGATCTGGCGCACGACGCTCGACGCGCTGGACTCCGACGGGATCCCCGTGCAGCAGCGCGCCTTCCTCTCGCTGGCCAAGCTCGTCGGCCTGCTCGACGAGACCGTGCTCATCGCCGTGCCGAACGACTTCACCAAGGACATCGTCGAGACGCGGCTGCGCGACCGGGTCACCGAGACCCTGAGCAGCCAGCTCGGCCACCCGGTCCGTCTCGCGGTCACGGTCGACCAGAGCCTGGGCGACATCCCCGTCCAGGAGCCGCCGGCCCCGATCGCCGACGACGTGCCCCATGGGGCACCGCACCTGGCCGACCCCGTCCCCTCCGGCGGGCCCGGTGACGCCGACGGGCGCCGCGCCGAGCGCCGCGCCGAGCTCGACGGGATCGCACTGGTCGACGACGACGACGACCACAACGCCGCCCGCACCGACCGGGCCACGGCACACACGAGGTCACCCGGCGCGCTGCGCCCGCGGCCCGGCGCCGCCGTCCCCGAGCAGGTGGAGCTCACCCGGCTCAACCCGAAGTACACCTTTGACACCTTCGTCATCGGCGCGAGCAACCGGTTCGCCAACGCCGCCGCCCTCGCGGTGGCCGAGACACCGGCCAAGGCCTACAACCCGCTCTTCATCTACGGCGAGTCCGGCCTGGGCAAGACCCACCTGCTGCACGCCATCGGGCACTACGCCCGCAACCTCTTCCCCCACGTCAAGGTGCGCTACGTGAACTCCGAGGAGTTCACCAACGACTTCATCAACAGCATCCGTGACGACAAGGCCGCGAACTTCCAGCGTCGCTACCGCGATGTCGACGTGCTCCTCATCGACGACATCCAGTTCCTCCAGGGCAAGGTGCAGACGCAGGAGGAGTTCTTCCACACGTTCAACACCCTCCACAACGCCAACAAGCAGGTCGTCATCACGAGCGACCTCCCCCCGAAGCTGCTCAGCGGCTTCGAGGAGCGCATGCGCAGCCGGTTCGAGTGGGGCCTCATGACCGACGTGCAGCCGCCCGACCTCGAGACCCGGATCGCGATCCTGCGCAAGAAGGCCGCCCAGGAGCGCCTCAGCGTCCCCGACGACGTGCTCGAGTTCATCGCCTCGCGGATCACGACCAACATCCGCGAGCTCGAGGGCGCCCTCATCCGCGTCACGGCCTTCGCCAGCCTCAACCGGCAGCCGGTGGACATCTCGCTCGCCGAGATCGTGCTCAAGGACCTCATCCCGCACGACAGCTCGAGCCAGATCACGAGCGCGACGATCATGGCGCAGACTGCGGCCTACTTCGGGCTCACGCTCGAGGACCTCCAGGGCCAGTCGCGCTCACGGGTGCTCGTCACGGCCCGCCAGATCGCGATGTACCTGTGTCGTGAGCTCACCGACCTCTCGCTGCCCAAGATCGGGCAGCAGTTCGGCGGCCGCGACCACACGACCGTCATGCACGCGGACAAGAAGATCCGCCAGCTCATGGCCGAGCGCCGCGCGATCTACAACCAGGTCACCGAGCTGACCAACCGGATCAAGCAGCAGTCGCGCTGACCCGACCCGCTCGCCCGTCCACAGGCAGACCGGTTGTCCACAGGGCCATCCACAGCTGTGGGTGTGGCGACACCCGTTCGTCACCTGGGGCTGATCCGCCTGGGTGGTTCCGCGCACCATCCACGGGCTGTGCACAACTCTGTGGACAACTCGCGATTCCCAGACGTTGTACAAACCCTCCATCCCCAGCACCCTGTGGACAGCTGTGGACAACCACCCCTGGGGGAGTGGACGGACGGTGTCGTTCCGGTGGACCGGAGCGGACGGCATACCGGGCGTCAACAGGCGAGGCACGACGCTCCACACCGGGTCCACCGTTCGTCCACCGGCGACACAGGGCCCCTGACCTGCATGAATGGCAGGTTGTCCACAGAATCCACACCTCCTACAAACCTGACGAGATCCATCTATCTCCTGTCCTGCCCCGAGAACCTGCTTGTGGAACCCCGAGCCAAACCCGGACGAAATGACACATTCCGACTCGGGTGACCCCGCGCACCTTCGTGCACTAGGGTCATGCTTCCCGCGTTCCCGGGCCATGTCCGTGCGCGTCGTTCCTGTCGTTCCACCCCGTGCACCTCTTTTCTTCAGTTAGGTCGGTATGCCGTGAAGTTCCGCGTCGAGCGTGAAGTCCTGGCCGAGGCGGTCACCTGGGTGGCTCGCGGACTTCCTGCACGTCCGCCCGTCCCCGTGCTCGCCGGCATCCTGCTCGAGGCCAGCGACGAGGGCACGGTGACGCTGTCGGCCTTCGACTACGAGGTCTCCGCGCGGCTCACCGTCCCGGCCGAGGTCAGCGAGTCCGGCACGGTCCTCGTGCTCGGCCGCCTGCTCGCCGACATCTCGCGCAACCTGCCCAACAAGCCGGTCGACGTCGAGGTGCAGGGCTCCAAGGTCCAGGTCACGTGTGGCTCGAGCCGGTTCAGCCTGCTCCAGATGCCCTCCGACGACTACCCGACGCTGCCGGCCTCCCCGGAGCCCAGCGGCTCGATCGACGGCCACGTCTTCACCCAGGCCGTGAGCCAGGTGTCGGTCGCGGCCGACCGCGGCGACACCCTGCCGATCCTCACCGGCGTCCGTGTCGAGATCGAGGGCGACAAGATGACGCTGCTCGCCACCGACCGCTACCGCCTCGCGATGCGTGAGCTCACCTGGAACCCCACCGACAGCGCCGCGAGCCACATCGTCCTCGTGCCGGCCCGCACCCTCGCCGACACGGCCCGCTCGCTCGGTGCCAGCGGCTCGATCGACGTCGCGCTCGGCTCCGCCGCCGGTGGCGACGGGCTCGTCGGCTTCGAGGCCGGCTCGCGCCGCACGACGACGCGCCTGCTCGACGGCGAGTACCCCAAGGTCAGCTCGATCTTCCCCTCGTCCTCCGAGACCGAGGCGGTCATCAACACCGCCGAGCTCGTCGAGGCCGTCAAGCGCGTGGCCCTCGTCGCCGAGCGCAACACCCCGGTCCGCCTGCGCTTCACCGAGGGCCAGGTCGCGATCGAGGCCGGCACCGGCGAGGACGCCCAGGCGAGCGAGGCCGTCGAGGCCACGCTCACCGGTCCCGACATCGAGGTGGCGTTCAACCCCGGCTTCCTGCTCGACGGGCTCGGCGCCGTCGGCACCGACTTCAGCCGCCTGTCCTTCACCCAGCCCTCACGCCCGGCCGTGCTCAGCGGACAGGCCGAGGTCGACGGCGAGGCGGACACGAGCTACCGCTACGTCATCATGCCCGTGCGCTTCGCGAGCTGAGCGGGCGTAGCCTGACGAGCACCCGGGTCCGCCACGCGGGCCGCTGTCGGGAGCACACGGCATACGAGCACACGACCGGCACGAATTCTCCGTACGCGAAGGGGTAGCAATGCAACTGGGACTCATCGGGCTCGGCAAGATGGGCGGCAACATGCGCGAGCGCATCCGCCGCGCCGGTCACGAGGTCGTCGGCTACGACCGCAACCCCGACGTCTCGGACGTCCGGACCCTCGCCGCGCTCGTCAAGAAGCTCGAGGCGCCCCGCACCGTCTGGGTCATGGTCCCCCACGGCGACCCCACGCGTGAGACCGTCGCCAAGCTCGGTGAGCTGCTCGACAAGGGCGACCTCGTCATCGACGGTGGCAACAGCCGCTTCACCGACGACATCGAGAACGAGAAGCTGCTCAAGGCCAAGGGCATCGGCTACCTCGACTGCGGTGTGTCCGGTGGCATCTGGGGCCTCGAGAACGGCTACGGCCTCATGGTCGGTGGCACCAAGGCCAACGTCGCCAAGGCGATGCCGATCTTCGACGCGCTGCGTCCCGAGGGTCCGCGCGACGAGGGTTTCGTCCACGCCGGCGACATCGGCGCCGGCCACTACGTCAAGATGGTCCACAACGGCATCGAGTACGGCCTCATGCACGCCTACGCCGAGGGCTACGAGCTGCTCGCCAAGAAGGACATCGTCAAGGACGTCCCCGGGTCGTTCAAGGCGTGGAGCCGTGGCACGGTCGTCCGCTCCTGGCTGCTCGACCTCATGGTCAAGGCGCTCGAGGACAACCCCGAGCTCGAGGACGTCTCCGACTACACCGCCGACTCCGGCGAGGGTCGCTGGACCGTCGAGGAGGGCATCGCCAACTCGGTGCCCATGCCGGTCATCTCGGCGTCGCTCTTCGCCCGGTTCGCCTCCCGCCAGGAGTCCTCGCCGACGATGCAGGCCGTCGCCGCCCTGCGCGGCCAGTTCGGCGGCCACCAGGTCATGACGACCGCCGAGGGCGAGAAGCTGCGCACCGAGGCCCAGGCCGGGCCGAAGTCCGCCGAGACCGCCAAGGCCAAGGCTGCCGCCAAGGAGAAGCCGACCAAGAGCGCTGCCAAGGCCGCGTCCAAGGGTCGCCAGGCTGCGTCCGCCGGTCCGTCGTCCGGCTCGGGGGCGACCGGCGCTGCCAGCGGCCCGACCTCGGGCACCGCGTCGACGCGGAAGCGCGCCGCAAAGAAGGCCTGAGCGGGTTCGGTGTTCGTTCGGCACCTCACCGTCGGCGACTTCCGGAGCTATCCGAGCGCCGAGCTCCCGCTCGAGCCGGGCATCACGACGTTCGTCGGGCTCAACGGGCAGGGCAAGACCAACCTCGTCGAGGCGATCGGCTACCTCGCGTCGCTGTCGTCGCACCGGGTGTCCAGCGATGCGCCGCTCGTGCGGTTCGGTGCCGGGCAGGCGATCATCCGCGGTGCGGTGGTCCGCGACGGGCGCGAGTCGATGGTCGAGATCGAGATCAACCCCGGCCGGGCCAACCGGGCGCGGCTCAACAAGTCGGCACTGACGCGCACCCGCGACGTGCTCGGCCAGGTGCGCACGGTGCTCTTCGCCCCCGAGGACCTCGCCCTCGTCAAGGGTGACCCCTCCGAGCGACGGGGGTTCCTCGACGACCTGCTCGTCGCGCGCCAGCCGCGGTGGGCCGGTGCGCGCGGCGACTACGACCGGATCCTCAAGCAGCGAAACGCCCTGCTCAAGTCCGCGGCCCCCGTGCTGCGCGGACGGGGCAAGCAGCGTCGCCCCGTCGAGGGGTCCGACACGGTGTCCGAGCGCGAGAGCGCCCTGCACACCCTCGAGGTGTGGAACACCCAGCTCGCCCAGGTGGCCGCTCCCCTGCTCTATGCCCGGCTGCGGCTGCTGCGCGACCTCGCCCCGCTGCTCGGCAAGGCCTACGACGAGGTGAGTGCCGGTCAGTCCGACGCCCGTGTGGCCTACCGGTCGTCCCTGCGCGAGGCGATGGCGGCGCGGATCGCCGACGGCGAGGTGCCCGAGCTCGACGAGCTGCACGCCGAGCTGCTCGAGACCTTCGCCGAGGTCCGTGCGCAGGAGATCGAGCGCGGCGTGACCCTCGTCGGCCCGCACCGCGACGACGTCGTGCTCACCCTCGGCGAGCTGCCGGCCAAGGGCTACGCCAGCCACGGCGAGAGCTGGAGCTTCGCGCTGGGACTCAAGCTCGCGGCATACCACCTCCTGCGGCACGACCTCGGGGACGACCCGGTGCTCATCCTCGACGACGTCTTCGCCGAGCTCGACGCAGGTCGGCGTGAACGCCTCGCGGCGATGGTGGCCGACTGCGAGCAGGTCCTCATCACTGCCGCCGTCGAGGCCGACGTCCCACCGGAGCTGCGCGGGCGCACGTATGCCGTGACCCTGGGTGAGGTGACCGCGCGTGAGTGACGACGTGGATCCGGTTGCGGCACAGGCGGGTTCGGGGGTGAGCCACGGTGGCGGCGTGACCGACGGGCGCCCCGGGCCGGACGAGCTCGTTTCACGTGAAACGACCGAGGACCTCCAGTCGGCGCCGGCCGACGCGCTCTCGAGGGCGCGCGCCGCGGCGAGGGCGCGCGGGCTGAGGCCGGGGGTCAAGCCGAAACGGCGGTTCAAGGACATGCCCGGCAGCGGCACCGGTGGCGAGGGGCGGCGCGGTGGCCGAGACCCGCAGACGCTCGGCGACGAGCTCGACGCGTTCGTGAGCGAGCGCGGGTGGAAGGTCGACGTCGCCGTCGGCTCGGTCATCGGGCGGTGGCCCTCGATCGTCGGCTCCGAGGTCGCCCAGCACTGCCAGCCCGTGGAGTTCGTCGACTCGGTGCTCACCGTCCGGGCCGACTCGACGGCGTGGGCGACCAACCTGCGGCTCATGGCCAACACCCTCATGGCCTCGCTGACCCGCGAGGTGGGCGAGGGCACGGTGAGGGAGATCCGGGTCGTCGGACCGAGCGCGCCGTCGTGGTCGCGCGGTGCTCGCCGGGTCCAGGACGGTCGGGGCCCGCGCGACACCTACGGCTGACGCAGGGTCAGACGCAGGGTCAGCCGCCGACGACGCGGGGACGGACCACGACGGTGGCGCCGTGCCCCCGGGTGAGCACCGGGTCTGCCTGCATCGAGAGCAGGTCACCCACCGCGACCGGTCCTCCCCGACGGTCCCGCTGGGTGACGTGCACCCGCACGACGAGGTCGGACGCCGGGTCCACCTCGGGCACCTCGAGCGACGTCGTCGCCGGCCCTGCCGTCGGGTCGAGGTCCTCGAGCACGGTCTCGGCGACAACGGTCGAGGCGGCGTCAAGGTCGGTGACGTCCTCGACCGTGACGCGGGCGCACGGGTCCTCCGGCAGGGGTGCGCCGTCGGGCCACTCGATCTGCACGTGCACGGTGGCCATGGATGCTCCTTCGTGGGGTGGGCCGGGGTCCGGGCGGTGACCGACTTTCAGCAGCATGCCGTGACGGGGGCCGTGCGTGGGTGCCGTGTCGCGTCGAGGTCGGTGAGCAGCCGGGCCATGGCCCTGGTGACCTGCTGGCCGGTGACCTCCTCGACGAACCTCCACTGTCCCGCGGGGTTGACCTCGAGGAAGACGTGGCGACCGTCGGGTGTGCGCCGCATGTCGACGGCGCCGTAGCGCAGACCCGCCGCCTTGAGCAGGTGGAGCAGGGACTGCGTGACGTCGTCGGGCAGGGTCGTCGCCGTCATCCGCACACCGGCGCCCCAGTCGAGGAACATCCGGAAGTCCAGCGGGTACGACAGCTCCTGGCTGTGGATCGCCGCAGCGAAGACCTCCTCCCCCACGACCGTGACGCGCAGGTCGACCTCGGCTGGCACGAGCTCCTGGAAGATCACGGGAGCGAGCTCGACGCGGTCGAGCAGGTCGTACTCCGCCTGCCCCACCCGCCGGGTCTCGCGCCAGTGCTCCTCGGTGGCGGAGAAGGCCTTGCAGATGACCTGTCCCAGCCCGAGCCGGTCGACGAACGCCCGAGCCTCGCCGGGGTCGCTCGTCACGAGGGTCCGGGGGATCTCGAGTCCTGCGGCCCGGGCCGCGGGCAGCTGCCACGTCTTCATCATCGCCGTCTCGATGGCCTTGGGCGGGCTCACCCAGGCGATCGGGAGCCCGTCCCAGAAGCCGGCCAGCGCCTCGTAGGTCTCGTTGGCCGCCCACACCGCCTCGGCCGGGTCGGTGATCCGGGAGTCGGGTGGGGGTGGCAGCGGCCGGCGCCACCACCCCGACCCGACACGGTCGAGGTCGAGCCAGTCGCCCGAGGCCAGCCGGAGCCGTCGCCGGTCGCCCTGCGGCCCGTGCTCGGCCGCGACGGCGACCCTGCCGGGCAGGCCCGAGGTGTCGACGACGACGGCCTCGCTCCCGAGGCTCGCCAGCTCGGCGAGCATCGGGGCGAGGTGGTCGTCCTCGTCGTGAGAGACGAGCAGGATCACGACGTCAGCCGAGCGACTGCATCGCCGCGACGACCGCGTCGTAGCCCTCCTGGGCTCGCGCGAGCTCCGAGGTGGCCGAGGTGAGGGCGGTCTGGAGCGCGACGACGTTGCGTCGGGCCTCGTCGACCGCTGCAGTCGCCGCACCGAAGGCCTCGGCGAGCACCGCCTCGGCATCGGCGCCCATCCCGCCCTGCGCCGCGGCGCCGACGTCGGCGTGGTGACCGGTCGACAGCAGGAACGGCGAGAGGCCGCGGAAGATCGGGGGCCGGGGGAAGCGCGGACCGGGGTCGATGGGGAGGTCGTCGACGACCTTCTTGATCCCGCCGCCGGGCACGTCGTCGCGGAACTTCTTGATCGGGTCCGTCCACGGCTGCTTGGGCACGTCGTCCCGGAGCTTCTTGAGCGACTGCGGAGGGTCGGTGAACGGCGTCTTGCCGCCGCCGCCGTCGTCGCGGAACTTCTTGAACTTGCCGACGCCACCGCCGTCGTCGAGGTTCTTCTTGGGCTTGAGGCCTCCGGGTGCGCCGTACATCGACGCCACCGCGTCGAGGTCGCCCTGGCTCAGCGCGACGCGCTGCCCGATCTGCGCGGTCGGGGGGCTCGTCGGGGTGATCGTGTCCTGGCCGTTGCTCGAGAACGCGGTCCGCTCGTAGTGCATGATCGAGCCGTAGTCGTAGGCCCCGACGTCGTCACCGTCGACGATGTGCTGGTTGAAGTTGTGCTCCCGGCCGGCTTGGATGTTCTGCCAGTGGATCGTGACGAACTGGTCGCGGTCCTCGCGGCTCTGCTCGTGCCAGAGGCCGACCGCGTGCCCGATCTCGTGGATGCCGCGACCGGCGTCGCAGCCGGTGCCCATCGAGATGTCCTGGCGTCCGGTGCCACGCATGCCGACCTGCGACGAGCAGCCCGTGCCGTGCATGAAGTGGACGAAGTTGGGGAACCCCGCCGCGTTGGCCGCGGTGCGCAGCACGAACCGGATGACGGTGTTCTGCTCCCAGTGCGCGATGGCGTCGTGCACCCGCTGCTGGTCCGGCATCGCCGGGTCGATCTCGTAGGGCACCTGCCCACCGGGCCAGCGGAACTGGCTGCCGGGGAGGACGACGCCCTGCTCGAGGCCCTCACCCCGCATGGCCTCGGTCGCCGCCGTGACCTCCTCGACGCTGCCGAGGTCGATGTCGCCCTCGAACATCGCCCGGCCGTCGACGACGGAGTACTGGACGGCCTTGGGCCCGAAGGTGAGGCCGGCGATGATCGCGGTCCCGACCTCGGGCGAGCTCATCAGCTCGGGGTTGTCGCCGGATCCGGACGACCCTGCCGACGACGATGCGCTCGAGCGCGATGCTGACTTCTTGGCGGTGCTCTTCCTGGCGGAGCCCTTCTTGGCGCCACGCCGTGGTGTCTCGGACATGTCCGACCCCTTGCGTTGGGCGAATGGGTGGCCACGTCGGTGGCGGCCGTCACCCGGCACACCTCGTGACCAGCGGCTGCGGCCGACGCCACCCAAGCGCAACCTAGGACCAGCGTCGGGGGCGGGCAATGAGCAGGACGCACTGCGCCGACCCGGTCAGTTCGGTGACGTCGCGGCTGGCTCTTCCGGGGCCCTCCGTTCGAACCATTGCGGATCGTCCCAGCGGTGCCGGGCCGGGAGACGCGAGGCGTATGCCGGGTCGCGGGCGACGCGGTCCTGCACGCTCGCGTGGACGAGGGCGTCATCGGGCACGGTGCGGTGCCGGTAGCCGAGCAGCGCCCAGGTGCGGCCCATCTCGTGGACGCGGCCGTGGGCGTAGTCGCGCTCGACGGTCACCGCTTCGGCATAGGGCTCGGGCCGGACGAGGAGGTCCCACGCGACGGCGTCCTCGACCATCCACTTGAGGGCGATGTCCGAGAGCTCGTGGTCCTCGAAGGTCCCGCCGACGTCGGAGTGGACCCCGGCGAACCAGACCTCGGACAGCGAGCGGGGCGGGGCGTTCTTCGCGGGCTTGACGACGTCGTGGACGAGGTACTCCTCGAACGGTCGCCGCTTCTCGTCGATGGAGACCGCGTGCCGGATCCGGTCGACGTTGGGCAGCTGGCGGGTGTCGGGCCACTTAAGACCGCCACGGAGCATGCCCGCGGCCTTCACGGTGTCCCAGATGCCGAGGTAGTGCACCCGCACGCCCATCCGGCCGTCGATGCCCTTGCGGGACAGCGCACTTCCGAACTGACCCAACCGCACCCAGTCCGGGTCGCGCGCCGTGAAGAGGCTCACGGCATACGGAACGAGGTTCTGGGCGCCGTCGCGCAGCAGCCCGAGCTTGAGGAGCATCCCGCAGAGCGCGCGGGCGGTGTAGGCGCCCCGGCTGAACCCGAAGACGTAGATGGCGTCGCCGTCCTGGTAGCGGCGCATGAGGAACTCGTAGGCCTCGCCGAGGTTCTCGCGCAGGCCCATGCCGAACCCGAGCCCGAGGACCTTGGTCGTCGCCTGGCCCCACGGCGTCCATGACCGCGACGATCCCATCGTGCCGACGCCCGGGTCGTAGTAGCCGACCTGCCGGGCCGCGTCGGAGAGATCGAGGAGCGAGAACAGCCGCACGACGCTCGTGTTGTCGCGGGCCCTGACCTGGTTCCCCGTGCCGTCGAAGCAGATGACGATGTTTTTCATCGTTTCGCCCTTCTCCGTGCCGAGCTGAGGTCCATCATCGTGGGAGAGGCGAGGTCTGTCAGGAGAATGCGTCGCTCTGCCGGCGCACACCACGAGGAACACGGGGGGCCGGCGCTAGGGGTCACGCATGAAGCCTGCTGAGGTCAGGGCCCTCAACCCACGCCTGTCCCCCAAGCTCGACGTGTTCCTCGGTGGCTCCGACGAGGTCAACGCCGGTCGGGCCGAGCAGTGCCCCTCGGTCGCGATGTCCGCGGTCGCCTCGCCGTCGGGCGGCTCCGGGTCGTGGGTGGCGACTGGCGCGGTGACGCGGGGGGACCCGGCGGACGCGGCGGACGCGGCGGACGCGGTCGCCAGCCCCGGGAACGTCTCGCTCGCGACGCAGCCAGCGAAGGCGTCGGGGCCCGACCGCGACGAGCCGGCCCGGTCGATCCGGATCCTGCCCGCGGCCAAGGTGGCCCGGTTGGCAGCGTCCCTGCCGCAGGACGTCACCCCGACCCAGGTGGGCTTCTCGCTCTTCGTCCAGATCGACCGCGACCTCGACCCGGTGGCCCATGCCGAGGCGGTCGCGGCCGTGCAGGGGTGCGCGACCCGGGTGCGGTGGAAGCTCGACATGGCCTCGGTCGAGGTGCCGGCCGGTCAGGTCGCCCGGCTGCTGCAGATCCCGGGTGTCTCGTACGTCGAGCCGGGCCAGTCGCTGCGCGGACCCGAGCCGGCCGTCGGCGCGCAGACCCAGGCCCCGGACCGCGCGGCGCGTCGGGTCGCCTCCGAACGACGGCGGCACAAGGACGGCAGCGACGTGCTCGTCGGCATCATCGACGTCGGCGGCTTCGACTTCGCCCATCCGGACTTCCTCGACGGCGACACCACCCGGTGGGCCGCGATCTGGGACCAGGGCGGTGTGACCCGTCCGCCTCCGGCCTCCTCGAGGCGCGACGACCGCGAGGCCCTGAGCTACGGCTCCGAGATCCTCGCCACCCACATGAACGCGGCGATCGCGGCCTCGGCCAAGCGCTCCATGGCGGCCACCGCCCTCGAGCCGCAGTCGCAGATGGCGGTCGCCTCGCACGGCACGCACGTCGCGTCGATCGCCGCGGGCAACCGCGGTGTCGCCCGTCGGGCGCTCATCGCCGGCGTCCTCGTCGCGCTGCGCCCCGAGGACAAGGAGGCCGCCTCGAGCTTCTACGACTCCACCCGGATCGCCGACGCCGTCGACTACCTCATCGACCTCGCCGCCCGTCTCGGCGAGGAGCGTCACCCCGACAAGAGCCCGCTGCCGGTCTCGATCAACATCAGCCTGGGCACCAACGGGCACGCCCACGACACCTCGAGCTCGATGGCCCGCTGGATCGACAACGCGCTCGCGACCCGCGGCCGGTGCGTCTCGGTCGCCGCCGGCAACGCGGGGCAGGTCGAGCCGCGCTGGCCCGACGACCGCGACTACGTCAAGGGCCGCATCCACGCGGGCGGCTCGCTGCCCGCGACCAGCCTGCGCCACGAGCTCGAGTGGGTCGTGGGTGGCGAGGAGATCCTCGACGTCTCCGAGAACGAGCTCGAGATCTGGTACGGCCCCCAGGACCGCTTCGACGTCGAGGTCAAACCACCCGGTATGCCGTGGCTCCCGAAGGTCGCGCAGGGCTCGAAGATCCGCAACCAGATCCTCGAGAACGGCACCGTGCTCAGCATCTACAACGAGGCCTACCACCCGGCGAACGGGCTCAACCGGATCTCGGTCCTCCTCTCGCCGTTCTTCGGCGAGGTCGCGGCCGACGGCTCCCGGTCCCTGGGGCCGATCGCCTCCGGCAGCTGGCGGGTGCGCCTCACCGGTGTGGTCGTGCGCGACGGCAGGTTCGACGCATGGATCGAGCGCGACGACCCGGTCCGGCTCCCCGGGACGGGCAACCAGTGGCGCTACCCGTCGTCGTTCGGTCCGGGCTCCTACACCGACGACCGGATGATCAGCTCTCTCGCCTGCGCCGACCGGATCCTCTCGGTGGCCAACGCCGACCTCGGCCACAGCGCGGCCCACGTCACCTCGAGCCGCGGACCCACCCGGGACGGCCGTTCCAAGCCGGACATCGCGGCGGACGGCACCGAGGTCGTGGCGGCGCGGGGCTTCGACGCGCGGTTCCCGTGGATCGAGATGACCGGCACGAGCATGGCCTCGCCCTATGTCTGCGGGGTCGCGGCGCTCATGCTCGGGGTGTCGCCGACGCTGACCTCCGCGCAGATCCAGGGGATCATGCGCTCGACCTCGTCCCCGCTGCCCGGCCAGACGTTCGGGTGGCGCAACGACACCGGCTTCGGTGTCATCGACGCCGAGTCCTGCCTGACCCGCACCCGCGAGTTCGCCGACATGCACCTGGCGATGCTCAAGGACGAACGGCGCAAGGCGGCGAGGTGATGCGGCTGCGCGTGTTCTTCGCCGGCGACGGGGACTGCCTCCTGCTCACCACCGGTGAGGGGCGGCACGTGCTCGTCGACGGCGGCCGCACCGTGCCGTTCCGCGAGAACGCCCGACCCGTCCTGGCCGACCTCGCGAGCGCCGGGGAGCAGGTCGACCTGCTCGTCGTGAGCCACATCGACGCCGACCACATCGCCGGCGTCATCTCGCTGCTCAAGGAGGTCGCCGCCTGGGAGGTCCACGACTACCAGGTGGGCGAGGGGGGCAACCCGACCCACCCGGCGCCACCGACACCCCGCCCCCCGAAGGTCGTCGGGCTCTGGCACAACGCGTGGCGCGCCCAGCTCGGCGACCTCGAGGGCCCGGTCGCCGCCCTCGCGGCCCACACCGCCGAGGCCCTCTCGCTCGCCTCGGGTGAGGCGGACGACGCGACCGGCGCGGCCCGGCTGGCACTCGACTCGCTCTCCGGCCTCGCCGAGAGCATCGCCGACGGCGTCACGCTCCTGCGGCTCGCCGACGACGAGACCCCGGTCGCCCGCAACGCGGCGTTCGACCACGGCCTCGTGCTGCTCCGGTCACCGGTGCACGTCGAGCAGGTCGGCTCCATGGCGTTGCAGGTCCTCGGCCCGGCCGAGGTCCACCTCAAGAAGCTGCGGGAGGAGTGGCGGGCGTGGATCGCCCGCCAGCCGGCGTCCGCGAGGAACGCCGGGGCACGACCCGGCGCGGCCGGCGGAGCGGCCGGAGGCGGTGCGGGTCCGGGCACCGCGACGAGCTCGCTGCCCATGTCGCCACCGCAGGCCCGCGACCTCGTCCGCGAGGTGGCGCGAGCAGCAGAGGCGGCGGCTGCCGCCGCGCCCCCCGCACCGGCCGCCCCCGCTGCCGAGCCGCACGACGCCGGACCGCCGGCGCTCATCGAGCACCTCAGCCCGACCGGGGTCACCGCACCGAACTGTGCCTCGATCATCCTGCTCGCCGAGGAGGCCGGACGGACGGCGCTGCTCAGCGGTGACGCCGCCGAGGACGAGATCCTCGAGGGCCTCACCGCGGCCGGCCACCTCACCCAGGACACACCGTTCTGGTGCACCCTCGTCAAGGTCCAGCACCACGGCTCCGAGTACAACCTCAGCACGAGCTTCGCCAGCAGGGTCCTCGCGGAGCACTACGTCTTCTGCGCCGACGGCGCGCACGGCAACCCCAACCCGTCGGTCGTGCGCACGCTCCTCGAGACCCGCGCCGAGGCCGACCCGCGGCCCTTCACGGTCTGGTTCACCTGCTCCGAGCAGCGGACCGTCCCCCCGCGACGCAAGGCGATGCGCGCGGCCCTGGACGAAGCACGACGGCTGGAGGCACGGCATACCGGGCAGGTGACCGTGCGCGTCCTCCCGGACGACCAGCCGTTCCTCGACATCGAGGTGTAGCCCACCGAGGAGGAGACATGGCACGCACGCGGATGGACGTCTGGACCCGCACCGACGACGAGGGCACCTGGCCCGACGTCCTCGTCGCCTACGCGCGGGCGGTCGAGGGGATGCGCGGCCTCGACCCGCCGACCGGCAAGCCGCGCGACCCGCTGTCGTGGCAGTTCCAGGCGGCGATGCACGGGCGCGCGACCCGCACCGGCCGCGCCGACCGGAGCAACTCGCTGTGGAGCAGGTGCCAGCACGGCAGCTGGTTCTTCCTGCCGTGGCACCGGATGTACCTCGCGACGTTCGAGGCCGTCGTCCAGCACCACCTCGGCGACGACGACTGGTCCCTGCCCTACTGGTACGCCCTCGACCCCGACCGCCCGAGCACCGCGGTGCTGCCGCCGGCGTTCCGCGAGGCCCGCGCCGACAACGCCCTGTTCACCGAGCACCGGTCGGTCCTCGCCAACGGCGGCGACCCCCTCCCCGACGTCTCCGGATCGGTGACGCAGGCGCTCGAGGTCGAGGTGTTCGCCACCGACACCGGCGTCGCGTCGTTCGGTGGGGGCGAGCGCTCGCAGCCGAGCTTCTTCGGCGAGGAGATGGGCGCCATCGAGGACACGCCCCACGGGTTCGTCCACGTCGTCGTCGGCAACGACTTCGACGCGCAGGGCAACACCGTGCGCGAAGGCTGGATGGGCTCGTTCTTCACCGCCGGGCTCGACCCGATCTTCTGGCTGCACCACGCCAACCTCGACCGGCTCTGGCAGGTGTGGCTCGACGCGGACCCGGAGCACCGCAACCCGCCCGACGACGACGCGGCGTGGCTGCGCACGTCGTTCCGCTTCCCGGCACCGGGTGGTGGGACCCGCACCTTCCGGGTCGGCGACGTCCTCGACCCGCAGGCGCTGGGCTACACCTACGAGGACCTGTCGGTGCCGAGCACCTTCGTGGCGGCCCCGGGCGCGGCGCCGGCCGACGCGCCTGCCGACGGAGGAATCGGGATGGGCGGTGCCGAGGCTCCCCCGCCCCGGCGCCGGGTCACGCCGCAGGTCGTCGGGGCGACGCAGGACGTCTCGCTGGCCGCGCCGGCACCCGCCGTCGTCGACCTGAGCGAACCCTCCGACCTCGGGCTGGGCGAGGCCGACGCCGCCGCTGCGACCCGCGTGTACCTCCGGCTCGAGGGCATCACGGGAACCGCGGCGGCACCGGCATACGAGGTCTACGTCAACCTCCCGGCAGGCTCGACGGGAGCCGAGCACCCCGAGCTGCTCGCCGGACGGCTCGCGACGTTCGGGCTGGCCGAGGCGTCGAAGGGAGACTCGGTGCACGGCGGCGCCGGGCTCACCAAGGTCTTCGAGATCACGCGGGTGCGTGACGCCCTCGCCGACCGGGGGCGGTGGGACCCGGCGCAGGTGGCGGTGAGCTTCGAGCCGGTGCTGCCCGCACCCTCGGACACCGACGCGCTGGCCGAGGCGTCGACCGGTGCGCCGCAGCCCCCGGACCTGCGCGCGGCGCGCGTCGTCGTGCTCAGCGCGTGAGCCCGCGATGACGACGTTCGCACTGCCGGTCCGCGGCTGGTCGCGGGTGACCCGGCCGGACCGGCGGCCGGCGCTGTGGCTCTGGTCGGTCTCGCTCTCCGCCGTCGTGCTCCTGGTCGCGCTGTCGCGCAACGCCTCCGGGCACATGGGTCACCACGCCGAGGGCTCGCTGCTGCGCGGCTGGCTCCTGTGGTCGCTCATGGTGACGGCGATGATGCTGCCGCTCGTCACCCCCGTCGTATGCCGGGTCGCCGCCGGGGGTCTGTGGGCTCGCCGTCGGCGGACGGTCACCGAGGTCGTGGTCGGCTACGCGGCGCCGTGGCTCGCGGTGGGTCTCGTCGGGCTCGTGGTCGTGCAGGTGGTGCTGCCCGGGGTGGCCGGCATGGGAGGTATGGGCGGTGTGGCCGGGCCGCGCGTGGTCGCCGGCGTGCTCGTCGTCGCCGCGGCCTGGCACGTCGCACCACCCCGGCGCCGGCTCATGACCCGGTGCGGTGCGGTGCAGCCGGGGGCCCTGGCCGGACGACGGGCGAGCGTCGACGCCCTGCGCAACGGGTGGACGATCGGCGTGCGGTGCGTCGGCACCTGCGGTCCGGCGATGGCGGTGATGCTCCTGTCGCACGGGGTCCTCCTCATGCTCGGAGTCACGCTGGTGCTGTGGAGCGAGCGGGTGCGCGGGCCCAACCCTGCCGACCGGCCGGCGCGCCCCGCCCAGGCCGCGGCCCTGCTGGCGCTCGCGGCCACGGTCCTCGCGGTGGCGTGAGACGGCGCGTGCTGGTCCGCGCCCCTGGTGCCTCGCCGAGGTGCGGGTGTCGGAGGGCTGGCACAGGATGGGGACATGACGACGACCGAGCCCACGCCTCAGCCGACCAGCGACCCGCGCCCGGCCGTGCGGTGCGGGATCGTGCCGCCCTACCTGCTCGAGGCGCTCTCGTCCTCGGGTGAGCCCCACCTCGAGGAGCGTGCCCGCGAGACGCTTCGCCTCGATCGGCGCCGCTACGAGGAGCACGCCCGCGAGCACGCGCTGCGTCCCGACCGGCCGCGCGTGAGTCGCAGCGCCAACCGCGCCACGACAGAGGCGCCCAACCGGGTCGTCCACGACGCCGCCGGCGGCACGACGCTGCCCGGCACCAAGGTCCGGGGCGAGGGCGACCCGGCCGTCGACGACACCGCCGTCAACGAGGCCTACGACGGGCTCGGCGCCACCTGGGAGCTGTGGAACGCGGCATACGGTCGCAACAGCCTCGACGACAAGGGCCTCGGGCTCGTCGCCACCGTCCGCTACGGCAAGGACTACGACAACGCGTTCTGGGACGGGTCGCAGATGGTCTTCGGCGACGGCGACGGGGTCGTGCTGCTCGGGTTCACCCGCAGCCTCGACGTCATCGGTCACGAGCTCGCCCACGGCGTCACCCAGTACACCTCGGGCCTCGTCTACCAAGACCAGGCCGGTGCGCTCAACGAGCACGTCTCCGACGTCTTCGGGATCCTCGTCAAGCAGCGCGCCCTCGGCCAGAGCGCCGACGAGTCGGACTGGCTCATCGGTGCCGAGCTGCTCGGACCCGACGTCAAGGGCGTCGCGCTGCGCTCGATGAAGGAGCCGGGCACCGCCTACGACGACCCGCGCCTGGGGAAGGACCCGCAGCCCGGCCACATGCGCGACTTCGTCGTCACCGACGACGACAACGGCGGCGTGCACATCAACTCCGGCATCGCCAACCGCGCCTTCCACCTCGTCGCGACCGCCCTCGGCGGCAACGCCTGGGAGCGCGCCGGCGCGATCTGGTATGCCGCGGTCACCGGTGACATCAAGGCGGACTGTGACTTCGTGACCTTCGCCGGGCTCACCGAGGTGGCCGCCGTCGAGGCCCACGGCGAGGACTCCGACGAGGTGCGTGCCGTGCGCGACGCGTGGCGCGAGGTCGGGGTCACCCAGGCGGCCAACCCGGCTCCCGAGCCTGCGCCGGAGCCGGAGCCCGAGCCCTCGCCGACGCCTGCACCTGCCCCGGGTGACGGTGGCCCGAGCCAGCTGCTCGTGCGACGCACGGGCGGGTTCGCCGGGCAGGTGCGCGAGCGCTCGGTGACCCTCGACGAGCTGCCCGACGACGACGCCACCGCCTGGCGCACCCTGCTCGCGAGCCCGACCCTCATGGCGCTCGCGCAGGGGCGGATGGTTCCCGACGCGTTCCGCTACGCCGTGAGCTGCGACGCCCCACCGCTCGACGTGACGATCCCCGAGCCCGCGCTGCCCGAGGGTGTGCGCGCGCTCTTCGACAGGACCCTCGAGCCCTGACCCGACGCCCCCCGGAACCACCGAGGAGGTCGAAGCGTTCGTGGGGTGTGCGGCGGGCACAGCCCGCACCCCTGACGTCGTCGCGAGAGGATGAGCCATGCAGCGGCTCGCTCGGCAACGTCGTCGCGGTGCCGTCGCGTCCGCGGCCGTCGCCGCCCTCGCCGCACTCGTGCTCGTCGCTGCGCCGGCCGGACCCGCGTCCGCCGTACCCGCCGCACCCTCCGCACCGGGCGTCGTCCCGGCCGAGTCGGGGGTCCGGACGACCGACCAGATGGTCGACGTCGGGCCCGAGAGCGACGGCACGGCCGTCCGCCTCGACACCCGGCTCTACCTGCCGGCAGGCACGGGACCCCACCCGGCGGTGCTGCTCGCCCACGGGTTCGGCGGCAGCAAGGAGTCCGTGGACAAGGAGGCGCGGCAGTACGCCGCCGACGGCACCGTCGTCCTCACCTTCACCGCGCGCGGCTTCGGTCGCTCCGGCGGGCGCATCCACCTCAACTCCCCCGACTTCGAGATTGCCGACGGCAAGGCCCTGCTCGACCTGCTCGGGTCGCGGCCCGAGGTGCGCCGCGACGGCACGGGTGACCCGCGTGTCGCCGTGGCGGGCGGGTCCTACGGTGGCGCCTTCGCCCTCATGCTCGCGGGGGTCGACCCACGGGTGGATGCCACCGTCGCCGCCATCACGTGGAACGACCTGGCCACTTCGCTGTTCCCGCAGGGTGCCGAGGGCAGCACGGACCCCGGCCCCTACAAGCAGCTGTGGGGCGCGCGGTTCTTCGGTGCGAGTGTCGGCTCCGCCGGCGGTGCGACGGGTGCGACCGGCCCGGCCGGGGCGACGGGCGCGACAGGACCCTCGTCTGGCGGGACGGGCGGGACGACCCCGGCCGGCGCGACGTCCCCCGCCGACGTGCTGTGCGGCCGCTTCGACGTGACGCTCTGCCGGCAGCTCCAGGACGCCGCGGAGACCGGTCGGCCGAGCCCGGCACTGCTCGCGACGCTGCACCGCAACAGCCCCCGGCCCACGATCGCCGAGGTCACCGCGCCGACCCTGCTCGTCCAGGGCGAGTCCGACACCCTCTTCGGGCTCGACCAGGCCGACGCCAACGCCGCCGGCCTGGCCACCGCGGGCACCCGCCACGCTGTGCGGTGGACCGACGGCGGCCACGACGGTGCGTCGTCCAACCCCGGCCTCGACGAGGACGCCGCCCGCACCTGGGTGCGCACCTATCTCGCCGGCACGCGCACCGACGCCCTGCCGGTGCCCGCGTTCACCTACTCGCTGCCCATCCCCCGACGCACCGACACGGCGCCGGTCGCGACCCTCGACACCTATCCCGGGCTGCGCGATGGTCTCGAGCAGGTGCCGCTGCGTCGGCCCGACCGGCCCGCGGTCGTCCTCACCCCGCCCGGCGGGCAGCCGAGCTCGATGACCTCGATCCCCGGGCTCGGCGCCACCGAACTGCCGACCTACCGGCTCGCCGCGCTGCCCGGCATGTCCGCCGCCTTCGACAGCACTGTCCTCGACCGGTCGCTCACGGTCGTCGGCACCCCGAGCGTCCGGCTCAGCGTGACGTCGACGGGCGCCGAGGCGACGCTCTTCGTCTCGATGTGGCGGGTCGAGGGCACGGACGCGGTGCAGCAGCGTTCTCTCACGACCCCGGTGCGGGTGGCGCTGACCCCGGGCAAGGCCACCGACGTCACGGTCGACCTGCCCGCCTCGGTGTGGTCGATGGCCGCCGGCAGCCGCTGGCGGGTGCTCGTCACCTCGACCGACAGCTCGTTCACCACACCCCGGGAGGCCCGGGCCGACCGGATCACGCTGGCCGACCCCGTCCTCGAGGTCCCGACGGCGCAGGGCCGGATCGCCGCGTCGTCCACCGAGCGCGACACCGAGACGCTCGCCCTCGCCAGCGCGATCCTCGGCCTGCTCGCCGGGATCACCAGCGCCGCCCTGCTGCGGCGACGTCGCCGCCACCGCGAGGCGGTGCGTGAGGACTACGCCGACATCCCGCTCGTCGTCGACTCGCTCGTCAAGACCTACAGCGACGGCCACCGCGCGGTCGACGACGTCTCGTGGCGCGCCGAGCGCGGCCAAGTCGTCGGACTCCTCGGGCCCAACGGCGCCGGCAAGACGACGACGATGCGGATGATGCTCGGCCTCATCACCCCGGACTCGGGGTCGGTCCACGTTCTCGGCCGCCCCGTCCACCCCGGGTCCGAGGTCCTTGGCCGGGTGGGCGCGCTCGTCGAGGGACCCGGCTTCCTGCCCCACCTCACCGGTCGCCAGAACCTCGAGGCCTACTGGGCCGCGACCGGACGCCCCGCCGAGGAGGCCGCACTCGACGAGGCCCTCGCTGTCGCCGCGCTCGGCGGGGCCCTCGACCGCCCCGTCCGCACCTACAGCCACGGCATGAAGCAGCGACTCGGCATCGCCCAGGCCATGCTCGGGCGGCCCGAGGTGCTCTTCCTCGACGAGCCGACGAACGGCCTCGACCCGCCGCAGATCGCGGCGATGCGCCCGATCCTGCAGTCGTATGCCGCGACCGGACGCACCGTCGTCGTCTCCAGCCACCTGCTCGCCGAGGTCGAGATGACCTGCAGCCACGTCGTCGTCATGCACGCGGGCCGCGTCGTCACGGCCGGTCCCGTCACCGAGCTCCTCGCGAGCGAGGACACCACGGTCTTCGAGCTCGCGTCGGTCGCCTCGATCGCCCCGGCGCGGGCCGCGCTCGCGGGGGCGGACGGCATACGGTCGGTCGAGGTCGTCGACGACCCCACGAAGCCCACGGTCACGGTCGTCTCCGACCGGGCCCGCGAGGCGGTCGTCCGGGCGGTCGTCGAGTCCGGCGCCGAGGTGGTCGGGGTCGGCAGCCGCCGCCACCTCGAGGAGGTCTTCCTCGGGGTCATCGCCTCCTCGCAGGGGCCGTCGGGCGACGGCTCGGGCGACGGCGACGGGGCCGGCTCGATCGTCGAGCGACTACGACAGGTGCGTGCCCGATGAGCAAGCCACTCTCCTGGCGGGCCGAGCTGCGGCGCCAGCTCGGGCGACGACGCACGCTGTGGATGATCGGCATCGTCGTCGCGCTGCCGCTCGTCCTCGTCGCCGCGTTCTCGCTCGACGACGAGCCCGGCCGCCCGGGCGACCCCACCGTGCGGCTCGTCGACCTCGCGACCGGGGGTGGTCCGAACTTCACCGTCTTCGCCTTCGTCGTCTCCGCCGAGCTGCTGCTCTTCATCGTCGCCGCGCTCTTCGCCGGTGACCCCGTCCCGGCCGAGGCGTCGTGGGCCTCGCTGCGCTACCTGCTCACCGCGCCGGTGTCGCGCGCCCGGCTGCTCACGAGCAAGCTCGTCATCGGCTTCCTCTCGACGGCCACGCTCGTCATCGCCCTGCCGGCGTGGTCGCTCGTCGTCGGCACGCTCGCCTACGGGCCCCAGCCGTTCAGCATCCTCGGTGGCGGCGAGCTGCCGTGGGCCGAGTGGCTGCCACGGATGGCGGTGGCGGTCGTCTACGTCCTCGTGATGATCCTGCCCATCGGGGCGTTCTCGTTCTGGGTGGGCGTGCGGAGCCAGACCCCCCTGGCGGCGGTCGGTGGCGCGCTCGTCCTGCTCATCGTCTCGGGGATCCTCGACTCGATCGACGCACTCGGCGACTGGCGCAAGGCGCTGCCGGGGCACTACTCACGGGCGTGGCTCGACCTTCTCGTCTCCGGTCCGGTCGACTGGACCGACCTGCGGCACGGGGCGCTGTGGGCGACCCTCTACACCGTGCTGTTCCTCGCGCTGGGCTACCGCCGCTTCCGCCGCCAGGACATCCTCAGCTGAGGGTCGACCCGGACCTCGTGAGGACCCGCGTGGCCGCGGCGCCGACCCGTCGGGCGACCGGCTCGATGACCGGGCTCGCACCGCGCCAGGCGATCCACCCCGTGAGGATGGCCACGGCCGCGCCGAGCGGCGAGTAGCCGACCCGGCCCATGACCTCCCACTGCACGAGGTAGATGAAGAGCGAGGCCGACGCGACCGGCACGACGACGGGCACGACGAACGCCGGCACCCGCACCGACCGCACCCACAGCAGGACGAGGAGCCCGCCGGCCAGGGTGGCGTCGCGCACCGGGTCCGAGAAGAAGCCGGGGACGACGACGAGCACGTATGCCGTGAGCAGCCACCGATGCCACGTCACCCGGGTGCGGGCCATGGCCCACCCGAGGGCGAAGAGCCAGAGCACGACCGCCGGCCGCCCGTTGACGTGGTGCGACCCGACGTCGATGACGCCGTAGCGGAAGAGGAGAGCGACGAGCGCCAGCCCCAGCGGCACGGCGAAGGGCCGCGCGCGCTCGAGCCGGTCGAGGGTCGGGACCGCGAGCAGCGCGGTGACCCCGACGAGGATGTGGACGACTGCCTCGACGAACCAGTAGCGCCACTGCGGGTGGACGTTGCTGCCACCGATCGAGGTGAGGAGCACCGGGTTCCACGGGGAGTAGCGCTCGTCGACGAGGAAGAGCACCCCGAGCCACACCATGGCCGGGACGGCGATCCGGGTCGCCGACTCGAGGGCGTGCGCCACCCGCTCGGTCCGCGCACTCGCCGAGAGCTGGAAGCGGGCGAACGCGAACCCGGCGACCGCGAGCAGCACGTGCGCCCCGCCGCGCACGTCGAGCACGCCGGCGTGGGTGAGGACGATGACGGCGATGGCGACGCCGCGCAGGAGGACGGAGGTCTCGAGCGAGCGCCACCGACCCCATCGACCAAACCGACCCCACCGACCCTTGGCTGCAGCCCCGGTCGACCGCGAGGTCGCCTCCTCCACGGGACCGACCTCGGCGGCGAGCTCACGCACCGGCCGGACGTGCCAGGACTCGGGGAGCGTGCCGAGCAGGCCCTCGAGCCGCACCGAGGCCTCGACATAGGACAGCGAGTCGCCGCGCAGCGTGACGAACGAGTCGTCGAGCGTGGCGTCGGGCCGGTCGAGCAGCTCGGCATAGAGCGCCCGCACCGCCTCCGACCCCTTGTCCGTTCGGGCGCCGTCGAGGGCGGGTGCGCCAGCCGAGTCTTCGCCCGAACGGGCAAGGAGTCGACCCGGGGTGGGGCAGGTGCCCTCACCGAACGCGTCGACGAGTGCGGCCAGGGCCGGACGGTCGACCTTGCCCGACGCCGTCCGGGGGACCTCGCCGACGTCGGTGACGACGACGGCGGCGCGCGGGACGGCATACCGCTCGCCGACCTCGCGACGCACGGCCGCGACGTCGACCCGACCGGAGTCCTCGGTCACCGCGACGAGCAGGCGGTCGCCGCCGTCCATGACGTATGCCGTGCGCCCACCCCTCGTGAGGTCGGCCTCGACGCGGTCGAGGTCGATGCGCAGCCCGCAGACCTTGGCGAACCGGCTGCGCCGGCCGACGATCTCGACGAGACCGTCGGCGGTGAACCGCGCGAGGTCCCCGGTGTGGAGCGAGGACACCTCGGCACCACGTGCGAGATCAGCCGCCGACGAGGCGTAGCCCATCATGACGTTGCCGCCCTCGAAGACGAGCTCGCCGACGCCCACCGGAGCACCCTCGACCGAGGCGAGCGAGAAGCGACCGCCACGCACCGCGACGCCGATGCTCGACGGGTGGTCGGCGGCGAGGTGGGTGGGGAGAGTGGCCATCCGGGCGGTGGCCTCGGTCTGGCCGTACATCACGAGCAGGTCGAACCCGCGCTCCTCGCCGAGCGCGACCCAGCGCCGTACCGCCGCCGGGTCCATCCGGCCCCCCGCCTGGGTGAGCAGCCGCAGCCGGGGCAGCGACATCGACGCGAACCCGGCCGCGTCGAGCAGGTCGAACGTGTAGGGCACCCCGGCGAGGATCGAGCCCCCCGACTCCTCGAAGGCCGACCAGAAGCACGTGTCCACGACGGAGAGGTCGGTGAGCAGCACCCCGGCGCCGACCGAGAGGGCGCTGAGCAGAACCGAGAGGCCGTAGCAGTACTGCAGCGGCAGGGTCGTCGCGGCGACGTCGTCGGGCCGCAGCCCGAGCGCGTCGGCGATCTGCCCCGCGTTGCAGTCGAGGTTGGCGGTGCTGAGCCGGACGAGCTTGGGAGAGCCGGTGCTGCCCGACGTCGAGAGCATGAGGGCGAGGTCCGGGTGCAGCGCGTGCGCACTCCCCTCGCGCCGCGACTCGATCTCGGCCCCGCACGCGACGACGTCGGGGTCCCATGCCTCGACGAGACCGGCGCTGCCACCGGGAGCCGCGAGCACCACCGGGTGCCCGCCGGTGAGCGCCGCGAGCAGCGTCACGACCGACTCGACGTCGTTGCCCGCCTCGAGCACGACGAGCCGTGGCGTCGTCCCGAGCGCGGACCGGCGCACGTCCACGCGAGCTGCGAGGCCGGCATACGAGAGGGTCTGCATCCCGGACCGGCCGGCCCACGTGAGCGCCACGGCGTCGCCGAACGACCGCAACCGCCCGACGAGGGCGACGCGGTGCTGGGGCAGGACCCGGGCCGTCACACCGCAGGATGATAGGGGGATTTGGACAGGCTTACCTAACCTGGGCAACAATGCATCGTCCGCGTTCCGCCTCCCAGGAGTCCCCTGTGCCCTCTCGCCGCCTCACGCGTGCCGGTCTCGCCGGTCTCGTCGCCACCGCCACCGTCCTGCCCCTCGCGGGGTGCGGCGTCCTCGGGATCGGTGGCAGCAACGCCGACCTCCAGATCTACTCGGCGCGGCACTACGACCTCGAGGGTGCGTTCAAGGAGTTCACCGACGAGACCGGGGTCACCGTCGAGTTCATCTCGGGCAGCGACGCCGAGCTCCTCCAGCGGATCAAGGCCGAGGGCAAGGACGGCGAGGCCGACGTCTTCATGACCGTCGACGCCGGCAACCTCTGGAACGCCGCCGAGCAGGGCGTGCTCCGCCCGGTCGACTCGGCCGCGCTCACCCAGGCCGTCCCCGAGGACCTGCGCGACAGCGGCAACCAGTGGTTCGGCCTGGCGATGCGGGCCCGCACGACGATGTACAACCCCGACAAGGTCAAGCCCGCGGACTTCGACCCGACCGACACGTATGCCGGTCTCGCCGACCCGAAGTGGAAGGGTCGCCTCTGCATGCGCGACGCCACCTCGGCCTACACGCAGAGCCTCGTCGCGAGCCTCATCGGGCTCGAGGGACGCGAGCAGACGCTCGCCACGGTCAAGGGCTGGGTCGCCAACGGCGTGGACATCAAGTCCAACGACGTCGAGCTGCTCAAGGCGATCGACGCCGGCACGTGCGACGTGGGCATCACCAACCACTACTACCTGGCGCGCGAGCTCAAGAAGAAGCCGGACATGAAGGTCAAGCCGTTCTGGGCCTCGCAGTCCGGTGCCGGCACGCACGTCAACATCTCGGGCGCCGGCGTCGTCAAGACCTCGAACAACCCGGCCAAGGCGCAGCAGCTCATCGAGTGGCTCGCGACCAAGGGCCAGAGCTCGTTCGTCGACGGCAACCACGAGTACCCCGTCAACCCGAGCGTGAAGCCCGAGCCGCTCATCGCCGACTTCGGCGAGTTCAAGCGCATGCCGATCTCCGCCGAGGCCTACGGCTCCGAGAACGCCGAGGCGGTCAAGCTCCTCTCCGAGGCCGGCTACAAGTGAGTCTCGGCGCGTGACCTGCTCGTGGGACCGCCCGGGAGCGCTGGGATGATGCCTGCGTGAGCGCCGAGGTGGAGAACGCCCGCCCGGACGCCGGTGGGCGCCCGGACGCCGGTGAGCGCCCGCGCGCCGGCGACAGCCGCGCGGCCCGGCTCTCGGGCACGGGTCGGCCGTGGTGGTCCGCGCTCGTCGTGGTCATCGCGCTCGTCGTCTCGGTGCCCGTCGTCTCGGTGCTCGTCCAGGCGCTCGCGAGCGCGGGCGACCTCGCGCTGCCGGGCAACCTCGGCGAGATGGTCGTCACGACCGTGGCCCTGCTCGCGCTCGTCGGGCTCGGCACGTCGGTGCTCGGCGTCGGTCTGGCGTGGCTCGTCACGGCCTACGACTTCCCGGGCCGGCGGCTCTTCTCGTGGATGCTCGTGCTGCCGCTGGCGATGCCGGCCTACGTCCTCGGGTTCCTCTTCCTGTCGACGTTCGGTCCCGCGGGAGGCCCAGCCCATGCGTCACGCTCGGTGTTCGGCGGGTCGAGCGTCGTCGAGCTGCTGTCGGGCTGGATGGGTGCGCCGGTCGTGCTCTCGCTGACGCTCTATCCCTACGTCTACCTGCTGGCGCGGGCGGCGTTCCGGGGCCAGGGCCAGGTGACGTGGGACGCCGCGCGGATGCTCGGCGCGACGCCGTGGCGGGCCTTCCGCCAGGTGCTGCTGCCGCTCGCGCGCCCGGCGCTGGCCGGTGGCCTCGCCGTCGTCATGATGGAGACGCTCACCGACTTCGCGACGGTCCAGTACTTCGGGGTCCGCACCGTCTCGGTCGGTGTCTACCTCACGTGGAAGGGCACGTTCGACTTCGCCTCGGCGGCCCAGCTCTCGGTCCTCGTCCTCGCCTTCGCCGTCATGGTCCTCACCGGTGAGCGGCTGCTGCGCGGCGGCGCCCGCTACGACGCACGTGGCTCGCACCGCCCCCCGGCCTCGCCGACCGTCCTCACCGGCGCCGGTCGCTGGTGGGCGTTCGCGGCCGCGGCCTCGGTCCTCGCGGCCGGGTTCGTCCTCCCGGTGCTCCAGCTCCTCTGGTGGGCGGTCACCGCGACCCTGGCCGACTCGTCGTCGCTGTCGACCGGCCGCTTCGCCACCAACCTCACCAACAGCGCGGTCATGGCCGCGCTCGCCGCGCTCGCCTGCGTCACCCTCGCGCTGCTCGTCACCCACGGGGTGCGCATGACCGGGGGCCGGCTCGCGCGCACCGCCGCCCAGCTCACGACCTTCGGGTATGCCGTGCCGGGCGCCGTCATCGGGATCGGCGTCCTCGTCTCCTTCGCGGCCCTCGACCGCTCGCTCGAGGCGCTCGGGGTCCCCGGTGGCACGGGGCTCGTCGTCACCGGGTCGGTGATCGGCCTGCTCGCGAGCTACGTCGTGAGGTTCCTCGCGCCGGCATACCAGGCGGTCGACGCGAGCTTCGCGACGATCTCACCGTCGGTGACGAACTCGGCGTTCTCGCTCGGCGCCTCGCCGCTGCGGGTCCTGCGACGGGTGCACCTGCCGCTGTCGCGCTCGGGCATCGCGGTGGCGCTCGTGCTCGTCGCCGTCGACGCCGTGAAAGAGTTGCCCCTCGTGCTGCTCCTGCGACCCTTCGGCTTCACCACCGTCTCTGTGTGGGTCTACGAGCTCGCCAACGAGAACTTCTGGGAGCAGGCCGCCCTGCCCGCCCTCCTCATCGTCGCGCTCGCGATCATCCCGGTGTGGTTCCTCGTCCGGCAGGTGCGCCTCGCCGAGCCGCACCGGCAGGTGACCTCGTGAGCAGCGCGGTGACCCTGCGGGGTGTCTCGAAGTCCTACGGCGAGACCCTTGCCGTGAGCGCCCTCGACCTCACCGTGGAGCAGGGCGAGATCGTCGCGCTCATCGGCCCGTCCGGCTGCGGCAAGTCCACCCTGCTGCGCCTCGTCGCCGGGCTCGAGCGTCCCGACGCCGGCACCGTCGCCGTGGGTGACCGCGTCGTCGCCGGTGCCGAGTGGGTGCCGCCCGAGCGGCGGCGCGTGGGCCTCGTCTTCCAGGAGCACGCGCTCTTCCCGCACCTCTCCGTCGGGGACAACATCCGCTTCGGGCTCGACCGGCAGCCCCCCCCCGACCAGGACGCCCGGGTGCGCGAGGTGCTCGACCTCGTCCACCTCGCGCACGTCGTCGACCGCTACCCTCACGAGCTCTCCGGCGGCGAGCAGCAGCGCGTCGCGCTGGCCCGGGCCCTGGCCCCCCGCCCCGAGGTCGTTCTCCTCGACGAGCCGTTCTCCTCGCTCGACGAGTCGCTGCGTGCCCGCGTGCGCGCCGACACCGTGAGCGCGCTCCGTGCCACCGGCACGACGGCCATCCTCGTCACCCACGACCAGACCGAGGCCCTGTCGATCGGCGACCACATCGGCGTCATGCGCGCGGGGGTCGTCGAGCAGTGGGGTCGCCCGGTCGAGGTCTTCGAGCGCCCGGTGAGCCGGTTCGTCGCGTCGTTCATGGGTGACGCCGACTTCCTGCCCGCCTCCCTCGTCGACGGTGGGCTGGCCTGCGAGCTCGGGCTCGTCACCATCCGCAAGGACGTGCCCGACGCCGAGGTCGTCGTCCGCCCCCACGAGGTGAGCCTGCGCCTGCCCGCCGCCGGGGTCACCGGGGCGCCGGCCGTCGTCGACCGGGTCGAGTACCAGGGCCCGTTCATCCTCCACACCGTCCGGCTCGCGTCGGGCCGCACCGTCCGGTCGTGGCAGCCGCACTCGGTGCGCTACCCCGTCGGCACCGAGGTGCTCGCCTCGATCTCCGCGGGGATCGTGCCGAGCCTGCTCAGCGGTGACGCCGCCCTGGCGCCGACGCCCACGCCGACCCCCACAGCGCACCCCGACCGCTGACGTCTGCGGATGCGGCTGCTAGAGGCGCCGATTCCGCAGACGCAGGCGGGCCCAGTCCCTGAGACATCCTCACTGCTGATTTGCTTATCCTTAGGATAACGTCTACTTATTGTCCAGTGGTTGAACAGTCATCAGCAGGGACGGCCCTCGCCGTCCGCGACCTGACCAAGGTCTTCGACGCCCGGGGCACGAGGGTCACCGCCCTCGACGCGGTGTCGCTCACCGTCCCCCGGGGCGAGATCCACGGCATCGTCGGGCGGTCGGGAGCGGGCAAGTCCACGCTCATCCGGTGCCTCACCGGTCTGGAGAGCCCGACGTCGGGCGAGGTGGTCGTCGCGGGTGAGGACATCACCGCCCTGCGCGGCGCCGAGCTGCGCGCGGCCCGTCGCCGGTTCGGCGTCGTCTACCAGCACGCCAACCTCCTCGACTCGCGCACCGCCGCCGACAACATCGCGCTGCCGCTCGAGGTCGCCGGCTGGGACAAGGCCGACCGCGACGCCCGCGTCACCGAGCTGCTCGACCTCGTCGGGCTCACCGACCGCGCCGGCAACCACCCGGGTCAGCTCTCCGGTGGCCAGCAGCAGCGCGTCGGCATCGCCCGCGCGCTCGCGGCCCGACCCGAGATCCTCCTCTGCGACGAGCCGACCTCGGCGCTCGACGCGGCCACCACCGGCTCGATCCTCGCCCTGCTGCGCGAGCTGCGTGACCGTCTCGGCATCACCGTCGTCATCATCACGCACGAGCCCTCGGTCGTCCGCGAGATCTGCGACGCCGTGACCCTCCTCGGTGACGGCGCCGTCGTCGAGCAGGGTCGGCTCAGCGAGGTCATCGCCGACCCGACCACCCGCCTGCACCGCGAGCTCATCCCGCTCGTCGAGCCGGCGACCGACGGGCTCGTCCGGCTCCAGGTCGCGCTCGGCCACCCCGACTCCACCGTCGGGTCGATCGACGGGATCATCGCGCTGCTCCGCCACGAGGGCATCGAGGCCGACGTCGCCGCGGCCACGGTCGAGACGATCGCCGGCCGCCGAGTCGGCCGTCTCCTCGTCGAGCTTGCGGACGCCACGACCACCGACCGCGCCCGTGACCTGCTCGAGCAGGCTCGCCTCCACCCGGAGGTGGCGGCATGAGGTTCGACGGCGACCCGACCTGGCTCGACAACCCCGTCATCACCCAGGGCCTGCCCACCGCGCTGTGGGAGACGCTCGCCATGACCGCCGGGTCCGCGCTCATCACCGCGGTCCTCGGCGTCGTCGTCGGGGTGCTGCTCCACAACTCCTCACCCGGCGGCGTCAACCCCCAGCCCGCCCTGCACCGCGTCCTCGGCGCCGTCGTCAACGTCGGCCGCTCGCTGCCCTTCCTCATCCTCATGATCGCGATCATCCCGATCACCCGGTTCATCGCCGGGACGACCGTCGGCTGGCGGGCGATGATCGTGCCGCTCACCGTCGGCGCCGTGCCCTTCTTCGCCCGGCTCGTCGAGACCTCGCTGCGCGAGGTGAGCTCGGGCAAGGTCGAGGCCGCGACGATGATGGGCGCCACCCGCTGGGACGTCACCCGCAAGGTGCTCCTGCCCGAGGCGCTCCCCGGCATCGTCGCCGGGCTGACCACGACCGTCATCGCCCTCATCGGCTACTCGGCGATGGCCGGTGCCGTCGGCGGTGGAGGCCTGGGTGCCACCGCGATGTCGTACGGCTACAACCGGTTCCAGACCGACGTCATGATCGCGGCCGTCGTGCTGCTCGTCGTCGTCGTCCAGCTCGTCCAGGTCGTCGGCGACCGCGTCGCCAGGGCCGTCGACCACCGCTGAGCCACACCACCCTCCCTCTCCGGTCAAGGACGACCGGGTATGCCGGCCGCCCACCTGGGCGGACGGCATACCTCCGCTGTTCACCCCCACCCCGCGGCAAACCTGCCGCACCACGAAAGGACACCACCATGAACACCCCGGCCCGCTCCCGACTCGTCGCCGGTCTCGCCCTCGTCGCCGTCACGGGTCTCTCGGCCTGTGGTGCGGGCGGTGGCGACTCCAGCGGTCCCGAGGCCGACGACAAGGGCGTGACGAAGCTCGTCGTCGGCGCCTCCCCGACGCCGCACGCCAAGATCCTCGAGTTCGTCGACGCCAACCTCGCCGCCAAGGCCGGGCTCGACCTCGAGATCAAGAGCTTCGACGACTACGTCCAGCCCAACGTCCAGCTCGCCGAGGGCACGCTCGACGCGAACTACTTCCAGCACCTGCCCTACTACGAGGCGCAGGTCAAGGACCGCGGCTACGACTTCGCGCACTACGAGGGCGTCCACATCGAGCCGTTCGCGCTGTACTCGAAGAAGGTCAAGGACGTCTCCGAGCTCGCGACCGGCGCGCAGGTGGGCATCAACAACGACCCGTCCAACCAGGGCCGGGCGCTCGAGCTGCTCGCCAAGGCCAAGGTCATCACGCTCAAGGCCGGTAAGGACGCGACCAACGCGACGGTCTACGACATCGACCAGAACCCGAAGAAGCTCCAGTTCAAGGAGACCGACCCGGCCCAGCTGGTGCGTTCGCTCGACGACCTCGACGTCGCCGTCATCAACGGCAACTACGCGCTCGAGGCCAAGCTGTCGCCGACCAAGGACGCGATCCTCGTCGAGGAGGCCGAGGGCAACCCCTACGCCAACTTCCTCACGGTGCAGAAGAAGGACGAGGACAACCCGGCGCTCAAGAAGCTCGACGAGCTGCTCCACTCCCCGGAGGTCAAGGCCTACATCGAGAAGACCTGGCCCGACGGCTCGGTGCTCCCGGGCTTCGTTGCCTGACCGCACCCCCCGACTGATTGCCCTTCCGTGAGGGCGAGCTCCGGCCAGCCCCGGCGAGCTCCTCACGGAAGGGCAATCAGTGGAACCGCAGCGGGGCGCAACTACGCTCGGCGGCATGACCTCGGAGACCGGCGCCACCCCCGACCCCCGCACCCTCACCCGCGCCGACTTCCCCGAGCTCCAGCGCGTCACGACCCGGTGGGCCGACAACGACATGTACGGCCACCTCAACAACGCCGTCTACTACGAGCTCTTCGACTCGGTCCTCAACGCGTGGCTCATCCGCGAGACCGGCACCGACGAGACGAGCACCCCGACCCTGGGTGTCGTGGCCGAGTCGTCGTGCCGCTTCTATGCCGAGCTGGCCTATCCGCACCCCGTCGACGTCGGGGTCCGCGTCGAGCGCGTCGGCACCAAGAGCGTGACCTTCGCGTTCGGGCTCTTCGCCGACGGCAGCGACGAGATCGCGGCCCACGGGCTGTGGGCGCAGGTCTACATCGACCGCGCCGGGCGGCACTCGGTGGCGATCCCGGACGACGTGCGGTCCGTGGTCGAGCGGGCCCTCGCCGCCCAGCCCGCCGAGTCCGTCCGTCCCGCCCAGCCGTGACGTCCGCCGCCGACCTCGTCGTCGACGCGTGGCGCGGCCGGCACCGCCCCGCCGACGGGTCGTGGCAACGGATCGCGCCGTGGAGAACCGACCTGTATGCCGTGCTCGCGTTCACGGGACACGCCGCCGTGAGTGCCCCGCCGGAGGTGTCCGACGACGACCTCACCGCGTGGGGCGTCGACGGGTTCGGCGGCGCCCACGACCCGCGGGTCATGGCGCGGCTCGTCGGTGACACGGGCTGGGTGGACGTGCTCGACGCCGTCCTCGTCGCGCCCGGCACCGGCGGTGACGCCGACGGCGGCGCCCTCGTCGAGCGGCCCGACCTGGTCGAGCATCCGCGTGCCGTGCACGCCGCGGAGGTGCGTGACGACGTCTCGGTGCACGGCTGGCCGGGGCGCGACGACGTCGTGGTCACGCTGGGCCGGTCCTTCGGCGGGCTCGCGGTCGTGAGCTACGAGGTCGCGCCGTCGGCCCGTGGGACCGGTCTCGGGACCCGGACGGTGCGCGAGGCCCGTGCGCTGGTGCCGGCGGGCGAGCCGGTGCTGGCCCTCGTCTCGCCCGGCAACGTCGCGAGCCTGCGCGCCGCCCTCGCCGCCGGGTTCGAGCCCGTGGGGTCGGTGCAGCTCTACCGGCCGTGACCGGTTCGAGTCCTTCCCGGCGCCGCGGCGCTCTGGAGTCACACCCGTCACTCCCGTTACAGTGACCGCATGACGCACCGGGGCTCCGTCCTGTCCACCCGCCGGGTCACCCGCACGGTGGCACCGCTGCTGCTCGCCGCGCTCGCGCTCAGCGCCTGCTCGGACGACGAGCCCACGGCGGCACCGTCCCCCTCGACGAGCTCGAGCGCCAGCGAGACACCGTCGCAGACGCCGACCCCGGAGACGGAGACGGCAACGGCAACACCGACCCCGACCCCCACGCAGACCCCGACGCCGACCCCCACACCCACCACCGCGTCCCCCACGCCGACGCCCACCCGCACCGCCGCGCCCGCCTGTGCGGCCTCGAAGGTGGCCCCCGCCAACACGGCGGGCATGTCGGCCGCCGCTGCGACGAAGGCCAAGAAGATCTCCACGGCAGCACGTGCATGTGACGCCGCGACCCTCGTCACCCTGGCCCGCGCCGACGCCACCGGCCTCGCCGGCGACCAGCCTGCCGCCTCGGTCTTCACGAGCAAGGCCGGCTCGAGCTACGTCGCGCTCGCGATCCTGCTGTCGATGGCCCCCACCGAGGCGTTCGACGGGACGATCCAGCCCAAGGTCTTCTCGGAGCAGTTCGCCCAGAGCGACGCCGAGTGGGACAAGGTCGTCAGCGCGGGTCTCATCACCCGGGCGCAGGCGACCAAGATGCGCCAGGACGACGGCGGCTACACCGGCTACCGGGTCGGCATCTCCGAGGACGGCACCTGGACCTACTTCACCACCGGTCGCTGACGAGCCCTCCGACTCGCGGGGCTCGAACGGGCCTGGGGCGGCTCAGGCCGGGTCGGCCCACGCCCGGGCGGCTGAGGCCGGAGTGGCTCAGGCCGGGTGCATCGTGGAGGCGATGGTCTCGGCGACCGCCTTCGTCGTCGCCGGGTCGAGGGCCGACACCGACAGGTTGAGGACGCCGTCCTGGGTCTCGACGAAGAGCGAGCGCCCCGTCACCGTGCGCCCGGACACCTGGAGGGAGTAGTCGGCCGAGATCGTCGGCCCGGCCGGGGACTCCCCCGGCGTGACGACCACGGGGGCCTCGGACACCTTGCCCAGCTCGGCCATGAGCTGGGCGTCGGTGGGCAGGCCCTCGAGCGGCACGACGAGCCCCGAGATGTTGTCGGCGTAGCCGCTGCGCGGCGGCGCCAGCATGAGCAGGTCGGCGTTGCCGACGGCCTGCATCATCTGCCTCGACGTCACGCCCATCTTCGAGGCCATCTCGTCGAAGGCCGAGGTGTCGCCACCCTCGAGGAGCTTCTTGGGGTTCATCGCCGTCCATGTCTCGGGGACGGCGAACGTCACCGAGACCTCGTCGACGGTCTGCCAAGCGTGCCCGGCCGGGAGGTCCGGGGTCGGCGTCGGCGCCGTGCTGGGCGAGCCAGCGGCCGTGGAGGAGCTGACCGCAGAGCCGGCCGGCCGGGTGGGCGGTCCCTCGAGGACCCCGCACGCGGTGAGGGCGAGGGACAGGACGGTCGCCAGAGGGACCCACGGCTTGAGCATGGCCGAAGAGTAACCAGACGAACGTGCGTGGGAGCGCCTTTTCCACAACCCTCGGAAAACGCCACCAGACGCCCTGAGAGGGGTGGGGGCCGTATGCCGGGTCGGAAAGAGGAGTGAAAAGTCGAAGAAACACCGCTGACGGGCCTCCAGCGACGTGCGCTGACAGGACTGACGGGTAAACTGGAGGGCGAACATCGCGCCCAGGGCGAATCTCCGTCCCGGGCGCGTGGCATGAGCCAGACCAGCTGAAGGAGCACCGTGCCCAGCACGCCCGACGACAACAGCATCGAGACGCCCGAGACCACCGGGCAGGAGGCGCCGCAGGACACCGCCGCGGCCCCGGCCGAGGTGACCGGCAGCGAGACGACCACACCGGCACGCAGCTCCTCCGCGGTCGACGCGGACGCGGCATACGACGCCTCCGCCATCCAGGTGCTCGAGGGCCTCGAGGCGGTCCGCAAGCGTCCCGGCATGTACATCGGGTCCACCGGTGAGCGCGGCCTGCACCACCTCGTCTGGGAGATCGTCGACAACGCGGTCGACGAGAGCCTCGCCGGCCACGCCGACACGATCGACGTCACCCTCCTCGCCGACGGCGGTGTCCGGGTCAAGGACAACGGCCGTGGCATCCCGACGGGCATGAACGACGCCTACGGCATCTCCACCGTCGAGCTCGTCCTCACCCAGCTCCACGCCGGTGGCAAGTTCGGCGGCGGCGGTTACAAGGTCTCCGGTGGTCTCCACGGCGTCGGCTCGTCCGTCGTCAACGCGCTCGCCACCCGGCTCATCGCCGAGGTGCGCCAGCTCGGCCACGTGTGGCGGATGGAGTTCGACCACGGTGAGCGCCTCGCGCCGCTCGAGCAGGTCGGCGAGACCGACGAGACCGGCACGACGATCACCTACTGGGCCGACGACAAGATCTTCGAGACCGTCGCCTACGACTACGAGACGATCCGCGCGCGGTTCCAGCAGATGGCCTTCCTCAACAAGGGCCTGACGATCAACCTCACCGACGAGCGCGTCGCCGAGGCCTCCGAGGACGAGGCGGCCGAGGCGGTCGAGGGCAACGAGTCGCGCAAGCGCACCGTCTCCTACCGCTACGACAACGGCCTCGTCGACTACGTCACCCACCTCGTGTCGAGCAAGAAGTCCGACCCGGTGCATCCCGACATCATCAGCATCGAGGTCGAGGACACCGAGCGCGCGCTCAGCCTCGAGCTCGCGATGCAGTGGACGACCGCCTACAGCGAGTCGGTCCACACCTACGCCAACACGATCAACACGCACGAGGGTGGCACCCACGAAGAGGGCTTCCGCGCCGCGATGACGAAGATGATCAACGACTTCGCCCGCAAGCAGAACCAGCTCAAGGACAAGGACGAGAACCTCACCGGCGACGACGTGCGCGAGGGCCTCACCGCCGTCATCAGCGTCAAGCTCGGCGAGCCCCAGTTCGAGGGCCAGACCAAGACCAAGCTCGGCAACTCCGAGGTCAAGGGCTTCGTCCAGCGCGCCATGACCGACTCGTTCGGCGACTGGCTCGAGCGCCACCCCGCCGAGGGCAAGGAGATCGTCCGCAAGGCGATCCAGGCCGCGACGGCGCGTCTCGCCGCCCGCAAGGCGCGTGAGGCGACCCGCAAGCGCGTGCTCGAGTCCGGTGGACTCCCCGGCAAGCTGCGCGACTGCCAGGCCAAGGACCCGGCCGTCTCCGAGGTGTTCATCGTCGAGGGTGACTCCGCCGGCGGCTCGGCCGTGCGTGGCCGCAACCCCTTCACCCAGGCGATCCTCCCGATCCGCGGCAAGATCCTCAACGTCGAGCGGGCCCGCCTCGACAAGGCCCTCGCCAACCAGGAGGTCCAGGCGCTCATCTCGGCGTTCGGCACCGGCATCGGCGAGGACTTCACGATCGAGAAGGCCCGCTACCACAAGATCGTCATCATGGCCGATGCCGACGTCGACGGCATGCACATCCGGACGCTGCTGCTCACGCTGCTCTTCCGGTTCATGAAGCCGCTGATCGAGGCCGGCTACGTCTACCTCGCGCAGCCCCCGCTCTACCGCATCAAGTGGAGCAATGCCCCGCACGAGTTCGCGTTCACCGACCGCGAGCGCGACGCCCTCGTCGCCGAGGGCCAGAGCAAGGGCCGGCGCATGCCCAAGGACAACGGGATCCAGCGCTACAAGGGTCTGGGCGAGATGGACTACCAGGAGCTGTGGGAGACCACGATGGACCCCGACCACCGGGTGCTCCTCCAGGTGACGCTCGACGACGCCGCTGCCGCCGACGAGATCTTCTCGGTCCTCATGGGCGAGGACGTCGAGTCGCGCCGCTCGTTCATCCAGCGCAACGCCCGCGACGTGCGCTTCCTGGACATCTGACCCGTATGCCGTCCGCCCACCTCCCGCTTGCGTCCGCAGCCATGGTCGAGAGCTCGACCACATCTGCGGACGCAGCACCGCCGGGGACCGGCGCACGGCCCACGAACTGACTTCACGGCATACCTCGCCGTGTGCGAACTGCACTGAGAGACAAGGGAACTGATGGCTGACGACATCGACGGCACCGAGAACGACCTGGACACCGAGGACACGGGCGAGCAGGGCTCGGTCATGCACGACCGCTCTCCCGGTGAGACCGACCGGGTCGAGGAGATCGACCTCAACACCGAGATGCAGCGCTCCTACATCGAGTACGCGATGTCGGTCATCGTCAGCCGTGCCCTGCCCGACGTGCGCGACGGGCTCAAGCCCGTGCACCGGCGCGTCATCTACGCGATGTACGACGGTGGCTACCGGCCCGACCGCGGCTTCAACAAGTGCAGCCGCGTCGTCGGTGACGTCATGGGTCAGTACCACCCGCACGGTGACAGCGCGATCTACGACGCCCTCGTCCGCCTCGTGCAGGACTGGTCGCTGCGCTACCCACTCGTGCAGGGCCAGGGCAACTTCGGCAGCCCGGGCGACGACCCGGCCGCGGCCCCGCGCTACACCGAGTGCCGGATGGCGCCGCTGTCGATGGAGCTCGTGCGCGACATCGACAAGAAGACCGTCGACTTCGCCCCGAACTACGACGGCAAGACGCTCGAGCCGACCGTGCTCCCCGCGCGCTTCCCCAACCTGCTCGTCAACGGCTCGTCCGGCATCGCCGTCGGCATGGCCACCCAGATCCCGCCGCACAACCTGCGCGAGGTCGCCGCCGCCGCCCAGTGGGTGCTCGAGAACCCCAAGGCGTCGCGCGAGGAGGCCCTCGAGGCCGTCATGGCGCGGATCACCGGGCCGGACTTCCCCACGGGCGCCCTCATCATGGGCCGCAAGGGCATCGACGACGCCTACCGCACCGGCCGTGGCTCGGTCATCATGCGCGCGGTCGTCGAGGTCGAGGAGATCCAGAACCGGCAGTGCCTCGTCATCACCGAGCTGCCCTACCAGGTCAACCCCGACAGCCTCGCGCAGAAGATCGCCGAGCACGTCAAGGAGGGCCGCCTCCAGGGCATCGCCGACATCCGCGACGAGACGTCCGGTCGCACCGGCCAGCGCCTCGTCATCGTGCTCAAGCGCGACGCGGTCGCCAAGGTCGTGCTCAACAACCTCTACAAGCACACGCAGCTCCAGACGAACTTCGGCGCCAACATGCTCGCGCTCGTCGACGGCGTGCCGCGCACCCTGCCGATCGACGCGTTCATCCGGCACTGGGTCGACCACCAGATCGACGTCATCCAGCGCCGCACGGCCTACCTCCTCAAGGAGGCCGAGGACCGGATCCACATCCTGCGCGGGCTGCTCAAGGCGCTCGACCTGCTCGACGAGGTCATCGCGCTCATCCGTCGCTCGTCCACGGCCGAGGCCGCGCGCGACGGTCTCATCGAGCTCCTCGAGATCGACGAGATCCAGGCCCGCGCGATCCTCGAGCTCCAGCTGCGTCGTCTCGCGGCCCTCGAGCGCCAGAAGATCATCGACGAGCACGACGCCATCCAGCGCGAGATCGAGGACTACCAGGACATCCTCGCCAAGCCCGAGCGCCAGCGGACGATCGTGTCCGACGAGCTCGCCGGCATCGTCGAGAAGTACGGCGACGAGCGCCGCACCGTGATCCACGGCTTCGACGGCGACATGTCGATGGAGGACCTCATCCCCGAGGAGGACGTCGTCGTGACGATCACCCGGGGTGGCTACGCCAAGCGCACCAAGGTCGACGCCTACCGCTCGCAGAAGCGCGGCGGCAAGGGCGTCAAGGGTGCGCAGCTGCGCGGCGAGGACGTCGTGGCGCACTTCTTCACGACGACCTCGCACCACTGGCTGCTCTTCTTCACCAACCTCGGCCGGGTCTACCGCGCCAAGGCCTACGAGCTGCCCGACGCGAGCCGTGACAGCAAGGGCCAGCACGTCGCCAACATCATGGCGTTCCAGCCCGACGAGCACATCGCCCAGGTGCTCGCGCTGCGTGACTACGGCACCTCGCCCTACCTCGTCCTCGCCACCCAGAACGGTCTCGTCAAGAAGACCCGCCTGGCCGAGTACGACTCCCCGCGCTCGGGCGGCCTCATCGCCGTCAACCTGCGCGACGGCGACGAGCTCGTGGGCGCCGGGCTGACCAGCTCGTCCGACGACCTGCTGCTCGTCTCCAAGAAGGGCCAGTCGGTCCGCTTCCACGCCGACGACGCGACGCTGCGCCCCATGGGTCGCTCGACGTCCGGCGTCACCGGCATGAAGTTCCGCGGCGAGGACTCGCTGCTCTCGATGTCGGTCATCGAGGAGGGCACCGACCCCGACGTCTTCGTCGTCTTCGAGTCGGGCCTGGCCAAGCGCTCCAAGGCCTCGCAGTGGAACGTCAAGGGCCGCGCGATCCTCGGTGTCACCGTCGCCAAGCAGACCGAGAAGGGCGGCGACCTCGTCGGTGCCCTCACGGTCGACGAGGACGACGAGGTCATGGTCGTCTTCGAGCGCGGCAACATCGTCCGCTCGCGCGTCGACGAGGTCCGCCTCACCGGTCGCAACACCGGTGGCGTCTGGTTCGCCAAGCCCGGCCGCAACGACGCCATCGTCGGTGTCGCCCGCAACGCCGAGAAGGCCGTCGAGGAGGAGGTCGCCGAGGCCGACGCCGAGGGGGTCTCCCCGGTCGACGGCGAGCCGCTGAGCGCCGAGGAGGCGGCGGCCGTGAGGGACGCCCAGGCTACCGACGGAAGCCCCGATGTCGCCGGTGACGACACGTCCGCACCCACAGGTGCGGAGGGTGACCACCCGGTGACCGATGGCGTACCGTCGGTGGACAAGGACGACGCTGACGCCGAGGCAGCGGATGAAGGAGACGACGAGTGAGCACCGCAGACCAGGCCGGCACCTCGATGCGCTCGGCATCGGGATCCACGCCTGAGCCGACGCGCTCGATGAGCCGTCCCTCCGACAGCTCGGCCCGATCGGCCGCGCCGGCCCAGCCGGCGTCCGCCGCCCGCGCCTCGGGCCGCCGGGTCCGCCTCACCGTCTCGCGAGTCGACCCGTGGTCGGCGATGAAGATGTCGTTCCTGCTGTCGGTCGCCCTGGGCATCGCCGGCGTCGTCATGGTCGCCGTGCTGTGGATGATCCTCGCCGGGATGGGCGTCTTCGACCAGGTCAACGGCCTCGTCGGCCAGATCATCCAGGACGGCGAGAACACCTTCGACATCATGGACTTCCTCGGCTTCGGCCGGGTGGTGTCCCTGGCCATCGTCGTCGGCGTCATCGACGTCATCCTCATGACGGCGCTCGCGACCCTCGCCGCGTTCCTCTACAACGTGTCGAGCAGCCTCGTCGGCGGCCTCCAGCTCACCCTCACCGACGACTGACCCTCGCCTGTCACACCATTCCCGCCCGAAGTGGGTTCGGTGCACTGGGCACGGCCGCCGCGGCCGTGCCCAGTGCCCGTTTCCGGGGTGGAGTGAGCACAGACATCCGGTATGCCGGCCGCTCCCGTGAGCGGCCGGCATACCGTTTTGGTGGGCACCCGGTGGGTGGGGTAACCTCGTCTCTCGCGCCGCCTGTGCAGGTGGCGCCGCCGGATTGGCGACGGGCCTATAGCTCAGACGGTTAGAGCGCTTCCCTGATAAGGAAGAGGCCAGAGGTTCAAGTCCTCTTAGGCCCACCATCCGATCCTCGACCTGCCAGGTGGTGCACCCGTGAAGAAGCTCCTCCTCGTCGTCCTGACCGCTGTCACGGCAGGTGTGGTCAAGAAGAAGCTCGACGCACAGGGCGCCGACCAGCGGCTCTGGGCCGAGGCCACCGACACCGGTTCGGCCTCGCAGCTCCCGAAGAACTGAAACACCCGGCGGTGCCCGTCACCGCCTGGGGGCCATGGCGCAATTGGTAGCGCACCTGCTTTGCAAGCAGGGGGTTAGGGGTTCGAGTCCCCTTGGCTCCACCACATCTCGAAGGCCCTTCCCGTATGCCGGGAGGGGCCTTTTGCCGCACTTGGGGCTTACATAGACCTGGGCGCGTGGGGTACTAGTCGCAACGGCTGCACCAATAGAGAAGTTGTAGCGCTCTTTCTTGCGGGTCTGCGATGTGACGGGGCTCGCGGATACTTCGGGTCAGCGCGTAGCGACCTGGAGCCCTCGCATAACGGCCGGAGTCAAGATCCGTGGCGCTGGGTACTTGAGATGCCATAGCGACCACGGGTATGAATTTCACCAATCCCACGCACCCACACCGAGAAATGGATAACTTTGCCGCAATCCCCGTAGATTCATTGCTTTCTGACACTGCTGAACCGGATTTGGCACGGATCACTCGGAGAGGTGTGGCAGGGGGCCGGTCGCGGCACTCACTCGTCGAGCAGAGCGCAACGGGAAGTTCGAGGGATCGCTGTGGACAAGGGCGTTTGGGCGCAATACGCGCAATGGAACGATGCGCTGACGGCGCAGTTCTTTGGGGGTTCCCAGGCCGATCTCCCGGCATACATCGACGTCGACAGTTCCCTCCTTGAGGACTGCGCAAAGGGGATGGGGCTGTCGGTCAAGGAAGCAACCGATGCCCTCGTGGCCGCGGTTCGCCCCACCCTTGGTCTCGGTGAAGGTGACTTCGTGCTCGCGACTCACGTCCACCGATACAACGACTGGCGGCGGAGGTTCCTGCGCTCTTCCGGGCCGCGGGGCAAGCGCCTGACGCAGGACATCCCGCCGCCGCCGGTCATCGCGCTCCTCACCACCTTGGTGATGGCAGCAGAGAAGATGGGCTCCGATGCCAGCCTTGCGGCCAACGCCTACTACCCGCGGCTGGGCCAGCTCTTCGACCTTGATTCCAAGGACGTGAGGCGGCTCGTGTCGAAGTTCCCAGTCACGGAGTCGTTGTGGCGCGGCTTGAACGAATACCTCGAAGCGCAGGAGGGTCGTCGTGGGCTTCCGACGGCCTACGCACTCGGACATCGATACGTGGGCATCCCCCAGTCACAAGCACTGGTGCGAGCGACTGATCGGGGCAGACTCCCCACATTCTTCAGGCAGTTCGGGCTCGCGCCAGGGTCTGAACTGATCGCCGCCGACCTCGAGAGGCTGCTGGATCTTTGGATCCGACAGACGCCATCGCCCGTGACCGCGAACCTGCGGAGGCTGTGGAACGGCGGCAGGGCGCGGGAACGCATTGCGGGCGTCGTCGCTGTCGAACTCGCACACTGGGACGGCACCGTGCGTGACACATCGGACACGGCCGTCAAGTCATCCGGGGAAGTCCAGCTGACGGCTCTACTGCGCCAGCAGTTCGGGTCGAGAAGTCTCGAGCTGTCGTTCGCGGCGCGGCTTCCGACGCCGGTGCCGGTTGGTTACCTCCGTATCGAATCCGCAGAGGGCAAGCCCTCGATTGGAGTCATCCCGGCTGCCGGAGCACGTCTCCGCCCCACCCCCGGGAGCAGGCTTGACCCAAACTCACTGGCCGGGGCGATTCTCACCTTCGTGGAGCCTGGCTCCGGTCAGACCATCACCCGGCGCCCCAGGCGAGTTGTCCCGCTTAGGAAGGATGAACTGCTCGGCATCCTCGTAGAGGTCGAACGGGTGCAGCTGGCTGACGATGCCCTGCTGCTGGTCAAGGACGACAAGACTCTGCTTGATGAGGTACTTCAGGTAATCGGTAAGTACGGACATCACGGCACCGTGTACCGATCATCCGGGGACTCGGAACAAGCGATGCTGGCCGGCCTACCGGAGGGGTGGGCCCTGATTGACGACGTGCAGCTCTACGCCATTCCCCAAGGCGTCCAACGTCTCGACCTTCACGCGCTCGTCCCACTGACCACCGCGCAGCTGAACCTGTCTGGTGGCCTGAAGATGCCCGGCCGTATCCGCAAGTGGTCGAGCTTGCATCCGCCGGAGATCCGGGCGGCGGTCGCGGAAGCGGAGGAAATGTCCCTCACGTTGACCGAGCTTGGCGAAGAGCGTGTGCACGTTCGAAACTGGACGGAGGCCGTTTCCGCGATGGTGGTGCCGCTCACTGGCTTGGGTCTGATGGATGGCGACTACGAGATTGAGCTTGCCGTCAACGGCAGCGCCATCGCGCTCAGCACTTTGCGCCTTCGGTCAGGGGACACACCCGACGCTGTCAACTGGTCGACGTGTACCCGACTGAACTATGAGCTTGACCGAAGCCAACTTGGCCCGTTGTCGGCCATGGAGGCAAGCGAGGACAGCGGCATCGTCGTTGACGGACTCAACACAATCGGGGCGCGTGCTGGCGCCCTTACTACCGTGGCCGCCCGCGATGGCGCCAGCTGGAGCGTTCGCCAGTCGTCGTCGTCGGCGGCGCCGGTTGTGGTTCTGGGCGTCGCCGACCCGAATTCCTGCGTAGTGACCGGTGCCCACTACCTAGAGCTCCCAACCTTCTATGGCGGAAGGGTCCGGGGGCAGATCCAGGGCGTCTGCAAGACATGCGGCCTCAAGAAGTCGCTCCCCGCGACGCCTCGATGGAAGAAGCCCGGAACCAAGGCCAAGGATGCCCCCACCATCCACTTCTCACAGTTGCCGAGCCATACAGAACTCGGTGCAAGTTGGGACGTGTGCATGGATGCTCTCGTCCATGTAGGGGGAGGAACCATCGGCTCCTTCGAGAGGGTAGCGACCCAAGCCGAGGGGTCGAGCCTGTTCGTTGACGGGTTCCTCCGCACTCTCGAGACCCTGGGACAGATCGACGTTCGCCGAGACTCTGCTCTGCAGCCAAAGGACTGGGAAGCGAATCCCGCCTACCTGGCGGAGACCCTGCACGCCGGGTTCGTCCTCGCGGGCGTGTGGTCCTCGGGATCTCGGGACGCACTGGGCAAGGCCTTGATGGATCAAGGCGGTGAGCTGGTCCCTGAGAGGCAGGACGACCAACTCACCAGCTGGTTTGCACGGGGGGTTGATGCGGAGACCTTGACTGCGCTGGTGAACGAGCTCGCACTCGAGGCGTACGTGGTTCCCGACGCCGTCAGGCAGATGATGGCTGCACTTCCGCCGCTGAGCGAGGTCGAGGCGGGGCTAACGGAGGCACCCATTCCTGACTACACCAAGGCAGCGCTCTTCGACGTGCACGATGCCGCATGGAGGCCCGTACCTGGAGTTGGTGTTCCCGGCGCCTATCGCCTGGAGCAGTCGTTCCGAACCACAACGCTGTGGGTCGACCACCGAGGTGCCCTTGATCGCCGTGGCCGCGTAGGCAGCATTCAGCTCGTCAAACACCTTGCCGCGCGGGCGTCCCGCGGACCCTTACTCGGCTACCTAGAACGCCAGTCCATGCTTCTCGTCCCGATCGGCGCTGACTTGCCCGGCCTGTACGGACGCGTCGCCGCGCTGTGTTCAGGGCGAGCACCCGTCGTCTCGGTCAAGACGCGCTCCATCGGATACCGAGACGTCCCCCGTTGGGTAGCCGACGATCTCAACTCACTGCTCGCGTCCTGAACTGAGGTGTCGTGAAGACAACCCCGCTTACCCTTCGTGACGACCTTGCGTCTGCCTACCTGCGCTACGTCGACACCGCCTTCTGGCTTCGCAATGAGCAGCTTATGCGAGAGCGCCGCCACATCCTGCAGTCAAAGGACATGCTGCTCAGCGAGTGCCTCCTGGAACCGGTGCTCCCCTACCCCGCTACGGAGGACCTGCTAGACGCCACCCGTCTGGTTGGGATTTCGGATGAGGCGGCGCGGATTGTCGGGAAGGCGCTGTTCGGATCCTTCGTCAAGCCAGGCGAGCCGATTACGTTACGCGAGCACCAGGCCGAGGCTGTGTTGCACCACTTCAAGCCCGGCGTCGAGGACCATCGGAACGTCGTGGTGACCTCAGGAACGGGCTCGGGCAAGACGGAGAGCTTCCTCCTGCCGACTCTCCTACGGCTGACCGAGGAGGCTCGCACATGGAGCCCCCAGACTGCACCGGATGTCTGGTGGCAGGCGAAGCCGAGCCCCACCAAGTGGCGTCCCATGCGCGCCCCGGAGACGCGCCCGGCCGCCGTGCGGACTCTGATTCTGTACCCCACGAACGCGCTCGTGGAGGATCAGATGACAAGGCTCAGGCGAGCCGTGCGCCGGATTGGCAACGAGCTTCCGTCGCGCCCTCTGTGGTTCGGCCGCTATACCGGAGTGAGCCTCGGGAGCACGAAGCGCCCCTCCGGCGGCGGCTTCGCCTTCGAGGAGGTACTCGGCCAGCTGAGGGATCAGACCGCTGAGTTCTCACGCCTTCGCGACGAGGGAACAGTGAGCGAGGAAGACCTCTCCCAGTTCCCCGATCCGACAGCCCACGAGCTCCTCGTGCGGTGGGAGATGGTGGAAGACCCACCGGACATCCTGGTCACCAACTACTCGATGCTGAACGCGATGTTGATGCGCCACCACGAAGAGGCTGTCTTCGAGAAGACCCGGGCGTGGCTGGCGAGCTCCACCACCAACGTCTTCACCCTCGTGGTAGACGAACTTCACCTGTACCGCGGCACCCAGGGCAGCGAGGTGGCGATGGTGGTCCGCAACCTGTTGGCCCGGCTTGGGCTGGCGCCCGACTCGCCGCAGCTTCGAGTGATCGCCACCAGCGCCTCGCTCTCTGAGGACTCTTCCGGCCTCACCTACCTGGAGCAATTCTTTGGCTGCAGCCCGTCCAGCTTCTTCGTGACCGCAGGTAAGCCCTTAACCCTCCCGCCTCTGCACACTCTCGACCGACACCACTCCATACGGCGGTCTGGCCTGCCCGCGGCAGGACCCCTCTCGCAGGCCCTGGCTGCCGCCTGTGTCGACCCCGACAGCGGGCGTGCGCGGGCGACCGAGGCTCCCGTGGTTGCCGAGCGGCTCTTCGGCACTGTCGACGACAACCTGGAAGGACTGGGGGGAGTCCTCGCAGAGCTTGCTGACGCCAAGACCGCGCAGGCGGGTGTGCCAATTCGTGCGCATCAGTTCGTTCGCACGATGCGCGGCATGTGGGCGTGTAGCAACCAAGAGTGCAGCGGCGTTGAAGCCTCAGCGCGCGAAGCCCGGAACGTAGGGAAGGTCTTCGGAATCCCCACGTTGGCGTGCGACGCGTGTGGGTCGCGCGTTCTTGAGCTGCTCTACTGCTACTCCTGCGGTGATGTGAGTCTCGGGGGATTCGTCGTGGACCGGGCCAACCCCAACGCGGGCGAGGGAGAGGGGGTCGTCATCGGTTCGGCAAACGTCGGAGTGGTCAGCGCAGAGGCGCCTCCAGTGTTCAGGCGACTGTACGGGGACTACGTGTGGTTCTGGCCGGGAGACAGGCCCATCGAGGCCGACCCCTCGTGGACGAAGACGACGCCAGAGTCGAAGAAGACGGTCGCCTTCTCGTTTGCTCCAGCACGCCTTGACCCCGCCGTCGGCCTCATCAGTCCGGCTCTGGGTGACGGGAACGGCTGGGTGCTGAGGGTGGACGCCCATGACGACGGAGCCAAGATCCCTGCCCTACCGGATCGGTGCCCCCGTTGCGACAGCGAAGGCTGGAACCCAGGAGATAAGTACTTCTCAGGCACCGTACGGAGCCCCATCCGTGCCCACACGTCAGGGGCGGCACAGTCCACCCAGCTGTACCTCTCGCAGCTGGTCAGAAGCATGGGTGAGACACCGGTCGAAAGCCGGACGATCGTGTTCACGGACAGCAGGGACGACGCTGCGAGGACGGCGGCTGGCGTCGGCCTGAACCACTACCGTGACGTGATCCGACAGGTGACCCAGCAGATCCTTGCCGAGGGACCGGTGGACATTGATGAACTTGTCGCCAGGGCTGCTCGCATGGAGCCCCTCGACGCGGCCGAGCAGCTGATGTTCGAGGACTTCAAGGGGCGGTACCCAGAAGCGGCGCAACTGTCGGCCAAGGCCGCCTTCGTGCCGCTCGCTCCGAGCGAGCAGTCGATCGTCGACGAGGCGCTGCGCACAGCCAGGGGGAACTCGCGCGTCCAGTGGGGCGAACTGCGACAGGCACTCACAGACCGCCTGGTGTCTTTGGGTATTCCGCCAGCGGGCTCTGGACCTTCGGCGGCCAAGAACCAAGATGACAGCCCCTGGTGGGAAGCGTTTACCCCACCGAGCCCAGGGCTCTGGACTCCGCTCCCGCCTGGTGTCCGCGAACCTCAGGCAGCGATGCACCGAGAGCGGCTCGCGACGGCGCTCGCAACCGCGCTCTTCGGTCGGGCCGGCCGGGATCTCGAGGCCATGGGCATCGCCTACTTCGCCAGCGGACGAAAGCCCACGGCTCGAGGGCCCCTTAGTAGCGCAGACCTCGACGCACAAGTGCTCAGCTCGGTCATCAGGGTCCTCGGCATACGACGGCGTTGGGTCGGAGGCGACTCTAAGCCGACTGCTTCGCCGCCCCCGGCGGTGAATGGTTACCTCAAGGCCGTCGCCGAGTTCCACTCGGTCGACATGGGCGATCTGCAGGAATGGGTCTCGACTGAGCTGGTCAAGGCAGGTCTCGTCCAGGACTGGCTTCTTGACCTTAAGTCGCTGGCAGTCCCCCTTGTGCTCGTTCCCTGCAGCAGCGAGGAGTTCGTCTGCGGCGTGTGCAGCTTCTCCCACGGCCATGCGTCAGCGGGTGTTTGTGCAAACCACGGCTGCTACCGACCCAAGGTAGTTGCCAGATCGAGGCGTCACGATGACCTTGACACCGACTACTACGGCTGGCTCGCGAGGCAGGTACCGCGCCGTATGGCGACTGCCGAACTCACTGGGCAGACGAAGCCACTCAGTGAGCAGCGTCGTCGTGCAAGGGTCTTCAAGGAAGTGCTTCTCCCGAATCCGGTCGAGAACAGCCTGACCGTTCCTTTGGACGTCCTCAGCGTCACCACGACGATGGAAGTCGGCGTCGACATCGGCTCGCTCAGATCGACCCTGATGGCCAACATGCCGCCCCAGCGGTTCAACTACCAACAGCGCGTCGGTCGAGTCGGCCGAGCCGGCCAGGTGTTCTCTTACGCTGTCACGGTCTGTCGAGACCGGACGCACGATGACGACTACTACGCCAACCCGCAAAGAATGACCGGTGACGACCCGCCGCAGCCGTTCCTCGACCTCCAGCGCCCTCGAATCGTCCGCCGAGTTGTAGCTGCCGAACTGCTCCGCCGCGCCTTCCTATCGCTCCAAGACCCCCCCAAATGGACGCGCAGCAGCATCCACGGCACTTACGGCACAACAGCAGACTGGCCGGGCCGCCGACCTGAAATTCAGGGATGGCTGCGCGAACGAGGGAACGTCAGCCCAACGGTGACGCGGTTCTGTGCCCACACCGGGCTGGACCAGACACAGCGTGACGAGATCGTCGATTGGGCCGCCAACGGAGAACTCATCGGAGAAATCGATGAGGCGATTCAGCGTGACGGTGGGACCACGGCTGAGCTGAGTGAACTCCTTGCAACCTATGGAGTGCTCCCCATGTTCGGCTTCCCGACGCGCGTCCGGCGGCTGGTCAGGAAGCGTCCCAAGGCAGTCAGCGAGCTCGACACCGTGTCCGTGTCCGACAGGCCCCTCGATCAGGCGGTCTCCATGTTCGCCCCGGGCGCGAGGGTGGTTCGCGACGGCGCCCTCCACACCGTCGCTGGCTTCGCGGACTGGACACCCACCTGGAAGGGAATGGCGCCGGTCGATGCGATCGGTCCGGAGGTGCGGGTTGGGGCCTGCGACGCCTGCGGCGCAAGCTTCGTCGAGCCAGTGACCGAGATCTGTCCGATCTGTACCGCCACCTTGCGACTCATCCCCATGCACCAACCCTCAGGCTTCCGGACCACGTATCGACAGGAAGATTTCGACGACGAGAACGACGAGTCACCGAGCGCTGGTGCGCCCTCCATCTCGGTAAGTGGGCCGCCCGACCGTGAAGTAACCATCGACGGCTCCACGCTCCTGTCGTACGACCAGGCGCAACTGGTGCAGGTGAATGACAACAACGGCACGCTCTTTCCGGTCGCCAAAGACGGCGATGGCAGTTACCTCGTGACCGACCCGTCTCTGTTCCCAGACGTCAAGGGCTGGCCTCCGAAGCTCACGCCGCTCAAGGAGATCGCCATAGGCGAGCTGCGGACGACCGACGTTCTTACCGTGGGACTTCAGAACGCACACCTGCCGGGTGGTCTGGTGCCGTACTCGTCAAAGGTGCTTCCCGCGGGAATGGCGGCCTACTGGTCGCTGGCGGAGGTGCTTCGCCGAAGCGCCAAGCGCCTTCTCGACATCGACCCTCAGGAGCTCGAGTTCGGCCTCTACCCCACGAGCCAGGGGTCGATGACCGTGTTTATCGCGGATGCGCTCGACAACGGTGCGGGGTACGCGGCTGAACTCGGCAGCGAGGACAACTTCAGAGAGCTGCTGAGCACCACCCGCCTGGCATTGGAGCGGGACTGGAACGAGAAGGCTCACTCAGCCTGCGCCTCCTCTTGCCTCGACTGCCTCCGCTCTTATGACAACCGCCGGCTCCATGGAGCCCTCGACTGGCGGCTGGCCCTCGACATGCTGGACCTGCTAGCGGGAGAGGCTCTCGCCCCATCCCGGTGGTTCGACCTCGGGCTCGAGACCGCACGAGGGATCGCCTCGACGCGCCTCATGAGCCTTGAGGCTGGGCAGACAGAAGGTGGCGTGCCTTACCTCGCACACAGGGACCGAGGTAAGGCGGTCCTCTTGGGTCATCCGCTCTGGCAACGCGATGAGGACTACGCCGTTGACGAACAGATCATCGCCATCGACGAACTCGAAGACTCGCTTGGCGCCCACGGCACAACCCAGAGCGACGTGTTCGAAGCGCTTCGGAAGCCTCTCTCCTTGCTGAGGTGGCTCATGTGATGTCTCTGGCCTGGCCGGAACCTAGTGGAGAGCGGCTGAGTCAGATCTCTCCGTCGGCCTACACCGCGCTCCTTAGATGTCCCAAACGCCTTGCTTTTCAACGTGACTTGCGGACTAAGCACTGGGTCGCGCAGTCGACTCGGACCGCGCTGGGGAGGGTCGCTCACCGCCTCACGGAACTGGTCGCGCAGGGCACGGCCCCCCTGCCTCCCGATCGCAGAGAGTGGCTGGAGGCTCAATGGGAAGCGTTGGTCCAGCAGGAGAACCTCCTGATCGAGGGGGCGTGGCCTAACCGGCAAGTACCTGCACCAAGGGACTGGCCAGGCTACGTCGCAACCCGGGTTCGCCTGCTCCGACGGCTGGCGGATCTCCCAGCAGATAGGGAGGGCCCGCGGGTTCCTGGTATCAGTCGTGGATCGACGGGACAGCCCTCGCTGCCTTGGGTAGAGCGGTATCTCGAAGACATGCGCACGCGGCTATGCGGTACTCCCGATCGCGTCGAAAGACGGGACGGGAGGATCCGAGTGGTCGACCTCAAGTCTGGCGTGGGCCAAGCGGGTATCTCTGACGACCAACAACGCCAACTCCTGATCTACGCCCACTTGGTCCTGACGGCTTACGGCAGCCTTCCGAACGACGTGGTCATCCAGGACGTGCGAGGACGGGAGGAGAAACGCGAGGTCGAGGGCAAGGAGGTCCAACGGGTCGTCGCCCAGGCAAATGAGGCGATTGACTCCTTCAACCAGATGCTGGATGACGGGTCCGTCGATGCCCGTCCTGGTCCTGAGGCCTGCCAGTGGTGCCCTTTTCGCGTCGTCTGCGACGACTACTGGGAAAGCCGCGACGACGCCTGGCCGCGCCTCGATGTTCGCGGCGTCGTCACTGAACGAACCGGACAGCACAGCGTTCGCCTAGACCTTGCCAGCGGATTGCCGGGCTCGACGACGTTTAGGCTCTTGCTGACTCCGGGTGTCAAGCTCCTGATGGGCGAAGAAGTCGTCGCCCTCGACCTCGAGCGGGCGGGACCTTCCACGGGGCGGATGCGTTGGAACTCACGCCTACGGAGGGGGGCAGCAGACTAGTGCTCCCATGGCCAGTCGAAGCGCGCCACCGCGAGCAGCGATCTCCTGGCTTTGGGCACGCTCAATTTGTACTTAGGACGGCGTGCCCTCCCCTCGGTGCCCTCCTCGTCGGGCGCCTGCTTTCCCTGCTGAAAGCCGGTAACCTGGCCTGCCGCCTTCGCTGCCTCAAGCGCTGGCAAGTTGTGGAAGTAGAAGGCCTCGACGTGGTGGGGCTCGAACGCTGCCTTGCGCTGTCGTGATCGACCGGAGTTCGACGGCTTCGACTTCACACCCTGCGCCGCCTTGAATTGCCGGTGCCACGCCACGAACGTCTCATCCTCGTCCGCCACTGCGACTCCACCGACCATCAGGAAACCGAGTCCTTGGTCCTCGATGCAGGCATTCATCGATTCTTGGTCGTTCAGCGGCGCCGCGCCCTGCCCCTTCACCACTTGCTCTGAGCCCGGGTAGCGCCACGCTTCCGTGTGGGCCTTAAGGTCCCACACGAACCGCAACGAGTAGTCGAACGAGGTGTTGCCATAGCGGGTTCTGGGCGGGTTGGGGTTGGGAGTGAATGCCGCGTTCAGGACGGCTCTCCCTCGTGACTCCCAGTAGAAGCCCTGCCATTCGTTCTGGTTGGGTCCCTCCGTGACCCCCTGCTCCACCATCCACTGGATGGATTTACGCGCGTCCCAGACGACCCGTTTGCTCCCACTGGGTTGAGGCGAGGCGCGCCAGGCGTCGAGCAGAGCGGCCGCCAGAGCCGCGCCCTCCTCTTCGGGGGTGCCCAACAACATCGCCCGGTCGGATCCAAGCCTGCCCATGCGACGCTCAGCTCCAGCGAGGAGGGTGTTGAGACCGACGAGCGAAATCGTCTCTCCGGTCGACTCACATTCCGCCGACCAAGGAGCGCCGAAGTCATCCGCGAGGGCTGACGCGAGCTTCGTCTTCGTGAGCCGCGCGTCAAGTCTGGGCGCGAGCACGCTCGCCAAGTTGATGAGCACGCGCTTGTGCTCCTTGCTCCCGGGCCCGAGCCACTCAGGTCCAGAGCCGGTCAAGGCGCTGATTCTGTTGACTGCCTCGATCTTCGACTGTGCTGGCTCGAATGCGCGCCACTCGGGCCCGCTGAGCCTCGCGGGTCTCTGTCCCTCCAACCGATGAAAGGAGTTCTCGTGGTAGGCCTCGGTTGCACCCTCGAGCAGTGCGTTGAGACCGTCGAGGGTGACTCTGTTGAGTTCGTGGTAGTCGGACCGCCACTGGACTCGCAGGACTTCAGCGATCTCTTGGGCCATTCGTGTATTCGTGCGGGCCACCTCGATTTCAAGTCCGAGGGCGTCCCGTAGCGCGATGATGGCGCGCTTCTCCCCTCGTGTGCCACCTTCGCCAGCACCCGTCAGCGAAAAGATTCGCGTCACAGCCTCCGCGATCGTGGAGGCGGGTAGGAAGAACATCGGGTCGGCTGGCGTGGCGCACACTCGCTCAACGTAGCGCCCCACTGGTCTGCTCACGTTCGGGTCCACGAACCCGACGCGATGCGTGCCATCCGAATCACAAGAAGGCGCTTGTTAGACGGAGCCTTCGCTCAGCTGGCGACCGTTTGCGTCACCGCGCCGCTTTGCGCCTCGTGAATTGTCGCGTTGTTGGCCAGCGCATCACCTGTGGGTTTGACCGGTGCATTGAGAACTGAGTTGACCAATCGACGAGGCAGGTCTGATGCATCGCGCTCTACGTGCGTGCGGAAGACGTGCCAGGCGGCTCCCACAGCGACGCCATTGCCTACCTGCTTGTACGAAGCGGAGTCACGCTGGCCACCAAAACCGAAGCTACGGCCGAAACCCTGAAGTCGCGCGGCCTCGTGGGGGGTCAGCCGACGTCGGCGGGTGCCGATGATCGACGTCTGGGTGATAGCCACTAGCGCGGGCAGGTAACTAGGGGCCTTGGCGCGGATGCCTGAGGGCCGGAAGTGCATCACGGTGTCCCACAGAGATGCCGTGTCCTGGGCCTGCCACTCCAGCTTGCGGCGTGAGTCGGGGAAGGACGCAAAGTCAGGGTTGGCGCGCTTCCAGTCCCGGATCACGTCACGGTGCTCGTCGAAGAACCGCGCGTTCTTGATGAGGATCTGCGCCTTCCAGCGCGGGAGCGCGTCGAGCTCAAAGGGGTCGAGCCCGCGCTCGGGCACCCACGCGTCGGCCCACAGGGGGAACCCGGGCAGGCGCACACCGCGTGCGGCCCACATCCGCTGGACGAGGTCATCCCAGACGTCGACCCATCGGGTCTCATCAGCGGTGAGGCGGTAGCTGGCGATGTTGGGGATGTCTTCATCGTCATCAAGGATCCATTCGGCATCCCAGTCGTGAACGTTCCACTCGTTGACGGGGCCGCGAACGACCGTCGGGGCCACGTCCACCTCGGCAAGTGCGCGTTCCGGGCCCACAAAGGTGCCCAGGATGAAGACCCGGTCCCGAACCTGCGGAGTGCCACCCATGGAGGGCGGAAGAAAGTGGGGGGAGAACACCGAGGGTGTGGACGAGACGCGGTAGCCGATCTCCCGGAGCGTCTGGATGATGACGTCCCACTCGTGGCGGTGACGTGGTCCAGCAATGTTGCGGACGTTCTCGAGGAGGACGACCGCAGGTGTGCGTTCTTCGAGGATCCTCGCGATGTTCCAGAAGAGGGTCCCGCGGGCCTCGTCCATGCCGCGCTGGTATCCGGACTTGGAGAAGGGCTGGCAGGGGAAGCCCGCCGCGAGGACGTCGTGCGGTGGCACGTCGACAGGGCCGTCGTCGGGCGTCGCCAGCGTGATGTCGGTGTTGACGACGGGTCGCATGGCCTCGGGGAGCGGCTCGACCCAGTTGTGGACGTACGTCTGGCGGGCTTCGCGGTCGATCTCGGAGACATAGACACACCGACCGCCAGCATGGTCGAGCATCGAGTGGAATCCCCCGATGCCGGCGAAGAGATCCGCGTATCGGAATGCTGCAGAACTGTTCGCCATACCCCCCAGCTTAGCTGCCTGATCAGCTAAGTCAAGCTGCCGCGCGGACTGGTTGAAGTGGAGCGGCAGGCTGTTGTTCACGGCGGAGCGTCCTCGTCTAGTGCGCATCCCTCAGGGTCGACCCGATGCGCTGTCAGGGCACCACCTCGGTCCCCCGCGCCTACTCAATCAAGGCGTACTGACATCCCTTCCGGTCCCAGTGCTGGCAGAGCGCACCTCCCTCATCACGCGGGTGGCGACGGCAGCGGAGTCTTGACGGACCTCGCACTCCCACACGCGGAGGACTGACCATCCGTGCAGCTGGGCCAGCCGTGAAGCGCGTTCGTCCCGCTCTGCGTTTCGGCGCATCTTCTCGGTCCACAAGTCCGCATTGGGGCCCGTCCAGGCTGTCTTGCGCCCGTGCTCCGGACATCCGTGCCAGAAGCAGCCATCAACGAAGACGGCCACGTGACTCGAAGGCATGACGAAGTCGGGCGTGCATCCCTTGGCGATCCGACGGTGGAGCCGGAAACGTCCGCCTGCGGCGTGGACCGCGCGCCGGAGCAGGACTTCGGGAGCCGTGTTTACCTTTCGGCGCCCAGACAGGTGGGCGCCTTCTTTCGTACTCACCCAACGTTGTCCCACGAGTCAAACTTACGACTCCAACGGTGGGTCGGCTTTCGACGGTAGGTTGCGACGTCATGCGGAAGATCGTGGCGTTCACCCTGATGGGGATCGACGGTGCCGTGGAGGATCCGAGCCTGCTCTTCCCTCCCAGCGACCTGCCCGACGAGCCGTTCTCCTTCGACGAGGAGTCCGAGGCCTTCGAGGCTGAGGTCATCGCGACCCAGGACGCCATCCTCCTCGGGCGCAACCAGTGGGAGGAGTGGCAGCGGTTCTGGCCGGGCGCCTCGGGCCCCTTCGCCGACTTCATCAACGGTGTCGACAAGTACGTCCTGACGTCGCGTCCGCTCGATGCCGAGTGGGCAGGTTCGGTGCCCGTGCAGGGTTCGCTCCCCGACGTCATCGAGGAGCTCAGAGCGAAGCCGGGCAGTGACGTCGGGGTGCACGGGAGCATCCAGCTCGTGCAGTCCCTCATCGAGGCCGACCTGCTCGACGAGCTGCGCCTCATCGCCACCCCCGTGGTCGGCGCACCCGGACGCCGACTCTTCGACAACCTCAAGGCTCCCCAGCGCTACCGGCTCGTGAGCGCCGCGGCGTCGTCGACGGGGAACCTGCTCCTCACCTACGACAGGCCGGGGTCGCCCTCTCCCGTGGAGTCCTGACCAGCGGCTCCGTGGCGTGACGCCGTCAGGTTCTCCTGTGCTCGGCGTTGCAGGACGGCTCGCTCGCCTTCATTGCTCGTGAGCCCAGCCGCCTCGGTGAAGGCCTCGGCTGCCTGCGCGTGCAGACCCGCACGCTCCAACAGGTCGCCGCGCACACTGGGCAGGAGTGGGGAGTCGCTGAGTGCGCCTGCGTCGAGCCCCGACAGCACCGCCAACCCCGAGTCCGGCCCGAACGCCCGCCCGTGGGCCACCGCCCGGTTCACCTCGACGACGGCCCCCGGCGCCGCCGAGGCCAGCACGTCGTACAACGCCGCGATCCTGCGCCAGTTCGTGTCCTCCGCCCGCCCCGCCCGGGCGTGCTCGGCCGCGATGCACGCCTGAAGGAAGTACTTCCCGACCGCGGCTCCCTGAGAGGCCAGCTGCTCCGCACGCCCCAGCACGGCCAGCCCACGTCGGACCAGCAAGGCGTCCCACCGGCTTCGATCCTGCGCCTCCAGCAGCACCGGCTCGCCGCGCGAGTCGAGGCGGGCCGGCATACGGGAGGCTTGGATCTCGAGCAGTGCCTGGAGGCCGAGCACCTCGACGTCGTCGGGAGCGAAGCCGACGAGCATCCGCGCAAGCCGCAGCGCTTCGTCCGCGAGGGCCGGTCGCATCCAGTCCTCGCCGGCGGTGGCTGAGTAGCCCTCGTTGAAGATCAGGTAGATCACGGCCATGACGTCACCGAGGCGCGCGGTCCGCTCCGGCCCGGTCGGCAGCTCGAACTGCGCCCGGGTCGTCACCAGTGTCTTCTTGGCGCGCGAGATCCGCTGACCCATGGACGACTCGCTCACGAGGAACGCTCGGGCGATCTCCGACGTCGTGAGACCGCCGACCAGGCGGAGCGTCAGGGCGGCGCGTGACTCAGGCGTGAGCGCGGGGTGGCAGGACAGGAAGATGAGCCGGAGGACGTCGTCCTCGATGGAGTCCACCTGGTCGTCGAGGTCCGGCACGGTCGCCTCCTCTCCACCGCGGGCATGCTCGAGCTCGGCCGTCTTGCGGCGCAGGGTGTCGGCCCGCCGGAAGTGGTCGACGCCGCGACGCTTCGCGACGGCCATGAGCCAGGCACCCGGGTTCTCGGGCACCCCACCCACCGGCCACTGCTCCAGCGCGGCGACGAGGGCGTCCTGCGCGAGGTCCTCGGCCAGGTCGAGGTCACGGGTCATCCGGGTGAGAGCCCCGACGAGGCGGGCCGACTCGGCCCGCCACGTCGTGACGATGGCCTCGTCGAGGTTCTCCGAACTGGTCTGTGCCGGCACACGGCCAGCGTAGGCAGTCCCGGTCAGTCGCCGGGTGCGTCCGGACCGTTGGAGATCTGGCGCAGGGTCGAGATGACCGTGACCTCGGGCCAGTGCTCGGCGTGGAGCTCGGCGAACTTCTGCTGGTCGGCCACGGCGTCCTCAAGGCTGTCGTACTGCAGGATCGACCAGCCGCCGACGACCTCCTTGGCCTCGGCGTACGGGCCGTCGACCCGGCTCACCTCGCCCTTGCGGACGACGAAGTTCACCGCGTCCTCGGTGCCGTAGAGGCCGCCTCCGTCGAGGAAGACCCCCGAGGCGGCGCGCTCACCGATGTGGGCGTCCATCGCGTCGAACAGCGACTGGGGCGGCGTGCCGATGCCCTCTTCCATCCTCACGAATCCCATGAAACGCGGCATTGTGGTTCCTCCTGTTTGCGTGACGGTGTGGTGCTTCGTGCACGTACGTCGAACGGCTCCCGGTGTCTTCGACATCCGGTCCCAGGATTCTTTCTCGGATCATGCCTGAGGGTTCGGAAGGTCGCCCGACGTCGACTCCGCGCCGGCTGCCGCCCCTGACGACCTCACCGAGGCAACCTGCTTGGCCGCCTCCGCCGCGCCGTTCACACCGAGGACGACGCCCATCCACGTGATGAGGGCCTGGCGCACGTCGGACTCGACGAACGACCGGGCATCCGGCCAGACGACGACACCCACGAGGAGGGCGACGACAGGGATGGAGGCGGCCGCCCGCATCGTGTCGAACTGGGTCAGCCCGTACGCGAACCCGCACAGGGCCGCGCCGCCCACCCCCATGGCGAACTTCGTCTTCGCGTCGATGACCATGCCCTGAGGCGCGGCCACCGCGAAGAGCAGCTCGATCGCACCGATGATGATGAGCACCGCCGCGATGGCGTGCATCGGTGCGCGTCTGCTCTGTCCCCGCGTCCGGTACCAGAGCAGGCAACCCGCGACGATGAACGCGATGGCCAGAGCGGCGGTCGCCCGCTTGGCCCACGTCGGGAAGGGGCCCGTCGTCGTCGGGAACGCGAGGATCGAGAACCACACGAACATCACGAGGAAGACCGCGGTCGCGCTCTGCCAGATCCTCAGCCGGTCCATGGTTCCTCCCCGAGCTCGGTCCGGAACCGCGCGAACACGCAGTTCCGCGGGTTCCATCGTCCTCCTGGCACGGGCGGACGGGAGGCCAACGGCGAATCCTGTTGCTGGGGTCCTCAGGAAGGCGCGCTCGGTGACGTTGTTGTGAGGACCGGGCCTCGGCCTACTCGTCCGGGCGGCGCTCCCCAGGTCCGGGTCGACGATTCCGCGCGGACTCCGTGAGGCGTTCGGTGAGGCCGGCGGCGAGTCCGCGGATGGTCAGCTCGTCGAACAGGCCGCCGACCGTCCGCGCCACCCACTGGCGCCGCACCGGCGCCAACCGCACCCGGAACAGCAGTCGGGTGGCTGCTTCGGCTCCGTCATCGGACCCGGTCGGGCGCAGGACGATCGACCACGTCATCCGCATCGACCCGCGCGTCGACGTGTGGACGAGGTGCCGCTCCGGCGCCAGCAGCGCGACCGTGAAGGTCTCGTCGCGACCGCCGTAGTCGGGGATGACGTCGCCGACCGCGAGCGCCTGCCAGCGCTGGTCCACCCTGCGCAGGGCCCGCCGGCCAGGCGGGACGAGCCGCTCGACGCGGCGAGGGAGGTACCAGCCGGCCCGCTTCTTGCCGAGCTGGACGACCCACGGCCAGACGTCGCGCGGGGGTGCGGGGACCGTGAAGGCCGTGTCCATGACGACGTCGGGATGGGGGACGAGGTCGTCGCCCGGACGGCGTTCTGCCCTCTCCTGCGGCGACGGTCGGACGTCACCCGAAGCCCGCAGCCTCATCCTCGGAGTGTAGGCACGATGGTCGGGTCAGTCCTCCGACTCGTTCGTCCCGGCGTCGCCGTCACTCTTTGTCTCCGCAGCGTCGGTGGTCAGGTCCAGGTCGGCGAGCGGGTCGACCCACCCCGGGGGCGGCGGAGGGTCCGGCGTCACCGGCGGGAAGGTCGTGCCGTCGGGTTGCAGGTGCGAGTGGTGCTGTTCCATGCCGATGCTGTCCACCTCTTGACCCTGCCCCGATCGGGCGCGGCCAGACGCGGGGCCGGTGACCATTTGGCCGGTGGCCCGAAGTGCCCGGTTCAGAGGTTGCCGAGCACCCGGTCGACGGCGATCTCGATGACCACACGCTCAGGGTTGACGCGCGGCTGTCGGTAGCGCACGGCATACCTCTCGACGGCGTCGGCAACGGACTGCGCATCGGACAGGACACGCGACGGACCCTCGAGCGAGAGCCAGTGGCGACCCTCGACCTGGCAGACGACGGCGCGACCAGTCCGGGCCGCGTTGCGCGCCTTCTGCGACGTGCCGCTCGTGATGACCCGGGCGATCCCGGTCGCTGCGTCCCAGGTGAAGCCGACGGGGACGACGTGCGGCGAGCCGTCGCGGCGCAGCGTCGTCAGGGTGGCGAGGTGCCGGTCGGTGAGGAAGGCGAGGGCATCGTCGGACAGCTCGCTGGGGTTCATGGCCACGTGGTGAGGATGCCACGGCTGCCCCGAGCTCTTGCGTCTGCGCCTCCGGTTGCTAGAGCCGCCACATCCGCAGACGCCAGGGCCAGCCGGCCAGCCGCATGACTCCGGGCGGGCCGCGCTCAGAACGTCGCGCGCAGCAGCATCGCCGCCAGCGCGAACATCACCACGCCGATGAGCACCTCGATGACCTGCCAGACCCGCGGCCGCGCGAGCCAGCGCGAGGCGAGGTGCGCGGCATACCCCAGAGCGGTGAACCACACGACGCTCGCGACCCCGGCGCCCGCCCCGAACCACCACCGACCGGTCGGCCCGTGCGCGGTACTGAGGTTGCCGAGGAGGAGCACCGTGTCGAGGTAGACGTGCGGGTTGAGCCACGTGAGCGCCACCGCGGTCAGTGCCGCTGACCCGCGACCGGCCGCGCTCGCGCTCAGTGCCTGCGGGTGCCGCGCCGAGAGGAGCGACCGGATCCCGAACCAGACGAGGTATGCCGCACCCGCACCCGTGATGACCCGCAGCAGTCCCGGGCGGCTCTCAACCAAGGCGCCGACGCCGAGCACCCCGGCGACGATGAGGACGAGGTCGCTCAGCGCGCAGATCGCGACGACGACCCCGACCCGGTCGCGGGCGATGCCCTGACGCAGGACGAACGCGTTCTGGGCGCCGATCGCGATGATGAGCGAGAAGCCGGACAGGAGGCCGCTGAGGGTGGCGGCGAGGATCGTGGTGTTCATCGGGGTCGACGCTAGGGCTGGGTGCGAGTGAAGGCCAGCAAAGGATTCTTCAGGTTCATTAGCAGTGCTTCATCTAGGCTGGAGTGGTGCAGGCCGACCAGCTCCGAGCGCTCCTCGCCGTCGTCGACGAGGGGACCTTCGAGGCTGCCGCCCGACGACTCCACCTCACCCCGTCGGCGGTGAGCCAACGGATCAAGGCGCTCGAGCACGGGCTGGGCCGCGTCGTCGTGCGCCGCGGCTTCCCGTGCGAGGCCACCGATGCCGGGGAGGTGCTCGTGCGGCTGGCCCGGCAGCAGCACCTGCTCGAGCAGGAGGCGCGCGCCGCCCTCGACGAGAGTGCCGCGCCGCGCGAGCTGCCGGTCGTCGTCAACGCCGACTCGCTCGCCACGTGGTTCCCCGCCGTGCTCCACGAGGTGGCCGAGTGGGAGGGGGTGGTCCTGCGGCTCCACGTTGAGGACGAGGGGCACAGCCACGAGCTGCTCCGCGCCGGCACCGTCCTCGGTGCGGTGACGTCGAGCCCCGCTGCCGTGCAGGGCTGCTCGGTGGAGCGGATCGGCGGCATGCGCTACCTCCCGGTCGCGACGCCGGGGCTGCGCGACCGGTTCGGTCGTGGTCGGGGAGCGGACTGGGCCCGTATGCCGGTCCTGCAGTTCAACGAGCACGACGACGTCCAGCGTGGCGTGCTGCGTGCCCACGGTGTCGCGGACGACGCGGCGCCACCGACCCACCGCATCCCGTCGTCGGAGGCGTTCGCCGAGGCGGTGCGTGCCGGCCTCGGCTGGGGTGCGCTGCCCGAGGCCCAGTGCCTGGCGGACCTCGAGCGGGGCAGGCTCGTGCGGCTCACGGCTCGCGAGCACGTCGACGTGCCGCTGCACTGGCAGGCGTGGCGACTGCGCTCACCGCTCGTCGACCGCCTCACCGAGACGATCCGGGCGCACGCACCCGCCCGCTGACACGGCCCCTGACGACTGATTGCCCCTGTGGGACACCCTCGCTGGCGCTCGGATGTCCCACAGGGGCAATCAGTCGGAACGGGTGACGGTCAGGGGATCGCCGTCGTGGCCGCCGACGTCCTGGCGACCGAGGTGTAGCCGGTCTTGCTCCCCGTGACGCGGACGGTGAGCGTCTTGCCCTTGTCCGTGGTGGTGAGGGCGAAGGTGCTCGAGGTGGCACCGGTGATGGCGACACCCGATCGGTACCACTGGTAGGCCAGCGTGACCGGTGCCGGACCCCACGTGCCGGGCACGGCGGTGAGCGTGGAGCCCACGGCCTTCGTCCCGCTGATGGTGGGGGTCGGTGCGGTGAGCGTGCCCGCGACGACGGCGGCCGTGGCGGCCGAGACCTTCGCGGCCGCGGCATACCCGGTCTTGCGGCCGGTGACGGTCACGGTGATCGCCTTGCCGGTGTCGGAGCCCGTGAGCACGTAGGTGCTCGCGGTCGCGCCGGTGATCGCCACTCCGGCTCGGTTCCACTGGTAGGAGAGGGTGACCGGTGCCGGTCCCCACGTGCCGGCAGTGGCGGTGAGCGTGGAGCCGGCCTTGACCGTGCCGCTGATCGTCGGCGTGGCCGTCGTGAGGACACCGAGGACCGTGGCCGTGGCGGTGGAGGTCTTGGCGACCGTGGTGTAGCCGGACTTCGTGCCGGTGACCCGCAGGGTCAGGGTCGCGCCCATGTCGGTGGTCGTGAGCTTGTAGGTGCTGGCGGTGGCACCGGTGATGGCGACACCGGAGCGGAACCACTGGTAGGCCAGCGTGACCGGTGCCGGTCCCCAGGTCCCGGCCGTCCCGGTCAGCGTGGAGCCGACGCGAGCCGTCCCGGTGACCGTCGGTGTCGGCGCCGTGAGCGCACCGAGGACCGTCGTCGTCGCGACCGAGGTCTTGGCGACGGCGCTGTAGCCGGTCTTGGTGCCCGTGACCCGGACCGTGAGGGTCTTGCCCTGGTCGGTGGTCGTGAGCTTGTAGGTGCTCGCGGTGGCACCCGTGATCGCGACACCGGAGCGGAACCACTGGTAGGCGAGGGTGACCGGTGCCGGGCCCCACGTACCGGGGACGGCGGTGAGCGTGACACCGACCGTCCGGGATCCGGAGATCGTCGGGGTCGGTGCGGTGAGCGTGCCGGCGGCGACCGCGGCGGTGGCGGCGGACGTCTTGGCCACCGTCGTGTAGGCGGACTTGGTGCCCGTGACCGTCACGGTGATCGCCTTGGCGTAGTCGCTGCCGGTGAGCGTGTAGGTGCTGGCGGTGGCACCGGGGATGGCGACCCCGGCCCGCTTCCACTGGTAGGCGAGGGTGACCGGTGCCGGGCCCCACGTGCCCGGTGTGGCGGTGAGGACGGAGCCGACCGTGGCCGTGCCGGTGATCGTCGGGGTCGGTGCGGTGAGGGTCCCGAAGGTCGCCGCGACCGGGCCGACCGTCGCGACGTAGCTGGTGTCACTGTTGGGCGACGTCGTGCGGATGTAGTAGCGGACGCTGATCTTCTTGCCGACCATGTCGCTGGTCAGCGTGAACGTCTTGTTGCCCCACGAGGACTGTGCGCCGTCGACCCGCCACTCGTAGCCCGAGTAGTCGATGGCCGCGCCGCCCACGGGGGTGCCGTGGTTGGCGGTGAGCACCTGGCCGACCACCGGCTGGCCGGAGAGCTGGAGAGGTGAGGTGAGAGCGACACCGGAGCCCACGGCATACCCGATGCTGTGCATCGACGTCGTGACGTAGCCGCTCAGGGTGCCGGTCACGCGAACCGCGATGGCCTTGCCGGCGACGTCGGAGGTCGGGGTGTAGGACGTGCCGGTCGCACCCGCGATCGGGACGTAGGTCCAGCCGTTGGAGCTGTCCCACCACCCCCACTGGTAGGTGAGGGCGACGCCGGAGGGGCCCCAGGCGCCGGGCTGGACGGTGAGCGGCGAGCCGACCTGTGCGAGCCCGCTGACCCACGGCTCGCTCGCCGTGAGCGACTTGCCGGCGACGGGGAGCATGACGCGCAGGGTGCGCTGCTGCGGGCTCGTCGGCTGGGTGAGGATCGTCGCGCTGTCACTCGTGGCGGCGTTGTCCCAGCAGCGGGAGGCGTAGCGAGTCGTGCGGTTGGGGGCCTCGGGGCCGTACTGGTCGTCGTAGAAGCAGACCTTGTAGCGGCCTCCGACCTCGGTGTCCCAGAAGAACTTCCCAGCGTCGTCGGTGAGGAGCGGGCCGTACTGCGGGGTGTCCCAGGCACCGGTGGCCTCGTTGTGGGTGAACACGGTCCAGCGGACCCCCTGGATCGGGGCGCCGGCGCTGTCGACGGCCTCGCCGTAGAAGCCGAGGGTCGGTGAGAGCTGGAAGTTCGCGGTCGTGACCGTCGGGCCCTCGGGCAGGACGGGGCCGGGGTAGGGGTACTCGGTGGTGCTCGTGGCGGTGCCGTTCCAGTACTCGGCGTTCCAGTTGTGCTTGTCCCAGTCCTCGCGGGCGGTGATGGCGACCTTGCCGGGCTCGACCTTGGTGAGGGTGTAGGCGCCGGTGGCGTCGGTCGTCGCGGTCGCCGGGTAGCCACCGCTCGTGGGGACGCTCTCGACGGTGATCCCGGCGATGGGGGCACCGGTGTCGCTCGTGACCTTGCCCTTGACCGTGGCGTAGCGCGGCAGGCGGACGTTGGCGGTGACCGTCGGCGTCGTCGCGCTCACGACGATGGTCTTGGCCTCGCCGAGACCCGGGGCCATGTCGTAGTACTGGCTCGCGTGCGTGGCGGCGCACGGGGCGGACGGGAGGCAGTTGGCGTAGAGCGTGTACTCGCCGGGTGTACCCACGTCGATGCTGAACCGGCCGGAGGCATCCACGTCGCCGAAGATGTCGCGGTCGTCGTTCCAGTCCTTCGGCTGTGCGTAGAGGTAGGCGTCGGGCATCGGCACGGTCGCGCCGGACGCGTCCCGTCCGGTGACGACACCGGTGATCGTGTAGCCGGAGGCCGCAGCCACGGCCTGGGGTGCAGCCTGGGCGGGCGTCGCAGAGGCGAGCCCGAGGACGACACCGACGACAGCGGTCAGCGCGAGGACGAGCAGCCGTCGCACCCCGCTCGCGCGAGTGGCCGGTGGTTCAGCAAGGACAGGTGTGGGCACGGACGACTCCTGAGTGTGAGGACGGACGGGGAGCCGTCAACCCCGTCGACCCCCGCCGACACCCAAGAGTGACTCCCCGCGGGAATGCTAGTGGCGCCTGCCATGCCTCGGCGCCGCCGGAGACCCGATCGCGGGAAGTCCGCGGATTCCGCGGAATCTGTGGACGGCGCCACCCTCGAGCGCCGGTCACTTCGGCCACTGCGTCCACGTCAGGGTCCTCACAAAGGAGGGACATCTCCCGCGGTTGTGAGGACCGGGAGCCGGACCTCGAAAAAGTGGCCCCCGAGTCACCCGAGCCAGACCCCGTCGTCCCACGCGGAGGCCAACACCGCGGCATACGGCGCGATGTCGTGACCGCGCTCGGCGACCCACGCGTCGTTGTTGTAGGTGTCCTCGTAGCGGTCGCCGCGGTCGCACACCAGCGACACGATCGACCCACGCTCGCCCGCCGCCTGCATCTCGGCGGCGAGCCTGAGCGCCCCGTAGATGTTGGTGCCGGTCGACGGACCGGCGTGGATCCCGGTGCGCTCGCGCAGGAACCGCATCGCCGCGATCGACGCGCAGTCCGGGACGCCGAGCATCCGGTCGACGACGAGCGGCAGGAACGACGGCTCCAGCCGCGCCCGCCCGATGCCCTCGATCTTCGACGGCTCGAGCCGGGCCTCGCCGTCGCCCTGCCACGCCGGCAGGAACGCCGAGTGCTCCGGGTCGACGACGCAGACACGGGTGTCGAGCGCCTGGTAGCGCACGAACCGGCCGATCGTCGCCGACGTCCCTCCGGTGCCGGCTCCGACGACGATCCACGCCGGCACCGAGTGCTCCTCGAGCGACATCTGCTCAAAGATCGACTCGGCGATGTTGTTGTTGCCGCGCCAGTCGGTCGCCCGCTCGGCGTTGCTGAACTGGTCGAGATAGATGCCACCGGCGGCCTCGGCCACCGTGCGCGCCTCGTCGTAGACGGTCGTCGGGTCCGACACGAGGTGGCAGCGCCCGCCCTCACGCTCGATGAGCGCGATCTTCGCCGGCGACGTCGACTGCGCCATGACCGCGACGAAGGGCACGCCGAGCATCCGCGCGAAGTGCGCCTCGCTCACCGCGGTCGAGCCCGACGACGCCTCGACGACGGTCGTGCGCGGACCGATGATGCCGTTGCACAGCCCGTAGAGGAACAGCGAGCGCGCGAGCCGGTGCTTGAGCGAGCCGGTCGGGTGGGTCGACTCGTCCTTGAGGTAGAGGTCGATCCGGTTGCATCCCGGCAGGTGCACCTTGACGAGGTGGGTGTCGGACGTGCGCATCGCGTCGGCGCGCAGCTTGCGGATCGCCTCACGCACCCACGCCCGGTCCGGCTCGGTCCGCAGCCCGGTGTCGACGAGGGGCGCGGGCTCGGACGGCGTCGTCGGTGACATGCCGCTCACCGTAGCGATGCCCTCTCGCCGGGCAAAGCGAGAGGCAAAGCGAGAGGCGGTATGCCGGGTGGGCACCCGGCATACCGCCTCTCGTCCTGCGACCCGCTGGGGGTCAGGTGTTGCTGTCGTCGCGACCCTTGTCGAGGTTCGGCGTCGAGAGGTCGGAGCCCTCGGACGTGCCGGACACGGACGGGGCCGAGCCGTCGGCGAAGTCGCCGGCGTCGGTCCAAGCGTTGCCCTCGGAGGCCTTCTCGGTGGTGGCCTCGCCACCGAACTCGGAGGCCTTGGCCTCGTCGGCGAGCTCGTCGGCCTTGTCGGACGCCTTGTCCTTGGCCTCGACGGCCTTGTCCTTGGCGGCGGCGCCGGCAGCAGCGGCCTTGTCCTTCGCCGCGGCACCGGCCGCAGCGGCCTTGTCCTTGGCGGCGGAGGCGAGGTCGGTCACCTTGTCGCCGACGGACGAGTCACGCCCGTGCGACGGCGGGGTGTAGGCGCCGGCGCTGGCCCACGGGTCCTTCTTCTCGGTCGACTTCTTCCACGCGAACGCGGCAGCGCCGGCGGCGAGGAGGAGGAGCAGGGCACCCTTGCCGCCACGCTTCTGCTTGACGACGGCGTCGCCCTTGAGCACGTGGTAGGCGTCGGGCGCGCGGTCGGCGGCCTCGGTCGCGGCACCCTTGGCGGCCGCGGCGCCGGCGATGACGGTCGCGAGCGCCGAGGCGAGCTTGGGCACGACCTCCTCGACGAACGTGTCCTTGGCGTCGTGGACCTTGGGTCCGGCCTGGTCGGCGTACTCGCGGGCCGTCTCGCGGGCGAGCTCGACGTGCGGGGCAGCCTTGTCCTTGAGGTCTGCGGCCTTGGAGCGAAGGTCGGCAGCGTGCGACTGGGCACTCGAGCCGACGTCCGAGGCGGTGGAGGCAGCGGTCTCGACCCGGGCCGCGACGGCGTCGCGTGCCTGCTCGGTCTTGCTCTTCGTGCGGAACACGATTTCTCCTGTCAGTGGACGATCGGGTTCCTTCCATCAAACACTGTTTCCGCACGTCACGACACCTAGGGGTCGGGTCGGACGAACCTTTCGTATGCCGTCGCGGCCCCCCACGTGCTCGTGGCCTCCCGCGGTGCGCCCCATAGAGTGGAGGCATGAAGGCAACCCTCAAGACCAACCACGGCACCATCAACCTCACGCTGTTCGCCGACCAGGCGCCCAAGACCGTGAAGACCATCACCGGTCTCGCCACGGGTGAGCTCGAGTACAAGGACGATTCCGGCCGCACCAACCCGGACAAGTTCTACGACGGCCTCATCTTCCACCGCATCATCCCCGGCTTCATGATCCAGGGCGGCGACCCCATGGGTCAGGGCTTCGGCGGCCCCGGCTTCGCCTTCGACGACGAGATCCACCCGGAGCTCACGTTCGACCGTCCCTACCTGCTCGCCATGGCCAACGCCGGCAAGCGCATGGGCAAGGGCACCAACGGCAGCCAGTTCTTCATCACCGTCGGCGCCACCCCGTGGCTCAACGGCAAGCACACGATCTTCGGTGAGGTCGCCGACCAGGAGAGCCGCGACGTCGTCGACAAGATCGCCGCCGTCCAGACCGGTGCGCAGGACCGTCCCAAGGACGACGTCGTCATCGAGAGCTTCACCGTCGAGGGCTGAGCCCCGCGGTGCGTCCGGGAAGGGTCCAGAAACCTCTCAGGACGCGCAGATAGGCTCGCCGCGTGAGCGAGCCCACGGCATACGGACAGACCGGCACCCCCGACGAGGTGCCGGTCTGTCCGCGTCACCCCGACCGTGTCTCCTACGTGCGCTGCCAGCGCTGCGGGCGGCCGGTCTGCCCCGAGTGCCAGCGCCCGGCCGCGGTCGGCGTGCAGTGCGTCGACTGCGTGCGCGAGGGCCAGCAGTCCACGCGCCAGGGCCGCACGATCTTCGGCGGCGACCTCGCCGGAGTCGGCGAGAAGCCGCTCGTCGTCATGGTGATCATCGGCATCTGCGTCGCCGTCTTCCTCGGCCAGATGGCGATCCCGCGGCTCACCGACGAGGTGGCGTTCGCGCCCTACCTCGGTGACACCGAGCCGTGGCGCTTCCTCACCTCGGCGTTCGCGCACTCGCCGCGCAACGTCCTGCACATCGCGTTCAACATGTACGCGCTGTGGGTCATGGGCCAGTACCTCGAGCCGATGCTCGGCCGCGCCCGGTTCGCCGCGCTCTACCTCATCAGCGCGTTCGGCGGCTCGGTCATGTACCTCCTGCTCGCCTTCCCCACGTCGGTCGAGCAGATGAACCGCGGTGACTTCGGGGCGTGGGCGACGCCCGCCGTGGGTGCCTCGGGTGCGGTGTTCGGGCTGTTCGGCGCCTTCCTCGTGCTCCAGCGCCGGCTCGGACGCGCGGCGGGTCCGATGGTCGCGACGATCGGCATCAACGCCGTGCTCGGGTTCGTCATCCCCGGCATCGCCTGGCAGGCCCACCTCGGCGGGCTCGTCGTCGGTGCCGCGTGCGCCGCGGTCTTCGCGTACACCGGGCGCCGGCCCCAGACCGGCGGGACGCAGCGGGCGAACTTCGGGGTGCACTGGCTCGGGCTCGCGGCCATCTCGGCGCTGCTGCTCGTGCTCACGGTGGTCAAGTACGCCGTGACGACCTCACCCTTCTGAGCGCTGTGCACTGCTGCGCCCCGGCGCAGCAGTGCACAGTCCGTCCGCGGGTCTTCCCTCGCGCGCTGTGCAGTGCTGCGCTCCGGCGCAGCAGTGCACAGGGCCGACGGCCCAGCTGGCACGCCGCCGCGCGCTCCCCAACCCCCACTCCAAGCCCGCACCGTGTGTTGTCCACAGGTCTTCCACCGTGTGGATTACACCGGTGTCATTCTCCACAGTGGGGATAACTCCTGTGGACAACTGTGACTTGTCCACAGCCTGTCCACACCGGTGGGCACTCTCCGGGCCGGACGGCATACCGACGCACGACGGCCCCCGACCACAGCGGTCGGGGGCCGTTCGCGTCAAGGCGAGGCGCGAGTGGTGCGTCAGCGCCAGCGGGTCGTCATGAGGAACCCGGCCATCATGAACGCGAAGCCCGCGCCGAGGTTCCAGCGGCCGATCTGCGGCACGGGGTACTCGTGCTGACCCGAGATGTAGTACGTCACGACCCAGACGAGACCGATGAGCATGAGCCCGATCATCACCGGGACGAACCAGCGCGGGTTCGGCTTGACGCTGTTGCTCTGCGCCGTGCGGGGCGGGGTGTAGGCGGGCTTGGCTCGGCCCTTGGACTCTGGCACGGACTGTCTCCTTGGCTAGCGGGGTCGTGGCCTAGCGTAGAGCCTTGAGATGAGAGAGGCGGTGACCCCCATGGCCCGGCACACGACGTTCCTCACGACGCGCCCCACCATGTGGTCGCTGCTCGTGCCCGTCGTCGCCATCCTCGCGGGCGTCCTCTTCGCGACGAGCGGGTCGGTCGCCCAGGGGCGCAGCCTGCGTTCGGACGCCGCCGGACTGCCCGACATCATCCGTGAGCAGACCAAGAACAACACGCGGATGACCGACGAGCTCGAGAGCCTCAACACCGAGGTCGACGAGCTCACCCGCGACGGTGCACCCGGCAACGCCGAGGTCGACGCCATCAAGGACAAGGGCGACCGGCTCACCTTCGCCGCCGGCCGCACCGACGTCGAGGGTCCCGGCGTCGAGGTCCAGCTCACCGACTCCAAGCTCGCCGTCGACAAGCTGCCCGAGGGCTTCTCCGTCGACGACATCGTCGTGCACCAGCAGGACGTGCAGGCCGTCGTCAACGCGCTCTGGGCCGGTGGTGCCGAGGCGATGATGATCCAGGACCAGCGGATCATCTCGACGAGCGCCGTCCGCTGCGTCGGCAACACCCTCATCCTCCAGGGCCGCGTCTACTCACCGCCCTACCGGATCCGCGCCATCGGCGAGCCCAAGAAGCTGCGCGGGATGTTGTCGCAGTCGCCCGAGGTGCAGATCTACCAGGAGTACGTCCGCGCCGTCGGGCTCGGCTACGACGTGCGCTCCTCCGACCGGTTCGAGTTCCCGGCCTACGCCGGCTCGATCACCCCCGACCACGCGGTCGTGGACGAGCGATCTTGAGGCGCGCCGCGGGGGTGCTCGGCGAGCTCCTCATGACGCTCGGCGTGCTCGTCCTGCTCTTCGTCGTCTGGCAGGTCTGGTGGACCGACGTCACCTCGGACCGTGCGCACGCCAAGACGGTGTCGGCGCTGTCGCGGCAGTTCGGCGACGCGGCGGGGTCCTCGGGTGCGGGCGCGGCGGCGTCCGGCGCGAACCTGCCGTCGGGGGCGTTCGCGATCGTGCGGATCCCGCGGTTCGGCGCGGACTACGCCCGTCCCGTCGTCGAGGGCTCCTCGGCCACGGAGCTCGCGCAGGGCCTGGGCCACTACACCGGGACCGCCATGCCCGGCGAGGTCGGCAACTTCGCGATCGCCGGTCACCGCACCACCTTCGGCAAGCCGCTGTCGGCGATCGACACGCTGCGCACGGGAGACCGGGTCGTCGTCGAGACCGCTGCCGGCTGGACCGTGTATGCCGTCTCCGGTCACGAGATCGTGCGCCCGTGGCAGGGCGAGGTCATCGCGCCCGTGCCCGGCGAGGTCGGTGCGACCCCGACCAAGGCCGTGCTCACGATGACGTCGTGCCACCCGAAGTTCAGCGCGAAGCAGCGCTGGGTCGTCCACGCCGACCTCGTCGAGCAGCGGACCCGAGCTGAGGGCCCGCCGTCCTCGGACGTGTCCGTGCCAGACACTGCAGCGATGGGAGCCTTGTGATGTATGCCGGTCTCTGGCGAGCGCTTCCCGGTCCCGTCGCGCTGCGGCTCCTGCTCGTGCTCGTGCTGCTCGCGGCGGTGGTCGTGGTGTGCTTCGAGTGGCTGTTCCCGCTCGTCGCGTCGTGGCTGCCCTACGACGAGACGACCGTCGACTCCGACGACGCGGCCACCGCGGTGGCCGCCCTGCCCGACATCGCTGCCCTGCCCGACCTGCTCCACACCGTGAGGACCTCCCATGGCTGACCCCACCCGCATCCTCGTCGTCGACAACTACGACTCGTTCGTCTTCACGATCGTCGGATACCTCGAGCAGCTCGGCGCCGAGTGCACCGTCGTGCGCAACGACGCCGTCACGCCTGCCGACGCCGCCGACTACGACGGGGTCCTCGTCTCGCCCGGGCCCGGCACCCCCGAGGAGGCCGGGGTCTCGATGGCGATGATCGAGGCGTGCGCCGAGCGCACGCAGCCGATGCTCGGGGTCTGCCTCGGCCACCAGGCGCTCGGGGTCGTCTTCGGCGCCACTGTGGGCCGGGCGCCAGAGCTGCTCCACGGCAAGACCTCGCTCGTGCAGCACTCGGGCCAGGGCGTGCTCGCCGGGCTGCCGACACCGTTCACGGCGACGCGCTACCACTCGCTGACGATCGACCCGCCGACCCTGCCCGACGCGCTCACGAGCACCGGGCAGACCGAGAGCGGCATCATCATGGCCGTCCAGCACCGCGAGCTGCCGCTGCACGGGGTGCAGTTCCACCCGGAGTCGGTCCTCACGCAGGGTGGCCACCGGCTCCTCGCCAACTGGCTCGAGGTCTGCGGGGACGCGACCGCAGTGGAGCGCTCGCACGGCCTCAGCCCGCTGGTGCACGACGGCGCCGACGTCGCCGCCAAGGTCACCGGCTGACCAGCACCCGCACGACTCACCAACTGATTGCCCCACCGCGAGGGGGAGCTGCGCTCCGCCCTCGCGGTGGGGCAATCAGTTGATGGGTGGCCCCTCGCGGTGGGGCAATCAGTTGGGAGTGGGGGTCAGCCGGGTGGAGTGATCGTGGGCAGGGGCACGCCGGTCGGGGTCACCGAGGGTGACGGGCTCGCCGTCGGGCTCGGTGTGGGGGTGGGCGTCGGCGACGGCTTGGGCGGCAGCTTCTGGGCGACGCGGATCGTCACCTCGGACCCGGCCGGGACGAGCTCGCCCTCGTCGGGGTCCTGCGCGATGACGGTGCCCTCCTTGGCCTGGTCGGTCTGCCGGTAGGTCGTCTTGGGCTTGAGCCCGATGGCGAGCAGCGCCGTCGACGCCTCGTCCTGGGTCATCGTCGTCAGCTTGGGGACCTCGACCTGTCCGGTCGAGACGTTGAGGGTGACGAGGCCGCCCGGCTCGAGCGACTCCCCGACCTTGGGGACGGTGGAGACGACCCGGTCCTTGGGCTGGAGGTGGGTGTTGACCTTCTCGGTCTTGCCGACGGTGAGCTTGAGCTTCTCGAGGGCGGCGGTCGCCTCGGGGACGGTCATGCCGGCGAGCTCGGGGACGGCCACCGAGCTGGGCCCGGACGAGACCACGAGTGCGACGGTCGTCTCGGAGGGGTCCACCCGGACGCCGGGCTTGGGGTCCTGCGAGATGACGGAGCCCTCGGGGACGCGGTCGCTGCGTTCCGAACGCTGGGTCACCGTCACGAGCTTCGACCCGCGCAGGTCGGCGATGGCCGTGGGCAACGGCTTGCCCTCGACGGCCGGCACCGCGACCTTGGCCGCCTCGGCCTGCATCGCGCGGAACTGCATGGCACCGAAGCCGAGGATCGCGAGTGCGGTGAGCACGGCGACCGTGATCATCGCCCGGCGTCGACCCCGGTGCTCGTCGCGCCGCGGCTCGCGGCTCACCGCCGCCGGGAACGTCGAGGTGGCGTGACCACCGACGGGAGCGGGAGGTGCGTCGTCCCGGGGACGGGTCTGTGCGGCATACACCTCGGTGGGTTCCGAGCTGCTCAGCGTCGCGGTCGCGCCCGCAGCCAGGGCGGCGAGGGACGCAGCAGCCTCGGGGCTGATCGCGCGTCCGAGGCGGATGTTCTGGAGGTCGCCGCGGAACGACGCGGCGTCCTGGTAGCGGTCCTCGCGCGGCTTGGCCAGCGAGTGCAGGACGACGGCGTCGATCTCCTCGGGGAGCGAGTCCTCGATGGCCGACGGCGGGATCGGCTGCTCGCCGACGTGCTGGTAGGCGATCGAGACCGGGCTGTCGCCGACGAACGGCGGGCGTCCGGTGAGGAGCTCGTAGAGCATGCAGCCGGCCGAGTAGAGGTCCGAGCGCGCGTCGACCGTCTGGCCCTGCGCCTGCTCGGGCGAGAGGTACTGCGCGGTGCCGATGACGGCCTGTGTCTGGGTCATCGTCGCGGCGGTGTCGGCGATGGCCCGGGCGATGCCGAAGTCCATGACCTTGACCGAGCCGTCGCCGCTGATCATGACGTTGGCGGGCTTGATGTCACGGTGGACGATGCCCATGCGGTGGCTGTAGCCGAGCGCGTCGAGGACACCCTCGGTGACACGCAGCGCCTCCTCGGTGGGGAGCTTGCCGCGTTCGGTGAGGATCTCGCGCAGGGTCCGGCCCTTGACGAACTCCATGACCATGTAGGGCACGGCGACGCTGGCACCGCCGGACTCGGTCTTGTGGTCCTCGCCGGAGTCGTAGACCGCGACGATCGAGGAGTGGTTGAGCCCGGCCGACGACTGGGCCTCACGGCGGAAGCGCTTGAGGAAGGACTGGTCGCGCGCGAGGTCGCTGCGGAGCATCTTGATCGCGACGGGTCGCCCGAGACGGGTGTCGTGGCCGAGGTGGACCTCGGCCATGCCGCCGCGGCCGATGAGCTCGCCGACCTCGTAGCGCCCCCCGAGCAGCAGGGACTCCGCGCTCATCGAGCCCTCACTTCTTCAGCCCTGCCTCGATCATGGCCTTGGCGATGGGGCCGCCGACGGCGCCACCTCCACGGGCCTCGCTGTCGGGGTCGCCGCCGTTCTCGACGACGACCGCGACGGCGATCTGGGGGTCGTTGGCCGGCGCGAAGCCGGTGAACCAGGCGTGGGCGCGCGAGACGCGGTCGGTCTCGGCGGTCCCGGTCTTGCCGGCGACGCGCACGCCGTCGACCTGGGCGGGCTTGCCGCTGCCGTTCTCGACGACGGCCTCCATCATCTCGGTGAGCTGGGCGGCGACCTCGGGGCTGACGGCCTTGGAGAGCTCCTGGGGCTCGGCCCGCTCGATGACGCTGAGGTCGCTGGACAGGACCGACCGGACGAGGTGCGGCTTCATGACGATGCCGCGGTTGGCGACACCGGCGCTGAGCATCGCGACCTGGAGCGGCGTGACCCGCACGTCGTACTGTCCGACGGCGGCCTGCGCGAGCTGCGGCTGGTTGAGGTCTGCCGGGACCGTGCTCGGGGTGACCCGCATCGGGATCGAGAGCTGGTCTCCCACACCGAACTTCGCGGCCTGGTCACGCAGCGCGTCGGCGCCGAGCTGGAGGCCGAGGTAGCCGAACGCGCTGTTGCAGGAGATCTCCATGGCGTGCAGGAACGTCGTCGTGTCGTTGGCGCCGCACGAGCGCTTGCCGATGTTGGGCAGGCCGACGGTGGTCTGCGGCAGGTCGAGGACGGCCGGGCCGGGCAGCTCGGTGTCGGGCGCGAACCGGCCACTCTCGAGCGCGGCCGCGGCCGTGACGATCTTGAACGTCGAGCCCGGCGGGTAGAGATCGCCTCCGATGGCGCGGTTGACGAGCGGCTTGTTGGCGTTGCCGTTGAGAGCCTTGTATGCGGCGTCGACCTTCGAGAGGTCGTGGCCCGCGAGCCCCGACGGGTCGTAGGTCGGGTTGCTCACCATCGCGAGGATCTCGCCGGTCGACGGGTTGAGCGCCACCGCGGCGCCCTTGCGACCGTCGAGGGCCTTGACCGCCGCCGCCTGCACGGCGGAGTCGATGGTCAGCTCGAGGCTGGCGCCGACCGTCTTGCGGCCGGTGAAGAAGTCGGACACCCGGCGGAACGCGAGCTTGTCGCTGCTGCCGGACAGCAGGCCGTTCTCGGCCTGCTCGAGACCACCGCCGGCGCCGTAGAAGGAGTAGTAGCCGGTGATGTGCGCGTATGCCGTGCCCTGGGGGTAGGTGCGCAGCCACTTGTACTCGTTGTCGGCCGGGACCGACTTCGCGATGGCCGTGTCACCGACGAGGATCTGGCCGCGCTCGCGGGCGTAGGTGCTGAGCAGCGTGCGGCGGTTGTCGGGACGGGCGTTGAGGTCCTTGGCCCAGACGAACTGGATGAGGGTCGTCGAGACGAGCAGCGACGCGAAGAGCAGGGCCACGACGAAGGAGAGGCGGCGGATCGGCTGGTTCATCGCAGCTTCACCACCTGGGTCGGTTCGTTGGCCACGGGGTTGGGGGCCTCCGGGTCGGGGACGGGACGGCGTGCGTGGTCGCTGATCCGGAGCAGGAGCGCGACGAGGGTCCAGTTCGCGAGCAGGGAGGAGCCACCCTGCGAGAGGAACGGCATCGTCAGGCCGGTGAGCGGGATGACCCGGGTGACACCGCCGACGACGACGAAGCACTGGAGGGCGACCGAGAAGGCGAGCCCGGAGGCGAGCAGCTTGCCGAAGCCGTCACGGGCGCCGATCGCGGTGCGCAGGCCGCGCTCGACGAGGAGCACGTAGAGGATGAGCAGCGCGAAGAGGCCGATGAGGCCGATCTCCTCGCCGAAGCTCGGGATGATGAAGTCGCTCTCGGCGAAGTAGGTGAGGTCGGGGCGGCCGCGGCCGAGACCTGTGCCGACCATGCCGCCGGATGCCATGCCCATGAGGCCACGGGCCAGCTGGTCGGAGGTGTCGAGCGCCTCACGGCTGAACGTGTCGAGCCAGAGCAGGACGCGGCGCTGCACGTGGCTGAAGAGCAGGTTGGCGACCCAGCAGCCGACGCAGAACAGGAGCAGGCCGATGGCCACCCACGACGTCCGCTCGGTGGCGACGTAGAGCATCGCCACGAACAGCCCGAAGAACAGGAGCGAGGAGCCGAGGTCCTTCTCGAGGACGAGCACCCCGACGGACAGCATCCACGCGACGAGGATCGGCCCGAGGTCACGGGCCCGCGGCAGGGTGAGCCCGAGGATCCGGCGGCCGGCGACGGACAGCGCGTCGCGGGTCTGGACGAGGTAGCCGGCGAAGAACACGGCGAGGACGATCTTGGCGATCTCACCGGGCTGGAACGAGAACGGCCCCAGGTTGATCCAGATGCGGGACCCGTAGTTCTCGACACCGAGCCCGGGCACGAGCGGCAGCAGCAGCAGGCCGAAGCCGATGGCACCGGCGAGGTAGGTGTAGCGGCGCAGGATCCGGTGGTCGCGCAGGATGATGAGCGCGGCGATCGCCAGACCCGCCGCGAGGGCGCTCCACATGAGCTGGCGCAGCGCCATGCCTTCGGCGAGGTCGCGGCCGTTGGCGAGGTCCAGCCGGTTGATCATCACGAGCCCGAGACCGTTGAGCAGCGTGGCGATCGGCAGGATGAGCGGGTCGGCGTAGGGGGCGCGCAGCCGCATCGTGATGTGGAACGCGGCGGTGATGACGACGAAGCCGGTGCCGACGGCGACGAGGCTGGGCGGGATCGCGCCCTCGACCGCGATGCCGACGTTGATGTAGGCGAGCGCGACGATCGCGACCGCGAAGACGAGGAGCCCGAGCTCGACGTTGCGGCCCTTGCGGGACGAGAGGGCGGAGACGGTGGTCATGCGTTGGGACTGACGCTCGGAGTCGGGCCGACCGTGGCGGTGGGCGACGGGGCGGTGGTGAGGGGCACGCTCGGCGAGGGCGACGTCGAAGGGGTCGGGGTCGGCGTCGGGGTGGGCGTGGTCCAGTTCGACGGGACCGTCGTGCAGTCGCGGCCCTGGGACTTGGCGTAGCGGCAGGCGCCGGCCTGGACCTCGAGGTTGCGGACAAGGGCGGCGGCGTCGGCCCGGGTCTTCATCGTGATGCCCCGGGCGAGCTGCGCGCGGTAGAAGTCGGGCAGGTCCTCGATGACGATGCCGCTCATGGTCTCGGGGCTCGAGAGGTCGACGGGCCCGAAGGTCTGGTCGACCCCCTTGAACACCGTGACGCGGCCGTCGTTGACGCCGACGTAGAACTGCGACTGGGTCCACGCGTAGGCGGCGTAGCCACCGCCGACGAGCAGCACGAGCGCGAGCAGGGTGGCGCCGAGGGCCCGCAGGACGGTCGCACCCCGGCCACGAGGACCCTCGTCGGCGAGCTGGAGCTCGTCGTCGTCGCTGCCGCCGCTGGCCTCCTGGGACAGGGCGGCTGCCTTGGCGGCGGGGGTCGTGGGGATCGGACGGGTGTGCCGGCGGAACGCCGCGGCGGCGCCGACCACTTGGGGTGAGTCGCTCGGGACGGGACCCTTGGTGAGGTCGACGACGTCGCCCACGACCACGGTGACGTTGTCGGGGGCGCCGGCGCGCAGCGCGAGCTGGACGAGCCGCTCGGCGCAGTCGCCGGGCTTGCGCTCGGTCGTGAGGACCTCGTCGATGGTGTCGCGGGTGACGTAGTCGGAGAGCCCGTCGGAGCAGATGAGGTAGCGGTCGCCCACGATCGCGCGGCGCACGATGACGTCGGGCTCCTCACCCTCGGCACCGGTGAGGACGCGGGTCACGAGCGAGCGCTGCGGGTGGGTCGACGCCTCCTCGGAGGTGATCCGACCCTCGTCGACGAGCGACTGGACGAAGCTGTGGTCCTTGGTGATCTGGCTGACCTCGCCGTCACGCACGACGAACGCGCGCGAGTCGCCGATGTGCGCGAGGACGAGCTTGTCGCGGGCCCGCAGGATGGCGATGAGCGTCGTGCCCATGCCGTCGAGCTCGGGGTCGTCCTGCGCCATCTGGCCTAGCTCGGCGTTGGCCGAGGTGATCCGTCGCAGCAGGGCCTGGGTCGCGTCGACACCGGAGAACGACTCGCCGTCGAGGCCGACGAGGGCCCCGAGGATCATCGATGAGGCGACGTCGCCACCGGCGTGACCGCCCATGCCGTCGGCCATCGCGAGGAGGTGCGGGCCGGCATACCCGCTGTCCTCGTTGTTGGTTCGCACCATCCCGACGTCGGAGCGGGCAGCGAAGTGGAAGGCGATACCCACGGGCTACCTCCGGAGCTCGACGACGGTCGTCCCGAAGCGGATCTCGGTGCCGGCCGTCACCGGGGTGGGGGTGGTGAGCCGCTGCGGGCCGATGAAGGTGCCGTTGGTCGAACCGAGGTCCTCGACCATCCAGCCCTCGGGGCCCTTGAAGATGCGGGCGTGGCGGCCCGACGCGAAGTCGTCCTCGAGGACGAGGGCGGACTCCGGGCTGCGGCCGATGAGGATGCCGGCCTCGCGCAGCGGCAGGCTCGTGCCCGAGAGCGGTCCGCTCATGACGCGCAGGTGGTTGGGGTCGCGGTTCGCGGCACGGGCGGCGACGCGGCGACCGGCGGGCCGGCCCACCGGTCGCTGCTCCGCGGGGACGGCGGCCGGGCTGGCGCTGCGGGCCACCGGACGCGGGGTGTTGCCGCGTGCCGTCGGGGTCTTGCGGGGCGTGACCTGGGTGCCGTAGAGGTCGCCGCGCAGCACGCCGACGACGGCGACGACGAACGCCCAGAGGGCCACGAGGAGCCCGAGGCGCATGACGGTGATGGTGATCTCGCTCATGGGTGCCTCGCGCTACTTCCGGCCGGCGCGGTAGGTGACGGAGGTGCGGCCGACGGTGATGCGGTCGCCGCCCTCGAGGTGCTCGTTGGTGACCTGCTCGCCGTTGACGAACGTCCCGTTGGTCGACCCGAGGTCGCGGATCGTCGCCACCGTGTTGGGGCCGTCCTGGGTCACGCGGATCTCGCTGTGCCGCCGCGAGATCCCGGGGTCGTCGAGGATGATGTCGGCGCTGTCGTCGCGGCCGAGGACGGTGATCGCGCCCATGAGCGGGTAGCGCTCGCCGTCGACGTCGAGCCAGGGCCGGTCGGCCGGGTTGGTCCGCCGCGTCCTGGGTGCGGGCTTCGCCGGCCGGTATGCCGCGGTCTCACCGAGGTCGTCGACCTCAGGCGCGCTGTAGCGGGGGTCGGGCCGGCCGGGGCGGGCGGGGACCGGCGCGGCCACGGGTGGCGCGGAGGCAGCGGCGGGCGAGCCGCCGGCATACGGGTCGTTCTGCCGGGACGGGCGCACGGACTGGTGCTGGCCGGTCATCCCGGTGGCGCGCGGACGCTTGGCCGTGCTGGGACGGATGCGGAAGACGCCGGTCTCGAGCTCGGTGTCCTCGTCGAAGAGGATGTCGATCGGGCCGCCGGGCTGGTAGTGCTGGCTGGAGGCGTGCTCCTCGGCGGCGGCGACCAGCTCGTTCTCGAGCTCGACCCCGTGGTCGGTGAGCCGCTCGTAGTCGGTCTCGCTCAGCTCGATCGTGAAGACGTTGGGCACGAGGCTGCGGCCCGAGCCGGCCGAGGCGGCGCGGTCGTCCATGGCCCGGCGGATCGCGCTCGCGATCTCGACGGGCTGCACCTCGGAGCGGAAGGCCTTGGCGAACACGCCGTTGACGGCACGCTCGAGCTTGCCCTCCATGCGGTCGAACAGGCCCATGGCACACCTCCTGGCGCGGCGTCGTCGTGGCGGGTTGCCGTAGCGATGCTATCTGGCGCGACTGTGGTGGCTCGTGAGGCGTGCGTGGGCGATCTCTGGAGACGGTGTGAGCGTCGGCACGGCGAGGGGGCGGGGACAACAGGAGTCGACCGCCGCACCGGAGGGGATGCGGCGGCCGACGATCGGGGTGGTCAGCGCAGGATGCTGTCGTTGCCGACGATCCTGCTCCACCAGCGGCCGAGCCCGAGCTTGTCGCCGCTGAACGTGTAGGCGAGGGCGATGAGGCCCAGCGCCTCGATCCAGTGGCTGTCGAAGATCGGGTTGGTGAAGTCCTCGCCGCTACGGCCGATGGGGAACTCGGCGAAGTACATGAGGGCGAGGAGCAGGGTGCCGCCCCAGGCGGCGATCTTCATGCCCGCGCCGGCGAGGAAGGCCACGCCGATGCCGAGCAGTCCGAACATGAACAGCCAGTCCCAGAACCCACCGGCGAAGTTCGCGAAGAAGTCACCGAACGGGCCGTCGACGACGGCGGGGTTCTTGGTGAGGAACCCGGTGGTGGGCGACCCGCCGTCGATCCAGGCGTTCTTGGCCGGCGTGCTGTAGCCGAGGCCGAAGAGCTTGTCGAGGAAGGGCCAGAGGAAGGTGAAGCCGAGGACGATGCGCAGGGCGACCATGGCCCACTGGGCGACGGGGTTGCGGACCACGTCCTCCATGTGGGTGATGCCGTCGGCATCGTGGTGGCGGGTCGTGCTGCCGGCCCGGACCGCCTCGGGGTGCTTGGTGGTCATGATGTCTACCTCCAGTTGGTAGGTGGTCCGGTGGGACGGTCCCTCCGGCACCTACAACGCTAGGAAGACGCGGCCTGCGCGAGATGGGCCCAAAGTCCTGACTTGTGGCAGAAAAGGGGTCGAGCCCTAGTCGTTGTCGCCGCCCGTCAGCTGGGTGGCGTTGGGGCCGCCCTGCCCGGTCCCGGTGTCGCCGGCGTCGGCCCACACCCAGTCGCGCACCTCGGGCAGGTCCTCACCGTGCGTCGTCGCCCAGGCCCGCGCCTCGAAGCGCTTGTCCTGCATCCGCTGTCGCAGCCCGGCCGCCTTCGACCCGAGGCCGGGCACGCGGTCGATGACGTCGATGACGAGGTGGAAGCGGTCGAGGTCGTTGAGCATGACCATGTCGAACGGCGTCGTCGTCGTGCCCTCCTCCTTGTAGCCGCGCACGTGGAGGTTCTCGTGGCCGGTCCGGCGGTAGGTCAACCGGTGGATGAGCCACGGGTAGCCGTGGTACGCGAAGATCACCGGCTTGTCCGGGGTGAAGATCGTGTCGAAGTCGCGGTTGCTCAGCCCGTGCGGGTGCTCGACCTCGTCCTGCAGGCGCATGAGGTCGACGACGTTGACGACGCGCACCTTGAGGTCGGGCAGGTTCTCGCGCAACAGCTGGGCGGCGGCCATGACCTCGACGGTCGGCACGTCACCGGCGCAGGCGAGGACGACGTCGCACTCCGAGCCCGACCCTTCCGAGCCGGCCCACTCCCAGATGCCCAGGCCGCGGGTGCAGTGGTGGATGGCCTCCTGCATCGTCAGCCACGTCGGGCCCGGCTGCTTGCCCGCGACGACGACGTTGACGCACTGGTCGGTGCGCAGCAGGTGGTCCCAGGTCGAGAGCAGCGTGTTGGCGTCCGGCGGCAGGTAGACCCGGATGATGTCGGCCTTCTTGTTGACGACGTGGTCGATGAACCCGGGGTCCTGGTGGCTGAAGCCGTTGTGGTCCTGTCGCCACACGTGCGAGCTGAGCAGGTAGTTGAGCGACGAGATCGGGCGCCGCCACTCGATGTGGTTGGTGACCTTGAGCCACTTGGCGTGCTGGTTGAACATCGAGTCGACGATGTGGATGAACGCCTCGTAGCTGCTCATCATCCCGTGGCGCCCGGTGAGCAGGTAGCCCTCGAGCCAGCCCTGGCACTGGTGCTCCGACAGCATCTCGAGGACCTTGCCCACCTTGCGCATGGGGTCGGCCTCGTCGAACGGCTCGTATGCCGCGTTCCACTGCTTCGCGGTGACGTCGAAGACCCCGCCCAGTCGGTTCGAGGCGGTCTCGTCCGGGCCGAAGATCCGGAAGTTCTCGGGGTTGGCGCGCATGACCTCGGCGAGCCAGTTGCCCAGGACGCGAGTGGCCTCGGCGACGGCGGCGCCGCGGGCCTCCTCGTCGACCTCGACGGCGAAGTCGCGGAAGTCGGGCAGGCGCAACGGGGTCCGCAGGAGGCCGCCGTTGGTGTGGGGGTTGGCACCCATCCGCAGGTGGCCCTCGGGGGCGAGCGCGGCGACGTCCTCGTGCAGCCGGCCGGACTCGTCGAAGAGCTCGTCCACGGCATACGACTGGAGCCAGTCCTCGAGGTTCTTGAGGTGCTCGTCGGTGTCACGCGCACTCGCGAGCGGCACCTGGTGGCTGCGCCAGTGGCCCTCGGTGGGCTTGCCGTCGATCTGCTTCGGGCCGGTCCAGCCCTTGGGGTGCTCGAAGACGATCATCGGCCAGCGCGGGCGCTCGACGTCGTCGGCGCCGACCCGGGCCGCCTCGGCCTTGATCGCGGCGATCTCGTCGAGCACGTCGTCGAGCAGCTCGGCGAAGCGCCGGTGGTAGCTCTCCGGGGCCTCGTCGTCGAACCCCGCCTTGAAGAAGTGCGGTGTGTGGCCGTAGCCGACCATGAGCGACTCGAGCTCGTCGTGGCCGATCCGGGCGAGCACCGTCGGGTTGGCGATCTTGTAGCCGTTGAGGTGGAGCACCGGCAGGACGACGCCGTCGGTCGCGGGGTTGGCGAACTTGTTGGCGTGCCAGCTCGTGGCGAGCGGGCCGGTCTCGGCCTCGCCGTCGCCGACGACGGCGAAGACGAGGAGGTCGGGGTTGTCGAGGGCGGCGCCGTAGGCGTGCGAGAGGGCGTAGCCGAGCTCGCCGCCCTCGTGGATCGACCCCGGGGTCTCGGGCGCGACGTGCGAGGGGATCCCGCCGGGGAAGCTGAACTGCTTGAACAGCCGCTGCAGCCCGGCCACGTCCTGGGTGATGTCGTGGTAGGTCTCGGTGTAGGTGCCCTCGAGGTAGGTGTTGGCGACGAGGCCCGGCCCGCCGTGCCCGGGCCCGGTGACGTAGATCGTCGACTGCCGACGCTCGTCGATCGCCCGGTTGAGGTGCGCGTAGAGGAAGTTCAGCCCGGGCGTCGTGCCCCAGTGGCCGAGGAGCCGCGGCTTCACGTGGTCCTTGTGCAGCTGCTCGCGCAGCAGCGGGTTGTCGAGCAGGTAGATCTGCCCGACCGAGAGGTAGTTCGCCGCCCGCCACCACCGGTGGATGCGGTCCAGCGTGCCGTCGTCGAGCGCCGGGACCCCGGCGTCGGAGCGGGACTGCCAGGGCGTGCCCGGGGCTGAGGTCGACATCGTGCGGTCCTCTCGAGAGGGTGGCTGCGACTGCCCTCCTCACCCTAGTGACGCGGGCGCGCGCTCACTCGGGGTTGAGCGAGGTCCCGAGGCGCTCGCGGGCGGTGCGTCCCCGGCGCATCACGGGGACGGTCCCGGTGACGGCGCCGAGGCCCACCGTCGAGCCGTTGCCGTAGATCGTCTCGACGGCACCGGCGGGGACGGCATACGTCTCGTGCCAGATGCCCACGGCGCCGGGCGAGCGACGCGCGGCCGTGTTGAAGGCGCGCCACGCGGGCAGGTGCGCCTTCGTGCTCATCCTCGAGTACGCGTAGAGGTGCTCGGTGCTGCGCCACCACTGCACGACCCACGGGCCCTTGGCACCGATGAGGGTCGTCGCCCCGAGGAAGCCGAGGTCCTCGGCCTCGCCGCGCGCGGCCGCGGCCTTGTTGCGCTCGAGCTCGGCGAGCATCTTGGGCATCGCGAGGAACACGGGCAGCCAGAGGTCCGGGCGGTGCGGCTTCCGGAAGGTCATCCCGATGTGGAACACGACGAGGGAGTCGTCCCACGTGTGGGTCGTGCGGACGACGGCGGGTGCGTCGGCCGGTGCGGTCTGGTCGGGCATGACGGGCTCCCTGCATCTTGGATAGTGGAACTATCTCACTAGCAACCATCTTGGAGACGACTACTATCCAAAGTCAAGAGTTTTCTTCCGAAGGAGGTATGCCGTGCGGCTCGCCGAGCTGTCCGCCGAGAGTGGTGTCGCGGTCGCGACGCTCAAGTACTACCTGCGTGAGGGGCTGCTCCACCCGGGCCGGACCCTGTCGCGGACCTCGGCCGACTACGACGAGTCGCACGTCGACAGGGTCCGCCTGGTGCGGGCGCTGAGCGAGGTCGGCGGCCTCTCGCTGGCGACCATCGAGCAGGTGCTCGAGGTCATCACCGAACCCGGCACCGACCGCCTCCACGTGCTCGAGGCAGCCCAGCGCACCCTGGTCCGGGCGGGGGCGCGAACCCCTGACGGCGCCGACGGCGGCTCGACCCAGCGGGTGCGTGACTGGATCGAGCGCCACGGCTGGGAGATCGACCCGATGGACCCGTTCATCGACGACCTCGCCCGCGCCTGGGAGGCGTGCGACCACGCCGCGCTCGGCCTCGACGAGGACCGGATGGACCGCTACGCCGAGCACGTCGAGGGCATCGCCACGGTCGACGTCTCCACCGTCCCGGAGGACCCGGAGGCGGCGGTGCGACACGTCGTCCTCGGGACCCTGCTCGTCGACCCGGTGCTCGTCGCACTGCGTCGACTCGCGCAGCAGCACGTCTCCCGTCGGGCTGAGAGGGTGGGGCCATGAGCTCCTGGTGCGCGGTCTACGTCGACGTCGGCTACCTCCTCGCCTCGGCGGCCACCCGCGTCACGGGGTCGTCCCTGCGCAGCAGCGTCGAGGTCGACTACCCGGCCCTCGTGCGACGGCTCGTCGAGCAGGTCGAGACCGACTCGGGGCTGCCGGTCCTGCGCGTCAACTGGTACGACTCGGGGTCGCGCCCGGGCGGGCAGCCCGACCACCAGCAGGACCTCATCGGGCTGCTCCCCCGGGTCAAGCTCCGCCTCGGCCGCCTCTCGTACGCCGGCGAGCAGAAGGGCGTCGACGTCCGCCTCGGGCTCGACCTCGCCCTCCAGGGCCGGGCCCGCGTCGCCGACGTCGTCTATCTCGTCTCCGGCGACGACGACCTCACCGAGGCGGTCGAGGAGGCGCAGGGCGCCGGTGTGCAGGTCCGCCTGCTCTCGGTCCCCGGCGTCACCGGCACCTCGCACGCGGTGTCCAAGCACCTGCGGCGCGCGGCCGACGACGAGCTGCTCGTCGACGCCGAGACCATCGACCTGTGCGTGCGCTCGCGGGCCCTGGCCCCCGGACTCGTTCCCGCTCCGGGCGAGTCCGACGACGCGGCGGACGAGCTGGTGGCCGCCGACGACTCGGTGGTCGTCCTCAACCCGGTCGACCCGGACCCGACCGTCGACCCGTCGGCGACGGCCGAGCCCTCGACGGACGAGCCCGGCCTCCCCGAGCCCGACGTGGCAGCCCCGGAGACGGGTGAGACGGTCCCCCGGAGCCGACCGGACGGCATACCGGGTCCTTCGCCGGCCGTCTTCGGGCGTCTGCGAGCGAGCGAGGTCGTGCTCCCGGAGCCGCTCACCCCCGTGGCGGCAGCGGCCACCGAGGCGGGCCCCGGCCTCTGGGACGCCGTCGCGTATGCCGTGGTCTCGTCGTGGTGCCGCACCGCGACTCCCGGATCGCTCGCGGAGCTGCGGGGTGCGCACCCGACCGTGCCCGGTGAGCTCGACCGGGCGCTGCTGCTCGACCTGTCGAGCCGGTCCGGGGCCTACGACATCGACGACGCGGCCCGGCACGGTGTCCGCGACCGCTTCTGGCACCACGTCGGGCGGATCCGCCTCACGTGAGGGTCAACATCATCGCCGCCGGGTCCCGGGGCGACGTCCAGCCGATGGTCGCGCTCGGGGTGGGCCTGCAACGGGCCGGCCACACGGTGACGATCTGCGCGGGCGACGACTTCGAGGGGCTCGTCACCGGCCACGGGGTGGGGTTCGTCCCGGCCGGACTGCGGATCGACGAGCTCATCGCCTCACCGCTGGGCGTCGCCTGGCTCGGTGAGTCGAGCCGCAGCCCGTGGCACGAGCTCGCGGCCATGCGCCGGCTCGTGCGCTCGACCGTGCAGGAGTATGCCGGCGCGTGGGTCCCGCTCGTCGGCTCGGCCGACCTGTGGGTCAGCGGGTTCCTCACGGTCCACGCCGTCGACGCCATGGTGGCCGTCGGTGGCGGCCGGCACGTGACGACGGAGTTCGCGCCGATGCGCCCGTCGCGGGAGGGGTGGGCCGGTCTCCAGCCGCGGCTCCCCCGTCGTGGCTCGCTCGTGAATCGCCTCGCGGGACAGGCGCTCCTGCACACGGTCGCGTCCGTGGTCGGCATCGCCGGCGACGAGGCCCGTGCCGAGATGGGCCTGGCACGCACGGGGCGGCGGGGCGTGCTGGAGGCGGTCCGTCGCACCCCGGCACTGCTCGCCGCCTCGCCGGTGGTCGTGCCGCCGGCGCCGGACTGGAAGGGGAACCCGGCGGTGACGGGCTATTGGTTCCTCGACGAGGACCCCGGGTTCGTGCCGGACCCACGGCTGGCGTCCTGGCTCGCTGACGGGCCCACGGCCTACGTCGGGTTCGGGTCGATGTCGACCCGCGAGGCGCGGGCGCTCGGCGAGGTCGTCGCCCGGGCCGCTCGGGCCGCCGAGGTGCGGGTCGTGCTGCACTCGGGCTCGGCGGGGCTCGAGTCGCACGACGACGAGTGGGTGCACGCGGTGGGTCCCGTGCCGCACGGGTGGCTGTTCCCGCGGATGGCCGGGGTCGTCCACCACGGCGGGGCGGGGACGACCGGGGCCGCGCTGCGTGCCGGGGTGCCGCAGGCGGTGGTGGCCCATATCGGTGACCAGCCGTACTGGGGACGCCGGGTGTGGGAGCTGGGTGTCGGCGCCCGTCCTGTCCGGCGGCACGCCCTGTCGCAGGAGTGGCTCACGGCGGTGCTGCGTGGGTTCGCCCGCGGCGAGCGCAGGTCGCGAGCGGCGGTGGTGGGAGCGGAGATTCGGCGTGAGGACGGGGTGGCCCGCGCGGTCGAGCTGCTCAGCGCCAGGCGAAGCGGACCGGTTGGCCCGGCTGGAGCTGCGCGGCCCGGTCGACGCACGCCGCAGTGACGACGCCGATGACCGGGTAGCCGCCGGTGACCGGGGAGTCGTTGAGGCAGAGCACCGGCAGCCCGCCCGGTGGGACCTGGATGGCGCCACGCACCAGAGCCTCGCTCGCGAGCTCGGCGTCGCGCCGGTCGAGGAGACGCTCGACGGGGGTGCCGTCCAGGCGGATCCCCCGCCGGTCGCTGCGCGAGGAGGTCGTCCACGTCGTGCTCGCGAGCGCCGCGGGGTCGGCGAACCAGTCGTGGCGCGGCCCGGGGGTGACGTCGAGGACGACGGTGCCGCTGCGCGGGTCGGCGACGCCGGCGGCGTCGAGCACCGGGAAGGACTCGGTGCGGGTGCCCACCTCGAGCACCTGACCGGCGGCGAGGGGTGCCGGGCCGAGCCCGGACATCGTGTCGCTCGACGCCGACCCGAGCACGGGCGGGACGTCGAACCCACCGCGGACCGCGACGTAGGTGCGCAGGCCTGCGGACGGCATACCGAGAGAGAGGACCTGGCCGTCCCGGACCCGGACGAGGGCGTTGTGGGGCGCGGCCCGCCCGTCGAGCTCGGCCGGAGCGGGCGCCCCGGTGAGGCACACGAGGAGCTCGCCGACCGCGCGCAGGCGCAGGCCGCCGAAGGTGACCTCGAGCGAGGGCGTCCCCGTGGCGTTGCCGAGCAGGCGGTTGCCGAGGAGGTAGGACCCGACGTCCGCGGCACCGGCCCGCCCGACGCCGACGGCGAGGTGGCCGACGCGGCCCAGGTCCTCGACGAGGGTGAGCGGTCCGGGGTCGAGGACCTCGACGGCCGGTGTCATCTCGGGACCTCGACGAAGCGGACGGTGGTGCCCGGGGTGAGGAGCGCGGGAGGGTCGCGGTCGGGGTCCCAGAGGACGAGGTCGGTCGTGCCGAGGAGCTGCCAGCCGCCCGGCGACTCGCGCGGATAGATGCCGCTGAACTCACCCGCGAGCCCCACCGCACCTGCCGGGACGCGGGTGCGGGGCTCGGTGTGTCGGGGCACGACGAGCCGTGGGTCGCCGCCGACGAGGTAGGCGAAGCCGGGTGCGAAGCCGCCGAACGCGACCCGCCACGGGGTGCCGGTGTGGGCGGAGACGACCTCGGCGGCAGTCAGCCCGGTCTGGGCCGCGACGGCGTCGAGGTCGGGGCCGTCGTAGCGGACGGGCACCTCGACGACGCGGGAGGCAGGCCGCGGGGTCGTGGCGTCGGCGTCGGTTGCGGCGGCGCGGATCGCGTGCGCGAGGGCGGTGAGGTCGGTGGTGGCCCGGGCGACGACGAGGAGGGTGCGGGCGGCGGGGACGAGGTCGTCCACCTCGCCCCACGGGCCGTCGCCGTCCTCGACGAGCCCTCCGAGGGTGGACTCGAGCGCGAGCACCGACTCGAGGTCGTCGGTCTCGACGAGCCAGGCGCACTCGCCCATGGGGAGGAGGCGGACGTCGACGGGCACGGCGGGCTCAGGCCGTGAAGGGTGCGATCTCGACGCCGGCGCCGGTGAGGGCCGCCCGGACCGCGCGCGCCATCTCGACGGCGCCCGGCGAGTCGCCGTGGGTGCAGATCGACTCGGCCTGCACCTCGATGTCGGTGCCGTCCACGGCGGTGACCCGCTGCTCGGTCACGAGCCGGACCATCCGGGCTGCGACCTCCGTGGGGTCGTGGAGGACGGCACCGGGTGCGCCGCGGGGCACGAGCGTGCCCTCGGGTGTGTAGGCACGGTCGGCGAACGCCTCGACCACCGTGCGCAGACCGGCGGCCTCGGCACGGCGCAGGAACACCGAGCCGGGCAGGCCGAGGACGGGCAGGTCCGGGTCGATGGCGACGACCGCCCGGACGACGGCCTCCGCCTGCTCCTCGTGGTGCGCGATGGCGTTGTAGAGGGCGCCGTGCGGCTTGACGTAGGCGACGTGGCCGCCGGCCACCCGGGCCAGCATCTCGAGGGCGCCGACCTGGTAGATGACGTCGGCGGTGAGCTCGTCGGGGTCCATGTCGACGAAGCGCCGCCCGAAGCCGACGAGGTCGCGGTAGCCCACCTGGGCGCCGATGACGACGCTCCGCTCGACAGCGCGGGCGCAGGTCCGCTGGAGGGTGAGGCTGTCGCCGGCGTGGAAGCCGCACGCGACGTTGGCGCTCGTGACGACGTCGAGCATCGCGTCGTCGTCGCCGAGCCGCCACGTGCCGAGCGACTCGCCGAGGTCCGCATTGAGGTCGACCCGCCTCGTGGTGCTGGCGCCGGTCGTGGCTCCCGTCATGGGGCCAGTCTGCCCGTGACGCGAGGCCGGTCGTCGTCCGTCGCCGCTGAGGAGGTGTGTCGGGTGGAGGAGTGTCTTCGCTCCACCACGTGACGCAACGGCGGTCCCACGGTGGTGGGCCGACGGCATACCGGATCCGGTTTGGAGGACGTGGGGTGCGTGCGGCACACTGGGACGGCTCACGCGCAAGTGGCGGAACGGCAGACGCGCTGCGTTCAGGTCGCAGTGTCCGAAAGGGCGTGGGGGTTCAAATCCCCCCTTGCGCACGTGTGGAGATGTCCGCGGACATCCCGGAAGGCCCCGAACCCCGTCGGTTCGGGGCCTTCTGCTTCTCCGCTGCACTCAGGGTGCACGGGGCGACATCGGGTCCGTCCCCCGGCGTCGCACGGGCGAAGCGGCCCTTAGGCTCGATCGATGACCACAGGAGGAGGCTGCGCGTGAACGACCAGGATGCCCTGATCGCCGGGCGCTACCGTCTCGTCAAGGTCATCGCGGCCGGGGGGATGGGCGTCGTGTGGGAGGCCTGGGACGAGCGTCTGGAGCGGGCGGTGGCCGTCAAGCAGCTGCACGCGCTTCGCGGCGTCCCGCAGGCCGAGGCCGAGGAGGCCAAGGACCGCGCCATGCGCGAGGCGCGCATCACCGCTCGGCTGCACCACGCCCACGCCGTGCCGGTCTTCGATGCCGTGGAGCACGACGGCCAGCCGTGCCTCATCATGCAGCTGCTGCCGTCGACCCCGCTGTCGACGGTGATCCGCGACAGCGGACCGCTGCCCCTGGCCCGGGTCGCGACGGTCGGTGCCGAGGTCGCCTCCGCACTCACGGCGGCCCACGCGCTGGGCATCGTCCACCGCGACGTCAAGCCGGGCAACATCCTCATCACGCCCGACGGTGGCGCGCACATCAGCGACTTCGGCATCTCACACGCGATGGGCGATGCCACGCTCACGCGCACCGGGATGATCCACGGCACCCCTGCGTACCTTGCGCCGGAGGTGGCTCGCGGGGAGGACGCGTCGTTCCCGGCGGACGTCTTCTCGCTCGGCTCGACCCTGTATGCCGCTCTCGAGGGTTCGCCTCCCTTCGGCTCGGACGGCAACTCGCTCGCCCTGCTGCACAAGGTGGCCGCGGCGAACGTCTCACCGCCGACCCGGGCGGGGAGCCTCACGCCGTTCCTGCTCGAGATGCTGGCCTCGGAGCCGGGCGACCGCCCCTCGATGGAGGCCGTCGCGGTCACGCTGGCAGACCTCCGCGCTGACGACGGGGCCCATGAGGTGCACACGACGGCACCCATGGCCGCGGTGGCCGGCGCCCCAGCGGTGGCCGACCACGCGGCGGAGGCCGACCCCGCGCCGGTGGAGCGTGAGCCGGTGGAGCGTGAGCCGGTGGAGCGTGAGCCGGACCTCCTCGACGACCTGCTCCCGCAGCACGACCGGGCCCGGGAACAGCCCCCGGCGCCTACCCCGGCGGGTGACGTCGCGGAGACGGGACGCCGTCGACGGCTCTCGCCACTGCTCCTGCTCGTCGCCGCCATGGTCGTGGCAGGGCTGGTGTGGGGGCTCGTGTCCGCACTGAACGACGACAACGGTGGCGACCCGTCCACGGCGGACTCGGGCGCCACGACCCAGACCACCCCGGGGAGCGCGTCACCGACGCCCTCCGCCACTCCCACGACCCCAACGCCCTCGGCCACGCCCACGACCTCATCGCCGTCGGCCACGCCCACCCCCAGTGCCACGACGCCGTCGCCGAGCGCCTCGACCCCGTCGAGCTCGTCGGCCCGGCTCGGCACGGCGATCACCACGTACTACGGGTTGCTCCCCGGCGACACGGACTCGGCCTGGCCGCTGTTGACCGCGGGCTACCAGCGCAGCCCCAGCGGCGGTCGCCAGGGCTTCGAGCGCTTCTGGTCACCCGTCCGCGACGTCACGGTGAGCAACGTCCGCGCCACCTCACCGGACCGGGTCACCGCCACGATCACCTACTCCTACAAGGACGGTCGCACCGTCGTCGAGAGCACCCGCTACCGGCTCGTCGACGAGGGCGGCGTCCTCAAGATCGCGGCCTCCGAGGTGCTGAGCAGCCGACGCGGCTGACGGCTGACGGCTGACGGCGTCCTCATCCGTCGATGACGGCGGCGTCGATCCGGGTCCCCGACGCGAGCACGGTCACGGACCCGTGTGAGGTGACCGCCTCGTCCCAGCCGTCGGGCGCGAGGTCGGCACCGTCGCGCTCCGTCCGCCGCACGAGAAGCCCTCGTCGCCGGGTCCGTCGACCACGAGCATGGTGGCCTTGTTGAGCAAGGACCACCACTGCGCGCCGGAGACCTCGACATCGGTCAGCTCGACTGTGGGCACGCCCTCGGCGAGGGTCAGGGTGACGCGGTCGCTCTCGAGGAACTCTGGCATCGCCTCAACCTGGCGGCGGCTCGGCCCCCACGGAGGTGTGCGGGCGGGCTACTGCCCCAGCGCGACGTCGTGGGTCAGGTAGGCGACCGTGTCGGCACCCAGCGACGGCAGGTACGTCGTGAAGCCCATGACGTAGACGTCGGGGCCGACCTTCTCGAAGCACGCCATGCCGCCCCCGGCGTCGCCGTACGTCGGACCGTTGCACAGCACCGCCGGCGTGGACGTGGCGGTGGCCGACGACAGGAGGTCAGGGAAGCGCGCCTCCATCGTGGCGCCGTCGACGATCGACTCGTAGAGGGTGAAGGTGACCATGTTGGTGGCCGAGCACTGAGCCGTGTTCTGGTCGGGCACCGGCACGCAGTCGAAGGGGCCGATCGTCGGCTTGTCGTGAGTGCTGACGGCGACGGGCTTGAGGGGCTGGACCGCCGACAGCCGGACCTCGGAGTCCGGGGTGTCCTGGGTGTCGGCGGCCTCGCGCAGCGCCGGCAGGCCCGTGACGGGGTCGGTCCAGACCTCGCAGTGCAGGGCCTCGCGACGGGCGAGGTCGGCGGGCTGGACGGCCGCGACCTGTTCGGGAGAACCGTATTCGCGTGCGTTGACCTCCTCTGTCGCCGTCAGCGCCTCGCACGACTGCGCCTCGGCGATCCGGTCGAGGGCGAGCTGGACGTCGACCATGCCGGTGGGTGGCGGTGACGTGGTCGCGCTCTCGCCGGCGGTGGGGCCGGGGGTGGTGCTCGACGACGGTGTGCCGGCGGAACCCGAGGTCGTGCCCGCATCCGGGCCGCACCCGGCGAGCAGGGCCGCTCCGACGAGGACTCCCATGACGCCCCGGACGACTCGACGCACGAGACTGCCCTCCCTCTCCCGATCCGACCCGACGTCCCGGGACCCGCGGGTCATCCTGCTGGACGCGACCGCGGTCCCGCTGCCGAACGGCGAAAAGACCGCGACTGCCGGGGCCGACCACCCTGCTCGTCTCGATCCGGATGACGGCACACGTCGGCAGTGACTAGCCCGGATTGGCCATGTCGGGGCCCCTGAGGGGTCACCACACTCGTGTCATTGAGTCGGATGCCACAGCCGGTTCTCCACCGCGCGTCGACGACCTCGACCTCCGCAGCGGTGACACGACACAGACGTCCGGTGCCCTCTTTGTCGGAGGCCGGTCATGGCAGGGAAATCGCGAGTCGCGGCGAGCAGCCTCGCCGACAACGCGGACCTGCCACGCCTCGTCACGGTGCTCGACAGGGCGACGTGGTTCACGCCGCTGACCAAGCGCGTGCCACCCGGTCAGACGAGCAAGGACCAGGTCCGGATCCCGGTCCGCGACGCCCAGCGGCTCCTCGTCGACGTCGTGCGTCTCGTCGCCGACCTGCCGAAGGACACGACGCCGGTCCTCGTCTGGCAGCAGGGAGCGGCCGAGCTCGAGGTCGACACGTCGGCGACGACCCTCGACTGCGACCACGGCCTGGTCACCGTCGGCGTCCGGGTCGACTGCGACCAGCTGCGGGAGCCCACCGCGGTGTCGGTGCCGTTCGCGGTGGGCACCGTCGAGGCCCCGACCGGTCTGGTCATGTCGACCTTCACCCGTCTGTCCGGGCCACCGGTCGTCACCGACGCGTGGTCGGACGCCATCACCGCCTTCGCGTGGGAGTCGCTCGTCGAGCTGACCCGCCGGGTGTGCGCCCAGCTCGGTCGTGACACCCGGGCGCGGGCCCTCATCCCGGGCGGGATCGCCGCGGAGAAGGGCGTCCTGCTCGTGCAGCCCATGTCACGGACGGCGGCGATGAGGGGGTGAGCAGTCATGGCGTTCGGTGAGGACGACCTCGGGGGGTTCGGGTCACTCACGCGCGCCATCGGTCTCACCCGCGGGACGAACGGTGACAGCAACCCCGACTGGTTCGGCGACCCGGTCGGCGGCGCGGCGCCGCCGCACACCAACGCCAACGGGTTCGCGACCCTCCTCTCCGACGACGACCAGCGGGACGCCCTCATCGAGTTCGTCGACGAGGTCCTCGGGCCGCCCACCGGTCACGACGACGCGACGTCCCGATGGGTGCCGCTGTTCGCCAACGTGGACCCTGCGGTCACGGTGTATGCCGTCCTCGAACCGACCGGGTCCGCCACTGCAGGGACGGTGCGCATCGGGGTGGGGGTCGAGCACCGAACGGGGCTCGCCGGTGACCCGTCCGCCGCGCCCCGCGTGACGACCCGGCTCCACGTCCCGATCGCCCACGTCGCCAGAGGCAGCGACACCCGCCCGGCCGACGGGCCGAACCCGAGCTGGCTGCTCCTCGGCCGGGAGGGCGGGCGGATCGGCGTCGAGGTGGAGGCGACCTTCACCGACGCACCCCCCGTGCCCGGCGAGTCGTTCCTGCGAGGGCTCTCCGCGTCGATCGGGATCCCGACCGGCAACGAACCCGTCGAGTTCCGGCTCTCGCTCACCGACCTCCAGCTGCCGGGTGCGGCGTCCCCGACGACGCAGACGTTGACCCTGGACGACCTCGCCACCGTCGGGCCGGACCTGATGCAGTTCATCGCCGGTCTGGTGCGCGCGCAGGTCGCCGCCCTCCCGACGAGCAGCCCGGCGCTCGCCAGGGTCTGGGCTCTCGCGGGCATGCTCGGCCTGCGCGACGGGGTGGCCGACCTGCCGCCGCTGCCGCTCGAGGACATCGTCCAGCGCGGACTGCCGGCCCTCGTCGACTGGCTCGAGGACATCCTCGAGACCGAGACCCACCTCGACGCGTGGCTCGCCGAGCTCGCCGCCCTCACCGGTGGGACCCCCGACGCAGCCCGCAACGCGGTGACCCTCACGGTCGGCCCGTGCACCGTCACCGTCGGGCTCGTCGTCGCCGCCGGCACCGGTGGGCACCCGACCCTCACGCCGTGGGTCGAGCTGGCACTCGGCACCCGGTCGGGTGCGCAGGCCCTCGCCCACGTCGACCTGCTCGTCGCCGACACCGGGACGGGTGCGGCCACGGCGATCCCGGCGCTGCGGGCCGAGGCCGTGTTCGGCGCCGACGCCGGTGGCACCCGGCTCTTCGCGGGAGGTGCCGGACAACCGCGACTCGGGTCGGTGCACGTCGGCCTGCGCCTCGACGAGGCGAGGCGTCCGGCCTTCGTCCTCACGCTCCACGACGTCGACCTCCCCGGACAGCCGCACCGCGACGTGCTCGACCTCTCCAGCCCTGACGCGGCCCTCGACGCGGCCGACGACGTGCTCGACGGCGTCCTCTCCGACGCCCTCGACGCGCTCGGTGACGCCGGTGGCCTCCTCAAGGTCCTCCTCGGGGTCGACCCACCGGGGACGATCGACAGCCCGGACATCCTCGACCTCGTGCGCGACCCGGTCGCGACGATGCGCGACTACTGGCTCGCCATCACCGACGACCAGGACGCGATGACGCAGGCCCTCGGCGCCGTGCGGCACCTCCTGCTCGGCTCCGCCGGCCCGATCGTCCCCGGGACCGGCCGCGTGGACGACCCGTGGCGGATCGTCCTCGGCGACGACGACACCGTGGGGCTCGACCTCTGGCGTGACGGCACGAGGTTGCGGGTCGCCGTCTCCGCGGTGGCCGACCTCGACGTCCTCGACGACCTCCGGGTCGACGCGTCCGCCCGGCTCTCGCTACTCAGCCTCGACCTCTCGACCGGTGCGGCGTCCTTCCTCGAGGACGTCGTCGGACGTGCCGGGATCGGCCCCCGCGGCACCGACCCGGCGGTCCTGCGGATCGGGGACGACCTCGCCATCGAGGCCCCCCGGCTCGGGGTCGACGTCACGTGGACACCGCGCTCGGGGGTGCGGGTCGCACCGAGCGGTGAGGGAGTCGCGCTCCTCGTCAGTGGCCTCGGGTCCCGCGCCCCCGACCGGCTGCCCGTCCCGCTGCCCCACCTCGACGAGCACGGCAGCTGGAGCCCCGACTGGGCACCGGACTGGGCCGCCCTCGAGCGGGTCCTCGGCCACCTGCTCCGCAGGGTCGGCAGCGACGTCCTCGACGCGCTCGCGGACCTCGTCGGGTGGGGCGAGGCCGAAGCCCGCTTCGGTGCCCCGCCGACGGTACGCGCGCGGCTGGCCCTCGACGTGCTCCTCACCGACCCCGCGGGGGCGATCGAGCAGTGGCTGCTCGACCTCACCCTCGACTGCCGCATGCTCGGCTCGGCGCTGCGCCCGCTCGCCTGGCTCCTCTCCGCCGGGTCCCTGGGCGCACCTCTCGGCGACGGCCGCCCCGAGCGTCCGTGGCGGCTCCCTGTCGGTGGCGCGGCCGGCGCTCCCGGGCTCGCGGTGTGGACCGTCCCCGGCTGCCGGCCCGAGACGGCCCGCCGCGGCCCCGCCGAGGCCCTCGACCTGCTCACCGGCACGAGCATCCCGAGCGCGGCGACGACCGCGAGCGTCCTCCTCTCGGTCGCGCCGAGTGTGCCCGAGCTCGCCGACCTGCTGCACGGGCGCACGGGTCTCGCCACCGGTCTGACCGGACTCGTCACCCGCTGGTCGGGCACCGACGGCCTCGTCGCCGCACCCGCGACCGTCGAGGTCGACGGGCACGAGGTGCTCGCGGGTGACGCGGGGGTGCGCGTCAGGACTGCGGCCGGCCTCACGTATGCCGGCCTCGTCGCCTCCGTGCGCAGCGGCGCGGGCCTGCCGGTCGCGCCCGGTCAGGACGGAGTGCCGGCCGCCGTCGTGCACGTCGGCTGCGTCGGCGTCCACGACCAGGACTGGCTCGATCTCGTCCCGGCACCCCAACGGATCGACGCCACCGGTCCCAGCCCCGCGGCCGTCCCGGCCACCGGCGACGGGCCGTGGTTCGTTCTCGTGCCCGATGTCGCGCAGGCCGCCGCCGACCGACCCGACCACGACGGCCTGCTCGCCCAGGCCGAACGGGTGGCTGCCGCGCTCGCCGCGCGGACCGCGCCGGTGCTGCTCGTCGGGCACGGTGGGGCCGGGGCCGCCACGGTCCGGGCCACGGCCCTCGGAACGGTGGCGACCTCGGTCGACGACGTCGTCACCGTCGGCACCCCGTGGGGCCCCGTCGCCACGACCGCCTTCGAGACCGACCTCACCGGGGACGCCCTGCGCCTCCTCACCGCCCTCGCGCCGAGCGACACGTCGGCGCAGGCGGACACCGTCCTCGGCCTCGGGTCCGCCCCCGCGCGACAGGGACTGGACCTCGTGGGCCGCAGCCGCAGCGACCTCACCCGGCTCCCCAGCGCCCTCGCGGTGACCCGCGACCCGTCGGTGCGGGTGCACGCGTGCTTCGCCTCGCTGGGCTCGGGGGACATCGAGCGCGCCCTCGGGGCCTTCGTCGCGCAGACCGTCCAGGCGCGCCTTCGCGCGCTCGAGGCCCTGCCGTCCGGTCCGCCGCAGGAGGTGCACGTCGCGCTCGACCTCCCCGTCGTCGACGGCACGATCGGCGGGCTGCTCCTCGGAGCCGGCGCCCGGCTCGACCTGCTCACCGTGGCCCGCGCCGCGCCCCGCCTGCGACCGCAGCGCGAGGTGACCGTCAGTCTCACCGTGGCGGTGACGGACGGCTGGCTCGTCGGTGGACCCGGTGCCGCGCAGCACGACATCGAGTGCCGCTGGGTCGGGTTCGAGGTGCACGTCCCGCTCGACGGTGGCGCCGGGCGCACCGAGGTGAGCCTGCACGAGGCTCGCGCGCACACGGCATACCGGGAGGTCTGGACGGTCACGGGCGACGGGACCGGGGCGCCGCCGGAGGTCCGCATCCTGCTCGGCGAGGTCGTGGCGCGGCTGCGCACGGACACGAACCTCGCCCACCTGCTCACCGCGGTCGGACTGCTGCGCGACGGCGGCCTCGACCCGAGCGGGCTCGACCGGCTGCTCCACGACCCGGCCGCCACGGTGCGCGCCGGTGTGGCCGCCGCACCCCTCGCGGTCGCCACCGCCCTGCGCGGGATCATCGGCGGCAGCGTCCCGTCCGACGTCGTGCCCACGGCCTTCCGGGTGTCGAGCGGGCCCGCCCACCTCACCGTCGACCTCGCCACCGGCACCGTGGCGGGCGAGCTCGCCCTCACCGAACCGGTGCCGCTCACCGTCACCCTCGCCGCGGGACCGACCGGCGCCGGGGTCGACGTCAGGGTCGGCGCGGTCGACGACACCCTCGGCGGGGTGCAGCTGGTCGGGCACGCGGGGCCCGGCGGCGCGACCCTGCGGGTCGACCTTGCCGCACCCGGGCGACCGGTCGCCCAGGTCGCGCTCCTGCCCGACCCCAACGCCGACGGTCTCGTGTCGCTCGCCACCGCCCTGCTCCCGGCGCTCCTGCTCAAGGCACTCGGCACCGCGCTGCGGGAGATCGTCGAGGACCCCGTGCTCGACGAGTGCCTCGGCGCCGCAGGGCTGCTCGGCTCCGCCGACCCCGAGTCCGGCGTCCGCGACCTCGTCCCGCCGCTGGGCCTCGTCTGGGACCCCGTCGGGTGGCTGAGGGCGCGCGTGGACCCGCTCGCGGCGACGGTCACCGTCCTCGACGCGCTCGCCCGCGTCGTCACCCCGGACCGCGGCGCGACACCGGGATGGCCGCTCACCGACGACGTCACCGTGACGTATGCCGTCGTCGCCGGTCGTCTCGAGCTCGCCGCCGCGGTCGCGCTGAGTCCCACGATCGACGGGCGCCCCGTCGCGACCTCGCTCACCGGTGGCCTGTCGATCGGCACGACCGGTGCCCCCGTCGCCCTGCTCGACGCGAGGGTCACCGTCGACGGCTGGGGTCTCGACCTCGGTGTCGGCGGCTCCGACCCGGCGCCCGTGCGGCTCGACCTCGTGCGACCCGCCCCCGACACCGCCCTGCGGCTCGTCCCCGCCGGACCCGGGCTGGGCAGTGCGCTCGCGGACGGCGCGGAGTCGCTCGTCGTCCTCGCGCTCAACGAGCTGGTCGGCCACCGCACCGACGCCGCCTCTCTGCGACAACAGGTCGCGCAGGCGACGTTCGACGTCTGCGGCGCCCTCGACCTGCTCGTCGCGGCCAAGGTCGACAAGGGGAAGCTGCGGCTCTACACCCAGCCGCCCGGGCCGGGCGCGGTGCTGCTCAGCCGCCTGCCCGCGCTCGCGTCCACCGGGCTGGCCGCGCTCGCCGAGGCGCTCGACCCGGCGCACACCCTCGTCGCCAGCACGCTCGACGGCGCCGGGACCGTGCGGCGGTTCGGGCTCGGGACGGCCGTCGCAGGGGTGCGGCCGTTCTCGGTCACGGTCGACGGGTCGGGCACACCGTCGGTGAGCTTCGGGTGCGACATCGCGCTCGGGACGTGGGGCCGCTTCGCGGTCGAGGAGCTCCGCCTCGACGCGAGCGGCGTGCGGGTCGCGGTGCGCGGTGGGCCGTTCGTCGTTCCGCTGGGTCCCACGACGCTGCGCCCGGTCGTCGTGGTCCGGGCCGGTGTCGCGGCCGGCGTCGGCACCCGGCTCCTCGCCGTCGGGCTCGCCGTCGACGAGGTCGAGTCGGTCCAGCTGCGGTGGGCGCTGGACACCAGCCCGCCGGAGCTGTGGGCGATCACGGGCGGCTCCTCGCCGGGACAGTCGCAGGCGCCCGAGGCCATCGCCGCCGACCTCCTCGGCATCGGGGTCGAGATCGTCTCCGGCCTCGTCGCCCAGCAGCTCGGGAGCATCATCACCGACCGTGCGACGGCGCTGCTCAAGGACGTCGTGTTCAGCAACGCCCAGCGGCGGATCGACCCCGGGTTCGTGCACGCGCTCTTCCACCCCGAGGAGCTGCTCGACCGGCTGCAGACCCTCGCGTGGAACTGCGCGACGATCACCCCCGGCTTCGAGCTCACCATCGGCGACCAGGTGACGCTCGGCCTCGTCTCGGAGCCCGAGGGAGACGTCGCCACGAAGAAGATCGGGCTCCGGCTCGACGTCAAGAAGCCGCTCGTGCTCTCGAACAGCGACCCCAAGGTCGAGCTCGTCTCGCGGGCGGACTGGATCACGGGAGCGCCGCCGTCCGGGCTCCACATCTTCCTGCTCGAGGGGACGAGGACCTCGCTCGACATCGTCCCGCAGGTGCGGGTCACCGGGGTGGGCCTGCGGTTCTCGGGCGCCGCCCGTCCGATCGTCGACCTCGACGGGTTCTCGATCGACGCCATCGAGGTCAACCTCTACGGCGAGGCGGCCCGCGAGGGTCTGGGCGGTGGCATCCGGCTCAAGCTCGACGGGCTGTCGGTCGCCCCTGCTGGTGGTGGCGGCGACAACGCCATGGCGAACTCGCTCATGACCGACGTCGGCTCGTCCAGCGGATCGAGCCGGCCGTCGTTCAGCCCGTCGCTCGCCCTGCAGAAGCACCCCGGCCCCACCGAGAAGCTCGGGGTCACGCTGCGTGCCGGTGACCCGCCCGGCCCGTGGTGGCTCGTGGTGCAGCGCCAGCTCGGCCCGCTCTACGTCGAGCGCGTCGGCCTCGGGACGACCGAGAGCGGCGGGACGGTGACGTCGATCAGCCTGCTGTTCACCGGACAGGTCTCGCTCTTCGGGCTCACGGCCGCCGTCGACGGCCTCGGCATCACCTGGAAGGGCGGCGACGTCGCCAGGATCGAGAACTGGGCGGTCGACCTCAACGGCCTCGCGGTCGCCGCGGACATGGCGGGTGTCTCGATCTCGGGCGGCCTGCTCAAGCTCACCGAGGGCACGGCGGTGTCCTACGTCGGGATGCTCGTCGGGAGGTTCGCGGCATACGGGCTGTCGGTCTTCGGCGGGTTCACCAACGACCGCGGCAACGCCTCGTTCTTCATCTTCGGCGGCGTCAACGGGCCGTTCGGCGGGCCACCGATGTTCTTCCTCACCGGGATCGGCGGCGGCCTGGGGATCAACCGCGGGCTCCGCGTGCCCGACGACCTGTCGAGGTTCGGAGACTTCCCCTTCATCCAGGCCCTCGACCCCGCGGCCACGCCGCCGGCCGACCCGATGGTGCGGCTGCGCGAGCTCGCGACCTACTTCCCGCACCGGATGGGCGAGTTCTGGTTCGCCGCGGGCATCTCGTTCACGTCGTTCAACCTCGTCGACGGGGTCGCGGTCATCGCCGTGTCGTTCGGCAACGGGCTCGACGTCAACCTCTTCGGGCTCGCGCGGATGGCGCTGCCGCGTCCGGGCGCGGCGATCGTGTCGATCGAGCTCGCCCTGCTCGCGCACTTCTCCACGAGCGAGGGCGTCTTCCTCATCAAGGCCCAGCTCACCGACAACTCGTGGCTGCTCTACGAGGACGTCCGGCTCACCGGCGGGTTCGCCTTCGCGATCTGGTGGAAGGGGCCGCTGGCCGGGCAGTTCGTCCTCACCATGGGCGGCTACCACCCCGACTTCCCGGTGCCGGTGGGCTACCCCGAGGTCCCGCGGCTCGGTCTGGTGTGGAAGGTCAGCGACGCCATCGTCATCAAGGGCGGCTCCTACTTCGCCCTCACCTCCGAGGCGCTCATGGCCGGGCTCGACATCGAGGTCAGCCTCGACTTCGGGTGGGTCTGGGCCAAGGTCTCGTTCGGGGCCCACGGCATCGTCTGGTTCGACCCATTCTGGTTCGAGGTCATGGCCTACGCCCGGATCTCCGCCGGCATCGACATCGACCTCCCGTGGCCGTTCGGCTCGCTGTCGTTCTCGATCTCGATCGGCGCGAAGATCAAGGTCTGGGGACCGAAGTTCGCCGGTCGCGCCGAGTTCGAGATCGGGCCCTGCACCGTGCCGGTCGAGTTCGGCGACAAGGCCAAGGTCGAGCCCGAGACCCTCGACTGGCCGCACTTCGTCACGAAGTACCTCGAGGACGCTGGCAGCGCCGCCAAGGCCCTGTCGGCGATCACCGGCCGCGGCACCCTCCCGACCGCGACGTCCAGCCCGAAGGGCGCCCCGAGCGCCGACGGCTCGCTCGCCCTGCCCTTCCAGGTCTTCGCGGAGTTCGAGCTCACCCTGACGACGACGATCCCGACGTCGCACGTCGACGTCGGGCAGGGTTCGGCGCAGGCGGTGGCGCTCACGCTCTCGAGCGGCGCCCCGACCAGCCTGGGCATGGCGCCGATGGGTGCCGCCGGGCTCACCTCGACCGTCCGGGTCACGCTCGAGCGCAAGAACTTCTCCGGCGCCTGGGAGCCCGACTCCGCGCACCTGAGGAAGCTCGCCTCCCGGGTCGACCGCGACCACTACCCGCTCGGGGTGTGGGGCTCGCCGAAGTCGCTCGGTTCCGCACCGGCCCTGCCGAGCACCGAGATCGTCACCGCCGGCAACCGCGTCACCCTCGTCGCCGGGATCGCCCTCAACCCCGTCGGCCCGCAGATCGAGTACCGCCGCGTCACCGCCGGTCGCCGCCCGCTCCCGCTGCGGGCCACCGGTGCCACCCGCGCCGCCTTCCTCAAGACCTCGCGCGACCTCGCCCTGCCGGTGCCCGCGACGTCCGACGACGCGCTGGTGCTCGCGCGGGCCACGCTCTTCCCGCCCGTGCTCGACGTCATGAAGCCGGGTCAGCACAGCGCCCTCGCCCGGGCGTCCTACCGCCGCGACCGCGTCTCGCCCCCCCGCATCGCCTCGCTCACCGACGGTCTCGCGAAGGCCAACGGCGCCGACGGCCAGCGCCTGCCGAGCGAGCCCGTGCCGGTCGAGGTCCGCTCCGCGCGCCGCCCGGTCGTCGCGGCGCTCATGACCTCCGGGGTCGGCGCCGCCGTGCGAGCCCCGGTGACGACGGTGGCCGACGGCTCGCTCAAGCGGCGCCCGGCGCCGACGATCGAGTCGGTCAAGGGCCGGCTCGGGGTGCACCTGCCCGTCGTCCTCCGCGGCACCGCCGCACCCGGCGTCGTCACGGGCGACACCGTGCTCGCCACCACCCTGCCGCGCACCGACGTCGCCGGTGCCGTGCGCACGTATGCCGTGGGGCGCGTCGGCTCCTCCCTCGCGACCGCGGGTGGCGGGCCCCTCGTCGGTGGGCTCGGGAGCCTCGCCGGCACGAGCCGGCCGGCCCCGCGACGCAGCTCGAGGGCTGCGCGGGCGGACGCGACCGGGACCCGGCTGCGGCCGGGCGACCTCGTCGTCCTGCGCAGCCCCGACGCCCAGATCGACGTCGACCCCGACCTCCGCCCCTCGCTCGCCGTCGACGGCACCGCCAGGGTCGTCACCATCACCGGACGCCTCGTCACCGGCGACCGCGTGGTCTCCGGATCGAGCGTCGAGGTGCCCGTCGGCACGACCCTCGTCGCCGCCCACGCCGACGGGTCGGCGACGGCCGGGATCGCCGGCGCCGACGGCGGCGCCGGCGGGAGCGCGAGCAGTGCCGGTTGGACCTCGCGGAGCCGGGTGGCGCGGCTCGGCAGCCACGTCGGTCTGGCCGCGGGGTGCACCCTGAGCGTCGACGCCGCGGGTGGGACCTTCCAGGACGCCGCCGCCACGGGGTGGTGCGACGCCGACGAGCTCGTCGCCTCGGCCCGCGAGATCGTCACGCGCTTCGCCGGACCAGTGGGCATCGTCGCCGTCGCGCTCACCGGGCAGGAGCCCGTCACCCCCACCCCCGCCGACATCGACCTCGTCGGCGCCACCCCTGCCCTCGGCGCCGACGGGCATCCGAAGCCACCGGTCGCCGTCGTCCTCGGCTCGACCACCGTGCTCGTCCACGCCGTCGTCAGCGACCGCGAGCAGCGGGCCGCCGGTGGCGTCCGGGTCGTCGTCCGGTCGGGTGGCACGTGGCAGGTGACCGGCGTCCTCGCCGCGCCCGACGGCGACGGCGGGCACACGGCATACGCGGAACGGCTGGCCAGGGACGGTCTGGAGGCCGTCGTCGCGCGGGTGCTCGCCACCGAGGGCGACGGCGCCGAGCTCACCTGGACCGACCCACCCAAGCGCCCGGCGAGGAGGAGGCGATGACCATCAAGGAGGGCCACTTCCAGCTCTACGCCAACCTGGCGCCAGCGCTGCCCGCCGGTGACTACCGGTTCACGACCGAGCAGGACCTCGACGCGACCGGGCCCAAGGGACGCCTCGACCCGGGCGCACTGCCCGTCGACGACCTGCGCACCCACGTCCGCGTCACCTCGCCGCGCTTCCAGCTGCCGCCCGACCAGGTGCTCTCGACCTATCCGCCGGCGAACACCGAGGGCGCCTACGGCAGCCGGCTCCCGCAGGTCGTCATCAAGCGGCGCACCCTGCCGTGGGAGCGCACCGTCGACCCCGAGAACGAGACCGACATCGACCGGCCCGAGACGCCGTGGCTGGCGCTCGTCGTCATCGCCGAGAACGAGGCCCAGCTCGTCCTCAACCAGCCCGTCGCCGAGTGCGTCACGCCCGGCCAGGTGCTGCCGGGCACACCGGACGTCGCCCAGGGCAACTACCTCCAGGTGCGGCGGTCCGTCGTCGACAGGGTGCTGCCGACGCAGAAGGACGTGGCGCTGCTCGCGCACGCCCGCGAGGTCGACATCCACGACACCGAGCTGATGATGGGCGACGACGACGGCTTCCTCGCGGTCGTCATCGCCAACCGGCTGCCCCTCCCCGGTCGTGACGCCGCCGGCAAGGAGGTCCCCGTGACCTACCTTTGCGCGCTGCTCAACCTCGAGGGCCAGTTCGACGTCCTGCGCCGCGAGAGCCCACCCCAGCGCACGCACACCGTGTGGCCGGTGCACGAGATGGCCGAGCTCGTCCTCGACGCCGCCGAGAGCGACCACGTCGTTATGGGCACCCTCAAGGCCGACGACATCTGGGCCGGCAACGTCGCGCACGCGCTCGGGACACAGGCCAACGTCCACGCCGGGCCGCACGCCGACTCGGTCGACGATCCGCAGGCCGACTCGGTCGACGCGATGCGGCCGATCCGCAGGGCGACCGTGGCCAAGGAGAGCCGGACCGTCACGCCGCAGCTGCGCGAGGGCTGGGCCACCGGCACCGCCGCGGCGACGGACTCGGTCTACGACGTCATGGCCAAGCCGTTCGGGCGGATCAAGGAGTCGGTCAAGCACATCCAGCTCGAACCCGAGTACCGCTTCCCCGTGCTGCTCCACTGGTCGTTCACCTCGGTGGGGGACGTGACGTTCGAGGGCCTCATGGACCACCTCGACTCGGGGCTGCTCGGCACGCTGCCGCCCGAGGAGACGACGCCGGCCAACCCGCTGCGCACACCGGGACGCACCCCGGGGCTCCTGCCGCTCGAGGTCGTGGAGACCGGGCACGTCGGCATCGACCAGCGCACGCGGCGGGGCGACACGGTGCGCGCGTGGTACCGCGGGCCGCTCCTGCCGCACCCCGCCGACACCGCCGCCGACCGACTGCCGCTCGCGCACACCGCCGACCAGCTGCGTGCGGTGGTGCCCGACCGGCGCGAGGACCTCTCTCTCGCCGTGGCCTTCGAGATCGGACGGCTGCTCGCGCTCAACGCCCCGGCGACGGTGTCGGCGCTGCTGGCCTGGCGGCAGACGCACTACCAGGCCGCGCGCCGTGAGGCGCTCTGGGCCAAGGCGCTCGACGGGCTCGAGCTCCAGGGACTCAAGGTGCGCCCGGAGCGGGCGCTCGGGATCCTGCTCGGGCGGGGCCTCGCACGCGGTCTGGCGGCCACCCCGGCCACCGTGCTCGGTGACCCGCTCGCCCCGGTGACACGCGGCACGACGATGCGGCTGGACTCGCTCGAGGGTGCCGGGCTGGCGAGGACGCTCGCCGGCGGGTTCGCCATCGACGCGGACCTCTCGGCCCCGCTCGTCGACCTCGCGCGCATCCTGCGCGACGCACCCATGCCCCGCGTCGACCTGCGCGACCTGCCCGGCCGCGAGGCCAAGGACCTCACTCGCGGGGCCCTGCGGCTCGAGCTCGACCTCGCCACGGGCCTGCTCGCCGTCGACGCCCTCGGCCTGCCAGCGCAGCTCAACCCGGTCCTCGGCGCCGGTGCCTTCGGCCCGATCGAGCGCGTCGACCACGTGGACCGGGTCGGCGGTGGCATCGGGCGTGGTGGCCCGGGTCGCGCCGGTCCGGGTCGCGCCGGTCCGGGTCGCGCCGGTCCGGGGCCACGGCGTGCGCCCGACGCCCTCGATGCCGCCCTCGACGAGCTGGAGGACTGAGCGATGAGAACCGACGTCCACCAGATGCTGGGTGACCTGCCGAAGGCCTACGCCGCGACGACCGACACCGGTGCGGAGCACCCGCCCCGGGACGACGACGACCCCGGTGCCATGCCGGCCGAGCTGCGCCGGTGGCTCGTGCGGCTGCGGCTGCTCGAGGGCGTGCCGTTCGCCAACCTCGTCGCCGACACCGAGCTCCTGCCCGAGGAGTCGATCCGCTGGTTCTACCTCGACCGGCGGTGGACCGACGCGCTCGTTCAGGGCGCCCTCTCGGCCGGCACCGTCAACAGCGACGACCGGGTGCAGCTCACCGCGCAGTACGACGCCGTCCGCGACGAGCTCGACACCGAGGAGCGCAACTATCGCCGGGCCGCGGGCAGCCCGCGCTTCGAGGGCAAGGTCGAGTCGGTGAGCGGCTTCCTGCTGCGCAGCAGGGCGGTGTCGGGGTGGCCGGGGCTGCACGTGCGTGCGTTCTCGGTCGACCCCGAGGAGGCCGACGACGCGACCTACCCCGAGGTCGACCCGCGCCGGATGCGGCTGCTGCGACTCGAGCGCCTCGCCCCCGCCGTCCTGCTCGTCCTCTTCGACGGCGTCCCCGCGGTCGTGCACATCGAGGAGCCGCGCCAGGGCGTGCAGTTCGGCTTCGACGTCGCCGCCACGACGGGCCAGCTCTCGGCGACGTTCCGGGCGCGCAAGCGCGACACCTTCGAGGACCTGCCCGGCGCCGCCAACGTCATCGACGTGCCCTTCCGCGCCGACGGGGCGCCGGGGGTCGTCGACATCCAGGCGATCTCGACCGAGCTGGCCAAGCCGTCGCACCCGGGCACCGGGGCGGCCGACGGCCTCGACTCCGCGGAGTACGCCCTCCAGCTCATCCGCTTCCCCTACCGCCAGGTCTTCGGTGACGCCGAGGGACCGACCGGCAACGTGCCCATCAAGACGGTCTTCCAGCCGCGGATCATGTACGCCGACCACGTCGCGCAGACGTTCGTCGCGATGAAGGACCCGCGATGAGCCAGATCCCGTTCGAGGTCTCCGGCACGGTGCTCAAGGCCACGGCCTACACCGCCCGCTGGGCAGCCCTCGCCGCCGCCGACACCGACCTCGCGACCTTCCAGACGTGGGACAAGCGCCTGTCGCGCGACCGGCGGATCCTCGTGCCCGTGGACGTCCAGGCCTTCGTCGCCCCGACCGGCGGGAGCGACCCGGTCGTCGCCGTGGCCGGACGCACCGGCGACCCGGACCCCTTCGACGCCGGGTCGCCCCTCGCTGCCGGGGTGCACCTGCACTGGGCCATGCCGGACTCGCTCCTGCGCGGCTCGACCGACCCCGTCACGGGTGACCTCCGGCTGCCGGTGCTGCCCGACCGCTGGGTCGTCGTCCGCCACCTCTACCCCAACGGCTCGCGCTCCATCCATGTCACCGGCTGGGTCGTCGACGCCGTCACCGGGACGGTCACCTCGCTCCTCGACTACACCGGTGCCGCGTCGTCCGCGCCCGTCGACGAGACCTTCACCCCCCTCGACGGGTTCCGTGGTGGGTCACCGCTGTGGACGGCGGCGTATGCCGCGTCGCGCAACCGCTTCGCGCTCCACGACCCGCTCACGGACCTGCCGGCGCTGGCCCCGGCGGCGCCCCAGGGCTGGGACGCGGGGCGGGCGGCATACACGGTCGCGGGCTGGTGGAGCGTGCGCGAGGAGGACCCGCTCGCCTCCGCCACCGGAACGGTCGAGCTCCAGCGGGTGCTGGCCGGTCTCGGCTGGGGTCTGGGCCGAGAGGGTGAGGACTCGTGGGACGAGCCGCCGGACCCGCGCGTCAATGCCCTTGTCCGCCGGATGGGGCTCACCTCGGCCAGGACCACCACGGCGACAACCTTCGTCCGCAAGTACGGCTCCGACACCGTCCAGGACGAGGACGTCGCACCCACCGCCGGGCTGCCCGTGCGCGCCACCGAGCGGACCTTCGTCGGCATCGGCACGACGCGCTACCACGCGCTCTGCCACGGCAGCGTCCTCGGCGTGCCCATCGACGGCTCCGTCGACGGCGTCGACGAGCGCCCCGCCCGGGAGGTGCTCGGTGCCTCGGCGGGGCTCGACCTCGACGACCTCGCCGCCGCCTTCGCCGCGCCGGGCCTGGCCACCGGTCTGGGCCTCAGCGCCGACCAGCGCCTGCTCGCCGAGCGGCTCGTCGCCGCCTTCACCGCAGGGACCCTGTCGGAGCTCGGCGCCCAGGACGGGCTCGCCGACCTCGAGGAGCGCGAGCACTCCGACGGCTTTTGGTCGCTCTCGGCGCCACCGGTCGAGGGCAGCCACGACGACGTCGTGCGCGCCGAGGACTCCTCGCCGTTCGGACCGACCCGGGTGGGACGCAAGGGCCGGGGCGCACAGGCGGCATCGGGTCTCGAGGAGGTCCGGGTCGAGTGGGCGACCGGGGTGCGGATGTTCGCCGACACGGCCCGGAGGTCCTCGTCGCGGGCCAGCGAGCGCCTCACCGAGAAGGTCCAGCGGCGCGATCGCGCCGGCACCCCGAGACCGACCGCGTCGGCGGCCGCGCCACCGGCAGGTCCCACCGCGCGCACCGTCCCCAAGGCGCCGCCGCGCCGCTACCGCCCGGCCCCGCTCATGGTCGCGGTCTCGGGCGTCAAGCCGCACCACCGCCACCACGGTGACGGGCTCCACGAGGGTGGGCTGCTGCGGTGCCGGTACCCCGGCGAGGCGCTCCCGGCCATCGACGGGGTCGTCGACGGACGGACCGTCGTCCCGACCCTGGGCAGCGGCGCCATCCCACCCGAGGTCACCCGGATCGTGCGTGAGGCGACCCTGCTCGACGGCTACCACCACGGCTGGCTCGCCGCTGCCGGTGCGACGCCCGGCAAGGACGTCGGCCCGGTCCACACCCGCCTCGTCTCCGAGCTGGTCCGGATCCACGGCTCGGACGCGGCCTACGACGGCACCGGGGTCGGAGCGCTCACCGAGATCGCGAAGCGCGCCTCCGACGGTGCGCTCAAGGAGACGTGGCACCACGCCGGAGCCCGCCGCTCGCCGGCCGCGGTCGACAGCGCTGCCGAGCTCGCGGCATACAGCGCCTATCCCGGGACGCCACCGAGCCCGGTCGCGATCACGACCTGGCGCCAGCCGTGGGTCCCGCTCTTCCTCGAGTGGCGGGTGCGGCTCGACGGCGCGGCCTCGCTGGAGGGCTGGACGCTCGGGACCACGGACCTCGAGGGCGAGCCCGTCGCCTCACCCCTCACGCGGACGTATGCCGGCCGCTCACCCCTGCACCGCGGCGTCGGCGACGCGCTGTCGAACGGGATCCGCGAGTGGCTCGTCGCCGAGCAGCGACGTGACGAGGCCGACGTGACGAGCTCGCAGCTCGAGGACGCCGACGAGGTCGCGCTCGGGGAGCTCGCGACCTTCCTCGACCCGCTCGACCTCGCGTCCGCCTCGCTCGACGGGCTGCGCGAGCAGCTCCTCGGCATCCGCTACTCGGGCATCGTCGTGCGCGACGAGGACACGAAGAAGCCGGTCGCGGACGCCCTGCCGGTGCCGGTCTTCGGCGGCACCGCCACCATCGAGGAGCTCCGGCTCGTCGACGCCTTCGGCCGCACGCTCGACGTGCCCGTCGACGACGTCGTGACGACGACCCAGCTCGACACCGGCACACCGGGCGAGCTGCGCCTCACCCCGCGGATCCAGAACGCCGCCCGGTGGCTCTTCCGGCTCGTCGACCCGGCGCACCCGCTCGGCAGCGACCCGGCGACGGCGCTCGAGGCGTGGGTGGACCAGGTCCACCCCGAGGTCGCGGTCAACCCGGTCTGCGGGTTCCTCCTGCCCGACCACATGGACGAGTCGCTCGAGGTCTTCGACCGCGCCGGAGACCCGATCGGCGAGCTCACCCACGACGCGATCACCGACGCGGTGACGTGGGAGCCGGCGCCCGGCCGGCCGATCCCCCCGGACGCGGGGCCGATGACGGCGCTGCCCGCGCACGCGCAGCACGTCGGGCTCTTCGCGGACGGCGTGGTCCGCGCCGACATCGCCGCCCGCAACGGGACCACCGACCCCGGCGAGTCGAGCTCCCTCACCGCGCTGCTGCGGGCCGTCGACTCGACGATGTGGTCGGTCGACGCGTTCTCGTCGCTCGGCACGCCCACCGTCGCCGGGCTCGTCGGCCGACCGATCGCGGTCGTGCGCGCCACCCTGCGGATCGACGCACCCGACGACGTCGACGAGGTGACGGTCACCGCGGGTGGCGGGGGGACCGACGCGGTCGCGGCGCGGCGCGCGGCATACGCCGAGCTGTCGAGGCACCGGTTCCCGGTGCGCATCGGCGAGCTGGGACGCAGCGACGACGCGGTGCTCGGCTTCTTCGTCGACGACGACTACGCACGGTTCCACGTCGTCGACAAGGTCGTCGCCGCGCTCGCCCTCGACACCGGACGCCACCGCGGGCAGCTCGGGCTGCTCGGCAGCAACGACGTGCCGGACGTCCGGCCGCTCGACCACCCCTACCTCGAGCTCGAGGACACCGTCGAGGTCCGGCTCGGTGAGACCCGGCGGCTGACGATCCTCATGCTGCCCGGCGGCAAGGCGCACCTCACGTCCGGCATCCTGCCGCGCAAGTCGCTCGCGCTCGCCGACGAGTGGGTGAGTCCGGGGCTGCGCCGGCTCGTCCCGTCGCTGCGCACCGGGCCCGTCCTCGTCGACCCGGCGCAGGTGCGGCTGCCCAAGGTGGCGTCGTTCGGTCCGGACCAGCAGTTCACCCGGCGCACCGGGCCGCTCACCTGGCGCGACGACCCGATCGTCGCGGCGTCGACCTCGGCCTACCTGCCGCCCATGCCGCACGAGGCCCAGGAGGGCTGGATCAGGGTGGCCCCCGCACCCGCGCCGAAGCCGGCAGCCGGTGGCGCCCAAGCCACACCGCCAGGGGGTGCCCCGTGAGCGACGTCGACGACGGCCGTCGCCGGGCCCGCGCTGCGCGCAAGGCGGTGCGCCGCGGCAACGCTCGCAGGCGACAGGCCTGGCGCGACGAGATGCGCGGCGAGCCGGACACCGCCGCCCTCGCCGAGGCGCTCCAGCGGCTGGCCGACGCCGAGGGCGAGGCCGCGGACGACGACGCCGCGCGCGATGCCCGCCGTGGTGGGCCGCTCGCCGCGCCGTCGGCCACGGCCGCCGGACGCTGGGTGCCGGTCGGTCCCTCCGTCGTGCGGCGCGGGCAGGCGACCGGACGGCCGCGGGTCACCGGCCGGATCAACGACCTCGCCGTCTCCCCGAACGGCCTGCGCGCGTATGCCGCGTCCGGCAACGGAGGTCTCTGGTACACCGAGGACGCCGGCGCGACGTGGGCCCCCGTGGGTGGCTGGGTGACGCGGGGCCGGGTGGCGGGCGGCCGCACCAACGCGCTCACCGTCGGCTGTGTGGAGGTGGTCTTCGGCGCCGACGCCGAGCACGACCTCGTCCTCGTCGGCACGGGCGAGGTGTCCGCGAGTCCCTCGCACTCGGGTGCGGCGCAGGGTGGGATCGGGGTGCTGTCCGCCGTCGGGCCGGTGACGCTGGCGGTCACCCACGACGACCCGTGGGAGCCCGACGTCAACGCGCTCGCGACCTTCGAGGGCGCGCGGACCTATCGGATCGCCCACGACCCCAACACCGACGTCGGCGCCACGAGCGGGGTGCGGGCCCACCGCGTCATCGCCGCCAGCTCGGCGGGCCTGTTCACCGGGCTCCGTCAGGCGGTGCCGGCGGCGGGCGGGTTCCCGGCCCGCGGCACCTACCGGTGGACCCCCTGCGCGCTCGCCCACGTCGGCGGGGCGGCTCCTGCCGGCTGGCCCGCCGCGCCGGTCTTCACCGACGTGCTCTGGCTTCCCGGTGGCCGGCTCGTGCTCGCGGTCGACACGTTCGGCCTCGTGACGAGCGACGACGCCGGGGCGACGATCGCCCCGGTCCCGACCCTCGGGCCGGGCACGGTCGTCGTCGACGACCGCATCTCGCTGGCGGTGGCGGCCGGCAACCGGGTCTATGCGCTCTTCGCCTCGGGTGGGCCCGCCGCGGTCCACCAGATCGCAGACGCGACGCTCAACCCGCCCGTCGCGCAGCCGCTGCTCAACGTGCCGAACGCGTTCCGCACCGGGCAGAGCGACTACGACCAGTGCATCGTCGTGGACCGTGCGCCGGTGCCCGCGCTGCAGGACCTCGACGGGACCGCCGACAGCACGGTGGACCGGCTCTACTTCGGCGGGAGCGCCTTCTCGCCCACGGGCACCGGCGGCTGGGTCGCGTCGCTGTGGGCGGTCGACGTCCAGGCTGGGCTGGCCGTGGTCGCGGCCCCCGGCCTCTCGACACTCGCGGACAGCGCGACCGACGCCGGGCTCATCGGCAACACGGTGCACTCCGACGTCCACGTCATCCGGCTCGTGGGTGCGCCGGGCAGCCGCACCGTGTGGGTGGGGTGTGACGGTGGGGTCTTCGTCTCGACCGTGGGCGGCCGGGCCCACTCCTTCGCCTCCCGTGGCGGTGGGCTGGCCACCCTCGAGGCGGGGTTCGTCGCCTCGCACCCGCTCTCGGGCCACACCCTCGCGATCGGGGTGCAGGACAACGGGGTCCTCCTTCGCACCGGCGACACGGTGTGGGACCAGGTGTACTCGGCCGACGGTGGTGGCGTGGCCTTCCACCCGACGCGTCACCACGTCCTCGTCGGGCAGGAGGTGCAGGGGGCGTGGCAGGGCAACGACGCCAGCTTCATCGACCCGCTCCAGCGCCAGCCGCTCGCCCCCAACTGGGGGTCGATCACCGCAGACCGCGAGAACAACCTCTCCTCGTTCTACTCCGGCGCCTCCGCCGTGGCCCACGGCGCCGGAGGCCGGATCGCCCTCGGCACGAACCGGGTCTGGGTCAGCGACGACCTGGGCGGGGTCGGTCCGTGCACCTGGCGGGTGCTGCCGGTGCACACGGTGGCCACCGGAGCCCCCGCCGGCGACCGTCGCACCGCCGCGGGTGCCGACATCAACCTGGCGTCCCAGAGCCGTGGCGTCCCGCACGGCGGTACCCCCGACATCGGCTTCCGCCGGGTCCACACGGTCCGGTGGGTGACGGGGACCGAGCTGCTCGCGGCCTTCGACAACGGCATCGTCCGGTGGACCCAGCTCGGCTCGGGCAACTGGGTCGACAAGCGGTGGTCGCTGCGCGCGAGCGCCGTCGCGATCCCCCGCACCCACGTCGTCACCGACGTTGCACCCGTCCCCGGGAGCCACGACTTCTACGTCACGACGCTCGGGACCCTCGGCAACGAAAGTGAGACGGTCTGGTGGTACTCCTCGACCACCGACCGGTTCCGCGCCACGGGTCTGCGACGCCGCCTCCCCGGTCCGCTCGGCGTGCTGGGTCCGCTCGACCCGGCATACGCCGCGGTCGTCGACCCGGGGAACACGACCGAGGTCTACGTCGGGACGGCGACCGGTGTCTGGCACGGGCACCGTCGCGACGACGCCGGGCTGCACGACTGGGACCTCTACGACAACGGCCTGCCCCAGACCACCGTCCAGGACCTCGGGATCTGGGTCGACCCCACGGTGCCGCCACTGCCCGCACCTCCCCCGCCGATCGCGACCCGCAGGCGGATGCTGCGGGCGGCGGTGCAGGCGCGCGGTGTGTGGGAGGTCGACCTGCTCACCGACGCCCGCCGCGAGACCTACGTGCGGGTCCACGCCGCCGACGACCGGCGCATGCTCCCGACACCGACGACCGACCCGCTGCGCCCCCCGGTCGCGGTCCTGCCGTCGCACAGCAGCCCCGACATCGTCGTGCGCCCCCGGGTCCCCGTGGCCGCCGCGCCCGCGTGGCAGGGCGGGCGGATCGACGCGCTCAACCCGAGTCCCTACGAGCTGTGGCAGTTCCAGACGGCGCTGCGGTGGCGCCATCCCAACATCGTCCCCACGGGGCAGTGGGACCCGCCGATCGGCGACATCGTCGCGTTCGAGCGGGCCCGGTTGGGGCTCCCTGCAGGGCAGTTCATCGACCGGGCCCTCTGGGACCCGATCGTGGCGACCCGGCTCGCGCCGAACCTCACGGTCGCCCCCGGTCCCGCGGGCTCGCTCGCCGTATGCCGTCCGGCCTGGTCGACGCCGACCGTCCCGAACCTCGCCGCCGGGGAGGTCGACCTCATGGAGTGCGTCGTCCCGCCGGGCACCAACGCCGGCCACTGGAGCGTCTACTCAGAGCCCTCGACCGTCGATGTCCTCCTGCACCACCGGGACTCGCGCGCCGTGGCCGCGGGTGACGCGTGGGCGGTGCTGCTGTGGCGGTTCGTCCCGACCCTCGCCGCCGGCCTCACCGCGCCGGTCGCGGGTGTGGTCGACCTGCACACCCGGGCGTGGACGTCGGCGGCGCAGGGTGGGCCGGTCCCGGGCGGGTGGACGGTCACCCGGCTCCCCGACGGCTCGGCCCGCCACCCGCTCTCGGCGCCGCTCGACGCCCGGTCACCGCGCGCGGTCTCGTTCGACGTCGACCTCACCGCGCCCGCCCTGCCGGCCGTCGCGCCGGTCGCCGCGGTCTTCCTCGCGCTCGTCGGGTCGTTCGACGACGACGTCGAGCCGCCCAACAACCCGATCCTGCCGATCGCACCGCTGCCGGTGACGGTCGAGCAGCTCGTCCGGCAGTGGCCGTATGCCGCGTGCCGGGTCGTCGCGCTGGCTCCCCGTCCGACGGTGGCCCTGCCGTGAGCGCCCCCTGACTGCAGTGGAACTCGCCCCGCACACGCGAACACCCCAGAGAGAGGTCTGACGATGGAACCGTTCTTCGAGCAGTACCCGGTCCTGCTCATCCCGATCGTCATCCTCATCGTCGAGGGGTGGAACGCCGTCAAGGCCGCCGTGCGGTCGTGGCGCGCCAAGCCCGAGAGGGTGCGCCGGCCGTGACGCGCCCGAAGGGGCGGTCGACGGACAGCAGGAGCGGCGAGTCCGAGCTCGCGGGTCGGCACGAGCCGCCGAAGCCGCGACCCGCGAACCCCTCGGACGCACTGGCCGAGCGCCTCGCGGCACGCGCCGCCGGCGATGGTGCGGATGGTGCCGCGGACGACTCCGGGATCGCGACCGGGGCCGCGGATCCAGCGGGTGGTGCCGCCGAGCCCGCCACCGACGCGCTGCTCGACGCCAAGGAGGCGCGCAAGTCCCGTCGCCGCAAGGCTCCCGGGCCGACCCGGGAAGGTGGAGCGGCGGACGCGACGGGGGCGGACGGCATACCGGATCTCGTCTGCAGCCCGGCCGAGGCCACCGAGCCGGGCGAGCCCACCGAGCGGCCCGGCGGCTGACGTGGTGAGGATCCGCACCGACCTGGCGCTCGGCGACGCCGCGACCGGGATCCAGACCGGGACGGTGAGCGAGCCGAGCGTCGCCGCGTCGGGCAGCGGGCTGTTCGTGACGGGCAACTGGTACGCGACGCACTCGCCGGACATGGGTGCGAGCTGGGAGTTCCTCGACCCGTTCACCGAGCTGCCGGCCGACCGTGGGCGCTTCGGGTGCGACCAGGTGGTGCTGCGCGTCGGCCGGCTGTGGGTCTGGCTGCTGCAGTACGAGCCACCGCGGGCAGGCCAGAACAACATCCAGCGGCTCGCGGTGTCGAGCACCGGTCGACCGCGGTCCTGGCGCTGGTGGGACCTCGCGCCGAGCGACCTCGTGCGCTCGTGGGACAAGGTGTGGTTCGACTTCCCCGACCTCGGGCTCACCCGCAGGCACCTCGTCCTCACGACGAACGTCTACGACGCGAGCGACCGCTGGGTGCGCGCGGTCGTCGTGCGGTGGCCCCGGGCGGGGCTGACGAAGGCGGGGCCGCTGCCCCACGAGTACTGGACGACGACCACGGCAGGGTCGCTGCGCCCCGTGGCCGGGGCGGGAGCAGGTGGCGCCGGCGACACGATGTGGTTCGGGTCGACCGACGTGTCGAGCTCGTCGCTGCGGGTGTTCGCGTGGCCGGACTCGTCGCCGTCGGTGACCCAGTGGTCGGTGCGGGTGTCACCGTGGGACGACAGCGACTACGACTCCGTCGGGCCGGCCGGCGGCGAGTGGCTGTCGCGCGCCGACGACCGGGTCACCGGCGCGTTCCGGGTCGGGTCGCGGCTCGGCTTCGCGTGGTCGTCGGGGCGTCGCGCGGACCGGCCGCACCCGTTCGTCCGCTGCGCCGTCATCGACGAGTCCACGCTCGACGTCGTCGCCGAGCCGGACCTGTGGTCGGCGACGGGACCGTGGGCGTATCCCGCGCTCGCCCCCTCGGTGTCCGGACGGGTGGGGATGGCGGCGTACTTCGGTGAGCGCAACCTGCCCGCCCTGGCCGTCGGGGCGCTGTCGGGGTTCCCGCCCAGGAGTGGCGGTGCCGTGCCCGCGTGGGAGATGGCGACGGTCGCGAGGTCGACGCACACGCCCACCGACGGCAAGTGGGGCGACTACCTGACGGTCCGTCCGCACCCGAGCCGGCGCACGTCGTGGGTGGCGGCAGGGGCGACGCTCCAGGGCGGGACGAACCGCCGCAACATCGAGCCGCGGGTCGTCGTCTTCTCGACCTGACCGCCCCGCGGACGCCGGGTCCGTCAGCGGGTGAGGTCGGCGAGGAGGGTGCGGGCACGCTCGACCGGCTCGTCGCTCGCGAGCTCGTCGCGGGCCGCGGCCGACTCCGAGTAGAGCGCGACCATGTCCTGGTAGGGCAGCGGCGGCAGACCCTCGTGGGGCAGCGCGACGGCGTCGTTCTGCGCGACCTTGCGCCGACCCAGCAGCGGGAGCATGTGCTGGACCGGGACGGCAGGGCGCGTGGTCTCGACGATGAGGTCGGTCGGGGTGGTGACGAGGCCCCGCACGTCCTCCCACGGGACGAAGACCTCGGACCCGCCGCGCAGCTGGTGCAGACCTTCCGGGGTGAAGGTCAACGTCCCGTCCCCAGCGCGGCCCGTGGCGCGCGCCCACGACAGGTAGGCCATGAGCCCACCCCCGACGAGACAGAAGGCCGCGGCGTACGGCTGCCCACCGAGCAGGAAGAAGACGCCCAGGACGAGAACCGCGACGGTCACGACCCACGCGACGATGCGCAGCGAGGGATGGCCGCGCCACGGATGGACCGCCAGCCCGTCGTGGCCGTGTGCCGAACCCCGGGTGACGACCTCGTCGAGGGGGCGACGCCGACGCGACAGCGCAAGGATCCCGATCGGGATGCCGAGGACGACGGCGAGCGCGAGGAGGCCACCGAGGGTGTCGAGCATCGCTCCTCCGTCCGCCGGGTCCTGTCGGTCCGGTCCGACAAGTGTGCCGGTTCGGGTGCCGGCGGACGCCCCGCAGGCGCAGGGGTCAGCGCGCGACGATGGCGGACCGCAGCGGGGCGGCGGTGACCTCGACGCCACGGATCGCGGACTCGGGCACGCGGTGCTCGCGCAGGGCGTTGGCGAGGGTGGCCGCGAGGCGCGCCCAGACCGGCGCGGTGACGGGCTCCCCGCCGGCGCGGACGAAGTCGAGGTGGGCGCCGGCGAGGCGCCGCAGGGCACCGACCGTCACGCCCTCGCCGGCCAGCATCATCATCGTCGTCATGACGTGGCGCCGCAGGGTCTCCTTGTCCATGCCGCCGAACCAGGGCCTGAGCTGCTCGTCGCCGGTGATCCGGTCGGTGATGCTCTGGATGACCCCGGACCAGGCGTCGCCGTCGGCGTAGTAGCGCAGCCACTCCTGGAGCGGCACCTCCTGCGTCCCGAGCCGCAGCGTCGGCGCGGTGCTGAGCCGATGGCCGATCGGCTGGTCGGCGAAGAGCAGGGCCGGGTCCGTGGTCGGGAGTGTCGGCGGCGCCACGGGCGCCGGGGATGACGCGGGCTCGGGCGCGGCCGCGGGTGGTGGCGGGTCGGTCGCCCGGGCGAAGGCCGGCCGGGGCGGGAGGACCGGCTCCGGTGCCGGACGCTCGGGCCCGAGCAGCTCGGTCGGCGCCGTCTCCTCGACGGTGCGCGTGGACGGGTCGCTCGCGGTCACGACGAAGATCGGCACCTCGTCAGCCGACACCGCGCGGATCTGCCCGGTCGGTGGCAGAGGCTCGGGCTCGGGTTCGGGTGCGGGCTCGTGCGGCGCGGGCTCAGCGGGCGCCGGCTCAGGAGAGGCCTGCTCGGGCATCACAGGCATCGGCGCCAGGGGCTCCGGCTCGTCCACGACGACCGGCGCGACGACGTCGTCCGCGACCGTCTCGCGCGAAACACGGGCGAGCCCGGCGTGGTAGTCGCGCAGGATCCGGTGGCGGGCGATGAGGGCACCGACGATGAGCAGGGTGCCCGCGACGATCATGAGCCACGGCCACATGACTGCTCCTTTCGCGGTGGACCCGGTGCGCACGTGCGCGTCCCGAATGTTCTCAGGTTCGCACCACGCACCCGGCGGCGGCTCGCGGGCGAAAGTCAGCGGCCGGCATACGACCAGAGCGTGCGCGGGACGACCATGCACCACGCGTCGAGCACGAGCTCACGCATCCGCTCCTCGTCGAGTCGGTCGAGACGGGACTCGACCCAGTTGAACCGCATCTCGGACTCGCGCGGCAGGAAGAACGTGTCGGGCTCCTGGGCGATGAGCCAGGCCCGCTCCTCCTTGGGGAAGGCGAAGCCCATCTCGGTCTCGGCGGCGTTGAACGCGACCCAGACGATGCTGCCGACGCGGAACTTCACGCGGTCACGAACGACGGCCTCGTAGGTGCGTGGCAGACCCTCCGCCACCGCGCGGACGTCGTCGATCGTGACCGCCATGGCACCAGCGTGGCAGCGGGCGCCGACATCCGGCACCGTCAGATCGGGCCCCTCTCGAGGGCATCGCGGTAGGCGTCGAGGTCGGGGTCCACGTCGCTGAGCAGGCGGAACAGCGCGGCCCGCAGCATCGCCTGCCGCTCCGCGCCGCTCGCCCACTGCGCCATGACCGAGGCGTCGGCGCCGAGGTGCAGCACGGCGTCGAGGACGCAGACGGCGTCGGCCCAGAGCGCCGGTCGCCAGTACGGCGCGAGGTCGATGACGAGGGGGATGCCGTCCTTGTCGAGGAGGACGTTGCCGGCGAGGTCGCCGTGGACGAGCTGGTCGGGCCCGATGGCGGTCGCGTCGAGGGCCGCGACGATGCGGGTGGTGAGCATGGCCACGGGCGTCGGCAGGCCGACCGGTTGCCTCTCGCCGAACGCCACCAGTTCCGCTCTGGTCCAGCGGTTCTCGCGATCCCGTATGCCGTCCGGCCGCGTCCCGACGCGCGCCGCCAGTCGCGCGTGGAGCAGGCGTCCGGTGGCGAGCAGGACGTCGAGGTCACGGCACGGGGTCGTGTCGGGTTCGTAGCGGCTGGCGCCCCAGCCGTCGACGACCCAGTTCAGGTCGCGGGTCGGGATGGGCATCGCCAGGCGCAGCGAGCGCGGGCGTTCGTGGTCGAGCTCGGCGGCCAGCGGCGCGACGACGGGGTTGAGCCAGCCGGCGGTGTGCGGGTCGCGCCCGGGTGACAGGACGAGGTCACCGGCGAGGACGCTGTGGCCGTGGCCGCCCTCGAGCGCCACGGCGTCGTCGGGCACGGCGAAGAGGTCGAAGACTCTGGCCGGCGGCTGCACGTCGCCCACGGTGCCACATGCGCCGTCGGCGGGACCGGGTCGATGGTCCCTGTCGCGCTCGCACCACCGGGTCTTGACTGTCAGTGCAGGCCGGACCTGCCGTCCCCGGACGCACCGGGAGCCACGACTCGCAAGGAGCACAGCATGGACAGGCTCGAAGGCCGCGTCGCCCTCGTCACCGGAGCAGCCAGTGGCATCGGCAGGGCCACCGCGTTCCGCCTCGCCGAGGAGGGAGCCGCCGTCCTCGTCACCGACATCCAGGTCGAGGCCGGGGAGGCGACGGTCCGCGAGCTCGTCGACGTCGGCCACCGCGCCGCCTTCCAGCGCCACGACGTGTCGAGCGAGGCCGACTGGGAGGCGGCGACGGCGCGCGCACTCGAGGAGTTCGGCGGTCTCGACATCCTCGTCAACAACGCGGGCATGGGTGACATCAAGCCGATCGAGGACACGACGCTCGAGGAGTGGGAACGCACGGTCGCGATCGACCAGACCGGCGTCTTCCTCGGCATGAAGGTCGCCGCGGCGGCCCTCAAGCGCTCGGGCAACGCGTCGGTCGTCAACATCAGCTCGATCTTCGGCGCGAGCGGCGGGTTCGGCACCTCGCCCGCCTACCACGCCGCGAAGGGAGCGGTCCGCACCCTCACGAAGAACATCGCGCTGCACTGGGCGACCCAGGGCGTGCGGGTCAACTCGATCCACCCGGGCTTCATCGCCACCCCGATCCTCGAGCAGGCACGTGGCACGGACATCTGGGACGGCATGACTGCGCTCACCCCGATGGGTCACCTCGGCCGGCCGGAGGACATCGCCGCAGGGGTGGCCTACCTCGCGAGCGACGACGCGGCGTTCGTCACCGGGCTCGAGCTCTACATCGACGGGGGCTACATGGCGCGCTGACCCCGGCCACCACGAAGGACGCCGTATGCCGCGGAGCCGGCTCCACGGCATACGTGCCCGTGGTCGTGGGATTTGCCCGAAGGGCTGACGCGGTCGGGGTGGCTGCGGGACGATGGAGGGTCGGACGTTCTGGTGACAGGGGTGCCAGATGAGTACGAGCTACGAACCTCCACCGCCTTCGGGCAGCGCACCGATGAGCGACGCCCCGGACCCGGTCGTGGCGATGATCGAGACCGCCGGCCTCACGGTCGGGCCGGGGGTGGCCGACTCGGTCGCGTTGGCAGCGGCGGCGCACGGACAGCGCTACAGCGGGAGGAGGGCAGACGGCCCCCTCGTCAACCGGAGCACCTTCCTCTGGGCGCTCGGTCGCACCGACGACCGAGTGCGAGCGGCACTCGCAGAGAACGGGATCACCGTCGAGGCGCTCGCGGACCTCCTGGGTATCGGAGAGGACCTGGCGCCGTCGAGGGAGCCGTACGGACTCGACCGCGAGCTGACCCGGGCCCTCACCACCTACCTCCAGCCGAGCACGGCGCAACCGACGGTGACGCCATGGTCGCTCGCGCTCGCCGTCCTCGGGGACGTCGTGGCCTTCGGGGGCCTGCTCGACACCCGGCTGCGGGGCATGGGCGCCGATCCCACCGCGATCGTCAACTCCCTGCTGCGCCACACCCCGGTCGATCCGTCGCCGGTCGATCCCTCGCCGTCCACGCCCCAGGGTGACCTGCCGGTCATGAAGGACATCACACCCGAGCGGTTCGGGGTCGTGGTGCCACAGGGCAGGACCGGGCCGCGGCCCTATGTCGAGCGTGACGTCGACCCCGAGCTGCGGCGGCAGCTGCGCGAGCACGTTCCTGTCGTCACCGTGGTGGCGCCGGGTGCGAGCGGCGCCTACCGCACGGTCTACGAGGCGCTGAGCCGCGAGCGTCCGGATGCCCCGGTGCTGCTCCTGCACGAGTGGCTCGAGGGGCGCACCGGTGAACGCCAGCCCGACCCGGGCGAGATCGAGACCCTGCTGCGCAGCGGCGCCGAGGTCGTCTGGGTCCGCAACCTCGGCGAGCTGGTCCTGCTCCACCCCGTCCTCGAGGCGTGGTTCCGCAGCCGGGGGGACGCCGTCGCCGCGACCATCGTCAGCGTCGTGAGGCCGGACTTCGTGCAGCAGGCACGGGGTCTGGGTCTGCTCCCCGACGACGCCGTCGAGCTCGCGGCCGGGTTGTCGGCGGCCGAGCAGGCGCGCGCGGAGGAGCTCTACGAGGGAGACGTGTCCCAGGTGGGCTCGATCGCGTCGGCGACGGTGCGACGGACTGCCGTCCGGCGCGCCAACTACGCCGCCGACTCGGCGAACGCCGCCCTGCTCGACGAGGGTCACGACGACCTCGACATCCGTGCCGACGTCGACATGCTCGCGCGGCTCATCGCGTCGAAGGACGTGCACCCACCGCTGTCGATCGGCCTCTTCGGGGCGTGGGGGTCGGGCAAGAGCTTCATCATGAAGCAGGTCCAGCTGCACATCGACCGGCTGGCGGAGCAGTCGAAGCTGCTCGAGCAGCGCAACGCCGAGGCGAAGGCCAAGGACCCGGATGCCGCGACGGAGGAGACGGGATACCTGCGCGAGATCCTCCCGGTCGAGTTCAACGCGTGGCAGTACGCCCACGGGGAGGCGCTGTGGGCCTCGCTCATCAACCGTGTCTTCGAGCAGATCCGTGAGCGCCTCACGGACGACAAGCGCTACCAGGAGATGTTGCAGGACCTGGCCGACAAGGACGAGCACGTCGCGCAGGCCCGGCGACGGGTCAGTGCCGCGCAGGACGAGCTGAGCAGGACCACTCCTGCGGCGGCCGACCGGGTCATCGGCGTCGTCGCCGCCGACCACGACATGGGCGCGAGATCGACGTCCCAGATCGAGGTCGCCCTCGACGTCGACGTGGCCAGGCAGCAGGTGAGCGACCTCCGGGTCGAGTACGACCGACTGCGGAGCACGGGCTCTCGCCTCCGCAAGGGGTGGGAGATCGCGCCCGCGTGGCGCAGGAGGACCGTTGTCGTCCTCGCGATCGTCGCCGTCGCAGCCGGCCTGCTCTACTGGGCCGCGCCGGACGCGTTCGCCCACGTCGTCACCGCCGGCGCGGGGGTCCTCAGTGCCGCCGTCTCGCTCATCACCGGACTTGTCGGGGTGCTGCGACCGGTGAACCAGGGCCTCGACCAGGCGGCGAAGCTGTTGCGGGCCGACGAGGCGGACAAGGAGAGGCTGCGTCGAGCGCAGGACGACCTCGTGCGCGCCACCGAGGCGCTCGCGGCGGCGAGGACCTCGGGCCTGGCCGGGCTCTACGGCTTCGTGAGCGACCGGAGCGCCGCTGCCGAGTACCGCCAGCACCTCGGCATGGCGCCGATGATCCGCGACGACCTCGCCAAGCTGGCGTCGCTGGCTGAGGGGAGCAACGGCACGCACGGCATCGAGCGGATCGTCATCTTCATCGACGACCTCGACCGCTGCCCGGCCAAGGAGGTCATCAGGGTGCTCGAGGCCGTCAACCTCCTCTTCGGCTTCGAGCTCTTCGTCGTGGTTGTCGCCGTCGACTCGCGCTGGCTCATCCGTTCTCTCGACGGCCAGTTCAGCGAGGCCTTCGACAAGGGTGACCCCGAGGCGCCCACGCCGCAGAACTACCTCGAGAAGATCATCCAGATCCCGTTCTGGGTCCAGCCGATGGACTCCGGCGGCTTCGGCAAGCTCGTGACGAGCCTTGCGGGCGAGGTCGACGCGTCACCACGTCGCGTGGCGCCCGAGGTGTCGGGGGGGTCCGGGTCGGCCGACGGTGATGGTCACGGCGCAGCCCTGCCCTCGGGCCTGGTGTGGGATGGCCACGGACCGCAGGCTGGGGGCGGGGCCGGTGTCACGAGTCCTGATCCGGACGGGAGCGGGTCCGCCAGCCCTCTTGGCGGGACAGTCGGCAGCCTGAGCGTCCACGGCGACCGCGACACTCCCGTGGTCGACCCGGTGACGGAGGCCGCGGAGGACCTCAACCCCGCCGCCCTGCGCCTCACGTCGGACGAGCGCGACGTCATGATGACGTTCCTGCCCCTCATCGCGACGCCCCGGGCCGTCAAGCGCTTCCTCAACACCTACCAGCTGCTCCGCGTCTCGGTCGACGACGTCGACGCGTTCCTCGAGCGCAGGGAGTACGAGCCGGTCCTCGTCCTCCTCGCCCTCATGACGGGCACCGCACGGCTCGACGACGGCATGCTCCGCCAGCTCAAGGCGATGGGCCAGCCGAACCTCGCGCGCTTCCTCGAGGGCCTGCCGAAGCGACCCCCGGCAGATCAGAAGGACCCGTATGCCGGATGGCGACCGGTGAGCGTGGCGTGCGCCACGCTCCCTGCCGAGAAGCTCACCCCGGAGCTCATCGACCACTGGATGCCGCGGGTGGCGCGCTACTCCTTCCACGCGGTCGATGCGTGAGGCCGACCGCGAAGAGGCGTCACCGCACCAAGGGAGAGGTCAGATCCATCGGCGCACGCGGGCGCAGTAGTCGTCGTAGGCCTGCCCGAACGTCGCCCGCAGAGCCTCCTCCTCGGGGGCGATCTGGAACCGGTCGATCGCCGCGACGAAGCCGGCCACCGGGAACCACGGCGCGAGCCCACCTCGTGCCACGGCGTGGGCGGTGAGCAGACCGGCGAGCCCGACGTACATCGGGTTGCGTGTCACCGCATTCGGACCGTCCGTGACGAGCGTGGTCGCCCTCGTGGGCTGCGTCGGGTCGACGGTGGTGTCTGCGGCGCGGAAGCGGCGGATCGTGGCGCCTGCCAGCCCGGCGCTGCCAGCAGCGAGCGCGAGGGCGAGGACCCGTCGGGTGGAGCCGGCCGAACCGTGAGGCGCGAGTGCGTGCTGGACCCCCGCGGCAGCGAGCGCGAACACGGGAGGCGGCACGTGCGGCATACGTCGACGATCCCACCCCGCGTCGCCGGCGTCACCCGGTCTGCGGTATTCAGTCCAGGGCGGGCAGGCCGCCGCGACGGCCGAACAGGAAGTACGCGCACGGCCCGACCGTGTTGACGAAGGTGGCGCAGGTCCACGCCCACTTGGGGCCCTTGACCTCGGCGGGCGTGCGGCGGCGCAGGTCCCGCAGCGCGGCGCCCTGCAGGGTCACCTGCACCGCGGCGCCGAGCACGACGAGGCGGCGCTGGGTCGGGGAGAGCTCGGACCAGGACTTCTTGCGCTTCACGGCTCACTCCTGATGGGTTCGATGCGGCTGGCTCGCAGGACCACTCAACTCGCGCGACCCCGAGCAGCGGCAGGGTCCGAGGTCCCGACTCCACGCGAGGGCGCTGCGGACGGGCCGTGAAGGCACGGGCTGCCTCCCGCCGCCGCGGCGTCGAACGTGGTGCGATGGACGCTCCCAGCCACACCACGCGAACCCGGAGTCCGCCATGACACCCGTCGCCCAGGGCCGGCCCCTCTACCGCAGACCCGAGGAGCTCGGCCGGCGCATCGTCGGCGCCGTGGTCGCCTTCGTGATCAAGGCCTACGGCGCCGCCGCGGCGTTGAGCGTGGCGTTGAGCAGCTCGGAGTCCGTCGGCGGCAAGGCGTACGACGCGGTCCACGCGGTGCCCAACCTCACCGAGCGCTACCACCAGGCGGCCTACGTCGTCGAGCACCGCGAGCAGGTCCAGGCCACCCTCGACTACGCGCGAGACCACGCCCCCGACCCGCAGCAGCTCGACGCCGCGGTCCAGCGGAGCTCAGCGACCGTCGACCGCATCAGCACGACCTACGACGAGGTCACCGCGGCCAAGGACGCGCTCCTCGGCATCCGCCCGACCAACATCCTCGACACGGTCCCGCAGGTGAAGGACCACATCCAGGCAGCCTGGGCCGGACGACCCTCGCTCGAGTCGATCAAGGAGCTCGAGGGCCAGGCGCAGAACGCGCAGGCCTTCCTCACGCAGCTCAACCTCCAGGACCCCGTGGTCCGCAGGATCTACGCCGACCTGCGCAGCGTCCTCGACAACTTCGCGAGCGACGAGATCGCCTCGACCCTCGGTGTCATGGGGTTCGCGCTCGCCCTCGCGTGGGCGATGAGCATCGCCGTCGGCTTCTGGAGCCGCAGGGGAAGACCGGGACTCGTCGCCGGCACCCTCCAGCGTTGGGGTGCTCGGCGCTTCCGCCCCTGGTACGCCCACAACCTCGAGCACGCCATGGGCGCACCGATGTATGCCGTGGCGCGCGACCGCATCCGGCGCGACATCGTCGCGGACCCGGAGCAGGCCCTCGACCCCGAAGCCCTGGCCGAGCTCGAGCGCTGGTTCGAGCGCCGACGTGCCCTCAGCTCGGCATCGTCCGCAGCCGACTGATCTGCCCCTGAACCGCGGGACACCAGGAACGGACGCCCCTGGTGTCCCGCGCCCACGTCAGGACGTGAAGTACTCGTTCCGGCAGCCTGTGGTCGTCCGCATCTGCTGAGCAGGCGACCAGACCCAGTCGCAGACCGTCATGCGGACGCTCACACCGTCGGCGATCCCACCGTCGGCGACGCAGCCGTTGTACGTGAGGTTGCCACCCCAGGCCCATCCGCCCCCCTGGACCGAGGCCGTCGCCCCGTCGCCGTCCCCGTTGACCATGTCGCACATGACGATCCGGTTGTTCGGGTCGTCGTACCAGCCGTAGGACTTCCCACTCGCCGAGTACAGGTAGTGGTCTGCTGCCTGGGCCGGCGCTGCCATCGTCACCACCGCCACGGACGCCATGGCCGCGACCGCGGCCGCCGAGACGAACTTCGACGCCATCTTCATGTGCTTCTCCCCTGGTTGAGTGCGCGAGGCACGGGCGCACCTCGCGACGGATGTGGACGAGGGAACCCCACTCGATGAACCCCCTGGGCGCGGAGATTATCGGACCCGGGAGCAGGTCAGGCGTCAGCGTCGCAGGGCATTTTCAGGTGCCCGACCGAGCGCCGATGGGCCGTCGCGCCTGTGCCCTCCGCAGGTGGCTGAACCGTCGGGCGGCCATGACTCCGACGACGGCGAGCATGCCGACGAGCAGACCTTGGTATGCCGTGTGGGCACCTGTGCGTGCGGAGTCCGAGTACCCGCCGTCGAAGAAGCCCGACACGATGCAGACCGGCTCGACGACGGCGAGCAGGGCGCTCGCGACGAGGGCCGGGCGGCGACGGCGACCGGACGCCACCCAAGCGGCGACGAGCTGGGCGAGCATCATCGGGACCGGGATCGACAGCCGCCCGGTCGGACCCATCGCGTCGAGGAGGGTGTCGGCGAGACCGCCGGCGACCGACACGAACGCCCCGCCGACCGAGACGGCCGCGAGCACGACGGCGGCGACCATGACGGTCCTCTCGGGGGCGGCCGAAGGGTGGGTGCGGTTCCCACGCTCTGGGTGGGACGGCATACGGAAGTCGGCCGCGGAGCGGTCGCGGGTGGGGAGGTTCTGGGAGGTGGTCATGGAGCCAGAGTCCCGGGAGGCGCTTGAGCCGGGCTTGCGCGCGACTGGCGCAGGCAAACCTGCCCCGTGCGGACCCGGACGTCAGTAGCGTGGCCGGGGTGTCGGTGCAGGTCAGCGTGCTCGGGGCGACGGCGCTCCGCGGGTCCGACGGGCCCGTCGAGATCGCGGCGCGCAAGCGTCGTGCGCTGCTCGCCGCCCTCGCGCTGGACCTCGGGCCGGTCGTGTCGGCGGACCGGCTCGTCGCGCTCATGTGGGGGGACGAGGCGCCGCCAGGGGCGTTCGGCACGCTCCACTCGTACGTGTCGGGGCTGCGGCGGCTGCTCGAGCCGGGGTTGGAGCCGCGCGCGAAGCCGACGGTGCTGCTCACCTCGGACGAGGGCTACCGGCTCGCGCTGCCTCGTGAGGCGGTCGACGCCACGGCGTTCGTCGACGAGGTCCGCACCCGCCACCGCGTACTGGTGGGTCTGGCCTCCCAGCTCACGACCGGTCCCGACGCGAGCTGGCCGGAGCGGGCCGAGGTCGAGGAGCAGGTCGAGGGGCTCGAACAGCTGCTGCGGACCTGGCGCGGCACGCCCTACGCCGACCTCACCGACCACCCCGACGTCCTCACCGAGCGCACCGGGCTCGAGGCGCTGCGCACCACCGCGAGCGACGACCTCGCGCTGGGACTGCTGGCCCTCGGTGAGCACGCCACAGTGCTCGCGCTCACCGAGCAGGCCACGGTCCGGGACCCGTTGCGCGAGCGCGGCTGGTCGCTGCACGCGCTGGCGCTGGCCCGCGCGGGGCGGCAGGCCGAGGCGCTCGACGCGATCCGGCGACTGCGCCGCCTCCTCGACGACGAGCTCGGGCTCGACCCCGGTCAGGAGGTGCGCGACCTCGAGGCAGCGCTGCTCCAGCAGGATCCCGCCGTCCTGCGCGGGTGGCTGGCGAACGGGTCCCCAGCGTCACCGGTCGGCAGGGCCCGGGTGGAGGATCGCCGGGGCCAGGACCCCGGCGATCCTCCACCCGAGCCGCCGGGCGGGGGCGCGAGCGGGGCTGAGGCGGTCGGGCGGGACGAGCGACCACTCGTGGGCCGCACCCGCGAGCGCGAGGCCATCGCGCAGCTGCTCGACAGCGCCGGGGCTGGTCGGCCGGCCACCGTGCGGCTCGTCGGTGAGGCGGGCGCGGGCAAGTCCCGCCTCGTCCAGTGGGCGGTCGCCGAGGCGCTGAGCCGGGGCATGGCTGCGGCGGTCGGGACCTGCTCGGCGGACGAGGGGGCCCCGCCGCTCTGGCCGTGGCGACAGGTCCTCGCCGGGCTCGACCTGCCGTCGCCGCCGGAGCTCGCCCCTGCGCTCCCTGCCGGTGCCCAAGCCGACTCCCAGCCCGACCCCCAGGGCGACGCTCACGCCGATCCCGGCCCCCGCCCCGATGCCCGCACCGCCGACGCCAGCAGCGGCACCACCGCCGAACGAGCCTTCGCCGCCCACGACGCCATCGCAGAGGCGCTGCGCGACGCCGCGCGCGACCGTGGTCTGCTCGTCGTCCTCGACGACCTGCACTGGGCCGACACCCCGACGATGCGCTGCCTCGCGCAGGTCGTCGCGAGCCTGCGCGCCGGGGACCGGGTCGCCGTCATCGCCACCCGCCGACCCACCACGAGCGCCCACACCGCCGACACCGCCGGCACCGACCTCGACGCCGCCCTGGCCCGGCACGGCGCCACCACGCTCGAGCTCGACGGGCTCGCCGCCGACGAGGCCCGCGACCTCGTCGGGTCCATCCTCGGCGACGGGACCGAGCCCGGCGTCGTCGCCGACTGGCGGGTCCGCACCGACGGCAACCCATTCTTCCTCGTCGAGCTGGCCCGGCTCGCGGAGCAGTCCGGCCGGGTCGACGGAGAGGTCCCCGAGAGCGTCCAGTCCGTCGTCCGGCACCGCGTCGCCGCGCTGCCCGAACCCGTCCGCGAGCTCCTGCTCCTCGCCGCAGCACTGGGCCGCCAGCACCCGCCGCTGCTGCTGGCCAGGATCGCCGAGCTCGACCCCGACGACCTGCTCGACCGCCTGGAGGTGGCGCAGGAGGCCGGGATCATCCACAGCGCGCAGGGTCTGCTCGCCTTCGACCACGCGCTGACGCGCGACGCGATCCTCGCCATGACGACGCCGAACCGCGTCGCGCGCACCCACGCTCGCATCGCCCGCGCCCTCGAGGCCGCTCCCCCGTCGGCGGTCAACCCGGCCGAGCGCGCCTTCGACCTCGCCCACCACTGGCTCGCTGCCGGACCCCTGTATGCCGCGAACGCCTGGCCCGCTGCCGCCGCGGCCGGCGCCCTGGCCGCCGACGACTTCGCCAACGTCGAGGCGGCCGACCTGTTCCACGCCGCGCTCGAGGCGCAGGCGGTCGACCCGCAGGGGACGGCATACGAACGCTTCGATCTCCTGCTGCGGCTCAACGAGAGCGCGGCTCGCGCAGGCATGTGGCGCGAGGCCGTCGGTGCGGTGGTCGTCGCGGTCGCCCTGTCGCGAGCACTCGGTGACCCGGTGCGGATGGCGACGGCGGTGGCGTCGCTGACGCGCTACTCGGTGTGGACGCCGATGGAGTACGGCGTCGTCGAGCACGAGCTCATCGACGACCTGCGGACCACGCTGGGGCGGCTCGCGTCCGGTGACTCGGCGGAGCGTTGCACCCTCATGCTCGCGCTCGCGGCCCAGCTCTACTACCTGCCGGGGTCGGACGCCGAGGTGGCCGCGCTCACCGACGAGGGCATGGCGATGGCCCGGCGGCTCGGCGACCCGACCCTGCTCGCGTGGGCGGCGAGGACGGCGCAGATCGCCCTGTGGCGGTGCCCTGCTCTCGCGGCGCGACGGGCCTTGGCGGAGGAGGAGGTCGCTGCCGCCCGGGCGAGCGGGGACGTCACGGCGGAGGCGGTGGCGCTCGCGGGCATGGCGGGTGTGGCGGTGGAGGCCGGCGACGTGGCGACGTGGGAGTGGGCGAGCTCGGAGGCCCTGGAGATCGCGCGGCGGAGGCGCCTGTCGTTCGTCGAGTTCGCGCTCCGGTTCGTCGAGCTCAGTCTCGACGTGCTGAGGGGTGGGGGTGACAGGGAGGCCGCCGCCGACGCCCTGCGCACGATGACCGGGGTGCGGATGTCGATCCCGGCGACGGACTACATCGAGTTCGGCATCGCCTACGCCCTCTCGGGGTGGGACCCGGTGGCCGCGCGGTGGCTCGTCGACAGCGTGCTCGCCGTCGACCCCGACGGCGGCGACGACATCACGCGGACGCCGATCCTCCAGCTGCTCGCGGTGTGCGGGGACCGCGAACGCCTCGCCCCGCTGCTGCGTGGCGCCGCACTGCCGTCGGAGGACTGGAGCCAGTCGCTCGACCTCGCGATCCTGGCCTTCGCGTATGCCGTCGCCGCTGACTCCGAGGGCGCGCGCACCGTGGCCGGGGCGCTGGGTCCGCTCTCCGGGCGGATGGCCGTGGCCGGGGTGGCGAGCCTGCAGGGTCCGGTCGACTGCTTCCTCGCGATGGCGCTCGCGACAGCGGGCGAGGCGGAGGCGGCGCGCGCCGCGGCCGAGCGCGGGGAGGCACTGGCCCGCGAGTGGGGCATGACGGCCTTCCTCGACCGGTTCGCGGAGCAACGCCGCAGCCTCGGCTTCTAGGCGGTTGCCGAGGCGGTTGCCGAGGCGGCTGCCGAGGCGGGTGGCCGAGGCGAGGTGCCCTAGGCGAGGGGCGCGAAGCCGAGGTCGACGAGGACCTTGGCGATCTCGTCGTTGCCCTTCTGCGACGGGTGGGTGTAGTCGTCGGCGAGCAGGTCACCGCTGGGCTTGTCACCCGTGGGGCCGTTGAACGCGTGGTAGATGTCGGCGCAGCTGAACTCGTGGGCCTTGGCCGAGTCGCAGATCATCGCGCTCCACGCGTCATGGATGAGCACCGTGCGCTTCGCCTGGTCGGCGGTGAGGCCGAGTGTGCTCGAGCCGACCCAGTCGTTGTACTTGTTGAGGGCGATGAGGATCGTGGGCTTGCCCACCCTCTGGGCCGCGACCTTGGTGAACAGCGCGTCGTAGCCGGGACGCGAGGCTGCCGCCGACCGGGTGGCGCACGCCTGGTCGACCTTGGTCCAGTCCTTGAGGGCGCCGGTGGCGGGGTCGAAGGCCGAGCCGCAGGGCGTGTCCGTCCCGAGCTCGATGCTGTTGTGGGCGATCCCCACGATGATCGCGTCGGCCGCGGCGAGGTCCTTGGAGAGCGAGTCGAGGTTGTCGAGGAGCCGAGGCAGGGTGAGCCCGGTGTGGTCGGAGAGGTTGTTCGGGCGCACCCCGCGTCCGGTCGCCTTGGCCAGCGCGTCGCCGTACTGGTAGACGAACGCCGTGCAGTTCGGGCAGTCGTCCTTGCTGTTGAAGGGGATCGAGTCGCCGATGGCGACGAGCGACAGCGGGGGTGCTGTCGGACTCGGCGTGGAGCTTGCGGTCGAGGATGGCGACGGGCTCGTGGCCGGCTCCTCGGACGCACCGCAGCCCGCGAGGACTGCGACGGCACCGAGCGCGACAGCGCCGAGCGCCACGACCCGTCCGATGCGTCTCATCTCGCCGTCCTGCCCTTCGCTCGCGCCCACGACCTGCCGTTGCCGGCCGGGTCGGGCCCGGCCCCACACCCGGCTGACCCGGTCGACCCGGCCGACAACGGCGAATCCGCCCCTGGTGCGGGTCCGCGTCCCTACTATCGAGGGGTCGGGATTCCCTCGCCTAGGACGAAAGCGACGTGTCTGCCGGCGCCCACCCACTGGCGAGGAGGGTCGATGAGCACCCTCCAGTCCGCCCTGCCGTGCCCGGCGCTGCGCGATCTCGTCCGGGCCTACGCCCAGCGCACCACCGGCGCGAGCGAGGCCCCGGTGGTGCAGCTGGTGCCGGCCTCGCTCGAGGTGGTCCTCGGGTTCGAGTTCGGCTCGCTCTTCACCGTCGACTACCGCGACGGGAGCAGCGAGCCCGCCCACCGCATCGCCCTCGTGGGCTCGCACTGCTCCCCGAACGCGAGGCTCACCCTAGGCGCCGGGGTCGAGTCGTTCGCGATCTTCCTCCAGCCCACCGCCCTCCAGCGCCTGCTCGGCATCCCCACGCACCACGTGGCCGACCGGTCCTACCCGGCAGTCGACGTGCTCGGCCCCGGCGTCGAGGTGCTCTGGTCGCTCCTCGCCGCCGCCGCGACCTTCGAGGAGCGGGTCCGGCTCAGCGAGACCTTCCTCCTGCGGATGCTGCTGGACGCCGAACCCACGACGATCGCGCATGTCGCGATGGACACCTTCCGCGGCCACGGGCGCCGGCCTGTGGTCGAGATGGCTGCGCTGGCCTCGCTCAGCGTCCGCCAGTTCGAGAGGCAGTTCGAGCGGGAGTTGGGCATGCCGCCCAAGCGGTTCGCGCGCATCGCCCGGTTCCAGTTCGCCCTCGACGCCAAGCTCGTCGACCCGCGCCGGTCCTGGCTCGAGGTCGCCCACGGCGCCGGCTACTACGACCAGATGCACCTCGTGCGCGACTTCCACAGCCTGAGCGGGGCGAGCCCCACCCGGCTCGTCGCCGAGCTGGGTGACACCCGCCCGCCGGCGCTCGCGGGGTCGGACGCGCAGGACTGACTCTTGTCACACCGTGTGCCGCGGGTGGGAGTTGTCCTTGGGTGTCGCGGGGTCGGCGAGGGTCAGGTCAACCGGTCCCAGAACCGGCGCACGTGGGCGGCCACCTCCTCCGGCTGCTCCAGAGGGACCAGGGTCCGGGCGCCGGCGACCACCACGGCCTCGGCACCGGGCACGAGATCGGCCGCCGCCTGCGCGTCCTGCGGGGTCCAGTCGCCGCGGTCGTCGGAGGAGACGAACAGGCTCGGCACGGTGATGTCGGGCAGCTCCCCGGTCACGTCGACGCGGTTGAGGATGAAGGAGCGCACCGCCAACGCCATGCTGCGACGAGTCGGGCGGCCCATCGACTCCTCGACGACTCGACGGATCGCGTCGTCGGCTGCGGACGCGTCGGTGAGCATCGCCGTCAGCACGGCCGAGCGCACGGGGCCAACGGGTCCAGCGGCTCGCAGGATCGGCAGCAGGATGCTGATCTGCCTGCGCAGCGCCGGGGCAACCGGTTGGGCCGGAGAGCTGATGGCCACGAGGCTGCGGAGGACGCCCTGGCGGGCGGCGAGCGTGAAGCCGACGTGTCCCCCGAACGCGTTGCCGACCCAGTCGACCGGGTCGTGGACGCCGAGCCCGTCGAGCAGGTCCGTGGCGGCGTCTGCAGCGCCGGTGATGTCGCTCGCGTGGTCCAGTGCCTCGCTTCGACCCAGACCAGGTGGGTCGACCAGCAGGTACCGGCGGCCCGTCGGCAGCAACGGGATCATCCGGTCCCAGGTGTGGCTGTCGACGAACATCGACGACCACAGCACGGTCGGTGTGCCCGTACCGGTGGATCGGACGTGGAGCCGCCCGAGCCGGGTGCGGACCGAGGTGGCGCTTTCGTCGAGCGTGCCGCCGCTCCCCGCGTTCGGGACGTTGCGGTGGTTCATGGTGCGGCCCTCCTTCATGAGATATCGATGTGAGTGAGACTCACGTGAATATCTTGAGGTTAACATCGTTGTCATGAAAGACAAGGCCCCTCGGCCGTATCGGATGACGGCCCGGGCCCAGGCGGCCGAGCGGACGGGCGAGCGGATCCTCGACGCGATGCTGGCGCGGTTCGCCACCGTGGCCTACGACCGCATCCGTCTCGAGGACGTCGCCGCCGATGCCGAGGTCACGGTGCAGACGCTCATCCGTCGCTTCGGCACCAAGCACGGGCTGCTGGCCGCCACGGTCGAGCGTGAGTTCGTCCGTCTCGCTGCCGATCGCACGGCTGCCATGGGGGACAGCCCCGAGCGCACGCTCCACGCCCTCGTCGAGTACTACGAGCACCATGGCGCGCTCATCCTCAAGCTCTACGCCGAGGCCGCCCAGGCCCCCGGCGTGCCGGAGCTCGCAGCCCGCAGCCGCGCGTACCACGTGGACTGGTGTCGCGCGGCCTTCTCCGAGTCGCTCGAACCGAGCCGGGACCGGTCGACCCGCGCGCGACGGCTGGCCCAGGTCGTCGCCCTCTGCGACGCCACGACGTGGCGGATCCTGCGGTTCGACAGTGGGCTCTCCCCGCATCAGACCGAGCAGGCACTCCTCGAGATGCTGCTCCCCCTGCTGGGGCCGCAGAACGGGTAAGGACCGGGCGACGTGGAGCCGCCCGGCCGGCGTCAGCCGCTGACCCCGACCAGGCCGCCGTGACGGAAGGCCCGCTGCTCGTGACGCGCGTACGAGCCGCGCACCACGGCATACAGGAGCTTGAACGGGGGACCGCTGAAGGCGAAGAAGCGCTCGAGAGCCTCCGGCGGCAAGCCGTCGACGACCCAGCCGATCATGAAGGGCGTGTCGCGCAGGCGGTAGCCCTTCTGGATCTCACGCTCGACGCCGGCGAACTCGTCCTCGGTCATGACGCGCTGGACGAGCGGGAGGACGACGGTCTCCTCATGCTGGAGATGGGCGCCGAGCACCTCCCGCAGGCCGGCGAGCCGGATCTCGATCGCGTGCCGGTGGTCGTCGCACGGGTGGTCGGCCATGGCGCGCCAGGCGCTGGTGAGGGCGGTGAGCGCGGGGTCGATCTCGGCGTGCTCGTCGCTCATGGCCGCGACCTCGGCGCGGTCGGAGTCGGTGCCGCGGGCTTGGACGGCGGTGTCGAGGACGGGCCAATAGAGCGTGTCCTCGGCGTGGTGGTGCTCGTGGAGGACGTGGCAGAACCGGTCCCATCTCGCGCTGAGGGCGGCCCAGGTGTCGGGCTCGCCGAGCGGCGTGGCGGTCGCGGCTGAGGCGAACCGTGCGAGGTCGCGGCGGAAGGCGTGGTGCATGACATACATGCCGGTGTGGTCGAGCGGGCCCTCGGCAACATGCGTCTGGCCGGGGAGGTCGAGCTGCCTCACCACAGTGCCCCTTCCGTCTCCGAAGCAGCCGGTATGCCGTCCGCTCCCGTTGCGGTGGCCGGCGCGAGTCCGTGCTCGTCGACGATGCGGGCGACGAACTCGGTGAAGTCGGTCGGCGGTCGGCCGAGCAGGCGAGTCATGGCGTCGAGCTCGGACTTCTTGGTTTTGACAGCGAACTCGCGCAGGGCCTTGAAGGACGACTTCCAGTCCTCGAGGCGGTAGCCGGTGAGGTGGGCGGTGAGGGCGGCATCGATGGCCGCGTCGTCGTCGCCGACGTACTTGACGGGAGTGCCAAGGGCGTCGGACCAGGTGGCGGCGCACTCAGCTCCCGTGACCGAGCGCGGGCCGCAGACGGGGTAGGCGCCGGCGGGGATGCTCGGGTCGAGCAGGACGTTGGCGACGATGTCACCGAGGTCCTTGAGGTCGACGCGGTTGAGGCCCTTGGGGTGGGTCGGGAGGACGAACTGGCCGCCGCGGATGACGTCGATGAGGACCTCGTCGCACTGCATGAAGTTGCCGACGCCGAGAACGACCGGGCGGGTGTTGGAGGTCTCGACCATGTGGCCGATCGAGATCTTGCCGCGGTAGCGCGGGAGCAGCCGACCGTAGAGGGTGCGCATCGCCCACTTGGCGAGTCGGTTGGAGGCGTCGATGTGGATGCCGGAGAAGACGAGGCGGGCGCCTTCGTGCTCGACGGCATCGAGGACGGCGCGGGTGAGCTCGACCTCGTCGGCCTCGTGCGGGGAGATGTGGAAGACGGCGTCGACGCCTCGCATGGCTGCTCGGAGGGAGGCCGGGTCGCGGAGGTCGCCTCGGTGGACCTCGACGTGGTCGGTCGGGCGGAGACGGCCCGGGTCGCGGACGAGGACTCGCGGGGTGACGCCACGCTCGTTGAGCGAGCGGACGACCTCGCGACCCATGAGTCCTGTGGACCCGAGGACGAGGATGGAGGGCTGGGCGGGGGCGGACATCGGTGACTCCTGTCGTGGACGTGTCGAGCTGCTGTTCACGACAGTGACGGAGGGTTCTTGTGCCACGCTTGCGTTGTTCTTCAGCCGCAGCCTGGGGCAGTGGCTTCCGGGGGCTGATGCCGTTGCGGAAGGTGCGTTACGCCAGCAGCAACGCCAGAAGTAGAACGCGATCTGCCAGTTTGCCTTCGAGCCTCTACCTAACTCGGGGATCAATTGGTGCTTGAGGATGGTCTTGTGCAACTCAACAAAGCGCTAGAGCACCAGATCGTCACTTGGTGAGAGCGGCAGTGGCAAGACCCTTCTTGATCTCATCGTTCTACGGAGACACTCAGGAGCCGCCGTAGGTCTGTGCGGCCTGCCATGGGGCGTGCACGATTAGGGGACGTCACCGGCCGCGACGGTCGTCAGGTCGTCGGGGTTCCAGAGCGTCTTGGCGATGTCGCTGTACAAGTTGCCACGTTCGACGATGCCAGACGCCTTGAATTCCTCGTACGCGTGGAAGGGCAGACCCGACGTCTTGACGAACGCTAGGAAACCAGGGTTCTTTTCGTAGGCTTGAGGATCCAGGCTCGCGGCGAGCAAGTTTTGGCTGAAGTACCTCGGGCGCTTCTGCGCATAGGTCTCGTCGTTGTAGCTGGCGTTGAACTGCTTTGGTAGCAGCAACAGGTCACCGATCCGATTTCGATGACGGGCGAAGTCGGCTTCGTGGCTGAAGTCGTCGGTGTGCCGCTCGGGATGGTCGGCCCAGATGTGCTCGACCTCGTATTTCACCTTGGCACCGTTGGTGAGTTCGATGTAGTTCGAGGCTTGCCCGGACCTCACGGTGATGTAGTCAGTGATCCGGGCCAGGATCTTGTGTAGTTGGCTGCGGTTCTGCTGGTGGACGTACAAGCCGTCGTAGTCGAAGGATTCGTCAATCTTGAGCAGGTAATCACGGAGCACCTGAGCTAGGGCAGGCTCGCTCAGGCCACGAATGTCACGCATGACGGTGAACATCGCGTACTGCATTGTTGAGTAAGCCGTCGCGCGGAAGTTCCAGATGCGGCGCGCGAGCAGGATGTCGGTGAAGCGGCCGACAAGCTCCAACTTCCTGTCGATGATGGCCGAGTTGTCCTCGACACGCAGTGGCGCTAGGAGCAGTTGATTCTGGAGGGTGAAGCCGAGATCGGCATTGAAGCGGACGAAGCGCAGAGCACTATCGGGCTCGAACGGTCCAGTCGACGCGTTGAGGATGCGCGCATAGTGATGGCTGTAAAAGTCGAGGTCACGGACCACGAACTGGTAGTAGTCATCCGGTGTTTTCAGGCCCACGCTGTCGTGCGCACCCCGGAGCCAGCGGTGGAACTCCGTCCCGATACGATCCCAGTCCTCGGGCCGCGCCCCCTTCTTTCGCTCTCGGATCTTTGTGGAGTACTGACTCCGCAGCCAAGTCTTGAGGAAGTCGGAACTAGCGTCCTCCGCCTGCTCGTCAAGGTTGCGGAGCCGCTTGCGCCACAGATCGTTCGCCTTGGTGCGTGGCTTCCCGTCCTCCATGTTGGCGAGCAAGTACCCCTTAAGCATGTCTGCGGGGGTGAGCTTGAGGCCGCGATCGTTCATCGTTTCGAAGATGGCGTAGGCGTCGTCGTCGCTGTAGGCAGTGATCTGGACGAGCTGGACCCGGTCCTTCAACCAGTCGATGAAGAATGGGAGGGCCCCTTCCTTCAACTCGTCCGGGAACAGCCGGTCAAGCTCCGCGTAGCGGGCGACCAAGGTGTGCACGGACTCGGACGCGTCAGCAGGCGGCTCGTACTCGCCAAACTCGAACAAGGCCTCCATGCAATCGTTACGGTCGGCCACATCAAGGTTGAACGACTTCTCCCCGAACTTTTCGGAGTAGATGAGTTCATCGACGTTGACGACTTCATCTCGGCCCTGTTGCAGTCGCCGTAGATAGGTCAGGAACAGCGTGAGGCTCGTAAGCCGCTGCTGGCCGTCGACGACGAACGGCTGACTTCCCTTCTGGGAAATGATGATCGAGCCGAGGTAGTAGCCAGGGTACTTGGCGACGTGTTTGCGGGCGTGGTCGGGCTGATACAGGTCGAGGAACTTAGCAGTCAGATCAGCGACGAGCTCGGCAATCTGCTTCGACTCCCACTTGTATTCGCGCTGGTAGTAGTCGATCGAGTACTTCTTTTTCTCCAGGACCTCGGCGATTGTCTTGGCAACGCCGTCGATGGTGCGGTCGATCTCGGTCACGCTCATCCTCCCTACGCCGTCACGAGTTCCATGAGCTTCGAGTAGCTGTCGGCGACGTCGTACTTCACTTGACCCTCGAACTTCTTGTTGACTTCTGCGAAGAACTTCCGGGCGCACTCGATCTTGGCATCCTCGACACCCTTGAGTTGCAAGGTGGAGAGGGAACCTTTCGTCTCAGCGACGAAGTACACGTGCTTGACCGATCCCCCGGTGAACGCGATCGCCCAGTCCGGGTTGTAGTTGCCGACGGGGGTCGGGATGAAGAAGCCGCGGGGCAACTTGGCGTACACCTCGACCTCGGTGCTCGTGTCCAGCTCCGTGACGAAGTCACGCTCGAGCTTCGAGTCCGTGACGACGTAGTCGTACACGTGCTTCTTGAGCTTCTCACCTGCCTTGGCGAAGTTCTGTGCGCTCTGGTTCTCCGTGAAGATGGCGGTGTCGAAGCTGTCTTCGAGTGCGTCGTACGCGAGGTGCTCAACGATGACTGTCGCCTTCTGCTCGTTGATCAGACGTGCGGCTTCGGTGATGAACTGCTCTGCGTTAAGGCGGAACTTGGCGAAGGTGTTCGGGTTGATCCGGCCAAGGATCGCAGCGGCGGTGCGCCGGGTGAGCTGGGTCTTCTCAGTGATCTCCCCGAGCAGGTCGTACTGCACCTGAGACCCCGCGGAAACGGTCTCGGTCTGCGTTGACGTCTTGGAGAGGTCGAACCCCGCACCGCTGGCCAGGTCGTCAGCGTCTAGCGACTCTCGCTGCCGGCCCGCCTGAATGACGTACTGCATGGCGGCGACGTTCAAGTGGGTGTCCAGAGATGCCACGCACTTGCCAATCAGCTCAGCCGAGTCGAACTCGACCTGGTAGACGGCCTTGTGGTTGATCCGATTCCAGAGCTCTTGGAACTCCTTCTTCTTGAAGTTCGCCTCGTTGAGCGGGATCTTCTTCGGTTTGCGAGCGTCTGAAGGGACGGGCAGGTCGACGTACAGTGCGTCGACCAGGGGCCAGACGAAGTCGATGACGGGCTTCAGGACATCGGACGTCGGCTGTGCGAGGGTCCCGTTTTTTTTGGCTTCGATGTAAGCGTCGGAGACTGTGTCGTCATCGTTGATGTAGTCGTTCTTGACCAGGTACTTGTAAAGCGCCTGGGCGAGCGCTTCCTCGACAATCGACTCGCCGTCCGCGGTGTGGATCGTCTTGCCGGTGAAGAACTTGACGCTGGCCTTGCGCGGCCGCGCCGCGAGGGACGCGGCGATCTCCTTCTGCAGCCCAGCGACGAAGTCGGTGTAGGACTCGTCGGTCACGACGGTGAGTTCGTTGATGTCGTGGACCGTGACGGGGTTGTCCATGCGCTCTCCATGCTGGTCCACCGCCAGCCGCAGGCCACGCCCGATCTCCTGACGACGAGAGATCGTGTTGTCGCTCTTCTTGAGCATGCCCATCACGAACACGTTGGGGTTGTCCCAGCCCTCGCGGAGAGCCGAGTGCGAGAACAAGAACCGCACCGGCTCCTCGAAGGACAGGAGGCGTTCCTTGTTCTTGAGGATCAGGTCGTATGCCGCAACGTCTTTCGACTGGCCCTTCTCGTCGCCGGTCTTGTGTACGTCGCCGTCGACCAGCCGCTTGCTCTTCCTGTCGATCGAGAAGTAGCCCTGGTGCACCCCGCGGGCCGTATCCCGGGTGAGGTACTGCTTGTAGGCCGCTGTTGCTCCATCCAGATCCAACTCCCCGAGCACCTCGTCAACAAGAGCGGCGTACTCCTCCTCAAACAGGCGGGCGTAGTCGCCGAGCGTGTCCTCACGGTCATAGTCGCGGTACTTGGCGACCTCGTCGATGAAGAAGAGTGAGAGGACCTTGATGTCCTGGCTGAAGAGCTCGCGTTCCTTATCGATGTGGGCGCGGATGACCTCGCGAATCTGTATGCGGCGCTTGGTTTCCTCGGTGACGTCACGGTCAGCGAGCTGCCCTGCGACGACGACGTCCCCGCTGCTCAAGGTGATGGTGTCGTCGATGGCACTAACGTCGTTGACAACGAGTCCCTTGTAGGCCTCGATGCCGTTCGCGAGGTCGTGGAGTCGGGTGCCCTTGGTAACGCGCTTGAGCTGGCGCTTGATTGGACCACCCTTGGTTTGGACTTCCAACTCGACGCGGGCGGTAGGCGGCTGGCCCTTCTTCACCTCAATCGCGTCAAGGTAGAGGTACGCCGTAGACCCGGCGAGGCCCTTGACCGTGATCCCGCGCACTGCGATCTTCTTGACAAGCCTCTGGTTGTAGGCGTCGAGCGCGTCGAGTCGGTGGATTTTGGTGTGCTCGACCTTATGGGTCGCCGAGTAGCGAAGCACCATCAGGGCGTTGAACCGCGACAAAGCTTCCAGCGACTTCGGAGCGCCGATCTTTTGTGGTTCGTCGATGATCACAATGGGCCGGTTTGCGCTAATGACATCGATCGGCCGCCGGGACTGGAAGTCGTCCAAGACGTCGTAGATGCGCCGGTTTTCCTTGCCCGTGGAGTTGAAGGCCTGGATGTTGATGACCATGACCTGCACGCCAGCATCCGAACTGAAGCGCTCGAGCTCGTGCAGTTGGGTGGAGTTGTAGATGAACGAACGAGGCTTCGTGCCATACGTCTGCTGGAAGTGTTCCGCGGTCACGTCGAACGATTTCTTGACACCCTCGCGGATTGCGACCGATGGCACAACGATGATGAACTTCGACCAGCCGTAGCGCTTGTTCAGCTCCATAATCGTCTTGATGTAGACGTACGTCTTGCCCGTGCCGGTCTCCATCTCGATGTCGAGATTGGGTGCGCCTGGCGCCGCCTTGCTGTCCAGAATCATGGGCGCCAGCGGCAGGTTTCGGGACTTCTGTACCTCATGCAGGTTTTCGAGCAACTGCGTCGCCGAGAGCTCGATCTCGGCGTTGCGCAGACCTGAGTCCGGCGTCGTACTGGTCTCGAACAGAGCCGGAGCGGCGCTCGGCTTCAGGCGGCCGGGGTCGATCCTGTAGGAGATGCCGGTCTGTCGAGACTGTCCCGTAAACACGTCGACCACCGAATCGACTGCGTCCGTCTGGTACTTCTGAATCTTGAATTGGAGTTGCATCTTCGTCAGATGACCTTCACGTCAGATGAGGGGGAGATCTCTTTGAAGATCTGCTCCGCGTTGATCCGCGCATCGTCGGAGGCAAATCCTGCGTCTCGAAAGACAGCTCGCAACGGCTGTCGCTTCGCCAGGTCGCGGACGAGTTCGGGCGAGATGCGCTTGCTGAAGCATGCGACGAGCGCGCCACCATCGACGAGGAAGACCTCGTGCTCCTCGACCGTCTCGGACACGATGGGCGCGGTGATCTCTAGCCCCCAATCCAACAGCACTTGGAAGAGAAGGTCCTCTCCGGTTCGTCCTTGCTTCACACTAGACCCGAGACCCTCCAGTGACTGTTGGTCGGTCTCGTCAGGCACGCGTAGCACGTCAGCCATATTCGTGGTGTCGACTCGAACGGCTCGGAAACCGACGTCAAGTTGATCGCCAATCATGCCCGCACCGTCACGGATAGAAGTTCCCGCTCGTCGGATCCGCTCCTTCGCAATCTCGGCAATGTTTGAATAGCCGGCCTTTGCGGCAGCCGAGCCCGCTGGAACCTTTTCGGCCAATTGGACCTGAATAAAACTACGACGTCCGCCGTCAGTAGCGTTCAACTCCATGACTGCGTGGGCAGTCGTGCCCGAACCAGCAAAAAAGTCGAGCACCAGTGAGTCCGAATCGGTCGCGATGTGGAGTATCTTCCTCAGAAGGCCGACCGGCTTGGGGTTGGAAAAAATTCCGGCACCGAGAAGGTCTTTGACCACCATGGTTGCCTTTTTGTTTCCCTCGATGTCATCCCAATAGTTTGAAACCTGCTTGGTACGACCTTCGAGGTAATATTTCACGTAAGGCTTCCAAATCCCCGACAGGTCGCTGTTCCAAACAATCATGTCCTCAGCGACCCAGCGATCGTATTGGTCCCTCCCAGCACGCCACCTGCTCTCGTACCCTCCGGGCCCCACGGGGTAAACGGCGGTTCCATCCGGCGCCGTAACCGCGTAGTACATCGATGGCCGATCTTCACGGCGATCGTTGCTTCCGGTCTTGCGGAACTGGAGTGTGCTGAATCGGCCGCGCTCATCCGCTTCGCGGAACCTGGCGACGTCCTTATCGTCGAGCGGCAACCCATTGGGCACATAGGAATTTCGGTTGCGCGCAGCCACCAGCAGGAAGTCGATACTGCTACCGATATGGCTCGCATCTTGGCCAGTGGTCGTTCCCTTGGAGACAGCAATCTGGCCGATGAAGTTCGCTTCACCGAAAACGGCATCCATTAGTTTCCGCAGATTGTCGACCTCGTGTTCGCTAATGCTCACGAAAATCACCCCGTCGTCGGACAGAAGGTTCCTAGCCAGCCTTAGGCGCGGATACATAAAACTAAGCCAGTCCGAGTGGAATCGCCCACTGGTCTCGAGATTGGTGATCAGGCGAGAGCCTTCGTCGTTGGATTGGCCGGATTTAGCCAGGTAGTCTGCGACTGTCTCACCGAAGTCATCGTTGTAGACGAAGTCGTGGCCGGTGTTATAAGGCGGGTCAATGTAGATTACCTTAACCTTACTGAGGTACGACTCCTGAAGCAGTTTCAGCGCATCAAGGTTGTCACCTTCGATGAACAGGTTTTTTGTGGCGTCGAAGTCCACTGACTCCTTACGAATGGGTCGGAGCGTCTTTGCGATGGGAGCGTTGGCTGCGAACGCCGAGGCACGCTTGCCCGGCCAGTCGAGCTGGTAACGCTCTTGCGGCCCCTCTACTAGGTGATCGGAAAGTTCCTGGCGAAGCAGGTCGAAGTCGACTGCACGGACCGTGTTTCCTTCCGGGTCGACGGCCTCTGTCATGACGCCCGGAAACAACTCGGCGATCTTGGCGGTGTTGTTCGCCGTCACGTCCGATGATGTCATTCGAAGCTTCTCCACGGTGATCCTCAGTTCGTGTTGCCCGGGGACGGGCTGTCGATCGGGCTCGTGAGGTCCACGAGCATTGCTTGCTTGGTTTTTAAGGTTCGACGCAGATCGAACCTGCGATTGAGTTGCGGTTCGTTCCGGAGCTTCCGCTCCAGAACAGCGATCTCGCGCTCCAATGACCGAACGGTCGTGAGCCTGGCGATGACCTCCGACACGTTTTCGCCAGGGCGCGACGCGACTGGCATCAGCGGCTGTATCAGAGCTGTGTACATGCTCGTCAGGTCGATGGCGGTCGGAAGCGGCACTCGGCGATGGGGTGTCTGCTGCCATTCGGTGCTGAAGTAGGGGCCCACTTTTGGGGCACCGGCGCCGAGTTGCTTGTGAGCGGCCACCATGCGGATGCTTCCGATTGCGCCCTCCCCGCGGCTGATCTCGAAAATGATCGGTGTTCGTACAGCCTTGTCGATCGCAGCCAGCACACTCTCCGCGACGTCCTCGTCCTTGGCGACGATCTCGAAGATCTGGATCTCGACAACCTCACCGCTGCCCGGAAGGTTAATCGTCGACTCGGCAAGCTTGTAAGCCCAGGTGATCCGTCGTACGTCGGACACGAAGCGATCCTTGACGGTTGCGCCGAGAGAGGCGCGTTCGTAGAACTTGGTCTTCGGCACAATCCGTCCGAACTCCGCCGCACTCGGCCACCGGTAGAGCGGCACCGTCATGGGCTCCCCTGCTCCGGATCAACGACGGCAAGGAACGCAATCAGCTCGAAGTCCTCGAGGCCGCCGATGGCCTGGCTGAGGGCCGTTGTCGGGCCATCGGTGAAGAGACTATCCAGGTCGCGTTCGTCGGTGACCTCGATCATTGACCGGATAGCTGCGGTGAGCAGTTCGGAGTACCTGCCCATCTCGGCGCCTTCACCGGTTGACGCGTTGAAGACACGTGTGACCGCACCTACTGGTTCGTCGTACGGGCGGCAGCCGGCACGGATCACATCCAGCAGTTGCTTCACCTCGGTGTGGTCTGCAATGACGTTGCCGGCCTCGTCCAGGTAGATCAGGTAGTGAGGGTGGAGGCGGTTGCCGCGGTCGATGTTCTCGTCAGCGTCCACGTTGCGAAGCGCAAAGATGACGCCCGGCTTGAGCCCGTTGGTCCGGTCCGCCGGGACGACGGCGTGGAGCCCCTTCGGCAGCGTGTCGAGTGCGCCGTGCTCGTTGATATACCCGAGAAGGTCCATCCGGAAGTCATTGAGGCCGAGGTCAGTGATGGAGACGCCGGTGCGCACGTCTTCGAGCTCGATGATGTCGTCCTGGAGTTTGCGGAGCTGCTCCTTGCGGTAGGCCGCGTCAGCGCTGGCCGGGTCGAGGATGTTGTCGTCGCCCACGGCCGCGAGGTCCGCGATCACCATGCGATTCTCGACGCGTTCCTTAAGGTTGATGTACTCGTCCAGCGAGATGTCGGGCCAGAAGTTGACGAGCTGAATCTGCGCGTTGGTCGAGCCGATGCGGTCGACTCGACCGAAGCGCTGGATGATTCGTACCGGGTTCCAATGGATGTCGTAGTTGACCAGGTAGTCGCAGTCCTGGAGGTTCTGACCCTCACTGATGACGTCGGTTCCGATGAGAACGTCGAGTTCGGCGGTCTCCTTCGGCATGGTGAGGTGGCGCTGCTTCGAGCGGGGCGAGAACAGCGTCAGGACCTGCTGAAAGTCGTGGCCGGGGCCGAGGGTTGTCTTGGCTGCGTGTGCGCCTCCCGTGATGATCGCGCTCTCCAGGCCCACCTTGCTGAACGAAGGCGCGAGCTCTCGGAAAAGGTAGTGGGCCGTGTCGGCGAAGGCAGTAAAGATCAGCGCCTTGTGGTTGCCGAGATTGATGGGGTTGGCGGCCTTGTCCTCGATCAACCGTTTGAGCCGCTGAAGCTTTGCGTCGCGGTCGGGCGTGACCTTCTCCATCTCCTCCAGCAACTCTCGGAGGGTCTCCCGGTCGTTCCAAAGGTCGCTTCGCCAGGACTCGACGTCGATGTCTTCAAGGTCGATCTTGATCTTCTCGCCAAAAGTCAGTGCTTCAAGGTTGGCGTCATCATCGTCATCGACGTCGAGGTCGAGGTTGGCGAAGTCCACATCCAGTTCTGTCATCGCGCCCCCACGTGTCTCGAGTCGGCCAAGCGTCTCGTCGACGGCGCCTTCGATCCTCCCGACCGTGAGTCTGAACGCTTCAACCGAGCTCTCCAGTCGCTTGAGCAGGTTGACCGTCATCAGTTTCTTCAAGCCTTGCTCGCGGCCGAGCTGGCCGAGGTTGGACCGTGCGGTGCCGCCCTTGACGTTGTAAAGGTCCTCGTACTTGCCGATCCTGCTAGGAAAGACATAGGCCAGGGGGGTGTAGACCGCGAGCGTCAGAGCTTGAATCTGTTCGAAAATCTCGTTGAAGGTGGCGACCCCTGCTAGGTCGGTGAGCGGCGCTCGAATCGAGACCGGTGGGAGACGCTCGGGGAACGCTCCGATCTCCGTGGTGTCGTAGAAGGCTTGGATGTGCTTACGAGATCGGGCGATGGTCACGGCGTCCAAGAGCTCGAAAAAGTCGAAGTCGAGCATCTTGAGGATCTGGTCGGTGGTTCGGGTCTCCGGTGGCAGTTTCGACCAGTTGTTGAAGACACGCTGAGCGTCGCGGAATACGTTCTCGACGGTGGTCGACAGGTTGAGGTGTTGGGTGAGGCTCTCCGACTCGCCCTCGTAAGCAAGTTGAAGTTGGTTCTTCAGGTCGTTGAATCGGTTGTTGACCGGTGTGGCCGAGAGCATCAGGACCTTGGTCTTGACGCCTTCGCGGATGACGCGGCGCATGAGGCGCTGGTATCGGGACTCCTTCTCTTCCGCGTAATCGGCATTCCGGAAGTTGTGTGACTCGTCGATCACGACGAGGTCGTAGTTGCCCCAGTTGATCCGGTCGAGACGCAGTCCCATGGACTCACCGCGACTGCGCGAGAGATCGGTGTGTGCCAGCACGTCGTAGTTGAACCGGTCGGTCGCGAAGATATTGGTCGTGAGGTTGGCGTTGTAGTTGGTCCAGTTCTCCGACAGCTTCTTTGGGGCGAGAACCAGGACCGACTTGTTGCGCAGTTCATAATATTTGATGACGGCCAGCGCGGTGAAGGTCTTGCCGAGGCCGACGCTGTCGGCGAGTATGCAGCCGTTGTAGGTCTCCAGCTTATTGATGATGCCGATCGCCGCATCGCGCTGGAAGTTGTAAAGGCTCTGCCACACCTGGGTCTCTTGGTAGCCCGTGCGGTCGTTCGGAAGCACGTCTTCGTTGATGTCGTCGAGGAACTTTGCGAACAGGTTGTAGAGGATCAGGAAGTAGATACGCGCTGGGGAGTTCTCGGCATATACGCCGGCGATGTGCTCAACCACCGCGTCCGTCACATCATCGAGCTGCGCAGGGTTGTTCCAGATCTGGTCAAAGAGCGCGACGTACTGCGACGTCATCGGCGCGTCGTCGACGCGGTGGACCATGTTGGAGACCGCATTGCCCCGTTCGTAGCCGAGGTCTGCGGTCGTGAATCCCTGAAGAGGCATGTACGCGGTCTTGTCATCCACTACGGCGAACTGCTGCATCGGGTTGCCAGTGGAGTTCGACTGAAACCGGACTTTCCGCCGAACCCAGTCAGCACACTCTTTCGCGATCGCGCGTTGGGTGAGTTTGTTGCGAAGGCGAATCTCGAACTCGGAGCCATAGAGACTCGATTCGCCGCTGCCGCCCCTCGGAATGAAGAACTCCCGACGTTCCTTGCGAAGCCTGTCAGTGACCTTCTCAGTGACGAACGCGGGCGAGGTGAAGATGAACTCCAACTCACTCACTTGCTCGAGCTCCTTGCGGAGCGCCTCGAAGGCGAAGATTGAGAACGTCGAGGCAGCGATCCGAACCTTCGATCCTGGAGTGATCTCATCCTTGAGGTCATCCCCCAGCAGCGAGTTGAGGTTGTCGATGATCTTCACTGAGTTGCCCCCGCGGCCGTAGTCTCGTCAGCGCCGGACCGGCGCACCCACTTGTCGACCTCGGTGATCTGAGACTTCCAGAGGCGTCCAACTCGACGAGCTGGCATGCCCTGCTTGGAGATCCATGTATAGACGGTGTCCTTGGTGACGCCGAGGTGTTCAGCGATCACCTCAGCAGACACCCAAGCCTCGGTCACGCCTGCAGGTTAGCCCGGGTCTGAACGTGTGTTGGCCAATTGCGCCATGTTTCGCGAAACAGGCATCTACGCATCATCGTGCCCTCTACGTTGATGCCCTCAGCAGCCGAAAAGGGGGGGCCAGATGTCACGAGGACGAACGCGCGGTCGGGCGGAAGCGCACCCGCGCCCCGGACGTGAGGGCGACACGACTTCGAGCGTCCGAAGGGTTTTTGCCGTTTCTGACCCCGTGGTCGGTGTTCTGGTGAGGGAACTGGACCGTCCTCAAGCGGAGGCTGTTCTCATCTGCCAGAGAGACTCGCCCACTGTGCTGGATCTCGCTAAGTCCCGGGACGCCTGGCTTGGGAAGGGGCGATTCGAACACCCGGCGTGGGAACGCTCGCGATCCTGGGCATTGCATAGGTGCACATGCAAAGGCCGCCACCGATGCCGGGTCGAGGGCCGGGCCAACTACGGAAACATCCATGTCGTGGATGTTGCTTTGCGATGCGGATCCGGCTTGGCGGCCGTCATATCGGCGTTCGTCGAGGGGTTTGCGTTCGGTGACGGTGTTGAGCCTCCAACCGCAGTCGTATCGCTAGGCAAACATCCCCTGAACTCGATCGAGGTGGTGCTGGGAAAGGCTCAGCAGCGCGTGGAAGGCAAACATTGGCATCCACGCCAAGACAGTGGCTCCGCGGTTGCCTTGGGCGCTCTGTGGCACCGGGGCGCCAGCTGGTTCGAGCAGCGTGCGTACGAGGAGTGATGGGCCGGGCCCCTGCCCTTGTGGTGGCGCTTCTTTGGCACGTCTCCGCTCGATCTGCCGGTCGAGGTGGCAGGCGGATGGTCTGGTGCACGCGGTTTTGAGCCCCCCGGGTCGCACGGTGAGTGGTTCCTCAAGTCCTCGTAGTTAATCGGTCGTCGTCGTGCTGCGACCGGCAGTGCGGCGCTGCGTCACGTCGCACTGTCCGAAGAACTCACGCAGGGTGGGCGGGTCTCGGACCGCGCCAGATGCCGCATGAGGTTCGAGATTTCGGGCCCCACCTCACGGGCAACCGGAGTGGATTGCAGTTTCTGGCCCGCACACCGCCAGGGCACCGCCAAGAACCAGGCCGCAGGTCCCATGGGATTGACGTGCGGCTTCCGTCGCGGCCAGGGAGGGGTCGAAGTGGCGCCCTTTGGATTCCAGCCAGCGCGGTCGTCAACAATGACCTCATGCCACTTCCGAAATGTGGCTGGTCGATACAGAACGGCGGCCGAGGCTAGTCCGCGGTACGGGCCCTACGACTTAGCCCACCGCTTGCGTATCTGGACGGCATACATCGCCTCCTTCCCCCTGTAGCCGTCACCGTGACGGCGCAGGGGAACGCAAGGGAGCACGACATGGCCAAGTACGTGGGGTCGTGGTGGATCCGCGACAACATCGACGGGCGCCGGCTCGAGGCTGAGGGGTTCGCCTCGACGCTGGGCGGCCTCGCCGAGTTCGACTGGACCCAGAACCACGGCGAGAGCGACGTCAAGGAGTCCGACTTCGTCACGACCGCGAGCACCACGCAGCGCAGCGACCAGGTCGACGCGATGCAGATGAGCTCACACGGCTGGCAGGACGGGTTCCTCGTCTGGGGCGGCAGCGTCGACACCAGCGAGGCGGTCGACTTCGGCAAGAACGACCTCGAGATCTTCGCGACGCACGCGTGCGACCTGCTCCACCACGGCTCGGACAACAGCGTCGGCCGCTGGATCCCCGCCTTCGAGCGGCTGCACTACATGCTCGGCTTCCATAACAGCAGCTACTCCGGCGGCGGCCAGAACGCCCGCGGCACCTGGTTCGCCATGTACGCCGCGTGGTTCTTCTACGGCCCGCTGAGCTGGCTCTTCAAGGTCGACATGCCGGTCCGCGAAGCCTGGGCCGAGGCCAACGAGATCGTCGAGGGCAGCAACGTGCAGTGGGCCTACCTGCGGGCCGAGGCCCCCGGCGCCCCCACCTACAACGAGCGGCTGCGCGTCGCCGAGACCACCGACCCCGTGAGCAACCGGTCCTTCTGGACCGCGCGCGGCACCTGCTGACCGCGCCCCAGCCGGCGCCCGAGACTTAAAGGATCCAGCCATGCCACTGACCTTCAACGAGATCGACTTCAAGGTCGACCTCCCCGACATCCCCCGCTCCACCCCGGTCGTGTCGCACACCGCGCCCTGCCTCAAGGAGCACGACGAGACGACGCGGGCCATCGCCAAGGTCCTCGACATCGACGTCCGCGGCACCGCCCAAGTGCCTCACGGCTATGCCATCGGCAGCAGCCGCGGCCAGGTCGAGGTCTTCGCCGCGAGCGGCGCGGTCCGGGCGCGCAACACCGAGCGGCTCACGGCATACGAGGATGAGAGCCGTCGCTGGGAGGGCGTCGAGCGCGACGACGACGGCACCTACCGCCTCTCCGACGACGCGAGCAAGCGCCTGAGCCACCACGGACTCGAGGTCCTGTACCAGGTCGGCATCCGCGCCGAGTACGCCGGACTCGACGTCACCCTCGGCCAGTGGGCTCGCTTCAACGAGGACGGCAAGGAGGAGGACTCCGGTCCCGGACGTGCCACCGTCCGTCTTTCGTATGCCGTCCACGGCCTGCCGCTCATCGGTCCCGGCGCGAAGACGAACCTGCACTTCGACCCCGAGGACGACGGCCAGACACCGGCGCTCGCGCGAATGTTCCACGTCAACCGCGGCATCGAGACGACCGGCGAGGTAGCCACCCAGTCGCTCGACGAGGCGTTCTCCGGGCTGCTCCGGCAGAGCTGGTCCGGCAAGGGCATCCGTGACGGCGAGGGCCGGATCACGATCACGGCGGCGACGTTCGGGCTGCTGGCACTGCCGGCCGACGTCGTGCAGACGTTCGCGGCACCGGCGCTCATGGTCGAGGGATCGGTCAGCGGCGTCGAGGTCGGCAAGGACGAGACGGTGACGGTGCGCTTCGGCCAGTACCTCCCGCTCGCCCACCCCAAAGCGCTCGCCGAGGCGGGCTATGGCGGCGGTCGGCTGGAGCCGGGTGTCGTGGTGAGGGGCCGCACTCGCGGTCAGTGACCACTGAGGGTGGGGGCGCCTCGGTCCTCACAAAGGCGTACCAGGGACCGCCTTTGTGAGGACCGAGTGCCGTTGGCCATACTCGGCCGACGTCAGAAGTGGTTCAGAGGCCCATCTTGGACTTGAACTCGGGGCACTGGACCTCAATGGTGATGACGGCGACCTTGGCGGCCACGTCACCTTCCAGCCCGAAGGTGTCCTTCATCCACGGGCCGACCTCACCGGCCTTGCCCGACCCGATCCGGGTGCAGATGCCGCTGGCGAGCTCGTCCATCTTGGCCGTCTCGGTCATGCCGGCCGCCTTGGCCACTGCGTAGAACCCGATCTTGGCGCCCATCTCTTGGCCCGCGGACTCCGCGCCGGAAGCGCTGGAGGTGGGGGATGGGCTGCTCGTGCTCAGGGTGGATGACGGCGAGGCCTGAGGGGCTGCGGCGGTCGTGGTCGGGCTCGATGACACGGTGTCACCGGACTCGCTGCCGCAGGCCGACAGGGCGAGGCAGCAGAGCACCGCGGCCACCAGTGAAGTGTTGTGCCGAACCGTGCCCATGCTGATCCCCATTCCCCCGATGCCCCTGTGGCCGGCTCACCTTATGCGACAGCGCGCATCCAGCGGCGAATCGTCACGTCGCGAGGCTGTGCGGCAGCCCCTTGCGTCACCCGCCGACGCAAAGGCACTCCTCTACACCGCAGTGTGTTGGCTCCGCCCGGCGCGGGCGCCGGCGCCGGCCGCGATCGCCAGGCGACCAGTCCTACTTCCCCCGCCACTCCTTGTGGAAGGCGACGAAGGCACGGTCCGTCCCGGGACCCCAGTTGCTGTCCTGCTCGACCTTGAGGATCTTCTGGAACTTCTTGACGATGACCCTCACGGCGGCCCGCGTCTCGGGTCCGTAGCTGCCGTCGCCGGAGACGTCGACGATCGCCTGCACGATCTTGATCTGGGTCCTGTTCTGCGGCAGCGACGCCGCGGCGACCGCCCTGAACGCCTGGGCCCGCAGCTCGGTGTCGGCACCCCAGTGCGAGTCCAGCGCTGCCTCGAGAAGGAACTGCATCGCGTGGACGTCCTCGCGCGACCAGCGCAGCGGATGCGCCGTCGTCGGGGTCGTGGTGGTCGTGGTCGTCGTCGGGTGGGTGACCGGCGGGGACGGCGCGTAGTTCGGGCGGAAGAAACCACGCACGAACTTGCCCGTCCGCTTCTTCCGATAGACGCCGTCGCCGTTGTTCTGCGAGCCGACGTTGCTCGGGGACGTGTTGCCCTCGATGGTGGTGATGACGAGGTCCTTGGACCCGAGGGCGCCCTGGCGGGTGACCTTCTCGACGATGCCGATGTGCGAGCTCTTGGTCTTGCCCATGACGACCCAGTCGCCGACCTTGGGAGTCGTGTGCCACTGCCCCGCCGCCCTCGCGTCGGCCTCGATCTGCGGGACGTAGTAGGGCCCCCAGCCGAAGTCGTCGGTCATGTCCTTGCCCCCGACCTTCGCACCCGACTGGAGGAAGGCCGCACACCACGAGGCGCCGTTCCACGACGGCTTGGTGTTGAGCCAGTACTTCACCTGGTTGCTGCCGGGCGGTGACTCCGTCGTCCCGATCTGGGACGCGGCCCAGAAGAGGAACTCCTGCTTCGTGAGATGCCTGAGGATCTCTGCGGTGGCGGCCATCACTCCTCCTCGTAGATCGAGCTGTCCGGCGCCGGCGTCTGGTCCGGGAGGGTCTCGCCCTCGGGGAAGTCGTCGGTGTCGCTCAGGTCCTCGACGAGCGGGGGCGGACCCACCTGCTCGAAGAACGGCGGGATCTCCGGCATCGTGCTGTCGGACATGGCTGACCTCCTGAGGCGTCCGAGCACCCGACGTGTGCGGGTCTGCTTGGCCACGCGGTCGGGCTCATCCAGCCCTCCCACGGTAGACCCGCTCCGGTCTGCTTTTCAGCCGTTTCGGACAGGTCCCGACAGAGGAGCACACACGGCATACGCGATGGACGTGCCCTCCTGGCAGGGTAGGGGTCGACTGCCCTCAGACCTTCGGGACCGCTGCGCTCAGGACGCGCCATCCGCGCTGCATCCACGTGAGCTGGACGTGGACCTTGCCCAAGTTCTCGGCGACGGTGACCTTGGTGGCCAGCTTCGAGCTCAGGGGAGTGGTGGTGCCCGCCCGCGTCACGTTCTTGGTCGCCGACCAGCACCGGTTCGCATCGAGCCCGATCCCCAGTGCGTCGGTCAGGAGCGACTGCGTGCTCTGCGGGTCCAGCGGTCTGTCCAGCTCAGCAGCAGTGCTGCCGATCTGGTAGCCGGACAGCGTGCACTGCGCCAGGGCCGCGCGAGGAGTCCCGCGTCGGGTCAGGGCCGACTGCACCAGTTCCGTACCCATCGACGTCAGCTCGTCGGCCGTGACATCGTGGACCACCCAGCTGACGTCGAGCGCTCGGTCGAGGGCCCACGACACCTCGGTCGGCCTCGCGAAGAAGACGACCTGGTCCTCGGGGGCGAGAACGGTGCGCCCCAACGTGTCCTGGTCGACGACCGAGCGGAACGACACGGCGCGCGTGGACTCATGGGTCCGCTCCGGGAGGCGCGTGAGCGGTGGGGACGTGGCGACCCACACCGCATCGGAGTTGTTGCGCAGCCACAGCCGGGTGCCGTCGGTCGTGCAGGCCCTGATGGTCTCGAGGTAGGGCAGCTCCTCCTCGAACTCCGCCCTGACCGTCAGGCCGGTCCAGCCATCCGGGCACTCGCCGTCGGGCGTCGTCGACGCCCAGGACGAGTCCACGGTCTGCGTCGGCGGGGCGTCAGTCGGTGAAGGGTCCGGTGTGGGGGGCGCAGAGGTCGAGACGTCAGTGCCCGTGGTCGACGGCGGCCCGCTCGTCATCGGGAAGTCTCCCGACCCGTCGGCACTCCCCGCTGACGTAGAGCCGCACGCTGCGAGAGCGAGCGTGGCGACGAGCGCTGCGCTGAGAACTGTGGGCTGGCGGAGCATCGTGGCCCTCTTTCACCGTGGTGGGGCTCATGGTCTCGTCGGCGCGACCCGGACCGCATGACCCGAACGGCCTGACCCGCATGGGTGGGGATCGGCACCGTCGGGCACGTTCGGACACCGCGTGGCCGTCAGACCCGCTCCCACCCGTTCCGAGACTGCTGAGCACGTGCACGCGCTTCACCCTCTGACGCAAAGACACTCCTCCACGTGACCCCTGCGCGAGACACGACGACACGCTCGTATGCCGTCCGCCCCCGTCTCGCGGAACCCGTCACCACCGCGGTCCGTTGAACTCCTCATGCCCCTCCCGCCGCTGCCCCCACTGTCCGGCCAGGCCACTCGACTCGTGGAGCTCGGGGTGCACGAGCTCGCCGGCCTCACCGCGGCGGACCTGCGACAGCGCGCAAACGCCTCTGCCGAGGGGCTGCTCGTGACACCTGCACCCGCGTCGGCCCTCGCCAGCCTGCTCCGCCTCGACGGCAAGGAGGGCTTCGTCGTCGAGGACATGACCGACGTCGACGTCTTCGCCCCCATCGAGGAGGCGGCCCGACCGGACGGCGTCTACGTCGTCGACGGCCTCGACCGTGGCGACGGCCACCGCAACCGCACGCCGGCCGAGGCGCTCCCCGACATCGTTGCGGCACAACGGTCCCCGCTCACCCTCGAGGAGGGCCTGCACTGGGCGATCCAGAACCCCGCCGTCCTCGAGCGCAACCACTGCTTCATGACGATCGGCTCACGGCTGCGCAAGCCTCAGGGCGGGTTCGACGCCCGAACGCCGGCCCTGTGGATCAGCAACGGCACCGGTCGCGACGGCCGCGCGCGAGCCGGCGCACCCAAGCTGGGCTGGTGCTGGTGGGGCAACCGGCACACGTGGCTCGGCATCGCGTCCTGCGCCTCGTGGGGCTGAGCCGCCCAGCCGGGCCCGCGTCAGTGGTGGTGGTGCCCGAACGACGTCTCGAGGGCATCGAGGGTGGCGGTCCGCTCGCGCGACGCCATCCAGTGCATGACCGGTGTCGCCAGGTGGTAGAGACCGTGGGTCTCGAGCCGCACGTGATGGTGGACGAGCGTCGTGTGGTCGCCCTTGGCCTCGAGCCGGTAACCGGGCCACCCCTCGGCCTTGACCTTGCCCGCGGCCGTCTTGTCCCACCAGTGGTAGACGAGGGTCGTCGGGGGCTCGAACTCCGAGATCTCCCCGGGCATCGACCCGGCCATCGTCCGGTCGACGTAGGTCGTGCCCTTGGCCGGTGGACCCGGCGACGTCTGCTCGGTGCGGTGCAGGATGCTGCCCCGCTTCGGCATCCAAGCGTTGTGGCCCTCGATGTCGGCCAGGCGGGCGAACACGTCGGCCACCGGCGCATGGATGATGCGCTCCAGGTCGAACTCGACGACGCCCATACCCCAGAGTCCTCCCGTTCTGCTCCGGGCTCAAGATCGCGCAGGTAGCGTTCGAGCCGGGCACCTGGGCCCCCCGGAGGTGAGCATGACCATCGACCCCGAGCGCGCCGCGCGGGCGGAGCCGTATGGGTCCTTCATGTTCACGGTGCGCGGTGGAGGCCGCGAGGTGGCGGGGTTCTCCAGCCTGACCGTCGTCAAGCGGACGACCGCGGTCGTCGTCGGGGACGCCCCACCGACCGACGGTCCGGTGTCGGAGGCCATCGCCCTCGAACACGGCGCGAGCCACGACTCCGACTTCGTCGCGTGGGCCGCTCGGGGCGAGCTCGCGTCCCACATGGACCTCGACATCCACGTGCACGACGAGGCGGGGCGGCTCGTGCGGACCTACCAGCTGACCGGCTGCTGGGTCTCCGAGTTCCAGTCGCTGCCGGACCTCGACGGCGACAGCAACGCCGTGACGATCGGCCACCTCAGGCTCGAGAACCAGGGCTGGACCAGCGTCGCCGCCGTGCCCGAGCCGGAGGAGATCACCCTCCCCGACGACCAGCCGGACCTCGCGTCGCACATCAGCCTGCGCCCGGTGGGCGAGGACTGGCGCGAGGTCGGCGACGTGCGGCCCAAGGACGACCAGCGCGAGTTCGTGCACCCCATGGCGGCCGGCTACCTCCTCATGACCGAGCGCCCCGGCCCGTGGAACTCGCTCGGCATCTACGAGGGCGACACCGTCGTCGGGCATGCGATGTGGGGCCTGGACGACGACGAGGCGCACTGGATCGGGGGCTTCGTCATCGACCAGACCGCCCAGGGCCGAGGGCTGGGTCGAGCGGCGATGGTCGCGCTCATGGCGTGGCTCGCCGAGCAGCCCGGACACTGGGTCACCCGGTTGTCCCACCACCCCGACAACGTCGTGGCTGCGCAGCTCTACGCCGAGCTCGGCTTCACCCCGACCGGGGGGACCGACGAGGACGGCGAGATCATCCTCGAGATCCGGGCCTGAGGAGCGCTGTGCGACGACGCTTCACCGCTCCCCTCTGGCAGTGGCAGGCCCGGGACGGCTGGTACTTCGTCACCCTCCCGGCCGACGTCGCCGACGAGATCGCCGACGGCATCGCCGACCTCGACCGCGCCCCGAGTGGGTTCGGCGCCGTCAGGGTGCGCGTCACCGTCGGCAGGACGACCTGGGATACCTCCGTCTTCCCCGACGCGACGCTCGGCAGCTACGTCCTCCCCGTCAAGAAGGCCGTCCGCAACGCCGAGTCGCTCACTGAGGGGTCCGACGTGGACGTCCACCTCGAGGTGCTCTGACCCCGGTCACCCTCGCGGACCGGTGCCTCACCACGTGGAGCAAAGACACTCCTCTGCGTGGGAGGTGCACCGCGCAACCGCCCAAGCGCGCCAGCGCCCCCCAGCGCCCAGCACCCAGCGCCCCGGCCTCAGTCGGTCCCGGCCGCCAGCAGCTCACGCACCCGCGGAGCGACCTGCTCACCGAACAGCCGGATCGAGCTCATCCGCAGCTCGTGCGGCAGCCTCCCGTTCGAGTACTTGAACTGGAAGCGCTTCGCCCCGAGCGTCCGGCACGTCGCGACGATCTTGCGCGCCACCGTCTCGGGCGACCCGCAGTAGGCCGCACCCTCCGGCCCCACCTGCGCCCGCGCAGCCTCCTCGGTCATCGGCGCCCATCCGCGTTCGCGCCCGAGCTTGCGCATCTGCTCGATGAAGTGCGGCAGGTACTCCTCGACCGCCTGCTCGTCGGTCTCGGCCACGTGCCCGGGTGAGTGCACGCCCACGGGCAACCCGGCATACCCGTATTCGGCACAGGCGCGCCGGTAGAGGTCCGCCAGCGGAGCGAACTGAGCGGCAGACCCGCCGATGATCGCGATGACGACCGGCATGCCGTACTGCGCCGCCCGCACCACCGACGCCGGCGTCCCACCCACGCCGACCCAGGTCCGCAGCGCACCCGACTCGGTCGGCGGCATCACCGGACCGGACGTCCGCACCGGCGGCCGCGTCGTCCCCGACCACTCGAAGGCCCTCTCCTGCAACACCTTCGCGAGCAGGTCGAGCTTCTCCGAGAACAGCACCTCGTAGTCGTCGAGCGACAGCCCGAACAGCGGGAACGACTCGATGAACGAGCCGCGCCCGACGCAGATCTCGGCCCGCCCACCCGACAGCGCGTCCACCGTCGAGAACCGCTGGAACACCCGGATCGGGTCATCCGACGACAGCACCGTCACCGACGTGCCCAGCCGGATCTGCGAGGTCGTCGTCGCCAGCCCGGCGAGCAGCGTGTCCGGGGCGGAGATCGCGTAGTCCGGCCGGTGGTGCTCGCCCACCCCGAAGAAGTCGAGCCCCAGCGAGTCCGCGAGCTGCCCCTCGGCGAGCACCTCGCGGATGACGACGGCCGCCGGCAGCGGCTCCCCGTCCGCGCCGAGGGCGATGTCACCGAACGTGTCGAGCCCCAGCTCGATCGCCGGAGTGGACGAGGGAGTGGGCGGGTGTGCGGCCGTGTCCGTCATGCCTCCCGAGCGTAGTCAGGCCCACCCCACCCCGTAGGCCGGCCCGCGCACTGGGTGGGACCCGCGCCCTCGTCCCGCTGCGGACGCACCGCAGCGCTTTCGCAGCGCATCCGCAGCGCACCCCGTGACGCTCGGCCCACCGACGCACGTTCTCCACCTGAGGAGCACCATGAAGCGCACCATCACCGCCACTGCCATCACCGGACTCGCCCTCGCGGCAGCGACCGCGACGGCAGGTCCGGCGCAGGCCAACGACAAGACCCTGCAGATCTGGAACGCCGCCGGCACGAAGGTCGTCGCCAAGGCCTGGTACGACGACTCCACCGACAACCTCTGCGTCCGCAGCTACGTCCAGGGGCAGATGGCCACGGTCCGCATCGGCCCCTCTGGCGGCAGCACCTTCGCCAGCGCCAACGACGCCGGCTTCGGCAAGTCGACGAACTGCACCGGCAACATGTCGATCCCCGAGGACCGCTACTACTGGATGACGCTGAGCTATCCGGGGCGGCCGTCCAAGGACGCGAACTTCTACACGTGATCGGGGGAGCCATGCACCGCACCACACTCGCCGGCCTCGGCGCCGTCGCAGCCACGGTCGTCGCGGTCGGGATCGCCGCGCCGGCCCAGGCCGCGAGCAAGTCCGTCACCCTGACGAACCCCTCCGGAGGGGCCCACGCCGTCCTCCACTGGGACGACACCTACGACACCCTCTGCCTGACCCTGAAGTCGACGGCGGCGAGCGCCTATGCCGACGCCGACATGAGCCTCACCGACGGCACCCACTTCCACCACCTGCGGGTCACCCGGTCCAAGACGAGGGACTGCACCGGCAACCTCTCGATCCCTGAGGACCGGGCGGCGCAGATGAGTGTCAACGGCGGGACCAACTCGTTCCACAGGACCTCGGGCTGGGTGGGCTTCTTCACCTGAGCGCCTCGGCCCTGCGGCGTCACACCGGCGCCGTAGGGTCGAGCCATGCCCCTGCGCACCCTCGCGAACGTCCTCGACTCCGCGCTCGACCGCACCGTCGTGCCCGGCTTCTCCAAGATCGGGTATGCCGTCCGCCGTCGCCTCCCGACGTGGCCGGCCGACCCGGCGCCCGGCTCCCTCGCGGGCCGGCACGTCGTCGTGACGGGTGCGACCTCCGGCCTCGGCACCGCGACGGCTCGCCAGCTGAGCGCCCTCGGCGCCCACGTGCACCTCGTCGTCCGCAACGCCGACAAGGCCGCCGACGTGGCGCGCGAGCTCCCCGGGCCGTCGACCACGTGGACCTGCGACCTCGGCGACCTCGACAGCGTGCGCGCCTGTGCCGCAGCGATGCTCGCCGACGCCCCACCGCTCGACGCCATCGTCCACAACGCCGGCGCCATGCCGGCCGAGCGCACCGAGTCGCCGCAGGGCCACGAGCTCTCGATGTCGATCCACGTCCTCGGCCCGGTCCTGCTCACCGACCTGCTCCTGCCCAAGCTCGAGGGGCACGAGGCCCGCGTCGTGCTCGTGACGTCCGGTGGCATGTACGCCCAGGCGCTCCCGGTCGACGACCCGGACTACACGCGGGGCACCTACGCGCCGCCCACGGCATACGCACGGAGCAAGCGCACCCAGGTCGAGCTCCTCGACATCCTCACGGTCCGGTGGGCCCGGGCGGGCGTCGCGGTCTACGTCATGCACCCCGGCTGGGCCGCGACGCCCGGCGTCACCGAGTCGCTGCCGACGTTCGACAAGGTCATGGGTCCGGTCCTGCGGGACGCCGATCAGGGCAGCGACACGACGACCTGGCTCGTCGGCGCGCAGCCGCGACCGCGCGGTGGCGGCCTGTGGATGGACCGGCGCGAACGCCCCACCGCGTACTTCGGTCGCAACGCCGCCAGCTCGGACGAGCGCCGGCGCATGTGGCAGTGGGTCGCCGACGCGACCGGCCTCACCCCCTGAGCCGATGGACCACGCGCGCTGGGAGCAGCACGTGCACGAGGTCGCGACGCTCCACCCCCACCTCGCCGCCGAGCTCGACGAGCACGGTGTCCCCGAGCGCTGGTCGCGTCCACCGGGGTTCCCCAGCCTCGTGCTCCTCATCCTCGAGCAGCAGGTCTCGCTCGCCTCGGCGGCCGCGGCCTATGCCCGGGTGCGAGCCCGCGCCGGCGCCATGACCCCGACCGCGCTGCTCGCCACCACCCCGGAGCAGCTGCGCGAGGACGGCGTCTCGCGCCAGAAGGACCGCTACCTCCGGGCGCTCGCGACCGCGGTCGAGTCCGGCGAGCTCGACCTCGAAGCCCTGGCGACGCTCCCCGACGACGAGGTCGCCGCGCGGCTCACCGCCCTGCCCGGCATCGGGCGCTGGACCGCCGAGGCCTACCTCCTCGCGTGCCTCGACCGCCCCGACGTGTGGCCGATCGGGGACCGTGCCCTCCAGGTCGCCGTGGGCGAACGGCTCGGTCTCGCCGAGGTGCCGGTGGGTGCGGCGCTCGAGGAGCTCGGCGAGCAGTGGCGCCCGCACCGGTCGACCGCGGCGCGGCTGCTCTGGCACGGCTACCTCACCCGGCGCGGCCGACGCGAGACCGACGTCGACCTCCGGCCGGGCGACTGAGCGCTCAGTCCTCGGCGACCGCCGCGAAGCGCGCCAGCAGGTGCGGCCACTCGCTGAACGTGCTGCGCCGGGCGATGTTGTCCGGGTTCCACCCGTCGTGGGTGAGCGTCACGAGGGTGCCGTCGTCGGTCGGCTCGAAGTCGACGACGAGCTCGGTCGGGTGGTCACGCGGCAGCGAGAGGTGGAACGTCATCGCGAACCGCTCACCCGTCGTCCACTCGGTGACCTGCCCGATCGGGTAGTCCTCACCGTCGTGGTGCAGCACCACCTGGCCGCCCTCGACCTCCTCGACGTCGGCGCCCTCGTAGGTCGACGGGTCCGCGGTCAGCCTCGGGTCCCACCAGTCGCCCAGCCGCTCCGTGAACACCTCGAAGGCGTGCACCGGGTCTGCCTCCACCTGCTGCGTGCACACGATGGCACCGTCGCCGTCCAGCGCTGTGTCGTGGTCCCGGGGAAGCACGCCTCCAGTGTGCTCCGAAATGCTGCGCTCGCGCGAGATGAGAGCTAAGAAAACGCGTGAAGGACGTCGGTCGCACCGGTGTGTCGGTGGCCGATCGTAGGCTGTCGCGAAGGGGTATGCCGTGCGCCGCTCTGTGTGTGAGTTCGCCTGTCGCTCAGTCGAATTCGTCGTTCACAGGTCCGCTCGAACGCTTGACTCTCGAACAGGAGTTCGAGAGAATGGGGTATGGACATCGAGGTCGCAGACGGGCAGGGCGCTCCCCATGCTGCCGTCGTCGCGCTCGAGTCCGCCCGGTCGGCCCTCACTGCGGTCCGGGAGGCGCTGCCGCAGCTCAGTGGCGCCGAGCTGGCCGAGGTCCTGCGTCTCGCCGACGCGGTGAAGGCGCAGGCCTGCGCGACGCAGGTTCTCGTGACGACCGAGGCCGCCCATCGAGGGGAGTTCACCTCCGCCCGACGAGGCGCCGGGTCCGCCCACGAGTGGGTCCTCGAGCACGCACCGTCGCTGCGACAGGGCGGCGCCGGGCAGCTCGCGTCGTTCGCCGTCGACGTCGCCCACTGCACGCCGGGCGGTCAGTGGTCGACCGAGGGTCCTCGTGCGGGAGCGTTCGCCGATCCGCAGCGGGCCGAGGGTGTCGTGTGGGCGCGGGTCGTCACGGGCGAGGTCGGGGTGCCGCTGGCGCGAACGATGCTCACCGAGATCGCGCGTCTCGCCGACCGGCTGCGGCCCGAGGCGATCCCGACCGTGGCCGCGGCGATGCTCGACCACGGTGTGCTGTGCGGCGTCCGCGACGTCAAGCGGGTGCGCACGCGGCTCCTGGCCCAGCACGGTCTCGACGGCGAGCTCGACGATGACCAGCGACGACTGCGGACCGCCGCCCACCTGTCCCAGCCCGAAGTGTCCGAGGGTGACATCACCGAGTACCGCATGGGCCTCACCCCCGAGCAGTCCGCTGCCCTCGAGGCCGCGCTGGGTCCGCTCGCCAGTCCGGTGCCCGACCCGGCGACCGGAGCCTTCGACCCGCGCTCCCACGGTCAGCGCCGCGCCGAAGCCCTCATGTCGATCGTCACCGGGCACGCGGCGCGCGACGGTGAGGTCGCCGGCCCGGCGGCGGCGCCGACGGCTCTCCACGTGACGATGGGCCTGACCGACCTCGTGCGGTTCCTCGACCTGTCCGGCACTTCGGTCCCGGGGTGCCCGTCGACGACCGCGTTCGGGACGGTGGTCGGGTCCACCGCGGCCGGCACCATCCTCAACGCGGGTGACGTCCGGCGGCTGGCCTGCGACGCCGACATCATCCCGGTCGTCCTCGGCAGCGCCGGGGAGGTGCTCGACGTGGGTCGCGCGGCGCGGCTGTTCACCCGTGGCCAGCGCCGGGCCCTGACCCACCGCGACGGTGGCTGCACGTGGCCCGGGTGCGACGCACCGGCATCGTGGGGCCGCGCCCACCACGTCGTGCACTGGGTCGACGGCGGGCGGTCGGACCTCGACAACGCAGCCCTGCTCTGCCAGCGACATCACACCCACGTCCACGACCAGCGCCTCGTGGCCACGGTCCATCCGCCCGACGAGTTCGGCCGTTCCGTCACGTGGGACGGCACTCCGGGGAGCTACGACATCGCCCTGTCCCGCCGGCTCGCCGCCCGGCGGCGCGACGGTGAGCGCCGACGAGCCGACCGGCGGCGCGACGCGGAGCATCGACGGCGCGCCCTCGACGTGGGTGGACCCGACCCGTGGGCCGGCGCCTGGGCGCGCTCGTGGGCCGACGACGAGGACCTCGTGGCCGAGCTCGAGGCGATCCATGACGCCGACGTGCGCGGTCCGGGGAGCCTCCACGAGATGCCGGAGCCCGCGGCGGCCTGACGGGGGGAGTGTCGCCCGGAACGACGCACCCCGTCCTGACCTGCAATTCTTGACACATTCAAGAAAAGGGACAAGGGTGGACGCATGCCCACCACCCCCACCACCGACGTCCCGCACGTCGACGACGAGCAGCTGCTCCGGGGTGCCCACCTGCGCGTGACGCGACCCCGGCTCGCGGTCCTGCACGCCCTGCGCGAGAGCCCGCACGCCGATACCGGCACGGTCCTCGACGCGGTGCGCGGACGGCATACAACGGTCTCGCACCAGGCGGTCTACGACTGCCTGCACGCGCTCACGGACGCGGGTCTCGTGCGCAGGATCCAGCCCACAGGCTCGGTCGCGCGCTACGAGCTGAGTGTCGGCGACAACCACCACCACGCCGTGTGCCGCGTCTGCGGCTCCATCACCGACGTCGCCTGCGCGACCGGCAGGGCGCCGTGCCTGCACGCGTCCGACCCGCAGGGCTTCGCCGTCGACGAGGCCGAGGTCATCTACTGGGGCCTCTGCCCGAACTGCCAGAACCAGCCGGACTCCGACAGCACAGCACCACACCACGAGAAGGGACGCCGATGACCATCCACGACAACATGTCCGACGACGCCGAGGTCAAGGAGATGAACCAGGAGGCGCCGACCACCCCGGACGGCGTCACCACCCCCGAGGGCGACGCCCCCAGCGGCTGCCCCGTCATGCACGGCGCCGCGGCGCACCCGACCCAGGGTGACGCGAACCGCGTCTGGTGGCCGAACCGGCTCAACCTCAAGATCCTCGCCAAGAACCAGCCGGCGTCCAACCCTCTCGGCAGCGACTTCGACTACGCCGCGGCCTTCGAGGCACTCGACCTCGCCGCCGTCAAGAGCGACATCAGCGAGGTCCTCACGACGTCGCAGGACTGGTGGCCCGCGGACTTCGGCCACTACGGCCCGTTCATGATCCGCATGGCGTGGCACAGCGCCGGCACCTACCGCGTCCAGGACGGTCGTGGTGGCGGTGGCACCGGCCAGCAGCGGTTCGCGCCGCTCAACTCCTGGCCCGACAACGGCAACCTCGACAAGGCCCGCCGCCTGCTGTGGCCGGTCAAGAAGAAGTACGGCTCGTCGCTCTCGTGGGCCGACCTCATGATCCTCACCGGCAACGTCGCGCTCGAGACGATGGGCTTCGAGACCTTCGGCTTCGCCGGTGGCCGCGTCGACGCGTGGGAGCCCGACGACGACGTCTACTGGGGCCCCGAGACCGAGTGGCTCGGCGACAAGCGCTACCAAGGCGACCGTAAGCTCGACAACCCGCTCGCCGCCGTCCAGATGGGCCTCATCTACGTCAACCCCGAGGGCCCCAACGCCAACCCGGACCCGGCGCTGTCCGCCATCGACATCCGCGAGACGTTCGCCCGCATGGCCATGGACGACGAGGAGACCGTCGCCCTCATCGCCGGTGGTCACACCTTCGGCAAGACCCACGGTGCCGCCGACCCCGAGGCCTACGTCGGAGCCGAGCCCGAGGCCGCCGCGCTCGAGGAGCAGGGCCTCGGCTGGAAGCAGTCCTTCCAGTCCGGCAAGGGCAAGGACGCCATCACGTCCGGTCTCGAGGTCACCTGGACCCCGACGCCGACGCAGTGGGGCAACGGCTTCTTCGACATGCTCTTCGGCCACGAGTGGGAGCTCTCGCAGTCGCCCGCCGGTGCCGCGCAGTGGGTCGCCAAAGACGCCGAGGCGATCATCCCCGCACCCGACGAGGGCGGCGCCAAGCGTCTGCCCACGATGCTCACGACCGACCTCGCGCTCCGGGTCGACCCGGCATACGAGGCGATCTCCCGTCGCTTCCACGAGAACCCGGCCGAGTTCGCGGACGCGTTCGCGCGTGCCTGGTACAAGCTGACGCACCGCGACATGGGCCCGGTCGACCGCTACCTCGGCCCCGAGGTCCCGAGCGAGGAGCTCCTCTGGCAGGACCCGATCCCCGCCAACGAGCTCGGCACGTCCGCCGACGACATCGCCGCCGCCAAGGCCGCGATCGCCGACTCCGGCCTGTCCGTGAGCCAGCTCGTCAAGACGGCTTGGGCCGCAGCTGCCAGCCACCGCACCAGTGACAAGCGTGGTGGCGCCAACGGTGGTCGCATCCGTCTCGAGCCGCAGCGCTCGTGGACGGTCAACGACCCGGCCGAGCTGGCGCAGGTCCTCCCGAAGATCGAGGAGGTCGCGGCGGCGCACAACGTCTCGTTCGCCGACGCCGTCGTCCTCGCCGGCAACGTCGGTGTCGAGCAGGCCGCTCGCGCCGCCGGTGTCGAGGTCGAGGTGCCGTTCACCCCGGGCCGCGGCGACGCGACCCAGGAGCAGACCGACGTCGACTCCTTCGCGTGGCTCGAGCCGTCGGCCGACGGGTTCCGCAACTTCGAGAAGCGCGACAACCGCCTCCCCGCGGAGTACTCGCTCGTCGACCGCGCGAACCTGCTCAGCCTCTCGGCACCCGAGCTCACCGTGCTCGTCGGTGGCCTGCGTTCGCTCGGCGCCAACGCCGGTGGCTCGACGCACGGTGTACTCACCGACCGCGTCGGCACGCTGAGCAACGAATTCTTCGTCAACCTGCTCGACCTGGGCACGACGTGGACGCCGGCCGACGACGACACCTACATCGGTCGCGGTGCGGCGGGTCAGGAGTGGACGGGCACGCGCGCCGACCTCGTGTTCGGCAGCAACTCCGAGCTGCGCGCCGTCGCCGAGGCCTACGCCTCCGACGACGTCGGCGAGAAGTTCGTGCACGACTTCGTCGCCGCGTGGGCCAAGGTCATGGACCTCGACCGCTACGACGTCAAGAAGTAGGCACCAACCCCCGCCCGGTGCGGGTTATCGAAGGTCCTGTCAGGCGCGCGAACTATGGCGCGTCTGGCAGGACCTTCCTGTTTCAACCCCAGAATGGCCGAGAACCTACGGCCGGCGAAGAACAAGGGAATCGCATCGGCTACCTTTCTGCCTGCGCCTGTCCGCAATGTCAGCTAGGGGAATTCACATGCTTCGCTCACTCTTCACTGCGACGGTCGTCGTCCTCGCTCTGGCCTCCTGTGGGGGCGGCGAGAAAACATCGGAAAGCGACACTAGCGACCCCAAGGTGCCAGCTGCGCAGACCACGCCGCCAAAAGAGCTTGGTGCGCTCGTGAAGTCAGGATTCGGTCAGAGAGACGAATACGTGTGGGTGACGGCCATAGTTCACAACAACTCGACCTACGTCGGACAGACGGTCACTGTGAACTTCAATGTGCTTGACGACAAGGGCTCTGTGCTGAAGTCCGAAGCCCAGGTCGAGTCCTTCTCCCAGCCGGACGCTGACCACATCATCGGAACTCAGGTCAGCCTTGAGCCAGGGATGAAGGCCGCCAAGGTCGAGGCGACATTGGACGTGGAGGCGAACGGAACTTTCAGTGACAAGCCGTTCCCTGCCCTCCCCGTTTCGAAGGTGGTCATCAAGAAGTCCGAGTACGGCGGTCAGGAGGCGAGTTTCGAGGTCTCGAATCCCACATCACAGCCGCTGAAAGACCTCCGCCTTGCCATTGCATGCGCTGACGCTGCCGGGAACCTCGTCGGTGGAGGGTCCGAGTTCCCGGAGCTGGTGCCAGCAAACGGAAAGGTCCGAGTGGATTCGAACATCATCGTTTCGGGTAACCCAGCATCGTGCTCGGTCTACACGGGCTCGCTCGGAGAGTCAGAGCCGTCGGCGGGCGCTTCCCCTTCGCCAACAGCAGCCGCGGTGTCCGGATCGGCTGAGTCTGCGTTCAAAATCTGGGTAGACCAGTTCTCGAAGAAGGACTGGAAGGCTCAGTACGTGACGCTCGTCAGTGCGCAGCAGAAGATCATCTCCGAAAAGGAGTACGTGGCCTGCCGAAACAGTGAGCAGGTGCCGGATCTGAAGTGGTCGAAACTCCTGAGCGTGACCGATGTTGGAACCATCACGATCCCGGGTACGAGCGCGAAACTGCCTGCGACGAAGGTGTCCGCCCAAGTGACTACGTCCGGCATGCAGGTCCCCGTTGACGCCCGAATGTTGAGCGAGGATGGACTGTGGAAGTGGTCTATGACGCAGGAGAACGTCGACAATTGCGCGTGATTGCCAGCTGACGGCGTATTCAGGCGCCTTGGATCTGCGGTTCTTCTCCGTTTGCCGCTGCCCCCCGTTGCCAAACCCTTCCGCTCCTGGCCATTGTGGAGCCCGCCCTAGTCGGAGCAGACTGGTTCCGAGGTGAGCGCAATGGCCGGCATCCTCGGGGTGGTCGTGATGGCGCTGCTCGGCGCCCTGCTCCCGGTCGTCGTGGCCCGCCGCGACCGCCACCCGCCCGAGCCCCTCGCCCCCGTCCTGCTCGGGCTCGAGCTGGCCCGGCTCGCCGACCACCTGCGTCAGGTCGAGGAGGGCAACCAGCCCAACAAGGCCGAGCGGCTGGCCGCCAGCACCCTGGCCTATGACCTGGCGCTGCGCGACTACTGCCGCAGCGTGGACCTGCCCGTCCCCGACGGGCTCGGGCTGTCGCGCAGCGAGCGGTTCGAGCTCGAGTCGGCGCTCCTCGTCCACGGCCACGACTGGTAGCCCTGCCGCCACTGATTGCCCCATCGGGCCCCACCGCGGGCGGCGCACGTGGGCCGGAAGACGCGCGGTGGGGCAATAAGTGGCGAGATAGGCTTCCTGACCTGCGACGATGGCGCGCATGACCCGACTGCGCACCGTCTCCCCGCAGGACCGCGGCTGGACCCGGCGTCGCGCCGGCAAGGGCTTCACCTACCTCGACCGCGAGGGCAAGCGGCTGCCGCAGCCCGAGGTCGAGCGGATCCGCTCGCTCGCCATCCCGCCCGCGTGGGAGGACGTGTGGATCTGCTCCGTCGCCAACGGCCACATCCAGGCCGTCGGCACCGACGACGCGGGCCGGCGGCAGTACCTCTACCACCCCGACTGGCGGGTCAAGCGCGACGAGCTCAAGTTCCAGCGCATCCTCGAGGCCGCCGAGCAGCTCCCGGCCGCCCGCCGTCGCGTCACCCGTGACCTCCACCGCGACGGTATGCCGTTGGAGCGCGCCGCCGCTGTCGCCGTGCGCCTGCTCGACCTCGGCTACTTCCGGATCGGCAACGACGTCTACACCGACGCCAACGGCTCGTTCGGCCTCACGACGCTCGAGCGCCAGCACGTCCGCAAGGTCGGCGAGGGACTCGTCTTCGCCTTCGACGGCAAGAGCGGTGTCTCGCAGAAGGTGACGATCCGCGACGAGGACGTCGCCGCGGCGATCGGCGAGATGCGCAAGCGCCGCTCGACGTCCAAGCGGGTCCTCGCCTACCGCACGGACTCGGGTTGGCGCGACCTCGAGGCGCCCGACGTCAACGCCTACCTCCACGACATCTTCGACGCCGAGGTCACCGCCAAGGACTTCCGCACGTGGCACGCCACCGTCCACGCGGCGGTGGGCCTGGCCTCGTCGCCCGAGCCGGGCGACACGCAGGCCTCGCGCAAGCGCGCGGTCAAGGAGGCCGTCCAGCAGGTCTCGGACTACCTCGGCAACACCCCCACCATCGCCAAGAACTCCTACGTCGACCCCCGGGTCATCGACCGCTACGACAACGGCGAGACGATCACCGTCCCGAAGGCCACCGGTCGCAACCCGATGCGCCGGCAGGAGGCGATCGAGAAGGAGGTCCGCACCCTCCTGAGCTGAGCACTTCGCGCGCCATGGCGGGGTTCTCCCGAACCCCTGCCGCGACCCGTGGCACAGGAATAGCCTCCGAGGATGACGAACCCCTCGGTTGACCGGCGCAGCGTCCTCAAGGGCGTGGCCGTCGCGAGTGCAGCGTTTGCACTTCCTCGAGCCTTCGACCCAGCGGCAGCAGCCGCACCCGCCTCCAAAGGCATCTTCGGCTACGGCGTCGCCAGCGGTGACCCGACCGGCGACTCCGTCATCATCTGGACCCGCGCGACCCCGCCCCAGCGGCACAAGGGCGACCCGGTCGCGACCCCCGGCAGCGGTCTCGGTGCCTCGATCCCGGTGCGGTGGCAGGTCGCCCGCGACCCCCGCTTCACCCGGGTCGTCGCCCACGGCCTGGTGCACACCAGCCCCGACCGCGACCACACCGTCAAGGTCGACGTGCAGGACCTCGACCCCTACACGCGCTACTACTACCGCTTCCAGAGCCTCGGCGAGTTCTCCGAGACGGGCCGCACCCAGACCGCGGGTGACATCCCCGGCGAGACCCACGCCCTGCGTCTCGCGCTCGTGAGCTGCAGCAACTACACGGGCGGGTACTTCACGGCATACCGGGCCCTCGCGCAGCGAGACGACCTCGACTTCGTGCTCCACGTGGGTGACTACATCTACGAGTACGGCAACGGCGCCGACCGCTACGGCCCGGCCTCGCTCGCCGGCGTCCGCGACAGCCAGCCCCCGACCGAGACGATCGACCTCACGGGCTACCGCCTGCGGCACGCGCTGCACAAGGCCGACCCCGACCTGCAGGCGGCGCACCGGCAGCACGCGTGGATCACGATCTTCGACGACCACGAGGTCGCCAACAACGCGTGGGCCGGGGGCGCCGGCAACCACCAGGCCAGCGAGGGCGACTACCTCGTGCGCCGGGCGCAGGCGATGCAGGCCTACCTCGAGTGGATGCCGTTCCGCCTGCCCGACCAGTCGCAGTCGACGCCGCACCGGGGCACCCGCTTCTTCCGGCGGTTCACCTTCGGCGACCTCGGGGACCTCTCGATCGTCGAGACCCGCCAGAACCGCAGCCTCCAGGTCACCGTGCCCGGCGTGCCGTTCGACGGGTTCGTCCCCGTCGGGCTCAACCCGGCCATCGACGGTGCCATCGCCCACCCCGGCCGGCACCTGCCCGAGCCCGAGCAGCTCACCTGGATCAAGGACGGACTCACGGGCAGGCGCCGCTGGCACCTCCTCGGCAACCAGGTCATGGTGACGCCCGTGCTCTACCCGGGTGCCGCGCTCGGCGCCCCCGGCCTGACGTTCGTCAACGCCGACCAGTGGGACGGCTACACCGCCGACCGCACCAACCTGCTCACGCACGCCGCGGCCCAGCCGAGCGCCGACTCGGGTGACGTCGTCGTCCTCACCGGCGACATCCACGCGTCCTTCGTCGGCGACCTGCCGGTCGCCGCGTCGCCGGGCAACCCGACCTACACGTCCGCCGGCGTGGAGTTCGTCTGCCCGAGCGTGACGAGCGACGGCTTCGTCGAGGTCCTCGCCGGCACGAAGGACCTCCTGGGCAAGCCGCCGGAGGTCGTCGTCGGCGCCACCCGGCAGGCCATCGGCGCTGCACAGCAGCTCAACCCGTGGCTGCGCTACATCGACGGGGTGAGCCACGGCTTCGTCGTCCTCGACGTCACACCCGAGCGGGTGCACGCCGACTACCACCACACGCCGGCCCCGACGAGTGCGCAGCCGGACCCGCGCACCGTCCCGACGGTCGTGCCGACCTACACCCGCAGCTTCCAGACCCTCGCCGGCAGCCGTCGCGCCACCGCGGCGAGCGGTCCGGTCGGTCCGCGCTCGGACCGTCCGCGGGGCGACTAGGTCAGCGCGAGGACGAGGCTGGCCGCGGCCCAGCTCGCCGCCGCCAGCACGGCCGCGAAGGTCCCGACCCACAGCGGGGCCGGGATGCCGGTGAGCTGGCCGAGCACGGCCGCGTCACTCCCGCGGTCGCGTCGGCCGGCGCCGACGAGGGCGCCGAGGTGGCGCCAGGCGCCGACGAGCAGCACGAAGCCGGTGGCCACGACGGCGAGCACCTGGACCTCGTCGTTGCGCCACCACCACAGACCCCCCACCGCCGCGCCCGCGGCGAGCACGGTGAGCAGTGTCCCGGCCGAGCGCACGAACACGAGGACGACGACGAGGGTGAGGAGCAGACCGAAGAGGAGCGCGCCGGCATACCCACGTGTCGCTGCCCACAGCATGAGGAGGCCGACGAGCGCCGGCATCGGGTAGCCCGCCCAGGTCGTCGCGATCCGCCCGAAGCCGCGCGCCGGGCCGACGGTGACGGCGTGGCCGGACATGTCGCCGCGGACGACGAAGCCGGTGAACCGGCGCCCCGACAGGACACCGACGACCGCGTGGCCCAGCTCGTGGACGAGCGTGATGGCGATTCGCAGGCGCAGCCAGATCGTCGGGACGAGGACGACGACGAGCGCAGCGAGCCCCGCCGTCGCCACCGCCCCCGCCGGGAGTCCGGGGGTGGCGGCGGCGAGGCGGGTGCTGAGCTCGGTGCCGACGTCCATGGGCGCAGAACGTAGCCGGGAAGGCTGTGGGGCCCCCGACCGGCCCGTGCGCCGCGTGCGTCAGCGCGTCGTGCGCGTCAGCCGGTGTATGCCGTCACGCCCACCTTGAGGGCGATCTCGTGCTGGCCCGGGCCGAGGATCGTGCCCTCCACGCGCGCGCGGGTGCGGCGGTCCATCGTCGCCGTGGGGGCGGACGTGAAGTCGTTGCCGTAGCGACCGACCCGCACGCCGTGCTTGACCCCGTCGGTTGTCTGGATGCTCACCTTGGTCTCCCAGGCGGTGGCCGAGCCGAGGTGGACGTGCGCCCAGTTGCGCAGGTTGCCGTCGCACCAGCCCCAGTACTGGGTCAGCGTTCCGACGCGGTCGTCCCAGACGGTGTAGATGCCCGTGCTGTTGACGAAGTGCGGTGTGCCGCAACCGCTCGGGGAGGTGTTCGCGCTCGCGGGGCCGACGCCGGCCAGCGTCGTCGCGAGGACGGCGGTCGCGACGGCTGCGACCCGGACTCTCTGCTTGGTCGTCATGGTGGGTTCCTTCCGGTCAGGTGGCGGACGAGCCTGCGGGGGCGGTGATGAGCTGCCACGAGTCGTAGGCCGAGTCGTAGCGCCACTCGTCCCAGTGGACGGTGTTGCGGGTGCCGTTCGGCTTGTACTCGCGCAGGTCGTAGGCGCAGCGCTTCCACGTGCCGCTGCCCCCGGCGTTGCGGCACGAGCCGGACTCCTCGCCCGTGGCGGTGCGCCAGCGGACGACGGCGGAGTTGCCGTCGGCGTCCCCGTCGTAGACCCAGAAGTTGTCGAAGTGGCGGTCGTAGCAGCTGTAGACGGGGTTCCAGCCGCCGGTGTTCCACGTCGCGCAGATGAGCTGCGCGGCCGGGTCGGCCGGGGGTCTGGGTGCGGCATGGGCCGGCGTGGGGCCGACCAGGAGGAACCCGGTCGTCGCCACGGCAAGGGTCAGGATCTTCTTCTTCACGACTCTCCCCTTCGTTGGTGGTGGGGAGAGCGTGGCGAGGACGGCTGCGCATCCACTGCGAAACCGCTGCGGACGAGCCGCAGCGATCCGGTGACGCCGGGCCTAGGAGCTCGCCCCGGGGCGCCGCGCGTGCGGGTAGGCCTCGTCGCGGTCCTGGAACGCGAGGATCGCCGGGTTGCGGATCTCGCCGTCCTGGATCTCGATCGCCCGCTCGATCGTCGGCTCGGCCGGCCACGCCTCGGGGCCGGTGAGGACGGTGCGCAGGTGTGGGAGCAGCGCCTCGCTGTTGACCCACGTGGCCGACTCCCACAGGTACGACGGCGTGTGGTCGACGGCGTAGTAGGTGACGTTGTCGCCGACGGTGAAGGTCGGGTCCTCGAACGACGTGGGTTTGGCCCAGCTGAAACCCATGCCCTCGTCGCACGACACGTCCACGATGATGCTGCCCGGCCGGAACCGGTCGAGGTCGTCCTCGACGAGAAACGTCCACGGCGACGCGGTGTCCTGCAGGACGCAGTTGACGACGATGTCGTTGTCGGCGAGGTAGGGCGCGAGAGGCACCCTGCCCGTCGTGGTCACCGCGCAGGTCTGTGACGGGTCGTCGTCGTCGTGGTCGAGGTGGACGATCTGCACCGAGTGGATCGGGGATGCCACCGCGGCGACCTTGCGGTTGGTGAGGACGCGGACGTCGGAGATGCCCAGCGCGCTCAGGCCGGTGACGGCGCCCCGGGCCGTCGCACCGAAGCCGATGACGACCGCGCGCAGCCGGCGGCCGTAGGTGCCGGTCGTGCCTGCGAGCGAGAGCGCGTGCAGCACGGAGCTGTATCCCGCGAGCTCGTTGTTGAGGTGGAAGACGTGGAGGAGGAAGCTGCCGTCACGGGCCCAGTGGTTCATCGCCTCGAACGCGATGAGGGTGAGGCGCCTGTCGATCGCCTCCTGGGTCAGCGCTGCGTCCTGGACGCAGTGCGGCCACCCCCAGACGACCTGTCCCTCGCGCATCTCGGCGAGGTCCTCGGCCTGGACCTTGGGCAGGAGGATGACGTCGCACTCGGCCAGCAGCTCGGCGCGGGTCCGGACGCCGCCGAGGGAGGCGGCGAGCGTCTCGTCGGAGACGCCGAACCGCAGGCCGTAGCCCTCCTCGACGAAGATCCGGGCGCGCAGGTCGGCATCGATCCGGTCGACGTGCTCCGGGTGGATCGGGAGCCGGTGCTCGTTCTCCTTGCGCGAGTGGGCGAGGACCCCGAGCGACAGCATCGACGCCAAGTCAGCGCTTCTTGCCGTGGAGGGTGGTCTCGATCCCGGTGGCCTCGTTGGCCTTGGCGCGCTTGTCGGCGCGCTTCTCCTTGATCGACTTGTCGGACTTCTTCGAGAGCGAGTGGCGCGGAGACTTGTCGGACATGGTGTGTCCCTCGGTTGGGAGACCCGAAGGGTCCCTGTGGTCCGACAGTACGCCCGTGGCATCGCTGCCGACCGGGGTGCATCGACCATCGTGACCAGGTGGGGCCCCGGTCAGGTCGGCTCGGGCCCGGGGTCGGGCCGGGACGGGCCCGTTCAGGCTGGGTCAGGCCCGGGTCACCCGGTGCCGGTGCGGACGACGACGACCGGGCAGTGCGCCCGGCTCAGCACGCCCTGGCTCACCGACCCGACCAGCCTGCCGCTCACGCCGCCGATCCCTCGACTGCCGACGACGAGGAGCTCGGCGCCGCGGGAGTGGTCCACGAGCGCCTTGACCGGGTCGGCCCGCAGGACATGCCGACGGACCCGGACGTCGGGGTACTGCTCGGACCATCCGGTGACCTCCTCGGCCGTGGCCGCCTGTTCCTCCGCAACCCGGGCCGCCGGGTCGTCGGAGAGCCACGGTGCGACGTACCCTCCGCTCGAGCGGGAGGGGCAGGCGTGCACGACCGTCAGAGGCAGGCGGCGCAGGGAGGCCTGGGCGAAGGCGTAGCCGATGGCCTCGGTCGAGAGCCCGGAGCCGTCCGTCCCCACGACGACGCTCGGACGCTCGGTCTCCACCACCCCGAGGCGACGCACCACGACGACGGGGCAGGAGGCGCGGACCGCGACCTCCGCCGACGTCGTCCCGAGCACGGCCCCGGTGAGAGCCCCACGCCCGCGCGAGCCCACGACCACGCACGACGCAGACTCCGAGGCCGCCACGAGGGCGGTCGCCGGGCTCTCGTCGCTCACCTGCGTCGTCACCTCGAGGTCGGGAGCCACGGTGCGGGCGCGGACCAGCGCCGTCTCGACGACGGTCCGCACGGGGTCCGGGTCCTGGGCGCCGGGTGCCACCGGCCCGGAGCTGTCCTGACGGGCGCGGGCGTGGAGCAGGTGCAGGGGCCGCTTCCGGCGCGTCGCCTCCTCGATGGCCCAAGTCAGCGCGGCGCGGCTCTCGGGAGCCGAGTCCACACCGACGACCACCGGGCCACCGTGCGCGATCGCGGGAGGCGGGCCGGAGTGGCCCGCCCCCGTCGTCCAGCCGGAAGCCGCGTCCATGCGCCGGCACCTCACTCCCTGAGTCGTCACCGACAGCCTCGCGAGGATGTGGCGTCAAGAGCAGGGTCGAACGTCCCGTCGCGCGACGGTTGCGGCGGTCAGCCGCGGGGAGTGGTCTGCTCGATGTGGGTCGCGAGGGCGCTGCGCAGCCGCGCGGCCCTGCGCGAGCGCAGCAGCGAGACGAGCTCCTCGTGCTCGCCGACGAGGCCGTGCATGTGGGGGGTGGTCGTCGCTTCGCCGAGCCGGCCGAGCCGCACGAACGCCCCGAGCTGCTCGAGCATCCGCGACAGCGTCGGCATCCGGGCGGCGCCGGCGAGGGCGAGGTGGAACTCCTCGTCGAGCCGGAGGAAGGTCTCGGCGTCACCGGCCCCGGCTGCGCGTCCCTGCTTGAGCAGCAGCAGCTCGAGCCGGTCGAGGTCGTCCTCGTCCCGCCGCTCGCAGGCGGCCGCGGTCGCCGCGCCCTCGAGCGCCACCCGCAGGGTCGTGACCTCGCGCCGGCGCTCGGGCGAGACGTCGACGACAAGCAGCTGCCGACGTGGACCGACCTCGAGCAGCCCGTCGCCCTGCAGTGCGCGCAGTGCCTCGCGGACAGGGGTGCGCGACACGTCGTGCTGCTGCGCCAGGGCGACCTCGTCGAGCGGGGTTCCCGGAGCGACGGCGCCCGACAGGATGTCGGCGAGGACGGCCTGCCGGACGCGGTCGGCCTTGGAGGTCACGGGCGCCGACCCTACTTCGCGAAGATCTGCGACTCGTCGGCGAAGGCCTTGAACTCCATGGCGTTGCCGGCGGGGTCGAGGAAGAACATCGTCCACTGCTCGCCGGGCTGGCCCTCGAACCTCAGGTAGGGCTCGATGACGAACGTCGCACCGGCCTCCTTCATCGTCGCGGAGAGCTCGTGGAAGTCGTCGATCGCGAGGACGGCGCCGAAGTGCGGCACCGGCACCTCGTGCGAGTCGACGTGGTTGTGCCCGGCGGGGCCGGGGTGGACGGCGACCTCGTGGGTCACGACCTGGTGGCCGAAGAAGTTCCAGTCGATCCACTGCTCGGCGGAGCGCCCCTCGGACAGGCCGAGCACGCCGCCGTAGAACGCGCGGGCGGCGGCGATGTCGTCTACGGGGATGGCGAGGTGGAAGCAGGGGCGAGCGGTCACGGCATACTCCTTAGTGTTTGTGTGCAAGTGACTCAAATGTATACATAAGTCCCTCGAGCGCACAAGAGCGAACCCCTCGTCGCCCCGGCGCACCGGGAGTAGCGTCGTCGACATGACCTTCGACGTCGCGGGTGACGCGTACGGGCGGTTCATGGGCCGCTACTCCGAGCCGCTCGGGCCGGTGTTCGCCGACTGGGTCGGCGTGCGACGCGGCGAGCGGGTGCTCGACGTGGGTTGCGGGCCGGGTGCGCTGACGTCGGTGCTCATCGACCGTGTGGGGGTCGACCACGTCGCGGCCGTCGACCCGTCCCCGCCGTTCATCGAGTCGATCCGTGGCCGGTTCCCCGACCTCGACGTCCGGATGGCCCCGGCCGAGCAGCTGCCGTTCGACGACGGGCTCTTCGACCAGACCCTCGCGCAGCTCGTCGTGCACTTCATGCAGGACCCCGTCACCGGCCTCGGCGAGATGGCCCGCGTGACGACCCGTGGCGGGCAGGTCGCCGCCTGCACCTGGGACCTCGCCGGTGACCGCTCGCCGCTCGCCCCGCTGTGGAGCGCGGTCCGCCGCATCGACCCAGGAGCCACCGACGAGTCCTACCTCCCGGGCGCTCGCGAGGGTCATCTCGCCGAGCTCGCCACCGAGGCCGGGCTGCTCGACGTCGAGACCGCCGAGCTGTCGGTGACCGTGACCCACCCCGACTTCGACGAGTGGTGGGAGCCCTACATGCTCGGCGTCGGCCCTGCGGGCGACTACGTCGTCTCGCTCGACCCGACCGCGCGCGACGCCCTGCGCGAGGAGTGCCGGGCGGGGTTCCCGTCGCAGGGGCCGTTCGAGGTCACCGCCGTCGCGTGGGCGATCCGCGGTCGGGCCTAGGGTGGGGCTCGTCAGCCCTGAACCCCAGCCCCCCGAACCCAGGAGACATGCCATGGCAGGAACCACCCGCACGGCCACCAACCACTGGGAGGGCGACCTCTTCAACGGCAGTGGCCAGGTCACCCTCGAGTCGTCCGGCATCGGCACCTTCGACGTCAACTGGCCCTCGCGCGCCGAGGAGGCCAATGGCAAGACCAGCCCCGAGGAGCTCATCGCCGCGGCGCACTCGTCCTGCTTCAACATGGCCTTCTCCAACGGCCTCGCCAAGGCCGGTACCCCGCCGACCACGCTCGACACGACTGCCGCCGTGACCTTCGTGCCCGGCACCGGCATCACCGGCATCGTCCTCAAGGTCGTCGGCGCCGTCCCCGGCATGTCCGCCGAGGACTTCCAGGCTGCCGCCGAGGACGCCAAGGAGAACTGCCCGGTCAGCCAGGCGCTCAAGGCCGTGCCGATCACGCTCGAGGCCAGCCTCTCCGAGTGAGCCCCGCCGTCGCCCGGCTCGGGCTGGCGCTGCTCAAGGGCAGCCGCCACCTCGACCGGAGCGAGATCGAGCTCGACGCCACCGGCCCTGTCGGCGACCGCACCTGGTGCCTCGTCGACAGGGCCGCGGCGCGCGTCCTGCGCACCGTCGAGAACCCGCGCCTGCTCTCGCTCACCGTGCGACCGATCGACGGCGGCCTCGCCGTGACCACCCTCGGCGGGCGCACGAGCGAGGCGCAGGCGCGAGACGCGGCGGACGGCATGCCGGCTGCGGACTACTGGGGTCGCGGCGCGCGGATCCGGGTGCAGGACACCGCCCTCAACGCCGTCCTCTCCGACGTGCTCGGTCGCGAGGTCGTCCTCGCCCGCGCCGAACGCGGCGACGTCGTCTATGCCGACCCGGTCTCGATCGTCACCACGGGCGCCCTGCGTCGCCTCGCGAGGACGCTGCGCGAGAACGGGTATGCCGTGCCCTCACCTCTCGATGCCCGCTTCCGGGCGACGGTGACGCTCGACGCCGACGAGGATCCGGCGTCGGGCACGCGGGTCCGCCTGGGCGACGCCGTCGTCGAGGTCACCGCGCCGCTGGAACGGTGCGCCGTCATCGACCTCGACCCCGCGACGGGCGAACGCACCGGCTCACGGCTCCTCGAGCACGTGCGCGCACCCGACGGACGGCTGCTCTTCGGGGTGGGCGCACGGGTCGTCACCCCCGGCACCGTCCGCGTGGCGTGACCAACTCACCAATTCCTCGGATCTGCCCCGGTGCGAGCAGCCGGTGGGCGACTAGCTCGCCCGCTCCTCGCGGTCGGCCACCTGACGGGCGACCTCCAGCGCGGCCCGGCGGGCGGCCCGGCTGGCGCCGATCGTGCTCGCCGACGGCCCGTAGCCGACGAGGTGCACCCGCGGGTCCGCCACGGCGGTCGTCGCCGCCTGCACGTTGCCCGGCACGCGCTCGAGCGGGATCCCGCCCTGCGGCCCGCGCAGCCCGAGCGGCTCGAGGTGGTCCACGGCGGAGCGGAACCCCGTCGCCCAGAGGACGACGTCGGCGGGCTCGGTCGTGCCGTCGGCCCACCGCACACCGTGCGGCACGAGGGACTCGAACATCGGCCGCGGGTCGTCGTACGCACCGAGCCGGGCGGCCCCCTGCTCCTGCTCGCGCAGCATGAGCCCGGTCGCCCCGACGACGCTCGTGGGTGGCAGTCCGGCCACGACCCGCTTCTCGACCTCGGTGACGACGGCCAGACCCGCCTCGGGCCCGAACTCGCCGGTCCGCCACCGCGGCGGTCGACGGGTCACCCAGAGGGTGTCCGCCACGGGGGCGAGCTCGCCGAGGAACTGCACCGCAGAGGCCCCGGCCCCCACGACGACCACCCGCTTGCCGCGCAGGTGCTCCACGCCCGGGTAGGTCGCGGTGTGGAACTGCTCGCCCTCGAAGTCCGCGGCGCCGGGGTGGTCCGGCCAGTGGGGCCTCGTCCACGTCCCGGTGGCGTTGACGAGGGTGCGGGTCAGCCAGTGGCGCTCGACGCCGTTGGTGGTTCCGTGGATGACGAGCAGGTCGCCCTCGCTCGTCACCGCCGTGACGGTGACTGGTCGGACGACGGGCACGTCCTGGCGCCGCTCGTACTCGGCGAACCACGCCGGCACCGCCTCGTTGGCCCGGGCGTGCGACCGCTTCGGCGCCGGCTGGCCCGGCAGGTCCGCGACACCGTGCACGTCGTGCATCGTCAGCGAGTCCCACCGGTGCTGCCACGCCCCGCCCGGCGCTGGGTTCGCGTCGAGCACGAGGTGGTCGACACCCCGCTGGGTCAGGAAGTACGACGCCGCTAGACCACCCTGGCCGGCGCCGAGCACGATCGAGTCCCAGACCTCCACGCTCGTTGAACACTCAACCGCCCCGCCGTATGCCGTCACCCCCACCCACCCCGACTGATTGCCCCACGGAGAGGCGCCGGGGCCGTCCGGCGCCTCGCCGTGGGGCAATCAGTCGTAGAGGGAGACCCGGCGGGTGGAAATGCATCGTCAACCTATGTAATCTGGAGCGATGACCACACCGGAGCACGCACCCGTCGACGGCGACGCCCTGCTGCGCTCCGTGGCCCGGCTCCACCGCTGGGCGACCCGGCACGCCCACCTCGACGTGCCCCCGGCCCAGATGCGGCTGCTCGCCCTCGTCGGCGACATCGGCCCGGCCCGGATCGGCGACCTCGCCGAGGCCGACCACTCGAGCCAGCCGACAATGACCGCCCAGGTCCAGCGGGCCGAGCAGCACGGCTGGCTCACCCGCGCCACCGACCCCGACGACGCCCGCGCGAGCCTCATCGCCCTGTCGCCGGCCGGTGAGGGCGAGCTGGCCAAGGCCCGGGCCTCGCGCAGCGCGGCGGTCGTCCCGCTCCTCGAAGGGCTGAGCGCCAGGGATGCCGCCACCCTCACCCGCGCCGTGGCGATCGTCGACCGCCTCGTCGACTCCACCACCGGCTGAGTCCGCGCCCACCGCGCCGGACGTGCTGGATCCCAGCAGCTCCCCCGCGGAGGTGAGGCGCCAGCGCTCCGGGGCCCACGGCATACGCATATGTATAGGAAACCAATATGGAAAGGCACGACATGACCTCCCCCACCGAGACCTCGATGTGGCGCCAGCCGCGTCCCGTCTGGGCGGTGGCCTTCGCCTCCGTCATCGCGTTCATGGGGATCGGCCTCGTCGACCCCATCCTCAAGCCCATCGCCGACGAGCTGGGGGCCTCGCCCTCGCAGGTGTCGCTGCTGTTCACGAGCTACATGGCGGTCATGGGTGCGGCGATGCTCGTCACCGGCGCCGTGTCGAGCCGGATCGGTGCCAAGCGCACCCTGCTCACCGGGCTCGCGATCATCATCGTCGGCTCCGCGCTCGCCGGCACCCAGGACGGCGTCACCGGCATCGTCGCGTTCCGCGCCGTGTGGGGGCTGGGCAACGCGCTCTTCGTGGCGACCGCGCTCGCGACCATCGTCCGCTCGGCGCGCGGCTCGACGGCGCAGGCGATCATCCTCTTCGAGGCGGCGCTCGGCGTCGGCATCGCGACCGGCCCGCTCATCGGCGGCCTGCTCGGGGAGCTCTCGTGGCGCGGACCGTTCTTCGGCGTCGCCGGCCTCATGGTGCTCGCCCTCGTCCTCACGACGGTCATGCTGCCGCCGACCCCGCCCGCCGCGAAGCCCACGAGCCTCGCGGACCCGTTCCGTGCCCTGAAGCACCGCGGGCTGCTCACCGTCGCGATCACGGCGATGCTCTACAACTTCGGCTTCTTCACCCTGCTCGCGTTCACGCCGTTCCCACTGGGGCTCGGCGCGATCCAGATCGGCCTGATCTTCTTCGGGTGGGGCCTCATGCTCGCGTTCTCGTCGGTCTTCGTCGCGCCGCGGCTGCAGCACCGCTTCGGCACGCTGCCCTCGATCTGGGCCGCGATGACGATGTTCGCCGTGATCCTCGCCGTCATGGCGCTCTTCACGACGTCCAAGCCGACCCTCATCGTCGGGGTCGTCCTGGCCGGCTTCGCCCTCGGCATCAACAACACGCTCATCACCGAGGCCGTCATGAAGGCGGCGCCGGTCGAGCGCGGTGTCGCCTCCGCGGCCTACAGCTTCGTCCGGTTCTCCGGTGGCGCAGTCGCACCGTGGCTCGCCGGCAAGCTCGGCGAGGAGGTCAGCGCGCACGTGCCGTTCTGGGTCGGCTCCGGTGCCGTCGTGCTCGCCATGGTCGTCCTGTATGCCGGTCGCACGGCTCTCGCGCACCTCGACCGTGAGGAGTCGGTCGAGGATGAGCGGCTCGACGAGGCGATGGCGCTCTCGCTCACCGACTGACCCCGGCGCCGCCGGTGGAGGGCAGGGAGCCCACCGGATCGTGCGTGGGAGGGGTCTGCGCCTAGCAGAAACTCTGGCGTGACGTGCCAGCAACATTGACGTCCGGGTTCGGTCGAGACTGACAACCGCGCGGAAGACCGTTGGCAGGTGCTGCCAATGAGCGGTCGTCTCCGGCGCGGCCAGACTGCTCGGCACACCGAGGAACCGAACCCCGCCCCCAGGGAGTCGGCCCGTCCAACGAAGGACAGTCATGACCCGCTCGCGCATCTCCCTCCCCTCCACCTCCGCGCCGCGTGGCCTGACCCGCCGCGCCGCCACCACCTTCGCCTTCGCCTCGATCTCGGCCCTCGTGCTCGCCGGGTGCGGTGGCTCCGGCGACGACGCCGGCACCGACAGCGGCTCCGGCGGCGACGGCGCCAAGAAGCAGGTCATCGCCGCGATCTTCTCCGGCCCGACCAACGACGCCGACTACAACGCCGTCGGCCTCAAGGCCCTCAAGGCCGCCGAGTCGGCCGGCGCGAAGATCTCGTTCAGCGAGAAGGTCGCCGTGCCCGACGTCGAGGCGCGCCTCACCGAGGCCGTCGGCGACGGCGCCACGGTCGTGTGGACCCACGGCTCGCAGTTCTACGACGCCACGGCCAAGGTCGCCAAGAACAACCCCGACGTGAACTTCATCGCCGAGTACGACGGCGTTCCCAAGGACCAGCCGGCCAACGTCTGGACGATCGACCGCCAGTTCCACCTCGGCTTCTACGGCATGGGCGTCTTCGCCTCCAAGCTGAGCAAGACCGGCACCGTCGGCTACGTCGGCGGCCTCTCGCTCCCGTTCTCGATGGCTGAGGTCCACGCCATGGAGCAGGCGATCACCGACACCGGCGCCTCGACGAAGATCAAGCCCGTCTGGACCGGTGACTTCAACGACGCCGCCAAGGCGCAGCAGTTCTCCACCCAGCTGCTCGGCCAGGGCGCCGACGTCATCGTCGGCTCGCTCAACGTCGGCTCCACCGGCACCTTCCAGGCCTTCGAGGGTCGCGCCGAGGGCGACGGCTGGGTCACCGCGAAGTACACCGACAAGGCCGCGGCCGCCGGCAAGCACTACGCCGGAAGCCTCGAGTACGACTTCGACAAGCCGCTCGCCGACGTCCTCGGCAAGATCGGCAGCGGCGAGGAGAAGGGCAACTACCTGCTCGGCTTCGACACCGGTGTGACGATCAAGGTCGCCGACGGCGTGCCCGCCGACGTCAAGGCTGCTGTCGACAAGGCCATGAACGACGTCAAGTCCGGCGCCGTCAAGGTCAAGCTCGACACCGCGAAGATCGGCTGACCCTTGCTCCAGATGTCCGGAATTCGCAAGACGTTCGGGCCGGTCGTGGCTCTCGACGGGGTCGACTTCACCGTCGCCGACCGCGAGATCCACGGCCTGCTCGGAGGCAACGGCGCAGGCAAGACGACGTTGATGAACGTCCTCTACGGCCTCTACGCGCCCGATGCCGGGACGGTGTCGATCGACGGCAGCGCCGTCGACATCCAGTCCCCGAAGGACGCGATCGCCGCGGGCATCGGCATGGTCCACCAGAACTTCCTCCAGGTGGACGTCTTCACCGTCGCCGAGAACATCGTCCTCGGCACCGACTCCACCGGCCTCACCGCCGCGGACGGCTCGCCCCAGACCGCCACCCAGCGGATCACCGAGCTGTCCGAGCGGTTCGGCCTGTCCGTCGACCCGTCGGCGCGGGTCGCCGACCTCCCCGTCGGCGTCCGTCAGCGGGTCGAGATCCTCAAGGCGCTCTACCGCGGGGCCAAGGTCCTCGTCCTCGACGAGCCGACGACCAACCTCACCCCGCAGGAGGTCGACGACCTCTTCAGCTCGATGCGCGCCATCGTCGACGACGGCATGTCGGTCGTCCTCATCACCCACAAGATCCGCGAGACCATGGAGGTCTGCGACCGGATGACGGTGATGCGGGACGGCCGGTGGATCGCCACCGTCGACAAGGCCGACACCACGGCCGACGACCTCGCCTCGACCATGATCGGCGAGGTTGCCGGCAGTGACGCCGACGCCGCAGCGCTCGCGGAGGCGGCGCAGGTGGCACTCGGCGAGGAAGACCTCGGGGAGGCCTCCCTCACGCACCCCCTCCCGGGTGCGTCGGAGGCCCGGCCCGGAGGTGGCGCCGCGGATCCGGTGGCCCAACCCCCTGCCAGGGTCACCGTCCGCGGCCTCACCGTCGCCGGACCCGGAGGCAAGCCGCTCGTCGACGACGTCACCCTCGACCTGCGTCCCGGCGAGATCCTCGGCATCGCCGGGGTCGCCGGCAACGGCCAGGGCGAGCTCGCGGAGGCCCTTACCGGCACCCGCACCGCCTCCGGCTCGCTCACCGTCGACGGCGACGAGCTCGTCGGCCGGCCCACCGCGACGTGGCTGCGCAGCGGGGTCGTCTACGTCCCCGAGGACCGGCAGCGCGACGGCATACTCCCCGGAGCCGGCATCACCGAGAACCTCGTCCTCGGCTCGCACCGGACCCGAGCGAAGGCCGGGATGATCAACTGGCGCGCGGCGCGCGCCGAGGCCGTCGAGGCGATCAAGGAGTTCAGCGTCAAGACGCCGAGCGCCGCGACCGCCTGCGGGCAGCTCTCCGGTGGCAACATCCAGCGCGTCATCCTCGCGCGGGCGTTCGCCCACAACCCCAAGCTGCTCCTGCTGCACAACCCCACCCGCGGGCTCGACATCCGCTCGACCCAGTTCGTCTACGACCGGGTGCGCAACGCTGCGGCGCAGGGCTGTGTCGTCATCGTCATCTCCGAGGACCTCGACGAGGTGCTGGCCCTGGCCGACCGCGTCACCGTCGCCTACTCGGGCCGTCTCGTGGGCGAGTTCCCGCGCGGCGAAGCAAACCCCTACGACCTCGGTCGACTCATGACAGGAGTCGGCGCATGAGCACCGACGTGACCCAGGCCCCCGAGGCCACCGACGTCACCGACGTCGCGGCCGCCCCGCCGCTGGCGCAGCGCGCGCGTTCGCTCGCCTTCGCAGCCATCCCGTATGCCGTCGCCGTCCTGGCCGCGTTCGTCGTCGTCGCCGTCCTCATCACGGTCCTCGGGCACGACCCCGTGGCCGCGTTCCGGGCCGTGCTGACGAACTCGTTCCGCAACCAGACCGGCATGGTGCAGACGCTGCACAAGTGGGCGCCGCTCACGCTGCTCGCGCTGGCGTTCGCCATCCCGCTCGGCGCGGGCCGGTTCAACATCGGTGGTGAGGGCCAGATGATCCTCGGCACCGTCGGCGCAGCCGCGGTCGGCATCACGATGTCGGACCTGCCGATGGTCATCCTGCTGCCGCTCGTGCTCGTCGTCGGCACGCTCGCCGGCGCCGTCTGGTCGGCGATCTCGGCCTGGCTCATGGAGTCGTTCAAGATCAACGAGATCCTCTCGACGGTGCTGCTCAACTTCGTGTCGTTCGAGGTCCTCGACTACGTCGCGTCCGTCGTCTGGTCCGACCCCGGTGCCGGTGGCGCGGTGACGCTGCCCATCGGCGAGGGTGCGGTCCTGCCGGGCATCGGCCGCCCGCCGATGCACACCGGTGTCCTGCTCGTGCTGCTCGTCTCGGTCGTCGCCGCGGTCATGGCGAAGCGGTCGGTCGCCGGCTTCGAGCTGCGCGCCGTTGGTCTCAACGAGCGGGCGTCCAAGCTCCACGGCATCCGCACCGGCCGCGTCGCGGTGACGTCGATGATCGTCGCCGGTGCGCTCGCCGGTCTCGCCGGCGCCATCGAGGTGGCCGGTGTCCACCAGCGCACGCTCGAGGGCATCCAGTCCAACTTCCTGCTGCTCGGCATCATCATCGGGCTCATCGCCCGCGGCTCGCTCACGGCCGTCCCGTTCGTCGCGTTCGGCATCGCCGTGCTCGAGGTCGGCGCCGGCTCGATGCAGCGCGTCTCGGGGGCGCCCGTCGAGATCGTCCTCATTCTCGAGGGACTCATCCTGCTGTTCCTGCTCATGTCCGACGTCGCCACCGAACGGTGGCGGCGGGCCAGACAAGCACGGGCCTCACGTGCGAAGTCCCAGCTCACGAAGGGAGCGGTGGCATGAGTGAGTTCCTCACCCTGACCATCACCGCGATGGTGCCGTTCCTGTTCGTCGCGCAGGGCACGATGCTCAGCGGTCGCGCCGGCATCTTCAACGTCGCGCAGGAGGGGCTCATGCTCCTCGGCGCCGCGGTCGGCTACATCATCTCGCTCAAGGCCGGGGGTAACGTCGTCGGCATCATCGCCGCCGCGCTCGCCGGCGCCGTCGTCGGCTTCATCCTGTCGTGGGCGACGACCTCGCTCCGGCTCGACCAGTTCGTCGTCGGCCTGGCGCTGTTCTTCCTCGCCGGTGGCACCGCGTCCCTGCTCTACCGCGTCGTCATCGGCAACGACGAGCCGCCGCGCATCGCACCGCTGCCCGAGCTCATCCTCGGCCAGGACGCGATGGTGTTCGTCGCGCTCGCGCTGTCGGGCTTCCTGTGGTGGTGGCTCTACCGCACCGACGCCGGCATGCGCCTGCGCTCCGTCGGCGAGAACCCCAAGGCCGCGGACTCGCTCGGCATCAACGTCGCCCGCACCCGCATGTGGGCCGGCACCGTCGGTGCCGCGCTCATGGCGGTCGGTGGCGCCTACCTCCCGATGGTCTTCTCGGGCGTGTATGCCGATGGGATCGTCGCGGGTCGAGGCTGGCTCGCGATCGCGCTGGCGTTCTTCGGTGGCTGGCGTCCGCAGTACATCCTCGCCGGGTCCGCGTTCTTCGCGGCGATGGAGGTGCTCGCCCAGCGGGCGCAGGTCTCGGGCGTCGGCATCCCCCACCAGTTCGTCTCGATGCTGCCCTACATCGCGACGCTGGCCGTCATGGTCTTCGCCCTCCGGTGGGCGCTCGTGCCGCAGTTCCTCGGCAAGAACTACGACCGCGAGTCCCGCATCGTCGGCTGATTCGGGGCACGTCCAGATCCGCGCGGCCTCCGGCTCGCGCGGATCTGGCGTTTCGCCGGACACCGCACCGGTGCATCCCTAGGCTGTGCCGGTGCTGCCGCGCCACCGCGCCGGCCGAGGGTTTGCCCGAGCCGCCGTGAGGCCGCACCGCACCATCCACCACGCACGTTCCGCTTCCCGGGGGTCCACGTTCCATGCGCCGTCTCGCCCTGTCCGCTGCCGCTGCCACCGCGGTGCTCGCCGTCACCCTTCCCGTGGCCGGCCCGGCCGGCCCGGCCGGTGCGGCCACGCCGCCGCTCAAGTTCGGGTCGTTCCGCGCGGACCCGGCGGGCAACGACCTGCCGATGACGACCGCCAAGCTCAACGGCGAGTACATCGTCGTCACCAACACGACCTCGCGCGCGATCGTCATGACCGGCTACAAGGTCTACGACGCAGGCAGGAAGCACACCTACGCCTTCCCCAGGGGCTACGCCATCGCGGGCCGCAAGTCCGTCGTGCTGCGCACCGGCTCGGGCCGCAACACCGCCACCGACGTCTACTGGGGCAAGACCAACACCTACGTCTGGAACAACACCGGCGACACGGCCACCCTCGTGAGCTCGACGGGCGCGAAGGTCCACGCCTGCACCTACAAGCCGGTATCGACGGGCACCAAGGCCTGCTGACGCCATGAGCAAGCGGATCCTGGCCATCGCGCTCGCGTGCCTCGCGGCGCTCGTCGCCCTCGTCGTCGGGGCCACCGCGGTGGTGGCCCTCGTCATGGGGACGGCGACCACGGACCGGACCACCGTCGAGCTCTCGCCCGTGGCGACGGCCAGCCCGGCAGCGGACGGATCCGTGGCCGACGGCTCCTCCCCGTCCGCGAGTGCGACACCCGCGACGTCCGCGACACCTCCGGCGGTGCTGCCCGCCCCCACGGCCACGCCGAGCCCGACCCGGGCTGCCACGCCGCGACCGGTGGCCACCACCGCTCCGCGTCGTGCCGCGGTGGCGCTCCTGCCCGTCGTCGGTGTCACCGACGGCGACACGATCAAGGTCCGCGTCGGTGGCGTCACGGAGCGGGTCCGGGTCATCGGCATCGACACCCCCGAGCTCAAGGGCAACGAGTGCTGGGCGCAGAAGGCGTCGAGCAAGATGCAGAGCCTCGTCCAGAGCCGGTCCGTCCAGCTCGTCGCCGACCCCAGCCAGGGCGACCGCGACCGCTACGGCCGGCTCCTGCGGCACGTCGTGACGCAGGACGGACGACTGGCCGCCCAGGTCCTCATCGAGGGGGGCTTCGGCAAGGAGTACACCTACGCCGCGGCCTACGAGCACCGCAGTGCCTACGTCGCCGCCGAGAAGCGCGCGAAGGCCAAGAAGCTCGGGGTGTGGAGCGCCGCCTGCGCCGCTCCAGTGGTCGCTGCCCCACCACCGTCCGGGTCGAACGGCACCGCCGCCCCCGTGAAGCCGACGGGTCGGTGCCTCATCAAGGGCAACATCTCGTCCAAGGGCGAGAAGATCTACCACGTCCCCGGCGGCGGCAGCTACGACGTCACGGTCATCACCGAGAGCAAGGGTGAGCGCTGGTTCTGCACCGAGGCCGAGGCCGTGGCCGCCGGCTGGCGCAAGGCCCGCAACTAGCCGTATCAGCCGGCCACGCGCTCAGCGCAGCGCGGGCACCCGGCGGCACACGGCATACGTCACGCCGGAGGCGACGGCGGTCGCGACGGTGCCCCACGCGAGGTCCACCGCGACGATCGACGCCGGGAAGCCCTCGATCACGGCGAGGTTGGTGAGGTCCCACGTCGCGTAGGCCACGAAGCCCATCAGTGCACCGCTCACGAGCGCCCGGCGGCCGGACTCCTCGGCCAGCGCGGGGGTCGTGACGAAGTACGTGATGCCGATGACGTAGATGACGTAGAACGCCGCCGCCGCAAGGGCGTTGGGCCGCGTGGCGAGCAGGTCGCCGAGCGCCTCGTCGTAGATCGGTCGCCCGATGACACCCAGCCAGAGACCGTCGAGGACACCGAAGGCGACGGCGACGACCACGAGCCGGCCGAGCTGGCGCCCCATCAGTCGCGGGTGGGCAGGTGCTCGTCGAGCCAGGCGAGGACGTTGGCGGTGACCTCGTCGCGGTTGGTCTCGTTGAGCATCTCGTGACGCCCGTCCGGATAGATCGTCAGCGTCACGTCCGCGACCCCGGCGGAGCGGTAGGCCTCGGCCACGGCCCGGGGTCCCTTGCCGTCCTCGCCGACCGGGTCGAGAGCGCCCGAGAAGACGAGGATGGGCAGGTCGCGGGGCACGGCGGCATACGCGCTCGTGCGGTTGATCTCCTGCAGGCCACCGAGGAGGTCCGAGAAGAACGTCGTCGTGAAGGTGTTGCCGCACAACGGGTCTGCGACGTACGTGTCCACCTCGGCCTCGTCGCGCGAGAGCCAGTCGAAGTCGGTGCGGTTGGGCTTGAACTTCGCGTTGTAGGTGCCGAACGTCAGCTTGTCCATGAGCCCGGACGGGTGCCGGCGGCCGCGCAGCCGACCCTGGAGCGAGGCCAGGGCCCTGCCGGCGACGGCGAGGGGACCAGGGTCGCCGGCCGTCCCGGACAGGATGAGCCCGGCGAGCCGTGCGCCGTGGAGCGCGGCGTAGGAGCGGCTGACGAACGAGCCCATGCTGTGGCCGAAGAGCACGACCGGCACGCCGGGGTGCTCGGCCTGGGCGTACTCGGTCAGGCTGCTCACGTCGCCGACGACGGTCGACCAGCCGTCGCGCTCGGCGAAGAACCCGTGGTCGGCCCTGCTCGCGGTCTGGCCGTGACCGCGCTGGTCGTGCGCGTAGACCGCGTAGCCCGCGCCGGTGAGCGCCTCGGCGAACCGCTCGTAGCGCTTCGCGTGCTCGGCCATGCCGTGGACGACCTGCACGACGGCGCGCGGCGGCCCGTCAGGGAGCCAGCGGTAGGTGTGCAGTGGCGTGCCGTCGGCTGCGCTGACGGCGATGGTGCTCGACTCCATTGACGGCTCCTGGGAAGGGTGTGGCTCGCGGCTGCCGACGCTACCGGGTGCGTGCCGCGCCGGTCCCACGGTGTGGCCGGGTTCTCCCCCTCCGGTATGCCGTGCCCCCGGTATGTCGTCCGTATGCCCGTCCGCCCCGGACACCCGGACACGACTGTGCCCCGCCGCACGGGGCGACGGGGCACAGGACGGTGCGGGCCGGGGTCAGCCGCGGTAGCCGCGCGACTGCGACGAGAACGCCGCTGCGCCGCCACCGGTGCTGCGACGGGGACCGCCGCCGGCCTGGCCGCCGGCCTGGCCGCCGGAGCGACGGGGGGCGCCGCTGCGCTGACCGCCCGAGGCCTGGCCGCGGGTGGACTGGCCGCCACCGCTGGAACGCGGGGCGCTGCCGGAGCGCTGACCGCCGGTCGAACCCTGACCGGCGCCGGAGCGCTGGCCGGTGCCGGAACCCTGGCCGCCACCGGAGCGCTGGCCGCCGGTGCGACGACCGCCGCCACCGGAGCGAGCGCCACCCGAGCGGGAGCCGCCACCCTGGGGAGCGGCGCCGGGCACGACAAAGGCGCCGGGGAAGGTGCGCTCGCCGGGGGCGAGCTCGCTGAGGAGCGGGTGGGTCTTGTTGACCTTGGTCGTCGTCGGCTTGATGCCGGCCTTGCGGGTGAGGTCGCGCACGTCGCGGATCTGGTCGTCGAGCATCATCGTGACGACGGTGCCCGAGTTGCCCGCGCGGGCGGTGCGCCCGGAGCGGTGCAGGTAGGCCTTGTGCTCGACCGGCGGGTCGGCGTGGATGACGAGGCTGACGTCGTCGACGTGGATGCCGCGGGCCGCGATGTCGGTGGCGACGAGGGTGTGCGCCGTGCCCGCGTGGAACGCGTCCATGGTGCGGGTCCGGGCGTTCTGGCTGAGGTTGCCGTGCAGCTCGACGGCGGGGATGCCCTCGGCGTTGAGCTGGCGGGCGAGCTTCTTGGCGCGGTGCTTGGTGCGGGTGAAGACGACCTTGCGGCCGGGGGCGGCCGTGAGGTCGACGAGCACGGGCAGGTGGGCGTCGGCCGTGACGTGCAGGACGTGGTGGCTCATCGTCGACACCGGCGACTGGGCCGAGTCGGCCTCGTGCGTCATCGGCGAGGTGAGGTAGCGCTTGACGAGCGTGTTGATCGCGCCGTCGAGGGTGGCCGAGAAGAGCATGCGCTGACCGTCGCGCGGGGTGCGGTCGAGGATGCGCTTGACGACGGGCAGGAAGCCGAGGTCGGCCATGTGGTCGGCCTCGTCGAGCACGGTGATCTCGACGGAGTCGAGGTTGACGTGGCCCTGGCCGATGAGGTCCTCGAGCCGGCCGGGGCAGGCGACGACGACGTCGACGCCCTTGGCGATGGCCGAGACCTGCGGGTTCTGGCCGACGCCACCGAAGACCGTCTTGGACGTCAGCCCGAGGGGCTGCGCCAGCGGGGCGAGCGCCTCGTCGATCTGGATGGCGAGCTCACGGGTGGGGGCGAGGATCAGCGCGCGGGGACGCTTCGGCTGGCGACGGCGGCCGTCCGAGGCGAGGCGGGCGAGGACCGGCAGCAGGAACGCGTAGGTCTTGCCCGAGCCGGTGCGGCCACGTCCGAGGACGTCGCGGCCGGCCAGGCTGTCGGGGAGGGTCGCGGTCTGGATCGGCGTCGGCGACGTGATGTCGCGCTCGGCGAGGACGCGGACGAGGGACTCCGGGACGCCGAGGGCGGCGAAGCCGGACGTGGTGGGTGCAGGCGTGGTGGTGTCAGTGGACACGAAGGTGTACTCCAGGGAGTTCTGATGCAGTCGGTTCTGCCCGGCACGGTCCGGAGTCGCGACGCCAGGAGCAACATCAGTGTTGTCGGCGTCGTCTCTCGGTCGCAGCGCATCGGCATCGACAGTGAGAAGAGAAGCAGGTCCGAGGCAGAACGGTGCGGACCGCTGGTGTCAACACTAGTGCCTCGGGCAGGATTCCCCCGCATCGCGGCGTCGCTCCGCGGGGTGAACGCCGTCACGACGGCCGGCGAGCGGACCCTAGACTGCCCACGTGGCAACGGAGCTGTTGGCGGGCATCGACGTCGGGGGTACCCGCGTCAAGTCCGTGCTCGCCGACTCGCAGGGCTCGGTCCTGTTGTCCCACACCGCTTCCACGCCGGAGCGACCGGGCGAGGCCGTGGTCGACCTCGTCGTCGCGACCGTCGCCGACCTGCTCGAGCGGGCCTCCGCCGAGGGCGTCGAGGGTCGCCTGGGCGCCGTGGGTGTCGTCGTGCCCGGGCTCGTCGACGAGTCGACCGGCTCCGCGGCCTGGTCGGCCAACCTCGGCTGGCGCGACCTGCCCCTGAGGCAGCGTCTGCGCGACCGGCTCGACGTGCCGGTGGCCGTCGGGCACGACGTGCGGGCCGGGCTGCTCGCGGAGTTCCACCTCGGTGCCGCCCAGGGCGTGCCCGACGCCCTCTTCGTCCCCCTCGGCACCGGGATCGCCAGTGCCCTGCTCGCCGGCGGCCGCGTCGTCGCCGGCAGCGAGTGGACCGGCGAGATCGGCCACGTCGTCGTCGAGCCCGACGGTCCCGTCTGCGGCTGCGGTCGTCACGGCTGCCTCGAGGCCGTGGCCAGTGCGGCCTCCCTCGGCCGGGCGTGGCGGGGGCTCGGGCGCGACGGCGATGCCGAGACGTTGAGCCGGGCCGTCGTCGACGGCGACCCGGACGCCGTCCGGCTCTGGCACGGGGCCGTCGACGCCCTCGTCCGGGTCATCGCCCCCGTGTGCGCCGCCGCCGGCACCCGTGTGCTCCTCGTCGGGGGCGGCCTCGCCGAGTCCGGCGCCGTCCTGCTGGACCCGTTGCGCGAGAGGCTCGTCCACTCGCTCGGCCACGACCGTGTCACCGTCACCCGCGCCGCCCTCGGCGACCGGGCCGGCGCGCTCGGGGCAACTCTCCTCGCCATGGAGGCGACCGCGTGATCTTCACCCTCACCCCCAACCCGGCCCTCGACATCACGTATGCCGTGCCGAGACTCCACGTCGGCGAGTCCCACCGCGTCTCGGTGACGGGCACCCATGCCGGTGGCAAGGGCCTCAACGTCGCCGGCGTCCTCGCCTGCATGAGCGTCGACCACGTGGCCATCGCACCCGTGGGGGAGCGCCAGCGCGCGTTCTTCACCGAGGACGCCGCCCAGCGCGGCATCCGGCTGCGCCTCGTCGAGTCACCGGTGGCGATGCGTCGCTCGGTCGCCATCTTCAGCACCGACGGCCAGGACACGGTCCTCAACGAGCAGGGTGACGTCCAGCCCGTCGAGGTCTGGCGGGAGATGACCGAGATCGTCCGGACGAGCTGCCGTCCCGGCGACGTCCTTGCCGTGTCGGGCAGCCTGCCGCCGTCGACGCCCGACGACCTCCTCGTGGACCTGTGCCGGGCCGGCGTCGACGCGGGTGCCGAGCTGGTCGTCGACGGGCGCGGCCGCTGGGTGACCGAGGTGCTGCGCACCGTCCCGGCACTGGTCAAGCCCAACGCGTCTGAGGCCACGACCATGACCGGCATCGAGGACCCGACGGAGGCGGCCCGCCGGCTCGTCGCCGACGGCGCGTGGGCCGCGGTCATCTCGCGCGGGGCCGACGGGCTCGTCCTCGTCACGGCGGAGGGGCGGGTCATCGAGGCCCGTCCGCGCACGCCCGGAGTCGGCAGCGCGACCGGAGCCGGTGACGCCCTCACCGCCGCGATCGCGTGTGGGCTCGACGGCACGGTCCGCGACGAGATCGACTGGCCCGAGGTTCTGCGCGTCGGGGTGGCCTGGTCGGCCGCGGCGGTGCGTCAGACCACGGCCGGGGTCATCGACCGCCTCGACGTCGACGCCCTCCTCGACGAGGTCGAGATCACCGAACGTGACTAACTCACCAATTCCTCCCCTCCGTCACCGTGACGGAGGGGAGGAATTGGTGAGTTAGTCACGGGGCCAACGTGCAGGGGTCAGGGAGTGGCGAGGAGGCGGAGGAGGCGCTCGGCCTCGGTCGCGACGGCGTCGCGCGCGGCGCCGAGGTAGTGCCGGGTGTCCACCGTCGGCGACTCCTCGAGCCGCGCCAGCATCGCCTGGGTCCACACGTGGCCCAGGTGGGTCGCGATGTTGACCTTGGTCATCCCGGCGCGCACCGCCGCGACGAGCCCCTTGTCGGGCACCCCGCTCGACCCGTGGAGCACGAGCGGCACGGGCACGGCGCGGGCCAGGGTCGCGATGAGGTCCGTGTCGAGCACGGCCACCCGCTCCGTCATGGCGTGCGACGACCCCACGGCGACGGCGAGGGCGTCGACACCGGTGTCCGCGACGAACCGGGCCGCGTCGGCCGCGTCGGTCCGCGCCCCCGGGGCGTGCACCCCGTCCTTGCCGCCGACCTCGCCCAGCTCGGCCTCGACCGAGATCCCCGCCGCGTGGCACTGCTCGACGACCCGCCGGGTCGCCGACCGGTTGGCCTCGTCGGGGAGCCTCGAGCCGTCGAACATCACCGACGTCAGCCCCAGTCGCACCGCCTCGTCGACGAGCTCGGTCGACTCGGCGTGGTCAAGGTGCACCACCACGGGCACCGTGCACGCCTCGGCAATCGCCAGCGTCGCCGCGGCGATCGGCCGCAGCGACCCGTGCCAGCGCACGCAGTTCTCACTGATCTGCATGACGACCGGCAGTGACGCGCGCTCTGCGGCAACGGCATACGCCTCGGCATGCTCGACCTGGACGACGTTGAACGCGCCGACCGCGCGACCCGCAGCGCGCGCCTGCGCGAGGACCGGTGCGAGCGTCGACAGGCCCATCAGCTGGCGTCGTCGAGGATGATCGAGCGGGTGAGGTTGCGGGGCTCGTCGGGGTCGAGGCCGGCAGCGGCGGCGCGCAGGACGCAGAAGCGGTGCAGGCGCACGAGCTCGGCCATCGGGTCGATGTCGCGGTGCTCGAAGTGGGCACCGGTGGCGCGCACCTGCTCGGCCAGTCCCTCGGGCACCTCGCCGATCGCCCACGTGGCGCGACCCGGCGCGGCGATGCTGATCGGGCCGTGGCGGTACTCCATCGCCGGGTAGGCCTCGGCCCAGAACTGCACCGACTCGCGCAGCTTGAGACCGGCCTCGTTGGCGAGCCCCACCGTCCAGCCGCGACCGAGGAAGCTCACCTGCTCGACGTCGACCAACCCGGCGTATGCCGTGTCGTCAGCCTCCGCGAGCACTTCGCGGGCGTCGGCAATGGCCTGCTCGATCGACTCGCCGAGCGAGGCACGTAGCAGCGCGAGCACGGTGGTGGCGAACCGGGTCTGGACGACGGACTGCTCGTCGACCTCGGAGAGGAGGATGACCGACTCGGCGGCCTCGGCGACGGCGGTGCCGGCCGTGGCGACGAGCGCGACGTGCGGGGTGCCGGCGCCGCGCAGCTCCTCGACGACCTCGATCACCTCGGTCGTCGTGCCCGAGCGGGTGATGACGACGACCCGGTCGTAGCCGCGGGCGAGGTGGTGCTCGCTCGCGGCAAAGGCGTCGGTGACGCCCTGGCCCAGGGACTCGCGCAGGACGGCATACGCCTGACCCATAAACCACGAGGTGCCGCAGCCGATCGTCGCGACGCGCTCACCCGGCTTCGGGAGGAGGTGCGCGACCTCGGGGAGGCGCTGCACGACCGCGGCCCAGTCGTCGGGCTGGGTGGCGATCTCTCGCTCGAGGTGGGTCATGGAGGTCCTTCCGTCGTCGACAGCGCCGATGCGTGATGGTGATCGAATGACAGCCTAAACGGTCAGAGTCGAGCACCACAACCGCAAGGTTGAGCGTGTGCGGGCGCTACAGTCCAGCCATGTCCTCACCCTCCCGGCTCTCGTCGATCCTCGACCTGCTCGCCACGCACGGGCGGCTCACGGTGGGCGACGCGGCCGGACAGCTGGGCGTGAGCGAGGCGACGATCCGCCGCGACTTCGCCGAGCTGGCCCGGCGCCGGCTCGTGAGCCGCAACCACGGCGGGGTCGTCGCGACCGGTGTCGCCTACGAGCTGCCCTACCGCTACCGCTCCAGCCAGCACGACTCCGACCTCGAGCGGATCGCCGCGGCGGCGGCCGACCTCGTCGCCCCCGGTGCCGTCGTCGCGATGAACGGCGGGACGACGACCACCGCCGTCGCGCGCCGGCTCACCGCGCGCGACGACCTCGAGGCGACCGGCCTCACCCTCGTCACGAGCGCCCTCAACATCGCCGTCGAGGCCGTCCTGCGCCCGCACGTCCGGTGCGTCAGCCTGGGCGGCATCCCGCGCCCGGAGTCCTACGAGGTCACCGGACCCCTCGCGATGGCCGGCCTGGGCCAGCTCTGGCCGGACGTCGCCATCCTCGGGGTCAACGGCCTGTCGAGCCGCGAGGGTGCGACCTGCGAGCACGAGGACGAGGCCGCGGTCTCCCGGCTCATGGTCGAGCGTTCGACCGAGGTCGTCGTCGTCGCCTCCGAGGCCAAGCTCGGGCAGCGCGCGTTCACCGTCATCTGCGACGCCGACCGGGTCACCACGCTCGTCACGACGGCCGCCGAGGACCACCCGCAGGTCGCGCTGCTGCGTGAGAGCGGAACCACCGTGCACTGCGTGTGAGATCGAGCCACCCTTGCGCCTAGGGTCGGCACATGACCGCACAGAGCACCGAGCAGACCCTCTCCGACTTCACCGCGACCACCCTCGAGGGGGCACCGCAGGACCTCAGTGCCTATGCCGGCAAGGTCGTCCTCGTCGTCAACACCGCCTCCGAGTGCGGCTTCACCCCGCAGTTCGAGGGTCTCGAGCAGCTCTGGAAGGAGCACGGAGACGCCGGGCTCGTCGTGCTGGGCTTCCCCTGCAACCAGTTCGGTGGCCAGGAGCCCGGTGACGCGCAGCAGATCGGCGAGTTCTGCCAGCGCAACTACGGCGTGACCTTCCCGATGTTCGAGAAGGTCGACGTCAACGGCGACGACGCCCACCCGCTCTTCGAGTGGCTGCGCCAGGAGAAGGGTGGCCTGCTCGGCAGCAAGATCAAGTGGAACTTCACGAAGTTCCTCATCGGTCGCGACGGCCGCGTCATCGAGCGCTACGCCCCGACGGCCAAGCCCGAGTCCCTCACCGGCGACATCGAGGCGGCACTTGCTTCCGAGTGACGTTCCGGTCACGGAAGAATTTGACGCGCGAGCACCATTGCACGGAACCCTTTCACGACCTACGTTGGCTCCCAGCCGGTCCGGGCGCACAGGCGCGCCCGGGGAGACCGGGAGCTGATGGGAGAGTCATGAGGTCGACAAGGAAGTCCGCACTCGTCGCGGGGGCCGCGTTCGCGGTGCTGTTCGCGAGCGCCTGCGGCGGTGGCTCGGGAGCCGGCGACGCCAGCGGCGGCGACAAGAGCGGCGGGGGCGACGAGGTCAAGACGATCAAGCTCGTCGCGGCCGAGTACTCCAAGGACAACACCAAGGCGTTCTGGGACGCGTTCGCCAAGACCTACAAGGAGAAGACGGGCTACACCCTCGAGGTGCAGGTCGTCAGCTGGGACAACATCGACCAGCAGTCCTCCACGATGATCCAGAACAACCAGGCTCCGGACATCCTCAACCTCAACGCCTACGCGAGCTACGCCAAGGACGGCCTCCTCCACGACGCGTCCACGGTGCTCCCCGACTCGGTGAAGTCCGACATCCTCGAGACCTTCGTCAAGTACGGCACCTACGACGGCAAGTTCTACGGCTTCCCGGACCTCTCCAGCGCCCGCGCCCTGTTCTACAACGCCGACCTCTTCAAGCAGGCCGGCATCGCTGCCCCGCCGAAGACGTGGACCGAGCTCGAGGAGGACGCGAAGAAGATCGCGGCGCTGCCGGGTGGCAACGCCGGCTACGCCCTCCCCCTCGGACCCGAGGAGAGCCAGGGCGAGTTCTCGATGTGGCTGTTCAACAACGGCGGCGCGTGGAAGGACGGCGACTCCTGGGCGATCAACTCGGCCAAGAACGTCGAGACGCTGACCTTCCTCAAGAAGCTCACCGACGCCAAGCTCACCCAGAACAACCCGGCCCGCACCAACCGCGCCGACGCCTTCGACCTCTTCAAGTCCGGCAAGGCCGGAATGATCGTCGGCTTCAGCCCGCTCGCGGCGGCGCTCGACGCCGACAAGAAGGTCAACTACGTCGTCGCGCCGTTCCCGAGCAACGACGGCTCCGACAGCAAGACCTTCGGCGTCACCGACTACCTCATGGCGTTCAAGAAGCCGGGCAACGAGAAGGCCGTCAAGGCGTTCTACGAGCTCTACTACCAGCCCGACCAGATCAACACCTTCATCGAGAAGGAGGGCTTCCTCCCGGTGACCAAGACCGGCGTCGAGAAGTTCAAGAGCAATGACAAGCTCAAGGTCTACCTCGACACCCTCCCCAACGCGCAGCTCACCCCGACCGACGACCCCACGTGGGACAAGGTCAAGCTCGCGGTCCAGCAGAACCTCGGCGGTGCCATGGGCGGCGACCCCAAGGCCGTGCTCGACACCCTCCAGAAGACGGCTGAATCGCAGAAGTGAGCCAGGACGTCTCCCGCGCCCCACGGCATACGAGGTCCTCGTATGCCGTGGGGCGCGTCCGCCCGCTCGTCGCCCTCGCGTGGCTCGCCCCCGCGCTCGCGCTCATCCTCGGGGTCGTGCTCTTCCCGGCGGTGATGCTCTTCCAGGCGTCCCGCAGCGAGTACTCCATCACCGGGCTGCGCAAGGGCGCGGCCGGCTGGCGCAACTACACCAACGTCCTCGAGCACCCCGACCTCGGGACGGTGCTCACCAACACCCTCGTCTGGGTCGTCGCGGTGGTCGCGCTGACCATCGTCATCTCGCTCGGGCTCGCGCAGTTCCTCGTCAAGAGCTTCCCGGGGCGGCGGTTCGTGCGGTGGGCGATCATCGTGCCGTGGGCGGCCTCGCTCGTCATCACCGCGCAGCTGTTCGTCCTGCTCTACGACTACAACTACGGCCTCATCAACCACGCGCTCAAGTCCCTCGGGATCATCGACACGTCGATCGACTTCCTCGGCAACGACTCCTGGACGATGGCCTCGATGGTGCTCGTCGGCGTGTTCGTGTCGCTGCCGTTCACGATCTTCGTCTTCATCGCCGGGCTCAACGCGATCCCCGACGACGTGCAGGAGGCCGCCGTCGTCGACGGCGCCTCGCCGTGGCAGCGCTGGCGGCAGGTCACCCTGCCCCTGCTGCGCCCGGCGCTGCTCGTCGCCACGGTCCTCAACGTCATCTATGTCTTCAACAGCTTCCCGATCGTCTACACGCTCAACGACCGCAACCCGGGCTACCTGCACGACACGACGATCACGTTCATGTACAAGCTGGCCTTCAAGAGCCAGGAGAAGGACGTGGGCATGTCTGCCGCCGCGGGCGTCATCAACGTCCTGCTCATCCTGCTGGTCGTCGCGGTCTACCTCAAGATCGTCAACTGGCGAGAGGAGACCAAGTGACCTCTCCCGCAACGGGTTCGCGCCGCCGCTGGGTGCTCTCGGCCGCTGGCATGCTGCTGGCGTTCGCCTTCCTCGCGCCCTACGTCGTCATGGTGCTCGGCTCGCTCCGGTCCTCGTCGGACAACAAGGCGACGCCGCCGTCGTTCCTGCCGCAGGTGTGGCAGTGGTCGACCTACTCCGACGTCCTCGGCGACGAGCGGTTCCGGTCGTGGCTGGGCACGTCGCTGCTCGTGGCCTTTGCGTCGACCGTCGTCGTCATGCTCGTCTCCGTGCCCGCGGCCTACATGACGGCTCGCTACCGGTTCCCGGGTCGCACGCCGTTCCTGCTCCTCGTGCTCGTCACCCAGATGTTCTCCCCGACCGCCCTCGTCGTCGGGCTCTACCGCGAGTTCTTCGAGCTCAACCTCATCAACACCTACGGCGCGCTCATCCTCACCAACGCGGCGTTCAACCTCGCGTTCGCGGTGTGGATCCTGCACGGGTTCTTCAGCTCGATCCCGACCGAGGTCGAGGAGGCGGCGCTGCTCGACGGCGTCACGAGGTGGCAGTCGCTGCGCAAGATCATGCTGCCGCTCACCCTCCCCGGGCTGGTCACGGCGACGATCTTCACGTTCATCGCGGCCTGGAACGAGTACGTCGTCGCGCTCACGCTCATGATCGACGACTCCAAGAAGCCGCTCACCGTCGGCTTCCGGTCCTACGTCACGGGCTACGAGCAGAACTGGGACCAGCTGTTCGCGGCGTCGGTCATCGCCGTCGTGCCGGTCGTCATCCTCTTCGCGGTCATCGAGAAGCACCTCGTCGGCGGTCTCACCGCCGGCTCCGTGAAGTGAGTCCTAGGCTGGTGGCGTGACCTCGGCCCAGCTCGTCGACCTGCACTGCCACGGCGCGCTCGGGCACGAGTTCGGCCGCGACACCGCGGGCTCGTCGGCGGCCGCGGCGCACCACCGCGCCGCCGGGGTGGGCTCGCTCGTCGCCTCGCTCGTGTCGGGCACGCCGGACACCCTCGTCGCCCAGGTGGCGACCCTGGCGCCGCTCGTCGCCCGTGGCGAGATCGCGGGCATCCACCTCGAGGGGCCCTTCCTCTCGGAGGAGCGCCGCGGGGCGCACGACCCGTCGGTCCTCACCGACCCCGACCTCCGGCTCGTCGAGGCGCTCGTCGCCACCTGCGCCGAGGCCGGTGTGCCCGATGCCCTGGTGCAGTGGACCTTCGCGCCCGAGCGTCCCGGCTCGGGTGAGCTGGTCGCGGCACTCGCGCGACACGGCATACTCCCCGCGGTCGGCCACACCGACGCTCCCGCGAGCGTCGTCGCCGACGCGTTGGCCGCGATCGCGGACGCGTGTGGTCGCCCCCCGCTCGTGACCCACCTTTTCAACGGTATGCCGGCCTTCCACCACCGCGCGGGTGGTCCCGTCGCGGCGGCGCTCGCCTCCGCGGCGAGGGGTGACTGCGTCGTCGAGCTCATCGCCGACGGCGTGCACGTGGCACCCGACGTCGTGCGGATGGTGTTCGAGACCGTCGGGCCGGAGCGGGTCGCGCTCGTGTCCGACGCGATGGCGGCGACCGGGCTCGGCGACGGCGCCTACACGATCGGCACGCTCGACGTCGAGGTGGCCTCGGGCGTCGCCCGGCTGGCCGACGGAGGGTCGGGACGCGGCTCGATCGCCGGGTCGACCTCGACCCTGGCCGACTGCGTCCGCTGGGCCGTCGACGTCGCAGGCCTGCCCGAGTCCGACGTCGTCACCGCGGCGACGACGACCCCGGCCTCGGTCCTCTCCGCCTGACGCGCCTGACGCGCCTGACGCGCCGGACGCGCCGGTCGACCGGCAGTCAGTCGGTGGGGGTGCGGGTGCCCGGCGCCAGGATGCGGAGCGAGGACTCGACGGCGACCTCGTTCCACCGGTCGGCCCGGCCGAGCATGTAGTGGCCGAGCATGCCCATGTCGACGAGCTCGGCGGAGGTCGCGACCGACCTCGCCCGCTCGACGAACCGGCGGGTGTGCGTGAACGACGTGATCCGGTCGCGACGGCCGTGGGCGGCGATGAGCGTGCGACCGGCCAGCCGTCGCACGGGGTCGGCCTCGGACCACCACGGCGCGAGGGCGACCACGCCGGTGACGGACGGGTGGTCGGCGACGTGCACCGCGACGCGGGCGCCCATCGAGTGGCCGAGCAGGACGACGGACACGCGTCCGTGTGCGGCGCGGACCTCGTCGAGGGCGGCGCGGGCGTCCTCGGTGCGGTCACCACCGCCGTTCCAGCCGCGCTCGCGGTAGCGCAGCAGCCACACGCTCGCCCCGGCCTCGTGGGCCCGGCCCTCGATGGCGCGGGCCATCCAGGCCGAGCGCTGCCACGAGGCGCTCCGGTTGTCGACGAGGTCGTGGGAGCGGGGTTTGCCGCCGTGGAGCATGAGGATGACGGAGCCGGGCGTGCCGGGGGCGTCGAGGCGGGTCAGCGAAGGAGTCGGTGTGGCCACAAGGTCTCTTCGGAGTCGGTCGGGTGCGGGGATGGGTCGGGCTCGCGAGGTCGCGGCCCGTCACCGGGGCAACGAACGGAGCGGCGTTTTGGTGTCGGCCCCGGCACGGGTGGGCAGCGGCCGGTGGTGGCTCCAGCGCGCCGAGAGGCGGTGGACCCGGTGCTCGTGGTCGCGCTGCAGCGGCTGCGCCGTCGTGGGGGAGGTGGCCCGGTAGAACGCGTACTTCGCGACCTCGACGGCAGCGAGGTAGGCGACGACGAAGGCCGCGAGCACGGCGAAGAACGCCGCGGGCAGGGGGGCGAAGCCCAGGGCGTCGTTGACCGGGCTCGCCGGGATGACGGTGCCGAGGGCCACCACGCAGAGCACCGAGAGGAGGAGTGGCCTCGACGGACGACTCCGGAAGAAGGGGACGCGGCGGGTGCGGATGACGAACACGATGAGGGTCTGGGTGGCCAGGGACTCGACGAACCAGCCGGAGCGGAACTCGGGCGCGCTCGCGTGGAAGGCCCACAGCATCACTGCGAACGTCGCGAAGTCGAACGCCGAGCTGATCGGTCCGAAGCGCACCATGAACCGGCGGACGAAGCCGATGTCCCAGTGCGAGGGACGCGCCAGCTGCTCCTCGTCGACCCGGTCGGTAGGGATGGTCATCTGGCCGGCGTCGTAGAGCAGGTTGTTGAGCAGGATCTGGAACGGCAGCATCGGCAGGAACGGCAGGAACGCGGCGGCGACGGTGACGCTGAACATGTTCCCGAAGTTCGACGACGTGCCCATGAGCACGTACTTGATGGTGTTGGCGAAGATCCGCCGACCCTCGGCGACCCCGTCGGCCAGGACGTCGAGGTCGCGGTCGAGCAGGATGATGTCGGCGGCGTCCTTGGCGACGTCCGTGGCCGAGTCGACGGAGATGCCGACGTCCGCGTGGTGGAGCGCGAGGGCGTCGTTGACACCGTCGCCGAGGAAGGCGACGGCCGAGCCGGCCCCGCGCTGGGCCCGGAGGATCCGGGCCTTCTGCTCCGGGCTGACGCGGGCGAAGATCGTCGTGCCCGCCACCGCGGCGGACAGCTCGGCGTCGTCCATGGCGTCGAGGTCGGCGCCCGTGAGCGTCCCGCCGGAGGTCAGCCCCAGCGTGCGGCAGACCGTCTCGGCGACCCTGGGGTTGTCGCCCGTGACGATCTTGACCGTGATCCCGAGGCCGGTGAGCCGGTCCAGCGAGGCAGCGGCCGACGGCTTCGGCTGGTCGAGGAAGACGAGGAAGCCCGCGAGCGTCAGTCCGGCCTCGTCGTCGGCGGTAATCGCGGTGGCGCCGGGCGCCGGCCTGGTGGCGATGGCGACGACCCGGTGCCCGGCACCGAACTCGGCCTCGAGGAGGCGTAGGGCGTCGTCGGTGACGGAGGTGCAGCGCTCGAGAACGGTCTCGGGGGCGCCCTTGGTGACGAGGAGGCGCCCACCGTCGTGGTCGGCGAGTACCGAGACACACCGCCGCCGGTGGTCGAAGGGGGCGATGGCCACCCGGCGGAAGCCGCGCACGAGGTCGGCGCCGGCACCCGGCGCCTCCCACAGGGCGACGTCGAGCGAGTTGCCGCCCACGGCCGTGTCGCCGTCGGGTGTGGCCTCGTTGCACACCAGGCCGAGCACGAGCACGTCGGCGCTCGCGTCACCCGCCGGGCCCACCGCCCGGTCGAAGCTGAGGTGCCCGTCGGTCAGCGTGCCGGTCTTGTCGGTGAAGAGCACGTCGATGTCGCCGAGGTCCTCGATGCACACGAGACGCTTGACGAGCACCTTCTTGTCCGCGAGGCGGCGCGACCCGGTGGCCAGGCTCGTCGACACCACGGCAGGCAGCAGCTGAGGCGTGATGCCCACGGCCACGGCGAGCGAGAACAGGACGGCGTCGATGACGGGCCGCCCGAGGGCGACGTTCGTCACGAAGATCGTGGCGCTGAGGACGCCACCGACCTTGGCGAGCATCCCCGAGAAGCGGACGAGGCCGCGCTGGAACTCGGTCCGGGGGTGGCGCTCGCCGAGTCCGACCGCGATCCGGCCGAACTGCGTCCTGCCGCCGATCGCGACGACCACGGCCTCCGCCGACCCTTCGTGGACGACCGTCCCCATGAACAGGCACGACGACAGCTCGGCCAGCGGCGTGCCACCGGCCACCGGGTCGGCGGACTTCTCCGCCGGTGCCGACTCGCCCGTGAGGATCGACTCGTCGCACGCGAGGTCGTTCGCGGACAGGACCCGCACGTCGGCGGGCACGATGGCGCCCACGCCGAGCCTCACGACGTCGCCCGGCACGAGGTGCGTCACGGCGACGGTGACGGCCCTCCCGTCGCGCAGGGTCGCGACCTCGTGCCGGATCCCGGAGTGCATGGCCTCGGCGGCGCGCTCGGCGCGGTACTCGTTGGCGAAGCCGAGCCCGACCGAGGCCGCGACGATGAGGCCGATGATGACGGCATCCGGCGCCTCGCCCACGAGCGCCGACACGGCCGCGGCGGCGAGCAGCAGCCACAGCAGCGGGCTGTCGAGCTGGCGGGCGAGGACGGACCAGGGGCTCGCGTGGTGGGAGCGCACGGCGTTGGGGCCGACCGCCGCGGCCCGCAGGGCCACCTCGTCGGAGGTCAGGCCCGAGGCGCGCGACCCCAGCTCGACGAGAACCCGACCCGCGGGCAGTGTCGCAGCGGTCTCGACCGACAGCCGGGACGCAACGTCGGTCGGGGGCGGACCGGTCACACCTGAGTATGGGCGCGCCCCGACCCGCGCCGGGCCGGTTCCGGCAGGACCGTGGCGGGGGTCAGCGCAGCAGGGCTCGCAGCGACTGGATCGTGTCGGCCTCGCCGGCGGGCTTGGCGTCGTCACCGACGCGGTAGCGCTTGACCCGGGCGAACCGCAGCGCCACACCGCCCGGGTAGCGCGAGCTCCGCTGCACCCCGTCGATGGCGATCTCGACGACGACCTCGGGCCGCATCATGAGTGCCCAGCCGTTGTCGTCCGTGCCGAGCTCGGGGAAGGTCTCGGTCTGCCACCGCAGCAGCTCGTCGGTGAGCCCCTTGAAGGTCTTGCCGACCATGACGAACCCGCCCTCGGGACCGAACTCGCCCTCGGGGTCGCGGGCGCCGAGGTGGAGGTTGGACAGCCACCCCTGGCGCCGGCCGGACCCACGCTCGACCCCGAGCACGACGAGGTCGTAGGTGTGGACCGGCTTGACCTTGACCCAGTGCTTGCCGCGGCGCCCGGCGGCATAGGTCGAGTCGATGCCCTTGACCATGACGCCCTCGTGGCCGGCGGCGAGCGCCTCGCGCGAGATGCGGTCCGCGACGGCGGGGTCCGTGGTCACCTCACCCTCGATCCGGTATGCCGGCGCGATCCTCTCGAGGGCCTCGAGCCGCTCGCGCAGGGGCCGGTCGATGAGGTCCTCGCCGTCGAGGTGGAGCACGTCGAAGAACCGCGGTGCGAGCACCCGGGCCTGCTCCTGCTCGGCGCCGCTCTCGTCGGTGCCGAACCGGCTCATCGTGTCCTGGAACGGGCGCGGCGACCCGTCGTCGTCGAGCATGAGCGTCTCGCCGTCGAGGATGACCGACTCGACCGGCAGCGACAGGGCGACCTCGACGATCTCGGGGACCCGCGAGGTGATGTCGGCGAGCGACCGGGTGTGGATGCGGACGTCGGAGCCGCTGCGGTGCACCTGGATCCGGGCGCCGTCGAGCTTGTGCTCGACCGACGCCTCACCGGTGACCTCGAGGGCGGCGCCGACGTCGGCAGCGGTCGAGGCGAGCATGGGCTGCACGGGGGTGAGCACGGCGAGCCCGATCCCGGCCACGGTGCTGGGGTCGGCGAGTGCGGCGCGGACGGTGCCGGCGAGCGAGCCGCTGAGCATGACGGCCCGGCGGACGTCGGCGAGCGGCAGCCCGACCGCGCGGGCCAGCCCGTCGGTGAGCACCCCCTCGAGGGCGCCGGTGCGCATCTCACCGGTCATGGCGCGTACGAGGTGGTCCTGCTCGGCCGCCGTGGCGCGCGAGAACAGGACGACGAGCTCGTCGTTGCGCGCTCCGGCGGAGCCCGAGCCACCGAGCCCGGCGATCGTGTCGAGGACGGCGTCGACGTCGCTCACCGACAGCGACGGCTCGGCGGCGGGCTCCGCGGCCGTGCGGGCCGCACCGACCGTGCGGTATCCGAGGCCGATCGATCCCTGACGCAGCCGGCCGAGGAGCAGCCCGACGGCAGCCTCGGCCTCATCGGGCCCGAGGTCACGCAGGAGCCCGGCGAGGAGCTCGGTCTTGGCGGTACGCGACCTGGTCGCCGCGAGCGCCTCCGCCGTCTCGACGAGGCGAGCCAACGGCATACGGGACTGTCCGGGAGGGAGGCTCACTCCGCCGCGGGCTGGTCGCCGGCGATGTTGACCATCCAGCCGATGCCGAACCTGTCGGCGCACATGCCGAACTCGTCGCCCCACATCTGCTTCTCGAGCGGCACCTGCACCTGGCCGCCCTCGGAGAGCTTGTCCCAGTAGCCGCGGAGCTCGTCACCGTCGCCGGAGAGGCTGATCGCGATCTGGGACCCACCCGAGAAGGTCATGCCGGGAGGGGTGTCGGAGGCCATGAGGGTGAGGCCGCCCGGCGCCACGAGCTGGGCGTGCATGACGCCGTCGGCGGGCGCCTGGTGCTCCGGGTCGCCGCCACCGAAGTCACCGAACGTCGAGACGGTGAGATCGCCGCCGAAGACGTCCTTGTAGAACTCCATGGCCTCGCGGGCGTTGTCCTGGAACTGGATGTAGGGGTTGAGTGTCGTCGCCATGGATCTCAACGTAGACCCGCCCCCCGACACGCGGAACCTGATCGACGTATTGCCCGGTTGGGACACGCTCGCTGGCGCTCGCCCGTCCCAACCGGGCAAGAAGTCGGGGCCTCAGCGGCCGTGGCGGCGGTAGGCGTGGATCACCGACGGGCGGGGCTGTCCGTCGCCGCGGTACGGGAACTGCGAGACGACGTTGTCGGGGCTCGCACCCGTGACCTCGCCGGGGTGCTGCACGGCGACGATGACCGAGTCGGGACCCAGGATCGTCGGCCCGCAGGTCTCGGCTCCGACCGGCACCGAGAGGAACTGCTGGAGCCGGCCCTTGTCACGTCCCTCGAGCGGCATGACGTAGAGGCCGTCACAGTGGTTGAGCGTCCCCGGCATGCCGTCGGTCGAGATCCACAGGTTGCCGGTCGCGTCGAAGGCGACGTTGTCGGGGCAGCTGATCGGGCTGACCTCGCTCTTGTCGTAGCCGTTGAAGTAGGTCTGCGGGTCGCTGGGGTCACCGGCGACGAGCACGATCTTCCAGGTGAAGGTCAGCGCGCCGTGGTCGCCGCCCGCCTCGGTGAACTCCGTGACGTGGCCGTGCTTGTTGGTGGCGCGCGGGTTCGCCTCGTCGATCTGGGCGGGGGTGCGGGAGGTGTTGTTGGTCATCGCGGCATAGATGCGGCCGTTGACCGGGTTGGGCTGCACGTCCTCGGGCCGGTCCATCTTGGTCGGGCCGACCTTGTCCGCGGCCAGGCGCGTCCAGATGAGGACCTCCTCGACCGTGAAGCCGGGCACCTTGGACACGCCACCGACGACGAGCGGGAGCCACTGGCCGGTGCCGTCGTACTCACCGTCTGCGGCGCCGTCACCGGAGAGCTTCGCGACGTAGAGGTCGCCCTCGGAGAGCAGGCGCATGTTGCGCTTCTTGTCGCCCTCCTTGTACGTGCCCTTGGAGAGGAACTTGTAGATGTAGTCGAACCGCTCGTCGTCTCCCATGTATGCCGCGACGCGCCCGTCCGCGGTGAGGGTCACCGTGGCGCCCTCGTGCTTGAAGCGACCCATGGCCGTGTGCTTGACCGGCGTCGACGTCGGGTCCTGCGGGTCGACCTCGACGATCCAGCCGAACCGGTTGACCTCGTTGGGCTCGGTGACCACCGAGAAGCGGTCACGCACCCGCTCCCAGCCGCGGCCACCCGACGTGATGCCGTAGCGCCTGAGCCTGCCCTGCGGGTCGGGGGCGCCGGTGGCGTTGAAGTACTGGTTGACGTTCTCCTCGCCCGACAGGTAGGTGCCCCACGGGGTCTCGCCGCCGGCGCAGTTGTTGAGCGTGCCGAGGACGCGCTCGCCGGTCGGGTCCTGCGAGGTGCGGAGGTGGACCGAGCCGGCGGCCGGGCCGTCGACCGCGAAGGGGGTGTCGGTGTGGATGCGACGGTTGCGCTTGCCGCCCTGGACCCAGCGCCACGGCGAGCCGGCGTTGCGCCGCTCGACCTCGGTGATGGTGATGCCGTGGGCCGCGAGGACGACCTCGAGCTGGTCGCCGGTGAGGTCGGCCGAGGACGTGACGCCGCGGAACATCAGCTCGTCGTTGGTGTACTCGTTGTTGAAGGCGAGCAGCCCCTTGTGGGCGCCCTTGTTGCCCGGGCCGCCGTGCATGAACTGCGTGTAGTCGCAGTTGTAGCCGGCCTGCGCGCGCTGGGCGGCAGCAGTCTGGTTGTCGAAGTCGAACGCCGGGGTGTCCTTGAACAACGGGTCGCCCCACGAGATGATCGGCGCCCACGCGAAGCCCTCGGGCACCTTGACGGCGTCGACCGTGGCGGGGGTGGGGGCGATGCCGGTGAACCCCAGCCCGTGGTCCCTGCCGCGGCCCTTGGCTCCGTCGCCCGGAGCGGCAGATGCAGCCGACGGCGCAGCCGCGACGGACGGCATACCCCAGGCCGTGAGGCCGACCAGAGCGGCACCGGCGCCACCGGCGCGCAGCGCGAGGCGACGCGACACCCCCTCGGCGACGAGGTCGCCGAAGTACGCGTTGTCGGAGGTGTTGGGCACGTCCTGGTCGCAGGCGTTGCCGCAGCGGTACTGGCAGGTCATCGAGCTGCGGCCACCCTCGTGCGATCGGGTGAACAGCGGGAGCAGGCGGGCGGGAGTCGTCACGTCGGTTCCTTCGTCGGGGGCAGGGGGCCGGTTGGAGTCCGGCCGGCAGGCCAGCGGGGAACCGGCCGTCGTCGACGCTATGGAGCGCACGAGCCCGGGGTCCGACACCGCGGTGAACGCCGGGTGACACCTTGTCGACGGGCCGGGCGCACGGTAGGCAGGAGGCATGTACCTCGAGAACGTCGTCGTCGACGCCCGCGATCCGCGCCGCCTCGGACGGTTCTGGGAGGCGTTGCTCGGCTGCTCGACCCTCACCGACGAGGACGCGAGCTACGAGACCCGGCTCGAGGTCCCGGACGGACCCTCGCTCGACCTGTGCTTCGAGCTCGTCACCGAGCCACCCCGGCCGAGCCCGCGGCTGCACCTCGAGGTCTCCGGCGGGGAGGCGCAGGAGCAGGCGGCCGTCGTCGAGCGCGCCCTCTCGCTCGGCGCCCGCCACCTCGACATCGGACAGCGCGACGTGCCCTGGGTCGTCCTCGCCGACCCCGAGGGCAACCCGTTCTGCGTCATGGAGGCGCGCCCGGAGTATGCCGTGTCAGGGCCATTGTCGTCGTTGCCGCTCGACAGCGCCGACGTCGAGCGCGACCTCGCCTTCTGGTCCGAGCTGTCCGGGTGGGTGCCGGTCGACAGTGCCATGCCCGGGGCGCTGCGCCACGGGAGCGGGCGTGGGCCGCTGCTCGAGCTGTGCCCCGAGCCGCGGGCGAAGGACCCCTCGCTCAAGAACCGGGTCCACCTCGACATCCGGCTCGAGACCGGCGACGACGCCGACGAGACCGCCCAGCGGGTGCTCGACCTCGGCGGTGGGCACTACGAGCACGACTGGGGCGACCTGCCGTGGCAGGTCATGACCGACCCGTCCGGCAACGAGATGTGCCTGCTGCCGGCCCGGCGCCCACCGCTCAGCGGCTGAGCAGGACCCCCGTGCGCAGCAGCTCGTCGAGCCGCTCGCGCACGAGCCGGTCGGCGTCGGGGTGCTCGCCGAGCGCGGCGACCACCGCCTCGACGGCCTCGTCGACGCCGATCCCGGCCTCGGCGGCGGTCCAGACGACCTCCCCGACCGGGCCCAGGCGGACGACGTCCTCGCCCACGAGCACGACCGAACCGCCCTCGCCGTGGAGGGCGTCATGCCACGGTGCCCGGGTCAGGGTGCCCGCAGGACGCGGCGCGTGGGTGTCCGCGTGCGTGGTGGATCCCGGCGTCGTGGTCCACGGCTCGCGGGGCGGGCGCTCGCGGTCCTCGAGCAGGTCCCGCACGAGGTCGACGCAGTGCGCGATCTCGCCGTAGCGCAGGACGTACGGCCCGTCCGACCGGCTCAGCAGCTCGGCCAACCGGTGCAGCGGGCGGTCGAGCAGCGTCAGCGACGACGACTGCGCGATGACCGCGATCGCCGCGTCGACCAGGGGGAGCGGGGCGAGCTCCGGCACCTCTCGTACCGGGTCGCGTTCGAGGACGACGACCGCTTGCAGGTATGCCGTCCCGCCCACCTCCCGCAGCCCGAGGGCGTCGGGACCCTCCTCGTGCTTGTCCCACGGGGCGCCGGGGTCGGTGACCACCGACACCGGCTTCGGATAGGGCGAGACGATGCCGTCGGGCTCGACCGCCACCGTCTCGTCGCTGAGGTAGCCGAGCTCGCGGCCCAGCACCAGGGCCGCTGTGGACTTGCCCGCGCCCGACGGCCCGACGAGCGCCACGGCGCGCCCCCGCGACTCGAGGCCGGCGGCGTGGAGCAGCACCGCCGTGCCGCGCCGACGGCGGAGGGAGGCCAGCGTGATCGCGCGCGAGACGGCATACGGGTCCGGGTCGGTGACGACGAAGGGCTCGACGCCGGCGGCGGACCCGTCGACGCCCGGGACGCGGCACCGCGCCCAGAGCCGGTCGAGGCGCTCGCGGGCGGCCGGGACGAGCGCGGACGTGTCGAGGGTCCACCGGGCACCGAAGGCGTCGAGCACCCGGTCCGCGTCCACCTGTGCGTCGTCGACCACCGCCGCATCCTCGCAGCCGGAGGCTCTTGCGTCGGGGCCGTGGTCGCGGGTGATACTGGCCCCGACGTTTGGATCGAGGAGAGCGCATGATCGACATCAAGGCCGGTTCGCACCCGCACGAGGACCTGCTGAGCGACGTCTCCGGTGTCCTCGCGTCGGTGGACGAGCTGAGCGACTACCTCACGCGGGTCGTGAACGCGGTCCGCACCCACGTCACGGGCTGCGACGAGGTCGGCGTGACCCTGCTCGTCGACGGCCGCGCGAGCACCGCGGCCTACACGACCGTGACGACGCTCGAGATCGACGCCGTGCAGTACCAGCTCGACCAGGGCCCCTGCCTCGAGGCCGCGCGCGAGCGCACCGAGGTCGTCGCCACCATCGGGGCGGACGGCGACGCCGACGAGCGGTGGCCGCTCTTCGCCGAGGCCGTGCGCCAGGACGGGATGCGCTCGCTCATGGCGCTGCCCCTGCTCAGCGGTGCCCAGTGCGTGGGCGCGCTCAACCTCTACGGCACCGTGCCCCACGCCTTCGACGCGTTCGAGGCCTCGCTCGCGCGGGTCGCCGCCGCCCGTGCCGCCGACGCGATCGTCGCGGTGACCGAGCTCGACGGGGCGAGGCGCCTCGCCGGCCAGCTCGAGCAGGCGATGGCCAACCGGGCCGTCATCGAGCAGGCCAAGGGGGTGCTCATGGCGCTGCGCGGGATCGACGAGCACGCTGCCTTCGACTGGCTGCGCACCTCCTCGCAGGCTCGCAACGTCAAGGTCAAGGTGCTCGCCGAGCAGGTCGTGGCCGGGGTGACCGGGCGGGCCGAGGCGACGGCGACCGAGGCCGACACCGCCACCGGCTGACTCGGGCCGCCCAGCCGCGTCGGGGTCGCCCACTACAGTCGGTGCATGGCCCGTCCCCACCTCGCCGCGCTGATGGAGGACGCGTGGAACCGCCGCAAGAGCGACACCCTGCGCGAGCGCGGCTGGGGCACCAAGATCGTCCCGCACACCGGCTACGGCAGCGTCGGCTTCGTCCGGGTGCTTGCGCGGGTCCTCATGTCGCGCGACCCGATGCGCGCTGCCTCGGGTGACGCCGCCGGCAGCGTCCAGTCGCTGAGGTCGGCCGAGGAGGAGACCCGCGGGTGGCGGGCATTCGTCACCTCGCCCGCGATCGACGTGCCGGTGACGATCCGGATCGGCGAGCGCGAGATCGACGGTCGCACCGACCGGTCGGGGCTGGTCGACATCGTCGTCCACGGGCACGGGCTCGGCCCCGGGTGGCACCAGGTCGAGATCAGCTCGCCGCTGGCCCGCCCCCGCACCGCCTCGGTGCTCATCATCGGCACCCGCCAGACCTTCGGGCTCGTGAGCGACATCGACGACACCGTGCTCTCGACGTCGCTGCCGCGCCCGGTCATCGCCGCATGGAACACCTTCGTCAAGGCCGAGGGCACGCGCAGCCCGGTGCCGGGGATGGCGACGTTCTATCGCGAGCTCATGGACTCGCACCCGGGCATGCCCGTCATCTACCTGTCGACCGGCGCGTGGAACACCGCGCCGTCGCTCACCCGGTTCCTGCGACGCAACGGCTACCCGCCGGGCCCGATGCTGCTCACCGACTGGGGGCCGACGCACACGGGGTGGTTCCGGTCGGGGCAGGACCACAAGCGGTCGGCCCTCGCCCGCCTCGCCCGCGAGCTGCCGCACGTCAAGTGGCTGCTCGTCGGCGACGACGGGCAGAACGACCCCAAGCTCTACACCGAGTTCGCGGCCCGACGCCCGGACTCGGTGCGCGCCATCGCCATCCGCCAGCTGAGCGTCGGCGAGCAGGTCCTCTCGCACGGCCTCCCGGTCGCCAACGACGACCTCGCGCCCGCTCCGACGCAGGACATCGCGGCGCCGGTCGTGCGGGCCCACGACGGCTATGCGTTGTCACGGCTCGTCGCGCCCATCCTCGACGGTGACGTCGCCGATCCCGAGGCCGGCGCCAGGGCGCTCGAGGCCTCCGACATGTGGGGAGTGTGAAGCCATGCCCGAGCTGCCCGAGGTCCAGGCGCTCGTCGACTTCCTCGCGTCGCGCACGGCCGACCTGGCCGTGACCGGCGTCGAGCTCGGGTCGATCTCGGTGCTCAAGACGTTCAACCCGCCACCCGAGGCGCTCGTCGGGGCGCCGGTCGACTCGGTGTCGCGGCACGGCAAGTTCCTCGACCTCGACTGCGGTGGCACGCACCTCGTCTTCCACCTCGCCCGCGCCGGGTGGCTGCGCTGGTCCGAGTCGCTGTCGCAGACGCGGCTGCGGCCGGGCAAGTCACCCATCGCGCTGCGGGTGCGCATGTCCGACGGGTCCGGCTTCGACCTCACCGAGGCCGGGACCAAGAAGTCGCTCGCGGCATACATCGTGTCCTCGCCCGACGAGGTGCCCGGGATCGCCGCCCTGGGCCCCGACCCGCTCGCGGACTCGTTCTCGCTCAGCGACTTCCGCGAGATCCTCGGCAGTCGCAACGCCCAGGTCAAGGGCGTCCTGCGCGACCAGCACATCATCGCCGGGGTGGGCAACGCCTACTCCGACGAGATCCTCCACGTCGCCAAGCTGTCGCCCTTCGCGATGGCGGCCAAGCTCGACGACGAGCAGACCGAACGCCTGTATGCCGCGTTGCGCGAGACCCTGTCCGCTGCGGTCCTCGCCGCGTCGGGCAAGCCCGCGGCCGAGCTCAAGGACGCCAAGCGCCAGGGAATGCGGGTCCACGGCCGGACGGGTCAGGTCTGCCCCGAGTGCGGCGACACGGTGCGTGAGGTGTCGTTCGCCGACTCCTCGCTGCAGTACTGCGCGACCTGCCAGACCGGGGGCAAGCCGCTCGCCGACCGGCGCACGAGCAAGTTCCTCAAATAGCCATCGCGGGGGCCCAGCATTATCGGGTGACCCGATAATGCTGGGCTCGACCCGAGTCGGCAGGTCGGGTCGAGCGCGACAAAGTCGGGTCGAGTGACGGCCTGCGCGGTTCTTGGTGCGGCCCAGACGCACGGTTCACCCGATCGCCGCCTGAGCGCCGTTCGCCGGTCGCGCTGCGCCGCAAGGGTGTTCGTCATGGACACCACTCGCCGTTCTGCCCTGCGCACCGGTCTCGTCGTCGGGTCGGCCGCACTCGTCGCCGGAGCCGCGACCGCCGCCGGCGCCGCGCCCCGTGCCGACGCCCGGCCCACCGCGGCCGCCGTCATCCCCCGCTCGGACCCCTTCACGCTCGGCGTCGCGAGCGGCGACCCGGAGTCCGACGGCTTCGTCATCTGGACCCGTCTCGCGCTCGACCCGCTCGCGGCAGACGGGCTGGGAGGTATGCCGTCCTCGCGCTTCCAGCTCAACTGGCAGGTCGCGACGGACGAGCGGTTCGCGAACGTCGTGAAGGCCGGGTCCGTGACGGCCGACCCTGCGTGGGCCCACTCGGCGCACGTCGAGGTGCGTGGGCTCCGGCCGGCGCGCGAGTACTGGTACCGCTTCCGCCTCGGCCCGCACCTCTCACGGTCGGGGCGCGCCCTCACGACACCGGCCCCCGGCTCGTCGCCGTCGTCGCTGCTCATGGCGTTCGCGTCCTGCTCGAACCTCCCCGCGGGGTGGTTCACGGCCTACCGCCACCTCGCCGAGGAGCGCCCCGACCTCATCCTTCACCTCGGCGACTACCAGTACGAGGGCGGCGGCACCGGCATCGGCCGCACCCACGCCGGCCCGGAGACCAAGACCCTGGCCGGCTACCGGCAGCGCCACGCGCAGTACAAGACCGACCTCGACCTCCAGGAGGCGCACGCCGCCGCGCCGTGGCTCGTCGTGTGGGACGACCACGAGGTCGACAACAACTACGCCGACGACCTCGCCGACCGCCCCGTCGAGCAGCCCGGGTTCCTCGAGAGGCGCGCCGCGGCATACCGGGCGTACTACGAGAACATGCCGCTGCGACGACGCTCGGTCCCCGCGGGCCCCGACCTCGACCTCTACCGCCGCAGCGCGTGGGGCGACCTCGCGACGCTGCACATGATGGACACCCGCCAGTACCGGTCCGACCAGGCATGCGGCGACGGCTACAAGGACTGCCCGGCCGCCGACGACCCGGCGCGCTCGCTTCCCGGGCTCGAGCAGGAGAAGTGGTTGCTCGACGGGTTCCGCGACTCGAGTGCCCGCTGGGACATCCTCGGCCAGCAGGTGTTCTTCGGGCGGCGCGACAACGACCCGACCGCCGCGACGACCGTGTCGATGGACGCGTGGGACGGCTACCGCGCCTCGCGCCAGCGCATCACCCAGGGCTGGGTCGACGCCGACGTCCGCAACCCCGTCGTCCTCACCGGTGACGTCCACGCCCACTGGGCCAGCGACCTCTACCTCGACTACGACGAGGCCGCCAGCGCCAAGCCGGTCGGGTCCGAGCTCATCACCTCGTCGATCACGTCGGGCGGCAACGGCTACGACGAGGCCGACGGCGCCCACCCGTGGGCGGCGTGGAACCCGAACCTGCGGTTCTGGACCAACCTGCGCGGCTACGTCTCGACGACGATCACCCCGACCGAGATGACCGCCCGGTTCCGGTGCGTGCCCCAGGTGACGACGCCCGGCGCCGACGTGTTCACCCGGGCGACCTTCGTCCTCGAGGACGGCGTGCGGGGGCTCCAGCAGGAGCAGGCTGCGCCGCAACGGCAGCTGCGCTCGTCGCGCACCGACGAGCAGAAGGTCGCCGACACCATCGCCGCCGAGACGCACGCCGACTGATGCGACAGGCGCTCGGGCGTGCACCTCAAGTACCGTCGGAGGCATGAGCCAGTTCCCCCAGGTCCAGCCGTCCGACCTCGCCGACGACGCCGTCCTCCTCGACATCCGCGAGCAGGACGAGTGGGACCGCGGCCACGCCCCGGGAGCCGTGCACATCCCGATGAGCGAGCTGCCGGCCCGCGTCGACGAGCTCGCGCCGTTCCTCGAGCGCGACGAGACCGTCGTCGTCACCTGCCGCAGCGGCGGTCGGGTGGCGCGCACCCTGCCGTGGCTCGAGCAGCAGGGCTACGAGGTCGCGAACCTCGACGGTGGCATGCGCGCCTGGCACGCCGCCGGCAAGGAGATGCAGACCTCCGACGGCAGCGACCCGCAGGTCCCCTGAGCCGCCCGCTCTCAACAGCCGGGTATGCCGTGGGGCACCGTTCACGCGAACGGTGCCCCACGGCATACCTGCTCCTTCTCCGGTCACACCCGGAAGCGCGAGAACACCTCGTACATGAAGTCGGTGCCCGTCGCGAGGGCCTCGACGAAGATGCGCTCGTCGTTGCCGTGCATCCCGATGAGCTGGTCGTTGTCGATGACGTAGGGGTAGACGCCGTAGCCCGGGATGCCCTTCTCGCGCCACGGGCCAAGGCTCGTGCCCGCCTCGAAGAGCGCCGGGGTGAAGACCGCCTCCGGGTAGGTCTTGACCGCGGCCTGTGAGATCCCGCTGAACAGAGGGGTCTTGACGTCGGCCGGTGGGGTGGCCCACCGCTTGTCGAGCGCGGCGAGCGTCTGCTCCTCGGTCTCGCCCTCGGCACCCGCGAGGGTCACCTCGATGTCGCGCTCGTCCATGAGCCTGCGGATCGACGCGAGGAAGTCACGCGGCTTCTGCCCGCCGGGGATCCCGCGGCAGTTGACCCGGACGTGGGCCTCGGACGGGATGACGTTCTCCTTGTAGCCAGCGTCCTCGATGACGAAGGCCATCGTCGTGCGCAGCAGCGCCGAGTGGAGGTAGGGGTAGTCGGAGAGCCTGACGACCAGGGCGGCGGCGCGCTCGAGGGACCGCTGGCTGCGGGCCTTGAGCATGAGGCGCAGCGCGCTCCTGAGCTTGCGGTCGTCGGTGGCGCGGGCGAGCGCCTCGAAGTAGGCGCGCGTGACGTCGGTGAGCGCCACGGGCGCCTTGTGGTCGCCGAGCTCGGACACCGCTCGGGAGAGGCCGACGATCGCCGAGTCCGGCATCGGCTTGCTCGAGTGGGTCGCGGTGCCGCGGGCGCGCAGGTCGAGGTTGAAGTAGACCTTGTCCTGGCGGGTGACGGTGATGAGCATCGGTGTCGTGCCGTCGGACTGGGCGAGGAACCACCCGCCCTCGGTGAGCACCATCCCGCAGTCGAGCTTGTCCCAGTGCTCCTTCGCGAGCCAGCCCGAGCCGTAGCTCCCGGCCTCCTCGTCGCAGTCGGTGAGGACGATGATGTCGCGGTCGAACTCGGCGCCCTGGGAGAGGTGACGGAGCAGGGCGGAGACCGAGGCGGCGTTCGCGCCCTTCATGTCGAGGGCGCCACGGCCGTAGATCTCGCCGTCCTTGACGGTGCCCGTGAACGGGTCGACGCTCCAGTTCTCCCGCTCGACCGGCACGACGTCGGAGTGGCCGAGCAGGAGCAGCGGCTTCTCCTTCGAGCCGGCCTTCCCCGGGATCCGCGCGATGAGGTGGACGTTGTCGGGCTGCGGTGTCGCGATGATCTCGGCGGGCACCCCGGCCGCGTCCCACACCGACTTGAGCCACTCCGCGTGCGGCCGAGTGTTGCCACCCTTGCCGAAGTTCTGGGTGTCGAACGAGAGCATCTTCTTGAGCAGGGCGAGGGGGTCGGCCGGTGCCGCGGCCGACCTGGCGCCGCGTCGCGAGGCGGCGGCAGGGCCGGTCCCCAGCTGTGAGCCCGCGGTGGTGGCGAGGGCGGCGAGCCCCGCGACCCCGCCGACGCCGGCGACGAACTTGCGCCGGTCGACCTGTGCTCCGGAACCTTCTGGGCGAACCATGGACTACTCCGATCAGACGACGACGTGCTGACCGATCTGACCTTTCTGGGTTACGTCCGGGTAGTCACCGACCGGGTCCGCCGACGTCGACCAAGGGCGGGTTTTGTGACCCGACCGGTCGCTTGGCTGCGGTGACCGGTCGTCCTCGGGCTCGGGCGTCCAGCGACTGACATCCGGGCCGGTCCGGAAACCGCAGCGGATTCGCAGCGAAATCGCAGCGGTGTCGCCGACTCTTCGCCTCGAAGGGCGGTGCGCCGCGCGTTGAGGGGGCGGCGCGGCGCACCGCCCAGCGTCGTGCGGACGTGCGACGACGGCACCGGGCGCGACACGGCATACGACGTTATCTGGATGTATGCCGTCCGCCCTAGAGATGCGGATACGGTGCGATCGTGGACCCGATCCGTAACCCCTACGCCCCCGGCGCCGGCCAGCGCCCGCCCGAGCTCGCCGGTCGCGACGAGCAGCTCGACGCCTTCGAGGTCGTCCTCGAACGCGTGCGGCGGGGTCGCCCCGAACGCTCGATCGTGCTCACCGGACTGCGCGGCGTCGGCAAGACGGTGCTGCTCAACGCGCTGCGGTCAGCCGCTGTTCGCGCCAAGTGGGGGACCGGCAAGCTCGAGGCGCGACCCGACCAGTCGCTGCGCCGTCCCCTGTCGTCGGCGCTGCACCAGGCGGTGCGCGAGCTCGGCCACCCCAGCGACCACGAGGTCCAGCACGTCCTCGGCGTTATCAAGGCCTTCGCCCAGCGCGACGCTCCGTCGGGGGCCAAGCTGCGCGAGCGCTGGAACCCGGGCATCGACGCACCGGCCGCCTCGGGACGTGCCGACTCCGGCGACATCGAGATCGACCTCGTCGAGCTGCTCACCGACATCGGCGGGCTCGCCGCCGACACCGGTCGCGGGATCGCGGTGTTCATCGACGAGATGCAGGACCTGGGGCCCGACGACGTGTCGGCGCTGTGTGCGGCCTGCCACGAGATCTCGCAGTCGGGCTTGCCGGTCATCGTCGTCGGGGCCGGCCTGCCGCACCTTCCGGCGGTGCTCTCGGCGTCGAAGTCGTACTCGGAGAGGCTCTTTCGCTACTCGCGCATCGACCGGCTCCCGCGTGCGGCGGCGGACGCGGCGCTGGTCGTGCCCGCCGAGGAGGAGGGTGCGGCCTACGAGAAGGACGCCCTCGACGCGATGTATGCCGCGACCGGCGGCTACCCGTACTTCATCCAGGCCTACGGCAAGGCGGCTTGGGACCGTGCCCCTGCGTCGCCGGTGACCGCCGACGACGTGCGGGTCGCCGCCCCCGAGGCGGAGGCGGAGCTCGCCGTCGGGTTCTTCGGGTCGCGGTTCGAGCGGGCGACGCCGGGGGAGCGCGAGTACCTCCGGGCGATGGCCGACGTCGCGGTCGCCATCGCCGAGGGTGGGGTCGAGGAGCTCGACGACATCGAGTCGGTCCCCACGGCCGATGTGGCGTCACAGCTCGGCCGCAAGCCCCAGTCGCTGTCGCCGGCGCGGGACGCCCTGCTCAAGAAGGGGCTCATCTACTCGGGCGAGCGCGGTCGGATCGCGTTCACCGTGCCGCACTTCGGTCGCTACCTGCGCGAGCAGACCGCCTGACCGAGGGCTCTCACCGCAGGGCGGCGTTGCCGCACCGGGACGTCAGGGATGGCGCGGACGAGTCGCATCGCCGGGGAAGCCGAACTGCGTCCTCACCCCGGGACTGAACGCCACGTGGTCCGGAGCACGCGAAGCGAGGTCCGGAAGGCCCACCGAGGCCATGAGCTCGTCGTCGAGCGCCAGCACCTCCGCTTCGCGCAGCGGCCAGGGCTCGTGGTGGTTGGGGACGTACCGCGTCCGGCCCCAGGCCGAGACGTGCAGGCCCCACCGGGCGCTCACGAACTCGTCGAGAGTGGTGGGCTGGCGGGGGGCGCCGGCACGCACCACGATGTGGCTGCGCGCGCGTGACCCGGGGGCCCGCAGCCGCGCGTCGTAGGAGTGGACGTCGCCGCTGCGCCCGTGCCGCATGCGAGCCCAGCGGTAGGGCAGCGCGAACGCCGCCCGCGCGCCGACCACGACCGCCGCCCGGTCGGCGTCGAGGCTGAGGAACACGATCCCGCGGCGGCCGGTCTCGTCCACCGAGTAGAGCCGGACGTTGGTCTCGAGGAACGAGCCGAGCCACGGCACGCCCGGCCCGCGGGCAATTCCGGCTCCCACCATCCGGAAGGGGATGAGCCCGACGTAGGTGACGCCGTCGATCGTGTCCGGGCGGACCCCTGGTGGCATCCGCTGCGCGACCAGGTCCGGATCGACCGCCCAGTGCAGGAACGTCAGGTCTCTCCACTGCTGGGTCATCATCACCGAACCGACCAGCTCCGGAGCCGTCGACGAGACGGGCTCGATCCCTGCGCGGTCCACGTCCCCATCGTAGGGATGAGCCGCTCGCGCGCGTCGAGAACGCGTCATCGGCTCCGTCCTCGAGGTGCCGGCACCACGACACTGACGGAGGATGGCACCCATGGGACGGATTCGACTGTTCGACCACGTCGGGATCACGGTCTCCGACCTCGACGCGGCTGCCACCTTCTTCGAGAGCCTCGGTTTCGAGCGCGAGAACCGCATGGCGATGGAGGGCGAGTTCGTCGACACGGTCATCGGCATCCCCGGCTCCCGCAGCGAGATCCTCACGCTGCGGCTGCCGGGAGGCGGGACGAGCATCGAGCTCTCGTGCTTCGTCCACCCCGAGCACACGACGGGCACGGCTGCACCGATGTCGACCGAGATCGGGATCCGCAACCTCTGCTTCGAGGTCGAGGACCTGCACGAGATCGTTGAGCGGCTCGGGCGGTCCGGCTACGGGCTCGTCGGAGGGATCGGCGAGTGGCAGGGCGCCTGGCGGATGACCTATGTGCGCGGGCCCGACGGGATCATCGTCGCCCTGGCCGAGAACGTCAGCTGACGCGTCCTGCCGGGACAGGCGCAGCCCGCGGACGCCTCAGTCGTCCATCGCCTCGATGCCGAGCTCGGACAGCTCGGCGACCCGGGCGCGCATCTGCTGCACCGTCTCGTCGCTCGGGAAGGTGAGCCCGGTGACCTCCTCGAGGACGCGCAGCGGCTCGGTCGTGCGGTAGGAGCGGGTCGGGTTGCCGGGGAACCGCTTGTCGGTGACGTTGGGGTCGTCGACGATCGTGCCGACCGGCTCGACGCGGTAGACGCGCGGCGGACCGTCGCCGCGGGCCAGGGCGGCAGCGAGCGGCGCGCCGTCGCGCGAGGCGGTGAGGTAGATGTGGTTGGACCGCTTGCCGGAGCCGTAGTTCGTCCCCCAGCCGGGTGTGAGCAGGTCGCCCGGGGCGAGGTCGGCGCGCGTGCCGTGGAAGAACGGACCTTGGTCGTCGACGACGCGTGGGGTCGGTGCGGGGTCGCGCAGCAGGCTGTCGAGCTGGGCCATGAGGACGCTGATCCGGTTGCGCCCCTTCGGTGCTCGCGGGTAGCGCGACAGGACGTCGAGCAGCTCGGGCGTCGCCCGTCTCGCGGCGGCCGTGATGACGTACTCGGCGACGACCTTGTCCTCGCCCCGCGCGATCTCGGCAGCACGTGCCGCGTGGGCCGCCGCTCCGAGGATGTGTCGCAGCTGGGTCGCCTTCGCAAGCGGATGCAGGTATGCCGCGGCAGCAGCATCGCCCGCGGCCGTCGCCGCGTGCCCTGCGGCGTCGTCGGGCGCGTCCTTCGCCGCCCGGTGCGCCTCGGTCGCGGTGGTGCGCTGCAGGCGTGAGCGCGGAGCCCCGTCGACGAAGATGCGCGCGGCCTCGAGCGCCGCTGCGGGCCGGGAGTCCAGCGGACTGGCCCGCTCGAAGAGGACGAGGACCGGCTCGGCGCACGTCACGGCATACCGGACGACCTCCCGCAGCTCGTCGGTCGTCAGCTCGAAGTCCCCCGAGGTGCTCACGCCCGCGAGTCTGGCACGGGTGTGCGTCAGTTCGCCTCGCTCCGTATGCCGTGCAGGCGGGCGTGGAGGGACCGGACCTCGTCCTCGAGCTCGGGTGCGGGGCCGTCGACGACGATCCCCGGCGCGACCTGCTGCACGGAGAGCGGCAGGACGGGCGCCGGCGCGACGCCCCAGTCGCGAAGCCAGCCGATGAGCTGCTCGGTGGACACGGCATACGCGATGCGTCCCAGCCCGACCCACGCGTGGGCGGCGGAGCACATCGCGCAGTGCTCGCCTGACGTGTAGACCGTGCAGCCGGCACGGTCCGCGGGGTCGGTGTGGGACGCGGCCCAGCGCGCCAGCTCGAACTCGGGGTGACGCGTCTGGTCGCCGTCCTTGGTGCGGTTGCGGTCCTCGTGCAGGACGGTGCCGTGGGCGTCGACGAGCACCGAGCCGAACGGCTCGTCCCCCGCGTCCAGGGCCTCGCGCGCCAGCTCGACGCAGCGGCGCAGGTGGGTCAGGTCGGAGTCCTCGAGAGACATGCCGTCATCGTGGCAGACGTTGCGCCGGACGTGGCCGGGCGAAGACCGCCGCCCTCAGAAGTCGATGCACCCGCCACACCCGTCGCAGCCGTCGAGGACGTCCCCGTCGGGGATGACGTCGCCAATGCTCCCGGCGAAGCTCGACAGCGCCGAGCCCAGGCCCTCGAAGCCGTCGACCAGTGCGGTGAACGCGTCGTCGGGGACGAGGTCCCCGAGTGCGCCCAGGTCCGGGACGTCGAGGTCACCACCGAGGTCGACGAGCCCCGACATCAGCTGGAAGACGCCGGGGTCGAGCGCGCCGTCGACGGCCATGGCCAGGGCAGTCTCGGTGCCCTCCGCGATGCGGGCGGCTCGCAGGGCGTCTCCCAGGACGGAGGCGACGTGCGCAGCCACGCCGAAGGCGACGGCATACGGGAGCATCGACCTGACCTCTCCGGCAAGCTCTTCGCGTCGGAGCTGGTGGGCCTCCGCGGTGGCGAGGTACTTCTCGTAGCCGAGGGCCTGGATCCTGGCCGCCGAGCCCAGGGCCGTCCGCGGGGTGCGGCCCCGTCCGAGGCGCACGAGGAGCGCACCGCCCACACCCAGCCCGACGCCGAGTGGCACCCAGCGCCAGTGGTCGTCCGCCACGCCCGAGGCGACGCCGGCGACGGCCGCGCCCAGGACGAGGACCAGCCCGAGCGCCGCGAGCCAGCCGTTGCGGGAGCGGGGGTGCTTGGCGTACCACCCTCGGTCGACGACGGCGCGATAGACGGCGATCTCGGCCTCGCGCCACCGGTGGGCGACCTCGGCCTTGCGCAGCTCGCCCAGCCGCACCGACGGCGACCCGCCGAGGACGGCGTCGAGGAGGACGCGCTCGTGGGCGGCCATCGACGTCTCGTCGATCCCAGTCCGACTCACCCGCCAGTCGTCGCCCTCCCGCTCGAGGCTGACGATGCCGCGCAGGGCGAGGTCGACGAGGGTGGCGGTGAGGTCGCGACCGTGGACGACACCGTCGATGACGGTGCCGGACAGCGCTGGAGTCGACTCGTCGGGCACGTGGAAGCGCGGAGCGACCGAGCCCTTCCACTCGACACCTCGACGCACTCGCGCCGAGCCGTCACCCGAGCCGAGGCGGGGCACCTCTCCCGGAGTGACCTGGGTGAACACCTCGTCACGACGGCGCCACCGGAACCACAGGAGGGTGAGGGCGGCACCGACGAGGGGAACGAGGCCGCCGAGGACCTCGAGGGGCGTCACGTCGGCAGGCACGGGGGTCACTGTAGGGCCGCGTGTGGTCGAGCGCCTGCCGTCTTCGGTCGAGGGAGTGTCGTTGTCGCGTGTTCGCCTGCAGCAGAACGGAATTGGCGCCCAAAAAGGTTGTCATCGAACTGGTGTTCGGGTATCGTGCGGTCATGGATCCCCGCACCGCGACCGACGCCCGTCAGGGCCGGTATGCCGTGCTGCTGGAGTCCGCGCGCACCCTCACCACCGAGCAGCTCCTCGACGTCATCGAGGAGGCCCAGCGCGACAAGGACGCGGCCTGCGCGAGGCAGGCCGTCGCCCTGGCCCACCTGTCGGCGATCGAGCCGACGCGGCAGGAGGACGGCACCGAGGTCGAGGTCCACCACGGTCTGGGCCACCAGCGTCTCGACGCACCCGAGCTTGCTGCGCCGCGGATGGGCGTCTCGGTCCACGTCGCTGCGAACCGGGTCACCGACGCCATCCACCAGATGACCCGCACCCCCGCCGTGGTCGACGCGATGACCGCCGGCGAGCTCGACGAGCGCCGCGCCGCCGTCGTCACCGAGGAGACCGACATCCTCGATGCCGAGGACGCCGCGACAGTCGTCGACGCAGTGCGCCCGCACTGGGAGAGGCTCACCACCGGACCGCTGCGGCGGTTCGTCGCCCGCACCGTCGGCCGACTGTTCCCCGACGCCCTCGCCGACGAGGCCGAGCGGGCCCGTGACCGCCGCGTCCTGACCCGCGTCACGGGCGAGCACGGCGTCGACCAGTGGCGCGCCGACCTCCTCGTCGAGCAGTCGCGCCTCGCCTGGACCGCCGTCACCGAGCTCGCCCGCCAGCTCGTGCGCGACGGCAAGGCGGACAACCTCACCCAGGCCCGCGCCGACGCCATGGCCCAGCTCATCCTCGAGCACAGTGACGTCTCGGTCGTGCTCCATGCGACCCGGGCCGACGTCACGACCGGGTCGGTCCCTGAGCCCGCGTCTGTGCCCGAGTCCGGGTCCACGCCGTCGGACGCGCAGGCGGTGCCCGGCGCCGGACCCGACGACGGCTGGTGCGAGATCGGTGGCCTCGGGGCACCGGGCACGACGTTCGTCCCCGCCCGCTGGCTGGCCGCGGCCACCTCGACGGCGGCACCCGGCCTCACGTGCCACCCGGTCACCGGAGCCCTCACCGGCGGGGACGTCCCCGCCGGCCTCGCCACCGGGCGCGACCTCACGGGCACGTCCACCACGACCAGCGAGACCTACCGGATCCCCGCTGTCATGGCTCGGTTCGTCCGGCTGCGCGACGGAGGCTGCCGCTTCCCGGGCTGCTCGACACCGGCGCGCCAGTGCGACCTCGACCACGTCCGCCCCTGGCCCGCAGGACCGACCTCCCCGGCCAACCTCATCGCCCTCTGCCGCCGTCACCACCGCATCAAGCAGCGCGACGGCTGGACCCCGCGCCTCCACCCCGACGGGACCGTCGACTGGACCGACCCGACCGGTGCGCGCTCCACGACCTCCGCCGTCGACCACCTGCACCTGGGTGCCACCGCGCCCGCGTCGGGCGCCGGATCCGGGGACGCGTCATCAGCGGCCGCACGCACGCACCACCTCGACCTCAGCCCGCTCGACGACCAGCTCGCCGAGCTCCTCACCCTGCACGCCCGCACGCGACCTCACCGGCACCGAGCCGATGACGGCCTGCGCCCACCCCCTCGCGTCGACCGGCACTGGACCGACCTCGCCTTCGACCCGCCACCACGCGAGCCGCACCCGGACGTCATCCCCTTCTGACCGCGTCGGCCCCGGACGGCCTCGCTCCGGCCACTGCGGGCGCCGTCGAGGTGCGACAGTGAGTGCGTGACCGAGCACTCCGAGCACTCCGACGACTCCCAGGAGCAGGGCGGGGGCGAGAGCCTCTTCACGGTGCTGGTGGCGCTGGGCATGAACGTGCTCATCGCGATCGCCAAGTCGGTCGTCGGCGCGATCACCGGGTCCGCGTCCATGGTCGCCGAGGCCGCGCACTCGTGGGCGGACGCCGGCAACGAGGTGTTCCTCGTCATCGCCGAGCGCCGCGCCGCGCGCCCGGCCGACGCGAACCACCCGTGGGGCCACGGTCGCGAGGCCTACGTCTGGTCGATGTTCGCCGCCTTCGGCCTCTTCACCGCCGGGGCGATCGTCTCGATCTGGCACGGCGTCGACAGCCTGCGGTCCGGCGCGGAGGAGGAGGCCGACTACGTCTGGGCGTATGCCGTCCTCGCGATTGCGTTCGTCCTCGAAGGTGTGTCGTTCCTCCAGGCCCGCCGGCAGACCCGGGCGACGGCTCGCCGCTTCGGCCTCTCGACCCTGCCGTTCATCATCCGCACGTCGAACCCGACGCTGCGCGCGGTGTTCTTCGAGGACGCCGCGGCGCTGCTCGGCATCGTCATCGCCGCGGCCGGCATCGGGATGCACGAGCTCACCGGTGACGCCCGCTGGGATGCCGTGGGGTCCATCGCGGTCGGCCTCCTGCTCGGGGCCCTCGCGATCTTCCTCATCGGGCGCAACCGCGACTTCCTCGTCGGTCAGGCCGGGTCGGCGGACCTTCGGCTCGGGGCGCTCGAGCACCTCCTCGCCCAGTCGGGCGTCGAGCGGGTCACCTACCTGCACCTGGAGTTCGTCGGGCCGGGGCGGATGCTCCTCGTCGCCGCCGTCGACCTCGTCGGCGACGACACCGAGCGGCAGGTGGCGACGCGGCTGCACGAGCTGTCCGACGCGGTGACCGAGCAGGAGCTCGTCGTGGACGCCATCATCACGCTGTCGCGACCCGACGACAGCTCGCTCGACCCGGCAGCACTGCGGGGCGCCCGGGAGTGACATCGGGTGTCGGGGATCCGGGCCCACACCCACACCGGTGCGCCCGGATCCCCGACACCCAATGGTGGAGTCAGTAGCCGGCGGACCGAGGTCCCGGGCGCCACCCGGCAGGCGGGTCCTCACCCACCCGGCCGTCGACGGCCTCGCGCAGCAGGTCGGCGTGACCCGTGTGGCGGCCGTACTCCTCGATCGTGTCCAGCAGCAGCCGCCGCAGGTTCGCCCGCTGGTCCGCGCTCCCCGCGGAGACATCCTGGTCGAGCCCGCCCACCTCCAGGGCCGCCGCGACCCGCGCACGTGAGCGCGCGACGGCGCCGTCCCACAACGCGTAGAGCGCCGCCGGCTCGTCGCCGTCCGCCGAGGTCAGCTCCCAGTCGTCATCGTCGTCCCAGCCGTTGCCCTCCCACACCGCCGGCATGGGGTCGCCGGCCAGCTTGCGGTGGAACCAGTCGTCCTCGACCGCCGCGAGGTGCTTGAGCAGCCGTCCGAGGGTCAGTGTCGAGGCGCCGATGCGCTGGTTCAGCCCCGCCGCGTCGAGGCCGTCGGTCTTGAACCGGAACGTCCACCGCAGTCGGTCCAGCGCGCCGAGCACCTGCTCGGCCTCGCTGCCCGCCAGGGGTGGCTCCCACGGGGTGTCGTCGCTGCCGTGCACCGGATCCGTCATGACTCCTCCATCTGCGTATGCCGTGTGCCCGCGTCCCGCTCGTCCGTCGCCGTGTCGATGCGAGCCTCGAGCACCGCGAGGTCGCGCTCGGCGAACTGCCTGTGCCACCACTCCTCGTTGATGAGGGTGGCGAGGCACTCCTGCACCGGGAACGACTCGCCTGCCGGTGGCCACCCCACGCCCTCGACAGGGGCCGTCCGACCGGCGAGCGCCTCGTCGGTGAGCGTGGCGAGGTGGTCGCGCACCCGCTCGAAGCGGTCCCGCCGCAGCTCCAGCGCCTCGTCGAGCGAGGGCCTGGCCCCGCGGTCCTGCGGCACCCCCGGCGTCGGGCTCATCTCGTCCCAGGGCAGCTCGAGCGGGTGCCACGGTGACGGGTCGCCCTGGATGCCGCGCAGCAACCACGAGCTCGTCGCGAAGGGAAGGTGACGCAGGGTCTGGATGAACGACCACTCGCCCTCGACGCTCTCGTGCAGGAGCTCGGGATCGACGGCCTCCAGCCGCCGGGCGCGCTCGACGGTGCCGGCCCACAGGCGGTCGATGACCTCCCACGCCGCCCGGAACCCCTCGGCGTCCGCCGGGTGCAGGGCGGCCCGCTCGGGGTGGCGACGGTCCAGCTCGGCCTCGACGAGCGGCCCGACGTCGACGCCGTTGACCGTGAGCCCCTCGACCTCGCCCCAGATCTCGACATCGGAGAGGTAGGCCCCGCGCACCCGGGTCCGGGTGAACGCGACATTGCGGATGTCCGCGTCGGCGAGGTCCACCGAGGTGAGCGTCGCGCCGGTGAGGTCGACCCGGTCCCAGTGCGAACCGGTGAGGTCGACGTGGTCGAACGTCGCTCCCAACAGCTGCTCGTCGCGGAACTCGCGGGGCATGGCGACCCCGCGGGCCCCACCGGCCTCGCGTGCGTCGCCGTCCTCGCCGCCCTCGCTCGGTGGGCCCTCGGTGCTCACAGCGTCCGCAGCCACTCGATCGACCGCTCGAGCACGAGTCGGGTCGCACCCTCGTCGTAGTCCGAGAGCGAGCTGTCGGCGAACAGGTGCCCGTCGCCGGGATAGAGGAAGAGCGCGGCCTCGGGGTGCGAGTCGATGAACGGGCGCGCCGCCTCGAGGTCGCCCTCGTCGACGAAGAACGGGTCGGCGTCCATCGAGTGGACCTGCACCGGGACGCCGGACGGCCACTCTCCGAACTCCTTGGGGTCGACGAACGAGTGGTAGAAGAGCCCCCCGAGCGCACCCGGCCGGGTCTGGAGCAGCTGCTGCGCCGGCATCACGCCCAGGGAGAACCCGGCATACACGAGGGCGTTCGGGAGGTCGTCCACGGAACGCACGCCTCGCGCGCGCACCTCCCCGAAGCCCACCTCCTTGCAGTACTCCGCGCCCTCGTCGATCGAGCCGAAGGTCCGGCCCTCGAAGAGGTCGGGGGTGTGGACGGTGTGGCCCGCCCCGCGCAGCGTGTCGGCGAACGCCGTGACGCCGGAGGTGAGGCCCTGGATGTGGTGGAAGAGCACGATCTCGGTCATGGGGCCAACCTAGGAAACATTGCGGACGGAAGCCTTCCGCAATGGTCGGATCTGCGAAAAACTTCCTCGCATGACCCTCGATGCCGCCCTCGTCGACGCCAGCCCGACCGCCCGGGCGCTGCGGGCGCTCGAGCTCATCCAGGGACAGCCCGGCATCACCGCGGACCGGCTCGGCGACCGCCTCGGTGTGACCCCACGCGCGGCCCGGCGCTACGTCGCGACGCTGCGGGAGGCCGGCATACCGATCGCCTCGGTGAGCGGACCGGCCGGCGGCTACCGGCCCGGGCGCGGTCTGCGACCCCCGCCCGTCGTCTTCACCCCCGCGGAGGCGCTGGGCCTCGTCATGGCCGTCCTCGACGGGCACCACGACCCCGACGACGCCGACGACCCGGTCGGCAGCGGGATCGGCAAGATCCTGCGCACCCTCCCCGAGTCCGTTGCGGCACAGGCCGAGACGGTCCGACGCGTCGCCGCCCCGGTGCCCGACAGCCCGGATGCCCGACCTGCCCCGGAGTCGACCGCGACCCTCGTGCGCGCCTGCGCCGACGGGCGCGAGGTCCGCATCGACTACCGCACCGAGGCCGGGCGTGAGCTCCTGCTCGAGGTCCAGCCGTGGGCGGTCGTCGTGCGCCACAGCCGGTGGTACCTCCTGTGTCACTCGCTCACCTCGGACGCGACCCGCGCCTACCGGATCGACCGGATCCGCCACGTCTCGCTCCTCGCGGGCACCTTCACCCCGCCACCCGACCTCGACCCCGTCGCCGCGCTCGTGCGCCACCTCGGCGAGGGCTGGGACTTCCCCGTCGAGGTCGTCGTCGACGCGTCGGCCGAGCGGGTGACCCAGTGCATCCCGACGACGATGGGCCGCGTCGAGCCCGTCACCGACGAGACGTGTCGCCTCGTCGGGAGCACGAGCAACCCGCGCTCGTATGCCGCGGACCTCGCCACCCTGCCCGGCGCCTTCCGCGTCGAGCGGGGCGACGAGGTCAGGGACGCGGTGCGGGCCCTCGGTGAGAGGCTGCTCGCCGCCGCAGGATGAGTGCCACGATGGCGGTGTGTCGGTCGTGGGACGGCCGGCCGGCAGGCGCGAGGTGAGGGAGCAGCAATGGGGACGTACCCGGCATACCTGCACACGGTCCTGGACTGTCGACGGCCACGAGAGCTCGCCGAGTTCTACCGGCAGCTTCTCGGGCTGTTCTACCGCCCCGGCGACGAGCCGCCGACCGACGGGAGCCCCGACGACGCCGACTGGCTCGTGCTCACCCGCCCTGACGGCACGCGGCAGCTCGCCATCCAGGAGGAGCCCGAGCACCGCGCCACGACCTGGCCCGACCACACGGTGCCGCAGCAGCTGCACGTCGACTACCTCGTCGGCAGCGTCGAGGAGCTCGAGCGGCACAAGGACGTCGCGCTGGGCCTCGGCGCCGAGCTGCGGCTCGACCGCAGCGACGACGAGGAGCCGCTCTACGTCCTCGCCGACCCCGCCGGGCACACGTTCTGCCTGCTCGTCGGCTGATCCCTTCGTCGGCGCCGGTGACCGGCACGGAGCTTTCGGCCGTATGGTCGGTCGATGGACACCACCGGGGCCGCTGACCTGCTGCGCGACAAGGAGCAGTCGCTCGTCGACGAGCTCGCCGCGGTGACCCGGCCGCAGGGGGATGCCGGGTCGATCTCGTTCGGCAAGCGGATCGGTGAGGGGACCTCGCTCGCCGTCGACCGGCTGACGTCCGTCACGGTGCAGGAGGGCCTGCTCGCTACCTTGGCGCAGGTCCGGCTGGCGCTGGCCAAGGTCGAGGACGGCACCTACGGCACGTGCGAGGTCTGCGGCAGGCCCATCGGTGAGGAGCGCCTCGAGGTGCGGCCCTGGGCGGTCCGCTGCCTCGCCGACAGCTGAGGGCCCGATGTGAAGATCGGGTGGAGATCGGCGCCGCGCGGCCGGATCGACGCGACCCGGCGATGCCCCTGATGACAGAGTGACGTGGGTCGCCGGCCCACGGGAGGGCCCGGGCGGCGTGACATGTCGTCGATTTCGAGGGGTTGTGCAGTGCGTTCGCGTGGGTGGGGATTCCGGATCGGTGTGGTCGTCGTCGTGCTGGCGCTCGTCGCCGCAGGGGTGGGCGGCTTCGTGTGGTGGCGCGGTGACGAGGGCAAGGCCGCTCGGGCCGCCGCCGAGGCGGTCGCCACGGGTCTCGCGCGGGGCGACTTCGGCGACACGGCCGCTGTGCGCGACGCATCGGGCAAGGCGCCCGACCTCGCACCGATCGTCAAGGGGATGGGCTCGGCCACCCACACCGTCACCGTCTCGTCGATGACCGAGCCGGACGGCGGCGCGGCCCGCGCGACGCTCGCCCACACGTGGACGCTGCCCGGCGCCGACACACCGTGGACCTACGAGACCCCGCTCGAGCTCGAGCAGACCGACGGCACGTGGGCCGGGGTGTGGGACCCCGCCGTGGTCGCCCCCGACCTGGCCGACGGCGAGACGCTGCGCACCAAGCGCCAGCAGCCCGACCGAGCCGAGGTGCTCGGCGCCGGCGACCAGCCGATCGTCGAGCAGCGTGACGTCGTCCGCATCGGTATCGACAAGACCCAGGTGAGCGGTGCCGAGGCCCTCGCCTCGGCACGCCGGCTCGCCACGGCGGTCGGCATCAACGTGGACACCTACGTGGCGTCGGTCCAGAAGGCCGGCGAGCGCGCCTTCGTCGAGGCCCTCACGGCCCGCGCTGGCAGCGCCGAGGCGCAGGCCGCGGCCGAGCTCGACACCGCCGGGCGGCTCCTCGTCAGCGCCACGCTCCCGCTCGCTCCGACGTCGACGTTCGCGCGGCCGATCCTCGGCGTCGTCGGTGACGCCACCGCCGAGATCGTCGAGAAGTCCGACGGCCGCGTCGTCGCGGGCGACCGGGTCGGCGTCGGTGGCGTGCAGGGCGCGTACGACGCGCAGCTCGCGGGCACTCCCGGCTACACCGTCGTCGCCACCGGCGGTCCCGAGGAGCGCACCCTGTTCACCACCGAGGCGACCCCGGGCGCACCGGTCACCCTCACCCTCGACATCGCCACCCAGACCGCGGCCGAGACCGTCCTCGCCAAGGTCCCCTCGGCCTCGGCCGTCGTCGCGATCCAGCCGTCGACGGGCCACGTCCTCGCGGCGGCGAGCGGCCCCGGCAGCAAGGGCGTCTCGACCGCGACCCAGGGCCGCTACGCCCCGGGCTCGACGTTCAAGACCGTCTCGACGCTGGCGCTCCTGCGCTCGGGGCTGACCCCGAGGACCTCCGTCGCGTGCACCCCGACCATCACCGTCGACGGCCGCACCTTCAAGAACGTCGACGGCTTCCCGGCCTCGGCGCTGGGCTCGGTGCCGTTCAGCACGGCCTTCGCGAACTCGTGCAACACGGCCTTCATCGGGCTCGGCAGGGACCTCGAGCCGGCCGCGCTGCCCGAGGCCGCCGCCGGTCTCGGGCTCACCGCCGAGCCGGACCTCGGCATCCCCGGCTTCCTCGGCTCGGTGCCCGAGCCCAAGCCCGGCACCGATGAGGCGGCCTCGATGATCGGCCAGTCGAAGGTGCTCGCCTCCCCGCTCGGCATGGCAACCGTGGCGGCCTCGATCGCGGCGGGCAAGCCGGTGACCCCGACCCTCGTCGTCGGCCGTGGGGCGTCCGGGAGCCCGTCCGGCACCGCGTCGCCCAGCGCGTCGGCGTCCGCGTCGCCCGACGCGAGCGACACCTCCGCCGCGTCCGCCGCACCCGCGCCCCCCGCCGAGCCCGTCACCGCCGCCGAGGCCGCGCAGCTCAAGACCCTCATGCGCGGTGTCGTCGAGTCGGGCAGCGGGACCTTCCTCCAGGACGTGCCCGGCGCGCCCGTGCTCGCCAAGTCGGGGACCGCGGAGTTCGGCGAGGCCGGCAAGCTCAAGGAGCACGCCTGGATGATCGGCATCCAGGGGGACCTGGCCGTCGCCGTGTTCGTCGGTGAGGGCGAGGGCGGCGCCACGACGGCCGGACCGCTGCTCGAGGCCTTCCTGCGCGCCGTCGCCTGACCGCTCGCGGTCAGCCCTTGGTGGCCTCGAGCCGGCGCAGGGCCTCGCGCCGCTCCTCGGCGTGGTCGACGATCCGCTTCGGGTAGTCGTGGTCGTAGCCGTCGTCGTGCTCCCACGGCTGGTGCGCGGCCCTGCCCCGCAGGTGCGCGAGCTCGGGCACCCAGCGGCGCACGTACTCGCCGTCGGGGTCGAACTTCTCGCCCTGCGTCACGGGGTTGAACACCCGGAAGTACGGCGAGGCATCCGTGCCCGTCCCCGCGACCCACTGCCAGCCGTGGTTGTTGGAGGCGATGTCTCCGTCGACGAGGTGGTGGAGGAAGTGCCTCGCCCCGACCGGCCACCACACGTGCAGGTCCTTGGTGAGGAAGCTCGCGGTGATCATCCGGACCCGGTTGTGCATCCACCCCTCGGCGAGCAGCTGGCGCATGCCGGCGTCGACGATCGGGTAGCCCGTCGTCCCGGTGCGCCACGCCTCGACCGCGTCGGACTCGTCGTCGTAGGCCATCCCGTCGAGCGCATCGCGCAGGTCCTTCCACGCGCTGGAAGGGTTGTGCCACAGGACATCCGCATAGAACTCGCGCCATGCGAGCTCGGTCACGTAGGTTTCCTTGCCCTCGCCGCGACGGTTCGCGAGATCGGCCAGCAGCGTGCGCGGGTGCACCACCCCGAGCTTGAGGTAGGGCGACATCCGTGACGTCCCGTCGGTGCCCGGCAGGTCCCGATCGCCCTTGTATGCCGGGAGCGCGTCCTCGAGGAACCCGCGCCACCGCGCCGCGGCCGCCTTCTCACCCGCGCCCGGCAGCTCGGGCAGGTCGGGCGCCGCCAGCGCCTCGCTCACCGCCCGGGTCGCCTCGGCGTCGTTGCGCGCCCTGCGTAGGGGCAGGCTCGACGGGCGGGGAGCCGGGTCGGGCCAGCCGTGCGACCGCCACGCCTTCGCGAACGGTGTGAAGACCTTGTATGCCGTCCCGCTCCCGTTGACGACGAGACCGGGCCCCACGGCATACGGGGTCCCCGTCTCGACCCAGTCCACGCCGGCGGCCGAGAGCGCCTCGGCGACGGCCTGATCCCGTCGGTGGCCGAACGGCGTCGTCTCGCGGGTCACGTGGACCGACGACGCCCCGACCCGCTCGGCGAGGGCGGGCAGCACCTCGAGCGGGTCGCCCCAGAGCAGGGTCAGGGCGTCGTCGTACTCCTCGTTGGTGGCCTCGAGCGTCGCGGCCAGCCAGGCCCGCCGCGCCGGTCCCGCGCCCTCCCACAGCGCGGGGTCGATGACGAAGGCCACGACGAGGTCACCGTCACCGGCCGCCTCACGCGCGGCGAGCAGGGCGGGGTGGTCGCTCCGTCGCAGGTCACGGCGCAGCCAGAGGATCGAGGTCATGCCCCGATCGTGTCACCTCAGACGGGGACGGGGCCGGTCGTGTAGCGCTGGACGTAGACCTTCGAGATGTAGACGCTGCCGCTCTTGGTGTTCTTCGCGCCGGCGAGCCACATCGTCGAGCCGTAGTTGGACGGGGTCTTCCAGCTCTTCGTGCAGCGGGTGACGAGCGACGAGCTGTTGAAGCCCACGATGGTGCCGTAGGCCTGGGGCTGGAGGTTCGCCGTGGTGTTGCCACTGCCGACGACGCAGTAGCGGTAGGTCACCCCGGGTGCAGGCTTGAAGCTCGTGAAGTCGGTGAAGGAGGTGTAGGAGAGGTACTTGCCGACCGAGGCGGACTTGATCGTGTAGAAGCCGGCCGCGTGGGCCGGGGCGGCGGAGGCGATGCCGACCCCCGCGGTGAGGGCGGCAGCGGCGGCGGCGCCGAGAAGTCGAGTGCGCATGAGTGGTCTCCCCGTGGTCCTGACCGGCCCCGGATGGCCGGTGCGTCTCCGAGGATCGCGGATCCCGCGCACGCTGTGACCCCACGAAACCGCGGAGTCGGACCGACTCAGGTGTCATCAGCCGCCGGCGCTCCCGGCGAGGGATGCCTCGAGGGCGTCGGCGTGCTTCGATGAGCACATGGAGACCGAGAACCGCGTCGTCAGCGCCAGCACGACCATCGCCGCTCCCGCCGAGACGATCTTCGAGCTCATCGCGGACCCGCGTCGCCAGCCGGAGTGGGACGGCAACGACAACCTCGTCGAGATCATCAGGGGCGACCGGATCCGGGCCGTCGGTGAGGTCTTCGCGATGCGGACGACCAAGGGCAACCACCGCGACAACCTCGTCACGGACTTCGAGGAGGGTCGGCGCATCGCGTGGCGACCGGGCGACGAGGGTGGGGCTCCTGCCGGTCACGAGTGGCGCTGGGAGGCCGAACCGCTCGAGGACGGCACGTCGCGCGTGACGCACACGTACGACTGGACCGAGCTCGCGGACGAGAGGCGTGTGCCGCGTGCCCGCGCGACGGGGGAGGCGCAGCTCCGCGCGTCGCTCGACCGGCTGGCCGCGCTCGCCGAGTCGCTCGCCTGAGCCAACTCTTCCCGACTGATTGCGCTGCTGGGACATGAGGAGCGCAGCGACGAGTGTCCCGGCAGCGCAATCAGTCGAAGGGCACGTGGTCAGCCCTCGGCGCGAAAACCCCTGAGGCGCAGGCTGTTGGTGACGACGAAGACCGACGAGAGCGCCATTGCCGCACCCGCGAGCATCGGGTTGAGCAGACCGGCCGCGGCGAGCGGGATGGCCGCGACGTTGTAGCCGAACGCCCAGAAGAGGTTGCCCTTGATCGTCGTCAGGGTGCGGCGGGCGAGCCGGATGGCGTCGGGGGCGACGCGCAGGTCGCCACGCACGAGGGTGAGGTCGCTCGCCTCGATGGCGACGTCGGTGCCGGTGCCCATGGCCATGCCGAGGTCCGCCGTGGCGAGGGCGGCGGCGTCGTTGACCCCGTCGCCGACCATGGCCACGACCCTGCCCTCGTCCTGGAGGCGGCGGACGACGTCGACCTTGTCCTGCGGCATGACGTCCGCGATGACGTTGTCGGCGTCGATGCCGACCTCGCCGGCGATCGTGCGCGCGGCGTCGACGTTGTCACCGGTGAGCAGCCAGGGCGTGAGGCCGAGCTCGCGCAGTCGCGAGATCGCCTGTGCCGAGGACGGTTTCACGCTGTCCGAGACGGTGAGGATGCCGCGCGCCTCGCCGTCCCAGCCGATCGCCACCGCCGTGGCGCCGGTCGACCGTGCTCCGGCGAGCGCGTCCTCGAGCTCGGGCCCGACAACGATCGACCAATTGGTCAAGAGTTGCGGGCGGCCGATGACGGCGGCGTGCGAGTCCTCGCCCGGCACCGTGACGACGCCCTGGACGCCCAGACCGTCGATGCTCGTGAACCCCTCGACCGAGGCGAGGTCGGCGAGGTCGACGCCCCGGTCGCGAGCGCCGGCCACGATGGCCCTGGCGACGGGGTGGTCGGACCCGTCCTCGAGCAGGGCCGCGATCCGCAGCACCTCGTCGGCGTCCTCGCCGGGGGCGGCCACCACCTCGTGCAGCGACATCTGGCCGGTGGTCACCGTGCCGGTCTTGTCGAGGACGACGGTGTCGACGCGTCGGGTCGACTCGAGGACCTCCGGGCCCTTGATGAGGATGCCGAGCTGGGCGCCGCGGCCGGTGCCGACCATGAGGGCGGTCGGCGTCGCCAGCCCGAGGGCGCAGGGGCAGGCGATGATGAGCACCGAGATCGCCGCGGTGAGCGCGGCCGTGCAGCCCGAGCCGGTGCCGAGCCAGAAGCCCAGCGTTCCGACGGCGAGGGCGATGACGATCGGGACGAAGATGCCCGAGATCCTGTCGGCGAGACGCTGGACCTCGGCCTTGCCGTTCTGCGCGTCCTCGACGAGACGGGCCATCTGGGCCAGCTGCGTGTCGCTGCCGACCCGGGTGGCGCGCAGGACGAGGCGTCCGCCCGAGTTCACGGTGGCGCCGACGACGGCGTCGCCGACCCCGACCTCGACGGGCACGGACTCACCGGTGAGCATCGAGGCGTCGACCGCGGACGAGCCCGAGGTGACGACGCCGTCGGTGGCGACCTTCTCGCCGGGGCGGACGACGAACTCGTCGCCCACCGCGAGCTGCTCGACGGGGATGCGCTGCTCACGACCGTCACGCAGGACCGCCACGTCCTTGGCGCCCATCTCGAGCAGCGCGCGCAGGGCGGCGCCGGACCGGCGCTTGGCCCGGGCCTCGGCATAGCGCCCGGCGAGGAGGAACGTCGTCACGCCCGCGGCGGCCTCGAGGTAGATGTTGCCGGCACCGTCGCTGCGCTCGATGGTGAGCTCGAACGGGTGCGTCATGCCCGGTGTCCCGGCGGTGCCGAGAAAGAGGGCATACAGCGACCACCCGAAGGCGGCGAGGGTGCCGACCGAGATGAGCGTGTCCATCGTCGTGGCGCCGTGGCGCAGGTTGACCCAGGCCGCCCGGTGGAACGGCCAGCCGCCCCACACGACGACGGGTGCGGAGAGGACGAGCGAGAGCCACTGCCAGAAGGTGAACTGGAGCGCGGGCACCATCGCCATCGCCACGACCGGCACGGAGAGGACGGTGGAGATGAGCAGCCGGTCGCGCAGGGCCCGCGTCGGGTCGGTCGTGCCCTCGGCCGGCACGGCAGGTGCGTCGGGAGCGGGCGGCAGGGTCGCGGCATACCCGGCCTGCTCGACGGTCTCGAGGAGCTGCTCGGGCGACACGGTCTCGGGGAACTCGACGCGGGCCTTCTCGGTGGCGTAGTTGACGGTGGCGGTGACCCCCTCGAGCTTGTTGAGCTTGCGCTCGATCCGGTTGGCGCACGACGCGCAGGTCATGCCGGTGATGTCGAGGTCGACGGTGGAGGTCATGGGAGCGCGTCCTCCTTCCAGGGTTGCAGGGGCGTGCCCGCCGTGAGCGTGAAGGCGGCGGTGCGGACGACGCCGGCGTGCTTGAAGTCGAGGAAGAGGCGGTAGGTGCCGCTCGTGGGCACCTCGGCGCCGAAGGTCACGTCCGGTCCCGGGCGGGTCGTGCCGTCGCCGGGGTGGCCCTCGGGATGGACGTGCAGGTAGGCGAGGTCGCCGGTGCGCAGCGCGACGAGGTGGCCGTAGGCACCGAGGTAGGGGTCGAGGTCGGTCACCGGGGCGCCGCCGCGGCTCACCGAGAGGGTGAGGGCGGAGTCGCTGCCGGGGGTGAGGTCGCCCCGGAGCGTGACGGTGTAGCCGTCGACCGTCGCCGTGCGGAGGTCGTCGCGCGGGGACTGCGCCGCGACGTCGCTGCCAGGCACGAACAGGTCCGCGCCGAGCGTCATCGGCGAGCCGCCCTTGGGGCTGAAGTCCGCGAGGACGCGCCACGCGCCGGGCGCGAGCCCGAGCGGCACGCTCCACGTCCCGTCGGCGGCGCGGGTCGGGTGGACGTGGTGGTAGCCACCGAAGTCGCGGCGCACGACGATGAGGTGGAGCTCCTTCTCGTGCTCGACGTCGTATGCCGTGACGGCCCTGCCGTCCGGTCCCTCGACGACGAAGGTCAGCGGGCCCGTGGGCCCGGCGGCGTACTGGTCGGGGTCGAGGCGCAGCGAGTAGCCGTCCTGCGAGGTCTGGAGCCCGCCGGGCAGGTCGGCGGCGTGACCGGCCGCGCCGCGCGCTCCCCCCGCACCGGCCTCACCGTGGCCGCCGCTCGTGGCGTCCGCGGTGCCCTCGCCGTGCCCGGCCATGCCCGCCACCTCGTCGACGGGCCCGAACGGCCCGACGGGCCCGACGAGGCGCCCCGCGCCGAGCGTGATGCCGAGGACGGCGACCAGGGCGGCGACGAAGCCGGCGACCCTCACCCGGGTGCTCATGCCAGCTGGTAGCCGGCTTCCTCGACGGCGGCGCGCACGGCGTCGTCCTCGAGCGGCGTGGTGCTCGTGACCTTGACGGACCCGGTCTCGAGGTCGACCGCGACGTCCTCGACGCCGTCGATCTCGCTGACCTCCTCGGTGACGGAGGCGACGCAGTGGCCGCAGGTCATGCCGGTGACGGTGAAGGTCTGGGTGCTCATGGGGTGCTCCTCGGGTGCGGTGGTGGAGGTGGGGGTCAGGACTTCACGAGGCGCGCGATGGCCTCGCTCGCCTCCTTGAGCTTGGCGTCGGCCTCGGGGCCGCCCTTGCGCGCGGCGTCGGCGACGCAGTGGCTCATGTGCTCGTCGAGCAGGCCGAGGGCGACCGACTGCAGCGCCTTCGTCATCGCGGAGACCTGCGTGAGGATGTCGATGCAGTACTTCTCCTCCTCGACCATCCGCTGCAGCCCACGCGCCTGGCCCTCGATGCGGCGCAGCCGCTTGAGGTAGTCGTCCTTGTGGCCGCTCTCGATGTAGGCGTGCTGGTGGCCCTCGTGCTCCGTCATGCTGGATACTCTACCCCCCTGGGGTATCCAGCACCAGAGGGGGTGCTGCCTCAGTCCTCGCGACCGTGTCGGGTCCGGCTGCGGAGGCGACCACCCGGGAGCGCGGGCGCGGGCAGCCAGGTGAGCCGGCCGGCATACCCGTCGACCTCGCCGAAGCGCTCCGCGCGCGCCTGCCACGCATCGCGGAAGGCGACGATCTCGTCGTGGTCGCGGCCGATGAAGTTCCACCACATGACGATCGACTCGTCGTAGGGCGTGCCGCCGAGCAGCACGATGCGCGTCGGCTCGAGAGCCTCGAGGGTGAGCTCGTCGGACCCGGCGTCGACGATGCCGAGGTCGCCCCGCTCGAGCGTCGTGCCGTCGAGCGTGACCCTCCCGGTGTCGACGAGGACGCCGTGCTCGTATGCCGTCTCGACCGGGACCGTCCACGTCGCACCTGCCGCGAGGGTCACCTCGGCACCGAGCAGCGGGGTGCGGGTGGTGATCGGCGACGAGTGCCCGGCCAGCGACCCGACGAAGACGCGGCCCTCGACACCCTCGCCGAGGGGGACGACCGGCGCCGCGTGGTGCTGGAACTCGCGCTGGAGGTCGCGGTCGGCCTCGGGCAGCACCACCCAGAGCTGGACCCCGTGCAGGGTGCGCGTCCCGGGCGTCGACACCTCGGAGTGGGCGATGCCGTGGCCGCTCGTCATGAGGTTGACCTCGCCCGGGCGGACCATCGCGTGGATGCCCCCGCTGTCACGGTGCTCGACCTCGCCCTCGAAGAGCCAGCTCACCGTCTGGAGCCCGGTGTGCGGGTGGGGCGGGACGTCCATGCCGCCGGTGCTGTCGACCTCGTCAGGACCGTAGTGGTCCACGAAGCACCACGCGCCGACGAAGGAGCGGTCGCGGTGGGGGAGGGTGCGGCGCACGGTCATGGCGCGAGGACCGCCGAGCGGCACCTCGCGCGGCGTGAGGACGTGGACGTCGGACATGGGGTCCTCCTCGTGTGGTCTGATGACCAGCATGGCTGATGACGTCGTCGTGACGAACAACCAGGGTGAGAACCGCTACGAGGCACGACTCGGGGGAGAGCTGGCGGGCTTCGCCGCCTACCAGCTCACCGACGAGCTCATCGTCTTCACGCACACGGAGGTCGAGCCGAAGTTCGAGGGCAAGGGCATCGGCTCGGCGCTGGCCCGGTTCGCCCTCGACGACGTGCGCGAGGCGGGTGCCCGCAAGGTCATGCCGCTGTGCCCGTTCATCAAGGGCTGGATCGCCCGGCACCGCGAGTACGTCCCGCTCGTCTACGGCGCACCCGACGGCGAGGTCGCGCCCTGAGCCCAGTGGCTCTCAGGCGGGTGGCGGGCCGTCCCCGCCGAGCGGCTTCTGGAACCACCTGACATCGCGCCAGGCGTCGTGCTTCCAGCCGATCCGGCGGTAGGTGCCGACCGGCTCGAACCCGAGCGCCCGGTGCAGGGCCTCGCTCGGGTCGTTGGGCAGGGTGACGCCCCCGCACGCCATGCGCATGCCGAGCGACTCCAGCCGAGCCAGCAGGACGGCATACAGGGTCCGTCCCAGACCGGAGCCACGCGCTGACGGGTCGAGGTAGACGCTCACCTCGCACGACCAGCGGTAGGCCGACCGTGCCTTGAACGGACCGGCGTAGGCGTAGCCGACGACGACCCCGTCACGCTCGGCGACGAGCCAGGCGTGCCGCTCCTGGGCCGTGGCGATCCGCCGCTCCATGTCCTGCGCCGATGGTGCGACCTCCTCGAACGTCGCGGTCGTGTGCTCGACGTAGTGGGCGTAGATCGCGGCACAGGCCGCTGCGTCGGCGGCGGTGGCGTCGCGGATGGGGTGCTCTGTCACGAGGACATTGTGGACGTATCTCACGCGGCTCCCGCGGCTCCTTCTTCTGAGGAACCCACTGCTGCCGAAGGAGCCCACCATGAAGGTCACCAGCGAGCGTCGTGACGACCGGATCGTCACGACCGTCGAGATCTCCCCCGAGGAGGTCAGCGTCCGCGAGACCCCGTTCGGGGCCGTCGTGGACGTCCCCGAGCTGTCCGCCGCCGGCCAGCCCGGCGCCCCCGCGCTGCCGCGCACCCGGATCGCCGTGGGGGTGCCGCCGGACAGCTGGCCCACCTCCCTCGAGGTCGAGGAGGGCGAGTGGGTGACGGTCGCCAAGGGCGTCGTCGTCCCGGTCTCGCAGCCGCAGGCCGGGCTGCCGCCCAAGGGCCGCGGCAAGGGGGACCCGCACCGACCGGGGTCGGTGCACTGCTCACCCGACTGCGACTGCCGCTCCGGCCACCGGCCCGGTGGTGAGGGCGAGGGCCCGCTCGTCGAGGGGTTCGACCCGCCGACGCCGACCGTGCCCGACCCCGAGGCCTACCGGCGCGCCGTCGAGGAGCCGCCGCCCGTCGGGTCCGCTGCCGGCGTCGAGCCGCTGCCCGGCCTGCGGGCCGCGAGCGTCGAGCTGTCACCGGTGCGCCAGACCAAGGACGGCACCATCGAGCTCTGCACGAGCTTCCGGGTGTCGGTCGCGTTCTCCGGCGAGCCGACGATCGCCGACCGCGACGAGTCCGCCAAGCTCCTCGCCGAGGAGCTCGGCCGCGACATCGACCCCGAGCGCCTCGTGCTGCTCCCCGACGGGCCGCGTGAGCTCTCCGCGACCGACCTCGAGCTGGCCCGCTCGCGCGTCGTCAACCCCGACATCTTCGACACCATCGAGGTCATCCTCAGGCAGCTTCCGAGCGAGTACCTCGTCATCACCGACGACCGCACGTGGGACGCCGCGCGGATCGAGCCCGTCGGCGACCGGCCCGGCCTCGTCGAGGCGTTCCAGGAGCTGGCCCGGCTCAAGCGGGCCCGAGGCATCTCCGCCCGGGTGGTCACCATCACCGACATCGTCGACGGGGTCCACGGGGACTTCCGGCACGGCTCACGCGACCTGCAGGAGGTCATCCGCCGGTTCCTCAAGGTCCACCGCGAGCGCTGGGGAGTGCGCTGGCTCGTCCTCGGCGGCGACATCGAGACCGTGCCGACGCGCACCGTCACCGGTGGCTGCCGCGGCACGATCGACACCACCGCGACCAACCCCCCGGAGGACAACCGGTCGTTCTGGACCGGCGGCCACCTGCGGATGAACGTCACCGGGCCCGGGGAGTGGTGGGGCGCGAGCACTGCCAACATCCTCACGCGCCCCGACACCGGCCAGCTCATCCCCTACGACCCGGCGGGGACGTCGAGCGCAGCGAGCCCGGGCTGGTTCTTCACCAACTCCTCGTACACGATGCGGCAGACCACGCCCAGCCAGTACGTCCGGGTCAACGGCCCGGCGGCGCTCGTCAACGCCCAGCTCCAGTGGCACTACCACTGGAACCAGCTGCCGACGGACTTCTACTACGCCAGCCTGCAGGGCTGGTACTGGGGCACGCGCCGGATCGACGTCGGGTGGTTCTCGTTCGTCGTGCCGTGGGTCTACGAGCCGGACCACGACTGGGACGTGCGCGACAACGGCGTCTACGGCCAGTGCACCGTCGGCGGGCAGGACCTCGACGGGGTGCACCTCTCCACCGAGCTCAGCGTCGGGCGGATCCCGGTCGACACCGCCGACGAGGCCCGCGGCTACGTCGCCAAGGTCGCGGCCTACGAGTCGCTCGACTCGCCGTGGGGCCCGCTCGTCGACCAGTTCTCGGGCTCGATGCTCCTCGCGTCGTCGAGCTGGGGAGGTCCGCAGTGGATCTGGCCGACGCCCAACCCCGTGCCCGCGGGCGGGCAGTACTCGTCGCGGGCCGACCACAGCCTCGTGCGGGTGGGCACGGTCCCGACCTCGTGGGACTTCGAGCTCGTCTCGCACGTGAGCGACACCGACCGCCGGGTCCTGCCGATGAAGTCGTCGACGAACCCCGCCACCCGCGGCTGGTACTACGCCCGCTCCGAGACCGACCTCAGCCGGGCGGAGGTCGACCTCTTCTTCTTCACGCTGCCCTACCGCACGAGCTGGATCGTCGTGCACGGGTCGCAGGTCGAGCGGCGACCGCAGGCCTTCCAGGTGGACTGGACCGGTCAGGACGGGTCGATGGCCGACCAGGAGACGCTGCGCCGGCAGGTGGACGTCGGCATCCCGGGCATCACGAGCTTCCGGCGGGCCTACGAGGACGAGCAGGACCTCTCGTGGTGGGAGCGGTTCTTCGGCGGTCCGGTGCGCTACCTCACCTCGGCGGTGCTGCGTGACGAGCTGGAGCGCAGCCCCGCCCTCGTCTCGTTGTCGGGGCACGGCAACGGTGACGGCTGCTGCGGCGGCTCCGTCGGGCTCGCGCGCTCGCTCACCAACGGGCCGTTGTGCTTCGTGGGCTATGCCGACTCCTGCCTCACCTCGGAGTTCGACTCGGACGACGCGTTCGGGGAGGCGCTGCTCGCCAACCCCGACGGGGGGGCGGTCGGCTACGTCGGCAACAGCCGGTTCTCGTGGATCGGGATCGGTGACGACTTCCAGCGCGCGTTCTTCTCGCGGCTGACGACGACCCGTCACCTCGGGCTGCTCAACGACACCCGGGTCTCGGTGGCGGCGGCGAGCTCGCCCAACGCCTACTGGCGCTGGCCGGTCCTCACCCTCAACCTCCTGGGCGACCCGGAGCTGCGGGTGCGCCGGCAGGCGCGCAGGCCGCTGCGGTTCGACATCGTCCAGGACCTCACCCGGCTGCGGGTCACGACCGTCGACGGGCTCGCCCCGGTGCCGGGCGCCTCCGTGCGGGTCTCGGCCGGCCGGTCGGTCGTCGAGCTCGTCACGGACGGGGACGGGTGGGTCGACCTCGACGTCCGCGGTCTCGAGAAGGCCGCCGACCGGGGTGGGCTCTCGGTCGCGGTCTCCCACGAGGACTTCGAACCCGTCGAGGGGGAGCTCGCCTCCGCCAGGGAGTGACAGACGTCCGTATGCCGTGTGCGCGAGTGGCGCGCACGGCATACGGTCCCGTCATGGCGACGCACACGGAGAGGTGGCCTGCTGGGACGCCCTGCTGGTTCGAGATCACGGTGGGCGACCTCGCGCGCAGCCAGGAGTTCTATGCGGCGGTGCTCGGCTGGGAGTTCGAGGACAGCGGCCCCGAGTACGGCCACTACGTCAACGCGCTCGTCGGTGGGCGGCGGGTGGCCGGCATCTCCCCGCCGATCGAGGGCGGCGAGGACTGGCCCAAGGTGTGGACGACCTACCTCGCCACCGACGACCTCGAGGCCACGGCCGAGGCGGCGGCCGCCGCCGGGGCGCAGACGGTCATGGAGCCGATGGACGTCGCGGCGTTCGGCCGGATCGGGCTGTGGGTCGACAGCGGCGGGGCGGCGTTCGGGGCGTGGGAGGCGCGGGCGCACACGGGCTACGACGCCCACAACGAGCACGGCGCAGTGTGCTGGGTCGACCTCGTGACGTCCGACCTCGACGCGGCGAAGGCGTTCTACGCCACCACCTTCGGCCTCACCTACGACGACCTGTCGGTCGCCGGCATCGGCTACGCGACGTTCACGCCGCCGGGCTCCGAGTGGCCGGCGGGTGGCATGGGTGACCAGCAGGACGGTGACGTCCTCGGTCCGCGGTGGTGCGTGACGTTCGAGGTCGACGACGTCGACTCGGCCCGCCAGCGGGTGCTCGAGCACGGCGGGTCCGCGCCGAACCCGCCGTGGGACTTCGAGTTCGGGCGGATCGCCACCGTGCACGGCCCCGACGGCGAGGAGTTCTCGCTCATGAAGCCGGCGCCGACCGACGACTTCAGCGGGCGCGACTGACCCGGGCCTCGTCCCACACCGGCTCGGGCGTCTCGACCACCCGTCCGTCGCTGGCGAAGACGAGGAACCGGTCGAAGCCACGGGCGAACCACCGGTCGTGGGTCACGGCGAGCACCGTGCCCTCGAACGCCGTGAGCGCGTGCTCCAGCGCCTCGGCCGAGTGCAGGTCGAGGTTGTCGGTCGGCTCGTCGAGCAGCAGCAGCGTCGCGCCCGACAGCTCGAGCAGGAGGATCTGGAAGCGCGCCTGCTGCCCGCCGGAGAGTGAGTCGAAGGTCTGCTCGCCCTGTCGCGCCAGCTCGTAGCGGTCGAGGACGCGGCTGGCCTCCTCGCGTCCCCGCCCGGCCCGGTGCTCGTCGCCCCGGTGCAGGATCTCGAGCAGCGTCCGGCCACGCAGGTGTGGTGAGTCGTGCGTCTGGGCGAACCAGCCCGGCCGCACGCGTGAGCCCAGCCGCACCGAACCGTTGTGCCGCACCGCCTCCACGGCGACGTCACTCACGGGACGGTGCTCGACGTCGGGGTCGCTGCCGCCCGCAGCGAGGAGCCGGAGGAAGTGCGACTTGCCCGACCCGTTGGACCCGAGCACGGCGACGCGCTCGCCGAACCAGACCTCGAGGTCGAACGGCTTCATCAGGGGGTCGACGTCACCCGACGTCGCGTCCGGGCCGTCCGGGCCGTCCGAGCCGCCCGGGCTGTCCGGGCCGCCCGGGGCGAGGAGCTCGACCCCCGTGCACACGACGGCCCGCTTGGCGGTGCGCCCACCCTGGAGCCGCATCGTGACGTTCTGGGCGATGGCGACCTTCTCGGGCGGACCGGCCTTCTCGAACTTCGCGAGCCGCGTCTCGGCGGCGTGGAGCCGCGAGGCGAGGCCGTCGTTGAAGGCGGCCTTGGTGCGATACATGAGGACGAGCGCCTTGAGCTTGGCGTGCTCCTCGTCCCACCGCCGCAGCAGCTCCTCGAGCTTGTTGTTGCGCTCGACCCTGGCGTCGTGCCACGTCGCGAACGACCCCGGGTGGGTCCAGGCGGTCGCGCCGTTGACGCCGGGCTCGAGCGTCACGACGGCCGTGGCGACGCGCGACAGCAGCTCACGGTCGTGGCTGATGAAGAGCACCGTCTTGTCCGAGGCGATGAGCCGGTCCTCGAGCCAGCGCTTGGCGGGTACGTCGAGGTAGTTGTCGGGCTCGTCGAGGAGCAGGAGGTCCGCCGGGCCGCCCAGCAGCGCCTCGAGCACGACCCGCTTCTGCTCGCCTCCCGACAGGGAGGTGACGGCGCGCCACTGCGCCCGCTCGAACGGCATACCGAGGGCCTGGGTCGTCACGGTGTCCCACACGGTCGTCTCGAACTCGTAGCCACCCGCGTCGCCCCAGTCGGCGAGCGCCTGCGCGTAGGCCATCTGAGCCGGCTCGTCGTCGACCTCCATGATCCGCAGCTCGGCGGCGTCGACGGCCATGGCGGTCGTGCGGATGCGCTCGGGCGCGACGCTGACGAGCAGGTCGCGCACGGTCGACTCGTCGCGGACCTTGCCGACGAACTGGTTCATCACCGCGAGCGTGCCGCTCAGCGTGACCGCTCCCTCGTGCGCGGTGAGGTCGCCGGAGACGATCCGGGTCAGCGTCGTCTTGCCGGTGCCGTTGGGGCCGATGAGCGCGACCCGCTGCCCCTCGCCGACGCGGAACTGGACGCCGTCGAGCAGGGGGCGGCCGTCGGGGAGCGTGAACCCGACCTGGTTGACCTCGAGATGTGCCACGAGAGTCGAGTCTCCCTGCCCGTATGCCGTCCCGTCACCCCGGTTTCCCGTTCCGGGGCCCCGGTCGGCGGCGTAGCGTTTGTTCTGTCCTGCAGAGCGTGAGGTGGTGGTCCTCGTGCGGACCCGTTCCCGTGTGACCCGTGGCCTCGTCATCGGTGCTGCGGTGGTGGCGGTCTCGGTCGGCACCCCGGCGGCTCCCCGGGCGGAGGCGGCCACCGCGGCGCAGCTCGCCTCGGCGGCCTACGCCCGGATGAGCACCGCCCAGCGCATCGGTCAGCTGTTCATGGTCGGCACGCCCGCCACCGGCCTGTCGTCGGCCGCCGCGAGGGCGATCACGACCTCCCACGTCGGCAACGTCATCCTCACGGGTCGCTCGACGGCCGGCGCCGCACCGGTCCGGGCGCTCACGGCTCGTCTCGACCGGCTGGCGACGGGGTCCGCGACGGCTGGTGTCCCGCTGTGGGTCGCCACGGACCAGGAGGGCGGCTACGTCCAGGCGTTGCAGGGAACCGGACTGTCGCGCATGCCCACCGCGCTCACCATGGGGACGTGGTCGACGACCACCCTGACGTCGTCGGCGCGGACGTGGGGTCTGCAGCTCCGCCGCTCGGGCGTGGACATGAACCTCGCCCCGGTGCTCGACACCGTGCCTGCCGCGACCGCGTCGACCAACCAGCCGATCGGGCGCTGGCAGAGGGAGTTCGGGCACACGCCGAGCGTCGTGACGGCCAAGGGCGGCGCCTTCCTCGCCGGCGAGCGTGGCGCCGACCTCGCGATGGTGGCCAAGCACTTCCCGGGGCTGGGCTACGTCACGGGCAACACCGACACGAGCGCGGGGGTGACGGACACCGTCACGACGACGACGTCGGCGTCGCTCGCGCCGTTCAGGTCGGCCGTGGCGAACGGCATCCCGGTCGTCATGATGTCGTCGGCGGTCTACGCGAGGATCGACCGGTCGCGGCCGGCGGTGTTCTCGCCTGCGGTCGTCACCGGGCTCCTGCGGACGGGCCTCGGCTTCCGCGGCGTCGTCATGAGCGACGACCTCGGCAACGCCAGGGCCGTGGCCGCCTGGTCGCCGGGCGAGCGCGCCGTGCGCTTCCTCGACGCCGGGGGCGACGAGGTCCTCACGGTCGACGCCGCCACCATCCCGGCGATGGTCGCGGCCGTGACGACGCGCGCCGCCACGGACCCGGTGTTTCGCGCCAAGGTCGCGGCAGCGGTGATGAGGGTGCTCACCGCCAAGGCGGCCCAAGGGCTGCTCGGCGCACGACTGGCCCTCGACGGGTCCCTCGGTCCGCGCACCGTCTCTGCGCTGCAGCGCTGGCTCGGTGTCCCCGTCACGGGCACGCTCGGCACGACGACGGTCCGGGCGTTGCAGACCCGGGTCGGCACGACGGCCGACGGCCGCTGGGGCCCGGCGTCCATGCGGGCCCTGCAGGGCTACCTCGGCATCTCGACGGACGGCGCGCGGACGTGGAACGCCCGGACGGTGACGCAGCTGCAGGCCTACCTCGACACGCAGCTCTGAGACCCGCGGCGGGCCATCGGCGGGTGGTGGTTCGTCAGGGCATCGCGCTGCCGCCGAACGGGATCCGCTCCTCCCCGTCCCACGACCAGCGAGCGTCCTCGCGCCTCAGCCGGAGCAGGGAGAGGTGGCTCGCGCGGAAGGGGGTGGGCGGGAGGTCCACCGCGCCCAGGCGCTCGTCCACCTCCTGGGCGCGGGGCGGGTCGGCGTTGGCGTAGGCGATGGAGATGTGCGGCTGGAACCCGGTCCGCGGCAGGGGGAGTGCGTGCGGCTCACGACCCAGGCAGGTTCGGACTGTCTCCGCGAGGTCCTCGCGCAGGGGGCCGATGGACGGGGTCGTGCTGACGGACATCCAGACCGCATCGGTCCTCGCGCGTGGTGCGGCGGCGACCATGTCGATCGGTGGCACGGCGGCGACGAGGGTGCTCGCGCGGTCCAGGAGCCGGGTCATCCCCCTCTGGTCGACCTCGTCGACGAAGGCGACACCGAGGACGGTCATGTGCAGCCACCGGGGTTCCACGAGGTCCAGGCCGCGCATCCCCGAGAGGCTCTCCTGGAATGCGGTCGCGTGGGCCACGAGCGGCGGAGTCGAGCCGCACGTCACGTAGAGGGCCCACAGTCGCCGACCGGGTGGCCACGGCTCCTCCCTCGCCCAGTGGTTCTTCACGGCGTCCGCACCCGGGGGTCCATACCGCCACGCTAGCGAGCCGCGACGACGAGCCCGGCCTGCGCGTCGGGCGGGCTCGGGTCGGCCGCAGGTAGGTTGAAAGACATGGCCGCCGACGCTCAGCACCCCCTGGACCTCTTCGGGATCGACGGGCTCCTCTCCGCCGACGACCGCGACATGCGCGACACCGTGCGCGCGTTCCTCGACGCCGAGGTCCGACCGCACGTCCCGGGCTGGTTCGAGGCCGGGTCGGTGCCGGTGCGCGAGCTGGCGCCGAGGTTCGGCGAGCTCGGCCTGCTCGGGATGCACCTCGAGGGCTACGGCTGCGCCGGGACGAGCGCCACGGCATACGGGCTCGCCTGCGCCGAGCTCGAGGCGGTCGACTCCGGGATCCGCTCGCTCGTGTCCGTCCAGGGCTCGCTCGCAATGTTCGCGATCCACCACTTCGGCAGCGAGGAGCAGAAGCAGGAGTGGCTGCCGCGGATGGCCGCGGGCGAGGCCATCGGGTGCTTCGGCCTCACCGAGCCCGACTTCGGGTCGAACCCCGCGGGCATGCGCACCCGGGCGCGGCGCGACGGCGACGACTGGGTGCTCGACGGCTCGAAGATGTGGATCACCAACGGCTCGGTCGCCGACGTCGCGGTCGTCTGGGCCCGCACCGACGACAGCGACGGGTCCACGGTGCGCGGCTTCGTCGTGCCGACGGACACCCCCGGCTTCTCGGCGCCCGAGATCACCGGCAAGCTCTCGCTGCGCGCCTCGGTGACGGCCGAACTCGTCCTCGAGGGGGTGCGGCTGCCCGCGTCGGCGATGCTGCCCGAGGCGCGGGGGCTGTCGGGGCCACTGTCGTGCCTGTCCGAGGCGCGGTTCGGGATCGTCTTCGGCGCCCTCGGGGCTGCCCGGGACGCGCTCGAGGTGACGATCGCCTACACGCAGGACCGCGAGATCTTCGACAAGCCGCTCGCCGGCTACCAGATCACCCAGACCAAGCTCGCCGACATGACCCTCGAGCTCGGCAAGGGCATGCTCCTCGCGCTGCACCTGGGCGCGCTCAAGGACGCCGGCACGCTGCGACCCGAGCAGGTCAGCCTCGGCAAGCTCAACTCCTGCCGCGAGGCCATCGCCATCGCCCGTGAGTGCCGCACGCTGCTCGGTGCCAACGGCATCGCGCTCGAGTACTCGCCGATGCGTCACGCCAACAACCTCGAGTCGGTGCTCACCTACGAGGGAACATCCGAGGTGCACCAGCTCGTTGTCGGCCAGGCACTCACGGGGCTCCCGGCGTTCCGCTGACCGGGGCCGTCGTGGGGCAGCGGTCGATTCGGCCGGATAGTGAAGTCTACGAAGGACGCTAGAAGACGCTAGCGGCAGGCATCGAGGAGGTTCCCATGAGCGACGAGACGTTCGCCGACGACTACGAGACCGCGCGGGCAAGCTTCGAGGCGGGGGAGTACCGCGAGGCCGCGACGCTCTTCGTCGACCTCGTGGACCGCAGCGCCCTCGAGCCCCCGCTGCACGGGACGACCGAGCTGCGGCTCTACCTCGCGCGCTCCTACTACCACTCGGCCCAGCTCGCCCGGGCCGAGGAGATCCTGCGCGCCATGCTCGTCGACCACCGCGACGACCACTACGCGCTCCTGCTCCTCGGGCGCACGCTCCAGCGCCAGAGCCGGCACGACGAGGCCAGGCCCCACCTGGCGATGGCCAAGCTCCTCGGCGGCTACGACATCGAGGGCCCGGACCTCCCCGACGCCCGGTCGGCGACCGACGGCTGATCGTCCGCCGACTGGTCCCCGAGAACCCTGCACAAACCCTTGACGTGGGTCACCGACAGGTGGACTCTGGAGGAAACGACGACAGGTGGCGATCGAGGTCCGGTGGTGGTGTCGGCCTCCCCTTCCCGACTCCCACATCGGGCCCGTACGCGCCGCCCCTCACCCCGGGAAGGGGTGGGGGGCGGCGTTCGGTTCAGGCGTCCGAGCCCGCCGCTCGCGACCCGGCCAGGGCCCGCCCGAGCGACTCCACGCCTGCAGCGAGGTCGTGACCGAGCCGCAGGCCCCCGGTGACGTGCTCCTGGTGGCCGCCGCCCACGGCGACGACGACGTCCGGTGCGTTCTCGCGGATCCGGTCGACGACGGTCTGGGTGGCGACGACGTCGGCGAGACGGGGGACGGCCAGCACGGCGGCCCCGGCGCGACGGCGCGTCACCGCGTGCACCCAGTCGTCGGCGGGGAGGTCGGCACCGAGATAGGCCGTGCTCATCCCCGCCCGGCGTGCCCCGACCGCGAAGGCGAGCAGCCCGAGCTCGTGGCGTGAGCCCGCCGGCAGTCCGAGGACGATGAGCGGTCCGGTCCGCGTCCTGGGCGTGGCGTCGTAGAGGACGGCCAGCCGTCGGTGCACGGCGTGGCTCACGAGGTGCTCGCCGGCGGTGGTGATCCGTCCGTCGGCCCAGGCGCTCCCGACGGCCAACAGGACCGGCATGAGCCAGCCGCCGACCATGCGCGGGTAGTCGTCGTCGTCGAAGGCCCGGTCGAGGACGGCGCCCAGACGGGAGCCGTCGAGGTCGTGCGCCGCCGCCATGACTTCCTCGAGCCCCTCGGGCTCCCCGCCGTCGGGGGCGGCGAGGTCGAGGTCCCCGGGGGCACGAGCGGCCCGGTCGACGGCGTCGAGGCGTCGCAGCGTCTCGGCCGCGGCCTCGCTCGCGGTCCATCCGTCCTCGACGAGCGAGGCCATGATCGCCAGGGCCCGGAGGTCGCCGTCGGAGTAGAGCCGGTAGCGCCCCTCCGACCGCTCGGGGGACACGACGCCGTAGCGCCGCTCCCACGCCCGCAGCGTCGGCAGACCGATGCCGGTCAGCTCGGCAGCCCGCTTGATCGTGTACATGGTTTGTCCAGATTAGGCCGCGCGGGGCCGGCCGCAACCGCGACGAGCCGTCGCGGGCGCGTCAGTGCGCGGTGTGACCGGCTTCGAGGGCGAGGAGGTACTCCTTGGCGGCCGGCCCGCCGGCATACCCGCCGACCCGGCCACCGACCGAGCCGCCGGCCGGGAGCACCCGGTGGCACGGCACGAAGACGCACACCGGGTTCGCGCCGAGCGCCGAGCCCACGGCACGCGAGGCACCCGGTCGAGCGATCGTCGTGGCCAGCTCGCCGTAGGTCGTCGCCGAGCCGTAGCCGACGTAGGTCGCCAGACCTGCGAGCACCGCGCGCTGGAAGTCGTTCGCCAGGACGAGGTCGACCGGGACCGAGAAGCCGGTGACCTTCCCCGAGAGGTACGCCGTGAGCTCGCGTCGCGCGGTGTCGAGCGGCTTCGCGTGGCGCAGCACCCGCGGCGACACGACGTCTGCCAGGCGCTGCAGCCACGCACCCTCGTCGTCGGTGGTGGGGACGTAGGCGCTCGTGACGAGCCGGCCGTCGGAACGCACCGCGAGCAGGAGCCGGCCCACGGCGGTGTCCTCGACGGCATACGAGACGTCGGTCTCCGGGAGCACGGGCGGGCGCACGTCGGGAGCGAACGCGGCGAACGGGTCGGCGGTCATCGAAGGTCCTCCAGGTCGACACGGAGAGTGGCGAGCGCGTCCGACACGAGGCGGCGGCTCATCGCGGGGGTGGTGCCCAGGGCCGTGGCGACGGTGCGGTGGTCGAGGTCGGCGACGTACTTGAGGACGACGGCCTCGCGCTGGCGCTCCGGCAGCGCGCCCACCCGCGCCCACAACCCGTCGTCCGGCGCGGCTGGGCCGGCGACGACGGGCGCCGACGCCAGCGAGGCCGGGTCGTCGTGCGCGACCGTGCGCCGCGCCGATCGGTGGGCGTCCATCGCGCACCGGTGGGTGATCGTGAGCAGCCAGCCCCGCAGGTTGCGGGCCGAGGTGACCCGCGGATAGGCCGCGAGCGCCTGCACCCACGCCTGCTGCGCCACGTCGTCACCGAGGTTCGGCCCGGCGAGGGCGTGGGCGAGCCGGCCGACGTCACGCCAGTGCGCGTCGACGAGGCTCTGGAAGGGCGGCAGCGTCACGATGATGGAACGGTATGCCGTCCGAAGATGTGAGTCGCTGACGTCCCGCGGGGCGCCGCACTGGGACCATGGCCCGATGGAGGCGCGTTCGGCGGGGACCCCCGGCGACCCGGGGAGCCGCGGGCGACCACGTGTGGTGGCGCACCGCGGCGCGAGCTCCGAGCACGCCGAGCACACCCTGCGGGCCTACACGACGGCCTTCGGGCTCGGCGTCGACGGGATCGAGTGCGACGTCCGGCTCACCGCCGACCACCACCTCGTCTGCGTCCACGACCGTCGCGCCGACCGCACGAGCAACGGCAACGGCGTCATCTCCACGCTCGAGCTGGCCCGGCTCGAGGAGCTCGACTGGGCCAGCTGGAAGAAGCTCGACGACGGCAGCTCGGGCGAGGGCGCGGACGGCGACCCCGAGCGTGGACGCCTGCTCACCCTGCGCCGGCTGCTCGACTCGCTCGTCGACCAGAACGACGCGCTGCTCACCCTCATCGAGACCAAGCACCCGACGCGCTACGGCGGGCTCGTCGAGCGCCAGCTCGTCACGGTGCTGCGCGAGTTCGGCCTCACCATCGGTGACCTGCCCCAGCTGCCGCACGTGCGGGTCATGTCGTTCTCGATCCTCGCGCTCATGCGCATGCGGGGCCTCGCGCCGCTGGTGCCCCTCGTCTACCTCGTCGACGCCGCGGCGCCGCGCTTCTCGTGGGACGGCTCGCTGCCGCGCGGGGTCAACATCATCGGTCTGGACGTGCGGATCCTGCGGCGGGCGCCCTCCGTGGTGCGGGCGCACCAGCGCCGGGGGCACGAGGTCTACGTCTGGACGGTCAACGAGCCCGACGACGTCAAACGGTGTGCCGACCTCGGGGTCGACGTCATCATCAGCGATCGCCCACGGGATGTCATGGGCCTGCTCGGCTAGAGTCCCCGCGTGACGTCATCCAACACGCCAGAGCTCGACGAGTTCGGTGGCAACATCGGTCAGGGCCAGGTCCGCACCATCCGCGCGCCGTGGGGCCCGTCGACCGTGCCCAAGGTGCGCAAGGCCGTGGTCGCCGACCTCCGGGCCCGCGAGCTCGCCGAGCAGACCATCGACGAGGCCGAGATCGTCGCCTCCGAGCTCATGACCAACGCGATCCGCCACGCGCGCCCGCTCGCCGACGGCTGCCTCCGGGTCCGCTGGAAGGTGCGCGGCGAGGTGGTCGAGGTCGAGGTCACCGACGGTGGCGGCGAGAGCATCCCCGTCCCCGCGCCCGCCGAGGTCTGGCTGTCGAGCGGTCGTGGTCTGCGGATCGTCCGCTCGCTCGCCCACGAGTGGGGTGTCACCGAGGACAAGGGTGGCCAGACGGTGTGGGCCGCCATGGGCGGTCCGAGCCGCCGCCGCGCCACCTGACGAGAGCACGACGGCCGCACCACTACGCTGACGCCCATGGGCAAGGCTTCGCGACGACGCAGGACCACCGACGACCAGGGCGCACCCGCCAAGCGGCAGCGCACCGCGGCCGTCCCCTACGTGAACCGGCCCTTCGAGGGCCTTCCGCAGGAGACGGAGTGGGTGGCGATCCGCGAGATCCTGCCCGCGGCCACGGTGGCCGTGCGGTTCGCCGAGGGCCAAGGCCCCGCGGGGGTGCGGGAGGCGGCGGTCGCCACCGTGCTCCCGATGGCGTGGCCGGCGCTGCACCGTTCCGACGGCACCGTCCTCATCGGCACGCAGTCGGGCTCCACGACGGGTGACCCCAGCCGTGACCTCGCCGCCCAGCTCCTCGCCGGTGCCGCCGCCGAGCCCGGCAGCGCCGTCCAGCACGTGTCCGCCGCGACGGCCGACACCCCGCGCCTGCAGGACCTCCTCGACACGAGCGAGCCGTTCGAGTTCGTCGTCCACGAGGGCTTCGACTTCTGGGTCGAGGGCCAGGACCTCGACGAGGAGGGCCAGGCCTCGCTCGACCGCGCCAACGAGTCGGTCGTCCCGACCCGACGCATGTCCGCCCTCCCGTCGGCCTACTGGGTCCGCATCGGCGAGCGCACGTACATCCGCCTCGTCCTGCCCGACGACGAGGACACCGCCACCGACGCCCTCGCCCGGCTGCACGCCGCGGCCGAGTCGGGCCTCGGCGACGGCACCCGGCTCCTCGGCGCGTTCCGCGCCTGCGGCCTGCTCGTGCCCGTCTTCGAGGTCCCTGCCGACAGCGACCCGGGGCAGCACGAGGACGCGCTCGCGGCCTTCGGCACCCGGTATGCCGCGGCGCTGGCCTCGACGGCCGCCCTCACCGCGGACGAGCGCCGGGCTCGTTCCGGACTGCTGAGCCGCCAGGTCACGCTGCGCTGATGTCGGCTCCCGGTGCGCGCGCCGTCGCCGCGATCATCCCGTGCAAGGACGAGGCCGACCGGATCGCCGCGACGGTCCGGGCAGTGCTGGCCCTCGACGGGGTCGACACGGTCGTCGTCGTCGACGACGGCAGCTCGGACGACACGGCCGGTGTGGCGCACGCCGCGGGTGCCGACGTCATCGTCCACGCGCGCAACGCCGGCAAGGCCGCGGCCCTCGAGACCGGGGTCCGGCACCTGCGCGAGCTCGAGGCAGCCGCAGCACGAGCCGGCACGGGCACCGGCCCGGGCGCCGGCGCGTCGGCGCTCGCCCCGCGCCACCTCCTCTTCGTCGACGGCGACCTCGAGGACTCCGCGACCAACCTCCACGTCCTCGTGCCACCCGTGCTCGAGGGCCGCGCCGACATGACGGTCGCGACGCTGCCCGCCCAGAAGGTCGCCGGCGGCGGTCGGGGGTTCGTCGTCCGCCTGGCCCGCGAGGGCATCGAGGACCTCACCGGCTGGACCGCCGTCCAGCCGCTGTCGGGCATGCGCTGCCTCACGGCCGAGGCGTTCGAGGCGGCCAGCCCGCTCGCGCCCGGCTGGGGTGTCGAGGTCGGGCTCACCGTCGACGTCCTCGGTGCCGGGCTCCGGGTCGAGGAGGTCCCGTGCGAGCTCCAGCACCGCGTCTCCGGCAAGGACTGGCGCGGCCAGGTGCACCGCGCCGCGCAGTACCGCGACGTCTGGCGCGCGCTGACCCGGCGGCGCCTGCGCCGCGCCCTCTCCGATCGTGCACCCGGTGTCGCACACCGCATCTGACGCCGACGGAGGCGGACCGCTGAGCCGTCTCGCCCTCGGGCCGACCGGTGAGCGTGCCCGCCTCGGGCTCCTCCTCGTCTCGTTCGCGCTGCTGCTCGTCGTCGGGCTCGCCCTGCCGCACGCCGCCGCCCCCGACCTCGGCCCGCGTGGCTGGGCGCCGGGCACCCTCCTGCCGGTCACGCTCTCACCGGCGCTGGTCACGGCAGCGATGTGGACGGCATACGTGCTGGGAGCCGTGGGGGTGCTGCTCGCGGTCCTCGGGCGCGGCACCGAGCTGCCCCGGTCGTTCGTCGCGGCGCTCGCGGTCGGTGCGGCACTCACGGCGCCGTTCGGGTCGGGAGACCACGTGAGCTACGCCGCCTACGGCCGGATCCTCGCGCTCGGCGACAACCCGTGGCTCGTGTCGCCGGTCACCTGGCGCGGTGGCAGCGACCCCGTCGTCTCGGCCGTCGAGGCACCGTGGACCGAGGAGCCCAGCGTCTACGGGCCGTTCGCGACCATCGTCCAGGGCCTCACTTCGCTCGGCGGCGGCGACAACCTGCGCCAGACGGTGTGGCTGTGGCAGCTCGTCGTCATCGCGTCCTGGCTCGCCGTCCGCTGGTGCCTGCGCCGCGTCCTGCCGGGTCGCGAGGGCCGGATCGACGCCCTGTGGACCGCGAACCCCCTCGTCTTCTCGGTCGGCGTCCTCGGTGCGCACGTCGACCTGCTCGCGACCGCCCTCGCGGTCGGGGCCGTCTGGGCCGCCCACCGGTATGCCGGCCTCGGCGGCGCCGCCCTCGCCGGCACCCTCGCGGCCCTCGCGATCTCGTCGAAGTTCACGTATGCCGTCGTCCTCCTCGCGCTCGTCGTCGCCTTCCCCGCGCGCCGGCTCGCCCGCTCGGCGGTGCTGCTCGCCGCGGCCGCCGTCGTCGCCGGTGGGCTGCACCTGTGGGCCGGGCCGCACGTCTACGACCAGCTCGGCCGGTCGGCGCGCGCGGTCTCGCTCGCGACGCCGTGGCGGTGGGTGTTCGAGACCCTCGGTGGCGACCTCGACGCACGCAGAACGGTCTCCGGCCTCGCCGCGCTGCTCGCCGTCGGCTTCGCGCTGTGCCTCTGGCGGGTCGTGCGACCGGCGCATGCGGGTCTGGGCGCCACCGCCCTCACGGGGGTCGCCGTCCTCACCGGCGCCTACGCGCTCGCGGCGCCCTACTCGCTGCCCTGGTACGACGTCGTCGTGTGGGCCACGCTGCCGGCCGTCGTCGCCGGCGTCGCCGACCTCGTGCTGCTGCTGCGGCTGTGGGTCATGTCGATGGCCTACACGCCGGGGCGGGTCCTGGGCATGACACCCGGGGTCGAGGACGTCACGATGACGGCCCGGACGAGCGTGGCGCCGGTGGCGCTCCTCGTCGCGTGGGTCTGGCTCGTCACGAGCGCCGTGCGCGGCGGGTCCCGGCGACGGCCCGCAGGTCCTCCTCGAGACTCCGCACCACGACGCTGACGATGAGCGGCACGGCGACGGTCGCGCCGACCGCCGGGATGGCCGTGCCCGAGTCGTTGATGAGGAACCCGATGGTCAGCATGATGACGAGCGCGATGAGCCCGGCGCGCAGGGTCGGAGCCTTCTCGGACGCCTTGCCCAGACCGCGCGAGCCCCACGAGGTCGGGCGGGCCAGGACGTAGATGACGAAGAGCAGTGCCGCCGGGACGAGCAGGGTCAGCGGGGCGTTGCCGAGCAGGATGCTCCAGTTCTGCTGGGCCTTGCGGACGACGATGTCCATGGCGTTGCCGTCGATGATCGCCTGGATGAAGTTGCCGAGGTGGCTACGGCTGTCGGCCTCGCGGAGCCAGTCGAGGAACGCGACCCCGAAGAACAGGGCCACCGAGCCGAGCCCGATGAGCCCGATCCGCTGCCACGTCATCCGCAGCCCGAGGATCGACAGGACGAGGTAGGCGATGCCGGGGATGAGGGCGGGCGGGCCACCACCGTCGGCGCCCCAGAACGGTGCGCCGTCGATGATGACGGCGGCGACGCCGATGATCAGGACGACGATCGCAGCGATCCGCTGCCGCCCGTGGCTCACGAGATAGCTCGACACCGCCGTCGCGAGCAGGATCGCCGAGGTGGCGAAGAGCGCGAAGGTCACGTTGCCCATGCCGTAGAAGCGGCCGGCGACGACCGGCTGGAGCCCCATGAGCGAGGACTGCTGGAGCCGTGACCCCGTGATGACGTCTCCGGCGAGCACCGCCATCGTCACGGCCGCGACGAAGGCGAGCGGCCCGAGGGCCGCGCGTCCCCACGGGCCGCGCAGGGCGGCATACGCGATGAGGGCGACGAAGAGACCGACGGCACCGACGATCGAGATCATCGGGATCGGGAAGCGCCACCACGGCAGGAGGTTGGCGAGGAACGTCGACGCCGGCACCGAGGCCGCCGCGACCGCGACGACCCGGACGACGCCGAGGACCCGGCGGCGGGTGTCGGGCGTGCCGATCTTGCCCTTCCACACGAGGAGGACGAGGAGGTAGATGACGAGCTGGCCGTAGGCGAACCCGTTGAAGAACGGCGGCACGAGGCTGTGCACCTCGTGGCTCGCGAGGTCGTAGTCGACGAGCCCCTGGAGGCGGTCGGCGGCGCGGCGCTCGGAGTTGTCGGGCGCCTGCTCACTCGTCATCGGGGTGCCGCCGAGGCCGTCGGGCACGGCGACGCCGGTGAGCGACATGACCGTCACGGGGACGTCCTGGGCCTGGACGAGGCCGGGCTGGCGGGTCGACTGGGTGTTGAGGCGGCCGGGGCCGAAGTTGGGTCCGCGCGCGACGACGAGGCGCAGGCGCTCGGTGACACCGGCGTCGGACAGGCTCGCCACGATGAAGTCGGCGCCGCCCGGAGCGGCGGTGATGACCTCGCCGATGCGCTTGTCGATGGCGGCGATCTGGGCCTGGCGCGAGCCCTCGACGGCCTGCTCGCCCTCGGCGACGTCCTCGGGGTCGCGCACGCTGCCCACGTCGACGATCGTCAGCGGGCAGGTGTTCATGTCGACGAGGAGGGTGTCGGGCGAGTACGGCGAGTAGCGGTCGGCGGTGCCCTCGGGCATCGCGGCGGCGATGGCGGCACCGGGGCCGACCGGCTTGATGCAGACGTCGGACTTCGCGGCGGCCTCGCCGAGCAGGCCCAGCTTGCTGTCGAACTTGCGGGAGGCGGCGGCCTGCTCGTAGGTCGCCCAGTCGGGGACGACGCCACCGCTGGGCTCCTCGAGCGGGGTGCACGGCCGCGTCTGGACCCGGCCCGTGCCGGGACGCGGGGCCGAGGCGCGGTTGGCCGCGGAGACGCCGAGCCAGCCGTCGGCGGGGCAGGTGTTGGTCTCGACCGAGCGGATCGACATCGCCGCGCTCGAGCCGTCGCGCAGCAGCATCCAGAGGTTCGGGGTGGCCTTCTCGCTGACGTCGGTCCACGTGATCCCGCCCGTGCCGATGAGCACCGTGGCGCCGTAGGGCTCCGGTGCGGCCGTGGTCGTGGCCGTGCCCGAGTCCGCCTTGGCAGGGGTGGTGAGCAGCGCGGCGCCGCCCAGTCCGAGGACGGCCACCAGCGCGGCGATGAGAACGGCCAGGGCTCGACGAGTCACGGCAGCGATCCTACGTGCGGCCAACCAGCCGTCATGTGGTGAGCATGTGAGGGCGGCGTGAAGACACAATGGCCCCGTGACCCCGACCACGCCACGCACCCGGCGCCCCCTGCCCGCCCGTTGGCAGTGGCCCCTCGCGGTGGCGCTCATCGCGCTCGCGGCCGTCCCGGTGGTGCTCCGCTACCTCGTCTTCTGGCCGATGGACCAGTGGCAGGTCGACGTCGAGGTCTACCGCGACGCCGGGGTCTCGATCCTCACCGGACGGCCCATCTATGCCGCGATGACCGAGGCTCCGCAGCTGCTGCCGTTCACCTACCCGCCCTTCGCCGCGCTCCTCGCGATCCCGCTGGCGTGGGTCCCGTTCGGTGTGGCCGGATGGCTCTGGACCGCCGCCCAGGTCGCGGCCACGACCGCGATCGTCTGGTATGCCGGGTGGCGCCTCATCCACCGCGCCGGACCCTGGGTGCCCCTCGCGCTCGCGGCCCTCGTCGCCCCGATGCTCTGGCTGCACCCGGTCTCGGACGGGATCCGGTTCGGTCAGGTCAACGCCTTCATGGTGCTCGCCTGCCTCATGGACCTGCGCCGGCCGCGACCCGGTCTGCTGCGGCACGTGCCGCCCGGCGTGCTCGTCGGGCTGGCGATGTCGATCAAGCTCACCCCCGGTGTCTTCGTCATCCACTACCTCGTCAACCGCCGCTGGCGCGAGGCCGCGACCGCGGTGGGGACCGCGGTCGGGGTCACCCTCGGCGCGTGGGTGCTGCTGCCCGAGGCGTCGTTCGCGTTCTGGGGCGGCGCGCTGCAGGACCCGGCCCGGCTCGGTCCCAACTTCGGCACCTCGAACCAGTCGATGCGCGGGTTCCTGCTGCGGGTCGGGCCCGAGGGGCTGGCCGGGACGGCGATCTGGCTCGTGCTCGTCGCGGTCGTCGGGGTGTTCGGGTTCCGGCTGGCCCGGCGGATGTGGCTGCGCGACGACTCGATCGGCGAGGTGGCGGTCGTCGGGCTGCTCGCGTGCCTGCTCTCGCCGGTGGCGTGGATCCACCACTTCCACTGGGTCGTCGTCGTGGTCTTCGCGCTCCTCGGCACGCAGCCGTGGCGGCGTCGCGGGGCGGGGGTGCCGTGGTGGCGCTCGCGCAGGCTCGTCGCCGGGCTCGTCGTCGCGGCGTGGTTCCTCATGCGGATGCCGTGGTGGGGGATCTCCTGGCTCAACCACCCGCAGTGGCCCGAGCTGCCGGGTCGGATCCTCCAGAACGCCGACGTCGCCGGTGGCCTCGTCGCCCTCTGGCTGCTCTGGTGGGTGGGCCGCGACGAGAGCGACGAGCCGGAGGCCCCAGCGCCGCGCGAGGTGCGGCCGCTCGAGACGAGCAGTTCTTCCCGAGCCGACCACTCCTAGGTGGTCGCCCCGCCGACTGCTGGTCGTCTCGGCGCGGGCGTGAGCGGACGGCATACTCTGACGCCCATGTTCGCGAGCAGCGTCGCCGAGGTGGTCGTCCTTCTCGTCCTCGTCGTGCTCCCGATCGCCGCACTCGTGGCGCTCGTCGTCCTCGTCCTGCGGCTGCGGACCCGGGTGAAGCACCTCGAGCGCCAGCGGCCCGTGGGCGCCGGTGACCTCGCCGCCCTGCGCGCCGACATCGGCCAGGCGCTGCGGCACGTGGCGGTCGTGCGCTACGACGCGTTCGGCGACATGGGCGGGCGGCTGAGCTTCAGCGCGGCCATCGTCGACGACCGCGGTGACGGCGTCGTCCTGTCCTCGATCCACGCGCGCGGCGAGTCCCGCACCTATGCCAAGGGCATCACCGGGGGTGGCTCCGACGCCACGCTCACCCCCGAGGAGCAGCAGGCGCTGAGCGCCGCCCGGACGGGGAAGAACTGATGGCCGACGTGACGCGCTACGGCTACCTCGGCCCCGAGGGCACCTTCACGCAGATGGCGCTGCTCGCGTGGTCCGCCTCGCACGACGGCGAGCACGTGCCGTTCGGTTCGGTGGACTCCGCGCTGGAGGCGTTGCGGCGCAGCGAGATCGACGCCGCGATGGTCCCGATCGAGAACTCCGTCGAGGGCGGCGTCTCCGCGACCCTCGACGCCCTCGCCAGCGGCGACCCGCTGGTCGTCATCGGCGAGGTCAACGTCCCGATCACCTTCGTGCTGGCCGCCCGAGCCGGTATGCCGCGTGCCGACGTCCGCGCGGTCGGCACCCACTCGCACGCCTGGGCGCAGGTCCGCGGCTGGATGGATGCGAACCTCCCGGGCGCGGCCTACGTCCCGACCCTGTCGACCGCGGCCGCCGCGGCCGGCCTGTCGAGCGGGGTCGAGCAGGCCTACGACGCCGCCGTGTGTGCACCGGTCGCCGCGTCGAACCACGGGCTCGAGGTGCTCGCCTCCGACATCGGCGACCGCGCCGGTGCCGTGACGCGCTTCGTCCTCGTCTCGCGGCCGGGCACACTCCCCGAGCGCACCGGCGCCGACAAGACCACGGTCATGCTCTTCCAGCGGCACAACCGGGCCGGTGGCCTCCTCGAGCTGCTCGAGCAGTTCGCGGTGCGCGGCATCAACATGACCCGGCTCGAGTCGCGCCCGACCAAGGGCTCGCTCGGCTCGTACTGCTTCTCGATCGACTTCGAGGGCCACGTCCTCGACGAGCGGGTCGGCGAGGCGCTCATGGGGCTCAAGCGGGTGTGCGCCGAGGTGCGCTTCCTCGGGTCCTACCCGCGCGAGGACGGCGCCGCCGTCGACGTCGCGCCCCTCACGACCGACGCCGACTTCGCCGGCGCCCGCGACTGGCTCCGCTCGCTGCGCGGCAGCTGACCCGGCGCTGGCCGCTCCGCCACGACCGGCGCAGATCGTGGTCAGCGGCGCAGCCATGACTGCGCCGCTCGGCAGGCCCTGCGCCGCGCGTTCACGCGGCGCGCACCGGGACGCACCCCCGACCCGGCACGGTCGACGCGCCGCAGGTCGACCAGCGCGCGCCCTGCCGGGCGAATCGCTAGCCTCCTGCCATGGCGACCACACCCCCGCAGCAGCCCGTCCTCCGGCCGCGGACGGACGAGTCCCCGCGGCCCGCGAGGCGTGAAGGGATCGCGGCTCTGCGCGACGTGGCGATCGGCGTGTTCTTCGTCGTGTTCACCACCAGCCGGCTCCACGCGGAGGGGTTCGGCTGGCTCACCGTCACCGTGCTGATCCTCGCGTCGGGCGCACTCGGCGCCAAGATCGCGATCTACGCCCCGCTGCTCAGGACCACGAAGGCGCAGGGTCAGGCGGTGCCCGATCCCTCGTAGGCCGTGACCCAGTCGTCGATCTCGGTCCAGCGCTCATCCAGCCACTCCGCGATGGCGGGAGCGTCGTCGGGGACGTCGCCCGCGGCATACGTGTGGGTGCGCACGAGGAACGGACGGTCCGTGAACGGGATGGCGTCCCAGATCTCGCGCGGCGTCGAGAGGTGGCCGAAGCCCGCGTGCCCGACGATCATGACGTCGGCGTCGGGTCGCTCGTCGAGCACCGCCACGACGCCCTTGGTCTTGGGCGGCAACGTGTTCCAGAGCGAGACGGCGCGGCGTGCCCGCAGCTCCTGACCCGCCTCACGCAGGCGGGAGATGAGCCGTCGGCGGCGGTCGGGTGAGAAGTTCTGCCCCTCGGGGAAGAGCAGGAGCACGTCGTCGTGCTTGAGTCCACGGGCCAGCTCGCGCACCCCCTCGACGCGGTCGTCGCCGGCGCCGGTGCGTGACGGGACGAAGTACGAACGCATCTGGGTGAGCAGGGTGTCGACCATGGGGTCCCACCGAAGTGCCTCTGCGAGAACGATCTTGGGCATCCGGCCGGCGGTGTGGCCGAGCAGCCAGGCCAGGGCGATCGAGTCGCCCGGGCCGGCGTGGCGGGCGAAGGCGACGAGCGGCGCACCCTCGTTGCCGAAGTGCATGCGGTCGTCGAGGCGGACCTCGAAGCCGACCCAGCGCTTGCCGAGGATCATCGCCCGGTTGAGCCCGGCGAGGAACACCTGCTCGTGGTCGTCCTCCCACGTCGGTCCCGTGCCGTCGCGGTCCTTGAGCCTGAGCCGCCAGCAGTCCAGCAGCATCCGGACGTCGACCCACACGAGGCCGACCCCGAGGCAGCTCACCCGGAACAACCGGGCCCGCTTGTCGACGAACGCGTGGAACGCCCCCGCGACGATGACCGGCGTCGCCAGCCCGGTGACCGCGGCGGCTCCCACCGGCCACACGACGGGCAGCACGCGACGGGCGAACCGCGGCGGCTTCGGGATTCCCGCAAGACCCATGACGTGACTGTATGCCGTGGGATCAGAGCTCGGAGAGGTATGCCGTCGACGCGGCATACGCCTGCTCGGCGCGTTCAGTGAGGCGCGAGGCCCGACCGTAGGTCAGCGCGACCGACGGTGACTCGGGGGCGCCGCTGGGCAGGACGTGCACCTCGACGCCGTCGGGGATCGACTCCATCTCGTGGACGTAGCGGTGGCGGCGCGAGATCTCGAACGCGACGACGCCCACCTCCCACGGCCGGCGCGGGGGAGTGAGCGGCTGCTCGACCCGGCCCACCTGGAGGACGAAGATCCGGTCGGCGCCCAGGCTCACCGCGCGGCCGACGGGGATCGAGTGGACGAGCCCGCCGTCGAGGTAGTGGTGCCCGTCGATCTCGACCGCCGGGAACAGCCCGGGCACCGAGCAGGAGGCGACGACCGGGTCGACGAGCTCGCCCGACGAGAACCATGTCGAGCCCGCCGTCTCGATGCACGCGGCGACGCACTGGAAGGGCACCTCGAGCTCCTCGAAGGTGTCGACCGGCAGGTGGTCGTCGACGATCGAGCGCAGCGGTGCGCTCGTCAGGAGGTGCGTGCGGAAGCGCGCGATCCGCGCCGCCGAGCGCATGGGGTTCTCGAGGAAGATGCCGCTGGAGCCGACGGCGCGCCAGGCCTCGGCGAGGGCGCGGATGCCGTCGACCGAGGGGTCGGCGGCGACGAACGCTCCGTTGAGCGCGCCGATGCTCGTGCCGACGACGAGGTCGGGTCGCACCCCCCGCTCGGCCAGCGCTCGCAGCATCCCGACCTGGGTCGTGCCGAGCACCCCGCCACCGCCGAGCACGTACGCCGTCGTCATACCGGCAGCCTATGCACCCCCGACGGTGGCCGACCGCACGGCAGCCGACGGGCCCGGCCATAGGCTGTGGTCATGCCAGGCGCCGCGTTCTTCGACCTCGACCGGACCCTGCTCCAGGGCGGGACCGGCCCGCACCTCACGCAGGCGATGGTCGACCTCGGGGTCGTGCCGCGGTCGCTGCCCGGGCAGGGCCTGCTGTTCAAGGCGTTCGACCTCGTCGGCGAGAACCTCCCGTCGATCTTCCTGGCCCGTCAGGCGACGCTCGTGGCGCGCGGCAAGGACTCGACGAGCTTCGACGCCGCCGCCAAGAACGCCGCCGAGGTCATCGCCGAGCTCGTCCACCCCTTCGCGCTCGCGCTCATCGAGCAGCACAAGGCGGAGGGCCGCCCGGTCGTCATGGCGACGACGACGCCGGAGCACCTCATCAAGCCGCTGGCCGACCTCCTCGGCTTCGACCACGTCCTCGCGACCCGCTACGGCACCAAGGAGGACGGCCGCTTCGACGGCTCGATCCGCGGTCCGTTCGTCTGGTCGACCGGCAAGCTCTCGGCGGTGCGGCACTTCGCCGCCGAGCACGACATCGACCTCGCCGAGAGCTTCGCCTACTCGGACTCGATCTTCGACCTGCCGCTCCTCGAGGCCGTCGGGTCACCTGCCGCGGTCAACCCCGACCCACGACTGACGGTGTATGCCGTGGCCCGCCGGTGGCCGATCGTGCACTTCGACGTGTCGCCGGGCGTCCTCAAGATCCCGGTCGTCGGCATCGAGCTCCAGCGGTTCCTCCTCGAGGGGCTGCGCTCGACGTTCTTCCCGTGCGCCCGCTTCGACATCGAGGGCATCGAGAACATCCCGCGCCACGGTCCGGTCATCCTCGTCGGCAACCACCGCAGCTACTTCGACGTCGTGGCGATGGCCAACGTCGTCCGCCGCTCAGGGCGCACGGCCCGGGTGCTCGGCAAGAAGGAGCTCTTCGACGTGCCCGTGCTCGGCTCGTTCATCGCAGCCGCCGGTGGCATCAGGGTCGACCGGGCCGAGGGCGGAGCGGTGTCCTACGACATGGCGGCGCTCGCGCTCGAGGGCGGCGAGATGGTCGGGCTTCTCCCGGAGGGGACCATCCCGCGCGGCGAGGCGTTCTTCGACCCGGTGCTCAAGGGCAAGACCGGTGCGGCCCGGCTCGCCGCCGCCAGCCGGGCGCCCGTCATCCCGGTGGGGATGTGGGGCACCGAGAAGGTCTGGCCCCGCTCGTCGAAGCTGCCGAACCTGCTCAACCTCTCGAACCCGCCGACCGTGCGGATCCGGGTCGGTCCGCCGGTCGAGCTCACCTACCGCTCACCGGCCGCCGACACCAAGCGGATCATGGCCGCGATCAGCGACCTGCTCCCACCCGAGGCGCGTGAGAAGCGCGTCCCCACCAGGGACGAGCTGCGCACGACCTACCCCGACGGGCGCATCCCCGGCGAGGAGTGAGCGCACGCAGCCCCAGCGCCCCGCCCACCCACCCACCGCCCACCACCCGCCGTCCCCACCAGCACTTGCGTCCGCAGACCTGGTCGCGGTGCCGACCACCTGTGCGGACGCAGACAGTGCCCCGGGGTCAGGGGCTGTGGATGACGGTCTCTGGATGTCGGACGGACGGCATACGGTGGACGTCGGCCTGCGCGGAAGAAGGAGGTGGGCCCGGCTGTGGAACGAGAGGCAGACACCCTCGCCGAGGTCACCGACCGTGAGCTGGCGAGCGCCTTCGACGCGATGACCCTCGTCCGGGCCGGCGACTACGCACGCGCCGGGCGGGTGACGAGCATCGTCGTCGCCGACGGCGGCACCCGGGCGGCCGCACGGGTCATCGGCAGCGGTCCGGCGATCTACCGGACCGAGGTCTCGCTCGCCCGTGACACGCACGGCCCGTTCCTCGACAGCGACTGCACCTGCCCGGTCGGTGTGGCCTGCAAGCACGCCGCGGCCCTCGTCATCGCGATGCGCACCCAGCGACCCTGGCGCTCCGACGACGGCTCCGACGGTGCCGCGCGGACGACGTCGTGGCGCGACGCCCTCGACGAGCTCCTCGACGTCGTCGAGCCCGAGCCCGAGACCGGCTCGGTCGGTCTGCTCCTCGACGTCGAGGTCCCGCGCGGTCGCCCCAACCCGTGGCACCCCGAGGGCGACACCGCGCGGATCCAGCTCCGGCCGGTCGTCCCGGGCGCGGTCCCCGGCCGCTGGATCAAGACCGGCATCTCGTGGGAGGCCGTGGCCGGTGGCTACTACTCGTCCTACGCCTTCCGTCTCGACGGACCGCCCCTCGACGCGCTCACCGCGATCGCCGACGCCCACCGGCGCGCCAGCCGGATGGCCTCCTATGGGCGTATGCCGGCCTCGATCCCCCTCGGCCAGCTCGGCCGCGGGTGGGTCGACCTGCTCGTACGAGCCCGTGACGCGGGCGTCGTCCTCGTCCCGCACCCGACCCAGGCCGGCGAGGTCCACCTCGTCGCCGACGAGGGCCACTTCGTCCTCGACCTGTCCCCGGCCGGCGACGGCGCCGTGCGGGCCGTCCCCAGCCTCGACCTCCCCGAGGGGGAGGGCGACGTCGTGGTCGTCGGCGACCCGCCGAGCGGGTGGTTCCGGCAGGAGGGCTCCGACCTGCGCCTCGGCGGGTTCGGGCCCGACGTCGACGTCGCGGCGGCCCGGGTCGTCGAGCGGGGGCCGTTCACGATTCCGCGCGAGGACTGGTCGACCTTCGCCATCGAGAAGCTGCCGGTCCTGCGCCGGCGGGCCACGGTCCGCACCCACGAGGGGCTGGCCCTGCCCGAGGTGGCCCCGCCCCGCCTCCACCTGTCGGTCCGCTTCGGCAGCAAGCACACCGCCCACGTCACCTGGTCCTTCCACTACGGGCCGCTCGACGCCCCCGTCGCGGTGCCGATCGAGCGAGAGCACGTGTCGTTCCGCGACCCCGAGGCGTTCCGCGACCCCACCCGCGAGGCCGAGCTGCTCGAGCTCGCCCCCGGGCGCCACGACCTGCCGCCGCTGTGGGACCTCACCCGGCTGGGCTGGCGGCTGCGCCACGAGGTCACGCTGAGCGACTTCGACACGGTCACCCTCACCGACCTGCTGCCGCTGCTCGAGGCCCACGACGACGTGGAGGTCGACGTCCACGGCGAGCGGACGGCATACGCCGAGGTGACGGAGGCTCCGCGGATCGCGGTCGGGACGACGCAGTCCAGCGAGGGCAACGACTGGTTCGACCTCAGGATCTCCGTGACCGTCGGCAGCCACGAGGTCCCGCTCGCCGACCTCGTCACCGCCCTCGCGCGCGACGAGGAGCGGATGCTCCTGCCCGACGGAGCTTGGTTCACGCTCGACTCACCCGAGCTGCACAAGCTGCGCGCCCTCGTCGAGGAGGCGCGGGCGTTGCAGGACAAGGCATCCGACCCGCTGCGCCTGTCGGTGCTGCACGCCGGGCTGTGGGACGAGCTCGTCGAGATCGGTGTCGTCGAGGAGCAGTCGAGCCGGTGGCAGCGCTCGGTGGACGCCCTGCTGGGCATCGACGCCGAGCACACCCCGCCGCCGGCCGAGGTCCCGACGACCCTCAAGGCGACGCTTCGTCCCTACCAGGAGGAGGGGTTCCGGTGGCTGTCGCTGCTGTGGGACCTCGGCCTCGGTGGGGTGCTCGCCGACGACATGGGGCTGGGCAAGACCGTCCAGGTCATCGCGACGGCGCTGCGCGCCAAGGAGCGCGGCGAGCTCGTCGACCCGATGCTCATCGTCGCGCCGACCTCGGTGCTCGGCACGTGGGTCGACGAGGTCGAGAAGTTCGCGCCCGACCTGAGCATCGCCGTCCTCGACCGCACCCGCGGCAAGGCGAAGGTGCCCATGGACCGGGCGATCGCCGGCGCCGATCTCGTCGTGACGACCTATGCCGTGGGCCGGATCGACGCCGAGGCGTTCCGGTCGGTGAGGTGGTCGGCTGCGGTGCTCGACGAGGCGCAGTTCGTCAAGAACCACCAGGCGAAGACATATGCGGCGATGCGCCGCCTCCCTGCGCGGGTCACCTTCGCGCTCACCGGCACACCGCTCGAGAACTCGCTCATGGACCTCTGGTCGCTGCTGTCGATCGTCGCGCCGGGGCTGCACCCGCGCCCGCAGGTGTTCCGCGACCAGTGGGCCAAGCCGATCGAGAACGGCACGGCCCCCGAGACGCTCGCGACGCTGCGCCGGCGGATCCGCCCGCTCATGCTGCGGCGCACCAAGGAGGCCGTCGCGGCCGACCTGCCGCCCAAGCAGGAGCAGATCCTCCACGTCGCGCTGCACCCCAAGCACCGCGCGATCTACGACCGCCACCTCGCACGCGAGCGCCAGCGCCTGCTCGGGCTCATCGACGACCTCGACGGCAACCGGATCGCCATCCTGCGCGCCCTCACGGTGCTGCGTCAGATGGCGCTCGACCCGACGCTCGTCGACGCCGAGGCCTACGGCGGCGCCGCCCCGAGCGCCAAGGTCGAGGCGCTCGTCGAGCAGGTCGCCGAGCTCGCGGCCGAGGGCCACCGGGCGCTCGTGTTCAGCCAGTTCACCGGCTTCCTCGCGATCGTCCGAGCACGGCTCGAGGCCGAGGACATCCCCCACGCCTACCTCGACGGGTCGACCCGCGACCGCGCCGACGTCGTCCGGGGTTTCCGCGAGGGGACGGCGCCGGTCTTCCTCATCTCGCTCAAGGCCGGCGGGTTCGGGCTCACGCTCACCGAGGCCGACTACGTCTTCGTCCTCGACCCGTGGTGGAACCCGGCCGCCGAGAACCAGGCCATCGACCGCGCGCACCGGATCGGCCAGACCCGCTCGGTCAACGTCTACCGGCTCGTGTCGAGCGAGACCATCGAGGAGAAGGTCGTCGCGCTCCAGGACAAGAAGCGCGACCTCTTCGCCCGGGTCGTCGACGACGGCAACCTGCTCTCGAGCGCCCTCACCGCCGACGACCTGCGGGGCCTGCTCGACCGGTGAGCCGCGGCTGCCGCACAGGTGTGACGCGGGCGACGGTGGACCGAGTTGACGCGGGGACAGGGGAGGGGCGTACCTTCTGCAAGGTAAGCCTCACCTAAGTCCCTCCGCACCCCGTGAATCGCAGGTCCCATGCTCGTCAGCAACGCCCTCATCGGTCTCCGCGAGGGACTCGAAGCCGCGCTCGTCGTCGTCATCCTCGTCGCCTTCCTCGTCAAGACCGACCGACGCTGGGCCCTGAGGTACGTCTGGGTCGGCGTCGTCACCGCCGTCGTGCTCAGCGCCGGTCTCGCCGCGGCCCTGACCTTCGGCACCCGCCAGCTGAGCTTCGAGACCCAGGAGCTCATCGGCGGCAGCGCGAGCATCCTCGCGGTCGGGTTCGTCACCGCGATGGTCTTCTGGATGAGGTCGGCGGCCCGCACGATCTCGGGCGAGCTCAAGGGCCGCCTCGACAAGGCGCTCGACCTCGGCCCGCTCGCCGTCGCCCTCGTCGGGTTCCTCGGGGTCGGGCGCGAGGGGCTCGAGACCGCGATCTTCTTCTATGCCACGACCGAGGCCGCCGGCGCCGGCAACAACACCCCGCTGCTCGGCTGGCTCCTCGGCCTCGGCGCCGCCATCGTCCTCGGCTGGCTCATCTACCGCGGCGCGGTCCAGATCAACCTCGGCTCGTTCTTCCGGTGGACCGGCATCGCCCTCGTCCTCGTCGCGGCCGGAATCCTCGCCTACGGCATCCACGACCTGCAGGAGGCGCAGTTCCTCCCCGGCCTGCAGACCCTGGCGTTCGACGTCTCGGGGGTCATCGCGCCGGACAGCTGGTACGCCACTCTCCTCAAGGGGATCTTCAACTTCACGCCCGCGACGACCGTCCTCCAGGCCGTGGCGTGGACGGCATACGTCGTCGTCGTCCTCACCCTCTTCCTCCGCCCGGTCAAGGTCCCCGCAGCCCGACCGGCACCCCTCACCCCCTCGCACCCAGGAGAGACCGCATGACCCGCCGCGCCCTCGCGCTCACCCTCGTCCCGGCCACGTTCGCCCTCGCGGCGTGCGGCGGTGGCTCCGACGCCACCTCCTCGGCCGGCACGAAGGGCCCCATCACGGTCACCGCGAGCGACACCGCCTGCGACGTCGCCCGCACCGAGGCGCCCGCCGGCCAGATCGAGTTCACGGTCTCCAACAAGGGCAGCAAGGTCAACGAGTTCTACGTCTACGCCGCCGGTGACCGGATCATGGGCGAGGTCGAGAACATCGCGCCCGGCCTGACCCGCACCTTCCACGTCGAGGTCGCCGAGCCGGGGACCTACGAGACGGCCTGCAAGCCCGGCATGGTCGGCAAGGGCATCCGCAGCGACTTCACGGTCACCGGTGCGAGCGCCGCGCCACAGTCCGACGACGCCAAGGTCACGGCCGCGACGACGTCCTACGCGCGCTACGTCGCGAGCCAGGCCGATGCGCTGCTCGCGCGCACGACCGAGTTCGTCGGGCTCGTCAAGGCGGGCAAGGTCGAGCAGGCCAAGGCGCTCTACCCCGTCGCCCGCTCCTACTGGGAGCGCATCGAGCCGGTCGCCGAGTCGTTCGGCGACCTCGACCCCAAGATCGACGGCCGCGAGGACGTCGTCGAGGACGGCATGGCGTTCACCGGCTACCACCGGCTCGAGCAGGACCTCTGGGTCAAGGGCCTCCAGGGCGACAGTGCGGCCATCGCCGACCAGCTGCTCGCCGACGTGACGACGATCGTCGCCGAGGCCAAGAAGGTCGAGTTCAACGGCCTCCAGCTCGCCAACGGCTCCAAGGCCCTGCTCGACGAGATGGCCACCGGCAAGATCACCGGCGAGGAGGAGCGCTACAGCCACACCGACCTCTGGGACTTCGCCGCCAACTGGGACGGCTCCAAGGGCGCCATCGCCGCGCTCCGCCCGGTCCTCGAGGAGCGCGACGCCGCCCTCGTCGCGTCCTACGACAAGCGGGCCGCCGCGCTCGACGCCCTCGTCGCCAAGCACCAGAAGGGCGACGGCTACCAGCTCTACACCGAGCTCACCCCCATCGAGGTCCGCGCCCTCTCCGACGCCCTCGACGCCGTGGCCGAGGACGTGGCCAAGGTCGCCGGGGTCGTCGCGAACCCGTGAGCCCCCGTCCCGAACCCTCGGCCACCCGGCGCAGCGTCCTCGCCTCGGGGGCCGGCGTCGCGGTCGCCGGCGCTGCCGCGGGCCTGACGTATGCCGGCCGCCCCAGTTCCGCTGCGGCACACCAGTCCTCGTCCGGCACCGATGCCACCGGCGGCACCGGCCGGGCGGCCGACGAGCCCGTGCCGTTCCGTGGCGAGCACCAGGCCGGCATCGTCACCCCGGCCCAGGACCGGATGCACTTCGTCGCCCTCGACGTCGTGACGACGGACCCCGCCGAGCTCTCACTGCTCCTCAAGGAGTGGACGCGGGCGGCCGAGCGGATGACCTACGGCGCCGAGGCCACGCCCGGCGGTGTCGTCGGTGGCGGACCGCACCGCCCGCCCACCGACACCGGCGAGGCGCTCGACCTGCCGCCCTCGAACCTCACGATCACCATCGGCTACGGCCCGTCGCTGTTCGACGGACGCTTCGGCCTCGCCGGCCGTCGGCCCGAGGCGCTGCGCGAGCTGCCGGGGTTCACCGGCGACGACCTCGACCCCGCGCGCACCGGCGGGGACCTCTGCATCCAGGCATGCGCCGACGACCCCCAGGTCGCGGTGCACGCCGTCCGCAACCTCATCCGGATCGGCTTCGGTGTCATCTCGGTGCGGTGGAGCCAGCTCGGCTTCGGCCGCACCTCGTCGACGTCGACGAGCCAGGCGACACCGCGCAACCTCTTTGGGTTCAAGGACGGCACGGCCAACATCAAGGCCGAGGACGGCGCTGCTCTGGCGGAGCACGTCTGGGTCGACCCGGCCGACGTGCCCGGTGACGCCGCCTGGATGGCGGGCGGCTCGTACCTCGTCGCCCGCCGGATACGGATGCACGTCGAGGTCTGGGACCGCACCCCGCTCCAGGAGCAGGAGGACATCTTCGGTCGCGACAAGGCCGTCGGGGCCTCGCTGCACCTCCCGGCCGACCGCCGCGACGAGAACGCACCACTCGACTTCGCGGCCAAGGGCGTCGACGGCCAGCCCCGGATCCCGCTCACGAGCCACGTCCGGCTCGCGCACGAGAGCCAGCTGGACGGCATACGGATCCTGCGTCGTGGCTACAACTTCACCGACGGCAGCGACGGCAGCGGCCACCTCGACGCCGGCCTGTTCTTCCTCGCGTTCGTCCGCGACGCGCACCGGCAGTTCGTGCCGATGCAGCAGGCGCTGGCGAAGTCGGACAAGCTCAACGAGTACATCGAGCACACCGGGTCCGCCCTCTTCGCCGTCCCGCCCGGCCTGGGTGACGGCGAGGACTGGGGCGTGCAACTCTTCGGGGCATGAGCCAGAGCCCGGGCGCCAGCGCCGAGGAGCACGACGAGTCGAACGAGTCGGACGAGTCGACGAAGGTCGAGCGGGCCGTGATGCGTGGCGTCGAGCGGGTCGCCGGCGTCACCGACGAGATCGTCCACCACCGCGGTCCCAACGGCGCCCGCGCCCTCGTCAACGCGTTCTTCGGCGACCGGCTCGACGTCGCCGGGTCCGCGCTCTCGCACACGATGGGGGTGCGCCGCCGGGGCCGCTCGGTGCCGCTGACCCGTGACGGGCTCGCCGCGGCCTACCCCGAGGCCACCGGCGAGGTCGTCGTCCTCGTCCACGGACTGCTCGTCACCGAGACGTTCTGGCAGCAGGGCAGGTTCGGGCCCCGGCTGCGCGAGGACCTCGGCCTCACGCCGGTCACCGTGCGCTACAACACCGGCCTGCGGATCTCGCACAACGGCCACGACCTCGACCGCATCCTCACCGCGCTCGTCGCCCACTGGCCCGTCCCCGTGACCCGCATCGTCCTCGTCGGCCACTCGATGGGCGGCCTCGTCGTGCACAGCGCCCTCGCCCAGGCCGATGTCACAGGCCCGGGGTCGGAGTGGGTCAGCCGGGTCAGCGACACCGTCACGCTCGGCTCTCCCCACCTCGGCGCGCCGCTCGAGCGCGGCGCCAACCATGCGGCGCGCGCGCTCGGGACGCTGCGCCACGTGCGGCCGCTCGCCGGCCTCCTGCGCTCCCGCAGCGTCGGCATCCAGGACCTGCGGCACGGCAACATCCTCGACGAGGAGTGGGACGGGGCAGACCCGGCCGACCACCGAGGGCGACGCGTCGACGTCCCGCTGCACCCCGGCATACGGCATCTCGCGGTCGTCGGGCTCCTGGGCAAGAAGATCGACAGCCGGGTCGCCCAGCTCTTCGGCGACGGCATCGTCACCGCCGCGAGCGCGCGCGGCTCGGGACGCCGGTCGCCCGAGCACCGGCGGTTCCCGGCCGAGGACGTCGTCGTGCTCCCGGGCGTGAGCCACGTGGCGCTCGTGCGAGACGAGTCGGTCTATGCCGCGATCCGCGAGCGTCTCGGTGCCAGAGTGGACCCATGAGCGAGCCGACGACTGCGCCGACGACCGTCATCCTCTTCGGCGCGACGGGGGACCTGGCCAAACGCAAGCTCATCCCCGGGCTGCTCCACCTCTTCGAGTCCAAGCTGCTCGACGACCTGCGGATCGTCGGGACCTCGCTGGACGAGCTCACGGTCGACGCCTTCCGCAACCTGGCGCACGAGGCCATCAAGGAGTTCTCGACCCGCACCCTCGACGAGGACGAGTGGGCGACCTTCGCGCAGCGGCTGCACTACGTCCCGCTGTCGGCGGGCCCCGAGGCGCTCGGCGACGCCGTGCGGTCGGCCGAGAAGCTGTTGCCGGGCGAGACCGAGCTGCGGCTGCACTACCTGTCGGTCCCGCCGAAGGCCGCGCTCGCGGCGGTGCAGACCATCGCCGACGCGGGCCTGGTCGAGCGCAGCCGGGTCGTCATGGAGAAGCCGTTCGGCACCGACCACGCCTCCGCCGTCGAGCTCAACCGGCGCCTGCACGAGGTGTTCGCGGAGGAGCAGATCTTCCGGATCGACCACTTCCTGGGCAAGGAGCCGGCGCAGAACATCCTCGCGTTCCGCTTCGCCAACGGGCTGTTCGAGCCGATCTGGCACCGTAACTCGATCGCGCACGTGCAGATCGACGTGCCCGAGACTCTGGGGCTCGCGACCCGTGGCGACTTCTACGAGGCGACCGGCGCCTACCGCGACATGGTCGTCACCCACCTCTTCCAGATCCTCGCGTTCACGGCGATGGAGCCGCCGACGTCGCTCGAGCCGGACGCCATCAGCCGCGAGAAGAACAAGGTCTTCGAGTCGATGCTGCCGATCAAGCCGGCCGACGTCGTGCGCGGCCAGTACATCGGCTACCTCGACGAGCCCGGTGTGGCTCCCGACTCCGACACCGAGACGTTCATCGCGCTCACCTGCTACATCGACAACTGGCGCTGGGCGGGCGTGCCGTTCTACCTGCGCACCGGCAAGCGGATGGCCGAGGGCGCGCGGATCATCTCGATCGCGTTCCGCGAGCCGCCGCAGTCGATGTTCCCTCCGGGCTCCGGCGTCGGCGACCACGGACCAGACCACCTCACCTTCGACCTCGCCGACAGGGCGCGGATGTCGCTGTCGTTCTACGGCAAGCGCCCGGGGCCGGGGATGAAGCTCGACAAGCTCTCGATGCAGTTCGCCATGCAGGAGACGCACTGGGCGGGTGCGGTGCTCGAGGCCTACGAGCGGCTCATCTACGACGCGGTGCGCGGCGACCACACGCTGTTCACCTCGGCCGAGGGCATCGAGCGGCTCTGGGAGGTCAGCCAGCCGCTGCTCGACAACCCGCCCGTCGTCCGGCCCTACGCGCCTGGCACCTACGGCCCCAACCAGATCCACCAGCTCGTCGCACCCCACACGTGGCGGCTGCCGTTCGAGCGCAAGTGGCGCGACAAGAACCCCGACCCCGGCCCGCAGTCGCCGATCGAGGGCGGCGCCCGCCGCTGACGCGGCGGG
>NZ_BKBA01000005.1 GCF_007992835.1 Knoellia locipacati
GGGTCACCGGCGGCGCGGGTCGTTGGCGGCGCCCGCCGCTGACGGCGCGGGTCAGGCCCAGCGGACCTGTTCGTCGGCGGTGGGCGTGCCCGACGTGCGGACGATGAGCGACTTGGGGCGGACCTCGAAGCGCACCTCGCGGGCCTCGCCGATGACGTCGCCGTCGATCTCGACCATCTGCGGGGCGTCGAGCGAGACGAGGATCGACTGGCACCGGTAGCGGTCGAGCTTGGGGTGGTTCTGCCCGCGCTTGGCGAGCACGTGGACCGCGACACCGGCCCACCCGACGATCCCCTTGGGCGTGATCGCGACGACGTCGAGGATGCCGTCGTCGACCTCGGCGTCCGGCATGAGCGTGATGCCGCCGGTGAGGCGGCCGCAGTTGCCGACGACGACGGTGCGGGCGGTGTGCGCGATCGGCTCGCCGCCGTCGATCCGCAGGCGGGTGGCGAAGCGGGCACCGAGGAGGTTCCGGGCGCCCGTCGCGACGTAGGCACCCCAGCCCATCCGGGCCTTGGCGGCCTCGGTGGTCGAGTGCATGATGCTCGCGTCGAGGCCGAGGCCGGCCATGACGAGGAAGGCGTGCTGGTTCGGCGCCGGGTCCGAGCCGTGGGTGTCGTCGGCGCCGACGTCGGGCTCGGTCGGACCGTCGTGGGCCGGGTCGAGCTCCTGCGTCGAGGCCTGCTTGGTGTCGGGGTCCATCGTCAGCCAGCCGACGTCGATGTGGCGGTTGCGCCCGGTGAGCGCGACCTCGATGCCGCCGGCGACGTCGAGCGGGAGCCCGAGGTTGCGGCCCATGAGGTTGCCGGTGCCGGCGGGGATGAGACCCATCGGGGTCGAGGTGCCGGTGAGCACGTGCGCGACCGAGCGGACCGTGCCGTCGCCGCCGATGGCGCACACGAGGTCGACGCCCTCCGCGAGGGCGGCGCGCGCCTGTCCGACACCCGGGTCCTCGAGGGTCGTCTCGCTGATGATCGGCTCGTCCCACTCGCCGTGGGCGAGGACGGTGGCGCGCACGAGCTCGTGGGCGGCCGCGACGTCGACGAACTTCGTCGGGTTGAGGATGACCGCGACGCGCTTCTTCGGCGGCTCCGGGGCGTCGTCCGGGCCCTGCCGGAACGACGAGCGGGCGGGGCGCTTCGGGGAGGCGTGACGCCCCTGCGACCGGCCCCATCCCGTCGCCACGGCGACGAAGAGACCGATGACCAGGAGCAGTCCGAGGATCGCCGCGATCACGGGCCAGGAGTCGGTCACGTCAGGGACCGTACCCCACAGTCACATCACCGGACCCACCATCGCCCGACCGGCCTACCCTGTGGTCATGAGCGAGATCGCGCCCGACGACAAGGACTGGACCTGGACGCTCGAGCGGGCATGCCCCGACTGCGGCTTCGACGCCGCCAGCGTCCCGGCGGCCGACATCGCGGGTCTCGTCACGGCATACACGCGGCCGTGGAGCGACGTGCTCGCGCGACCGGACGCGGCGACGCGACCCGACCCCACGACGTGGTCCCCGCTGGAGTACGCCTGCCACGTCCGCGACGTCTGCGACCTCTTCGCCGCGCGGGTGCAGCTCATGCTCAACGAGGACGGCGCGCGCTTCGCCAACTGGGACCAGGACGTCACCGCGGTCGAGAGCCGGTATGCCGAGCAGTCGCCTCCCGAGGTCGCCGCCGAGATCCCGGCGGCCGCCGCCCGCCTCTCCGGCGCGTATGCCGGCCTGTCCGGTGAGCAGTGGGACCGGCGCGGGCTGCGGTCCAACGGGTCCGAGTTCACCGTGCTCACGCTCGGGCGCTACGCCCTGCACGACCTCGCCCACCACGTCTGGGACGTCAGGGGGTGACCTCGGCCCGGATCTACCTCGCCCTCGGGCTCGCCCTCTTCCTCGCCGTCATCCTTCCGCCGGTCCTCAGCCGCTTCAAGGTCAACGCCCCCATCGTGCTCGTGACCCTCGGGCTCGGTCTCGGACTGCTGCCGGGGTTCCGGGAGCTCGACCTCGACCCCACGTCGCACCAGGTGGCCGTCACCCACATCACCGAGTTCACCGTCCTCGTCTCGCTCATGGGTGTCGGCCTGGCCCTCGACCGACCGCTCCGGCTGCGCAGCGTCGAGTCGTGGCGCACCTGGTCGCCGACCTGGCGCCTGCTGGGCATCGCGATGCCGCTCACCGTCGGTGGCGTCGCGCTCCTGGCGTGGGGCCCGTTGGGGGTGGCGGCACCGGCCGCGCTGCTGCTCGGTGGGGCGCTGGCGCCCACCGACCCGGTGCTCGCCTCCGACGTGCAGGTCGGTGGCCCCAACGAGAGTGAGGACGCGGGCGAGGCCAGGGAGGACTCCGAGGAGATCGACGAGGACGACGAGGTCCGGTTCGCACTGACGAGCGAGGCCGGTCTCAACGACGGGCTCGCCTTCCCGTTCGTGCACGCCGCGATCCTGCTCGTCACCGTGGGCAGCGTCTCGCAGTGGGGGCTGCGCTGGGTCGGGTGGGAGCTCGTCGGCAAGATCGTCCTCGGCGTCGCCGTCGGCATAGTCCTCGGCCGAGCCATCGCCCGCCTGGCCTTCAGGGCTCGCTCGCGCGACCTGCGGTTCGCCGCGAACGGCGAGCCGCTCGTCGCCATCGCCGCACTGCTCGCGACCTACGGCCTGGCCGAGGTCCTCGGCGGCTACGGGTTCCTCGCGGTGTTCTCGTGCGCCATGGCGATCCGCAGCTTCGAGCGCAAGCACTCCTACCACCACGACATGCACGCGGTCATCGAGCGCCTCGAGCGCCTGCTCACCCTCGTCGTGCTGCTCCTGCTCGGGATGGCCCTGACCAACGGGATCCTCGCGAACCTCGACTGGCGCGGCGTCGGCATCTCGCTGTTCCTCCTGCTGGTGCTGCGCCCCCTCGCCGGCCTGGTCTCCTTCCTCGGCCACCCGCACCGGAGCGGGCCGCGCGACTTCGACCGGCGCGAGCGGATCGTCGCTGCGTTCTACGGCGTCCGCGGCGTGGGCTCGCTGTTCTACCTCGCGTATGCCGGCTCGCACGCGGACTTCGCCGAGATCCGGTGGCTGTGGTCGGTCGTGGCGTTCACCGTTCTCGTCTCCGTCTACCTGCACGGCTTCACGGCGCCGCTGGCCATGGACTGGCAGGGGCGGGCCCGGGAGCCCTCGGGCGCCCGCGACTGACCCGGCCGCCCGGCGCCGGTGCTGCACGTCGCGCGACAGGGCGCGCGTCCCGCAGCACGCGCGCCCTGCAGCACCGAGGCCCGTGCGGTCCAGGCCCTGCAGCGGCGCGCACTAGGCTGGCCCGTGTGATCGACCTCAAGCTGCTCCGTGACAATCCCGACCGTGTGCGCGCCTCGCAGCGCGCCAGGGGTGAGGACGAGGGCGTCGTCGACGCCGTCCTCGCCGCCGAGGAGAAGCAGCGCTCCAGCCTCACGGCATACGAGCAGCTGCGCGCCGAGCAGAAGGCGATGGGCAAGCAGGTCGCCCAGGCGCAGGGTGACGAGAAGCAGGCACTGCTCGCCCGCACCAAGGAGGTCGCGGCCCAGGTCAAGGCCAACCAGGCCGCCGCCGAGGAGGCTGCGACCGAGCTCGCGACGCTGACCCGCAGCATCGGCAACGTCATCGAGGACGGTGTCCCCGTCGGCGGTGAGGACGACTACGTCGTGCTCGAGGAGGTCGGCACCAAGCGCGACTTCGCGGCCGAGGGCTTCGAGCCCAAGGACCACCTGGCGCTCGCCGAGGGCCTCGGTGCGCTCGACATGGAGCGCGGGGCCAAGGTGTCGGGCTCGCGCTTCTACTTCCTCAAGGGCGTCGGCGCCCGGCTCGAGATGGCGATGCTCAACCTCGCCATGCAGCGCGCCATCGAGGCCGGCTTCGTCCCGATGATCACCCCGACGCTCGTCAAGGCCGAGGTCATGGCCGGCGCCGGGTTCATCGACCACCACGCCGACGAGGTCTACCGCCTCGAGGCCGACGACCTCTACCTCACCGGCACGAGCGAGGTCGCGCTCGCGGGCTACCACGCCGACGAGATCATCGACCTGTCCAAGGGCCCGGTCCGCTATGCCGGCCAGTCGACCTGCTACCGCCGCGAGGCGGGGAGCTACGGCAAGGACACCCGCGGCATCATCCGCGTGCACCAGTTCAACAAGATCGAGATGTTCGTCTACTGCCGCCCCGAGGAGGCCGCGGAGGAGCACCAGCGGCTGCTCGCCTGGGAGCGCGAGATGCTCGAGCTCATGGAGCTGCCCTACCGCGTCATCGACACGGCGGCCGGCGACCTCGGTGGCCCGGCGGCCCGCAAGTTCGACTGCGAGGCGTGGGTCCCGACCCAGGGTCGGCACCGCGAGCTGACCTCGACGAGCAACTGCACGACCTTCCAGGCCCGTCGCCTCAAGACCCGCTACCGGGTCGAGGGTGGCGGCACTGGTGTGGCCGCCACCCTCAACGGGACGCTCGCCACGACGCGCTGGCTCGTCGCCATCCTGGAGAACCACCAGAAGGCGGACGGCTCCGTCGTCGTCCCTGAGGCGCTGCGTCCGTTCATCGGTCTCGACGTCCTCACCCCTGTCTGAGGCGTCGAGCTCTGCCCTCCTCTCGCCGAGGACTCACGTGCACGTCGTGGGGCTGGTGGGGCTGCTCGGGAGGTCGGTGGGCGACCTCGACCGGCTCGCTCCGCAGTGACGCGTGGGCAAGCTCCGTAGCACCCGTGGACGGGCGCAGTGGCTCCACGCGACCAGTCCTACCACCCGTTCGGACCGGCCCGGGTGGGTTTGGCGAAAAACCCTCCCTCCGGAGGCGGATCCGGTGCTCGCGCCTCCGTCCCTAGGCTGAGCCGTATGCCGTCCGCCCGCCGCTCGCTGCCGACCGCCGTCGGTGACTTCTTCGCCGTCGACGACGACTGGGAGCGTCCGGCGGCGCCGATCGAGCGCCGGGACTGGCTCGTCGGCATCGGCCTCTCGGTCGTCGGCGTGCTCTTCCTCGAGCTCTCCCGCAGCGTCACCGACATCCACGCCGGTGGCCAGCCGCGATGGGTGCAGTGGGTCGCGATCGTCAGCGGTGCGATGCTCGTGGTCTGGCGGCGCCAGCACCCGGTGCTCGTCGGGGTCCTCGCCGCCGCCCACATGTTCCTCGTCGGCGTGACCATGCCGATGGTCATGGCCCAAGTCGCGCTCCAGATCGTCTACTTCGTCGCGATCTTCGGCGCCGTGGCCTATGCCCGTCACCGCCGTTCGGCGCTGCTCGTCGTCGCCGGCATCACCGTCTTCATGCTCCTCTGGGTGGCTTGGCAGCTCGCCCTCGGCGACGGGCTCGCCGAGATGACCCGCGAGGTGACGCAGGACGCCGGCGCCGAGGGCGGCGACGGCTGGTTCAGCCCCACCGTGGGCGCGGTCGTCACGGTCCTCGCGATCAACGCCCTCTACTTCGTCGGCGCCATTCTCGTCGGGCAGATCGCCTGGCGTGGGGCCCGGCAACGTGCCCGGCTCGAGGAGCAGGCCGCGACGATCGCCGCCCAGGCCGAGTCGCTGCGCCGCCGCGCCATCGTCGACGAGCGGCTGCGCATCGCCCGAGAGCTCCACGACGTCGTCGGGCACCACGTGGCGGTCATCGGCATCCAGGCAGGTGCCGCACGTCGCGTCATCGACAAACGCCCCGCCGACTCAGTTGCCGCCCTCGCCCGGATCGAGGCGAGCTCACGCGACGCCGTGACCCAGATGCGCAGCCTGCTCGGGACGCTGCGCGACATCGAGGACGCTGCCGACGAGACCGTGGACCCGCGGTCGGGTGACGCACCCACCCGCCGCAGCCCCGAGCCCACGCTCGCGGACCTGCCCGACCTCGTCGCCGCCTGCGACGACGCGGGGGTGCGCACGGCATACCGGCTCGTCGAGACCCACGTCGGCGCGCACGTCGGTGTCGCCCCGCAGATCGGGCTCACGCTCTACCGCGTCGCCCAGGAAGCGCTGGCCAACGTCACCCGGCACTCGACCGCCACCGCGGCCGACGTCGTGACTCGTGTCGTGGACGAGGGTCCGGGACGGGCCTACGCCGAGGTCGAGATCGTCGACAACGGCCGCCCGCGGGTCGGGACGTCCGGGTCCGGCCTCGGGCAGCTCGGCATGAGAGAACGGGCGGCCTCGCTCCACGGGACGGTCGAGATCGGGCCGCGCCGCACGGGTGGCTACCGTGTGCGGGTGCGAGTTCCGTTGGGGGAGAGCGATGTCTGAGGCCGTGCAGGACCCCGAGCGCATCCGGGTGCTCATCGTCGACGACCAGCACCTCGTGCGGTCGGGGTTCACGATGATGCTGTCGGTCGAGGACGACATCGACGTCGTCGGCGACGTCGCGAACGGCGAGCTCGCCGTCGCCGCGGCCCGCGAGCTGCGGCCCGACGTCATCCTCATGGACGTCCAGATGCCCGTCATGGACGGGATCGAGGCGACCCGGATCGTCGTCGAGGCCGACCTCGGGCGGGTCGTCATCCTCACGACGTTCGACCGCGACGACTACCTCTTCGACGCGCTGCGGGCGGGGGCGAGCGGGTTCCTCCTCAAGAACGCCGAACCAGAGCAGCTCGTCGACGCCGTGCGCTCGGTCGCCGGCGGGCACGCGCTGCTCGCGCCGGAGGTGACGACCCGGGTCATCGCCGCGATGGTGTCGCCGTCGAGCGCGTCGAGCGCGTCGGGCCCGACGGGAGCGTCGTCGACGCCCGTCGCCGGCTCCGGCCCGGCCCCACGCACCGCCAACGCTGCCGTCGGGTCACACGAGCAGGTCGCCCGGCTCACCGACCGCGAGCGCGAGGTCCTCGTCCTCATGGCCCAGGGCAAGAGCAACGCCGAGATCGCGCGCGAGCTCTTCCTCGGCGAGGCGACGGTCAAGACCCACGTCTCCAACTGCCTGGCCAAGCTGCACCTGCGCGACCGGGTCCAGGCCGTCGTGTTCGCCTACGAGACCGGGCTCATCCGACCGACGGAGAGCCGACCTCACCCTCGGGGCTGATCCGGCTCTCCTCGCGGGTGCCTAGCGTTGGGGGCATGGCACAGATCGAGGTGACCGGGCTGACTCGCTCCTTCGGCGAGCTCAAGGCCGTCGACGACGTGAGCTTCACCGTCCCCGGGGGGCTGCTCACCGGGTTCGTCGGGGGCAACGGGGCGGGCAAGACGACGACGATGCGGATGGTCATGGGCCTGCTCGCGTCGCACGGGGGAGAGGTCCGGTGGGACGGGCAGCCGATGACCACGGCGATCCGCCGTCGCATCGGCTACATGCCCGAGGAGCGCGGCCTCTATCCGAAGCAGAAGGTGCTCGACCAGCTCGTCTACCTCGGCGAGCTCTCCGGCATGACCGCTGCGGACGCCAGGGCCTCGGTCGCCGAGCACCTCGAGCGGTTCGGGCTGGCCGACCGCGCCGGAGAGCGCGTCGAGAAGCTCTCGCTCGGCAACCAGCAGCGCGTCCAGATCGTCGCCGCCCTCATGACGACGCCGGACGCGCTCATCCTCGACGAGCCGTTCTCGGGCCTCGACCCCAGCGCCGTCGACTCGATGGTCGACCTCCTGCGCGAGCACGCCTCGCGCGGCATCCCGGTGCTCTTCAGCTCGCACCAGCTCGACCTCGTCGAGCGGCTCTGCGACCGCCTCGTCGTCCTCGCGCACGGCCGCGTCGTCGCCACCGGCTCGGTGAGCGAGCTGCGCGGCGCCGGGCCCGAGCTCTACCGGCTCACGTTGGGAGGTGACGCGGGCTGGGTCCGGGACGCGGACGGCATACACGTCCACGACGTCGACGGGAGCACCGCGCTCGTCGAGCCGAGCGACGACGCCGCCCGGCAGGCCCTGCTCCGCGCCGCCCTCGACCGGGGCGACGTCGTCGACTTCGCCCGCCAGATGCCCGCCCTGTCCGAGATCTACCGAGAGGTGACGGCATGACCTCCGCCCCGTGGATGACCGTGGCCCGCCGCGAGATCGTCACCAAGCTCACCGACCGGACCTTCCTGCTCAGCACGTTCGGCCTCGTCCTCATCCTCGCGACGGTCCTCGGCGTGCAGGCGTGGATGGCCGGGAAGACGTCGGAGTATGCCGTCGTCACCAGCTCCAGCGCGGCGCACCAGATGGCCGGGCAGGTCGAGACCGTCGCCGAGAAGTCCGACGACAAGGTGCTCGTGACGCTCGAGCAGGTGTCCGACGACGACGCCGCGCGTGCCGCGGTCGAGGACGAGTCCGCGGACGTCTGGCTCCACGAGGGCGACAACGGCTGGGTCCTCACCGGGCGCGACGACGTGCCCGGCGACCTGCTCGCCTCGGCCCGCACGGCGATCCGCGACGCCACCCTCGACGCCAACGCCACAGCCGCGGGCACGAGCGTCGACGCGCTCACCTCCGGGTCTGAGGTCAGCACGACGTTCCTCGACAAGGACGCCGACCTCGCCGGTGTCGCCAAGGCGGTCGGGTTCGCGCTCGCGCTGCTCTTCTACCTCGCGTCGTTCACGTTCGGGCTCGCCCTTGCCAACAGCGTCGTCGAGGAGAAGGCCAGCCGGATCGTCGAGATCATCACGACCAAGATCGCGGTCCGCCAGCTGCTCGCCGGCAAGGTCGCCGGTAACCTCGCGCTGGCGTTCGCGCAGATGGCGCTGTTCGTCGCGGTCGGGCTCGTCGGGCTGACCTTCACCGACTACGACCGGTTCCTGCCCGCGGTCTCGGGGGCGGTCGGCTGGTTCGTCGTGTTCTTCGTCGTCGGGTTCGGGCTGCTCGCGTGCCTCTGGGCCGTCGCCGGTGCGCTCGCGTCGCGGACCGAGGACGTGCAGACGACCTCGACGCCGCTGACGATGCTCACGATGGGCGTGTTCTTCGCGGCGCTGCTCACGAGCGGGACGACCCAGGTCGTCCTCTCCTTCGTGCCGCCGTTCTCGGCGATCCTCATGCCTATGCGGGTCCTCGACGGGTCCGCGGCGTGGTGGCAGGCGCTCGTCGCGCTGGCGATCCTCGTCGCCACGGCGGCGCTCGTCGTGCGGGTGGCGGCGCGGCTCTACCAGCGCTCGCTGCTCCAGACCCAGGGCCGGCTCAGCCTGCGGCAGGCGTGGTCGACGCCGGAGTGACGCCCCGCGCCGGCGGCGACCCTTCGCTTGCGTCCGCAACCTTGGTCGGGAAGGTGACCACTGCTGCGGACGCACGCCGCCGAGGACGAGGACCGGACGGGATTTGACAAGGTGAGGTCTACCTAACTTAGGTTTGCCTTACTAACCTTGTCGCCGCGCTGCGCGCGTGGCCCGATCCCAGAAGGCTCCATGCTGACACGTCGCTCCCTCGTCGCCGCCGCCGCATCCGGCGTCGCCGCGCTCGCCCTCACCGCCTGCTCGACCGGCCCGTCGAGCGAGGCCTCGGCCGACCCGGCGACGACGAACGCCTCGGCCGTCGACAAGGACGCGTTCCCGACCACCGTCACGCACGCCTTCGGCGAGACGACGATCAGCGCCGAGCCCAAGCGCGTCGCCACCGTCGGCTGGAACGACGCCGACGTCGTCGTCTCGCTCGGGGTCATCCCGGTCGGCGCCACGAAGATCACCTGGGGCGGCAACGCCGACGGCTCGACCGACTGGTTCGACGCGGCCGTGACCAAGCTCGACCCGGCCGCGCAGATCGCCCGCTACGACGACACCGCCGGCATCCCGGTCGAGGAGATCGCAGCAGCCAAGCCCGACCTCATCCTCGGTGTGAACTCGGGGATCACCAAGGATGACTACGACAAGCTCTCCAAGATCGCGCCGACGGTCGCCTACCCGGGCGCCGCCTGGGGCACCTCGTGGGAGGACAGCGTCAAGGTCGTCGGACAGGCCCTGGGCCGCACCACCCTCGCCACCAAGGTCACGGCCGACACCAACAAGGCCATCGACGACGCCGTCGCGAAGTACCCCCAGATCAAGGGCAAGTCGGCCGCGTGGGCCTGGTTCACCCCGACCGACCTCTCGGTCGTCAGCCTCTACACGAGCAGCGACCTGCGTCCCCAGATCCTGCGCCGCTTCGGCATGGTCGACGCCCCGACCGTCACCGCGCTGAGCAAGGGCAACAACCAGTTCAGCGCCAACCTCTCCGCCGAGAAGTCCTCGACCCTGGCCGCCGACGCGCTGATCTTCTACGTCGAGAAGCCCGAGGAGGTCGACACCCTCAAGAAGCACCCGCTGCTCGGCCAGATCCCCGCCCTCAAGAGCAACCACTACGTCGCGAGCGCCGACAACGCGGTCGCCCTGACGATGTCGTCCCCGTCGCCGCTGTCGATGCCGGTCGCGCTCGAGAAGTTCCTGCCCAAGATCGCCTCCGCCGTGGACGGAACCCCGGCCCAGTGAGCGTCCGGGCCACGACTGCGCCCGGTATGCCGTCCCGCCCGGAGCGTGGGACTCGCGCCCACGCTGAGCGTGGGACCCGCCAGCCTGCTGCTCCGGCCCACCTCTCAGGGAAGGTGGGTCGGGGCGGTCGCGTGCCCGTCGCCGTCGTCGTCGCCGGGGGTGTGGTCGCGGTGGCCCTCGCCGTCGCGTTCTCCCTGCTCGTCGGCACCCAGGCGGTCTCCCCGTCGGGCATCGTCAACGCGCTCACCGGCGGTGCCGTGTCGGACCAGGTGCGTGGGATCGCCGACTCGAGGGTCGACCGCACCCTCATCGGGATCGTCGTCGGCGCCGCCGTCGGTGTGTGCGGCGTCGTCCTCCAGGGGCTGACGCGCAACCCGCTCGCCGAGCCCGGGATCCTCGGGATCAACTCCGGTGCCGCGCTGGCCGTCGTCGTCGGGATCAAGGTCTTCGCGATCTCGGGCGTGGCTGGCTACGTCTGGTTCGCCCTCGCCGGAGCGGTGCTCACCGCCGTCATCGTCCAGCTGCTCGCCCTGCTCGCGCCGGTGCGCGCCCAGCCGGTGACGATGGCGCTGGCCGGTGCCGCGGTCATGGCGACCTCGACCAGCCTCGTCGGCGCCATCCTCGTCTCCGACCAGGGGGCGCTCGACGTCTTCCGGTTCTGGCAGGTCGGGTCGGTCGCCGGCCGCGACGCCTCGATCGTCCTCGACGTCGCGCCGTTGCTCGTCGTGGGCTTCGTCCTCGCCCTGTCGTCCGGCTCGGTCCTCAACACCGTCGCGCTCGGCGACGACCTCGCCCGCGGGCTCGGCCAGCGCGTCCTGCTGCACCGGCTCCTCGCCGCGACCGGCGCGATCCTGCTCGCCGCCTCGGCCACCGCACTCGCCGGGCCCATCGCGTTCGTCGGCCTCGTCGTGCCGCACGTCGTGCGCGCCGTCGTCGGCCCCGACCACCGCCGCATCCTGCTCGGCGCGCTCTTCGCCGGGCCCGTCCTCGTCGTCGTCGCCGACACCCTCGGTCGGGTCGTCGCGGCGCCGAGCGAGGTCCAGGCCGGGATCATCTGCGCCGTCGTCGGTGCCCCCTTCCTCGTCGGTCTCGTCCGCCGGATGAACGTCGCATGAGTACGGTCGCACTCGACACGGTCGCCACCCTGCGCGCGGTTCGCCGCCGCGTCCACCGCCGCCAGCGGCTGCTCGTCGTCGCCCTCACGGTGCTCGTCGTCGGTCTCTTCCTCGTGCGAGCGCTCCTCGGCGACTACCGCATCTCGTTCGTGGACGGCATACGGATGGTCTCCGGGACGACGATCCCGGGTGCGTCCTTCATCTTCCTCGAGTCGACGCTGCCGCGGGCCTGCATGTCGGTCCTCGCGGGGGCGGCGTTCGCGTCGGCGGGCGCGGCGTACCAGTCGATGCTGCGCAACCCGCTCGCCAGCCCGGACGTCCTCGGGATCAACCTCGGTGCGAGCGCGGCCGCCGTCTTCAGCGTCGTGCTCCTCGGCTGGTCCGGCACCCCGGTCGCGCTCGTCGCCTTCTCCGGTGCCGTGGCCGTCGCGCTGGCCATCCACGGGTTCGCCGGGCGGGGTGGCGCCGCGACCGGACGGATGATCCTCGTCGGTGTCGGGCTCGCCGCGGTGCTCAGCTCGGTCGTGCACTGGGTGCTCCTGCGTGCCGACATCTACCGCGCGCAGGACGCCCTCGTCTGGCTCACCGGCAGCCTCGGCTCGGTGTCGTGGGACGAGATCGTCCGGCTCGGCGTCGTCGTCGCGATCGCCCTGCCGCTGCTCACCGTCGTCACTCGCCAGCTCGGCGTCCTCGGCCTCGGCGACGACCTCGCCGCCGGTCTCGGCGTGCGGGCCCACCGGCTGCGCGGCCTCGTCACGGCCCTCGTCGTGCTGCTCACCGCGTCCGCGACGGCGGCGTGCGGCCCGATCGCGTTCGTCGGCTTCCTCAGCGGCCCGATCGCGCGGCGGCTCACCGGTGGTCGCACCTCGGTGCCCGCCGCCGCCCTCGTCGGGGCGGCCATGGTGCTCGCGGCCGACTACGTCAGTGCGTATGCCGTGCCCGGAACCGCCTTCCCCGTCGGCGTCGTCACCGGGCTCGCCGGCGCCCCCGTCCTCGTGTGGCTGCTCGTCGCCGGCCGCCGGTCGATCGCCCGGAGATGAGTGCACCCATGACCGCCACCCTGTCCGCCACCTCGTCCGCCACCCTTTCCGCCGAGTCGCTGAGCCTGGCCTACGACAAGCGGGTCGTCGTCGACGGCCTCGACCTCGACGTGCCCGCCGGCCGCGTCACCGCCATCGTCGGGCCGAACGGCTGCGGCAAGTCCACGCTCCTGCGCGGCCTCTCGCGGCTGCTGTCGCCCCGGGACGGCCAGGTCCTCCTCGACGGCGAGGTCATCGGCGACCTCTCGACCAAGGAGGTCGCGAGGCGGCTGGGCCTGCTCCCGCAGCAGCCGATCGTCCCGGAGGGCATCACCGTCGTCGAGCTCGTCGAGCGCGGCCGCCACCCCCACCACGGGCTGTTCAAGCAGTGGTCGCGTGAGGACGAGTCGGTCGTGGCGGCGGCCCTCGAGATGACCGAGCTCGTCGACCTCGCCGGTGTCCCGGTCGACAGCCTCTCGGGCGGCCAGCGCCAGCGCGCGTGGATCGCCATGGCCCTGGCCCAGCGCACGCCGGTCCTGCTGCTCGACGAGCCCACGTCGTTCCTCGACATCGCCCACCAGATCGACGTCCTCGAGCTCGTGCGCGACCTCAACGCCCGCGAGGGGACGACGGTCGTCATGGTGCTGCACGACCTCGCGATGGCCGCGCGCTACGCCGACCACCTCGTCGCGATGAGCGACGGCGAGATCGTCGCCGAGGGCACCCCCGCCGAGATCGTCACCCCCGACGTCATCGAGTCTGTCTTCGGGATCGCGGCCTCCGTCGTCACCGACCCCACGACCGGCGACCCCGTCGTCATCCCCCACCGCAGGAAGCGAGAGAACGCATGACCGTCCTCGACAAGGTCGCCCTCAAGGCCGCCACCGCCTACGCCCGGCTCACCATGGCCTCACCGATCACTCGCGACGCCGACTCCCAGTTCGAGATGACGGTGGCCGCGGTGAGCGACCTCGGCGGCGGGATGCGCCGGATCACCTTCGTCGCGGACGAGCTCGCCGACTTCCGGAGGGTGGGGGCCGACGAGTACTTCGGCCTCTTCATGCCACGACCCGGCGCCGCGCTGACGATGCCCGAGGACGGTCGCGAGAACGTCCGCGCCGCCATCGCCGACATGCCGGAGGCCGAGCGCCCCGACCTGCGCTGGTACACGATCCGCGCCCACCACAGCCTCAACGCCACCATCGACGTCGACATCGTCACCCACGGCGACTCCGGCCCCGGCTCGGCCTGGGCCTGTGCTGCCACGGCGGGTGACCGTGTCGGGTTCCGCTCCGGGGGCGCGCTCTTCCGCGGGCACGAGTGCGACACCCCCGTGCTGCTCGCCGCCGACGAGACGGCCGTCCCCGCCCTCGCCGCCATCCTCGACGCGCACCCCGAGGTCCTCGACCGGGCCACGATCCACCTCGAGGTGTCCGACCCGGCCGTGCTCACGGCATACGCGTTCGCAGGAGCCGACGTCACGGTGCACCTGCGCACGGACGGCGTCCCCGGCTCGGTCCTGCTGCCCGCGCTGGCGGCCGCCGAGCTCAGCCACCTCGGCTACGCCTGGGTCTGTGGTGAGTCGGGCATGGTCACGCAGGCGCGACGCCACCTCGTGCGCTCCGTCGGGGTCGACCGGCGCAAGGTGCTCTTCTCGGGCTACTGGAAGCTGGGCCAGGAGCGGGGATGACGCAGTGGCTGGATAGGTTGGGCGCATGACGGTCACCCCGCACCTCGTCGCGCTCGACGTCGACGGCACGACGATCAACCACGCCGGCGAGATGTCGCCGGACGTCCGCGACGCCGTGCGTGCCGTCGCCGACGCCGGCCACCACGTCACCATCGCGACCGGCCGTTCCATCGTCGCGACGACCCCGATCCTCGCGGAGCTCGGTCTCACGACCGGGTATGCCGTGTGCTCCAACGGGGCGGTCACGCTCCGCCTCGACCCCGCACTCGAGGGTGGCTTCGAGATCATCGAGGCGGTGACCTTCGACCCCGCCCCGGCCCTCAACCTGCTGCGCGCCGAGCTGCCCGACGCCGTCGTCGCCGTCGAGGACCTCGGCGTCGGCTTCAAGGTGAGTGCGCCGTTCCCCGACGGTGAGCTCCAGGGCGACATCACCGTCGTGCCGTGGGACGAGCTCGTCGCCGACCCCGTCACCCGTGTGACCTTCCGCGACCCCAACGGGACCGCCGAGGACTTCATGGGTCTCGCCGAGCGGATCGGGCTGCACGAGGTCAACTACGCCGTCGGGTTCACCGCATGGCTCGACATCAACCCCGAGGGCGTGAGCAAGGGCTCGGCGCTCGAGATGGTGCGCCGCCACCTCGGCGTCGAGCCGGCCCACACCGTCGCCGTCGGCGACCAGCGCAACGACCTCGAGATGCTCCACTGGGCCGCGCGTGGCGTCGCGATGGGCAACGCGCCCGACGAGGTCAAGGAGATCGCCGACGAGACGACCCTCGACGTCGACGACGACGGGCTCGTCCCCGTGCTCCGCTCCCTGCTGTGACCGCGGGGTCCTGAGGCGCCACGGCGGGGCAGGATGGGGCCATGCCCACCGCACCCCTGCCGCCCGAGGTCGCCGAGCTCTTCGCCCGACCCAACCCCGCCGTCGTCGCCGTGCTGCGGCCCAAGGGCGCACCCATGTCGGTCGCGACCTGGTACCTCGTCGAGGACGACGGCACCGTGCTCCTCAACATGGACGCCGGCCGCGCTCGCCTCGGCTGGATGCGGGAGCGGCCCGAGGTCGCCCTCACCGCGCTCAAGGAGGGCGAGTGGTACACCCACGTGAGCATCCGCGGCCGCGTCGTGCGGTGGGACGACGACCCCGAGCGCGGCCTCGCCGACATCGACCGGCTCTCGGTGCACTACACCGGCAAGCCCTACCGCGTCCGTGACCGCCCTCGGGTGAGCTGCTGGGTCGAGGTGGAGCACTGGCACGGGTGGGGCGAGGCCAAGGCCGACTGAGGGTCACCCACAATGAGCGGTATGCCGTCCCGTCCCGACCTCGAGATCACCTCCGCCGCGAACCCGCGCCTCAAGCAGCTCGTCGCGCTGCGCCGTCGACGTGCGCGTGACGAGGCGGGAGTCACCGTGGTCGAGGGCTTCGAGGAGCTCGGGCTCGCGCTCGACGCGGGCGTGCGGCCGCGCACGCTGTTCTACTCGCCCGAGCTCATGCTCGACGCCGACGAGCAGACGCGGGTGGTCGACGACGTCCGGGCCTCGGGCGTCGAGACGGTGCGGGTGTCGCGGGCGGCGTTCGAGAAGGTCGCCTACCGCGAGGGGCCCGACGGGTTCCTCGCCCTCGTGCCGGCGGTGCGCGCCGGGCTCGCCGACCTCGAGCTCCCCGCAGAGCCGCTGCTCCTCGTCTGCGAGGGTCTCGAGAAGCCGGGCAACCTCGGCGCCATGCTGCGCACCGCGGACGCCGCCGGGGTCGACGCCGTCATCGCCGTCGACCCGGTGACCGACTGGGGCAACCCCAACGTCGTGCGCGGGTCCAAGGGCACGGTGTTCTCCGTCCCCGTCGCGAGCGCCACGCTCGACGCGACGCTGGGCTGGTTGCGGGCGCACGGCATACGCCTCGTCGCGACCACCCCCGACACCGAGACGCTCCACACCGACGCCGACCTCACGGGAGGCGTCGCGATCGCCGTCGGGACCGAGAAGTTCGGGCTCACCGACGAGGCGCTGCGTGCGGCTGACCTGCGGGTACGCATCCCCATGCACGGGAACGTCAACTCGCTCAACGCCTCCGCCGCCGCGGCGATCGTCGTCTACGAGGCCGTGCGGCAGCGGAGTCCGCGCGCCTGACCGGGCCCGAGGATCGGGGTCATGAGGGCCTGTGTCAAGAGCACCCCCGATCGTGTGTCACGATAATCCGCATGCGAGTTGACCATGTTGTCTATGCCGCAGAGAACGACGGCGCACGAGCGACGGCTGCACGCCTGGCCGAGCAGCTCGGAGTCGAGGCCGTCGACGGGGGTGTGCATCCGCGCTTCGGGACGCGCAACGTCATCCTTCCGCTTCTCGGTGACCGTTATCTCGAAGTCGTCGAGGTGCTCGACCACCCCGCGTCCGACAAGGCCCCCTTCGGCCAGGTCGTTCGCGCCCGCTCCGAGTCCGGCGGAGGCTGGCTCGGCTGGGTGCTCAGCGTCGACGACATCACCCAGCAGGAGGCACGCCTCGGGCGTGAGTCCGTCATCGGAAGCCGACACCGCCCCGACGGTGTGGAGCTCCGGTGGAAGCAGCTGGGCGTCAAGGGCCTGATGGCAGACCCGCAGCTCCCGTTCTTCGTCGAGTGGGACGCCGAGGTGCCGCACCCGTCCGGTGTCGGCGAGACCTCGGTCGCGCTCAAGTCGCTCGAGATCGCCGGCGACCCCGACCGCGTGCGCGACTGGGTGGGCGTCGACCAGGACTACGTGCCCGAGGGCATCGACTTCAACTTCGTCTCGCCCAAGGGCAACCCCGGCATCATGTCGGTGACGTTCGAGACCCCCAACGGTCCCGTCACCCTCTGAGCCGCCGCCTCCCGGCACACGACGCAGCGCCCCGCACGGACTCCGGTCCGGCGGGGCGCTGCGCTGTGCGGTGGGGGGCCGGTGCGGGCCGGCGAGGGCGCCGACTCAGGCCAGGTGGTCGACCAGCTGCGGTGCGATCCCGACGTAGGTCGCCGGCGTCATGGCCGCGAGGCGTTCCTCGACGTCGGCCGGCAGGCCCAGGCCGCGCACGAACTCGACGAGCTCGGGCTGGCCGATGCGGCGGCCACGGGTCAGCTCCTTGAGGCGCTCGTAGGGCTCCTCCATGCCGGGGACGCCCTGGGCGCCGAGGGCGCGCATCGCCGACTGGATCGGCTCGCCGAGGACCTCCCAGTTCGAGTCGAGGTCGCGCGCCATCGCCTCGGGCACCGCGTCGAGCCCGGCGAGGCCGCGGGTCGCGTTGTCGAGGGCGAGCAGCGAGTGGCCGAGCGCGACGCCGATGTTGCGCTGCATCGAGGAGTCGGTGAGATCGCGCTGGAGGCGGGACTGCACGAGGGTCGAGGCGAGGACGTCGAGGAGGGCGTTGGACACCTCGAGGTTGGCCTCGGCGTTCTCGAACCGGATCGGGTTGACCTTGTGCGGCATCGTCGACGAGCCGACGGTGCCCTGGCCGCGGACCTGCGCGAAGTAGCCCATCGAGATGTAGGTCCAGACGTCGGTGCACATGTTGTGCAGCACCCGGTTGAAGCGGGCGACGTCGGCGTAGAGCTCGGCCTGCCAGTCGTGGCTCTCGATCTGGGTGGTGAGCGGGTTCCACGTGAGCCCGAGGCCCTCGACGAAGGACTCGCTGACGTCCTCCCAGTCGGCCTCGGGGACGGCGGCGAGGTGCGCGCCGTAGGTGCCGGTGGCGCCGTTGAGCTTGCCGAGGAACTCCGCGTCCTCGACCCGGCGCAGCTGGCGCTGGAGCCGCCACGCGAGCACGGCGAGCTCCTTGCCCAGGGTCGACGGGGTCGCGGGCTGGCCGTGGGTGCGCGAGAGCAGGGGGACCGCGCGCAGGTCCGAGGCCATCGCCGACAGCGCCTCGACGAGGGCGGCGGCGCGGGGGAGCCACACGTCCTCGATGGCGCCCTGCACCATGAGGGCGTAGGACAGGTTGTTGATGTCCTCGCTCGTGCAGCAGAAGTGGATGAGCTCGGCGAGGCCCTTGTCCTCGTCGGCGGGGGCGATCTCGGCGAGCCGCTTCTTGAGGAAGTACTCGACCGCCTTGACGTCGTGCTGGGTGACGCGCTCGGTCTGCGCCATCTCCGCGATCTCGTCGGGCCCGAAGTCGTCGACGATCCGGCGCAGCGCGGCCTTCTCGTCGTCGGTGAGCGAGCGGACGCCGGGCACCACGGACCGGTCGGTGAGGTGGATGAGCCACTCGATCTCGACGTGGATCCGCTGGCGGTTGAGCGCCGGCTCGGAGAGATGGTCGACGAGCGGTGCCACGGCTCCGCGGTAGCGACCGTCGAGGGCGCCGAGCGCGATGGGAGGAGTGACGTCAGCGAGGGAGGCCATGGCCCTCATCCTCCCATCCGTGGCGCGAGAGCCCGCACCGCCTTGGGTCCGTGCTGGCGTCCCGCGCTTGTGCCCCGCGCCCGCCGCGAGCAGGGTGGTGACCATGACCTCCGTGGTGGCCGACATCTCCGTGTCCGTCGACGGCTTCGTCACCGGCCCGAACCCCGGACCCGGCAACGGGCTGGGAGACGGCGCGCAGGGGCTGCACGCCTGGGTGTTCTCGGGCCACGAGGTGGACCGTGCGGTGCTCGAGGAGGCGTCCGCGGCGTCGGGTGCGGTCGTGATGGGTCGCCACCTCTTCGACGTGGTCGACGGACCCGACGGGTGGAACGACGAGATGGGCTACGGCGCCGACGTCGACGCCCGGCCACCGTTCTTCGTCGTGACGAGCAGCGAGCCGCCGGCGGTGCGGCTCGCGGACTCGCACGACTTCACTTTCGTGCTGGAGGGGCCGGCAGCGGCGGTCGAGCTGGCGCGGGCCGCGGCCGGCGGCCGTGACGTCTACGTCATGGGCGGCGGCGAGGTCGTCCGCGGCTGCCTCGATGCCGGCGTCGTCGACCGGCTGGTCCTGCACATCTCGCCGCTGCTCCTCGGCAGTGGCGCACCGCTGTTCGACGGTGCCGTGCCCCGGGCGCTCGTCCAGCGCGACGTCCGGGTCTCGCCGTCCGCCGTCCACGTCACCTGGGAGGTCGACCGCTGACGAGCGCCGGACCGGGGCCCGATCGGCACCCAGACTGGTGCCCCGACCGGCGCCGGGCCGGCTCAGCGCCAGGCGAGCCAGACGAGGGCGAGCGGCAGGACGACGACCGCGACGGCATACAGGTACATCACGGCAACCGTCGGCACCGGGAGCGAGTCCTCCGCGAGCAGGCGCATCCGGGCCGCGGTGGTGCCGTCGCCGGCGGCGCCGAGGGAGGACTCGGGTGCCTGGCCCCGGGCGAGGGTGAGCAGCGCCCGCGCTGTGGCGACGGCCCCTGACGCGCGCACGGCGGAGCGGTCGGCCAGCGCCTCGATGAGGAGCCGCACCTCGCGCAACGCCTCGGGCGAGCGCACCGGGTCGGGGACGGAGTGGTGGAGCACGGTGAAGTACTCGAGGAGCAGGTCGTGCCGGCCACGCAGGTGTGCCCGTTCGTGCGCGAGGACCGCGTCGAGCTCGTCACCGGGCAGCGCCGCGAGGGCACCCTCGGTGAGGACGACCCGCGAGCGTCGCCCCGGCAGGCAGTAGGCCGTCGGGGTCGCGTGGTCGAGCACGCGTATGCCGTCCGCCTGGCTCGCGCTCCCGGGCTCGGCCAGGACGTCGACGAGCTCGCGGTGGCGGGCCCGGGCCGACCTGAGGCGGGTGCCGATGCGGTGGCCGGACAGGAGCAGCCGCCCGAGGACGAGCAGGCTCACGGAGGCGGCGACGCCGAGGACGACCCAGCGTCGGTTCTCGATCCACCAGATCGTGGCGTCGCACGGGTCGAGGCTGCTGCAGGCCAACCACCCGGGGGGACCTCCGCCGAGGTACGGCACGGCAGCGGGTGCGGCGAGCAGGGCGGCCAGCACCGCCGAGAGCGAGACCGCCTGCCACGCCACGAGGGCGGCGCGCGGTGCCCGCCGGAAGCTCACGAGCCGGGCCATCACGCGAGGGGCGACACCGGAGAGCACGACGGCGAGGAGCGCCAGGAGGAGGGCGTACACCTGCGGGGTCCGGCCTCAGCCGCGCCGCTGCTCCACCTCGGAGAGGGCTGCGCGCAGGTCGTCGAGCTCCTCCGAGGTGGCACCGTCGAGGAAGTGCAGCAGGGCGGCCCGCCGGTCGGTGACGTCGTCGAGCGAGGCCCGCATGGTCTCGGCGGTGAGGGTCTCGCGGGTCCCGGCCGGGGTGTAGCGCCAGGCCCGGCCGTCGCGCTCGCGGGTGACGAGGCCCTTCTTACTCAGCCGGTCGAGCACCGTCATCACCGTCGTGTAGGCGAGGCCTCGCTCGCCCGGCAGGGCCTCGAGCACGTCGCGGACGCTGGCGCCGTCGGGCCGGCGTCCGGCGGAGTCCCAGAGCTGCTCCATGACGGAGCGCTCGAGGTCGCCGAGGCGGGGGGCGGAGGTGGGCACGTCGGGGTCCTAGCGGGTGGGGGTGAGGTCGAGGATCTCGTCGAGGGAGTCGAGGCCTTCGGACCGGTGGCTGACGACCACCACGGTACGCCCCGCGAGGGCGGTCGAGACGTCGCGCATCACCGACGTGGCGGTGGGGGAGTCGAGGTGGGCGACCGGCTCGTCGAGCAGGACGACGGGTCGCTGGGAGAGCACCGCCCGGGCGAGGGCGAGCCGTGCGCGCTCCCCGCCGGAGACGCCGCGACCGCCGGCCCCGAGCCCGGTCGCCAGCCCGTCGGGCAGCGCCTCGAACCAGCGGCCGAGCCCTGCGACGTTCAGGGCGTCGACGAGGTCGGTGTCGGTCGCGTCGGGCCTCGCGAGGAGGAGGTTGGCGCGCAGGTCGGTGGCGAACACGTGCGGCTCGTCGTCGACGACGGCGACGAGGTCGCGCACGGCGTCGAGGTCCAGCTCGGTGACGTCGCGCCCGTCGACGGTGTAGCGGCCGGCCACGGGGTCGAGGTGGCGCGCGAGGACGGCGAGGGTCGTCGACTTGCCCGACCCGTTCGCGCCGATGATGCCGACCCGGCGGCCGGGCGGCAGGTCGAGGTCCACCCCGGTGACGTCCGTGCGTCCGTCGACCCACCCGGCGTCGATGCCGGTGAGCCTCAGGTGGGGTGCGCGGCAGGCGAGGAGCCCGGTGCCCCGGCCGGCGACGGCCGGTCGCTGGTCGAGCAGCGCCTCCATCCGCGCCCCGCTCTGCTCGGCGCGGGCACGGGCACGCACGGCGTCGGCCAGGGGGAGCATCGCGTCGGCGAGTGCGGCGGGCACGACGACGAGCAGCGCCATGACCCCCGGCGAGACGTCCGAGCCCAGCGCCACCCGGGCCATGACGAGGGTCGCGAGCCCGGTGAGCGCGAGGACGCCGCCGGTCACGAGGGCACGTCCCCGGCTCTGCCGGCGCAGGGCGCGACCGAGGTCGTCGTGGGCCCGGTCGAGCCGGTCGAGGACGTCGCCCTCGGCGCCGATCGCCCGGAGCTCGGACGTATGCCGTGCCACGAGCTCCGCGGCCCGGCCCACCTCCGCGCGCGCCGCGCCGAGGACCGACTGCGCCGATCGCTCCAGCGCGAGGCCGGCAGCATCCACGACACCGACGAGCAGCACCCAGGCGAGGACGACGAGCGCGGCCGTCGGCACGAGCAGCCCGGTGAGCAGCGTCGTGAACGCCGCGGCGACGAGGGCCGACAGGACCGGGACCCGCACCCGCACGTGGGCCTCGACGACGTCGGTGAGGTCGTCGACCACTCCGGTGAGGACGGCGGACCGGGACCGGCGGCCGAGGCGAGCCGGGGTGAGCGGGACGAGGGCGGCATACACGCGGGTCCGGGCAGCCGCGAGGTCGCCGAGGGCGCTGTCGTGCGAGCGCAGGCGTTCGAGGTGACGGAAGAACGGGCGCGCCATGCCGAACGCGCGGACCCCGACGATCGCGGTGAGCAGCGTGAGGATGACCGGGCGCTCCGAGGCGCGGACGATGAGCCAGCCCGAGGTGGCGGTGAGGGCGACGCCCGAGGTGAGCGCGAGCCCGCCCCAGAGCCCGGCGAGACGGCCGTTCATGCCGGCACCGCCTGCACGAGCGAGCCGGTGAGGTGGACGTGCTCGTCGGCGACGGCGACGAGGTCGGCGGAGTGGGTCACGGCGACGACGCACCGGTCGTCGGCGAGGCGGCGCACCAGGTCGCGCACGAGGTCGGCGGACTCGCCGTCGAGGTGCGCGGTCGGCTCGTCGAGCAGCAGGACGGGGGCGCTCGAGAGCACGGCGCGGGCGAGGGCGAGACGGGTGCGCTGGCCGGCCGAGAGCCCGAACCCGTCGTCGCCCAGCGACGTGTCGAGCCCGTCGGGCAGCCCGGACACGAACCCTGCGAGCCCCACCTGCTCCAGCGCCGACAGCAGGTGCGCGTCGGTGAGCTCGCGGGTGGCGCCGAGCCGCAGCGCCTCGCCGATGCTGCCGTCGGGCAGGAACGGTCGCTGGGTCACGTAGTGCACGGTCGCGGTCGACACCCGCCCTTGCGTCGGCACCCGCAGACCGGCGACGACGTCGAGCAGCGTCGACTTGCCCGCGCCCGACTCGCCGGTGACGACCGTGAGGCCGGGGCCGGCGACGAGCGACACGTCGTCGAGGACGAGCCGGTCCGACCTTGGGTACGCATACGCCACCCGCTCCACCACCACGCCCCGACTGATTGCCCCGCTGGGACCGACTCGCTGGCGCTCGCCCGTCCCAGCGGGGCAATCAGTCGTGCTCGAAGCCGGTGGTGTGAGCTCGGTGAGGATCGCGTCGATGGCGGTGGCGCCGTCGGCGGCAGCGTGGAACTCGGTGCCGACGCGGCGGATCGGCCAGTACGCCTCGGGTGCGAGCAGGATCGCGAGCAGCCCGGCGTGCAGCGTCATCGACCCGTGGGTGAGCCGCAGCCCGACCGTGACGGCGACGATCGCGACCGAGATCGACGCGAGCAGCTCGAGCGCCGACGAGCTGAGGAAGGCCACCTTGAGCGTGCGCATCGTCGCCGCCCGGTGCTGCTGCGAGACGGCGCGCACGACGTCGACCTGGCGCCGGGCCCGGCCGTAGGAGACGAGGGTCGGCAGCCCGCGCATGACGTCGCCGAAGTGGCCCGCCAGCTGCTCGAGCGCCCGCCACCGGCTCATCGTGTCGTCCTGCGTCTCGCGACCGATGAGGGCGGCGAAGAGCGGCAGCAGCGGCAGCGTGACGACGACGACGAGGGCACTCAGCGGGTCGACGACGACGAGCGCGCCGACGGCGAGCACGGGCACGACGGCACCGGCGACGAGCGCGGGGAGGAAGCGCGCGGCATACGGCTCGACCGCGCTCGCACCCTGGACCGCGAGCGTCGACGCGCGCTCCGGGTCGGGACGCCCCTCGACGGGAGCGGTGAGCCACCGCTGGAGCAGGCGACGCCGCAGGACCGAGCTCACCCGGTGCGAGGTGCTCGCTCCGATGCGGTCGACGAGCACGCCGAGCCCGGCCCGCACCACGAACGCGCCGAGGACCCACAGCCCGCTGCGCTGCCACGCGCCACCGGACACGACGTCGGTGACGAGCCGGGCGAGCGCGAACGCCAGCGCGATCGCGGCCACGCCCTGGGCGCCCGCGACGACGGTGAGCGCCGCGACGGGGAGCCGCACCTCGGGTGCCGCGCGCAGCAGCCGCGGGTCGAAGGGTCTCATCGCGTATGCCGTCCGCTCACTTCACGAGCGCGGGTGCGCCGAGGTGGTGGGTCGAGAGCCGGCGGCGGAAGACCCAGTAGGTCCAGGCGGTGTAGCCCAGGACGATGGGCACGAAGCAGAGGGCGGCGATCGTCATGATCTGCAGCGTCATCGTCGAGCTGGCGGCGTTCGCGATGGTGAGGGAGGTGCCGTCCGCGAGCGTCGTCGGCATGACCGCCGGGTGGAGCGCGACGAAGTAGGCCGCGGCGGTGGCCGCCCACGTGAGCGCCGTCCCGCCGAACGCGAGCCCCTCGCGGCCGGCGCGGTTCGCGGCGAGCCCGGCGACGATAGCGGCAGCGGCCACGAGCGCCAGGACCGTGACAGCCAGCCCGCCCTGCGTCGTCACGAGCCAGCCGAGGAGCGCGACGGCGAGGAGGGCCGTGACGGCACCGGACCTGGTCGCGGCCCGGCGGGCGTCCAGCCGCAGCGGCCCGTCGGTCTTGAGCGTGAGGAAGATGGCGCCGTGGGTCACCGACAGGGCCACGAAGACGAGCCCGCCCAGCAGGCTGGGGACGTTGAGCAGGGTCCACAGCGTCCCGACGTACTCGTGGTCGGCGTCCAGGGGGACGCCGCGCACGAGGTTGCTGAGGGCGACGCCGACGAGGAAGGGGGCGGCCACCGAGCCGCCGACGATGGCGGCGTCCCAGCGACGGCGCCAGGTGTCGTCGTCCCGCTTGTGGCGGTAGTCCAGCCCCATGTTGCGGACGATGAGGGCGACGAGCAGGAGCAGCAGCGGCAGGTAGAACGCCGAGAACATCGACGCGTACCACTCCGGGAACGCCGCGAACATCGCCCCGCCGGCGGTGATGAGCCAGACCTCGTTGCCGTCCCAGTGCGGGCCGATCGAGGTGAGCATGACCCGGCGCCGCTGGTCGGACTCCTCGACGGCGCGCCCCACCCGGGCACCACTCCCGCCGAGCACCGGGAGCAGCGCACCGACCCCGAAGTCGAAGCCCTCGAGCACGAGGTAGCCGGTCCAGAGCACTCCGATGAGCAGGAACCAGATGAAGGGGTAGTCCATGTCGAGATCGCCTCTCTCGCAGCGCAGTCGGGAGCAGTCAGTAGGAGAACTGGAGGGGCGCGTCGTGCGTCGACGGCTCCTCCGGCTCGTGGAAGGGCTCGGCACCGTGGGCGACGTAGCGCAGGAAGAGCCGGACCTCGACGACGGCGAGGACGGCATACAGGGCCGTGTAGACGAGCATCGAGATCCAGATCTCGGTCGTGGACACCGACGGCGAGACACCGAAGGCCGTCGTCATGAGGCCGTTGACGAGCCAGGGCTGGCGACCGGTCTCGGTGAAGATCCAGCCGAAGCTGTTGGCGAAGATCGGCAGCAGGGGCGCGGCGACACCGGCCCAGACCCACCAGCGCGACAGGGGCGGGCGCCCGGTGCCGCGGGTCACCCAGAGCAGGAAGGCGGACAGTGCCATCGACGCGAAGCCGAGGCCCATCATGAGCCGGAAGGTCCAGTAGGCCAGCGGCACGTTGGGCGTGTAGTCCTCGTCGGTGGTGATCCGGGCGACGTCGGGGCCGTACTGCCGCTCGATCGAGGCGACGAGCTCGGCGTTGCGGGCCTTGATCTCGTTGATGCCCTCGACCGTGCCGTTCGGGTTGCCGGTCGCCATGAACGCGAGCACCTTGGGCACCTTGATCGCGACGTGCTCCTGCGTCCCGTCGAGCGAGCCGATGGTGAGGATCGAGAAGCCGGCGCCGGCCTCGGTCTCGTAGAGCGCCTCGGCCGCGGCCATCTTCATCGGTTGGACCTCGGTCATGATCTTGCCCTGGACGTCCCCGGTGACGATGACGCCGAGGCTCGCGACGAGGGTGAGGACGGCGCCGAGGCGGG
>NZ_BKBA01000006.1 GCF_007992835.1 Knoellia locipacati
GAGGCGGGTGGCGCGGCGGTACATCGGGACGTCCTCGGCATCGGCGGCGCCCGGGGCTGCGGCACGGCGCCACAGCCAGATGCCGACGCCCATGACCGTCGCGCCACCGACCATGTAGGCCGAGGTGATGACGTGCGGGAAGGCGACGAGCTGGACCTTGTTGGTGAGGATCGCGAGGAAGTCGGTCATCTCGGCGCGGCCGTTCTCGGCGTTGTAACGGAACCCGACGGGGTTCTGCATGAACGAGTTCGCCGCGAGGATGAAGTAGGCCGAGAGCAGCGTGCCGATGTGGACGACCCACATCGTCGCCGCGTGGAGCTTCTCGGGGATGCGCCCCCACCCGAAGATCCACAGCCCGAGGAAGGTCGACTCGACGAAGAACGCGAGCAGGGCCTCGAGCGCGAGCGGGGCGCCGAAGACGTCACCGACGAAGCGCGAGTAGTCCGACCAGTTCATCCCGAACTGGAACTCCTGGACGATGCCGGTGACGAGGCCGAGCGCGAAGTTGATCGTGAAGAGCTTGCCGAGGAACTTCGTGAGGCGCAGCCACTCCGGCCGGCGGGTCCGCACCCACGCCACGTGCGTCACGGCGACGACGAAAGACAGTCCGATCGTCACCGGGACGAAGAGGAAGTGGTAGACGGTCGTGATGGCGAACTGCCACCTCGCCAGGTCGACGGGCTCCATCGGTCTCCTCGGGTCGGTCCCTCCAGCTACTACGACGCATAGTAATACGACGTGTCGTAGTAGACGAATCGGGCCGACGAGGAGTGGTGGTGGGTCGCGTCCCTACGGGGCCTGGGAGGGCTCGCGTGCGAGGAGGGCCTGGACGAAGACGGTGAGCAGGTCGTCCGGGGTGTTGGCGGTGTAGCTCGCACCACCCGACGCGGCGGCGATCGCCCGGAGCGCCTTGAGGTCGGCCTCGCCCATGCCGATCGTGATGATCCGGACCGGCTTGGCCGGGTCGTGCGCCTTCGTGACCTGGGCGAGCAACTGCGGGAGCTCCAGGCCGCCGCCGGGATCGTCGTTCTTGCCGTCGGTGATGATGACGACCGAGTTGAAGTACTCGGGGTCGTAGGTGCGCGTCATCTCGGCGTATGCCGTTGCCGTCGTGTCGTAGAGCCCGGTGTCGCCGCTGATGTAGCTCGGGAACTTCGTGAGCGCGGCGACGATGGCGTCGCGGTGGGTGGCCGCGCCCTCGGGCTCGTCGAGCCGGGCGATGGGGGCGATGGGCGCCCAGTCCTTGCCCTTGCCGCCCTTGTCGGTCGAGAAGATCCAGCCACCGACCTGGCTGCCGGCGGGCAGCTGCTTGACCGCGGTGATGAGCGACTCCTCGGCAACCTTGGCCCGGGTCTTGCCGCCGGTGTCCTTGGCGACGGTCGTCATCGAGCCGGAGACGTCGATGATCGCGAGCATCCGCGCGTCGGCCTTGAGGACGTCCCACTGGCGCAGCGCCGCCAGCCGGGCGTCGCCGGTCATGGCCCTGAGCGTCGTGAAGCTCGTCGCTTCGACCCCCTCGATCGTCGGCCCGCCGGTGTCGTCGTCGCTGCGGAAGCCTGCCTTCGTGAGCGCCTCGACGGCTGCCGGCGAGGTCACGGCGCGCAGCCCGGCGTCCGCGACCTCCTTGAGGCCGGGGGCGAGGTCGGGCGCGGGAACCCACGGGTAGTCCATCGACAGCGTGCCCGCCTTCGGGAAGAGCGGCACGAGCAGTCCGGGGTTGCCTGCGGTGTATGCCGCGAGCCCCTGTTCGCTGATCGGGAACGGCTCGCTGCGGGTGGTCGAGGACGTCGATGGGTCCTTGGCCCCGGCGAGCAGGTCGCCGGTGCCGGCCGCGGCGAAGCGCGAGAGCAGGATGATCCGCTGGCCAGCGGTGACGTCCTTCGTCGTCGCGCCCGCACCCGAGCGTGAGCCGAGGAAGGCGAGGCGGCTCGCGGTGTCGAGGTGCGGGTTGGCGAGGTGGACCGCGCCGGTCCTGTTGATGAGGTCGTTCCACGACGAGAACGTGCCGGACAGCTTGTTCGGGCTCGTCACGGGATTGGCGAGCACGACGGGGGAGTGCGCGACCGAGCCGGTCGCGACCCAGTCGGCCCTGACGCTGGAGCCGGTGCTGCCGGCGGTCGTCTGGTCGAGCCACACCGACGAGTCGGGGATCCACACGTCCGGGGCCCTGCCCTGCCGGATGCGGCTGGCGACGCTTGAAGAGCGGCCCCCGACCACCTCGTAGCGGTGGCATGGGTTGGCCCTGGTAGCGCTCCCCAGCTGGGTCTTGACGAGGTCGGCGAGCTCGGTCGGGACCTCGATGCGCAGCGGGGCGGTGGTGCAGGCGGCTCCCCCGCCCTCGGCGGCCGCGGTGTCGGTCGTGCCCGTGCCCTTGCCGAGCGCGTAGGCGCCTCCGGCGACGACGAGCCCTCCGACGACGAGGGCGGCGATGACCCCGCGCTGGCTGGGCGCAGCGGACTGTGCGTGGTGACGACCCATGGTGGTGGCGGTGTCAGGTGGCTGGCGTGACGGCGGTCGGGCTCAGTCGTCGTCGCCGTCGGGCAGGACGACGCTGAGGAGCCACGACACGATGGTGATGATGACGGCGCCGAAGACGGCGTCCCAGAAGAACTCCTTGATCGTGAACGCCAGCCCGAGGGGCCCGGCGATCCACTCGGTGATCTGCAGCATGAACGCGTTGACGATGAACGTGAACAGGCCGAGCGTCAGCACGACGAACGGGAACGACAGCACCTTGGCGATCGGCCGGATCACGGCGTTGACGAGGCCGAAGACCAGCGCGACGAGCACGATCGTCACGACCTTGCTGGTCCATGCGTCGTCGTCGCCGAAGCTGATGCCGTCGATGAGGCCGGCCGCGGCCCAGAGGGCGACGGCGTTGATGAGGACCCGGATCAGGAAGTTCTGCACGCGGTCACTCTCCCACGATCACCGCGGCCGGGGAATGAGGCGCGGGGCGATGTGGCCACTCTCTCGTCGCCCGCCGGTGGCAATACAGTGACGGGCATGACCGACGGCACGCCTTCGACACCGCCCACCCCCGTGCGCCTGCGAGGGTCGCTCGACGCCGTCCCCGCCTACGTCGCGGGCAAGCCGGCCGCACCGCAGGCCGGTGTCACGGCATACAAGATGTCGTCCAACGAGAACCCGTACCCGCCGCTGCCCTCGGTCCTCGACGTCGTGCGCGAGCAGGCGGCGCAGATGAACCGCTACCCGGACATGGGCGTCACGGCCCTCACGGCGGCGCTCGCGGAGCGGCTCGACGTGCCCGCCGCGCGGATCTCCACGGGGCCCGGCAGCGTCGGCGTCCTCGGCCAGATCATCACCGCCCTCTGCGACGCCGGTGACGAGGTCGTCTTCGCGTGGCGCAGCTTCGAGGCCTACCCGATCCTCGTCGCGCTCGCCGGTGCCACCGCCGTGCGGGTGCCGCTCACGAGCGAGGCGCGCCACGACCTCGACGCCATGGCGCAGGCGATCACCGACCGGACCAAGGTCGTCCTCGTCTGCACCCCCAACAACCCCACCGGGCCGAGCGTGCGCACCGACGAGCTCGAGGCGTTCCTCGACCGCGTGCCCGACGACGTGCTCGTCGTCCTCGACGAGGCCTACCTCGAGTTCGTCACGAGCGACGACGCCCCCGACGCTCTCGCCATCCACCGCGCCCGCCCCAACGTCGCGGTCCTGCGCACCTTCTCCAAGGCCTACGGCCTCGCGGGCCTGCGGGTCGGGTATGCCGTGGCGCACGAGCCGGTGGCCGAGGCGTTGCGCAAGGCGGCGATCCCGTTCGGTGTGAACTCGCTCGCCCAGGCCGCCGCCCTCGCCTCCCTCGAGGCGTTCGACGAGCTCGACGTGCGGGTCAAGGAGCTCGTCGGCGAGCGCGCCCGCGTCGTCGCCGCGCTCGAGGAGCAGGGCTGGGACATCCCCGACAGCGACGCCAACTTCGTGTGGTTCGGCGTCGGGGAGCGCACCGCAGAGCTCGCGGCCGCGTGCCAGGCGGCCGGACTCACCGTGCGGCCCTACGGCACCGACGGCGTGCGCGCGACGATCGCCGAGCCCGAGGCCAACGACCGGCTGCTCGAGGTGCTTGCGTCGTTCCCCCGCGACTGAGTCGCGTCCGCGACCTGCGGCGTGTGCCGGCCGCCGGCCGTGAGCAGGACCCCCACCACGACGACGGCGCACCCGAACCACTCCACGGGTGACGGGCGTTCGCCGAGGACGAGCCACGCCGCGGTGAGGCCGGTGACCGGGACGAGCATCGAGAACGGCGCCACCGTCCCGGCGGGGTGTCGGGCCATGAGCCAGGACCAGATGCCCGTCCCGACGACGGTGGCGACGAGGCTCGTGTAGAGCAGCCCGGCGATCGCGGTCCCGCCCACCGACGTGCCGAGGCTCGTGAGGGAGTCGCCGATCCGCGAGGGTCCCTCGACGACGAGGCTGAGCAGGAGCATGGGCACGGGCGGCACGACGCTCATCCACATCGTCAGGCGGACCGGCTGGCTCGAGCGGGCGCGGCGGACCGCGAGGTTGCCGAAGGCCCAGCCCAGCCCGCCGAGGACCGTGAGGACGAACGGCCACACCGCCGAGACGTCACCGCGCTGCGAGCCGACGATCCCGAGTCCGAGCATCGCGACGAGGACGCCGAGCCCGCGCCGGGCCGACAGGTGCTCGCCGAGCATCGCCCCGAGGACGACGGTGAAGGGCGCGGAGCTCTGGAGGACGAGCGAGGCGAGACCGGCCGGCATACCGGCGGCCATGCCCCAGTAGAGGAAGGTGAACTGGAGCATCCCGAAGCCGAGGCCGTAGAGCACGACCCACCGCCAGGCGACATCGGGCCGGGGCACGAAGAGGACGGCGGCGATGGCCAGCGGCGCCCAGCGCAGGGCGACCGTGAAGAACGGCGGGAACTGCTCGAGCGACGCGTGGATCGCAATGAAGTTCAGGCCCCAGAGGACGGCGACGAGGACGGCGAGGAGTCGGTGGCGAATGGGCACAGTCCCATCGTGCGGGCGAGGACTGCTTCGGTCTACTGAATGTTTCTTGCCCAAGTCATTAGGCTCACTGCATGGACGTGCGTCACCTCAGCCTGCTCCGAGAGCTCGCCGACCGCGGCAGTGTCACGGCGGTCGCCGCCGCGACCCACCGCACCGGGTCGGCGGTGTCACAGCAGCTGCGCACCGCCGAGCGCGACCTCGGCGTGCCCCTCGTCGAGCCCGCCGGGCGCGGGCTCCGCCTCACCGACGCCGGGCGGCTCCTGGCCGAGGCCGCCGTCGACGTCGAGAGCGCCCTGGCCCGGGCGGAGTCCCGGCTTGACGAGTTCCGTGGGCGGCCGACCGGACGGGTCCGGATCGCCGCCCTCACGAGTGCCGCGGAGTTCCTCGTGCCCGGTGCCCTCGCCGTCCTGGCCTCGGACGGGATCGAGGTCGAGCTCACCGACACCGACGTCTCCGAGGCCGACTACGCAGAGCTCGCCGCCGACCACGACGTCGTCATCGGCCACAGCCTGCTGGGCGCTGTCCCTGCGGGCGCCGAGCGACTGGCCCGGACGGTGCTCGTCCGGGAGCCGCTCGACGTCGCGGTCCCGAGCGGGCACCCGCTGGCGGCGAGGGACGAGCTCTCGCCGCGGGACGTCGTCGACGAGACCTGGGTCGGGGTGCCGGAGGGCTATCCCTTCGAGACGGTGCTCGACGGCGTCGCCCGCGTGACCGGGCGTCCCGTCACCGTGACCCAGCGGATCCGCGACAACCGGATCGCCGAGGCCCTCGTCGCCGCTGAGGTCGGGCTCGCCCTGCTGCCCCGGTTCACGACCCGCCCCCGTGAGGGTGTCGTGCTGCGGCCGCTGCGAGGCGTCAACGCACGCCGCTGGGTGGTCGCGATGTCACGGCCCGACCGGGCGGAGCGGGCCGTCGTCCGGCGCACCGTGGCCGCGCTGCGGGACGTGGCGAGGCGGGCCGCTGGCTGAGTGGCCCGACCACCGTCCATGACGGCCCCCGGGCACCACCCGAAGGGGTGGAATGCAGAATTGATCCCCGCGTATCCCACAATTTTCTCTGCGTGACCTCTAGCGGGTCGCGCGTCCAGAGGTCAGACTGACGGTTCCGCCCGTTCCCTGCGGGTGCGAGTCGTGGGCCCCCTGTGCTCACGAGGACCCGAGAGGACACCGACGTGACCCGACGCACCATGCGCCGCACCTTCACGACGGTCACCGGAATCGCAGCCGCGGCACTTGCCGTCACGGCTGCAGCGCCCCCGTCCGGGGCGGCTCCGCGAGACCGTGAGATCACCGTGGCGAAGACGCCCAAGGCGGAGCCGCAGAACGGCAAGGTCAAACCCACCAAGTCCGCCGACAAGCTCGGACGCCACGACCGCGACCTCCTCGAGAAGGCTGTCGACAGCAAGGCCGCGCGGGTCGTCGTCATGATCGCGACCAGCAAGGGCAAGACCGCGGACGCGGTCAAGGCCATCAGGGCGAGCGGTGGTGTCGTCGCCACGGTCAACGACAAGCTCGGCTACATCAGCGCCAGCGTGCCCACGGGCAAGGTCGACGCCGTGGCCAAGAACGCCGCCATCCTCGCGGTCGACCTCAACGAGAGCATCCCGCTCCCCAAGCCCGAGGCTCAGAAGGCCGGTGGGGGCAAGGCCGCTGCCACTGCGGCCCCCGGGGCGTCGACGCCCGACGACAATCCGTTCATGCCGACCCGCGACACGGGGTCGATCGCCTTCAAGAAGGCCAACCCGACGTTCGACGGTCGGGGCGTCACCATCGGCGTCATCGACTCCGGGGTCGACCTCGACCACCCCGCGCTGCAGAAGACCTCCACGGGCGAGCGCAAGATCGTCGACTGGGTCACCGGCACCGACCCGCTGCTCGAGAACGACGCGTCCTGGCGCCCCATGCTCACCAGCGTCACGGGCCCGACCTTCACCATCGCCGGTGTCGGGACCTACACCGCGCCCGCCGGCACCTACAAGTTCAACCGGGTCGCCGAGAGCATCTCGTTGAACGACGAGGCGGCCGGTGACTTCAACCGCGACGGTGACACCACCGATCGCTGGGGCATCCTCTACGACGAGAAGACCAACGACATCTGGGTCGACGCCAACCAGGACTTCGTCTTCTCGCCCGACGAGAAGATGCGCCCCTACAAGGAGAAGTTCGACATCGGCCACTTCGGTGTCGACAACCCGGCGACGCCGATCGCCGAGTCGATGCCGTTCGTCGTCGAGTACCGCGAGGACGTCGACCTCACCCCCGCCGGCCTCCCCGGCCAGAAGGCCGACTTCGTCAACATCGGCGTCGTCGAGGCCGCGCACGGCACCCACGTCGCCGGCATCGCGGCGGGCCACTCGCTCCTCGGTGGTGCGATGAACGGTCAGGCGCCCGGCGCCAAGATCGTCTCCAGCCGCGCCTGCTCGTGGGGTGGCGGCTGCACTGCTGTCGCGCTGACCGACGGCATGGTCGACCTCGTCGTCAACCGTGGTGTCCAGATCGTCAACATGTCGATCGGTGGCCTCCCGGCGCTCAACGACGGCAACAACGCCCGAGCCCGGCTCTACGACGCCCTGATCAGCACCTACGGCGTGCAGATCGTCATCTCGGCCGGCAACAGCGGTCCGGGCATCAACTCGATCGGTGACCCGTCGGTCGCCACCGACGTCATCTCCGTGGCCTCCTCGATCACCAAGGAGACCTGGAAGTCCAACTACGGCGCCGACGTGAGCAGCAAGCTCGCCCTGCACAACTACTCCTCGCGCGGTCCGCGTGAGGACGGTGGCTTCAAGCCCAACATCATGGCGCCGGGCTCGGCGATCTCGTCGATCCCGACGTGGCAGCCGGGTGGTCCGGTCCCCGAGGCCGGCTACGACCTGCCCCCGGGCTATGCCCACTTCAACGGCACCTCGATGGCGTCGCCGCAGGCCGCCGGCGCCGGCGCGCTCCTGCTCTCGGCCGCCAAGGCCCAGGGTGTGTCGGTCACGCCGCGCCAGCTGCGCGACTCGATCTACTCGTCGGCCAACTACCAGCGCGACCTCGAGGCCATCGGCCAGGGTGCCGGGCTCATGGACGTGCCCGCCGCGTGGCGGCTGCTTCGCACCGAGCCCACCTCGCAGGACTACACGGTCGTGGCGCCGGTGTGCACCCCGATCTCCTCGCTGCTGGCCACCCCCGACAAGGGCACGGGTCTCTACAACCGCTGCGCCGCCGACGCTGGTGGGCTCCGCTCGGGTGTCGAGCAGTCCTACCCGCTCACCGTGACCCGTGACTCGGGCAAGGACGGCAACGTGCAGCACCAGCTCCGGTTGGTCGGCAACGACGGCACGTTCAGCCTCGCCTCCAAGCAGGTGAAGCTGGGCCTCGACTCCGCGAGCACCGTGTCGGTCCGGGCCAAGACCTCGAAGCCCGGTGTCCACTCCGCCATCCTCGAGATCGACGACCCGCGGACCTCCGTGGTCGACAAGCGCGTCCTTCTCACGGTGGTTCTGTCCCAGGACCTCGCCTCGCCGAAGTTCAGCCAGGTGCAGTCGGACACCGTCGAGCGCAACCTCAACAAGAAGCTCTTCGTGACGGTCCCGGCCGGCGCGAAGTCGCTGCAGGTCAACCTCGGTGGCATCGGCTCGGGATCGCAGGTCCGCTGGATCGCCTACAACCCGTACGGCGTCCCGGTCGAGTCCACCTCGTCGCTCGTGTGCTTCACGAACTACAACGCGGGTGGCGGCTGCAACGCCTTCTCGCGGGCCTACGCCAACCCGATCCCCGGCATCTGGGAGCTCCAGGTCGAGGCTCGACGGACGACGCCGACGCTCAACAACCCCTACAAGCTCACCGCGAGCGCGCAGGGTGTCGTCGTCAACCCGGCCACGCAGACCCTGCCCACGGCAAAGGTCGGCGTCGCCAGCCCCGTCTCGTGGACGGTCACCAACCAGTTCGCGGACGTCACGATCGCACCGAAGGGTGGGCCGCTCGGCTCGGCCGTCGCCGGTCGCAAGACGGTCGCGAACCACGAGGTCCAGTCCTACACGGTGACGATCCCGGCGGGAGCGACCAAGTTCACCGCCAAGATCGGCAACCCGTCCGACCTCGGCGCCGACCTCGACCTCTTCGTCCGCAACGCGGCCGGGACGATCGTGGCGCAGCAGGCCGACGGTGACAGCGAGGAGGCCGTGACCATGGTCAACCCCGCAGCCGGCACCTACACCGTGCAGGTGGACGCCTACTCGGTCCCGTCCGGGTCCACCCAGTACGACTACCTCGACGCCTTCTACTCGCCCGGCCTCGGGACCCTCACGGTCCCGTCGACGACGACCGCCCTCGCGCAGGGTGCCTCGACGTCGGTGACGGGTGCGGTGACGGTGGCCGCGGTCCCGGAGGCCGGACGCCAGGTCTCCGGTGAGATGCAGGTCCTGTCCGACCAGGGAGCACTCCTCGGCACGGGCCAGGTCCTCATCGGGTCGGTCACCCCGTGACCTTCGCCTGACACCACGCAGAGGGCCCCGCGGCGAGCATTCGCCGCGGGGCCCTTCGCTGTCCCGGCCCGTGGCCGGACCGGTCGTCAGCCGAGGACGCGCACGCTGAGCACCTCGAACGCCGTGCCCTGCTGGCAGGTCGTCGCCATGTCGACGCGGGCGACCCCCCGGACCTCGACGCGACCGTCGGGCACCGGGATCTTGCCGACGAGCACGAAGACGCCCTTGTCGGTCTGGAGGACCCGGCAGCCGGCCTCGACGCCCTGCGCCGCGACACCGGTGAGCGTCGTCACGCCCGAACCCTTGGCGGGCGGTGGCGGGGTGAGGTCCTCGACGAACGTCCCCTCGGTCACCTTCGTCACCTGGAACGGCAGACCCTGCGGGCATGCCGGGTCCATCGCGTCCATCGCGACACCCTCGACGATGTATGCCGTCCCGGCCCGCAGCGTCCCCGTCTCGCCGATGAGGACCCACTGCGTGGCGCCGCGGTCGTTCTTGAAGACGGTGCAGCCGTTGTCGGTGCTCGTCACCCGGCCGGTCATCGTCGTGGGGCGGGCGCGACCGCTCGACGGCATGCTCGGGCTGGTCCCGGCCGGGCCGGACGGCTGCGAGGTCGGTGACGAGGACGCTGACGAGGGCATGTCCGAGGGTCCCACGTCGGAGCCGGCATCCCCCGCCCCACCGCAGGCGGTGAGGAGCGTGAGAGCGCAGAGCGCGCTCACGGCATACGAGATCGTCTGTCGGTGCGGGCGCGTCGGCATGGTCATGAACCTACGACGCGGGCCGCCCGCGAACGGTTCCCGGGCCGGTCCTCAGCGCGAGAGCGCGGCGACGAGGGGGACGACCGCCGGGTCCTCGCCCGACATCTCCGGGCTGAAGCCAAGCCTCACGACGACGAGCCGCTTGCTCGGGACGACGTAGACGCGCTGGCCGTCGTGGCCCTGCATCGAGTACGTGTCGGGGGTGAGGGTCGGCTCGACGAGGCTGCCGTCGGCGTCGGTGTTGGACCACCAGCCGGCCGCGTAGCCCTTCTCCTCGGAGCTCGGGACCGGGGTGACCTTGGTCGACGCGGCCATCCAGCCCTCGGGGAGCAGGCGCTGTCCGCCCCAGACGCCGTCCTGGAGGGCGAGCTGGGCGAGCGCTGCCCAGTCGCGGGGCGTGGCCCAGAGGTAGGAGCTGCACACGGGCGTCCCCACGCCGTCGGTCTCGAGCACCGCCGAGCGCAGGCCGAGGGGTGCGAACACCTGGGCCGCCGCGAGCCGCGAGGTCGCCTTCGCCCTGGCGCCGAGGACCGAGCAGAGCAGCGTCGTGCTGCCGCTGGAGTACTGCTGGTGGGTGCCGGGGGCGTGCGCGAGCTCCTGCGAGGCGACGTAGCCGGCCATGTCGCGCTCGCCGTAGAGCATCTGGGTGATCGGTGTGCCGAGGTCGTAGGTCTCGTCCCAGGCGAGGCCGCCGGTCATCCGGAGCAGCTGGTCGACGGTGATCTTCGCGCGGTCGTCCTTCCACTCGGGGCGCAGGTGGTCGTCGGTGAGCCGGACCGCGCCCTCGAGAACGAGGCGCCCGGTGAGGAGGTTGGTCACCGACTTCGTCATCGACCAGCCGAGCTGCGGCGTGTCCTGGGTGAAGCCGTCGGCGTAGCGCTCGCCGACGATGGCGCCGTCGCGGACGACGACGACGCCGCGGGTGCCGAGCCGCTCGCGCTCGACGTCGCCGAGCTCGTCGCCGAAGGCCGCGGCGATGAGCCGGGCCACCTCCGGGTCGTCGGTGCTGCTCGCCGTGGTGAACGGGTTGGTCCCGCCCGCGGCGGGTGCGGGGCCCGGCGTCGCCACCTCGGGCGCACCGCCGACCGTGCACCCGGTCTCGGGGGACCATGCGGCCTCCTGGCCGGCGAGCAGGCCCTTGATCGACGTCCTCGCCCGCTTGGCGTCGTCGTCGACGCTCGTCGACAGGTAGGGCACGAGCGGGTTCGGCGGCAGGTCGGTCCCCGGGTTCGACCGCTCGGCGACGAAGGCCAGGGCGCAGGCGTTGTGCGCGGCGTAGCCGGTGCCCGTGCGCAGCAGCGGTCGTGCGTACCAGTAGCCACCGACCGCGGCGACGACGACGAGGACGAGGACGGCGGCAAGGACCCGGGGCCAACGGCGGCGACGCATGCCCGGAACCTACCTCCCGTGGGGGCATCGGCCAGCACGTTTGGGAGGTGATGGCGCCCTCGCGGTACGTTGGGCCCCAGCAGGCTTGGGAGCACGGTTCACACCCCGAACATGACTCCCCAGACACCGCCGTCCGGGCCGCGCGCGCACGAGCGCGAGGAGCCGGCGGCCCGAGCCGGGCATCCGCCACGAGCGGGTCCCCCAGGGAACAGGAGCGCCCGTGAGCGACACCGACGTCGCTGCCACCCCGCCGACCGGTGGGATCGACCACCACGTCTCGGTGGACCCGGCAGCACCAGCAGAGCCCCGCTCGGCGGCCGATGGCGGCCCCGACATGGTCCAGCTCCTCACCCCCGAGGGTGAGCGCATCGCCAACGCGCAGTACGACGAGATCATCGACGCGATGAGCAACGACGACCTCCGCGGCCTCTACCGCGACCTCGTCCTCATCCGTCGCGTCGACCAGGAGGCCACCGCTCTCCAGCGTCAGGGCGAGCTCGGCCTGTGGGCCTCGCTCCTCGGCCAGGAGGCCGCCCAGATCGGCGCCGGCCGCGCGATGCGCACGCAGGACCACTGCTTCCCCGGCTACCGCGAGCACGGCATCGCCTGGGCCCGCGGCGTCGACCCGATGCGGCTCATCGCGATGTACCGCGGCGTCGACAAGGGCGCGTGGGACCCGGCCGAGTTCGGCTTCCACCCCTACACGATCGTCATCGGCAACCAGAGCCTGCTCGGCACCGGCTACGCCATGGGCATCCAGCGCGACGGCGCCGTCGGCACCGACGACCCCGAGCGCGACGCCGCCGTCATCGCCTGCATGGGCGACGGGGCCACCGCCCAGGGCGACAACAACGAGGCCTTCGTCTTCGCCGGTGTCTACAACAGCCCCGTCGTCTTCTTCTGCCAGAACAACCAGTGGGCGATCTCCGAGCCCAACGAGCGCCAGACCCGAGCGCCGATCTACAAGCGCGCCGACGGCTTCGGCTTCCCCGGCATCCGCGTCGACGGCAACGACGTCCTCGGTGTGTATGCCGTGACGACCGCCATGCTCGACCGTGCCCGTTCCGGTGAGGGCCCGTCCCTCATCGAGGCGTTCACCTACCGGATGGCCGCCCACACGACCTCCGACGACCCGACCAAGTACCGCGTCTCCGCGGAGGTCGAGATCTGGAAGCTGCGCGACCCGATCGCCCGCTACCGCCGCTGGCTCACCTCCGAGGGCATCGCCGACGCCGACTTCTTCGACGCGATCGACCGCGAAGCCGACGAGCTCGGCGAGCACGTGCGCAGCGCGACCGTGTCGATGGCCGACCCGGACGTGTCCGACATCTTCGACCAGGTCTACGTCGAGCCGCACCGCCAGGTGCAGGACGACAAGGCGGCCTTCACGGCATACAACGACTCCTTCGCGGCCGAGGAGGCGCGGGCATGACGACGACCAAGAGCACGATCGCCAAGGCGATCAACGCGGGCCTGCGCAAGGCGATGGAGAACGACCCCAAGGTCATCCTCCAGGGCGAGGACATCGGCAAGCTCGGTGGCGTCTTCCGCATCACCGAGCACCTCCAGAAGGACTTCGGCGAGGACCGGGTCATCGACACCCCGCTCGCCGAGTCCGGGATCATGGGCACCGGCATCGGGCTGGCCCTGCGCGGCTACCGGCCCGTCGTCGAGATCCAGTTCGACGGCTTCGTCTACCCGGCGTTCGACCAGATCGTCTCGCAGCTGTCCAAGCTGCACTCGCGCTCGCGCGGCGCCGTCAAGGTGCCCGTCGTCGTCCGCATCCCCATGGGTGGCGGCATCGGCGCGGTCGAGCACCACAGTGAGTCCAACGAGGCCTACTTCGCGCACACGCTCGGTCTGCGCGTCGTCTTCTGCTCCAACCCCGAGGACGCCTACTGGATGATCCAGCAGGCCATCGAGTGCGACGACCCGGTGATCTTCTACGAGCCCAAGCGGCGCTACCACGAGAAGGGCGAGGTCGACTTCGACGCCCCCGCCGCGCCACGCGACCTGTTCTCCGCGCACACCGTGCGCGAGGGCACCGACGTGACGCTCGCCTGCTGGGGCCCCATGGTCCGCACCTGCCTCGACGCCGCAAAGGTCGCCGAGGAGGAGGGTACCTCGATCGAGGTCATCGACCTGCGCTCGGTGAGCCCGCTCGACATCGACGCCATCACCCGCTCGGTCGAGAAGACCGGCCGTCTCGTCGTCGCCCAGGAGGCGCCGTCGTTCGTGTCGGTGGGCTCCGAGATCGCCGCACTCGTCACCGAGCGCTGCTTCTACTCGCTGGAGTCGCCGGTCATCCGCGTCGCCGGCTGGAACACGCCCTACCCCGCGAGCAAGCTCGAGGAGCACTACCTGCCCGACCTCGACCGCGTGCTCGACGGCGTCGACCGCGCGCTGTCCCACTGACCCGACCTGTCTGAGGAGAACGACTTCATGGGTGCCAAGCACTTCAACCTCCCCGACCCCGGTGAGGGCCTGCTCGAGGCGGAGATCGTCGAGTGGAAGGTCGCCGTCGGCGACACCGTCAAGGTCAACGACATCGTCGTCGAGATCGAGACGGCCAAGTCGCTCGTCGAGCTGCCCATCCCCTGGGCCGGCACGGTCTCGGCGCTGCTCGTGAGCGTCGGCGACGAGGTCGAGGTCGGCACGCCGATCATCACCATCGACGACGGTCAGGGAGGGGACTCCGCGCCCGCCACCGCCACCGTCCCCGACGTCCAGGCCGGTGCGCAGAGCTCGGTCGAGGTCGGGCCCGGCAACGCCGCCGCGGCCGCCGACGCCGAGATCGAGGAGGAGCCGGTCAAGACGCTTGTCGGCTACGGCCCGAAGGCCGGTGGCACGACCCGCCGCGCGCGCAAGGCCGCCGCTCCCTCCGCCCCCGCCGCCCCCGCTGCTCCTCCGGCTCCGGCTCCGGCTCCGGCAGCGTCTGCGGATCCGGCTGCTAGAGCCGCCACTTCCGCAGACGCAAGCGGTGCGGACGGCGCCGCCGGCGGTGGCAAGGTGCTCGCCAAGCCGCCGGTCCGCAAGCTCGCGAAGGACCTCGGCGTCGACCTCGCCTCCGTGCCCGCCTCGGGTGAGGGTGGCATCGTCACCCGCTCCGACGTCGAGTCGTATGCCGCGGCCGCACCCGCCGCTGCCGGCTCATCCGACGCCTCGGCCGGGGCCACGACGGCGCCGGCGGCCGGGACCGGTTCTGCTGCACCGGCATACGGACCGTTCGGCTCCGGTGAGCGAGAGGTGCGCGTGCCGATCAAGGGCGTGCGCAAGATGACCGCGCAGGCGATGGTCGGCAGTGCGTTCACGGCGCCGCACGTCACCGAGTGGGTCACCGTCGACGTCACCGCGACCATGGACCTCGTCGCGAAGCTCAAGAAGGACAAGGAGTTCAGGGACGTCAAGGTGACGCCGCTGCTCATCCTCGCCAAGGCGATGATCATCGCGGCGCGTCGCAACCCCGGCATCAACGCCTCGTGGGACGAGCAGGCCCAGGAGATCGTCCTCAAGAGCTACGTCAACCTCGGCATCGCCGCGGCGACCCCGCGCGGGCTCGTCGTCCCGAACATCAAGGACGCCGACCGGCTCGACCTCCGTGGGCTCGCCGAGGCCATCGGTGCCCTCACCGCCACCGCACGCGAGGGGCGCACGCAGCCGGCCGACATGTCCGGCGGCACGGTGACCATCACCAACATCGGTGTCTTCGGCATCGATGCGGGCACCCCGATCCTCAACCCCGGGGAGGCCGCGATCCTCGCGTTCGGCACGATCAGCCGCCGCCCGTGGGTCGTCACCGACGAGTCCGGCGAGGAGAGCATCGTCCCGCGGTCGGTGACGACGCTCGCGCTGAGCTTCGACCACCGCCTCGTCGACGGCGAGCTCGGGTCGCGCTACCTCGCCGACGTCGCCGCGATCCTCGCCGACCCGGCCCGGGCGCTCGTCTGGGGCTGAGCCCACCGCTCGAGCTCGATCGAGAGCACCCGCCGACTCGTGACAGAGTTGGCGGGTGCTCTCGACGTACCGCCCCCTGTTCGCGATCCCCGGGGCCACGCGGTTCCTCGCGGCCGGAGCACTGTCGCGGGTCGGCGGCGCGATGTTCGGGGTCGCGATCATCGTCATGATCGCGACCCGGCGCGACTCCTACGGCCTCGCCGGCGCGGTCTCTGCCGGTGGCATCGTCGTCCTCGCGGTCGCGGGTCCGGTCATCGGCCGCCTCGTCGACAAGCACGGCCAGCGTCGCGCGTCGATGCCGTTCATCCTCATGACGTTCGTCGCCGGACTCGTCACCGTGGCGCTGTCCGCGGTCGGCGCACCCGCGTGGACCCTCTTCGTCGGGTATGCCGTGTCAGCCTTCCTCCCCGAGATGGGGCCCATGTCCCGGGCCCGCTGGGCGCACCTGCTGCGCGACGAGCCCGACGCCCTGCACGCGGCGATGTCGCTCGAGCAGGTCATCGAGGAGGCGACCTTCGTCCTCGGTCCGGTGCTCGGGGTGCTCGCCGCGACGACGCTCTTCCCCGAGGCCGGGCTGCTCCTCGCCTACGTCGTGTTCACCGCGGGGTCGGTGCTCTTCCTCGCCGAGCGGCGCTCGGAGCCGCCCGTCGTCCCGCACGACGAGCGCCCGCACGGTCTGGCCATCGCCCGGCCGGGTGTGGCGGCCGTGGCGGCGGCGCTGTTCATGGTCGGTGCGGTGTTCGGTGGCAACGAGGTGGTGGCGGTGGCCGTCGCCGACGAGGCGGGCCGGACCGGCATGAGCTCGGTGATCCTCGGCGCCTTCGCACTCGGCTCGGCGCTGTCGGCGATCGTCTTCGGGACCCGGAAGTTCACCGGCTCGATCGCCAGGCGGTTCGTGTGGTGTGCGTTGGGGATGTTCGTCCTCGAGGCGCCGGTGCTGCTCATCGACAGCCTCTGGGGCCTGACCCTCATGATGTTCGTGGCCGGCTCCGCCACCGCCCCCACCCTCATCACCGGGATGACGCTCGTGCAGCACCTCGTGCCCCGAGCCTTCCTCACCGAGGGCATGGCCGTGGTCATCACCGGCCTCCTCATCGGACTGGCCTCGGGGACGGCACTGAGCGGCATCCTCGTCGACTCCTGGGGCGCCCACGAGACGTTCGCGCTGCCGGTCGCGGCCGCGCTGCTGTCCGCGGTCATCGCTGCGGCGTGGGGTCGCGTCCTGGGGCGGTCCGTGCGAGGGGCGCGACCCGCGGAGACGTCCTAGAGTCGGTTCCCGCAGGAGTCCACGGGCAGAGGGGAGGGTGAGTTGGCGAGCACGAGGCCGTGGCCGCGGGGCCGCTTCGCGCAGGCGCAGCGCGCCGCGGTGACGGACGTGGGCATGGCCCTCTGGGCGGCCCGTGGCCAGCTCTGCCAGTCGATCGAGGACGGCACGGCGCGGGAGTGCGCCATCGGCGCCGTGGGCGACGAGGTCAACCCCTGGCTGCAGGCGGAGTCCGCCGCCTGGCAGCACCTGCTGTCGGTGCGACCCACGGCCACCGCCGCACAGCTGCGACTCAGCCTTCCCCACAACCGCGACACCGTGCTGCGAGGTCTCGAGATGGTGAGCGTCTTCGACGACGAGCGGCTCGACGACGAGTCCCGTCAGCTCATCATCGGCGAGCCGGTCGGCGACTACCTCTTCGGCCTGACGGAGATCCAGATGAAGGTGGTCGACCGCGAGGTCGTCCTCCTCGACGGACCCACCGTCGGCGACGACTACTCGGTCATCGTCGTGCGCTCGCCACGCGTCCTCGAGCTGGCGATGCGCTACTGGAACGCCGTGATGTCGTCGGCGATCGCGTGCGGGCAGGAGCGAGCCACCGCGCCGCAGCTCAGCGACCGCCAGCAGCGCATCGTCGGGCTCATGCAGGCCGGGATGACCGACGAGGCCATCTCCCGCAGCCTCGAGATCAGTGTGCGCACCGTGCGCTCCGACATCGACCAGATCCTCGAGGCGCTGCAGGTGCGCTCACGCTTCTCGCCCGGCTTCCGGCTGGGGCGCTCGGGGAGTCCCCTGCGCGGCTGAGTCGGGTGGCCGCGCGTGCCGCCGCTGCACCGTGCCCGCCGCACTGCAGGAACCTGCAGGATGCGTGACGTCGCGGCGCTGCCCGCGGCAGCATGTGCGGCGGCGCCCTGCGGCGCCAGCTCCGGGGGAGGGAGCTCGACGGTGCGGACTCGGTGCAGCGGGACGGGTCCGCACCGGGCAGGGTGCCTCCCCGTCCCGATCAGAGGAGGACCGTCATGAAGCGCATCCTGACCGCGCTCGCCGCCGTCGCCACGGCCGGCTTCGCCCTCGCCGTGCCCGTGGCCGTGCCCGTGGCCGCGCACGCGACCACGCCGGGAGGTGGAGGCAGCGCCCCCATCACCATCTACACCGACACGTTCAACGGTTACGGCTGCGTCTACGCCGGCCCCGGGGACCCCTACAGCGGCACCGGTCTGGCCTACAACTGCAGCGGCGGCGTCTACGTGAAGTACTGGGACCAGCGCATCTGGGGCACGAAGTGCGTCACCCGCACGCAGGGTCTGTGGGGCTGGTCGTACGGCTCCTGCTGACCGCACCCCTGCACCGTAGAGCGGCCCCGTCGACGATCGACGGGGCCGCTCTCTCGTGAAGGGCGGGCTCAGTGGCTGGCCGCGGCTCCGGCATCGGCGTCGGCGTCGTTGCGCTCCTGGTAGGCCGAGCCCTTGCGGAGCTCGACCTCGGGCAGGAGCCACATGATGAGGAAGCCGAGCACCATGACGGCGGACCCGACGAGGAACACGTGGTCCATCGCCTCGGAGAAGCCCATGAGGAACGGCTTGGCCAGCCGCTCGTCGAGGGTGCTGAGGAACGAGCTGTCCTGCAGCACACCGCTGCTCGCCGCCGCGGCGTCACCTCCGGCCTGCGACTGCGCCAGCTGCCTGGCGAACTCGGCGTTGGCCGGGTCGCGCAGCGCCTCCTGGAAGTCCGGCGTCGGGGCGACGGTGCGCATGGCGCCGGCGATCTTCTCCGGGACGAGCGAGAAGAGGATCGACAGGAAGACGGCGGTGCCGATGGTGCCGCCGATCTGGCGGGTGAACGTCGCTGTCGACGTGGCGACGCCGATCTGCTGCGGCGGCACGGCATTCTGCACGGCGAGGGTGAGCGGCTGGAAGTTGAAGCCGAGCCCGAGGCCGAAGAAGACCATGACGACCATCGTCTGCCACAGGGGCGTGTCGTAGTGCACGTAGTGGAACGCGAAGAGCGACAGCATGAGCAGGGTGACGCCGGCGATGGGGAACTTCCGGTAGCGGCCGGTCCGGCTGATGACCTGGCCCGAGATGATCGAGCCCGACATGATGCCGAGGGTCAGCGGCAGCAGGAGCAGGCCGGCCTCGGTCGGCGAGGCGCCCTTGACGATCTGCAGGTAGAGCGGGAGCGCGGCCAGGCCGCCGAACATCGCGATGCCGATGATGATCGACGCGGCCGACGAGACGGCGACCGTGCGGTTGCGGAAGAGCGAGAGGGGGAGGATCGCCTCGGCCCCCATCCGGGCCTCCTGCCAGAAGAAGAGCACGGCGGCGACGACACCGATGACGTAGCAGACGATCGCGTTGGTCGAGCCCCAGCCCCACTCGCGGCCCTGCTCGGCGACGAGCAGCAGCGGCACGAGGGCGACGGACAGCAGCGCTGCGCCGGTCCAGTCGATGCGGTGGTCGAGGCGCTGGTGGCGCAGGTGCAGGGTCTTGGACACGAGCGCGAGGGCGGCGATGCCGATCGGGACGTTGACGAGGAAGACCCAGCGCCAGCCGGTGATGCCGAGGATCGAGTCCGTGCCGGCGAAGAAGCCACCGACGACCGGGCCGAGCACCGACGAGGTGCCGAACACGGCGAGGAAGTAGCCCTGGTACTTCGCGCGCTCACGCGGCGGGACGATGTCGCCGATGATGGCCAGCGCGAGCGAGAAGAGGCCGCCGGCGCCGAGACCCTGCACCGCGCGGAACGCCGCGAGCTCGAACATCGACGTCGAGAAGGTGCAGAGCACCGACCCGATGACGAAGATCGTGATGGCCGCGGTGAAGAACTTCTTGCGGCCGTAGATGTCGGAGAGCTTGCCGTAGAGCGGCGTGACGATCGTCGAGGTGATGAGGTAGGCCGTCGTCGCCCACGCCTGGTGCTCGAGACCCTTGAGGTCGTCGGCGATGGTGCGGATGGCCGTGGCGACGATCGTCTGGTCGAGGGCGGCGAGGAACATGCCGGACATGAGCCCGACGAGGATCGTGACGATCTGCCTGTGGGACAGGGGTTGGTCCGTGGCGGTGGTGCTCATGTGGGGTCCTTGGGCGTGAAGAAGGGGTGGGCCTCGACGTCGTCGGCGAAGCGGCGCAGGAGCGAGGCGAAGGTGGCGACGTCGTCGTCGCTCCAGTCGGCGGTGACCTCGCCGAGCCAGGAGTTGCGACGCTCGCGGATCTCGGTCAGGTGCTGCCGGCCCTCGTCGGTGAGGGCGAGCATGTGGGCGCGTCCGTCGCTCGGGTCGGCGACCCGGGAGACGTAGCCCTGGCCGACGAGCGCGCTCACCTGGCGGCTCACGGTGGAGACGTCGAGGTAGACGCGCTCGGCGATCTCGGAGACGCGGCGCGGCTCGCCGGTGAGGTTGAACATCAGCGGGTAGCCGATCGGGTCGACCTGCGGGTTGACCCGGGGGGCGCGCTGCTTGACGGCCCCCATGAGCTTCATCGCGCGGACGAGGGAGTCCCCGAGGCCGGCCCGGTCGTCCGACGGCTCAGTTGCTTGCGGCATACAAGCAAGTGTGCACCCGGATGGTTGCGCGACGCAACTGTCTCCCGGGAACGTGTGAACCCGAGAACCCGCGCGTGGGGGCCGGGGAGTGGCGGGTCAGGGGGCGATGACGAGCGCGTCGAGGACGCGACGGGCGATGTCCTCGTCGCCGGTCACCGTGACGTGGGTGTCCTGCGTGCTGACCCGGCCGGCCGCGCGCCGCGTCGCTGCCTGGGTCGACATGGTGATCGTCGTCGTGACGACGTCAGGGTGCTGCTCGGTGTCGCCGGTGAACAGCGGTATGCCGTGCGGCTTCCCGTCGCGCTCCTCGACCCGGGCGCCCGCGCGCCCGACGACGGGCCCACTGAGGTCGAGGATGACGGCGTGGCCGTCGGGGACCTGCGCCGTGCGCGCGACGATGCGGGGCAGCGCCGCGAAGAGCAGCCGCACCACGTGCGCGGCCGCGGGGCCGTCGAGGTTGCCCGGGCGGCCGATGGCCTCACGGATGTCCTGCTCGTGGACCCAGAGGTCGAACAGCCGGTTCTCCATGAGCCCGTGGAGCGTGGTCGCGCCGAACGGACCGATGGCGGGGTCGTCGGGCGAGGTGGTCTCGGCCTCGAGGTGCTGGACCCGGCTCGTGGCGAGGTCGTCGAGCTCCTCGAGCAGCTCCTCGAGGGAGCGGTCGCGACGCGACGCGAGGAACCGGTCGACGATGCCGCCGATGCCCGGCCTCTGCGCCGTGTCGTCGGCGTCGGCGTCGGGCTCCGGCGGCTCCTCGCCCTGCACCCACGCCTCGAGGCTCACGACGTGCGCGAACTGGTCGAGCACCGTCCACCCCGGGCACTGGGTCTCGCGCTCGACGTCGCCGGGACGCAGGGAGTGCCCGAGGTCGCTGATCGACTGGATCGTCTGGACGTAGGCCGCCGTGAGCGCGGGCAGGTCCTCGGGAGCGGCGGGGTGGAGCGACATGCCGTCACCCTAACGAGTCGGTGCCTAGGGTGAGGGGGTGACGAGCGCCGCCGGGACCCTGCTGCGGGCGGCGCACCCCGGCCCGGCGCTCGCGGTCACCGTCCTCTCCTGCCTCCTCGGCCTGTCCGCCGGCCTCTCACCGGCGCGGGTCGCCACCGTGACGGCTGCCGTGCTGGCCGGCCAGCTGTCGGTCGGGTGGTCCAACGACCTGCGCGACCGGGTGCGTGACGCCGCTGTCGGCCGGTCCGACAAGCCGCTCGCGACCGGTGCGATCCACGTCCCGACCGTCCAGCGGGCCTGCGCCGCGGCGGTCGTGGCCACGGTCGTCCTCTCGCTGGCGTGCGGGGTCGTGCCCGGCCTCGTCCACCTGGTCTGCGTCGCCTCGGCCTGGGCCTACAACCTCTGGCTCAAGGCGACCGTGGCGTCGTGGCTCCCGTATGCCGTGTCGTTCGGTGGCCTGCCGGTCTTCGTCCACCTCGCCGGCGGGTCGCCCCCACCGGCCGAGGTCGTCGCCGGTGGCGCCCTGCTCGGCGTCGGCGCCCACCTGCTCAACGTCGTCCCCGACCTCGCGGACGACGCCGCCACCGGCGTCCGCGGACTCCCGCACCGGCTCGGCGCGCGGCGCAGCACTCTGCTCGCGGTCGCGCTGCTCGTCACGGCCTCGGTCCTGCTCCTCGTCACGAGCTCGATGGCCTCCGCGCCGACGGTCCTCTGGGCCGTTCTCGTGGCAGGGTTGGCAGGGTTCGCCCTCGTCGGCCGAGGCCGGGCACCCTTCTACTCCGCCGTCGGGATCGCTCTCACGGACGTCGTGATCCTCGTGGTCCGGTGACCGTGCCGACGACCCCGCCGGTCCGAAGCGAGGCTCTTGTGCGCACCCGCCTGCTGTCCGTCGGCACGGCCCTCCCGCAGCACCGGCACGACCAGGGAGAGATCACCGACACCTTCGCCCGTGTCGTCGGCACGCGCGGCGCGGTGAGCGAGCGCCTGCTGCGCTCGATCCACGGCAACGCCGGCGTCGCCCAGCGCCACCTCGCCCTGCCGCTGCACCGCTACGAGTCCCTCGCCGGGTTCGACGAGGCCAACGACCTCTTCCTCGAGCACGCGGTGGCCCTCGGGGCGTCGGCGCTCCAGGACGCGCTCAAGGCCGCCGGTCTCACCCCCACCGACGTCGACCTCATCGTCTCGACGACGGTGACCGGGCTGGCCGTGCCCTCGCTCGACGCCCGGATCGCCGGCGTGGTCGGGCTGCGCGAGGACGTCAAGCGGATCCCGCTCTTCGGCCTGGGCTGCGTCGCGGGTGCGGCCGGCATCGCCCGGCTGCACGACCACCTCCTGGGTCACCCCGACGACGTGGCCGTGCTCGTCGCCGTCGAGCTGTGCTCGCTCACGGTCCAGCCCGACGACGTGAGCGTCGCCAACCTCGTCGCGAGCGGGCTCTTCGGTGACGGCGCCGCGGCCGTCGTCGTCGGCGGCCCCGAGCGCGAGGGGCGGATCGAGGTCCTCGACAGCCGCAGCCGGCTCTATCCCGGCAGCGAGCGCACGATGGGGTTCGACGTCGGTTCGACGGGGCTGCGGATCGTCCTCGACGCCCAGGTCCCGGCGATCGTCTCGCGCTACCTCGGCGAGGACGTCGACCGCTTCCTCGCCGACCACGACCTCACTCGTGACGACATCGGCTGGTGGGTCTGCCACCCCGGCGGCCCCAAGGTCATCGACGCCCTGCGCGACACCCTCGGGCTCGACGACGACGACGTCGCGCTGACCCGCAGCAGCCTCTCGCGCATCGGCAACCTCTCGTCGGCCTCGGTCCTGCACGTCCTCGCCGACACCCTCGCCGAGCGACCCCCACCGCCCGGCACCCACGGTCTGCTCATGGCGATGGGTCCCGGGTTCTGCTCCGAGCTGGTGCTCCTGCGTGCCGGTGACGACGAGGCAGCGGCATGACGACCCTCACCGCCTTCGTCGTCGTCGTCCTGCTCGTCGGGGTCGAGCGGCTGGTCGAGCTCGTCGTCTCGAAGCGCAACGCCGCGTGGAGCCTGTCCCGGGGCGGCGTCGAGACCGGCCGCGGCCACTACCCGTTCATGGTGGTCCTGCACACCGGCTTCCTCGTCGCCATGCTCGTCGAGGCGTTCGTGCGCCGGCCCGAGGTCCCGGCCGCCCTCGCGTGGTCGATGCTCGCCGTCGTCGTCGCCGCCCAGGCACTGCGGTGGTGGTGCATCGCCACCCTCGGCTCGCGCTGGAACACCCGGGTCATCGTCGTGCCGGGCCTGGCCCCGGTGCGCTCGGGCCCCTACCGCTGGCTGTCGCACCCGAACTACGTCGCGGTCGTCGCCGAGGGTGTCGCGCTGCCGCTCGTCCACGCGAGCTGGGTGACGGCGCTCGTCTTCACGATCGCGAACGCCGGACTGCTCGCCGTGCGCCTGCGGGCCGAGAACGCCGCCCTCGCCACCCTCCCGCGGACTCCGGCCGACGCCCGTGCGTGACCTCCTCGTCGCCGGCGGCGGTCCCGTCGGGCTCGCCACCGCCCTGTATGCCGTCCGCTCCGGTCTCGCCGTCACCGTCCGCGAGCCGCGCGCCGGGGCCATCGACAAGGCGTGCGGCGAGGGTCTGATGCCCGGCGCCGTGGCCGCACTGACCGACCTCGGCGTCGACGTCGACGGCCGGCCCATCGACGGCATCCGCTACGTCGACGGGCGCCGCGCGGTGGACGCACCCTTCACCTCCGGCCCGGGCCTCGGGGTGCGACGCACCGCATTGCACTCGGCGCTCCTCGCCAGGGCGGTCGCTGCCGGCGTCGAGATCGAGCAGGCCGCCGTCACCCGGGTCGAGCAGCGCGACGACCACGTCGTCGTCGACGGCGAACCCGTCCGCCACCTCGTCGCCGCCGACGGGCTGCACTCGCCGGTCCGGAGGCTGCTCGGCCTCGACGCGCCTCGGTCGGGGCTGCGCCGCTACGGCCAGAGGGTCCACGTCGAGTCTGCCCCGTGGACCTCGATGGTCGAGGTCCACTGGGCCGCCGCCGGCGAGGCCTACGTGACCCCCGTCGGTCCGGGGGAGGTCGGCGTCGCCGTGCTCAGCGCGCACCGTCGCCCCTTCACCGACCTGCTCGACGAGTTCCCGGCGCTGCGGGACCGGATCGCCGGCCACACCCGCTCCGCGGTGCTCGGCGCCGGTCCGCTGCGCCAACGCTCCCGCCGCCGCGTGCAGGGACGGGTGCTCCTCGTCGGGGACGCCGCCGGCTACGTCGACGCCCTCACCGGCGAGGGCCTGGCCCTCGGCCTGGCCCAGGCCCGGGCCGCGGTCGACGCGGTGGCCACGGGTCGGCCCGAGTCCTACGAGACGGCCTGGCGGCGCCTGGGCCGCAGCCACGACCTGCTCACCCTCGGGCTGGTCACCGCGACCCGACTGCCCTCCGTCCGCCGCGCCCTCGTCCCTGCTGCGCGCGTCGCCCCGGTCGTCTTCCGGGCGGCCGTCAACCAGCTGGCGCGACCGGCATGACGGCGACGCAGGAGCACGTCGTCCTCCTCTCCGACGACGGACGCCCCATCGGCACCGCCCGCAAGAGCGATGTGCACCACGAGCACACGCCGCTGCACCTCGCCTTCTCCTGCTACGTCCTCGACGACGCCGGTCGGCTGCTCGTGACCCGCCGGGCGTGGTCGAAGACGACGTGGCCCGGCGCCTGGACCAACACCTGCTGCGGCCACCCGGCGCCCGGCGAGGACGTCGAGGACGCGGTGCGTCGACGGCTGCGCCAGGAGCTCGGCCTCGAGGTGAGCGACCTGCGCGCCGTCCTGCCCGACTTCCGCTACCGCGCGGTCATGGACGACGGCGTGGTCGAGAACGAGGTCTGCCCGGTCTACGTCGCGCACTGTGCGGACCCGGGCTCGCTGGCGCCGGACCCGGACGAGGTGGCCGAGCACGAGTGGGTTCACTGGGCGCGCTTCCGCGACGACGCGATGTCGGGGCTGCGAGAGGTCAGCCCGTGGTGCCGCCTCCAGCTCGACGCGCTTCCGCCAGTGCTCTGACCCGTCGCAGCCCGAGCCACAGGACGGGCGCGTAGCCCGCGGCCCACCACGGCGCGGTCATCTCCACGCGGCACCTGCGACCCCGCGCGGTCACCGTGTGTCCCGTTGCCGGTATGCCGGCCACGCGCCACGACCAGTGCCGCACCGTCTCGTCGACGTGCCAGTCCTCGACCCGGAAGGGCACCCAGGGGCCGGCGACGGTGCGGACTCTCCCTGTCGCACCCGGGGAGAGGACGGCATGCCCGTCGTCGAGCCTCGCCTCGCGCACGGTCGGCCCCCACAGCGGCCACTCGGCGAGACGCACGAGCAGGTCCCAGACGACGTCGGGACCGGCCTCGACGTCGAGGCCGAGGGTCAGGGGAGTCGGTGGGAGCACCATGGTGCCGCCAGTCTCGCAGGCGGGTGGCTGGACTCGGGGGGCCACGGGCTGCCTACGCTGTGAGGCATGAGCACCGCGCCCGCCACCGCCCGCACGCCGATGGGTCCGGTGGCCGTCGTCGGCGTGACCGGGCTCGTCGTGGCCCTCGTGGCCGCGTCGCTGGCGGGCGTCCTGTCACCGCTCGTCCTCGACGACCCCGGCCCCCTCGTCCGCTGGGCGCTCCCGCTCATGCGGGTCGTGAGCGACCTGTCGTCGGCCGTGACCTTCGGCCTGCTCGTGCTCGCCGCCTTCCTCGTCCCCGAGCGCCGCACGACCGAGCGCCGGGTCCAGGCCTCGCGCCTGGCCGCGGTCACGGGTGCCATCTGGTTCGTCTCGGCGGGGTTCGGCGTCTTCTTCACCTTCGCCTCTCTGGCCGGGCTGCGGCTGGGGGACCCCGAGCTGGCTCGTCAGTTCCTCACCTTCGTCTGGTCGCTCGAGGTCACCCGCGTGCTCTCGATCTCCACCGGCGTGGCGCTCGTCGTCACCCTCGGCGCGCTCCTCGCGCGGACGCGGACGGCATACGCCTGGCTCTCGGCCACGGCGCTCGCCGGCATCGTCATCGTCGCCCTCACCGGCCACTCGGCCGGCAGCGCGAGCCACGAGGACGCCGTCAACTCGCTCGGCGTCCACCTCGTCGGCGTCTCGGTCTGGGCCGGCGGACTGCTCGCCATCGCCCTCATGCAGCCGCGGATCGGCAGGGACCTGTCGGCGACGGTCTCGCGCTACTCGGTGCTCGCCGGCTGGGCCTACGCCCTCGTGGCCGTCACCGGCCTGCAGCAGGCGGTCATCCGGCTCGGGTCACTCTCGGGACTGGCCTCGGCCTACGGAGCGATGGTCCTCGCCAAGACCGTCATCCTCATCGTGCTCGGCCTGCTCGGCTGGCAGCAGCGACGCCGGGTCATCGCCACCATCAGCACCGACGGCAGCGGGTTCGCCCGGCTCGTCCTCCTCGAGCTGGGGCTCATGGCAGCGGCGTTCGGTCTCGGCGCCGTCCTCGGTCGCACGCCCCCGCCGGTCCCGGACTCCGAGCAGTCGCCGAGCGCGGTGCTGTCCATCACCGGCTTCCCCGACCCGGGCGCCATGACGTCGTCCGACTGGCTCACCCAGTGGCGTCCGAACTGGCTCATGATCGCGATCGCGGTCGTCGCGGTCGGTCTGTATGCCGCGGGCGTGCGCCGTCTCGTCCGCCGCGGCGACGCCTGGCCGGTCCACCGCACCATCCTGTGGACCCTCGGCTGGGTCGCGTTCATCTGGGCCACGAGCGGCGCCCCCGACATCTGGGGCCGCGTGCAGTTCTCGGTGCACATGGTGATGCACATGGTCGTGGCCATGATCGTGCCGCTGCTGCTCGTCCCCGCCGCGCCGCTCACCCTCGCCCTGCGTGCCCTGCCCGCCCGTCCCGACCGCACGTGGGGGCCGCGCGAGCTCATCCTGCAGGTGGTCCACTCGCGCGCCATGCAGGTGCTGGCCAACCCGGTCGTCGCCGCCGTGCTCTTCTTCGGCAGCCTCGCCGCGTTCTACTGGTCGCCGCTGTTCGAGCTCGCCCTCACGACGCACTCGGGCCACCTGCTCATGCTCGCCCACTTCCTCCTCACCGGCTATCTCTTCACGTGGGTGCTCATCGGCATCGACCCCGGACCGCCGAGGTGGTCACCGGCGATCCTGCTCATCATCCTGTTCGCCACGATCACCTTCCACGCGTTCTTCGGTGTCGCGCTCAGCGGGACGTCGTTCGTGCTCGCGCCCGACTTCTTCGAGCAGATCAACCTGCCGTGGGCACCGGACGCCCTCGCCGACCAGCACCGTGCGGGGGAGATCGCGTGGGGCTTCGGCGAGGCGCCGACCCTCGTCCTCGCGATCCTCGTCGCACGCCAGTGGTTCGCCCGGGACCGTCAGGAGACGACACGGCTCGACCGGCAGGCCGACCGCGACGAGGACGCCGCCCTGCGCGCCTACAACGAGCGGCTCCAGCGACTCGGGTCGCAGACCAAGGAGGTCGACTGACCATGCGCATCGCCCTGATCCAGGTCGGCTACGGCGACGACGAGCCGCTGCGCGACCGTGTCGAGCGGGTGAGCGGCCTCGTGCGCGACACCGCGCGCTCGCACCGGCCGGACCTCGTCGTCCTGCCCGAGCTCTGGGCCCCGACCGGGTTCGACTACCGGCGCTGGGAGGATGCGGCCGAGCCGCTCGACGGACCGTGGGCCACCGCCATGACCGCCCTGGCCGCCGAGACCGGCGTGACGCTGCACGCCGGGTCCTTCGTCGAGCGCCTCGCCGGGCCCGGGGCCGACGGACGCACTCTGGCCAACACGTCGCTGCTCGTCACCGCGGACGGTGGGCGGACGGCATACCGCAAGATCCACCGTTTCGGGTTCGGCTCGGGTGAGCCCAAGCTGCTCGAGGCGGGCACCGAGATCGTCGTGGCCGAGCTGCGTTGCGGCACAGGGGAGTCCGCCGTGGCCGGGCTGTCGACGTGCTACGACCTGCGCTTCCCCGAGCTCTACCGGCAGCAGCTCGACGCCGGCGCGGAGCTCTTCGTCGTGCCCGCCGCGTGGCCGGCGGCGCGCGTCGCGCACTGGACGCTGCTCGGCCGGGCGCGTGCGGTCGAGGACCAGGCGTTCGTCGTCCAGTGCAACACCGCCGGGACCCACGCCGGCACCGAGATGGGCGGTCGCAGCCAGGTCGTCGGGCCGACCGGCGAGGTGCTCGCCGAGGCGGGGCCCGACGAGGAGGTACTCGTGGTCGACGTCGACCCTGGGCTCGTCGCGCGCACCCGCGAGGCCTTCCCGGTGCTTGCCGACCGGCGTCTGTGACGTCCCTGGGAACCTTCTTTGTAGAAAGTTTGTCCAAGGTGCATCCCTGGCGGGGGTACGGGCGGAAGTAGGGGGCATGGACGTACTTCCGCGTCCCCGAACAAAGGGAGATCGACGATGACCGCACGCAAGATCCTCTCCGCCCTCATGGCCGCCGGCCTCGCCGGTGTGGTGTTCGCCCCCAGCGCGTCCGCCCATGGCAGGTCGCAGTCCGGCACGGACCCGGCTCCGACCGGGAACCGCAGCCTGGCCGCCGTCCTCACCGCCGACGGCAACCAGTTCGACCACAACTGGTACGACTACGACATCGTCACCGAGGCGGTCTTGGCCGTCATCGCCAACAAGCCCAACAGCCCTGTCGCCCTGCTGGCCGACGGCAACGTGGCCCTCACCGCGTTCATCCCCAACGACCGCGCCTTCCAGGCGCTCGTCAAGGACATCGCCGGTACGCGCCTGTCGTCCGAGAAGGCCGTCTTCGAGGCCGTCGCCGGGCTCGGCATCGACACCGTCGAGACGGTCCTGCTGTACCACGTCGTCCCGGGCGCGACGATCACCGCCAAGCAGGCCGCCGCGAGCAACGGCGCGGCCCTCACCACCGCCCAGGGCGGCACGGTCGGAGTCCGCGTCATCAACAAGCGACTGCCGCTCATCCAGCTGCGGGACAAGGACACCAACGACCGCAACCCGTTCATCAACCCGTTCGCCGTGAACATCAACAAGGGCAACAAGCAGATCGCCCACGGCCTCACGGGTGTCCTCCGCCCGGTCGACCTCTGAGCCGACGGCCCACCCGAACCTGACAAGGAGAACGCCATGCGCACCACCCGAACCCTTGCCGTCCTCGCCGTCTCGGCCGGTCTCGGCACCGTCCTCGCCGTCCCGGCCCACGCCGCCGACGCGAAGGTCTCGATCCTGCACGCCGTGCCGGGAGCGACCGTCGACGTCTATGCCAACGGCGACGCCATCCTCGAGGACTTCAAGCCCGGCACGCTGACCGACCCGCTCACGCTGCCCGAGGGGTCCTACGACCTCAAGGTCACGGCGGCGGGCGCCGGCCCGAACGGCGCCGCGGTCATCGAGGCCAACGACGTCACCGTGCCCGGTGGCGCCAACGTCACCGTCGTCGCCCACCTCAACGCGGGTGGCACACCGGTGCTCACTCCCTTCGTCAACGACACCAAGCCGACGAAGGCAGGCCAGGCGCGAATCACGGTGCGGCACACCGCCGCCGCTCCGGCTGTCGACGTCCGGGCCAACGGTGAGGCGGCCTTCAAGGCTCTGACCAACCCCAACGAGGCCAAGGCGGACCTTCCCGCCGGCACGATCAAGGCCGACGTGGTGCTGGCCGGGACCGACACGGTGGCGATCGGCCCGGCTGACGTCGACCTCAAGGAGGGCACCAACACGATCGTCTATGCCTGGGGCTCGGCCGCTGACAAGAACCTCAAGCTCGCCGTCCAGACCATCGACGGGCTGCACAGCGCGCCCAGTGGCGTCCCGAGCGGAACCGGCGGCAAGGCGGCGACGAACACGTGGCAGCCGCTGACCATCGGTGGTGCCGCGTTCCTCGCCGGCGGGCTCGCGCTCCTCGCGACCCGCCGCCGCCAGGACGTGCGCGCCTGAGGTGATGCGTTCCATGTGGAGCTCCGGTCCGGGGAGGGCGGTCGTCGTCGTGGCGACCGCGCTCCTCGCCGGAGTGCTCGCATGGGGCGCGTATGCCGTCCGCTCACCAGACCGGCTCAGCGACCCCGCCGACGTGACAGCGGCCCTCGACCCGAAGCCCACCACGGCGGGACCGACCGGGTCGCTGTCCGCCGCGCCGTCGCCGACGGGGCGCCCCTCCCCGTCGGCGACGGCGTCCGGCGGGCCGCGGGTGACGAGCCCCGCGCGTCCGGTGACGCCCTCGCCGACCCGAGAGTCCCGTCCGTCCACCGGTGACTTCGAGCTGACGATCCCGTCGCTCGACGTCCGCATGCCCGTCGTCCCCGTCGGTGTCGCCAAGGACGGCCAGATGGCGCTGCCCGACGACCCGGACGTCGCCGGGTGGTATCGGTTCGGCCCCGCGCCGACGTCGCCCCGGGGAGCCAACGTCATCTCGGCACACGTCGACTCGCGCGACGAGGTCGGCCCGCTGGCGAAGCTGCCCCGGCTCGACGTCGGCGCCACGATCGTCGTCACGGTCGACGGAGCCCGGGTCGAGTACGTCGTGGAGCGGGTCGACCAGTACGCCAAGAAGGCTCTCGACGTCGACGCCCTCTTCGCCCGATCCGGCCCCGCCCGGCTGCACCTCGTCAGCTGCGGCGGGGAGTGGAACCCAAGGACCCGCCACTATGACGACAACGTCGTTGCGATCGCTCGTCGCGCCTCCGCCGCGTGACGCGTCGCCTATCGTGAGGTGGGTGTTGAGTGATGCCCCTCCCGAGACGAGCGACGCGGAGCTCATGCAGCGCGTCGCCGACGAGGACCGGGATGCGCTCGCCGAGGTCTACCGCCGGTTCGGTCCGCTCGTGCACACCATCGCCGTGCGATCGGTGGGCAGCCACCACGACGCCGAGGACGTCACCCAGCAGGTCTTCGTCGCGCTGTGGCGCGCCCGTCACTCGCTCGACCCGGCGGCCGGGTCCCTGGCCGGGTGGCTCGCCACGGTGACCCGGCGTCGCTGCGCCGACCACCACGCCCAACGCAGCCGCCGCGAGCGTGACGAGCGAGCCCTGTCCGTACCCTCGGAGGTCGCGACCGGGGCCCAGCCCGAGGACGCGACCGAGCGGGTGGTCCTCGCCCGCGAGCTCGACGCCCTGGGCGAGCCTCGACGCACGATCATCCGGATGGCGGTCGTCGAGGACCGCCGGCAGCAGGACATCGCCGAAGCTCTCGACCTGCCGCTCGGAACCGTCAAGAGCCACATCCGTCGCGGTCTGCTGGACCTGCGAACCCGACTCGAGGAGGTGAAGGCATGACCCGCCCGCCGACCCGGCACGAGGAGGACGTCGTGCACACGGAGCACCTCGCCGACGAGCGCCTCGTCGACCTCACGCTCGACGACGACGCGCTGGCCCACGAGCGCGAGCACCTCGCGTCCTGCGCCGCCTGCCGGGGCACGCTCGCGGACCTCACCCGTGTCGTGGACATCGCGCGCGAGGCCCCGACCGTCGAGCTCGTCACACCCGGACCCGGGCTCTGGGCACGGATCGTCGAGGACCTCGACGGCTCCGACGTGGGGGAGCGCATCCCACCCAGGGACGCCGCGCCGGCCTCGCTGCAGCCGGAGGCCAGGCCGGACGTCGCGGTCCTGCCTGCGCCGGCCGAGTCCTCGAGCTCCCCCGAGGTCGTCGTCCCCCTGCGTCGAGAGCATCGCGACCGCGAGCACCCTGTCGGTCGCGTCCGGCCGGCCCTCACGTGGCTCGCCGCCGCCTGTGCGGCCGGGATCCTGCTGGGTGCCGGCGGTGTCGTGGTCGCCGACCGGCTCCAGAGCGGCAGCGGAGCCGGCATCGACGTCATCCGGACGGTGGCCACCGCCGAGCTCGACACCCTCGACACCCGACAGAGGCTGGGGACGGCCACGGTGAGCGAGCGGGCCGGCGAGCTGAACCTCGCGGTGTCGGCCACCGAGCTCGACCGTGGCGACAGCGGCTACGTCGAGGTGTGGCTCATCAACCGGGACGGCAAGCGGATGGTGTCGGTGGGAGTGCTCGACGAGGGCGCGACCGCGGGGGCGTTCCCCGTCTCGCGACAGCTGCTCGACGAGGGCTACGTCGTCGTGGACCTCTCGCGCGAGCAGTTCGACGACAAGCCGCAGCACTCCGGCGACAGCATCGTGCGCGGCTTGCTGCGCACGCCGGTCTGACCGGTCAGGACTCGAGGTCGGCGAACGGCCACCCGTCGACCATGCCCGCCGGGCGCCCCGGCTCAATGTAGAACTCGGTGCCGAACCACGCGCGGAAGATCTCGTCGGGCATCGCCAGCATCATCCCGACGTCGCTCGTCTGGCTCGCGTGGCAGGCGAGGGCCGCGCGCTTGGACTCGATGTCGGGCGTGACGTCGACCCTCCACGAGATCTGGGCCTCGGGCGTGCCGAGCGGCTCCCCGCCGTCGATCGGTGCGTCGGGGTCCCAGCTCTCGTCGCCCTGTCCCGCGGCGAGCGCCTCCTGGTAGCCGGCGCGCATCGCGTCGCGGTTCATCGTCGACTCGAGCACGCGCGGACGCTGCGCTGCGAGGTCGGCCGCGCGGTAGGCGACCTGGTGCACCTTGACGTGGTCGGGGTGGCCGTAGCCGCCGTGCCAGTCGTAGGTCACGAGGACGTCGGCGTCCTCCTCGTCGAGGAGCTCGGCCAGCCGGCCGCCTGCCTCGTCGAGGTCGGCGCCGTGGAAGGAGTGCTCGTGCGAGTTCTGCTCCCAGCCGTGCATCCCCGAGTCGACGTAGCCGAGCCACTCGATCCGCTCGGCGCCGGTGACGCGGGCGGACGCCTCGGCCTCGCCGCGCCGGAAGTCCGCGAGGGTGGTCCCCTCGGGCAGGTCCTCGGGAGAGGTGCCGTGCTCACCGCCGGTGCCGTAGACGACGACCACGCGGTGCCCCTCGCGCGAGAGCCGCGTCATCGTGCCCGAGGTGCCGGAGGCCTCGTCGTCGGGATGGGCGTGCAGGAAGACGATCGTGGCCATGGGCACCATCCTGCCCGGTGGCCCGGACATCCCGGGACACACGCCGGATGACCATGGGAGCTCAGCCCTCCAGCAGGGCGGCGACCTCCGTCTGCCCCTTGGCCCTCGCGTGCTCCAGCGCCGTCACACCCTCCTTGTCGGCGAGCGACCGGTCCGCCCCGGCACCGAGGAGGATGCCGACGATCTCCCGGTGGGCCGGACCTCCGTCGCCGAGGATGACGGCCTCGAGCAGGGCGGTCCAGCCGAGGGCGTTGACGTGGTCGACGTCGATGCCGGTCTGCACCACCCGGCGCACGTAGTCCACGTGGCCGCGCTCGCTCGCCGGGATGACCGAGACTCCGCCGTAGCGGTTGCGGATCGTGAGGTCCGGCGTCGCGGGCAGCAGGGCCTCGAGCATCGCGACGCTGCCGGTGACCCCGGTGACGAGCCAGGGGGTGTCGTGACGGTCGTCGAGCGCGTCGGCCGACGCACCGGCTGCGACGAGGACGTCGGCGACCCCGACGTGGTCGAAGGTCGCCGCGAGCAGCAGGGCGGTCCGGCCGTGGGCGTCGCGGGCCTCGAGGTCGGCGCCCGCCTCGAGCGCCGCCGACACCGCGTCGACGTCACCTCGTTCGGCCGCCGTGAGCAGGTCGGTCCCCGGGGTCGTCATGCCCGCATCCTGCCCGGTCGGGCGGCCACGCAGGGCGCCCGCCCGCCCTTGCTTCCTAGGATGGCCGGGTGACCGATCGCAGCGCCGCCGTCGCAGAGCTCACCGCCGCCCTCCCCGAGGGGGTGGTGGCGACCCGGCCCGAGGCGCTGGAGAAGTACCGCTTCGACTGGGCCAAGGACCCCGAAGCCGGTATGCCGTGTGCGGCCGTGCGTGCCGAGACCGCCGAGCACGTCCAGGTCGCCGTGGGCTGGGCGGCGAGCCACGGCATACCCGTCGTCCCCCGCGGAGCGGGATCGGGCCTGTCCGGAGGAGCGTCGGCGGTCGAGGGCGGCCTGGTCGTCAGCCTCGAGCGGATGACCGCGATCGAGATCGACCCGGCCGCGCGGTGCGCCGTCGTCGAGCCCGGCGCCTTCAACGCCGACGTCAAGAAGGCCGCGGGCGAGCACGGCCTCTGGTACCCGCCGGACCCCAGCTCGTTCGAGATCTGCTCGATCGGTGGCAACATCGCGACCAACGCGGGGGGCCTGTGCTGCGTCAAGTACGGGGTGACCACCGACTACGTCCTGGGCCTCGACGTCGTCCTCGCCGACGGGCGGCTCGTCACGCTGGGCGGCAAGCGGATCAAGGATGTCGCCGGTCTCTCGCTCCTCAAGCTCTTCGTCGGCAGCGAGGGGACCCTCGGCATCGTCACCCGCGCGACGCTGCGGCTCGTTCCCGCCCAGCTCGCACCGTCGACGCTCGTCGCGACGTTCGACACGGTGCGCGGTGCCGCCGACGCCGTCGTCGCCATGGGCCGGGTGGTGCGCGCCTCGATGGTCGAGCTCATGGACAGGCCGACGGTCAACCAGGTCGAGGACTTCGCCCCGATGGGGCTCGACCGCGACCGCGCACTGCTGCTCGTCCAGTCGGACGCACCCGAGGGCGCCCGCGAGCAGGAGATGGCGGTCATCGAGAAGTCCTGCGTCGAGGCGGGATCCGTCGACGTCTTCGTCACCCACGACCCCGCCGAGGGTGAGTCGTTCGTGCGCGCCCGGCGCCTCGCCTTCCCCGCCGCCGAGGCGGCCGGCTCGCTGCTGCTCGAGGACGTCGGTGTGCCCGTGCCGCAGCTGCCCGACCTCGTCGCCCGGGTCGAGCAGATCGGCGTCGAGCGGGCCGTCGACATCGTCTGCGTGGCGCACGCCGGCGACGGCAACACGCACCCGATCGTCATGTACGACGCCGCCGACGCCGACTCGACGAGACGCGCCCGGGCCGCGTTCGAGGACATCCTCACCGCGGCGATCGCGCTCGGCGGCACCATCACCGGCGAACACGGGGTCGGACGTCTCAAGCGCGACGCCCTGCCGGCGATGCTGGGCCCCCACGTCATGGAGCTCAACCAGCGGATCAAGACCGCGCTGGACCCCGACGGCCTGCTCAATCCGGGTGCCGTCCTCCCCGTCATTCCTGCAGGTCAGCGGTAGAGTCTGGACCCGATCCGGGACCCCTTGAGCCCGGACGCGGCCACAAGGAGTGACCATGTACATCGGACTCGGAATCGTCCTCATCGTCATCGGCGCGATCCTCGCGTTCGTCCTGCAGGTGGACATCCCCGGCATGGACGACGGCATGCTCGGGTGGATCCTCATCGCCGCCGGCGTGCTCGCCATCCTGCTGTCCTTCGCGATGCGCGGCCGCACCCGTCCCGCGGGCTACACCGCGACCCGCTCGACCCAGGTCGACCCGGTGTCGGGCTCGCGCGTCGACGAGACCCGCGTCGACCCCGACACGCGTCTCTGAGCTGACCGCAGCACAGACGAGGCCCCGGCGACCACCTGGTCGCCGGGGCCTCGTGCATGTGGGGAGTCCTCCCCATCGACAGTGGGCTTGGGCACTGGAAGTGTTGGCACCAGCGCGGATCGGGGGATCCGCCGGCTCGGGCAGGTGGTGGCCGAGTCGCCGAACGAGGCGCCTGCTCAGGAGGGGAGAGCAGGCGCCTCGCTCCCTTTCGCGGGATGGCTCAGACCTCGGGCGGTGACCCGAAGAGGCGCAGCTCCTGGGGCCACCCGCACCCCTCCGCCTGCCGCCCCGCCCACATCTTCGCGGCCTCGAGGTCGGGCACGTCGATGACGGTGAACCCCCCGAGCTGCTCGGTCGTCTCGGCGAACGGCCCGTCGGTGATCGTCACCGTCCCGCTCGTCGCGTCCGCCGAGAACACCGGCGCACCCTCCTCGAGCCCACCGGCGAAGACGTAGACCCCTGCCGCCTTCATCTCCTCGATGACCGCCATCGACGGCTCCACCCGCGACAGGAACCACTCCTGCGAGTGCTCGCCGACCCACTGCTGGTTGAAGTAGATGAGGTACTGCGCCATGTCGTCTCTCCTTGGTCGCGTGCGTCGCGTCGCCGCCGACGTCGGCGGGCCCGGTGCCCGCCTCACCCCGATGACGAACGACCCGGGGCCCGATCGACACCATCCTCGCGACTTCTGACCCACGACGCAGGTATGCCGTCCGCGCGAGGTGCGCGGACGGCATACCGAAAGCCCGTTTCTCGACTGATTGCGCGGTCGGGACAACTCGCTGGCGCTCGCCGTCCCGACCGCGCAATCAGTCGAGTCGTCAGAAGGCGGACTCGGGCACGTCCATGAGCTCGTTGTCGGTGGCCTCGGCCATGGTGCGCTCGGCGGCGAGGCGGGGGAGGACCTGGCGGGCGTAGAACTGCGCCGCCGCGACCTTGCCGGTGTAGAAGTCGCGGTCCTTGTCCGACACCTCACCCTCGAGGGCCTTGAGCGCGACGTCGGCCTGGCGCAGGAGCAGCCAGCCCACGACGAGGTCGCCGGCGCCGAGGAGCAGGCGGGTGGTGTTCTGCCCGACCTTGTAGAGGTTGGTGACGTCGCCGCCCTGGCGCGGGTCGGACTTCATGAGCTCGCCGACCATGTAGCCCAGGATGCCCTGGACGTTCTCGAGGGCCTCGCCGAGCAGCTCGCGCTCGCGGTCGATGCGACCGTCGTGGCCACCGAGCTCCTTGGCGAACTCCTGGATCTGCATCGCGATCGTGGTCAGGGCCTGGGCCTTGTCCTTGATGATCTTGCGGAAGAAGAAGTCGAGGCCCTGGATCGCGGTCGTGCCCTCGTAGAGAGTGTCGATCTTGGCGTCGCGGACGTACTGCTCGACCGGGTAGTCCTGGAGGAAGCCGGAGCCGCCGAAGGTCTGGAGCGACTCGGTGCCGAGCAGCACCCAGGCGCGCTCGGAGCCCAGTCCCTTGACGATGGGGAGGAGCAGGTCGTTGACGCGGTTGGCGAGCTCGGCCGAGGTGCCCTGCTCGATCTGCTCGGCGCCCGTGCGCAGCTGCTCGGTGTCGACGACGTCCTGCTGGCTCGCGGTGTAGAGGACGAGCGCGCGCAGGCCCTCGGCGTAGGCCTTCTGGAGCATGAGGCTGCGGCGCACGTCGGGGTGGTGCGTGATCGTCACGCGCGGCGCGGCCTTGTCGGTCTGCTGCGTGAGGTCGGCGCCCTGGACGCGCTCCTTGGCGTACTCGAGCGCGTTGAGGTAGCCGGTCGACAGGGTCGCGATGGCCTTGGTGCCGACGAGCATGCGCGCGTTCTCGATGACGCGGAACATCTGGGCGATGCCGTCGTGGACGTCGCCGAACAGCGTTCCGGTCGCGGGCTTCTCGCCACCGAAGGTCAGCTCGCAGGTCGTCGAGACCTTGAGGCCCATCTTCTTCTCGACGTTGGTGACGTAGACGCCGTTGCGCTCGCCGAGCTCACCGGTCTCGAGGTCGACGGCGTACTTGGTGAGGATGAACAGCGACAGGCCCTTGGTGCCGGGGCCGGCGCCCTCGGGGCGGGCGAGGACGAAGTGGACGACGTTGTCGACCATGTCGGACTCGGCGCTCGTGATGAAGCGCTTGACCCCGGTGATGTCCCAGGTGCCGTCCTCGTTCTGGGTCGCCTTGGTGCGGCCGGCGCCGACGTCCGAGCCGGCATCGGGCTCGGTGAGCACCATCGTGCAGTGCCAGTCCTTCTCGATGATCCAGCGCGCGAGCTTCTTCTGGTCCTCGGTGCCGAGGATGTGGAGCAGCTTGGCGAACGAGTAGGACGCGTTGAACATCGCGAGCGCGGGGTTCGCGCCGAGGACGAGCTCGTTCATGGCCCAGCGCAGGCTCGGCGGGGCCACGGTGCCGTCGAGCTCGCCGGGGACGTCGACGTTCCAGAAGCCGCTCTCGCGGTAGGCGGCATACGACTTCTTGAACGACTCCGGCATCGTCACGACCTGCGTCTGCGGGTCGTAGACGGGCGGGTTGCGGTCGGCGTCCTGGAACGACTCGGCGATCTCGTTCTCGGACAGGCGCGCCATCTCCTTGAGCATCTCGCGCGCGGTGTCGGTGTCGACGTCGGCGTAGGGGCCCTGCCCCAGGACGTCGCCGCGACCGAAGACCTCGAAGAGGTTGAACTCGATGTCGCGCAGGTTGCTCTTGTAGTGGCCCATGCAAACCATGGTGCTACCGGCGAGTAGGCCGAAGCAAGGTGGGGTCCGGGTTTGTGACTAAGCGCACGCTTAGTGGTCTGGGTCACGCCGGGTGGGCGGCCGGCATACCGGCACGACGTCCGTATGCCGTGTGTGCCGGTCCTGCTCTCGGGCGCGGCGGTGTGGTTCGCTGGCTCCCATGCCTGACACCCGCGACACCGCACCCGCGCCCGACGGCACGGGGGGCGACGACCCGACCGGCACGACGGGCTCGACGGGTTCGAGCGAGCCGGTCGACAGCTCGGTCGTCGACGAGGCGACCGCGGCGGTCGAGCGCAAGGAGCTGTGGGTGGCGCGCGACCTCCTCGCCGCGCGGGTGCGCGAGGAGCGCGACGTGCCGGCACTGCGGCTGCTCGGCGAGGTCCACCACGGCATGGGGGACCTCCCGGCCGCGGGCGCCGCCTGGTTCGGCGCGGGCGTCAAGGGGCCGGAGGTCGAGGCGGCGGTCGAGGCCTGGCGCGCCTCGCACGGTGACGACTTCGCGGCGATGTGGCGCTCGCTTCCGCGATCGGTGCGTCAGGAGCCGCGCTCGAAGAAGGTCGAGGCCCTGCGGGCCAAGGCGCTCGAGGCCCGCGACGCCTCCGACGCGGCGGCCACGGCCGCCATCGGCACCCCGAGCTCGCCGCCGGAGTCGACAGGTGGCATCGACGCGGCCCAGATCATCGCGTGGGTCATCGCGGCGTTCGTCGTCGTCTGCGCGGTCGTCGGACTCATCGAGATCCTGCGCTGGATGGTCCCCGGGGGCTGACCCGCACCACCAGCGCTCCGGGCTCGACCACCAGCCGGAGCCGGGTCGCGACCCCGAGGAGGTCGCCGTCGGCCTCGACCTTCTGGGCCGGGTCCACCGAGACGACGACGTCGCGGCCCTGTCGGCGCTCGATGGACGGGCCGTCGTCGGTCTTCCCCCGCACGACCCGGGACGCCACACCCACCCACTGCGCGAGGCTCTGCGGGGTGATGGTCGCGACGTCGAGGAGCCCGTCGTCGAGGACGGCGTCGGGGAGCAGCTCGATCCCCCCGGTGAGGGTCCCGCAGTTCCCGACGACGATGGTCCGCGCGGTGACCGGCTCGATGGCCTGCGCGTCGAGCGCGACCGTCAGCTCGAAGCCGGGGCTGCGCAGGTTCCGGCTGGCGGACACGAGGTAGGCCGCCCAGCCCACCGTGTCCTTGAGGCCTTCGGGGGCGTCGTCCATGATCTCCGCATCGAAGCCCAGACCGGCCATCACCGTGAAGAGGTGCGCGTTGTCGGGACGGTCGGCGGCGGGCGTGGGGTGGTCGAGCTGCTCGGGCGTGGGGTCGAGCAGGAGCCAGCCGGCGTCGATGGTGCGCTCCTCCCCGGTGAGCGCCTGCCTGACGGCCTCCGCGAGGTCGTCCACCGGGGCGTCGACGTTGCGGGCCAGCAGGTTGCCGGTGCCGCCCGGCAGCAGGCCCAGCGGGACCCCCGTGCCCGCAAGGACCTGCGCGACCGCGCGGACCGTCCCGTCGCCGCCCAGGGCGCAGACCAGATCGGCGCCCCGGTCCAGCGCCTGGCGCGTCTGGCCGAAGCCCGGGTCGTCCTCGGTCGTCTCGACGAACGAGGGCGGAGCGTGCCCCGCTGCGGTCGCGGCGGACTCGACCGTGCGCCTCACCGCACCGAGGTCGTCGAACTTCGTCGGGTTGAGGATCACGACTGCTCCGGTCATGCGCTGACCGTACGCCCGCAGGGGCCTGTTGACCGGCGGTGCTGTGGGAGGCTGACGCCGTGAAGACCCCGGACTTCAAGACTGCGGCCCACGAGGCCGGCAACTCCACCATCGTCGAGCGGGGTGCCAGGCTGGGCTACGCGGTGAGTGGCCTGCTCCACCTCCTCATCGCCTACATCGCGCTCAAGGTCGCGTGGACCTCCGGCGGAGGCAGTGCCGACCAGTCCGGGGCCTTGGCGACGCTGGCCGGCAGCACCGGAGGCTCCTTCGTCCTGTGGGTCACGGTCGTCGGGCTCGTGCTGCTCGCCGTGTGGCAGCTCACGGAGGCGATCACCGGCGCCCACGGCGCCGAGGCTGCGGACCGGGCCAAGGCCGTGGGCAAGCTCGTGGTCTACGCCGCGCTGGCGTGGACCGCCCTGAAGTTCGCGACGGGCTCGTCCACCTCCAGCAGCGGGCAGACCGCGGACTTCACCGCCAGCCTCATGAGCCACGCGGGCGGCCGGCTCCTCGTCGGTGCCATCGGCCTGGGAGTCGTCGCGGTCGGTGCGTACCACGTCTACAAGGGGTGGAAGAAGAAGTTCCTCGAGGACCTCGTGGAGCATCCGGGCAACTGGGCCGTCCAGGCCGGGAGGGCCGGCTACGTCGCCAAGGGGGTCGCGCTGGTCGTCGTCGGCTTCCTGTTCCTCGTGGCCGCGGTCCGCCAGACGCCGTCGGAGGCCACGGGTCTGGACGGCGCGCTGCACACGCTGCGTGAGGCGCCTGCCGGCCCGATCCTGCTCACCCTCGTCGCCATCGGCCTGGCGGCCTTCGGCGTGTACTGCGGGGCCCGGGCGCGCTACGCGCGGGTCTGAGCGTCGCTGCGACCACGCCGGAGGTAGCCCCAGGCGAGCAGCGCGCTGAGCACGCCGTTGACCGCGCCCATCGCGACGTCGCTCGGGTGGTGCATCCCCCGGTAGAGACGAGCGAAGCCGACGAGGAACGGCGCGAGCCCGCACAGCACCATGACCACGACGCGCACGGCGGGCTGCCTGATGCGCGTGGCCATGAGCAGCAGGGAGAGGTAGAGGGCGGTCGACGCGCCCTCGTGGCCACTGGGATAGCTCGACGTCGGCGGGGCCGGGTCGAGGTGGCTGACCTCGGGTCGTGCCCGGCCGACGACGGCCGTCGCGATGACGAAGACCGTGGCCTGGATCGAGATCGCGAGGACCGGCACCACGGCATACCACCACTGCTTCGTACGCCACCACACGACGAGGGCCACGATCACCGCGACCCCGATGACGTACTCGGTGTTGCCGATGTGGGACCAGAACATCGTGATCGTGTTCCAGGTGGGTGTCCGGTCCGCCGCGAGGCTGCGGTTCGCCGACTCCTCCCGCGTCCCGAACGCCTTGAGGGGGCCACTGAGGAGCAGCCCGACGCCGACGATGAGCCCGAAGAGCACGAAGGCCGGGGCGATGGCGCGCAGGCCCGCGTCCTTGAGGGCGGAGCCGACCGACGGCGCGCTCTGGTCGTCGTCGTAGCGGGTGAGGAAGGGCATCAGGTGGGCTCCTTGCGGGTGGCGGAGTCGGGTTCGAGCGCGGGCGGGCGCCAGTCGACGTAGCCGGCATAGGAGGACAGCACGAGTCCGGCACCGAGCAGCACCCCGCCGACGACATCGGAGGGGAAGTGGACGCCGAGGAAGATGCGGTCGAGGCAGGTGACGAGGACGAAGAGGGCCGCGGCGACGACGGCGCCGACCCGGACGCCGGTGCGGCGCATGAGCGGCCAGAACAGCAGGACCATCGTGGTCGCCGCGATCGTCGCGTTGGCGGCGTGGCCGGAGGGGAAGGAGTAGCCGGGCGCGTGGGAGACGGGGTCGGCGACGATGGGGCGGGCGCGCTGGACGATGTACTTGACGTCGAGTGCGAGGTTCCAGCCGACCATCATCGTCACGAAGGCCCAGAGTGCGCGGGTCGTGAGCTGCCGGCGGCGCCAGGTCCACAGGCAGGCGAGCGCTGCGAGGACATAGAGGTTGGTGGGGTTGCTCAGCAGCTGCCACGTGAGCAGGAACTGCCGCAGGGCCGGGTGCTCCCTCGTGACGTCGGTCGCCGTGCGGATCGCCGACGTGTCCGCGCGGATGAGCGGGTCGAACTGGGAGCGCACGAGGAACGCGAGGGCCGTGACGACCACCGCCACGACGAGGCCGTAGACGACGGCGCGGCCGACTCGTCGGAGCCGGCTCCGAGCCGGTTGCACGGACTCTTCGCTGGTCACCGGGTTTGTCTATCAGAGGTTGAGTGCCCGCCACGGCCTACGGTTCGGGTGGTTCACGGTTGCCCGCAGGCGGTCGCGACCTGCTCGAGGAGCCGGGCCGAGAAGGCAGGGTCGCTCGTGACGCGCTTGTCGAACGCGGCCACCTGCTCGTCGGAGAGGCTGGGGTAGGCGGGAGCACCCTCGTAGGCGGCCGCGAGGTCGGCCGGGTCGTCGTAGACCGTGCCCTGCACCGTGCACAGGTGCGTGGCGGTCAGCCTGAGGAACTCGTCCTCGGCGCCGGGGGAGGTGCTCGCGCCCTGGGCCGACGCCGTCGTCGTCGGTGCCGACGCGTCGCTGCCGGAGGTGCTGGAGGTGCCGGAGCTGCCGGAGCTGCCGCAGGCCGCCAGCGAGACCAGGAGGGCGACGCCGACGAGCGCGCGGGTGGCCGTCCCGGCGACTGCGGCGTTTCTGGGGTTCACGGGGTTAACGGGGTTCACGGCACGACCTTGACGGTGACGGTGCCGGACAGGCTGCCGCCGGACCAGGTGGCCTTGACCGGGAGCTGGTAGGTGCCGGCCGGGCTGTCCTGGGGGTCGATGCGGACGCCGGCCGAGTCGGTGGCGCCGACAGGCAGGCTCGTGCCCTGTGACAGCCCGCCGAAGGCGCCGTCACCGGGGTAGACGACCTCGAAGCCGGCGGGCGGGGTGACCGTGACCCGGAAGGAGTCGAGTCCGGGAGCGTTGCCCTTGAAGGCGATCGCCACCCAGCTCGGGGCGCCCGACCTCACCTGCAGTGTCGGCGTCTGCAGCGTCACCGCAGGCCCGCTGCTCGGCGCGACCTGCAGGTTGATCGTCTCCTTGACCTTGCCGGAGTTCCCCGAGCAGTTGGTGACGTTCTTGACGACGAGGTTGTCGGACTTCTTGAGGACCGCCGAGTCCTTGAGGCGGGTGAAGGTCGCCTCGAACTCCACCGGGTAGGTGCCGGCGCTCGTGGGCGCGGTGAGCCTGAAGGCCGTGTAGTCGGAGTTGGTCTCAGCCAGCGCGCTGTTGATGTAGAGCGACGAGAAGCTGCCCGTGTTGGTCGGGTGCGTGACCGTGACGTCCTTGGACTTCGTGGTCACGCGCACGTCGCACATGTCGGTGCCGGCGGACCAGATCAGGCTGACCCAGCCCTGCTGGCCGACCTGGAACGAGGGCAGGGACCCCGTGAGGAGGGTGAGGTCGCCCTTGGTGTTGTTGGACGGGTCGTCACCGGGGTCCGAGGGATCGGCCGCTCGGGCGGCGAGCGGGGCGGCGGCGACGAGGGGCAGCAGGGCCAAGCTCGCCAGTGCTGCGAGGCGGCGGGGGCGACGGATACGCACGAGGTCTCCGGGACAGGAGGGGCAGGAGCTACAGGATAGGTGCGCACGCGCCGTTCGGCGCGGCGGAAGGAACCGAGGGCCTGCGTATGCCGTGGGCGCGCAGACGGTGTTCGTCGTGGGGTCTCAGGCCGGTGGCGTCGCAGCGCGCGCCGCGGCTTGGATGCGAGGGCACTCCTGCGCCATCGCGTCGGCGAGGGCCTTGGCGCCGGAGAGCGGGCGAACCATGACGGTGAACTCGGTGATGAGGCCGTCCTCGTTGGTCGTGATGAAGTCGCACCCGTTGACCGAGACCTCCCCCACCATCGCCTCGAACACGAGCGCGCTCCTGCTGCCCTCCTCGATGGTCGAGACGTAGCGGAAGTCGGTGAACACTCGGGCGACGCCGTCGAGGATCGCGGCCGTGATCGCCTTGCCGGGGTACGGCGTGAAGGCGACCGGGCTGGTGAACACGACGTCGTCGGCGAGCAGGGCGTCGACACCGTCGAGGGTGCCGGTGGCGATCGCGGACTCGACGAGCTCACGGAAGGCCTTCATGGGTGTTCTCCCTCAGCAGGGTGGGCTTCGTGCGGACGGGTCGAGTCTGCCCCCGGCGGTGTGCCGTGGACCTTGCGGCGCTCAGACAGGGGGCTCGTGATGTCCACGACAGGCCTGCGACCTGCGACAATGATGGTGTCGTCCCTCCGTCGTGGAGGGAACCCTCCCTGCTCAGGATTCTCGTGACCACCCCAAGCCCCTGCCTCCCGACGCCCGGCGCTGCCCCCGCCGCAGGCGCCACGGGACCCCGCTCGTGAACTACGGAAGCGGACTGCTGCTCAGCGACCGCTACCGCCTCGAGGACCTCATCGCCGAAGGTGGCATGGGTCAGATCTGGCGTGCCCTCGACGAGAGGCTGCAGCGACCCGTCGCCGTCAAGGTCCTGCGTCCCGGTGGAAGCGGCGACGAGACCTTCGTCGAGAGGTTCCGGGTCGAGGCGGTCAACTCCGCCGCGCTCCAGCACCCCAACATCGTCACCGTTCACGACTTCGGCGAGGGCGAGCACTCCGCCTTCCTCGTCATGGAGCTCATCGAGGGCCGGCCGCTCTCGACGGTCATCTCCGAGGAGGGCCCGTTGGCGCCCGACATGGCCACCGAGATCCTGCACCAGGCGGCGTCGGCCCTCCAGGCGGCCCACGAGGCCGGGGTCGTCCACCGCGACGTGAAGCCGGCGAACATCGTCGTCGACGACGACGGCTACGCGCGGCTGACCGACTTCGGCATCTCCAAGGCGATGTCGGGCTCTGCGCTCACCCAGACCGGCGAGATGCTCGGCACCGCCCACTACCTCGCGCCGGAGCAGGTCCAGGGCCGCCCGGCGACGCCCGCCAGCGACATCTATGCCCTGGCGGTCGTCGGGTTCGAGATGATCACCGGCGACCGTCCGTTCGCGGGTGAGTCGATGATCACCACGGCCCTCGCCCACGTTGGCCAGCCGGCGCCGGAGCTCCCGGACACCGTGCCCGAGCCCCTGCGGACCACCGTGCTGGCTGGTCTGGCCAAGCTGCCCGAGCAGCGACCCGCTGACGCTGCTGCCTTCGCCGCCGCCCTGCGGCTTCCGGCGGGGACCGCCCCCGAGCACCTCGTCGAGGGAGCCAAGTCCGCCGTCAGCCCCGTGGTGTCCGGTCTCCCCGACGGGATGTTCACGCCCTACCCGCCGTCCCGCGTCAACACCGCCCAGGACGCCTGACCCCTCGCGATCTGCGCCCTCGCCTGACCCCCGCCTGACCCTCACCTGTCCCGCGATCCGGGGGCCACGGCATACGCCACGTCTGAAAGGGTGAGACGTGAGCACGATCGTCATCGGTGGCGGGATCATCGGCCTGACCACGGCGTACCACCTCGCCCGTGAGGGACGACCGGTGACCGTCGTCGACGCTCGCACGTGCGGGCAGGGCGCGTCCGATGTCAACGCGGGGTGGGTGGTGCCTGCGGTGAGCGGGCCCGTGCCCGCGCCGGGCATGGTGCTGTCATCGCTCAAGTGGATGCTGCGCCGGGACAGCCCGCTGGCGATCAGGCCGTCGGTGCGGCCCGAGGTCGTGCGCTTCATGCTCGGCATGGCGCGGCACTCGAACGCGCGCGACTACCGCCGCGGGTTCGAGGCGCACCTGCGGCTGGCGGCCGGCAGCATGGAGATGTTCGACGAGTACCGCGCCGACGGGCTCGAGTTCGAGATGCAGGGCACCGGGCTGCTGCTGGCCTTCCTCGATGAGGCTCGTCTGGAGCACTACGCCGAGGACCTCGAGCTGGTTGCGGAGCACGGCATCGAGTCGCGTGTCCTGCACGGCGACGCCGTGCGTGAGCACGAGCCGCTGCTGACGGACCAGGTCAGTGGAGGAATCCACTTCCCGGGCGAGCGGTACGTCGACCCGGGGGCCCTGGTGTCGGCACTGTTGACACGACTGGCGGCTCTGGGGGTCGACGTCGTCGAGGACGCACCCATCGACGACGTGGTGGTGCGCGGGGACCGGGTCGTGGGCCTGTCCTCGCGTGGGCGGAGGTTCGAGAGCGACACCGTCGTGCTGGCAGCGGGGGCCTGGACCGGGGTGCTGTCGCGGCTGTTCGGCGAGCCGCTGCCGGTGCGGTCGGGCAAGGGGTACTCGATCGACGCGGCTCCGCTGGCGCTGCGCAGTGCCCTGAGTCTGTCGGAGGTCAAGGTGGCCGTCACGCCTCTCGACGGGCGGCTCAGGCTGGCAGGGACGATGGAGTTCGGCGGGCTGGACGAGACCGTCGATGCCAGGCGCGTCGCGGCGATCAGGCGGGGCCCGACGGCATACTTCCGCGGTTGGTCACCGGACGCACCGATGTCGGCGGCACGGGCCGGGATGCGGCCCGTCACCCCGGACGGGCTGCCCGTCATCGGTCGGCTGGGCCGGCTGGAGAACGCGTACGTCGCCACCGGGCACGGGATGCTCGGCGTGACGCTCGCTCCGGGCACCGCGGCGGCGCTGACCGAGCTGATTGTGCGCGGGGTGGCGGTGCCGGCGCTGGAGCTGTTCGGCACGGGCCGGTTCCGGCGGCGGTGACGGCGGCCCCGCCGCAGGAGCACGGCCCTCGACGGTGCCCAGGTGACGGCGTCATTGCCCGCTTCGCAAACCCCTCGAGCAAAGTGGGGTCGGAGCCGAGGTCCGCGCCCTAGTGTCTGGCCCATGGATTCCAGGGCTCGTGCCGGCGGGTGCCTGATGCTCGTCGCCATCGCGCTCTTCGCGTGGGCCGGCCTCGGCGTGGGTCAGAGCCGCCCGGGGGCACCTGTGATCCTGGCGAGTCTGCAGTACTTCACCAATCACCCCGAGCTGCCCGCCGAGATCTCGGTGGGCTACGTCCCGGGATCCTCGGAGGCCCTGCACGCCAGACTCAGTGTCGCGATCCCGGCCAATGCGCCCGCGAACTACACCTGGTTGCTCGCCGGTCACGGGGCGACGCGCTTCGTCCAGGCCGGCTCAGCCGGGGGTGTGCCGACGACTGAGGGATGCACGAACAGCTCGGCCGCTGGTCTGGGATCGGTGATCACGGGCAACCGGGAGGAAGCGACCTTCGTGGGGTCTGGTGAGGCGGCGACGGGCGACTTCGCGTGGGACGTCGACTTCCCGGACAACCACCCGATTCGCAGCTTCGAGTCGTACACCCTGAACCTGGGGTCGTTCGGGGGCTTTCCCGGGAGCGTGACGTGCGTCGACAAACCTGCGTTGGTTGCGGCCGGCACCTACGGCGTGACGCTGGAGCTGCCTGAGGGTGATGCGCTCACGCAGTGGAATCCGCCCCCGACGGTGGATCTCAAACGCTTCGTCACCTGGACCGCACCGACGACGTACGTCCAGGCCGTCGCCGATGACGCGTCGGGCAAGCGACTCAACCTTCTCTTCCAGGCGATCGCGGGGATCTTGGCAGCAGCTGGACTGGGCTTGCTCCTCCCCGCCTCATGGGTACGCGTGTAGAGGGCACCGTGTGTGGACGCCCGGTGGCCACTGGTGGCCAGGCCGGCTCAGCGGCTGGACATCTCCGCGACGGGGAGGGCCGGAAACACTCCACCGGAGGGCGCTCGCTGGTGAAAGTGCACCACGAGTGCCTTCCTGCCCGTCCCCAGCAGCGCTCGAAGAACTGAGATGGAGCCGGTGACGGGAATCGAACCCGCGTGTCCAGCTTGGGAATCTATTGAGACCACGCGCGAGCACGTGTCATACGCTCAATCGACTGCCCTCTACCGCCCCTCGTCGCCCCCTCCCTACCGTCACTTATGGTCCGTGCGTGGCCCGGCCTATAGGCGTCGCGCCTCCCAACCGCGCTGTCTCCCACATAGGACGGCCCGCTGCGGAGAAGACCTGGCCGAGCCTTCTTGGGAAAATCCCAAGAACAGGGTACGGTCTGGGTAATGGATGAGGGGATTGGTAAGCGCGTAGCCGATTCGATGCCCGAAGGTCTGCGGCAGATGGAACTCGCTGCTCGTGTCGGGATGACGCCGGACGCCCTGTCTCGCGCACTAAGCGGAGGGCGTGCGTTCTCATCGATTGAGATCGCTCAGGTCGCAGAAGTGCTATCGGCCGACTTGCACTGGCTGATCACGGGTGAGCCTGACCCGCACCGGCTGCTGGTGGCCGCTCGGCACACGTTCGATGCCGACTCGAAGACGCGCTCAGTGCCCAGCTGGCCGAGGGACTCTGAGGTCCTTGAAGACATCGGGATGATCTACCGACAAGCAACGGCTGCGATGGCGTCGTCGGAAGGTTCAACGCTTCCGACGTCTCCGGACGCGCTACGAACGGCTCTAGGTGAAGGTTTTGTTCGCCGGTTCGCTGATCTCCTCGAGGCGAATCTCGCAGTGGACGTGGTGCGTGTCGCCGGACTAACCACGGCCTACTCCTTCACGGTGAACCACCGAATGGTCATAGCCCTCCCGTCCACGGGCAACTGGTTCTGGGAGAACTGGTCGATGGCCCACGAGTACTGTCACCTTGCGAAGGGCCACCACGAGGCGGGTATCGCCGACGAGGCGGAGGCGAATGCCTTTGCTGCAGAGTTGCTTCTTCCAGCTGCCGCGATGAGGGAGATGGACTGGACGGAGGTCCAAGCCCCACAGCTTGCCACTCGGGTTTGGGACTGGGGCATATCGACGGATGCCCTTGCGAAGCGACTGCAGGCCCTGAACATCCCGCGGTCGCCTTTGGTCGATGGACTCCTCGGCAAGAAGACCCAGGCGCTGCTGCGTCACCACTGGAGGCAGCCTGAAACCGAGACAGGTGACGCCATCACACTTCGGATGGATGCTGCTGCCGCAAGGCGATTTCCCGTAACGGTCCAAGATGCGCACTTGGCGTTGATCGCAGATGGGCGCACACCCAAGACAGGCCTAGCGTGGATGCTCGGTGTGCCAGCCGACGACCTCGATGTCGAAGTTCCAGTCCCCGAAACCGTTGCGGTTGAGGATCTATTGGCCGATCTGCGGACGTCACCGGAGGGCTCTTGAGTCGGTTCTTCTTCGCCGACAACACGGTACTAGTTAATTTTGGCATCCTGGATCGGCTTGAGCTCCTGGGGAAGTTACTCAATGACAAAGGGCGCTGGTGCGCGACCGTCGCTCAAGAATGTGACGCCTCCGCGGGGGTTGAAGGGCTGGGGGTTCTGGGGAAAGCCGGGGCAGTCTTCGGCGAGCCGGAACGACCAACGCCGGCGGAACTGATCGATACGCGGGTATTGCGCGATCGCATGGCTTCGCCAGGAGATCATCGGTTCGCCCATCTCGGCGAGGCGGAGACTGTGGCGATCATGACGCGTCGGTTTGCGACAAGCTACTTCGTAACCGACGACGTAGGTGCAGCAACCATCGCCGCGGCCGAAGGTCTCAGAGTCCTGAACACCTGGGATCTGCTGCGTGCGTTAGTCCGCTCTGGTCTGTTGGCGCGCGAAGATCTTTGGACCGACCTCGAGGCGTTAACCAGCGCCGGCCGTGGCCGCCCTCCAGGTGTGTACGGCTACAAGTCATTCAGGACATGGGTCGACCCTGCTTAGACCTTGATGGTCCGCCGAGGACGGCGCGCCAGCGCCGCCCGCAGGCGGAACGGCGCGAAGCGGCGCCTTGATCCATAAGAGGTCATTTCAGCAACGGCTCCTGGGGAGCCCCGGTACTCCGTGGGGTGAAGTGAGGCCGTGACCGTGAGTCCCGATAGTGCATTGAGACCTGGCCGCGCGGACTGCGGCAATAGCGGACGTTCGAAGGGACCACGCGGCGCCTCTGACGCCCGTCCTTACCCGCTCCCCCAAGCGACCACAACAAGCAACAGAGCACCAGCCAGGACCAGGGAAGGCCCCGCGAAAAACCGGTCCACGAAACAGGGCGGAAGGTTCCATCCAAAGGGCCGTTGCCGGCCCTGTCAGCCTCTGAGCGAGAGATATCGCGAAGGACGCCGACGCCCAAGAAGAGGACCGCTGCGATCAAGACCGCATCCTGAACCGTCATCGCTTCGTTCCTCCTAGCCTCACTTGAAGATCGTACGTAACGCGGCAGTTGAGGCGCGCTTGCTAAATCGCCGCGGGCGGACCTCGTGCGTCGCACGAGCGGTACCAGCCTGAGTTCTAATGAGACCCGGGTGCCCGAGGCGGGACCACGGGTGCTTCCCGCATCACTGGTTTGGGGCGGAGCCGCGACCTTCGTGCAGTGGCGACAGGAGAAGACATGACAACTGAACCCTTCGAAGCAGCTTGGCACCGATGGGAGCGGGCGCGTGTCCACATGATCGAAGCCGTTGGTGTGTGGAACGACTTCATCGCCGATCACGACGCGTTCGACTTTTCCCTCGACGGCGACGGAACCGGCGTATATGTCCTGCGGGTCTTGCAACACCGACAGGTGCCCTCCGACCTGGCCCTCGCGCTGGGTGAATGGCTATACAACCTTCGCTCCTGCCTCGACTACGTCGTATGGGCGACGGCTTCCTACGTCGCCGGCCAGGTGCCCCCGCCGAACGAAGGAGTGCTGCAGTATCCGATCTACGACGAAGAATCCGCATGGAAGAAAAACCAGTACCGCCTCAAGGGACTCCATCCGCATCACCGGGAGATGCTCCTGACGATGCAACCGTTCAACAGCGACCCCGACGCGAACTACCTGGGCTGGATCAATCGACTCGCTCGTATAGACCGCCACCGAACGCTAGTCACGGGAGCCGCTCGCATCGCCCAACTCGATCCCGTCCTGCAAGTCCCGGACAAGGCTGAAACCAACCTGGAATGGGGTGAGCGAACCGTCGTCGACGGCCACGCGGACGTGCTGCGGGTGACAGTGCGGCCCTACCGGCCGGGCATGGATGTCAGGGTCAACCCCCGGGTCGGAATCGACCCAGAAATTGAAGAGTGGTCGCGCTCGCCCTTCTGGGCCCGATGGCCCTTCGACGATCGACTGAAGATGATTCAGGTGTTCGTCGCGGGTGAGATCGCAACGTATGAGTACGACTGCACCGGCGGCGGGCGCAAACCGGACATGGTGACGGAGGGCTTCCGTGCCGAGAGCGATGCCCGACGCGGCCCAGTCTCACGACTGGCTCGGAATCGCCGCCCAGTCGAATGGGAACCAGCCAGGCCCGCCAAGCGCAGCACGCGTGAGCGGTTCGAAGGGGTCGACTTCCCCTCCCACGGGGCCGGTCCCAAGGACGCAGCCGCGCCGCGAACGGGACAGTCATCTGACAACGGGTGGACTCGCTCCCAGCGCCGGCTATGCCATTGGCCCTGTCGGTGTGCATGTTGAGGCGTTCCTACCGAACCCCGCCCGTCAGCGGCGCGCGCCGATAGCGCAGTTCGCGGTCGCAGCGCTCTACGCGGCAATTGCGGACGTTCTACAGGCGGTCCAAAGCCTTGAGGTAGCGCTGCGTCATGAAGCTCTGAGCGGCTCGGCTGATCGGGCCGCCGAGTTTGGCCAGAGGGGAGGAAGGCCTGGAATACGCGGTGATAGTGAACAAGATGCGACCGTCTTCGATCTCTTCGAGTAGGAACCGTTCTTCGCCGGCCTCTGGGTGACCATGGAGAGTGCCGTAGGCGAAGCCTCGGCGCCTCTCCTCGTCGATGACATCGACCACGCGACAGGGGATCCTCAGCGAGATGGCCCCCAGTCCCCACCGCATCAGCACGACGGTGTCTTGATGCAAAGGGACGTCCGAGGCCTCCACCTGTAGCCCAGCCCTCGAATGCATCCGCCATGAGAAGAGATCTCGCCCAGCGGCGTTGAAGTCGCGACGCGCCAGGTTGACGGAGCGATTCAGGTACTCGTATCCCGGCGGTGCGTCGGCCTCGGGACCCTCGCGGGGGGTGTACGACAACGGGGCCGCGCGTAGTTCGGAAGCGCGCTGTTCATCGAGGACGCGCACTGTCATGCCCCCATCATTGCCCGACCGCGGTGCACACACCATCCCCGGCATGTCCGGAAGCCTTCCTTCCAGCGGTCTGCGAGCATCGCCACCGTGGTGACCACTTGGCGCAACCGGGCGAACATGCTCAGCGGATGCCTGCTGGGATACGGGCTGTTCCTGTTCCTGTCCTATCTGGATCTACTGCACGCGTATACCTCGCCACAGTCCAGCGATGATGCCGGTCTAGATGGAGAGCTGGTGGCAATCCACTTGTTATTTGCGGGGTTGAGCGTGGGTGGTTTCGCGCTGTGGGCAGTGCCGCATGTGCGCACGGGCCCTGGGGTGGTGCAGGTCATCAACCCCTTGACGAGGTGGGTACTGCCACCGGAGTGTCTCGAGACTTTGCGTGAGGGAATCATGTTTCCTCGGCTGAAGTTCGGAGACCGCGTCGTTCGTCTTTGGGGTCTAGAGCGCAGCGTGGCTGACCATCTGCGAGGACACATTGTCGTGCCCGTCGTAGAGCCCCCTCACAACAATGCCCCAGCCGTTGAGTACGGCGTCAAACGATCCCTGCGTCCTGGCCTCATCTTGCTGGCGTGCCTTTGGATTGCGATCACGTTGGCCGGGCTGCTCGGCGCGACGGGCTGACGTACTCCCTTCATCATCGAAAGCGGCCGATTGGTTCCTGCGGCTGGCGCTAGGGGACTGCCGAACTCGGGCGGTCGCACCCCATCAGCGGCATAGGAAGACGTTGAGCGTCTTCGGTCTGGCGTGGCGAACGTCCTCCTGATGCGCTTGTCGGGCTTGGTGTCCCAAAGAGCAGAAGGAGGACGTTCATGAGCAACGGTAGTAGTGGTGTCTCTCGAGGAGACCGGAACCGGAACGCGAGGTTGACTCGGCTGCGGGCGGCGGTGCCGGTGGGCCATGCGATCGTCGGGATCGACCTGGCTGACCGCAAGCAGATGGTCGTGGTCACCGATCACGACTCGAAGGTGCTGGCGCGGCGCACGTTTCGGGTCAAGGCGTGGGACCTCGGGGCCGCCCTGGACTGGGCCGCCGAGCGGGCCGCGAAGGCCGGGTTCGAGGGGGCGACGGTGGCGTGCGAGCCGACCGGTCACCGGTGGCAGGTCCTGGGCCAGCTCGCCGCGGACCGCGGTATGCCGTTCGTGTGCGTGCAGCCCGCCGCGTCCGCGTATGCCCGACGCAGTGAGGACCTGACCTTGGACAAGACCGACGATAAGGACGCGGTCCTCATCGCCCGCCTGACCGCGCAGCTGATCTGCTATCTGCCCGAGCCACTCGATGAGACCTGGGCCCGGCTGCGCCACCTTGGAGCCCGCCGCGAGCAGCTGATCGAGGAACACGTGGCGTGCGTGCAGCAGGTCCGTGACCTCCTTGAGTGCGTGTGGCCGGCCGTCCTTGACGCGGCGAAGCAGCCGTTCAAGTCGACCACGTGGGTCGCCGCATTGACCGTCGTCGTTGGCCGCGACGGCGGGGACCTGTCCCGTACCCGACGCCTGGGGCCGGCCCGGTTCGAGGCCGCGGTGCGCCGCGAGGTCGCCCGCCGCGGCAAGGCCCGCCCCTGCCTGCGCATCGTGCACCGCCTGTTCATCGCGCTCACCGACCCCGCGGGGGTCAGCACCCAGCGAGTAGCGATCTTCGAACGCATCGCGTGGGTCCTGCAGGACTGGGACCACGCCCGTTCGCGCCTGGTCGACGTCGAGGCACGGATGGTCACCGTCTTGGACCTGCTCGGCCTCACCGTCCTCGCCACCTCGATCGATGGGCTGTCCCCGGTCGGGGCCGCCGCGATCCTCGCCGAGACCGGCGACCTGACCCGGTTCACCTCCGCCCGCGCCGTGGTCAAGCACGCCGGCCTGGCACCCAGAGAACGCAAGTCCGGTGCCTTCACCGGACGTGCCCGCTTGTCCGGCGCCGGACGGCCACGGCTGCGCGTCGCCGCGTGGCGGGCAGTGTGGGGATGCCTGCAGACCAACCGCGTGTACGCCGCCCGCTACCGACACCTCACCACCCGCGAAAGCAACCGGCTCACCCCCACCCAGGCCCAGACCGCCGTCGCCGGCGCCATCCTGCGCCAGCTCCACTACGTCATCACCCACCAGCAAGCGTGGGACCCCGCGGTCGCCGCGCACGGCACCCGTCAACTGGAGGTCGCTGCCGCATAGACCGATTCGAGACATTCAGCACCTCAGACTGACGCGTCCCAAAGGCTGGGGCGGGGCGAGCCTTCCGCGGCATCGAGAACCACGACCGGTATCTCGTCGCTCATCACAGGCCGCCCCGTCCCGTCGTCGACACAACCCGATCACACGCTGCCGAGCCCACCTCGATTAGCTATGCAGGGACGACGACGGAGACACCGGGCACCCGCCCACCCTTGACGCTAAACACCTCACGCTGATGAGCGGGCTTTGTGTAAGCCGGTGGCGCGGCGCTGCTCGGCTGAGGAAAGTGGTGAGTGTTCGGGGCTGGTTCAGTCCGGCACGCTTCGGATGTAGGCACACCGCGCGAACTCAGACTCGTGCACGGGCTCCACTGTCTGCGCGCGGACCCACGCTCCCGCGGGCGACTTGGAGAGTCAAAGGCGAACTGAACTAGTACCCCACCATTTTCGCGACGAGTGCTACGAGGAACAACACCAGGGATACGAACGTGTCACGGAAACTCACGTAGACCAGATTCTGAAGACGGACTCCGACGTGCTCATTCGCAACGACGACAGCGACCATCTCCTCCGCAGCGGAACCGTCACGAACACTCGAGTGGCCGAGCACCTGCCGCTCCATCGGAGCTTGGACAAGACATGCCGCCACCGCGGCTGAGACCAAATACACGATAGAAGCGAAGAGCAAGCAGCGCGCGACAAGGCGGCTGTCTGTCTGCGTAGCGATCCCCGCCCCCACGATCGCGTCGGCAGCCAGGAGGGCAGCCGCTTTCGTTGCGAGCCCGTTGAGTCGGTCATTCTCGAACTGCCACAAGGCAATGGCCGCATTAATGTCGCTGTCGGCTGGCTGACTTCGTGGATCCCCAGCCGAAATGCCACTGGTCGACACACCATTCTTGGGTAATCCCTTATTGAGCAGCAGCGCGTGCCCGATTTGGGGTACGAGACGAAGCCGCAGGATCCATCGAGCGGTTCTGCCCATCGAACGGACGAACACGAGCGAGTACCGTCTCCACCTGCTGTTCCTCGCTTGGGGTGATGGCCGGCGAGGGCGCCGCAGTGGCTTTCTCACGAAGAGTCCCCGATGAGCCAATTCGCGATGGCATCGGCTACTCCGAGCTTCAAAGGCCGATCGGCAAAAGCGAACTCCCCAGCTTGGTTGCACTCAAGGAACCACCAGGTGCGGTCGTCGATTGCGAAGTCGAACGCACCGTAGGCGAGACCGAACGCGTTTATGTAGGCGCGGCATCCCTCGATGATGGGAGCCGGTGGGGTGCAGGGACTCCACCGGGCGTCCTTGGAGCCGAGGCGCCAGTCGGGACCATCCACTTGCGTACTTGCTGCAGCTGCGAACTCACCGACGATGAAGATGCGAACGTCCGTTCGGGGGTGGATCGACTGCTGAACGACGACGGGCTGCGAAGCCCAGTCCGCATCGCCCAAGGCGAGGGCATCGTTGAGCGGCGTCGTAAACATGAACGCCGAGTTGGAGAACGGAAAGTAAGCCGATGCGACGGCTTTCACGATGCAGCTCCCCACTTCAGATTGGAGTAGTAGAGCGTCGGCACGGTTGTTCGTTACCAACGTGCGCGGAACGGCAAGCCCAACTCGGCTCGCCACACGCAACTGGGCGAGCTTATTCTCGGCGCGACGTGAGGGCCAAAGCGGGTTCATCCAACGGGTTGGTTCATATTCGGCCAGGTCTGCTAGCCATGTCCGCCACTGCTCACGGGCGACGAGAAAGTCGTCTACCAAAGGGACCGACTGGGTGACAGTCGGTTCTGGAAGGAACTGTCGAAGCCAGACAGAACGGTAGTCAGCTGTGACAGGGCAGGCGTCCGGGCGCCACTGGATGTTCGGGCGGCCTTCGGTGTTCCACCGCTCGACCGCGACCCCGCGCTCGTTGATGCAGTTGATGACCGTGTCTGCGGCGAAATCGCGTTCGTTCGTGAGAATCAAGATGGGGCTTGCGAGCCCGTTGGCGTTGCTCACTGACCTTTCTGATCCTCACCTGTCTCGAGATCGCACTTCTTCGTCTGGCTCACGCGCGTGGACTCGTAGCTCGGCATCCACGTGCCCGAGTCTGGGTCTTGGACGAACGTGATCTTCTGCTCGACGTCGTACCGAACAGGGACCGGGTCCGTCGCAGTACGGCTTGAAGACAATTTGCGGAGCAGCATCTGGCTTCCCTTTCGCGGTTCTTGGACCAATCTATATGGGTGAGTTAGCTGAACCGATTGCGCCGCGGCCGAAGCCATGGAGCGACTCGCGCCGGCGCGGGCTACTAAACATGCAGTCCTAACCGTGACCGGCGGGAGCGGGGCCGTTACGTGCTCAGCCCGGTCGGGGCGGATAGCACCGGTGACGACTACTGCACGTCCCATGGGTCCAACTGGTGGGCAGCGGAGTCGTCCCGCACATCGGCAGATCCGGACTAGTTTGCCCGGGTGCGGTTCGGGAAGTGCTCAGGCGGCTGCGCACGCTTTTGCACTGACCCAAACCGAGCGGTCGCGGTGGTGCCCGGCTGCGATGCCGATACGGAACCCAGCCCCACGGGTCTGAGAACTTGAGTTCCAGGAACCGGCGCGGCAGGGGCTTACGGAAACCAGCCACGCGCGTTCACCCCCGTCCTCGTCCTCGGCGTCTGAGGGGCGAGCCCCTGCGAGTCGAAGCCCGGACGCGAACGCGAACGGCATTCCACTGCCGGCCACGCCCAGCACAGCGGCCGGCGACGCGAGCCGCGCCAGGTTCCTTCAAGAGTTGGTAAAGGATCCGGTTCCAACTGGATGCACTGCATGACCCGCTGCGCAATGGCTGTGGAGGAACACGCCTCCACGGATGCAAGGGGACACCATGCACACCATCGTCAGCACGCTCGTCGCCGCGCCCGGTGACACCACCAACCTGCAGGACTGGATCAAGAGCAACATCATCCCGCTGCTGCTCCTCCTTATCGCGGTCATGCTCTTCGTTGTCGCCCAGCGCGGTGACAACGCCAAGGCCATGCGCGTCGTCGGCGGGGTCGTCATCGCCCTTGCCGTTCTCGGACTCGCGACCAGCGGCCAGGCCGGCGCGGTCGGCACGTGGCTCGCAAGCCTCGTGACGGGTTGAGCCATGCGACTGCCCGTCGACGACGAGATCTACAACGTCAACGCAGTCTGGCTTGGCCCGCCGGGGCGCACCCTGCCGTTTCGTGCGCGCTACGTCGCCTATGCCGTGGGGGCTGTGGTTTTCGTTCTCCTGCAGGGCATTGAGCGCCGTCTCGGCATTGGGCTTGGGTTCTTCGTTCTGGCCTACAGCCTCCTTGCCACCGCGGCGATCACCCGGGGCGTCCTCATGCTCGTTGATCACGACCGTCCCGTCTCCTCCGCCCTACGGACGCTGACCAACGAGATCAGCGCACCTCGGCGCGACCGACGCGTCCGGTGTGCCACATTCCGCCCGGCTCGGGTTCGAGCTGTCCCCTCTCGCCCGAGCCGGGTTCCCCGGCATGGCCGGACGGGGAGTTCAGCATGAGCACGCGGGGATTGTTCCTGCGCCGGATCTCAGGTCACTGCACCGTGAGCTCCGACAAGATCTACGCCTGGTATCGGCTGGCGCCGCAGGGGTGGTCCTTCCGACCCGACGGGATACGTGAGCAGCTGATTCGCGAGTCCGCGGATGCCCTTGCTCAGTTGGCCAAACGGAACCTCCATCTGAGGGTGACAACCCGGCCGTACCCGGTGAGCCGCTGGGCGCGGGCACACGACGCCAACGCGCCGGCCCCGCTGAACTGTTGGCGTGATCACTTGGTGACAGACCAGATGCACTTGGCGCGACGCAGCATGGCCGACAAGGAGGTGTATGTCGGGGTTGAGCTGCTCGGCTCGCGACGCATCCTGCACGCTCTCGGCAGCATGGCCCGACCGATGTACGACCGCGAGGTCGCGGCTCTCGGGAGGCCGGTCCGCGCCACCGACGAGATCATGGCGCTCTCTGGAATGGCTGGCTCCCCTGCCTCCCCGCGTGAGCTCGAGTGGCTACTGCATCGGTCGGTCTCACTCGGCCTCCCGGCACCTTTGACGCTCGGAGCCGTGGACGACGACACATGGGCCCGCGAGGACCTGGGGGAGTTCACCGACCAGGTCCTGTGGACGGCCAAGCCGTTCGGCAGGACCGTCACGGTCGAGGGCGATCTGAACGGTCAACGGGTTGCTCGTCATGTCTGCGTGATGAGTGTCGGTCGGATGGCCGATCTCGAGATCCCTCCCGGGGTCCCGTGGATGCAGCGCACCGACCAGTTGCCGTTCCCAGTCGAGTGGTCGGCCCGCGTGAGGATCGAGGATCCCGCCAAAGTGGGCGCGGCGATGCGACGCAACATCCAGAAGATCCGGGCGCAGAAGGACCACTACGAGGTCGAACACCAAGAGCCTGCGCCGGGCGCACTCGACCGGCAGGCGTCCAAGGCGCTGACGGTGGAGGACGAGATCTCCATGGGCTTGTCAGGGCTCAGCACTCGGACCACGGGCTGGTACCGGCTGGCCGTCTCGGGCGAGACCGAGGAGGAAGCGATGGAGCGCGCCGGGGCTGTGCGCAAACTCTTCGCACCCCAGATCACGATCACTCGCCCTTGGGATCAGTACGCCATCGCGCGTGAGTTCATCCCGGGAGAGAAGCTGGCGAACACGGCATACAGACGGCGTATGCCGGTCACCACTTTGGCGGCCGCAGTCCCGGCCGCGACCGCGAAAGTGGGAGACCGAATCGGCATCCACTTGGGCGAGACTTCGGGCACGTCCGCACGGGTGGTGACGTGGGAACCGTGGCTCTCGACCGAGCGGGATGAGGAGTCCGGGCTAGCCGTGATCTGCGCCGGCCTCGGTGGCGGCAAGTCCACGGCTGGCGGCAACATCATCTACCGCACTGTCCTGCAGGGCATTCCGTGGACCGTCTTGGACCCATCGGGGCGATTGACGGCGCTGTGCCACCTGCCGGAGCTCGCGTCGGTATCGAAGCCGGTGGACCTGCTCGATGCCGAGCCCGGTGCCCTGTCGCCCTACCGGGTGATCGCGGAGCCGCGCAGGGAGCACTTCGACTCGGAGAGCGAGTGGCAGCTGGGGAAGGCGACGGCTGAGAACACCCGACGCCTGCTCACGAGCAGCGTCCTGCGGTCGATCCTGCCGCGGCAGATGCAGGAACACGTCCTCACGGAGGTGGCGCTCATGCGGGCCGTCGGTCAGGTGGCCGCGAGGCACACGTCCTCTGCGGGCGAAGTGGTCAAAGCGCTGCGCCACATCGGTGGTGACGACGAGCTGGTCCGACATGCCGGCTACATGCACGACTTCCTCAGTGAGGCCGCGCGAACGAGCCACGGCCGGCTGATCTTCCCGCCCGGCTACCAGTCGGACTATCGGGCGAGTGACGCTCTCCTCACGGTGTATTCGTTGCGCGGTCTTTCGCTCCCGGACGAAGACGCCAAAGGCTCGGAGGACCTCGACGAGCGGCTCAGCATGTGCGTCCTCTACATCGCGGCGTGGCTGGCGCAGCGCGGGATGTACTACGGCGATGTGCACGCCCGCAAGGGCATCTTCATCGACGAAGCCTGGGCACTGTCGTCCTTCTCCACCGGCCGCCGGTTCATTGAGCGGGCCGGGCGTGACTCGCGCAAACACAACACCCGAGTCATCATGGCGAGCCAGAATCCGTCAGACCTCCTCAAGCTCGACCTCGCCAACCTCGTCTCGGCAGCCTTCATCGGTCGGTTGACAGGCGAGGACGCCCAGCGCGACGCCCTGCGGTTCATCCCGGGTGCTCGTCCCGACGTGGGCTACGAGGCGATCTTCGAGTCGCTCTCCCGCCCGACCAGCCATGGTCACCGTGGCTCACGCGAGTTCGTGTTCAGCGACGGCGCCGGAGGGGTTGAGCGGATGCGCATGGACCTGTCGGCCCACCCTCAGTTGCTGGAGGCTCTCAACACCACTGCAGACCCGAACAAGGCGCGCGATCGTCTGGCTTCGGTCGAGCGCGCTGCATCGGGCGCCGTGGCCGAGGAGCGTGAGATCGCATGAGTCTCGGCTGTGGCCAGCACACGAGGCGTCTTGTGCGCGTCGGCCTTCTGACGTTCCTGCTGGTGATCCTGGGCGGAGCGGCTGCGGCGGCGAGGCCGTCGATCCCGGGTCTGCCCGACTGCAAGGAGGCTCCCGTCGCGGAGTACCCCGACCGCGGTGTCTCAGGAATGCTCGACCCGGCGCCGTCCCCGGTCCCGGTCGCCCGCGACCCGTTCGCACCACAACGGACGACGAGCATCTACGACCAGTACGGATACGCCGGTTTGCGCTGGAGCACCTACGACCTCGGCTGCGGTGGCTCGGTCCGCAATCCGGAAGCGGCAGCCGACACGATGGTCGGCAACATGGCGATGTCCGCAGCGGTGTTCGTCACGTCCCTGAGCAACGGCATACACAACGCCGTATCGAATCCGAAGGACTACATGGGTCCCTTGGACCGCGTGGTCGACCGTGTCTCGGAGCGGATGAACGAGGCCATATGGACGCCTTGGGGTGGCGTGGCACTGCTCGGCGTTGTTGGGCTGCTGCTGGTGTACTCGACCCGGGGCCAACTGTCGTCAGTCGTGTCCGGTGGGCTCTGGGCAATGCTCGTGCTGGCGGTCCTGAGCGGGCTGGCGGCCTATCCCGGACGGGCGGCATCGTTCTTCGATGAGACCGTGACACAGACCATTGGCAACCTCCAAGCCAGTAGTGCTGGGGTCGTGTCTGACGCTGAAGGGGGCCCAGGCCGGAGCCAAGGAGCTTTGGCCGTCGACACGGTGCTGTATCAGAACTGGCTGCGGGGCGAGCTTGGAAGCTCCGAGGGTGCAGCGGCGGAGAGGTGGGGTCCGCGGCTGTTTGGTGCCACAGCCCTCACTCGCGCCGAGGCGGCCTCGAGCCGAGATCCCGAGCGGGCAAAGGAGATATCCGAGAGCAAGGCTGAGGCGTTCACTGAGGTGGCCGACGAGATACAGGAGCAGGACCCCTCGACGTATGCCGTCCTGCAGGGGAAGGCGGGAGGGCGTGCCGGAACCGGGGTGCTGACTCTGCTGGGGTCACTCTTCACCGTCGGATTCCGGCTGATCGCGGACGCCTTCCTGGTGGCGGGGCTGGTGATGCTTCGCCTCCTGGTCATGTTCTTCCCGGCAGCCGCGGTGGTCGGGATCATCGCCCCGCTCTCGTCAGTGGTGCGCCGGATCGGGAACATCGGCGCTGCGTCGCTCGTGAACGTGATCGCGTTCTCCGCCGGTTCGGTCATCCACACAGCGGCGATCAGTGCCCTTCTCAGCACCGCGGACGGCCCAGGGATGTCCGTGATGGCCCTGCTGCTCTGTCTGGTCCTGACCGTCGCGGCCTTCGTGTTGATGATGCCGTTCCTGTCCATGACCCAGATGCTTGGCGGCCAGTCGCGTCGCGGCCTTCTGAGGTCCGTGCGACAGAACGTCGTCCGCTACGCCGTCAGTCGGAAAGCGACCGAGGACGGAACCAGCGATGTGCTCGAGGAGCAAGTCGGGCGTCGGTCCATGCCGGCTGATGGTTCTCCCGGGAGAAGGGTTGCAGATCCGCCGCGAGCGGAGACGTACCAGCGCCCGACGCCGGTGTGGGACATCACCAGCGACGGCGTTCAATGGCGCCACATGAGTGACGGTGATGCCGGTGGCTCGGTCTTCGTGAGCCAGCCGCGACAGCAACTGTCACAAGGCGGCGATGACGCTGCGCGTTCCTCCTCCGATCCGATAGCTCCACCTCCTGATGGGCCGAAGGGCACGGAGCCCTCCCCATCCCGGCACCGGCTCTTGGTTGGGCAGGTGGTGGGTCAGGAGCAGGATCGCGCCCGCCGGATGCACATCGTGCGACCTCATGAGGGAAACGCGTCGCTGCGGCACGACGGTTCAATGGGTCACGACATCTTCGACCCGGGCATCGGTCGCAGTGATGACCGGGAGGCGTCATGAGCCTTCGTGGTCAGGATCTGTGGCGCTGGCCTTTGTGGTCGTGGAAGCACTTCACGATCACCTGCATGGTGCTCGCTGCGGTGCTCGTCGGCATCGGGCGGCTGCAATCGAGTGGAGCTGACTCGGGCGCTGGGAGCCCCACCACCAGGGCTGTCACCAGTCGATCGGTGTCGGAGTCCGCGACCTCACCTACACCAGCGACTCAGTCGAAGGCTCTAATACCGACGGCCACGGCACCGAGTCAGTCGGAGTCCATAGCTGACCCAGGCGAGGTCTCCGGCCAGTTCGTCGCTGGGTGGGCGCGGCCGTATGACCCACCCTCGGAGTGGCGTGGACGTCTGCTGCCTCTGTCGACGAAGGAGTTCGCTGCCGAGCTGTCAAAGACTGATCCGCTCAGAGTGCCCGCGACGGCCGTTGTGGGTGAGGGAACCGAAGTCGCGAGAGCCGCGAACTCCCGGACGATGCGGCATACGACAGACAACGGCGGGGTTCTGGTCTTCCTCAAGCGAACAGGTTCGCGCTGGCTCGTGAGCGGGATTGCGCCGGACGAGTCGGCCGGAGGCGTGCCGTGAGCGACCCGGTGACGGCCGCCGTCCTCGAGATGGGCAGGCGCGTGGTGATTCGGCGCATCCTCCGCTTCATCGCCTGGTCAATGCCGGTGGTGCTTGTCGGGGTGGCTGGTGTCGCCATCTATGCGAGCCTGCTGCTGGCTGGAGGCGGCAGCGACGAGGCTTCGGGGCCGCTCTGCGCGGGGTTTCAGCGACCGACCGTTCAAGCCGAGGCGACCCTGGACGCCGAGCAGATAGCCAACGCTCAGAGCATCGTTGCGGTTGGGCGTCGCCTGAACGTGCCAGATCGGGGCTTGGCCATCTCCCTCGCCACCGCGATGCAGGAGTCGACCCTGCACAACATTCCTTACGGCGACCGAGATTCGATCGGGCTGTTCCAGCAGCGCGCGCCTTGGGGGAGTCGCCCGGAACGTCTTGATCCAACCACCTCCGCCGAGATGTTCTTCAACGGTGGTCGTGGGGGCCAACCCGGGCTGCTCTCAGTCCCGAACTACCTGTCGATGCCACTGTCACTCGCCGCCCAAGCTGTGCAGCGAAGCGCGTTCCCAGATGCATACGCTAAGTGGGAAGGGCTGGCCTACCGGCTGCTGAGTTTGCCGATCGTGACGGGCGCGAAGTGCTTGGTAGATGCCGTTGGACGCTCGTCGGGGATCGTCGCCGCGGCCCTCGAGTGGCTGGGCACGCCATATTCCTGGGGCGGGGGAGGGATGGACGGACCGTCGTTCGGAATCGCCCATGGGGCGGGCACAAGGGGCTTTGACTGCTCGGGCCTGACGAGGTATGCCGTGTTCGTCGGTACGGGACGGGTGATCCCCCGCGTCGCTAGTGACCAAGCCAGGTCCTTGCGGCAAGTGCCGGTTGACCAGATGCAAGCCGGGGATCTCCTCTTCTTCCACGCTGATGGAGACCCAGCCGGCTTCTACCACCACGTGGGAATCGCGGACGGGAACGGCGGGATGGTGCACGCGCCGCGGACCGGCCGGACAGTGGAGGTGGTGCCTGACGTCCTGTCGAGCGGTTACTTCTCCGCCCAATTGGCCCTCGTGGGGCGGGCTTGATTGAGAGCGGCCGTTCGGCTCGAACGTGATGCTCACCCGCATGTCGCTGCAGCTCACTCAAGGGTCGCCGTTTCACTCACATGCCGATGAGCGTGCGTTGCGGTCCTTGCTCCTCGGCCGTTCTGGACGCAAGGCGTGTAAGGCTGACAAGTCCGGACAAACGTGGCGGGCAATCGCCGCGCCTCCTCTAAACTGCCATCGCGCTTCAGCCTGGGGCTTGGGAGAGGTCGCAGGTGTGGCCGCGTACGGGACGTGACCATCCTTGAGTGCTCTTGACTGTTGGCGGATGGAGGAACATGGCGTTTTCGGCGCTCCCGACTCGGGGCATCAGGAACCCCTTGGTGCGGAGTCTCAACCTCAATCGCACGCTGGCGCTTGCTGTCTTCCGGATTGCTGAGGGAGGCGCTGACCCTGAGGTGACCTGGCGTCAAGAAGCCGAGGACCCGAAAGGCGCCTTTCAAGCACTTGGGACATACATCGCCATCGGTGCGATGGTCGCTGCACCCCTCGTTCCATGGCCGTACTACTTGCTGATTCGGGATCTCCTCCCACGCGGTCTCACGACGGATCTCCTTGATGTGATGTGCATAGTTCTCATTCCGTTGTCCGGTCTGATCGGCTACGTGGACTGCCGCTTAGCGGCGTCGCGGGAGGCGGAGAACCTCACCCTCTCGAAGACACCGCCCGCCCCACCAGCCCGCTTAGATCTCCTAGGGAACGGCCGGGTATTGGGGCGAAGCTCAACGCTAGGTTTCGTCGCAAGCCTGGTGGCTTCAGCACTCTTCGCCATCTAACGCTGGTAAGGCTGCGCGATCCGCGTGGGCCGGCTCACCCGCGTGGCGAATGCCCGCATCTGCCTCGATCGGCTCGCTGAATGTCGACGAGCGAGCAGCGTGGTCTCGTATCGCTGATGATTGCGCCATGAGCAATGACAGGCGCTGGTTTCCCGGCCGAGAGGCAAAACAAATGCTCGAGACCGGTTGGGCTCTGGCTGAAGGAGAGCGGTGGGACGCTGCGGCCGAGGGCGATTGCGACTTGACGTCGCTTCGACTCCACGCCCCAAGAACGCTCGCCTTGGAGTTCCGTCTGGACGGCCCCGTCACACGACTCATCGAGTTCCCCGGACTGGCAGAACTGCACATCGACGGCGACCTTCAGTGGGAGGGAGAAGCCGATCTTGGGTGGGAGGTTGGACACGTCGATGTCACTTGCGGGATCACCAAGACGGGACGGGCTGGTGGTTTACGTCCTTGAGCTGCCGCAGGCGATCCTGCGCTTTGCGAGCGCCCTGGGGCTGGCCGGGTCCTGATCTGAACGACTCGCGTCAGGTGCCCGCTCATTACGCAGTGTGCGCATTCGGCGCGCCGTATCCTCGTGATGTGATCGAGGATGTCGGGTTTCAGGTCAACTGGATCAGCGTGCCGATCTTTTTCGCGCTTGCGGGCGGCCTAGCACTCCATGCCAAGCGCGTGTCTGGCGGCTGGACACGGCCATGGATCGGCATCAAACCACTGTGGTGGTTCGTCCTCATCTTCTTTGTGCCCTTTGTTGGGGTACCAGTTCTCGTCGTGCGCCTAATCGCGAATAGGGACACGCCGGGCGTGATCACTGGCCGCGGCGTCTCCCGCTGAGCTTCCGGATCTGCCGCCTTCCGCGCAAACGTTTCGATGAGCGACGTCCTCAGGTATGGCGATTTGAATTCTCGGTAGAGCTACGTTGTGCTCATGTCTCAGACAACGGCGCCGAAGCGTCCAGCGACTCAGCGCCGGGGTGTGGGTGTGCTCCAACGTGCGGCCGGCGTCGCTGCGCTTGTTGCCGGAAGCTGCGTCTCGATCCTGCTGGCCCTCAGCGGATGGTTCCTCGGGGCAGCCCCACTGACTGCCGTCGAACCGAACGGCCTGTTCGTGGACTGCGGCCCCGCCCTCTTCGATCGCCCTAACCCGCTTCCCGATGCGGCCTGCGCGAGCGCCTACTTTCCCTTGCCAGTCGTTAGTGTCCTGTTCCTGGTTGTGGGCACCCTTGGCGCACTGTCGTGCCTCGGCCTTCTCGCGCGTCGGGACCTCTCGAACCTGCCTTGACGTAACGCACTCACATGCCGCGGATCGGTACCCTCGCGGGTGTGAAGCGGATGGTTGTCGACGGCGAGCACTTCGACGTCATCGAGCGCGTCGGCGAGCCCGGGGTCCATGAGCTTCGTTGGACCTCCGGCCCCAACGCGGACTACGGCTTCGTGACTTCGACCTACAGCGGTGAAGGTCAAACCGACGCGGAGCTCAAGGACGCTATTCGCAACTTCCTCGGTCTGGTGGATCCGATCACTGGCTACATCGATTAGCTCAACCGGATCTGCCGCGGTCCGGTGACCTTTTCGGGGGTCGCCGCCCATGGTGGACGGCGCCCCCTGGGGCCTGGCCCGACTCGAACGGTGCCGTCATCCTTGAGTTCAGTGACGCCCAGTACCAGCGCTGGGCGTTGAGCAGGCTGTCCGCAGACAGTACGGGAGAGTCGCCCTAGAGAGCACTCAAGTTGAACGCACGCATCTGCCGCGTTCCGCGCGGTCGTGCCGATGTCAGGGCACTCGACAGCGCGCAGACCCGAGTTCGGCGAAGATGCATGCATGGAATGGTCGGAACGGAGCCGTGAGCGTCTCGAGGTTGCGCTCACGGAGGCGGACGTTGTCGGTGTTCGCCAAGTTGGCGACGACTCCCTCGAGTTCCTCATGCATGTGTCGGCCCTCCCAGAAGCCGGCCCCATCGATCCGGACGCGCGGCGCCTGCTGATGCTGCGGGGTGTTGCGGAGGCTCAGTTTCTGCTTCGTCGAGTTACGGTCGAGGGCAACGGCCCAGCGATCCCCATCGGGAGCCTCTCGGCCCTCGATGAGTTCTTCGAGACTCTGGCCTTCGGTGGCTCCTTATACGGGTGGCGATACTTTGACGATCCAGAGTTGACGGCGGATTGGCCGGATGAGCCGAGCCTCATCGCCCGCTTCAGCGAGCACGACGCGCCCCACTCCTTCTACTGGTTCAACGAGTGCGCACGTCTCGAGGAAGGCGAGGTTCGCAGCTACTGCATCGAGGGAACCGCCACGTTTGAAGATCTGACCGTGCTTCGCGCCGACGGCTCCGAGCAATCTGCGGACGACTTCGCCGACGAGGGTGTGCGCTGGTGGCAGGCCTTCCAGGACTTCGAGAACCGAGTGAGCACTGAGTCCCAAAAGGCTTGGGGCGCCTCAAGGCTGACATGGCGTGAGTGGCCTGGGTCCCCAGCGCCATCGTCCTAAGACGAACGCCCTCATCTGCCGCGGGTCGCTTGCCTTTGCTCCGTTGAAAGTGATGGGTGGTCTTACTCGGCGACACTGGTAGGTCGGTGCGGAGGCTCGTGGTGCTATGCACCGGTGCGAAGTGACGAGTTCTGGCGACGAAGTGTCGCCCTGGCCGTGCCAATCATTGTGTTGGCAGTCCTGACACGCCCGGGCGCGGAGCCCAGCGACCGGTCGGTCGCTCTAGGGCTTTTGGCCCTCGTAGTGCCGGCGTTGTGGGTGAGTTATCCGGTGTTCTCACGGTTCGCGCAGATCGAGCCGACTCGGATGACCACGACCGAGTTCGCAGTTGACGTGGCGGCATTTGGCGCGCTCGGCTTGGCTTCGGGACTGGAAGGCCCGAATCTGCCGCTACCAGTTCGTCTATTGCTGGGGCTACTCGGCGCCGCTGGCCTGGCATACATCTCGGCCACCATTCGACAGCGAGAACGTGACGGGGATACGTCCACGAGCTTCTTCGCCGATTGACGACCGATCTGGTGATGCCTCGAGACGTCCTGTCATGCCGCGATCACGACATCCGATACGTGGCGTGAGACTCCACCCAGGCACCAGCCTCGCGGCTAGACCAAGCGGCATTCACGGGCTCCGATTCACACAGCTCGATGTGCACCGTGGCCTCCTCCTCCCAGACTTGGCCGGCGTACCGAAGCGCGAGAACGATGTGGCTTCCAGTCCGCTCTTCTCGCCCGCCTCTCACGTCCCCTGTCGCGGTCAACGGTTCATCGAGTAAAACGACACACGCGCGCTCCTCGTTCCGCCCCGGAATCCACTTGAGCACGGCGCCAGCCACTCCTTCTCTTCCTGCCAGCCACGTAGGCTCGAAGTCGTAGCCACCGCTGACTGTCACGCGCGTCCCCTCCCGCATCTCCATGAGGCTGAGTCTTCCAACGCGACCCCGCAAGCGCACTCATTTGCAGCGGATCGTGCGCGCATCGGGATCGTGGATCACCGAGTGACGCGTTCTGGGCGATGTAGCGTCATGCCATGACCGGGGCCGCCGAAGGACTGACCGTTGCCTATCGGGCGGAGGGCCTGGAAGGGCTTGGTGAACTGCACGTCTCGGCCCGTGCTACTCCATTTGCAGGAGCGTCGGTCGGATACGTCAACGACGCCGACCTCTTGGATTGGACTCGTTCGCTCCTGGTCTACCCATGGTCAACAACAGCGAGGCCGCAAATCTCGTCGGCACTTGGAGACCAGAAAACGCTCAATCTGACCGCCTTCACCGTGACAGGGCGCGGACAACTGGCAGTGTCGGTGCACCTGGCCACGGTCGACACGGACGCTCACTCACCCACGACTGGGACGGTGTCCGAGGCCCGACTGCTCGTCCTGACTACGTACGAGGCAGTGCACCGATTCGCGAATGACCTTGCAGCCGCCATATCCAATGCCGGCGGTAGCGCCCATCTCGACCTCGAAGAGCTCGCCTAGCCACAATGTCCTGTCATGCCGCTGATAGGACCCAAAGGAGACCTAGGTTCTGCTTCGAGCCTTCCAGCGAGACCGCAATCTCACGCCGGGCGTTCTCACCGGTTCCGGGTAGTACTCGACATGCCAATCAGCGCCCAGAACGCCTTGTAGCTCGTCGGCAAGTGCCTCGCCCGCCGTCACGAACTCCTCCGCCGCGGGGATCGCGACGAACCCACCCTTGCCTACCGACTCCGTCCACTCCCGCTGCCAATCGAGGAGGCGCGTTGCCAGGCTGGCGGGAACCGGGAGCTGGTCAGGGCCCCGGTGGGACTGGCCGGACGTAGTCGCGAAGGACAAGGCGCCATCGTGGCCCGCTTGGAGACGCAGCCAACGTCGTGGCCGCTGCCGTGTCAACAGCCGACGGCACTCGGTGACGACTGCGTCCGCGATGTCTTGCAGTTGCTCTGGGTGATCCTCCGCTTCGGAGGCCAACCCGATGAAGATCCGCAGGTCACCTTCTGGTTCCATCCGGTGGCTCGCTGACCGCCACAGCCAGTTCGCGGCGACGATGGGAGCGACAGTGCCATCGACAACACCATTGGCTGTGTGACGAACCAACTGCCACAGGGCATTCTGCTCGTCGGCACGCTCAATGCCCTGTTCGACGACTACAGCCTGCCAAAGGTCTCGTAGGTCGCGAGGGTCTGATGAGTCTGCCCCAGCGAGCTCAATGAGTCGTGGCCCGTCCATTCCGGCGACGACGGCGTCAAGGGCGAGTCCCACGAGGACCTCGGAGGGCATCTCACCGATCGTGTCTCGCCATGCGGCCACCTGCAACGCTGCTCGAGCTTGGTCAACAGTCAGGGGCATGAAGGCATCCTCCGCCACAAGAGCGCCTTCTCGGGCGTTTCCCGCTCATGCCGCAGATCGGTCGTGCCGATGAGCGTGCGGTCAGCCACTCTGTCGTCGGGCCCACTCGTGCCACCTGACCCGCAGGTCAGGGAGTAGCGCGGAAAGATAGGCAGCCGCTTCATCGTTGCTCGTCAGGGGTAGTGGAAGTTGCACGGCGTAGGTGCCCCATCGCGCCTCGTCAGGCGCGATGGAGGCCCTGAAATAGGCGGGTTCTCCTGTCTCCCAGATGAGCCCTGCGAGAGACCCGTCGGGCGCCTTCACCCAAGCGTCACCGCAGTCGTCGTAGGACACGAACATGCCCATCTCGAACTCATCGACCCGCGCAGAGGGGTATTCCGCTTCCACAATCGGAGCGTAATGCCGATCTACCGCTACTGCCGCGTTTCGCGAGGTCGTGCCGAGGAGCACTATTCCGTGAGGCTTATGTGCAGACCGGCTTCGTCGGTCCCGAACCAGCCTGACTCGGGCTCCCAGTACAGGTTGTAGCCGGGCCGAGCATCTGGCTGAGTCAGCGTGAGGAGGTGACGTGCCAACGAGTTGAGCGCGGCACGGTTGCCCGCGATTCCGATGGTCTTCTCCCGCTCGTCGAATGAGAGCCACAACTTCGTTGTGTCGTCCCAATTGGAGATCAGGCCATGCTCGTCCACCTTCCGGATGTCGACAGTGATCGGCAGCGTGGTCGCGTCGTCGGATGTCACGCGAGCAGTCAACCAGCGGATGTCGAGGTGGAAACCGGGAAAAGCACGGACAGGCCGCGTTTGGTGCGCGGTCGAGTCTGAGCGCAGCTACCGTGACGTCGTCACGGGGCGGTCCTCGACGAGCCTGACCCGGCGATACCACGCCAACGCGCGAGGCCACCCGAGCCTGAATCCCCTCGCCTGAATCGTCCTCATCTGCCGCGAAGGGGAACTCGATACTGCCGATGAGCGGTCGTTGGCCCGGACATGTAGCGACTGCAAAGACGGGCCAAGAGAAACAACTGGTGGGCCTGGGATCCATCCCCCAGAATGTGGCGGTGAACAAGGGATCTGGACCTCCGCCGACCGAGTGTGCCTACTGCCACGGCAGTGTCGATGAACCCCTTTGGCACCACATGGAGTTGGGACGCGAGGACCCAACCTCGCCGGACCCTTGGCCAGCGGATTTCCTGAGCCTGTCGTTCTGTTGTGAGCAACACCTGTCCGACTACTTCCGTCAGGGGTTGTCACCTCCGCCTGACTTCCGTCCAGATGAGCCACTGCCGGCACATACGGTTCGCGACCGCCTTCAAGAAGCTGCCGTTTTCGGTGGGCTTGGGCTGGCGGTCGCGCTGGCCGTGGTCGGACTCGCCACGGTGATTCGCTGGCTGACGTGATTACGTGCCCGTCGCGCGCTCATGCCGCCGTGAGAGCGTCCGAACACGCTTCGCTAGGGATGGCCAATCTGCCGTTCACTGACGGCCGATGAGGGATGATCGGTTCGTGATCACGCCTGTTCCCCACGGAAGCGCGTAGGTGTTCAGGTGAGAAAGAAGTCATCGGAGTGGATGTCACGCCCTCGTAAGCCGCTACTGGACGCCGTACCGCGCTCGAGGACACTGCAAGCGCTCGTGATTTTCCCGTACGTCTGCACGGCGTTCCTCGTGGCGTACCTGTTCGGCGGTGACGAAACGTCGAGCAGCGATACACCCCTGTTAGTCGTGTTCGCCATCGTGGCTGTCATGGAGACGGCCTTCCTCGCGGCTTGGCTCCGAAGACCAGTCACGACAGGCCAGCGCGAGCGGTATGTCTGGTTGTTGGGAGGCGGAGCTTTGGCCCTCGGAATCTTCTTGATGATCAGTGCCGCCTGGGTGGCTCAATGACAGCAAAGCCGTAGATCTCTGTCACTCTCACTCACTGGGTGCGATGAGTTCCTCGTCTCGTGGACTACACCGGAATCTGCGTCCGGACATGCCGCATTTCGCTCGGCTGATGGGGGCGCGAACGTGAAGCTGAGATAAGGGTCGCGACATACGCTTACAAAGTGAGTGACGAGCAGCCTTGGCGCCCTGCGACGCTTCCGAGCCCTCTCGAAGCGGGCATCGCCGCTCGCACCGACGCCTCCGGTCGCCTGACGCTGCGCAGCGACTCCAACATGTTTTGGGGACACGTGGTGGCATGGCTGCTCTTGGCCGTGGCCGTTGGGGCCAACAACAGAAGCGGGCTGAGTGGCCCGGACGCTCTCACCGTTGGCCAGGCCGTACTCGTGGCGGCGTGTTTGTTCGTCACCTCCCTAGCTGCGCTCATGGTGTTCGGAAGGCCTCACGTCACTGTGGCCGATCGGTGGGTGACCGTCAGAAACCCTTTGCGCACATACCGCATGGACATATCGACCCTGGAGTCTTTGGACGAAGGGTTCTGGGGCTTCCCACTTCTTCGGCTGCGCGGAGGACGATCGCTGCGGGTCTTCGGGTTAGGCGAAAGCAGTAACGAGAGCATGCAGGGCGGGGGCGACGGAGCCGTCATTCTTCGATCCCTCATATCCCAGGAAGAGGCTGGAACGCCGGCTGTTCAACAGGAGTCCGGGCACTGGTCCCTGATGAGCGGTTCGCTCATCCTTCTCCTACTTGGGTGGCTCGCCTACGTCCTCGCCGTCACTCTGCTGTAGCAGCTGAGGCTTGCACCGCGATCTTCCTCATCTGCCGCGGTGAGGGAAGCTTTCAGGGGTTCTCGGTAGCCTTCCTGGCGTGAGTACCGATGGGGTCCAGAAACGATGGGCGGACGAGGTCGCGACTTACTTGTCGACTCGTCGATGGCTTGACGGTGCTCTTCATGAGCTGCCTGCGGGAGTCCTTTGGGGAGCCGATGGGGCCGACGCGGATCAGTGTCAGGAGATGCTCGAGGGTTTGGAGGACTTCGCACTTCATTGCGCCCGGCTCGGCCTAACTGACCATGAGGAGTTCGTGGCTCAGTGCCGATGGCACTTCGAGCACTACCCGCATTACCTGGGTCGGCGGCGGCACTTCGTCGACTACGCGACCTACATCCGAGACCGGCATGGCCCTCTTCGCGTCAGCCCTCCACCAGTCCCGCCGCAGATGGTCGGTCCATAGGCTTCTCAACTAGTCGCAGACGCCCGCCCCTGCCGCTGATCGGGTCACTCCCAGGAATGATGGTTCGCATGACGCTTGCACTACCTGACGACATCGACCCGGAGCTGTGGTTTCCAAGCGGCGATGTAGCGGGTTCACGCGACTACCTGTATCCCTCTGTCTGGCATACCTCCCTAGGTCGAATGGGCGGGTATTGCGACGCTAAGGACGTCTACTTTCGAATTTCCGCTGCGGAGATCTCTGCCGATGCGCCGATCGCTTCGAGGTACTGGGTCCGTGGCCACTTGGCGGGGAGCCTGCCTAGCCCTCCTACGAGGACCCCAATGAGGAAGAGCTGGCCGGATGGAGTGCCCGCGCCCACGCGTACTTCGCCTCAGGATCAGGGTCGTCAGCGCCTGAGGAGAGGTCCGACTGAAGCATCCGCAAATGCCGCAGTCTGGTCTCCCGTCGAGCGGGTAGGAAGCCAATCGCGCTGAGCCGACTCAGTTACCGAGGGCTGAAACTGCGCCCGGCCTTCTCACTTGAGCGTCGATCGGGATGCCTGCCGGTGTGAGGATGTGCGCATGGACATCCCAAGCGACACCGCGATCCGGCTGCTCCCAGTGGCCAGGCTCAGGCATGTCGTGTCAGTGGCGGAGCAGGGCGAGCGGCTGTATGCGGGTGACGAGATCCTGTTGAGCGCTGCTTGGCTACATGACATTGGCTACGCACAGGAGCTTGCCGTCACCGGCATGCATTCCATCGATGGAGCTGCTTGGTGTCGTAGTGAGGGGTACTCCTCAGAGGTCGTCGGTCTGATCGCTTGGCATACGGGTGCATGGTTCGAGGCCGACGAGCGGGGGCTCCTGGCCGAGCTGGAGGCTTACCTTCAACCGGCTCAGGCTCGGCTGGATGCTCTGACACTCTGCGACCTCACCTCGTCGCCCTCCGGCAACGAGGTGGACGTCCCTCGCCGCATTGAAGAAATCTTGGCCAGGTATCCCGAGGAAGATCCTGTGCATCGCGCCGTGACGCGATCTACGCCGGAACTCATTGCGGCTTGCCGGCGGGCCATCGCCCGCTTGGGACTAGCCCAGGGCTGGGGACTGACGGCCCTCTAGGGCGTGCTGAATACGCAGTCTCATTGACGGATGCATTTCAAGCTCGTCAAGTCGTTCGGGCTCCCACCAGACCACCTCGCGGCTCTCGGAACTCGTCCGAGCCTCCCCTCCAATGAGTTGAGCGCGAAACGCGAGTGAGAACTGCTGGCGCACCTCTCCGTCGTCATAAGCCATCACATGGCCAGGGTTGGTGTACGTGCCGGTCAGCGCCTCGACCTCCACGTCATAGCCGGTCTCTTCCTTCACCTCACGCACTACAGTCCCGACGATCGACTCGCCGATCTCATGACCACCACCAGGCAGCGCCCAAAGGTTGTTGTCCGTCTTGTGGATCAGCAAGATGCGGCCATCGTCGTCGCGAACGATGGCGACCACCGAGGGAACCACGGAATTGGCCTTTGGCGCTTCGGGGTCGTCGATGTAGTCGATGCGTCCCATGCTCACGAGATTAGGGCAGTTCCGTCCCCGTCACCGGGCGGGCCCCATGCCACGCACGCTCAAGTGATGCGACCGCGTTGCCGAAGAGTCGTCCGGCCGGCAGCCGATGCAGGTGCTGAACGGAGGATTGGCTTGCGGGAGCGCCCAGGAGGTGGTGATTGAGCAGGAGGTCGTCGTCAAAACGGAACATCGACGCGTACAACGTGCTGGAGTGCATCCTTGCCTCGACGTTGGGCACGTCGAGGAGCGGGCGGAAGTACTTCCAACTCAGGCGGCATCTCTCTGCCAGTGAAGACCCGATGTGCTCCTCTTCGCCTCGCACTGCCACCGCCTCAGAATCCGGGTCGGCAAGAAGTAGTCGCACGCGAACGCCAGCCGAGGCTCGATCCCGAAGGTCGTCGTGAAGGTTCGGGAGTGCATCGTGCAGGAAGCTTGCCGCGAACGCGAGGACGTCTAGTGACTCGCTCGTGTTGGCCAGCATTGTCTCCCACGCCGCCACGGGAATCATGGCCCGGGAAGTGTAGATGTGAACAAGCTCCGACTGGCTCACTTCCTGAATTTGACTGTCCGAGAGCGCATTTGGCCACAGAAAGTCCTCATCCGCGCCCAGAGCGAGGGCGAGTCGCCGACGGTTGGCCGCATGAGGCTGGCGCCCACTGGCCACCCAGCGGTCAATGGTCTTCGGGTCGACCTGTATGCGTTCGCTGAGCTCTTGGCTTGTGAGCCCAGCGCTCCTTATCGCGCTCTTGAGCCTGTCGTTGACCACGACTCTCCCTCAGGACGATGTGGGACGTTCCGGGACGCCATCTCCACGTTAGGACGTCCCGAGGTGTCCCGCCACGTGGTGATGCCGTCCCTGTGGATAACCGTGAAATGGGAAGTGCCACATCGGCTTCACTCGAACCAGAGAAAGGACGCAGGCCATGGCACTTGCAGGACGATTCCCCATCTCACACGAGGTCGCCTTCCCGGGCGGCGCGTACCTCGTCAGCGAGGTCACCCCGGTCAACGACTTCGAACGGTCGACGAAGGAGACGAAGATCCAGCAGGTCGACAAGGACAACGGCCTGCTCCTCTGGTCCGTCGACATCGTCGATGCTGACCCGACCGCCCCTCGGAAGCAGAAGACGGTGTCCGTCAAGATCGCGGCCAAGGTTCAGCCTGTGCCGCCGGCGAACGACGGTTCGTCACCGTTCACGCCAGTGGAGTTCGAGGGCCTCACGGCGCTCGCCTACATCCAAGAGAGCGGCGACTTCAGCAGCGTCGTTTACTCGTACAAGGCGAGTGGCATGAAGTCCCCGGGTCGACCGGCCAGCACAAAGCCCGCCGCTGGTGACGGCAAGGCGGCCTGAGCGTGCGACGCGTCGACATCGCCGCGTGGACCGATCTCCTCGGTGTCGGCGACAAGGAGCTGGCGTGGGCGCTCAAGGCGCGCATCCGGGTGGTCGAGGAAACACACGCCGACGTCAACCGGCTGCGTTTGGGCCTGAGGGGCGCACCAGACGAGGAGCTCGTTCTCTTGCTCGAAGCCGCCTGTCGATCGCTCGGCATGGCTGGCGAGCGACTGGAGGAACACGTCTCCGACCTGGCGAGGGCCTCCTGATGAGGATCGGTACTCCTATGCAGTGGGCGAACACCCTCGACGTCGGCCCCGACGACTTGGCCGACGCCATCCGGGTTCTCCTTCGCGAGGCATCCCGACTGGATGACGCCATCCTCCGTCTGCGCATCGCGTTCCACGGTTGCCCTGACCTCGAGCTCGAGGAAGGGCTGGTTCGGCTTGAGCGTCAGATGGGTCGATCCGTCGGGCAGATCGAAGACCTGCACGCCCAGGTGAGAAAGGAGTTGCAGTCATGAAGAACTCCCCGAGGAACCAGATGTTCGAGTCCGACGAGGCAATCCCGCTCATCGTCGAAGGGGTGATCCGATCGGTGTGGTTCGTGGCGGCCGCCATGTTGGCGACGGTGCGCTTGGTCGTTCACGCGCCGATCCTGGTGGGTGTGGCCGCCGCTGGGCTCGGGACCACCTGGCTCCTTGGGTGGCGCGGGTCAGTGGCCTCGCTGACCGCGTTCGTTGGACTAGGAGTCCTCTGGCGGTTCGCGCACCGCTCGAGCTACGACCGCACACTGAGGCCGGCCCTGAGCCAGGCGTGGCGGACACCCGCGTATCGGCTCTGGTTCCCGCACGTCGCGCGGCGGTGCGGCTTGGTCGTGCGTGAGCCGAACCTGTCCTCAAGGGAAAGGAGGGATCCGGAGGTCGCTCGGCTGCTCAAGGTGCGTGTTCAGGGGACAGGAGCCGAGCGACTTCTCCTCCGACTCCCCGTCGGGCTGACTCCGGAGGATGTGGCGGCTCGTGCGCAGGCGGTCGGCCAGGCCTTCGGTGTCGCAGAGACGCGTGTCCTGGCTGCGCGACCCGGCCGCGTATGGCTTGAGCTCCGCCGGCGCGACCCCCTGAGGCCCACAGTGCGCACCTCTTCGGACGAGTCCCCGAACCTCGCCGCCTTGAGGCTGGGACTGTGTGACGACGGCCGGCCGTGGCGCCTCCGCCTGGAGGGGACACACGTTCTCATCGCGGGTGCGACGGGGGCAGGCAAAGGGTCGGTCCTGTGGTCCTTGGTCGCCGGACTCTCTGGCGCGATCAGGGAGCGATGGGTAGAAGTTTGGGCCATCGACCCCAAGGGCGGGATGGAGCTGGGGCTCGGGCGCTCAGCGTTCGCGCGGTTCGAGGCTCGATCCCCGGAGGACATGTGTGGCCTCCTCGAGGAGCTCGTTGACCTCAAGACCCGGCGAACCCTGGCGCTGTCCACCCATGGGCTGCGCAAACACTCTCCTCACCCGGAGAGCCCTCACATCGTGCTGGTTGTCGACGAGCTCGCGACCCTTACGGCGTTCGCTGAGCGTGCCACCGTCCGCAGGGTGGAGCAGGCGTTGGGCCTCCTGCTGACCCAGGGGCGAGCAGTCGGCATCACTGTGGTGGCCGCCGTCCAGGATCCCGGCAAGGACGTCGTCACTTGGCGCGACCTGTTCCCGACGCGGGTGGCCATGCGGCTGGACAACCCGATCCAAGTCGACATGGTCCTGGGCGATGGCGCTCGAGAGCGAGGCGCCTTGGCCGACCACATCTCGGAACTTCAACCGGGCGTCGCCTACGTCCGAATCGAGGGGAATCGCGACATCCAGCGCGTCCGCTCGGCGTATCTCGCGGACCACGAGGTGCAGTCACTAGCGGATTGCATTGCGGCATCTCACCGACGAGTGACGCACAAGGCGGAGGAGGCGGCATGAGCCGGCGACGGAAGGTGGGAGAAGCATCGCAGAGGATCTACGGCGACTTCGCGGACGGCATACGGTTCCGGAACGCAGAGATGCGGCGTCAGCTCCTCGGCATCCGATGGCGCTTGGACGGTTCATGCGTCAAGCACGACGTCGCCCTGTGGTTCACGGAGCGCACCAAGCCAAACGGACGGGTCCTCGCGATGTGCCGAGAGTGTCCGGTTCGGCGGTTGTGTCTTGCCTCGTCCATCGCCTACGCCGAGGAGTTTGGTGTCTGGGGCGGCTACACGCCACCCAAGCGCGAAGGCATGATCCATACGGCTCGGCAGGGCATCCCTGTCGACCTCATCGTCGAGAGCGTGCTGGACGTGGAGGCGGAACGTCGTGCCACAGCCAGCTGAGGCGCCGCTGGAGGCTGTACGCGAGCTCGCGGCAAAAGAACGCGTGTGCACGCGCCCCCTGTTCCGCCGGGTGGTGGACACCACGACCGGAGAGGTTGCCGTCGTCTCCCTGCCCTGCCAGTCAACCCGCGCCAGCCAGTGCCCCTCATGCGCAGAACGAGCACGCGCACTGAGGGTCCAGCAGTGCTTGGAGGGGTGGCACCTGGAAATCGAACCAGTGGACAAGGACGATGACCGGTCGCAATGCGACGACGAGGACGACGAAGGCGACGACTCGGACGACGAAGAGCGTGTTGTTCGTTCGACGCGCCGTCGCGATGACGTCCCCGATTTGCCGCGCCTCCCGCAGGACGCCGGGACCCTGGGACGCGTCTTCGAGGGGAATGACGGAAGGCTCTATCGACCGTCCATGTTCATCACTCTGACCCTGCCCGGCTACGGCCGGATCCGCCCTGGAACAGGCGTGCCGGTTGACCCGGAGCGCTACGACTACCGAAGGGCGGCCATGGATGCGCTCCACTTCTCGAAGCTGCTCGACCGGTGGTTCCAGAACCTCCGCCGGTGCGCCGGCTTCAAGGTGCAGTACTTCGGCGCCATCGAAGCTCAACGCCGGCTCGCTCCACACTTCCACGTCGCAACGCGCGGTGCGATCCCGCGGCAAGTCATCAAGGCCGTGACGAAGGCGACGTACGTCAGCATCTGGTGGCCTTCTTTGGACCGGCCCAAGTACGTACAGGACACGCCGGCGTGGGATGGCATGGACTACGTGGACCCGCAGACGGGCATCCCGTTGCAGACGTGGGACGACGCACTCACTGAGCTGGACAAGAACGCGGATGCCAAACCCGCCCACGTCGTGCGCTTTGGCAGCCAGACCGACGCCAAGGGCTTGATCGCAGGAGTTCCCGAGACGGATCGGGCCGTTCGCTACCTCACGAAGTACCTCACCAAAGCGTTAGCGGAGACCTTCGCGACCGACGGCCGCGTCGAGCTCGCGTACGACATGCACATTGACCGCCTCTACGCCGAGGTGCGCTTCCTTCCGTGTTCTCCCGACTGTCCGAACTGGCTCCGCATCGGCATCCAGCCTCGAACTGTCGGGCCCGGGATGGAGCCGGGGTGGTGCCGCTCGAAAGCCCACTCACGAGAACACCTCGGGCTCGGTGGACGTCGCGTCCTGGTCTCGCGTGGATGGTCGGGCAAGACGCTGGCGGGGCACCGAGCGGACCGGTCCGAGGTCGTTCGGCAGGCGCTCACATCGGCCGGGATCGAGGTGGCTGCTGTGGACCGAATGGCTGCGCAGGTCGTGGACGAGGACGGGAACGCACGGTTCGAGTGGGCGGCCGTGATCCCGGGTGCCGGCACGAAGGCGGCGATGCTCGTGGCGACCATTCTTGAGCGCCGGCGCTGGCGTGCGCAGTACGAATTGGCCAAGGCGATGGCCAACGCTCACGACCCACCTGTGGACAAACAATTCGGCAGTCTGCAGCGAGCCGGTAGGTGAGCGGGGATGGAGAAGCTGTACACGCTGGAGGAGGCAGCCGCGGTGATGGGAACGACGGGCCGCTTTCCTCGCCGGCTGGTCGCGCAGCGCAGGATCCGGTTCGTGAAGCTCGGTCGCTTCGTGCGAATTCCCGAGTCAGCCATCGACGAGTTCCTCGACGAGGGGACCGTGGAAGTCGTGCACCGAGCCAACCGGGGTTGCGCGTCATGAGTCCGGCACGACGACCCTTCGGCGCGGTCCGCAAGCGGCCGTCCGGGCGTTACTCGGCCAGCTACCTCGCCCCAGACGGCCTGCGCCGGTTTGCGGGACGCAGCTTCGTGAGCAAGGCGGATGCCCACGCCTGGTTGGCTGCCCAACAGACGAGCTTGATGCAGGGTTCTTGGACCGATCCTGAGCTCGCACGGGTCACGCTCTCGGACTACGGCGGTCGCTGGGTCAAGGAACATCGAGTGAGCAGTCGGACGCGAGACCTGTACGAAGGACTCTTCCGGCTGCACATCGAGCCCTATTTGGGGCGGATGCAGCTCGACCAGATCAGACCAGACTCCGTACGAGGGTGGCGTGCACACCTCCGAGATGATGGGCGCTCCGAGTCGACGACGGCCAAGAGCTACCGGCTTCTTCGAGCCATCCTCAACACCGCCGTGGACGACGGCCGAATCCCGAGGAATCCCTGTCGGATCCGGGGTGCTGATCGTGAGAGGCCGGCCGAGAGGCCCATCGCCACCGTGGACGAGGTCTTCACTCTTGCCGACCATGTCGCGCCGAACTACCGCGTCTTCGTGCTCACGGCAGCCCTGGCCAGCCTGCGCTGGGGGGAGCTGGTGGGCCTTCATCGGCGCGACCTCGACCTTGACGCGGGCCTGATTCATGTCCGGCGAGCGGTGAGCGAGCGTGGTGGCCGACTCGAAACCACCCTCCCCAAGAACGACCGCACCCGGACGGTGGCCATCCCGGGTGTGCTGGTTGAGGAGTTGCGGAGCCACCTGCACGTGCAGGTCGCGTACTCACTGGAGTCCGCGGTCTTCACCGGCGAGAAGGGCGGCACGCCGAGGCGAGGGAACTGGCGCTCGGTGGCGCGTTGGGCCCAAGCCTTGGACCGTGCCGGGCTACCCGCGCATTTCCACTTCCACGACCTGCGCCACACCGGCAACCATCTCGCCGCCCAAACCGGAGCCTCGACGCGTGAGCTGATGCAACGGATGGGGCACTCAACGGTGCGGGCGGCGTTGATTTATCAACACGCGACGGATGCCCGATCGCGACACCTTGCCGACCGTCTGGACACGCTCATCCGTGGCCAGCGGAGCGAGACGTGAGCACTGGTTCCTGTGCCAGTAGTGGCTCGTTGGTGGCTCACTGCGTGCAAGTCCGACTCGGAAAGCAGGCCCTCGGTGCCGGGGCGCGGCCCTGACCTGCGGGAACATGAGGGAGCCGGTGACGGGAATCGAACCCGCGTGTCCAGCTTGGGAAGCTGGCGCTCTACCATTGAGCTACACCGGCAAGCGCCCCCACGTGAGGGCGCGGCTGGAAGTTTAACCCACCGGCGTCGTCACCTCGCGGACGCCTTGGCGGACGCCGCAACCTCGCCCGCCGACGCCGACGCCGCCGATGACGACGCCGACGCTGCCGCGAACCGTGTCGACCACGACGCGAGAGCCGCCCGGACCTCGTCGCTCGCCTCCTCGACCGTGAACGGTGCCTCGACCAGTCCCATGCCGAGCAGCAGGAACCCCACGTCCCGCGCCTCGCCCGTGACACGACACCGCCCGTCATCGAGCGACTCGACCGTCGTCCAGCGGCCGATCCGCTTCTCGACCTCCGCCGCAGGAGCCGCAACCACGGTCACGAGCCGGTGCCCCTCGGTGCGACCCGACAGTCCCGCCCGCACGTAGGCCGCCGCATCGCCGCCCGGGATCGCCCGCCGGCGGAACAGCGACTTGGTCCCCTGCGGGTCGCCCAGCCGGTCGAGCCGGAACGAGCGCCAGTCGGCCCGCTCCAGGTCGAACGCGAGCAGGTACCACCGCCGCCCCACCGTCACGAGCTGGTGCGGCTCGACGTGCCGAAGGGCCTGCTCGCCGGCACGGGCACCACCACGGGCGGTGTAGGAGAACCGAACCCGCTCGGCATCCCGGATCGCCTGCGCCAGCGCCCCGAGCACCCCCGCCGAGACCTCGGGCGCCTCCGCGAACGGCGAGTCCACCGTCACCGCACGCAACGACTCGGCCCTACGCCGCAGCCGCGCGGGCAGGACCTGCACGACCTTCGACAGCGCGGACAGCGTCGAGTCGGCCAGGGCTCCCGACTGGGCCGACGCCGTCTGCCCCAGGGCGACGACCATGGCGATCGCCTCGTTCTCGTCGACGACGAGCGGCGGCATCGACCCGCCGGACCCGAGCTGGTAGCCGCCCTCCAGCCCGCGCGACGACGACACCGGATAGCCCAGCTCGCGCAGCCGGTCGATGTCGCGGCGCAGCGTCCGCTCCGACACCTCGAGCCGGGAGGCCAGCTCGACACCGGGCCAGAACCGGTGGGTCTGGAGGAGCGACAGCAGCCGCAGGGTGCGTGAGCTCGTGTTCGCCATGGATCCAGAGTTGCAGACATAGCGGACAGAAACTGACCGGAAGCACTTCTAGCGTCGGTTCCATGACCACGACAACAGCCCCCGCAGCGATCACGTCCCCGGCGATCTCGGGCCGCACCCGCACTCTCGCCCTCGTGAGCCTCCTCCTCGCCTCGATGATGGAGCTCATCGACGTGACCATCGTCAACGTCGCGCTCCCGACCATCGAGCGCGCGCTCGGGGCCAGCGCCTCGATGCTCCAGTGGGTCGTCGCGGCCTACCCCCTGACCTTCGGCATCGCCCTCATCGCCGGTGCCCGGCTCGGCGACCGCTTCGGCCGCAAGCGACTGTTCCTCCTCGGCCTCGTCGGCTTCACCATCGCCTCGGCCGCCTGCGGCTGGTCGCCCAACATCGAGCTGCTCGTCGCCTTCCGCGCCCTGCAGGGAGTCGCGGCCGCCGCGATGGTGCCGCAGGTCCTCACGAGCATCCAGGTGATGTACGCGCCCCACGAGCGCGGCACCGCGATGGGCATCTTCTCCGGCCTCGCAGGTCTCGCGAGCGTCGCCGGGCCGATCCTCGGCGCCGTCCTCACCGACCTCAGCGGCTGGCGTGCGGTCTTCCTCGTCAACATCCCGGTCGGCGTCGTCGCCCTCGTCGCGGCCCTGCGGTTCATCCCGGAGTCCCGCTCCGAGCACCCCACCTCGATCAGCTCGCGCTCGGTCCTCGTCCTCGCGGTCGGCCTCCTCGCCGTCCTCTACCCCCTCACCATGGGTCACGAGCTCGGGTGGCCCCTCTGGTCGTATGCCGTGATGGCCGGCGGTCTCGTCGTGCTCGCCGCCTTCCTTGCCTCCCAGCGCCGCGCCGAGCGGGACGGTGGCGACCCGCTGGTCACCACCTCGCTGTACTCCCGCAGCGTCGGTCGCGGCTTCCGCGGCGCCACCATCGTCGGCTCGCTGCTCTTCGTCGTCTGCGCCGGCTACTTCCTCTCGACGACCCTCTACCTCCAGGCCGGGCTCGGCTGGTCGGTGCTCAAGGCGGGCTTGGTCAACATCCCGTTCGCCATCGCCGCGACCATCGGCGCCGGCTCCGGGGCAGCGGTCCTCATGCCGCGCATCGGGCGGCAGGTCCTCCTCATGGGCGCCGTCATCATGGCTGCCGGGCTCGGCATCCTCGCCCTCGTCGTCGACGACGCGACGACCACGACGAGCCACTGGGCCTTCGTGCCCGCGTTCGCCGTCGTCGGACTCGGCTTCGGCTTCATGGTGTCGTCGATCGCGCCGCTCGGCCTCGGCAAGGTCGAGGGCCGTCACGCCGGCTCCGCGTCGGGCCTGTTCAACACGACGACCCAGCTCGCCAACGCCGTCGGAGCAGCCACGCTCGGCACGCTCTTCTTCGAGGTGGCGGGCGCGCAGGAGGCGCGGCTGCCCCTGGAACTGTTCCGGCCGGCATACCTCGTCGTCCTCGTCGTGGCCGTCGCGCTCCTCGGGCTCGTGGCCCTCGCGACCCGGCTCATCCCCGCCGACGCACACGAGTTCGCCCAGCACGGTTAGATTTGGCGGGTGCTGCTCAGCGACCGTGACATCAAGACCGAGATCGACAACGGACGCGTGGTCCTGGACCCGTGGGATCCGGAGATGATCCAACCGAGCAGCGTCGACGTGCGCCTCGACCGGTACTTCCGGTTGTTCGACAACCACAAGTACCCCTACATCGACCCGGCCGAGGACCAGCCCGACCTCACCCGGCTGGTCGAGGTCGAGCCGGACGAGCCGTTCGTGCTGCACCCCGGTGAGTTCGTCCTCGGCTCGATCTACGAGACGGTCACCCTGCCCGACGACGTCGCCGCGCGCGTGGAGGGCAAGTCGAGCCTGGGCCGGCTCGGCCTGCTCACCCACGCGACGGCGGGGTTCGTCGACCCGGGCTTCAGCGGCCACGTCACGCTCGAGCTGAGCAACGTCGCGACCCTCCCGATCAAGCTGTGGCCGGGGATGAAGGTCGGACAGCTCTGCTTCTTCCGGGTGTCCAGCCCCGTCGAGAACCCCTACGGCTCCTCGAAGTACGGCTCTCACTACCAGGGGCAGCGCGGCCCGACCGCCAGCCGCTCGTTCAAGAACTTCCACCGCACGCAGGTCTGACGCATGTCCGGTGGCAACGGTTTGCTCGAGGTCCGCATCGCGGCCCCGGCCGCCGACGCCCAGCGGCTCGCGCGGCTGCTCGTCGACGAACGGCTCGCCGCCTGCGTCCAGGTCGTGCCCGGCGTCGTGTCCACGTTCCGGTGGGACGGGGCGGTGACGACCGCCGAGGAGCAGCTCGTCGTCGCCAAGACGCACCGGTCGCGCTTCGAGGAGATCCTCGACCGCGTCGGCGAGGAGCACCCCTACGAGACTCCCGAGATCATCGCCGTCCCGATCGTCGAGGCCAGTGCCGCGTATGCCGCGTGGCTGGTCGACGAGGTCGCCGCCGGCGAGCGCTCGTGAAGGCTCCTCTGGGTCGGCTCGTCGCCCACGACCTGCGCGGCACCATGCCGGACTCGCCGCAGGGCGTCGTCCTCGTCCTCCACGGCGGTGGCGAGAAGGGCTTCGGCCCGATGCCGTGGTGGGAGGGCCCGGTCCTGCGGATGTGGCCGTTCGCCAAGGCGATCGAGAAGAGGGCCGGCGACCGGCTCGCGGTCGTGCGCCTCAAGAACCGCTACTTCGGCTGGAACGGCCCGGAGCAGACGCCGCTCACCGACGCCCGCTGGGCGCTCGGCCGCGTCCGCGAGAGGTATGCCGGCCTGCCCGTCGCGCTGGTCGGTCACTCCATGGGTGGCCGGGTCGTCACCCACCTCGCCGGTGAGCCCGACGTCACGACCGTCGTCGCACTCGCACCCTGGGTCGAGGAGGGCGACCCGCGACCGGGACGCCCTGGCCTGCGGGTGCTGCTCATGCACGGCGTCGACGACACGACGACCGACCCTCGTCGCACCGAGCGACTCGGCGAGCAGCTGAGTGCCGAGGGCGCCGACGTCACGTGGCGGCCGGTCGAGGACGAGGGGCACGCGATGCTCCGGCACGCGCCGACGTGGCACCGCGAGGTCGCCGAGTTTGTGACCTCGTCGCTCCTGCGCTAGGCGCCCCTGGGGATCGCGGACAGCAGCTCCTGCGTGTAGTCCTCCTGCGGCGAGCTGAACAGCGCCTCGGGAGAACCCGACTCGACGATCCGCCCCTGCTGCATGACGTGGACCTCGTCCGAGATCATCCTCACGACGGCGAGGTCGTGGCTGATGAAGAGGTAGGCCAGGCCGAGCTCGGACTGCAGCCGGGCCAACAGCTCGAGGATCTGCTGCTGGACGAGCACGTCCAGGGCCGACACCGCCTCGTCGAGGACGACGAGGTCAGGCTCGAGCGACAGGGCGCGGGCGATGGCGACGCGTTGCCGCTGGCCGCCGGAGAGCTGGTGGGGGTGGCGGTCGGCGACGTCGGCCGGCAGTGCGACCTGCTCGAGGAGCTCGGCGACCCGGGCCCGACGCGACGCCTTGTCGCCGATCCCGTGCACACCCATGGGCTCGGCCACGCTGCGCCCGACGGTGAACCTCGGGTCGAGCGAGGCGTACGGGTTCTGGAACACCGGCTGGATTCGGCGCCGCACCGCCTTGAGCGCCCTGCGCCCGCCGGCGACGGGCTGCCCGTCGACGAGGACCGTGCCCGAGGTCGGCTCGACGAGGCCGAGAAGCATGTTGGCCACGGTGGACTTGCCCGACCCGGACTCGCCGACGACCGAGACGGTCCTCCCGGCCGGGATGGTGAGGCTCACCCCGTCGACGGCCGCGTATGCCTTCGTTCCACCTCCGTAGACCTTGACGAGGTCGCGGACCTCGACGAGCGGCGTGGCAGCGGCGCCGCTGGACCCGGTGCCGCTCGACTCGGTGCCGCTGGAGGCAGGTTGATCGCGCGGGGTCGCCGTGGTGCCGGGGATGGCGGCGAGCAGGCGTCGGGTGTAGTCGTGCTGCGGCGCGTGCATGACGTCGTGAGCGGTGCCGATCTCGACGATCTCGCCGGCCTGCATGACCGCGACCCGGTCGGCGCGCTCGGCAGCGAGCGTGAGGTCGTGCGTGATGAGCAGGACCGCGGTCCCCATCTCGTCGGTGAGGTCGGCGAGGAGGTCGAGCACGCGCCGCTGGACGGTGACGTCGAGGGCGGACGTCGGCTCGTCGGCGATGAGCAGCGCCGGCTTGCACGCCAGCCCCATCGCGATGAGGACGCGCTGGCGCATGCCACCGGAGAACTCGTGGGGGTACTGCCGGGCGCGGGTTGCGGCGTCCGGGATGCCGACGGCCTCGAGCAGCTGCACGGCCCGGTCGTGGGCCTGCGAACCCGTGGCCACGTCGTGGACCTCGAAGGCCTCGGCGATCTGGTCCCCGATCCGCATCACCGGGTTGAGGTTGGTCATCGGGTCCTGCGGGACGAGCCCGATCCCCGCGCCGCGCAGCGCCTGCAGCTCGCGCGGCGCGAGCGCGGCGACGTCACGACCGGCGACGACGATGGAGCCCTCGCTGATCTCGGCGGTGTCGGGGAGCAGCCGGTTCACGGCCGCAGCGGTCGTCGACTTGCCCGAGCCGGACTCGCCGACGAGGGCAAGGGTCTCGCCCCGGGCGATGTCGAACGACACCCCCCGCACGGCCGTGGACAGCCCGCGGCGGGAGCGGAAGCCGATGTGCAGGTCGGTGATGCTCAGCGCAGGAGCGTCGTGGGTCATCGGTGCGCCTCCTCGGCGAGCAGCTCGGCCTGGAGCACGCGCTCCCACAGCCGGTCGGTGGGCACGGGTGCGCCGTCGTGCAGGTGCCGGTTGGTCGCCATCGCGACGGCGGCGGGTTCGGCGCCGATCCGGACCCCGAGGGCGATGCCAGTGAAGCCCGGGTGCCACGCGATCCTCGGTCCCCCGGCGCGTTCCTCACCCAACGGTCGCAGGCGGAAGCCCAGACCCTGCAACGGGTCGGGGCCGGCGGTGGTGAACTCGGCGACGACGGCCTCGCTCCACAGGCCGTGGCGCGTGTCGAGCAGGGCCCGACCCAGCTGGAGCAGGTCGGGGACCGATCCGAACAGGCCGGCGTGCCCCGACACCCCACCCATGGCGTGGAAGGCGTTGGCGTCGTGGACGGTGCCGCGGACCGGACCCGGGCGCCGTGGCACCGGCGGGAGGTCGGTGGCGGGGGTGAGGTGGACGGGATACGGCTCGCCGGTGGCGATCATCCGCTCCTCCCAGCCCTCGTCGAGCGCGGACTCGGCGACGTCGTCGTCATCGGTGTCGGTCGGGCTCGCGTCGTGGCCCGCATCGGCCGGGCCCGCGTCGTCGCCCGCGTCGACGGCCCCGGGACCCGGGCGGAAGTGCAGCCCGATGCCCAGCGGCTCGGTGACCATCGACCGGATCGCCGCGTCGAGCCCCAGCCCGGTGACGGCCTCGACGACGGCGCCGAGCGTGATGAACGACAGGTCCGAGTAGGCGAACGCCTCCCCGGTCCCGCCGCCGCGGGGGAGCCCAGGCACAAGGGACAGCACGTCCTCGCGACGTCGGGCCACGTGGTGCAGCGGCTGCCAGGGCAGGAGGCCGGCACGGTGCTGCAGCAGCTCGCGGACCGTCGGGTCGGGCCCCGACCACGCGAGGTGTCGCGACACGGGGGAGTCGAGGTCGAGCCGGCCCGCCGAGACGAGCGACATCACGGCGCAGGTCGTGACGAGCTTGGTCACCGATGCGAGGTCGTGGACCGTGTCGCCGGTCATGGGCGCGCCGGCCGTGTCGCGCACCCCGGCTGCCCGCACCTCCTCGCGGCCCGGCGTCCACACGCCCACGACGGCCCCGGCAGGCGGGTTCTCGCTCTCGCAGACGCAGACGCCGCGCCCCACGAGGACGCGCGCCGCGTGACCGGGAGCGGTCCGGGTGAGGTGGGTCTCCGGCATACCGAAGCGGTCGTCGACGCGAGTGCCGCCGTCGGGTCGCCAGCCGCGCGCCTCGTAGAAGGCCCGCGCCGAGGCGTTGTGGGTGAACACCCACAGGTCTGACCCGGAGACCTCGCCGGCGGCCGCGTCGGCGGCGTCGAGGAGCAGCCCGCCGATTCCGCGTCCCTGGGCCGCAGGTGCGACGTAGAGCGAGTGGACCGCGAGCCGGTCGTCCTCGGCGGTGAAGCGCACGACCCCCAGCACCTCGTCCGAGCCGCCGACGGCCACGAGGGTCTCGCCCTGCCCGAGCGCGTCGGACCAGAGCGCGTCGGCGTCCTCGCGTGGGAGCCGGGCGAGGGCCTCGGCGGGCGCGAAGACGGCATACGAGGTCGTCCAGCACTCCCAGAAGAGGTCCTGGACCGCCGCGAGGTCGTCTCGCGTGGCGACGCGCAGCCGGGTCACCGCACGACCACCAAGGCACGTGGCAGCGCGGGCAGCGGCTCGGGCAGGCGCAACGGGCCGGCTCCGGGGGTGATCGAGCCGAGGATGCGCGGGCCGGACGCCCCGGTCGCGGCGGGGACGTTGCCCGGCAGCCCGTGCCACGTCGCCCACCCCATGAGCGCGAAGGCGAACGCCTCCTTGAGGTCGGTCGGGATCCCGAGGTCCTCGGTGGTGTCGATCCGGACGCCGGGCGCCGCGTCGGCGATCGCCCGCATGAGGACGGAATTGTCGCAACCGCCGCCGGACGCGAGGACGCGAGCGACCCTGGTGCGCAACAGCTCTCGCCCGACGACCTCGCCGGTGAGGCGCGTCAGGGTCGCGACGAGGTCGGCGTCGTCCATCGCGCGGCCGCCGAGCGCGGCGAGGACGTGGCCGAGGTGGAAGTACTCCTTGCCGGTCGACTTCGGCGCCGGCAGGTCGTAGTAGGGGTCGGCCAGGAGCGTCGCGAGCAGCGCGTCGTCGACCGTGCCGGCCGCGGCGATCTCGCCACCCGCGTCGTAGCCCACCGGCGTGAGCCCGCGGCCGGTCACGACCGCGTCGACGAGCCCGTTGGCCGGACCGATGTCGTATGCCGTGATGCTCGGTTCTCCGCCCGCTGCCGGTTCGACACGGGTCATGTTCGAGATGCCACCGAGGTTGAGCGCCGCGACGACGTCGTCGGTGGCCCCTGCGCCGGCGAGCGCGAGGACGTCGAGCAGCGGGACGAGGGGTGCGCCGTGGCCGTGTGCCGCAACGTCCCTCGCGCGCAGGTCGCTCACCACCGGGACGCCGAGACGCTCGGCGATCCACGCCGGCTGGCCGATCTGCATCGTCCCGAGGGCGTGGCCGCCCTCGACCCAGTGGTAGGTCGTCTGGCCGTGGCTCGACACCGCGTCGACGCCACCGGCCTCCTCGGCGACCGAGGCCGCCACGGACGCGAAGTGCTGGCCGACGAGGGTGTCGAGCTGGGTGAGCTCGTGCGCGGTGCAGGGCCCCGGGGGGAGCGCGGCGATGAGCCGCGAGCGCAGCTCGGGTGGGTAGGGCGTCGACCGGCCACCGACGACTCGTGCCTCGAGGGTCTCGCCCTCGATCGTGAGGTCGACGACGACGGCGTCGACGGCGTCCAGGGAGGTGCCGGAGATGAGTCCGAGCCAGCGCATGGTCAGTCACGTCCCTTGACGTCGAAGGCGTCGCGGAGTCCGTGGCCGAGGAGGTTGAGGCCGGCCACGAGGAGCACGACGATGATGCCGGGGGCGATCATCGTCCAGTTCGCGATCGACACGATGTTGCGGGACTCGAAGATCATCGAGCCCAGCGACGGTGCGGGTGGTGGGGCGCCGAGGCCGAGGAACGACAGCGACGCCTCGGTGAGCACGGCCCACGACAGCGAGAGCGCGGTCTGCACGATGACGAGCCCGCTGATGTTGGGCAGGACGTGCAGCGCCATCGTCGCCCACGGGTTCTGGCCCGTGCTCACGGCCGCCCGGACGAAGTCCTGCTCGCGCAGCGACAGCACCGGTCCGCGTGCCACCCGGAAGAAGATCGGCACGTAGACGACGGCGATCGCGAGCGCGACGGTGAACCACGTGCGGTCGAGCACCGACACGAGCGTCAGCGCGAGCAGCAGCGGCGGGAACGCGAAGAACACGTTGGCCACCCCGCCGAAGACGGCGTCGACCGCCCCGCGCAGGTAGCCCGCGACGACACCGGCCAGCGTCCCGACGGCTGCCGACAGTGCCACCGCCACGCCGGCGATGAGCACCGAGTTGGCCAGACCCGCGGCCACCCGCGAGAACACGTCGCGGCCGAACTGGTCGGTGCCGAACCAGTGGGCGCCCGAGGGTCGCTGGAGCCGGTTGGGCGCATCCTGCGCGATCGGGTCGTAGGGCAGGGCGCCGAGCCAGGCGAGGACCGCGACGACGAGGAGGACCGCCATGATGACGAGCCCCAAGACGCCGGGGACCGAGCGGCGCAGCCGGTGCCACGGCCGGGTCGGCGCCGACGTGACGTCGACGGTGAGGTCGCCGGTGGCCTCGCCACTCATGACGCACGCACCCGGGGGTCGACGACGCGGTAGGCGAGGTCGGTGACGATGTTGACGAGGACGAACGCGAGGGCGATGACGAGGACGGTGCTCTGCACGACGGCGTAGTCCTTCTGCTGGATGCCGAGCAGGACCTGTCGCCCGATGCCGGGCAGCGAGAAGATCTGCTCGACGACGACGGCGCCACCGAGGAGGTAGCCGAGCTGGAGGCCGGTCATCGTCGTCACGGGCAGCAGGGCGTTGCGCAGCACGTGACGACGGCGCAGCCGTCGCTCGCCGACGCCCTTGGCGCGGGCCGTGCGGACGAAGTCCTCGTCGCGCACCGACAGCACCGCGGTCCGGGTCGTGCGTGCGATCGGGGCCGCGATCCCGAAGCCGAGGGTGAGCGCCGGCAGCAGCATCTGCTGCAGGTTGAGACCCAGCGCGGAGACGGAGTCCCAGGGGACGGCATACGGCTGTCCGTTCGGGTTGAACCCGACTCCCGACGCGGCATAGGTGAGCAGGAAGCTCGCGAGGAGGAACGCCGGGACCGACAGGCCGAGCAGGGCGACGAGCTGGCCGAGGCCGTCGCGCCACGTGTTGGGGGCCGCGGCGGCGAGCATGCCGACCGGGATGCCGATGGCGAGCGCGACGAGGATCGAGAGCAGGGCCAGCTCGAGGGTCACCGGGAGGGCGGACATCGTCAGCGAGGCCACGCTCGTGCGCGACCGGACCGACCAGCCGAGGTTGCCCTGGACGAGCTCGCCGAGCCACGAGAAGAACTGCGCGACGAGCGGCTGGTCGATGCCGTAGTACTCGCGCAGCGCCGCCTGCTGGCCCGGGGTGAGCGCCGCCGCCTCCGTGCCGAGCGAGGCGGTGATCTGGTCACCGGGGATCGCGCGGAGCATGACGAAGACGAGCAGTGCCACCCCGAACAGCGTCGCCGCGACCGCGACGAGGCGCCAGGTGAGCCGCCTCAGTGCCTGCGAGGTCACTGGATGGTCGTCGTGCGCAGCGACTGCAGGCTGCCGTTGCTCATCGGGACGAAGCCGGCGACCTTGGACGACGCGACCGTGTACGAGTTGCCGGTGAACAGCCACACCCAGGCCGCGTCGTCCTCGAGCTCCCGGGAGACCTTGGCGTAGATCTCCTTGCGCTTGCCCTCGTCGGACGTCGCCTTCCCCTCGGCGAACAGCGCGTCGAGCTCGGGCGAGGAGTAGCCGGCGACCTTCTGGAGGTTGCCCTTGCTCGTGAAGTAGCGGCCGTACATCGTGTCGGGGTCCGGGCGTCCACCGTTGAGCGCGACGGCGGCCTCGAAGTCACCGGCCACCCAGCGCTTGACGAACGCGGCGATGTCGAGCACCTCGAGGTCGAGGGTGATCCCGGCCTCGGCGAGCTGGCTCTTGAGGTTCTGCGCCTCGTTGACCGAGGTGGCGTACTCACCCTGGCTGACGATCGTCTTGAGGACGAGGGCACCGCCGCCCGCCTTGGCGAGGTACTCCTTGGCCTTGGCGACGTCGCGCTTGGGGCAGGGACGGGCGTCGGGGTCGGACTTGTAGGCCGGCGCCGTGATCGGACCGGTCACCTCGCCCTCTCCGTATGCCGCGGTGTCGAGGACCTGCTGGCGGTCGACGGCGCACGCGATGGCGAGACGGACGTTGAGGTCGGCCAGGGCGGGCTGCGTCGTGCTCGAGGCCTTGAGCTGGAGCGTGTGGTAGCTCAGCTGCGGCGTCTTGGTGGTGGTGAGGTCGCCGCCCTCGGCGGTGCGGGCGACGAGCGGGTCGTTGATCGTGGCGAGCTGGACGTTGCCGGACTTGAGCGCGGTGACGATGGCGTTCTCGTCGGGCATGACCCGGAACTCGAGGGCGTCGAGCAGCGCCTTGTCGCCCCAGTAGGCGTCGTTGCGCTTGAGCTTGACCGACTGCGACGGGGTGCGGCTGTCGAAGGTGAACGGGCCGGTGCCGTTGGGCGTGGACTCGAGTGCGCTCATCACGGCGGCGTCCGAGGCCTCGGAGGGGAGCATGGCGAGGTTGACGCTCGCGAGACCGGACGGGAGGGCCGCGTCGGGTGCGGAGAGGGTCAGCGTGACGGTGGACGGGTCGGTCGCCGTGACCTCGGTGACGTTCGTGAGGGCGCTGCGGGCGACGGCGGCGGTCTTCTCGTCACGGATCGCGTCGAGGGAGAACTTCACGTCGGCCGAGTCGAAGTCGCTGCCGTCGGTGAACTTCACGCCCTTGCGCAGGGTGAGGGTGAGGGTCTTGCCGTCGGCCGAAGGCTCCCACTTCTCGGCGAGCCCGGGGACGGTCTTGAGGTCCTTGTCGTACTCGGTGAGCGTGCCGTAGACGTTGCCGAGGACGTTGACCGCCTGGAACTGCGTGGCCTTCCACGGCATGAGGGTGTCCGGGTCGCTCGTCATGGCGAAGACGGCCGTGCCACCGGGCTTGCCGGGCTCGGTCCTGGCCTCGGCGCCGGTCCCGGTGCCGTTGCCAGCACCGCTCGAGCACGCCGTCACGAGGACGAGGGAGGCGGCTGCGGTGGCGGCCAGGCTCAGCGGTGCAAACGGGCGGGCGGTGCGGATCATCGGAGATCTCCTCGTGCCTTCGGGTGCTGTCGCCGGGGCGAAGCCATTCGGAGAAACCCTACAGTCGAGAAGACTTTGGCGGAAGATTCCTACGCGACCGTCTCGCTCGTCTCGCTCGGTCGAGGGTGGGAGCGTCCGGCGAGGCCGAACCAGCTCACGACGCCACCGATGGTGAGGAGCGCGGCGCAGATGACCATCGCCGAGCGGAACCCGGACGTCATCGCCGTCGGGTCGCGGTAGTCGTCGCCGGTGAGCCCCACGAGCGCCGGCAGCGCCGCCACGGCGAGGAGCGAGCCGGCCCGGGCGACGGCGTTGTTCACGCCGCTGGCGACACCGGCATACCGGTCGGGAGCGGCCGCGAGGACCGTCGAGGTGAGCGGGGAGACGAGGAGGGCGAGACCCAGCGCGAAGACGACGAGGCCCGGGAGCACGGTCCACCACGTCGCGCCGCGGCCGGCAGACAGCAGGAGCAGGGCCCCGAGGGCGCAGACGACCGGACCCACCGACATGGGGATCCGCGGACCGATCCGCTCGGAGAGCTGGGAGGCGCGCGACGACAGGAACATCAGCGCGATCGTCACGGGCAGGCCGGTGAGCCCGGCGGACAGCGCCGACCAGCCGGCCGACACCTGGAGCTGGAGCACGAGGATGAAGAAGACGACGCCGAGCGCGCCGTAGACGACGAACGTCATCGCGTTGGCCGCCGAGAACACGCGGTCGCCGAACAGCGAGAGGTGGACCAGGGGTGTGCGGGCCCGCGACTCGACGACGACGAACCCGAACGCTGCTGCCACCGCGACGACCAGGACCGCCACGAGCAGCGGCCGACTCATCGAGGCCGACGCGGTGAGCGCATAGGTCAGGCCACCGAGGGCCAGCACGGTGAGCCCGGCACCGAGGACGTCGAAGCCGCGCCCCGTGGCCTCGGTGTCACGCGACTCCGGCGTCGCCCACAGGGTGAGGGCGATGACGACGAGGCACAGCGGCACGTTGATCCCGAAGATCCAGCGCCACCCGCCGTTGTCGACGAGCCAGCCACCGACGAACGGCCCGATGGCCGCCGCGATCCCGCTCAGGCCGGCCCAGGTCCCGATCGCCGCCGCCCGGTCCTCGCGCCGGAAGGCCGACTGGATGATGGCGAGCCCGCCGGGGGTGAGCAGCGCGGCGCCGACGCCCTGGAGCACGCGCATCGCGATGAGCTGCCCCGGCGTCTGCGCGATGGCGCACAGGGCGCTCGCGACGAGGAACCACCCCATGCCGAAGAGGTAGACGCGGCGTCGACCCAGCCGGTCACCGAGGGCGCCGCCGACGAGGACGAGCGAGGCGAGGGCGAGCATGTAGCCGTTGATGACCCACTGCAGCTGCTCGAGCGAGGCGTCCAGCTCCGTGCCGATGGTGCGCAGGGCGACGTTGACGACCGAGCCGTCGAGGATCGCGATGCCCGATCCGAGGGTCACGGCGGTGAGGGTGACGCGCCCGCGCGTCGTGTCCCTGGTGAGGAGTTCGGTCACACCGCCCATTGTCACTGGCTACCGTCCGGTAGGACTGGGGCATGACCTCTGCAACGACGCGGATCAGCGCCTTCACCGACGACGCCCTCGGCACCGACGACGCGACCGGCGTCGCCGAACGCATCGCCCGCGGCGAGATCTCGGCGCAGGAGGCGGTCGACGCCGCCATCGCCCGGATCGAGTCGGTCAACGACGACCTCAACGCCGTCGCGGCCTGGGACCGTGACCGCGCCCGCCGCCGGGCCGCGGCGCGCGTCCGTGGGGCCTTCGCGGGCGTCCCGAGTGCGACGAAGGACAACATCCACGTGGCCGGTATGCCGGCCACGATGGGCTCGCGGGCCGTCCCGTCCCAGCCCGGCCAGGTCGACGGCGCGTTCACCCGCCAGTTCCTCGACACCGGTGTCATCCCCGTGTGCTCGACGACGATGCCCGAGTTCGGGTGGACCGCGACGACCGAGCGCGTGGGAGGTGACGTGACCCGCAACCCGTGGGACACGGCATACAGCAGCGGTGGCTCCTCCGGCGGCTCGGCCGCCCTCGTCGCCTCGGGTGCGCTCCCGATCGCCCACGGCAACGACGGCGGCGGGTCGATCCGCATCCCGGCGGCCGCCTGCGGGCTCGTCGGCCTCAAGCCCTCGCGCGGGCGGCTCCGCCTCGACGAGGGCAACGCCACGATGCCGGTCAAGGTCGTCGTCGACGGCGTGCTCACGCGGAGCGTGCGCGACACCGCCCGGTTCTTCGAGGCGGCGGAGCGCAGCTACCGCAACCCGCGGCTGCAACCGATCGGGCGGGTCGACGACGGTCCGGCGAGGCCGCTGCGGATCGGCTGCATGGTGGACTCGCCGTTCGCGCCACCCTCCGACGCCGACACGCGCGCCGCCGTCGAGCGGACCCGCGACCTGCTGGAGTCGTTGGGGCACACCGTCGTCGACTACTCGCCGCCGATCCCCGCGTTCTTCAAGACCGACTTCGAGGACTACTGGTCGCTGCTCGCGTGGGCCGTCGCGAAGAACCGCGGTGGCATGTTCGGGCCCGACTTCGACACGACGGCGCTCGACCCGCTCACCCTCGGGCTCGCTCGCCGCTTCCGCAGGCGAGCGCACCGTGCACCCCTCTTCGTCGCGCGGCTCGCGGCGTCGGGCCGGTTCCAGGAGCGGACCTTCGGCGACGTCGACCTCGTCCTCACGCCCGTGCTCGCGACCACGGCGCCGCGGATCGGTCACCTCGGCGCTGACCAGCCGTGGCAGGACCACTTCTCGCGGCTCGTCGAGTACGCCGCCTTCACCCCGCTCGCCAACGCCACGGGTGCGCCCGCAATCTCGCTGCCGTTGGGGCGCACCGACGACGGCCGCCCGGTGGGCGTCATGTTCTCCGGCCGTCTCGGGGACGAGCGACGCCTCCTCGAGATCGCCGTGGATCTCGAGGAGGCGTCACCGTTCGCCTCGCTGGCGGACTGACTGTCCGACCGTGCTGAGGCCTGCGACTTCTTGCCCGTCCGGGACAGCCTCGCTGGCGCTCGGTGTCCCGGACGGGCAAGAAGTCGCTACTTCACCGAGCTGTTGTACTGGCTGATCTGGGCCTTGAGCGAGTCGGCCGCCTTGGTCATGGCCTGCTGGGCGTCGGTGCCGTTGAGTGCGGCCTCGAGGCCGTCCTCGGAGGCCTTGCGGGCCTGCGGCATGACACCGAGGAGGCAGCCCTGGGTGGCCTTGCTCAGCTTGGTGCCCTCGAGCTGCTTGACGGCGACGTCGAACAGCGGGTTGGCCTTGCGGTAGTCGACGTCGACCGGCTCGTCGAGCGCGCCCTTGCTGATCGGGAAGTAGCCCGTGCCCGTGTGCCACTGGGCCTGGCTCTTCTTGTCGGCGAGGAACTTCACGAAGCGCCACGCGGCTTCCTTGTTGGCGTCCTCGTGGTTCTCGCCGTTGATCCACAGCGACGCGCCACCGATGATCGGGCCACCCTCGGTGCCGGCCTTGATGTGCGGGTAGTTGGCGGCGCCGAGCTCCCAGCCGCCCTCCTTGGCCGCCTTGCTGTAGCCGCCGAGCTGGCCGGTCGACTCGAGCGTGATGGCGAGCTGGCCGGACTTGAAGGCCGCCTGCGCCGCCTTGGTGTCACGACCGGTGTTGGCGGCGAGGCCGTCCTTGACCATCGTCTGCCACCACTTGACGACCTCGACCGCCTCGGGCGAGTCGAACTGGACCTTGGTCGCCTTGCCGTCGCGGCCGTTGCCCTGGTCGCAGTACTCCTTGCCGTCGGTGGCGATGAACTGCTCGAGCAGCCAGCCGTAGATCGCGGCTCCGAAGCCGTAGTCGGCGGGGCCGCCGGCCTTCTTGGAGAGCTTCTCGGCAGCCGTGCGGATGGCGGCGAGGTCCTGCGGCGGGGCCTCGGGGTCGAGCCCGGCCTTCTTGAAGAGCGTCTTGTTGTAGTAGAGCACCGGCATCGAGGTGTTGAACGGCATCGAGTTCAGCTTGTCGTCGATGCTGTAGTAGCCGGTGATGTTGGGCTGCAGGTCGCCGACGTCGAGCTTGTCGCGGTCGATGAACGACTGCATCGGGATGGTCTGCTTCGCGTCGATCATGAAGCGGGTGCCGATGTCGTAGATCTGGATGACGTCGGGCGTGGACTTGCTCTGGATCGCCGCCTTGTACTTGGTGATCGCGTCGTCGTACTTGCCCGCGTAGGTCGCCTTGACCTCGATCTTGCCGGTGTTCTGCGAGTTGAAGTCGGCGACGAGCTTGGTGAGCGCCTCGGCGTTGGTGCCGTCCATGGCGTGCCAGAACGCGACCGTCGTCACCCCGCTGGCCTTGTCGAGGACGTCGGCTGCGGGAGCCCCTCCGTTGCCCCCGTTGCCCCCGTCCCCACCGTCGTCCGAGCTCGAGCCGCCGCCGCAGGCGGCGAGGAACAGTGACGCGGACGCCACGACTGCTGGGACGGCATACCGAAGCCTGTGCGACTTCGTGGCGCCTGGTCTCGTCTTCACGTGGAACTCCTTTGTTCTCAACTACTTGACGGCGCCCGTGGTGAGGCCTCGGACGATGAAGCGCTGCCCGAAGATCACGAGCAGGAGGGTGGGGAAGAGCGCGAGCATGACACCGGCCAGCACCATGCCGGGGGAGTCGGAGTCCGAGCTCTGGAGCTGGCTGATGCCGATCTGGATCGTCTGGTGCTTGGGGTCCTCGGTGGCGAGCAGCGGCCAGAAGTACATGTTCCAGGCGGACAGGGCCGACCAGATCCCGAGCGCCGCGAGGCTGGGACGGCTGAGCGGCAGCAGGATCGAGAAGAGGAACCGGAAGTGCCCGGCGCCGTCCACCCGCGCCGCGTCGCGCAGCTCCATCGGGAACGACAGGAAGGACTGGCGGAGCAGGAACGTCCCGAAGCCCGTCGCGAGGAACGGGAGGGTGAGCCCGGCGATCGTGTCCTTGAGCCCCCACTGCGAGATGAGCAGGTAGTTCGGGATGATGATCGACTCGAACGGGATCATCATCGTCGAGAGGAAGACGCCGAACCAGAACGCGCGCCAGCGCAGGTTGAGGAAGACGAAGGCGTATGCCGCGAGCGCGCTCGTGACCATCTGGCCGAGCGTGATCCCGATCGTCTGCAGGACGCTGGTGAGGTACTGGTTGCCCAGCGGGATGATGTCGAGGGCCTTGGAGTAGTTGTCCGGGTGCACGCCGTTCTTGGGCCAGAGCGCCGGCGGGAAGCTGTTGGTGTCGCGCTCGCCCATGAAGGAGCCGACGAGCCCGTAGTAGACCGGGAACAGCACGATGAGGAAGAGCACCCCGAGGATGAGGTAGCTGCCGATGTGGGACGGCTTGGAGCTCGACCGCCTCGACGTCTTCGGCGCAGTGGCCTTCGGCGGGGTGGCGGCCTTGGGTGAGGTGGTGGTCACCGGTAGAACACCTTCCTCTCGAGGACGCCGAACTGCAGCGCGGTGATGACGAGGACGATGATGAGCAGCACCATCGCCTGCGCCGACGCGTAGCCGTAGTTGCTGTTGTTGTTGGCGAACGCCTGCTCGTAGATCGAGTACACGAGCGTCGTCGTGCGGTCCTCGGGACCACCGACGGTGAGGATCTTGATCTGCCCGAAGCTCTGCAGCGAGTGGATCGTCCCGACGACGACGAGGAAGAACAGCTGCGGCGTGAGCAGCGGCATGACGATGCTGCGCTGGAGGCGGAAGCCCGACGCCCCGTCGAGCCGCGCGGCCTCGAGGACGTCCTCGGGGAGGGCGCCGAGCCCGGCAGAGAGGACGAGCAGGTTGTAGCCGATCTGCATCCACACCGTCGCACCGGAGACCGACCACAGGGCGAGGTCGGGGTTGGTGAGCCACTGCACCTTGTCGATGCCGAAGGTGTTGAGGATGCCGTTGAGGACACCGCTGGCCGGGTTGAACAGCACGCCGAAGATCACCGACGCCGTCGCCACCGAGAACGCGAACGGGAGCGCGAAGGCGGTGCGGAAGAACCGGACTCCCCTGATCCGCGACTGGAGCAGCAGGGCGATGAGGAGCGCAATGGCGATGCTCGGGATCACCGTGAGGATCGTGAACGCGAACGTCACCCAGAGCACCTGGAGGAAGTCGGGGTCGCTGAACAGCCGCGTGTAGTTGACGAACCCGACGAACCCGCTCGGGTTGCCGAGGATGTCGGTGCCCTGCACGGACAGCAGGATCGACTTCACGAGCGGCCAGAAGATGAAGAGGCCGAAGATCGCGAGCGCCGGGAGGAGGTAGCCGATGGCGATCCACCGCTCGCGCTTGGCCTCGCCCCCTGCGGGGCTGCCCGACTGCGGTTGGGGTGGCTCCTCGGGGTCGTGCTCGGCGCGCACCGGGTCACCGGTCGTCGTCGTCACGTCACACCTCGTCCCTCGTCGTTGTGGGTGGTCGGCGTCATGCTAGGCGGGATTGCTGCGTTTCTGCCGCTCCGGGCCTGCGGTGGGGGAGTTTTCTCCCGCGGGATTCCTGCCCCCTGAACTGCGTGTATGCCGTTCGGCCCGGTTAGTTTGGAGGTTCCAACCGCGCGGCGAGGGGCACAGATGATCCGGTTCGAGGGCGTGACCAAGCAGTACCCCGACGGGACGGTCGCCGTCGACGACCTCAGCCTCACGGCTCCCACGGGCAAGATCACCGTGCTCGTGGGTCCCTCCGGCTGTGGCAAGACGACGTCGCTGCGGATGATCAACCGGATGATCGAGCCGACGAGCGGGTTGATCTCGCTCGACGGCCAGAACACCGGCCGGATGAACGAGGCGCAGCTGCGGCGGGGCATCGGCTACGTCATCCAGCACGCCGGCCTCTTCCCGCACCGCACCGTCCTCGACAACGTCGGCACCGTGCCGCGCCTCCTCGGCTGGGACAAGAAGGAGACGCTCGAGCGCTCTCGGGAGCTGCTGTCGCGGGTGGGCCTCGCGCCCGAGCTGGCCGACCGCTACCCGTCGCAGCTGTCGGGTGGGCAGCAGCAGCGCGTGGGTGTGGCCCGTGCGCTCGCGGCGGACCCGCCGGTCATGCTCATGGACGAGCCGTTCAGCGCGGTCGACCCGGTGGTGCGCGACCAGCTCCAGGACATCTTCCTCGACCTGCAGTCCGAGCTCGGCAAGACGATCGTCTTCGTCACCCACGACATCGACGAGGCGATCAAGCTCGGCGACCAGGTGGCGGTGCTCCGGGTCGGAGGCAAGCTCGCGCAGATCTCGGACCCGGCATACCTGCTCGCCCACCCGGTCGACGACTTCGTCGCGGACTTCGTGGGACGGGACCGGGGCTACCGATCGCTCCAGTTCCAGCCGGCCCCGCGGCTGCCGCTGGCCTCCGAGCGCACGGTGCTTCTCGGGGAGCCGACGACCGGCGTCAGCGGAGACTGGGTGCTCGTCGTCGACGACTCGCAGCGGCCGCTCGGGTGGGTCGAGCCGTCACGGGTGTCGGGTGCGGTGACCACGGACCACCTGCACCGCGGTGGCACGGTGGCGCGGGCGTCGGGGTCGTTGCGCGGTGCGCTGGACGCGGCGCTCTCGTCGCCGTCCCGGCGAGGCGTCGTCGTCGACGACGACGGTGAGCTCGTCGGGACCGTGCGGGCCCACGAGGTGCTCTCCCTCATCGAGGCGGCCGACCGTCCCGACGAGGACAAGGCCGACGCCTTCGCGGAGGAGGGCGCCTGAGATGGAGTGGGTCAACGACCACTGGGGCGACATCTTCGCCCTCGCCCGCAGCCACGTCTGGCTCGCCGGTCTGCCTCTGCTGCTCGGGCTGCTCATCGCGCTGCCGCTGGGGTGGGCGGCGCGGCGGTGGTCCCGGGTCTATCCAGTGCTCATCTCGGCGTCGGGGCTGCTCTACACGATCCCGAGCCTCGCGCTCTTCGTCCTCATGCCGCTCATCCTCGGCACGCGGGTGCTCGACCGCGTCAACGTCGTCGTCGCGATGACCGTCTACACGGTGGCGCTGCTCGTCCGGACGGTCGCCGACGGCTTGGGCTCGGTGCCCGACCACGTGCTGCAGGCGGCGCGGGCCATGGGCTACCGCGGGTTCCGCCGGTTCTTCGGCGTCGAGCTGCCGCTGGCCGTACCCGTCATCGCCGCGGGTCTGCGGGTGGCGGCGGTGTCGAACGTCAGCATCGTCTCGGTGGCCTCCCTCATCGGCGTCTCGCAGCTCGGCAACCTCCTCACCGACGGCTACGACCGCTTCATCACGGCCGAGATCGTCGCCGGCATCGTGGCCTGTGTCGTCCTGGCGCTCCTCTTCGACGGGGTCATCCTGCTGGTCCAGCGGCTGCTCACGCCGTGGGTCCGGGCGCAGGGAGGCCGCGCATGATCGCCAACATCGTCGAGTGGCTCACCTCGTCGGCGACGTGGTCGGGTGACACCGGCCTCTGGGCGCGGATCGTCGAGCACCTCTGGTACTCCCTGCTCGCCGTCGCCATCGCCGCCGTCATCGCGATCCCGTTGGGGCTGTGGGTCGGTCACACCGGTCGCGCGAAGTGGCTCGTGTCGCTGGCGAACTCCCTGAGGGCCGTGCCGACCCTCGGTCTGCTCTTCGCCGTGGCGCTGTGGCTGGGCCCGAAGATCTCGGGTGACCTCGCGTTCCTCATCCCGAGCGTCGTCGTCCTCGTCATCCTCGTGATCCCCCCGATCCTCTCCGGCGTGTATGCCGGCGTCGAGGCCGTCGATCCCGCCACCCGTGACGCTGCGCGCGGCATGGGCATGCGTGGGATGGAGGTCGTCCGGCAGGTCGAGATCCCGAACGCGATGCCCCTCATCCTGTCCGGCCTGCGCTCGGCCTTCCTCCAGGTCATCGCGACGGCGACGGTCGCGGCATACATCGGTCTCGGCGGCCTGGGCCGCTACCTCGTCGACGGGATCAAGACCGGTGACTACGTCTCCACCGCGGGCGGTGCCCTCGTCGTGTCGCTGCTCGCGCTGCTCGTCGACGGGATCCTCGCCCTCGTGCAGCGGCTCGTCGTGTCGCCGGGACTCACCGGCGGTCGCTCCGGCCGATCGCGGCGTGGCCGGCGCAACGCCGAGGTCGCGAACTCGTCCGCCCCAGCCGGAATGTCGGCGGACGGTGGTGGAGTTGTCTCCGATGCGACGTGAACGCCTCGGGCGATGTCGCGCGCTCGACCACGCGGGCCCTCGGCCTCGCACCCCGAACAGACGCCAGATCGTCCGCAACGAAAAGGGTTCCTCATGAAGCGCATGACCGCTGTTCTCGCTCTCACCACCACCGCGATCCTCGGTCTGTCGGCCTGCGGCGGTGGCGGCGACCCGCTCTCGTCCGAGTCGCCGTCCGGCTCGTCCACCGCGGCGAGCGGTGGCGACGTCGTCATCGGCTCGGCCGACTTCCCCGAGTCCGAGCTGCTCGCTGAGATCTACGCCGGCGCGCTCAAGGCCAAGGGCGTCAACGCGACGACCAAGCCGCGCATCGGCTCTCGCGAGATCTACCTCAAGGCGCTCGAGGACGGCTCGATCCAGGCCATCCCCGAGTACACCGGAGCCCTCGGGTTCTTCTACGACAAGAACTTCAAGGAGACCGACCCGGAGAAGGTCTACACGACCGTCGAGGGACTCCTGCCCGCGAAGTTCGCGATGCTCGAGAAGTCCGCCGCCGAGGACAACGACTCGATCGTCGTCACCAAGGAGACGGCCGACTCCAAGAGCCTCAAGACGATCGGCGACCTCAAGGCGACGGCCGGTCAGATGTCGCTCGGTGCACCGCCGGAGTTCCAGAAGCGCCCGCAGGGCATCCCGGGCCTCACCGCGACCTATGGCGTGACCTTCAAGTCGTTCCGCCCGCTCACCGGTCAGGGTCTCGTCCAGGCGCTCAAGAACGGCCAGGTCGACGCGGCCAACATCTTCACGACCGACCCGTCGATCGCCGAGAACGGCTTCGTGTCGCTCGAGGACACCGACAAGCTGTTCGGCTCGCAGAATATCGTCCCGCTCGTCGCCAAGGACAAGGCGGAGCAGCTCGCCCCGGCCCTCAACGCGGTGTCGAAGGCGCTCACCACCGAGGTCATCTCCGGCCTGCTCAAGCAGACGGTCACCGACAAGAAGGACGCCAAGGACGTGGCGGCCCAGTTCCTCAAGGACAACAACCTGGGCTGAGCCGCTCGCTCCAGCTGCGGTCCTCGTTGAAGGGGTGCCAACCGCGTCAGATCTGACGCGGTTGGCACCCCTTCGCCGTGTCCGGGGTCGTCCCTCGGTCTGCGGTGAGCGGACCCTGCCTGGTGCCACACTGCGAGGATGCAGATCCCCGACCCTGCGCTGGTCGTCCTGGTCGGCGCGGCCGGGTCCGGGAAGTCGACCTGGGCCGCGGCGAACTACCGCCCCACCGAGGTCGTCTCGTCCGACGCCCTGCGTGCGGTGGTCGGGAGCGGAAGCGCCGACCTCGACGCGTCGAACGATGCCTTCGAGGTCCTCGACCTCCTGGTGACCGGACGAACCCGGCGGGGTCTCACCGTCGTCGTCGACACCCTGGGTCTGGACGCCGAACGGCGGGCGGGCTGGGCGGCGCTGGCCCGCAAGGCTGGGCTGCCGCTCGTGGCGGTCGTCGTCGACACCCCCGCGGCCACCTGCCGGGCCCGTAACGCCGGTCGCGACCGTCCGGTGCCTGCGTCCGTCCTCGGCGCGCAGTTGCAGCGGATGCGCGACATCCGCCGGGAGCTCGAGACCGAGGGGTGGGAGGTGCACGTCGTGAGCGGCGAGGCGTCGGCAGCGGCGTCGGCGCCGACGTCATCTCCGGGGTCGTCGACGGTCTCACGGACCGACCCGTCGTCGTCGACGGATCCGGCGAGGGCGGTGAGGCGTGACTCGGCCGGCGTGGCTGCGAGGTCCGACGGGCCACGGGTGATGCTCCAGGTCTCACGCTTCCCGTGGGGCGAGGACCCGCTCGACTGGCTGCGTGGCATCGCGCTTGCGGCGGACGAGGCCGGGTTCGCGGGGCTCGCCCTCATGGACCACCTCATCCAGATCCCGCAGGTCGGACGGGCTTGGGACCCGATCCCGGAGCCGTGGGTGACGCTGGGTGCGCTCGCCGCCCTCCCCACCGATCTCATGCTCGGCACGCTGTGCACTCCGGCCACGTACCGACCAGCAGGAGTCATCGCGAAGGCAGCGGCCACGCTCGACGTCCTCAGCGGAGGCCGGGCCTTCTGCGGGCTCGGAGCCGGGTGGTGGGAGCGCGAACACGCGGCGTTCGGCGTGGACTTCCCTGCCACGGCCGGTCGGCTCGACGGGCTCGAGGTGGCCGCAGAGACCGTGCGTGCACTGTGGGCGCCCGGCACCAAGGCGTACCACGGCGAGCGGGTGTCGCTGCCCGAGACCACGTGCTATCCGCGGCCGGTGGGTCGGCTGCCGCTCGTCATCGGCGGTGGCGGTGAACGGCGGACGCTGCGCATCGCGGCCCGGTGGGGCGACGCCTGCAACGTGCAGGGGGACCTCGAGACCGTCACCCACAAGACCCAGGTCCTGAGGCGCCACTGCGACGAGGTGGGTCGTCCGCACGAGGAGGTCGTGGTCACGGTGCTCGATGTGGCCGTCGTCGGCTCCGACCGGGACGACACGTGGACGCGGGTCGAGCGACTGCGCGGACGGACCAAGGCAGCGTCGTATGCCGCCAGGCACCACGCCGCCGAGGTCGCGGCCCATCGTGAGCGGCACGACAGGCTCTTCGAAGCAGGCGTCGGAACGGTCTTCCTAGCCCTGCCGGATCTCACGGGAGCGGACGACATCGAGAGGATCGCGGCGCTTGCTCGCCGCTGACTCCACACCAGGAGCCCGGGACACGTGGCTGTGGCCCCGTCGCCTGTGTGGCGTCGGGGTGTGGTGCAGGGTCATGGTCGGTGCCAAG
>NZ_BKBA01000007.1 GCF_007992835.1 Knoellia locipacati
CGCCGAGCGCGTCGAGGCCGGCGGCGAGCTCGGTGCCGTTGGCCTGCCACAACACGGATGGGAGCGCGGCGGCGGCCTCACGGGCTGCGTGCAGGCGTTGCACGCATTCCACGTAGGTCAGCTCCGTCGCTGTGGTCATACAGAGAACCTACGGGCCGGCACCGACAGTCGTGGGGCGCCGAAACAGGCTGTGGCGCAACCTTATTCGGTCCTGCGTATGCCGTTGGTCACCAGTGTCACATCAGGCTCAGGTGTTGCGCTTCGGGTGGGAAAGTCCCGCCCGAAAATGGATGGGCATACATCGAGCCCCCACCGGTTCGGTGCCGATGGGGGCTCGATGAGACGCGCGGTGCTCAGTCCCAAGGGTCGGGGGCGTTGAGCAGGTCGTCGGCATTGGCCGGCTTGGCCGGTGCCGTAGGCGCCTTCGAGTCGTCCGCCTTCTCTGTCGTGTCGACAGCTTCGTCGCCGTCACCGGCATCGACATCGGGGTCGGCGTCGGACGCGACCTTGGACTCGGCCTCGGACTCGACATCGGTCGTGTCCTCGGGCTCGACCTCGGAGGTCTCGCCCTCGACGTCCGACGAAGGCTGCTCGTCGGCGTTGGAGGCCGCGGTGGCGGCGTCGGTGGTCAGGCTGGCGCGCTCCGAGAGGTCGTCGGCGTCGTCCCACGGGTCGGGCGAGGCGAGCAGCTCGTCACGGTTCGCGACGTCGGACTGCGCTGCCACGGGCGCCGGCGACTCCTCCTCCGTGTCGTCACCCTCGGTCGCATCCGCCTCGTGTGCCTCGGGCTCCGTCGTCGTCTCCTCGGAGTCCGCCGCGGATGCGGTGTCGGGCTCGTGGGCCTGCAACTCGTCGGCAGCGGCGGTGGGCGCGGCAGCCGCTGGGGTGGCGGGCTCGTCCCACGGGTCGACGTCGTCGGCGGCTGCGGCCGTGGCGGGTGCCTCGGTCGACTCGGCCGTGGACGCGTCGGTGGCGGTGTCGGGCTCCTGGGCCTGCGGCTCATCGGCATCGGCATCGGCATCGGCCGTGGGCGCGGCAGCCGCTGGGGTGGCGGGCTCGTCCCACGGGTCGACGTCGTCGGCGGCTGCGGCCGTGGCGGGTACCTCGGTCGACTCGGCCTCGGGCGCGTCGATGGCGGTGTCGGGCTCTGTGGCCTGCGGCTTGTCGGCGTCGGCCTTGGAAGTCGCAGCCGCGGGTGCGGCGGGCTCGTCCCACGGGTCGACGTCATCAGCCGCTGCTGCAGAAGCTGGGGTCTCGGTCGACTCGGGCGTGGACTTCTCAGCCTTCGCGTCCTCGGCATCGGCCTTGGGGGTCGCAGCCGCTGGGGTGGCTGGCTCATCCCACGGGTCGACGTCGTCGGTCGAGGCCGCGGCCGCGGTCTCCATCTTCTCGGGCGAGGGGGCGCCCTCGGAGGCTGATGCCTTCGCCTCGGTCTGGGGCGTCTCCGCCTTCGAGTCCGGAACGGACGGCTCGTCCCACGGGTCGACATCCTCGGCCGGAGCAGCCGAGGTCGGGGCCTCGGGCTCTGCGGTCTTGGCCGCAGATGGCGCAGGCTCGTCCCACGGGTCTGCTTCGGCGGCGGCAGCGGGCGCCTCGGTCTTGGGTGCTTCCGGCTCGGCAGCCTTGGCGGCAGGGGCGGGCTCGTCCCACGGGTCTGCCTCGATGTCGGCGACCGGGGTCTCGGCCCGGGTCGTCTCGGCCTGAGCGCTGTCGTCCTTCTCGGACTCGTCCGCCGTGGTCGCAGCTGCAGCGCCGCCTGCAGCCGCGGCACCAGCCGCAGCGGCACCGGCAGGAGCAGCGGAACCGGACTGGCCGGCATACTCGGCCGACTCGGAAGCGACCGCAGCGGCAGCCGACTCGTCCACGGAACCCTCGTCGGAGTCCGTCTCCGAACCACGACGCACGGCAGCGAGCAGCATCTGCGCGACGTCGACGACCTCGACGTCCTCTCCGACACCCTCGGACTGCTTCGCCGTCAACCCGTCGGAGATCATGACGCGGCAGAACGGGCAGCCGATGGCGATCCGCTCGGCACCGGTGGCCAAGGCCTCCTCGGTGCGGTTCATGTTGATGCGACCGCCGAGCTTCTCCTCCATCCACATGCGAGCGCCGCCGGCGCCGCAGCAGAACGACTTCTCCTTGGAGCGCTCCATCTCACGCAGCTCGACGCCGGGCAGGGCGCCGATGAGCTCGCGCGGCGGGGCGTAGACACCGTTGTGGCGACCGAGGTAGCAGGGGTCGTGATACGTGACAGAAGGAGCGGTCGAGGCGGCGTTCTTGGCCGACGACATGCCGGGAGCGTCGGACGGACGCGCGACCGGCACGAGCTTCTTGTCGCGCACGAGCCGGTTGAGCAGCTGCGTGTGGTGGACGACCTCGAAGCGACCGCCGAGGTCGGGGTACTCGTTCTTGATCGTGTTGAAGCAGTGGGCGCAGGTGACGACGATCTTCTGGGCGCCGGCGTCGTTGAGCGTCTCGATGTTCTGCTCGGCGAGCATCGAGAAGAGGATCTCGTTGCCGGCGCGACGGGCGGAGTCGCCGGTGCAGGTCTCGCCGTCACCGAGCACCGCGAACGACACACCAGCGGTGTCGAGCAGCTCGGCGACCGCGCGCGTCGTCTTCTTGGCGCGGTCCTCGTAGGCACCGGCGCAGCCGACCCAGAACAGCCAGTCCACCTCGGACGCCGACTCGACGTCCTTGCCGAGGATCTTGACCTCGAACGGCAGGTCCTTGGCCCAGTCGAGACGGGCGCGCGCACCCATGCCCCACGGGTTGCCCTTGGACTCGAGGTTCTTGAACAGCCCACCGAGCTCGGAGGGGAACGCCGACTCGATGAGCGTCTGGTAGCGGCGCATGTCGACGATGTGGTCGACGTGCTCGATGTCGACGGGGCACTGCTCGACGCAGGCGCCACAGGTGGTGCACGACCACAGGACGTCCTCGTCGATGACCGCGTCCGGACCATGCGGGTTGTATGCCGTGAGCGGGTTGTCGATGTCGTAGCCGGTCTGCCCGATGAGGGGGAGCTCCGCGAGCGCCGTCGTGGCCGCCGGGAGTGACGCGCGGGCCTCCTCGGAGGCGGTGAGCCACGGCGACTTCGCGTTGGCGTGGTCTCGCAGCGTCATCATGAGCATCTTGGGCGACAGCGGCTTGTCGGTGTTCCACGCGGGGCACTGCGACTGGCAGCGGCCGCACTCGGTGCAGGTGGAGAAGTCGAGCAGGCCCTTCCAGGTGAAGTCCTCGACCTTGCCGACGCCGAGCACCGGCTCTTCTTCGGACTCAGTGTCCTCGTCGCCGTGAAGTGCCTCCATGGCCTCCATCGAGAACGGCTGTCCGTCGCCCATCGTCATCGGCTTGAGGTTGCCGAGCGCGGTCCGGCCCGAGGCCTCGCGCTTGAACCAGATGTTGGGGAAGGCGAGGAAGCGGTGCCAGGCGACACCCATCGTGGGGGTGAGCGAGATGGTGATCATCCACGCGAACGAGATGATGATCTTGACCGTCGCGACGAGGACGATCCACGTCTCGAGCCCGTCGACCGACAGCCCCGAGAAGACCCCCGACAGCCAGCCGGTGAGTGGGAAGTGGAGCCCGATCGACTCCTCCGGGTGCTGGACCTTGGTCAGTGCGGCCTCGAGGACACGCAGCGTGAGGATGCAGAGCGTGACGCCGAGGATGGTGAGCTCGACGTAGTAGGCCTGCCACCAGGTCGACCCGAAGAACCGGGAGCGCCGCCCGTTCGCACCGGCCGCCGAGCGCGGGTGCTTGAGCTGGCGGATGACCATGAGCACGACGATGCCGACGAGGCCGGTCCACGCGAAGACCTCGGTGAGCCACTCGTAGGGCGGGAAGTGCCCGATGACCGGCAGCTGCCACTCCGGCTTGATGAGCTGCCCGAAGGCGTTGACGAGCGTGCCGAAGAGCAGCATGAACGACAGTGCCGTGAACCAGTGCGCCACCGCGACGACCGGCAGCCGTGACATCCGGGTGTGCCCGAGGAACTCCTTGGCCAGGGTCACCGAGCGCGACATCGGTGAGTCGGTCCGGCGCGGATCCGCCTGTCCCACACGGTAGAGCGCGACAAAGCGCCCGATCTGGCGGAAGAGCAGGGCCCACCCCACGAGCATCAGCGGGAAGCAGATGGCGGAGGCGACGATCTGGAGCGCGGACATGGCCGCGAGTCTAATGTCGGCCGAGCGGACGCCTCCTGATCAGTGACGACGCTCGCACCCGTTGTGGCACGACTCACGACGCCTGCCCGTATGCCGTGGACCTGCAGCTTTGTCGTCAGCACCGGGGCGCGTGGCGGCTCAGGCCCCCGCGGGGCACGTCGTCCCCACCGCAGGCACACGGAGGTCGACGAGGTAGTCGACGACGTACTCGCCGATGCACCGGCTGCGACCGAAGGCGGTGTGGCCCTCGCCCTCCCAGCTGAGGAGGACGGCATGCCCCAGGAGGTCGGTCATCCGCTCGGCGCCGACGTAGGGGGTGGCCGGGTCGTGCCGGGTCCCGACGACAAGGAGGGGGCGCGGTGTCGCGGCCGACGATGGCGGGAGGGGCGTGCGCGGGACGTCCCAGAAGGCGCAGCCGAGGAGGTTGAAGGACCCCCACGCGCCGAACGTCGGGTCGTCGCGCACGAGTCGGGCGGCCGCGGTCCGCACCTCTACCTCGGTGGGGTCGTCGTCGGTGTCGTTGCAGTTGATGACGTACTGCGCCTGGGCCTGCGTGTCCGGTGGTTCGTCCCCCTCCGGACGGGGCCGGACGGTGGCCTCGGCCAAGGCTCTCAGCCCACCGGAGTCGCCGGCGGCGGACTCGGTGAGGGTCGCCGCGAGATCGGGCCAGCGGGCGTCGTCGTAGAGCGCGGCGACGACACCGTCGACGACGTCGGACCCCGTCGTGCCCGTGAGGTCCGACCGGCGCAGGCTAGTGATCGGCGACTGCTCCGCCCTGCGCACGAGCGCCGGGACGAAGGCCCGCACGTCGCCGAGGGCGGCGCACTCGGACCGACCCTCGCACCAGTCGGCGAACCGGCCGAAGGCGCTCTCGAACCCGTCGACCTGGCGCCGGATCATCTCGGTCCACGCGACGTCGGGGTCGGTCGGTGCATCGAGGACCGCGGCCTCGACCCGGTCGGCATGGAGCCGGGCGTACTCCGCCCCGAGCTTCGCGCCGTAGGACCACCCGACGTAGCGCAGCCGGTCCACGCCGAGGGCGAACCGGATCGCCTCGATGTCCTCGGCCGTCGCGGTCGTCGAGTAGTGGCGGGCGCGTTCACCCAGCGTGGTGCTGCACTCCTGCGCCCACGACCGCGCGACGGTGGTCGCCGCGGCATACCCGGCATCGGTCGACAGGTCGAGGATCGGTGTCTCCGGCCGTCGGCCGACGCAGGCGATGGGGTCGGACCTGCCGACGCCGCGCGGGTCGAACCCGATGACGTCGAAGGAGTCGAGGATCTCGCCGGGCAGCCATCCGACGAGGACGGCGGCGTTGTCGACCCCGGACTGTCCGGGCCCGCCGGCGATGAGGAGCAGCGGCGGTCGAGCCTCGTCGCTGCGCCGCGAGATGCGCAGCAGCCGGACCTCGACCTCGCCGGACGTGGCGCCGGTGCGGTCGAGGGGGACCGTCAGCCCGGCACAGCTGAGGTCGAGGCGGGCCATCTGCTCGACCGGGACGCCCAGCGCCTTGGTGTCCACCGTGCTGCCGCACGACGACCACGCGAGCGAGGAGTCCTGGTGGTCCGCCGGGGTGCACGCCGCGAGGGAGGCCACTGCGAGACACGCCACCGCGAGGGACGCCGCCACGACCGATGCCGGCACGGGGCACGCGAGCCTGCCTCCCCTGTGGGCGCGGATGGCCGACCGCATGCGTCAAGTGCACCACCAGCGCCCCCGCCCGTCACGCGCTTGACGGTATTGCGCGGAACGGGGGGCGCGGGTCCGGGCAGCGCACAGCGGCCGAACAGCGGGGGTCAGCGACGGCGGAAGAGGCCCCGCTTGGCCGCGGGCTCCGCGCGCACGACGTCGGTGAGCGGTCCGGGGTCGACCGCCGAGACGCCGAGCGCCTCGCGGGGGATGCCGAGGAGGTCGACGACGCCGAGCAGGACGCGGGTCGACAGGTCGGGCCAGACCTCGGGCCGCGGGTCGAGGATGAGGGTGTCGGCGAGCTGGGGCGTGAGCTCCGGCCGGCCGAGCTGGGCCGCGAGCTGTCCGGCGTTGGCGGCCCACTGCTTCTGGAAGCGGGTGAGCCCCGACCCGGTCGGCGGCTGCCACCCCGCGCTCCACATCATCGTCGCCGAGCTCGTGTTGACGGCCGTGCAGACCGCGATGGTCGACCCGAGGTCGAGGACGCCGAGGACGCGGTGCTGCGTGGCCTTGCTGATCCGCGTCGCGGTCTCGGTGGGGAAGCTCGTGATGTGGGGACTCAGCCCGACGACGGTCCAGCCGTCGAGGCGCCCCACGAGCGCCGGCTCCGCGACGGCGCCGGCGACGAGCTCCGGCGGCGCGGTGGTGAGGAGGGCATGGGTGGGTGAGGACATGCGGGTCAGACTGCCAGCAGGTCAGCCGATCGTGGCGCCGTTGCGACCGAGTGTCTCGACGAACGACGCGAGGTAGCCCCCGAGCCGCCGCTCGTAGCGCTGGTCGAGCGGGCCCACCGGACGTTGCAGCTCGCGGCTGACCCGCAGGGTCACGGGCTCACCGGTCGGCGGCTGCAGCCGGACCCGGGTGACGTCGACCCAGCGCGTCGGCGCGAGGATCCGCACGCCGACCCGGTCGGCAGGTGACTGCCACTCGGGCTGGGTGGAGCCCGGGGCGAACCACGAGACCTGCCCGCCCTCGACCCGGACACGGGACGGCTGCCGCGTGGCCATGAGCCGACGCAGCGGCCAGACCGCGAACTCGCCCTCGGGCAGCAGGCGCTGCTGCTGGCCCATCGTCTGCCGCTCGAGCCGTCCCGCGCGGGCTCCCCGCACACGGGAGACGACGAAGCTCACCAGCGAGATGCCGAGGGCGATGACGACACCTTCCACGATCATCCGCACAGGATAGGAGTGCCGGGCGCCGCCCGGGCCGTTCAGGAGCGCAGTCGCTCGAGCAACGGCCCGGCGGCCTCGGCGAGGAACCGCTCCTGGTGCTCGCCACCGATCTGGACCAGCGCCAGGTCGGTGAACCCGGCCGTGTCGAACTCGGCCACGGCCTCGGCGATGGCGTCGAGGTCGGGACCACAGGGGATCGACCCGGCGACGTCCTCACGGCGCACGAACTGGGTTGCGCCGTTGAACCCGGCCGTCGTCGGCAGGTCGGCGTTGACGGCCCACCCCCCGGCGAACCACCGGAACTGGTCGTGCGCCCGCTCGATCGCAGCCTTCTCGTCGGGGTCCCAGCAGATCGGGATCTGGCCGATCGCGCGGGCCGCGCCGCCGATCGTCGGCGCGCCCTCCGTCGCGTTCCACCCCTCGACGAGCTCGGCCTTGGGCTCCACGGCGACGAGGTGGTCGGCCAGCGGGGCGAACCGGGCGATCGACTCCTCGCCGCTCACCGCGACACCGATCGGCACACCGCCGTCGGGCAGGTCCCAGATGCGGGCCGACTCCACGCGGAAGTGCTCGCCGTGGTGGTCGACGAGCTCACCGGTGTGCAACGCCCGGATCACCTCGATCGCCTCCTCGAGCATGTCCTGCCGCGTCGCCACGGCCGGCCAGCGTTCGCCGACGACGTGCTCGTTGAGGTTCTCGCCGCTGCCCAGGCCGAGGGTGAAGCGCCCGTCGGCGAGCAGCTGCACGGTCGCGGCCTTCTGCGCGACGACCGCCGGGTGGTAGCGGATCGTCGGGCAGGTCACGTAGGTCATGAGGTCGACCCGTTCGGTCGCGTGAGCCACGGCCCCGAGGACGCTCCAGGCATACGGCGCGTGCCCCTGCGACGACAGCCACGGGAAGTAGTGGTCGCTCATGACCTCGAAGTCGAAGCCCGCCTCCTCGGCGCCCACGGCCCAGCGGACCAGGTCCTTCGGTCCGCTCTGCTCGGTCATCAACGTGTACCCGATGCGCATGCTCAGCTCCTCGTCGTCGTGTCCCTCGACCGTAGGTGCGCCCCGGCGCCCGCGCACCCTCCCAAGGGAGGTGCCCGCGGACGGTCGGCGGAGGGCGTCCACGGCAGGGGCGCGGACGGCATACCGAGGCCTGCGGGCGAACGCGCACGAGATCGGGAGCCGGGACGGGAACGTCGAGGGATAACGTGGTGTTGGAATGCACATAAGCAGTGCCCACGTTTCTGGGACACTGGCACGACACATCGACCCACCCGCCCACCGGCGACAGCGCCGGGCGACACGAAGCAACGGAGACCTCATGCCCATCCTCGAGGACGTCACCCAGGCCGTCGGCAACACCCCGCTCGTGCGGATCAACCGGATCATCGAGGCCCCGGAGGGCACGACGGTCGCGGCGAAGCTCGAGTTCTACAGCCCGGCGAGCTCGGTCAAGGACCGCATCGGTGTCGCGATCGTCGACGCCGCGGAGGCCTCCGGTGAGCTGCCCCCGGGCGGCACGATCGTCGAGGCGACGTCGGGCAACACGGGTATCGCGCTGGCGATGGTCGGCGCGGCCCGCGGCTACAAAGTCGTCCTCGCGATGCCCGAGTCGATGTCGAAGGAGCGCCGCGCGCTGCTGCGGGGCTACGGCGCCGAGCTCGTCCTCACCGACCCGGCCACCGGCATGAAGGGTGCCGTCGCCAAGGCCGACGAGATCGTCGCCGAGCGCGAGGGCGCGGTCCTCGCCCGCCAGTTCGCCAACGAGGCCAACCCGGCGATCCACCGCAAGACGACCGCCGAGGAGATCTGGCGCGACACCGACGGCAAGGTCGACATCGTCGTCGCGGGCATCGGCACGGGCGGCACCATCACCGGTGTCGGCCAGGTGCTCAAGGAGCGCAACCCCGACGTCAAGGTCATCGCCGTCGAGCCCGAGGAGTCCGCGATCCTCAACGGCGGCCAGCCCGGCCCGCACAAGATCCAGGGCATCGGCGCCAACTTCGTCCCCGAGATCCTCGACACCGACGTCTACGACGAGGTCATCGACGTCAACGCCACCACCGCGGTCGAGTGGGCCCGCAAGGCCGCCACGCAGGAGGGCCTGCTCGTCGGTATCTCCTCCGGCGCCGCGCTCGCCGCCGCCAACCAGGTCGCCACCCGCCCCGAGAACGCCGGCAAGACGATCGTCGTCATCATCCCGAGCTTCGGCGAGCGCTACCTCTCGACCGTGCTCTTCGAGGGTCTCGTCGACTGACGCGATGCTCACGACACCACCAGCCGGTATGCCGTTCGCTCGCCTGCGGTCCCGCCTCCAGCGGGCCGCGGCGAGCGTTCGTGAGGACGTCGACGCCGCCGTGGCGCGCGACCCCGCGGCGGCCTCGCGCACCGACCTCGTGCTCAACAGCCCCGGCCTGCACGCGATCTGGTCCCATCGGCTCGCCCACAAGCTGTGGGAGCGCGAGCACCTCAAGCCCGCGGCGAGGGTGCTGTCTACGGCCACCCGCGCGGTGACGGGCGTCGAGATCCACCCGGGCGCGACGATCGGCAAGCGCTTCTTCATCGACCACGGCATGGGTGTCGTCATCGGTGAGACGGCGGAGGTCGGTGACGACGTCATGCTCTACCACGGCGTCACCCTGGGCGGCCGCTCGCTCGCCAAGGTCAAACGGCACCCGACCGTCGGCAGCCGCGTCACCATCGGGGCCGGCGCTCGCATCCTCGGACCAATCGAGGTCGGCGACGACGTCCAGATCGGCGCGAACTCGGTCGTCGTCAAGGACGTCCCCGACGGCGCCATCGCCACCGGCATCCCGGCGCGGGTCCGCTTCCCCGGACACCCCGGCGAGGACCCCTACGAGGCCTTGTTCAACGAGCCCGCCCTCTTCATCTGACGGTGCTCAACTCACCAATTCCTCCCCGTCGTCACGCTGACGCCTAGCGCGTCCGTGGCGGAGGGGAGGAATTGGTGAGTTCACCACGGGACCAGGTGCTGCCGTAGGCGCAGAACGCCTCGCCGCCCGGCACCGCCACCGCGGTCTGCTGCAGGGCCGTCGCGACGTCGGTGCCACCGACGAGCCGCTCGTGCAGGTCGACCATCGCGGCGGCAGCCACCTCGTCGTGCACCGGGTTGGTCGCGGCGACGACGCACTGCGCCCCGAGCCCCAGCAGGGCCGCCGCCAGCCCCAGCGGCTCGTCCCCGGGCCGCCCGCGGCTGCGTCCGACGTCGCACGCCGACAGCACGACGAGCTCGGCCGCCAGTGGCGCCCGCAGCTCGTGCGCGAAGACCGGCCCGTCAGCCATGTCGAGCGACGAGAAGAGCGGGCTCTGGTCGACGTGGTGCCCGTGCGCGGCCAGGTGCACGACGCTCGCGGTCGAGAGCGCGGAGCGCACGTCCGCGGAGACGGCATACCCGGTCGTGGTGGTCCCGGACGTCGCTCCCGTATGCCGTCCCCACGCCTGCGCGACCGCCCGCACCTCCTCGTGGGCCCGGGGTAGGCCGGGTCCGGACAGCGCCGCGACGACGGGCGCGCGTCCCGCGGTGACGGGTCGGCGCACCCACGCGGTGGCCGAGGGCGCGGCGACGACCGGATGGTCGCGCAGCGAGGGCAGGGCCCGCCAGGGGAGCGACGCCAGCGCCACTGTGGGCACGACGACCACGGTGCCGGCGAGGTCGACCCCGCGGAACAGCAGGGTGTCGACCTCGCGCAGCGACGACTCGCGGGCACGGGCGAGGAAGGCTGCCATGGAGGGTCGCGCCACCGCTGCGGCCCGCACGTCGGAGGTGAGCCTGGCGGTAGCCGTCGCGATGGCGCGCACCGGGCCGAGCACGCTCTGGCTCACGCAACCCCCGCCGAGGACGAGCCGCACCACGGTCCCGCGGACCTCGTGGAACGTCACGAGCGTCGCGTCGCGCTCGTCCGCGGTGCGGGCCGTCTGCTCGAAGCCCACGGCCCGCACGTCGGCCTCCGCCCGGTCACCGCGGGCCGCCCGCAGCCGCTCGGTGATCTCGTCCTGGAGGACGACGGCCTCGCGCTGGATGCTCGACAGGGGGGTGTCGTCGTCGGGGCCGAGCTGCCGCAGCCGCCGGAGCCGCGCGACGAGGGCCGCGGTGCGCTCGTCGTCCGGGGGGCGCAGTGGCGGTGCCCGGTGCGAGGCGGCACGCCAGCGCTCGACGCTCTCGAAGACGTGCGGCAGCGAGCCCGAGTCGGTCGCCGAGGCCACGTCGGCATCCCGGATGCGGGCGGCGTGGAACGCCAGCCCGGCCCGGATCTCCATGCTGTGCACCCCACCCTGCTCGAGGGCGAGCTGGGCGGCGGCCTCCTCGAGGATCCCGGTGGCCCGGGCACTGTCGCCCTCCGCCGAGGCGAGCCGTGAGGCGAGCAGGTGCTCGTGGAGGCGGGCTCCGAGGGGCTGGGGCTGGTCGGTGACGAGCCGGGCGAGGTCGGTGCGTGCGGCCTCGTGGTCGTGACGGTCGAGGGCCACCTCGATGCGGATGCGCGTGGCGAGCCGCTCGGACGGGGTGACGGGCGAGGAGGTCGCCCACTTCGCCGCGACCCGTGCCGCGCGGGTGAGGTTGCGTCCGACGCCGAGGTCGACCGCGGCGCCGAAGAGCTCGACCTCCTCGGTCCGACGGTCGGCGTGGAGCGCGCGGAAGGTCCGCACCGCGTGCCCGGCGCGGACCCGGGCCTGACCGACGTCCCCGCGCAGGAGCGCCGAGCGGGCGAGGTCGAGCTGGACGTCACCGCGCTCGAGCGGCTGCCGGTCGCGACGGGCCGCGGCCAGCCCACGCTCGAGGACGGTCTCGGCCTCGTCGATGAGCCCGGCGTCGAGGAGGACGTTGCCGAGGTCGAGCAGGCCGCGCGCCGTCGTGATGTCGACCGGCATCTCGGAGGCCTCACGCATGAGGGTGAGGGCGCCGGGGATGTCTCCGGCGAGGTAGGCGAGGCACCCGAGGTTGTGGCGCGCCTTGTACTCCTGGGCGGGCAGTCCGTGCTCGACGGCGAGGGCCAGCGCCTCGTCGAGGTCCGCGCGACCCTCGTCCAGCTCCCCGAGCGAGACGGCGGCGAGCCCGCGGTTGAGCAGGGCCGAGCAGCGCTCGCGTGGCACGAGGGCGTCGAGGTGCGGGCCGACGTGGCGGAGCTCGTCGAGGGAGGCGATCCAGTTCGAGCTCATGACGTGGATCGCCCCGGCCTGGAGGTGGGCGAGCACCTCGAGCAGCGGCACCCCGTGCTCGCGGGCGAGGTCCTGCACGCCGGCGAGCATCGTCAGGGCGGCCTCGGGGCCGTCGATCCCCAGACGCGAGACGGCCCGGGTGATGAGGATCCGGGCACGGAGCTGCGCGAGCTCCTCGTCCGACTCGGCCCCCGACGAGTCAACCTCGTCGATCGTGTGGAGGGCACGGGACAGTGCCGCATCGGCGCGCCGGTAGTGCCCCGCCGAGTTCTCGGCCTGGCCGAGCTGGTGCAGGTTGCGGATCGTGTCGAGCGTGGTCGTCGGCGCTTCCTCAGATCTCGATCCCGGGGGTGATGACCGGGCGGGTGCCCGGCTCGTCGTGGTGGCGGATGACGAGGTGGACGGTGCCGCGCTCGACACCCTCGAAGACGAAGCGACCCTCGTCGTCGGCGGTCGTCACCGCCGATCGTGACCGTTCGCGCAGCTCGACCTCGGCGCCGGGCGAGGTGACCCACCCGCGCACGGTCGTCGTGCCGCGGTCGGCCTCCTCGAGCGTCACCATGATGCTCAGCCCGTCGCTCTCGAAGGTCACGGTCGTGGCCCGGTCGTACTCGGTGGTGCGGACCGTCCCGGCCATCGAGCCCTCGTTGATGAGGTGGGCGACCTCGGCCTCGAGGCTGGCGACGGTCATCGCGAACTTCACCCGTCCGGTGAGGCCCGGCGGGACGGGGTCGACGGCGGAGAGGTGGTCGCGGACCAGCGCGAGGGCGCGCTCGTCGTCCGCATCCATCGGCTGGCCGGCGAGCAGGTCCTCGGTGTCGTTCGTGGGCGTCATGCCGTCACCTCCCAGGTGGGGTCTGCCGTGAGGGCCAGCCGGAGCTTGGCCAGGCACCGGCCGCGGGTGGGGCCGATGCTCCCGACGGGGATGCCGAGGCTCGCGCTCACCACCGAGTAGTCGGGGCGGTCGACGAACGCGACGAGCCGCAGCAGCTGCTGGCAGCGTGCGGGCAGGCTCTCAATGTGCTGCCAGATGGCGCGGGCGAGCTCGGACTCCTCGGAGGCCAGCGCCGGGTCGGGGGAGGCCGCCGGCGCGGTCGGGTCGCTCGTCGGCGGCTCGTCCCACGGCTCGCGCGGGACGGTGCGTCGCCCGCGGCGCACGGCGCTCCATGCCTCGCGCTTGGTCGTCATGAGCAACCACTGGAGGACGGCCTGCGGGTCGGCGATGTCATGGGTGTGCTCGACGAGCCGCAGCCAGGTCGTCTGGACGACGTCCTCGGCCGTGGCGCGGTCGGCGCCCTGGGACCGCGCGGTGTGCCAGAGCAGCGGTGTCACGTCGTCAACGAGCCGGTCCATGGCGCTCGAGTCGCCGTCACGGTGGCGCGAGAACGCCTGTGCCGCAGCGACGGCCAGACTGGGCGCGGTCTGTCCGGCCTGCTCCGGCCGGTCGGTCCGGCCGGTGCTCACGGTGTCTCCTCCAGCGCCTTGCCTGCGGTCTCGAGCACCGCGGCCACGACCTTGCGGGCGCGCTCACCGAGCTCGTCGGCGCCCTTGGCCAGCCGGGTGCCGAGCCCCCGGGCGATGTCGCCGGCCAGGGCAGGCGCCGCGAACGACGTCCCGCTCCACACGCCGAAGCCGCCGCTGTAGTCGTCGGTGTCCACGGCGCCGCGGGTGGGCACGGCGGGCATGGCCGTCGCGTCGGCCGGCTGGAGCACCTGGCCACGGCGCGAGGCGTTGAACGTCGTCGGCATGGTGCTCACGACCGAGGTCGCCGCGAGGTAGGCCTGCACCCACGGTCCGGTGTTCGAGTAGACCGAGACGGTGCGTCGATCGGGGTTCAGGGCGCCGACGCTCACCATCGGTGCGCCGGTCGTGACCTGCGCGGCGTAGGCCGCGGGGAAGAACTCGACGTCGCTCGCGTCGTTGCCGACGGCCGCCACGACCGTGACGCCGAGGGCGGCGAGGCCGCGCAGCACCCGGAAGAGTGCCTCCTCGTCGTCGAACGCGCCGGGGGTCTCGTGCCGGTAGCCCAGCGACAGCGTGACGACGTGGACGGCCCGGGTGGGGTCGCCGTCGCGGGTCGCGATCAGCTGGCGGGCATAGAGGCCGGTGAGCGCGCGAACGACGTCGACCTCGTCGGCCACCCCGTCGCCCCACATGACCGGGACCGACAGGATCCGGGCGTCGGGGCAGTGCTGGCGGATGACGCCCGCGATGAAGGTGCCATGTCCGGCGAGGCGGTCGAGGTGGCCGTTGACCGGGTCGATCGTCACACCGTGGTCCTCGGGATCGTGGCCGGCGGGGAACGTCACGCCGAGCGAGGACGCCGATCCGTCCGGGTGGCGCTCGACCCCGGTGTCGAACCACGGGTGCGCGCCCAGGCCGGTGTCGAGCACGGCGACGACCGGGCCGTCCTCGACCGACGCCTTCGGGACCGGCGCGGACCACACGACGGGGAACCGGCCGCCGGATCCACCACCGATGCCGTCGCCCCAC
>NZ_BKBA01000008.1 GCF_007992835.1 Knoellia locipacati
CCGATGCCGTCGCCCCACCCGATGCCGTCGCCCCAGCCGCTGGCCGTCATGACGTGGGCGAGGCCGACACCCTGCACGCCGCGTGCGCGCGCCGACTGGAGGACCTCCCACGCGTCGGCCGGCGGGGCGTTGCGCTGCGTGGCGACGAGCCGGATCGCGGTGTGCCCCACCGCATCGAGCTGCTCGAGGATCCCGTTCTCGCGAGCGAAGCCCAGGAGCGTGTCGTCGGGAACCGGCTCCACGGCATACCCGACCTCCTTGGCCGCCTCCTCGAGCGAGCGGAAGCGGTCGTCGAACTCCGGTCCCAGCAGGCCGCTCACGAGCAGGACGTCCCCGACGTATGCCGTGGGCTCGGGCACGCGTCCGTCGACCCGGACCGCCGTGGTCGGGTCGAGGAGGCGGACGCCCAGTCGCCGGACCGCCGTGCCGGGGATGACGGTGGTGGGGATGCGTCGCATGGCCCGTTCGGGCCGCTCGTCGTGGTTCATCGGTGCCTTCCGAGAGCTCTGCCTGCTGACTCGCGGCGGCTGGTGCCGTCAGTTCAGCGTAGGGAGTGGGCGGTCACCACGTCAGGAGTTTGGGCAAGCCGCCCAGATACCTCTTCGGCACATCTTTGTGTGCGAATTCGTCCCCGTGGCCATGTATCTGGCGCCGGCCGCCGGACTCCTTGTCGCTGTCGGGGTCGTACAGGGGCGGCCCCGCACACTCGTGAAGGAGCAGTCATGGCCACACAGTCGGAACAGGCCGCGCAGCGCGCAGCGATCCGTCCGGTGAAGGAGTCCGTCGAGGACCAGCTCATCGCCACGCCGGGGGTCGTCGGGGTCGACATCGCCGAGAAGGAGACCGGGGGGAGGAAGACCGGCGAGCTGAGCATCGTCGTCTTCGTCGAGAAGAAGAAGCCGAAGTCCAAGCTCGGCAAGGGCGCACTCATCCCCAAGGAGATCGATGGCGTCAAGACCGACGTCCAGGAGCTCGTCATCGAGCTCCAGCCGGCGTTCCGCCAGGTCGACGACGCCGACTTGTTCGTCGACCCGGCGGACTACCCGACGCTCGCCGGTGGGATCGGCATCGGGCCGCGACGCTCCGTCTTCCTGACGCCGCCGGACGTCCCGGCGCCGGGCAACTACGTGTTCGTCGGCACGCTGGGTGCGATGGTCCGTGACCGGGCCACCGGCGCCACCATGGCGATGACGAACTTCCACGTCGCGTGCGTCAACAACACGTGGACCGTCGGCGACCGCATGGTCCAGCCCTCGCTCGTCGACGGTGGTGCGCCCACGGGGGAGTTCGGGTCGCTGACCCGCGCCGTCCTCTCCGACAGCACCGACGGCGCCGTCATCACCGTCGACACCACCGAGCCGTGGACGGCGACCGTCACCGGTGTCGGGGACGTCAACGGCAGCACGGCGGCGACGGTCGGCATGGCCGTCCAGAAGCGTGGCCGGACCACCGAGCACACGTTCGGCACGGTCGCGTCGACCGACTTCACGGTGACGATCGACTACGGCAGCGACGTGGGGTCCCGCACCCTGCGCCACCAGATCCGGATCGACACCGACACCACGCGCAACCCGCGGTTCTCCGACCACGGCGACTCGGGCTCGGTCGTCCTCGACACCTCACGCAACGTCGTCGGCCTCCTCTTCGCCGGCAGCAACGACGGGTCGATGACGTTCGCCAACCCGATCCAGGCCGCGCTCGACGAGCTCGGGGTCGACCTGGCCGTGCCGACCACGCTCGTCACCCGGCCGATCTCGGCGTGCTTCACCTCGCGGATCGCGATCTGCCTCAAGACGCACCCCGCGGTCACGTGTCCGACGATCCGGACCCGGATCCCGGCTCTCTGCCCGACCTTCGTCACCCGGCCGGCGATCTGCGACTTCGTCACCCGCCCGGTCGTCTGCGACCTCGAGGTCACCCGGCCCGGCTGCACGCTGCCGACCCGGGCCTGTGGTGGGGAGTGGGAGCGCCCGCCGATCGACCAGTGGGTCCGCGGTGGGCAGCAGGGTGGCTACGGCGCCTCGGCGGAGGAGATCGAGTCCGCCGCCGACGAGGCCTTCTGGACCGGCTACCGCGCCGCCCTCGAGGAGGTCGACGCGCTCGACTCCGGAGCCGGTGGCAGCGGAGCCGGTGGCACCGGCGCTCCGGGTGGTGCCTGACCGTGGTCTCGTCCCCCGGCCTGCTCGGCTCGGCCGTCCGTCACGGGCTCGTCCCCGTGGCGGACGTCCGCGCCGGCCGCGTGCACGTGCGGCCCGTGTCGCGCAGCAACCCGGTGCACGTCATCGAGCGCGCCGGGGTGGCCGTGGGCTACGTCAAGCAGCCGGGGACGGCCGCCTCCCTCGACGGTGACGACACCGTCGGCGTCGAGGCGAGCATCCTGCGCGCCATCGCGCCCCTCCGGCTCGCACCGACCCCGATCCTGCAGGGAGGACCGGGGTCGGTGTGGATGACCGCACTGCCCGGCGTCGAGCTCGGGGGTGTGGGCGGAGACGCCGTCCTGCGGCCCGTCGCCACTGACCTCGGCCGGGCCCTCGCCCGCCTGCACCGCCACCCGGTCGTCGGCTCCGGTCTGCCGCGGGCCTCGACCCCGTGGCCGTTGCTCGACGACCTCCCGCCGTCGATGGCGGGCGGACGGCTGCGTGACGACACCCGGGCCGTCCTCGCCCGGCTGGACGATGCCGCGGTCCGCCGGGCGATCGACACCGCCGGTGCCCAGTGGCGCCCGACGCACCTCGTGCACGGAGACATCGCGGCCGGGAACGTCATCGTCGAGACCACCGCCTCGGGTGGCGTGCGAGTGGGACTCATCGACTTCGAGCTCGGCGGGGTGGGCGCCCCCGAGCACGACCTGGCCTCTGCCGCAGCGATGCTCACCGACCTCTCGCGTCCCGGGCTCGACCTAGCGGCGCTGTGTCTCGACGCCTACTGGGCCGCTTGCGGACCCGCCACGCTCACCGGCCCGTGGCGCTGCGTCCGGGCACTGATGACCGCCTGGCAGGGGGCCCTCAACCACGGTGAGGCCGGCGCCGCCGACGTCGCCCGGCTGCTGGCCCGCGCCACGGCCGCCGCCGAAGGGGACCCGGCATGAGCGGCTGGCGACCCGAGCACGCGACCCAGGTGCTCACGGCATACGACGTCCTTCGCGCGTCCCCCGAGGACGCCTCACCCGCCGACGTGCTCTATCGCGACTGGTATGCCGTCCGCCCACCTCGGACCGGGCCGCGCCCCCGGTGGTCCGCTCCCGTGTCGGGCACGGCACGGGCGGCCGACGCGGCCGCGACGAGGTGGAGCGCCGACGACACCGAGGTCGTGGCGACCGGCATCGCCGGCGTGGTCGTGGTGGCCACGCCGGGTGGCCGGCGGGCGCTGTGCCGTGGGGAGTACGTCACGACGCAGGGTCGACCCGGCTTCCCGCCGCGCGTCGGCGACCGCGTACGGGCACTCGACCGCCCCGGGTCCGTCATCCAGGAGGGGTGGTGGCGGACCTGGGGCGGTCGATGGGACCCGAGAGCGGTGCCCGAGGACCTGGTGCGCGTCTATCTGCGACCGCGTCCCGGGGCCGTCGGCGCAGTGGTGCGGGCGGTGACCGCCGCGCTCGCCGACGACGACGAGTGGCTGCTCAAGGTCGCCACCACCGCGGACCAGCTCGAGCGTCCGGACGCCTGCGTGGTCTATCTCGCCGGGACGTGCCGGGACGAGCGCCGCGAGACGGTGGTGGCCGCGGTCGCCGGGCTCACCGAGGGAGCTCCGCCACCGCTCACCGAACGGCTGGCCGACGGGGTCGGCTGGGCGCAGGACCCGGGGGACGGTCGGAGCTTCGGTGAGGTGAGGTGCGAGACTCTGGTGGCGGCGTACCGACGGGTGCCCGACGCGGGGGTGGGGACCGGCACGTGGCTCGACCTCGTCGCCGAGGAGATGCGCCGCGGAGGTCTGGACCCATCCAGGCCGCACGTCGCTGACGAAGACAGGGGGACACGGCGATGAGCGCCGTGTCGATGCAAGGGGAGCAGGACGCGGTGACCGGGACGGAACCTCAGGACGACCGGGATCGCGTCCTCGACGCCGCCCACCGCTGCGTCGACCTGCTCGTGCGGACCGCGATCATCGACGACGCCGGTGACCCGACGTGGCCCACGTGGGAGATGGGCCCTGAGGGGGCCGTCGGCGTCGTTGCGGGCCGGCGCTCCCTCTATGACGGGGATGCCGGGGTGGTGTGGGCACTGACCCACCTCGGCACCGCCCTGAACCGCCACGACGCGACCGAGCTCGCCGCGTCGGGCGCCGAGTCCCTGCGCCGCACCCGGCCCGCGGGTCCCGACGTCCCGGCCGGACTGCTCGTCGGTGAGGCCGGGGTGTCCCTGCTCCGGCAGGCCCGCAACGGTGTCGGCATCGGCTGGTCCGACGGCAGCGACCTCACCGACGGTCTCGCCGGGATCCTGCTGTCCCTCGCCCGCACCCGCCGACACGAGGCCCACGCCGCCGCGATCGTCGCCGAGCTGAGGCACCGCTCGCACGCCGAGCCGTGGGGGCGCAGCTGGCCCGACCACCGGCTCGCCGGTGAGGCCGCGCGACCGCTGTGCGGCCTGGCTCACGGAGCCTCCGGCATCGCCTGGGCGCTGGCCGAGGCGGCCGCGGTGTGGCCGCGGCTCGCGCCGTCGGCGCTGGAGCTGGCCGGCGAGGCCCTCGCGTGGGAGGCCTCGTGGGCGGAGCCGGTGCGCGGGGGCTGGCCGGACCTGCGAGAGGGCGACGTGACCTGGCCCGACCTGTGGTGCCACGGTGCCGCGGGGGCCGGGGCCGTGCGGCTGCGCCTGCTCGAGCTGGCCGACGCCGGCCTCGACGTGCCGTGGCCGACCGACACGACCCGCGCCGAGGCCGAGATGGCCGTGCAGCGGTGCGGGCGTGCCATGAGTGACGCGGCCGAGCAGGCCGTCACCGGCGGCCCCGACACCGTCGCCGCGGGCTGGACGCTGTGCCACGGGGCCGGTGGCCCGGCCGGCGTGGTCGCGCTCGCCGCGGACATCCTCGGGGTGCCCGAGCACCGCGAGCGGGCCCTCGCCGCCGCCGCGGCGTTCGTCTCGGCGGCACCGGTCGACCCGGGCGTGTGGCCCTGCGGGCTGCGCGGAGCCGACGGCGACGTCTCGCTGGTCACCGGTGCCGCGGGCACGGCGGTGCTGCTCGCCGACCTCGCCCGGCCGGGAACGGTCCCGTCCCTGGCGCTCCTCGGCGCAGGAGGGGTGCGACAGTCGAGCTGAGGCGGGCCCCCACAGTGGTCAGAGCCCGGCTGATCCCCCGCTCAACGCCGGGTGGCGCTGCTCCACGGGTCGTCGTCGCGCGCACCGGCCGAGGCCACCCACGGGTCGCCGCCCGTCGTGCGGTCGCGACCCGCGCTCACCTGCGAGGGCACGGTGCGCGAGGCGCGCAACTTCTCGCTCGTGGCCTTGGCGGCATCGGCGACGAAGTCGGCGACGACGGGAGCGGCCTTGGTGCGGGCGCTCTCCTTGGCCACGGCGACCTGCTTCTGCACGGGTGCGCTCTGCCAGACCTTGCCGGAGACGGTCTTGATCTGCTCGTAGCGCTGCTTCCCGGCTCGGGCGCCGAGGACGTAGCCGGCCGCGAGGCCGACGAGGAAACTCATTCTGGGCATCGGTGTCGGTGTCCTTCCGTTGGCCCTCGACCCTACCCGGCGAAGGATGCGGTGCGGGTTCCGCGTCAGGGGCGCTCCCGGCATACCCTGTCTGTCGGTCACCGGTTCGCCGGTGGACCGGGCGGGTTCGCATAGTGGCCTAGTGCAGTCGCCTTGAAAGCGACCAGAGGGAGACCTCTCGTGGGTTCAAATCCCACACCCGCCGCCACCACCACCGGGGACGAAGGGCCGACCGGCGCCCGCGTCTCACTTTCGGCTCCTGCGTTTGACGTACCCGCCGGTCTCCCTTTTCATCGTCGTTGACAACGTTGTCATACCTCGGGGAGACCGTCCATGCCAGCTTCACCTCGTCCACGCCTGCGCCACCGCCACGGTGTCGTCCTGCTCGTCGTCGCCGCCCTCACGATGCTCGGCATCGCGCCGGCGTCGGCGGACACGCCGCAGCACCGTCCGGCCTACCACTTCAGCCCCGCGAAGAACTGGATGAACGACCCCAACGGGCTCGTCTTCCACAAGGGCGTCTACCACCTGTTCTTCCAGTACAACCCGCTCGGCGACCGCTGGGGCAACATGTCCTGGGGCCACGCGACGAGCCGTGACCTCGTCCACTGGGACGAGCAGCCCGTGGCGATCCCGTTCGATGCCAACGAGGGCGTGTTCTCGGGTTCGGTCGTCGTCGACACCAACCAACAGCTCCGGCTTCGGCACGGCGAAGAACCCGCCGCTCGTGGCGATGTACACCAGCGCCTACACCCCGGCCAGCGGTCGCGACGGCATCCAGGCGCAGTCGCTCGCCTGGTCGACCGACGACGGCACGACCTGGACGAAGTACTCGGGAAACCCGGTCATCGACATCGGCTCGCGCGAGTTCCGCGACCCCAAGGTCTTCTGGTACGCCCCGGCCAAGGAGTGGCGGATGGTCGCCGTGATCGCCAACGAGCACAAGGTGCTCATCTGGCGATCGACCGACCTCAAGGCGTGGACACGCCTGTCCGAGTTCGGTCCTCGCAACGCCACCGGCGGTGTCTGGGAGTGCCCGGACCTCTTCCCGCTCGCCGTCGACGGCGACCCCACCAAGGTCAGGTGGGTCATGCTCGTGAGCCTCAACCCCGGCGGGATCGCCGGCGGCTCGGGCACGCAGTACTTCGTCGGCGACTTCGACGGCACGACGTTCATCGCGGACGGGCCGGCCACATACGAACCCCCGAAGGGCACGCTCCTCCAGGGCTTCGAGAACGGGTATGCCGGGTGGACCCCGACAGGGACCGCGTTCGGCTCCCAGCCCGTGGCCGGCTCGCTGCCGGGGCAGCAGACCGTGACCGGCTACGTCGGCCAGCGGCTCGTCAACAGCTTCGTCGACTTCGACGCCGCCCAGGGCGAGCTGACCTCGCCGAGCTTCACGATCGACCAGCGCCACCTCAACTTCCTCGTGGGCGGCGGCCGCCACCCCGCGGTACCGGGCGCGACGCAGGGCGACCCCGGGGGTGAGGTCTTCACCGACTTCGAGACCCTCGACCCGGCGAACCACCTGCCCGCCGGATGGAGCGCCACGGGTGACTTCGTCGGCTACGGCGCGACGAGCTCGGGTCTGCCCTACCACCAGGGCGAGAAGGTGCTCGACTCCTGCGTCGTCCCCGACCGGTGCGACCTCGCGACTGGCACGTTCGTGTCGCCCGAGTTCACCGTGACCCGGGGCTACGTCAACCTGCTCACCGCCGGTGGCGCGCACCCGCTCGGCGCGAGCGGCCCGACGGTGGTCGAGCTCGTCTCGGGTGACCGGGTCGTCGGGTCGGTCACCGGCAACAGCTCGGGCGACATGGACTGGCGCCACATCGACGCGCGGTCGGTCATCGGCCAGAAGGCCCGCATCGTCGTCCGCGACGACAACAGCAGCGGCGACTGGGGTCACCTCATGGTCGACGACATCCGGTTCTCCGACAGCGCCGCTGGTCCGCGCGACACCCAGACGACGGTCAACCTCGTCGTCGGCGGGGAGGTCGTCCGGTCGAGCACCGGGTCGGACAGCGAGGCGCTCGACTGGGCCTCGTGGGACCTGTCCGACCTCCAGGGACGGTCGGCGCAGATCCGGGTGGTCGACCACAGCTCCGGCGGCTGGGGCCACATCCTCGCCGACCAGTTCATGCTCGCACCCTCCCCGGCGAAGAACGGCACCGAGCGGGCGAGCTGGGTCGACCACGGGCGTGACAACTACGCGGGCGTGACGTTCAACGGCCTGCCGGACTCGCAGCGCACGACGATCGGCTGGATGAACAACTGGCAGTACGCCCATGACGTCCCCACGAGCCCGTGGCGCGGCCAGATGACCATGCCGCGCACGCTGTCGCTCGTGTCGACCGCGGACGGGCCCCAGCTGCGTCAGACGCCCGTGGCGGCCGTCGAGAAGGCGCTCGTCAACCGTGACAAGGAGCAGGCCAAGGTGCGCTCGCTCGCGGCCGGCGTGAAGCCGACCGGCCTCGAGGCGACGGTGGCTCGGGTCGAGGTCCGGGTGGCCCTCGGGTCCGCGACCGAGGCAGGCGTCGTGCTGCGGCGCAGCGCCGACGGCTCGGTCGGCACGAGGGTCGGGGTCCGGCGTGACGGCACGCTCGTCGTCGACCGCACCAGGAGCGGCGACGTGGCGTTCAACGCGCTCTTCGCAAGCCTCGAGAAGGCGCCGGTGACGGTGCGCGACGGTGAGGCGAGCTTCACGGCATACCTCGACCGCAGCTCGGTGGAGGTCCTCGCGCAGGGCGGGCAGCGGTCGGTGACCGACCTCATCTACCCGCCGGCGTCGGCCACGGGGATCGCGGCCTACGCGGTGGGTGGGACGGCCAAGGCGGTCGACCTCAAGGTGACGCCGCTGCGCCCTTGACGCACTGTCACGAACCCGACTGATGGCCCCGGTGGGACACGCTCGTTGGCCTCGCGTGTCCCACCGGGGCAATCGGTACGGACCGGTCAGGCGGGTGGCGGGATCTCGCCGGACCCCCGCACGACGAGCGTCGGCTCGACGACGACGCGCTGCGGCGGGCTCACGTCGCCGTCGAGACGGGCGACGAGCAGGTCCGCGGTGAGCCGCCCGATCCGGACGACGTCCTGGCGGATGACCGTGAGGGGCGGCGTGAGCAGGTCGGCGAGCGGGAAGTCGTCGAAGCCGACGAGCGCCACGGACTCGCTCAGGCCGCGTCGGCGCAGCGCCCGGGCAGCACCTTGGGCCAGGTCGTTGCGGCCGGCGAAGATCGCCGTCGGCGGGCGGTCCAGGTCGAGCAACCGGGTCACGGCCTGCTCGCCGGCCTCCGCGCCGCGCAGGCCGGTCACCGTGAGCCGCTCGTCCGGGTGGATGCCCCGGCTCCGGTGCGCGTCGGCGAAGCCCTCGAGACGGTGACGGGCGGTGTAGATCCCGGGCAGGTCGATGAGTGCGGCGATGCGCCGATGGCCCTGTGCGAGAAGGTGTTCGGCGCCCATGCGAGCACCTTCGGTGTTCTCGACCGTCACCGAGTCGGCGGCGATGCCGCTGGGCTCGCGGTCGACGAGCACGACGGGGAGCCCGGCCCTCATCTCGGAGGACAGGTAGTCCTGGCGGTCGGTCGACGGCATGAGCACGAGCCCGTCGACCCGGCGCGTCACGAGGTCGTGGACGAGGGCGCGCTCGCGGTCGGGCTCCTCGTCGAGGCTGGCGGACAGGATGGCCGTGCCGCGGGCGCGCATGGCGTCCTCGAGCGAGCGCAGCAGGGCGGCCGAGAAGCTGTTGCTGACGTCCTGGAGCAGCGCGCCGATGAGGCCGCTGCGGCTCGCGCCCCGGCGCAGGTTGCTCGCCGCGAGGTGGTGCCGGTAGGCGAGACGGCCGACGGCCTCCTGCACCCGGACCCGCACCGGTTCCGCCACACCGGGTTCGTCGTTGACCACCCTCGAGACGGTCTTGATGCTCACCCCTGCCAGGGCCGCCACGTCGCGCATCGTGGCCCGCTCGACCCGGTCACCCATGGGTCGCGCACCTGTGTCGGAAGGAAGACAACGATGTCACCGTCATGTCACGAGTTGTACGGCATCCCTTGACCTGAGCGCAAGGTGCCCCTATAAATGACGTTGACAACGTTGTCATCGGACACCTCAAAGGAGAGTCATCCATGCGCACCACCTCCCGCGCCTCCCGCGCACTCGTTCTCGCCGTGGCAGCCTCGACGGCCGTCGGCCTCTCGGCCTGCAACCGGTCCAGCGACTCGGACACCGGCACCGGCGGGCAGGCCCAGATCGGCGTCGCCCTCATCACCAAGGACTCGACCAACCCGTTCTTCGTCGCCATGCAGAACGGCGGCAAGGCCGACGCCGCCAAGAACAACGTCAAGCTCACCGTCGCCTCCGGCAAGCAGGAGGGTGACGACCAGGGCCAGATCACGGCGATCGAGGACGCGATCGCCCGCGGTGACAAGGGCATCCTCATCACGCCGATGAGCACCGGCGTCAACGCCGCCATCAAGAAGGCCCGCGACGCCGGCCTCTACGTCATCGCGCTCGACACGCCTCCGGACCCGGCCGACACGGTCGACATCACCTTCGCCACCGACAACCGCGAGGCCGGCAAGCTCATCGGCCAGTGGGCAGCGGCACAGGTGGCGGGCAAGCCGGCGACGATCGCGCTGCTCGACCTGTTCAGCGACAAGATCGTCTCGGTCGACTACAACCGCGACCAGGGCTTCCTCGAGGGCATGGGCATCGACGTCAAGGACGGCAAGAAGAACGGCGACGAGGCCCCGACCGGCAAGTACACCGCGTCCGGCGGCGGCGACTACACGATCGTCTGCAACGAGGCCGGCAACGGCGCCGAGGACGGCGGCCGCTCGGCGATGGAGAAGTGCCTCGCCAAGAACCCGAACATCAACGTCGTCTACACGATCAACGAGCCGACGGCCGTCGGTGCCAACGCCGCCCTCAAGGCGGCCGGCAAGACGGCGACGATCGTCTCGGTCGACGGTGGCTGCGCCGGCGTCGCCTCGGTCAAGAGCGGCGTCATCGGCGCCACCGCCCAGCAGTACCCGCTCAAGATGGCGACCGAGGGCATGGCCGCGATCGCGACGGTGGCCCGCGGTGGTGAGAAGCCGAAGCCCGACACGGGTCTCGACTTCAAGAACACCGGCGTCGCCCTCGTGACCGACAAGCCGGCCGAAGGCGTCAAGAGCATCACCGCGGACGAGGGCTCCAAGATCTGCTGGGGCAACTGACCATGACTGCCGACGTCACGTCTGCTGCTGCCGAGTTCGCTCGGCGGCAGCAGTCGCCGGTGCAGAGGCTGCAGCACCAGCTCCACGGCAAGCCGTGGCTCAGCCCGCTCTTCCTCCTCATCGCCGCGTTCATCACGTTCTTCATCGCCACACCGACGTTCCTCACCGCGAACTCGATGGGCATCCTGCTCCAGCAGACCGCGGTCGTCGCCGCGCTCGCCATCGGTCAGACCCTCGTCATCCTCACGGCGGGCATCGACCTGTCCGTGGGCGCGATCATGGTGCTGTCGATGATGGTCATGGCGACCCTCGCCAAGGACGACGGCATGCCCGGCATCCTCGCGCTCCTCATCGGGGTGCTGCTGGCGGTGGCCGCGGGCTTCCTCAACGGCTGGCTCGTGACCCGGATCAACCTGCCGCCGTTCATCGTCACCCTCGGCACGCTGAGCATCTTCACCGCGATCGCGCTGCTCTACTCGGGCGGCTCGAGCATCCAGGCCGACCACCTGCCGGGACTGCTCAACTTCCTCGGTGAGGGCTTCGGCATCGCGGGCTTCCGCGTCACGTGGGGCATCGTCGTCGTCATCCTCATGTACGCCGTCATGGGCTTCGTCCTCTCGCAGACCGCCTGGGGCCGATACGTGTATGCCGTCGGCGACGATCCCGAGTCGGCTCGCCTCTCGGGTGTGCCGAGCAAGCGGATCCTGCTCGCCGTCTACACCGTGGCCGGCCTGATCTACGGCATCGCGGCGTGGATCCTCATCGGCCGCGCGGGTGCGGCGACGCCGAACGCGGCGCCGGACGCCAACCTCGCGAGCATCACCGCCGTCGTCATCGGTGGCACCTCGCTCTTCGGTGGCCGCGGTCGTCTCATCGGGACGCTCATCGGTGCGCTCATCGTCCAGACGTTCGCGTTCGGGCTCTCCCAGATGGGTGTCGACCAGCAGTGGCGAGTCCTCGCCACCGGCATCCTCGTCATCGTCGCGGTCGCCATCGACCAGTGGATCCGAAAGGTCAAGTCATGACAACCACTGATCTCGAGGTCGCCCACGGCGGAGTCCCCGCGGGCAAGGAGCACGTCTACGACCAGGAGCCCGTGCTCTCGGCGCGCAACCTCGTCATCACCTTCGGCCGCGTCGTCGGTCTCGACGGGGTCAACCTCGACCTCTACCCGGGCGAGGTGCTCGCGGTCATCGGCGACAACGGCGCCGGCAAGTCCACGCTCATCAAGTGCCTCACCGGGGCCTACGTCCCGGACTCGGGCACGGTGACGATGAACGGCGAGCCGGTCTCCTTCAAGAAGCCGCAGGACGCCCGCGACGCGGGCATCGAGACGGTCTACCAGCAGCTGGCCGTCATCCCGGCGCTCGACATCGCGAGCAACCTCTACCTGGCCCGCGAGGACCGGCGCAAGGGTCCGCTGGGCTCGGTCCTGCGGATGCTCGACAAGAAGGGCATGGAGAAGCGGGCCGGTGAGTCGGTGCAGAACCTCGGCATCCAGACGATCCAGAACATGGGTCAGGCCGTCGAGACCCTCTCCGGTGGTCAGCGCCAGGCCGTGGCGGTGGCCCGGGCCGCCGCGTTCGGCAGCAAGGTCGTCGTCCTCGACGAGCCGACTGCCGCGCTCGGCGTCAAGGAGTCCGGGATGGTGCTCAACATGGTCAAGCAGCTGCGCGACAAGGGGCTGTCGGTCATCCTCATCTCGCACAACATGCCGCACGTGTGGGAGGTCGCCGACCGCATCCACATCCAGCGCCTCGGTGGCCGGGCCGGCGTCATCACCCCCGAGACCCACGACATGGGCGAGGGCGTGGCGATCATGACCGGTGCCAAGAAGCTCAGTGAGGACGCGCCGTGACGATCGTCGTCGGCTACATCCCCAGCCCCCAGGGGCTGGCGGCGGTCGACGCCGCGATCGAGGAGGCGCAGCGACGCAGCGACCGGCTGGTGGTCGTCAACTCCGGTGTCCTCGGTGACTACACCGTCGCGAGCTTCGCCGATCCGAAGGACCTCGACGCCCTCGACGCCCAGCTCACCGAGAAGGGCATCGACCACGAGGTCCGGCAGTCGACGCGGGGCCTCGCGCCGGCCGAGGAGATCCTCTCCGTGGCTGCGGAGGTGAGCGCGGACCTCATCGTCATCGGTGTCCGCAAGCGCTCGCCGCTGGGCAAGGTCGTCACGGGCAGCACGGCGCAGCAGGTGCTGCTCGACGCGACCTGCGCCGTCCTCGCCGTCAAGGCCTGACAACCCTTCGAGAGGTATGCCGGGAAGCCCGCTTCCCGGCATACCTCTCGGTCGTTCCCCGGGTGCGTGAACAATCGGCGACGCGACGTTCTCGGGCAGGCACACCCCGGGGGTTTGCTGGTAAGTTCGTGACCGGTTGCACAACGCAGTTCCTCGCAGGTCGCAGTACGCGCCCGTCTCGCTTCCACAGAAGGCGGGCGTTGATGTGTCGCGGACCGGTCCGCCGGTTCGTCTGGGGTTTGGCAGGAGTGCAGCCGGTGGGCGCCGCGATTCTGCTGCGTCCGAGTGCTACACACAGGAAAGAGTTACCCCACATGGCACAGGGCACCGTGAAGTGGTTCAACGCTGAGAAGGGCTTTGGTTTCATCGCCCAGGACGGCGGTGGACCGGATGTCTTCGTTCACTACTCCGCCATCGACACCCAGGGCTACCGCAGCCTCGACGAGAACCAGCAGGTCGAGTTCGAGGTCACCCAGGGTCCCAAGGGTCCGCAGGCCGAGCAGGTCCGCCCCCTCTGATCGAGGACTCCACACAGTCTTTGAGCGAGGCCCCCTCCGCCGTGGCGGAGGGGGCCTCGTCGTCCGTCCGGGAGGCGGAGTGACGGGCGTCACCGGGGGTCAGGGACCTCCCAGGGTCGGCCTCTACACTCGATGCGCGCCTCGACCGCCGAAGCCTCGGGCGCAGGACCCGAGCAATCCGACGAAGAGGACCGAGTGCAGCACGACGAGCGCGACGAACGTGGTGAGCAGAACCCGCACGGCAGGGGTTCCGGCACCCGTGCCGCCATGCGCGCGAGCCACCGCGCCAAGAGCGTGCGGCGCCGCCGTCGCTGGCTGGCCGCCGTCGGTGTCGTCGCCGCGCTGCTCGTCGTCGGCATGGTGGCGACCTACCTGCGGCTCAACGGCAACATCGACCGGCTCGACGTCTCCAAGATGGTCGGCAAGGACCGCCCGACGCCCTCCGGTGACGTCGCGCGTGGGCCCCTCAACATCCTGCTCATCGGCTCGGACGTCCGCGAGGGTGAAGGCAACGAGAGCTACGGCAACGGCGACTGGGAGCCCGGCCAGCACTCGGACACCAACATCCTCATGCACATCTCGGGGGACCGGAAGTCCGTGACGATGGTGTCGATCCCGCGCGACTCGATGGTCCCGGCGCCGGTCGACTGCAACGGTGACGCGCCCGAGGACCAGTGGCGGGTTCACCAGTGGAACCAGAACTTCAACACCGGTGGGCCCGGCTGCGTCATCCGCACCCTCGAGGGCAACACCGACATCTTCATCAACCACTTCGCGGTGGTCGACTTCAGCGGGTTCAAGGGCATGGTCGACGCGCTCGGTGGCGTCCCCGTCTGCACCCCGTTCGCCATCGACGACCCCAAGGCGAAGTTCACCCTCTCCGCCGGACGGCACACGCTCGACGGTGAGCAGGCCCTGGGCTACGTGCGCACCCGCAAGAGCCTGGGCGACGGCTCGGACATCCAGCGCATCAAGCGCCAGCAGGCGTTCCTGTCGTCGGTCGCGCAGCAGGCGACCGACACCAAGCTCCTCCTGCGGCCGGACAAGCTCCTGCGCTTCCTCGGTGCGGCGACCAGCTCCCTGCAGATGGACCCCGACTTCGGCCTGGGGCCGATGAAGGACATCGCCGAGAGCATCAAGGGCATCGGCGTCGACAAGATCCAGTTCGTCACGGTCCCGACCGAGGTCTATCCCAAGGACCTCAACCGCGTGCAGTGGGCGCCGGAGGCGCAGGAGCTGTGGGAGTCGATCCGCTCCGACCGCGAGCTCGGTGCGCCCACCCCGACCCCGAGCCCCACGTCGACCGAGCCCCTCACGGTCTCGCCCGACGCGGTCCGGGTCCAGGTCGTCAACTCGTCCGGCGTCGTGGGTCTGGCCAAGCAGGCCGTCGCCGGGCTGCGCGTGCAGGGCTTCGCCGAGGTGACCTCGAGCAACGGTGACGCCGTCGTCAAGGGTGCGACCGTCGAGTACTCCGGCGACCGCGCCGAGGCGGCCCGCACGGTGGCCGCCGCTTTCCCCGGCGCCACCGTCAAGAAGTCCGAGGCCGCTCTCGGCACCCTCATCCGGGTGACGCTCGGCACCGGTTCGCCCGACGTGGTCGAGGTCCCGAACCGCCTGGGCAGCGAGCCGCTGCCCAAGCCGACGCTCTCGTCGACGCCGTCGTCGTCCGGCTCGATCCAGGCACGCAAGGCGAGCGACGACATCTGCTCCTGACCCCCGCTCCGGGAGCCGGCCGGTGGGTGGGTGGCTGGGTGGGTGGGTGGCCACATTATCGGGTGACCCGATAATGCGGCGCTCGACCCGAGGTGGCATCCGGGGTCGAGCGCGACGTTGTCGGGTGACCCGATAATGCTGGGGCGGGTGGGACGACGGCAGGAGTGATGGGGCCAGCGGACGGCATGTCAGGGGTTGCCGTGGCCCGGTCAGAAGAGGCGGGACTCGGCGACCTCGGGTGGCTCCTCGATCTCGAGGAGCCGGGCCTTGCGGTCGAGCCCGCCGGCGTAGCCCGTCAGCGAGCCGTCGGCGCCGACGACGCGGTGGCACGGGATGAGGACGCTCACCGGGTTGCGGCCGACGGCCTGTCCGACGCGCTGCGCGAGGCCGACGTTGCCGAGCTCGCGCGCGATCGCGCCGTAGGTCGTCGTCTCGCCGTAGGGGATAGTCACGAGCAGGTCCCACACGCGTTCGGAGAAGGCGTCGCCGTGCGTGACGGTGGGGACGGTGAAGGTCGTGCGCTCGCGACGGACGTACTCGCCGAGCTCGCGCCGGGTCGCCTCGAAGACCGGGTCGCCAGCCGAGGGCACCTCGGCGCCGATGTCCTCGACCTTGGGCGGGTGCCAGTGGCGAGGGAAGTAGAGGCCGGCCAGGGCGTCGCCCTCGGCCACGGCGAGCAGGTCGCCGAGGTCGGTGGTGACGGTGGCGTGGCGGCGGTCGGTCGTCATGCCCGTTGAACGGCTGCGCGGCGTGGCGTGTGAGTCCATCGTCAGCGCCGGAACGACTGGACGAGGAAGAGCAGGAGGCAGCCGGCCGAGACGACAAGCCCGACGGCCATCACGAGGGCCATGGGGAACCGCAGCCACGAGTCCTGCGCCGAGTCGCCCACCTGCAGCGTGCCGACCGTGACGACCCAGGCGAGGACCATGACCCCGAGCAGCGCGCGGGGCGACCGGCGCCGGGTCAGGAGCTCACGCATAGCGTCAGTGTGCCTGATCGCACCGACAGCAGACCGGCTTGAGAACCGACAGCAGCCGGTGGGCGGAGGGCCGAACAGCCGCCGCCGAGGAGGCATGAAAAAGCCCCGGGCCGCACGCGACCCGGGGCAGTTCCAGTGTGCGGAGGCGGAGGGATTTGAACCCTCGATGGGCGGTTAGCCCAAACCGCATTAGCAGTGCGGCGCCATAGACCGGACTAGGCGACGCCTCCTCAGCCGGATCAGGGTAACCGTCCGGCCACGCCGACAGCAAAGCGGCTGCGCGGATCGGGACCGCGGGACACAATGAGCCGCCGTCCGACCACCGCCCAGGAGCACCCCACCCATGTCCGTCCCGCCCCCCTACGCCCTTGCCGCGCCGCCCTCGGCCGCACCCACGAACCGCCCCTCCTGGGTGGCCTGGACGGCGCTCGCCCTGAGCGCGGCGGCCTTCGTCGTCGCCACCGGTGTCGGGATCGTCTACGCGGCGAACACGTTGTCCGACGGATCCGCCGATGGGTCCGGCGAGGGTCTGTTCTACGACGCCGGGATGCCCGTCTGGGGCACCGTCGAGCTCGCACCGTCGGGCGCCGCGACCGAGCGGATCCTCACCGACAGCCTCGAGGACGCGCTGCGGACGGGCATCGAGGACTTCGACGGCAGCGCCGAGGACATCAGCGACGTCTACTGCGAGGCGCTCACGGCACCGAGGACGAACTCCGTGGCGACGTGCGTCGCGAGCGTGCAGGACGTCGAGACGACGGTCGTGCTCGTCTTCCTCGACGACGAGGGCGGCTACCTCGCGACGGTCTACTAGCTCGTGAGGCCCTCGCCCGCGAGGCCCTCGCCCGCGAGGCCCTCGCTCGCGAGGGACTGGCTCGCGAGGGACTAGCTGCCGGCCACGCCGGCTCCCGCCGTCGACGCCACGACGGCTGCGATGACCGCGGCGTTGACGGCTGCGTTGACGTCCGAGATGGCCTTGCTCACGGCCTCTCCGGCCCAGCCGCCTTCGGACACGACCTTGGCCCGCCGCTTGAGCTCGCGGCCGGGCAGCCCGCCGAGCCCCTTGAAGAGCGTCGGCACGGCGCCCACGGCGAGCAGCAGCGACAAGAGGGAGGCAGTGCGCGCGTCGGGCGTCCTCGAGCCCAGCAGGATCTCGCCGAGGGCGCGCCGCGTGGCGTCCCGAGTGCCACCGGCCCGCGGCAGCCACTGCGTCTGGGGGATGACACCGAGCAGTCTCGAGCGGCGCTGCTCGACGTGCCCCGTGGCGGCCAGGGCGGCATACCTTTGGTCCTTGAGACCCTTGGCGACCTTGCCGAGGACGTTCTGGGCTTCTTGCCCTCGTGGGCGGCGAACGCCGACAGCGCGGCGTCGAGGGCCGGGTCGCCGAACGGCGTGCGGTCGAGCACCTGGAGCCGGCCGCGCGCATCGATCCCGACCCGGCCGGCGAGCGCCAGCTCGCTGAGCAGGGCGCCGGCGAGGCCGAGGCCGATGGTGCCGGACACCGGGCCCATGACGCGTCCGTCGGGCAGCGTCACCTGCAGCAGGAGGTCGTCGGCGAGGAGCATCGTGCGCATGTCCCGACGGTATGCCGGCCGCTCACCTCGCGCCTCCACCGTGAGGACTAGCGCGGGGCGCTCGCGAGCGTGGTCGCCGGCTGCTCCGTCGCCGGCTGCTCCGTTCCCAGCTGCCTCGTCGCCGGCTGCGGGTCGCGGCCGGGAGCGAAGATCCACGTCCGCATGAGGACGAACTTCGCCGCCGTCGAGACGGCCGTCATGACCCCGACCGCAGCCGTCTCCACCCACGTCGGCGACGCGGTGGTCACCACGTGCAGCAGGCCGAGGCCGGCGGTCGTGAGCGCCAGCGTCATCGCGAAGACGACGAGCGCCTGGAGCTGCTGTCGGGCCGCGCCCACTCGTCCGCGCACCCCGAACGTCCAGCGCCGGTTCCACGCCGTGTTGGCGACGGTCGCGACGAGCAGGGCGACGGCGTTGGCGAGGGCGGCGGAGGCCATGCCCTGCCGCAGCAGCGCGAACAGCCCGAGGTGCAGCACGGTGGACACCACGCCGACGACCGCGAACACGGTCGCCTGGCGCGCCAGGTGGGCGCCGGGACCACGGCGTCCGAAACGGTCGGCGAGAGCCGTGACCGGGGCGGAGGAGGCGGCCAGGGTGCGCCGCATCCGCCACACGCCACGCAGGTCGTCGCGCGCGGTGCTGACGATGTCGACGCGGCTGTCGGGGTCGTCGTACCAGTCGACGGGGACCTCGTGGATCCGCAGCGTGGCGCGCTGGGCGAGGACGAGCAGCTCGGTGTCGAAAAACCACGTGGTGTCCTCGACGAGGGGCAGCAGCTCCCGGGCGACGTCGGCCCGGATGGCCTTGAACCCGCACTGTGCGTCGGTGAAGCGGGCACCGAGGGCGCCACGCAGGATGAGGTTGTAGCCGCGCGAGATCACCTCGCGCCTCGGACCGCGCACGACGCGCGCGCCCCGGGCCAGCCGCGAGCCGATCGCGATGTCCGAGTGTCCGGACAGCAGCGGTGCGACGAGCGGGGCCACCGCGGCGAGGTCGGTCGAGAGGTCGACGTCCATGTAGGCGAGGACCTGCGCGTCGGAGGCGAGCCACACCTGCTTGAGCGCGCGTCCACGTCCCTTCTCGGCCAGGTGGACGGCGTGCACGTCCTCGAGCTCGGTGGTGAGCCCCTGGGCCACGAGCCAGGTCGAGTCGGTGCTCGCGTTGTCGGCGACCGTGATCCGGAACGGGTGGGGGAAGTCCGCCGCGAGGTGCGCGTGGAGCCGGCGCACGCTCGTGGCGAGCGACCGCTCCTCGTTGTGGACCGGGACGACGACCTCGAGCACGGCGCTCACACCGTCACCGCCGTCGTGCCCGACGTGCCGGAGGTCGACGTGCCGGCCGTCCCCACCGGCGCCGTGAGGTCGTAGAACGTGGACCCGTCGATCGTCACGGCCGTGAAGCTCGCCTGGACCCACGCCGAGATCTCCGAGGCCGTGCCGCTGCCACCCATGCCGCCACCACGGCCACCCATGCCGCCACCGCTCGCGGCGAACCAGTGGATCTGGCCGGTCTCGACGTACTCCTGGAACTGCGCGAGGGTCGGACTGGGGTCGGAGCCGTTGAACCCGCCGATGGCCATGACCGGGAGCTCGGTGCCGAGCTGGAGTCCGGCCGCGTTCTGCGAGCCGATGGCGGCGGCGACCCAGCGGAAGCTGCTCGCGTCCTCGGACAGCGCAGCGACGACCTCGGTGCTCGGCGTGCTCGCGTCGAGCAGCCCACCCATCCCGCCGGGTGCGCCACCCGGCACGCCGCCGGTCGTGCCGCCACCGGGAGCGCCGCCCGGGAACCCGCCGACCGCACCGCCGGGCATCATGCCCTGCGGGCCACCCCCGGGAGCCGCGCCGCCGGGCATCCCGCCGCCACCCGGCATACCGCGTCCTCCGGGACCGCCCATGCCACCGGTGGTCGGACCTGCGGTGACGATCGAGCCGGAGTGTGCCGTGCCGACGGTCGTGAGGCTGTATGCCGTGGGGCCGGCGAGCGCGGAGATGAGCGCAACGGCGAGGACGGCCGGAACGGCGCGGCGGGGGAGCCGGGCGACGAGCAGCAGACCGAGGGCCGCGGCCAGGCCGACGACGAGGACGAGGACGCGAAGTCCCTGCCCGTATGCCGTGGTGCGCCCGAGGAGGACGTAACCCCAGGCCGCGGCCGCTCCGGTCGCGGTCGCGAGGGCGCCGGCGCCGACGAGGGTGTGACGACGCTCCCACGCCTCGGCCGAGCCCATGCCGACGAGGGCGGCGACGGCGGGTGCGAGGGCGACGGTGTAGTACTCGTGGAAGATGCCGGCCATGAGCGAGAAGGTCAGCATCGTCACGACGAGCCAGCCGCCCCAGACGAGGTAGCCCGCGCGACGCAGGTCGGTGCGGGGGGCGCGACCGCGCAGCCACAGGCCCACGGCGAGCAGGACGAACGCGCTGGGGATGAGCCACGAGATCTGGCCTCCGATGCTGCTGCTGAACATCCGTCCGAGGCCCGTGGTGCCCCAGCCGTTGCCGCCCCCGACCGAGCCGGTCTCGTCGCCGCTCAGCCGGCCGAGGCCGTTGTAGCCGAAGGTGAGCTCGAGGAAGGAGTTGGTCTGGCTGCCGCCGATGTAGGGACGCATGCTCGCCGGGACGAGCTCGACGACGGCGACCCACCAGCCGGCCGACAGGACCATCGCCGCGACACCGGTGGCGGCGCCGACGACCCGGCGGCGCAGGCTCGTGTCGGCGGCGACGAGGTAGGCGATGCCGAAGAAGGGCACGACGAGGAGGACCTGGAGGGTCTTGGTGAGGAAGCCCAGGCCGATGAAGACGCCGACGAGGGCCATCCAGCGGGCCGAGCCCTGCTCGATGGAGCGCATCGTCGCCCAGGCGCCGAGCGCCATGAGCAGGACGAGGAGCGCGTCCGGGTTGTTGAACCGGAACATGAGGACCGCGACCGGGGTGAGGGCCATGACCGCTCCGGCGACGAGGCCGGCGCCGTGGCCCCAGTGGCGGCGGACGGTGGCGTGGACGACGGCGACCGTGCCGACGCCCATGAGCACCTCGGGCAGGAGGATCGAGAACGAGCTCAGGCCGAGGAGGCGCACGCTCAGCGCCATGACCCACAGGGCCGCCGGTGGCTTGTCGACGGTGATCGAGCTGCCGGCGTCGGAGGCGCCGTAGAAGAACGCCTTCCACGACTCGCTGCCGGCTTGGACCGCGGCCGAGTAGAAGCTGTTGGCCCACCCGTTGCTCGTGAGGTTCCACGTGTAGAACACCGCCGTGAGGGCGAGGAGGGCGAGGAGCGCCGGGCGGGCCCACGAGGGGTCCTCGGGGTTCCCGCGCAGGAGGCGACGGGCGCGGCCCGACGCGGGTGACTCGGGGGCCGCGGCCGGCGACGGCGGCGTGAGTGGTGCGGCCGGTGTCGGCGGCGCGGGGAACGCCACGCTGCGGTGTGCCGCCGAGGGCCTGGCGTCGGCGGAGCCGGAGGAGTCTGGGGAGAAGGTCAGCGCGTTCATGACGACAACGCTCGGGCCGCCCGCTGTGGGGGTGCTGTGACGTCGCTGTCGTGGCGGAGTGAGCTCCGAGCACCCTGCCGCGCCGGCGCTGTGCAGTGCTGCGCTGGGGTGCAGCAGTGCACAGTCTGGACGCCCCCACGCTCTGGCGCTGTGCAGTGCTGCGCTGGGGTGCAGCAGTGCACAGTCTGGCTGTCCCGACGGTCTCGCGCTGTGCAGTGCTGCGCTGGGGCACAGCAGTGCACAGCGCTGTGCGAGCAGGTATGCCGTGGCCCGCGCCGCGCGCCCCGGCTCGCCTCGGGGACGACCGGGTCAGGCGGCTGCCGGGAGCAGCACCGAGAAGCTCGTGTGCCCGGGGCGGCTGTCGAGGCACACACGCCCCCCGTGCGACTTGGCGACGGCGTCGACGATCGACAGCCCGAGCCCGGTGGAGCCGCCGGCACGGTTGCGCGCCTCGTCGCCACGCGAGAACCGCTCGAACACGGTGTCCTGCAACGCCGCCGGCACTCCCGGACCGTCGTCGGTGACGCGGAGCCGGACCCAGTCACCCTCGCGGTGCAGCGACGTGACGACGCGGGTCCCGGGAGGGGTGTGCGTGCGGGCATTGGCGAGGAGGTTGGCGACGACCTGGTGCAGACGCGCCTGGTCGCCGGGCACCTCGACCGGCTCGTCGGGCAGGTCGAGCTCCCACGTGTGGGAGGGCGCGGCCGCATGGGCGTCCGACACGGCGTCCATGGCGAGCAGCGACAGGTCGACGCTCCCGCTCTCGAGCGGGCGTCCGGCGTCCAGCCGGGCGAGGAGCAGGAGGTCCTCGACGAGTCCCTGCATCCGCAGCGACTCCGACTCGACCCGGTTGAGGGCATGGGTGACCGAGGCGGGCACTGGCTCGCGCTCGCGACGGGACAGCTCGGCATACCCACGGATCGAGGCGAGCGGCGTGCGCAGCTCGTGCGACGCGTCGGCGACGAACTGGCGGACGCGTGTCTCGGAGTCGTGCCGGGCCATGAGGGCGCCCTCGACGTTGTCGAGCATGTTGTTGAGGGCCAGACCGACCTGCCCCACCTCGGTGCGGGGGTCGGTGTCGGCGGCGGGCACACGCTGTGCGAGCGCGACCGCACCCGAGTCGAGCTCGAGGTGGCTCACCTGGGTCGCCGTGTGGGCGACGCGCTGGAGGGGTGCGAGGTTGCGCCGGACGATCCACTGGCCGCCGAGTGCCACGAGGGCCAGTCCGGTGATTGTCGTGCCGACGACGAGCCCGATGATCGCGTCGACGATCTTGTCGATGCCACTCATCGGCAGGCCGGCCACGACGGTGCCTCCCGCCGGCTGCCGGGCCGCCGCGACGCGGTAGTCACCCAGGCCCGGGATCTCGATCGTGCGAGGGGTCGGGCCGAGCCCGGCCTCGTTGAGCGCCGCGAGCTGGGCCGTGGTGAGCTCGCCCACGGTCCGACCGCTCTCGAGCCGGTTGACCGTGACCTGACCCGCGCGCTGGACCACGATGAGGGACTCGCCGCCGCCGCCGGGGATCGCGCCACCGTCCCCGTCCCGGTCCCGGTCACCGGGGCCACGCGGCCCACCGGCCCGCACGAGGCTCTGGGTGACGTCCTGGTCGATCTGGTTGACGAGGTGGTTCTGCAGGGCGATGACGGTGAAGGCCGACGTCGCCACGGTGATGACGAGGAAGAGCCCGACGACCGCCGCGACGAGCTTCGCGGTGAGCGACCACCCGCTCGGGTCGAACCACGAGCGGGCCGGGGGCGCCGTCGTGGACGTGCTCACGGTGCCGGCTTGAGGACGTAGCCGACGCCGCGCATCGTGTGGATCATCGGGTCCCGGCCGGCGTCGATCTTCTTGCGGAGGTAGGAGATGTAGAGCTCGACGACGTTGGCCTGGCCGCCGAAGTCGTAGTTCCACACGCGGTCGAGGATCTGGGCCTTGGAGAGCACCCGCTTGGGGTTGCGCATGAGGTAGCGCAGGAGCTCGAACTCGGTGGCGGTGAGGGCGATCTCGACACCACCACGGGTCACCTCGTGGCTGTCCTCGTCCATCGTGAGGTCGCCGACGACGAGCAGCGACGACGAGTCCTCGGCGACGACCGTCGTGCGGCGCATGAGGGCGCGCAGCCGCGCCACGACCTCCTCGAGGCTGAACGGCTTGGTGACGTAGTCGTCGCCGCCGGCGGTGAGGCCGGCGACCCGGTCCTCGACGGCGTCCTTGGCCGTGAGGAAGAGGACGGGCACGGCGTCGTTGTCGGCGCGCATCCGGCGCAGCACCTCGAGGCCGTCGAAGTCGGGGAGCATCATGTCGAGCACGACGGCGTCGGGCTGGAACTCCCGGGCCGCCTTGACCGCGGTGATCCCGGTGCCGGCCGCACGGACCTCCCAGCCCTCGTAGCGCAGCGCCATCGACAGCAGCTCGGTGAGGTTCGACTCGTCGTCGACGACGAGGACCCGGACGGGGCTGCCGTCGGGCCGCTGGAGCTTGGCGGACGAGGTCGGAGTCGTGCTCATGGGACCCAGTGAACCGTCACCGGATCGGTCCCGTCCATGAGTCGCCTGTGTGCTTCCTGTGAACAGCGGTCACAGGCTGCGGGAGATGAGCTCCTTCATGATCTCGTTGGTCCCGCCGTAGATCTTCTGCACGCGGGCGCCGGCGTAGAGCCGCGCGATCGGGTACTCGAGCATGTAGCCGTAGCCACCGAAGACCTGCAGGCACCGGTCGATGACGTCGCACTGCACGTCGGTCGTCCAGTACTTCGCCCGCGAGGCCGTGGCCGCGTCGAGCCGCCCCTCGACGTGCAGCCCGACGCACCAGTCGAGGAAGGTCCGGGCCGCGAGGACGTCGGTGCTCACCTCGGCGAGGGTGAACCGCGTGTTCTGGAAGCTCGCGATCGGGGCGCCGAACGCCTCTCGCTCCTTCGAGTACGCCACGGCCAGCTCGACGGCCAGGTCGGCGGCACCCACCGCGCCGACGGCGATCGCGAGCCGCTCCTGCGGCAGCTGGTGCATGAGCTGGTAGAAGCCCTGCCCCTCCTCCTCGCCGAGGAGGTTGGCGACGGGGACGCGCATGTCGGTGAACGCCAGCTCGCGGGTGTCCTGGCCGTGCTGGCCGACCTTCTGCAGCACCCGTCCCCGCTCGAAGCCCTCGAGCCCGTCGACCTCGGCCACGATGAGCGAGATGCCCTTCGAGCCCTCGCCGCCGGTGCGGGCGACGATGACGACGAGCCCCGCGTGGGAGGAGTTGGTGATGAACGTCTTGCTCCCGTTGACGACGTAGGAGTCGCCCTCCCGCCGGGCCGTGGTCCGGATGCGCTGGAGGTCGGACCCCGTCGACGGCTCGGTCATCGCGATGGCGCCGACCAGCTCGCCCGACGCCATCCGCGGCAGCCAGCGCTGCTTCTGCTCCTCCGAGCCGTAGGTCAGCACGTAGTGCGCGACGATCGACGAGTGCACCGAGTAGCCGAGGGCGTCGTCACCGGCGCGCCCCTGTTCCCACAGGACCGCGGCCTCGTGCGCGAACGTGCCACCACCGCCGCCGTACTCCTCGGGCACCGAGATGCACAGCAGACCGGCGGCACCGGCGGCGAGCCACGTCTCCTTGTCGACCTGGTGCTGCTCGGCGAAGCGCGCGAGGTGCGGTGTCACCTCGCGCTCGAAGAAGGTGCGGGCCAGCTTGAGCACCTCGCTGACGTCGTCGTCCCGGGCCCACGGGGAGACGTAGGTCGGGGGCTTGAGGATGTCGGCCACGGCGGGCTCCTTCGGGTCGGGGTCGGGCAGGAGACGGGTCAGGCGCGTGGCGCCAGCGCGGCGAGCGGGATGTCGTGCTCGTCGGCCCACTGCTGCCACTCCTGCGCGGTGCGGCCGGAGAAGACCTCGCGCAGCCGGTCGGCCGTGAGCCCCTCGGGTGCGAGCCCGAGCGCGCCACAGAGCCGGGCCACGAACTGCGGCTCGAGCGCGGCGAGGGCGACGTGCCCCACGGAGGCGGCATACACGGCATACACCGGCAGTCCTCCTCCGAGCGGCCCGCCGGGTGCGCTGAGCCCGTGCGTGAACGGCGCCGCGACCGACACGGCGACGTCGGACAGCGCCACCTCGCGACGGGAGCCGCGTCCGGTGCGGGAGCGCTCGACAAGGGCCGCGCAGGCCTCCGCGGCGGCGCGTTCGGCGCCGGCGAGGTCGACGGCGGTCGTCGCGGGGAGGCGTCCGTCGGGGAGGAGCCCGGCGCCCGCCTGGTAGGTGAGGTCGTGGCCCGCGACCTCACCGGCCGCTCCCGGGTGGCCGACGATGTCGACCTGGCAGACCTGCGTATGCCGTCCGCCCACCGACTCGTGGTCGAGACCGAGCCGCACCAGGGCCGAGGGACGCGAGCTCGTGACGAGGACGTCGGCCTCGGCGAGCAGGACGTCGAGGCGGGACCGGCCCTCGTGGCTCTTGAGGTCGAGCCGCTCGATGTCCTGTCCGGCGTGCAGCTCGTCGAAGTAGGCCCGGGCATAGTGCTCGAGCGGGTCACCGCTCGGCGGGAGCACCGTCGTCGCCGTCGCCCCCATCGAGACCAGCCGCGCGACGGCGGCCGGTCCCGGCAGGTTGATCGCGACCGAGACGACGCGCACGCACTCGAGCGGACCGGCCACGTCAGCCCCGGTCGTCCACGAGCGTCCCGGTGGCGGCGCGCCCGGTGAGCCAGGCCGACGGACGGAACCGCTCCCCGTAGGTGTCGGCGAGCTCGTCGGCCCGCGCGACGAAGCCGGCGAGGCCGCCCTCGTAGTTGGTCATGAACGTCGCCGGGCCACCGGTGTGCGGCGGGAAGCCGATGCCGAAGATGCCACCGATGTTGGCCGACTCGGTGTCGCGGAGCACGCCCTCCTCGAAGCAGGCAGCGGTCTCGAGCGCCATCGCGAAGAGGTACCGGTCCTGCAGGTCGCCCAGCGGGATCCGGGTGTCGCGGGTCCACCGCTCGCGCAGTCCCGGCCACAGCACCTTGGGGCCGTCCTCGGGGTAGTCGTACATGCCCGACCCCGAGGCCCGGCCCTTGCGGCCCAGCTCGACCATGGTGTCGATGAGCTCCTCGCCGGCGGACCTCTCGATCGTGCGGCCCTCGGCTGCGGCGGCCTTGTCGGCCTCGGCGCGGATGTGCTGGGTCAGCGTGAGCGAGACCTCGTCGAGCATCGCGAGCGGCGGGGCGGGGAAGCCGGCCGACGTCGCGGCCCGCTCGACCGTCATCGGGTCGATGCCCTCGGCGACCGCGACGGCGCCCTCGAGGATGAGCGTGCCGAAGACGCGGCTCGTGTAGAAGCCGCGGCCGTCGCCGACGACGACGGGGATCTTGCGGATCTGTTGGACGAGGTCGACGGCGCGGGCGGTCGCCTCGTCGGAGGTCTGCTCGCCGCGGATGATCTCGACGAGCTTCATCTTGTCGACGGGGGAGAAGAAGTGCAGCCCGATGAAGTCCTTCGGGCGCGTGCTGAACCCCTGGAGCCCCGTGATCGGCAGGGTCGAGGTGTTCGAGCAGAGCAGGGTGTCGGGGCCGACGACGGCCTCGACCTCGGAGAAGACCTTCTCCTTGAGGTCGTGGTCCTCGAAGACCGCCTCGATGACGACGTCGACCCCGGCGAGGTCGGACGCGTCGTCGGTCGGGGTGATCCGGGCGAGGACGGCGTCGCGCTCGGCGGCGTCCATCCGGCCCTTGTCGACCTGGGCGTCGAGCAGCCCGGCGGTGTGGCCCTTGCCCTTCTCGGCACCCTCGAGGCTCACGTCCTTGAGGACGACGTCGATGCCCGAGGTGGCACAGGCGTGCGCGATGCCGGCGCCCATCATCCCGGCGCCGAGGACGCCGACCCGGTTCACCCGGCGCTTCTCGACGCCCTGGGGACGCAGGGCGCCGCTGTTGATCGCCTGGAGGTCGAAGAAGAAGGCCTGGATCATCGCCGTCGACTCGCGACCGGCGGCCAACCCCGCGAAGTAGCGCGACTCGATGCGGCTCGCGGTGTCGAAGTCGACCTGGGCGCCCTCGACGGCCGCCGACATGATGGCGCGCGGCGAGCGCACGGGGCTGCCCTTGAGCTGCTTGCGCAAGGTGGCGGGGAAGGCGGGGAGGTTCGCGGCGAACGCCGGCGTCGTCGGGGTGCCACCGGGGATCTTGTGTCCCTTGGTGTCCCACGGCTTCGTCGCCGCCGTCTCGTCACCGGCGTGCTCGCGGATCCACTGCTTGGCGGCGGGGACGAGCTCCTCGCGTGTGGCGACGAGCTCGTCGACGACACCCTTGGCGTGGGCGGCGGCCGGGGTGCGCTGCTGGCCCTGGAGCAGCCAGCCCATGAGCGCCTCGGAGATGCCGAGCATGCGCACGAGCCGGGTGACGCCGCCGCCACCGGGCAGCAGGCCCAGGGTGACCTCGGGCAGGCCGAGCCCGACCTTGTCGTCGTCGACCGCGATGCGGTGGTGGCAGGCGAGGGCGATCTCGAGCCCGCCGCCGAGGGCGGCGCCGTTGATCGCGGCGACGACCGGACGGCCGAGCCGCTCGAGCCGGCGCAGCTGCGCCTTGAGCCCCTCGACCTCGGTGAACGTATCGCCGACGGTCTCGGGGGTGACCTTCTGGAGGTCGGTGAGGTTGCCGCCGGCGAAGAAGGTCTTCTTGGCCGAGGTGAGGACGACGCCGGTGAGCTCGTCGCGCTCGGCCTCGAGCCGGTCGACCGTCTCGCCCATCGCGACCTTGTATGCCGCGTTCATCGTGTTCGCGCCCGCGGCCGGGTCGTCCATGGTCAGGGTGACGATGCCCTCGTCGTCGCGCTCATAACGGATCATGTTCTCGCTCATGGTGTCTGGGGTTCCTGTCCGGAGTTCAGGTGCGGCTCGGGGGCGGTCAGATGCGCTCGACGACGGTGGCGATGCCCATGCCGGCGCCGATGCACAGGGTCGCGATGCCGCGCTCGAGGTCGCGACGCTCGAGCTCGTCGACGAGGGTGCCGAGGACCATGGCGCCGGTCGCACCGAGCGGGTGGCCCATCGCGATGGCGCCGCCGTTGACGTTGGTCTGCTCCTCGTTCCAGCCCATGTCGCGCATGAGCTTGAGGGCGACCGCGGCGAATGCCTCGTTGATCTCGACGAGGTCGATGTCCTTGGCGGTCATGCCGACGCGGTCGAGCGCCTTGCGGCACGCGGGGGCGGGGCCGGTGAGCATGATCGTCGGCTCGGACCCGACGACGGCCGTCGAGATGATCCGCGCGCGGGGGGTGAGGCCCATCTCCTGGCCTACCTGCTCGGTGCCGATGAGCAGCAGGGCGGCGCCGTCGACGATGCCCGAGGAGTTGCCGGCGTGGTGGACGTGGTCGATGCGGTCGACGCTCGGGTACTTCTCGGTGGCGACGAAGTCGAACCCGCCCATCTCGCCGATCCCGGCGAACGACGGCTTGAGCGCCGAGAGCGACTCGACGCTCGTGTCGGGCCGGATCGTCTCGTCGCGGTCGAGGATGGTCAGGCCGTTGGCGTCCCGCACCGGCACGACGGAGCGGGAGAAGTGCCCGGCCTCCCAGGCGGCGGCGGCGCGGGCGTGGGACTGCGCGGCGAAGCGGTCGACCTCGGCCCGGTCGTAGCCCTCGAGGGTGGCGATGAGGTCGGCCCCGATGCCTTGGGGGACGAAGTCGGTGGCCAGGGCGGTGGCGGGGTCCATCGCCCACGCGCCGCCGTCGCTGCCCATCGGGACGCGTGACATCGACTCGACGCCGCCGGCGAGGATGAGGTCCTCGAAGCCGGACCGGACGCGCGACGCCGCCTGGTTGACGGCCTCGAGGCCGGAGCCGCAGAAGCGGTTGACCTGGACGCCGGCCACGGGCTCGGGCAGGCCGGCATACATCGCCGCGACGCGGGGGAGGACGGCTCCCTGGTCGCCGACGGGCGAGACGATGCCGAGCACGATGTCGTCGATCTGTGCGGTGTCGAGCCCCGGGTTGCGCTCGCGCACGGCGTCGATGAGGCCGGTGACGAGGTCGATCGGCTTGACCTCGTGGAGGGCGCCGGAGGCCTTGCCCCGTCCGCGGGGGGTGCGGAGGGCGTCGTAGATGACGGCCTGGGTCTGCTCGGGCATGGACGTGCTCCTTCGAGGTGCGCGACTTCGGTTCGTCCAGCACGATACGCAGCCCAACCGATGGGTAACAACGGTGCGGGTGCGTCCCTCGTCACGTCGACGCCGGGGGCTCCCCGGTCAGCGGCGGCACTCGAGGTCGTCGAGGTCGACGGCGGCGGCCATCGCCCGGTAGCCCGCGTCGCCCGGGTGGAGGTGGTCGCCGCTGTCGTAGGCCGGGAGCATCCGGGTCGTTCGCTGCGGGTCGCGGATCGCGGCGTCGAAGTCGACGACGGCATCGAACTCGCCGGTCGTGCGGATCCACTGGTTGACCTGGACGCGGATCGCCTCGCGCCGCGCGGACCACCGGCTGCCGCCCTCCCAGGGCGTGATGGTCCCGCCGACGACGCAGACGCCGCGCGCGTGGGCACGGGCGACGAGCTGGCGGTAGGCGTTGATGAGGTCGGCGGGCTTGGTCGCGAAGTCCCAGCGCAGGTCGTTGACGCCCTCCATGACGACGACCGTGCGCACGTCGGGCTGGGCGAGGACGTCGCGGTCGAACCGGGCCTGGGCGCTGACACCGGAGCCGTCGGCGAGCACGCGGTTGCCCGAGATGCCTTCGTTCATCACGCCGAACTGGTGCGGCGCGGGCCGGGCGAGGACCCGGCGGGCGAGGACGTCGGGCCAGCGGGAGTTGGTGCCGGGCGTCGACTTGTCGCCGTCGGTGATGGAGTCGCCGAGCGCGACGACGGTGTCGACCTGCTGCGGCGTCTCGACGACCGCGGACTCGACCCACGCGTAGCTGCCGGTGGGAGTCGGGTAGGCGTCCGCGCTCTCGTCGGACGCGTGGTCGCCGGTCGTCGAGACCCAGCTCGTCTGGTGGGCGAGCTTGTGCCCGCTCACCGTCCCGGCGTCACCGACGACGTGGATGCTCACGGCGAGCGTGGACTGGGCGGGCAGGTCGCCCGGCAACGGGTCGCTGAGCACCTCGGCGCCGACGGGCACCGTGACGCTCGACTCCTCACTGAAGGTGAGCTGCCGGTTCGTCCCGGCCTTGATCGTCGCTCCCTCGCCGGCGTGCCCGACCCACACGGAGTCGAACGTCACGGGTGTGGAGCCAAAGGCGTTGGACAGCGAGATGCGCAGCCCGGACCCGCCGACGCTCGTGTGGACGATGTTGCGCACGGTCTGGTCGGCGAGCGTGAAGGTCGTCGTGTCGACCGCCGTCCCCCAGGTCCCGACCGCGTTGGTCGGTCGGCCCGCGGTCGACGGCGCCGGCTGCGGCAGCAGGGCGACGGCGGCGCTCGAGACGACCGCGGCGACACCGGCGACGACCGTGGTGCGCGGGCTTGAGAGGAAGGTCACGTGAGAATTGTTCACCCCCGCCCGCCGGAGCGCCACTCGGCAACGCGAAGGCGCCGCCCCCGGGTGGGGAGCGGCGCCTCGCGTCGGGTCAGGTCACTTGCGCAGGACCTGCACCTCCGAGACCGCGATCGTCTGCGCACCGGCGTATGCCGTCGTGCAGTCGGTGGCGTTGTTCGGGTCCTCGTCCTGCTCGCCCTGGAACTGCGGGCCGCCCTGGCACTGGTTCGTGTCGAGCGCGAACCGCAGGTGGGTCGCCGCCGTCTGCGGGATGTCGAACGTCCGCATCTTGAGCTCCGGCGCGACCGGTCGGGGCGCCGCACCCGGGAAGGCGTCCGGCGCGGAGGTGAACACCGGCCGGAAGTCGGCGTCCTTGTCGCACAGGACCCGGCCCTTGGCGTCGCAGGCGAGCACCGTGAACGAGCGCAGGTTCTGGAAGCGTCCGGCGGCACCGGGCTCCGGGAGAGCACTCACCTGGACCTTGCGGACGACCTGGCGGCCGCCGACGAGGTCGATGGTGAACTGCTTCTGGGCCGCAGAGGGAGCGGGGACCGTGGTCGCCGTCGAGCCCTCGTCGCCGTCGATCATGGCGGGGACGTCGACGCCCTCACCGGTGACCGTGGCGCCCGCCGCGCTGCTCGCGAGGTTGGTGAGCAGCTTGACCGGCATGTCCCGGGTCTGGCGCGGCTTGGCGGTGAAGCTCACCCGCGTCTGGCCCTTGCCCGCCGCGAGCACGGTGTAGGTGCGCTCACCCGGAAGGATCGAGAACGTGTCGGCCAGGTCGGTGGCCGGGTCGGTGTCCGCGACCGGCGTCGAGCGGGCGGTGTACTCGCCGACGAAGAGCTGGGCGCCCGCGACCGGGCGGCCGTCCTCGTCGGTCGGGTTGAACCGCAGGGTCGCCGGGTCGCCGTAGGCCGAGGTGAAGGACGGCGTCGGGTTGCTGTCGTTGCTGTTGACCGACGACGCGCCCTGACCGAGGCCGCGTCCGGCGAAGCCGTTCCACAGCAGGTCCTGGTTGGCCCCACCGAAGCGGAGGAGGTCGGCCGCGAGCATCGCGTTGCGGGCGTCGACCATGCTCACCGAGCCCGACGGCATGAGCAGCCACGCGTCGAAGACGAGCTGCATCCAGCGCCGGTTGCCCGGGCACGCGGTGACCGGGGTGTCGCCGGTGGCGCAGCTGCGCTGGGTCGCGGCGTCACCGGTGCCGTAGCGCGCCATGAACGCGCTCCGGATGTCGCCGTGGGTGGCCGACCAGATCTCGCCGTCGGCGTGGACCTGCGGACCGGTGAGGTCGTAGCCCACGTTGCTGTAGTTGAGCGGGCTCTTGCTGAAGTTGTAGTTGCGGATGCCGCGGTTCTCGTTGCCCGTGACGTAGGCCCCCATCGGGGTCGCGGTCGCGCTCACCGGGACGTAGCCCCACTCCTGGAGGTACTCCGTGGCCATGAGGTCGGACCAGCTCTCACCCATGGCGCCGGCCTGGAGACCGGAGAGGCCGTTGTTGGGGCCGCCCGCCATGCGGTTGCTGATGCCGTGGCCGTACTCGTGGCCGATGACCGACATGTCGTAGTCGCCGTCGACGCACGGGGCGTAGAACGAGCCCGCGAGCGGCTGCCAGAGGTACATGTTGCTGTAGCCGCTGACGCCCTCGGGCGGGGTGCCGAAGTTGGCGTTGTTGCGCGAGCCCGACTGGGCGCCGGACTGGCTGTAGCCGAGGACCGGGTCGTTGCCGAGCCCGCCCTTGCCGGCGTTGTCGCGCTGGAAGTTCCACGCCGTCTCGGTGAAGCCGAGCTTGTAGGACCAGTCGTGCATCCGGTTGTGCATCGCGAAGAGGTTCGTGGTCGCCGCGTCGATGTCGTTGCGGGCGCTGCTCGTGTAGTTGGCCGGGTTGCACTTGTTGGCCGACCACTGGTTGGTCCACGGGAAGGTGTAGTTGCGGTCCGGGGTGAGCGGCGCCGGGTTCACGGCACCGATGCCGCGCCAGCGCTCGCCGCTGTAGGCGTTGTTGCCGTTCGTCGTCGTCGTGCTCTGACCGGTCAGCGGGTCGACGTCCCACGCCCTCGGCGACGCGTTGTTGGCGACGGTCTCGGTGCAGCCGGTCGCCGTCGTCCAGCACCACTCGACGCGGGTGTCGGTCGAGCTGTGGTCGGTCGCGGGAGTGCCGGTGAAGACCTTCCAGCGCGGGTTGTCGCTGTCGAAGTCGACGAGCGACTCCCGCGCGATGACGTCACCGCTGACCGCGTCAACGTGGACCGAGTAGCCGCTGTCGTCGCCGTCGCGGATCACGACCTGGTATGCCGTGCGCGCAGCCGAGCCGGGGACCGGCACCGCGACCTGCTTGACCTGCTGGTCGCCGACGAGGCCCTTGGCCTTGAGGGTGGTCCAGCCGGTCTCCCGGCTTCGCTGGGTGGCGGTGCCGTCGGTGATGTCCGTGGCCTTGGCGCCGACGTTGGCGGCTGCCTTCCGGAGCGCCTCCTCCGGCGTGACCGACGGGTCGGCACGACGGGCGGAGCTCTCCCCGCGCAGCGGTGCCAGCGTGGAGCTGACGTAGCGGGCGCTGCCCTTCTCGACCGCGACGACGACGAGACCGTCGATCCCGGCCGGGACGCCGCCGATGGTCTGGCGGAGCATGACGACCGAGGAGCCGCCGACCGCGTTGGTGCTCACGTGCTCCATCGACGCGATGTCGGCCGCGGTGAGACCGAACGCTGTGGCGTTGCGCTCGAGGTAGGTGCGGGCGGCCGCGACGGGATCCGAGCCGAGGCCGGTGGCGAGCGGCGCCGTGCCCTGAGGGGTGACGGTCCCGACCGAGCCGAAGCGGTTGAAGGTCACCGTGGCGCCGCCGGTGCCGCGGCGGGCCTCGCCGCCGGGTGCGGCCGCCGACTTCTGGGCTGCGGACGGTGCGACCGAGGCCTTGCGCAGGTCGATGTCGGGCAGGTGGTCGTGGCTGTCGCCCGCCGGTGGCACCGCCGTCGGCGTGTCGCTCGGCGCGGCGAGGGCGGACCCGGATGTGGCCGTTCCCACCGCCACCACCGCCGCGAGTGCCGCCGCCGAGACGGTGATCCCGCGGCGTCTTCCTCCGTGTGTCATGCGTGACTCCCCTTGTGGCAAGGGCACCCCCGACGGTCACGGATGTCGTGCCGTTCGACCTGGTGCCGGCTCCAGCCAAACGTCCGCCGGGTCAGCACGGCACCCCTCAAAGAGTCAGGAGTTGGCAAAGAACCGGTGGCTACCGGGAGAAAGTCACGTGACGGGACGGCATACGCGCGGCGTGTGTCCGCCGCCGACGGACGGGCGAGCCACCACGTCGGACGCAACGCGAGAGGCGCCGCACCCCACGACGGGGGGCGGCGCCTCTCGCGTTGCGTCAGCGCGGGGTCACTCGACGCCGAGGCGCGCCTTGAGACCGTCGAGCTCGACCTGGAGCGCGGTCGGCAGGTTGTCGCCGAACTTGGCGAACCACTCCTCGATCTGCGGGATCTCGGCCTTCCACTCCTCGTTGTCGACCGTGAGCGCCTTGGCGAGCTCGGCCGGGTCCATGTCGAGGCCGTCGGTGTCGATCGACTCGGGGGTGGGCACGTGACCGATGGCCGTCTCGACCGCCGCGGCCTTGCCCTCGATGCGCTCGATGGCCCACTTGAGGACGCGGGCGTTCTCGCCGAAGCCGGGCCACACGAAGTTGCCCTCCTCGTCGCGACGGAACCAGTTGACGTAGAAGATCTTCGGGAGCTTGGACGCGTCGGCGTCCTTGCCGATGTTGATCCAGTGCTGGAAGTAGTCGCCGGCGTTGTAGCCGATGAAGGGGAGCATCGCCATCGGGTCGCGGCGGACGACACCGACCTGACCGGTGGCGGCCGCGGTCGTCTCGGACGACAGCGTCGCGCCCATGAACGTGCCGTGGGTCCAGTCGCGGGACTCGGTGACGAGCGGCACGGTGGTCTTGCGGCGGCCGCCGAAGAAGATCGCCGAGATCGGGACGCCCTGCGGGTCGTCGTACTCCGGGGCGAGGATGTCGCACTGCTTGATCGGGGTGCAGTAGCGGCTGTTGGCGTGGCTCGACAGGACGCCGGCCTCGCCGTCGGCGGGGGTCCAGTCCTCGCCCTTCCACGACGTCGCGTGCTCGGGCATGTTCTCGAGGCCCTCCCACCAGATGTCGCCGTCGTCGGTGAGCGCGACGTTGGTGAAGACCGAGTTGCCCTTGTTGATCGTCGCCATCGCGTTGGGGTTGGTGTGCTCGTTGGTCCCGGGCGCGACGCCGAAGAAGCCGAACTCCGGGTTCACGGCATACAGGCGGCCGTCCTTGCCGAAGCGCATCCAGGCGATGTCGTCGCCCAGGGTCTCGACCTTCCAGCCCGGGATGGTCGGCTTGAGCATCGCGAGGTTGGTCTTGCCGCAGGCGCTCGGGAAGCCGGCCGCGATGAAGTAGACCTGTTGCTCCGGCGAGGTGAGCTTGAGGATGAGCATGTGCTCGGCCATCCAGCCCTCGTCGCGCGCCATGACGCTGGCGATGCGCAGCGAGTAGCACTTCTTGCCGAGCAGGGCGTTGCCGCCGTAGCCCGAGCCGTAGGACCAGATCATCCGCTCCTCGGGGAACTGGACGATGTACTTCTCGGGGTTGCAGGGCCACGTGACGTCCTGCTGGCCGGGCTCGAGGGGGGCGCCGAGCGAGTGCAGGGCCGGGACGTACTTGGCGTCGTCGCCGAGCTCCTCGATCCGGCGCAGGACCTCGCTGCCGCAGCGGGCCATGACGCGCATCGACGCGACGACGTACTCGGAGTCGGTGAGCTCGACGCCGAACATCGGGTTCTCGGACTCGATGTGGCCCATGACGAACGGGATGACGTACATCGTGCGGCCCGTCATGCAGCCGGCGTAGAGCCCGCGCATGAGGTCCTTCATCTCGTTCGGGTCCATCCAGTTGTTCGTCGGACCCGAGTCCTTCTCGTCGACCGAGCAGATGTAGGTGCGGTCCTCGACGCGGGCGACGTCGCTGGGGTCGGAGGCGGCGTAGAAGCTGTTGGGCTTCTTGTCCTCGTTGAGCCGCACGAAGGTTCCGGCGGCGACGAGCTTGTCCGTGAGCCGGGTCCACTCCTCGTCGGACCCGGTGACCCACACGACCTCGTCGGGGGTGGTCATCGCGGCGACCTCGTCGACCCAGGCCTGGAGGCCTGCGTGCGTGGTGCCCTGAACGGGTGCGGCGGGGGCGGTCATCTGCGTCCGTTGTCCTTCCGGTTCCGGGGCTGAGCCCGGCATGGTGGCCCGGTCGACGCCGGAGCCACCTCGGAGGCGATCCGACGACTGACCTGCTGGAGTTGTCACGGTACTCGCATCGTGAGACGCGTCTTGTCCCAAGCGTGAGAACCGTGGTCCGTGCTCCGGGGAGCACGATCTGTCCACCGTAGGAGGTCGAGCGGACAGGCACGGCAGCGGAAACCTTTCCGCACCTATGAGGTCCCTCACACGCGGTCCTACCTGCGGGTATGCCGTCCGCCCCGTCGACGTGACCGCGCTTCCGGCACGGACGTGCCCCAGTCACCCGCCGCCCCCACCCGGGCGCCCACAATCGACCAATTGGTCACGAAATGTCGGAGCAGTTCGTGACCAATTGGTCGAAAAGTGCTGCAGATGGTGGTGGGTGGTCGTGCGGGGGAGACGGGGCCGGACGGGGGCGCTGGTCAGCCCTCGTCAGGCGGTGGCTCTCAGGCCGAACTGGCTGCGGTGGAAGACCAGCGGGAGGGTGTGGTCGGCGTTCTCGACCGCGTGCAGCCGGAGCAGCACGATGGTGTGGTCGCCGGCCTCGACCTCGCGGTGCACGGAGGTGTCGAAGAGCGCGAGCCCGTCGTCGAGGGTCACGGCCCCGTCGTCGGTCCGCGACAGCGACAGGCCGTCGAACCGGCGCTCGCCCGGTCCGGCGAGCTGGCGCGCCACCGCGTCGTGGTGGTGCGCGAGGACGGTGACCCCGAGGTGGCCCGCGCGACGCAGCTCGGGCCAGGTCCGTGACGTGTTGGCGATCGAGAACGACACGAGCGGCGGGTCCAGGCTCACCGAGGTGAACGAGCTCGCGGCCAGCCCGACGAGGGCACCGTCGACCTCGGCCGCGACGGCGACGACGCCGCTCGGGAAGCTCGCGAACGCCTGCCTCAGGCGCACCGGGTCGAGATCGGGCTCGGTCCGCTCGGCCAGCGGGACGGCATACCGGCTCATGTCCGCACCCCGAGGAGGCGCTCGACGACCGGCCGGGTGTCGGCCAGCCACGCGGCATACGCCTGCGGGTCGTCGTGGTCTCGGTCGACGACGTAGAGGCCACGGCCCGGCACGGTCGCACCGAGCTCGGTGAGGACAGGCCGCAGGGTGAGCTCGGCGGCGAGGGAGTGGGCCGGCGAGCCACCGAGGAGCAGCGGTACCGCGAGCCCGCGCAGCCCCGTCCCGCCGGCGAACCGGTCGAGGAACAGCTTGAGCAGGCCGGTGTAGGTGCCCTTGTAGGTGGGGCTGGCGACGACGACGAGGTCCGACGCGCCCACCTCCTCGACGAGCCGGCCGACCCCGGGGTCGGACCAGTCGAGGAGTGCGGGGCCGAGCGTCGCGAGGTCGACGACCTGCTCCGGTTCGCGGCCGGTGAGCTCGCGCGCCACGTGGTGCGCGGCGGCCAGGGTCCGGCTGGCCGGCCTGGGGTTGCCGACGACGACGGTGGTCACCATGCGCTCGACTCCACGGCGAGGACGGGCTCGAGCCCACCCTTGAGGACCTCGAGGAAGGTCACGACCTCGGCCGCGACTGACCGGTGCTGGAGGTCGTTGAGGACGTCGTGGTGGGCGCCGCGGACCACGGTCAGCCGGGTGCGGGGGGACGCGCTCGCGACCGAGGCCAGGGCACGGCGGTCGGCCAGTGGGTCGGAGTCGCCGACGAGCAGCAGCCGGGGCAGGTCGACCTCGCCCTGCAGGGCCGCGCGCAGGAGGGTGGCGTCGAGGGCCGTGCTGAGTGCGCCCTCGGACAGCGGCTGCTGGTCCGTGAGCACGGCACGGTGGACGGGGCAGCGCGTGCGCTCGTCGAGCTGCTCGTCCCACGACGTCGCGGTGCTCGCCTGCGCGCCCGGCAGGCCCGCGAGGACGACGGCGTCGGGCCACCAGGACGCATCGAGCCGCTCCTCCGCCACGAGGGCGGTGACCGCGAGGGCGCCGGTGTCGGCGCCGACGAGGACGAGCGGGTGGACGACCTCGGCGCTCGACGCTGTGCCGTCGACGTCGGTCTCGAGCCGGTCGGCGAAGGCAGTGAGCGCGGCGACCGGGTCCGGGCCTTCGAGGTGTGGCGGCTCCACGACCCGGACCCGGTAGGCGTCGGCCGCGATCCGGGCGGCGAACCGCCGGTAGGTCTGTGGGGACTCCCCGCGACCGGGAACGACGACGACGGTGCCACGGGTGCGAACCCCCTCGGGGGCGTGGTGGTCGAGGGTGGTCACGACGCGGCCTCCAGACCCTGGGTCTCGGACGAGTCCTGGTCCGACTCGGCCCGGCGGCGCACGGTGTTGCTGTTCTCGGGGATGGGCAGGCCGAGGTTGCCGCGCAGGGTGTCGGCCTCGTACTCGGTCCGGAACAGCCCGCGCTCCTGGAGGATCGGCACCACCCCGTCGACGAACAGCTCGAGCTCCTCGTTGGTGCGGAACGCGAGGTTGATCCCGTCGAAGGTCCCCGCGCGGAACCACTCCTCGATCCGGTCGGCGACGGTGACGGGAGCACCGACGAACGGTGAGCGCTTGTAGCCGTTGAGTCCCTGCGCCACCTGTCGGAGGGTGAGGTTCTCGGCCCTGGCGCGCTCGATGATGCGGGCCGCCCCCGTGCGACCGCCGCGCTCGGCGAGGTGCGCGACGTCGGGGAACGGTGCGTCGAGGTCGTGGACGCTGAAGTCGTGGGCCCCGAACGACCGGCCGAGCAGGCCGAGGTTGCGCTCGAAGTCGTCGTCCTCCTCGTGGATCTCCTCGTCGCGTCGCTGTGCCGCCTCGTCGGTGGCGGCGACGACCGGACCTCCGTGGATGAAGATCTTGATGTGGTCGGGGTCGCGGCCGGCGGCAGCGGTGCGACGCTTGATGTCGCGGTAGTACTCCTGCGCCGACTCGAGGGTCCCGCCGGGGGCGTAGATGCCCTCGGCGACCTGGGCGGCGAGGTTGCGGCCCTCCTCGGAGACACCTGCCTGGAAGATCACCGGCTGTCCCTGCGGCGAGCGCGACAGGTTGAGCGGCCCGGCGACGTCGAAGTGCTCACCGTGGTGCTCGAGCGCGTGCAGCCGCTCCGGGTCGAGGAAGCGACCGCTCTCGACGTCGGCGGGGAAGGCGTCGTCCTCGTAGGAGTCCCAGAGCCCCCGAGCCACCTGGACGAACTCGAGGGCCCGGCCGTAGCGGGTGTCGTAGTCGAGGTGCTCCTCGAGCCCGAAGTTGCGGCTCGTGCCGGTGTCGAAGCTCGTGACGACGTTCCATCCCGCCCGGCCACCGCTGATGTGGTCGAGCGAGCCGAACCGGCGGGCGAGGTTGAAGGGTGAGTTGTAGGTCGAGCTCGCCGTGCCGACGAGGCCGATGTGCTTCGTGTGGGTGGCGACGGCGGAGAGCAGGGTGAGCGGCTCGAGCCGGTTGAGGTAGTGCGCCGGGTAGGTCGCGTTGATGAACTGGCTGTCGACGACGAACAGGGCGTCGAACAGCGCGTGCTCGGCCGCCTGAGCCTGCTGGATGTAGTAGCCGATGTCGATGCTGGCGTTCTTGGCGACGCGGGGGTCCTTCCAGAGCCCGTGCTGGCCGGGGCCGCCGACGCCGTAGGGGTGGAGTGCGAGGTGGATCCTGCGAGACATGTGGATGACCTTTCGGGAGAGTCTGATTCGTCGGTATGCCGTGTGGCCGGCTCAGGCGGTGAGGCGGGCACGCAGGGCCGCGCGCTCGGCACGGTCGGCCGAGGCAGACCGCAGCGTCGGGGCCGAGCGCAGGAGCAGCTGCGTGTAGGGATGGCTCGGGTTCGTGACGACGTCCCGCGTGGTCCCGACCTCGACGACCTCGCCGCGGTGGAGCACCGCGATCCGGTCTGCGACGCCGGCGACCGAACCGAGGTCGTGCGAGACGAAGAGCAGGGCGATGCCGGCCGCCTTGAGCTCCTGCAGGATCGACAGGACCTGGACGCGGTTGGCGGCGTCGAGCGCGCTGACCGGCTCGTCGAGGATGACGACGTCGGGCTCGGTGACAAGCGCCCGCGCGACGGCGACGCGCTGCCGCTGGCCACCGGAGAGCCGGCCGGGCAACCGGTCGAGGAGCTGCTCGTCGAGGTGCACGCGACCGAGGAACCGCAGGGCCCGCTCACGAGCCTCGTCACCCGGGACCCCCTGCAGGAGAAGCGGTTCGGTGAGGGACTCACCGATGGTGAGGTCCGGGTCGAGGCTCTTGAGCGGGTCCTGGAAGACGTACTGGACCACTCCTCGCCGGCGCAGGGCACGCCGCTTCCTGCGGCCCAGCCGGGTGACGTCCTCACCGTCGACGAGGACGCGACCGCCCGAGACAGGGGTGAGCCCGAGGATGGTGCGGGCGAGCGTCGTCTTGCCCGACCCGGTCTCGCCGATGAGGCCGACGGTCTCGCCGCGCTCCACGGTGAGGCTCACCCCGTCGAGGATCCGGGCCCGGTGCAGCCCCCGGCCCAGGGTCACCCGGACGTCCTCGACGCTCAGGACGGGAGGGCTGGGCACCGACGAAAGACGGTGGTATGCCGTCTCGCTCGTCGTCATCGCAGCTCACCTCCGTCCGTGCCGAGGAAGCGCTCGAGGCCGTACTGCTCGTGCTCGCGGACGAGGAGCCGGGTGTAGTCGTGCTGAGGGTCGTGCAGGACGCGCGAGACCGGTCCCTGCTCGACCACCTCGCCGTCGCGCATGACGAGCACCTCGGTGCAGAGCTGGGCGACGACCGCGAGGTCGTGGGACACGACGACGAGCGCCAGACCGGTGCTCGCGCGGAGCTCGGCGAGCAGGTCGAGGATCTCGGCCTGCACGGTGACGTCGAGGGCGGTCGTGGCCTCGTCGGCGATGAGCACCTGCGGCTCGACGGCGACGGCGGCGGCGATGAGGACCCGCTGGAGCATCCCGCCGGAGAGCTCGAACGGGTACTGCGCCCAGACCCGGGCAGGGTCGCGCAGCTGGACGGCGGCGAGCAGCTCGAGGCTGCGCTCCCTCGCGGCGCGTCGCCGCAGCCCGAGCTTGACCCGCAGGACCTCGGCGACCTGGCGGCCGACGGGGATCGAGGGGTTGAGGTAGGACGCCGGGTCCTGGAAGACCGCGGCGATGGTCGACCCGCGCAGACCGGTCCACTCACGCGGGGTGAGTGTGGCGGTATCGCGCCCGACGACCTCGACCGAGCCGCCGGTCACCGCGAACGGCTCGGGCAGGATGCCGAGCACCGCCCGGCAGGTGAGCGTCTTGCCGCTGCCGGACTCGCCGACGACGCCGACGACGCCACCGCGGGGGAGGTCGAACGAGACGCCCCGGACGATGTCGTGGCCGGTCGACGGGTCGCCGACGTGGAGGTCGCGCACCGAGAGTGCGTGGGTCGGGGCCGGCTGGTCTGGAGCCGGGGACCCGGCGGACGTGGTGGCCGGACGGGTCAGGGTGGTCGTCACGGGGTGCCTCCTGTGCGGGAGAGGGACGGGGCGGTCGCAGAGCGGCGGGTGCGGCGGTCGAGCAGGTCGCGACCTGCCTCGCCGGTGACGTCGCGGATGGCGTCGGCGAGCAGGTTGCTCGCCCAGACCGTGGCGACGATGAGGGCCGCGGGGGCGATCGGCGCCCACGGCTGCTGGTCGAGGAAGCCGAGCGAGGTGGCCAGCAGCCCGCCCCACGTGGGAGCCGGGGGCTGCACGCCGATGCCGAGGAAGGTCAGGCTCGAGACGATGACGAAGCCGACGCCCAAGGTCTGGGCGAACGCCACGGCGATCGGTGGCAGGACCTTGCTCCACAGGTGCCGCCGGGCGACCCACGTGACCGACGCGCCGGAGATGACGGCCGCCTCGACGTAGGCCGAGCGGGCGACGGCCAGCGTCGCCGCACGGGACACCCGGAAGAACAACGGGGAGACGAGGACGCCGGTGACGACCATCGCCTGCGTGATCCCGTTGCCGAGCAGTGCGGTGACGGCGACGGCGAAGAGCAGGAACGGCAGGGCGATGAGCGTGTCGACGATCCTCAGGCTGGCCCACTCGAAGACCCGGCCCAGCTGCACCGACAGGATGCCGGGGACCACGCCGACGACGAGCGCGATGACGACGACCTCGAGCGACCCGACGACGCTGACCCGCGACCCGTCGAGGAGCCGGCTGAGCACGTCGCGCCCGAGGGAGTCGGTGCCGAGCCAGTGCTGGACGGAGGGCCTGGCCAGGGCGTCGGTGGTGGTGGCCAGCGGGTCCTGCGGCGCGAGGAGCGGCCCGACGAGCGCGAGCAGCCCGACGGCGAGCAGCACGCCCACGGCCACGCGGCCCGACGGGAGGGTGAGGACGCGGCGGACCATGTCAGACCCCTCTCGCGGCGGCCGGGGTGACCCGGCCGAGCAGGACGTTGACGACGAGGTTGAACGACACGACGAGCACGATCGAGACGACGAGCACGCCCTGGACGGCGGGCACGTCGCCCGCCTGGGCCGAGTCGTTGGCGAACCGGCCGAAGCCCTGCAGCCCGAAGATCCACTCGGTGACGACGGCTGCGCCGACGAGCGAGGGGAACTTGAGTCCCAGCACGGCGAGGAGCGGTCCGGTCGCGTTGCGGAGCACGTGCCGGGTGAGGATCCGACGTGGGCCGAGTCCGCGCACCACGGCACCGGTGACGTAGTTCTCGCGGTATGCCGTGACGAGACCCGTGCGCAGCTGCCGCGCCACGTCGGCGACGACGTCGAGGCTGAGGGCGAGCGCCGGCAGGGTGATGTGGGCGAGCCACGGCCAGACCCCGCTCGTCAGCGGTGCGTACCCGGCGGACGGGAACAGCCCGAGCCCGACGGCGAGCACCGCCACGAGGATGATCCCGACGACGAAGCCGGGCAGGACCGACAGCACGGTCGTCAGGGCGGTGACGGCACGGTCGACCCGGCTCGTCGGGCGGAGCCCGGCGGCGGTGCCCAGGGCGACCCCGCCGACGACGCCGATGACGAGCGCCAGTGCGGCGACCGAGAGGCTCACCCCGAGTCCGAGCCGGATGAGGGTCGCGACGTCGGTCCCGTTGACCCAGCTCGTCCCGAGGTCGCCGCGAAGGACGCCGCCGAGCCACGCGGCATACTGCGTGAGGAACGGCCGGTCGAGGCCCCACTGGCCCTCGACGGCGGCGATCGCCTCGGGGGTGGCCTGCTCGCCGAGCTGGAGCCGGGCGGGGCTGAGCCCGCTGAGCGAGCGCAGCGCGAAGGTCACGAAGGTCGCGACGAGGAACACGGGGACGAAGATCCCGACCGACCTCGCCACGGTCGCGAGGAGTCGCCGCAGCGACGGCAGCAGCTGGAGTGGACGGCTCATCGCGTCACTTCCCGCCGATCGTCACGCCGGTCCAGTTGATGTGGCCCGGGTTGGCCGGCAGCGCCGAGATGGCCTTGTCCTTGGCGAGGATGTTGGGCTGCTCGAACGTGAAGACCAGGGCCCGGCTCTCGAGGCCCGCACGGGTGGCGGCCTGGAGGGTCTCGGCATACGTCGGGTCGTCGATCGGGGTGGCGCGCACCGCGGCGACGGCCTTCGCGAAGCCGGCGGGCTCGTAGGGCGAGCTGAGGTTGAGCGGCCCGTTCGGCCCGAAGTGCGCGGTGAGCGTCTGGAGCGCGGAGTCACGACCCGTGGTGCTGTAGAGCGAGAGCGTGAGGTCCTTGGCGAAGAACGGTGTCGCCCAGTTCTTGTCGACCTTGATCGTCGTCGTGATGCCGACGGCGCCGAGCTGGCTCTGCACGATCTCGGCATCGGGTCCACCGTCGGGGACGACGAGGTCGAGCTTGATCGCGCCGGGTGCGTACCCCGCCTGGGCGAGCAGGGCCTTGGCCCTGGCCGGGTCGTAGGGGTAGCGGTCCTTGGACTTCGGGTCGTAGGCGACGTAGCCCGACGGGAACGGCTGGTCGGTGACCTCGCCGAAGCCGAACGTCAGCTTGTCGACGAACTCCTGCCGGTTGACCGCGTGGCGCACCGCGTCGACGACCCGCGGGTCGTCGAACGGCTTCTTGTTGACGTTGAGGCTGATGTTGGACGCGTTGAACCCGGGCTGGACGAAGACGTCGAGTCCGGCCTTCTTGGCGGCATCGGCCTGTGCCGGTGCGATGTCGGCGAAGTTGTAGACACCGGTCCGCAGCCCGGAGACGACGGTGGTCGGGTCCGGTGCCGAGGTGAGCTCGACGTCGTCGATGTGGATGTTGGCGGCGTCCCAGTAGTTCGGGTTCTTCTTGAGGACCGCCTTGGTGCCCGGGATGAGCTGCGTGATGGTGAACGGCCCTGCGCCGACGGGGTTCTGGTCGAGCGTGGCCGGGTCCGCGGCCGCCTTGGGGCTCGCGACCTGGAGGACGCGCTCACCCAGGAGCTGGGGGATCTGGTAGTCGACCTGGGTGAGGCTCACGACGACGTCGAGCCCGTTGGCGGCGACCGACCTGATCGAGGTGAGGTCACCGAAGAGCGCGGAGTTCTCCTGCTTCTGCGCCCGCTCGATGGCCGCCTTGATCGCGGTGGAGTCGACGGGCGTGCCGTCGCTGAAGGTGAGGCCCTTGCGCAGGTGGAAGGTCACCTCGTCGCCGGTGGCGTTGTAGGTCCACTTCTCGGCGAGGTCGGGGACGGCCTCGCCCTTCTCGTCGATCCGGGTGAGCGAGGCGTAGACGAGCGACAGCTGGCGGAACTGCGCGCCGCTGCCCGCGACCACCGGGTCCCAGTGCTTGGGGAAGTACGACGTCGCCCACTTGAGGGTGCTCGTGCCCGCGCCACCGCCGGCGGCCGAGGCGTCACCGAAGCCGCAGCCGGCGAGGGTCGTCGTGGCAAGCGTCGCGGTGAGCGCGGCGGCGAGGAGCGTCCGGCGGGGCGGGCGGGAGCGGGGCAGGGCAGGCATGAGGGTCCTCCGAAGGATGGGGAAAGAGCACAGGGGTATGCCGTGTCGGCACGTGAGGGGATGACGAACCGGCCGTCGTGGCAACGGTTCTCGTCAGGAGCGTGAGCGGGTGCTGGTCAGGTCAGGAGGTGCGACAACAGCACGGGCAACGCGTCGTCCCGCAACGGACGTGGTCGACCCACCGGCAGGAGGTGAGGACGATTGCGGGGCTGGACATGACGATCAGCATGGTGCCGGCGCACGGTGGTGTCCAACGACGAATCGTGATGTCTCTCATTACGAGACGTGATGGGATCCATAATATGGTGTTTGGCATGAGTCGCACCCTCGACATCGCTCCGCTGCGCAGCCTGGTCGCGATCGCCGACCGTGGCGGGTTCGGTCGGGCGGCGTCGTCGCTCCACCTCAGCCAGGCGGCGGTGAGTCAGCACGTGCGTCGTCTCGAGGCCTCCGTCGGGCACGCCCTCGTGACCCGCGCCGGCCGCGGGTCGCGCTTCACCGTCGAGGGCGAGCAGCTGCTCGGCCACGCCCGCCGGGTCCTCGCCGCGCACGACGAGGCGCTGCGGTGCTTCGGGGTCGGCTCCGACGAGACCCTCGTCGTCGGATCCACCGAGCACGCCGCGGCCCAGCTCCTGCCGAGGTTCGCCGCGGCCCTGGGTGAGGCGCTGCCCCATCACGGCGTCCAGTTCCGGATCGACCGTGGCACGGCCCTGCGTGAGGGGCTCGCCGCCGGCCGGGTCTCGTTGGCGCTGCTGCTCGGACCGACCGGCGACCCGCGGGCGATCGGCGTCGGCGATCTCGAGCTGACCTGGTTCGCCGCGGCGGGCTGGACGCTGCCCGCCGGTCCCGTGCCCGTCGTCGCCTTCGACGCGCCCTGCGCCCTTCGGTCGAGAGCGATCGAGACCTTGGACGGGCACGGCATACCGTCCGTCGTGGGGGCGGAGGCGACCAACCTCGCCGGGGTCCACGCGGCGACCGCTGCCGGTCAGGGCGTCGCGTTGCTCGCCACGCTGGGTGACACGCCCGCGGGGCTGGTGCCCGTCGAAGGGCTGCCCCGGCCGCGCCCCATGCCACTGTCGATCTGGGCCGCCGCCGACGTCCCCGCCCGGGTCGCGGGCACCGCCTGCGACGCGCTGCGCCCCCTCCTGCCCGGCGTCCCCGCCGCAGCCACCCACCTGTCCCTCGCCGAAGGAGCCTGATGCCCGCCCTCCACGTCCCTGCCGACTCGACCGACGGGGAGTTCGTCCGCACGCCCAGCGGCGTCCTCGTCCCCGCGGTCATCGACCCGTTCCATCGCGCCCTGCACCACATCGCGCCCAGCTCGCTCATCAGCCGGACGAGCCAGACCACGGGCATGTCCCGCCGCGAGGCGATCAGCGGCAAGACCGTCGGCGCGCACAGCCTCTGGATGGGGCAGACCCACGTGCCGGCGTCGACGTCGTCGGGCAACCACCACCACGGCGCCTCCGAGACCGCGATCTACGTCGTGTCGGGGTCGCCGGTCTTCGTCTTCCTCGAGGTCGACGGCGACGAGCCCGTCGAGCGCCGGATCGAGACCGGGCCGGGGGACTACGTGTTCGTCCCGCCGTGGGTGCCGCACCGTGAGGAGAACCCCGACACCGACACCGAGGCCGTCGTCGTCATCGCCCGCACGACGCAGGAGGCCATCGTCGTCAACCTCGACGGGCTGGACTGGTCCGAGGTGGACCTCACCGCAGAGGGAGCCGCCGCGGGCGGAGCCGCAGCGGACGGGTGCTGAGAAGCATCGGTGGGCGGACGGCATACGGCGATTTCTCGTGCGGGCGGGTGCTCGCGTATGCTTTCCGATCGTTGCTCCGACAGGTGCGACACGCGCCCGTAGCTCAACGGATAGAGCATCTGACTACGGATCAGAAGGTTAGGGGTTCGAATCCCTTCGGGCGCACTCTGTGTTGAGACAGAGGGCGAGGCCCCGGCAGCGGAAACGCGCCGGGGCTTCGTCGTGTCCGGGGCCGGGTGTGCGCAGTCAGCCGTCGGTGACGACGTCGGCGAGGCGCTCCACCCGGCCGACGACCGAGTCGTACGCCTCGTCGAAGGCGAGGTCGGTGTGGGCGGGCACCGGGTCGGGGATCGACCAGTGGGCCCAGTCCCGGCCGCCGAGCTCCTCATGGGCGCGGTCGCACACGGTGACGACCAGGTCGTGCCGCCCGACGGGGTCGTCGAGCGGTCGCGGGGCCACGTCGGGCAGGTCGAGGGAGTGGCGCTCGGCGGCGGCCAGGGCGCCCGGGTGGATGGCGGCGCCGGGGTGGGTCCCGGCCGAGGTCGCCGGGATGTCGCTCACGCGCCGCCATGCTGCGGCCGCGAGGTGCGAGCGCGCCGTGTTGGCGGTGCAGACGAAGACCACTCGCGAGGCCCGGACCTGCGCGGTGCCGGCGCCAGCCTCACGCAGGAGCCACGCGTCGTGCGCGTTGAGCGAGAGATAGGACCGACGGCCGTCACCCTCGGATCGACGCCGCGTCACGAGCCCCGCGTGCTCGAGGGACCGGAGGTGGTGGGCGAGCAGGTTCGACGCGATGCCGAGGGTCAAGCCGAGCTCGGAGGCCGAGCGGTCGCTCACGGCGAGCAGGTCGACGATGCGCAGCCGGGTCACGTCGGCGAGGGCCGAGTGTGCCGTGACGCGGCGCCGCAGATGCTCGTCAGTTTGCTCAGTGTTCATTGACTCAAGTTTGACTGACCCAGTGGCGCGGGGTCAAGATGGCGGCGTGAACCGGACGCCCGCGCCTGCCCTGCCGCGACGACTGCTCGCCGAGCTCCTGGGCACGGCCCTGCTCGTGGCGGTCGTCGTCGGTTCCGGGATCGCGGCGCAGGCTCTCTCCCCGGACGACGTCGGGCTGCAGCTGCTCGAGAACAGCACCGCGACGGTGCTCGGCCTCAGCGTGCTCATCCTGCTGTTCGGCCCGGTCTCGGGGGCGCACTTCAACCCCGTCGTCTCGCTGGCGGACTGGTTCATCGGGCGGCGCGCCGTCTCCGGCCTCCGCCTGGCCGAGGTGGGCGCCTATGTGGCCGCCCAGGTCGTCGGCGCCGTGGGTGGTGCCGTCCTCGCCAACGCCATGTTCGGCGTGCCGACGGCCCTGTCGACCAAGGACCGCGCCACCGGTCCCCACCTGCTCGCCGAGGTCGTCGCCACGAGCGTCCTCGTCGCGCTGGTCTTCGCCCTGGCCCGCACCGGTCGCGGCGCGATCGCGGCGCCGGCCGTCGGTGCCTACATCGGTGCGGCGTACTGGTTCACGAGCTCGACCTCGTTCGCCAACCCCGCCGTCACCATCGGCCGCATCTTCTCGGACACGTTCGCCGGCATCGCCGCGACCTCCGCCCCGGCATTCGTCGCTGCGCAGCTCGCGGGGCTGGTCCTCGGTGTCGCGATCACACTGGCGCTCTACCCGGATGCCGCCTCCCGCGCCGACGACGTCGTCGTCCCGCACCCATCCCGTCCCACCCCCGCCTGAGACCCGCGGGGAGACTCGCCGTGACCGACGCCAGGAGCACCGCCTCGATGACCGCCGCCGACAAGCCCTCCGTCCTCTTCGTCTGCGTCCACAACGCGGGCCGCTCTCAGATGGCCGCCGCCTACACGCACCACCTCTCCGGGGGCGCCGTCGAGGTCCGCTCCGCGGGGTCGGCGCCTGCGGACCAGGTCAACCCGTCCGCGGTGGCGGCCATGGCCGAGGAGGGCATCGACATCACCGCCGAGGCCCCCAAGATCCTCACCACCGGTGCCGTGCAGGCCAGCGACGTCGTCATCACCATGGGCTGCGGCGACACGTGCCCGATCTTCCCGGGCAAGCGCTACGAGGACTGGGAGCTCGAGGACCCAGCCGGCAAGGGCGTGGAGTCGGTCCGCCCCATCCGCGACGACATCAGGTCGCGGGTCCTCGCCCTGCTCGACAGCCTGGGCGTCGAGCCGGTCAAGGGCTGAGGTCCGCCCGGCCCGACGCAGTCGGGGGTGCCGGCTCAGCCGGGGGGAGCGAGGAGCGCCGCCGTCGCCGCGAGGACGCCGGGCGCGACCCGGTAGTGCACCCACGTCGCCTCCTTGCGGCTCGTGAGCAGGCCCGCCTCGCGCAGCTTCCTCAGGTGGTGGCTGATCGTCGGCTGCGAGACCCCGACGTCGACGACGTCGCAGACGCAGAGCTCGCCGTCCGGTGCCGACGCGATCATCGAGAAGATCCGCAGTCGCACCGGGTCGCCCAGGGCCTTGAAGATCGCCGCGGCGGTCTCGGCCTGGCTCGTGTCCAGCGCCGTGCGGGTGAGAGGGGGGCAGCGCTGCACCTCGTGCGCGGGGCCCTGGGCGAGGGTCGGGGCCGAGGGCGTCGTCATCCACCTATCTTGACATCCATCGATATTCGGGAGCAAGATCGCAATATCGACAGTCATCGAACCAAGGAGAGCGACATGAACGACGTCAGCGAGGGCGTTGCGGGGCAGGTCGTCGTCATCGGGGCCGGGCCCGTCGGCCTTGCCGCGGCCGCACACCTCGTCGAGCGCGGCCTCGACGTCACCGTGCTCGAGCAGGGTGAGCGAGCCGCTGCGGCCGTCCGGCAGTGGGGGCACGTCCGTCTCTTCTCGCAGTGGTCCGAGCTGGTCGACCCCGCCGCGCGCCGTCTCCTGCTCGCCTCCGGCTGGACCGCTCCCGCCCCCGACGCCTACCCGACCGGCCACGAGTGGGCCGAGGCCTACCTCGAGCCGCTCGCCGCCGCGCTCGGAGAGCGGGTGCGGTACGGCTCCACCGTCACGGGGGTGGCGCGTCGCGGTCGCGACCGGGTCGTCGACGCCGGGCGTGCTGCGCAGCCGTTCGCCGTCCACGTGGACACCGGCGGCCGCCACGAGCGACTCACGGCGGTCGCCGTCATCGACGCGTCGGGGACGTTCGGCTCACCCGGCCCCCTGGGTGGTGACGGCTACCCCGCAGACGGCGAGCGGGCGGCCTCCACCCGGGTAGCCCACCGCATCCCCGACGCCGCAGACCCGCTGGACGCGGCGAGGTACGGCGGTCGCATGACGGCCGTCGTGGGCGCCGGGCACTCGGCCCTGACCGCGCTCGTCGCCCTGTCCACCATCGCCGAGCGCGTGCCGGGCACCGAGGTGGTGTGGGTGCTGCGACGCGGGGGTGTCGGATCAGCCTTCGGCGGCGGTGACGCCGACGAGCTCCCGGCCCGCGGCGCCCTCGGCCGGCGGGCGCGGCGGGCGGTCGCGGACGGTCACATCCGCGTCGTCACCGGCTTCCGCACCGCCTCCGTCGAGATCGTCGAGGGCACGGTGACGCTGCGCAGCGAGGACGGCGCGGTCGTCGAGGGGCTCGATGAGGTCGTCGGCCTCACGGGGTTCCGGCCCGACCACTCGTTCCTCTCCGAGCTGCGGCTCGACCTCGACGTGCGCCTCGAGGCACCGGTGCGCCTCGCCCCGCTCATCGACCCCAACGTCCACTCCTGCGGCACGGTCTACCCGCACGGCGCCGCCGAGCTGGCGCACGAGGGCGAGCCCGGGGTCTACCTCGTGGGGATGAAGTCCTACGGGCGCGCGCCGACGTTCCTCGCGATGACCGGGTACGAGCAGGTGCGCTCGGTCGTGGCCTCGATCGCGGGCGACCACGAGGCGGCCGCGAAGGTCGAGCTCGTCCTCCCCGAGACCGGTGTCTGCGGTGGGGCGGGGCTGTTCGACGCCGCCGACGACTCCGCCGGCGGGTGCTGCACACCGGCCACGCCCCAGCTGATCCAGCTCGGCGTCGGTGGGGGCCGCGCCAGCTCCTGCTGAGCACGACCCCCACACGGCCGGCTCCGCGGAGAACTCACGGGCTCAGCGTCTGCTCAGGAAGTGTTTGGCACGGTTCGGGCCATGACCTCACATGCCCTCGGCCAGCGCCGATCCATGCTCAACAAGGTTCCCGAGGTGACGGTGTACTTCTGGATCATCAAGATCCTGTGCACCACGGTCGGGGAGAGCTTCGCCGACTACGTCAACGAGACGCTCGGGTTCGGTCTGCGGAACACGACCGTGGTCTTCTCGCTCGCCCTGGTCGCTGTGCTGGTCGCGCAGTTCCGGCTGCGGCGGTACGTGCCGTCCGTCTACTGGCTGGCAGTGGTGCTCATCAGCGTGGTGGGCACGCTCGTCACCGACAACCTCACCGACGGGGTGGGGGTGCCGCTGTGGCTGAGCACCGTGGTCTTCGCCGTGGCGCTCGCCGCCGTCTTCGCCGTCTGGTATGCCCGGGAGCGGACCCTGTCGATCCACTCCATCGTGACGACGCCTCGTGAGGGCTTCTACTGGCTCACGGTCCTCGTGACCTTCGCGCTGGGCACTGCGGCGGGCGACTGGACGCTCGAGCTGACGGGATGGTCCGCCGGTGCCTCCGTCCTGCTGCCGCTGAGCCTGATCGGCGCCGTGCTCGCTACGTGGAAGCTCGGGGCGGGTCCGGTGCTGTGCTTCTGGCTCGCCTACATCCTCACCCGGCCGCTCGGTGCGAACATCGGCGACTTCCTGGCCTCGGCCCGGGACGAAGGAGGAGTCGGGCTCGGGACGCTCGGGACGAGCGTGCTGTTCCTCGGCACGATCCTTGCCGTGGTCGTCTACCTGAGCATCACCCACCGGGACCGCATCGAGGGCGAGGACCCGAGCGCCGAGCGGTCCACCGTGGCCGTCGAAGGCAGGACGGTGTGACGCCGTGGACCCGGTGCGCCGCAGGACCCGGGTGCTCGTCGTGACGCACAGTGCCATGCCGTCGAACGCACTGCTGGACGCGATCTCGGCGCGAGCCGTGGTCGGCGACGCCCAGATCCGGCTCGTCATCCTCAACCCGGCGCGCGCCGAGCTCCACCTCCTGCACCCGGAGCGGCACGACAAGGCCTTCGAGGCCGAGCGTGTCCTGCTCGAGACCCTGCCCCTGTTCGAGGCCGCCGCGGGTGACCGGGTCATCGGCTCGGTGTCGGTCCGCCATGACCCGGTCGACGCGATCGAGGAGGTCGCCCTCGGAGAGCCGGTCGACGAGATCCTGCTCGCCCTCCCGGTGAGTCCGAGGTCCTGGCCCCACCCCGACCGGCCACGTCGGCTGTCCCGTTTCGAGGTTCCCGTCACCGAGCTGCCATGTCCGAGCTGACCGATGCCCCGGGATCGCTTCGCCCCGCCCGCAGCGCCCCGGTCAGGCCGCGCGGGGCAGGGCGCCGTCGGCCCCTGCTCGCCAGCGCGGCCGCGACGGGATCGGTGGCCCTGACCTTCGCCCTCGTCCTCCTCGACGGTGTCCTCGAACGCGGCGACCTGTCGAGCCACGACGCGGCCGTGACCTCCGCCGTGGTCGACGGACGCACGAAGCCAGCCACCGTCGTCGCAGAGGGCCTCAGCTTCCTGGGCGGCGAGGTCTCGATCGGTCTGCTCACCGTCGCGCTGCTCGCGTGGATCGTGGTCCGGTATCGGGACTGGCGGGCCGCGTCGATCGCGGCTGGCGCCATGGGGTTGGCCGGCGTCCTGACGCTCGCGACCAAGCACCTGGTGCTGCGTGCACGACCGCCGGTCGTGGACGTGGTGGGGCCCTGGGACCACAGCTACTCGTTCCCGTCGGGTCACACGCTGCTCTCCACGGTGTTCTGCGGTCTCGTCGCCGGGCTGGTCGTGCTTCGCGCTCGCCGCGCCAGGGTCAGGGTCGCCGCACCGTGCTGCGCACTCGTGCTGAGCGCCGGCGTCGGAGGGAGTCGCCTCTATCTCGGCTACCACTGGCTGACCGACGTCCTCGCCGGATGGTCCCTCGCGGTGGTGGTCCTGGCGCTGGCCCTCGCCGCGACCGTCCTGGCAGACGGCGGCAGGCAGGACCTCGCTCCGGACCCGCCCTCGCCGGGCGCCCTAGGGTGGACGCGACCGAGCCCCGAGCTCGGGTCCAGGTGAGAGGGGTCCACGGGTGCGAGTGCTGCTGGTGGAGGACGAGCGGGCGCTGGCCGAGACGATCCGGCGCGGCCTGCAGAACGAGGGCTTCGTCGTGGACGTGGCGCACGACGGCGTCACGGGTCAGTGGCTGGCCACGGAGAACCCCTACGACGTCATCGTGCTCGACATCATGCTGCCGCAGCGCAACGGCTACGAGGTCCTCCGCAACATCCGCGGGCTGCTCATCTGGACGCCTGCGCTGATGCTCACCGCGAAGGACGGCGAGTACGACCAGACCGACGCGTTCGAGCTCGGTGCCGACGACTACCTCACCAAGCCGTTCAGCTTCATCGTGCTGGTCGCGCGGCTCCGGGCGCTGGTGAGGAGGGGTGCGCCGGTCCGCCCGGTGAGCCTCACCGTCGGGGACCTGCACCTTGACCCGAACAGGCGCATCGTCACCCGCGCGGGCCAGTCGATCGAGCTGACGGCCAAGGAGTTCGCCGTGCTCCAGTTCCTCATGCGCCACCCCGAGGACGTCCTGTCCAAGGCGGAGATCCTGGACAACGCGTGGGACTCGGCGTTCGACGGGAGCGACAACATCGTCGAGGTCTACATCGGCTACCTGCGCAGGAAGATCGACGTCGCGTTCGGGGTGCAGTCGCTCGAGACCGTCAGGGGGATGGGCTACCGACTCCGTGCCGTGACCGCTCCGGCGCCGAACTGAGGGGGGCAGAGGAGGCGTCGTCCGTCCCCGGAAGGGTGACGGCGAAGCGGCAATCACCCGTGGGCGTCTCGGTGGCGACGACACGTCCTCCGTGGCTCGTGGCGATCGACCGGACGATCGCCAGCCCCAACCCGCTGCCGCCCCGATCGCGCTCTCGTGACTGCTCGAGGCGGGCGAAGCGCTCGAAGACCGCCGCGCGCTGGTCCTCGGGCAACGGGTCGCCGTCGTTGTCGACGTACAGGACGACCTGTCCCTCGGACGTGCCCACCGTGAGGCCGACGGCGCCCGTGGTGTGACGGGTCGCGTTGTCCACGAGGTTGCGCACCATCTGCTCGAGCCGACCTCGGTCGCCCAGGACGCGGGCCGCCCCGATCGACGCCCGAACCTCCTGCTCACCGAGGGCGCGCAGCCGTCGCACCTCGGCATGGACGATGTCGTCCAGGTCGACCTCGCTCGCGGCGATGGGCACGCCGTCGTCGGCCTTGGCCAGGGTCAGCAGGTCGTCCACGAGGCGCTGCATCCGCAACGTCTCGGCGAGGATGAGGTCGTCGCGACCCGGGTCCGGAGCGTCGCTGGCCTTGCCCACCTCGATGGCGGCCCGGATCGTCGCCAGTGGGCTGCGCAGCTCGTGGGAGGCGTCCGAGACGAACCTGCGGGTGCTGGCGTCGGACTGGTCGAGCCGCGCCAGCATCTGGTTCATCGTCCGGGCCAGCCTGGAGATCTCGTCGCCCGAGGGCGGGACCGTGATCTGCCCGCGACCGCGCACCTGGGTGATCCGGTCCACCTCCGCCCGGATGCGTTCGACCGGCTGCAGGGCGCCGCGCATCGTGCGACGCATGAGTCCCAGGACCAGAAGGAGCAGCAGGACCGAGCCGACGGCCAGCAGCACCGTCGCCGTGCGCACGCTGTCGGTCTCGACCCGCAGCGGCGTCGCCACGACGACGACGTATGCCGTGCCGGCCGGGTCCCGCACACCCTGCGCGACGATGGCGTACGGCTCACCGACCTCGCCGGGAAGTCCGGTGACCTGCGCGGTGCGGATGCGCCCGGGAGGGGGCGCGAGGGCAGTCAGGCGGCTGCGCATCTCTGCGGGCTCGGACGCGGCCACGACCCGACCGCTCGCGTCGACGAGCTGGATGAGGGCCCCTCGGCTCGCGACCTCGGAGATCGAGATCGCTGCCGGCTCCTCACCGGAGGAGATGGCGGCGACGATGTCGCCGCCCTGCAACCGAGCCGAGTCGAGGGCGGCGGCATAGAGGATCCGGTCCAGCGCCACGGCATACGCCGCCACGCCCATCGCGATGGCGATGGTGACGGCCACCGCGGACAGCGTGAGCACGCGTCGCTGCAGCGACCACCGTTCCCACCGTCTCACCGTGCCGCCCTTCCCGAGCCCGACAGCATTCTCGCGCATCCTCGGCCTCCGGCCGGGCAGAGGCAGGGGTCCCGGCCGGAGGTGAGGGGTGGGCAACCACCGTCAGGACGTCCGCGAACCATGCGTCGCGGGGCCCTGTGCGGTCATCATGAAGGGGTGTTCCTGAGAGCACGCTGAGGCGGGACACCGCCCCGTGCGAGGTGGTCTCAGTCGGCGCTCTGCAGGGCCTTGACCTCGTCGCGCGCAGCCACGACCGCCTGGTGCTGGCGGGTGACGACCTCGCGGAAGCCGGCGCTCAGGTCCTTCTCGAGGGCCTTCTCGTACTCGGAGACCGCGTGGTCCTCGCCGGTCACGGCGGCACCGAGGACACTGCCCGCGTCGTCGCCGGTGAGGGCGTCCTTGAGAGCGATCCAGCCACGGTGCACGGCGGCCGCCGCGGTGCCGCTCTCGTCGACGTCGTCGCCGTACTGGTGACCGAGCTCGACGATCTCGCGGCGGAACCCGGCCCGCTGCTCGGACAGTCGCTGCAGGACGTCCGCCCACTCGGCGCGGTCGCTGTCGCGCAGCTTGCTGGCGGCGTCGGCGAAACCCTTCTCGCCGTCGCGCAGGGTCTCGACCAGCTCCTCGGCAGCCTTCTCGTCGTCCGACATCAGTGCTCCTTCTCGTTGGGGTCACGACCCGTGGGGGTCTGCGTTCGACGCTACGTGAGCGGGACGGCATACAGGGCGGGAGAGGTGGCCTGACCTGCGGGAACGCAACGGGGGAGACAGGCATACGGTGGGGGGATGGACTACCGATACCTGGGCAACAGCGGACTCAAGATCTCCGAGATCACCTACGGCAACTGGCTCACTCACGGCTCGCAGGTCGAGAACGACATGGCGACCCAGTGCGTGCAGGCGGCGCTCGAGGCGGGCATCAGCACGTTCGACACCGCCGACGTGTATGCCAACACCAAGGCTGAGACCGTTCTCGGCGAGGCGCTCAAGGGTGAGCGGCGCGAGAGCCTCGAGATCTTCACGAAGGTCTACTGGCCGACCGGACTCGGCGGCAAGAACGACACCGGCCTGTCCCGCAAGCACGTCATGGAGTCGATCAACGGCTCGCTGCAGCGGCTCCAGACTGACTACGTCGACCTCTACCAGGCGCACCGCTACGACACCGAGACCCCGCTCGAGGAGACGATGCAGGCCTTCGCCGACATCGTCCGGCAGGGCAAGGCGCTCTACATCGGCGTGAGCGAGTGGACCGCCGACCAGATCCGCGAGGGCGTGCGGCTGAGCAAGGAGCTCGGCTTCCAGCTCATCTCGAGCCAGCCGCAGTACTCGATGCTCTGGCGCGTCATCGAGGACGAGGTCGTCCCGACGAGCGCCGAGCTCGGCGTGAGCCAGATCGTGTGGAGCCCCATCGCCCAGGGCGTGCTCTCCGGCAAGTACCAGCCGGGCCAGGCCCCGCCCGAGGGCTCGCGCGCCACCGACGAGAAGGGTGGCGCCGACATGATCAAGCGGTTCATGAACGACGACGTCCTCACCCGCGTCCAGGGCCTCAAGCCGATCGCCGACGAGGCCGGTCTCAGCATGGCCCAGCTCGCCGTCGCCTGGGTGCTGCAGAACGACAACGTCGCCGCGGCCCTCGTGGGCGCCTCGCGGCCCGAGCAGGTCCACGAGAACGTCAAGGCCGCCGGCGTGCGGCTCGAGCCCGAGCTCATGAGCCAGATCGACGAGGTCCTCGGTGACGTCGTCGAGCGCGACCCCGGCAAGACCGCAGAGACCGCGCCGAAGCAGCGCGTCGCCTGACCTCGTCGGCACCTGCGTGGGCACGTCGCGCGAGAGCGACGTGCCCGCCGGGTCTCGGCCCGGTCACGGTTTGCACATTCGGCTCCCGGGGCCATGGGCCGTGGGTAACGTCCGGCGCAGCACGGTCCGGAGAGCCGGACGTGACTGACCTGCTGACCTGCTGACCTGCGAGGGCGGATCTGTGAGAGTTGCCGAGGGCGCCACTGCCTGCGCCGAGCACGCGTGGGTGACCGCCGACCAGGTCATGGCGTGGGGCGAGGTGCATCTCGTCAGGGTGTGCCGCAGCTGCCCGTCCGTGGCGCTCGTCGACGAGCCCTCCGCGTAGGACGTCGCGGCCGTGGCGGCCGTCGCGCCGTGGTCGTCGCAGCGCGACGGTCGCGCCGCGTCAGGTGATCCGGACGCGCTCGCCCAGCCTCGGCACGACCACGGCCGCGGAGAGCTCGTCCCGGATCCGCCCGGCCAGCGCCTCCGCGGCGCGGGCCTCGGCGTGGTTGACGAACACGGTGTCCGGCTCGTCCGGCAGCTCGTGCAGCCAGCCCAGCAGCTCATCGGCGTCCGCGTGGACGGAGAAGCCCTCGTCGTGGGCGACCTGGGCCCGGACGGGGACGTACGAGCCGGCGATCTTGACCTCGCGGGCGCCCTCGGCGAGAGCCCGGCCGCGGGTGCCGACGGCCTGGTAGCCGGTGAGCAGCACCGTGTGCCGCGGGTCGGGGAGCATCGAGCTCAGGTGGTGGACCACCCGGCCACCGCTGGCCATGCCCGAGGCGGAGACGACGATGCTCGGGGTGCGCGGCTTGTTGAGCGCCCGCGACTCGTCGGCGGTGAGCGCGAGCTGCCAGTGCGGGAGGTGCCCCAGGGAGACCTCGATGTCCTCGGCGAGTTCCCCGTCGGCGGCGGCGCTGCGATAGACCTCGAGCACCTTGAGCGCCATCGGGCTGTCGAGGTGGATGGGGACGTCGGGGATGAGCCCGTCGCTGCGCAGCCGCCCGAGGGCCTCGAGGACGAGCTCGGTGCGGTCGACGGCGAACGCCGGGATGAGGACGGAGCCGCCGCGCTCGATGGTGCGCCGGATCGTCGCCGCCATCTCGTGGTGGTCCGGGTCGCCGCTCGGGTGCGTCCGGTCGCCGTAGGTCCCCTCGATGACGACGTGCCTCGCCGCCGGTGGCGCGGGCCGTGGCCGCAGCAGCGGGTGGTGCGGGCGGCCGAGGTCGCCTGAGAAGAGCACCGTGGTGTCGCCCTGCTCGAGCAGCACGATCGAGGACCCGAGGACGTACCCCGCGCGGACCAGGGTGAGCCGTCCTCCCGACCTCAGCGGCGTGGCGGTGTCGTATGCCGCGGGCGTGAGTGCCGTGATGGCGCGCTCCGCGTCGCTCGCGGTGTAGAGCGGCAACGGTGGGTCGTGCTTGGAGTAGCCCGACGTCCGCGCGTACTCCGCCTCCATCTCGAGCAGGTGGGCGCTGTCGCGAAGGACGATGGGGACGAGGGCGGCCGACGCCCTGGTGCACCACGCCGGACCGGAGAAGCCCTGCCGGACGAGGGCCGGCAGGTAGCCGCAGTGGTCGAGGTGGGTGTGCGTGAGGACGACGTCCTCGATGCCCGACGCCGGCACCCGGAACGGTTCCCAGTTGAGCCGTCTCCACTGCCGCTCGCCCTGGTAGAGACCGCAGTCCACGAGGGTGCGCCGGCGGTCGTGCTCGACCATCGTCTTGCTGCCGGTCACGGTGCCCGCGGCGCCGAGGAAGGTGAGGACGGCGCTCATGGTGTCTCCCCGCCGGCGCCTCTCCGGTCCGCCGGGGTCGAGGGCACGACGACGACCGGGCAGTGCGCGTGGTGGACGACGTGGGCGCCCACCGACCCCAGGAGCAACCCGGGGAAGCCGCCGCGTCCGCGACGACCGACGACGAGCAGCTGGGCTCCTCGCGACTCCTGCACGAGGGTCGGGCCGGCGATGCCGTGGACGAGCGACTCGCTGACCTTCACGTCGGGGTACTCGTCGCGGTAGCCCGCGAGCATCTCGGCGACGATGAGCCGATGGGACTCGACGACCCGCTCCCGGGCCTCGTCCGGGTCGCCGCGGGTGAAGGCGGCGTTCGCCTCGTCCCACCACCACGAGTGGACTGCATGCAGCGGCACCTCGCGCTTGGAGGCCTCGGCGAAGGCGAGGGCCACGGCGGGCGCCGAGTGCTCGTGCGCGTCGACCCCCACGACGACGGGCCCCGTCGCCGAGAGGTCGGCGCCGAGCGGCACGATCATGACCGGGCACTCGGCGTGGGCCATGACCTTGTCGGCGGTGGCCCCGAGGAGGAGCGCCTCGGCCTGTCCGAGGCGACCGCCGTCGAGGACGAGCATCGAGGCGTCGTGGCTCGCCTCGACGAGCATCGCCGCGGGGTCGTCGACCTCGGTGACGGCCGTGACCGTCAGGTCCGGCGCCACACGGAGGGCCCGCTGGCGGCACTTCTCGGTGTGGCTCGCGAGCCGCAGGAGGTGCTCGTCGGTCCAGGGCACGATGGTCAGCCCGGTGGCGTGCATGACCCGCAACGGACTGCCCCACCTGCGTGCGTGGGCGGCGGCCTCCTCCACGGCGCGGCCCGTGGACTGCCCGCTGTCGACACCGACGACCACCGCGTGGCCGGACCTCGTCTCGGTGGTGCTCATGGCACCCTCCCTTCGTTGCGCCCAGCGTCGCCCCGGACGGGGCGCGGTCGGGAGGGCCGAAGGTCCCCCGCGCCACGGCATACGGCAGGGGTGGCACGATCGAGGGCTGTCCCCAGACCAGACGGAGGCCCACATGGCAGAGCGGTTCGGTCGCCCCAGCCCGCGGGCGGCCATCAAGATGGCGTGGCACCACCCGGTGTCCGCGCTCGCCGCGAAGTCGGCGGCTGCGGCAGGGCTGGCGTTCTGGGTCGGCGGGCTGCTGCCGGGCGACCTCGGGGAGTACCGCTACTACGCCGCCCTCGGCGCCTACACGGTGATCTACCCCAGCGTCTCGGACTCCATCACCCAGGCGGGCCGCGCCGTCGTCGCCGTCCTCCTCGGCGCACTGCTCGCCATGGGCCTGCAGCTCACGGCCTGGACCAACCCGATCACGGTGGCGCTCGCCATCGGCCTCGGCGTACTCGTCGGCGCGTGGCGCTGGCTGCGTGACCAGACGACCTGGGTGCCGGTGGTGGCACTGTTCGTGCTGGCCGTGGGAGGGCCACGGCCCGAGGGCTACATCGAGGCCTACGTCGTCCAGATCGTCCTCGGCGCCCTCGTGGGCGCGGCGGTGAACTTCGTCGCGTTCGCCCCGCTGCCGGTGCACGAGCTGCAGAAGTCGACCACCGACCTGAGGCGCGAGCTGGCCCGACAGCTGCGTGCGGTGGCCAACGCCCTCTCCGACGAGGGTGGCAGCCGTGCAGACGACGTGCTCGCCGGCCTTCCCGACGTCAGCCCCGCGCGCGAGCGGGTCCGGCTGGCCATCGCCCAGGCGCGACGGGCGCGCAAGGGCAACCCGCGTGCCTCTCGCAGCGCGCACATCCACCGGGCCCTGTTCGACCTCGGCGAGACCCTCCAGCGGTGCAGCACGAGCGTCGAGTCGATGGCGGTCGTCATCCTGGACCCGAACGCTCCGCCCCTCACCGACGACCTGCGGCATCGCACCGCCGACCTCATGATCTCGCTCGCCGTCCTCTTCGAGGCGCTCGACGACGAGGTCCCCGACGAGGGCCACGTCCGCGCGGCGCGGGCCGCCGTCGACGGGCTCATCGACGCCGTCGACGCCGAGAGCGGCGCGGGTCGCGAGAGCCGCTACGTCGCCGGCGCCGCCGCCGTCTCGGGGCTGCGCTGCCTGGAGGCGTTCGTCACCGCGCAGCGTCGCTCGGGTGGGGACGCGACCATCGTTCCGGGGCCTGCGCTGCTGCCCCCGGAGGAGGCCGGGAGCTGAGGTCCGGACGGCGCCGCCGGAGCGACGGATTCGCCCGTAGCCGCGCCTTGCCCTGACCGCAAAGTCGCAGATCAGCCGCTCGCACGGCAGAGTGTGGCGACATGTCAGCAGACACCGATGTCAGACAGTCCGGCGAGTCGGAGACGAAGCTCAAACGGGGGATCACCCCCATGCTGCTCTTCTTCTTCATCGTCGGAGACACCCTCGGCGCGGGGATCTACACGCTCGTCGGGAGCATGGCCAAGGACGTCGGCGGCGCCATCTGGCTGCCACTGATCTTTGCGCTCGTCCTCGCGCTGCTCACCGCCGGCACCTACGCCGAGCTCATCACGAAGTACCCCCACGCGGGTGGGGCGGCCCGCTACGCCGAGCGGGCGTTCAAGAAGCCGTACGCGACCTTCATCATCGGCTGGCTCATGCTGTCGTCGGGGATCACGACCTCGGCGGCGCTGGCCAACGCCTTCGCCGGTGACTACCTCAAGGCGCTCATCGACCTGCCGGCCGTGCCCGTGACGCTCGTCTTCATCGGCGCGCTCATCGCGATCAACCTGCGCGGTGTGCGCGAGTCGCTCATGGCCAACGTCGGCGCCACGGTCATCGAGATGACCGGCCTGCTCATCATCATCATCGTCGCGGCCATCGTCTTCGGGAAGGGCGAGGCCGACCCGTCGCAGCTCACGACCTTCGCCGACGGTGTGACGCCGCTCCAGGGCGCCTTCGCCGCGACGATCACGGCCTTCTTCTCGTTCCTCGGGTTCGAGGCTGCGGCCAACATGGCCGAGGAGGTCAAGCAGCCGTCCAAGGCCTACCCGCGGGCGCTGTTCGGCGCGATCATCACCGCCGGTGTCATCTACCTGCTCATCGCGCTCGGCGCTGCCGCGGTCGTCCCGACCGGTGACCTCGCCGAGTCCGAGGGACCGCTGCTCGAGGTCATCAAGGCCTCCGGCCTGTCGTTCCCGCCGTGGCTCTTCGGCGCCATCGCCCTCGTCGCGATCGGCAACGGCGCGCTGCTCTTCATGGTCATGGCCAGCCGTGCGACCTACGGCCTCGCCGAGGCCGGGCTGCTCCCGCGGATCTTCGGTGAGGTCGCCTCGACGCGTCGCACCCCGTGGGTCGCGATCCTCGTCGTCGGTGCCATGACGATGGCGATGAGCTTCGTCGGTGACGTGAGCCTGCTCGCGGACACCACCGTGCTGCTGCTCGTGCTCGTGTTCATCTCGGCGAACATCTCGGTGCTCATCCTCAAGAAGGACAAGGTCGAGCACGCGTACTTCAGGACGCCGGCGATCGTCTCGGTCCTCGCGCTCGTCGCGAGCATCGCGCTGCTCACCCAGCAGAGCGCGCAGACGTGGCTCATCAGCGCCGGCTACGTCGTCGTGGGCACCGTGCTCTTCCTCATCGCGCGGGCTGCCCGCAACCGTGAGGGCGAGCCCGCCGATGAGGCGCCCGTCGACCTCGGCTGATCCTGCCGGCCGACCGGCCGACTCAGTCCTGACGCCGTCGCGCAGGCCCGCGGAGCCCCGCGGCCTGCGCGGCGGCGTTCGCCTCGTCGAGGACGACCCGAGCCGGTATGCCGGCCCGCTCGGCTGCCGCTCGCACGTCCTCGAACTCGGGGGTCGCGTGGACGGCGCGGCCGTCTGCGGTGTGGGACAGCTTGATCCGCACCGGGACCCCGCGGACGTCGACCGTCTCCCAGGAGCGGTCGAGGGCGTGACGTGACACCTCGTGCTCGCGGACGCCGAGGGTCGTCGTGTGCTCGAGGACGATTCCGCGCAGGGACTCGCGGTGCCCGACGTCGCAGAGCACGGACAGCGTGTGGGCGGGACGACCCTTCTTCATGAGGATGGGAGTGAGCCACGCATCGGCGGCGCCGGCCGCGAGCAACGACTCGATGACCCCCGGCCACAGCCGCGGGTCGAGGTCGTCGACGTTGGCCTCGAGCACCCAGAGCGTCTCGGCCCCACCGGTGGCGGGTGCCGGGTCGGTGGTGGGCGTCGGCTCCGTGGCGGGCTCGCCGAGGACGACCCGGGTGACGTTGGCCCGGCCCTCGACGTCCTTGGTGCCGGCGCCGGACCCGGAGGCGGTGACCCGCATCGGTGGCAGCGCCTCGCAGGTCGCGGCGAGCGCTCGCACGAGGGCCAGACCGGTCGGGGTGGCCAGCTCCCCGGTGCCGACGGCGGCGACCTCCCACCCGGTGGCCAGCCGCAGGGTCGCCGGCGCGGGGACCCCGACGGTGCCGTGGCTCGTGCGGGCGGTGCCCGACCCCAGCGCCACCGGCCCGGCCGACACCGACGTGACGCCGAGCAGGTGGAGGGCGGCGCAGACGCCGACGACGTCGGCGATCGAGTCCCACGCGCCCACCTCGTGGAAGTGGACGTCGGCGGGTTCGACGCCATGGACGTGCGCCTCCGCGTCCGCGAGCACCTCGAAGACGTGAACGGCCCTGTCGCGCACCGGTTCCGGGATGTCGGCGGCCTCGATGAGTGCGCGGATGTCGGTCCACCGGCGGTGCGGCTGGTCGGGGGCGAGGACCTCGACGTCGACCTTGGCCGCCCGCAGCCCGGCGCGGCTCACCTCGGTGAGGGCGAGCCGCACGGTCGCGGGCAGGACGGCGTCGACGACGGACTGGACCTCGTCGAGCGGAGCGCCCGCATCGACCAAGGCCCCGAGCAGCATGTCCCCGGCGACGCCGGCGCCGGCGTCGATCCAGAGGTGGGTGGTCATGCGCGAAACGGTAGTGGCAGGCACCGGCGGCCGGGCGACGTGCCCGGTGCACGGCATACGGGCTGGGGTCCGGATCGCGGGTCTCAGCGCAGCCGGAAGAGGACCTCACCGGCGTTGGGCACGACGAAGGTCTCGCCGTCGGCCTCGGCCGCCGCGAGGTCGACCGAGTCCGGGTCGAGGTAGCCGAGGTTGGCGCGGCGGCACTCCTCCTCGGGGATGCGTGTAGCGAGCGTGACCTTGACGCGCAGCCGCTCCTCGCCCGTCTCGGCGTCGTAGGTGCCCGCGCCCCGCAGGTGGGTCGAGTGGGCGAGCGTGCCCCAGTGGACGTGCTTGAAGCGGTCCCACTGCTTCACGAAGTAGTCGCGGCAGTGGTAGCCGATCTCGAGGATCTCGGGGTGGCTCGTCGAGATATCGGTGATGTGGGGGGCGTAGAGGATCACCTCACCGCCGTCCGCCACGACGGGCTCGAGCTTGTAGAAGCCCTTGGCGCCGGTCCAGATGTCCTCGTACATCTCGGGGACGACCGAGATGACCCGCGACACCGGCTCGTCGAGGTGGTGGACGTGCGTCGCCGCGCAGACCTCGGCGGCGCTGGCCCACGACGAGATGGTGTCGCCGAACGAGATCGAGTGCAGGTCGAGGCTGCCGGCCTCGCCGACGACGCAGAACGCGAGCTTCTCGGCGGGCACGAGCGAGGCGCCCTCGTTGATGAGGGCCCGCACGGGCGTGATCGCCGTCGTGCCGATGATCTCGGCGGAGGTGATGAGGGCGCCGATCCAGTGCGAGACGTCGATGATGTCCTGGCCGGCGACGCCGGGGAAGAAGTACTTGTTGCCGCCGGAGATCCCGACGACCTCGTGGGGGAGCACGGGCCCGACGACGAGGGCGACGTCGTGCTCGACGACGGCACGGTTGAGGAGCACCGGCACGTCCATCGTCAGCCGTCCCTCGGACAGCTCGGCGAGCCGTGACGCCGGGATGGTCCCGAGGTCCGCGAACGTCGACGGGTCCCACCACTCGTGGTTGACCACCGTCATGCCGGGATAGCTCTGCTCGAGCGCCCCAACCTCGTAACCGAGGTGCGCCGCGAGGGCCTCCTCGCTCATGGGCTGGTGGGTGCCGAGCGCGATGAGCGTCGTCATCCGCGTGACCCGGCCGTGCAGGGCTGCGTGGACGGCACCCAGGAGCATCGGCAGGGGACACGTGCGCGTGCCGTCGGGCACGACGATGCAGACGCTCCTGCCGTCGAGGTCCGTCGCGGCGAGCTGCTCGGCGATGAAGTTCGTGACCTGCTCGGTCGGGAGGACGCCGTGCTCGTCGCCGATGCGTGCCGCCCGCAGTGCGGCCTCGGCGGGAGTCTCCTCGATCGTCGATGTCATGAGCTCACTCTTGCCGGGGCCCACAGGGGCTGGCAAGGCGGGTCGTGGTGGGCCGGAGCCCGGGCGGATCGCCGGTCTCCGGATCGACAGTGAGAAGGTGAAGGCATGGAGGACGTGAGCTTCGGCCCCGACGAGTCCAGGGTCGAGCACGTCCTTCGTGCCTTCGCCGCGTTTGAGCGGGTCGGGGTCGCCTACTCCGGCGGGGTCGACTCCGCCACGCTCCTCGCCCTGGCGGCGCGTGCCCTCGGACCCGACCGCGTCGTCGCCGTCCTCGGTGTCTCGCCGAGCCTGGCCGCCGACGAGCGCACCTCGGCCCACGACGTCGCCGCCTTCATCGGCGTCCCGGTCGTCGAGGTGCGGACCCACGAAGGCGACAACCCGGCATACCAGCGCAATGGTCCGGACCGCTGCTTCCACTGCAAGCACGAGCTGTTCACCCGGATCGACGACACCGTCGTGGCTGCGCACCGGCTCGACGCGGTCGCCTACGGCGAGAACGCCGACGACGCCCTTCGCCCCGACCGCCCGGGCTCGCGCGCAGCGACCGAGCACGAGGTGCTGCGTCCGCTCGCCGACGCCGGCCTCGACAAGGCCGCGGTCCGGCGGGTCGCCCGCGTGCTCGAGCTGCCCTGCGCCGGCAAGCCCGCGGCACCCTGCCTCGCCTCGCGGATCCCGCACTTCGAGGCGGTCTCCCCGGAGAAGCTCGCACAGGTCGAGGCGGCCGAGTCGGGGCTGCGCGCCCTGGGGTTCGCCGACTGCCGGGTGCGCCACCACGGCGAGGTGGCCCGTCTCGAGCTGCTGCCGGACGACATCGCCCGCGCCACCGCCCCCGGGCTGCGCGCGGACGTCGAGGCCGTGGTTCGGGGCGCCGGGTTCCGGTTCGTCACGGTCGACCTGCGCGGCATCCAGTCGGGTGCGTTCACCCTCCCGCTCGTGGCTGCGGCCCGTGGCTGAGCCGGGGGCCGGCGAGCCTTGGGAGCCGGGCGAGGCGCTGCGCGACATCGCCGAGCTCGACCACGACCGCTTCGCCAGGCGCGGCTACCCCGAGGCGGTCTACTGCGAGGGCAAGACCGCCGAGCAGGCCGGCGTCATCGCCGCAGCGGTGGGGGAGCGCGGGGCGCGCACCCTCTTCACCCGGGCGGACGCGGGCCACGTCGAGGCGATCCTCGCGGCCCTCCCGGACGCGGCACACGACGCGACCGCCCGTCTCGTGGCGTGGCCACCCGATCCGCCCGAGCCCACCGGCGGCACCGTCCTCGTCGTCGCCGCCGGCACGTCCGACCTCCCCGTGGCGCGCGAGGCCCTGCTCGTGGCCCGGCACCTCGGCCGCACCGCCGACCTCGTCGTCGACGTCGGCATCGCGGGACTGCACCGCATCCTGTCGCGGCTCGACCAGCTGCGCGCCGCCCGGGCGATCGTCGTCGTCGCGGGCATGGACGGAGCCCTGCCGGGCGTGGTCGCGGGCCTCGTCGCCGCACCGGTCATCGCCGTCCCGACGTCGGTCGGCTACGGCGCCGCCTTCGAGGGTCTGGCGCCGCTGCTGACGATGCTCAACAGCTGCGCGCCCGGGGTCGCGGTGGTCAACATCGACAACGGCTACGGCGCCGGGCACATGGCGGCCCAGATCGCCGCTCCCGTGCCTGGATGAGGTCGGTCAGGGGGTAGCGTGCCCCCGAGTCTCCGTTTCCGTGAGGCGCGCCCTCCACCCCGCACGGGAGTCCGACGGTGTTGAACTCGACGCTGCTCATGTCGTCCGCCCACCACTTCGGCAACGACCACAAGCTCAACCCCTACTACGAGGACGGCGAGACCGTCGACACGGCGAAGGCCGAGCTCGAGCACGCAGGGATCCGCGATGCACTCCGCTCGGCCGGCGCCGAGATCATCCAGGTCGACGCCCCGCCGGCGAGCCAGGACGGCGTCTACACCGCCAACTGGGCGCTGGTCCGCGGCGGCGTCGCCCTCATGGCGACCCTGCCGCCGTCGCGCAAGGCCGAGGAGCCGTGGGCGCGCACCAAGCTCACCGAGCTCGGCTACCAGGTCGAAGACCTGCCCGAGCCGTGGCGCTTCAGCGGCCAGGGCGACGCCCTCGTCTGCGGCGACCTCGTCTTCTGCGGTGCGGGCTACCGCTCCGACGAGCCGGCGCTCGCCTACGCCGCCGACCGGTTCGGCCTCGAGCGGATCCAGCTCCAGACGCTGCCGCTGCTCAACGCCGACGGCACCCCGCACGTCAACGTCGTGAGCGGTTGGCCCGACAGCTACTGGTACGACATCGACCTCACGCTCGCCGTCCTGCGCGAGCCGGACGCCGACGGCCGCGGCCTCATCGCCTACTGCCCCGAGGCGTTCACGCCCGAGAGCCGCGAGAGGCTGGCCCGCCTCGACGCGGTCGACACGATCGAGATCGCCGAGTCCGAGGCCATGGAGTCCTTCGCCTGCAACCTCGTCTCCACCGGCACGACCGTCGTCATGAGCGACAGCGCCCCGCTGCTGCGTGCCGACGTCGAGAGCGCCGGCCTGTCGGTCATCACGCCCCACGTCGACGAGCTCGCCAAGGGCGGCGGCTACATCCGCTGCACCAGCCTCTGGGTCTGACACACACTCCGGCTCAGGGGCGCTGCTGCTGGGCGCGAGCATGCCGCTCGTGCAGGCGGTCGCGCACCTCGTCGGGCGTGTAGGCGCGGCGCTGCCGCTCGTTGCGCGCCACCGCGGCACCCGTCGCGACGACCGAGACGACGCCGGCGAGACCGAGCAGCTTCCACCAGTTCGACTGCATGACCGCAGCGTATGCCGGGTGCCCGAGCACCCGGCATACGCTGCGGTCATGTCTTCGCACCCAGGGACCGCCGGGGAGCTCTCGCTCGACGAGGCCGTCGACCTCACCCGCACCGGTGACGTGTGGATCTTCCGCGGGCGCTCGGTGGCCGACCGGGCGATCCAGACGGCGACCAACGCTCCGGTCAACCACGTCGGGATGGCGGTCGTGCTCGACGACCTGCCGCCGCTCATGTGGCACGCCGAGATGGGCAAGTCCCTCCAGGACATGTGGACCGGCGACTTCCACCGTGGGGTGCAGCTGCACGACCTGCGCGCGGCGGTGAGCCGGTGGCAGGAGACCTACGACCAGCGTGCCTGGCTCCGCCAGCTCACGCCTGAGGTGGGGGAGGAGCATGAGGACGCCGTGCTGCGGTGCGTCGCCCGGCTCGACGGCGTCTCGTTCCCCTCGACGGGCCGGCTCGCCTGGCGCTGGCTCACCGGACGCGACCACCATGTGTCGGCGCGCGACCTCGACCTCAAGGCGTTGCGGCCCGAGGTCGCCTACTGCGCCGAGGTCGTGGCGCTGACCTACGAGGAGATGGGGCTGCTCACGCCCGACGCCCCGATGAACTGGTACGACCCGGGCCGCTTCTGGAGCGGTGACTCGCTGCCGCTCGTCCCCGGGTGGGACCTCGGAACCGAGATCGCCGTCGGCCGTGGGGCTGCGGCCGGCTGAACGGCGTCAAGCCCGCACCGCCGAGGCGTGCGGGCGATCTGCACCCTTCTGGTTACCGAGTGACAAGTTTGCGGTACAGTCGGTATCAGGCACTCGGTGTACCGGATACTTTGGACGACTCCGAGCAGGCCGGACCCAGACCACTCCCTCGAAGGGAAGCCATCATGGCGACGACGCCCACCTTCGCCGACCGGGGCCAGCGCCTCGGCCTGCGCCTCATCTCCAAGGCCGGCGGCCTCCCCGTCATGGCGGACCCCAAGGTCCGCGGACGGGTCGAGAAGCTCCTCAACCGCGGCGCCCACTCCGGGTTCAAGGCCCAAGTCGCCGTCGGCCGCGCTTTCACGCAGGCCCGGGGCTCGGGCTCCGCGACCCGCCCCAGCACGTCCACGCGCCGCGGGGTCTTCGACCTCACGCCGACCGAGGACCAGCAGATGCTCCAGCAGGCGGCCCGCGAGCTCGCCGACGAGGTCATCCGCCCCGCCGGCTCCCGGGCCGACGCCGACCGCGCCGTGCCGGAGGACGTCCGGGTGGCCATGCAGGACATGGGCCTCGGGCTCGTGGGCGTCCCCGAGGAGCTCGGCGGCATCGCCGAGGAGCGCTCCGCCGTAGCCGGGGTCCTCGTCCTCGAGCAGCTCGCCCGCGGCGACATGGGCATCGCCGTCGCCCAGATGGGTTCGGCCGCCGTCGCGACCGCACTCGCCCTCTACGGCGACGCCGACCAGCAGGCGACCTACCTCCCGCACTTCACCGGCGAGCAGCCCGTGGCCGCGGCCGCGCTCGCCCTCCAGGAGCCCCAGCCGCTCTTCGACCCCTTCGCCCTGACGACCACCGCTGTCGCGCAGGGGGACTCGCTCGTCCTCAACGGCACGAAGGCCATCGTCGCCAACGCCGGGCGCGCCGAGCTCTTCGTCGTCTCGGCGATGCTCGAGGGCGAGGCCCGCCTCGTCGTCGTCGAGGCCGCCACCGAGGGCGTCACGATCGAGGACGACCCCGCGATGGGGGTGCGCGCCGCCGCCACCGGCCGCGTCGTCCTCACCGACGTCGCGGTCGCCCGCACCCACCTGCTCGGCACCGCCGACGACCACCGCGACGCCGTCCGCCGAGGCCGGCTCGCCTGGGCCGCTGCCGCCGTCGGCACCGGTCAGGCCGTCCTCGACCAGGTCATCGGCTACGCGCAGGAGCGCAAGGCGTTCGGCGAGCCGATCGGCCAGCGCCAGGCCGTCGCGTTCATGATCTCCGACATCGCGATCGAGCTCGACGGGCTCCGCCTCGCCGTCCTCAAGGCCGCCGCCCGGCTCGACTCCGGCACCGACGCCGCCCAGGTCGTCGGCGAGGTGCGGGCCCTCACCGCGACCCACGCCGCCCAGATCGGCTCCCACGCGGTCCAGCTCCTCGGCGGGCACGGCTTCGTCAAGGACTTCGACAACGAGCGCTGGTACCGCGACCTGCGTGGAGCGGGTGTCCTCGAGGGCACCCTGCTCGTCTGACCGGCATACCCACACAAGGACTGGACCATGATCGATCTCGAGGTTCCCCGGAAGTTCCGCCCGCTCGTCGAGCAGGCACGCGGTATGGCCGAGGAGGTCTTCCGCCCCATCTCCCGCAAGTACGACCTGGCCGAGCACGAGTACCCCCGCGAGCTGGATCTCATCTCCGCCGTCATCGACGGCATGAGCAGCTCCGGCGCCGGCCAGGGAGCCGGTGCGGCCAAGACGACCCGCGCCAAGGACGACGAGGGCGAGGGCGCGGTCGCCGCCGTCGGCTCCGGCCGCTCGCACTCCGCGTCGGCGAAGGTGCGCAACGGCTCCAACATGTCGTCGGTGCTCTCGATCCTCGAGACCTGCCGCGGCGACGTCGGTCTCACCCTGTCGATCCCGCGCCAGGGCCTCGGCAACGCCGCCATCGCCGCCGTCGCCAACGACGAGCAGAAGGCGCGCTACGCCGGCCAGTGGGCGGCGATGGCCATCACCGAGCCCGAGACGGGGTCCGACTCGGGCGCGATCCGCACCACGGCGGTGAGGGACGGCGACGAGTACGTCCTCAACGGCGAGAAGATCTATGTCACCGCCGGCGAGCGCGCCGAGCTCGTCGTCGTCTGGGCGACCCTCGACAAGAGCCTCGGCAAGCAGGCCATCAAGTCGTTCGTCGTGCGCCGCGACAACCCGGGCCTCAAGCTCGTCCGGCTCGAGCACAAGCTCGGCATCCGCTCCTCGGACACCGCGGCCTTCCACCTCGACGACTGCCGCGTCCCCGCCGAGGACCTCCTCGGGGACCCCGAGATCAAGATCGCGGGCGGCTTCGGCGGCGCCATGCAGACCTTCGACAACACCCGACCGCTCGTCGCCGCCATGGCCCTCGGGCTGACCCGCGCGAGCCTGGACCTCACGACCGAGCTCCTCGCGAAGGCGGGCGTCACGGTCGACTGGGACCGGCCGGCATACGTGCAGTCGTATGCCGCGGCGCGGCTCCTGCAGATGGAGGCCGACTACGAGGCCGCGCACGCCCTGACGATGCGCGCGGCGTGGATGGCCGACAACGGCAAGCCGAACTCGATGGAGGCCTCGATGGCCAAGGCGAAGGCCGGACGCACCTGCGTCAACGTCTCCCTCGCGTGCGTCGAGCTCGCCGGTGCGACGGGCTACGCCGAGCGCGAGCTGCTCGAGAAGTGGGCGCGCGACTCCAAGATCCTCGACATCTTCGAGGGCACCCAGCAGATCCAGTTGCTCGTCGTGGCCCGTCGCCTGCTCGGGATGAGCTCGAGCCAGCTCAAGTAGCCGGCGTCAGCAGGGCGTGCGTCGCGGGGTCAGCGACCGCGGCGCTCGCGCTGGCGCTGCACCCACGGGATGCCGATCGCGAGCATGGCCAGGGCGAGCGCGACGGCGGCACCGAGCAGCCCGCACAGCACGGCGAACCCGACCTTGATGATCCCCTCCCAGACGAGGTGGTCGTACGCGAGGTCGGGTTCGTTCTGCGTCCCCGTCCAGAAGCCGAGGACGAACGCCAGTGCGGTGAGCACCATGAGGCCGAGCGACACCCCGGCACTCTTCGCGACGTGCCCCGCCTTGAGCGGCACCTCTGCGTGCTCCTCCTCGTCGACCCGGTGCGCGAACGTCTCGAAGACGTCCGGCATCGGTTCGGTGCGGCGGCGCTTGGGCATTCGCGAAGCATAGGCCCGACGCCTGCGCGGCCCCGGCACCTCGGGCCGGTGCGCCCGGTCGTGCCGCTGGCCCCCGGTTCTGCCCTCGCGCGAACCGCTGCGGCGGTACGTTGCGCTCGTGACGACTGGTTTCACGGACGAGCGCGTGCGCGCGTGGGTCGCGGCCGCCCCGCTGCGCTGGCCCCGCTGGGTGCTCGCCGGTCTGTGGGTCGCGGCCTTCGTGGTCTCGTCGATGAGCGACACCGCGCCGTGCACCACCGACTCGCCCTGTGGGCCCGAACCGGACTTCTCCGTGGCGCTCGTCCTCTGCCTCGGGGCGCTCGCGCTCCTGTGGTGGCGTCCGTTCGTGGCCGCCGCGTGTGCTGTCGTGTTCGCCGTCCTCGACCTCGCGTTCGACGACGTCGTCACCGCGAGGGTGGCCTGGCCCGTCGTGGCCCTGGCCTTCGTCGCGTATGCCGTCCACGTCCGGTCCCGCACGCAGCGCCAGCGTGACATCGCCCGGGCGGCGAGCGTCGTCCTGCCGCCGTGGCCCCCAGGGTTGCAGCGGCCGTTGCGCACGGACCGTCCGCACCGGCTCATGGCGCTGGCCGCGATGGTCCTCGTCCTCGTCGCGACCGGGTCGGTCTTCGGATACGAGCGGGCGACCGGCCTGGACGCCGAGCACTCTGCGCGAAGCCGCGTGGTCGAGGGCGTCGTCCTCAGCCACGAGGACGACGAGGGCTACCAGCGGGTGCAGCTCACGGACCGTCCGGAGGGGTTCCCGGCCGTCGTCGACGTGCTGTTCCTCGACGTGCCCGACGTGGGAGCCGACGTGGCCGTCCAGGTCGACCCGCAGGACCCGTCGTGGACGCACGCGATCGCGGAGCCGCCGGACCGCACGTGGTGGTTCACGCTCGGTCTCGGCGCGCTGCTCGTCGCGGGACTGCTCGGTGAGCGACTGCTCTCGGTCCGGGTGAGGCGCCGTCACCTCGAGGGGTCCGCGCACGAGGTCGGCGTGCCGGTGCGGGTGTTCACCGACGACCTCGACTTCGTGGGGATCGTCGCGACCGACTCGACACGGGGGCTCGCGGAGTTCCCCGTCGACGAGAACCTCCGGCTGGCGCGGGCCGAGGACCGTCGGGTGACGGCCCCGGTCGAGACCTACCTCGTCGGCGACGTCCGGCACGGGGGCTGGGCGGCGCTCGCGTCGCCCACGGGCCTGCGCTTGCCGATGGGGGCGATCTCGGCGCTGCCCGAGGGCACGGAGGTCGACCTCGACAGCTTCGACCGCGACCCCGAGGACGTGCGCGACTGGTCCGAGGAGGTCCCGATGGGGACGATCCCGGTCCCCCTGCCCGTCACGGTCGAGGCGCCGCTCTGGCGACGTCTCGCCGGTGCGCTCGTCGCGGTGGTGGCCGTCGCCGTCGGCACCTGGCTGCTGCGCGACGACGAGGTCGGCTTCTCCGGCATCGGGGTCGTCGTCGGGACCGGGTCGGCGATGCACTGGGGGCTGGACCAGCTGGCGCACCGGATCCGGGTGACCCGCGACGGGTTCGAGATGTCCACGGTGTTCCACCGGATGTCGAGCCCGATGGGTGCGGTCCGTGAGGTGCGGCACGACGGCGAGGCGGCCCTCGTGGTGTTCGACGACGAGAGCGTCCTCGACATCACCCCCGGCGACGGTGACCACCGCGGGCTGGCGGCAGCCATCGAGCACGCGGTCGCGTCCGCGCCGAGGCTGTCCCGGAACGCCGTCCCCACCGGCGGGGAGCTGGCGTGGACGGCCGTGGCGTTCGGACTCGGTGTGGTCGTCCTCGCCGGCAGCTGGCTCGTGCACTGGCTCGGCTGACCTGCACACCGGCGGCTGTCGGTGACGGGTCCTACGCTTCTCGACCATGGCGTCCGTCGAGCGACCTCCCGTGCCCGTGGAGTGGATCGAGCGGCTGTCGGCGATCGTCGGCGCGTTCCCCGAGGCGCGTGAGCACGACGCGTGGGTCGGCATGGCCTGGAAGGTCAGGTCGGCCACCATCGCCCACGTGTTCGGCGGTGAGGACCAGCTGTTCCGGATCACCTTCCGCGCCGACGCCGAGGAGGTCATGGCCTTCGAGCACATGGGTGAGCCCTACTTCAAGGCGGGCTGGGGCGGCAACGTCGTCGGGCTCATCCTGGATGACAGCACCGACTGGGACGAGGTGGCCGAGCTCCTCACCGACTCCTACTGCATCCAGGCGCCACCCTCCCTCGCGGACCAGGTCTCGCGCCCCGCGCTCTAGCGGTCGGATGCACGGGCCGCCAGCCGGTCGGCCGGTCGCCCGACCGGCTCGTGCTGGTCGGGCCGGCTGCCGCCGGGCTGCCGCCCCAGGTGGGTCCGCTGGAGACGTGTCTTTGCTCCACGTCCCGGAGCAAAGACACCCCCCCCTTCGCGTCACGTGCTGATGCGAAGGGGGGTCTCTGTGCGTCGTGTGAGGGAGCAAAGACACGTCTCGGACGCGGCACGCACGGCGTGCGCGGACCCCTCTCGGACGCGGCACGCTCGGCGCGCGCGGGCACGCTCGGCGCGCACGGACACACGCTCGGGGCGCGTGCGAAACGCCCGACCCGGTCAGCCGAACCGCAGCTCGTCACCCACCCGGATCGTCCCCGACCCGAGGAGCCGGAAGACCGTGCCGCCGCGGGCATGCAGAGCCTTCATCGCACCGGGTCCGAGGTCGTCGTCGAGGAGCCGGCAGGGCGCAGCGATCCGGACGACCTCGAGCTCGACGTCACCGACGTGCATCCGCTCGCCGGGTCGCGTCGGGAGCGGCCCGTGGGTCACCGTGAGGTTGCGGCGGGTCAGCCCCGGCGGGACTTCCCGGCCCAGCTCGCGGGCGGCCGCCTCGAGCTCGTCGAGTGCCTGCACCGTGACGTGGCGGTGCCGGCTCCCGTGGTAGCGGTCGCCGACGAGACCCACGCCGGCCTCGGCCTCGACCGAGTCCACCGACTTCGTGGGGAGCCGACGCCCCGGAGCGATGTGGATCGCGTGGACCCGGACCGTCATGACCCGATCACCCACCCGAGCCACGCGGCGCCGACGCCCAGCCCCAGGCTGAGGAGCACGTTGACCACGGCGTCGCGCGGACGCTCGTCACCGAAGGCGTCCTGCAGCTCCAGCGCGAGCGTCGAGAACGTCGTGAGCGCCCCGCAGAACCCGGTCCCGACCAGGGCGAGGCGTGAGCCGTCGACCCCGGCCGCCACGGCGACGCCGAGGACGAAGGAGCCGACCACGTTGACGGCGAGGGTGCCGGCCGTCGGGGTCGCTCCCCAGCGCTGGCGCAGCCAGTGGTTCACGAGGTAGCGCAGAGGCGCCCCCACTGCGGCGCCGAGCGCGACGAGGAGTGTCGTCACGCCGCCATCCTCCAGATCCGCTGCCCCACAGCGGATCCAAGGCTCACCGCGAGCACGCCTCCGAGGAAGGAGGCCAGGACATAGGCACCCGCCTCCCCGCCGTGTCCCGTCTCGAGCAGGGTGACGACGTCGACCGCGAACGCCGAGAAGGTCGTCCAGCCACCCAGCACCCCGACGCCCACGACGGGCCGCGCCAGCCGGTGGGCCCCGGGCCGGTCCAGCAGGAACGCGACGAGCAGCCCCATCGCCAGGGCCCCGGTCACGTTGACGACGAGCGTCGACCACGGGAACGAGCCGGCAGGGTGCGGCAGCGCCAGCCCCACGGCATACCGGCCGAGGGAACCCACGACACCACCGGCGGCGATCCCGAGGAGGAGCGTCGCATCCGGTTGTGCCGCAGGGCTGCCCACGTCAGCGGCGGATGGTCTCGAGGTACTCGCCGATCCGGCCGATGGCCTCGGTGAGGACCTCGGTGTCGGGCAGGGTCACGAGGCGGAAGTGGTCCGGCTCGAACCAGTTGAAGCCGGTGCCGTGCGTCACGAGGATCTTCTTGGCGCGCAGCAGGTCGATGACGAACTGCTGGTCGTCCTCGATGGCGTACATCTCGGGGTCCAGCCGCGGGAAGCAGTAGAGCGCGCCGTGCGGCTCCACGGAGGTCACGCCGGGGATCTCGTTGAGGAGCCGGTTGGCGAGCTTGATCTGCTCGTAGAACCGCCCACCCGGGACGATGAGCTCGTTGATCGACTGGTAGCCGCCCAGGGCGGTCTGGATCGCGTGCTGCGCAGGCACGTTGGCGCACATGCGCATGTTCGCGAGCAGGGTCAGGCCCTCGAGGAAGTCCTCGGCGAGGTGCTTCGGCCCCGACACCATGACCCAGCCGGCGCGGTAGCCGCACACGCGGTAGGCCTTCGACAGCCCGCTGAACGTCAGGCAGAGGACGTCGTCCTCGGCGAACGTCGCGACGTGGTGGTGCACCGGCGTCACGGCGTCGTCGGCGTAGAGGATCTTCTCGTAGATCTCGTCGGCCATGAGGACGAGGTGGTGGCGGCGGGCGATGTCGACGAGCCCGCGGACGATCTCCTCCGAGTAGACCGCGCCGGTCGGGTTGTTGGGGTTGATGACGACGAGCGCGTGGGTGTTCTCGGTGATCTTGGACTCGATGTCCTCGAGGTCCGGGTTCCACCCGTTCGACTCGTCGCACCGGTAGTGCACCGGTGTCCCACCGGACAGCGACACGGCACCGGTCCACAGCGGGTAGTCGGGCGCGGGGATGAGGATCTCGTTGCCGTCGTCGACGAACGCCTGGAGCACCATCGAGATGAGCTCGGACACGCCGTTGCCGATGTAGACGTCGTCGACGGTCGTGTCGGTCAGCCCGCGCGCCTGGTAGTACTGCGCGACCGCGGTCCGCGCCGAGTAGATGCCGCGCGAGTCGCTGTAGCCCTGGGCGTCGGGCAGGTTGTGCACCATGTCGGCGACGATCGCCTCGGGAGCCTCGAACCCGAACGGTGCCGTGTTGCCGATGTTGAGCTTGAGGATCTTGTGCCCCTCGGCCTCGAGGCGCTGGGCCTCGACGAGAATCGGCCCCCTCACGTCGTAGCGGACGTGCTGGAGCTTCTTGCTCTGGACGATCGGGCGCATGACCGCATGCTTCCAGACGCGGTATGCCGTGTGCGCGCAGGTTTCGTCGTGAGACGCGTCAAGGACGCCGGCCACGACCCACGCTGCGCCGGGCCACGACGGTGCGCGGCGACGTCGAGCCCACCACCGTGGTGACGACGGTGGTCACCGACGGGGTCCGCGGGGTCGAGGAGAAGCCGAACCTGCAAGGCGGGTCGATGTCGGCGAGAGCGCCCAGCGGCGTCCCGTCGACCTGCCCTGACATCGCGGTCACCCGTCGGAGGTCGGTCGCGCCGTAGAACTCCTGCCGGCCCTCGAGCGCCGTCCCGACGGTGCGCACGCCCGGCATGACCCGTCGGGCGACCGGCGAGACGATGCGGGCCCAGGTCGGGCTGGCGCCGATCGGCCGGGGCACGGCGCGCAGGAGCCAGCCCAACGGCATACGGGCCCCGATGGTCAGGTCCAGCGAGAGCGAGTCGGAACGCACGCTCCACGACGACTCGGTGACGGTGCACGACACCGGCTCCACGCGCACCTCGTCGAACTCGTAGGTCGAGGTGACGTAGTCGGCGACGACGTCGTTCGGCGCGAGCAGGACCCGATGCCCGCCCACGGTCTCGACCATGACGTCGGCGAACGCACCGAGCGGCGTGGTGTGCCAGCGGCCCACGACGACGCGGGTGCCGGAGGTCGAGCCGACGCCGGCGATGTGGCCCCGGAAGCGGTCACGCAGGCGAGTCACGGGCGGGTCAGTCCGTCGGTGCGGCGCGCACGAGCATGACGGGCGAGGTGGCCGTCTCGAGGACCTTCTGGCTCTGCGAGCCCAGCAGCATCCCGGCGAACCCGCCGCGGCCACGCGTGCCCATGACGACCAGCCCGGCGTCGGCGGAGCGCTCGGCGAGGACCTTGGCCGGGTTGCCGCGGACCACCTCGACCGTGCAGTCGACGTCGGGGTGCCGGGCGCGCAGCGGCTCGACGACCCGGTCGGCGACGGCGCGGTACTTGGTCTCGATGTCGTTCCAGGCCGGCGTGCCGGGGGTGGTGACGACGAGTCCGTCGACGACCTCGACGTTCCACGTCGTGATGGCGACGAGCGGGGCCTTGCGCAGGTCGGCGATCCAGAAGGCACGCTCCGCGGCTGCGGCGCTGTGGTTCGAGCCGTCGATGCCGACGACCACCGGGCCCTCGGAGTCGACCCGGGCACCCTGCGGGACGATGACGACCGGGCACGACGAGTGCATGGCGACGGCAAGCGACGAACGCCCCAGCCCGAGCCGCTGCAGGGTGCTCGCGCGGGCCGCACCGACGACGACGAGGCGCGCCCTGCGGGACGCGTCGATGAGGGCCTGCTCGGGGCGGGAGAAGGGCAGGCTCCCGCTCACCGAGAGGTCGGGCCAGCGCGTGCGGGCGCTCGCCAGCGTCTCGTCGAGGAGGCTGGCGTTGCCGATGTCGCCGTCGGGACCCATGGAGATCGAGTTGCCGGCGACCGGGTCGATCGCGGACAGCTCGGCACCGAGGTCGTGGGCGTGGAGGATGTGCAGCGGGCTGCCCGACCGCTGGGCCGAGCTCCCCGCCCACGTGAGGCACTCCGCATCGCGGTCGCTGTTCCCGATCCCCACGACGACTGCACCGTCGGGGATGGCGTCCCTCTCGCTCGCATCCATGACGCGACCCTACCCACGCCGTAGCGGCGGGGAGTAGGTTCGGCCATCCACGCAGCCGTGAGAAGGGGACTCGATGTCCAGCAGTGCCGACCCGACGCTCTCCCACGCCGCCGGCCGCACCGAGCCGGCGCTGCTCGAGCAGACCATCGGGGCCAACCTCGACGCGACGATCGCGCGGCACGGCGACCGCGAGGCGCTCGTCGACCGCGCCCAGGGACTGCGGTGGACGTATGCCGTCCTCGGCGAGCACGTGGACCGGCTCGCGAGGGCGCTGCTCGCCGCGGGGTTCACCAAGGGCGACCGGGTGGGCATCTGGGCGCCGAACTGCGCCGAGTGGACCGTCGTGCAGTACGCCACCGCCAAGGTGGGCGTCATCCTCGTCAACATCAACCCGGCATACCGCTGGCACGAGCTCGGCTACGTCCTCACGCAGGCCGGCATACGCGGTCTGTTCACCGCGGCGTCGTTCAAGACCTCCGACTACGTGGCCATGATCGAGGAGGTCCGCGGCGACTGCCCCGACCTCGAGCAGGTCTGGGTCCTCGGGCAGGACAGCTGGTCCGACCTGCTCGCCGGCGCCGAGGGCGTGGACGACGAGCGGCTCCGGAACGCGGGCGAGGCGCTGTCGCCGCACGACCCGATCAACATCCAGTACACGTCCGGCACGACGGGGTTCCCCAAGGGCGCGACCCTCAGCCACCACAACATCCTCAACAACGGCTATCTCGTCGGTGAGGTCTGCCGCTACACCGAGGAGGACCGGATCTGTATCCCGGTGCCCTTCTACCACTGCTTCGGCATGGTCATGGGCAACCTCGCGGCGACGACCCACGGTGCCTGCATGGTCATCCCGGCGCCGGGGTTCGACCCCGCCCTCACGCTGGCCGCGACCGCCGAGGAGCGGTGCACGAGCCTCTACGGCGTGCCGACGATGTTCATCGCTGAGTGGGCGCTGCCGACCTTCGGCGACTACGACCTCAGCTCGGTGCGCACCGGGATCATGGCCGGCTCGCCCTGCCCGGCCGAGCTCATGAAGAAGCTCATCGCTGCCGGCATCGACGAGATGACGATCGCCTACGGCATGACCGAGACCTCGCCGGTGTCGACGCAGACCCGCACGGACGACGAGTTCGACCGCAAGGTCGGCACCGTCGGACAGGTCGCGCCGCACCTCGAGGTCAAGGTCGTCGACCCGGTGACCCTCGAGACGCTTCCCCGCGGCGAGGCCGGCGAGTTCTGGACCAAGGGCTACTCGGTGATGCTCGGCTACTGGGGCCAGGACGAGAAGACGGCCGAGGCGATCGTCGACGGCTGGATGCGCACCGGTGACCTCGCCGTCATGGACGAGGACGGCTACCTCCAGATCACCGGCCGGATCAAGGACATGGTCATCCGCGGCGGCGAGAACATCTACCCGCGCGAGATCGAGGAGTTCCTCTACACGCACCCGGACGTCGTCGACGCGCAGGTGGTCGGGGTCCCGGACACGAGGTACGGCGAGGAGCTCGCCGCGTGGATCCGGATGCGTGAGGGAGCCGAGCCGCTCACCGCGCAGTCGCTGCGGGAGTTCGCCACCGGCAAGCTCGCGCACTACAAGATCCCGCGCTACGTCCGCATCGTCGAGGACTTCCCGATGACGGTCACGGGCAAGGTCCGCAAGGTCGAGATGCGCGAGATCACGGTGGACGAGCTGGGCCTCGAACCCGGGGCCCCAGCCGGGGCGTGACCGCGACCCCATCCGTGCAGGTCCGACGGTAGTTTGGGGGCGAGCGGGTGCCGCCGCACCCGACGACGACGTCAGGAGCAGTCACCGTGAAGTACCTCATCGGCGCCCTTGTGATCCTCGCCCTCCTCTTCCTGGTGTGGTGGATCATCTCCCGTGGCAAGCAGCGCCAGCTCGACGAGCAGCGGGCCGAGGCCGCCCGGATCCGGGCCGGCGCCCAGGAGCGGACCGCCGCCCTTCAGGGCCAGGAGACGTTCGCCCAGCAGTCGACCGAGCGCGCCGACCTCGCGCGCCGTGAGGCCGAGGAGCGCGCCCGACAGGCCGAGGAGAGTGCTCGCGAGGCGCAGCGCGTCGAGGAGGAGGCCCGTCGTCACCAGGCCGACCTCGAGCGCGGGCGGCTCGAGCGCGACGCCGAGCTCCGCCGCGCCGACGAGCTCGACCCCGACGTCGAGATGGACAAGAACGACCCCCGACCGCTCCCCGAGGACCTCGACGACGACGTCCGTCCCCTCGACGAGACCCGGGTCCACACGCCCGTGTCCACCGAGGCCCCCGGCGCCGGGACGGCTGTGGCGGCCGGTACGACCGCGGCCGCCGGGACGGCTGCGGCGGCTGACGTCCCGTCCGCCCGAGACGAGGACGCTCCGGCGACGTCGGCCGTGACCTCGACCGGTGCGCCCGCAGACTCCGAGACGGCCGACGTCGAGACGGCCCGGTCCGAGACGGCCGACTCCGGGACGGTCGCCGACTCGGTCACCGCGCCCGACTCGCAGGACCAGGGCCGCACCGAGCAGGGCTGGGGCGCTGGGGCAGCCACCGCCGGTGCCGGCGCCGCCGCTGTCGGCAGTGCGTATGCCGCCACCCGCGGCAACGAGCCCGACGACGCCTCCGCGCGCCTCGCCTCGGGAGTCGACTACAGCGACAACGGGGTCGACCACCGGGACGCCGTCGTCGCGGAGAGTGACGACGCCGACCGCACCGGGGCCGAAGAGGCCCACCACGACGACGCGCCGGTCACCCGTGAGTGGGCCCCCGTCGACAGCAGCCGCGAAGCGGACCAGGCCTCGAGCTCCGTCTCCGACGGCGCTGAGGGGGACGAACGAGCACAGGAGACGACGATGTCCGACGAAGAGCTGTTCGGCGCGAAGGCCGTGTCGAACGACGGGGCCGATGCTGGCCGGACGACCGACGAGCGGGACCTGGGTGACGAGGGGTCGCGCGATCGCGAGTCGCGCGATGACGAGTCGCGCGATGACTCCGTCGCCGACGGCGCGACGACCGCGGGGGCGACCGACGGCGGTGCCGCCGAGATGACGATCATCGGCGACGTCGAGGACTACGCCTCGACCGAACCGCTGCCCGCCGACGAGCAGACCCCCGGCACGTCGCCCGAGGGTGTCGAGGACGCCCGTCGCGATGCTGACCTGACCGCCGACTCCTCGGACGAGGAGCCCACCCACGAGGAGACGTGGGAGGACGAGACCGACAGCCGCGACAGCGACGACGGCTCGGTGCGCGACTCGGATCGCGACACCGATGCGGCCGACAACGGCTCGCGCGACCACGAGGCCGGGACGACGAGCGACTGGGGTGGCGCTGCCACCACCGGTGCCGCTGCCGGAGCGGCCGCGGGCTCCACGACCGGCCGCAACGCATCGACCGACGGTGACGAGTCCACGGACCGTGACGAGACCGAGCGTGACGCTGGCTCCAGCAGCGACGCGGACCGTGGCGACGCCGACCTCGGTGGCGACACCGACGAGAACCGTGGCAACGCCGACCTCGGTGACGGCGCCGACGGGGACCGTGCCCAGGGCACCTCCGACGCCGGTTCCGAGTCGACCTCCGACGACGCCACGAGCGAGGACGGGGACGCGAGCCACTGGCCCGACGGGACCGACCGGATCAACACGCTCGACGACGACGGCACCGACGGGGCCGGCGCGGACGCGTCCGGCACCGACTCCGCCGAGGACCGCGACACCGACAACAGCAACGACGTCGACAACGACACCGAACAGGGCGATCGCGACGGCTCGGCGTCCGAGGGCGGCGGCTCGTCGCGTCGGATCTCGGCGATGGACGAGATCCGCGACGGTGGCTTCGGCGTCGGCTCCGCGGCTCCCTTCGAGGACCGCGCGCAGCCGCTCGACCACCCGGTGCAGGCCTACCGCGACACGATGACCTACCGGACGCCGGACGCCGACGGCTACGACTCGGCCGAGCCCGACGTGTGGTTCTACGACGAGGACGCCGCCCGCCGCGCGGGCTTCAACCCCTCGCAGGGCTGAGCCGCCACGCATCGACGACGCCCCGCCGGTCTCGACCGGCGGGGCGTCGTCGTGTCGTGAGGTCCAGACGACCAGTTCGTGCGCAGACGACCACGCAGAGGCGGGGGTCTCGTGACCACGTGGTCGTCTCGTCGCCCCAGTCCGCCGGCCGCACCGAGGTCAGGGCAGCGGCACCGACCTCACCAGTGGCCGCCGCGACGGCGGTCGAGCTCCTCGTCCACGGCCGGGCTCGACTCCGTGGCGTCGACGGCCACGTGGTGCTCGAGGGGTGAGTCCGACGCGTCCACGGACGGCTCCTCGGCCCAGGAAGGTGACTGGCCGGCATACGCGTCGGTCGTGCGTGCGGCTGGGACGTCCCCGCCGTCGCGCCATCCGGCGCCACCGAGGCGGCTCAGCGGGACGGTCTGGTCGATGGGCGACTGCTCGACGGACTCGTCGGCACCGAACGTGATGTCGCTGCGGCCTCGCGCACCGGTCTCGGTCACCTCGGGCGCGCCATAGCCGTGGAGCTCGGGCGCGGTGGCGTCGTCGCGGTGGCGCAGGACCCACACGAAGGCGGCGACGACGACGACGAGAGCGACCGCACCGACGAGCCACAGCAACGAGTCATCCATGGGCACGACCGTAGTGGGACCGGCGCCGACGGGGGGAGTTGGCGGCCGCCGAACGCCGCCACGCCGTCGTGGCAGTCACACCACCGGCGCGCGGCCGCCCGCGGCTAGTAGGTTCGCGTTCGTATCTGTCCCGGACCCAGGAGGTCGAGTCGTGCGCATCGGTGTGCCGTTGGAGTCGTTGGCGGGTGAGACCCGGGTCGCGGCGACCCCCAGGACCGTCGAGCAGCTGATCGACCTCGGGTATGCCGTGTTCGTCGAGTCCGGTGCCGGGCACCTGTCGACCTTCGAGGACGCGGCGTACGTCGCTGCCGGCGCCGACATCGTCGGCGAGGACGTCTGGAACACCGACGTCCTGCTCAAGATCAACGCGCCCTCCGAGCCCGAGCTCGCCCGGCTGCGCGCCGGTCAGACCATCGTGAGCCCGCTGTCCCCGGCGCTGCGGCCCGAGCTCGTCGCCGCCCTCGCCGAGCGCGGCGTGACGGCGCTCGCGATGGATGCCGTGCCTCGCATCTCGCGGGCCCAGTCCCTCGACGTGCTGTCGTCGATGGCCAACATCGGCGGCTACCGCGCGGTCATCGAGGCGGCCCACGAGTTCGGGTCGCTCTTCACCGGGCAGGTCACGGCCGCCGGCAAGGTGCCGCCCGCCAAGGTCCTCGTCATCGGCGCCGGTGTCGCCGGGCTGTCCGCGATCGGCACGGCCGGCTCGCTCGGCGCCGTGGTCCGTGCGTTCGACGCGCGCAGCGAGGTCGCCGAGCAGGTCGAGTCGATGGGTGCCCAGTTCCTCCGGATCGACGTCGAGGACACCGGCCCGTCGGCCGACGGCTACGCGAAGGAGACGGGGGAGGACTTCAACGCCAAGGCCGCGGAGCTGTACGCCGCCCAGGCCGCGGACGTCGACATCGTCATCACCACCGCACTCATCCCCGGGCGCCCGGCTCCGCGGCTGCTCGACGAGGCCATGGTCGCGTCGATGAAGCCGGGCTCGGTCATCGTCGACATGGCCGCGGCCAACGGTGGCAACGTCGCCGGCTCCGTCGCGGACCAGAAGGTCGTCACCGCCAACGGCGTGACGATCCTGGGCTACACCGACCTGCCCGCCCGGCTCCCCACCCAGGCCTCGCAGCTGTTCGGCACCAACCTCGTCAACCTCCTCAAGCTCGTCACGCCCGAGAAGGACGGCCAGCTCACCCTCGACCTCGACGACCCCGTGCAGCGCGGGATGACCGTGGTCCGGGAGGGCGAGGTCCTGTGGCCCCCGCCGCCGGTGCAGGTGTCGGCGGCTCCGGCTGCGGGTGCTGCTGGTGCTGGTGCAGCGGGTGCCGGTGCTGTGGGCGCCGCGGGTGCCAAGGAGCCGGCCAAGCCACGCGACCCGCGCCTCAAGTACCTCTGGATGGCGCTCGGAGCCCTCGTCTTCGCGCTCGTCGCCTCGGCCTCGCCTGCGGTGTTCCTCGGGCACTTCACGGTGTTCGCGCTCGCCGTCATCGTCGGGTTCTACGTCATCTCCAACGTGTCGCACGCGCTGCACACGCCCCTCATGGCCGAGACCAACGCCATCAGCGGAATCATCGTCGTCGGGGGGCTGCTCCAGATCGACTCCGACAACCTGCTCGTCAAGACGCTCGGGTTCCTGGCGATCCTCGTCGCCAGCATCAACATCTTCGGAGGCTTCGCAGTGACCGGCCGCATGCTCGAGATGTTCCGGAAGGACTGAGGCGACGATGACATCCAACGTGGTCTCTGCGGCATACATCGTCTCTGCCGTCTTCTTCGTCCTCTCCCTCGCGGGTCTGAGCAAGCACGAGTCGGCCAAGGAGGGCAACGCCTACGGCGTGACCGGCATGGTCATCGCGCTCGGCGCCACCATCTGGCTGGTGCTCTCGCGGTCCGAGCACGCCCTCGTGACACTGCTGCTCATCGCGCTCGCCATGGGCATCGGCGCCGCAATCGGGCTGTGGCGGGCGCGCAAGGTCGAGATGACCCAGATGCCCGAGCTCGTCGCGATGCTGCACTCGTTCGTGGGTCTCGCGGCCGTGCTCGTCGGCCTCAACAGCCACCTCACCGTCGGCGACGCGGCCGACACGATCCACTCGGTCGAGGTCTTCCTCGGGGTGTTCATCGGCGCCGTGACGCTCACCGGCTCGGTCGTCGCGTTCCTCAAGCTGTCCGCGCGGATCCCGTCGACGCCGCTCATGCTGCCGGCGCGGCACTGGCTCAACCTCGCGGCGCTCGTCGTGTCGGCGCTGCTGCTGCTGTGGTTCGTCCAGTCGCACTCGGTCGTCCCGCTCATCCTCATGACGCTCATCGCGCTGGCGTTCGGGTGGCACCTCGTCGCCTCGATCGGCGGTGGCGACATGCCCGTCGTCGTGTCGATGCTCAACTCGTACTCCGGCTGGGCGGCGGCGGCTGCGGGCTTCATGCTCGGCAACGACCTGCTCATCGTCACCGGTGCGCTCGTCGGTGCCTCCGGTGCGATCCTGTCGTGGATCATGTGCCGTGCGATGAACCGCTCGTTCGTGTCCGTCATCGCCGGCGGGTTCGGCCAGGAGGTCTCGCTCGCCGACGACAGGGACTACGGCGAGCACCGCGAGATCACCGCCGAGGCCGCCGCGGACCTGCTGCGGGACGCGTCGTCGGTCATCATCACGCCGGGCTACGGCATGGCCGTCGCGCAGGCGCAGTACCCCGTCGCCGAGCTCACGAAGCGGCTGCGCGACCGCGGGGTCGACGTGCGGTTCGGGATCCACCCGGTCGCGGGGCGCCTCCCCGGCCACATGAACGTGCTGCTCGCCGAGGCCAAGGTGCCCTACGACATCGTGCTCGAGATGGACGAGGTCAACGACGACTTCCCCTCGACCGACGTCGTGCTCGTCATCGGCGCCAACGACACCGTCAACCCGGCGGCCGCCGAGGACCCGACGTCGCCCATCGCGGGCATGCCGGTGCTCCAGGTGTGGAACGCGCACGACGTCATCGTCTTCAAGCGCTCGATGGCGACGGGGTATGCCGGCGTCCAGAACCCGCTGTTCTTCCGGGAGAACTCGCAGATGCTCTTCGGCGACGCCAAGCAGCGCGTCGACGACATCCTCACCGCCCTCTGACCCAGCCCGCCTCAACTTTTGCTCCCATGCGGGAACCTTGAGGGTCCGGAGGGGACATGCCCTCCGGACCCTCAATCTTTCCTCCCGGTGCATGCCGACGAGGTATGCCGTCACGCCGCCGCGATCGCGGAGCGCACCTTGGCCGCCGCCGCGCCCGGGCGTTCGAGGTCGGCCCAGGTGATGCGGACGACGACGTAGCCCAGACGGCGCAGGGCGTCCTCACGCTTCTTCTCGGCCCACAGCACCGCTGGATCCCCCGAGTCGTACTTCATCCGACCGTCGAACTCGACGATGACGTTGGTGCCGTGGACGAGGAAGTCGACACGCCCCACGAGTCGACCGTCGCGGTCCCGGATCTCCACCTGTGGGGTGAGGACGAGTCCGGCCATCTCGAGGGCGACCGAGCACCGTGACTCGCCGACCGACTCCCGCAGTCCGTTGGCGAAGGACAGCATCGAGACCGCACGACTCCCGTGCCTCCACCCGCACACCACGTCGACGGCAGCCCGGAGGTCCTCGGCCGACACCAGGCCCGCGTGCATCGCGTGGTCGGCGCTGACGACTCCCTGGACGACGCCGTGCTCCATGGCATGTGCGGCCAGTGCCGTGGCCAGCTGGACCGCTGGGCCGACGGGGGTGCGTTGCGTCGGTTGCCCGGTCCACTGCCGCACGCGGTAGGGCCCGACGCGGACCGACCGGTCGATCGGCCGCAGGACGTTGATCGTGGACATGTCCGCGCCCCACACCCTGACGCCGTGAGCGAGCACGGCCGACGTGGAGCCCAGGGTGGCGTCGTCCCACAGCAGCCCGGCACCGAACGACAGGTCCGCATGCCACCGCGAAGGTGACGTCGGGTCGACGAGGTCGGCCACGGCATACAGGCCTCTGGCGGGATGGAGGAGCTCTTCGGAACGCACGGCGTGCACCAGAGCCACGGAAGTGAGTCCGGTCCTGTGGGCCTGCTTCGTCGTGAAGAGCCCGTGCTGTGCCTGAGCGAGGTCTCGCAGGGAAGGGTCGAGGTACGTCATGGTCTCAGCGTTCGACAGACCCTGCGGGGTGGGCGAGGGGCGGCTCGTCGAGCTGTGGACGACAGCCGAGCCGTGGGGTGCCTGTGGACAGCCGAGCATGCGGAGGAAAGCGTGAGGGACCGGAGGGAAATGTTCGGTCCGGACCCTCAAGGTTCCCGCATGGGGAGCAAAAGCTGAGGTGGGGGAGGCGTCAGGTCGAGGTCATGCTCGGGACCTCGCCCTCGCGGGCCTCCCCGGCGAGCCGCGACCGGCGGTACCCGTAGACGAAGTAGATGAGGAAGCCGAGCGCCATCCAGATGACGAAGCGGATCCACGTCTCCACCGGCAGCGTGAACATGAGATAGGCGCAGATCGCCGCCGACAGCCACGGCAGCCACGGGCTGAACGGCACGCGGAACGGCCGCTCGAAGTCGGGCCGCCGCTTGCGCAGCACCGGCACGGCGATCGACACGAGGAAGAACGCCGTGAGCGTGCCGATGTTGATCATGAACTCGAGCTTGCCCACGGGCGTGACAGCGGCGACGATCGCGACGAGCAGCCCCAGACCGATGGTGATCTTGAGCGGGGTGCCGGTGCGGCGGTTGACCTTGCCCAGCCCCGACGGGAGCAGCCAGTCGCGCGACATCGCGAAGACGACGCGGGACGAGCCGATGAGCAGCGTCATGACCACCGTCGTCAGACCCGCGACGGCGCCGGCGGAGATGAGCGTCGCGTAGCCCGGCTTGCCCACCTGCTCGAACGCGCCGGCGAGCGACCCGGCCTTGTCGAGCTGGTCGTACTTCACCATGCCGGTGAGGACGAGGGCGGTGGCGCAGTAGAGGACGGTGCAGATGACGAGCGAGCCCAGGATGCCGCGGGGGAGGTCGCGGGCGGGGTTCTTGGCCTCCTCGGCGGTCGTCGCCACGACGTCGAACCCGATGTAGGCGAAGAAGACGAGCGAGGCCGCGGCGAAGATCCCCGAGATGCCGAACGCCGACGGCGCGAACCCGAAGAGGGCCTCGACGAGCGGTTGCTCCATCGTCGAGCCGCTCTTGCTCGGCAGCGACGGCGGGATGAACGGGCTGTAGTTCGAGGTCTTGATGTACGAGAGCCCGGCGAAGATCACGAACAGGACGATGAAGATCTTGAGCGCGACGAGCGCCATGTTGACCCGCAGCGACTCCTTGATGCCGACCGAGACGAGCACCGTGAGCGCGAGCACGAGGAGGAACGCTGGCAGGTCGAACGACGAGCCGTAGGCCACGGACTCCGGGATCGTGATCCCGAGGTGGTCGAGGAAGATGCCCAGGTACGCCGACCACCCCTGTGCCACGACGGATGCGCCGAGCAGCAGCTCGAGCAGCAGGTCCCAGCCGATGATCCAGGCGACGAGCTCGCCGAGCGACGCGTACGAGAACGTGTAGGCCGAGCCCGACACCGGGATCGACGACGCGAACTCGGCGTAGCAGAGCGCCGCCAGCGCACAGCAGATGGCGGCGACGATGAACGAGATGATGACCGCGGGGCCGGCGAGCTCGCTGGCCGCGCGGCCGGCGACGGTGAAGATACCGGCGCCGATGACGACGCCGACGCCGAACACGGTGAGGTCGAGGGCGGTGAGACGTTTCTTGAGCTGGTACTCGGGCTCGTCACCCTCACGGATGGTCTGCTCGATGGACTTGGTCCGCATCACGCTCATCGCATTCCCTTTCGTCCGGGCCTGCGCTGGGTGCGTGGCCTGATCACCGGGATCTCGCCCGTGTCCTCCAATCGAGAAGCGTGCAGGAGATCGGAGCTCCGGTAAAGGGTCTCGTGCGGCGGCGTCACAGAGCGTGACTCGCGAACCGGGTTGCGTATGCCGTCCGCCCCCGTCGCGCCCTCACCTCGCCCGAGGTAGTCGCGCCAGCCGTGCGGGTCCTCCCAGTGGTCCTGCCACCCGTCGTCGTAGTCACCGACGGGTCCCCGGCCGGGGTGGCCACCGGGTCGCCCGCCCCGTCCGCCACCGTCGGGGCCCTCGTCGTCCCCGTCGTCGCCGGCCCACCCGTCCTCGGGGTCGCGGGCGGCCTCGTTGGAGCCGAAGAGCACGGTGCAGATGGCGCGGTAGTGGCGCTCGGCGTCGGGGACGTACTCGATGTGGCCGAGCGCCTGGTCCTGCCCGGCGGACTCGAGCAGGAAGGTGCCGTAGCCGATGATCCGCCCCATGATCGAGCGGTCGAAGGTCATGTCGGTGACCTTCATGAGCGGCATCATCGCGACCTTGCGGCGGACGAAGCCGTAGAAGAGCAGGAAGCGCTTGTCGGTGGCGACGAACCAGTCGTGGCGCCAGTTGAGATAGCGCCACAGGAGGTACAGCGCACCGGCGAACGCGGCATACCAGAAGAAGTTCGCGAGCATCGCGCCGCCGCGGGTGCGGGGTGCCTCGGCCTCGACGTAGGTCGCGAGGAAGAGCAGGCCGACGAAGAGGGCGATCGGGCGGATCTGCGAGAACCAGTGCTGGCGCACCATCGTGACGACGTTCTCGCCATCGACGAGGTAGCGGTCCAGCTCTCGATCGAGGCGCCCGGCCGCCAAGGTCAGCTCCGGGCGATCAGGGAGTCGAAGAACCGACCGATGTTGGCCACGCCGTTGGCGATGACGTCCCAAGCGCTGCCGACGATGTTGGCGGCGTCGGAGGGCGAGGTGAAGATGGCGTAGAGCAGGAAGATGACGAGCAGCCACGTGACGATCTTCTTGACCGGGGGCATGGACACGTCGACTCTCTCTCGGGTTCAGGTCAGGCGCAGGCGCGCGCGCAGACTCGACTTCGCAGCACCTCATGATGACGGATGGAGGTGTGACTGGTGTGACTCATGTGGCCACACGGCGTGTCGGGCGTGGCGTCAGACGACGCCGTAGAGGCGGTCCCCGGCGTCACCGAGCCCCGGCACGATGTAGCCGAGCTCGTTGAGCTTCTCGTCGATCGACCCGGTGACGAGCTGGACGGGCACACCGGCGTCGGCGAGCGACTCCTCGAGGTGCGCGATGCCCTCGGGTGCGGCGAGCAGCGTGACGGCCGTGATGTCGTCGGCGCCGCGCTCGAGCAGGAACTTGATGGCGTCGACCATCGAGCCGCCGGTGGCGAGCATCGGGTCGAGGACGTAGACCTGGCGCCCGGACAGGTCGTCGGGCAGGCGGTTCGCGTAGGTGATCGCCTCGAGGGTCTCCTCGTTGCGCTGCATGCCGAGGAAGCCAACCTCGGCGCTCGGCAGGAGGCGCACCATGCCCTCGAGCATGCCCAGCCCGGCGCGCAGGATCGGCACGATGAGCGGCTTGGGGTTGGAGAGCTTGATGCCCGTCGTCGGCGCCACCGGCGTCTCGATCTCGAACGGCTCGACCCGCACGTCGCGCGTCGCCTCGTAGGCGAGCAGCGTCATGAGCTCCTCGGCCAACCGGCGGAACGTCGGGGAGTCCGTCCGCTTGTCACGCAGGTAGGTCAGCTTGTGTGCAATGAGCGGATGGTCGGCAACGTGAACGCGCATGGGTGAAACTTAGCGTGTGTGTGCCCACCCCGGACCAGCGTCAGGTCCTCCGACCGCTCCGCTGCGCGAGGAGTATGCCGTCGCCATGCGTCGCGCACTCGAGCTCGCCGCGCGTGCAGCGGACGACGGGGACGTGCCCGTCGGTGCCGTGGTCCTCGACCCCGCCGGCGTGGTCATCGGCGAGGGGCGCAACCTGCGTGAGGTCGAGGGCGACCCGACCGCGCACGCCGAGGTGGTCGCGCTCCGCGAGGCGGCACGGCATACGGGCTCGTGGCGGTTGGAGGGCTGCACGCTCGTCGTGACCCTCGAGCCGTGCCCCATGTGCGCGGGCGCCGCGATGCTCGCGCGGATCTCCCGGATCGTCCTCGGTGCGTGGGACCCCAAGCTCGGTGCGACCGGCTCGGTGTGGGATGTCGTGCGCGACCGGCGGGCCACGCACCGGATCGAGGTCGTCGGCGGAGTCCTCCAGCGCGAGGCGTCGCGCCAGCTGCTCGACTTCTTCGGGGAGCGCCGGTGAGCGACGTCCTCGCGACCCTGCTCGACCAGCCGCCGTGGGTCATCCTCACGATCGCCGCGCTCGTCGTGTTCGGGGAGTGCGCGATCTTCGTCGGGATGGTCCTGCCGGGCGAGACCGTCGCCGTGCTCGCCGGTGCCGCGGCGGCCATCGGCCAGACCTCCCTCGCGTCCGTCCTCGTGGTCGTGCTCGCCGCGGCGATCCTCGGCGACAACGTCGGGTATGCCGTGGGTCGCTTCGCCGGTCCGCGCCTCCACCGCCGCGTGACGAACCCGGCGCGGCGCCAGCGGCTGGCCGGTGCCGAGGCGCGGCTGAGGTTGCGTGGTGGGCTGGCGGTCTTCCTCGGCCGGTGGACCCCGTTCGTGCGCTCGGTCATGCCCTCGCTCGCGGGGATCTCTCGTATGCCGTACGCGAAGTTCCTCGCCTGGGACCTGCTGGGTGCCGGGTCGTGGGCCGTGGGGAGCGTGCTCGCGGGCTACGCGGCGGGGAGGTCCTACGAGCAGGTCGTGGACTGGTTCGGGACCGCGGGGGCGGTGCTGCTCGGGGCGTTGATCATCGTCGGGGTGGGCGTGTGGAGCTGGCGGCGGACCGCGTCGGCACGCGCCTGACCGCCCTGCGCGCGGCTCACCGGCGACGCCGGCTGCCACGCAACACACTCGACGTCGGCATCGGCGCCCGACAAAACCGTTGCGCGCAGCGGGCCTCCCGGCTTAGCGTCGGAGGACACGGAAGGGAGGTGGTCCAAGAAGTGATTTCTCATTGGACGCGTGAGGTGACTGCGCGCTAGTCGTGCACCTCGACTGCTCGAGGTCGCGCCGCCCGGCGCAATCCAACGCAGTTCACCGCAGCCCGCGGGTCGTGCAGGTCGTCCCCTGCACTCGCTGTCTCCCAGTTCGGGGGCGGCGGGCCCGCGGGCTGTTCCATGCCCTATGCCGGTCAGCGCCAGACCGTGGACCGCCGCGGCTAGGCGCGGGCGAGGACGTCGAGTCGCGGGCGGCGCAGGTGCTGGGGGTTGGCCAGCTCGTACACCTCGGCCACCGCCAGCAGGACCTCGTCCGAACCCTCGGGTCCGACGAGCTGGAGCCCGACCGGCAGCCCGTCGCCGTCGAACCCGGCGGGCACGGACATGGCGGGCAGCCCGGTGGCGGAGACCAGCGTGGCCGCCCTCATCCAGTCGAGGTAGGTGTCCATCGACACGCCGGCCACCTCGGACGGGTACTCGAGGGTGGCGTCGAAGGGTGCGACCTGGACGGCGGGTGCCACCAGCAGGTCGTGGGTCGAGAAGAACGTCGCCGTGCTGCGGCGCAACCGGGCCCGGGCGTTCGCGGCGGAGCGGAGGTCGTCGGCGGTGAGCTCCATCTGGCGCAGCGTCGTGAGGTCGGGGGAGGCATGGGTGTCAGCCGGCATGGTGACCCTCCCGGCTCACTCGAACGCGCCGGCATACGCGTTGAGCGCAGGCTGGCCGCCGAGGTGGGCGTAGAGGACCGTGGAGTCCTTGGCGATCTCGCCCGAGGTGACGAGGTCGATGAGGCCGGCCATCGACTTCCCTTCGTACACAGGGTCGGTGATCATGCCCTCGAGGCTGCCCGCGAGCCGGATCGCCTCGATGGTCGAGTCCACCGGGATGCCGTACTCGTCGCCGGCCCAGCCCTCGAGGACGGTGATCTCGTCCTCGCGCAGGTCGCGGCCCAGGTCGATGAGGTCGGCCGTGTGGCGGGCGATCCGGCTCACCTGGTCGCGAGTCTTCTGCAGCGTGGCCGAGGCGTCGATGCCGAGCACGTGGCGGGGACGGCCACCGGCCTCCTCGAGGGCGGCGAAGCCGGCGATCATGCCCGCGTGCGTCGAGCCCGTCACGGTGCAGACGACGATGGTGTCGAAGAAGACGCCGAGCTGCTCCTCCTGCGCCGCGAGCTCGTAGGCCCAGTTCGCGAAGCCGAGACCGCCGAGCCGGTGCTCCGAGGCGCCGGCCGGGATCGGGTAGGGCTTGCCGCCCTCGCGCTCGATCTCGTCGATGGCCTCCTGCCACGACTGGCGGATGCCGATGTCGAAGCCGGCGGGGTCGAGCCGGGCGTCGGCGCCCATGATCCGGGACAGCAGGATGTTGCCGACGCGGTCGTTTCCGGGGTCCTCCCAGTTGACCCAGCGCTCCTGGACCAGGCGCACCTTGAGGCCGAGCTTGGCGCCGACGGCGGCGACCTGGCGGGTGTGGTTCGACTGGTACCCACCGATCGAGACCAGTGTGTCGGCGCCCGAGGCGAGCACGTCGGGGACGATGTACTCGAGCTTGCGGGTCTTGTTGCCACCGAACGCCAGCCCGGAGTTGACGTCCTCGCGCTTGGCCCACACCTGGGCGCCACCGAGGTGGGCGGTGAGCCGGTCGAGGGCGTGCACGGGGCTGGGGCCGAAGGTCAGGGGGTAGCGCTCGAAGTCCGCGATGGACATGGGTGTCTCCTGGGTTCTGGGTCGGGGTGGGCCGGGGCCCGGGTGGGGAGGCCGGTCAGCCGGCCTGGCCGGCCCTGCTGTCGGCGTCGTCGACGAGGTCGACGAGGGGGAGCAGGGTCTGCCAGTTCTCCTGTGCGGCCCGGCCCGCCGCAGCGGCGTCACCGGCCTCGCAGAGCGCGATGATCTGCTCGTGGAGGGTGATCGAGCCTCGCCCGTCGAGGCTCGCGAAGCGGATCCGCTCGAGCCGGCGGAGCACGGGGGTGACCTGTTCCAGGACGGTCGCGGCGACGGGGTTCGCGCTCGCGGTGACGGTGACGGCGTGGAAGTCGTCGTCGGCGGACAGTGCGGCCTCGGCGTCGTGGGCGTCGAGGGCCTCGGCGAAGCGGCGGTTGGCCTCGCGCATGGACCGCAGGTCGCCCTCGGAGAGGTTCGGGACCGCCTCCCGGACGACCAGCTCGTGCAGTGCCGCTGCCACGGACTGCGAGGCCCGGGCCTCGCGCACGTCGAGGGGGCTGACGCGGGTGTAGCTGCCGGGCTTGGACTGTACGAGACCTGCCCGTTCCAGACGCCCGAGGGCCTCACGGATCGGGGTCCGGCTCACGCCGAGCCAGCGGCCCAGGTCGGCGTCGTTGAGCCGCTCGCCGGGAGCGAAGGTGCCGTCGATGATCCCCGCGCGCAATGCCAGGTAGGCGTCGTCGCGCAGGAGCAGGCGGGGCCGCGTCGGCGGGTTCTGCGGGATTGGCATGCAATATATTGCACACGGCATTCGGAGAGTGTCAAGGGGTGCGGGTCGAGTCCTGAGGTCAGGGCCCTGAGCGCACCGTCGTCTCCACGGTCCTCACGAACGGGGGAGATGTGCCGCGTTCGTGAGGACCGGGAGCGCGGGACGACGAAAAAGCCCCGAGCCGAAGCTCGGGGCTTTTCCGTTCTGGCGGTGGCGGTGGTGTTGAGTCTCAGGACATCCGCAACAGGTGTCTCAAGACATAGGCAACAGTTCGGCGCTGCGATGTGGTGGTGTCTCGAGCGAAGCTGGTCATCACCGCGGTCACCGTCGAGGGCTTGAGCCAGGCGGAGGCGGCGCGTCGGTATGGGCTGTCCCGTGCGTGGGTATCGCGGTTGATGGCTCGGTGGTGGGCCGAGGGAGAGGGCGCGTTCGAGCCTCGCTCACGACGACCCAGAACGACCCCGACAGGGGCCGGGCCCGAAGCCATCGCTGCGGTCCTGGCCGAACGGGACCGGCTTACGGCGGTCGGGCATGATGCCGGCCCGGAAACAATCCACTGGCACCTTGACCGGGTCGGGGCGCTGTCGCCGGTGCCTTCACGGGCCTCGATCGCGCGGATCCTGTCCCGTCACGGCCGGGTCACTCCCGCGCCCAAGAAGAAGCCGAAAAGTGCCTACCTGCGGTTCGAGGCGGCCCAGCCCAACGAGTGCTGGCAGTCCGACTTCACCCATGTCCGGCTCCCCGGAGACGATGCCGAAGTCATCACCTGGCTCGATGACCACTCCCGGATGGCGTTGCACATCACCGCACACCACCGCGTCACCGGACAGATCGTGCTCACCACCTTCCGTGACGCAATGAGCGAACACGGCTGTCCCGCATCCACGCTCACCGACAACGGGATGGTGTACACCGTCCGCCACGCTTCCAAACGCACCAGCGGGGGACGCAACGCGTTCGAGGCCGAGCTCGCCACCCTGGGCATCCGGCAGAAGAACGGGCGCGGCAACCACCCCCAGACCCAGGGCAAGGTCGAACGGTTCCAACAGACGATGAAGGCGTGGCTGACCCGCCAACCCGAACAGCCCACCACCCTCGCCCAGCTGCAAAACCTGCTCGACCGGTTCCGGTACGAGTACAACCACGAACGACCTCACCGAGCCTTGGGCCGACGCACCCCGGCGGCGGCCTACGCATCCCTGCCAAGGCGAACCCCCGGCCCGAACCCACAGGCAGGCCTCACGCGCGCGTGCGCACCGACAAGGTCCACACCGGCAAGATCACCCTGCGTCACGGCGGAACGCTCTACTCCATCGGCATCGGCCGCCACCACAACGGCACCACCGTGAAAGCGCTGGTCAACGGCCTGGACATCACCATCATCGACGCCACCACCGGCGAAGTCCTACGCCAGCTCACCCTCGACACCACCCGCAAGTACCAGCCCCAGAAACCACAACACCCCGAACCCTGAGGGTTCGGGGTGTTGCCGATGTCCTGAGACATCACATGGCGGTGGCGGTGGGATTTGAACCCACGGAGGGCTTGCACCCTCACACGCTTTCGAGGCGTGCTCCTTAGGCCGCTCGGACACACCACCGCGAAGCAGGATACGCAACGAGCCCGCGTGAGCGAAATCGAGGGGCGGGCAGACGGCATACGGGCCGGCAGGTGGGCGGGCATCTGGAGGGAAGACAGAGGGTCCGGAGGGAAATGTCCCCTCCGGACCCTCGAGGTTCCCGCACGGGGAGCAAAAGGTGGTGCTCAGGCGCGCGCAGCGAGCATCTCCTGCATCGCCGTGATCTCCGAGGTCTGCGCCGACTTCATGGCCCGGGCCAGCGTGACGACCTCCTTGCGGTCCGAGCGCGCGAGCACGGCATCGGCCATCTCCACACCGCCGCGGTGGTGGGCGATCATCAGCGTGAGGAAGATCCGGTCGGCCTCGACACCGCGCGCCGCGGTCAGCCGCGCGAGGTCCGCCTCGGACGCCATGCCCGGCATCGGCACGGCGTCACCCGACGCCGACGTCGCACCGTGGTGGTCCGAACCCATCCACGCCATCGGCGCCTGTGACCCCGTCGGCGTGAGCCCCCAGAGCTGGAGCCAAGCGAACATCTGGCCGGCCTGCTGCTGCTGGCTCGTCGCGATGTCGTTGGCGAACGTGCGGATCGCCGGGTCCTCGGTGCGCTCGGCCACGAGCAGCGACATCTGCACCGCCTGCCCGTGGTGCGTCTGCATGTCGCGCGCGAAGCCCGCCTCGGCCGACCCGTCCAGCGGGAACCCGCCCCGCCCGAACAGCGCCCAGCCGAGCACCAGTCCGGCGAGCAACGAGCCGACGGCGAGCAGGACGGACAGACCGACGACCTCACCCCGGGAGCGGGGCGAGGCCGTCGGCACTGCGTGGTCGGACTCGGTCACGATGCGGACGGCGAGGGGGTCGCGCCCGGCATCGACGAGGGGCTGGTCGACGGCGTCGCGCCGGTGGACGGAGCGGCGGGTGCGCCACCGGTGAGGCTCGGCGACACGGACGGGTCGGTGCCGTCGGTGCCGTTGGTGCAGAGCGCGCCGGGCTCGGGGGTGTCCGGACCCTGGCGGTACTCCTTGATGAACTCCTCGAGGCGCGGGTCGTCGGCGCCGGTGAGCTGGATCTGGTGGCCCCAGGTCGAGGCGACCACCGGCGAGGGGAGCCCGTCGTACGGCGAGAGCACGGCGTAGGTGCTCGGCAGCACGTCCTTGAGCTTGTCGACGTCGGCCTTGGGCAGGTCGGGCTTGTAGGTCACCCACACGGCGCCGTGCTCGAGCGCGTGGACGGCGTTCTCGTTGGGCACCGGCTTGTCGTAGACGCCGCAGTTGAGCCACACGGGGTTGTGCTCGCCACCGACGGGCGGGTTCTCCTTGTAGGTCACCGGGGTCTGGACGTGCGCGCCCGCGGCGTACTTGTAGTCCTTGACCGCGTCGAGGCTCGGGGTGTTGGCCTTGTCGTGGATGACCGCGAACACCACGGCTCCGACGACGATCGCGATGGTCACCGCGGCGGCACCCCAGATCGCGAACAGCCGACGCTTGTCCTTCTTCTGCTGCTCCTTGCGCATCTGCGTCACACGGTCGGAGGCACTGCGCTGGCTCGCGCGCGCCTTCTTGCTGCCACTCCCGGACGGGGCCACGTCACACTCCTGAGAATTCGAACGATGTCGGGGAGATTGTCACCCATGGGTCTGGGAGTTCGCTGGGGCAGTCCGTGCCTAGGCGATCCAGTGCCTCGTGGCCGCGGCCCACGTCGCACCCACGAGGAGCACGGCCGACAGTCCCAGCCCCACGGCATACAGCCGCCTGTATGCCGTCCCCTCCCGGATCGTCCCGACCGCGAGGTAGGCGGGGAACCACGTGAGGGCGTAGCGCGGCGCCGACACCCACAGCGTCGAGCAGAGCACCACGCCGACGGTGAGCGAGAGGTAGGTCAGCTCGGGCCAACGACGTTGTCGCGCAAGGAGAAGGCACACGGCGACACCCAGCAGAACGGCAACGATGTCGGCGGCGCGGCTCGCGGCGAGCCAGGCGTTGGGGCTGTCGAGCAGCGACTGCCAGGCCGTCGCGATCCCGGTCCACGGGGTGGCGGTCGAGCGGTCCCAGCCGCGGTGCTCCGCCTCGCGCCACGCGTCCCACGAGCCGGTGAGGGAGTGCAGGTGGAGCACGTAGCCACCGATGCTCAGTGCGGGAAGTCCGAGGGCGAGGACGTCCCAGCGCGGACGGGGTCGCCCGTCGTGGTGCCACTGCAGGGCGTACATGACGGCGAGCCCGGCGGCGAGGAACAGCCCGTTGACGCGGACCCCGGTCGCCAACGCCGCGAGCGCACCCGCCCACCACCAGTGGCGCCGTGAGGCGAGCAGCCAGGCCCCGAGGGCGAGGGCGAGGAAGAGGGCCTCCGTGTAGACGGCGACGAGGAAGAAGCCGCACGGCGCGAGGGCGAGCATCAGGACCGCCCGGCGAGCCGCCACCGGACCGCCGCGGGCGTCGTCGCGGACGAGCTGCCACAGCAGCGCGGCGGCGATCGCCCCGGCGACGAGGGAGGTGAGGACGCCGGCGCCGGTGACGCTGCCGCCGGTGAGCGGGGCGAGGGCCGCCATGAGCATGGGGTACCCCGGGAAGAACGCCTGGTCGCAGCAGTCGAGGCCCGGCGGGAGGTAGCCCAGGGTCGCGATGCGCACGAAGTGGTAGCTGTCCCACGCCGAGAAGCGGTCGAGCCACCAGACGCCGCTCGCCCACTCGTGGGCAACGGCCCCCTGGCCGGCGACCGCGGCCATGGCGAGCACGGTGAGCCCGAGCAGCAGCCGGGAGCCGAGGAACGCGACGCCGGCACGCACCGCGGGGGACGTGCGCAGGGTGGTCACTGGGCGGGGTGGCGCCAGAAGGGTTCTCGCGCACCGAGATCCGCGACGATCGCCGACGCCTGGTCGAGGAGCGGCTGCTTGTCGGTCTCGGGCGGCGTGACGTCGACGAGCTCGAGGAGGTGGTGGCTGGTCTCGAGGTCACCCAGCTCGCCGAGCGTGTCCTGGAGGTGCGCGACCACCGTCGCCAGGTCGTGGGGCGCGGAGCCGGGCGCGTGGGCCGACTCGGGCGGGACGGCATACAGGCTTCCGAAGAACTGGATGCCGTAGCGGAGCTTGCGGGCCTCCTTGCGCACGGAGTGCCGCTCGGTGCGTGAGGCGTGGGTGAGGTCGGCACCGCGACGCAGGACGCGACGGAGCCGGCGGTCGAGGGCGTCCGGTGCGGCCTCGAGCACGGGCGGGTCGTGGGGGACCTCGTCGTGCAGGTGGCGGAGGAGCCCGTCGACGTGGGTCCTGAGGTCGCTCCACCGGTCGGACGAGAGCACCTCGAGGACCTCGTCGTGGGCCGCGGCGCGGCGCTCCAGGAGCAGCGCACGCGGTGCCCCGGTGAGGTGGCCGGCGTGGTCGCGGACGGCGACGTCGAGGTCGCGCGCCCGCCCGAGCGGCACGGCGAGGTCACGGATCTCGGTGCTGACCCACGCGAGCTTCTCGCCGTCGCCGAGCGGACGGCTCAGGAGCGCGAACGCGACGCGCGCCCGCCGGATGCCGATCCGCACCTGGTGCAGGGCCTCGGGGTCGTGGCCGGCGCGCAGCAGCTCGCTGTGGTGGCGCACGTGGTCGCCGGCGGCACGCACGACGATGTCGAGGGCCTGCGTCGTGGTCATCTCGGGGGTCAGCACGATCGGGGCCCCCGTCGCGACCGTCACGACGACGACTTCGACGTGGTGGTGCTGGGCGAGGGGCACATCGGCAGGCCGGTGGGCGTCGGGTTGGGTGCGAGGGTCGAGAACCTGCTGCCCAGGACGATGTCGAGCGTCGCGTCCTTGCGCTTGTCGGTGATCGACGTCGTCCCCTTGCCGCCCAGCGGGACGACGAGGTGGGCCCGGCTCTTGCCCGCCTGGCCGTAGCGGACCTCGACGACGTTGACCTTGCGCCCGAGCGGGTCGTTGCGGACCTCTCCGATGACGAAGCCGCGCTCGCGCAGCTCGGCGGCGGTGCGGGCCGCGAGGCCGTTCTTGCTCGACGCGTTGTAGACGTTGACGCGGGTCGTCGCGGGCGTCGGCAGCTTCGGGTTGAAGGGGGTGCACGTCGCGCCGGTGCGCGGTGTCGCCTCCTCGCCCCCACCCGAGGCGCGGTAGTACGAGTAGGCGTACCAGAACGCGAAGAAGAGCAGGAGCAGGACGATGAGGATCGTCGTCGTCGCCCGGCGGTTCTGCCGGCGGTGCCGCAGCTCGGAGGAGAGGTCGCGTTCGGCCATGGCGGGCTACTCGATGACGAGGACGCGCGCGTGGAGCGTCGGCCGTTGGTGCAGGGCCGCGCGCAGGGCCCGGTGCAGTCCGTCCTCGAGGTAGAGTGTCCCCTCGAACTCGACGACGTGCGCGAACAGGTCGCCGTAGAACGTCGAGTCCTCCGAGAGCAGCATCCCGAGGTCGAGCGTGCGCTTGGTCGTGACGAGGTCGTCGAGCCGCACCAGGCGCGGGGGCACGTTGGACCACTGACGCGTGCTGTACCCGTGCTCGGGGTACGGACGCGTGTCGCCGACGGCCTTGAAGATCACGCCGCCACTGTATGGGCCCCGGTGCCGGGACGCGCGCACCCTCCCGCGTCGTGGGCGCAACTGTGACCTGCTTGGTATGCCGGCCCCTCGGCTGCGTCCGCAGACCTGGTCGGGTTCCTGACCGGCGTTGCGGACGCAGTGGGTCAGGAGGCGACCGAGGCGAGCTGGCGCTCGACCTCCTCGGCGGAGAGCACGTGCTGGATGACCATGGTCGCGGCGCCGATGACGCCCGCGTGCCCGCCGGTGCGGGCGGCGACGATCTGGAGCTGCTCGGTGGCCAGCGGGAGCGAGCGGCCGTAGACGACCTCGCGGATGCCGGCGAGCAGGCTCTCGGCGCACTGCACGAGCAGCCCCCCGACGACGATGACCTGCGGGTTGAGCAGGCTCACGGTCGAGGCGAGCACGGCGCCGATCTCACGACCGGCCGCGCGCATCTCGGCGATGGCCTCGACGTTGCCGCCACGCACGAGGTCGACGAGCCCGCGGGTGTCGTGGGCGTCGACGCCGCCCCGGGCGAGGCGGGCGACGATGGCGGGTCCGCTGGCGACGGCCTCGAGGCACCCGACGTTGCCGCACCGGCAGAGGACGCCGTCGCCGTGCGGTGCGGCGACGTGGCCGAGGTCGCCGGCCGCGCCCTGGGCGCCACGGTGGAGCTGGCCACCGGTGATGATGCCGGCGCCGATGCCCGTGGCGACCTTGACGAACACGAGGTGGTCGACGTCGGGGTGCATCGTGGCGTGCTCCCCGAGCGCCATGATGTTGACGTCGTTGTCGACGAGGACGGGACCACCGAGGCCGGCGGAGACGTGGGCCGGGACGTCGTAGCCGTCCCAGCCGGGCATGATCGGCGGCGACACGGGGCGGCCGCTGGAGTGCTCGACGGGACCGGGCAGCCCGATGCCGACGCCGGCCAGGTCGGTGCGCGTGCGCTTGGCCTCCTTGAGCAGCTCGCGGCCCAGCTCGACGACGCGGTCGAGGACCGGGCCGGGACCGCTCGCGATGTCGAGCTCGACGGTCCGGTCGGAGATCACCGTGCCGTCGAGGTCGGTCAGGCCGACGGTCGCATGGGTCGCCCCGAGGTCCGCGCCGATGACCGCGGCGGCGGAGGGGTTGAACGCGAATCGCACCGGCGGGCGCCCGCCCGTGGAGCGCGACTCCCCGGCGGGCTTGAGCAGCCCGGCCGCGAGGAGCGAGTCGACGCGGGTGCCGACGGTCGAGCGCGCGAGCCCGGTCACCTGGATGATCTCGGCCCGGGTGCGGGGGCGTCCGTCGCGCATGAGCTGGAGCAGGGCGCCGGCACCGGTAGGCCCATCGGTGAGGGGGAGGGTGCCGGGGGAGTTCACGCGGGTAGTCAAGCACAAATCGCGAGTTTCGCCCACGATGCACACAGATGTGTGCGATGAGATTCACGCTTTTGCTTGACGGACATGCAAAAGACTCCTACGGTTCTGACCCATGAGCAGAGGCAATGACGCCTCACCACTTCTGGTGATGGCAGGGATCGTCAAGCGGTTCCCCGGAGTGACGGCACTCGACGGCGTGGACCTCGACGTGCTCCCGGGTGAGGTTCACTGCCTGCTCGGCCAGAACGGCGCGGGCAAGTCGACCCTCATCAAGACGCTCGCGGGGGTGCACACGCCCGACGAGGGCACCATCACGTGGGACGGCACGGAGGTCACGCTCGGTCACCCGCAGGCCGCCATGGACATGGGCATCGCGACGATGTACCAGGAGCTCGACCTCGTCGAGGGCCTCACCGTCGCCGAGAACATCTTCCTCGGTCACGAGAAGTCGCGGTTCGGACTCTCGCAGCGCTCGGCCGCCCGCGCCGCGACGCGCGAGCTGCTCGCAGGCCTCGGTCACCCCGAGATCTCCCCGACGACCGAGGTGGGGGACCTGTCCGCCGCCGGCCAGCAGATCGTGAGCATGGCCCGGGCGCTGTCGCGCAAGGCGCGGCTCATCGTCATGGACGAGCCGTCGGCCGTCCTCGACAGCGGTGAGGTGGAGCGCCTCTTCGACGTCATCCGCCAGCTCACGGCCCAGGGCATCGCCGTCGTCTACATCTCGCACCGCCTCGAGGAGATCCGCGTCATCGGTGACCGCGTCACGGTCCTCAAGGACGGACGCACCGTCGCCACGGGCCTGTCCGCCGAGGAGACTCCGACCGGAGAGGTCATCCGGCTCATGACCGGCCGCTCCATCGAGTACGTCTTCCCCGAGCGGGCAGCCGCGGCACCCGAGGGTGAGCCCCTGCTCGTCGTCGACGGCATCTCGCGTCGCGGCGAGTTCGAGAAGGTGAGCTTCGAGGTGCGCCCGGGCGAGGTCGTCGGTCTCGCCGGCCTGGTGGGCGCTGGTCGCTCCGAGATCGTCGAGACCGTCTTCGGCGCCCGCAGGGCCGACGAGGGCACCGTGAGCGTGGGTGGTCGCCGACTCCGGCCCGGCTCGGTCGGCTCCGCGGTCGACGCCGGCGTCGGGCTCTGCCCCGAGGAGCGCAAGAGCCAGGCGCTCGTCCTCGGCAACAGCGTCGCCCACAACATCAGCATGGCGACGCTCACCCGCTTCTCCAGGGGCGGCCTCATCGACCGCGGCGCCGAGAACGCCGCGGCCCAGGAGCTCGCGACGAGCCTCGAGCTGCGACCGACCGGGATCTCGCGTGAGATCCGCACCCTGTCCGGTGGCAACCAGCAGAAGGTCGTGCTCGCCCGTTGGCTGCTCCGCGGCTGCCGGGTGCTCCTGCTCGACGAGCCCACGCGTGGTGTCGACATCGGCGCCCGCTCCGAGATCTATGCCCTGGTCCGCAGGCTCGCCGACGACGGTGTCGCCGTCGTCGTCGTGTCGAGCGAGATCGAGGAGGTCCTCGGTCTGTCCGACCGCGTCCTCGTCGTCGGTGACGGCCAGGTCCTTCACGAGGCGCCCGCCGGCGACCTCGACGAGCACCAGGTGCTCGACATCATCATGAGAGGAGACGCCGCATGAGCGTCGAGACCCCCCGCACCTCCGAGGAGCCCGTCGGCACCCAGGAGATGGCGGCCCCCGCAGCCACGGCCGGGTCCGGCCCGAGCGCGCTGAGCCGTCTCGCCGGCAGCTCTGCGACCCGCAACCTCGGCCTCGTCATCGCCCTCGTCATCCTCTGCGTCGTCGGGCTCGCCACCGCAGGTGAGCGGTTCGGGAGCATCGACAACGCGCTGACCATCCTCCGGCTCGCTGCCGTCGTCGGCGTCGTGAGCATCGGCATGACCTTCGTCATCTGTGGTGGGGGCATCGACCTCTCGGTCGGCGCCATCGTCGCCCTCTCCTCGGTCTGGGCGACCACCCTGGCCACGCAGACGCTGGCCGCGGACATCCACTGGATCGTCATGGTCTTCACCGCGCTCCTCGTGGGAGGCGCCTGCGGGCTCGTCAACGGCGTGCTCGTGGCCTACGGCAAGGTGGCGCCGTTCATCGCCACCCTGGCCATGCTCGCCAGCGCCCGCGGTCTCGCCGAGCTCATCGCCCAGCGCCGCACCCAGATCGTCCGCGACCGCTCCTTCATCGACTTCTTCGGCGGCAGCGTCCTCGGCATCCCGGTGCTCGTCATCATCTTCGCCATCGTGGCCGCGCTCGGCTGGGTCCTGCTCAACCGCACGACCTTCGGCCGTCGCACCCTGGCCATCGGTGGCAACCCCGAGGCAGCGCGACTGGCCGGCATCAAGGTCGAGCGGCAGACGGCATACCTCTATGTCCTCCTCGGACTCGCCTGCGGGCTCGCCGCCGTGATGCTCATGGCCCGCACCACGACCGGGACGTCAACCCACGGCGGGCTGCTCGAGCTCGACACCATCGCCGCCGCGGTCATCGGCGGGACGCTCCTCAGCGGCGGGCGCGGCACCATCGTCGGCACCGTGCTCGGTGTCCTCATCTTCACGACGCTCACCAACGTCTTCACGCTCAACAACGTCGACACCTCGACCCAGAACGTCGCCAAGGGCGTGGTCATCGTCGCCGCCGTCCTCCTCCAGCAGCGGCTCGCCGCCCGCCGTCGCAGCACCTAGCCACGGCTCGTCCGCACCACGGCACCACGGCCGGGCCCACGGCGTGGGCCCCCCTGCTCCACACCAGCGTCATGCACGGCACCACCACTCCCTTCACCACCTCGCACCACAGCCCCAGGAGAGCACCATGAACCCTCGCACCATCTCCCGTCCCGTCCGCGTCGCCGCGGCCCTCGGCGTCGTCGTCCTCGTCGCCGCTGGCTGCACGAGCAACACCCCCGAGGCCGAGGGCTCGACGTCCTCGGACAGCCAGCGCGCGGGGAGCAACAACGACGAGCCGGGTGACAAGGTCACCATCGGCTTCTCGGGCCCCGCGGCCGACCACGGCTGGCTCGGCGCCATCAACAGCGCCGCCCAGGCGGAGGCCAAGAAGTTCTCGGACGTCGACTTCAAGGCCGCCGAGGGCACCAACGACGCGAGCCAGCAGATCGCGCAGGTCGAGACCTTCATCAACGACAAGGTCGACGCCATCGTCCTGCTCCCGACCGACGGCGCCGCCCTCACCGAGGTCGCGACCAAGGCGATGAACGCCGGCATCATCGTCGTCAACGTCGACCGTGAGTTCTCGACGCCGTTCGCGGCGCGCACGACCGTCCTCGGTGACAACTACGGCATGGGCGTCAGTGCGGGCACCTACGCCTGCAAGCTCGTCAACGACAAGAAGATCAGCAACCCGGTCATCGCCGAGATCGCCGGCATCGACGCCCTGCCCCTGACGCAGGACCGCAGCAAGGGCTTCGCCGACGCGCTCAAGGCGTGCAACCAGACCGTCGACAACCGCGTCGCCGCGGAGTTCACCGTCGAGTCCGGTGAGAAGGTCGCCTCCAACCTGCTCCAGGCCGCGCCCAAGATCGACATCATCTGGAACCACGACGACGACCAGGGTGTCGGCGTCATGGCGGCCTTCGACAACGCCAAGCGCAGCGAGTTCGCGTTCATCGGTGGCGCCGGCTCGGCCAACGCCATGCGCTGGATCAAGGAGGGCAAGATGGAGGCCACGGTCCTCTACCCGCCCACGCAGGCCGCTGACGGCGTCCGCTTGGCCCGCCTCCTCGCCCAGGACAAGAGCATGAGCGACCTCGTCCAGGTCGCCATCCCGCGTCGCATCGTCCTCGACGCTCCGGTCGTGACGAAGGAGAACGTGGAGGAGTACCTCCCGCTCGGCTTCGAGTCCTGACCGACCCTCGACCGGGGTCCGCGCGGCCATCCCTGGGCCGCGCGGACCCGATCCCCTCGACGCCCGGCTGCCCCGCGCGGCCCCCGGAGACCTCCCGGAAAGGGTTCTCATGACCACGGACACCACGGCGACCGACCTGGCACAGGCGGGCACCGCCGCACCGCAGGCCCACGCCGCCACCGAGACGGGCCGGATCGGCATCGGGATGGTCGGCTACGCCTTCATGGGCCTGGCCCACTCCCAGGGCTGGCGCAACGCCCGCAGCTTCTTCGACCCGGCGCTCACCCCCGACCTCGTCGCGATCGCCGGTCGTGACGGCGCCGCCGCCGCCGAGATGGCACGCCGGTTCGACTGGCAGCACGTCGACACGGACTGGCGCGCGCTCATCGCCCGCCCCGACGTCGACGTCGTCGACATCTGCACGCCGGGCGACACCCACGCCGAGATCGCGATCGCCGCACTCGAGGCCGGCAAGCACGTCCTGTGCGAGAAGCCGCTGGCCAACACGGTCGACGAGGCGCGACGCATGGCCGAGGCCGCACAACGCGCTGCTGCCAACGGGATTCGCTCGATGGTCGGCTTCACCTACCGTCGGGTGCCGGCCATCGCCTTCGCCCGCCAGCTCGTGCAGGAGGGCCGGATCGGCGAGATCCGGCACGTGCGCGCGCAGTACCTCCAGGACTGGCTCGTCGACCCCGAGTCCCCGCTGACGTGGCGCCTCGAGAAGGAGCGCGCCGGCTCGGGCGCCCTGGGTGACATCGGCGCCCACATCATCGACCTCACCCACTTCATCACCGGGGAGCGGATCACCGGGGTGAGCGCGACCACCGAGACGTTCGTCAAGGAGCGCCCGATCGCGGGGAGCGTCAAGGGCCTGTCGGCCTCGGCACAGGACGGGGGCGCGCGTGGTGCCGTCACCGTCGACGACGCCGCGATCTTCATCGCCCGGCTCAGCGGGGGAGGTCTCGGCACGTTCGAGGCGACCCGGTTCGCGACGGGTCGCAAGAACTCGATCCGCCTGGAGCTCAACGGTTCCGGGGGCAGCTTGGCGTTCGACTTCGAGGACATGAACGTCCTCCACCTCCACGACGCCTCGGTCGACGCCCGCGAGTCGGGCTTCACCAAGATCACGGTCACCGAGCCCAGCCACCCCTACGTCGAGAACTGGTGGCCCGCGGGTCACGGCCTCGGCTACGAGCACGGGTTCACCCACCAGGCCGCGGACCTCGTCGACGCCATCGCCCGCGGCGTCGACCCCACCCCGTCGTTCGCCGACGGGCTCGCGGTCCAGGAGGTGCTCGCCGCGGTGGAGTCCAGCGCGGCCAGCGGCTCCGCCTGGACGGCCATCGACTCCCCGGCCGGCACCTGAGCCGTCGCCGAGGACCCCACCGACCACCCCGCTCGTCCGTGGCCGACCACCACACCAGCGCAGGCAAAGGAGGCTGACCGGTCCCGCTGTTCCCCCCTGTCATTGCAGTGACGAAGGAGCACCATGAACGACAACGACGTCAAGATCCCCGAGCTGGCCCGCACGCTGGGCCTCGGTCGCCGCCAGTTCCTCGCGGCGACGACCGCGATGGCCACGGCCGGTGCCGCGACAGCGGCAGGTGCCGCGACGGCATACGCCTCGCCCGTCGGCAACGCCAACGGCACGCTCGTGCCCGCCTCGAAGCGCGGCATCATCCTCTACACGGTCCGCGACGCGATCTCGCGCGACCCGAACACGACCGACCTCGCCTCGGGCTTCAAGGAGGTCCTCGGCGAGCTGTCGCGCATCGGCTTCCGCCAGATCGAGTTCGCCGGCTACACCCAGCACGCGAACGCCGAGGGCGGCAACAACCTCAACACCGTCGCCGGCGCCACCCTGCTCAAGTCGTGGCTCGACGACCTCGGGCTCGAGGCCGAGGGCAACCACGGCAGCATCCCGAGCACCATCACCGACCAGACCGTCGCGGCCTTCGACACGGCGTGCGAGATCGCGAACATCCTCGGTCTCGGCCACATCGGCACCGGCAACGACCCGACGAGCTCGGCCTACGTCGCCGACTGGGTCGCAGCGGCGGAGCGGTGGGACTTCTTCGGCAAGCGCGCCTCGGAGCACGGGCTCAAGCTCTACACGCACAACCACGACGTCGCCTACAGCTTCCTGCTCGACAGCGGGCCGCTCGACGCGCAGGGTCGCCCGACGCGCAGCAGCGGTATCCGGCGCCTCGAGCACTTCCTCGCCAACACCGACCCCAAGCACGTCTTCCTCGAGATGGACATCTACTGGGCGCACGTGGCGCAGTACAAGCACCACACCTACACGGCGCCGGACGGCAGCCCGGTGAGGTCGGTCTTCGACCCGGCCGCCCTCGTCGCCGCCCAGACCAAGCGCTTCCCGCTCTTCCACGCCAAGGACGGGCGTCGCGACGCCACCCAGACCAACGGCTACGTCATGACGCCGTTCGGTGAGGGCGACATCGACTACTCGACGTTCTTCCGCCGCGTCGGGGCCAAGGGCTCGCACAACCCCATGTGGGAGCAGGACACTGCACCGGGTGGCACCGCCAACCCCGGCCAGTCGCTGGCCTTCGCCCGCACGAGCTACGACAACCTGGCCGCCCTGCGCGGCTGACATCCCCCGTCGCCGGCCCGGTCGGGTTCGCTGTTGCAGCAACGGACCCGACCGGGACGGTTTCCGCCCGACTCTTTGACCAGCAGGACGTGACCCGGATTCTACGTTCGTGGAACCGGCCGAGAGAGATGAAACTGGAGGACACCGTGGCACGACCGATCACCCTGTTCACGGGACAGTGGGCCGACCTTCCCTTCGAGGAGGTATGCCGTCTGGCCGCCTCGTGGGGGTACGACGGGCTCGAGATCGCCTGCTGGGGTGACCACTTCGAGGTCGACCGGGCCCTGGCCGAGGACGACTATGTCGCCGGCCGCCGCGAGATCCTCGAGCGCCACGGCCTCGGGGTCTGGGCCATCTCCAACCACCTCGTCGGCCAGGCCGTCTGCGACGACCCGATCGACCAGCGCCACCAGGACATCCTGCCGGCCGACATCTGGGGCGACGGCGACCCCGAGGGGGTGCGCCAGCGCGCCGCCCAGCGGATGGCCGACACCGCCCGGGCCGCCGCCAAGCTCGGTGTCGACGTCGTCATCGGCTTCACCGGCTCGGCCATCTGGAAGTACGTCGCGATGTTCCCGCCGGTCTCGGCCGAGACCATCGAGGCGGGCTACCAGGACTTCGCCGACCGCTGGAACCCGATCCTCGACGTCTTCGACGAGGTCGGCGTGAGGTTCGCGCACGAGGTCCACCCGTCCGAGATCGCCTACGACCACTGGACGACGGTGCGCACCCTCGAGGCCATCGGGCACCGCGAGGCGTTCGGCCTCAACTGGGACCCGTCGCACATGGTGTGGCAGGACCTCGACCCGGCGGCGTTCATCTGGGACTTCCAGGACCGGATCTACCACGTCGACTGCAAGGACGTCCGGATGCGGGTCGGCAACGGCCGCAACGGAAGGCTCTCGTCGCACCTGCCGTGGGCGGACCCGCGACGCGGCTGGGACTTCGTCTCGACCGGTCACGGGGACGTGCCGTGGGAGGACTGCTTCCGCACCCTCGGCGCCATCGGCTACGACGGCCCCATCTCCGTCGAGTGGGAGGACGCCGGCATGGACCGGCTCGTCGGCGCGGCCGAGGCGGTCGGCTTCGTGCGCCGGCTCGCGTTCGACCGGCCCGAGGCGGCGTTCGATGCGGCGTTCAGCTCGGGCAAGGACGAGCAGTGAGCGGCGACGTGAGCGGTGACGTGCGCGGCGGCGGCGGCGGCGGCGGCGCGGTGGCGGCGGACTTCACGCCCACCCGAGACGACCGGTTCTCGTTCGGCTTCTGGACGGTCGGCTGGCAGGGCGTCGACGTCTTCGGTGGCGCGGTGCGCCCGCCGCTCGACCCGGTGGAGGCGGTGCACCGGCTCTCCGACCTCGGCGCGTGGGGCATCACCTTCCACGACGACGACGTCAGCGACTTCGGGACGTCGACGGCGCAACGGCTCGAGCAGCTGGCGCCGTTCCGACGAGCGCTGGAGGAGACCGGCCTCGTCGTGCCGATGGTGACGACGAACCTGTTCTCGCACGGCGTGTTCCGCGACGGCGGCTTCACCAACAACGACCGCGACGTCCGTCGCTACGCCATCAGCAAGGTCGCCGACGCCATCGACCTCGCCGTCGAGCTCGGCGCGACGACCTTCGTCGCGTGGGGTGGTCGCGAGGGTGCGGAGTCCGGCGCCGCCAAGGACGTGCGCGCTGCGTTGGACCGCTACAAGGAGGCGTTCGACCTCCTCGGTGACTACGTCGTCGAGCAGGACTACGACATCCGGTTCGCGATCGAGCCCAAGCCCAACGAGCCGCGCGGCGACATCCTGCTGCCGACGATCGGGCACGCGCTCGCGTTCATCAACGAGCTCGAGCGCCCCGAGCTCGTCGGTCTCAACCCGGAGGTCGGCCACGAGGAGATGGCCGGGCTCAACTACGCACACGGCATCGCCCAGGCGCTGTGGCACGGCAAGCTCTTCCACCTCGACCTCAACGGCCAGACCGGTCCCCGCTACGACCAGGACCTGAGGTTCGGTGCGGGCAACGCCCGTGGGGCCTTCTGGACGGTCGACACCGTCGAGACCGGGGGCTACGACGGGCCGCGGCACTTCGACTTCAAGCCGCCGCGCACCGAGGACATGGACGGCGTGTGGGCCTCGGCCGCCGGCTGCATGCGCAACTACCTCGTGCTCAAGGAGAAGTCGCGGGCGTTCCGTGCCGACCCCGAGGTGCAGGCCGCGCTCGAGGCGTCACGTCTGGATCAGCTCGCGACGCCGACCCTGGCCGAGGGGGAGGGGCTCGCCGCGCTGCGGGCCGAGGCCTTCGACCCGGACGAGGCGGCTGCGCGTGGGATGGGCTTCGAGCATCTCGACCAGCTCGCGCTCGAGCACCTCTACGGCATCCGCTGACCCGCTCCCTCCTCAACTGATTGCCCCACCGCGAGGCCTCGCGGTGGGGCAATCAGTGGTGTGTGGGCACGCAGCCGGACGACGACCGGGTATGCCGTCCGCTCGCCTCGCGCTCGCGCTCACCCCTGTGCGCCGCCCACCGTCGCACTAGAGTGCCGAAGGTGACCGAGAACGCGACGCCCGAGACGCCCGCCAGCGACGCCACTGCTGCTCCTGCAGGCGAGCCGGCGCCCGCCACCGCGGCCGAGGCCGCGCCCGCACCGGATGAGAAGGCCGCGCCCGCTGGGGGCAGCGCGCACCTCGACGAGATCCGCGCCGGCTACGCCTTCTCCGGCCCGTCGCTCAACTTCGGCGCCACCGTCATCGACGGCACGGCGCACCCCGACGCCCCGGTCCAGATCCCGCTCGCCGTCCTCAACCGGCACGGCCTCGTCGCGGGCGCCACGGGCACCGGCAAGACCAAGACGCTCCAGCTCATGGCCGAGCAGCTCTCCGGTCAGGGCGTCCCGGTCTTCCTCGCCGACATCAAGGGCGACCTCTCGGGACTCGCCAGCCCCGGCGAGCCCAGCGACCGGACCGCCGCGCGCGCGAAGGACGTCGGTCAGGACTGGCAGGGCACGGCATACCCGACGGAGTTCCTCTCGCTCGGCGGGCAGGGCAAGGGTGTCGCGATCCGCGCGACGATCACCGACTTCGGGCCCACGCTGCTCGCCAAGGTCCTCGGTCTCAACGACACGCAGGAGTCGAGCCTCGGGCTCGTCTTCCACTACGCCGACAAGAACGGCCTCGCGCTCCTCGACCTCAAGGACCTCCGCGCGGTCATCCAGCACCTCGTGAGCGACGACGGCAAGGCCGAGCTCAAGGCGCTCGGCGGCCTGTCGTCCGCGACAGCCGGCGTCATCCTGCGCGAGCTCATCGCCTTCGAGGACCAGGGCGCGGACGCGTTCTTCGGTGAGCCGAACTTCGACACGAACGACCTGCTGCGCACCGCCGCCGACGGCAAGGGCCTCGTCACCTGCCTCGAGCTGCCGGGGGTGCAGGACCGGCCGGCGCTCTTCTCGACCTTCCTCATGTGGATGCTCGCCGACCTGTTCCACGACCTGCCCGAGGTCGGCGACGTCGACAAGCCCAAGCTCGTCTTCTTCTTCGACGAGGCGCACCTGCTCTTCGCCGACGCGAGCAAGGCCTTCCAGGAGGCCATCGAGCAGACGGTGCGGCTCATCCGCTCCAAGGGCGTCGGTGTCTTCTTCGTGACCCAGTCGCCCCGTGACGTCCCCGCGGGCGTGCTCGGCCAGCTCGGCAACCGGGTCCAGCACGCGCTGCGTGCGTTCACACCCGACGACGCCAAGGCTCTGAAGTCGGCCGTCAAGACCTACCCGCACAGCGAGTACGACCTCGAGGAGCTTCTCACCACGCTCGGCACCGGCGAGGCCGTCGTCACGGTCCTGTCCGAGCGCGGCGCCCCGACCCCGGTGGCGTGGACGCGGATGCGTGCGCCCCAGTCGCTCATGGCGCCCTCGCCCGACGCGCTGCTCGACTCGACGATCGCGGCCTCGGCCATCGCGTCGAAGTACGCCGCCGTGGCCGACCGCGAGTCCGCCTACGAGAAGCTCGCGGCACGTGTCCAGGCGGCTCCCGCGCCGACCGCGCCGACCGCGCCGCAGAAGTCGCCGGCTCCGACGCCCGCGAAGAAGGCGGCGACTCCCAAGGAGGACCCGGGCCTCGTCGAGCAGGTCGTCAAGTCGAGCGCCTTCCGCTCGGCCCTCCGCTCGGCCGGCACGGTCATCGGCCGTGAGATCACCCGGTCGATCTTCGGGACCCGCAAGCGCTGACGAGTCGACCACCTCGTGACGAGCCGACCGGGCATACCTGGTCGGTTCGTCCGAAACAGATCCTTTGACGACCTCCCGCAGTGAGCTAGAGACCGAGCAGGGCTCTCGCGTAGGCGTCCTCGACGTGCGTCTCGGTGACCGTATGCCGTGAGCCATCGCTCCCTGCGCACGTCACCTCCCAGCCCTCGGGCGTGCGGGTCAGCGACTCGAGGCGGTCGCCGAGGAGCTCGCGGAGCTGGTCCTCGCGGGGCAGCCACAACGCCTTGTCGAGGCTCACCGAGTCGAGCGCCCACTCGGTCGTGCCGTTGAAGCCGAGCACCGTCTGCTCGCCGAACGTCTGCGGCTCGACCGTGAGGTCGCTGACCCAGAAGACCTAGGCCGTGAGCAGCTCGGCGTCGATGACGAACCGGTCGCCGGCGGCGGGCTGCCAGAGCACGCCGGCGTCGTGGACGATCCGGCGGGCGAGCTCGAGGCTGATCACCGTCCCATCATGGCGTGGACCGTCCCGGCGTCAGCGCTTCGCGAGCGAGGCCCGTGAGACGGGGAAGGTGAAGAACGTCGTCGGGAAGAGCTCGGGCTTGTGCGTGAAGTGCCACCACTCCTCGGGCAGGTTGGTGAAGCCCTCGGCGCCGAGCACGCCGACGAGGAGGTCGCGGTTCGCCCGCGCGGCCCCCGTGATCGCGGGATTGGCCGTGTGCGACAGGACGTCGAAGCAGTCGAACGCCGTCCCCATGTCGAGCGAGGCATCGGGGGCCCGGTCGGCCACCGGCCCGAAGCACGAGCCCGCGGGGTGGGGCGAGTGCGGCGTCGGGCCCGGGCGCGCGCCGATCGGCTGGATCGTCAGGTCGACCGTGCTCGCGCGGCTGTGGCCGGACTTGGCCGCGATGTAGCCGTCCTCGAACAGTCGCGACTTCTCGACCCGCGGATAGAACTCCGACTTCATCTGCTCGTCGCCGAGGTCCTCCGCCCACCGGACGAAGTGGTCGACGGCACCCTGCGGGCGGTAGCAGTCGTAGACCTTGAGGGTGAGCCCCTTGGGCCGCAGGGCGGTCTGGGCCCGCGAGAGCGCCTCGGCGGCGGGACGGGTGAGCAGGCACAGCGGTGCGCGGTAGTCGTCGATCCGCTCGCCGACGAAGTTGTGGTTCGTCGCGTAGCGGATCTCGTGGACGATCGTCGGGTCGACGTCGCGCAGGGCGACGATCTCCGGCGGGGCGCTCGGATGTCCCTGTGCAGCAGCGGCTCCCGCTCCCGCCGGCGCGGCGGCAGGGCCGGCGGCGACGGCGGCCGTCAGCGGGGCGGCGACGAGGGAGAGTCCGAGGGCGAGCACGGGCAGGGCGCGACGAGTCATGCCACGTTCCTAGCAGCGTGCTCAGCGGGCCGCCACCGGAACGTTCCCGTCACCACCAGGAGACGACGGCCGCGGCGCCACCGATGACGGCCGCGAAGCGCACCGCACGACCGACGAGCCCCGTCACGAGGAAGACGACCAGAGGCACGCGGAGCGCGCCCGCGAGGACGGCGATCACGGCATACGGCGGAAGCCCCACCACCGACGAGACGAGGAGCAGCCCGGCGGTGAACCACGGGCGTCCCTCCGTGCGGCAGCGCCACCGTTCGAGCGCGGCCTTGGCGCGGGGCTTCTGCATCCGCCGGGCCACGAAGCCGAAGCGCTCGAGCTCGCGGCCGCCGTAGTACCAGAAGAGCTTGCCGACCATCTGTCCCACGGACGACACGGCGATGATGACCCACGTGGGTGCCTCGCCCTGGGTGGCGGCGAGGGCGACGACCGCCTCGATGTTGATGAGGGGGATGAGGGCCGAGGCGACCGCGAACCCCGCGATGCTGAGGACCTCAGGCCACATGCGTGGTCACCGGGTCCGGCAGGGGCAGCCCGATCCGAAGCAGTCGCGCAACCGACCAGCACTTGAGGACGAGCAGCGCGAGCGCGATCGCCAGGGCCACCTCCATCCACCCGGTGACGAGGAGCAGCACCGCGAACAGTGCGCTGTTGACGGCCTTCGCGGGCTTGGACCAGTTCCACAGCCAGATGGTGCGGTCGACGACGTAGAAGTAGTTGGGGCTGCGGATCGGCCACGCGAGGAACGCGATGGACAGGAAGGTGTCGACGACCATGAACTCGGCGAGGTAGACGAACACCGCCGGTGCGAGGTCGGGCTGGAGCCACGCGAGCCCGACGTAGAAGGCGCCGGCGTTGAAGCGGTCCGAGAAGATGTCGAGCACGGCGCCGATGCGGGTCTCGCAACGGCGCAGCCGCGCCCACGTGCCGTCGAGGATGTCGCCGACCCAGTAGATGCCGAGCGCGACGACGAGCAGGGTGAGGCTGCCTTCGAGCGCGCCCCACGCGGCCACGGCGGCCGAGCCGACCGTGCGCACGGCGGTGATGACCGTCGCCCCGGTCCACAGGTGCTCGTGCAGGATCCCGACGTCGGCCGATGTCCCCCCAACCAGCACTGGTCCCGGCATCTGCACAGGATAGGGGCCCGGCGTCGAACGCGTCCCGACTCAGCCGAGAACCGCGGCGACGAGCAGGATGACCGGCACCGACCCCATCGTCGTGATGAGGATCGTGTCGCGCGCCAGCACGGTGCCCCGGTCGTAGCGGGTCGCGTGGACGAAGATGTTCTGCGCGGTGGGCAGGGCCGACGTCACGACGATGGCGAGCAGCGCGTGCCCGTCGACACCGAGCGCGAAGCGAGCCACGGCATACGCGACGAGGGGTTGGACGACGAGCTTGAGGGCCGACGTGGTCGCCAGCTCGGCGACGGAGCCGGCGGCCCCGAGGCCGGGCCCGAGCCGCAGCGCGATGCCGTAGGCGAGGAGCATCGCGGGCACGGCGACGTTGCCGAGGAGCTCGAGCGGGTTGCCGACGAACTCCGGCAGCGTCCACCCGGTGAGCGAGAGCAGCAGGCCGATGAGGGAGCCGACGGTGAGCGGGTTGCGGAACGGCCGCGTGACGAGCTGCCCGATCGACGGAGCGCGCCCGAGGGCGTCGGCGTCGAGCAGGGCGAGGGCGATCGGCTGGAGCACGAGCAGCTGGAGGAGGAGCGTCGGTGCAACGAGGGCGGCGTCACCGAGCACGTAGCTCGCCACCGGGATGCCCAGGTTTCCCGCATTGACGTATGCCGCGGAGAGGGCGCCGATGGTCGCGTCACCGAGGCGTCGCCGCCAGAGGAATCGCGCGAGCAGGCCGTAGACCGTGACGGGCACGAGCACGGCGACGGTGGTGGCCACGAGGTTGGCCGACAGGACGTTGTGGACGTCCGCGCGGCTCAGCGTCACGACCATGAGCGCGGGTGAGCCGACGAAGAACGCGACCTGTGACAGCACCCGCTGGGCGGTGAGGTCGACGATGCGCAGGTGGGCGAGGAGTGCGCCGACGGCGATGACGACGCCGATGGTGGCGAACCCCGTGAAGACTCCCTGCACGGCGCAAGGTTAGGGGTGCGGCCGCGGCGGTGCGCGAGACGACCATCTCCTGGTGAGACGACCATGGAGATGTGGTCGTCTCACCAAAGCGTGCTCGTCTGGTGGCAGCCGGGCGGTGGCGGCGGTGCGGGCGGCGTCGGAGAGCAGTCAGCCGCCGGGTCGCAGGACCGGCCCCAGGGTGTCGAGCACCGACGCGTCCTCGATCGTCCCGGGCACGGTCGGCGTGCGACCGTCGGCGATCTCGCGCATCGTCTTGCGCAGGATCTTGCCCGAGCGCGTCTTGGGCAGCGCGGCGACGATGTCGACCTGGCGCAGTGCGGCGACCGCGCCCACCTCGTCGCGCACACGCTTGACGAGCTCGGCCCGGATCCGCTCGCCCTCGGCACCCGTGCCGTCGACACCGCCCTTGAGGACAACGAGGCCACGGGGCAGCTGTCCCTTGAGCTCGTCGGCGACGCCGATGACTGCGCACTCCGCGACGTCGGGGTGGCCGGCGAGGGCGGCCTCGATCGACCCGGTCGAGAGACGGTGCCCGGCGACGTTGAGGACGTCGTCGGTGCGGCCCATGACGAAGAGGTAGCCGTCCTCGTCGACGAGCCCGCCGTCGCCGGTGGCGTAGAAGCCGGGGTAGGTCGAGAGGTAGCCGTCGACGTAGCGCTGGTCGTCGCCCCACAGCGTGGCGAGCGTCCCCGGAGGCAGCGGCAGGCGGATCGCGATCGCGCCCTCCTCGCCGGCCGGCAGCGGGGCACCGGTCTCGTCGAGGATGGAGACGGCATACCCGGGCATGGGCACGGTGGGGGAGCCGGCCTTGATCGGCATCGGCTCCAGCCCCCGTGGGTTCGCCGCGATGGGCCACCCGGTCTCGGTCTGCCACCAGTTGTCGACCACGGGCACGCCGAGGGTCGACGTCGCCCACTCATAGGTGTCGGGGTCGAGTCGCTCGCCCGCGAGGAAGACGGTCTCGAGCGTGGAGATGTCGTGCTCGCGGAGCAGCTCACCCCTGGGGTCGTCCCGCTTGATCGCCCGGTAGGCCGTGGGCGCCGTGAACATCGCCTTGACCCCGTGCTCGGCGATGACCCTCCAGAAGGCCCCGGCATCGGGCGTCCCCACCGGCTTGCCCTCGTAGAGCACGGTGGTCGCGCCGGTGAGCAGCGGCGCGTAGACGATGTAGGAGTGACCGACGACCCACCCGACGTCGCTCGCGGTGAACCACACGTCACCGGGCCCGATGTCGTAGACGTTGCTCATCGACCACCGCAGCGCGACGGCGTGGCCGCCGTTGTCGCGGACGATGCCCTTGGGCCGCCCCGTCGTCCCCGAGGTGTAGAGGACGTAGAGCGGGTCCGTCGCGGCGACCTCGACGCAGTCGGCCGGCTCCGCATCGGCGACGAGCTCGTCCCAGTCCATCTCCTCCCACTCGGTGTCGCGCTCGCCGACCGCGGCGCGGGCCTGCTCGCGCTGGAAGACGATGACCGACTCGGGCTTGTGGCTGCTGCGGTCGAGGGCCGCGTCGAGCATCGGCTTGTACTCGACGACGCGGCTCGGCTCGATGCCGCAGCTCGCGGCGACGACGACCTTGGGCTGGGCGTCCTCGATCCGGGCGGCGAGCTCCGCCGGCGCGAACCCGCCGAAGACGACCGAGTGGATCGCGCCGAGCCGGGCGCACGCGAGCATCGCGACGACGGCCTCGGGCACCATCGGCATGTAGACGACGACCCGGTCGCCCTTCTCGACCCCCAGGCTCGCGAGCGCACCAGCGAACGTTGACACGCGAGCCAGCAGGCCGGCATACGTGATGGTCTGCTTCGTGCCGGTGACGGGACTGTCGTGGATGAGCGCCGGCTGGTCGCCCCGGCCGTCGCGCACGTGCCGGTCGAGCGCGTTGAAGCAGGTGTTGAGGGTGGCGCCGGAGAACCAGCGGTAGAGCGGTGGGTTCGAGTCGTCGAGCACCGTCGTCGGGGGCGTCACCCACTCGATGCCGTCCGCGGCGGCGCGCCAGAAGGTGTCCGGGTCCTCGAGGGACTGCGCGTATGCCGTGCGGTAGGCGTCGGTGCTCATGTCGCCATCGTGGGGGTCGGGAGGGGGCCGCGACCAGTGGTTCGACGAACGGCGAGCCGAGCGGCGGAGGGGGAGCGGCGAGCGGATTTCGTCGGCGTTGCGCGCTCGGGTAACCTCCTCCGTTGGAGGATTCGCATAGTGGCCTAGTGCGCACGCTTGGAAAGCGTGTTGGGTTAACGCCCTCAGGGGTTCGAATCCCCTATCCTCCGCTCCAAGAAGGGCCCCGACCATGTGTCGGGGCCCTTCTGCGTGCCCGGCACGACTTGGCCCGACGGTCGGATGTGCGGACAGGAGGGGCCCCGTTCTGCCACGATCTGGCCATGACGACCGGGGTGGGGCACACGGTGCTGGGGGCCGAGCCCGCAGGAGTGCGGCGAGCGGTCTGGCTGCGACGCCTCCTCGGCGCGCTCATCGTCGCCGCCTGGGTGGCCTGGTTGGTGCCGTCGTGGATGTCCTCCCTGAACGAGGTGCAAGCGCGCGACGTCTTGCAGGACGTGCGCGCGGAGAGAGTTGTCGCGTTCGTCGCCGCCGACCTGGTCCGGCCGAACACGATGCGCTTCTCCGCGCTCGGGACGACCTGGGACATGGACACGCCCGGAGCCGATGCCGACGGACGGCCTGAAGAGGGCCCGGCCATGCAGCTTGTCTACTCGGTCGAGGGCGACGTGAGGCCGCGATGGCTGCCGGAACCGCCCCCACTCATCGGTGACCAGGACGTGTTCGCCGCCCTCAAGGCCTCGGGCGCGCAACCGTTCACGCCCGAGACATTCCCTCCCAACCGTGACTGGGTGGCCTTTCCAGCCCTGTTCGCGTCGATCGCCGCCCTGGTCTCGCTGCTGACCACGACGCCGACGCGTGGGACCCGGCCGTTCTGGGTCTTCGCGGGAAGTCTGGGCATGGGCCTGGGCGTCGTCGGGTATGCCGTCGCCGAGCTCTGGTGGCCCCGCACCTCCGTGCCCCCGGAGCAGGGCCCGGACGGGGAGGACGTCGAGCGCCGGCTGCGGTGGTGGCACGGGCTCGGCGTGGCGGTCGTCGGCGGTCTCGTCGTCGCCGGGCTCCGCGCCGTCATCACCTGACCTCTCGTCCGACCTCCCGCACGTGACCGCTGCGTATCTGTTGCGCATGTCCGGAGGTGTGGCTAAGTTCCATTGGCAACACCAAGTGCGTGAATGGTTCACATCGTCGTGGACCTCGAGAGACCGGAGATGTCATGCCCCGTTCGTCCGTCACCCGCCGCACCGCGATCGCCTCGGCGGTCGCGGCGACCCTCGCCGCCGGCGCGATCCCGGTCACGACGGCGGACGCCGCCGTCCCCGCGGGTCCCAAGGGCTGGGTCCAGTCGACCCTCGTCCGGATGACGCTGGAGGAGAAGGTCGGCCAGCTCTTCGTCCAGCAGGTCTACGGCCAGGACGCGACGACCCCGGACTCGCGCAACCTTCCCCTCTACGGGGTCTCAACTCCCGCCGAGGTGGTGCAGAAGTACCACCTCGGCGGTGTCATCTACTTCGCGTGGACCGACAGCGTCAAGAACCCGCAGCAGATCGCCGGGCTCTCCAACGGTCTCCAGCAGGCGGCGCTGACCCAGCAGTCCAAGGTGCGCATCCCCCTGCAGGTCGCGACCGACCAGGAGCAGGGCGTCGTGACGCGCATCGGCCCGCCCGCCACCCAGTTCCCCGGCTCGATGGCGCTCGGCGCGAGCCGCTCGGCCGACGACGCCCGCACCGCCGCCGCGATCACCGGCGAGGAGCTGCGCGCGATGGGCGTCAACACGAACTTCGCCCCCGACGCCGACGTCAACGTCAACCCGCTCAACCCCGTCATCGGCACCCGCTCGTTCTCGAGCAAGCCCGAGCTCGCCGCGCAGATGGTCGCCGCGCAGGTCGCGGGCTACCAGGAGGACGGCAAGGTCGCCGCGAGCGCCAAGCACTTCCCGGGCCACGGCGACACCGCCACCGACAGCCACGTCGCCTTCCCGATCATCACCCACAGCCGTGAGCAGTGGGAGCAGCTCGACGCCCCGCCGTTCAAGGCCGCCATCGCGCAGGGCATCGACATGATCATGACGGCGCACCTCGCCTTCCCCGCGCTCGACGACTCGGGCAACCCCGCCACCCTGAGCAAGCCGATCATGACCGACCTGCTGCGTGGCGAGCTCGGCTACAAGGGCGTCATCGTCACCGACGCGCTCGAGATGCAGGGCGTGCGCGACCTCTACGGCGACGAGGAGGTCGCCGTCCGTGCCCTCGAGGCCGGCGTGGACCAGCTCCTCATGACCCCGGCGATGGACAAGGCCTACGCGGCCGTCATCGACGCCGTGAAGACCGGCCGGATCAGCCAGGCCGACCTCGACGCCAAGGTGCGTCGGGTCCTCGAGCTCAAGGTCAAGCGCGGCATCGTCGCCGACCCGATGGTCGACCCCGCCGCACTGGGCTCCGTCGTCGGCACCACCGAGCACCTCGCCACGGCTGACGCCATCACCAACCGCACGAGCACCCTCGTCAAGAACGACGCCAAGGTCCTGCCGCTCGCCACCAACGGCAAGAAGGTCCTCGTCACCGGCTACGGCGTGACGACGACCCAGATCCTCGCCGACGGCCTCGCCAAGGCCGGCTCCACGACGACGGTCAACCAGACCGGCACCTCGCCCACCGACGCCCAGATCGCCTCGGCGGTCGCCTCGGCCCAGGGCAAGGACGCCGTCGTCGTCACGACGATGAAGGCCTGGGACACCAACGTCACCGACAAGCGCGGCGGCCAGCAGAAGCTCGTCAAGGCGTTGCAGGACACCGGGATCCCGGTGATCGTCGTCGCCACGCGCGACCCCTACGACATCGCCTACCTGCCCGGCACCACGACCTACCTGTCGACCTACTCCTACAGCCCGGTCGCCATCGAGGCCGCGGCCCGCGTCATCTCCGGCGCGGTCGCACCGACCGGCAAGCTCCCCGTCGACATCCCCGCTAAGGGCGCGCCGAGCACCGTGCTCTTCCCCTTCGGCCACGGCCTCACCTACTGAGTGGAGATCTGACATGACCTCACCCAACCGCCGCCAGCTCCTCACCGGTGGGGCCGGTCTCGCCGGCGCCGCCGCCCTCAGCCTCGGTGCGAGCCCCGCGCTCGCCAGCCCCACGGCATACGCGCCGTCCGTCAACGACCCGAAGCGCAAGGTGACCCCCGGTGCCGACGTCGCCGCTGCGAGCGGCTGGTCGGTCCTCAAGGGCCGCAAGGTCGGCGTCATCACCAACCCGACCGGGATCCTGCTCAACCTCCGCTCGATCGTCGACGAGATGCACGACTCGGGCGCCGTCGACATCCGCGGCGTCTTCGGGCCCGAGCACGGCTTCCGCGGCACCGCCCAGGCCGGCGAGGCCGAGGACACCTACGTCGACGAGCGCACCGGGCTCACGGTCTACGACGCCTACGGCGCCAACACCGCGAAGTTCGCGTCGATGTTCCGCGCGGCCGGCGTCGACACCGTCGTCTTCGACATCCAGGACGTCGGCGCGCGCTTCTACACCTACATCTGGACGATGTACACGGCGATGAAGGCAGCCGTCGAGACCGGTGCGACCTTCGTCGTCCTCGACCGCCCCAACCCCATCGGCGGCACGGCCTACGGCCCGATGATGACCGAGCCGTGGACCTCCGGGGTCGGGGCCGAGGCGATCGTCCAGGCGCACGGCATGACCGTGGGTGAGCTCGCGCGCTTCCTCAACGTCGAGATCCTGCCCAGCGACACCGGCGGTCGTCGCCTCCCGAAGGTCGAGGTCGTCGAGGTCAAGGGCTGGCGTCGCGACGTCACGTATGCCGGCACCGGCCTTCCGTGGGTCATGCCCAGTCCCAACATGCCGACTCCCGACACCGCGCTCGTCTACCCGGGCACGGGCATGTTCGAGGGGACGAACCTCTCCGAGGGGCGCGGGACGACCCGCCCGTTCGAGCTCATCGGTGCGCCCTACGTCGACCACAAGTGGGCCGACCGCCTCGCGGGTCGCGACGTCGCGGGCGTGGCGTTCCGCGAGGCCTACTTCACGCCGACGTTCAACAAGCACGTCGGCAAGGTCTGCGGTGGCGTCCAGGTGCACATCACCGAGCCCTCGGCGATCGACCCCGTCCTCGTCGGTGTCGAGATGCTCGTCGCGGCGAAGTCCCTCTACAAGGACTTCCAGTGGCGCTACGACACCTACGACCCGGCGCGTCCGTACTGGATCGACAAGCTCACCGGATCGACCCGCCTGCGTGACCAGATCACGGCCGGCGCCGACGTGGCCACGGTCGTGGGCGCATGGAAGGACGAGCTCGCGAAGTTCGATGCCGCCCGCCAGCCCTACCTCATCTACGGCGGCCCCGCCCGATGAGCCTCTCCCGTCGCACCGTCCTCGGCGGTGGCCTCGTCCTCGGGGCCTCGTTCCTCACCGCTCCGGCCGCCCGCGCGGAGGACTACACGAAGCCCTTCACCGGCTTCGCGCCGCCGTCCACGGTGCTGCGTGCCGGGACCCCGGGGTCCGTGGGCCTGGACCCGGCCCCGATCGAGCTGGCCAAGGACCAGGTCCGCAGCCACCAGGTCGCGGCTCCCGGTGGGCACCCGCTCTACCCCGGGCACGTCGGCCTCATGGCCCACGACGGGGCCGTCGTCGCCACCCAGGTCGACGGCTTCGCGCTGCGCTACAGGAACGCGACGGAGGAGCTCCCGCAGTCGCAGTGGGTCCCCATGCGCCGCGACACGATCTTCGACCTGGCCTCGGTCTCGAAGCTGTTCACGTCGATCACGGTCGTCCAGCTCATCGAGGAGGGGAAGGTCGACCTCGAGGCGCCGGTGGCGACCTACCTGCCCGAGTTCGGTGCCGCGGGCAAGGAGTCGGTGACGATCCGGCACCTGCTGACCCACACGAGCGGGTTCACGTCGTGGCTGCCGCTCTACAGCAAGTACCCCGACAAGGCCTCCCGCATCGCTGCGGTGATGAACCAGCCGCTCACCAACCCCGTGGGGACGGTCTACCTCTACAGCGACCTCAACCTCATCACACTCGGCGTCCTCGTCGAGCGGCTGCGGGGCCAGTCGCTCGACGAGGTCGTCGCCTCGCGGCTCACCGGGCCGCTGGGCATGCGCGACACGGGATACAACCCCGTGGCCAAGGAGCGCACGGCCGCGACCGAGTACCAGGCGGTCCCGGCTCGCGGGATGGTCCGGGGTGAGGTCCACGACGAGAACGCCTGGTCGCTCGGTGGCGTCGCCGGTCACGCCGGTGTCTTCTCGACCGTCGACGACCTCGCCGTCCTCTCGCAGGCCCTGCTCAACGGCGGCACCTACCGTGGCGCGCGCATCCTCGACCGCAAGAGCGTGTCGCTGCTCATCACGAACTTCAACGAGAGCTTCCCCGGCGACGACCACGGGCTCGGCTTCGAGCTCGACCAGACCTGGTACATGGACGCGCTCAGCGGACCGAGGACGGCGGGGCACACCGGCTACACGGGCACCTCGATCGTCATCGACTTCGCCTCCCGCTCGTTCGCCATCCTGCTCACGAACCGCGTGCATCCCTCGCGCTCGTGGGGGAGCATCAACGTCGCCCGCCAGGAGTGGGCCAGGGGGCTGGGCATGGCCCTGCCGATCCGGGCCCGCGGCAACCACGTCGTCTGGGAGACCGTCGCCCGGAACGCGAGCACGGCCACGCTCACCGTGCCGCTCGTGGTCCCGGCGTCGGGCGCCCGTCTCGGCTTCGACCTCGTGGCCCAGACCGAGGACACCGACGTCCTGCACGTCGAGACCTCACGCGACGGTGGCACCACCTGGGAGGCGCTGCCGCTGCGGATCCGCCAACCCGGCGACGCCCGCCACGGTGAGGACCGCGAGCAGGACGGCTCGCTGGCGAAGGCCGAGCTCGACGACGGCACGACGGGTCCGATCAGCGGCACCGACGGGGAGCGGCGGTGGCGCCAGGTGCGCGCCGACCTCACGGCCGGTGACCAGCTGCTGCGGTGGCGCTACGTGACCGACGCCAACACCCTCGGACGAGGCGTGGCGGTGAGCCGGGTCAGGGCGTTCTCGGGCCGCGGCATTCTCGTGGACGGTGACCGGACTCCGGACGAGTTCGGGACTTCTGGGTGGACTCTGGCCCGGAGGTCGTAGTTTTGGCACATGTCGACACCGATCCAGTCCTTCGACGTGGCTGACGCCCCGCTGCTCGTCCGCCTGCGTGGAATCCTCCCGTCGCTCACTCCTGCAGAGGAGCGCGTCGCCGCCCAGGTCCTCGCCGACGCCCGCCGGGCCTCCGACCTCACGATCACCGAGCTCGCTCAGGCGGCGAAGACCTCGGAGACGACGGTCCTGCGCTTCTGCAAGCGGCTGGGGCTCAAGGGCTACCCACAGCTGCGCCTCGCTCTCGCCGCCGAGTCGGCCATGCCGCGTGAGCAGCGCATGGCCGGCAGCGACATCAGCGCCTCGGACACGATCGACGACATCATCGCCAAGGTGGCGTCCGTGGACTCCAGCGCCGTCGAGGAGACCGCGCAGCAGCTCGACCGCGACTCGCTGACCGCGGCCGTCGACGCCGTGGCCAAGGCCACCCGCGTCGACGTCTACGGCATCGGGGCCAGCGCGACCGTCGGGGCCGACCTCCAGCAGAAGCTCCACCGCATCGGTGTCGTCTCCTTCGCGTGGAACGACCCGCACATCGCCTTGACCAGCGCGACCCTGCTCTCGAAGCAGGACGTCGCGATCGGCATCTCCCACTCCGGGTCCACGAGCGAGACCATCGAGTCGCTCGCGGTCGCCCGTCGACATGGCGCGCGCACCATCGCCGTGACGAACTTCCCGCTGTCGCCTCTGGCCAAGGGCGCCGACATCGTGCTCACCACGGCGGCCCGCGAGACCTCGTTGCGGTCGGGGGCGACGGCCAGCCGGATCGCGGCCCTCACCGTCGTCGACTGCCTCTACATCGCCGTGGCCCAGCGCGACCTGCGCCGGGCGCGCAAGGCCGTGGCGGACAGCCGCAAGGCCGTCGAGGGTCACCACATCGCGTGACGCGCAGGCGGGTGTGGCGTGGCTTCCGGACGTCCGAAACCGCCAGTGATTCACATTGTTGACGCTGAGCGTGTAAGAAACTAACCTTCGAGAATGGTCAGCGACGTCCGGGTGAGTGCGCCCACGGAAGAACGCCATCCCGGCACCGTCGGGATCGACAGCGCGTCGACCCTCGAGGTCCTCACCCTCATGAACGAGGCCGACCGCACGGTCGCCGACGCCGTGGCGGAGATGCTCCCCGAGCTGGCCGTGCTGGTCGACCACGCCGTGGCCGCCATCCGGGCGGGCGGCCACGTCCACTACTTCGGGGCGGGCACGTCCGGGCGCCTCGCCGTCCTCGACGCCGCCGAGCTCCTGCCCACGTTCAACGCCCCCGAGGGGCTCTTCGTCGCCCACCACGCGGGTGGGCCCACAGCGCTGCTCCGTGCCGTCGAGAACGTCGAGGACGACAGCGACCTGGGGAGTGCCGATGCCGGCGTCGTCTCGGAGGGGGACGTCGTCATCGGACTCACCGCGTCGGGCCGCACCCCCTACGTCAAGGGCGCCCTCATGTGCGCCCGCGAGATGGGGGCGCGCACCGCGCTGGTGACGGCCAACCCGGGATCGGAGCTCGCGGCATACGCCGACCACCTGCTCGTCGCGGACACCGGCCCGGAGGTCCTCACCGGCTCGACCCGCCTCAAGGCGGGCACCGCCCAGAAGCTCGTCCTCAACGCCTTCTCGACCGCCGTGATGATCCGGCTGGGGCGGACCTGGTCCAACCTCATGGTCGACGTCGTCGCCACCAACGCCAAGCTGCGGGGACGCGTCGTGCGCATCCTCCAGGAGGCCACCGGCGCCAGCGACGAGGACGCCCGGCTCGTCCTCGAGGCGGCCGGTGGCCGTCTCAAGCCGGCGCTGCTCTCGCTGCTGGCCGGCATCCGCGTCGACGACGCCCTCGACGCCCTCGCCGCGAACGGCGACTCCGTCGCCGCGGCGCTCGCCGCCCTCACCACCCCACCCGCGTCCCGGACCGCGCCCCACGGCGCGTCCGGCGGCGCGCCCCGCAGTGCATCCCCCAGCCCGGCCCCGGGCGCGCCCCACGGCACGCCCAGCACCCCACGCCCCACGTCAAGCCAGTCAGCGTCGACAGGAGAGTTGTCATGACCCAGCGGACCCGCCGCTCCACCTTCACCCTCATCGCCTTCACGGGGGTGCTCGCCGTCGCGGCCTGCGCACCGTCGAGCGACAACGACACGAAGGGGTCCGGCGACGGCGGTGACGCCAAGGCGACCACGCTCACGGTCTGGTCCTGGCGCGTCGAGGACGAGGCGGCATACAACAAGATCTTCGACGCCTACGAGGCCAAGCACGAGGGCATCACCGTCGAGTTCAAGCCGTTCAAGGCGACCGAGTACAACAAGGTCCTCGCGACCGGGCTCGCCGGCTCCGACGGCCCCGACGTGCCCCAGGTGCGCTCCTACGGCCAGGTCGAGCCGACCATCGCCTCGAAGTCGCTCGTGCCCCTCGACGGCAAGGTCGACCTGTCCGGCTGGGACGAGAACGTCGTCAACTCGGCGAAGTCCAAGGCCGACGGCAAGCTCTACTCGGTGCCGCTGGCCCGCCAGACGGTCCAGATGTTCTACAACAAGGGCCTGTTCGAGAAGAACGGCATCAGCGAGGCCCCCAAGACCTGGGCCGACTTCACCGCGGCGGGCGACAAGCTGCTCGCCGGTGGCGTGACGCCGATCGCCGTCGGCGCCAAGGACGACTGGACCCTGCCGATCGTCCACGAGGTGCTCGCGGCGCCCCGCTTCGGCGGTGCGGCCTTCCAGGAGGAGGTCCTCACCGGCAAGAAGTCGTTCACCGACCCGAACTTCGTCGCCTCGATCGACGTCTTCAAGCAGCTCGCCAAGTACTTCCCCAAGAACGTCACGGGTGTCGCGGTCACCGACGCGCAGACGCTCTTCTCGGCCGAGAAGGCCGCGATGTTCCCCGGTGGCTCGTTCGACATGGCCGTCCTCAAGAAGGCCAACCCCAAGATCGACCTCGGTGTCTTCGAGGTCCCGGCCCCGACCGGATCGCCGGAGGACAAGGCGACCACGCCCGGCTGGGCCGACGGCAACTTCGCGGTCAACGCCAAGTCGCCCAACCAGGAGGCCGCCCTCGAGCTGGTCAAGTGGATGTCGACCAAGGAGTTCGGCCAGATGGTCGCCGACGAGGTCAAGCAGATCTCGGCCGTGCCCGGCGTCACCTACAACGACCCGCTGCTCAAGCAGATGGCCGACAACTACGAGAAGTCCCCGTCGCCCTACCTCCTGCTCACCGACTTCCGCTACGGCACGCCGTCGGGCACCGACCTCATGGGCAAGGGTGCGCAGCAGCTGCTCCTCGGCTCCAAGACGGCAGAGCAGGTCGCGGCCGACATCGACACCGGGGTGAAGGCCTGGTTCAAGCCCTCCTCGTGACCGGGGTGGAACCCGGGCCGCTCACCGTGGTGGACTCGCTCTCGTGAAGACGCGCACCGGACTGGCCTTCCTCGCGCCGGCCCTGATCCTCTTCGGCGTGTTCGTCCTCTACCCGATGCTCACGGCGTTCTCGTACGCCTTCTTCGAGTGGCAGGGGACGAGCCGCCAGGGGTTCGCCGGGCTGTCGAACTTCTCGGCGCTCGTCAACCGGGCACCGTTCAAGACCGACCTGCCCACGGCGCTGCTCCACAACGTCCTGTTCTTCGTCGGCACGATGCTCGTCCAGAACACCATCGGCCTCTCGGTCGCGACGCTGCTGCACCGCCGGGCCCGGACCCGGCGGATGCTGCAGACGCTCTACGCGATGCCCTACCTCGTGAGCCCGATCGTCATCGGCTACCTCTGGACGCTGCTGCTCTCGCCGACGTTCGGCCCGGTCAACCAGCTGCTCACCAAGATCGGCCTCGAGCAGTTCGCCCTGCCCTGGCTCGGCGACCCCAAGACCGCGCTCTGGGTCGTCATCCTCGTCTCGGTGTGGCAGTGGGTCGGCTTCCCGGTCCTCCTCTACGGCGCGGCCCTCGGCGGCGTCCCGGAGGAGCTCACCGAGGCGGCGCGCGTCGACGGGGCCTCGCACGGTCAGGTGTTCCGCAAGATCACCTTCCCGCTGCTCATCCCCGCGATCGGGACGGTCTCGGTGCTCACCTTCATCTTCGCCATGGAGGCGTTCGCCCTGCCGTTCGCGTTCGGTGGCTCGACCGGCAACCCGGCCGGCTCGACCGACTTCGTCTCGCTGCTCTTCTACCGCTCGGCGTTCGACTCCGGTGCGGTCGATGCGATCGGCACCTCCTCGGCCCTGGCCACGGTCCTCTTCCTCATCATCTTCGGTGGGGCGATGGCCGCGACCAAGGTGCTCCGCCGGCACGAACGACGGATGGCCTCATGACGACGACCCTCACCGCGGCCGACGCGGCCCCCACCGGCCTCGAGACCTCGGGTGCGTCCGGCGCCTCGGGCCGGCGTCCACGCCGCCGCCGGGGTTCGAGCGCCAGCGACCCGGTAGGTGGTGTCGGTGCGAGCATCCTGCTCTGGGGCTACGCCGTCCTCGCGCTCGCACCGCTCGTCATCATGGTGCTCAACTCCTTCCGCACCAACGCCGACTTCATCACCAACCCCCTCGGGCTGCCCACGTCACCGACGGTCGCGGCATACAAGGAGGCGTGGACGGTCGGCAGCTTCGGGACGTACTTCGTCAACTCGCTCGCGGTGACCGCGGGCGCGGTGGCGATCTCGACCGCGGTCTCGACCATGGCGGCATACGGGCTGGCGCGCAGCCGCGCGCGGATCTTCCGCTGGATCGAGTCGCTCTTCCTGTCCGGCCTCATGCTGCCGATCCACCTGGCGATCCTGCCGGTGTTCTTCCTCTTCGACGGCTTCGGCCTCATCGACAGCCGCCTCGGGCTCGCGCTCATGTATGCCGCCGCGGGTGTGCCGTTCTCGATCTTCGTCCTCACGACGTTCTTCCGGCAGCTGCCCGAGGAGCTCGAGGAGGCGGCGGTGCTCGACGGCGCCAGCCCGTGGCAGACGTTCTGGCGGATCATGGTGCCGATGGTGCGCCCGGCGCTGGCGACGGTGGCGGTGTTCCGGTTCGTCCCGATCTGGAACGACTTCCTCTACCCGCTCGTGCTGCTCCGCTCGGAGTCCAAGTACACGCTTCCCGTCGGCCTCACGAACTTCTTCGGCGAGAACGCGACGAACTACTCGGCGCTCTTCGCCGGGCTCGTCATCACGACGATCCCGCTCATCGTGCTCTTCCTCTTCGCCACCAAGCAGATCGTCGCGGGGTTGACCGCCGGCATGTCGAAGTGATCGGCTCGCGCCTGTGAGCGGAGACCGGTCGGCTACCGTCGTCGGCGTGGACGTGGGTGGTTCGGGCCTTCGTCTGCAGTGGTCGTATGCCGGTCAGCCCGGTCCCGTGCTCACCGCACCCGGGGTGCGGATCGGGTCCGGTGGTGTCGACGTCGAGGCCCTGGCCGCGGATGCCTCGCGCCTGCTCTCCGAGGGTGGCGTCACGGACGTCGCCGCGGTGTGCTGGTCGCAGCGCGGGCTGCTCTTCCTGTCGGACCCGGTGGAGGTCGTGCGGGTCGTGTCGGGTGCCCTCGGTGCCGCCCGGACCGCGGTCGTCAGCGACGCCGTCGCCTCCCTCGTCGGTGCCCTGGGTGGCGTGCGCCCGGGCGCGGTCGTCGCCGCGGGGACGGGTGCCGTGGCGTTCGGGTCGGACTTCGGGTCGGCCGACACATCGGTGTGGCGGCTCGTCGACGGCTGGGGCCACGTGCTGGGCGACCGGGGCTCGGCGGCCGGTGTCGGGCTCGAGGGTCTGCGTGCCGGGCTGCGGTTCCACGACGGCCTGCCCGGCGGGTCCGAGCGGCTGCTCGCCGAGGGCGAGTCGGCGTTCGGAGCGACCTCGCACTGGCCGCGTCGCGTCATGACCGGGACCGACGCCCCAGCGCTGCTCGCCTCCTTCGCCCCGCGCGTGGCCGAGGTGGCGAGCCACGGGGACGTGGTGGCGGCGCGGATCTGCCGCGAGGCGGGGGAGTCGCTGGCCGAGTCGCTCCTGTCGGCGGCCCGGGGCATCGCGTCGCCGGTGCTCGTCGCCACCGGTGGGCTGCTCGCGGCCGAGCCGGTGCGGGTGGCTCTCGAGGCAGCGGTGGGTGAGGCCGGCGCCGCGCTCAGTCCCGCCGTGGGCGGTGCCCTCGACGGCGCCCTGCACCTGGCCACCGTCCTCGCCCGGACGGGCACGATCCCGCGCCACCCGGCATACGTGCACCTGTCCTGAGCGCTGCTGGTGGGGCTCCCGGGACCGGGACGCTCCGACGGCACCCATGCTCACGACCGTGTGCACTGCTGCGCCCCAGTGCAGCAGTGCACAGTCACGCAGTGCACTGCTGCGGCCGAGAGCAGCAGTGCACAGTCTCGCAGTGCACTGCTGCGGCCGAGAGCAGCACTGCACAGTCTCGCAGTGCACTGCTGCGCCCGAGTGCAGCAGTGCACAGCGCTGAGCGAACAGGTGCGGCGCGGCGGCCGAGTTGGAGCAGGCCCGGCGCGCCGGGTTAGACTCGGAACCGGCACCCCGCGTGGTGGTACCTCACTGAACTCCCCCAGGGCAGGAATGCAGCAAGGGCAGGTGAGCTCTTCCAGGTACGCGGGGTGTCTTTGCGTCTCCCCATCGGGAGACGAGGGGCGTCAGGCGCCGCAGGCGCAGCCACCCTCGCAGCCGCCACAGCCCCCGCCGCGGGCCTCGGGGGCGTTGCCCCGGTCCTCCCACACGAGTTCGAGCGCACGCAGCAGGCCGTCGACGGGCTGGGCGCCGGTGACGGCGAACTTCTGGTCGAGGACGTAGGTCGGGACGGCGGTGATGCCGATCTGGTTGGCCGTGGCCTCGTCGGCGCGCACGTCGTAGCCGAAGTCGTCGGAGCCGAGCATCTCGCGGACGTCCTTCTCGCCCAGGCCGCCCTCGACGGCGAGCCGGACGAGGGTGTCGGTGTCGCCGAGCGAAGCACCCTCGGTGTACCACCCGCGCATGACGCGGTCGGTCACGGGCTTATCGAGCCCGCGGGCCCGGGCGAGGTGGAGCACGCGGTGCGCGTCGAACGAGTTGCCCGCGACGACCTTGTCCCACTGGAAGTCGAGCCCGACCTCGGCGGCGTCGGCGGCCATCGACTCGTGCTGGGCGACCATCTCCTCGCGCGACCGGCCGTACTTGGCGGCGATGCGGTCGACGTTGGACCCCTCGACGACGGCCGGCGCCGACCGGTCGAGCTGGTAGCTGTGCCACACGACGTCGACCTCACGCTCCTCGCCGTCCTCGGCACCGGCCACGAACTGGTCCACGGCGAGCTCGAGACGACGTCGCCCCACGTGGCAGAACGGGCAGACCAGGTCGAACCAGACATCGATGCGCATGCCCACGACGATACGTCGGAGGCCCGACGGCACCGGCCGTCGGGCCTCCTGCGCGGCGGTGGCTGCGGGTCAGGCAGACTCGGCCGTCCCCGCCTCCTCGTCGTTGCTCGACGAGCCGATGGCGCGCGACGACCCGCCGTGCGAGACGGAGATCCGGCGGGGCTTGGCCTCCTCGGCCACCGGGATCGTCAGGGTGAGGACTCCGTCGCGGTAGTCGGCCTCGATCCGGTCGAGCGCCAGACCGCGTCCGAGCGACAGCTGGCGGGCGAAGGTACCGCTGGGCCGCTCGCGCGAGAGCCACTGGGCGTTCTCGGCTTCGGGTGCGGGCCGCTCCGCGCGCAGGGTGAGGGTGCGGTCCTCGACGTCGATGGCGATGCTCTCGGGGTCGACACCCGGCAGGTCGATGTGGGCGACGAACCTCTCGCCGGACCGGTAGAGGTCCATCGGCATGACCGCTCCGGACGTGCTCGCCGGGCTGCGCAGGCCCTCGTTGAACAGCCGGTCGAAGGTGCGGTCGAGGGCGCGGAAGGGGTCGTGCGGGGTGGTGCTCATGACACTTCTCCTTGGTGAACGGGAGGCCGATCTGCTCGACCTCGGGGGAACCTTTCTTGAGTGGGAGCCGCTCAACTTCGTGCTCATTTCCAGTTGTAGCCCCGTCACTGGGGACTCGTCAAGCCACCCGCTGGTCAAGGGGGTCGCCGGGCACCTTCTAGTCCTCGCCCTCGAGCCGGGGTCGCCGTCCGGCCTGACGGCCTACGGTGTCGGCATGGGCCTCATCACGCGCACGGCACCGGCGACGCTGCCGCAGAACCTCACCCGTCTGGCGCTCGGCGCGTTCATGACCGGAGCCGGGGTGCTGCACCTCACGACCGCGCGCGAGGAGTTCCGGGCCCAGGTGCCCCACTGGGTACCGGTGGACGAGGACCTCGTCGTGCTGGCCTCGGGCGTCGCCGAGGTCGGGCTGGGCGTGGCCCTCCTGGCCCTGCCCGGACGCCGCCGGATCGCCGGTCTGGCGCTCGCGGCGTTCTACGTCGCGATCTTCCCGGGCAACATCGGGCAGTACGTCGAGGGGATCGACGCGTTCGGCCTCGACACCGACACCAAGCGGCTGGCACGCCTCGCGTTCCAGCCGGTGCTCGTCGCAGCTGCCCTGTATGCCGCGGGGCTGCCCGAGGGTGGTCTCAGACGTCGCGGTGCGACAGGGACTCGGACTGCACGCGGTTGAGCCCGGCGTAGAGCATGACGGCCGCGGCGACCCACGAGCCGATGACGAGCAGTCCCGACGTCGGCCAGCGGGTGATGCCCCAGACCATCCCACCCACGATGAGCGTGTCGAGGATGAGCGGCATGGCGTACCAGAGCAGGACGCCCTGGGCACTCGGCACCGCGTTGAACGGCCCCGTCGGCGGGCGGCCCCGGTAGGCCGCGAGCAGGTTGCCACCTGCGAGCACCACGGTCGTCATGACGAGCCACGGCAGGGCGGTGCCGACGTCCGCGCCGGCCACCACGGCAGCGACGCAGCCGATGACCGTCGTCACGGCGAGGTGGAGCACGCCGGGGACGAGGAGATGGGTCGCGGCGGCGCGCACCGGGGGTGAGCCGAACAGCGCCGGCGTGCCCATGGTGTCGGCCTCGAGCCGCAGGCCCTCGCTGAGCCCGCTGAACCCCATGTGGCTGACGAGCGCCGCGACGAACGCCACGAGCGGCGGGACCGCGGCGGTGGACAGCGTGGCGCCGAGGGCCCAGGCCGCGGCAGCGCTGAGCACGAGACCGACGACCGCCGCGCCGGGAGCCCGTCGGAGGCCGAGGAAATCACGCGCGACGAGGGTCATCACCGGGCCGCGGTGGCGCAGCCGCTTGGTACGGGCCCGGGTCACGGGGCGTGCGGCCTCGAGCCGGACCGCCCGCAGGTCGCCGGCCTGGACCCCGCCCACCATCCGGTTCGAGCGCGCGGACTGGGTGCGCAGGTCATGGATGCCCAGCCGCCGCACCTCGCCGACCCACGGCGCGCGACTTCTTGCCCCGCCGGGACGTCGCTGCTCGGGCCGAAGGCCCCTTTCCGACGTCCCAGCTGGGCAAGAAGTCGGAGGCGACAGGCGCGACTGGCCGAGCAGCCACGCCGCGCCGACGGCGAGACCGACGAGCAGCCCGGCCACGACCGCAGGCCCGACGACCCACGGAGCAGCCACCCGGGCGCCCCAGAGCGAGGCGCCGACGAGCAGCCCGGTCAGGGCCCCGGCGGCCAGCACCGCGAAGAGCGAGTAGCCGAACCACGGCCGCAGCGCCGCCCACCGGTCGAGCGAGGAGGCCACGACGTGGTCGACCCACGGCACCGGAGCCACGATCGGACCGCGGACCCGGCCCGCCTCCCGGGCGAGGGCAGCCGCGGCGGCGACGACGACGAGGCCGACGAGCACGACCCACGGCGAGCGCAGCGCGTCGGCCATGCCACCCCGGTCCCCGGCGAGCACGAGGGCGCGCAGGAGCGGGAAGCCGTAGAGGCCGACGACGATGAAGCCGACGTACGCGGCATACGCGACCTCCTTGCGCGCCGGGTTGCCCGACGGGCCGTGGAGGACGTGGACGATGTCGGCGAGGCGCTCGTGGTCACTCATCGCCGCAACGGCCGGGTCGCTGGCGGCACTCGCAGGGCTCATGCGGCTCAGCCCTCGGCGGCGACGAGGTCGACGACCTGGTCGGCCACCCGCTCGGTGATCGCCGGGTCGTGGCAGGCGAGGACGACGGTCGTGCCGGCGTCGCGGCGGGCGGCTACGAGCTCGGCGACGAGGGCGCGCTTCTCGGTGTCGAGGCGCTGCTCGGGCTCGTCGAGGACGAGCACGTCGGCCGGGCGGAAGAGCGTGAGCGCCAGCCGGAAGAGCTGGGTCTGGCCCGAGGAGAGCTCGTGGGGGAAGCGTCCGTCGAGCTCGCCGATCCCGACCTCCTCCAAGGCGGCCGCAACCCGGTCGTCGCAGGTGTCCGCGTCGCCGCCCCACGTCGCGTCGAGCAGCACGAGGTGGTCGCGCAGGGTGAGGTCGCGGTAGGTCGCAGGCGCCCCGACCAGCGCGGCGACGGCCGCTCGGACCGCCGGGTCGCGCTCGTCGGCGACGTGCTCGCCGACGTGTACGGTGCCGGTCGTCGCGGGCAGCGCCCCGATGAGGATGCGGAGCAGGGTCGTCTTGCCCGACCCGTTGGGCCCGCGCAGCACGAGGCACGACCCGCTCGGCGCGGTGACCGACACCGGCGCCAGCAGCGCCGCGGGACCGATGACCTTCGAGACGTCCTCGGCTCGGATCTCCACGTGTTCCTCCCTCTGCGTCCGCAACCCTGGTCGGCGTCGTCGCCACTTCCGCGGACGCAGGCGAGCGTATGCCGGGTGGCCGCGCACGCGGCATACCGGCTGTCCCTCGCGCCGACTAGGTTGGTCGCCGTGAGCACCGCCCTCTATCGCCGCTACCGCCCCGAGACGTTCGCCGACGTCATCGGGCAGGAGCACGTGACCGAGCCGCTCATGCAGGCGTTGCGCACGGGGCGGGTCAACCACGCCTACCTGTTCAGCGGCCCGCGTGGCTGCGGCAAGACGACGAGCGCGCGGATCCTCGCCCGCTGCCTCAACTGCGAGCAGGGCCCGACGGCGACGCCCTGCGGCGAGTGCGACTCGTGCGTGGCCCTGGCCCGCGGTGGCGCCGGCACGGTCGACGTCATCGAGATCGACGCGGCCAGCCACGGTGGTGTCGACGACGCCCGTGACCTGCGCGAACGCGCGTCCTACGGCCCGGCGCAGAGCCGCTACAAGATCTACATCATCGACGAGGCGCACATGGTGACGCCGCAGGGCTTCAACGCGCTGCTCAAGATCGTCGAGGAGCCGCCCGAGCACGTGAAGTTCATCTTCGCGACGACCGAGCCCGAGAAGGTCATCGGCACGATCCGCTCGCGCACCCACCACTACCCGTTCCGCCTCGTCCCGCCGGGCCAGCTCTCCGACTACATGGAGCGGCTCTGCGTCGCCGAGGAGGTCGCGGTCGCGCCGGGCGTGCTGTCGTTCGTCGTGCGCGCGGGTGGTGGCTCGGTGCGTGACTCGCTGTCCGTCCTCGACCAGCTCATCGCCGGCTCCGGCGCCGACGGGCTGACCTACGAGTCGGCGGCCTCGCTGCTCGGGTTCACCGACGGAGAGCTGCTCGACGCGGCGATCGACGCCTTCGGTGCGGGTGACGGCGCGGGTGCGTTCTCGGCGATCGAGCGGGTCATCGAGACCGGTCTCGACCCGAGGCGCTTCATCGAGGACCTCCTCGAGCGCCTGCGCGACCTCATCGTCGTCGCCGCCGTCCCCGAGGGCGCCTCCGCGGTCCTGCGGGCCCTGCCGCCCGACCAACTCGAGCGGATGCGCCAGCAGGCCGCCAGCTTCGGGCACGGCGCCCTGTCCCGCGCCGCCGACATCGTCAACGCCGGGCTCTCCGAGATGACCGGCGCCACGGCGCCGCGCCTCCAGCTCGAGCTCATCGCCGCGCGGATCCTGCTGCCGGCTGCCGCCGGCGAGAGCGGGTATGCCGCACGCCTCGACCGCCTCGAACGTCGCCTCGACGTGGGCGGCGTCCCGAGCGGGGCCGCCGCTCCGGCCGCGGCGCCCCAGCCCGCCCCAGCCCGCACTCCCGCACCGTCGCCGACGCCTGCGCCGACCCTCGCGCCGTCGCCTCAGCCGGCGCCACAGCCCACCCAGGCGCCCGCGCCCCCGGTCATCGCCGCTCCGGTCTCCACGGCTCCGGTCTCGCCTGAGACAGGCCCTGCGGCGCCGGGCTCCGCGACGCCGGCTTCCGCGGCTCCGGCCGCGCCGGTCGTCGCACCCGCCGTCCAGCCCTCCCACGAGCGCGACCTCCAGCCTCCGCGCACGACGATCGCGCCGGCTGAGCCGGCTGAGCCGGTTGCGCCGGTCGCCCCCGAGCGGCCCGCCTCGCAGTACACGGACGAGGAGCCCCCGGACGACGACGAGCCCGAGGCGCCCGAGTTCCTCGAGCCCAGGCCCCCGTCGGCACACGGCTCGCCCGATCCTCGCCAGCCGCACCCGGGTCACCAGCCCCAGGGAGGCCCCGAGCCGCAACCGGGCGACCAGTTCCAGCCGGGCCACCAGCCGCAGCCCGGGCACCAGCCCCAGCCGGACCACCAGCCGCTGGCGACGCCCGAGCCGCAGCCCGCTCCCCGGGCCCCGGCCGGGCTCGACACCGCGGCGATCCGCCGCTCCTGGCCGGACGTCCTCGCCAAGGTCTTCGAGCTGCGCCGCACGACGTGGACCTTCGTGTCCGAGCACGCCCAGGTCCTCGACTACGACGGCGAGCGGCTCCTGCTCGGCATCTCGACGACCGGTCTGGCGAACACCTTCCGGCGGGGTCCGCACGCGACCTACGTCCAGCAGGCCCTCATCGACGTCCTCGGCGTCGACACCCGCGTCGAGGGCGTCCCGGCCGACGGCTCCGCGATCGGCGGCACCGTCGGTGTGCCGACGATCGACCCCAACCGCCCGGACCCCGTGCCGCAGTCGCAGCCCGAGCGTCCCGCCCCGCAGCAGCAGCAGTCGGCGCAGGCCCGGGCCGAGGCCAACGGTGCCGCCGCGCACGACGCGCCAGGACGGGGAGGCGAGCCGACGGCATACGTGCCGAGCCAGCCGGCCACGACGCAACCCGACTGGGGCAGCGGAGGCAACGACGGCGGTGCCGCCCCTGCGTGGGCGACCCAAGCCGCACCCGGCGCAGGTGGCGACGAGGTCGTCAGCCCGTTCGCGCGGGCCAAGCAGACGGTCGCCTCCGAGCCCGACCCGGATGAGACGCCGGTCGCAGATGACTCCGCGATCAGCGACGATGACGAGGACATCGAAGGCCTCGGAGAGGTCGGTGTCCCCGTCGTGGAGCGAGTCCTGGGTGGGAAGGTCATCTCCGAAGAGGACGCATGAGCACCTACTACTGGGTCAGCCGCACCGCGGTGATGTCGCTGGCCCACGCGATCTGGCGCCCCACCATCCTCGGCAAGGACAACGTCCCCAAGGACGGTGGTGTGCTCCTGGCGAGCAACCACCTCTCGTTCATCGACTCGTTCGCGATCCCGGTCGCGGCGCCACGCAAGGTCTCGTTCCTCGCGAAGTCCGAATACTTCACCGGCACCGGCGTGCGGGGCCGCTTCGTGCGCGGGTTCATGGAGGCCGGTGACGCCATCCCGGTCGACCGTGACAGCTCGCGAGGTGCGCAGGACTCGCTCGACCTCGCGCTCGAGGTGCTGCGGGCCGGCAAGGCGTTCGGCATCTATCCCGAGGGCACGCGCTCTCGTGACGGCCGCCTCTACCGGGGCCGGACCGGCGTCGCCTTCCTCTCGCTCACGGCTGGCGTCCCCGTCGTGCCGGTCGGTCTCGTCGGCACCGACAAGGTGCAGCCCGTGGGCACCCGCGGCCTCAAGATGGCCGACGTCACCGTCGCGTTCGGGCAGCCGATCCACCCCTCCGCGTATGCCGGCCTGCCCGCCGGGCGTGCCCGTCGCCAGCTCACCGACGACGTCATGGACGCGATCGCCGCGCTCACCGGGCAGGAGCGGGCCGACACCTACAACGAGCGCCCGGCCACCGAGACCCCCGACGACTGACCCGCCTCAACTTTTGCTCCCCAGGAGGGAAGGTTGAGGGTCCGGAGAGAAAGGTTGCGTCCGGACCCACAACCTTCCCTCCGGTGAGCGGAGCCGAGCGCGGCAGGCGACCAGTGGTGGCGCAGTGGCCTAGGCTCAAGGTGTGTACGAAGGCGCAGTGCAGGACCTCATCGACGAACTCGGCCGACTTCCGGGCGTGGGACCCAAGAGCGCCCAGCGCATCGCCTTCCACCTGCTCCAGTCCGACGCCGTGGACGTGCAGCGCCTCACCGACGCGCTCACCCAGGTCAAGGCCAAGGTGCGCTTCTGCGTCATCTGCCACAACATCGCCGAGTCCGAGCAGTGCCGCATCTGCGCCGACCCCCGCCGTGACCTCACGAGCATCTGCGTCGTCGAGGAGCCCAAGGACGTCGTCGCCATCGAGCGCACCCGCGAGTTCCGGGGCCGCTACCACGTGCTCGGCGGTGCGATCAGCCCCATCGACGGCATCGGCCCGGACGACCTGACCTTCCGCGAGCTCATGACCCGGCTCGCCAGCGGTGAGGTCACCGAGATCATCATCGCCACCGACCCCAACCTCGAGGGTGAGGCGACCGCGAGCTATCTCGCGCGCTTCCTCAAGGGCATGGGCATCAAGATCACCCGGCTCGCCTCCGGCCTGCCCGTGGGCGGCGACCTCGAGTACGCCGACGAGGTCACCCTCGGCCGCGCCTTCGAGGGACGGAGGCTTCTCGATGCCTGACGCCCGGACCGGTGCGACCTCGACCGAGCAGTCCGACAGCCTCTCGGACCTGCGCGCCCTCGCCGCCGACTCCGCCGAGGAGGCGCGCACCTACCTCGCGACCGTCTCCGACATCGCCTCCGGCGCCAACCCCGCCGCGGCGCTCCCGCTCGGGCTCCTCGCCCTGTCGCAGGTGCTCCTCATGGGTGCCCGGCTGGGCGCGATCGAGGACATCGTCCCCGAGGACCGCTTCGAGGTCGACCCGGGCCCGGACGTCGAGCTCGACCCGTTGCGCGAGAACCTCTCCAACCTCTTGGAGGGGCTCGACGACTACGCCGACGTCGTCGACCCGGTCACCGCGCCCGAGCTCACCACCGGCTCGCTCTCCAACGACCTCACCGTCGTCGCGTCGGCGCTCGCGCACGGTCTGCGTCACCACGACGAGGGCCGGGTGCTCGAGGCGCTGTGGTGGTGGCAGTTCAGCTATCTCTCCGACTGGGGGGAGCGTGCGGCCAGCGCGCTCCGGGTCCTCCAGGCCCTGCTCGCGCACGTCCGTCTCGACGCCGACGCGGACGCCGTCGCCGAGGCCGAGTTCGACGCCCTCCACCCCTGACCTGCACCGACGCGTGAGGTGGGGGAGCAGGGCGACGTGACGGACCGGCATACGGGCGTCCGTCCGGCCTCCCGGACACGTCGTTAGACTCGCAGCCGTCCGGAACCACGCGATCCAACCGACTGGGAGTCCTCGTGCCCATCGTCGTCCAGAAGTACGGCGGCTCCTCGCTCGCCGATGCCGAGAGCATCAAGCGGGTCGCCCGCCGCATCGCGGAGACGCGCAAGGCCGGCAACGACGTCGTCGTGGCCGTGTCCGCCATGGGCGACTCCACGGACGAGCTGGTCGACCTCGCCCAGGACGTGAGCCCGCTGCCGCCGCCGCGCGAGCTCGACATGCTCATGACCGCCGGCGAGCGGATCAGCATGGCCCTCGTCGCCATGGCGATCCACGACCTCGGCCTCAGCGCCCGCTCCTTCACCGGCAGCCAGGCCGGCGTCATCACCGACGAGGCGCACGGCAAGGCCAAGATCATCGACGTCACCCCGGGCCGGATCACCGAGGCGCTCGACAAGGGCCACGTCGTCATCGTCGCGGGCTTCCAGGGCGTGAGCCAGACGACCAAGGAGATCACCACCCTGGGTCGTGGCGGCACCGACACGACAGCCGTTGCGCTCGCTGCGGCGCTCAAGGCCGATGTGTGCGAGATCTACACCGATGTCGACGGCGTCTTCACCGCCGACCCGCGCATCGTCCCGAGGGCCCGCAAGATCGACCGCATCTCGGCCGAGGAGATGCTCGAGCTCGCCGCGTGCGGCTCCAAGGTCCTGCACCTGCGCAGCGTCGAGTACGCCCGCCGCTACGACATCCCCATCCACGTCCGTTCCTCCTTCACGCCGAAGGAGGGCACGATCGTCACCGACCAGCCCGGCCCCGAGGGCCTCGAAGGAGAAGCCGTGGAAGCCCCGATCATCGCCGGTGTCGCGCACGACCGCAGCGAGGCCAAGATCACCGTCGTCGGTGTCCCCGACCAGAAGGGCAACGCGGCCGAGATCTTCCAGGCCGTCGCCGCGGCCGAGGCCAACATCGACATGATCGTCCAGAACGTCTCGGCGGCCGACACGGGCCTCACCGACATCTCCTTCACGCTGCCCAAGACCGACGGCCAGGGCGCGATGGAGGCGCTGCAGGCGATCCAGGCCGCGGTGGGCTTCAGCGGCCTCCAGTACGACGACCAGATCGGCAAGCTCTCGCTCGTCGGCGCGGGGATGCGGTCCAACCCCGGTGTCTCGGCGACGTTCTTCCGCGCGCTCGCGGACGCGGGGGTCAACATCGAGATGATCTCGACGTCCGAGATCCGCATCTCGGTCGTGACCCGCAGCGAGCTGCTCGACGAGGCCGTCCGGGCGGTGCACACCGCGTTCGGGCTCGACTCCGAGGAGGGCGAGGCGGTCGTCTACGCCGGGACCGGACGCTGAGCGTCGGAACGGATCGGATGAGCACCGTGTCACCTCCACCCACCCTTGCCATCGTCGGCGCCACCGGGGCCGTGGGCACCGTCGTGCGCGACGTCCTGCCCATGCGTCGCCACGCCTGGGGAGACGTGCGCCTCGCCGCGGGGGCCGAGGACGTCGGTTCCGTATGCCGTGTGGCCGGCGAGGACCTCACCGTCCAGGCCCTGACCCCTGAGTTCTTCAACGGCGTCGACGTCGCCGTGGTCGACATCCCCCCGGAGATCTCCGCCGAGTGGGCCGGCGTGGCCGTGGAGCGCGGTGCCGTCGTCATCGACAACAGCCCGACGTTCCGCCGCGACCCGCAGGTGCCGCTCGTCGTTCCCGAGATCAACCCCGAGGCCGTCAACGAGCGCCCTCGCGGCATCATCGCCAACCCGGGCGCGACCGTGATGACGATGATCGACGTCCTCGCCGTGCTGCACTCCCACTGGGAGCTCACGGAGCTCGTCGTCACGAGCTTCCAGGCGGCGTCGGGCCTGGGCCGGGCCGGCATGTCACGCCTCCACGACGAGATGGCCGTCGTCGGCGGCAGGCGCGAGCTCGGCATGGCGCCCGGTGACGTGCGGCGGATCATCGAGCACGAGCTCGGCCCGAGCATGTTCGGTGGGCCGCTCGCCCTCAACGTCCTGCCCTTCGCGGGCTCGCACGTCGGTGACGGCTGGAGCTCGGAGGAGTCCAAGATCCGCCAGGAGACGCGCAAGATCCTCGGCATGCCCGACCTGCGGGTCTCGGCGACGTGCGTGCGCGTGCCGGTCGTGTCGACGCACTCGGTCTCGGTCCACGCGACCTTCGCCAAGCCGATCCAGGTCGACAAGGCGAGGCAGGCCCTCGTCGAGGCGCCGGCCGTCGTCGTCATGGACGACCCCGAGCACGGCGACTTCCCGACGCCGGTCGACATCGTCGGCGCCGACCCGCGGTTCGTGGGGCGGATGCGCCAGGCGATCGACTTCCCACGCACGCTCGACCTCTTCGTCTGCGGCGACAACCTGCGCAAGGGCGCGGCCCTCAACATGCTCCAGACCGCCGAGCTCGTCGCCGCGACGCTCTCACCGGTCCAGCCGGTCTAGAGGTCCAGCCGGTCCAGAGGTCCAGCCGGTCCTGCCGTCGTCGTTACCGGCGCGCGGCCTCGCCGCCACGGCAGGCGCCCGGGTCTCGCGCGCGGGCGCCCCTTGACCCCGGCGTGACCTCCTGTCCTCGTGCCGGACACCTTGGTCTGCGACCCTGCGCGGACCGCGGGGGGTTGCGGTCGCCGGGGTCGTGCTCCAGATCGAGTCTCGTTTGGGTGACGACCTTGGCGTGTTACTCGTGTGACTGGTGTGACTCATGGTGAAATTCATCCACGCGGTTGTGGGACCGCCGTCGGTCGTGAGGTGTGAGGAGTGGTCGTGTTCAGGAATCGGACGTCATCGCCCGGCCGCGAGTCGCTGCCCCGGCGCACGGGTCGCGCCGCCCGCGACCTCGGTCGACGGAGCCTGGGGATGACGCGTGACACCGTCCACAAGGAGCTGCTCGAGCGCGCCCGTGCGCAGGAGGAGCTCACCGACGACCAGATCTGGCGTCGCTACCAGTTCCGCCACCTCGCCGCCTTCATCACCATCCCGGCCGTCCTCCTCGGCACCGCGAGCATCGCCACGGCATACGGCACCGGGCTCATGTCCAACGAGCCCGCCAAGGTCGCGTGCCAGCCGGTCGTCGTCCCCGCGCCCGACCCGGCGTCGTTCCACATCAAGGTCCTCAACACCTCCGGGGTCAACGGCGCCGCCCACGCGGTCGGCAAGGACCTCACCCGCCGCGGGTTCACCGTCGTCGAGGCCTCCACCGCCCCGCGCACCCTCTACGTCAAGGCGCCCGTCCGGATCTACTACGGCAAGGCCGGTCTCGACCAGGCCCTGCTCGCCGCCCAGACCGTCGCCGGGGCCGAGCTCGAGTTCGACGGTCGCTCCGGCACCTCCATCTCGTTCGTCCTCGGTGCCGAGTTCACGACGATGCTGCCCGCGCCGCCGCCCAAGCCGCCGGCCCAGAAGTCCTACAAGGTCAACGTCTACAACGCCACGTGGAAGCCCGGCCTGGCCAAGGCCGCCATGGCCGAGCTCGTGGCTCGCGGGTTCACCCCCGGCAAGCAGGGCAACGACCCCGACCACTCGTTCCTGCCCGACGACGTCGCCGTCATCCGCCACGGGCCCGACGCCGACCTCGCCGCCGCACAGGTCGCCCGCCACATCAAGGGCGCGGTCCTGAGCGAGGTCCCCCGCAACAACATGGTCATCGACGTCGTCCTCGGCAACAAGTTCGAGCAGGTCACGCCCTCGGCCGAGCTGCCCCCGCGCGAGGCCGTGCGCAAGGACCCACCCCCGACCGTCTCGCGGCCCTGCGACTGACCCGCAAACGATCCGCAGTCGGCCGGGCGTCCACGAGTCGGGCACGCCCTGACTGTGCCGCCGGTCACACTGAGAGACTGTGCGCATGGCTGTCCAGACCGTTGCCCTGCTCACCGCCGGTGGCCTCGCGCCCTGCCTGTCGTCCGCCGTGGGCGGGTTGATCGAGCGCTACACCGCGATCGCTCCCGACGTGCGGATCATTGCGTACCAGAACGGGTATGCCGGCCTGCTCACCGGCCGTTCGGTGGAGGTCACCCCGGAGGTCCGTGAGGGTGCGGCACTCCTCCACCGGTTCGGTGGCTCGCCCATCGGCAACAGCCGGGTCAAGCTCACCAACGTCGAGGACTGCGTGAGGCGCGGACTCGTCACGGAGGGTCAGGACCCGTTGCACGTCGCGGCCGAGCAGCTGACGGCCGACGGCGTCGACGTGCTGCACACCATCGGCGGGGACGACACGAACACCACGGCAGCCGACCTCGCGGCATACCTCGCCTCGAACGACTACCCGCTCACCGTGGTGGGCCTGCCCAAGACGATCGACAACGACGTCATCCCGATCCGGCAGTCGCTCGGCGCGTGGACCGCGGCCGAGCAGGGCGCGCTGTTCGCGCGCAACGTGCTCGCCGAGCACTCCTCCAACCCGCGGATGCTCATCATCCACGAGGTCATGGGGCGGCACTGCGGCTGGCTCACGGCCGAGACGGCCCGGCGGCACCACGCGTGGGTGGGGGAGCAGGAGTGGCTGCCCGGCATCGGCCTGGACTCGCGTCGCTGGGACGTGCACGCCGTCTTCGTCCCCGAGGCGCACATCGACCTCGCGGCCGAGAGCGCGCGGCTCAAGGCGGTCATGGACGAGATCGGCTGCGTCAACATCTTCCTGTCCGAGGGGGCCGGGGTGAGCGAGGTCGTCGCCGAGCTCGAGGCCAGCGGCCAGGAGGTGCCCGTCGACCCGTTCGGCCATGTCCAGCTCGACAAGGTCAACCCCGGCGCGTGGTTCGGCAAGCAGTTCGCGCAGCGACTCGGCGCAGAGAAGGTCATGGTCCAGAAGTCCGGCTACTTCTCGCGCTCGGCCGCCGCCAACGAGGAGGACCTCGCCCTCATCCGGCGCTGCACCGACTACGCCGTGGACGCCGCCCTGCGCGGCGAGTCCGGGGTCGTGGGCGAGGACGAGGAGCGCGGTGACGAGCTGCGTGCGGTCGAGTTCCCGCGGATCGCCGGCGGCAAGGCGTTCGACGCCTCCGTGCCGTGGTTCGTCGAGCTCAAGGAGTCGATCGACCAGACCTGACGCGGGCCGGGTGGTGACGCGTCGTGCCCTCACCCACCGGTGCGGGCGGGGTGCGGCGCGCCCGTCGAGGGGGAGTCGTCCACCATCTCGTGCGTCACGCCGTAGGTCGTGCGCAGGCGCACCTCCTGCCGGTCGGTGTAGGCCTCGCCGCGCCGGCGCCGCCACTCCACGAGTGCGGGTACGCGGTCCATCGCCCGGTTGACCACGCCGAACGGTCGACCGAGCCCGGCGACGACGGGTCCGACCCGGGACGGGGGCACGCCGAGGTCGTCGGCGATGTCGTCGCCCAGGAAGAGGCGCTCGAGGCCGTGGACGGTGGTCGGCGACCACCGCCGGAACGGCCCGAGGAGGAGGTCGAGCTCGGGCACGAGGAACTCGGTGTTGATCCCGCGCACGAGGGCCCGGCAGAAGTCCTCCACCGGCGGGCGCGTCATGAGGTGCAGCTCCTCGAGCGCCTCCTGGTCGGCCTGCGTCGCGGGCAGCAGGTCCGGGACGACACCGAGCAGGTGGCCGAGGTAGCGCCAGCGGGCGTAGTGGCCGTCGGCGACCTCGTGGGGACGGAAGTGCACGCCGACGCGTGCCAGGGCCCGGATGACGATGAGGCAGAACTCGTCGACCGTGTAGGCGAGGTGGGCCTGCGAGATCGGCTCGCCCCAGGCCTCGAGGTCCCAGGCCGGGTCGTCGCGCAGGTGGCGGCGCACGAAGGCGTGGATCATCCGCACACGCACGGTGCGCTCGAAGCCGGGGGAGAACCTCCCCAGGCCCCCGGGTCTCGTCACCGCGCGCAGCCACGTCGCCACCTCGATGGTGCGCATGCCGGCGCTCTCGACGTAGCGGCCGGTCATCGCCAGCGGGCGCGAGGCGGTCGGGTTGGCATACCCGACGAGGAGCGAGGCCGCACCCAGGACGATGCCCGTCTCGCGGCTGTGGCGCGCGAGGTCGCGGACGCCCGCATCGATCGCCGGGAGGTCGACCCACTCGGGCACGTCGTCGAGCTGGGCGAAGAGTGCCACGAGGCTCGCGGGCGCGTCGGGGACCGTGTCGATGCCGTCGGCGAGCGCCTGTCGCAGCAGTCGCATGAAGCGTCCGCGACCGATCCGGGCGGCCTCGTCGGCGCAGGCGTCCGCGAGCGGGTCGCCGACCCACATGCCCGCGAGGTAGGCCGACCCGAGCGTGCTGTGGCGGGCGACCGCCTCGGTCGCGTTGCGCACGCTCGTCGGTGGGGCGGGTGCCTCGGCCACCCTCCGAGCGTACGAGCGAAGGGCTACGGGCGGAAGAGCCCGGGAGTCAGCGAGCGACGAGTATCTGGAGCCCTTCTCGCGGCTCCTCTCTGACGCCACACTGGGAACGAGGAGAGGAGCAGGTCATGGTCAACGTGCCAGCCGAGGTGCCTGAGATGCCGGAGGTGCCAGCCGTCCCGGGCGTGGCCCAGATCATCACACCGCCGACCGTGCGGGCCAGCGCGTCCGTGCGCACCTACCGCTACCTGCGGCTCAGCCTCGTGGGGCTCGTCGTGCTCCTGCTGTTCTGCGTGTGGCTCGAGCGGCTCGGGGGTCTGGAGGCCAACCGACACCTCGGGTCGATCAGTGCCTACTACTACACGCCGGCCCGCAGCGTCTTCGTCGGAGCACTCGTGGCCATCGGCATCAGCCTCGTCGCCATCGTCGGCCGTCGCGGGTTCGAGGACACGGCGCTCAACATCGCCGGGATGCTCGCACCCGTCGTGGCCATGGTGCCGACGCCACGGGGCGCCGGGGGTGCGCCGTGCGACCCGGACGGTCGCTGCTCGGTGCCGCCGGAGTTCGTGCCGTCGGTCGTCAACAACATCTGGGGTCTCGTCGCGCTGGGCGTCCTCGGACTCGCTCTCGGTGGGTGGGTCGTCGTGGCCCGGCGGCAGTCCTCGCGGGCGACCCGGATCGGCTTCTTCCTCGCCGCCGGGGTGTTCGTCGCGTTCTTCCTCTGGTTCCGGTTCGGGCGGGACTCCTTCCTCGACACCGCCCACTTCGGCGCCGCGGTGCCCCTGTTCGGCCTCATCACCGCCGTGGCGTTCGTCAACGCCCGCAAGGCCCGTGGCCGCCGCGACCGGGCCGGCGACGCGAAGGCCGCGCGGGCCTATGCGTCGGTCTACGGCGGGGTCGCCCTCGTCATGGCCGTGACCTTCGGCGCCGCCATCGTGCTCGCGCTCATGGACCAGCTGGGTGGCGGCGGGACACCGGACGAGTGGGTGCTGTGGGTCGAGGTCGTCCTGCTCGTGTCGTTCGCCGTCTTCTGGGTGACCCAGACGTTCGACTTCTGGACCGACGGCCTGCCGGAGGAGGCGGCTGTCCGGACCTGACACCTTCGAGGGTTCCTGCTCGCTCCACGGCCCGACGAAGGACAATGGGACGGCGCCGGACGGCACGGGAACCTGGAGGAGTGGGATGCACGAGCAGCACGACGGGTCGACCCGTGTGGCAGGGGCCTGGCTGGGGTCCGCCTGGCACGAACGGTGGCTCGAGGCCGAGACCGACCGGCTGCTCGAGTTCGGTCGCGGGTCGCGACTCGCAGACGGCGGCTTCGCACGCCAGGGGGACGACGGGACGGCCCAGGACGGCCCGCTCGAGCTCTGGCTCACGTGCCGGATGACGCACGTCCACTCCCTCGGGCACCTCATGGGCCGGCCCGGGTGCGGTGCGCTCGCCGACCACGGCGTCGCTGCCATCACCACGCTCTTCGCCGACGCCGAGCACGGCGGCTGGTTCTCGCAGGTCGGCCGTGACGGGGTGCCCCGGTCGACGGCCAAGGAGGCCTACCCGCATGCCTTCGTCATCCTCGCCTCCTCGAGCGCCACCGCTGCCGGGCGGCCCGGGGCCGATGCGCTCCTCGCCTCCGCGCTCGACGTGAGCGAGCGCTTCTTCTGGGACGAGGAGCAGGGGATGGCGGTGGAGGAGTGGGACCGCGCGTTCAACGCCCTCGACGGCTACCGCGGCGTCAACGCCAACATGCACACCGTCGAGGCCTACCTCGCCGCCGCTGACGTGACGGGTCAGCGGGTCTGGCTCGACCGCGCGGTCCGCATCCTCGAGCGGGTCGTCCACGGCTGGGCCCGCGAGTGGTCGTGGCGCCTGCCGGAGCACTTCGACGCCACGTGGACCGCGGTGCCCGACTACAACCGCGACCGGCCCGCCGACCCGTTCCGTCCCTTCGGCGCCACGATCGGCCACTGGTTCGAGTGGGCCCGCCTCACGCTCCACGCCCGCGCCGCCCTCACCGCCCTCGGCGACGAGCCCGCCGCGTGGATGCTCGACGACCCGCAGGGCCTCTTCGACGCCGGGGTGCGCGAGGGCTGGGCCGTCGACGGCTCGCCGGGCTTCGTCTACACCGTCGACTTCGAGGGGCAGCCCGTCGTGCGCGAGCGCATGCACTGGGTGGCCGCCGAGGCGATCGGAGCGGCGGCCACGCTGCACCACGCGACGGGCGACCCGGCATACGAGCACTGGTACCGCACGTGGTGGGACTACGTCGACACCGAGGTCATCGACCGGGTGGGCGGCTCCTGGTGGCACGAGCTCAGCCCCGCGGGCGAGGTCTCGCGCACGACGTGGGACACCAAGGCCGACCTCTACCACGCGGTGCAGGCGACGCTCATCCCACGGCTGCCGCTCACCCCGTCGCTCGCCACCGCCCTGCGGGACCTGCCCCGCGACTGAGCCGCCGACCGACCCCGAGCAGCACGAAGGCCCTCCGCTCGCTAAGCGGAGGGCCTTCGTGTCACTGGTCGGGGTGACAGGATTTGAACCTGCGACCTCTTCGTCCCGAACGAAGCGCGCTACCAAGCTGCGCCACACCCCGTGGCTCGTCACTGCCCTTGCAGACGGCGACACCAGAGGATAGCCGACGGTCGCCCACCTCCCGAAATCGGTTCCCGGCGTCAGCGCGCGACGAGGGTGAGCAGCGTCGCCTCGGGGCGACAGGCGAACCGGACGGGAGCGTACGGCGAGGTCCCGAGTCCTGCCGAGACGTGCAGGTATGCCGCCCGCTCGGGTTCCGTGGGCACCTGGCCTCCCGCTCCCGGCCACCACCGCGACAGGCCCTTGGCCCGACCCCGGTCGAGGTCGCAGTTGGTCACCAGGGCGCCGTAGAACGGCACCGCCAGCTGTCCGCCGTGGGTGTGGCCTGCGAGGACGAGCCCGGCGCCGTCGGCGGTCATGGCGTCGAGCACCCGCTGGTAGGGCGCGTGCACGAGACCCACCGTCAGCGCGACGTCGGGGGCAGCGGGTCCGGACACCGCGGCATACCGGTCGTACTCGATGTGCGGGTCGTCGACGCCGACGAGCTCGACGCGGTGCGGACCCATCGTCACCGTCGTGCGCGCGTTGTCGAGGTCGGACCAGCCGCCCGCCCGCAGCCCGGCGACGAGCTCGTCCACGGGCAGGTCGGTGCGCGGGGCCTTGGGTGCCTTGGCATAGCTCGGGGTGAGGTAGCGGGCAGGGTTCTTGGGGACCGGACCGAAGCGGTCGTTGGAGCCGAGCACGAAGGCCCCGGGGAACTCCATGAGCGGCTCCATGGCCCGCAGCAGCGGACCCACGGCGTCGACGTGCGCGAGGTTGTCGCCGGAGTTGACGACGAAGTCCGGTGCGAGCGCGGCGAGGTCACGCACCCACGCGATCTTGCGGCGCTGGTCGGGCATGAGGTGCAGGTCGCTCACCTGGAGAAGGCGCACCGGCTGCGATCCCGCGGGCAGCACCGGCACGGTCTCCTCGCGCAGCGCGAACCAGTTCCGCTCGACGAGCGCTGCGTAGGCCACCCCCGCGACCCCGGTCGCCGCCACTCCGGCCACGGCGGTCAAGGTGGTCCGGATCGGGGAGGTCATCACCCCAGTATCCCGGTTGACGGCGGGTGCGAGACTTGGGGGCATGACCGACACGACTCTCAAGGGGACGCTCCGCAGCGACCTCCACGACGCGATCCGCAGCCAGGACAAGGTCCGCTCCGGCACGCTGCGCATGACGCTCACCGCCATCACCAACGCCGAGGTGGCCGGTGACGAGGCCAAGGAGCTCAGCGACGACGAGGTCCTCAAGGTCATCGCCAAGGAGGCCAAGAAGCGCAAGGAGGCGTCCACGGCATACACCGAGGCGTCCCGCCCCGAGCTCGCCGCGACCGAGGACGCCGAGCTGGCCGTCCTCGAGACCTACCTGCCCAAGCAGCTCGACGACGCCGAGCTCGAGCGCATCGTGCGCGCCGCCGTCGAGAGCTCCGGCGCCACCGGCATGGCGCAGATGGGGCAGGTCATGAAGGCCGCACAGGGCGAGATCGCCGGTCGCGCCGACGGTGGCCGGGTGGCCGCCATCGTCAAGCGGGTCCTCGCCGGCTGAGCCCGCGCCCACGAACGCGATGACCCCCACCGGATCCGGTGGGGGTCATCGCATCGTTCACGGTCGCTTGGGCGGTTTGGTGGGCTTGGCCTTCGGCCCCGGGCCCTGCCCCGGACCGGGCCCGGCCGTCGGTGTCGTCGGCGGGGGCACGACGACCGTGTTCTGAGGCTGCGGGGTGAAGCGCTGCGCGGTCTGCGTCGAGTAGCCGCGCGAGATGAGCAGGGTCACGGTGCCGCCCTTGGGCGCCTTGGCGCTCGGCGTCGTGCTCGCCACCCGACCCTCGCGGACCGAGCTGTCGACCCGGCCCCCGACCTTGACCTTGAAGCCCGCGGCCTCGAGCTTGCCGGTGGCGGTCTCGATGCTGTCGCCGGCGACGGCCGGGAGCACGACGTAGTTGCCGTTGCGCACGGCGGCCGAGGGGGCGGTGAACGGGACGATCGGGAGCCCGTCGGTCGCGGCCTTCATGATCTTGCCCCAGACCGGGCCGGCGACCGTGCCACCGAAGACGCTCTTCTTGTAGCCGTAGCTGCCGAAGGTCTTGCGGTTGAGCGTGAGCAGCTCACCGTTGGCCTTGGCCGGCTTGACGTTGCCGATCCAGACCGAGGCCGCGCGCTGCGGGGTGTAGCCGACGAACCACGACTGGTTGTGGTTGTTCGTCGTGCCCGTCTTGCCCGCCGCCGGACGCTCCTTGACCGTCCACGACCCCTCGGCGGTGCCGCGGCTGTCGTAGAGCGGGCCCTGGAGCAGGGCGTTGACACCGTCGGCGACGTCGGCCCGAATGACCTGCTTGCACGACGTCGGGGGCACCTTGACGACCTTGCCGTTGGACGTCGTGATCGACTCGATCGGGGTGGGCTCGCAGTACTTGCCGCGGGCGGCCAGCGTGGCGTAGGAGGAGGCGATGGTCATCGGCGTGACGACACCGGCGCCGAGGGCCACGGCCGGGATCGCGGTGTCGATCGGCTTGCCGTCACCCTGGTGCAGGCCCATGCGGTTCATCGTCTCGTGCACCTTGCAGGCGCCGAGGTCGATGGTGAGCTGCGCGAACGAGGTATTGATCGACTCGGCGGTCATCTTGGCCAGCGAGAGCGTGCCGCCGCTCTTGTAGTCGTTCTTGACCTCCCACCCCTTGGGGTCGGTGCGGCACTTGTCGTGCATGTCCTTGTTGGTGAAGACGTGCGAGTCCTCGGGGGAAGCCATCGGTGCGGTCACGGTGGCGTCGAGCGGCATCCCGGACTCGAGTGCGGTGACGAGCGCGTACATCTTTGCGGTCGACCCGAACTGGTAGCCGTACTGGCTGCCGCCGTAGCGCTGGTCGACGTTGAGGTTGAGCTGGCTGTCGCCGAAGTCGGTGGCCTGGGCCATGGCGAGGACCTTGCCCGTGCCCGGCTCGAGGACGGTCGACGCGGCACCGAGGTTGCTCTTGTTGCCGATCGGCACGGCGGCGGTGAGCTCACGCATCGTGGCCGTCTGGAGCTTGGTGTCGAGCGTGGTCTTGATCGTCAGGCCGCCCTGGTTGATGTTCTTGAGGCGCTCGGCGGGGGTCTTGCCGAGGACGGCCATCTGCGGCGACTTCTGGAGGTACTCCATCATGTAGGCGCAGAAGAACGGCTGGCTCGAGCGCTGGCAGACGCCCTTGGGGGGCTTGCGGTTGCCGAGCATGTCGGCCACCGGCTGCTTCTTGGCCGCGGTCACGGCGGCGACGGGCGCGAGGTTCAGGGCCTGCATGCGGTCGAGGACGGCGTTGCGCCGGGCCTGCGACTGCTTGGGGTTGATCACCGGGTTGAACTTGGTCGGCTGCTGGACGATGCCGGCGAGGAGCGCGGCCTGGCCCAGGGTGAGCTTGGCGGCGTTGACGCCGAAGTAGTTCTGGGCCGCGGCCTCGACGCCGTAGGCCTGGTCGCCGTAGTAGACGAGGTTGAGGTAGCCCGCGAGGATCTGCTCCTTGGTGTAGTTGCGCTCCACGTCGAGGGCGTACTTGAGCTCCTGCAGCTTGCGCGTGTAGGTCTTGGCGACGGCGGCCTGCGCGGCGTCCTTGTCGTCACGACGCAGGGCGTTCTCCTGGAGCGTGATCTTGACGTACTGCTGGGTGATGGTCGAGGCACCCTGCACGTCACCACTGGAGAAGTTCGACACCATGGCGCGGGTGAAGCCGCGCACGTCGAGGCCGCCGTGCTCGTAGAAGCGGGAGTCCTCGATCGCGATCTGGGCCTTCTGCATCCACGGCGAGATCTTGTCGAGGCTGACGATGATGCGGTTCTCGTCGTAGGGGTTGGCGATAAGCTTGTTGTCGGCGCTGAGGATCTTGGACTGCTGCGCCAGCGGCGACACCGAGAACTCGCTCGGGAGGTCGTTGAACGCCTTGACGCCGCTCGTCGTGGCGCTCCCTCCGGCCCCGATGGCGGGGATGGCGATGCCCGCCATGAGCAGTCCCATGAGGGTGCTCAGGACGACGAGCCCCAGCAGCAGACGGAGCACGTGGGGCAGGTTTTGGGCACGACCTTCCATACCCGCAGGGTAACGCGGCAACATGTGACCCCCTGTTGCGCAGCGCCGGAATCCATCGCTGCACGTCAGACGAGAAAATGGCTAGCAACTAACTAGTTACAAGGAACTATGTGACTAGTCCCCAGAATCGTCATAGCGCAGGTTCCACCTACTGCCTAGTTTTCGGGTAGCGCCATTCGGGAGGGAATGGCCCAGCCAAGGGAAATCGCATGACGATCACTTCAGCTCCTGCCAATGCTTCAGCCAGTACTTCTGACTGGTCCACCCGCGGCACCTGCGTGGGCACCGACCCCGATGCACTCTTCGTCCAGGGGAAGGAGCAGCGCGTCGCCAAGATCGTGTGTCGTGGCTGCCCCGTCGCCCTCGACTGCCTCGCCGATGCCCTCGACAACCGCACCGAGTTCGGCGTCTGGGGAGGGATGACGGAGCGCGAGCGCCGTGCCCTCCTCCGCCGCCACCCCGAGGTCCGTTCCTGGCGGGACGTCCTCAACAAGACGCTGGGTCGCACGCAGAACTGAGACCCACCCGTATGCCGGGTCGGTGCCTTCGCGGCACCGGCCCGGCCTTCTTGTGTCCGGGGGTGTGGGGTGGTGCGGCGTCAGCCGGCGAGCAGCCGGCCGACCTCACGGAGCCCGTCGAGGTCGTGGACGTCGGTGGCCGACGCCGCCACGGTGGACAGCCGCACGTGGGGGTGCGAGGCGGCGAAGCGCGAGACGAACCCGTGCTGGCGGGCCGCCGTCGAGGCGAGGTCGACGTGGAGCGAGAGCAGCCCCGCGGTGAGCGAGTCCTCGTCGCCGGCCTCGGTGAGCTGGCCGAGGCCGTCCTCGGCGCGTGAGGCCGAGAGGGCGCTCGCGCCGAGCGACTGGAGACGGTTGACGACGACGCCGGCGAGCGGCATGCGTTCCTGTCCGAGCCGGTCGACGAAGAAGGCAGCCTCGCGCAGCGCGTCCCGGTCCGGTGAGGCGATGACGACGAACGCCGTCGTGTCCTCCTTGAGCAGGGCGTAGGTGACGTCGGCGCGCTCGCGGAACCCGCCGAACATCGTGTCGAGCGCGGCGACGAACGTCTGGACGTCCTGGAGCATCTGCCCGCCGAGGACCCGGCTCAGGGTGCGCTGGGCCAGGTCGACCCCGACGCTGAACACCTTGAGGTAGGCGCGGCCCCCTGCCTTGGCGGGCGCCATGAGCAGGCGGACGAACCGCCCGTCGAGGAACGAGCCGAGGCGCTTGGGAGCGTCGAGGAAGTCGAGCGCGGAGCGCGACGGGGGAGTGTCGACGACGATGAGGTCCCAGGTGCCGTCGCGCTCGGCCTGCGTGCGCAGCTGACCGAGCTTCTCCATCGCCATGTACTCCTGCGTCCCGGCGAACGAGCTGGAGACGGCCTGGTAGAAGGGGTTCTCGAGGATCTGGGCGGCCTTGTCGGGGGTGGCGTGGGCCTCGACGACCTCGTCGAAGGTCCGCTTCATGTCGAGCATCATCGCGTCGAGGGAGCCACCGTTGCCCAGGTCGACGCCAGCGACCGGTCGCGGGGTGTTGTCGAGCTCGGTGAGTCCGAGGGACTGGGCGAGCCGGCGGGCGGGGTCGATGGTGAGCACGACGACCTTGCGCCCCGACTCGGCGGCGCGGATGCCGAGCGCCGCCGCGGTCGTGGTCTTGCCGACGCCACCGCTACCGCAGCAGACGATGATGCCGACGCCGGGGTCGGCGAGCAGCCCGTCGACATCGAGGCTGGTCGGGGTCGTGGGGGTGCGGGTGGCCATCAGGCGACTCCCTGCGCGAGGAGCTCGTCGGTGAGGACGGCGACGCCGCCCTCCTCGATCCCGTCGGCGAGCGCGGGGAGCTCGATGACGGGCGGTCCGGCGGCGGCGATCTCCTTGGCCATCTCGTCCTGGAGCTCGAGCCGCAGGGCGTGGTCACGACCCTCCTGGACGAGGCCCTTGACCATGGGGCCGGTCGGGCGCAGCCCCGCGGCGGTGAGCTCGGTGCGCAGGAGCTCGTCGAGGTCGTCGTCGGCGCCGTCGAGGGCCGCGAGGTTGGCGGCGGTGAGGCGTGGCTCGCGGATCTGGTTGACGACGAGGGCGCCGATGTGGAGGCCGACGGCCTCGAGGTCGCGCAGGCCGTCGAGGCTCTCCTGCACCGGCATCTCCTCGAGGAGGGTCACCATGTGCACGAGGGTGCGGGGGTCGTGCAGCATCCGGGTGATCGAGTCGGCCTGCGACTTGATCGGGCCCATCCGGGCGACGTCGGCGACGCCGGCGTTGACGTTGAGGAAGCGCACGGCGCGACCGGTCGGGGGCGCGTCGAGGACGACGGCATCGTAGTGGAGCGCGCCGCCCTTGGAGCCTCCGCCGCGTCCACCCCGGGGTCGACCGGCGGCCTCGTAGATCTTGCCGATGAGGAGCACGTCGCGCACGCCCGGTGCGATCGTCGTCGCGAAGTCGATGGCGCCGACCTTCTCGAGCGCCGTGCCCGCCCGGCCGAGCTTGTAGAAGAGCTGGAGGTACTCGAGCAGCGCGGCCTTGGCGTCGACCGACAGGCCCCACAGCTCGCCGCCGCTCGGGTGCGAGACGAGGCGGACCTCGTCGGTGCCGAGCGGGGGGACGTCGAACGTCTGGGAGAGGCCTTGGCGGCCCTCGACCTCGGCGAGGAGGACCCGTTTGCCGGTGCTGGCCAGCGCCAGGGCGAGAGCGGCGGCGACCGTCGTCTTGCCGACCCCGCCCTTGCCGGTGACGACGTGCAGGCGGGCTGCCGAGAGCTCCGCGAGGGTGGATGAGGGCACGGTGCCAGCCTACGTGGGGCGGCACTAGGGTGGGCGTCATGCAGAAGTGGGAGTACGCAACGGTGCCGCTGATGATCCACGCGACGAAGCAGATCCTCGACCAGTGGGGCGAGGACGGCTGGGAGCTCGTGCAGGTCGTGTCCGGCCCTGATGGCAACGGCCTCGTGGCCTACCTCAAGCGTCCGAAGGGAGCCTGACCATGAGTGCAGTCGAGGACCGTCTCGCCGAGCTCGGCCTGACCGTGCCCGAGGTGGCCGCCCCCGTGGCCGCCTACGTCCCCGCCGTCCAGGACGGCTCGCGGATCTTCACGTCCGGCCAGCTGCCGATGGTGTCCGGGCAGCTCGCCGACACCGGCAAGGTCGGCGACGGCGAGGGCCACGTCTCCCCGGAGCGTGCCAAGGAGCTCGCGCAGATCTGCGCGCTCAACGCCATCGCCGCCGTGAAGTCGGTCGTCGGTGACCTCGACAAGGTCGAGCGCGTCGTCAAGGTCGTCGGCTTCGTCGCGTCCGACCCCGCCTTCACCGGCCAGCCCGGCGTCATCAACGGCGCGAGCGAGCTGTTCGGCAAGGCCTTCGGCGACCGCGGCGTCCACGCCCGTTCGGCCGTCGGTGTCTCGGTGCTCCCCCTCGACGCCCCCGTCGAGGTCGAGATCATCGTCCACGTCGCCGACTGAGGCGTTCTTCCTCGTATGCCGTTGCGCGAGTTCGCTGCCCCGCGTTCCGACGCGTGGGTGGCGAACGCGCGCGCCTGGCTCGCGTCCCCGGGTGAGCCGCTGGTGCCCCGGGGCGCCGCGACGGTGCTCGTCGTGCGTGACACGAGCGACGGGCCAGCGGTGTTCGTCCAGCGACGGGTGTCGACGATGGCGTTCGCGCCGTCGATGTACGTCTTTCCCGGCGGCGGTGTCGACCCCGAGGATGCTCGGGCGGTGCTCGACCCGGGTGCGGTGAGCGAGCTGGCTGCCACCATGGGTATCGCCCCCGACGAGGCGGCGCCGCTGCTGTCGGCGGCCGTGCGCGAGGTCGAGGAGGAGTGCGGGCTGCGCCTGTCGGTCCCCGACCTCGTCCCGCGGGCCCACTGGATCACCCCGCCGTTCGAGAAGCGGCGCTACGACACGTGGATCTTCGCGGCAGCACTTCCCGAGGGCCAGCTGGCCGAGGGCGCCTCGACCGAGACCGACCACGACGCGTGGGTGCTTCCGCGAAGCCTGCTCACGGCATACGCCGAAGGGCACGCAGTGATGCTGCCGCCCACCGTGGTCATGCTGGAGCAGCTGGCGGAGTTCGCCTCCGTGGCGGAGTTCCTCGCCGACCGTCCGGTGCTCACCGCCGTCTCGCCCGAGCTCGTCGACCTCGGCGACCGCCTCGTCATGCGTTCCGACATCCCCTGACGGGAGTCGTAGGGGTGTGCCGCGGGGTCGGACACCCATAAGTGTCCAGGGTGGACACCTATAGGTGACCGACCCGATCGAGCACCCCGTGCTAGGCCTGTCTCGTCGGGTCGTCTCTCTCAGGTGGCAGGGTGGGGGAATGAGCGAGCAGGCGTGGACCGGCGGGCAGGTCACCGAACGGGCGCACTGCGTCCTCGCGCCCAACCCGGGGCCGATGACGCTCGACGGCACCAACACCTGGGTCCTGCTCGAGCCTGGTGGCACCGAGGCGGTCGTCATCGATCCCGGGCCGCTCGACGAGGCCCACCTCGCACGGGTCGTCGACACCGTCACCGCTGCCGGCGCCCGCGTCACCGAGACGATCCTCACCCACGGCCACCACGACCACGCCGAGGCGGCACCGCGCTTCGCCGAGCTCACGGGGACGCGTGTCAGGGCCGTCGGGCGCGGCCACGACGACCTCTCCGACGGCTCGGTCATCACCGCCGGGGCGCTCGAGATCCGCGTCGTCGCCACCCCCGGTCACACGAGTGACTCGGTGTCGTTCGCACTCGCAGCCGACCACGCGCTCCTCACCGGTGACACCGTCCTGGGGCGGGGCACCACGGTGGTGGCGCACCCGGATGGCGAGCTCGCGGCATACCTCGCGTCGTTGGACCGGATCGCCGACCTCACCGGCAACGGCCAGGTGACCCGGATCCTGCCCGGCCACGGTCCCGCCGTGCCCGACGCCAGCGCCATGGTCGCGTTCTACCGCACGCACCGTCAGGAGCGGCTCGAGCAGGTGCGGCAGGCGCTCACCGACGGGGCGGCCGGCGAGCCGGACCCGGTCGAGGGCGTGCTGACGCGGGTCTACGCAGACGTACCGCAGGAGGTCTGGCCGGCGGCGCGGATGAGCATCCGGGCGCAGCTGGACTACCTCGGCGTGCGCTGAGGCGGGTCGATCGAGGGCGTCAGCGCGCGCGGCGCTGGAGGCGCTCCATGTCCTGGACGAGCACGGCGCGGGCCTCGAGCTTGAGCCACCCCCGGGTCGCGAAGTCGGCGAGGGCCTTGTTGACCGTCTCGCGGGAGGCGCCGACGAGCTGGGCGAGCTCCTCCTGGGTGAGGTCGTGGCTCACCATGACGCCGCCCTCGACCGGACGGCCGAAGCGGTCGGACAGGTCGATGAGCGCCTTGGCGACGCGGCCGGGGACGTCGGTGAAGACGAGGTCGGCGAGCGACTCGTTGGTGCGGCGCAGGCGACGGGCGAGCGCGGCGAGGAGCGTGGTGGCGACACCGGGGCGCTCTCCGAGGAACGCCTTGAGCTGGTCGTGCGTGAGACCGACGATCTGGGTCTCGGCGACGGCGGTCGCTGTGGCCGTGCGGGGCCCGGGGTCGAACAGGCTGAGCTCGCCGAACATCTCGCCCGGGCCGAGGATCGCGAGGAGGTTCTCGCGACCGTCCGCGGAGGAGCGGCCGAGCTTGATCTTGCCCTCGCCGATGACGTAGAGCCGGTCACCCGGGTCGCCCTCGTGGAAGAGCACGTCGCCGCGCTCCATGTGCTGGGCCGTCATGGACGTGATGAGGCTGTCGGCCGCCTCGTCGTCGAGGGCCGCGAACAAGGGGGCTTTGCGCACGATGTCGTGATCCACGGGCCACAGTGTGCCACGTCGCTCCGCGCCCCGGCGGGCGACGGCGCGGCCCGTCGCCGTCGGTGCTCGGCCGTAGTCTGGCGTGCGTGCCTGCCTCTCCCGCTGCGTATGCCGCAGAGTCACCCGTCGCTCGGACGCGTCGGGCCCGCAAGATCTATCGCGCGCTCGTCGACCGCTATCCCTACGCGCACGCGGAGCTCGACTTCGAGACGCCGCTCCAGCTGCTCGTCGCGACCGTGCTCTCGGCCCAGACCACCGACGTCACGGTCAACAAGGTGACGCCGATCCTGTTCTCCCGCTGGCCGACCGCGCAGGCGCTCGCCGCCGCCGACCGGGTGTCGATGGAGGAGGTGCTCAAGCCGACCGGGTTCTTCCGCGCCAAGACCAACTCCGTCATCACCCTGGGCCAGGCGCTCGTCGAGCGCTTCGATGGTGAGGTGCCGCGCCGGCTCAAGGACCTCGTGACGCTGCCCGGCGTCGGTCGCAAGACCGCCAACGTCGTCCTCGGCAACGCCTTCGACGTGCCCGGCATCACCGTCGACACCCACTTCGGGCGGCTCGCGCGACGGTTCGGCTGGACCGAGGAGACCGACCCGGTCAAGGTCGAGCACGAGATCGGGGCACTCTTCCCGCGCAAGGACTGGGTCATGCTCAGCCACGTCCTGATCTTCCACGGCCGTCGCACCTGCCACGCCCGCAAGCCCGCCTGCGGCGCCTGCCCGGTGGCGCGGTGGTGCCCCTCCTACGGCGAGGGCGAGACCGACCCGGTCAAGGCGCTCACGCTGCTCAAGTACGAGCTGGCCCCCAGCGCCGTGCTGCCGGACCCGCCGCCGGGACCGCTGCCCGGTGAGCGGGCCGAGGAGCCGGCGTGACCGCTCCTCGCCCCGACTGGATGGCGCGGGTCCTCGAGGCCCTCGACGAGGACCAGCCCGCCGCCTTCACGACGTTCGCTCCGCCGGACGACGTCGACCGGCGCTCGGCCGTGCTCATGCTCTTCGGGCCGAGCGCGGACGGCGGCACCGATGTCGTCCTCACCGCTCGGTCGAGGTCGCTGCGGGCGCATCCAGGGCAGGTCTCGTTCCCCGGCGGCCGGGTCGACCCGACCGACTCGGGGCCGGTCGACGCCGCCCTGCGTGAGGCGCAGGAGGAGGTCGGTGTCCTGCCGGCCAGCGTCGACGTCGTCGGGGCCATGCCCGAGCTCTTCCTCACCCCGAGCGGCAACGCCGTGACCCCGGTGCTCGGCTGGTGGCCGGTGCCGGGGCAGGTGAGCGTCGTCGACCCGGGAGAGGTCGAGCGCGTCGAGCGGGTGGCGCTGGACGAGCTGCTCGACCCGGCCCGACGCTTCACGGTGGCCCACCCGTCGGGCTACCGCGGCCCGGGCTTCGAGGCTGGCGGACTGTTCGTCTGGGGTTTCACCGCGCTGCTGCTCGGTGCGGTGTTCGACCTCGCGGGACTCACCCAGCCGTGGGACCCCAAGGTCGAGCGGCCCATTCCCGAGCACGTGCTCTCGGACTGGATGCGCAACCGCACCTGACCCGAACCGGCGCCCGACACCCGCGGCGAGTGCCGGGATCAGGACTTGAGGGTGGCGATCGTCTGCTGGGCCTCGGCGATGGCGCGGCTCGGTGCGGGCTTGGCCTTCTCGAGGGACTTCTTGCCCATGAGGCCGAGGACGCCGGCGACGATGAGCAGGAGGAGGGTCGTGATGCCGTAGCCCGCCCACACCGGCAGCCACACGGCGATGACGCGGGCGATGGTGTGGAACAGGAAGATCAGCCCGAGGAGCCCGACGAAGGCCGCGGCGCCGAGGAGTGCGGCGCCCTTGCCCATGACCTTCGCGCCGGCGGACACCTCGGCCTTGGCCAGGGCGATCTCGCTGCGGACAATGCCCTGCACGTCGTGGGTGGCGTCGGCGACGAGCTGGCCGATGGTCCGCTCGGGTCCGGTTCCGGTTGTCATGCTGCTCACCTTCGCAGGTCGGGAGGCTTTCTGGGCGACTGGAACGACCTTACCCACCGCGGGCCGCCTCACTTCGGTGCGTCCCCGCTCGAACGGCGTTGGAACGCATCCGGGATCCCGTCACCGTCGTCGTCGACCGCGTCCTCGAGGGCGATGCGGCGGTGGACCGCGTTGCGCCGCCGCAGGACGACCGCGGCCAGGAGGGCCGCCAGCAGCGAGCCGACCATGACCGCGAGCTTGGCGTGGTCGTCGCGCTCGCTGCCCGCCCCGAACGCCAGCTCCCCGACGAGGAGCGAGACGGTGAAGCCGACACCGGTGAGCAGCGACAGTCCGACGATGTCGCTCCACGCGAGGTCCTCGTCGAGCTGCGCCCGCGTGAACCTCGCCAGCAGCCATGTGCTGCCGAGGACGCCGACGAGCTTGCCGACGACGAGACCCGCGACGATCCCGACGGCGACCGGGTCGCGCAGCGCGGCGCCCACGCCCCCACCGACGACCGTCACTCCCGAGGCGAAGAACGCGAAGACCGGCACGGCGAACCCTGCCGACAGCGGCCGCAGCCGGTGCTCGAGGCGCTGCGCCACGTCGGTCTCGGCCGGCAGGGTCGACACGGACGGCACGCTGGCCCTCGCCCTCACCGGGACCACGAGTCCGAGCAGCACACCGGCGACGGTCGCGTGGATGCCCGAGGCGTGGACCAGCGCCCACGTCGCGAACGCGAGCGGGACGAGCAGCCACCACACGACGATCCGGCGCTGGACGAGGGCGGCGAACACCCCCAGGGGCAGCAGCGCCAGCAGCAGCGGCACCACCTCGAGCCCCTGCGTGTAGAAGATCGCGATGATGGTGATGGCGATGAGGTCGTCGACGACGGCGAGCGTGAGCAAGAACGACCGCAGCCCCGACGGCAGGTGCGAGCCGATGACCGCGAGCACGGCCAGCGCGAACGCGATGTCGGTCGCCGTCGGGATCGCCCACCCCCGCAGCGCCGCGGAGTCGCCACCGGCAACCATCACGGTGACGGCGAACAGCACCGCGGGGACCGCCACCCCGGCAGCCGCGGCCAGGACCGGCACCGCGGCCTTCGCCGGGGAGCGCAGGTCGCCGACGAGGAACTCGCGCTTGAGCTCGAGCCCGGCCACGAAGAAGAAGACCGCCAGCAGCCCGTCCGCAGCCCAGGCGCCGATCGACAGCTCGAGGTGCCACGGCTCCCAGCCGACGCGCAGGTCTCGCAGGCCGGCATACGCCTCCCGCCAGGGCGAGTTCGCCCAGACGAGAGCGGCGAGCGCGGCCACGAGGAGGATCGCGCCACCGACGGTCTCGGTACGCAACGCACGCGTGACGGTCTGGTTCTCGGCCCAGGACGGCCTGCGGAAGAGCCGGTCGCGGGAGGCGGGGGAGGTCATGGTGCCCTTTCGGGGTCGGCGGCATTGTTGCCGACCAGACTTCCCGGCGCACCTGACGTCGACTCTATCGGTGCTCGACCCGGCTCACGACCCCACGCGCTCGGCGACGAGCAGCGTCACGAGGGCAGCGGCGGCCATCGCGGCGCCGGCCCAGATCGTCGAGACGTAGCCCAGTCCCGCGGCGATCGTCACGCCCCCCAGCCAGGCGCCGAGCGCGTTGCCGACGTTGAAGGCGGCGATGTTGGCGCCGCTCGCCAGGGTTGGGGCGGACCCGGCGTACGTCATGATCCGCAGCTGGAGCGCGGGCACGGTCGCGAACCCGAAGGCGCCCATGAGCACGAGCGAGACCATGGTGAGGACCTGCGACTGCGCCGTGAGCGCGAACCCGACCATGGCGACCGTGAGGATCGCGAGCACCCAGGTGAGGGTGCGCGGGACGGAGCGGTTGGCGGCCCGGCCACCGAGGAGGTTGCCGACGAAGAGGCCGAGGCCGAACAGGATGAGCAGCCACGGCACCGAGCTGCTCGCGAAGCCGGAGACCTCGGTGAGCGTGAACGCGATGTAGGTGAAGGCGCCGAACATCCCGCCGAAGCCGAGGACGGTGATGAGCAGCGAGAGCCAGACCTGGCGGTTCGCGAAGGCGGACAGCTCCTGTCGTATGCCGTGGGGCCGGCTCGCGTCGCCGCCGCCGGGGGCGGCGTCGGTCGCGGTGGGCCGGGCGTTGACCGAGGCGGGGACGAGGAGGGCCATGGCGACGAGGGCGAGGACGCCGATCGCCGTGATGGCCCAGAAGGTCGAGCGCCAGCCGTACTCCTGGCCGAGCAGGGTGCCGAGCGGGACGCCGAGCACGTTGGCGGTGGTCAGGCCGGCGAACATCAGCGCGATGGCGCTGGCGGCGCGGTCCTTGCTCACCAGACCTGCGGCGACGACGGAGCCGATGCCGAAGAAGGCGCCATGGCAGAGGGCCGCGACGACGCGGCCGGTCATCATCACGGCATACGACGTGCCGATGGCCGAAAGGAGGTTCCCGACGACGAACAGCACCATGAGCGCCAGGAGGACGTGCTTGCGGGGGAGCCGGGAGGCCGCGAGCGTGAGCGCGACGCCACCGACGGCGACGCTCAGGGCGTAGCCGGAGATGAGCCAGCCGGCAGCGGTCTCGGTGACGTCGAAGTCGCGGGCCACCTCGGGCAGCAGGCCGGCGATGACGAACTCGGTGAGCCCGATCCCGAATCCGCCGACGGCGAGCGCGAGGAGGCCGAGGGGCATCCGCCGCTGGGTGGTCGTGTCGACGGGCAGTGCGAGCGTGGATGCCACTGCGGTTCCTTCCATGCGAAGATATAGCGCGTGTGCAACTACCTGTGGAACATTAGTTGCACACGCGCGATATTGCAAAACGCCGCTAGAATGGACGCATGGGTATCTCCGACGACGCGGTGCAGGTCCGATCGCAGGGGTGGCGGCGGCTCGCCGCCCTGCACCAGATGATCGAGTCCGAGCTCGAGCGGGCGCTCCAGGGCGACCACGGGCTCTCGGTCGTCGAGTTCAGCGTCCTCGACTCGCTCTCGCGCCAGGACGGGTGGCACATGCGCATGTCGCAGCTCGCCCGGGCCGCGGCGCTGTCACCGAGCGCGTCGACGCGGTTGGTCAACCGCCTCGAGGACCGGGGCCTGCTCACCCGCATCCTCTGCGCCGACGACCGCCGAGGGATCTACACCGAGCTCACGCCGGCCGGTCGTGCCCTGCTGACGAAGGCGCGTCCGGTGCACGACCGGGCTCTGCGTGACGCCGTCGCGCAGGCCGAGGCGACCCCTGAGCTCGCCGACCTCGTCGCCGCCCTGCCCGAGCTCGCCGGTGTCGGTGCGCGCGAGGTCGAGGCGGCCGCCGCGCGCTGACAGCGGCACCCAGCAGGACGGCATACCTGCGACTGATGGCCCTTCCCGGCGGTCGTCGCTGCGCTCCTCGCGCCGGAAAGGGCCATCAGTCGCGCAGGGGTCTCAGTCGGAGGAGTCCTTCGACAGGCCCTGCTGGATGAGGTTCATCACCGAGCTGTCGGCGAGCGTCGTGACGTCGCCGACCTCGCGGTTCTCGGCGACGTCCTTGAGCAGGCGGCGCATGATCTTGCCGGAGCGGGTCTTGGGCAGCTCCGGGACGACCATGATCTGGCGCGGCTTGGCGATCGGGCCGATCTCCTTGGCCACGTGGTTGCGCAGCTCCTGGACCGTCTGGTCGCCGTGGTCCTCGGCGCCGCCACGCAGGATGACGAACGCGACGACCGCCTGGCCGGTCGTCTCGTCGGTGGCACCGACGACCGCGGCCTCGGCCACCGACGGGTGCGAGACGAGCGCCGACTCGATCTCGGCGGTCGACAGGCGGTGGCCCGAGACGTTCATGACGTCATCGACGCGGCCGAGCAGCCAGATGTTGCCCTTCTCGTCGTACTTGGCGCCGTCACCGGCGAAGTAGTACTTCTCGCCGAACCGGCTCCAGTAGGTCTCCTTGTAGCGCTCCGGGTCTCCCCAGATGCCGCGGAGCATCGAGGGCCACGGCTGCGTGAGCACGAGGTAGCCGACCTTGTCGGGCTCGGTGAACGGCTTGCCCTCGTCGTCGAGGATCTCGGCGCTGATGCCGGGGATCGGGCGCTGCGCCGACCCGGGCTCGAGCGTCGTGACACCCGGGAGCGGGCTGATCATGATCGCGCCGGTCTCGGTCTGCCACCACGTGTCGACGATCGGCGCCTTGTCGCCTCCGATGTTCTTGCGGTACCAGAGCCACGCCTCGGGGTTGATCGGCTCGCCGACCGAGCCGAGGACGCGGATGCTCGACAGGTCGAACTTCGCGGGGATGTCCGAGCCCCACTTCATGAACGTGCGGATCGCCGTCGGTGCGGTGTAGAGGATGGACACCTTGTACTTCTCGACGATCTCCCACCAGCGGCCCTGGTGCGGGGTGTCGGGCGTGCCCTCGTAGAGGACCTGCGTCGCGCCGTTCGCGAGCGGCCCGTAGACGATGTAGGAGTGGCCGGTCACCCAGCCGATGTCGGCGGTGCACCAGTAGACGTCGGTCTCGGGGTGGACGTCGTGGACCACGGCATTCGTGTATGCCGTCTGCGTGAGGTATCCGCCCGTCGTGTGGAAGATGCCCTTGGGTTTCCCCGTGGTGCCCGACGTGTAGAGGATGAAGAGCGGGTGCTCGGCGTCCATCGGCTCTGCGGTGTGCTCGGTGCTCTGGCCGTCGACGAGGTCGTGCCACCAGACGTCGCGGCCGTCGGTCCACTCGACCTCGGACTCGGTGCGCTTGACGACGAGCACCTTCTCGACGGGGGTGTCGCCCCCGGCCAGCGCCTCGTCGACCGCGGGCTTGAGGGGTGCGGCCTTGCCGCGACGCCACTGCCCGTCGGCGGTGACGACGACGCGGGCCTCGGCGTCGTTGATGCGGGTGCGCAGGGCCTCGGCCGAGAAGCCGCCGAAGATCACCGAGTGCGGGGCGCCGAGTCGGGCGCAGGCGAGCATCGTCGCGATGGCCTCGGGGATCATCGGCAGGTAGATCGCGACCCGGTCGCCCTTGCTGACACCGAGCTCGACGAGCGCGTTGGCCGCACGGCACACGTCGTCCTTGAGCTGGGCGTAGGTGACGGTGCGCGTGTCTCCGCCCTCGCCCTCGAAGTGCAGCGCGACACGGTCGCCGTTGCCGGCCTCGACGTGGCGGTCGACGCAGTTGTGGGCGACGTTGAGCTCGCCTCCGACGAACCACTTGGCGAAGGGGGCCTCGCTCCAGTCGAGGGTCTGGTCGAAGTCCTTGCTCCACGTGAGGCGCTCGCGCGCCTGTCGCGCCCAGAAGGCCTCGGGGTCGGACTCGGCCTCGGCGAACAGGTCCTCGGTGCCGACGGCCTGCGCCTTCAGCTCCTCGCTGGGGGAGAGGTCGAGCTCGGCCAGGTGGCTGGAGAGGTTCTCGTCGGGCACTTCGGGCTCCTCGTCGTTGGGGGCGAGCGTGATGTGACAACACGACACTGGTGCCCACCCAACCGTGTCCGGGGTTCGGCATCAACAAGGGGTCCACGATCGTCGCCGGGAGGCAGGTGTGCTGCGGTCAGCGGTGCCGTGGCGGGGATGGTACGACCAGCGGTGCGTCGTGCGGCACTTTTTCGCCATTCCTCCACCGGGCAAATCGGCGCGAAGTAGCGTCCAAACATGGACAACTGGGGAGTACGGGCGCGACGCGCGTGGCCGTTCGTCGCGATGGGTCTGGCTGTCGCTCTCTGGTGGCCGGCGGGCTTCGCGGGGCGTGCCTCGTGGATGCACCTGTCGCTGATGCAGACCGAGAACGGGATCGTGCCGCTCAGCGGTGGCGAGCTCTTCCTCGGGTCGCTCGTCGGGGCTGCCGTCGTCTCGGCTCTCGTGGCCGCACCGTTGGCCAGGCTCGTCATCGCGGGCGTGCTCACGGGGGCCGCGTGGCTGCTCACCGAGGCCGACGTGGTCTTCGCCCAGGGGGAGCGGGGTGTGCTCGCAGCCCTCGTGGGCCTCGGGCTCCTGCTCGGCCTCGTCGTGGGATCGCAGTCGATGCGGGGCGTGCTGCCGGCCGCCACGCTTCTCGCCATGCTCGCCGGTCTCACACCGGCCACCTGGCCGCGCGCCCTCCTGCTGGCCGCCGCGGTCGCGCTGCCGTTCTGGTCGGCGACCGCGGAGCGCGCCGCCCCGACCGCCATCGCGGTGGCACGGGTCGTCGCCACGTGGCTGGTGTCCGTGGTCTTCTCGATGAGCCTCTGGGCGGGGTTCGCCTCGCTCGAGGTCGGGGGCCTCGCCGACCCGAGGTCGGCAGCACCCGACATCGCCCGCGGGTTCGTGACCTTCCTCTGGGAGCGTGGCCTCGAGATCGTCAGGACGGCACCACAGGTCGACTCCCCATGGTTCTGGGGCGCGATCGTCGTGGCCGTGGGGCTCGTCATGGTGGCCAACACGCTCCGACGCCGCACGGCGCAGACCCCGGCCTGACCGGCACGCCCGAGCTCCACGCAACCCCGCAGTAACCTGCCCGCATGAGCGATCCACGCACGCGCGCCGAGGCGAAGGCCGCCACCACGGCGCGAGAGGGCCAGGTGGCGGACGCGTCTGAGGGCGAGGGTCGCACGGCACCGCGTGACCGGGGCGCGCTGGTGCGTCGGGTCTGGCCGTTCGTGGCGATGGTGGTCGCGGCGCTGCTCTGGTGGCCCGTCGGCTTCCTCGGGCGCGCGGAGTGGATGCACCTGCCGCTCACGCAGGCCGCGGGCGGTGTCGCACCGCTCAGCGGCGGTGAGCTGTTCCTCGGCTCGCTCGTCGCCGCGGCCGTCGTGTCGGCCCTGGTCTCGTCGCCGTGGCCGAGGTTCGGGATCGCCGCGGGGCTCACCGTGGTCGCCTGGGTGCTCAGCGACGGAGACGTCGTCGTCGCCGCGGGCGAGCGCGTCGTGCTCGCCGCCCTCGCGGGACTCGGCCTGCTGCTGGGCCTCGCCGTCGGCGCCCGGGCCACTCGCGGCGCCGTGCCGGTGGCGACCTTCCTGGCACTCGTGTCGGGGCTGTCACCGGCGACGTGGTCCCGAGGGGTCGTGCTCGCGGTCGCCGTCGCGCTTCCCTTCTGGGTGGCGACCTCCGACCGGGTGGCCCCCACGATCCTCGCAGTGGTGCGGGTCGTCCTCACGTGGCTGCTTGCCGTCGTCGTGTCCATCAGCCTGTATGCCGGGTTCGGCGCGCTCAAGGTCGGCGCGCTCGCGGACCCGGCCGGTGCCGCTCCCGTCGTCGGGCGGGCGTTCGTCGACAACGTCCGCGACAACGGGCTCGAGATCGCGCGGACCGCGCCGCAGGTCTACACGGGCTGGATCTGGCTCGCGGTCGTTCTCGCCATCGCCTTTGTCGTGGTGGCGACCGCGCTCAAGCGCCGTCGCGCGCCGGCGGCTGCCTGAACTCCTGCGGTTGCGACCCTGCGGTCGCGACGGACACGAAGAAGGGCGTCGCACCCCTGCCGCGACGCCCCACCCCCTCGTGCTGGTCATTCAGCAGTTCGGGCAGCCCCCCGGCCAGATGATCGTTCCGGCGGTGACCTCACCGGCGGTGTCGGCCGCCAGCTGATGGGCCCCCACGGGGACGAGGAAGGTCGCGAGGCTGAGGAGCAGGACACTGATGAGTCGGCGCATCGGTGGAACCTTTCGTCGGACCCGATCGGCGTTCGGGTGTCAGCGCTGACTCTCGCCCCTCGCGGTCAGGGGTGCCTAGGGGTCGGCTGTGGCAGATTTGTGCCGTGACCGAGTTGAGCCACGACACCTCAGCACAGGGAATGTTCGGCGAGTTCGGGGTCTCGTCGGGGGCAGAGGAGGTCTATCGCGTCCTCGTGCGACTTCGCCATGCCACGCGGGCGGAGCTCGGGAGCCTCGGTGTGGTGCCCGAGGATGAGCTCGATGCCGCCATCAGCGAGCTCGGGGCGCTGGGGCTGACGGCGGAGTCGGCCTCCGGCTGGAGTGCCGTGCCCCCGGAGCGTGCGGTCGAGCTGCTCATCCACCGCGAGGAGCAGGTGCTCGCCGCCCGACGGGCCCGGCTCGACCAAGCGCGCGACAGCATCCCGCTGCTCGTCGCGGACTACGTGGACGGCAGCCGGACCTTCGTCAGCGACCGTGTCGAGCTCCTCGACGACCCCGACGTCGTGCGCTCGCGCCTCTTCCAGCTCACCCAGCAGGCCAAGCGGTCCGCGTGGTCGATGAGCCCCGGTGGCGCCCTCTCCCCGGATGCGGTGGACAGCTCGATCCCGCTCGACACGGACCTGGCCTCGCGGGGAGTGAGCTCGCGGATGATCGTCTCGACGTCGTCACTCGGCCCCACCCACTGGAACGAGTACCTCACCTCGATCCAGGCCCTCGGCCACGAGGTCCGGGCGTCGGACACCGTGACGCTGCGCGCGATCATCATCGACGAGGAGATCGGCGTCATCCCCGACACGGAGTCGGTCCGTCCGGGCGCCTACGTCCTCCACGGCAAGGCGCTCGTCGCACCGCTCGTCGCGCTCTTCGAGGAGGTCTGGGACGCGTCGACGCCGTGGGCCGAGGACGAGGACCGGGTGGCGGGGCAGTTCAGCGAGGCCAAGCTCCGGCAGGTGGCCGTCCTCCTCTTCAAGGGGCACAAGGACGAGGCCATCGCTCGTCGGCTCGGCGTGTCGATCCGGACCATGCGCCGGCTCATCTCCGCGACGTTCGACGAGCTCCAGGCGAACGGCAGGTTCCAGGCGGGGGCGCGTGCGGTCGAGCGTGGATGGGTCGGGTCGGACTCCGAGGTCGAGCCTCCGGGCAGTGGTTCGGTGACGGCACCGACGAGCTGACGATCGGGGCACATCGCGGCCATGGCATGTCCGCGCCCCACGAATCCCTTCCACCGCAACGGTTTCCGAGTCGACAGTTGCGTCAGGCCACACACCGTGGATCTGACCGCAACGGAGGAGACCCCCAATGAGCACTGCACAGACGAAGTCCCGCAGGAACATCCGCACGGCCCTCGGCTCGGCCGCCGCCGTGGCCGCCCTCGCCGCCGGCGTCGTCCTGTCGGCGGGTGGCGCGCAGGCGCACGTCATCAACGAGCTCGCCCCGTCGGGCGCCTCGCCCTGGCTCTACAGCGAGTCGTGGAAGCTCACCGGCTACGGCTACAACACCGCCCCCACCCACGTCGACGTCTACCAGGGCAACCACATCTCCGACCAGTACGCCCTCGACATGACGCCGTACGGCCTCAGCGCGGAGGGGCGCAACGTCTACCCGATGTGGGACGGCATGACCGTCTACGCGATCTCCTCGGGCACCGGCGGCATGTACCTGCGCAAGACGATCAACGGCGCCGTCTACGAGCAGAAGGTCCTGCACATGAAGAACCTGCGCTACGGCGTCGGTGCCACGGTCGGGACCATGAACGTCATCGGCTCGACGTCCAGCACCGGCACGAGCTCACCGCACCTGCACTTGGCGATCCACAAGATCGTCAACGGCACCCGGTATGCCGTGCGGCCGGTGGTCTGCGGGAAGGAGATCACCTCCCGCACCCTGACCTACAAGGGCTGCTGACGCGGTCGGCGCCGCGTCGCCACCTTGTGGAGGGGCGTGCCGGGTCACTCGTCCGACAGGACAGGTGGCCCGGCACGTCCGTGTGCTCGCGGGGTCGGGCCAAGCCGGGCGTTCACTCGTAGAGACGGGCCTTGGCCTCGCGGACGGTGAGGGTGACGGGCGTGCCCTGGACGGTCACCGTGTCGGGGATCGTCATCCACGCACCTCCCTGGAGGCGGAACCTCGCGCCGTAGGTCGTGTCGAGGCGGGTCGCCATGGCGCCGGCCCGGGTGTAGGTCCAGCGGATGGCGCCGTCGGGATGGGGGCCGCCGAGCGACTCGGTGGGTCCACTGCTGTTGCCGTCGCCGTAGACGTAGGTGAGGGAACGCACGATCGGCTGGATCTCGAGCCGGTAGCCGAGCAGCGCGCTCGCATCGATCTCGTCCGGCCCCACCCCGGCCTCGGGCCAGCTGGCCTGGAAGAAGGTCGGGAGGTTGACCAGGGTGACGTTGCCGACCGGCTGGATGCTCAGCCCGCCCTTGGCGAAGTCGATCTCGCGGAAGGCCTGCTGGACCATGGCCAGCGTCGGCAGGTTGCTGCCGGGCAGCTCGTTCGGGAAGCAGGTCACGCCCCATGTGGTCCAGATGCCCTGCGGGCCCGCGACGACCGAGCCGTCCGCGTTGACGAGCCGGCGCAGGACGACGGCCTGGAACTGACCGTTGGTGCAGGCCGCGGCTGCGGTCGCGCAGCCCGAGCCGGTCGTGTCGCCGGCGGAGCAGTTGAGGCGGGTCCGGTACTGCCAGCGCGGCCCGGGCTTGCCCACAGCCGCGGCCGCGTCCGCCTTGGCCTTCCGGATGTCGTCCAGCGTGAGGATGACGCGTGTTCCACCGCCCGAGTTCTGTCCCAACACCCCCGGTTTTGGATCGGCATGGGCCTGCGGGACATTCGCTAGCGCTAAGACGAGCAGTACGACCGCAGCTTTCGCCATGGAGGTCACAGTTCCTCCAAGTCATACATCTGCCACCCACCGCTAATCCAACGCAGCGCTGCAGCGTTCTTGGTCGTACCGGCTTGGAGCTTTCCTTGCGACGCCCCACTCTTGTAGTAGTCCACCGGTCGCTGCACGAAGGTGAAGTTGATGATGACGCGTTCTTCGGTGGCAGCGTTGGCCAGGGCGGCGCCACTGATCTCGACGGGGCCTTGCTTCACGGACCACCCATTGTCGACGAACTCCTGAAGGCTGGTTTGCAGCTTCTTGCACGCAATGCAGTCCTTGTCGCTCAGCGTGAAGAGATCGACGCTGCCAGGCGCCGTTTGGCCACGGTTCACCTCGTCATAGAAGAAGGTCAGGAAGGCGATCGCGCCAACTTCGGTGCGGGCTCGTGCGGCGGCGGGGACGTCAGCCGCCGCCGTCGACGACGGCGTGGCCGTCGCACTCGGGCTCGTCGAGCCCGAACCCGAGCTCGACGGCGACGCAGGTGCCGAGGACGAAGCCGAACCCGACGGTGTCGGAGTCGCGGTGGGCTCGTCGTCGCCACCACAGCCGGACAGCATCAACGCGCCGACGGTGAGCACGGCCGCAGCGCGGCCCCAGGTCTTGTTCACGGAAGTTCCCCACCCCGTTCGTGTGTCAAGGACTGGATTCGAGTCTAGGGACATTGGCCGGAAGCGCGACTCGAGTTGTCCACAGGGGTGGGCGGACGGCATACCCCGACGCCCAGCGAACTGGGCAAAGTGTCAGGTATCCCGGTCCGCACACTGGTCGGAACGTGCACTCTGTGCCCAGCGTCTTCGACAACGGTTCCGCTCTGCCCAGCAGTCTGCTTCCCTGTGGTCAACACGAACCACAAGGAGGTGGGCCATGTTCGAGGAGGGCCAGCTGTACTCGCCGGTCACCCAGCACGACGACGGAACCGTCGAGGTGCACCTGAGCGACAACCACCCCGGGCGCAACGACCCGGCCTACGTCGCACGCCGCAGCGAGATTGCCGGCGCCGCCATGGCCTGGACCCGTGGCGAGCCGATCCCGCACATCGACTACACCGACGCCGAGCACGAGATCTGGCGCACCGTGAGCCACGAGCTCACGCCGAAGCACGAGAAGTACGCGCACAGCGAGTACCTCGCCGCCAAGCACGCGCTGCGCCTGCCGACCGAGCACGTGCCGCAGCTGCACGAGGTGAGCGAGCTGCTCGAGCCGATCACCGGCTGGACCTACGTCGCCGCACCCGGTCTCGTGCCGTTGCGCGACTTCTACGGCGACCTCGGTGCGCGGACGTTCAACTCGACCCAGTACCTCCGGCACGGCAGCCAGCCGCTCTACACGCCCGAGCCGGACATCATCCACGAGGTCATCGGCCACGGGAACCAGCTCGCCTCACCGCGGTTCGCCCGGATCACCGAGGCCGCGGGCCAGGCATCGCTGCGTCTCGAGACCGAGGAGGCGATGAAGTTCGTCGCCGACGTGTTCTGGTTCTCGATGGAGTTCGGCATCATGCGCGAGCACGGTGAGGTCAAGGCCTACGGCGCCGGCATCCTAAGCAGCTACGGCGAGATGGACGAGTACGCGCACATGGAGCACCGCGACCTCGACCTCGTCGACATGGGCACGCTCAACTACGACATCACGGCCTACCAGCCCGTGCTGTTCTGTGCCGACAGCCTCGACCAGCTCGAGGGCGTCGTCGGCGAGTTCTTCGAGACGGTCGACGACGACCTGGCGGCACGGCTGCGCGCCGAGGCCGTCGAGCGTGGTCTCGTGAGCGCACCCGACGCCTGAGACCAGCTTCACCCGACAACGTCGCGCTCGACCCGAGGTGCCAACTCGGGTCGAGCGCAGCATTATCGGGTCACCCGATAATGCTGGCCGCGCTGGGCGTCACCACCGGTGGGCGACGTCGATGACGAGCCGGTTCGTGCCGGTCGCGGTGTCGTTGATCGTGAAGACGCGGAACGGCAGTCGTGCCCGCACGCCCAGCCCGATCTGGCTCTGACCCTCGAACGAGCCGGCCCACTTGACCTGGCGGAACGTCGTGAAGCCGGTGACGTTCGGCATGGCCGGGGGAGCGGTGTCACGCCGTCCGAGGGTGATGATCTGGAGCTTCGCGCCGCCGGCCAGCGGGATGAGGTAGCCCACCGGGTCGTGGTAGATCTGCGGGACGTAGCGCACGTAGTAGCCGGAGGCGCGACCCCGCTGGTCGATGACGAGGCGGTCATAGCAGGCGTGGCGACCGGCGCGCACTCCCGTGACGGAGGGGTCGGTGCTCACCGTCGACGACTTGGCGAGCGATCCCCAGGTGATGCCGCAGTAGGGAGCGGCGGTGGCACTCGAGGCGCCGACGGCGGCGGGTGCGGTGGCGGCGACGAGGCCCAGGGTGAGGGCGGCGGCGCTGCGGCGGAACAGTCTGCGGTGCATGGTGTCCTCCTCGATGTGTGGTGCTACCGGGAAGACGCGTATGCCGTCCTGTCCGGTTGACCTGTCAGGAGGGCGACCTGCCCCGGCAGATACACGTGGAGGCGCTCGGACGGCATACACGCGGCTGCGTCCGCAACCCTGGCCGGGAAGCCGACCGGGGTTGCGGACGCAGCGGGGACCGCGGGGTGGGGTGTCAGGTGCTCAGTGGTCGAGCGCCTTCGCGACCCCGTGGCCGGTGAGGGAGCGGACCTCCATCTCGGCGTACTTCTGCGCGTTGTGCTCCGCACTCGTCACCGTGCCCAGCCAGCCGAGGAAGAACGCCAGCGGGATGGTGACCAGGCCCGGGTTGTCGAGCGGGAACCACGAGAAGTCGATGTCCGGGTTGGTGATCATCGACGGGCTCACCGTCGTGCCGGGCAGCGGCGCCTTGCCGGAGACGACCGGGCTGAAGATGATCAGGACGATCGTCGAGACGAGACCGCCGTAGATCGACCACAGCGCACCGCGGGTGTTGAACCGCTTCCAGAACAGCGAGTAGAGGATCGTCGGCAGGTTCGCCGAGGCCGCCACCGCGAAGGCCAGGGCCACGAGGAACGCGATGTTCTGGCTCTTGGCGAACATGCCACCGAGGATGGCGATGACGCCGATCGCGACCGCCGACATGCGGGCGACGCGCACCTCGTTGTCGGAGGTGGTCTGGCCCTTCTTGATGACCTCCTTGTAGATGTCGTGCGCGAACGTCGCGCTCGCCGTGATCGTCAGTCCGGCGACGACCGCGAGGATCGTCGCGAAGGCGATGCCCGAGACGATGCCGAGGAACGGGCTGCCACCGAGGTGGAACGCGAGCAGCGGTGCGGCCGAGTTGGCCTTGCCCGGTGCGGCGTTGATCTCGGCGGGGCCGACGAGGGCGCCCGCGCCGTAGCCGACGACGAGGGTGAGCAGGTAGAAGCCGCCGATGAGCCAGATGGCCCACTCGACCGACTTGCGCGCCTGCTTGCTCGTCGGGACGGTGTAGAAGCGCTGGAGGACGTGCGGCAGACCGGCGGTGCCGAGGACGAGCGCGAGCGACAGCGAGATGAAGTCGATCTTGGTCGTCGTGTTGACGCCGTACTTCACGCCCGGCTCGAGCAGCTTCTCGCCGACCTTGGGGTTGTTGTCGACCGCGGCCTGGAACAGCCCCGAGAGGTTGAAGCCGTACTTGCCGAGGACCCAGACGGTCATGATCGCCGTGGCCGCGATGAGGAGGACGGCCTTGATGATCTGGACCCAGGTCGTGCCACGCATGCCCCCGATGAGGACGTAGGCGATCATGACGATCCCGACGACGGCGATGACGATGTTCTGCGCGCCCTCACCCTTGACGCCGAGCAGCAGCGACACGAGGCCACCGGCGCCGGCCATCTGGGCGAGCAGGTAGAAGAACGACACGGCGAGCACCGAGGTCGCCGTCGCGATGCGGACCGGCCGCTGCTTGAGGCGGTAGGACAGCACGTCGGCCATGGTCATCCGGCCGGTGTTGCGCATGAGCTCGGCGACGAGCAGCAGCGCGACGAGCCAGGCGACGAGGAACCCGATCGAGTAGAGGAAGCCGTCGTAGCCCTGGAGCGCGATGGCTCCGGCGATGCCGAGGAAGCTCGCGGCGGAGAGGTAGTCGCCGGCGATGGCGACGCCGTTCTGCCGACCGGAGAAGCCGCCGCTGGCGGTGTAGAACTCGCCGGCGCTCTTCTTGCCGCTCGCGAGCTTGACGATGACGACGAGCGTGACGATGACGAAGCCCGCGAAGATCGCGATGTTGAGCGTCGGGGAGCCGACACTGGTCGCGGCCTCGGTGGGCAGGGCCGGGAGTGAGGTCAGGTGGGCCATCGGTCAGTGCTCCTTCACGCCGTCGAGCCGCGCGCCGATGGCGTCCGCCAGCGGGTCGAGCTCACGGTTGGCCCAGCGGGCATAGATGAACGTGATCGCGAACGTCGTGACGAACTGGCCCAGTCCGAACAGGAGGCCGATGTTGATGTTGCCGAAGACCTTGGTCCCCATGAAGCCGGGGGCGAAGGTCGACAGCAGGACGTAGACGAAGTACCAGACGAGGAAGAAGGCCGTCATCGGGAAGACGAAGCCGCGGAACTTCTTGCGCAGCGCCTGGAACTCGTCGGTGGTCTGCATGGCGACGTAGGGGTCCTCGTCACCACGGATGCGAGCGTCGTTGCTCACGTGCACCTCCAGTGGTCGGTCCCGGGCAGCTCAAGGATCCGCCGGGTTCGCCTCACACTGTCGGGGAGCCGGTATGCCGTCCGCGAGCCTGCCGCGCCCGCCTCTCGGCAGGCGGGTGCCGGGCCTCGTTCGGTGGCGCAGGTCACGTTGCGCGGCTGCGCCGAGCGGCAGGTGAGGTGCGGCGAACGGTCAGGGTGCGGGTCCGACCACGTCGGCGGGACGGCATACGTGCAGGTCGTCCCGCGGGTGGGGTTGGATGTGCGGGTGGAGACGCAGGGGCCGGGGCCGGAGCAGGAGATGGTGCACGAGCACGAGCACGGGCCGGAGCTGGTGCTCGTCGAGGTGCCCTTCGCGGACGAGCGGGTGCAGCGGCTCGTCGACGAGGTCCAGGCGCACTACGTCGCGATCTACGGCGGGCCGGACGAGTCGCCGGTGGACCCGCTGCAGTTCAGCGCGCCGCGGGGGCTGTTCGTCCTCGGGCTGGCCGGGGACGCGCCCGTGGCCATGGGCGGCTGGCGCTGGCGGCCCGAGCTCGACGACCGTTTCGACGGGGACCGGGTCGCCGAGGTGAAGCGGATGTACGTGTCGACGACCGTGCGCGGGCGCGGCTTCGCACGTCGGCTCCTGGCCCACCTCGAGTCGACGGGCGCCGCGGCGGGGGTGCAGCGGCTGGTCCTCGAGACGGGGACCATGCAGCCGGACGCGATCGCGCTCTACGAGTCGTCCGGCTACGAGCCGGTGGAGCCGTTCGGGCACTACGCGAGCTCCCCCTACGTGAAGTGCTTCGGCAAGCACCTCGGGAGCGTCGGCGACCTCAGCCGAAGTGGGTGACGAGCTCGTCCCACGTCGCCTCGGGTGCGCTCCCGGTCGGGAAGCGACCGTCGAGCTCGAGGATGACCATGCCGTGGGCGGCGGCCCAGAGCGCCTGGGCCCGGTGGGGGTCGCCCGTCGCCTCGAGGAACGGGCTGCCCGACCAGTCCTCGAGCCCCGGCGGCAGGGCATCGCGGTCCAGCGAGCCGCTCGTCGCGAGCCGGTAGAGCTGCGGGTGGGCGGCGGCGACGTCGCGGTAGGCCCGGACGAGCGCGGCGACGCCTGACACCGGGCGAACTCCCTCGCCGAACTCCTTGAGGGCGAGGGCGATGAGTTGGGTCCGCAGCGCGTCCTTGCTCGCGAAGTGCTTGTAGAGCGAGGGGGCCGCGATGCCGAGCTCGTCGGCGAGGCTGCGCATCGTCAGCGTGTCCCACCCGTCGCGCTCGAGGACGACGCGGGCGGCGGCGAGGACCTCGCGGGCCCGCGGGGTGAGGAGGCGCACAGGGTCGAGCTCCTCGGGGCAGGTCATCGGGTGATGCTATCCGCGGCCTCGGCCCGCGCCCCGAGGGCGTCGTTCATCGCGGCGAAGTCGTCGCCGACGTCGAGTGCCCGGCCCACGAACGGCACGAGCACGCCGGTGAAGCGCTCGGCCTGGGTGAGGCGGGTGCCGCCGGCGAAAGGCTCGAGGGTGAACGAGTGCTCGCCGTCGAGCAGCCCCGGCACGAGCACCCGCCCGAGCCAGCGCAGCTCGCGCCCGGGCTCGGCGACGAGCACCCGCGGCCGGAAGGACATCGGCTTGCCTGCGGCCGGCGAGATCGTCACGGCGAGCCGCCGTCCGGTCTCGAGCGTCCCGCTCGCCTCGCGGATGAAGGGGTTCCAGTCGCCGTATGCCGTGAGGTCGGCGAGGACGGCCCAGACCTGGTCGGGGGTGGCGGCGATGTCGAGCGATCGGCGGATCTCGTGGGTGAACACGTGCGGTCTCCTTCGGTGGTGGTGCCGCTGTGTGGCGGCTCCCGGGGGCTAATGTTGTTAGCCACCGTAGGCTAACAACGTTAGCCGCGCAAGGGGCGGCATGATGGGCGCCGTGCGCGCACTCGTGAAGACCACCGCCGGTCCCGGACTCGAGCTCATCGACGTCCCCGAGCCCGAGTGCGGTGACGCCGACGTCAAGATCCGCGTCCTGCGGGCCGGGCTGTGCGGGACCGACCTCCACCTCGAGCAGTGGGACGACTGGGCGGCGTCGGTCGTCAACGCGCCGATGACCATCGGGCACGAGTTCTACGGCGAGGTCGTCGAGGTCGGTTCGCTCGTCGACCACGTCTCGGTCGGTGACCGGGTGTCCGGCGAGGGCCACCTCATCTGTGGCAACTGCCGCAACTGCCGGGCCGGTCGCCGCCACCTCTGCATCAAGACCGTCGGAGTCGGCGTCAACCGCGACGGGGCCTTCGCGGACTACGTCGTCATCCCCGCGATGAACGCGTGGGTCCAGCCCGCCGACCTCGACCCCGACCTCGGTGCGATCTTCGACCCGCTCGGCAACGCGACCCACACGACCCTGCAGTGGCCGGTCGTGGGCGAGGACGTCGTCGTCACGGGCGCCGGGCCGATCGGTGTCATGGCGGTGGCCATCGCCCGCCATGCAGGGGCGCGCCGGATCGCCGTGACCGACATGAGCTCCTCCCGCCTCGACCTCGCGCGCGGTGCGGGCGCGGACCTCTGCGTCAACGTGTCCGAGGGGCAGGACCTCGCGTGGGCGCAGCAGCAGCTCGGGATGCTCGAGGGCTTCGACATCGGGCTCGAGATGTCCGGTGCGCCGCGCGCCGTCGAGGACATGCTCGCCAACCTCAACCACGGCGCCCGCGTCGCGATGCTCGGCCTGCCCAAGGACCCGTACCCGATCGACTGGGGCCGGGTCATCACGCACATGATCACGATCCGCGGCATCTACGGCCGCGAGATGTTCGAGACCTGGTACCTCATGGGCTCGATGCTCGCCACGAGCCCGGAGCTGCGACAGGCCGTGCAGTCCGTCATCACCCACCGGTTCCCAGCCGAGGAGTGGGCGAAGGGGTTCGAGATCGCGCGCTCGGGCGAGTGCGGCAAGGTCGTCCTCGACTGGAGCTGAACCAGCGCTGTCTGCCGCTGGGCAGGAGGTGCTCATCCGGCGCTGTGCACTGCTGCGCTGGTCCGCAGCAATGCACAGCACCGGACGGCCCGGTTGTGGGCACTGTGCACTGCTGCGCCAGGGAGCAGCAGTGCACAGCGGTCGCCGGCACGTCAGCCGCGCCGCAGTCCTGACACCTCAGGTGCCGCGCCGTCCTGCGTCCAGGGCAGTAGTCCAGTGCCGAACGCGATGTATCTGGGAGCCGCCGGTGGGACTCTTGAGATGCGGAGACCTCCAGCCGTGGAGGTCGGCGACGCAGGAGGCTCGCATGAACACCAAGCCCTGGAGAACGGCCGCGTCGGGCGCGGCATCGCCGGCCGTGAAGGGGATCCAGCTCCTCCTTCGCGCCCACGGCCGCACGGTCACCCCGGACGGCTCGTTCGGTCCCGCGACGAGGGCCGCCGTCATGGCCTTCCAGTCCGGCTCCGGCCTCACCGCCGACGGCGTCGTCGGACCCGCCACGTGGGCGCGGCTCGTCATCACGACCCGGTCCGGGTCCTCGGGCGACGCGGTCCGGGCCGTGCAACAGTTCGGGCTCGTGTCCTCACCCGGGCTGGACCCGCTCGTCGTCGACGGGACCTACGGGCCTGCGACGACGGAGCGGGTCACCGAGTTCCAGCGCCAGTGGGGACTCGACACGGACGGCATCGCCGGCCCGGAGACGTGGTCGTTCCTCAGCACGATGAGTCCCGGTGCCAGCCCGTGGCCGCTCGTCAAGCGCGGCGCGACCCAGGACTCGAACTGGCGGGTGCTCGCCGCCCAGCACCTGCTGCGCGCCCGCGGTGCCACCATCGCCGCGGACGGCAGCTTCGGACCGGCCAGTGGCGCGGCGGTGCGCACCTTCGAGGAGACCCTGCGCAGCACCGACCTCGGCACGACGCTCGGACAGCTCGACTGGCCCTCGCTCGTCGCCACGGTGCGTCGTGGCGACAGCGGTGAGGCGGTCAAGGCCGCGCAGACGCTCGTGCCCGGTGGCCTCACCGTCGACGGGTCGTTCGGTGCGCTGACCGAGGCCGCGGTGCGTGACTTCCAAGCGATGTTCGCCCCGCCGTCCGACGGTGTGGTCGGCCCGGCGACGTGGCACGCCCTCACCCAGCCGCTCTTCGACTGAGGTCGACCGTCCGGGTGATGCCGATCCGATCCAGGAACGCCTCGTCGTGACTGGCGACGACGAGCGCGCCGCGGTGGTTCTCGAGCGCGCTCACGAGCTGGTCGACGCTCGCGACGTCGAGGTTGTTCGTCGGCTCGTCGAGCAGGAGGAGCTGCGGCGCGGGCTCGGCGAGCAGCAGTGCGGCCAGCGCTGCCCGGAACCTCTCCCCGCCCGACAGCGTCGCCACCGGCTGGTCGGCAGCGCGCCCGCGGAACAAGAAGCGGGCCAGACGCGCCCGTCGCGCGTTGTTGTCGGCGTCCGGAGAGAACCGGGCGACGTTGTCCACCACTGAGAGGTCGTCGTCGAGGACGTCGATCCGCTGGGGGAGGAGCCGGGCGGGTACCCGCAGGTCCGCTCGGCCCGACGCCGGCTCGACCTGTCCGGTGATCGTCCGGAGCAGCGTCGTCTTGCCCGCTCCGTTGCGACCGACGAGGGCGATGCGCTCGGGTCCGCGCACCTCGAGGTCGAGAGGCTCGTTCTCGCCGTGCCGCAGGACGAGGTCGACGAGGGAGAGGACGACCCGGCCGCTCGGCACCTCGGTGCCGGGCAGGTCGACGTGGATCACGGCGTCGTCCCGGACCAGCTCCTCGGCTGCGGCGAGCTCACCCTGCGCGGTGGCCAGCCGGTCCTCGTGCAGACCGCGGTGCTTGCCCGCGGCCACCTGGGCCTTGCGCTTCCACGCGCCCATGACGATCCTCGGTTGGCTGCCGGAGGCCGACACCTTGTTGCCGACGCGCTCGCGGCGGGCCAGTCTGGTCTGGGCCTCGGCGAGCTCGCGCCGCTGCCGTCGCACGTCGGCCTCGGCGTTGCGCACGCTCCTCTCGGCGCGCTCCTGCTCACCTGCCAGAGCCTCCTCGTATGCCGTGAACGTGCCTCCGTACCAACGGATCCCGCCGTCGTGGAGGTCGCCGATCCGGTCGACGTGCTCGAGGAGCTCGCGGTCGTGGCTGACGACGAGCAGGACGCCCGAGAACGCCTCCACCGCCTCGTGGAGCCGGGTGTGGGCGGTCTGGTCGAGGTTGTTGGTCGGCTCGTCGAGCAGCAGCACGTCCGGCTCGCGGAGCAGCTCGGCGGCGAGCCCGAGGAGCACGGCCTCACCACCGGACATCTCGCCGACCGGCTGGTCGAGCCCGAGACGCAGACCGAGCCGGTCGAGCAGCGCGGTGGCCCGCTCCTCGACGTCCCAGTCGTCGCCGACCGTCTCGAAGACGGCCTTGCTGACGTCGCCCGACTCGACGGCCCGCAACGCGGCGCGGGTCGCACCGATGCCGAGGACGTCGTCGACACGTGAGCCGACGCGCAGCGTGAGGTCCTGGGGCAGGTAGCCGAGCGAGCCGGCATACCGGATCGTCCCGGACCGGGGGGTGAGGTGACCCGCGAGCAGGCGCAGGAGGGTGGACTTGCCGGAGCCGTTGCGGCCGACGAGGCCGGCACGGCCGGGACCGAGGGCGAGGCTCAGCCCGTCAAGGACGGGGGTGCCGTCGGGCCAGGAGAAGGTGAGGTCCGTGACGGACAGGGACGAGCGCGAAGACATGGGGGCTCCAGGGGGAGGGTTGCGGGAGTCACCGAGGTGACGGGTCGGCAAGCCTCAGAGGAGCAACGTCGTTCCGTTCGTGGGGGACAGGGCCGCGTCGACGTTCTCACGTCGGGCGCGAGGGGGACAACGGGTTTTTGTGCGGGGTCAGCCCAGCGACGCCTTGGTCCACTCGTCGGTCTGGCCGGTGCAGAAGTGGGTGACCGCACCGGAGGCGAAGATCTGCTGCTGCGTGGCGTCGAGCGCCAGGGTGGTGCCGAGGTCGGCGAGGATCGCCTTGGCCGTCGTCTTGTCGGGGGTGGCCTCGAAGGTCGTGCACACGTTCTTGGCGGCGGTGGCGACCTCCTCGTCGCTCTTGTCGGCGAGCGGCGGGAGCGCCTTCTTGAAGACCGAGGCCCACGTGTTCTCGGGGACGATCCCGCTGTTGCTCGGCGCGGGTGAGGCACTGGGTGCGGTGGTGTCGCTGCCCGACGTGCCCGAGCCGGGTGCGCTGCCGCCGTCGGAGGACTCGGAGCCGCAGGCGGTGAGGGTGAGCGCGAGCAGGCCCCCGAGGAGCAGGGTCGCGGGCGTGCGGAGTGTGAGCATGCGACGACGCTAGCCACAGCGCACCCGGCGCGCGACTCGGGTGTGGGCCGACGGCATACCCTCGGGGTTGACCGCCACAAGCGCTGAAGAAGAGGTATGCCGTGTACGGATCCGTCAAGGACGAGCTCGCCGCCACGCTGGTCGAGATCAAGGACGCAGGGCTGTGGAAGCGCGAGCGCGAGCTCACCACGCCGCAGTCCTCGCACGTCGGCACGAGCAGCGGTGAGGCGCTGAACTTCTGCGCCAACAACTACCTCGGGTTCGCCGACCACCCGGACGTCGTGGCGGCGTCGAAGGACGCGCTCGACGAGTGGGGCTTCGGGATGGCGTCGGTGCGGTTCATCTGCGGGACGCAGACGCAGCACTCGCGGCTCGAGGGCGCGTTGTCGGAGTTCCTCGGGACGGAGGCGACGATCCTCTACTCCTCGTGCTTCGACGCCAACGGTGGGGTGTTCGAGGTGCTGTTCGGCGCCGAGGACGCGATCATCAGCGACGAGCTCAACCACGCGTCGATCATCGACGGGATCCGGCTGTCGAAGGCGGCTCGGTACCGCTACAAGAACGCCGACATGGCGGACCTGAGGACCCAGCTCGAGGCGGCCGTGGCGGCCGGGGTACGTCGGAAGGTCATCGTCACGGACGGCGTGTTCTCGATGGACGGGTTCTTCGCGCCGCTCGACGAGATCTGCGACCTGGCGGACGAGTTCGAGGCGATGGTGCTGGTGGACGACTCGCACGCGGTGGGGTTCGTCGGTGAGGGTGGTCGCGGGACGCCGGAGAAGTTCGGGGTCATGGACCGGGTCGACATCATCACGGGGACGCTGGGCAAGGCCCTGGGTGGGGCGTCGGGAGGCTACGTCGCCGCGCACCAGGAGATCGTCGACCTGCTGCGTCAGCGCTCGCGGCCCTATCTCTTCTCGAACTCGGTGGCTCCCGGTGTGGTGGCCGGCTCCTTGAAGGCTCTGGAGCTCGTCGAGTCGTCGGCGTCGGCGCGGGATGCGCTGTCGGAGAACACGGTGCTGTTCCGTGGGCTGATGGAGGAGGCCGGGTTCGAGCTGCTGCCCGGGACGCACCCGATCATTCCGGTGATGTTCCCCGGTGACGACGGGGCGCGGTTGGCGGGCGAGATCGCCGACCGGATGCTCGCGGACGGGGTCTATGTCATCCCGTTCTCGTTCCCGGTGGTGCCGCGGGGCAAGGCGCGGATCCGGGTGCAGCTGTCGGCAGCCCACTCGGAGGAGGACGTGCGGCGCTGTGTCGACGCGTTCAAGGCGGCGCGCGACGCGGTGGGCTGACCCCGGGACCAGCCGGGCATGCCAGGCAGTCCCTGCTTCCGCGAGGCAAAGCCGGGATGATGCCCCGATTTCTCTCCGGTGGATCGGCGATCTCGGCATACTCGGCTCGGTGGCTACCGGCGTGACCCGCTGTGTCGCCCTCATCTGATCTCGCGACGTGAGTCTGGGGCGAATATGGCGGATTGGCGGACGGCGTTCCGCGGTGAGCTAGACCGAAAGTTCTGGGCTGACGTCATCTCGGGGACGCTCTCGAGCCTTGTGGCCGCATGGGTCGTATTCCTCATCGGATCGACCGTCGCCATTGCAGCGCTGGGTTCCGCCGGATGTGAACTTCGGTGGGGGCCAGCGCTGGCCGGTGTCGTTCTGAATGTTCTCTTGGGTCTCAACGTGGTGCTCGCGGCGGCCGCAGCCATCAGGCTGCTGGGTGGCTCCAGAACGTTGGCGCGGCCTCAACGGTGGGCGGCCGCCACCACTGTGCTCGGAGTCTCCGGTGCGTTCGGCTACTTGGCTGTCTTGCGCGTATTCGGCGCCGTGCTGGTCGCGATTGCACTCACCCTGACGATTGTGTCCTCTGCGTCCTTCTGGACGGTCAAGCCAGCTGTTCCCAGTCGCTGGGTGACGTTTGCGCTGTCGACCTGCCTCGTCCTCAACATCTCTGCCGCCCTGTTCTCCGGTGTCTCTGTGGGCGCTACCGTCGCTCGATCTCTGGCATCTGCGGCACCTGTTCCGGGATCAACCGATTCTCCGAGAGGAACACAGTGCTCGCCCGGTTCGGAGGTGAGTGGTGCGCAAGGCAAGTGACCAAGAGAAGGGTCAGCTGGGCTTGGCGTACGCTGCGACGCCGGTGTCGATGAGGACGCACGGCTCGTCGCCGACGGTCCACGCGTCGTGACCGGGGTCGATGTCGAGGACGTCGCCGGGTTCGATGCTGAACTCCTCGCCATCGTCGGGCTTGACCGTCATCCGCCCGGACAGGCAGAAGCCCGTGTGGTGGACCTGGCACGAATCGGTGCCGGCGATCGGCTTGACGTCATTCGACCAGCGCCAGCCGGCCTCGAAGACGCCTCGGCCCATGGTGAAGCCGCCGTCGAGCGTGATGACGTCCATGTGGCCGTTGGCCTGGAACGGCCGGCGTTCGTGCGGGGCGTCGATGTTCTGCTTGTCCGACATGGCACTCTCCTGCCTGTTGAGCTGCCCCCACGACTCGCATCCTCCTCCGCTCACGGAGCGTCGTCAGTGGCTCGGTCGGGGCATGGCAGCGCACCCGGAAGGCGTGGCCTCGGCTGATGCGCCACCAGTTGTGGCACGGGCGGCCTCGCAGCATCGTGGCTCTCTGGCCGAAGTGCCTATCTCGGTCGCGTTGTCGGGCTGCGGCGCGCCACTCGCGCACGCACATATCCCAAGACCATTGCTCCGATGATCAGCAGCAAGGAAGCAATGACGCGTAGGTCGCCGGTGGTGAGTGCCCACACGAGCCCCGCCGCCGCGATCGCGGTCGGGATGAGGAGGATCAACCAGGCGCTCTTGTCCACTCGTGTGGCCATCACGTTCCCTGCTTCGGCCTCGTGCGCAGGACCACGCCAGTCGCCAGGGCGATGACGCCGACGACCACCAAGGGGTAGCCGGGACCGGGCAGCGGTATCAGCACCGCGCCGACAAGCGCCATCACGGCGCCGCCGACCACCAGCAGTCTGATCACAGGTGGAGTCTAGGTTCGGGCGTGCGCCGGGGCAGGGTCGTCGTGCTCATCTCGTGGTTGTGGCGCAGCGTGGTCCTGCCCAGGTGGTTCGTGACGTCTGGCAGAGGCCCCGGTTGCGGGCGGGTGTTCGGCGACACAGAGGAGGTTGCCCTCCGGACAGCCAAGGTCGTCCACCGGACGTGGGGGTGCTCGTCGAGGACGTCCCACTTCTTCGTCGCGCCGAGCGCGACCAACCGGCGGGCTGCGCGTGGCCGAGGTCCGGGTCACACACGTTCGACACGGTTGGCCTGCGGTCCGCGGTCGCTCTGTCGCACCTGGAACCTCACGCGATCGCCCTCGTGCAGCGCGTCGGTGCCCATGAGGACCGACACGTGCACGAAGAGGTCCGCGCCTCCGGCGTCCGGAACGATGAAGCCGAACCCGCGCTCCGCGTCATAGCGGGCGACCACTCCCTCGCCGCCGCGCGCCGGGACGCGGGATGCCTCGTGGTGACTGGACCGGGTGCGGGTCGATGAGGTCGACGCACCCCGCGGTGTCGCGCTGCGTGCCAGGCGCACGTTGCGAGCCTGCGGGCCCTTCTCGCTCTCGACGATCTCGTACGTCACCCGGTCCCCGTCGCCGAGCTCGGCGAGCCCATCGGCCAGCTCCCGCACGTGGACGAAGACGTCGGGGCCGCCCGAGTCGGGGGCGATGAATCCGAAGCCCTTGCCCCCGTCGTACCAGGAGACGGTGCCGTCCGCCCCGTCATGCGCCACGGCCTGCTGCGCGGCTTGGCCTCCCAGGGGGAGCAGATGGTCTGCCTGCGGCCCCTTCTCCCCGTCGACGACGAGGAACGCCACCCGCTGCCCCTCCGAGACCACGCCACCTCCCACGATGGCTGAGCTGTGCAAGAAGATCTGGGTCTCACCCTCGTCGGGGGTGATGAAGCCGTACCCCTTGGCGGGCTCGTACCAGGCGACGGTGCCCAGCACGCCCAGTGGTGTATCGGCGGCATGGTCGGCCGTGACCCGGACGCGGCGTGCCTGCGGACCGCGGTCGCCCTCGCCGATCTCGAACTCGACCACCTGGCCCTCGCGGAGCAGCTTCACCGCGTCATCGCTGACGATCTCGGACGCATGCACGTACAGGTCCTTTGCGTCATCCGGCCCGAGGGCGATGAAGCCGAACCCTCGCTCGGTATCGAACCAACGGACGGTTCCCTCGGTCATGGGTGACTCCTTGTCGGAACTACGGTCGGTGTACCCCCAGTGTCCCCGACGGGCGCCCGCGACTGCAGCCACCAAGGCGCTCCGACCGTGTGGCCTGTACGGGACGGCGCGAGGCTGGGCATCCGCAACCAAACCGACAGCGGCGCGTCCGGACGTATCCGGGCTCAGGCCAGCCACAAGGTGGCATTGCTGCGATCATCGCGTCATGCCGTCACAGATCGTGAGGACCGCGGCGATGAGCCTGTTCGGGTGCGCCTTCATCGCAGGATGCACGTCAGGTCAGCGCGTTGAGGCGGATGGCCTTATCGTTCTGATCGCCGAGCCGGCAAACAGCGGCGACGCCGCGCTGTTGTCGGGGAAGCTGACCGATGTTGGCGGTTGCGTCGGAATCGAGAACTACGCAGTGGTGTGGCCCCATGGAACTCGCGTGAGTGGCGAGGGCGCCCTTTCGCTCACGGTTCCCGGCCAACCGAAAGTGGCGCTGGGTGACCAGGTGCACGTCGGCGGAGGCGTCCTGTTCGAAGCCGAAGAACGCAGGGCGGTCTACTCAATCGCTGGCGTCAGTATCCCAGCGTCGTGCGTTTCGGCCGGGGTCTGGATGTCCAGTCCGTCCGATTGAGAGGGTCGCGCGAATCGCGGCATGTGCGCGCGTTGCGTGATCGCCTCTGGAGACGACCTAGATAGGGTCAAACCGTGACGGGTGACCCGCGCGAGTCACGCGCCCATAGGCAAGCGGAGATCCGCCAGTTGCCGTCGGTGCGGCGCCCTCGACGGTCGCTTCGCGAAGTTGGTAGGGCCTGACTGGCGCATCCTGCTCTTGTCGCTCATCTTCGCTCCGCTGAAGATCGCCCAGCTCGCATCGTTGCTATGGGGTGGTTCAAGTGCCTTATCAGTCGATTGGCTTGTCCTGATCCTCACCTTTGTTCCATGGGTGGTTCTCGCCGCATGGCTATGCCGACCGACGTCCTACGAAAGTCGAGACATCTGAGCTTCAGAGGGACCGCGTGGCCCCGAGCCGACGCAAGGCCTGACTGATTCCGCACGGCGGCATGAGGGGACCTTGGGGATGCGCGGAAGGGACGTGGCCACTGCGGCAGATCCGGTCGAGCCGCGGCAGAACTCAGTTGGCACGCGACGCGGCGGTGAGCCACGCCCCCATTCATCCTCGGCTCGCGAGCCCGATCAGCACGTCGCATCGGTGGATGTGAGGCGTGGGCACCCTGTGCTGTGGTCGGCTGGGGGAGAGCGGCCGGGCTCAACCAGTTCTATCCAGGATCAGCCGGGTCGCTTCGTGCGGTGTGTCCCATTGTGGGAAGTGGCCGCACCGCTCGAACCAGTGCAGCACCGCGTCGGGGAACAGCTCCGCCGCACGTGCGGCCTGTCTCGGCACGGTCACCAGGTCACGACGCCCCCACCCGATCGTGACCCGGCCAGGCGCTGTGCCTGCCGGGGCGCCCTGTTGCTTGGGGCCTTTGGTCAGGGCATCCAAGGCGGCGCCGGTCGATGGGGAGTCGGCCAGCCCGGTTACGTCCGGCAGCACGGTCTCGGACGAGAGCGCCCAAGGTCGCGCTGACAGCTGCGCGAGAAGCAGCGTCCGGCCCACCGGGGTGGCGAGCAGTGACGGCAGCCTGCTTCGGACGGCGCGGACCAGAGCAATCGACGGCCGCAGTGTGGCGCCGAAGACGGCGAGTTCGCGGTCGCTCCAAAAGCCGCCTGGATCCAGAGCCACGGTGTCGCCGCCGACTCCTCGTCGTGCGAGCTCGAGCACCATTCGGCCGCCCATCGACTGGCCAGCGGTGGCGACCCCGTCCAGCCCCTCTTCGCGGATGAAGTTCGCGACGGAGTCGGTCAGGGTGGCGATCGAGACCTCGCCGGTCAAGGGTGGCGTTTCTCCAAACCCAGGCAGGTCGACGGCGATGACCTCACGGTGCTCGGCCAGTTCGTTGATGATCGGGGTCCAAGATCGCCACCCTCCACCTAGACCGTGCACGAGCAACAGCGGACTGCCACTTCCGCGTCTCACGTGGTTCAACGTCATGCCGCGACGCTAGTTCACGCGCCCGCGCGTCGGCGCCTTGACGAGGCCCCGTTCCACGCTGAGCCCGCCGCGAACAGCATCACCGACGGCTGACCTCACGATCACCGACACCCAGTCACGATCGGGGCTTCCCTGACATCGGCACGAATCCACGGACCGGGGCGCCGTGGCCAGCGCGTCCATGCGGGCGGTGTGACGCCGCCTCGAGGACCAGCGCTCATCGCAATGAGCGGATGTCCGGCATACCCGATCAGACGTGTTTCTGGACTCAGTCGGGGACGCGGCTGCGGGCGAGATGGACCTGCTCGGGCGTGTGGAGCCGGACCATGACCCGGGCCGTGTCGCGGGGTACCGAAGCCGGGGTCGCCAACGACACGACGACCGCCGTCGCGAACGCCAACGGCGTGCACCACGCCGCCGGGTTCGCCAGCAGTGCGCCCGGCCACCCGTCCAGCGGCCCGGCGACGAAGGTCGTCAGCGCAGCGGAGGTCGCCGCCACCGCACCGACCACTAGCCCGGCCACCGCCCCGACGCGCGACAGCCGGCGCCACCACACCCCGAGCATCAGCAGGGGAGCGAACGTCGCCGCCGCCAACGAGAACGCGAACCCGACCGTCGTCGCGATCCCGATCTGTTCCACATAGCGCGCCACGACGAAGGGCACGACCACCGCCCCCACCGCCGCCAGCCGGAACCCGCCGAACCCGAACGCGTCCCCACCGGTCAGTCGCGACAGCTGCGGCCGCAGCAGCTCCTGGTGCAGCACCCCCGTCACCGACATGGCCAGCCCCGATGCCGTCGACAGCAACGCAGCGAAGGCGCCACCTGCCAGCATCGCCGTCAGGACGTCACCACCCAGGCCCGACACCACCCGCTCCGGCAGCTGGAGCACGATCGTGTCGGACCGGACCCCCGCGGGCAGCGACGGCAGGTGCACTCGGCCGAGGACGGCATACACCGGGGGCAGGAGGTAGAAGACGCCCAGGAGGGCCACGACCGACACCGTGGTGCGCCGCGCCGCGACCCCGTCAGGGTTCGTGTAGTAGCGCACCAGCACGTGCGGCAGCCCCATCGTCCCCAGGCACAGCGCGAGCATCATCGACGCCGTCCGGTAGTGCGGGTGGTCGTCGGGGGACTTCGGCGAGAACGGCAGCGACCACGCATCCGACACGCTCGGAAGCCCTGCGCCAGAACGCAACCAGAGCGCCAGCAGCACGAACGCCGGCACCGCCAGGCAGGTCAGCTTGATCCAGTACTGCATCGCCTGGACGAAGGTGATCGACCGCATCCCACCGGCCCCGACCGCCGCTGCCACGACCACGGCCACGAGCAGCGCCCCGACCCACTGCGGGGCGCCCGTCACCAGCGCCAGCGCCAGCCCAGCCCCCTGGAACTGCGGCACGAGATACATCCAGCCGATCGCCACCACCAGGAGAGCCGCGAGCCGCCGCACGAACACCGACCCCAGCCGCGCCTCGGCGAAGTCGGGCAGCGTGTACGCCCCCGATCTCCGCATCGGTGCCGCCACCATGACGAGCAGCACGAGGTAGCCCAGCGTGTAGCCCACAGGCAGCCACAGCAGGTCGACGCCCTGGTCGTAGATCAGCCCGGCAACCCCCAGGAAGGAAGCGGCAGAGAGGTATTCGCCCGAGATCGCACTCGCGTTGAGCCTCGGCGACACCGTCCGCCCCGCGACGTAGAAGTCCGAGGTGCGCCGCGACAGCCGCAGTCCCAACCCGCCGACGACCACCGTCGTCACGCACACGATCGCGACCGCGACGACCGACAACGTGTCAGACATCGCGCCCCGCCCCGATGATGTCCGCGAACTCCGCCTCGATCCGCTCCGCCTGCCGGACGTAGCCGCGCGCGAGCAGCCACGCCGCCGGATAGACGAGCACCCCGAGCACGAGCCACGGCAGCGGCACCCCCGCCAGCGTCATCGTCCGCGTCGACGGGATGAGCGACAGCAGCACCGGGAACCCACCCAGTGCCAGCACCATGAGCCCGAGCACGGTGAGCCCGAGCCGCAGCTGCGCCCGCCGCAGCCCGTCGAGGTAGACGTCACCGAGCTCGGTCTGCTCGTCGAGGTCGGTCGACAGCGGTCGTGTCCGGGCCGGCCGCGCGCCTCGCCGCGAGCTCGTCACCCGCACCCGCGCGGGGACGTCGCCGCGTTCCGGCGCCATCAGCTGCCCGAGCCGGGTCGCCTCAGCAGCACGTCACGCAGACCCTTCGTATGCCGTCGGCTCACCTGGAGCTCCACGTCGCCGACCATGACCGCGCACCGACCGTGGTCCATCCGGACCTCCGTGACGTGCGCGAGCGCGACGAGCGTGGACCGGTGGATGCGGACGAATCCGGCTGGGCCCCAACGCTCCTCGAGCACGGCGAGCGGGATCCGGACGAGGTGGCTGCCGTCGGCGGTGTGCAGCCGGGCGTAGTCGCCGGAGGCCTCGACCCATCGGATCTGCGACCGCGTGATGAACCGGGTCACGCCGCCGAGCTCGACCGGGATCGTCTCGTCCTCCGCCGGGGCGCCGTCCGTGGGCGACGGGGAGGAGGCCACGCCGGGCGTACCGGACTCGGCAAGAGAGGTGCGCGGCCCACGCTCGGCGTGGGCCGGCATACCGGCCTCGTCCTGCTTCACCACGACGCGACGCACGGCCTCGCGCAGTCGTTCGCTGCGCACGGGCTTCATGACGTAGTCGGTCGCGGCGAGCGCGAAGGCGTCGACCGCGTGCTGGTCGTGCGCAGTGACGAAGACGAGCTGCGGGGGAGAGGCGAATCGCGCCAGCACCCTGCCGAGCGCGATGCCGTCCAGCCCCGGCATCGAGATGTCGCTGAAGATCACGTCGACGTCGTGCTCCTCGAGCATGGTCAGCGCCTCGGTGCCGCTCGTGGCCGTGAGGACCTCGCCGATCCGGTCGTCGGAGTCGAGGAGGAACCGCACCTCCGAGAGGGCGGGGAGCTCGTCGTCGACGACGAGGGCCCGAAGGCTGCCGGCACTGGCCATGGCGTCGAGGATATCCACGGAGGGCAAGGGGTGCGCGTCACTCGGCGTGAACGCCGGGGGCGTACTTCGGCACGCGGAAGCTCACCCGGGTCCCAGCGCCCTCCGCGGTCTCCACGACGAGCCCGAAGTCGTCGCCGTAGATCTGGCGCAGCCGGGCGTCGACGTTGCCCAGCCCGATCGAGTCCGCTCGCGACACCCCGTCGAGGATGCGCTGCACCGACTCGGGCGAGGTGCCGACGCCGTCGTCGTCGACCGAGATCTCCGCCTCACCGCCCTGGTCGGAGGCGGAGATCGTCACGTGCCCGACCCCCTCCTTGGAGGCCAGACCGTGACGGACGGCGTTCTCGACGAGCGGCTGCACGGCGAGGTAGGGGATCCGCACGGGCAGCACCTCGGGCGCGATGAGCAGCGAGACCTGGAGCCGCTCGCCGAAGCGGGCCTGCTCGAGCACGAGGTAGCGCTCGACGTTGCGCAGCTCCTCGGCGAGCGTCGTGAACGGCCCTCCCTGGCGCAGCGAGTAGCGCGTGAAGTCGGCGAACTCGAGGAGCAGCTCACGCGCCCGCTCGGGGTCGGTCCGGACGAACGAGGCGATCGCGCCGAGCGAGTTGTAGATGAAGTGAGGGCTGATCTGGGCCCGCAGCGCCCGCAGCTCGGCCTCCATCGCGCGGGTCCGGGCGCGGCCCAGCTCGGCGACGTCGAGCTCGGCCGAGACCCAGCGGGCCAGCTCACCGGTCGCCCGTGCCAGTCCCGCGGAGGCAGCCGGGGCGTATGCCGTGAGCGTCCCGACCACGCGCTCGTCGGCGATGAGCGGGGCCGTGACGGCAGCGCGCACCGGGCAGTCGGGGTCGCTGCACGTGATCGCATCGGACCCGAGCACCGAGGGTGCCCCCGACGTGCGGCTCTCGGAGGCGTGGCCGTGGGCGTCGGGTGCGTGGTGGTCGCCGGGGCCGGTCCACGACAGCAGGCCCGACGCGTCGCAGATCGCCACCGAGCTCGCGCCGAGGATGGCGAGCAGGTGCCGGCCGGCGCGCTCGGCCGCCTCCGGGGTGAGCCCGTCGGCGAGGTGGCGCGAGGCGAGGGAGGCGGTGTGGAGCGTCGAGTAGGTCACGCGGTCGACGGTCGACAGGAACCCGCGCCGCCGGCCGCGCCCGGCAGCCCACACCCCGAGCCCGAGAAGCAGCATCGCCCCGGCCACGACCACGGCGGTGGGTACATGGAACGACGCTGTCATGGGCGCAAGGCTAGGCCCGCCGCACCGGTGGGCTCGTCAGGCGACCGCGCCGGCGCGCGCGTCAGGCGACCGCGTCAGGCGACCGCGCCGGCGCGCGCGTCAGGCGACCGCGCACAGGCCGAGGGCGAACTCCGGGACGCCGAGGCTCCACTCGGTGACGCGACCCTCGGCGTTGAGCCGGAAGAACATCACCCGTCGATCGCTCTGAGTCGAGAGCGACTCCCGAGCGGCCTCGGGCCGGCTCACCGCCACAAAGCCGTCCGCCGAGCGCTCCACGGTGAGCCCCTCGACCGCCGACCGCAGCTCGTCCAACGTGTTGCCGACACCGAGGTCGTCGGAGGTCCGCACGACCGGGTTCCCGATGAGGATCGCCTGGACTGCCTCGACCTCACCTCGCGGTCCGGGTGTGCGGACGGCCACCACGCCGACCTGCGCGGTCGGGTCGACGACGGCGCTGCACGCGCCGGTGGTGTCGAGAACCTGCGACAGCGTCAGGGGGATCTGGACCAGCAGCATGTCGACGGTGGTGCCGACCGGGACCAAGGTCAGTCCCTGCGCCGTCGCGGTCGTCTCCCGGACCCCACCCCACTCCTCGACGCCGTCGAGGAAGTCGTCCAGCGCCCGAAGGTTGTTGCCGTAGGTGCTGCTGTGGCACCGAGGGTCGTTGCCGACGGCTCGTTCGCAGTATGCGTACTCGTCGTCGCTGCTCGAGGGCGAGGGCGAGCGCGAGGGCGAGGTGGCTGGCGACGTGGGTGAGGTGGCTGGCGACGAGGGCGCCGTCGTCGGCGAGGGTCCCGGCGTCGACGGCATCGGATCTGCCGAGGTGGGTGACGTGCTCGAGGAGGTCCGGTCCCGCGCGTCCGGGTCCTCGGCGCCACCACAGGCCGTGGCGCTCATCGCCACGAGCAGCGCGATGGCGGTCGCGGTTCCCCCCGAGCCGATGCCCATGTTCTAGATTGGCACCGATGTGACCCGCATCACAAGGAGGGTGTCGTGGCGCGCAAGGGGTCGGTCCGCTCGCGGGCGACGGCTGGGAGCTACCAGGCGCGGTGGCTCGTCGCCTACTGGGTCACCGTCGCGCTCACCGTCGTGTTCCTCCTGCTCGCGATCACGGGCGAGGGGGTGGCCGGCGTGGCCCGCATCGCCATCACCCTCGGAGTGGTGGCGGCCCTCGCGGGCACCCTCATGGCCGTCGCGGTGTCGCGGATGGGCGTGAGCGACGTCGAGTTCGACGAGGCGACGTCGGCCATGCGGGTGATCACGGTCGCGTGGGTGGTCCTGGTGACCGTCCTCGTCGTGGGGACGGTCCTCGGGACCGGTGCCGGCGACCGCCGCGTGGCGGACGCCGGCACGACGGCGTCCGTCGTGGGCGTGTCCGAGGGTGCCACCGGGGCGCTCTTCGGCCTGGCGGCGCTCTTCGTCGTCGTCGGGGACGGCTACACGAGGTACCGCGTGCTGACCCGGGACGTGCGTCGCGCGCAACGGCCGCAACCACCGGGGTCGCCGGGCTGATCCCGAGCCGTCGATGGCGCCAGGTGCGGGGCTGCCCACACCGCGTTCCGAGGAGGCGACCACGCGGCATACGCTCGGCAGCATGAGCGACCCGAGCAGTTCCGCCGCCGACGACCAGACCAGGGCGACCACGGAGTTCGACGACGCCCTGACCCTCACCGACGGACGCGCCGAGCTCAGCGAGGACTGGGTCATCGGCGAGGCCGTCAACGGCGGGCTCCTCATGTCGCTCGCGACCAAGGCCGCGGCCGAGGCCCTCCACGCCGTCGACAGCCACCAGGACCCGGTCGCGTTCAGCACGACCTTCCTCGCCGCCGCCCAGCCCGGCCCCGCGACCGTGGAGACCCAGGTCCTGCGCACCGGCCGCTCGTTCTCGACGGCCGAGGTGACGCTGACCCAGGGTGGGACGACCTGCCTGCGCCACACCGCGACCTTCGCCGACCTCGACGCCAACAGCGAGCCGGTCCACCTCCAGGAGGCTCCGCCCGAGCTCCCCGACCCGGAGATGTGCGCGCCGGCCGCCCGTGGGGGGTTCGCCGAGAAGATCCGGATCCTCGACCGCCTCGACATGCGCATCGACCCCGCGACCGTCGGCTGGGCGCTCGGCCAGCCCGCCCGCGACGGTGAGATGCGCGCCTGGATCCGGTTCGCCGACGGCCGCGAGCCCGACGCCCTGTCGCTCCCGTTCTTCCTCGACGCGATGCCGCCCGTGACGTTCACGTTCGGCGCGCTCGGCTGGGCGCCGACGATCGCCTTCTCCGGCCACGTCCGCTCACGTCCCGAGCCCGGCTGGCTCCGCATGCGCATCACGACCCGCAACGTCATCGGCGGCCTCTTCGAGGAGGACGCGGTCATCTGGGACTCGCGCGACCGCGTCGTCGCCCAGTCGCGTCAGCTCGCCGGCGTCCGCATGCCGTCCCCCGATGCCGGTATGCCGGCCGCCCCCGAGAGCGTCTGAGGCCTCTCACGTGGCCCCGACCCCCCTGCGCCCGACCCCGGTGCCGAACGTTCCCTCCGAGGTCGCGTCCGCGGTCACCGCCCTCGCGTCCCTGCCCGGCATCGCCGAGAAGGTCGACGCCGCACGCGAGGCCTGCACCCAGCTCCGCTGGCACAACGCCCTTCGCCGTCGCATCCCCGAGGCGGCCGCCGAGTCGAGGGTCCGTGGTGCCCGCGCCAGCGGTGAGCTCGACGGCGCCCGGCTCTCCGTCGAGATCGTCCGCGACCTCATGCGCGGGGCCGTGACCTGGCACGACGAGATGGACCCGGTCGAGCAGGTCATGCGCGGCGTCATCGCCGCCACCGCCGAGACCGAGCGCCTCGGCCCCGTCGTCCTCACCGCCCCGATGCAGGCCCTGGCCCGGCTCCACACCGCCGCCGCGGCCGGTCTCGTGCCCGACTCCGAGCTCGGCAGGCCGCGCCTCGACGGCGAGGACAGCCGCGAGTTCGTCGAGATCGGCGAGGCTCCTCCCGCTGCCGAGGCGCGAGAGCGCCTCGCTCGGGTCGTCGAGGTGCTCGCGAGCGCCGCGACCCTGCCCGTGCCGATCGTCGCTGCCCTCGCCCATGCCGAGATCGTCACCGCCCGCCCGTTCACCCGCGGCAACGGCGTCGTCGCCCGCGCCGTCGAGCGCGCCGTCATCCAGGCCGGTGGGCTCGACCCGACCGGCGTCGCGGTGCCCGAGGTGGGGCACGGCACGGGAGGTGGGCCGGCCTACCTGGGTGGGCTCACGGCATACACGCGCGGTGACGCCGCAGGCGTCGGGCTCTGGCTGACGCACTGCTGCGACGCCATCGTCGCGGGCGCGCAGGAGGGCGAGCGGATCGCCGACGCGGTCCTCGCCGGCCGCCTGACCTGAGCCGTTGTCAAGTCTTGTCGTCCCCGCCCAAGGGGAGTAGACAGGAGCCATCGGACAGGCCCTTGGCGGGGAACCACCCGATCTCGACAACCGCGAGACGCAACGGGTACCCACGCGCGGGCAGTCCACTGATGGACCGGTCCGTCCGGGCTCGACCCGGTACGACGGCGATGAGATGCACGCTTGGTCGCCCCGAGCACTCGCGGCGGATGACGCCCCTCCGGTAGGGGCGTCATCGTCGTGGTGACTACGGACTGACCAGATTTGGTTGAGTTTTCGTCCTTGCCTTGCACAGGGGGACCGGATCGGCGACGATGATCACATCGCTCCCCCTCGGGGTTGTAGCGAAGGGTGGTCCGGCTCCTCCCCCCCCGGAGCCTGGCCCACCCGACGGCCCCGGTCCTCCCCCCGACCGGGGCCGTCGCCTTTCCCCGTGCACCCGGTTGTCCACAGCCCGCGTATGCCGTCCGCCCCCGTCCACAGATCGCCGTCCGCGGGTGGTGGGCGGGGTCGCCGGCGGTGAGGGTCGCTCCATGACACCTCTCTCAGCTCCTCTCGTCGTGGTCCTCGGGGCCAGTGGTGGCCTCGGCGCCTCGACCTGGGCGGCGACGCTCGCGTGGCGGCTGTCGCTGCACCTCGGCGAGTGCGTGCTCGTGGACGGTGACGTGCGCGGGGGTGGGCTCGACATGACGTGCGGGACCGAGCACGTGCCCGGGCTGCGGTGGGCCGACCTCGCCCGGTTGCGGGGAGCGGCATCGTGCGCGCGGCTGCTGGCGGCGTTGCCGTGCGGCGAGGTTCCGCTGCTCTCGGCCGGTGGCAGTGGTGCGCCGGTGCCCGACAGTGCCGTGCTCGACGTCGTGGGGTCGCTGCGCGGTGAGGTGCCGGTGGTGGTCGACGCGCGCGTGGGGGCGGCGGTGACGTCACGGCTGCTCGAGGGAGCGGACGCGGTGCACGTGGTGACCGGGTTGCGGGCCCGGCAGCTGGCCGATGCCGAGGCGCTGCTGGCGGGTCTGGCGACGGGGTCCGGGGGCTCGGCTGTCGGGCTGGTGACTCGTGGCGAGCGGGCGGTGACGCCGGAGCTGGCCGAGGTGATCGAGCACCTCGCCCGGCCCCACCTCGCGCACCTGCGCGACGACGCCCGCGTGCGACGCGACGGCGAGCGCGGTGACTGGCCGGGTCTGCGAGGAGCACTGCGCGACAGGGCCGACAGCGTGGCGCTCGACCTCGTGGAGCGGCGTGGTCAGGGGGCGGCGTGAGCGGCGTGAGCGACGTGATCGGCGGCGGTGGGAGCGGTGTCGCGGCGGGCCGGTGGCCGGGCGTCGAGACGGCGATCCGCGGAGGTCGGGCTCCGGATGCCGGAGTCATCGCCGAGCTGACCGGCGAGGTGGTCGAGCTCGGTGCGCAGGGTGCCGCGGCTGAGGGCGCGCTGCTGCGCGAGAGGGTGCTCGGCTTCGGACCGCTCGAGCGGTGGGTCGGTGCACCCGACGTCACCGATGTCCTCGTCAACGGCGACGGATCGGTCTGGGTCGACCGCGGCCGCGGGACGGAGGCGACGGGGCAGGTCCTCGAGCCCGCCGCCGCCCGGGCGCTCGCGACCCGCCTGGCCGGGCTGGCCCGCCGGCGACTCGACGAGGCGCAGCCGTGGGTCGACGGGGTGCTGCCCGGTGGGGTGCGCCTGCACGCGGTCCTGCCGCCGCTGGCCGAGTCGGGGACGCACCTCAGCCTGAGGGTGCCGCAGCGCCAGCCCGTCGGTGTCGAGGGCCTGCGCCGGCTGGGTGCGGTGGGGTCCGAGTTGGGTGCGGTGCTGGGGCGCGTCATCGCGGCCCGGCTGTCGTTCCTCGTCGTCGGCGGCACCGGCGCCGGCAAGACCACGGTGCTCGGTGCGCTGCTCGCCGACTGCCCGTCGGACCAGCGGATCGTCGTCGTCGAGGACGTCCGCGAGCTCGACCCGTCGCATCCCCACGTCGTCCGTCTCCAGGGGCGGTCACCCAACGTCGAGGGCGTCGGCGCCGTGACCCTCGTCGACCTCGTCCGGCAGGGTCTGCGGATGCGGCCCGACCGGCTCGTCGTCGGTGAGGTGCGAGGGGCCGAGGTCCGCGAGCTGCTGTCGGCGCTCAACACCGGTCACGACGGGGGAGCGGGGACCCTGCACGCCAACGGTCTTGCCGAGACACCCGCCCGGGTCGAGGCGCTCGGGGCCCTGGCCGGGCTCGGGCGCGACGCCGTCCATGCCCAGCTGCGCGGGGCGGTGCAGGTCGTCGTCGACGTCGCCCGGACCGGCGGGGCGCGTCACATCCGGGCGGTCGGGGTGACCAGGTGGACCGGGGCGGAGGTCGTCGTCGACGAGGCATTCGTCGTGCGCCCGGGTGGCGGTGACGGCTCTCGCGGGGTGGTCACTGGTTCGCCGGACCTCGACGACGTGGTGCGCGGACCCGGCGCCGCCCGGCTCGAGGCTCTGCTCGTCGAACGGCTCGGCGCCTCTGCCGCACCGAGGCCGGACGCCGCGAGGTCGCCGGACGCCGCGAACTCGCAGCGCAACCTTGGCTCGTCCGGCGCCGGCATCCGGGACGGGAGAGTGGCATGACGGTCATCGCGGCAGGGCTCGTCGCGCTGGCGGTCGTGCTGTGGCCCCGAGGACGTCCTGGGTCGAGGCCGGGTCGTGCCGGGCTCGAGGGCGTTGGATCCCCGGCGGGAGGCGGTGAGCCTTCGGGTTCGGGCCTTGCCCGGCTCCGTGGGCTGCTGCGGCGAGAGGTGCGGTTCGGCCGGGCCCGCCGCGGGTGGGTGGCCGACTTCGCCGAGCTCGCGGCCGTGGGGCTCGACGCCGGGTTGCCGTCGGCCGAGGCCGCCCGCTTGGCCTGCACGGTCGGCGCCACCTCCTCGGACCCGGGCCCGCGGCTGCTCGCCGCCCGGCTGGCCGAGGTCGACGCCCTTGGAGGGGGTGTGGGCGGCTGCCTCGCCGACGAGGCTCCGGGGGACCCGGACCTCACCTTCCTCGCTGCGGCATGGCAGCTCACCGACGAGTTCGGGGTGGCTGCGGCGCCTGCGGCTCGTACCGCCGCCGAGGTCTTGCGCGAGCGTGCTGCGGCCGAGGACCGCCGGACCGTGCTCGCCGCCGGGCCTCGCGCCTCGATGTGGCTGCTCACGCTCCTGCCCCTGTCGGGACCGCTCGTGGCGGTGCTCCTGGGCCTGCCCGTCACCGAGGTCTACGGCGGTGTCGCGGCACTCGGGGCGACCGCCGTCGGCTGCGTCCTCACCGGCGTGGGCTGGCTCTGGTCGCGAGCGCTCGTCCGCCGGGCGCTGCGACCGGCGGAGGTCGGCTGATGCTGGCTGCCGCACTCGCCCTCGTCGTGGGTGCCGTGCTCCTGTGGCCGACACGGGATGGACCGTGGCAGAGCAGCTCCGAGCCCGTCAGTGACGAGGCCGGTTCGAGCCAGGGGTCCGGGCCCACCGGCACCAGCACCAGCACCGGCGCCGGTGCAGGAACTGATGCGGGCGCGGGCGACAGACCGGCCAGGGCGCCCACCGTCGACGAGGCCGCGGACGCCCTCGTCCTCTGTGCCCTGGCACTGCGCTCCGGTCTGGGCCCCGTCGAGTCGCTCGAGGCCGTGGCCGACCGGGTCCCGCCATCCGTGGCACGCCACCTGAGGATCGTGGCGAGTGCTCACCGCTGGGGGCAGGATGCCGCCACCTCGTGGGGTCACGTCGGTGCGGGCTGGCAGTCCGCCTCCTTGGCGTGGCAGGCAGCCGAACGGTCCGGAGCGGCGCCCGCCGGTGTCGTGCTCGCCGCCGCCCAGCGGATGCGTCGCGAGGAGGCCTCACGGGTCGAGACGGCGGTCCAGCGCGCCGGGGTGCTGCTCGTGCTGCCGCTGGGGGCCTGCTTCCTCCCGGGGTTCGTCGGGACGACGGTCGTTCCCGTCGTCCTCCACCTGGCCGGCGTCAGCCTCGGGACCAGCGGCTGACGACCCCGCGGGGCGCCACCGCCAGCCGCGCCGGCTGTCCACAGCACGGCAACACCGGACCACCCGTCCACAGGCCGGCTCACCGGGGCTGGTCACCCCACGAACCCTCGGCTGGACTCGAGTCGACGCGGGGACACGCCCCGCACCGATCGAGGAGCACCTCTGTGACACACCGTCTTTCGCGCCGTCTGGCGCACCTCAAGCAGTCCGCCGAGGCGGGCATGACGACCGCGGAGTATGCCGTGGGCACCCTGGCAGCCTGCGCGTTCGCCGCGGTCCTCATGGTCGTCGTGAAGTCGGGTCCGGTGAAGTCGGCGCTGGCCAAGGTCATCACCGCCGCCCTCGGCACAGGCACATGACCCGAGCCGCCCGGCGCGAGTCCGGCATGGTCACGGCGGAGATCGCCGTGGCCCTGCCGGCCCTCGTGCTCGTCCTCACCCTGGGTCTGGGTGCGGTGACGGCGATGACCGACCAGCTGCGGTGCGTCGACGCCGCACGGACCGGTGCCCGCCTCCTCGCCCGGGGTGAGGACGTCGGCCAGGTGCGCCGACAGGTCGCCGAGCAGGCGCCGGCCGATGCCCGCATCGCGCTGGACGTCGGGGCCGAGAGCGTCCGGGTCGAGGTGAGCGCCGACCTGCCGCGGGTCCTTGCGGGCCTGGGGGTCGGCGCACGCCCACGCGGTGTCGCCCATGCCGTGCCGGAGGAGCCTTCGTGAGACGCCGCGACGAGCGAGGCTCCGGGACGGTCTTCGTCACCGGGGCGCTGGGTGTGCTCCTCATCCTCACGGCGGCGGCCATTCAGCTCGGGGCGGCCGCCGGCGCCGCCCACCGGGCCCGGGCCGCAGCCGACCTCGCCGCCCTGGCAGGCGCGTCAGCCCTCCAGCAGGGCGGCGGCGACCCGTGCACCCGGGCCTCGGAGATCGTCACCCGCAACGGTGCACACCTCCAGTCCTGCACGCTGGGTGCGGCCGAGTCGGTGCGGGTGCGCGTGGGCATCGACGTGCCCGGCCGGTGGCCCGGGGTCCCGCGGGTGGCCGCCGCGGCAGCGCGTGCCGGGCCCTCCGACATCGACACGCCAAGCCCATGACGGTGCCAGCCAGCAGTCTGACGTCATCGCGTCATCGCGTCATCGCGTCATCGCGCCGCGACACCGTGGACACCTGAGACACCATGCGCCACGAATGCCGGACGCCCGGCACGGCATCAGGTGATGCGGTGCCGGGCGTCTCGTTGGCTCAGGCGCGGTCCGCCCCGAGCCGCTGCGGGCGGGGTCAGAGGGTCAGGCGCGCGGTTCGCGAGGGAGCTCGCGGGTCGAGTCGACGGTCCCGTCGGCGCCGCGCGGGTCGACGTCGCGTCGGTCGGTGACATGCGAGCCCTCGGCGTTCTGGGCCTCGGCGATCTCGGCGCGGCGGCGGGCCTCCTCGGTCGAGAGGTGCTGCTCCTCGACCCGCTCGTCCGCGTCGCGGCGCAGGTCGGCCGTCTCCTGCTCGCGGCGCTGACGCTCCTCGGCCAGCTTGCGCTCGTGCTGGGCGAACTCCTCCTGCATGCGCCGCTCGTCGTCGACACGACGCTGCTCGGCGAGCGCGGCCTGCTCCTTGGCCTCACGGCGACGACGCGAGCCACGGCGGATGCCGGCGCGCATGAGCGCCCACCCGAGCCAGAAGATCGTGATGACCGCGGCGCCCGTGATGAGCAGCGCGAGCGGGGGGAGGCTGACGGTGCCGTTGAGCACGTCGATGTCGACGCCGTCGGTGAGCGCGCGGGTCCCCTCGAAGAGGAGGATTCCGGCAGCGACGGCCAGCAGCACGAGGATGAGTCCAAGGATGATCACGCCTGCGAGGCTAGCGCGATCCTGAGGCGTTCTGCCTGATCAGCGCGGCCGAGTCCCGAACGTCCGTTCGTCGACCCGACCGCACGCAACGCGCCGTCGGGACGAACCGGCATACGCCCTGATCAGCCCGGTCGCGACATGAGGACGACGTCGAGCAGCCGCACGGCGCGGTCCTTGTCGAGCGGCTCGTTGCCGTTGCCGCACTTGGGCGACTGCACGCACGAGGGGCAGCCCCGCTCGCAGCGGCACCGGGCGATCGCGTCGCGGGTCGCCTCCACCCACTCGCCGAACGCCGTGTGGGCCCGCTCGGCGAAGCCGGCCCCGCCCGGGTAGCCGTCGTAGACGAGGATCGTCGGGAGCCCGGTGTCCGGGTGCTGGTCGGTCGAGACGCCGCCGATGTCCCAGCGGTCGGAGGTCGCCACGAGCGGCATCATGCCGATGGCCGCGTGCTCGGCCGCATGGGCCGCGCCGGGGATGTGCGCCTCCTCGATGCCCGCGGCCTCGAGCAGGTCCAGCGGCATCGTCCACCACACCCCCCGCGTGACGAGGGAGCGCTCGGGCAGGTCGAGCGGGTGCGTCCCGAGCACCTCCCCGGACGGGAGCCGCCGGAGGAACGACGTGACCTGGTTCGTGACCCGCACCGTGCCGAAGCAGACCTCGACCTCGCCCCACTGGTGCGTGCGCTGGGCGCCGAGGATCTCGAACGAGCTGCGCGACTGCGAGTGCGTACTCCATCCCGGGTCGCCCCGCACCACGGTCGCCGTCGCCGACTCCAGGTCGAGGTCGGTGACGACGAACGGGTCGCCCTGGTGCACGTGGACGGCGCCGGTGTGGACCTGCGAGTGGGCCGAGGCCTCGTCGATGGTCCCGAGGACCCGTCCACTGCGGCGCTCGACGATCGAGACGACCTCGGTGGTCCCGCGCAGGTTGACGTGGTCGCCCGGCCGGTCGTCACGGGCCCAGAACCAGCCGGTCGGGCGTCGTCGCACGATCCCGCGCTCGACGAGCAGGTCGAGAACCCCACGGGCGCCGGTGCCGAACATCGGCAGGTCGGCCTCGGTCAGCCGCAGCTCGTGCGCCGCCGCGGCGAGGTGCGGCGCGAGGACGTGCGGGTTGGCCGGGTCCATGACGGTCGACTCGATCGGAGCCCCGAAGATCGCCTCGGGGTGGTCGAGCAGATAGGTGTCGAGCGGGTCGTCGGCGGCGATGAACATCGCGAGCGACGCGCGACCCGACCTCCCGGCGCGCCCGGCCTGCTGCCAGAGGTTGGCGCGCCGCCCCGGCCACCCCGCCATGAGCACCGCGTCGAGCCCGCTGATGTCGACCCCGAGCTCGAGGGCGTTGGTGGCCGCGAGCCCGCGGAGCTCACCGTCGCGCAGGGCGCGCTCGAGCTCGCGACGCTCCTGGGGGAGATAACCGCCCCGGTATGCCGCGACCGTCGCCTCGGGCGTCCCGCCCACCTGCCCGAGCCGTCGACGCGCGGACGAGGCCAGACCCTCGACCCCGGCCCGGCTCCGGGCGAACGCCAGGGTCTGCACGTCACGCTCGACGAGCTCGGCGAGCAGCTCGGCGGCCTCCGTCGTCGCCGATCGGCGGCTGTCGTCGACCATGGGTGGCTCCCACAGGGCGAAGGTGAGCGCCTCGCGAGGTGAGCCGTCGACCTCGACGGCGCTCACCGGCATACCGATGAGACGGGAGGCGTGGGACGCAGGGTGGCTCACGGTCGCGGAGGCGAGCACGAAGGTGGGCTGGGCGCGATAGCGGGTCGTCACCCGGCGCAGCCGGCGCAGCACCGAGGAGACGTGTGAGCCGAAGACGCCGCGGTAGATGTGGCACTCGTCGATGACGACGTAGCGCAGCGCCCGCAGGAACGGCGACCAGTGCTGGTGGCCCGGCAGCAGCGAGTGGTGGAGCAGGTCGGGGTTGGTGAGGATGACGTTGGCGTGCTCACGGATCCAGCGGCGCTCGTCGGTGGGGGTGTCGCCGTCATAGGTCGCCGCGCGCACGCCCGGGATCGCCAGCGCCTCGATGCGCGCCAGCTGGTCGGCGGCGAGGGCCTTGGTGGGCGCGACGTAGAGGACGGTGGCTCCCCGCCCGGTCGGGGCGTCGAGCCCGTCGATGACCGCGGAGAGCGCCGGCACGAGGTAGCCCAGGCTCTTGCCCGAGGCGGTGCCGGTCGAGAGGACGACGTGCGAGCCGGCGTGGGCCAGGTCCATGGCCTCACGCTGGTGTGACCACGGCTGCGCGATGCCGCTGCCCGTGAGGCTCGACAGGACGGGGGTCGCGACCCACTCGGGCCACTGCGCGAGCTGCGCCGCGCGGGCCGGCAGGTGCTCGACGTGGCGCAGCCGGGTGCTGCGGTCCCCGGCCGCGAGGGCGGCAAGGAGCGCAGTCGGCTCGGCGGATGACGACATGGGGTTACCGTATGCGCGTGCACCGACACCGTTGACGGCTCCACGGCCCGCGGCGGTGCGCACGAGAAGAGATCCGAGATGCGGATGCACGAGAGCTAGGAGCCGGCCCCAGTGAAGCTGAGCCTGTCGAGGACCGAACGCGACGACGTCGCCATCATGACCGTGTCCGGTGAGGTCGACGTCTACACCGCACCGCAGCTGCGGTCCGCGCTCGAGGAGCGCGTCGCCGCCGACCAGACCAAGGTCGTCGTCGACCTCTCGGGGGTCAGCTTCATCGACTCGACCGGGCTCGGCGTGCTCGTCGGCCGGCTCAAGGTCCTGCGCAAGGTCGGCGGCTCGCTGCGCGTTGTCTGCACGGACGAGCGGATCCTGCGCCTCTTCGCCATCACCGGGCTCGACCGCGTCCTGCCGATCCACGACTCCGTGGACTCCGCGCTCGCGTCCGTCGACGAGACGGCTGACCCCGAGGTCACCGCCTGACCTCCGGCACCTCCGCCACCACCTCTGCCCCGGGGTGACAGCAGTCACACCGAGGTCCCGCCCCTGTTTGTGACCTGAGTCACCGGGTAAGGTCCACCCCGCGCCTGCCTGCGGCATACGGTCCGGGCCCCGAGGCGCGCACCCGTCAAGGAGGATGGAATGGCTGCACTCGCGCTCGCACCGGCCGAGGCGAGTTCCACGCTGGACCTCACCGGATCGAACGTCACGCTCGTCGTGGGGGTCGCGGTCATCGCCGTGATCGCCCTCGCCATGGGCTTCGTCTTCCGGCAGCAGGTCCTTCGTGCGGACACCGGAACAGACAAGATGCGCGAGATCGGCGCCGCCGTCGAGGAGGGGGCGCAGGCCTACCTCACACGGCAGTTCAAGACGCTCAGCGTCTTCGTCGTGCTCGTCTTCGGGCTCCTGCTCCTCCTGCCGGCACCCGACCTGGGCGTCAAGCTGGGTCGCTCCGGCTTCTTCATCGTCGGTGCGGTCTTCTCGGCCGCGATCGGTTACCTCGGCATGAAGCTCGCCACGAAGGCCAACGTCCGCGTCGCCGCCGCCTCGCGCGGTGAGAACGGCCGCGACGAGGGCATGCGCATCGCCTTCCGCACCGGCGGCACCGTCGGCATGGCGACCGTCGGCCTGGGCCTGCTCGGCGCCTCGATCGTCGTCCTCATCTACAAGGCCGACGCCCCCAAGGTGCTCGAGGGCTTCGGCTTCGGCGCCGCCCTGCTCGCCATGTTCATGCGCGTCGGCGGTGGCATCTTCACCAAGGCCGCCGACGTCGGCGCCGACCTCGTCGGCAAGGTCGAGGCCGGTATCCCCGAGGACGACCCGCGCAACGCCGCGACGATCGCCGACAACGTCGGTGACAACGTGGGTGACTGCGCCGGCATGGCGGCAGACCTCTTCGAGTCGTATGCCGTGATGCTCGTTGCCGCTCTCATCCTCGGCTCCGTGGCCTTCGGCTCCTACGGCCTCGTCTTCCCGCTGCTCGTCCCGGCGATCGGTGCGGTCACCGCGCTCATCGGTGTCTTCATCACCAAGGCACGCGCCGGTGAGAGCGCGCTCGACGCGATCAACCGCGGCTTCTACATCTCCGCAGCCATCGCCGCCGTGCTCTCGGGCATCGCCGCCTGGCTCTACCTTCCCTCGACGTTCGCCGACCTCGGCGCCCGCGACGAGGCGATCAGCGCGCTCGAGGGCAACCCGCGCATCACCGCGATCCTCGCCGTCGTCATCGGCATCGTCCTCGCGGCGATCATCCTCTGGCTCACCGGTCACTTCACCGGCACCGACAAGCGCCCGACCAAGGACGTCGCCCGCACCTCGCTCACCGGCGCGGCGACCGTCGTCCTCTCGGGCATCGGCGTCGGCCTCGAGTCCGCCGTCTACACCGCGGCGATCATCGGTGGCGCGGTCTACCTCGCCTTCCTCCTCGGTGGCGGGTCGGTCGCGCTCTCGCTGTTCCTCATCGCGCTCGCCGGCTGTGGTCTGCTCACGACCGTCGGCGTCATCGTCGCCATGGACACGTTCGGGCCGGTCTCGGACAACGCCCAGGGCATCGCCGAGATGTCGGGCGACGTCGACGCGGAGGCCGCGCAGATCCTCACCGAGCTCGACGCGGTCGGCAACACGACCAAGGCCATCACCAAGGGCATCGCCATCGCGACGGCCGTGCTCGCCGCGACCGCGCTGTTCGGCTCCTACACCGACGCCTGGCAGTCGGCGATCAACGAGATCGACGCCACCAAGCTCGACCCGAGCCAGATCGAGGCCGGCAACAAGGTCATCCAGAACGCCCAGGCGCTCGTGACCAACCCGTCCACGCTCGTCGGGCTCCTGCTCGGCTCGGCCGTGGTGTTCCTCTTCTCGGGTCTGGCCATCAACGCGGTGACGCGTGCGGCCGGCGCCATCGTGTTCGAGGTGCGTCGGCAGTTCCGCGAGATCCCCGGGATCATGGAGGGCACGACCAAGCCGGAGTACGGCAAGGTCGTCGACATCTGCACCAAGGACTCGCTGCGCGAGCTCACGACCCCCGGTCTGCTCGCCGCGCTGAGCCCGGTCGTCATCGGCTTCGGCCTCGGCATCGGGGCCCTCGCGGGCTTCCTCGCCGGCGCGATCGGCACCGGCTGCCTCATGGCCGTCTTCCTCGCGAACTCCGGCGGGTCCTGGGACAACGCCAAGAAGATCGTCGAGGACGGCAACCACGGCGGCAAGGGCAGTGCGGCCCACGAGGCGACCGTCATCGGTGACACCGTCGGTGACCCGTTCAAGGACACCGCCGGTCCGGCCATCAACCCGCTCATCAAGGTCATGAACCTCGTCGCGGTGCTCATCGCGCCGGCGATCGTCATCCTCTCCGTCGGCGAGAGCGAGTCGGCCCCGATCCGCTACGGCATCGCTGCCGTCGGCCTCATCATCGTCGTCGCGGCGGTTGCGATCTCGAAGCGTCGCGACCTCGCCATCGGCGGCGACGACGACGACGTCGAGGGTGTCGAGGAGTACGACGCCTCCGCGCCCGACTCCGGTGCCGTCACCGAGCCCGGCGAGCGGGTCGACGACTCGCTCGAGAACGACGACTCGCTCGAGGTGCCCGCGCAGCGCTGAGGCGAGCACACGGCATACGCCACGCAGTGACACGGCGGCCGGCCCACCCGAGAGGGTGAGCCGGCCGCCGTGCTGTGCGCCCCCCGACTGGGGCGCCCAGACCACCACGTCATGGCGAGACGAGCACCTCTGCCTGGCCGGTTCGTGAACCAGTGGTCGTCTCGTCCTGGGCTGTGGATGACGCCGCGGCCGGATGCGCCCCAGATGCCACGATCGACCATGCCCGCATCACGTCCTGAGCCGTTCCCGCCGGGTCTGCTGCGCCCGACCGCGGACCTGCGCCGGCTGGGCGAGACCCCCGAGGACCGCGACCCTGCCGGCGGGCCGAAGTGGACCAAGGTGCGACGGGGCGTGGTGGTTCGCGCCCACGTGTGGTCGACGCTCACTCCCGGTCAGCGCCACTCGGCGCTCGTTCAGGCGACAGCCCTGCAGATGACCGGTGGCGACCCTCCGCCGTTCTCTCACAGCGCGGCTGCGGCGCTCTGGCGGCTGCCGCGCGTCACCGCGTGGCCGGCGCGGGTCGACGTCACCGTCAGCGGTGCGCACTCCTCCGGTGCCGTCCGCCGCCACAGCGCCCAGGTGCCCGTCTCGGAGGTGGAGCGGGTCGCCGGCCTTCCGGTGACACCGCTGGTCAGGACGCTGATCGACGTGGCGCGGACGGAGGAGCTGACCGACTCCGTGGCGGCCGTGGACCATGCGCTGCACCACGGGCTGTGCACCCGCGAGGACCTGGAGGCCGAGCTCGACCTGGTCCCCGGTGGTGCGCGTGGCCGAGCCAGGGCCGCCCTCGTGGTGGCGTTCGCAGAGGCCGGCGCCATGTCGGTGGGCGAGTCGCTCTCGCGGGTCCAGATGTTCCGGCTCAACATCCCCCGACCGAGGCTGCAGGTCGTGATCGAGGATGCCGACGGTCTCGCGGGCATCGGTGACTTCGGCTGGGAGCGCGAGAGGGTGGTCGGCGAGTTCGACGGCCGCACGAAGTACGCCGTGCCAGCTGGGGCGACGTCCGAGGAGGCGGCCGAGGTGCTGTGGCGCGAGAAGCGTCGCGAGGACAGGATCCGGGCCACGCAGCGCCGAATGGCGCGATGGGTCTGGGCGGATGCGGCCCGGCCGACCCAGATGGCCGCCAAGCTCGCGGCGCAGGGCGTGGAGAGGCAGCCGCGGAACACGTGGTTCGACGCAGCGTGAGGTCGAGACGACCAGTTCTTGCGCAGACGCCCAGTCAGAGGTGGGTCGCTCGTGAACACGTGGTCGTCTCGCGGCATCGAGTCGCGGCGCTGGGCGGGTGAGGGCTGCGCCCTAGGCTGGCGCCATGTCTGCTCCCGTCCCGCACGTCGACGAGGACCTCGTCGCCCGCCTGCGCACCGACCTTGCCGCCGCGGAGTTCACCGTCACCGGTGTGCTCGACGTCCTCGGTCCGCTCGCCAGCTCCGCGCTCGGGCGTGAGCAGCCCCTGCCCGCCCGCCGGGTGGCGAGTGCGTCGTCGTCGCCGGCGGCCACCCTGATCCGGCTCTTCACCCTCGGCGACCCGGTCGACGCCAGCGAGGTCGAGCGCGCCCTGCCGAGGCTGCGCGTGCACGGCGCCGTCGCCCTCGGGCTCGTCACCGAGGAGGGTGACGGCGTCGTCGCGCGCTTCGACATCCGTCCCTACGCGTCCGACGAGAGTCACTGGTGGGTCGCCTCCGACCTCGCCGAGGTGGCCACCGGCTCGCCGGTGCGCGAGGACCACGTGCTCGGCATCGGCGGAGCCTCGACGACCCTCGCGCAGTGGACCATCCGCCGACCGGTGAGCAGCGCCCTCGACCTCGGCACGGGCTGCGGCGTCCAGGCGCTCCACCTCGGCAGCCACGCCGACCACATCGTCGTCACCGACCTCTCGGAGCGGGCCCTGGCCTTCGCCCGCTTCAACGCCGCCCTCAACGGGTGCACGTGGGACGTGCGGTCCGGCTCGATGCTCGAACCCGTCGCGGGACAGCGCTTCGACCTCGTCGTGAGCAACCCGCCGTTCGTCATCACGCCGCGCTCGGGCGAGGTGCCGCTCTTCGAGTACCGCGACGGCGGCGCCGCCGGTGACGCCGTGGTCGCCGGGCTCGTGCGCTCGGTCGGCGAGCACCTCGAGCCGGGGGGAGTGGCCCAGTTCCTCGGCAACTGGGAGGTGCCGCGCGGCTCGACGTGGACCGAGCGCGTCGGCTCGTGGCTGGACGGCGCCGGTGTCGACGCGTGGGTGGTCCAGCGCGAGGTCCAGGACCCCGCAGAGTACGCCGAGACCTGGTCGCGCGACGGTGGTCACCACGCGGGGACCGCGGACTTCGACGCGATGTATGCCGCGTGGCTCGACGACTTCGCGTCTCGCGACATCGAGTCGATCGGCTTCGGGGTGATCACGCTGCACCGCCCCACCGGCGACCGCGAGCCGTTCGTCGACCTCATGGACGAGCGGGGGCCGGTGCCGCCGGCGATGGGTGACACGGTCCGGGTCGGGCTCGAGGCCCGGGTCTGGCTCGCCGAGCACTCGGACGACGACGTGCTCGACCAGGCGTGGAAGGCCACTCCCGACGTCACCGAGGAGCGGCACACGCTCCCCGGCGCCTCCGACCCGTCGGTCATCGTCGCCCGGCAGGGGAGCGGGCTGGGACGCGTCATCCAGCTCACGACGGTCACCGCGGCATACCTCTCGGTCGCGGACGGCGAGCTCACGCCGAGGCAGGCCGTCGGCGCGATCGCGGGGATCCTCGAGCTCGACGCCGACGAGACCGAGCGTGAGGTCGTGGCGTTCGTCCGGGACGCCGCCAAGGACGGCCTGCTCGTCCGCCCGACGGACTGAACGACTGAGTCCGCGGCTGCCCCGCGCCCGACGGCCGCGCGCGCCTATGTTGGGGACATGAGCCAGCACCCGGACAGCGACCAGCAGGGCGACCAGGACGGCACCGTGTCCGAAGCGGGGTCCAGCACCCTCAACCCCGAGACCGCGCTCGGGGGAGCCGACAGCGTGCCCGACACCCCCGACGTCAACGACCCCGACGAGGGCGGCTCGACCGACGCCAATGTGGCGCGCGAGGAGTCCGACCCGGCCTGACGAGCCTGCCTGCGAGTGAGTGAAGCAGCCCTCGCAGGCCGGATGCCCCGTGATCTGAGCACGCGGGAAAGACAGTTGTGAGTGAGTGCTCACTCACTCATACTTGGAGGCGTGACTCCTCCTCGCGCCCCGGCCATGAGCGCCGACGACCGTCGGGCCTCGATCATCGCCGTGACGATGCCGCTGCTCCGTGAGAAGGGGCGGGTCGTCAGCACCAAGGAGATCGCCCGCGCGGCAGGCATCGCCGAGGGCACGATCTTCCGGGTCTTCGACAGCAAGGAAGACCTCATCGACGCGACGGTCCACGACGCGTTCGACAACTCGACGCTGCTCGTTGAGCTGGCCGAGGTCGAGCGGGCGCTCTGCCTGCGCGACCGGCTCGCCGCCGCGGTCGCGATCATGCAGAGCCACCTCGAGGGCGTCTTCGCCCTCATGACGGTGCTCCACGCGTCGGGCCAGCCGATGCGGCCGCCGAAGCACGACGGCGACGCCCACAAGCGCCGCGAGGAGGCGACCGCCGAGCTCGACGCGGCGTTCGTCGAGCTCATCGGCACCGATGCGGAGCTGCTGCGGGTCAGCCCCAGGCAGTTCATCGGCTACCTGCGGATGCTCACCCTCTCGAGCGTCCATCCCATGCTCGGCGGCGAGTCGTCCACCCCGGAGGAGCTCGTCGACGTGCTGCTCGAGGGTGCCCTCGACCGCACCGCCCTCCCGCCGGCCACCACCCCGGCCACCATCTCGGCCCCCACCCCGGCCACCATCTCGGCCCCCACCCCGGCCACCCCCTCTCCCACCACCTCGAGGAAGAAGACGTAGTGCTGCTCCGACTCATGCGCGACTACCTGCGGCCCTACCGCGGGTCGCTCGTCGTGCTCGTCCTGCTCCAGCTGGCGGGCACCATCGCCTCGCTCTACCTGCCGAGCCTCAACGGCAAGATCATCGACGAGGGCGTCGCCAAGGGCGACACCGGCTACATCGTCACGACCGGCGGCTGGATGCTCGCCGTGTCGCTCGTCCAGATCGCGGCCACGGTCGCCGCGACCTACCTCGGCGCGAAGGCCGCTGCCGGTCTCGGGCGCGACCTGCGCGCGGGCATCTTCGCCAAGGTCGGGGACTTCTCGGCCCAGGAGGTGTCCCGCTTCGGTGCGCCGACCCTCATCTCGCGCAACACCAACGACGTGACCCAGGTCCAGACGGTCGTCTTCATGGGGGCCGCGATGATGGTGTCGGCGCCGATCATGATGGTCGGCGGCATCGTCATGGCCCTGCGCGAGGACGTCGGGCTGTCGTGGCTCGTGGCCGTCGCCGTGCCGTTGCTCGCGCTCTGCGTCGCGCTCGTCATCCGCCGGATGATCCCGAACTTCCGCCTCATGCAGGAGTCGGTCGACTGGGTCAACCGCGTGCTGCGCGAGCAGATCACCGGCATCCGGGTCGTGCGTGCCTTCGTCCGCGAGGACCACGAGCGCGCCCGCTTCGCCGAGGCCAACACCCAGTACACCGGCACGGCCCTGGCCGTCGGCCGCCTCATGGCGCTCGTCTTCCCGATCGTCATGGTCATCTTCAACGCCTCGACCGTCGCGGTGCTCTGGTTCGGGGCCCAGCGCGTCGACAGCGGCCAGATGCAGATCGGCGCCCTCACGGCGTTCATGGCCTACCTCATGCAGATCCTCATGTCGGTGATGATGGCGACCTTCATGTCGATGATGATCCCGCGTGCGACGGTCTCGGCCGGGCGCATCGCCGAGGTGCTCGACACGGCCTCCACCGTCGTCCAGCCGATCCAGCCGACGACGCTGCCCGCGGGCGGCACGTCGGTCGAGCTGCGCAACGTCGAGTTCGCCTACCCGGGCGCCGATGTGCCTGTGCTGCAGGGCGTCTCGCTCACCGCCGAGCCCGGTCGCACGACTGCGATCATCGGCAGCACCGGGTCGGGCAAGTCGACGCTGCTCTCGCTCATCCCGCGCCTCTACGACGTCACCGACGGCGAGGTCCTCCTCGCCGGGGTCGACGTGCGTGACGCCACCCTCGAGGACGTGTGGGGGCGGATCGGTCTCGTGCCCCAGAAGCCGTACCTCTTCACCGGCACCGTCGCCTCCAACCTGCGCTACGGCGACGCCGACGCGACCGACGACGACCTCTGGGAGGCGCTGCGGATCGCGCAGGCCGAGGACTTCGTGCGCGCCATGCCCGAGGGGCTCGACAGTGCCATCGCCCAGGGCGGCACCAACGTCTCGGGTGGCCAGCGCCAGCGCCTCGCCATCGCGCGCGCCCTCGTCGCCAAGCCCGACGTCTACCTCTTCGACGACAGCTTCTCGGCCCTCGACCTCTCCACGGACGCGAGGCTCCGGGCGGCACTCAAGCCGGTCACCCGGCATACGACGGTTGTCGTTGTCGCACAACGGGTCTCGACGATCATCGACGCCGACCACATCATCGTCCTCGAGGACGGCGCGGTGGTCGGCTCGGGCACCCACGACGAGCTCCTCGAGACCTGCCCGACCTACCTCGAGATCGTCGAGAGCCAGCGCAGCGCAGAGGAGGCGGCAGCATGAGCACCGACCGGATCCTCACCGAGGAGGAGAAGGCCGCCGAGCAGCGCCGCGGCCCCGGCGCCACCCAGCGCGGCGGCCCGCCGCACATGCGGATCGGGCAGCCGGGCGAGAAGTCGACGAACTTCCGGTCGTCGGCCAGGCGGTTGCTCGGCCTCCTGCGACCCGAACGCCTCTCCCTGTATGCCGTCCTGGCCTTTGCGCTCGCGAGCGTCGGTCTCAACGCCATCGGGCCGAAGATCCTCGGGCGTGCCACCGACCTCATCTTCGCCGGGGTCGTCGGCAAGCAGCTGCCGTCCGAGGGCACGGTCGCGCAGATCGTCGCCGGTCTGCGGGCACGCGGCCAGGACACCTTCGCCGACATGGTCGAGGGCATGCCGCACCTCGTCCCCGGGGTCGGCATCGACTTCGGCGCCGTCGGCCGGGTGCTGCTCCTCGTGCTCGGCATCTATGTCGTCGCCAGCCTGCTCCAGTGGGCCATGGGCTGGATCCTCACCGGGGCGGTCAACCGGACGATCTTCAACCTGCGGCGCGACGTCGAGGACAAGCTCAACCGGCTGCCGCTGCCGTACTTCGACAACCAGCCGCGGGGCGAGCTGCTCAGCCGGGTCACCAACGACATCGACAACGTCTCGCAGAGCCTGCAGCAGACCCTGAGCCAGCTGCTCACCTCGCTGCTCACCGTCGTCGCGATGGTCGGCATGATGCTGTGGATCTCGCCGCTGCTGGCGCTCATCGCGCTCGTGACGATCCCGGTGACGATGGTCGTCACGGCCGTCATCGGCAAGCGCTCGCAGAAGCACTTCGTGCAGCAGTGGAAGTCGACCGGCGAGCTCAACGGCATCGTCGAGGAGACGTTCACCGGTCACCAGCTCGTCAAGGTCTTCGGGCGGCAGGAGGAGGCACGGGCGGCGTTCCGGGCCAAGAACGACGACCTCTTCGACGCCGGGTTCGGCGCGCAGTTCGTCAGCGGCATCATCATGCCGACGATGATGTTCATCGGGAACCTCAACTACGTCATCATCGCCGTCGTCGGCGGGCTGCGCGTGGCGAGCGGGTCGATGACCCTCGGTGACGTCCAGGCGTTCATCCAGTACTCGCGCCAGTTCACCCAGCCGCTCACCCAGGTCGCGTCCATGGCGAACCTCATGCAGTCCGGGGTCGCCTCTGCCGAGCGGGTGTTCGAGGTGCTCGACGCTCCCGAGCAGCGGGCCGAGGCCGGTGCGCCGACCGTGCTCGACGACCCGCACGGGCGTGTCGAGTTCGAGGGCGTGTCGTTCTCGTACACCCCCGACAAGCCGCTCATCGAGGGTCTGGACCTCACCGTCGAGCCCGGCCAGATGGTCGCCATCGTCGGCCCCACCGGCGCCGGCAAGACGACGCTCGTCAACCTCATCATGCGGTTCTACGAGCTCGACGCCGGTCGGATCACCCTCGACGGCGTCGACATCACCGACCTGTCACGGCACAACCTGCGCAGCGAGATCGGCATGGTGCTCCAGGACACGTGGCTGTTCGGCGGGACCATCCGCGACAACATCGCCTACGGCCGGCCCGACGCCACCGACGACGAGGTCGTCGCGGCGGCCCAGGCGACCTATGTCGACCGCTTCGTGCACTCGCTGCCCGACGGCTACGACACGGTGCTCGACGCCGAGGGTGGCAACATCAGCGCCGGCGAGAAGCAGCTTGTGACCATCGCCCGCGCGTTCCTCTCGGACCCGGCGCTGCTCATCCTCGACGAGGCGACGTCGTCGGTGGACACACGCACCGAGCAGCTCGTCCAGCGGGCGATGTCGGCACTGCGCCAGGACCGGACGAGCTTCGTCATCGCGCACCGGCTCTCGACGATCCGCGACGCCGACCTCATCCTCGTCATGGAGAACGGCCGGATCGTCGAGCAGGGCTCGCACGCGGACCTGCTCGCCGCCGGTGGTGCCTTCGCGGACCTGTATGCCGCACAGTTCCGTTCCGCCGTCGCCGAACCCGTCGAGTAGGCCGGCCCTCCGTGGCTTGCGTCCGCAACCCTGGTCGAGACGGTGACCAGAGTTGCGGACGCAAGGGGACGGCATACGACAGCGTCCGTAACCCTGGTCGAGAAGGTGACCAGAGTTGCGGACGCTGTTGCGTTGGGGGCGGGGGTCAGCGGATGACGCCGAAACCGCCGTTCCAGGAGACCTTCTCGGCGGCGGCGAGGGTGATCTGGAGGAAGCCGAGGGCCTCGAGCTCACGGGCCCGCTTGAGGGCACCCGCGTCGATGACCGTGAGGCCACCGGCCTCCACGACCTCGGTCACGAGGGCCTTGGCGTCGGCGTCGTCGCCCGCGATGAGGACGGTCGTGGGAATGGGGCCGACCTCCTTGGCGACGAGGGTGCCACCGAAGGTGGTGTTGAACGCCTTGACGACCTTGGCCTCGGGCAGGGCCTCGGCGATGACCGCGGCGGCGGAGGAGTCGGCGGGCACGGTGAGCGAGTCGAACGTCTCGAAGTCCACCGGGTTGGTGATGTCGATGACGACCTTGCCGGCGAGCTGGTCGCGACGGGCCTCGACGATGCCGGCGACCTCGCCGTAGGGGACCGCGAGGACGACGACGTCGCCGGTGACGGCGGTGGCCGCGTCGGCCTTGCCGAGGACCTGGACGTCGTTGTCGCCGTTGCCGGCGATGCCCGCGATGGCGGTGCCCATGGTGCCGCTGCCGAAGATGGTGATGCTGGTCATGTCGAGACTGCCTTCCGAGGTGGGGACTTCTGCGGTTACTTCAATCTACAACTAACCACGACGCCCGTCCATTCCCGAGTCCGCGGATAAGGTCGACGGGTGAACGACACCAGTGAGCCGCGGTGGCTCGACCAGGCGGAGATGACGGCGTGGCTGCGGCTCGTCGCCGTGAACGAGCGGCTGCCCGGCGTCCTGGACCAGCAGCTGCGGCGCGAGAGCGGGTTCACGCACTTCGAGTACCAGGTGCTCGCGATGCTCTCCGACGCCCCCGAGCGCACCCTGCGGATGACGCAGCTGGGCCTGCAGACCAACGCGACGCTGCCCCGCCTGTCGCACGTCGTCAAGCGCCTCGAGGACCGCGGGCTCGTCGAGCGGTCGGTCGCGCCCGAGGACAAGCGGGCCATCAACGCAGCCCTCACCGACGACGGGTTCGCAGCACTCGCGGAGGCCGCGCCGGGTCACCTCGCGAGCGTGCGCGCCCACGTCTTCGACCCGCTGTCCCGGGAGCAGGTGCTCGCCCTGTCCGAGGCGCTCGCGGCCATCCTCACGAAGGTCGACCCCATGGGTGACGCGCCGCAGGACCGTCGCGCCACCTCCTGACCGCCCCGCCCGACCCGCCCGACCCGCCTGGCCCGCGCTGCCCGCCCCCGAGGACCCGTGGAACAACGCTGCCCGGATCTCCGTTAGGATAGTTGTCATAACAACTAATCACCCAGGAGAGCAGCCGTGAGCATCAACCCCGTCCGTCTCAACCACGCCGTCTTCTACGTCGCCGACCTCGACCGGTCCGTCGCGTTCTACACCCAGGTCTTCGGCATGGAGATCGCCGCGAGCGAGCCGCGGATGGGTGCGGCCTTCCTCCGCCTGCCGCGCTCGGGCAACCACCACGACCTCGGCCTCTTCGGTGTGGGCCAGAACGCCGCCCCCAAGACCCGCGGCCTCGGCCTGTACCACCTCGCCTGGCAGGTCGACGCGATCGAGGACCTCCAGACCGCCCGCGACCTCCTCCAGCAGGTCGGCGGCTACACCGGCGAGTCCGACCACGGCGCCACCAAGAGCGTCTACGGCATGGACCCCGACGGCAACGAGTTCGAGATCATGTGGATGCTCCCCACCGAGAAGTGGGGCGAGTTCGACGACCTCGCACCGGTGCTCCCGCTCGACCTCCCCGGCGCGATCCGCGAGTGGAGCGGTGTCCACACCGCCGGTCGCATCGTCACCGAGGCCTCCGCGTGACGGACTTCGCTGCGCCGGTCGTGGCAACGGCCGGCGGCGACGCAGCCCGAACCGCCGACCCCGCGACGCCCCTCGTCGTCCTCCTCCACGGCCGCGGCTCGGACGAGCGCCAGATCCTCACGCTCGCCGGGCACCTGCCGGAGGGGCCGGCATACGCCGCGGTCCGGGCGCCCATCGCGGAGGGAGGCGGCTACGCCTGGTTCGCCAACCGGGGCATCGGCCGTCCCGTCGCCGAGTCGCTCGCCGAGACGACGGCGTGGTTCACGACGTGGCTCGACGAGGTGGCCCCGGTGGGTCGCCCCGGCGTCCTCGTCGGCTTCAGCGGCGGCGCGGCGTTCGCCGGTGGCCTGCTCCTGCAGGACCCCACGAGGTATGCCGGCGTCGCGGTCCTCCACGGCACGCTTCCGTTCGACGCGGGGCTGGCGGTGACGCCGGGCGGCCTCGAGGGGGCGCACACCTTCGTCGCGCAGGGCGACCAGGACCACGTCATCCCGCGCGAGCTGCTCGACCGCACGTGGGAGCACCTCACCGCCGGTTCCGGTGCCACGACCCGCTCGCACCGGGACCCGGGCGGCCACGGCGTCACCCTCGAGCTGCTCGTCGAGCTCGGCGGCTGGATCACGGAGCGCCTAGACCCGAGCCGCTGACCAGCAGCGACCGCCGAAGACTGCCGGGCCTCCACCCGGCACGGCGACCGGCGCGAGAGTAGGTTGAACGGCGTTCGGGCTCACGGAGCCGACGTCGACCCGGAGGATGCCGCTGATGCCATCGACCCTCGCACCGGTAGCCCTGGCGGCTGCTGAACCGCTCATCGACGCGAACGTCGTCGACTACCTCATCGTCGCGCTGTACTTCGCGTTCGTCATGGGCATCGGGCTCGCCGCCCGACGCGCCGTCTCCGACTCCATCGACTTCTTCCTGTCCGGCCGGTCGCTGCCGGCATGGGTGACGGGCCTGGCGTTCATCTCGGCCAACCTCGGCGCCGTCGAGATCATGGGCATGTCGGCCAACGGCGCGCAGTACGGCCTGCCGACGGTCCACTACTTCTGGGTGGGCGCCATCCCGGCGATGCTCTTCCTCGGCATCGTCATGATGCCCTTCTACTACGGCTCGAAGGTGCGGTCGGTCCCCGAGTTCATGTTCCGGCGCTTCGGCACCGGGGCCCACCTCGTCAACGCCATCAGCTTCGCCATCGCGCAGCTCCTCATCGCCGGCGTCAACCTCTTCCTCCTGGGGTCGATCGTCCAGGCGCTGCTCGGCTGGCCCCTGTGGGTCGCCCTCATCGTCGCCGCGGCGATCGTGCTCTCCTACATCACGCTCGGTGGCCTCTCGGCGGCGATCTACAACGAGGTGCTCCAGTTCTTCGTCATCGTCGCCTCGCTGCTGCCGCTCACCCTCATCGGCCTGCACCGCGTCGGCGGCTACGGCGGCCTCAAGGACAAGATCACGGCCTTCGCCGAGGCCGCACCGGCCAAGGCCGAGGTGGCGCCGGCTGCCCAGCAGCTCGAGTCCTGGCCCGGTCAGGCCCTCACCGGCTTCGACTCCGGCTTCCTCTCGGTCATCGGCATCGTCTTCGGTCTCGGCTTCGTCCTGTCCTTCGGCTACTGGACGACGAACTTCGTCGAGGTCCAGCGCGCCATGGCCTCGAACTCGATCTCGTCGGCGCGCAAGACCCCGATCATCGGCGCCTTCCCCAAGATGTTCGTGCCGTTCATCGTCATCCTCCCCGGCATGGTCGCGGCGGTGCTGGTGAAGGAGATCATGGATCTCAAGAACGGCGGCACACCGACCGGTGGCGCGAGCGGGGACGTCAAGTACAACGACGCGCTCCTCCTGCTCATGCGCGACGTCCTGCCCAACGGCCTCCTCGGACTGGCCATCGCCGGTCTCCTCGCGGCGTTCATGGCGGGCATGGCGGCCAACATCTCCGCGTTCAACACGGTCTTCAGCTACGACCTGTGGGAGCGCTACATCCGCAAGGACCGCAGCGACGACTACTACCTGCGGATCGGGCGTCTGGCGACGGTGGCCGCGACGATCATCGCGATCTTCACGGCGTCGATCGCCGGCGGGTTCTCGAACATCATGGACTACCTCCAGACGCTGTTCGGGTTCTTCAACGCCCCGCTCTTCGCGACGTTCATCCTCGGCATGTTCTGGAAGCGGATGACGCCGACAGCGGGTTGGACCGGCCTCGTCGCCGGAACCCTCTCCGCCGTCCTCGTGGCCTTCCTGTCCAAGGACGCGTTCGGCACGGCGAGCCTCGGGGTCATCCCGCTCGAGGGTCAGGGCGCGAGCTTCGTCGCCGCCTCGACCGCCTTCGTCGTCGACATCATCGTGTCGGTCGCGGTGTCACTGGTCACCACGCCCAAGCCGGCCTCCGAGCTGAAGGGTCTCGTCTACTCCGAGACGCCCAAGGAGGACCTCGTCGACCCGGACGAGGCGGCCCGCCCGTGGTTCCAGCGCACGATCCCGCTCGCGGTCATCGCGGGTGTCCTCGTCCTCATCCTCAACGTCGCCTTCTAGGAGGTTCTCGACATGGCTGACACCAAGAAGACCGCCGGAGCCTTCGACATCCGCAACTTCATCGGGATGCTGCTCGGTCTCTACGGCATCATCCTCACCCTCATGGGTCTGTTCGGGGACAAGGAGCTCGAGAAGACCGGCGGGGTCAACGCGAACCTCTGGACCGGTCTGGTCCTGCTGGTGGTCTCCGCCGGGTTCATGACCTGGGCGCGCCTGCGTCCCACGGTCGTCCCCGACCACGTCGAGCCGGTCCCGGACGACGCGACCCGGCCCGCGCCGCGCAAGAAGCCCAAGCCCAGGCACGGCGGCTGACCCCAGAACGCGAGATGCCCTGTATGCCGTGACGCCGGCATACAGGGCATCTCGCGTTTGCGTGCCCCGTGGGTCAGGCGAACTGCCAGGAGCGCTTGGACAGGCCGAACCAGAAGCCGTCGATGACGCTCCGGCCGTCGATGCCGCCACCGGCGTGAGCGGCGCCGAGGCTGACGAAGAGCGGTGCCCAGTGCTCGGTGCGCGGGTGGGCCTCCCGGGCCGCAGGGGCCTTGTCCATGAAGTCGAGGATCGCGTCGACGTCGCCCGCGTCCACGGCCTCGGCGGCCCAGTGGTCGAACTCCGCGGAGGCGCTCGGAGGCGCGCTGTCGGCACCTGCTCGCGGGTTGAACCAACGCAGGTTGTGGGTCGTGAACCCCGAGCCGATGATGAGCGTGCCCTCGTCGCGCAGCGGTGCGAGCCGGGTGCCGATCTCGAAGAGCGCCTTGGGGTCCAGGGTCGGCATCGACAGCTGGAGCACGGGCAGGTCGGCGTGGGGGAACATCTCGACGAGCGGCACGTAGGCCCCGTGGTCGAGCCCGCGGGACGGGTCCTGGTGCAGCCCACCGCCCACGTCGCCGAGGTGGCCGGCGACCGACTGGGCCAGCTGCGTGGCGGGCGGGGCGTCGTAGGTGACCTCGTAGTACTTCTGCGGGAAGCCCCAGAAGTCGTAGAGGAGTGGGGTGCCGGCGGTCGTCGAGCTCACCGAGATCGGGGCCTGCTCCCAGTGCGCGGAGACGACGAGGATGCTCGTGGGCCTGGGCAGGTCGGTCGACCAGCTCGCGAGCTCGCCCGTCCAGCGCTCGTCGTCGGCGAGCGGCGGAGCGCCGTGGCTGAGGTAGATGACCGGCGTCTGGGTGTCCACGACCCGACTCTAGGCCGACCCGGGGCCGCGGCGCCGGGGTCCGTGGAAGGTCAGCGCGCCGGCAGCCTCGTCACCCAGTACGACGCGGTCTCGGGGGAGGCCACGCCGAAGCGGGCGTTGACCGCCCACAGCCACCCACCGGCCAGCGTTGCCGTCGACGGGACGTCAAGCGTGTCGTCGGAGCGGGCGCCACGCCACCGCGCGGCCCACGCGCTGCCGACGGGGACGAGCTGAAGCACCGAGACCTCGCGCTGACCCGAGCCGCGCACGTTGTAGAGGGTGTGGCCGTCGAGGACGAGGCCGTCGCCCCCGGTGACGCCGGGGCCACCGCTGACGGGGATCGCGGCGGTCTCGCCACTCGTCGGGTCGACCTGCCACAGACCGCCGACCCTGGAGTTGTTGAGGATGAGGCTGCCGTCGGGCAGGGCGCGGATCCCGTTGGCGTTGACCGCGCTGCCGTCGCCCTGCGGCCAGGCACCGACGAGCGGGACGAAGGTCGGCGCCGCGCCCGTGGGTGCTCCGCCGGCCGTCAGGGCGATCCTCGTGAGCCGGTCGGGGACGACCCGCGAGTCGGTGACCCAGACGGCGTTGCCGACGACGACGAGGTCGTTGAGGAAGACCGCGCCGGGCACGACGGTGTCCTGGACGACGGCGCCGGTGGTGCCGTCGACCGCCCACACGTGGCCCACGGCCCCGACGTTGCCCGCGGCCCAGACGAGGTTGGTGCGTGAGTCCCAGAACAGGCCACGCAGGGCGCGACCGGCCGCGCCGGCGAGCAGGGTCGACGACGTGCCGGCGAGCAGGTCGCCGGCGACGATCCGCCCGTCGGCGAGCGACCCGACGTAGAAGCGGGTGCCCGGGCCCGAGGTGATGCCTTCGGGACGCAGGCCGTCGGGGAGGGGCACGGTCTCGGGCGCGGGGCCGGCGCGACGCCGTTCACCGGCGGTGGCGGGGCCTGCAAGGGTCGAGGTGGACGCAACGACGGAGGCTGCTGCGCCGGTCAGGATCTGTCGGCGGGACGGGCTCGCTGGAGTGACCATCAGCCATTCTGCGCACGTCGGCGGCCCGAAGTCACGGGTAGGTCGTCATGGGTCGTCAGGCGGTCAGGAGGCCGGCCCCCAGCGAGAGCAGGCTGGCGGCGAGCAGGGCTGCGCCCGCGAAGACGAGGGCGATGAGCCTGGTGGGCTCGGTCCGCCCCGGGCCCATCGACGAGAAGAAGAACCCGCCGGGCATGAGCAGGGCCGCCACGGCGACACCCGAACGCGACAGCCAGCTGAGCGGCCCGGTCTGACGCGTCGAGTCGGCGAGGACCTGGCAGATGAGGGCGAGGAGCAGCAGCACGGCGGCGTGGGCGTGCCCGGCCCGCGCGAACTTCTCCTGGAACTCGGTCGCCGGCGCGGCGCCCCGGACGATCTTCACGAGGTAGAGCCCCCCGGTCTCGACGGTGACCAGCGCGATGAGCAGGATCCCTGCCGTCGTGCGCGACGCGTCGGAGAGGACCGCGGTCGTCGTGGCGAGGGTGGGTGGGTCGGTGAGCAGCGACATCGAGGACTCCCTTGGATAGTGCGACTCCCCAATCTTGGAGAGTCCCACTATCCGGTGTCAAGGGTGTCAAAGGTGTCAAGGGTGTCGGCGGTGTCGGGGTGCCCCGTCGTGTGCCGGCCCAGGAGGAGCGTGGGACTCGCGGGCCGCCGCGATGTCGCGCTCCAGGAGCGCCGTGGTGGCGGACGCCTGCTCGGGCGACTCCCACTGGATCCGGGCGAGGTCGCGTTCGGCGGCGTCGGCCACGGAGGCGAGCCCGGCCGCGGAGACGAGGTTGACGGCATACGCCTCGAGGGCGGCGCCCACGGGAGTGTCGACGACGACGATCCCCTCCGACCGCAGAGCCGCTCGCTCCCGTGCCGGAGTGTCGACGACGTCGTGGATGAGGACGAGCCGGACGGCGTCGGGGTCCTCGGCGAGCATCCGGCGGCCGACCTCGACGTCGCCCTGACCGCTGTCGCCGACGAACACGACCTGGGTCTCGGGCATCAGCGCCCTGAAGTGGCGGAAGTTCTCGATCTTGGCGCCCGCCATCGAGTCGTGGTTGCGCAGCCCGGCGAACGTCCCCGACAGGACCGAGTGCGGTGGCAGCCCAAGCTCGCGCAACCCTCGCCGGGTGTGCTGTTCGATGAGACCGGCGGGGTCCATGGGGCGCGCCGTGACGAAGGTGAGGTCGCCGGGCGACTCGGGGTCGGCGGCGTGCCCGGCGTCGAGGGCGCGGTAGAGCGCGACGACGCCGGGATAGACCGTGCCGCGCGGGTAGCGGTCGTCGTGCAACGCGCAGCGCAGGGTGTCGTCGATGTCGCTGAGCACGTGGAGGTCGGGCACCTTGACGAGAGCGGCCTGGGCCGCGACGTGGTCGAGGATGTCGGCCCGCACACCCTCGTCCTGGACGACGTCGAAGACGAGGTGCTCGAGGTCGCGGTGGTCCGGGCCGGCACTGAGCAGGCTCTTGAACCGGGTGAGGTCGCCACCCGTGAGGCCGAGGAACGCGTCGCGGACGAGCAACTCGCGGGCGTGGTCGGAGGACCAGCTGTGGCCGTGGTGGAGCGCGTCGGCGAGGGCCGCGAGGTCGCGCTCGGGCCCGTCGAGGAGCCGCCGCACCTCGGACTCGGTGTCGCGGGGCTCGGCGCGGCTGCGGACGAGCACCGCGCCGGGCCGCACACCGAGCTCGAGGCGTACGGCGTCGCCGACCGGGTCACCGTCGACGTGGACGGCCGTCGGTTCGTCGACGTCGATGACGACGTGTCGACTGCGGTGGGTGCGCATCCCGGTCCAGCGGTCGCGACGTCGGGTGAGCACCCCGGCGGCGACACCGAGCCAGCCGACGATCGTCCGGGGAGCGACGACGAGGACGTCGAGGCGGCCGTCGGTCATCGACGCCGAGGGCATGAGGGGCAGCCCGAGCGGCAGGACCCGGCAGTTGCCGACGAGCACCGTGCGCACGGGCTCGGGGCCGCCGGGGCGCGAGTCCAGGCCGAGTCGCACCGTCACCGGGTCGCCGACCGCCCGGCGTGCGAGCGCCGCGAAGTAGGCCGCCCAGCCGACCCTCTCCTTCGCCCGCTCACCGGTGGTGGCGAAGGCCTCCGCGTCCATCCCGACCCCGGCGACGACCGCGACGTCGAAGGACCGGGTCGACCCGTCGGCTCGCGTCAGCGTCAGCCAGGCGAGGTCGCTGTCGCGGACGGGCCCGTCGACCGCGAGCTCGACCACCGCGTCGAGCGCCTCGCCGTGGAGCCCGATCGTGCGCGACCAGAGGTTGGCGGTCCCGGTCGGCACGACGCCGAGCGCCACCCGGTCGACCGCGGCACCCGAGTGCGACAGGGCCGCAGCGACCTCGCGCACCGTCCCGTCGCCGCCGACCGCCACGACCCGGTCGACGCCCCGGGCGAGGAGCTCGGCGACCTGGTCGGTGCCGGGGGAGTCGCGCGTGGTCTCGAGGACGACCGGCTCGGGCCAGCCACGGCGCCGCGTCGCGCGGCGTACGGCGGCGAGGGCGTCCGCACTGCGCGCCTTGAGCGGGTGGACGACGACGCCGCACAGGTGCTCGGTCGGTGACCAAGAGGTCAGTTCCTGCGCGTCGCCCGCGTCCACATTCGACCTATTGGTCAGTTCCTGCGCGCCGCTCGCGTCCACATTCGACCCATTGGTCATGTTCTGTCGCTCAGTCCGCGGCGTCGTGGACGAGGATCGCGACCTGGACCCGGTTGTCGACGCCGAGCTTGGTGAAGAGGCGGCCGACGTGGGTCTTGACGGTGGGGACGCTCATGAACAGCTCGGCCGAGATCTCGGCGTTGCTCAGCCCGCGACCGACCGCATGGGCGACCTCGCGCTCGCGCTCGGTGAGCGTGTCGAGGCGGGTCCGGGCGTCGTCGGCGCGGTCGTCGGAGGCCGTGCCCGGGCCGGCGACGGCGGCGATGAGCCGGGCGGTGACGCTCGGGGAGAGCATCGGCTGGCCCGAGGCGACCGTGCGCACCGCCTCGACGAGGCGGGCCGGCGGGGTGTCCTTGAGCATGAAGCCGGCGGCCCCGAGGCGCAGTGCCCTGAGCACCATGTCGTCGGCGTCGAAGGTCGTCAGCACGATGACCTTGAGCGACGGGTCGCGACCCAGCAGGACCTCGGTCGCGCTCAGCCCGTCGCGAAGCGGCATCCGGATGTCCATGAGGACGACCTCGGCCCCCGACGCCGGCACGAGGGTGAGCGCCTCCTCGCCGTTGGTCGCCTCGCCGACGACCGTGATCCCGGAGTTGCCCCCGAGCATCATCCCGAGCGCGGCCCGCACCATCGGGTCGTCGTCGACGATGGCCAGCCGGATCGGTGCGGGGTCGCTCACGGGGCCCACGGTATCCACGCCTCGACGACGTAGCCGCCGGTGGAGTCCGGACCGTGCCGCAGGCGTCCACCGGTGAGGGCGACCCGCTCGTCGAGGCCGAGCAGCCCGAGCCCCGACTCGGGCAGGCGGGTCCCGCGCGCACCGACCCGTGCAGCGTTGCGGACCGTGACGGTGAGACCGTCGTCCGGCGAGCCGGTGAGGCTCACCGTCACCGAGGTGCCGGTGGCGTGCTTGCGTGCGTTGGTCAGGGCCTCCTGGACGATCCGGTATGCCGTCCGCCCCAGTCCGTCGGGCACGTCACCCGTGCAGGACTCGTCGAGGCTCACCCGCATCCCGCCGGCGCGCTCCTCGGCGACCAGCGCGGCGATGTCGGCGAGCACCGGCTGCGGACGCTCGGGTGCCGCTGCGTCGGGGAGGGTGGGGTCGCGCAGGACGCCGAGGACGTCGCGCAGGTCCCGCAGCGCTTGGTGGGCGTTCTCCTCGATGGTCCTGGCCGCCGTGGCCTGCTCCTCGGGCGCGAGGTCGGTGCGATAGCTCAGTGCACCGGCGTGCATCGCGACGAGCGAGATGCGGTGTGCGAGAACGTCATGCATCTCGCGGGCGATGCGGGTGCGCTCGGCGGCCTGGGCCCGCGCGACGCGGGCCTGCTGCTCGCGTTCGGCGGTGACGGCGCGCTCGCGCAGCGATGCCATGAGGTCGCGCTGCGCACCCATCGCGTAGCCGACGGCGACGACGATGCCCGCGATGAGGGCGCCGAAGAGGAGCACCGCCCACACCGGGAGCTCGTCGTCGCCCGGATAGAAGCGCTCCTGGATGATCTCCGAGACCACGACCAGTGGGGCGACGATCGCGACGTCGCGCCACCGGTGACGCGCAGCGACCGATCCCACGGCCCAGGTCGCCGGCCCGGCGGAGCTCGCGGACACGCACGCGGCGAGGTTGGTGGCTGCGGCGACCCCCAGGGGCCACCGGTGACGGACGCGCACGAGCAGCACGGACACGAGCCCGAGTGCGAGGTCGCCGACGAAGAACCAGGCGATGATCGGCTCGTCGTCGATGTTGGCGTCGGCCATGGCGACGCCGGTGAACCCCCACGCGACGAGGCTGATGAGGCCCGCCAGCGACCAGCGCCACACGGAGCCGAGGCGGCCGTACTCGGGGGCGGAGGTGTCGGGCATGGCACGAGCCTAGGCAGGCGGCCCGCACGAGCGCGTCAGACTCCGGGCTGCGGCAGGTGGGCGCACGGCATACCAAAGTCGTATGCCGGTCGGGACCGGCGACCGATGTGCGCGACCCGGCCACACCGGCAGGGTGGACACCATGATCACAGTCGAGAACCTCACGAAGCGCTACGGCAGTTTCACCGCGGTGGACGGCATCTCCTTCGAGGTGCGCCCCGGGAGCGTCGTCGGATTCCTCGGTCCGAACGGTGCGGGCAAGTCCACGGCCATGCGGATGATGACCGGGCTCACACCGCCGACGAGTGGTGGGTCCACCGTGCTCGGCAAGCCCTACCGCGACCTGCACAACCCCGGTCGCCAGGTCGGTGTCATGCTCGACGCCTCCGCGCAGCACCCCGGCCGCACCGGTCGTGAGGTCCTGCGTCTCGCCGCGATCCAGATCGGGGTGTCCCGGCAGCGCGTCGACGAGGCGCTGGCCCTCGTCGGGCTCACCGACGAGGAAGCCGGACGGCGCGTCCGCAACTACTCGCTCGGCATGCGTCAGCGGCTCGGTCTGGCGTCGGCGCTGCTCGGCCAGCCCGAGGTGCTCATCCTCGACGAGCCGGCCAACGGCCTCGACCCGCAGGGCATCCACTGGATGCGCGGGCTGCTGCGCGGCTTCGCCGACGGTGGCGGCACGGTGCTCCTGTCGAGCCACCTGCTCCACGAGGTCCAGGTCATCGCCGACGACCTCGTCATGATCGGCCGCGGCCAGATCGTCGCGCAGGGGACCAAGGACGAGCTCCTCAGCCGCGGCGGCACCACGGTCCGCTCGACCGACGACAAGGCCCTGCACGCCGCCCTCCGGCGCGCGGAGGTCCCCGTCACCGACATCGCGTCGGGACTCGTCGTCGACGCCGAGCCCGGTGTCGTCGGCCAGATCGCCCTGGACGAGCGCATCGTCCTCCTCGAGCTCCGCTCCGGCGGGTCCGAGGGCCTCGAGGAGATGTTCCTCAGCCTCACCGCAGCCACGTCACGCGAAGGGACCGCAGCATGACCACCACCGACACCGGCACCGAGGCCCGCACCCCGGCGCTCGACCCGAGCCTCGTCCAGCCGACCTCGACGCCGGGCGCCGACGGCCGGCCGGGCGTGCCGATGCAGCGCCTCGTGCACGTCGAGCTCCGCAAGATGGTCGACACCAAGGCCGGCCGCTGGATGCTCATCGTCATGTCGTCGATCTCGCTCGTCGTCGTCGCGGCGCTCCTCATCTGGGGCGAGTCCGACGAGATGACCTACGGGAACTTCCTGGGCTTCACGGCCCTCCCGCTCGCCCTGCTCCTGCCGATCCTCGGCATCATGGCGGCCACCGCCGAGTGGAGCCAGCGCACCGGTCTCGTGACGTTCACGCTCGAGCCGCGACGCGGTCGGGTCGTCGTCGCCAAGGTCGTCGCAGCGCTCGTCCTCGGCCTCGTCGTCACGGCAGCGGCGTTCGTCTTCGCGGCGTTGGCCAACGTCATCGGTGCGGCCGTCGGTGACGGCAGCGGCGCGTGGGACGTCACCTGGAAGGTCGGGCTCGGCGTCGTCCTCGGCTTCGCGATCTACGTCCTGCAGGGGCTCGCGTTCGGGTTCGTCTTCCTCAACACCCCGTTCGCGATCGTCGCCTCGCTCCTCCTGCCGACGGTCTGGACCATCGCGGTCAGCCTCGTGTCGTCCCTGGCGGAGCCGAGCAAGTGGCTCGACCTCAACCAGGTCACTGAGCCGCTGTTCAGCGGGTCGATGACCGGCGAGAACTGGGGCCAGCTGTCGACGTCGTTCGGTGTGTGGGTCCTCGTGCCCCTGCTGCTCGGCGCGTGGCGGGTCATGCACCGCGAGGTGAAGTAGCCCGTATGCCGGCCGCCCGAGTGGGCGCGGGTCCCACGCTCCCGCGTGGGCCGGCATACGGCAGGCGCCCCCGGCGGAGGGTGCTCGGTGGGGGTTCAGGGGCCCACCGAGCATCCCCTCCCGGGGGCGCCTGCCGTTGCGTCAGGTGATGCGGGAGCGGAGCTCGCGGAGGAGGACCTTGCCGGTGGCGTTGCGGGGCAGCTCGTCGAGGAAGTGCACCTCGCGCGGGACGCAGTGCCGGGCACGGTTGGCCTTGACGTGGTCCTTGACCTCGTCCTCGGTGAGCTCGTGCCCGTCGTGCAGCGTGATGAACGCGGCGAGCCGCTGGCCGAACTCGGGGTCGGGGACACCGACCACCGAGACCTCGCGGACGGCGGGGTGCTCGACGAGGAGCGACTCGACCTCGATCGGGTAGACGTTCTCGCCGCCGCTGACGATCATGTCGTCGTCGCGGCCGTCGACATAGAACAGCCCGTCGGCCTCGTGGCCCATGTCGCCGGTCGAGACGAGGCCGTCGACGAAGTCCTTGGTGGCGCCGGAGGTGTAGCCCTCGAAGACGAGGTCGTTGCCGCAGAAGATCCGGCCGGTCTCGCCGGGCGCGACCTCGCCGTCGTCGGCGTCGAGGATCTTGACGACCGTGCCCAGCGGCGGCGTGCCGGCGGTGTCGGGGTCGCGGCGCAGGTTCTCCGGGGTGGCGATGCAGACCCACGACGCCTCGGTCGAGCCGTAGAGGTTGTAGAGGACGTCGCCGTATTCGTCCATGAACCGTGTCGTGAAGCCGTGCGGGTAGGCCGAGCCGGAGGTCGCGACGACACGCAGGTCGGGGCGGCGGCGTCGGCCCTGCGGGTCCGCCGGCAGCTCCATCATCCGCTGGAGCATCACCGGGATCGCGAACATCGCGTGGCAGTGGTGGGCCTCGAGGGCGTCCTTGGCCCGCTGCGGGTCGAAGCGCCGCTGGAGGACGATCGTCGCCCGCATCGCGAAGCTCAGCTGCATCGCCGCGTAGCCCCAGGTGTGGAAGATCGGGGCGCTGATGAGGGTGCGGTCCTCGGCGTGCAGGGGGATCCGCTCGATGATGGAGATGAGCGGGCCGAAGCCGCCGGGCGTCTTGCGGGCAGCGCCCTTGGGGGTGCCGGTCGTCCCGGACGTGAGGATGATCGTGCGACCGCCCCTGGCAGGGGGGTTGAGGGGCTGGGGCGCGGTCGTGGCGTCGAGGTCGCGCGCCCAGTCGCTCTCGCGGATGACCGTGAGGCCGTCGGGCAGGCCGGAGGCGACGGTGTCGAACTCGTCGTCGTGGATGAGTCCGACGACCTCCTGCTGCTGCGCGACCTGCGCCAGCTGGCCGGACGAGAGCCCGGTGTTCATGAGGACGAGGTCGATGCCGACGGCGGATGCGCCGGTCATGATCTCGATGGCGCCGACGTGGTTGCGGGCGAGGAGGCCGAGGCGCTGGCCGGGCTCGAAACCCTTGGCCTGCAACAGGGCTGAGGCCTTCTCCGAGCTCGCGAGGAGCTCCGAGTAGGTCACCGGACCGCGGTCCTCGTCGATGACCGCGACCTGCTTGGGGCTGCGGTTCGCCGCTTGGCGGAGCTCGCCGGCGAGACCGAACCCCCACTTGCGGAGGGCGACGAGCTGGTTGACCTGTCGGTGCGGAGGAGCGGGCGCGAGCATGCCGCGCTTGGCCATCACGGCACCGACGGTGAGCAGGCTGATCGCCACGGCTCAGCCCTTCGGCGTGTCGAACCAGTTCTGGAAGGCCATCGCCGCGCTGAGGTCGCCGCGGGCCTTGATCTTGCCCATCATCACCATCATCGTCGGGTTGCCCGAGCCGGTGATGAGCTTCGCGAACTCGGCCGGGCCGAGCATGATCGACGTCTTCGGCTCCTGGGTCGGGCTCTTCTCGATCGTGCAGGTGCCGTCCTTGACGACGACGGCGTAGGTGTCGTCGCTGCCGCCCGGCCCGCCCGTGATGCGCCAGTTGACGCGGGCGTCGGCGCCCTTGGCCTTCTCGGGGTTGAAGAGGGTGGGGAAGCGCTCGAAGATCGCGTCGAGGATGGCGGTGCGGTGCTCGCCACCCATGACCTCGTTGATCTCCTTGTCGGAGGCGTTCTTGACGGTCGCCGCGAACTCCGCGGCACTCATGGTGCCGAAGGTGGTGGGATCGATGCTGGTCATCGCGAGGCTCCTCCTCGTTGAGGTCTGGTGATCAGCCTCGACCCTACTTGCGGGTAGGTGGAGCGACAACGGCTCACGTCCCGTGCCACCGGTCACACCGGGTGGGTGTGGCGCTCACCGGAAGCCGCAAGGTCCCACGGATCGCGGCATAGGCGCCGCGTTCCGTGGGACCTTGTCGACCACCCGGGGGTCAGGCCTTCTTGGTGGCCTTCTTCGCCGTCGCCTTCTTGGCCGTCTTCTTCGCGGCCGACTTCTTCGTCGTCTTCTTGGCAGCACGCTTGCGGGTCGTCGGTCCCTTGGCGCGCTTCTCGGCGAGCATCTCGAACGCACGCTCGGCGGTGAGCGTCTCGAGGTCGTCGTCGCGGCGGAGCGTCGTGTTGGTCTCGCCGTCGGTGACGTACTCGCCGAAGCGACCGTCCTTGACGACGACCGGCTTGCCGGACACGGGGTCGGGGCCGAACTCCTTGAGCGGCGGCTTGGCGGCGGCACGGCCACGCTGCTTGGGCTGGGCGTAGATCGCCTCGGCCTGCTCGAGCGTGATGTCGAACAGCTGCTGTTCGGTCTCGAGCGAGCGCGAGTCGGTGCCCTTCTTGAGGTAGGGACCGTAGCGGCCGTTCTGCGCCGTGATCTCGACCTTCTTGGTCGACTCCTTGCCGTCCTCGCCGGTGACGGTCTCGTCGACCACACCCACGACGCGCGGCAGCGACAGCAGCTTGAGCGCGGTCTCGAGCTCGATGGTCGCGATGTCCATGTCGGCGAAGAGCGATGCCGTGCGGGGCTTGACCTTGGCCTTGCCCTTGAGCGCCGCGACGTCCTCGGGGAGCACCTCGGTGACGTAGGGCCCGTAGCGCCCGGCCTTGGCGACGATGTCGCGCCCGCTCTCCGGGTCCTGGCCGAGGACGCGGCCGTCGTCGGCGGCGGTGGCGAGCAGCTCGCGCGCCTTCTCCGGTGTCATCTCGTCGGGGGCGATGTCGTCGTTGATCGTGGCGCGCCGAGGGGTCGGACCGCCCTCTCCCGAACCGAAACCCGACTCGGAAGCCGAGTCACCGGCATACGACTCGAAGACCTCGCCGGTGAGCGGGTCGACACCGGCCGGGGCGACCTCCTCGACGTAGGGGCCGTAGCGACCGACGCGCACGACGATGCCGTCACCGATCTCGATCGTCGAGATGCCGCGGGCGTCGATGTCACCGAGGTCGGCGACGAGGTCGCGCAGCCCCTCGTTCGACGACGCCTCGTCACCGAAGTAGAACCGCTTGAGCCACGTGGCGCGCTGCGCGTTGCCGCCCGCGATCTCGTCGAGGTCCTCCTCCATCGACGCCGTGAAGTCGTAGTCCACGAGCCGGGTGAAGTGCACCTCCATGAGGCGGGTCACCGCGAACGCCAGCCACGACGGCACGAGTGCGTTGCCACGGTTCGAGACGTAGCCGCGGTCCTGGATGGTGCCGATGGTGGAGGCGTAGGTCGACGGGCGACCGATGCCCTTCTCCTCCATGGCCTTGACGAGCGTGGCCTCGGTGTAGCGGGCGGGCGGCGAGGTGTCGTGACCGCCGGCCTCGGCGCGGATGACCTTGAGCGCGGTGCCCTCGCCGAGGCGGGGGAGGCGTCGCTCCTCGTCGGCGGTCGCGTTGCGCTGCTCGTCACGACCTTCCTCGTATGCCGCGAGGAAGCCTCGGAACGTGATGACGGTGCCGCTCGCGGTGAACTCGACCCGCTCGGCCGGTGCGCCGCCGTCGAGGTCGGCGCCGAGCTTGACGGTGGCGGTCGACCCGCGGGCGTCGGCCATCTGCGAGGCGATGGTGCGCTTCCAGATGAGCTCGTAGAGCGCGAACTCGTCACCGCGCAGCTCACCGGCGACCTGGGCCGGGGTGCGGAAGCGGTCACCGGCGGGGCGGATGGCCTCGTGGGCCTCCTGCGCGTTCTTGACCTTCTTGGCGTAGTTGCGCGGTGCGTCGGGGACGTAGTCGCCGCCGTAGAGGTCGCGCGCCTGCTGGCGGGCGGCGGTGAGCGCCGACTGCGACAGGGCCGTCGAGTCGGTACGCATGTAGGTGATGTAGCCGTTCTCGTAGAGCCGCTGTGCCACGCGCATCGCGTTCTTCGAGGACAGGCGCAGCTTGCGCGACGCCTCCTGCTGGAGGGTCGAGGTCGTGAACGGCGCGCTGGGGCGTCGGGTGTAGGGCTTCTCGGCGACCGAGACGACCGACACGTCGGCGGTGAGGACGGCGGTGGCGATGCCGGTGGCGGCGGTCTCGTCGAGGTGCGCGACGTCGCCCTTGATGCGGCCGTCGTCACCGAAGTCGCGACCGGTGGCGACGCGGCGGCCGTCGACCGACGACAGGCGCGCGGTGAACGCGGAGGACTCGGCGTCGGGCGTGAACTCGCCCTCGACGTCCCAGTAGTTCGCCGACCGGAACGCCATCCGCTCGCGCTCGCGCTCGACGACCATGCGGGTGGCGACGGACTGGACGCGTCCGGCGGAGAGCCCCGCCTTGACCTTGCGCCAGAGCACCGGCGAGATCTCGTAGCCGTAGAGGCGGTCGAGGATACGGCGGGTCTCCTGCGCGTCGACGAGGGCCGTGTCGAGGTCGCGGGTGTTGGAGGCCGCGCGCTGGATGGCCTCCTTGGTGATCTCGTGGAACACCATGCGCTTCACGGGGACCTTGGGCTGGAGGGTCTCGAGGAGGTGCCAGGCGATCGCCTCGCCCTCGCGGTCCTCATCCGTGGCGAGGTAGAGCTCGTCGGCGCCCTTGAGCAGCCGCTTGAGCTCGGCGACCTTCTTCTTCTTGTCGCTGTCGACGACGTAGTAGGGCTCGAAGTCGTTGTCGACGTCGACGCCGAACTTGCCGAACGGGCCCTTCTTGATGTCGGCGGGCATCTCCGACGGGGTCGGGATGTCGCGGATGTGGCCGACCGACGCCTCGACGTCCCAGTCCGGGCCGAGGTAGCCGGCGATGGTCTTGGCCTTCGCGGGCGACTCGACGATGACGAGCTTGCGGCCGGTCGGGGCCTTCGTGGTGGGGCTCATGGCGCACCTGTCCTTTGCTGATCACCCCGTGCAGCGGATTCGTCGCTGCTCCGACGAGGGAACGGCCCTGACGGTACAGGCTCTCGTCAGTTCCCCGAATCCAGACCCAGCACCTCGGACAGCCGGGCCCGCATGACGTCGCGGTCCGGGGTGACGCCGTGCCACAGCTCGATCGCGACCGCTCCCTGGGCCACGAGCATGCCCAACCCGTCGAGCGTCTCGGCGCCCTTGCGCTCCGCTGCGCGCAGGTATGCCGTCCTCGGCGGGTTGGGGATGACGTCGGCCACGAGGAGCTCGGGTCGCAGGCTCTCGACGTCCACCGCGACGAGCTCGTCGGCCTCGCCGAGCCCCACCGAGGTGGCGTTGACGACGACATCGGCGCTGGTGGGGACGGCATACGCCTGCGTCCACGGCTCGAAGTCCGCCTCGGCCGCGGTGTGCTGGTCGACGAGGGCGGCGAGGGCCTCTCCGCGCGACGCGTTGCGGTTGACGATGGTGATCCGGGACGCGCCGGCGAGAGCTGACTCGACGGCGATCGCGCGACCTGCGCCACCGGCGCCGAGGACGACGACGTGGGTGCCGGCGGGGTGTCGCAGCTCGCGCATCGCCTCGACGAAGCCGCGGCCGTCGGTGTTCTCGCCGATGAGACCACCGTCACGTGCGACGACGCAGTTGACGGCGCCGATGAGCTCGGCCGACTCGCCCAGCCCGTCGAGGTGGTCGATGACGGCGACCTTGTGGGGCATTGAGCAGTTGAACCCCACCCACCCCATGGCCTTGGCGCCGGTGACCGCGTCGGCGAGGTCGGCCGAGGAGACGTCGACGTTGACGTAGCGGGCGTCGATCCCCGCCGCCGCGTAGGCCGCCTCCATCATCGCCACCGTCGGGTTGTCGTCGGCCGGGGTGGAGAAGGAGCCGGTCAGCGTGCTGAGGAAGCCCATGGCTCACCTTCCCACCGCGGGAGGTGCGCCCGCCATGGGTGGGGAGCGCACGGCATACGACGGGGTGGGTCCGAGAAACGACTTGACCCTCACGCGACGTGAGCCGTCACGGTGGTCCCATGACCACGACACGAGAGACTGTGACGGTGGACGAGCTGCTCACCGTGGGTCAGGTGGCCCAGACCTTCGGCGTCACGGTGCGCACCCTGCACCACTACGACGAGGTCGGGCTGCTCCGCCCCTCGGAGCGCTCGCACGCCGGCTACCGCCTCTACACGGCGCAGGACCTCGAGCGGCTCGCGACGATCGTCACCTACCGGCGGCTCGACCTCCCCCTCGACGAGGTGGCGGCCCTGCTGCGCGGCGACGGCTCGACGATCGAGCACCTCCGGCGCCAGCGTGCCGCGGTCATGGACAAGGTCGACGAGCTCAGGGGGCTCGTCGACGCGATCGACGCAGCGATGGAGCGAGAGATGGACGAACAGCCGGCCACCCACGAGGACCTCAAGCAGATCTTCGGCGACGGGTTCAAGGACGAGTACCAGGCCGAGGCGCAGGAGCGCTGGGGCGAGACCGACGCGTGGAAGCAGTCGGCCCGCCGGACGAAGGGCTACACCAAGGCCGACTGGGAGCGGATCAAGACCGAGGGCGACGCCGTGAACGCACAGTTCGTCACGGCGCTCGAGGCCGGGCTGCCCGCGACCTCGCCCGAGGCGATGGACGCCGCCGAGGCGGCCCGCATGCAGATCCACACGTGGTTCTACGACTGCTCGCACGACTTCCACCGCAACCTCGGCGACATGTACGTCGCCGACCCACGGTTCACGAAGACGTTCGAGGACATCGCCCCGGGGCTCGCGCAGTACGTCCGCGACGCCATCCACGCGAACGCCGACCGTCACGCCTGAGCCGCCGGATCCCTGCCGCGTATGCCGTCCCGCTCACGTGTCGTCGCGCTCGCCTAGGCTCGGCACGTGAGCGGACAGGGACTCTTCATCGCCTTCGAGGGCGGCGACGGCGCGGGCAAGTCGACGCAGGTGCGTCTGCTCGCCGCGGCGCTGGAGTCGCTGGGGCGCGAGGTCGTCGTCACCCGCCAGCCCGGGGGCACCCCGCTCGGCGCCGAGATCCGCGACCTCGTGCTGCACGGCAACCACGTGTCGCCGAGGGCCGAGGCGCTGCTCTTCGCCGCCGACAAGGCGCACCACGTCGACCAGCTCATCCGGCCCGCCATGGACCGGGGCGCCGTCGTCGTCACCGACCGCTACACCGACTCCTCCGTCGCCTACCAGGGCGCCGGGCGCGACCTCGGCGCCGTCGAGGTGCACGACCTGCAGATGTGGGCCGTCGACTCGCTCGTGCCCGACCTCACCGTCATCGTCGACATCTCGGCGGAGGAGGGCCGCAGCCGGCGGGGCGAGGTCCACGACCGGCTCGAGTCCGAGGCCGACACCTTCCACGAGGCGATCCGACACCACTTCCTCGCGATGGCCCAGGGCTCGCCCGAGCGCTACCTCGTCGTCGACGGCACGCTGCCGTCCGACGAGATCCACGCCGCCGTCATGGGCCGGCTCACCTCGTCCGGACTCCTCGACGGGGGCGCCGCGTGAGCGTCTGGCGTGACGTCATCGGCCAGGAGCCGGCGGTCACGACCCTGTCCCGGGCCGTCGAGGACCCCGCCTCGATGACCCACGCGTGGCTGCTCACCGGCCCTCCGGGCTCGGGGCGCTCCGTCGCGGCGCGGGCCTTCGCCGCCGCCCTGCAGTGCCCCGTCAACGGCTGTGGGCAGTGCCGCGAGTGCCGCACCGCCGCCGACGGCACCCACGCCGACGTCGACGTCATCGCCACCGAGGGGCTCTCGATCAAGGTCGAGCAGGCCCGCGACCTCGTCGCGCTCGCAGCCCACCGCCCGTCCGTGGGCACGTGGCGCGTCATCATCGTCGAGGACGCCGACCGCCTCACCGAGCGTGCCGCCGACGCCCTGCTCAAGGCCCTCGAGGAGCCGGTGCCGCGCACCGTGTGGATGCTCTGCGCACCCTCGGTCGAGGACGTCATCATCACGATCCGCTCGCGCTCGCGGCACGTGCGCCTGCGCACCCCGTCGGTCGAGTCGGTGGCCGACCTGCTCGTGCGCCGCGACGGTGTGGACCCGCCGATGGCGATGTATGCCGCCCGCGCCGCCCAGTCCCACGTCGGTCTCGCCCGCCGCCTCGCCCGTGACGAGAACGCCCGCATCCGGCGGCACGACGTCATCACGCTGGCGTCCAAGATCCGCACCGTCGGCGACGCCATCGACGCCGCGGCCGACCTCTCGACGATCGCCACCGAGGAGTCGCAGGCCTCCTCGGCCGAGCGGGACGCCGCCGAGAAGGCCAGGCTCATGGAGGTGCTCGGCGCCGACCCGTCGGCCCGCACCCAGCCGCCGCACATCCGCTCGCAGCTCTCCTCGCTCGAGAAGGAGCAGAAGGCCCGCGCCACCCGCTTCTCGCGCGACATGGTCGACCGGGCCCTCGTCGACCTGCTCTCGGTCTATCGCGACGCCCTCGTCCTGCGCACCGGCGCACCCACGGCGCTGGTCAACGAGGACTCGCGCAACGTCGTGCAGCAGGTCGCCCAGGTGCTGTCGTCGGAGCGGGTCCTCGTCGCCATGGACGCGATCGGCACGGCCCGCGAGCGGATCGCCGCCAACGTCCAGCCCCTCCTCGCGCTCGAGGCGATGGCGCTGGACCTCCGACTGCCGCGCTGAGGGTTCGCGCCCGCTGGGGCGAACGGCATACCCAAGGTTCGACCCGTAGGGTCGACGCCATGCGTCGCCTGCCCTTCACCGCAGCCCTCGTCTCGGTCGCCCTCGTCGCGTCCGGTTGCACGGCCGTCGGGGACCTCTTCGACCGGGCCGCGCCGGCCCCCTCGTGGTCGGCCCAGAAGCCCCCCGCCGGGATGGAGGGCATGGACCGGTTCTACGACCAGCAGCTCGGGTGGCAGGACTGCGGCGGCGCCCAGTGCGCCAAGCTCGAGGTGCCCCAGAGCTATGCCGAGCCGGACGGGGACACCATCGAGATCTCGGTGCTCAAGGTCCCGGCCCGGCGCGGCTCCCAGCGGATCGGCTCGCTCGTCGTCAACCCGGGTGGGCCCGGCGGCTCCGGCGTCGACTACGCGCGGGCGGCCGACTTCATCGTGGGCTCCCCGGTGCGCCAGCGCTTCGACATCGTCGGGTTCGACCCGCGCGGCGTCGGACGCTCGGCACCGATCGACTGCGTCGACGACTCCCAGCTCGACGACCTGCTCGGCGCCGACCCGACCCCGGACGACGCGGGGGAGGACCAGGAGTTCGCCGACCGCTGGAGGGGCTTCGCGCAGGCGTGCGGCGCCAACGCCGGACCGCTCCTGGGGCACGTGTCGACCGTCGATGCCGCCAAGGACATGGACGTCCTGCGGGCGGCGCTCGGCGAGCAGAAGCTGCACTACCTCGGCAAGTCCTACGGGACCTACCTCGGGGCAACGTATGCCGGCCTGTTCCCCCAGCTCGTCGGCCGCTTCGTCCTCGACGGCGTCGTCGCCCCCGACCTCACCGCGCAGGAGGTCAACCTCGGGCAGGCCAAGGGCTTCGAGACCGCGACCCGCGCCTGGGCCAAGTTCTGCATCGAGAAGGGCAGCTGCCCGCTCGGAGGGTCGGTCGACGAGGTGATGCAGGGGCTGCGTGACTTCCTGGCGAGGGTCGACGAGCAGCCGCTCAAGGAGACCGGCGACCCCGCGGTCACCGAGCTCACCGAGGGCTGGGCCTCGACCGGCATCGCCGCCGCGATGTACGACGAGGGCATGTGGGACGGCCTCGTCGAGGCCATGCGCGACGCGCTCAAGGGCGACGGCTCCGAGCTCATGGGCCTGGCCAACAGCTATGCCGACCGCAAGCCCGGCGGTGGCTACTCCGGCAACATCATGGAGGTCATCTACGCCGTCAACTGCCTCGACAAGCCCGAGTCGGACTCGGTCGAGGAGCACGCGCGGGCCGCCGAGGCCTCCCGTGCGGAGGCGCCGACGTGGGGCCCGTTCCTCATGTGGTCCTCGCTGGCGTGCGGGTCGTGGCCCGTCAAGACCGAGCGGTCGTCGCAGCCGCCGGCCAAGATCACCGCCGAGGGCGCGCCCCCGATCGTCGTCGTCGGCACGACCCGCGACCCGGCGACGCCCTACGAGTGGTCGGTGCGCCTGCGCGACCAGCTGGCCAAGGCCTCGCTCATCACCTACGACGGTGACGGGCACACGGCATACACGCGGTCCAACGACTGCGTCGACGAGCCGATCGACACGTTCTACACGAAGGGGACCGTGCCGCAGGACGGCCTCAAGTGCTGACGACCGGCAGACACGGCCGGCTCGGTTTCGCGATGGGCCCGGGTTGTTCGTATACTCGTGCGGCGTGCTCGACCCGCGGGTCAGGCACCACGCCGCTTTAGCTCAGTCGGCCAGAGCGATTCACTCGTAATGAATAGGTCGTCGGTTCGATTCCGACAAGCGGCTCAGCGAACGCCCCCGACTCCGGTCGGGGGCGTTTCTGGTCCCACGGGTCATCCACCTCGCAGGCACGGGGCCGCGGTGCAGGGAGGTCGTCACCACTGCCATCCATCGCACATCTGGACACCTCCCGGGAGTTCGCGCCGCCGCCTGGTGGGGTCGTTCCACGCTAAAACCCGCGGCCGCGTGCATACCGATGCGCGATGACCATTTGTGTCCTGGTCAATCAGCGGCAGGGCCACACACTGCTGGACCTCCTCGGCTCAGCGGGTGTGCCACATCTCCTGGGCGACGGCGATCTGGTCGCGGATCGCGGCCATGACGGCGGCGGTGACCTCGCGCGCGGCGGCCTCGTCGGTGCGCCCGGCCCACGGCGAGAGGTCGACCGCCGGGCCGACCGAGAGACACGCCGTGTGGCGGTGCCAGATGTGCTCGGTGCCCTGCTGGGGCCCCCAGGTGCCCACGGGGATGACCGGCGCCTCGGGGTGCCTCAGCGCGAGCCGCGCCGCGCCCGTGCGGGCCGGGCCGGGCATGAGGTCGGGCTCGGTGGTAAGCCGACCCTCGGGATAGAGCGCCACGAGGTGCCCCTTGGACAGGTGCTCCGAGGCGAGGTCGAGCGCAGCCGCGGCCGAGGCCGACCCGCGCGCGACGGGGATCTGGCCGGTCGCCCGGGCCAGCGACCCGACGCCGGGCCAGCCGAAGACCTCCTGCATCGCGAGGAAGTGCGGGAAGCGTCGGTGCCCGATCGCCACCCGCGCGACGGCGAGCGGGTCCGTCATCGTCAGGTGGTTGGCGACGACGATGACGGGGCCGGTGCGCGGCACCGATCCCATCGTCCGGAACCGCACGCGGTGCGCGACACCGGCGGCGGCCCACACCAGGGCGAACCCTGCCGCGTTCCGGAGGTGCTGGCGCGGTGTCGGCATCAGAGCCGGCCGAGGAAGCGGTCGACGTCGACGACGACCCGGGTGACCTCGCCGGTGGCGACGACCTTGCCGTCCGTATGCCGTGCGCTCACCCTGAGCCGGTGCAGCCGCCCGTCCGCGTGGGAAGGGTCCGCCGTGATGACGACCTCGGCACCGACGGGGGACGCGGCGGAGTGCTGGAGGTCCACCCGTGTCCCGACGGTCGTGCGGCCGTCGCCGACCGCGGGCTCGAGGGCCGCGCACGTGGCCGCCTCCATCCACGCGAGCAGCCGTGGGGTGGCGAGCACGGGCAGGCTGCCGGAGCCCAGGGCGGCGGCGGTGTCGTCCTCGGTGACGACGAAGGTCTGCTCGACAGGGGTCGGGCCCGGTGCGTTCATGCGGTCAGTCAAGCAAGGCCGTCAAGGACGCGGCGTGAGTACGCGACGTCATCTGGGCCGCGGGTCACTCATGCGAGGGCGCCGGCTCGAGCTCGTCGAGGGTGAGCAGCACGAGCGCTGCCGTCCAGAGCAGGGGAGCCGGTCCGGCCGGGCTGCCCGACCGGTTGACCTTCTCGGGGAGCGAGCCCCAGGGCGTCCGGTGGTCGTCCAGCCAGGTGAGCCAGTGCTCGGCCGTCTTGTCGCGCCCGGACGCCGCGGCGGTGTAGGCCACGAGCGCGGTCTCCGGCGTCCACGAGGTGCCGTCCTGCCTCCACCCCGAGCCCGGGGCGAGCCCACCGGAGGAGCGCGCCGCGTCACGCTGGTAGGCGAGCCACCGCTTCGTCGTCCGCTTGTCGTCGGGTCCGAAGGGCGGCATGAGCATCGCCACGGCGGCGTCCATCCCGCCGGTGTCGCCGAACCGCTCGAGCGCGGGCCCCATCGAGTCGTGGACCCGGGCCTCGAGTCGCTTCGCCGCCTGGCCCGCCACCCAGCGCTCGGAACCCGGACCGTGGTCGGCGGTCGCACGCAGTCCGGCGATCATCGGCGCCACCGTGCCGAGCGAGGTCTGCCCGACCGGGAGCTCCCAGTAGTCCGGCGAGGGCGGCGGCAGGAGCCACCCGCTCGACGTGAGGCGCAGCAGGTTCATGAGGCACTTGGTCCGCAGGCCGTCCGCCGACCGGGGGAGGGCGGCGTCGGTCATGGAGCCGATCGCCCAGAGCACCCAGCCGCACCCGTCGGACTGGGGGCCGCGTGGCTCGGCGACGACCCTGCTGCCGTCGAGCAGGTAGCGGGCGTCGAACCCCTGCGCCGGGTCGAAGGGCAGGCGCGCGATGACGTCGATGATGGCGCGAGCCTCGGCGGAGTGGCCGGTGCGGTCGAGCGCGAGGGCGATGAACGCGCCGTCACGCGGCCAGAAGTAGTCCCAGCTCCCCGCGGCGCCGGCCGCCGGGGCGCGCCCCGAGCTCAGCCCGCTCGTGGCCTGGTGCAGGTCGATGAGCGCCCACCGGCTCATCGACTCCCACCGGGTGCCCTGACCGGGCACGGAGCCGAGCTCGACCCACTCGCGGGCGGCCCGCACGATCGAGGCGCCACGCGGGTCGCCGTCCCCGATGCGGTACTGCGGTGGCGTCGCCAGCTGCGGCTCGGCCCACACGTCCTGCGTCGGGGTCCGGCTCCCGCAGGCCGCGAGGAGGGCGCAGCAGACGAGCGCCGCTACGGCACTCACTGCTCGTCGCACGACTCCACACCTCCCGCCGGACCGGTCCCGGCGAACCTACGCCGCACGCCGGTGCGTTGTCCTGCGAACGGGGGCGTGCGGCATACCCACTGCAGGGCGTATGCCGCACGCCCACCGGCTCCCGCACCTCACCTAGGCTCCCGCGCATGACCTCCCTCAACGAGTTCGGGCAGCAGGTCGGGCGTGAGGTCCCCGGGTGGGAGCCGCGGCCCGCGCCGGTGCCGGTGACGCTCGAGGGCCGCTACGTGCGGGTCGTCCCGCTGGACTCGGTGCACTACTCCGACCTCTTCGAGGCCGTGTGCGGGCCGGACGACGGGCCCTTGTGGACCTACAGGCAGATCGCGCGGCCCACGTCGCTGGCCGGTCTGTGGATGCACCTCGCTGCGGCGGTCGACGCCCCCGACCAGGTGCCGTTCACGCTCGTCCCCCTCGAGGGAGAGCGGGCCGGCCGGGCGAGCGGGATCGCGTCCTTCACCCGGATCGACCCACGCACCGGACAGGTCGAGGTCGCGGGCGTCCTGTACTCGCAGAGCCTCCAGCGCACCCGCGCGGCGACCGAGGCGATCTCGCTGCTCATGCGGCACGCCTTCGAGGACCTGGGCTACCGGCGGTTCGAGTGGAAGTGCGACAGCCTCAACGAGCCGTCACGCCGTGCCGCCACCCGCCTCGGCTTCACCCACGAGGGCCGGTTCCGCAACCACATGGTCACGCAGGGCCGCAACCGCGACACCGACTGGTTCTCGGTGACGGACGAGGAGTGGCCACAGGTGCGGGCCGCCCACGACGCCTGGCTGGACCCCGCCAACTTCGACGACGAGGGCCGCCAGCGAACGTCGCTGGCGGCCCCCAGAAGTCAGGGTGTGGGCGGTCTCAGGCCTCCGGGGAGTCGCTGAGCGGGCGCTCCTTGGTGGCGAGCTCCTCCTTGGCCTTGGCCGCCGCGTGGGCGTGCTCTGCCTCGGTGCGGGCCGCGGAGGCCGCCTTGGCGTCGGACTCCTGGGCGGCCGGCATACGCCAGCGGGCCGTGGTCATGCCGGCCTCCTTGGCGCGCTCGATCGCCTCGGTGACACAGCGCTCGGCGTCCTCGCGGCCGGCCCAGTGGGCGCCCTCGACGGACTTGCCGGGCTCGAGGTCCTTGTAGGTCTCGAAGAAGTGCTGGATCTCGAGGCGGTCGAACTCGCTGATGTGCTCGAGCTCGGTGATGTGCGCCTTGCGCGGGTCGCCGGCCGGGATGCAGAGGATCTTGTCGTCGCCGCCGGCCTCGTCGCGCATGTGGAACATGCCGATGGGACGGGCGCGCACGAGGCAGCCGGGCCAGGTCGGCTCGTCGAGGAGGACGAGGGCGTCGAGCGGGTCGCTGTCCTCGCCCAGGGTGTCCTCGACGTAGCCATAGTCGGACGGGTACGCCATCGACGTGAACAGCATGCGGTCCAGGCGGATGCGGCCGGTCTCGTGGTCGACCTCGTACTTGTTGCGGTGACCCTTGGGGATCTCGATGGTGACGTCGAACTCCACGGTGGTGGCCTTCTTTCGGATGGGTATGGATGACCTACGCTCGGGGACCAGTGTCCCGTATGAGTTCGGGGGCACCAAAGAAAGGGGTCCGATGCGGCGGGCGGTTGTGGCCGGGGTCACGCTCCTCCTCGTCGGCGGGGTGGGTTATGCCGCTGCCGACGTCGTCGACCTCGCCCCCGGGATCCTCACCTACGACGGTGCGCCGGTGGCCCCGCCGACGCCCACCGGCTCGGCCTCGGCGTCCCCGGCCTGGGCCGCGCTGCCGAGTGCCGCGCCCGCCACCGCGACCCCCTCGCCGACCGCCACGGCAGCCGGAGCGGCACCCACCACCGCCGGTCTGACCAAGGCGCTCGCGGCCATCGCGAAGGACCCCTGGCTGGGTCCCAGCGTCGGCATCAGCGTGCGCGACGGAGTGACCGGCGCGGAGCTGTATGCCGTGTCCCCCGGTGTCGCTCGCGCCCCCGCCTCCACCCTCAAGGTCCTCAGCGCCTTCGCGGTGACCAAGCACGTCGACCTCGACGCCCACATGACGACGAGGGTCGTCACGGGGGACACCCCGACCGAGATCGTCCTCGTCGCCGGCGGCGACACCCTGCTCGGCAGCGGAGCCTCGGACCCGCACGCCGTCGAGGGCCACGCGGGCCTCGCGACCCTCGCCGACGAGGTCGCGCAGTCGCTCACCGACCGCGGCGCCGGAGCGGTGACCCTGCGGGTCGACGCGACCTACGCCGCCGGCCCTCGCTATCCCGCGACCTGGAAGAAGGAGGACATCGCCGCCGGGTTCACCCAGTCGGTGTCGATGCTCGACATGGTCTCCCAGCGCGCCGGCGGTGGCCGGGCCGCACCTGCCGTGCCCGAGACCGGTGTCGCCGCTGTCCTCGCCAAGGCCCTCACGGCGCGCGGCCACGCGACGACCGTCCTGCCGCTCTCCGGCCACGGCACCCCCGCACCGGCCGGCGCCACCGAGCTCGGCGCCGTGGAGTCCGCGACCTATGCCGACCACCTCGGCTTCGCCCTCCAGCACAGTGACAACGCCCTCACCGAGAACCTCGTCCGCCAGGCCATGGTCGCCGCCGGAGCCTCGCCCGCCGCACCGCTCGGCCCGCCGCAGTTCGTCGTCAGGACGCTCGCCGACGCCGGAGTGCCGACCGCGGGCCTTCGCCTGCTCGACGTGAGCGGGCTCTCGCCGGGCCAGACGGCGACCGCCACCGCCCTCGCCGACGTCGTCGCGCTCGGTGCGACGGGCAAGGACCCCGCGTTCCTGCGGGCGGTCGCGAGCTTCCCCGTCGCCGGGCTGACCGGGAGCCTCTCCGACCGCTACCGAGGCAAGGAGACCGGGTCCGTGGCCGGCATACCGAGGGCCAAGACCGGCACGCTCCGGGGGATCTCGAGCCTCGCGGGCACGACCGTCGACGCCGACGGGCACCTGCTCGTCTTCGCCGTCCTCACCGATCGTGTGCCAGCCTCGTCGGGAACGCTGGGCGCACGCGCGGCGTTGGATCGCTTCGTCACCGCACTCACGATGTGCGGCTGCCACTAGGAGGGCACGTGAGCAACAGCTACGTCGACTGGGAGTTCGCCAAGACCACGGGACGCACCCTCGTCGCCGCCGGTCCGAGCGTCTCCGCGGACGAGGCGGCCGCCGAGGTCGGTGCGATCCGCGAGTCCGCGCGCAAGGCCCACGGCCCCGTCGCCGAGACCTCGCGGCTGCAGACGCCCGACGACGCCCCCGAGGCCCTCGTCATCGACCGTCCGACCTGGATCGCGATGAACGCCGACTCGATGGGCGCGATGCTCAACCCTGCGTTCGAGCAGATCCTGTCCAGGCGTGGCGAGGCCGCGGCCCCCAGCGGCCTGGCCGCCTCGATCGGCGGCAAGGTCACGGGAGCCGAGGCCGGGGCGCTGCTCGCGTTCATGTCGAGCAAGGTGCTCGGCCAGTACGACCTGGCGCCCGGCGGCACGCCCTCCCTCCTGCTCGTCGCACCCAACCTCGTCCAGGTCCAGCGCGAGCTCGGCGTCGACGCCGAGGACTTCCGGGCGTGGGTCTGCATGCACGAGGAGACCCACCGGGTGCAGTTCACCGCCGTCCCGTGGCTGCGCGACCACATGGTCGCCGAGGCGCGCACGCTCGCGACCGAGATGGCCCCCGACCAGGACCGTCTCCAGGAGCTCGCCAAGGCCCTGCGCGAGAAGCTGCCCGAGGTCTTCAGCAGCGGCTCGGGCGGCATCACCGAGCTCGTCATGACGCCGGAGCAGCGCGAGAAGCTCGCCGAGCTCACCGCCGTGATGTCGCTGCTCGAGGGACACGCCGACGTCGTCATGGACGACGTGGGCCCCGCGCACATCCCGACCGTCGCCGAGATCCGCTCGAAGTTCACCGAGCGTCGCAAGGGCGCCGGAGCTGTCGACAAGATCCTGCGCCGCCTCCTCGGCCTCGAGGCCAAGATGCGCCAGTACCGCGACGGCGCCGCGTTCGTGCGCGGCGTGCAGGAGCGCGTCGGCGTCGACGGCTTCAACGCCGTCTGGACCTCGCCCGAGACGCTGCCCAGGCCCCTCGAGATCACCGACCCCGCCGCCTGGGTCACCCGCGTCCACGGCTGAGCCCGGTCCTCCCGTGAGCGGTCCGCACCCGTCGACGGCCCAGATCCGGTATGCCGTCCGCTCGGCCCTCGCGGACCTCTCGCCGGGGGCGGTCGTGCTCGTCGCCTGCAGCGGTGGAGGCGACTCGATGGCGCTCGCGGAGGCGGTGGCGCACGAGCAGCGGCACGACGACTGGTCCAGTGGCGCCGTCGTCGTCGACCACGGTCTCCAGCCGGACTCGGCCGAGGTCGCCGGGATGGTCGGGGAGCGGGTGCGCGCCCTCGGGCTCGACCCGGTCGCGGTCGAGCGGGTCGTGGTGGCCGACCGCGGATCCGGCCTCGAGGCGGCTGCGCGTGATGCCCGCTACGCCGCCCTCGACGCCGTCGCCGACCGCGTCGGCGCCACCGTCGTCCTCCTCGGTCACACCCTCGACGACCAGGCCGAGCAGGTGCTCCTCGGTCTCGTCCGCGGTTCGGGCGCACGCTCCCTCTCCGGTATGCCGTCCACCCGGGGCCGCTTCCGCCGTCCCCTTCTCGGGGTGACCCGGCACCAGTGCCGCGAGTCGCTCGAGGCCGAGGGCGTCGCCTGGTGGGACGACCCGATGAACGACGACCCGGCGTTCACCCGGGTGCGGGCCCGGCGGGCCGTCGCCGACCTCGAGGCCGACCTCGGCCCCGGGGTCGCCGCCGCGCTGGCCCGCTCCGCCGACCTCCTGCGTGAGGACGCCGACCACCTCGACTCGCTCGCCGACTCCGCCGTGCAGGCGCTCGGCGCCGGGCCGTGGGAGGTCGACGACCTCGCGGCGCTGCCCCGGGCCGTCCGCACCCGGGTCTGGCGACGGCTCCTCGTCGCGGCCGGCGCACCGGCCGGGCAGGTGGGCACACGGCATACGGACGCGTGTGAACGGCTCGTTACGAGCTGGCGCGGACAGGGGCCGGCGCACCTCCCCGGGGACCTGCGGGCCACCCGCTCGGGTGGCCGCATCGCCCTCTCGCGCTGACCCTCAGAGTGCGACGACCGCTCCGGCTGCGCAGGCGAGCGCGCCGACGAGACGCAGCCGGTCGACGAGCAGGAGGCGGTGGAGGACGCGCGGGTCGTGACCGCGCCCGAGCCGACCGTGGAGGGGAGCTGCCCCGGCTGCGGTGAGCGCCATCGACACCGCCGCCGCGACCGCGGCGACGACGGTGCCGGTGGTGAGCGGCTCCCGGAGCAGCGCCGCGGCGACAGCGGCGAGCAGGCCGACGTAGACGACGCCGACGACCGGGGTGATCCTGCGCGAATGGGCCTCGTGCGCCGCCGTCCAGCGGTCCGGCGGGACGTCGGCGAGCGCCGGGTAGACGACGAGGGTGACCGTGAGCTGGAAGCCGAGGTGGGCCCCGGCCGCCAGGACCAGCCAGCCGGAGGCGTCGGTCATCGGGGAGGGTCGCCGAAGGCGCTCGCGGGCACGTCGTCCTCACCCGCGGCGATCGCGTCGACGATCCGCCGGGCGACGTCCTCGGGGCGGTGCCCCGCAGGAAGCCTCGGCGCCGTGCCGGACAGGGGGCGGGTGGCCAGCCCCGTCTCCGTGTGGGGTGGACGCAGGTCGAGGACGTCGACGCGCGAGCGCCTCAGCTCGGTGCGCAGCGCGGTCGCCACCGCGCTGAGCGCCGCCTTGCTGGCGGAGTACGCGACCATCCCCGGGAGGGGGCGCTCCGCCACGACGGCGCTGATCTGCGCGACGAAGCCTTGCGACTCCACGAGCAGCGGCAGCAGGCGTCGGAGCAGGACGAGGGGACCGACGACGTTGGTGAGGAACAGCTCCTCCACGACCTCGTCCGGCGTCTCGAGGAGGGGGCCGAAGGCGACGGCGCCCGCGGCGTTGACGACTCCGTCGAGCCCTCCCAGGTGCTCACGTGCCCGTTGCTCGACGAGGTCGCCGGTCGCGGCATCGGCCAGGTGGCCGACGACGACCGTCGCGGCGCCGTCGAGCCCGACCTCGGCGAGCCGGTCCGCGTCGCGTCCCACGAGCAGGAGGCGGGCGCCGCGCGCGTCCAGCTCGCGGGCGACGAGCGACCCCAGCGCCCCGCTGGCCCCGACCACCGCCACCCGTGCTCCTGCCAGATCGCGCGCCGTCATGGCCCGACGATAGACGGCTGGGCGCAGTCGGAGGGGTGCCCGGCTGTCCATCGACCCGGTCCGTCCGGTTGACTGACCCTGACGGACCGTCGACACAACAGGGAGAGTGCACCGTGGACGCTGCCCACATGGGAGCAGACCTCGAGCGGGTCCTCGTGACCGAGGACGAGATCCAGGCCAAGCTGGCCGAGCTGTCTCAGGAGATCGCGGACGAGTACGCCGGCAAGGACGTGCTCCTCGTGGGCGTCCTCAAGGGCGCGGTCATGGTCATGGCCGACCTCATGCGTGCGCTGCCCATCACGGCGCCGGTCGACTGGATGGCCGTCTCGTCCTACGGCTCGGGCACCAAGAGCTCGGGCGTCGTGCGGATCCTCAAGGACCTCGACACCGACATCTCGGGCAAGCACGTGCTCATCGTCGAGGACATCGTCGACTCCGGCCTCACGCTGTCGTGGATCCGCTCCAACCTCGAGTCGCGCAACCCCGCGTCGGTCGAGATCTGCACCCTGCTGCGCAAGCCCGAGGCCGCCAAGGTCGAGGTCGACGTCAAGTGGGTCGGGTTCGACATCCCCAACGAGTTCGTCGTCGGCTACGGCCTCGACTACGCCGAGCAGTACCGCGGCCTGCGCCAGGTCGGCACGCTCGCCCCGCACGTCTACAGCTGAGTCGGGCGCAGGGGCGGCCGCGCCGTCCCGGAGCGAGGAACACGCGGCATACGCCGGTCGTTGTCCGTTCGGACGCACCCGGTGCAGGACGCACTGTCGCGGGTAGCGTGTACACCAGCCTGTGGCGCGCGAGCGTGCACGGATGAGCTCGTTGATCAGGAGGACGTGGGGCCCTGCGCCCCATTCACATTCATGGATGCCAAGCGCGTGTTCAAGACCCCGTTGTTCTGGGTCCTTGCGGTCATCGCCATCACCGTCGTGATGTTCTCGTTGGGAGGGGACGGCGGCTACGCGACGATCGACACGGCCAAGGCCGAGAAGCTCATCACGGACAAGAAGGTCGACAAGGCCGAGTTCACGAGCGACAACGTGCTCAACCTCGACCTCAAGTCGGACTCGCCCTACACCGACGAGAAGGCCAACATCTCCGGCGCCGACAAGGTCCGCGCCGAGTTCGTCGACGCCCGCGCCGAGTCCCTCGTCGAGCTCGTCAAGGCCAACCCGCCGACCGACGGCTACAACGACAAGCGCGAGACCCAGAACCCGTTCTGGAGCCTGTTCATCAGCATCTTCCCGATCCTGCTGCTCGTCGGCCTCTTCTGGTTCATGATGAGCCAGGCCCAGGGGGGTGGCTCGCGGGTCATGCAGTTCGGCAAGTCCAAGGCCAAGCTCGCGACCAAGGACACCCCCAAGGTCACCTTCGACGACGTCGCCGGTGCCGACGAGGCCGTCCAGGAGCTCCACGAGATCAAGGAGTTCCTCGCCGACCCGGCCAAGTTCCTCGCCGTCGGCGCCAAGATCCCCAAGGGCGTCCTGCTCTACGGCCCTCCCGGCACGGGCAAGACCCTCCTCGCGCGCGCCGTCGCCGGCGAGGCCGGGGTGCCGTTCTACTCGATCTCCGGCTCGGACTTCGTCGAGATGTTCGTCGGTGTCGGTGCCTCGCGTGTGCGTGACCTCTTCGAGCAGGCCAAGGCCAACGCGCCCGCCATCGTCTTCGTCGACGAGATCGACGCTGTCGGCCGCCACCGCGGCGCCGGCCTCGGCGGTGGCCACGACGAGCGCGAGCAGACGCTCAACCAGCTGCTCGTCGAGATGGACGGCTTCGACGTCAAGACCAACGTCATCCTCATCGCGGCGACCAACCGCCCCGACATCCTCGACCCGGCGCTGCTGCGCCCCGGCCGCTTCGACCGCCAGATCGCCGTCGAGGCCCCCGACATGCTCGGCCGCCACCGCATCCTCGAGGTCCACTCGCAGGGCAAGCCGATGGCTCCCGGTGTCGACCTGCTCGCCGTCGCCCGACGCACCCCCGGCTTCACCGGTGCCGACCTCGCCAACGTCCTCAACGAGGCCGCGCTGCTCACGGCCCGCACCGACAAGACGCTCATCGACGACGCCACGCTCGACGAGGCCATCGACCGCGTCATCGCCGGCCCGCAGAAGAAGACGCGGATCATGTCGGCCAAGGAGCGCAAGATCACGGCCTACCACGAGGGTGGTCACGCCCTCGTCGCCGCGGCGATGAACCACACCGACCCGGTCACCAAGGTGACGATCCTGCCCCGCGGTCGCGCACTCGGCTACACGATGGTCATGCCGATCGACGACAAGTACTCGACGACCCGCAACGAGATCCTCGACCAGCTCGCCTACGCGCTCGGTGGCCGCGTCGCGGAGGAGATCATCTTCCACGACCCGACGACCGGCGCCGCCAACGACATCGAGAAGGCCACCGCGATGGCCCGCAAGATGGTCACCGAGTACGGCATGAGCGAGCGCGTCGGCGCGATCAAGCTGGGCCAGAGCCAGGGCGAGGTCTTCCTCGGCCGCGACATGGGCCACCAGCGCGACTACTCCGAGAAGATCGCCGGCATCGTCGACGAGGAGGTGCGCTCGCTCATCGAGGCCGCCCACGACGAGGCGTGGCACGTCATCAACGACAACCGCCACATCCTCGACCGCATGGTCCTCGAGCTGCTCGAGCGCGAGACGCTCAACCAGAAGGAGATCGCCGAGGTCTTCCAGGGCATCGTCAAGCGCCCGCTGCGCCCGACGTGGCTCTCGAGCGAGCACCGTGGCATCTCCGACCAGCCGCCCGTCCTCACCCCCGCCGAGCAGGTGGCCCTCAACGGCCACGGCCCGTCGGGCGAGCCCACCGGCGCACGCGTCAACGAGGGTGACCCGTCGACGTCGGCGGCGATCGACCGGGCCGCGACCGAGGGTGCCCACCCGGAGGCCGAGGCCGCCGGCGAGCACCCGCCCACCCAGGTGATCGAGGTCCCCGAGGGCCAGCGTGTCGACCCCGACGCCCACTGAGGGAGGCCGGCCGGTGCCGGACACGAGCGACGAGACCGACACGCTGCCCCCGCGGCAGGTCGACCACGAGCGTGCCCGCGCGGCCGTGCGCGAGTTCCTCATCGCCATCGGCGAGGACCCCGACCGCGAGGGCCTGCTCGACACTCCCGACCGCGTCGCGCGTGCCGCCACGCAGCTGTATGCCGGGCTGTCCCAGGACCCGGCGCAGGTCCTGTCCGCGCGGTTCTCGATCGACCACGAAGAGCTCATCATCGTGCGCGACATCGAGATCTTCTCGACCTGCGAGCACCACCTGCTGCCCTTCCACGGGGTCGCCCACGTCGGCTACATCCCGGCGACCGACGGCACCGTGACCGGGCTGTCCAAGCTCGCCCGTCTCGTCGACGTCTTCGCCCGCCGCCCCCAGGTGCAGGAGCGGATCACGACCCAGGTCGCGGACGCACTCGTCGAGAACCTCGGCGTCCAGGGCGTCATCGTCGTCATCGAGGCCGAGCACCTCTGCATGTCGATGCGGGGCGTTCACAAGCCCGGCTCCCGCACGATCACCTCGGCCGTGCGCGGCCAACTGCGCGACCCCGCCACCCGGGCCGAGGCGATGTCGCTGCTGCTCGGCGGCAAGCGGTGAGCAGCGCCACGTGATCCCGCTCGTCGCTGGTCCGCGACCCCTCGTCATGGGGGTCGTCAACGTCACTCCCGACTCGTTCAGCGACGGCGGCGAGTGGTTCGAGCCGGAGGCCGCGATCGCCCACGGGCGAGACCTGCTGGCCGCCGGGGCCGACCTCATCGACGTCGGTGGCGAGTCCACCCGCCCGGGTGCGACCCGGCCCTCGGTCGACGAGGAGCTGCGTCGCGTGGTCCCCGTCGTGCGCGCCCTGGCCGCCGAGGGCGCCGTGATCTCGATCGACACGATGCGTGCGGCTGTCGCCGCTGCCGCGGTCGAGGCCGGCGCCGAGATCATCAACGACGTGAGCGCAGGCCTCGCGGACGGCGAGATGGCATCGCTCGCCGCGCAGGCCGGCATACCCTTCATCGCCATGCACTGGCGCGGCCACAGCACCGAGATGCAGTCGCGCGCCGTCTACGACGATGTCGTGGCCGACGTCTGCCGAGAGCTGCGCGAGCGGGTGGCGGCGTTGCAGGAGAGCGGGATCGACTCCGCCAACATCATCCTCGACCCCGGGTTCGGGTTCGCCAAGACGGCCGAGCACAACTGGGCCCTGCTGCGCAGCCTCGACGAGGTCGTCGCCCTGGGGCACCCCGTCCTCGTCGGCACCTCGCGCAAGACCTTCCTCGGGCGTCTGGGGCGGGCCGCGGGCGAGGACCCGCGACCGCCGACCGAGCGCGACCTCTCGACCGCCGTCACGTCGTTCCACGCCGCGCGCCGGGGTGCGTGGGCGGTGCGCGTGCACGACGTCGGCTCGACGATCCAGGCCCTCGATGTGGCCGACGCGCTCAAGGACCCCGATGCGCTCAAGGACCCCGATGCGAAGGAGCGCTCGTGAGCGACCGGATCACCCTCAAGGGCATCTCGGCCAAGGGCTTCCACGGGGTCCTCGACTTCGAGAAGCGCGACGGACAGACCTTCGTCGTCGACGTCGAGATGGACGTCGACCTCAGCCAGGCCGGCACGAGCGACGACCTCGCCGACACGGTGAACTACGCCGAGGTCGCCGGTGACGTCGTGGCGCTCGTCGAGGGGGAGTCGCTCGACCTCATCGAGGCGCTGGCCGACAGGATCGCCGCCAAGGTGCTGACCCGCCCCCTTGTCGAGTCCGTCGTCGTCTCCGTCCACAAGCCGCAGGCGCCGGTCGGGCACCCGTTCACCGACGTCGCCGTGACCGTCGAGCGGCTGCGCGAGACGCCCGTCGTCGTCGCCATCGGCTCCAACATGGGCGACCCGCTCGAGACCATCCAGAACGCCGTGAGCGCCCTCTGGCTCGCCCTCGACCTCAAGTCGGCCTCGCGCGTCTACGAGACGGCACCCGTCGGTGGGCCGGCCCAGTCGGCCTACCTCAACGCCGTGGTCGTGGGGACGACCTCGCTCTCGCCCCAGCGCCTGCTGCGCACCCTGCAGGACATCGAGCTCGACCACGGTCGCGTCCGTAAGGAGCGGTGGGGCCCTCGCACGCTCGACCTCGACCTCATCCAGTACGGCGACCCCGTCTTCGACACCGACGTCCGCCTGTCCACCGAGGCGCTGACCCTGCCGCACCCGCGGGCGCACGAGCGGGCGTTCGTGCTCGTGCCGTGGGTGGATGCGGACGCCGAGGCGGCACTGCGGGTCGACGGCCAGGTGCGACGCGTCGCCGAGCTCGTCTCCGAGGTCGGCAGCGCCGGCGTCTCGCTCGGCCCCGACGTCGACCTCATGGAGGACGGGTGGTGAGCAGCTCCGGCGTGCGCGCCCGCGTGGCCGTGCTCGTGACGCTCGTGGTGGGCCTCGCCTCGTGGCTGCTCTGGAAGCTCCTCACCGGTGGGGGCACGCTCGTGCCGCGCCCGTCGTGGCTCGCGGCGGTGCTGCTCGTCGGCATGGCGGCGTTCGTCGCCGGCTGGGCGTGGCCGGTCCGCTCCTACCTCGCCGGGCGCTCGACCCGTCGCCTCGACCCGTTGCGCGCGGCGCGCGTCGTCGTGCTCGCGCAGGCGGCGACCCTCACCGGCGCTGCTGCCGCCGGCTGGTATGCCGGCCAGCTGGCCGTCGTCGCCAGCGACCTCTCGCTCGTGGCCAACCAGGACCGCGTGTGGCGGCTCGCCGTGCTCGTCGGCGCCGGGTTCGTGCTCGCCGCCGCGGGGCTTCTCGCCCAGTCGTGGTGCCGGGTCGACCCCCGAGACGACGACGACTGACGTCACCCCCCTCGCAACTGATTGCCCCACGCCGCGGCCCCACCCCGCAACTGATTGCCCCACGCCGAGGCGACCCGCCCTCACCGTGGGGCAATCAGTTGCAGCCGGGGCGGGGCGGGGCGGGGCGGGCCGAGGGGTGGGGGCCTACTTGTCGACGTCGCCGACGACGAAGAACGTCGACCCGAGGATCGCCACCATGTCGGACACGAGGGTCCCGGGCAGCAGCTCGGTGAGCACCTGCACGTTGTTGAACGACGCCGAGCGCAGCTTGAGCCGCCACGGCGTCTTGTCGCCGCGTGAGACGAGGTAGTAGCCGTTGAACCCGAGCGGGTTCTCGGTCGCGACGTAGGTCTCGCCCTCGGGGACCTTGAGCACCTTGGGCAGCCGCTGGTTCACGGGTCCGGAGGCCATCGACCCGAGCACGGACAGGCAGTGCTCGACGAGGTCGAGGCTCACGTGGACCTGCTCGAGCAGCACCTCGAGCCGGGCGAGGCAGTCGCCGGCCGTGCGGGTGACGACCCGACCGGGCCCGTCCTCGCCGAACAGCTCGGCATACGCGAGGTAGGGCGCGTCGCGGCGCAGGTCGACGTCGAGACCGGAGGCGCGCGCGATCGGACCGGAGACGCCGTACTGCTGCACGGTTGCCACGTCGAGGACCCCGACCCCGCGGGTGCGCGCCGTGAGGATCTCGTTGCCGACGAGCATCGACTCGAGGTCCGGCAGCCTGCGCCGCACCGCCTGCACGGCGTCGTCGACCCGGCCCAGCCAGCCGGCCGGCACGTCCTCCTTGAGGCCGCCGACGCGGTTGAACATGTAGTGCATCCGCCCGCCCGACGCCTCCTCCATCACCGCCTGGAGCTCCTCGCGCTCCCTGAAGGCGTAGAAGACGGGCGTGATCGCCCCGAGCTCGAGCGGGTAGGACCCGAGGAACATGAGGTGCGACAGGACGCGGTTGAGCTCGGCGAGCATCGTCCGCAGCCACACGGCACGCTCGGGCACCTCCATGCCGAGCATCTCCTCGACCGCGAGGACGACCCCGAGCTCGTTGCCGAACGCGCTGAGCCAGTCGTGGCGGTTGGCGAGGACGATGATCTGCCGGTAGTCGCGGACCTCGAAGAGCTTCTCCGCCCCGCGGTGCATGTAGCCGATGATCGGCTCGGCCCGCACGATCCGCTCGCCGTCGAGGGTGAGGCGAAGCCGGAGCACGCCGTGCGTCGCCGGGTGCTGGGGGCCGATGTTGAGCACCATGTCGGCCGTCGCCAGGCCGCCTGCGCCGACGGCGACCGTGGTCGTCTGCGCTGCGTCGGGCGTGGGCTCAGGCATGGCCCCGAGTATGCCGGGTCATCGCCCAGGAGAACCCGCCGAGCCCGTTCGGGTCGGTGAGCGCGGCGACCGTCGACGAGCGGCCGAGCGCCCGGACGTAGCCGAGCGGGTCGCTGCCGGCCAGCGCGTGCTCGGGCGTGGCGGCCCTGGTGCCGAGCCGGTGGAGCAGCTCGCGCTGCGTGAGGACCTCGTCGGCGCCGAGCGAGTCGGTGGCGACGTGCGCGGTGAGGTCACGCCGCCCGTCCGGGACCGTCTCGGTCACCTGTCCCTCTTGGTATGCCGTGAGCGTCCCGAAACTCGGCCGTCCCGTCCGCACGTGGCCGTAGTCCACCGCGACGGTGAGCCCGGAACGGTTGCGGGACAGCAGGTCCCGCCATGCCAGGTCACGGCTCAGGCCGACCTCGACGCGCTCCCCGGGGGTGGCGCTCGTCCACCACGCGTCGGCCCAGGCGCGGTCGTCGCCGGTGAGCGTGCCACCCAACGTCTCGGTCCCGGAGTCATCGACGAGCACCTCGCGCAGCTCGCCCTCGTCGTCGACCTCGGCCACCGTGCACGGCACGACGTCGAGCCACTCGTGCGCGAGGACGAGGGCGTCGAGGTCACGCAGCTCGTCGGGCAGCAGTGCGCCGCCGGGGGAGCGAAGCCACTCGACGGCGCCCGGCAGGTCGCCGGGGCGCTCGACGACGTCGACCCCGACGAGGTCGAGGTCGGGCCGCTGGTCGTGCAGGTGGTGCAGCAGCTCGCCGCGCCCGCACGCGAGGTCGACCACACGGCATACGCCCGCCTCGTCCGCGAGCCGGCCGACCGCCTCGGCGAGGACGGCACCCAGCCCGCCGTGCGCCGAGGTCGTGAAGTGCCCTGCCGGTCCCTCGTCGCGGCGGTAGAACCCGTCCGGGCCGTAGAGCGCGTCCCACCACGCGTCACGCCAGGGTCGAGGGTCCACCCCGGCAACCTACGACAGGGAATCCGTTCGCGTCACGGCCGGCACGAGGGCACACTCGATGCGGTGAAACCCCTCACCGAGAACGAGATCCGCTCCAGCTTCGTCAACGCCTCCAAGCGCGAGGTCGCGCAGGCGAGCCTGCCGGACCTGGGGAGCCTGGACTGGGACAGCCTCGAGTACCTCGGGTGGCAGGACGCCAAGCGGCCGCTGGGCTACGCCGTCGTCGACGTCGACGGCGAGCCGCGCGGCATCATCCTGCGTGCCGCACCGCCGCCCACGGCACTCGGTGGTCGTCGCCGCAGCGCGATCTGCGCGTGGTGCGAGGACCCGCTCGAGACGCAGGACGTGAGCCTGTGGGTCGCGAAGCGCGCCGGCGCGGCAGGCCGCAAGGGCGACACCGTCGGCACGCTCATCTGCACACAGTTCCGCTGCTCGGCCAACGTGCGACGCAAGCCCACCTTCGCCGAGCTCGGCTCGAACGACCCGTCGGCGCGCGAGCAGTTCGTCGAGCGTCGCATCGCCGGGCTGCAGGACCGGGCGGCCAGGTTCGTCGCGCAGGTCTGAGGGTCTAGGTTGGCTGCGTGAGTTCAGGCGAGCACCCCGCGCGGTTGTCCATCGGGGTCATCGGGGCCGGCCGTGTCGGTGCCGTCCTGGGGGCCGCTCTCGCGCGTGCCGGCCACCGGATCCAGGCCGCGTATGCCGTGAGCGCGGAGAGCCGTGAGCGTGCGGCCGCGCTCCTGCCGGGAGTGCCCCTCAAGGAGATCCCGGAGGTCATCGACGGCGCCGACCTCGTGCTCCTCGCCGTCCCCGACGACGCCCTCCCCGAACTCGTCGCCGGCCTGGCCGCCACCGACACGTGGCAGGCGGGGCAGATCGTCGTCCACACGAGCGGGCGCTACGGCGCCGAGGTCCTGCGCCCTGCGATGGCGGCGCACATCCTTCCGGTGGCGATCCACCCGGCGATGACCTTCACCGGCACGGCCCTCGACCTCGGACGTCTCGAGGAGTGTGCGTTCGGCGTCACCGGGCCCGACGCGCTGCGGCCCATGGCCGAGGCCCTCGTCGTCGAGATGGGCGGCGAGCCCGTGTGGGTCCCCGAGTCGCAGCGGGCGGCCTACCACGCAGCCCTCGCCCACGGGTCGAACCACCTCGTCACCCTCGTCGCCGAGGCGATGGAGGTGCTCGCGGCCGCCGGTGTCGAGCAGCCCCGCAGCGTGCTCGGGCCGCTCGCCAGGGCGGCGCTCGACAACGCCCTGCGGCTGGGTGACGCAGCGCTCACCGGGCCGGTGGCTCGTGGTGATGTGAGTACCGTGGGTGCGCACCTGCGCGAGCTGGGCCGGATCTCGCCCGAGATCAGGACGACGTACGTCGCCCTGGCCCGCGCCACCGCGGTGCGCGCGCTCGAGAGCGGGCGGCTCCAGCCGTCGGCCGCCGAGCCCTTGCTCGACACCCTCGCCGACCAGGAGCCCACACCGTGACCGACAGCGCCACCTCCACCGCGACGCCGGACTCCTCGACGGCGCCGGTCGTCGCGAGGACCCGCGACGAGATGCGGGCCGCCCGGGCGGCCCTCGCGGGCGCCGACGTGGCCGTCGTCATGACGATGGGTGCCCTCCACGAGGGCCACGCTCAGCTGCTCCGCGAGGCCCGGCGCGCCGCCGAGCACGTCATCCTCACGATCTTCCTCAACCCCCTGCAGTTCGGGCCCAAGGAGGACCTCTCCCGCTACCCGCGCACCTTCGACGACGACATGCGGATCGCCACCGACGCCGGCGTCGACATCGTCTTCGCGCCGACCCCCGACGTCGTCTACCCCGACGGCGACCCCGGGGTGCGGGTGTCCGCCGGACCCCTCGGTGACGTCCTCGAGGGTGCGTCGCGACCGGGTCACTTCGACGGCATGCTCACCGTCGTCGGCAAGCTGCTCCACCTCACCGGGGCACGACGCGCCTTCTTCGGCCAGAAGGACGCCCAGCAGCTGCTCCTCATCCGCCGGATGGTGCGCGACCTCGACTTCCCCGTCGACGTCGTCTCGGTCCCGACGGTGCGCGAGCCCGACGGCCTCGCCCTGAGCAGCCGCAACACCTACCTCACCGACTCCGACCGCGAGGTCGCGCTGTGCCTGAGCCGCGCGCTCACCGCGGGAGCCGACCAGACGGCATACGGGCCCTCGGCCATCCGCCGTGCCGCCCGCGAGGTCCTCGTCGAGGAGCCGCTGGCCCTCGTCGACTACCTCGTGCTCGTGCACCCGAGCACCCTCCAGGACGTGCCCGAGTGGTACCGCGGGGAGGCGCTGCTCGCGGTCGCCGCCCGGGTCGGGACGACGCGGCTCATCGACAACACCCCGATCCTCGTCGGCCCGGGCGGTGGGAGACTCGACGTCTTCTCGCAGCCCGAGTCCGGCAGCATCCCCGCCCGCCCGGCCGCCGGCTGACCGGCATCTCGACCAGGAGCCCCCGCCCCATGTACCGCTACATGCTGCACAGCAAGATCCACCGCGCCACCGTCACGCAGGCCGACCTGCACTACGTCGGTTCGCTGACGATCGACATGGACCTCATGGAGGCCGCCGACCTCCTCCCCGGCCAGCAGGTCGACGTCGTCGACGTGGACAACGGCAACCGCCTGACGACCTACGCGATCGAGGGCGAGCGCGGCTCCGGCATCCTCTGCATCAACGGTGCGGCGGCGCGGCTCATCAGCCCCGGCGACACCGTCATCATCATCGCGTACGCGTCGATGTCCGACGAGGACGCGCGGGCCCACGACCCGCACGTCGTCTTCGTCGACAAGGACAACCGGATCGTCGAGGTCGGTGACGACGGTGGCGACGTGCCCGAGGGCTTCGGGCTCAAGACCTCCGCCGTCACGAAGCGTTCGCACGAGTGACCGCTCCCGACGCGCGGATCCCTCGGGCGCTGGCCGCGCCCGCACCGGGCTGGACGACCTCGGCCGACGTCATCGTCGTCGGCTCGGGGATCGCCGGGCTCACCTGCGCCCTGCGGCTGCGCGAGCAGGTCGACCGCGTCCTGCTCGTCACCAAGACGGTGCTCGACGAGGGTTCCACGGCCTGGGCGCAGGGCGGGATCGCCGCGGCGCTCCACCCCGAGGACTCACCCGAGGAGCACCTCGAGGACACCCTCGTCGCCGGTGTCGGGCTCTGTGACCGCGACGCCGTCGAGGCCCTCGTCACCGAGGGCCCGAAGCGGGTGCGCGAGCTCGTCGCCCTGGGCGCGGAGTTCGACCGCGACGCCGAGGGCGAGATCAAGCTGACCCGCGAGGGTGGTCACCACCGCGACCGCATCGCCCACGCCGGTGGCGACGCGACGGGACGCGAGATCTCACGGGCCCTCATCGCAGCCCTCCACCGCGTCATCGACGACCCGGGCATCGAGGTGGTCGAGCACGCCCTCGTCGTCGACCTCCTCCAGGCGGGATCCGACGACGGCGAGGTCGTCGGGGTGACGCTGCACGTCATCGGCGAGGGCCAGCTCGACGGCGTGGGGGCGGCCTACGCGCGGGCGGTGGTGCTCGCGACCGGCGGGCTCGGCCAGATCTACACGTCGACGACGAACCCCCCGGTGGCGACCGGCGACGGCATGGCCGCGGCGCTGCGTGCCGGCGCCCGGATCACCGACCTCGAGTTCATCCAGTTCCACCCGACGGTGCTCTTCCTCGGGGAGGGGTCGACGGGCCAGCAGCCGCTCATCTCGGAGGCCGTGCGCGGCGAGGGCGCGTTCCTCGTCGACGGCGCCGGGCGCCGCATCATGGAGGGGCGGCACGAGCTCGCCGACCTCGCGCCGCGCGACGTCGTGGCCCGGGCGATCCTCGAGACGATGCGCGAGCAGGGCACCGACCACGTGTTCCTCGACGCCCGCCACCTCGGCGGTGCCTTCCTCGAGGAGCGATTCCCCTCGATCGTCGCGTCCTGCCGCTCGCTGGGCTTCGACCCGGCGACCGACCTGCTGCCCGTGGCGCCAGCCCAGCACTACGCCTCGGGTGGCATCGAGACCGACCTGCGCGGGCGCACCTCGCTGCCCGGGCTCTATGCCTGTGGTGAGTGCTCGTGCACCGGCGTCCACGGCGCCAACCGGCTCGCCTCCAACAGCCTGCTCGAAGGGCTCGTCTTCGCCAGCCGGATCGCCGCCGACATCCCCGAGCGGATCGCGGCGGGGGAGCTGCCCGAGGTCGTGGTGCCCGCGACGCCGGCGCACGCCGGTGGCGAGGGCTCCGGCCCGGGTGCCCTCCTCGACAGCACGCAGCGGCTCACGGTGCAGCGGGCGATGACGGCGGGGTCGGGTCCGGTCCGCTCGGCGAACTCCACGGCGGCGACCGCCGGGACGCTCGCGGACCTCGCCGCGCTCCCGCCCTCGACGGCCGCCCCGGGGCCGCGCACCTGGGAGACGACCAACCTCCTCCACCTCGGGCAGGTGCTCACCGAGCTGGCCCACCGACGCGCCGAGACCCGTGGTGGGCACGTGCGTCGCGACTTCCCCGAGCGTGACGACGCCCGCTGGCTCGTGCGCCAGAGCGTCGTCGTCTCACCCGACCGCACCCTCACCGTGACCGAACGGAGTATGCCGTGAGCGCCCCCTCGCGCCCCGACCTCGCCTTCCCCGTGGCGGACGCCCGGCGCGTCGTCACCGTGGCGCTCGACGAGGACCTCGGTGGACCCGACGGCGTCGACGTCACGACGACCGCGACGATCCCGGCCGCCCAGCAGACGCGCGCCGCGGTGGTGGCGCGCGAGGCGGGCACCGTCGCCGGTGTCGACGTCATCGCCCTCACCCTCGACGAGGTCGCCCGACGGCTCGGCGCCGAACCGGTGTCGGTCTCGCTCGTGGCGGCCGACGGTGACCGCGTGGAGCGCGGTGACGTCGTGGCCGAGCTCAGCGGGTCGACCCGGGTGACCCTCGTCGCCGAGCGGACCCTGCTCAACGTTCTCAGCCGGTTGTCCGGCATCGCCACGCACACCCGTCGCTGGGCCGACGAGCTCGAGGGGTCCGGCGCCACCGTCCTCGACACCCGCAAGACGACGCCGGGGCTGCGGGCGCTCGAGAAGTTCGCGGTGCGCGCGGGCGGCGGGACCAACAAGCGCATGGGCCTGCACGACGTCGCGATGATCAAGGACAACCACAAGCTGGCCGCCGGAAGTCTCGCCGCGGCATACGCCGCCGTGCGTGAGCAGTTCCCGCAGGTGCCGGTCCAGGTCGAGGTGACCACGACGGAGGAGGCCCTCGAGTCGGTCGCAGCCGGTGCGCGGTTCCTCTTGTGCGACAACATGTCCACGGACCTGCTGCGCGCGACGGTCGAGGCGGTGCGCGGCACCGGTGAGGACGTCGAGATCGAGGCCACGGGCGGTCTGACGCTCGAGGTGGCGGCGGACTACGCCGCGACGGGTGTGGACTACCTCAGCGTCGGTGGGCTGACCCACTCGAGCCCGATCCTCGACCTCGCCCTCGACCTGCGTGACTAACTCACCAATTCCTCCCCTCCGTCACGTGCCGAGCCGGTGACGGAGGGGAGGAATTGGTGAGTTGATCACGGACGGGGCGCGTAGGACGGAGCTCAGTGACCCTTGCGGAGCGTCGGGTGGTCGGCCTCGATGGTCGCCGGGTGGACGAAGAGGGGCAGCAGCCGGCGCGACGCCGGGGTGCGCAGCGCCTTGACGGCCGCGAGGTGGGCCTCGCAGCGCAGCACCAGCTCGTCGTAGGCCTCCTGGCCCATGAGCTCGACCAGCTCGGCGCGGTTGCTCCGGTAGACCGGTTCGGCGCCGACGTGGGCGTCGGGGTTGCCCGAGCAGTACCAGTCGAGGTCGTGCCCACCCGGACCCCAGCCACGTCGGTCGTACTCGCCGATCGACACCTCGAGGTGGCTCGTGTCGTCGGGGTGCTCGACGGTGCGGAAGGTGCGGCGGATCGGCAGCTGCCAGCAGACGTCGGGCTTCTGCGTGTGCGGCGGCTGGCCGGTGAGGACCGCGTGCTGGTGCAGCGCGCACCCGGCGCCGGCGGGGAATCCGGGCCGGTTGAGGAAGATGCAGGCGCCGTCGACGACCTTGGTCTTGCGGGCGTCGTCCTCGAGCTCGGTCCAGTGGGACACCTTGGCCGGGTTCTTCTTCTCCGGGCGCAGCTGCCACTCGTCCTCACCGAGCTGCTCGACGACGGCGGCCACGCGAGCCAGGTCGTCGTCGTCGGAGAAGTGCGCGCCGAGGGTGCAGCACCCGTCGTCGGGGCGCCCGGCATAGATCCCCTCGCACCCCGACCCGAAGATGCAGGTCCAGCGCGAGGTCAGCCACGTGAGGTCGCACCGGAAGCGCTGCCCGGCGTCGGCGGGGTCGGGGAACTCGACCCACGTGCGGGGGATGTCCAACGGGGTCTCGGCCACCGGTTCACCCTATGTCGCCACCCGCCGACTACCGTGGACCCATGCGGCTCGGGGTCATCGACGTGGGATCCAACACCGTGCACCTCCTCGTCGTCGACGCCCACGTCGGCGCCCAGCCGATCCCGGCCAGCTCCCACAAGCGCGAGCTCCGGCTGTCCGAGCACGTCACCGACGACGGCGCGATCGACGACGCGGGCTGCGAGCAGCTCGCCGAGTTCGTGGCCGAGTGCCTCACCGTCGCCGAGGACCAGGGCGTCGAGGACCTCATGGGCTTCGTCACCAGCGCGATCCGCGAGGCCCCCAACGGCGACGACGTCCTCGCTGCCGTCAAGGAGCGCACCGGTGTCGTGCTCGAGGTGCTCTCGGGCGAGGACGAGGCGCGGCTGACCTTCCTCGCCGCCCGTCGTTGGTTCGGCTGGTCGGCCGGCACCCTCCTCGTCGCGGACATCGGCGGCGGCTCGCTCGAGATCGCCCAGGGCATGGACGAGGACCCCGACATCTCGATCTCGCTGCCGCTCGGCGCCGGCCGGGTCACGCGCGACCACCTCGCCGGCGACCCGCCGGGTGAGGCCGCGGTCCGGGCTGCGCGCAAGCACGTGCGGGCGACGATCGCGCGAGAGCTCCGCCCGCTCGCCAAGGCCGGTGCGCCGGACCGGGTCGTCGGCACCTCCAAGACGATGCGGTCCCTCGCCCGGATCACGGGGGCCGCCCCCAGCAGCGAAGGCATGTATGCCGTACGCCACCTCGAGCGCGACGCTCTCGACGCGATCCTGCCCCGGATCGCGAGCATGACTGCGGCGCAGCGCAGCTCGCTGCCCGGTGTCTCGTCGTCACGTGCCCAGCAGCTGCTCGCCGGCGGCCTCGTCGCCTCAGCCACGATGGACCTGCTCGGCGTCGACCGGCTCGAGCTCTGCCCCTGGGCCCTGCGCGAGGGCATCATCCTGCGCAGGCTCGACGGAATGCACTGATGGCCGCCGGTGACGCCGTCCTGATCCCGGACATCCCCGTGGCGCTCTCCACGGCGTCGGTCTACCCGGAGAACTGCGCCGCGGCCTTCCAGTACGCCGCACGGCTCGGCTACGACGCCGTCGAGGTCATGGTGTGGACCGACCCGGTGACCCAGGAGGCCGGTGCGCTGCAAGCGCTGGCCGAGCTGCACGGCATACGGATCGTCTCGGTCCACGCACCGACCCTGCTCATCAGCCAGCGGATCTACGGCGTCGAGCCGTGGGGCAAGATCGACCGCTCGCTCGAGCTGGCGCACGACCTGGGCGCCGAGACGGTCGTGCTGCACCCGCCCTTCCGCTGGCAGAAGGACTATGCGCGCGACTTCGCCGACGGCATCGCCACCCGCGAGCACGAGTGGGGCATCACGCTCGCCGTCGAGAACATGTACCCGTGGCGGGTGCGTGGCCGCGAGATCGAGGCCTACCTGCCGCACTGGGACCCGGTGCCCCAGCCCTACGACCACGTGACGCTAGACCTGTCGCACACGGCGACCGCGGGCTCGGACGCGATGGCGATGGTGGCGGCGCTCGGCCCGCGCCTCACGCACCTCCACCTCGCGGACGGGCTCGGGTCGATGCGCGACGAGCACCTCGTCCCCGGGCACGGTTCGCAGCCGTGCGCCGAGGTGCTGGACACGTTGGTGCACAACGGATATGCGGGCTCGGTCGTCGTCGAGATCTCGACGCGGCGCCTCACCGCCGAGCAGCGCGAGATGGCGCTCACCGAGTCGCTCGCGTTCTGCCGGCTGCACCTCGCCGGCGCGCTCGAGACGGGGGAGGGCACGTGAGCCCTCGGGGGCGCCGGCCCGGTGGCGAGGACACCCGCGCGGCGATCGTCACCGCGGCCCGGACCGAGTTCGCGCAGCGCGGCTACGACGGCACCTCGCTGCGCGGCGTCGCCCGCGAGGCCGGGGTCGACCCCAAGCTCGTGCACCACTACTTCGACGGCAAGTCCGAGCTCTTCGTCGAGGTCATGGCCTTCCCCGCCAACCCTGCGGTCCTCGTCGAGCAGATCGCGGCGGCGCCACGAGACGCCTTGGGCGAGACGCTCGCCCGCGTGTTCCTCGCGGTCTGGGACGGACCCGAGGGTCGTGAGCGCTTCGCGGCGATGTTCGCGGCCGCCGCGGCCCACGAGGAGCACGCCCGGATGGTGCGTGAGTTCGTCGGGCGCGAGGTCCTGCACCGGGTCGTCGAGTCGATGCACGCCGACCCCGACGTCGGTCCGCGGCAGAAGGAGGCGCTCGAGGTGCGGGTCGCGCTCGGGGCGGCCCAGCTCATCGGGATGGGCCTGCTCCGCTACGTCGTCAAGGTCCCCGCGGTGGCCGACGCCAGCGTCGATGAGCTCGTCGCGATCCTCGGGCCGACCCTCCAGCACCACCTCGTCCCGCCATCACCCCACTGATTGCCCCTGGGCGCGCACGGTGGGGCAATCAGTCGCGTCGCATCCGCAACTGATTGCCCCTCGCCGCGCACTTTGGGGCAATCAGTCGCGTCGCATCCGCAACTGATTGCCCCTCGCCGCGCACTGTGGGGCAATCAGTGGGGCCTTGCGCGCGACCCGTCGTCGGGTCTAAATTCATCATATGATGAAAAGCCAGCAGGAGGGGGCCGCGACGGACGCGATCGTCGTCGAGCACCTCGTCGTGCGGCGTGGGGGTCGGGACGTCCTGCCCGACCTCAGAGTCACGGTCCCCGCCGGGCAGGTCGTCGGGCTGCTCGGGCCGAGCGGTGGCGGCAAGTCCACGCTGATGCGCGCGATCGTCGGCGTCCAGCAGGTCGAGAGCGGCACGGTGACCGTGCTGGACCTGCCAGCGGGACACCCGGACCTGCGCCACCGCGTCGGCTACGTCACCCAGTCGCCGAGCATCTACGCCGACCTGTCGGTGCGTCACAATCTCACCTACTTCGCCCAGGTCCTCGGCGCACCCAGGGACGCGGTCGACAGGGCCATCGACGCCGTCGACCTCGCCAGCCACGCCGATGCCACGGTCGCCACCCTCTCCGGCGGCCAGCGCTCGCGCGCCTCGCTCGCGGCGGCCCTCGTGGGGGACCCCGAGGTCCTCGTCCTCGACGAGCCCACCGTCGGCCTCGACCCCGTGCTGCGCCGCGACCTGTGGAGCCTCTTCCGCCGGCTCGCGCACGACGAGGGCCGCACGCTCCTCGTCTCGAGCCACGTCATGGACGAGGCCACCCGCTGCGACCGCCTGCTCCTGCTGCGCGAGGGCGAGATCCTCAGCGACTCCACTCTCCCCGAACTCCTCGAGCGCACCGGGGCTCCCGATGCCGAGCAGGCCTTCCTGCACCTCGTCGACCGCGCCGCGGCCGGCGCACCGACGAGCGCACCGACGAGCCCATCGACGAGCGCACCGACGACGGGGGACCGGTCGTGAACCCGCGCATCACCCTGGCCACCGCCGCGCGCATCCTGCGCCAGCTGCGGGCCGACCACCGGACGATCGCGATGATGCTCGTCGTGCCCTGCGTCCTGCTCGGGCTGCTCGCGTGGATCTTCGACGGGACACCGGTCTTCGACCGCATCGGCGCCGCCCTGCTCGGCGTCTTCCCGTTCGTCGTGATGTTCATCGTCACGAGCGTGGCGACGCTGCGCGAACGCACCTCGGGCACGCTCGAGCGACTCCTCACCACACCGCTCGGCAAGGGCGACTTCATGCTCGGCTACGCCCTGGCCTTCGGGCTCATGGCGGTCATCCAGGCGCTCGTGGCCACGGGGTTCGCCGTGTGGGTCTGCGACCTCGACGTCGCCGGACCGACCTGGCTGCTCGTCGTCATCGCCGTCTGCGACGCCCTGCTCGGCACCGCCCTCGGCCTGCTCGTGAGCGGCTTCGCGTCGACCGAGTTCCAGGCGGTCCAGTTCATGCCGGCGCTCGTCCTCCCGCAGTTCCTCCTCTGCGGCCTCCTCGTACCCCGCGACGCCCTGCCGTCGATCCTCTCGACGGTCTCGGACTACCTCCCCCTCTCGTATGCCGTGGACGCGATGCGCACGATCGCCTCGGTCCCGGAGCCGCTGGGTGACGTCACCTCGGACATCGGCGTCATCGTCGGGGCCATCGCCCTCGCTCTGGCGCTCGGCAGCCTCACGCTGCGCCGGCGCACTCCCTGAGCGGGCAGGTCGGGTGCGGGTCCCACGCTGCCTGCGGGCCGGCATACCGGCTGGGTTCTGGACCGGCCACGGGAGCAGTTAGCCTGACGACCGTGGATGCCTCCGACCTGCTCCGCAGCAGCCTGCTGCACCTGTCCGACTCCTCGCTCGTGCGCACCACGATCGAGAAGGCCCCCGTGAGCCGGGCGGTCGTCCAGCGCTACGTGCCCGGCACCGACGTGCCCCACGCCGTGTCGGCCGCCGCCGAGCTGCGCGCGACCAACCGGCAGGTGACGATCGACTACCTCGGCGAGGACACCCTCGACGCCGGGCAGGCCGCGCACACCGTCGACACCTACGTCGGGCTGCTCCGCGCGCTCAGGGTCAAGGACCTGTCGCAGTTCGGCGCGGCCGAGGTCAGCGTCAAGCTCAGCGCCGTCGGTCAGGCGCTGCCGCAGGACGGCGAGAAGATCGCCCTCGACAACGCCCGCACCATCTGCGAGGCCGCCAAGGACGCCGACACGACGGTCACCCTCGACATGGAGGACCACACGACGACGGACTCGACGCTGTCGATCCTCGCCGAGCTGCGCAAGGACTTCCCCGAGACCGGTGCCGTGCTTCAGTCGTACCTGCACCGCACCGAGGCCGACTGCCGCGACCTCGCCACGGCGGGCAGCCGGGTCCGGCTCTGCAAGGGCGCCTACAAGGAGCCCGCCTCGGTCGCCTACCAGGACGCCGAGGACGTCGACCTGTCCTACGTGCGCTGCCTCAAGGTGCTCATGGCCGGCGAGGGCTATCCCATGGTCGCGAGCCACGACCCCCGCCTCATCGACATCGCCCGGGCGCTCGCGAGCCGCCACGGACGCGAGCCCGACTCCTACGAGTTCCAGATGCTCTACGGCATCCGCCCCGACGAGCAGACCCGGATCGCCGACCGCGGCCACCAGATGCGCGTCTACGTGCCGTTCGGCGAGGAGTGGTACGGCTACCTCATGCGTCGCATGGCCGAGCGCCCCGCCAACCTGCAGTTCTTTCTGCGCTCCTTGGTCTCGAAGGGCTGACGCAGCCCAACGGTCCGCTCCACACGACGCTCCTCCCGCGCAGTCTCGTCACCAAGGGCTGAGGTCGGCGCTCGACCCGACTTCGTCGCGCTCGACCCCGACTGGCAACTCGGGTCGAGTCCAGCATTATCGGGTGACCCGATAATGCTGAGGCGGGGCGCAGGGGCATGCGGCATAGTCTCGCGCCATGGGAACGGTTGCGATCTTCGGTGCGGGTGTCATGGGCGAGACGTTGCTCTCGGGGCTGTTGCGAGCGGGCCGACCGGCCGGTGAGCTCCTCATCACCGAGCGCCGGGCCGAGCGTGCCGCCGAGCTGACCGAGAAGTACGGCGTGCGCGCCGTGAGCAACGTCGAGGCGGCCACGGAGGCCGACACCCTCGTGCTCGTCGTCAAGCCCCAGGACATGGCCGCCCTGCTCGACGAGATCAGCCCGCACGTCGCCGACGGCAACCTCGTCGTCAGCCTCGCGGCCGGCATCACGACCGAGTTCCTCGAGAGTCGCCTCGCGGAGGGCCGCTCCGTCGTCCGCGTCATGCCCAACACCCCTGCCCTGGTCGACGAGGGCATGGCGGCCGTGAGCGCCGGCCGGCACTGCCTGCCCGAGCAGCTCCAGCACGCCATCGAGCTCCTCGCCGCGACCGGCAAGGTCACCGAGGTCCCCGAGAAGCAGCTCGACGCGGTCACCGCGATCTCCGGCAGCGGGCCGGCATACATCTTCTACGTCGTCGAGGCGATGATCGAGGCGGGCGTCGTCCTCGGCATGCCCCGAGCGACGGCGACCGAGCTCGTCACCCAGACCCTCTACGGCGCGGCCACCATGCTCCGCGACACCGGCCAGCACCCCACCGTCCTGCGCGAGCAGGTCACCTCGCCGGGCGGCACGACCGCCGCCGCCCTGCGTGAGCTCGACGACCACAAGGTCCGCGCCGCCTTCATCAGCGCGATGGAGGCCGCGGCCGTGCGCTCCAAGGAGCTCTCGGGTGGCTGAGGGCCCGGCGCCCAGGATCGTCCCGGTCACCTCCGACAACTGGCGCACCTACCGCGACGTCCGCCTTGCCGCCCTGCTCGACACCCCGCGTGCCTTTGCCAACACGTATGCCGTGAGCGCGGCCTACCCGGACGAGTCCTGGCTCGCGCGCCTCACCACGATGCGCATCTGGCTCGCCGAGGTCGACGACCGTCCGGTCGGCACCGTCTCGCTCTGGCACTCGCAGGACCAGCCGGACGACGCGGTCTACCTCATCGGCATGTGGGTCTCCGCCTCCGCACGCGGCACGGGAGCGAGCGACCTCCTCGTGAGGACCGCCGTGGACGCCGCCGCCGAGGCGGGATTCGCCCACGTCGACCTCGAGGTGGCGGAGGAGAACCTGCCCGCGCAGCGTCTCTACGAGCGGCACGGCTTCGTCCGCACGGGCACGACGTGGGACAACCCGCTCTACGGCGGGATCCGCGAGATCGGGTACTCGGTCAGGGTGGACCCGGGTTGCCGCCCTCGCGTGGCGTCGGGGACAGTGGACGCATGAGCGAGATCACCGTGCGCCCGCTGGGCGAAGAGGACTGGCAGCAGTACCGCGACACCCGGCTGACCGCGCTCCGCGAGTCACCCGAGGCCTTCGCGGCGACGGTGGACGAGGAACAGGCCTTCGACGAGGACTTCTGGCGGCTGCGGATGACCCGCTCGACCCGGCTCCTCGCCGAACGTGACGGCAGCCCGCTCGGCATCGTGAGCCTGGGTCGCTCCGACGAGCGTCCGCAGACCTCGGAGCTCTTCGGGCTGTGGGTCTCGCCCGACGCCCGCGGCAGCGGGGTGGCCACCGAGCTCGTCCGCGCCGGCGCCAACCTGGCCCGGCAGCAGGGACAGACGCAGCTCGCCTACTGGGTCGGCAGCGACAACGGCCGCGCCGTCGCGTTCGCCAGCGGCTTCGGGTTCCGGCCCACCGCCGACCGTCGCCCGATGCGCGTCCAGGGTGACGACGAGGACGAGGTGGCCATGGTCCTCGCCCTCGGCGGCGACCGCGGGTCGGCTCCCGTCGAGTTCTGAGCCCGTCGCCTCCGAGAGCTCCCGCCCGGCCTACGGGCGGGAGCTGAGGCGTTCGAGGAGCTCGGTGGGGCCGCTGACGATGATCGTGTCGTGCGCGGAGACCTTGGTGGAGGGGACGGCGTAGGTGAAGTCGGCGCCGGGCGACTTCACGCCGACGACGGTGACGCCGTACTTGCTGCGGATGGCGCTCTGCTCGAGCGTGAAGCCGATGGCCTCGGTCGGCGGACGCATCTTGACGATCGCGAAGCCGTCGTCGAACTCGATGTAGTCCTGGAGCTTGCCGCCGACGAGGTGCGCGACGCGGCGGCCCGTGTCGGCCTCGGGCCGGACGATGTGCTGGACGCCGATCCGGTCGAGGATGCGGGCGTGCTCGGGCGACATCGCCTTGGCCCAGATGTCGGGGATGCCCGCGTCGACGAGGTTGGCCGACGAGAGGACCGACGCCTCGATCGAGGAGCCGACCCCCACGACGGCGATCTGGTAGCGCGACGCCTTCGCGTCGCGGATGACCTCGGCGTCGCTGGCGTCGCCGTGGATCACCGAGCTGAGCCGTCCGAGGAACTTCTCCGCGAGGAAGCCGTCCTTCTCGATGGCGACGACGCGGTGGCCGAGGCGGCGCAGCTCCAAGGCGGCCGCCCCACCGAAGCGACCGAGCCCGACGACGAGGACGTCGAGATCGCTGTTCTTGCCTCCCACGGCTTCCTCCTGGTGACGGGCCGGCCGTGACGGCAGGTCCACGATGACGGGCGCAACGGGACGAGGCTAACGCCAGCGGGCCCCCCTGCGGGTAGCGTGCCCGACATGGCTCACCGCACGCGCCTGGTCTGGGACGACGGCTTCACGGCATACAACTTCGGTCCGAGCCACCCGATGGCTCCCGTGCGCCTCGACCTCACGACGCGTCTCGCGCGCTCGCTGGGAGTCCTCGACAAGGTCGAGGTCGTCTGTCCGGGCGTCGCGAGCGACGAGCTGCTGTCCTCGGTCCACGACCCCGGCTACGTCGCCGCCGTCCGGGCCGCGTCCGCCGACCCGGCCGCGGCCGAGCCCCGGCGCGGGCTCGGCACCGAGGACGACCCGGCGTTCCTCGGGATGCACGAGGCGAGCGCCCGCATCGTCCAGGGCACGGTCGACCTCTGCGACGCCGTGTGGCGCGGCGAGATCGACCACGGCGTCAACTACTGCGGCGGGATGCACCACGCCATGGCCACCCACGCCGCCGGCTTCTGCATCTACAACGACGCCGCGGTCGGCATCCAGCACCTGCTCGACAGTGGCGCCGAGCGCGTCGCCTACGTCGACATCGACGTGCACCACGGTGATGGCGTCGAGCGCATCTTCTGGAACGACCCCCGCGTGCTCACCGTGTCGGTGCACGAGTCGGGTCGCGCGCTCTTCCCCGGCACGGGCTACCCCGGCGACATCGGCGGACCGGACGCGCGGGGGAGCGCTGCCAACGTCGCCCTGCCGCCGGGCACGGGCGACTCCGAGTGGCTGCGCGCGATCGAGTCGGTCGTGCCCCACCTCGTCGAGGCCTTCGACCCCGACGTCCTCGTGACCCAGCACGGCTGCGACACCCACAGCCAGGACCCCCTCGCGCACCTCACCGTGTCGGTGGACGCGCAGCGCCGGGCCCACGAGTGCCTCCACCGGCTCGCCCACGACGTCGCGGACGGTCGGTGGGTGGCTCTCGGCGGCGGGGGCTACGAGCTCGTCGACGTCGTGCCGCGCTCGTGGACCCACCTCGCCGCGATCGCCGCCCACGCACCCGTCCCCGCCGAGACCGAGGTCCCGCAGGACTGGCGCGACCACGTCCTCGAGATCAGCGGCCGCGAGGGCCCCGCGACCATGGGCGACCTCAGGCCCGAGGACCTGCCCATCTGGGTGCGGTCGTGGGGGATGGGGCACAACCCCGACCGCCCCGTCGACGCCGCGATCCTCGCCACGCGTCAAGCCGTGTTCCCGCTCCACGGGCTCGACCCGTGGTTTGACTAGTGGAGGAAATCTCCCCACTGCGCCGCGTGTCGGCTGGACTTGTCAAAGATTCCGCTCCAACCGCTTCCCCAATGGTCACATCAGCCCCTATGGTTGCTTCTTGCACGCCCGTAGATGACCGCCGGTGGGGAAGCCGGCGATGCGGGTGTGCAGAAGTTGAGGTGGCCATGTCCCAGGAACGTCTTGCCGAGGTGCGGTTTCTCACCGTCGCCGAGGTCGCCTCGATCATGCGCGTGTCGAAGATGACCGTCTACCGCATGGTCCACGGAGGTGAGCTCCCCGCCGTTCGTGTCGGTCGGTCCTTCCGGGTTCCCGAGGACGAGGTGCAGAAGTACCTCCGGGAGTCCTACATGGGCACCGCCTGAGCGCGTCGAGCTCCATGCCGAAGGCCGGACCGACATGGTCCGGCCTTCGGCGTTCCCGCCCCCGTTTGGGCGCGCGGCCACGCGCCGGTAGGGTTGCCCCCTGACACACGCGCGCCGGTCGGCCGCGCAGGCCGACCAGCAGCTGCTGGTCCACCGTCGTTCGAATTCCTCAAAAGCAAGGACTGCTCATGGGTTCAGTGATCAAGAAGCGTCGCAAGCGCATGGCGAAGAAGAAGCACCGCAAGCTGCTTCGCAAGACTCGCCACCAGCGTCGCAACAAGAAGTGACGCGTCCCTGACGCGACCGGACGACCCCCGCCCCTTCGGCGGGGGTCGTCCTGCGTTCGGACCCGGTATGCCGTCCGCCCGCCGACCGCCGTCGGCGCGCCTTCGCCGCCGGTGGCCACGGTGACCGGACTCTCGCGAACAACAGTGCCGTCGTGCGGTGACGACGAAGTAGGGTCGGGACCGACGGTGTCGACACGAGGAGAGGCGGGACCCGTGGGCCAGGTTGTACTCGTGACGGGGGTGTCCCGCTACATCGGCGGCGTCCTCGCCCGGCGGCTGGCAGCGGACCCGTCCGTCGACAAGGTCATCGGCGTCGACGTCATCCCGCCGCCGCGTGACCTCGGTGCCGCGGAGTTCGTCCGCGCCGACATCCGCAACCCGATGATCGGCAAGGTCATCGCGCAGGGCGACGTCGACACGGTCGTCCACGCCAACGTCATCGCGACACCCACCTTCGCCGGGGGACGGACCCCGCAGAAGGAGATCAACGTCATCGGCACCATGCAGCTGCTCGCTGCGTGCCAGAAGGCGTCCACCGTCAAGCGGCTCGTCGTGAAGTCCACCGCTGCGGTCTACGGCTCGACGCCGCGCGACCCGGCGATGTTCACCGAGGAGATGACGGCCAAGCGGCTGCCGTCCTCGGGCTTCGGCAAGGACTCGATCGAGGTCGAGGGCTACGTGCGCGGCTTCGCCCGCCGCCGCCCCGACGCCGAGATCCTCACACTGCGCTTCGCCAACATCATCGGCCCGCGCATCCGCACCTCGATCACCGACTACTTCAACCTGCCGGTCATCCCGATCCCCTTCGGCTACGACGCCCGCCTGCAGTTCTTCCACGAGGACGACGCCATCGCGGCCCTCGCCCGTGGCGTCACCGGCACGAGCACCGGCGTGGTCAACCTCGCCGGTGACGGCGTGCTCACCGTCATGCAGGCCGCGGCGATCGCCCGCCGGCCGTTCGTCGTCGTCCCGATGGCTGCCGCCGGCCCGCTCGGCAGCCTCGGCAAGCGGTTCGGCCTCGTCGACTTCAGCCCCGACCAGATGTCGTTCCTCGCCTACGGCCGGGGGATGGACACGACGGTGATGCGCGAGCGCTTCGGCTTCAACCCGTCGTTCTCGACCCGGGCGGCGTTCGAGGACTTCGCCCGCACGCTCTCCCCGATCGTCCCGTCGTTCGACGCGATGAGCGGCGCCGTCGGCGGCGTGGCCGGCGTCGCCCAGCAGGTACTCGGACGCGCGACCGGAGGACGGCTCTGATGGCGACCACGAAGAAGGCCGCGACCCCGAAGAAGGCTGCGGCGACGAAGACTGCGGTGACCAAGGCTGCCGCCCCGAAGAAGGCCGTCGCGAAGAAGGCGATCACGAAGAAGGCGGTCGCCACGAAGGCTGCCACGAAGACCACGACGCCCATGTCGTCGGCTCCGGGGAGAGCCGCCCGCCGCTCACCCTCGGTCGCCGCTGGTGCCGCTCGCGCCTCCGGCGAGCGCGCCCGCCGACGCTCCACGCCCCTGCTGTCGGCCTCCGCCAGCGAGGGCGTCGCCGAGCAGGCGCCGGCCCCGAAGGCCGTGTCGCAGCCGACGCCGGAACCCCAGCCCACGCCTGCTCCCGCGCCGGCAGCCTCGACTCCCGCCACCCGGCGTGCGGCTCACCGTCCCCAGCCCACGGTCCGCGCGAAGGCGTCGCCCAAGGCGACCCGGCAGGCCGGCATACGCCCGCAGAGTCCTCGTGCCAAGCGCGCGGCGGACGAGGCGGCGCGACGGCACCTGCGCGTGGCCACGGTCGCGGAGCCGCCGCCCAGGCCCACGTCGTCCAGGCCCTCGTCGGCACGTCCCGCGTCCCCGGACCCCACGGCGACCCAGACCGACATGTCGCTGCCCGTGCCCGGGATCGAGGAGCTGCTCAGCGCGTCGATCGCCGCGATGCGGATGGCGGCACAGGGTGCCGGGATCTCGCCCGAGGAGATCGAGCGCCGGATCGCCGCGACCCTGGCGTTCCTGCGCCGCCGCCTCGAGGGCGACTACTCGGTCGACGAGTTCGGCTACGACGAGCACTTCGCCGAGCACGTGATCTTCCCGATGCTCCGCCCGATCTACCGCAACTGGTTCCGGGTCGAGGTGCGTGGGCTCGAGAACATCCCCGACGAGGGTGGCGCGCTCATCGTGAGCAACCACTCGGGGACCATCGCCATCGACTCGCTCATGGTCGCCCAGGCCATCCACGACGAGCACCCGAAGCACCGCGTCATGCGCGCCCTCGGCGCCGACCTCGTCTTCCAGACCCCCGTGCTCGGGTCGTTCGCCCGTCGCGGCGGCTCGACCCTCGCGACCGGTGACGACGTCGACCGCCTCTTCGCCAAGGGCGAGCTCGTCGGTGTCTTCCCCGAGGGCTTCAAGGGTGTCGGCAAGCCGTTCAAGGAGCGCTACAAGCTCCAGCGCTTCGGCCGCGGCGGGTTCGTGTCCGCGGCGCTCAAGGCCGGCGCGCCGATCATCCCGACGTCGGTCGTCGGCGCCGAGGAGATCGCGCCGATCCTCGGCAACATGAAGACCGTCGCCCGGCTCCTCGGTCTGCCCTACGCCCCGGTGACGCCGACGTTCCCGCTGCTCGGACCGCTCGGGCTCATCCCGCTGCCGAGCAAGTGGATCATCGAGTTCGGTGCGCCGATCGAGACCGCGCCCCACGGCGCCGCGGCCGCCGACGACCCGATGCTCGTCTTCGACCTCACCGACCAGGTGCGCGAGACGATCCAGCAGACCCTCTACTCGCTGCTCATGCAGCGTCGCTCCGTCTTCTTCTGAGCAAGGACCCTCGTATGCCGTCCGCCCCCGACCCGGACCGCGCGCCGGACCCGCGCGTCACCCTCATCGGCAAGCCGGGCTGCCACCTGTGCGACGACGCGCGTGCGGTCATCACGGCGGTGACGGCCGAGCTGGGGGAGACGTTCGTCGAGCGGTCGGTGCTCGACGAGCCCGACCTCATGGCGCGCTACGCCGAGGAGATCCCGGTGACGCTCGTCGACGGCCGGCAGCACGACTTCTGGCGGGTCGACGCCGACCGTCTGCGCGCCGCCCTCGGCCGCCCCCGCGCCTGAGCCGGGAGCCCGGTCGGGTGGGCCGGGAGGACGTGCAAGCGGTTACGCAGCCCGCTTGTACCAGAGGGTCACGAGCACTCTGTCTCGGGGTCCGCTCGTGACTTTGTGCATCCCTTCACAAATGCGTACGCTGACAGGGCACCACCATCCGTGAAGAACAGGAGTCGAAGGCCTCGTGTCCGCCGACGTCGCAGCCCGCCGGGGTATCCCCGATGCATCCGTGGCGCGACTCCCGGGATACCTCCAGGCCCTCACCAACCTCGCCGAGCGGGGCATCAGCTCGGTGAGCTCCGAGGAGCTGGCGGCAGCGGCAGGGGTGAGCTCGGCCAAGCTCCGCAAGGACCTCTCCCACCTCGGCTCCTACGGCGTGCGTGGCGTCGGCTACGAGGTCGACCGCCTCGCCTACGAGATCTCCACGGCGCTGGGCCTCACCCAGGACTGGCCCGTCGCGATCGTCGGCATGGGCAACCTCGGCCGCGCGCTCGCGGCATACAGCGGGTTCTCCACGCGCGGCTTCAACGTCATCGCGCTGCTCGACCGCGACGACAGCATCGTCGGGACCGCGGTGGGCGAGCGGCGGATCCGCCCGATGGGTGACCTCGGCGCGCTCGTGCGCGACGACCGGCTCGCCATCGGTGTCATCGCGACCCCCGCCGAGTCCGCGCAGGACGTCGCCGACCGCCTCGTCGAGGCCGGCGTCCGCTCGATCCTCAACTTCGCTCCCTGCGTCCTCGACGTGCCGTCGGACGTCATGGTCCGCAAGGTCGACATGTCGACCGAGCTGCAGATCCTCGCCTTCCACGAGCAGCGCCGCACCGGCGAGCTCGACCTCACCCGGTCCGCCGCCGACGCCGACGTCGAGGAGCTGGCCCTGTGAGCCTCATCGTCCTCGGACTCTCGCACCACGGGGCGCCGATCGGCCTCCTCGAGGCCGCCGCGCTCGACCCGTCCTCGCGTGGCCGGCTCGAGTCGACCATCGTCGGCTCCGAGCACGTCGTCGAGGCCGTCGTCGTCTCCACCTGCAACCGCACCGAGGTCTATGCCGAGGGGCTGACCTTCCACGGCGCGCTCACCGACGTCTCCGAGGCGCTGGCCGCGGCGACCGGTGTGCCGCTGCCGGACCTCCAGCCCCACCTCTACGTCCACTACGAGGACCGCGGCATCGCCCACGCGTTCTCGGTCGCCGCCGGGCTCGACTCGATGGCCGTCGGCGAGGCCCAGATCCTCGGCCAGCTCCGTGAGGCGCTGACCCGCGCACAGCGTCGCGGCCACGTGGGTCCAGCGCTCAACACCCTTCTGCAGCAGGCACTTCGGGTCGGCAAGCGCGTGCACTCCGAGACCGGCATCGACGACGTGAGCCGCTCGCTCGTCGGGGTCGGGCTGGGCGTCGCCGACGACGTCATCGGACCGATCGCCGGAGCCCGCGTGCTCGTCATCGGCGCCGGCGGCATGGGTGCCCTCGCCGCGACGACCGCCAGCCAGGCCGGCGCCGCGTCGGTGACGGTGGTCAACCGTGGCCTCGCCCGCGCCGAGCGGCTCGCCGCCCGCGTCGACGGCTCGGCCCGCGCGTGGGACGAGCGCACGGCGGCTCTCGTCGACGCCGACATCGTCATCTCCAGCACGGGCGCCACAGGGGTCGTCGTGACGTCCGACGACGTCGCCGCCGCCCTCGCGGCCCGTGACGGCCGACCGCAGCTCTACGTCGACCTCGCCCTGCCGCACGACGTCGACCTCTCCGTCGCCGACCTCGAGGGTGCGACCCGCATCGGTCTGGCCGAGCTCGGTGACGCGCTCAGCCACGCCGGGGACGTCCCGCAGGTCCGCGAGGCCCGCGACATCGTCACCGGCGAGGTCGCGGCGTTCCTCACCGAGCGGTCCGGCGAGGCCGTCGCCCCGACCGTCGCCGCACTGCGCTCGCGCGCCCAGTCCGTCGTCGACGACGAGATGGCGCGCCTCGAGCGGCGCACACCCGACCTCGGTGACGCGCACCGGGCCGAGGTCCAGCGCACCGTGCACCGCATCGTCGAGAAGCTCCTCCACGCGCCGACCGTGCGCGTCAAGGAGATGGCGCAGGCCGGTCAGGGTGGCAGCTACGCCAAGGCCCTGAGCGAGCTGTTCGACCTCGACCCCCGCGAGGTGTCGGTCGTGTCGACGCCGCCGGTCATCCCCGTGACCGACGACGAGGAGGTCGGCCGATGACGCTGCGCCTCGGCACCCGCCGCTCGACGCTGGCGACCACGCAGTCCACGTGGGTCGCCGACCGCCTGCGCGACCTCGGGCACGAGGTCGAGCTCGTCGAGATCACGACCGAGGGCGACCGCGACCGCACCACCCCGCTCGCGTCGATGGGTGGCACCGGCGTCTTCGTCTCCGCGCTGCGCGAGGCGCTGCGCGAGGGGACTGTCGACCTCGCCGTGCACTCCCTCAAGGACCTGCCGACCACTCCCGAGGCCGACCTCGTCGTCGCCGCGATCCCGACGCGCGAGGACCCGCGCGACGCCCTCGTGGCGCGTGACGGCCTCACCCTCGGTGAGCTCCCCGCGGGCTCCACCGTCGGCACGGGCTCGCCCCGGCGACGGGCCCAGCTCGAGGCCCTGGGGCTCGGGCTCGAGCTCCGCGAGCTGCGCGGCAACGTCGGCACCCGCCTCGGCAAGGTGGCCGACGGCGAGCTCGACGCCGTCGTCCTGGCGCACGCGGGCCTGCGCCGCATCGGCCGCGCCGACGTCGTCACCGAGGTCCTCGACCCCATCCAGATGCTGCCGGCCCCGGGCCAGGGTGCCCTCGCCGTCGAGGTCCGGGCCGACGACACCGCCACCCGCGACGCCGTGGCCGCCCTCGACGACGCCGACACCCGCGCCTGCGTCGTCGCCGAGCGCGCCGTCCTCGCCGAGCTCGAGGCCGGCTGCTCCGCACCCATCGGCGCCCTGGCCGAGATCGTCCTCGGCGACGAGGGTGACGAGCTCTCGCTGCGCGCCGTCGTCGCCAACATCGACGGTGAGGGCGACGTGCGCCGCTCCGCCGCCGGCTCCCCGGCCGACGCCGACGCCGTCGGGCGCCGCCTCGCCCGGCTCCTGCTCGAGGACGGCGCTGCCGACCTCGCCCCCCTGACCTCCAGCCCCACCGTCCACACCGAACGTTCCGGAGCGTGACCAGTGAGCACCACCCGCTCGAATCGACCCACCACCCCTCCCCGCACCCCCGCGCGCGTCGCCTTCGTCGGCGCCGGGCCGGGTGACGCCGGGCTGATGACGGTGCGCGCCCTCGAGTACCTCGCGGAGGCGGACGCCGTCGTCATCGACCAGGTCGCGCGGGAGCAGGTCGTCGAACGTCACGCCCGCGCCGAGGTCGAGATCGTCGACGCCGGTCACGGTGAGCACGGCCAGCCGCTGACCCACGCCTCCCGCGCCAAGCTCGTCGTCAAGGCGGCCAAGGCCCACCCGCGTGGCCTCGTCGTCCGGCTCATGGACGGCGACCCGGCGACGTTCAACGGCCTCGCCGAGGAGGCCGCCGCCTGCGTCAAGGCCGGCGTCCCGTTCGAGGTCGTCCCCGGCGTGAGCTCGGTGACCGCCGTCCCGACCTACGCCGGTGTGCCGCTGACGACGTCGAGCTCGCGCGGCATCCACGTCATCACCGCGGGACAGAAGATCAAGGACGTCGCGCTCGCGACCGACCCGTCGGTCACCGTCGTCGTCCTCGGCCAGCCCGACACCCTCGTCCCCACCCTCGAGGCACTGCGTGACGCCGGCCGCTCGGCGCAGACGCCCGTGGCCGTCACCGAGCGCGGCACCACCGTGCAGCAGGCGACCGTGACGACCACGTTGGGCGAGGTCGCCAAGGCCGCGAAGTCGATGCAGTTCCCGGCCCTCGCCGTCGTCGGCGACACCGTCGCGCTGCGCGAGACCCTGTCGTGGTTCGAGACCAAGCCGCTCTTCGGCTGGAACGTCCTCGTGCCCCGGACCAAGGACCAGGCCGGCACGATGATGCGCCGCCTCGAGCGCTACGGCGCCGAGGCCACGAGCGTCCCGACGATCTCCGTCGAGCCGCCCCGGACCCCGCAGCAGATCGAGCGCGCCGTCAAGGGCCTCGTCACCGGTCGCTACGAGTGGGTCGGCTTCACCTCGGTCAACGCCGTCAAGGCGATCCGCGAGAAGTTCGAGGAGTTCGGTCTCGACGCCCGCTCGTTCGCCGGGCTCAAGGTCGCCGCCGTCGGTGGCGTCACCGCCGAGGCGCTGCGCGACTGGGGCATCAACCCCGACCTCGTCCCCGAGGGCGAGCAGTCGGCCAAGGGCCTGCTCGACGAGTGGCCGCCCTTCGACGAGCTTCTCGACCCGATCAACCGCGTCTTCCTGCCCCGGGCCGACATCGCCACCGAGACCCTCGTCGCCGGGCTCCAGGACATGGGCTGGGAGGTGGACGACGTCACGGCATACCGGACGGTCCGTGCCGCCCCGCCGGCCGCCGAGATCCGCGACGCGATCAAGAGCGGCAGCTTCGACGCGGTCGTCTTCACGTCGAGCTCGACGGTGCGCAACCTCGTCGGCATCGCCGGCAAGCCGCACCCGTCGACGGTCATCGCCTGCATCGGTCCGGCGACCGCCAAGACGGCCGAGGAGTGTGGCCTGCGGGTCGACGTCCTCGCGCCGGAGCCGTCCGCCGACGAGCTCGTCGACGCCCTCGCCGACCACGGTCGGTCGCTGGCGCTGACGGCCGCCGAGGCCGGCGAGAGCGCGGTCCGCCCGAGCCAGAAGCGGCCCACCGCACGTCGTCGCGCCAAGTGACCGGCTCCGTGGCCGGCCGCTCGCCGTTCCTGCCCGTCCGCCCGCGCCGGCTGCGTCAGACGCCGGCCGTGCGGCGGCTCGTCGCCCAGACGCGGCTGCACCCGGCCGAGCTCGTCCTGCCCGTCTTCGTGCGTGAGGGCATCGACGAGCCGCAGCCCATCGAGGCCATGCCGGGCGTCGTCCAGCACACCGTCGACTCGCTCGTGGCCGAGGCCAGGCGCTGTGTCGAGGCCGGGATCGGCGGGATCATGCTCTTCGGCGTGCCCTCCGAGAAGGACGCCGTCGGCTCCGGGGCCGATGCCGAGGACGGCATCCTCAACGTCGGACTGCGCGCGGTCCGCGACGCGGTCGGCGACGACCTCGTCGTCATGGCCGACCTCTGCCTCGACGAGTTCACCGACCACGGCCACTGCGGCGTGCTTGACGAGCAGGGCCGGGTCGACAACGACGCCACCCTCGAGCGCTACGCCGCGATGGGGCTGGCCCAGGCCCGCGCCGGGGCCCACGTGCTCGGGCTGAGCGGGATGATGGACGGCCAGGTCGCCCACGTCCGCGAGGCGCTCGACGAGGCGGGCCTCACCGACACGATCATCCTCGCGTATGCCGCGAAGTACACCTCCGCGCTCTACGGCCCCTTCCGCGAGGCGGTCCAGTCCTCGCTCGTGGGGGACCGTGCGACCTACCAGCAGGACCCCGCCAACGCGACCGAGTCGCTGCGCGAGATCGAGCTCGACGTCGCCGAGGGCGCCGACATCATCATGGTCAAGCCGGCCCAGACCCACCTCGACATCATCGCGATGGCGGCCGAGGTCTCACCGGTGCCGGTCGCGGCCTATCAGATCTCCGGCGAGTACGCCCAGATCAGGGCGGCCGCCGAGCGCGGCTGGATCGACGGCGACCGGGCCGTCCTGGAGTCGCTTCTGCACATCCGCCGGGCCGGCGCGCAGATCATCCTCACCTACAGCGCCCTCGACGTCGCGGCTTCCCTCTGAACGACTGATTGCCCGTTCGGGCCACTCCCACGCACCGGTGACCCGGCGTCGGAAGGGCCCGAACGGGCAATCAGTCGTTGGCTCAGGCCTGCTTGGCGAGCTGCACGTCGATGTTGATCGTGATCTTGTCGGAGACGAGCACGCCGCCACCCTCGACGGCCGCGTTCCAGGTGAGGCCCCAGTCCTTGCGGTTGACGGTCGTGGTGGCCTCGAAGCCGGCCTTGGTGTTGCCCCACGGGTCCTGGCCGACGCCGCCGAAGTCGACGTCGAAGGTCACGGGCTTGGTGACGTCCTTGATGGTGAGGTCGCCGGTGAGGGTCTCGCCGTCGAAGGAGGTCGAGACGAAGTGCATGGTGGGGAAGGTCTCGGCGTCGAAGAAGTCGGCGCTCTTGAGGTGACCGTCACGGTCGGCGCTGCCGGTCTCGACGGAGGCGATCTGGGCGACGACGTCGACCTTGGACTGCGTGATGTCCTCGGCGACCTCGACGGTGCCCGAAACGTCGCGGAAGGTGCCGCGGACCTTGCTCACCATGAGGTGGCGGGCGACGAAGCCGACCTCGGTGTGCGAGGCGTCGATGGTCCAGGTGCCGGCGGGGATCTGCTGCGTGGTGACGGTGGTGCTCATGATCGAGAACTCCTTGGGAAGGGTGTGGGTGCTGCCTCTTTCAGGTGGTTCAACTCCACCCTATTAGTAGATATTTCAACCTTCCTCGCGACAGCCTGTGATCTGGGTCACATCGGGTCTCGCCAGTCTGCGCAGGTCAGGGCCCCGACTTCGCTAGCATTCGGGCATGTCCGCGGATGAGAGCTCCAGCACCCGCTGGCTGACCCATGAGGAGCAGCAGGCGTGGCGCGCCTACCTGCGCGCCCACCGCGAGCTCCAGGTGGCCCTCGAACGGGACCTCACGGCACACGACATCAGCCTCCCCGAGTACGAGCTCCTCTCGATGCTCTCCGAGCAGGACGGTGACCGGGCCCGCATGTCGGTGCTCGCCGACCTCGTCGTCCAGAGCCGGAGCCGTGTGACCCACACCGCCAAGCGCCTCGAGACGCGCGGCTGGGTCCGTCGCGAGCCCACCCCGGAGGACGGTCGCGGCGTCGCCCTCGCCCTCACCCCCGCCGGTCGGGAGCTCGTCGAGAGCGCGGCGCCGACACACGTGCAGTCGGTCCGCGACCACTTCATCGACCACCTCACGCACGAGCAGCTCTGCGTGCTGCGCGACGCCTTCTCGGAGGTGCGCTCCCACCTCGTGCCGGGCGCCCGGCCGGAGGACGAGATCGTCTAGGACGACAATGGGGGCATGACGTCCACCCCCGTCCCCGCCGCCACCTCCGACGCCCCCGCCTCCGCCGCGCTCCTCGAGCGCGCGACCCGCGTCATCCCCGGCGGGGTGAACTCGCCGGTGCGCGCCTTCCGCGCCGTGGGCGGCACCCCACGCTTCATCGCGTCCGCGCAGGGCCCCTGGCTCACCGACGCCGACGGCCGCCGCTACGTCGACCTGCTCTGCTCGTGGGGCCCGATGATCCTCGGGCACGCCCACCCTGACGTCCTCGACGCCGTGCGCACCGCCGCCGCCAAGGGCTTCTCGTTCGGCACCCCGAGCGAGAACGAGGTCCTCCTCGCCGAGGAGATCGTCGCCCGCATCGAGCCGCTCGAGCAGGTCCGCCTCGTCTCCTCCGGCACCGAGGCCACGATGAGCGCCGTCCGCCTGGCCCGCGGCGCCACCGGTCGCGCCGTCATCGTGAAGTTCGCCGGCTGCTACCACGGCCACGTCGACGCCCTGCTCGCCGCCGCAGGCTCCGGCGTCGCCACCCTCGCGCTGCCCGACTCCGCCGGCGTCCCCGCGGAGATGACGGCCGACACGGTCGTCCTGCCCTACAACGACGTCGCCGCGCTCGAGGCCACCTTCGCCGCCCGCGGGGGAGAGATCGCCGCGGTCATCACCGAGGCGGCCGCGGGCAACATGGGCGTCGTGCCGCCCGCCCCGGGCTTCACCGAGGCCCTGCGCCGGGTCACCCGCGAGCACGGCGCGCTCCTCATCTCGGACGAGGTCATGACCGGCTTCCGCTGCAGCAAGGCGGGGTGGTTCGGTCTCGAGGGCCCGTATGCCGCCGGCGCACCCGACCTGTTCACCTTCGGCAAGGTCATGGGCGGTGGCTTCCCGGCTGCCGCCTTCGGTGGCAGCGCCGAGCTCATGAGCCACCTCGCGCCGCTGGGCCCGGTCTACCAGGCGGGCACGCTCAGCGGGAACCCCGTCGCCACCGCGGCCGGACTCGCCACCCTCAAGGGCTGCACCGACGACCTCTACCCGCGGCTCGAGGCCACGGCCCACACCATCGCCGACGCGGCCAGCGCGGCGCTGTCCGCCGAGGGAGTGGCGCACACCGTGCAGTGGGCCGGCTCGATGTTCTCGGTCTTCTTCCGCGACTCCGCGGTCACGAACTACGACGAGGCGCGCGACCAGGACACCGCGGCATACGGGCGGTTCTTCCACTCGATGCTCGAGTCGGGAGTGCACCTGCCGCCGAGCGCCTTCGAGGCCTGGTTCGTCAGCGGTGCGCACGACGACGAGGCCATCGGCCAGGTCGTCGAGGCGCTGCCCGCGGCGGCCCGGGCGGCCGCCCACGGGGGTTGACGGAACGCTCAGGTTCGTTTGCGACAATCGGCGTCATGACCCCGCCCGCCCACGCCTCCGACGCGGTCGACCGCACGGTCGTGCACCTCGTGCGGCACGGTGAGGTCCACAACCCCGACCGGATCCTCTACGGCCGGCTGCCGGAGTTCCACCTCTCGCAGCTCGGCCGCGAGATGGCCGACCTCGTCGCCGTGCACCTCGCCGACCACGACGTCACCCAGGTGATCTCGAGCCCGCTCGAGCGCGCGCGCGAGACCGCGGCCCCCATCGCGGCGGCGCACGGTCTCGAGGTCGAGCTCGACGAGCGCGCGCTCGAGGCCGAGAACGCGTTCGAGGGGCGCGCCGTCGCCGGCGGCAAGGGCATCTTCCGCGACCCGAAGATGTGGCGTCTCATGGCCAACCCGATGCGCCCGTCGTGGGGCGAGCCCTACGTCGACCTCGCTGCGCGGATGCAGGCCGCCGTGGACTCCGCCCGCGAGCTGGCCCGCGGCCACGAGGCCGTCATCGTGTCGCACCAGGCCCCGATCTGGATGCTGCGGCTCGCGATCGAGGGCCGCCGCTTCGTCCACGACCCCCGCAAGCGCCAGTGCACGCTCGCCTCGTTCACCTCGCTGACCTACCGCGGTGACGAGCTCGAGTCGCTCGCCTACAGCGAGCCCGCCGCCGCGCTGCTGCCGATGGCCCACTCCGGAGCAGGTGCATGACCCCTCGAACCCCGCGGTATGCCGTGTCCCGCCGCCGTGCCCTCGGCGTCGCCTCCGTCGCTGCGCTCCTCGCGCTCGGCGCGTGCTCGTCGGACCCCAACTCGATCGCCGAGCAGGCCAAGAAGGGCGACCAGAAGGGCTACATCGCTGGCGACGGGACGATCGAGCAGATTCCCGTCGACCAGCGGCTCGACCCGATCACGCTCGAGGGCGAGACCCTCGACGGCCGCCAGTGGTCGAGCACCCGCGAGCGCGGCAAGCAGGTCGTCGTCGTCAACATGTGGGCGTCGTGGTGCGGCCCCTGTCTCGTCGAGATCCCGCACCTCGAGAAGGTCTGGACCGACGTCCAGGCCGCCGGCAAGCCGGTGCAGTTCATGGGGATCAACTTCCGCGAGAGCCCTGAGCGCGCTGCTGCCGCCGCCGACAAGGCGAAGATGACCTACCCCAGCCTCAGTGACGAGTCGGGCGTGCTCATCCTCGCCTTCGGCCGGCAGGCCCCGACGACGACGCCGTCCACGCTCGTGCTCGACACGCAGGGCCGGGTCGCCGCCCGGGCCAGCGGTCCGGTGTCGGAGACCACGCTGCGAGGCCTCGTCGACGACGTGCTGAAGTCCGAGTCCTGACCGACGTGACCGACCAGATCGCCTCCGGAGCGCTCCCGCTCGCCGTCCTCGTGGCGGCGCTGGCCGGGCTCGTCTCGTTCGCGTCCCCGTGCGTGCTGCCCCTCGTGCCGGGCTTCCTCGGCTACGTCACGGGGCTGAGCGACACCGCGCTGGAGCAGCGGTCGAAGGGTCGGATGGTGCTCGGCGCCCTGCTCTTCGTCCTCGGCTTCGCGCTGGTCTTCGTGGTGGGCTCGATCTTCATCGCCACGCTGGGCCGCTCGCTCGTCGAGAACCGTGTGCTCCTGATGCGCGTCGGGGGCGCGTTCGTCATCCTCATGGGGCTCGTCTTCCTCGGGGTCGGTGCGCGCGCCGGGTCCCAGCGGCAGTTCGCCCCGACGTGGCGGCCGCGCGCCGGCCTCCTCGGCGCCCCGGTCCTCGGCGCCGTGTTCGGCCTTGGCTGGGCGCCCTGCACCGGCCCGACCCTCGCTGCCGTCATGACCCTGTCCGCCTCGACCACGAACCCGAGCACGGGCCGCGCGATGACGCTCGCGACGGCATACGCGCTGGGTCTGGGACTGCCGTTCATCCTCGCGGCGGCCGGGATCGAGAGGTTCGGGAGCGTCTCGCGGTGGGTCAGCCGGCACCACCGCGTCGTCCAGCTCGTCGGTGGCGGGCTCCTCGTCGTCGTCGGTGTGCTGCTGCTCACCGGTGTGTGGGAGTCGCTCACGCGCTGGCTCCAGTCCGAGCTGGTCAACGGGTTCCAGGTGCCGATCTGATGAGTCTGTCCACCCAGCCCAAGGACCCGCGGACCGAGCGCGACGACATCACCCAGCCCTCCCTCGGGCCCGTCGGGCTGCTGCGGTTCGCCTGGCGCCAGCTCACGTCGATGCGCACGGCGCTGTTCCTGCTGCTCCTGCTGGCCGTGGCCGCGCTGCCCGGCTCGATCTTCCCGCAGCGCTCCATCGACGCCGTCCGCACCGCCGACTGGATCGCCCGGCACGAGACGGCGGGCCCGTGGCTCGACAAGCTCGGCTTCTTCGAGGTCTACGCGTCGCCATGGTTCGCGGCGATCTACCTGCTGCTCCTCGTCTCGCTCGTCGGCTGCGTCCTGCCGCGCTCGAAGGTCCACTGGAAAGCCATGCGCTCGCAGCCCCCGCGCGCGCCCAAGCGTCTCGAGCGGCTCGCCGCGCACGACAGCGTGACCGTCGACGGGACGCCCGACGAGGTGCTGGAACGCGTGCGCGGCGCCCTCAAGGACGGCCGCTTCCGCACCCACTCGCACGACGCCTCGACGGTGTCGGCCGAGAAGGGCTACCTCAAGGAGACGGGCAACCTCTTCTTCCACCTCGCGCTCATCGGCGTCATCCTCGGGATGGCCGGCGGCCACCTCTTCGGCTGGAAGGCCGACATCATCCTGCCGGTGGGCGAGTCGATGGCCAACGTCGCGGCCCGCTACGACACCCTCAACACCGGCCCGCTCGTGGACCCGGCCGACTTCACGCCGTTCACGATGAAGCTCACGCGCTTCGACGCCGAGTTCGAGAGCGACGTCAAGGGCAAGGGCCAGTTCGGCTCGCCGCGTGACTTCACGGCCCACGTCGACTTCACCAAGGAGCCCGGCGCCAAGGTCGAGAAGAAGGTCATCCGGGTCAACGGCCCGCTCGAGACCGGCGGCGGCACGGCGTTTCTGCTCGGCAACGGCTACGCGCCGAAGATCACCGTCAAGGACGCCCAGGGCAACGTCACCTACTCGGACGCGACGCCGTTCCTCGCCCAGGACAACAACTACACGTCGGTCGGCGCGGTCAAGGTCGCCGGCGCGGGCCCTGCCGGCAAGCAGCTCGGGTTCGCCGGGCTCTTCCTGCCGACCGCGGTCCTCGACGAGCAGGGGCCGCACTCGGTCTTCCCCGACCTGCTCGAGCCGGCGCTCGCGCTGTCGGCCTTCGAGGGCACGCTCTTCCCGGGTGGGCGGCCGCAGTCGGTCTACTCGCTCGACACCGAGGGCATGACCCAGCTCAAGAACAAGGAGGGCACCGACCTCCTGCGCATCTGGCTCAAGCCGGGCGAGACCTACACGCTGCCCGGTGGTCAGGGCTCGATCACGTTCGACGGGGTCGAGCGGTTCGCCGGGATCTCGGTGCGCAACGACCCGGGCAAGGAGCTCACTCTCGTCGCCGCGCTCGTCGCGCTGCTCGGGCTCATCCTCTCCCTGACGATCCGGCGGCGCCGGGTCTTCGTGCGGGTTGTGCCCGCGCAGGAGGAGGGTCGTACCGTAGTGAGCATCGGCGGACTGGCCAAGGACGACGACGAGGGCATGGGCGATGAGCTCGAGGACGTCCTCACCCGACTGAAGGAACGACGCACGTGACCCACGAGACCCTGGCGAGCTACTCCAACCTCAGCCTGTACTCCGCGATGGCGGTCCTCACGCTCTCGATGCTCGGGTATGCCGGCTACCTCGCCGGCCTGCTCCCGGCACGTGAGCGACGGGGCGAGTCCGTCGACACCGCCGAGGCTCCCGAGCGCGAGCTCGTCGCGGCCGGTGGCGGACCCGTCGGTGGCGGCTCCGCTGCCGCGGCGGCTGCTGCGCCGGGCTCCGACTCCGAGGGCGAGGTGCCGTTGCGGGCCCGCAAGGCCGGCGGCGTCGCGCACATGTTCGCGATCCTCGGCACCGTCCTGCTGTTCGTGTCCGCCGCGCTGCGCGGTGGGTCGGTGGAGCGCTGGCCGCTGGGCAACATGTTCGAGTTCGGTGTGGCCGCCGCGCTGTTCACGATGGTCGTCTTCGTGGGCTGGGGCGTGCGCCGCGACCTCACGTGGCTCGGCCTGTTCGTCGTGGCGCCCGTGCTCATCCTGCTCGGCCTCGCCAACACGGTCTGGTACACCGAGGCCGCCGAGCTCATGCCGTCGCTCAAGAGCGTCTGGCTCATCATCCACGTCACCGTCGCGACGATCTCAGTGGGCCTGTTCGCCGTCGGGTTCATCGTCGCCCTGCTCTACCTCGCCAAGGACCGGTTCGGGGCCGACCGCGGCATCCTGCGTGCCCTGCCCTCCGAGAAGTCGCTCGAGCGCCTGACCTACGGGCTGCACATCGTCGCCTTCCCGCTGTGGACGTTCACCCTCATCGCCGGCGCCATCTGGGCCCGCCAGGCCTGGGGCTCCTACTGGAACTGGGACCCCAAGGAGGTCTGGACGTTCATCATCTGGGTCGTCTACGCGGCATACCTGCACGCGCGGGTGACCCGGGGCTGGCGTCGGCAGTCGGCCAGCTGGGTCGCCGTCGCGGGGTTCGTCTGCATCATCGTCAACTACGCCGTCGTCAACGTGTACTTCGTCGGCCAGCACTCGTACTCGGGACTCTGACCACATGTCGATGGTTCGCTACCTCATCCTGCGCACGCTGATCTTCGTCGGCTGCCTCGCCGCGACCTGGCTGCTCGGCATGCGTGACCGCGAGGAGCAGCTGCTCGCCGTGGTCATCGCCGCTGTCGCCTCGCTCGTCATCTCGGCGTTCGTGCTCAAGCCGTTCCGGCAGCAGGCCTCGGCCGCCCTCGCCGAGCGCGTCGACCGACGGGTGGAGCGCCGGCGCGAGCACACCACCGGCGTCGACGAGGACGCCGAGGACGCCGAGATCCAGCGCCCGCAGCGGCGTTCCGACGACACGGGCAGCGACTCCGACTTCCGCTAGGCCGCCCGAGGCAGCCGCATGTCGCGGCACGGCGACGGTCGAGATAGCACGACACGCCGCACCGAAGCGTCGGTGGCGGCGTGTCGTGCTATCTCGACCCGGCGGGGTCGTGGGAGCTGCGCGGTCGCGGGTCAGGCGAGGACGCGCGAGGCGAGGATGCCCGCGAAGACCGCCACGGCATACACGAGCTCGTAGCGACCGGTGGACCCGAGCACGGGCACGAGCCCGCGGCCCTCGACGCCACCCATGACAACCTGGACCGCGCGCCAGATGGCGGCGATCGACAGCAGGCCGACGAGCGCCCACGGGTCCCAGATGGCCATGACGCCGATGCAGAGGATGCTCAGCACGATGAGGCCGAGCCAGAGGCGGCGGGTGCCCGCGTCGCCGAGGCGCACGGCGAGGGTGTGCTTGCCGGTCTGCGAGTCCGTGGGGATGTCGCGCAGATTGTTGACGACGAGGATCGCCGACGCGATGGCGCCCACACCGACCGCCGCAGCCACGCCGAACCAAGTGAGGGTGCCGACCTGGGCGTACTGCGTGCCGAGGGTGGCGACCAGCCCGAAGAAGACGAAGACGAAGACCTCGCCGAGCCCCATGTAGCCGTAGGGGTTCTCGCCGCCGGTGTACTTCCACGCCGCGACGATCGACAGGATGCCGAGCGGCAGCAGCCACCACGCTTCGGCCAGCGCGACGAGTGCGAGCCCGGTGACCGCCGCGAACCCGAACGACAGGAACGCCGCCGCCTTGACGCTGCTCGGCTGCGCGAGCTTCTGCCCGACGAGACGCACCGGTCCGACGCGCGAGTCGTCTGTGCCGCGGATGCCGTCGGAGTAGTCGTTGGCGTAGTTCACACCGACCTGGAGCGCGAGGGCGACGACGCCTGCGAGGATCGCGATCGCGTAGCTCGGGTGGGAGTGCTGGGCGGCCGCGGCGGTGCCGATGACGACGGGGGCGACGGCAGCGAAGAGCGTGCGGGGGCGCGCACCGGCGACCCACTGATCGAAAGTGGCCATGAGCAGGGGTGCCTAGAGTCCTTTGAGGAAGTCGGGGTCGTCATCGGGTCCGCGCGGCATCGGGCGACGCGGCGCGGGCGGGGCCGCCTTGGGCCGTCCGGCGAGGAGCCAGGCGGCGGAGCCGGCGAACGGGAACAGCAGGATGACGAAGACCCAGATGAGCTTGGGCAGGCCCCGGACCTGCGAGTCGTCGGTCTGAACGCAGTCGACGACGCAGTAGATCGACAGCGCGAGCGCGAGCAGGAACGGCAGGAAGCGGAGCACGCCCCTATTCTCCCACGGCCCCGAACAGCGCCCGGATGGCCGCCCGGTCGGGCTTGCCGGGCCCGCGCACAGGGATCGCGTCGACCTCCCGGACCGCTCGGGGCAGGGCGTGGTCGGGGAGTATGCCGCGCAGCTGCTCGCGCAGCCCGCTCACCGTGGGTGCGGGGCCGGGTGTGCTCGACGAGCGCTCGCGGACGACTACGACGGCGAGCACCTCGCCCCACTCGGGGTCGGGGACGCCGACGGCGACGGCCTCGCTGATGCCGTCGAGGCGGGAGACGGCCTCCTCGACGAGGCGGGGTGCGACCTTGAGCCCGCCGGTGTTGACGAGGTCGTCGATGCGCCCGTCGACCCGCAGCCGTCCGTCGGGGTCGAGGTGGCCGATGTCGTCGGTGCGGAAGGTGCCGGGGCTCGGGAAGGCGTCGTGGGTGCGGGCGGGGTCACCGAGGTAGCCGGAGGCGACGGTAGCGCCGCGCAGCGAGATGCGGCCGTCGGTGTCGAGGTCGACGGACATGCCGTCGAGCGGGCGACCGTCGTAGACGCAGCCGCCGGCGGTCTCGCTCATGCCGTAGGTCGTCACCGCGGTGACGCCGGCCGCGGCCGCGCGGGTGAGCAGGTCGGGGTGGGTGGCGGCACCGCCGACGAGGACGGCGGTGAACCGGGCGAGGCGCCCGGTGGCGTCGTCGTCGGCGAGGAGGCGGGTGAGCTGGGTCGGGACGACCGAGACGTAGGTCGGCAGGTCGGTGTCCGGCATCGCGTCGACGGCGGCGACCCAGGTGGCCGGGGAGAAACCGTCGGAGAGGTCCATGACGTGAGGGGTCGTCCCGGCGACGACGGACCGCAGCAGCACCTGCAGCCCGGCGATGTGGTGCCCGGGGACGGTGAGCAGCCACTGGCCATGGCCCCCGAGCCGGGCAGCGGTGGCGTCGATGCTGCTGCGCAGGTTGGCGGCCGTGAGCATCGCCCGCTTCGGGGCGCCGGTGGAGCCGGACGTGCCGATCGCGACGGCGAGGCCGGCGGGGGGCTCGTCCACACCCTCGTCCACGGCGGCGGGTGCGAGGTCCGGGGGAGGTGAGCCCACGGCATACGGGGCGACGGGGGACCCGCCCTCGAGGGCGAGCGCGAGACGGGGGAGGACCTCGAGCGCGGCCGCGCCGGCGGGCACGGCGAGCGGCTCGATCCTCATGGGACAACTCTAGGCAGGGCGGGTCCCGGTGAGGATGATGGGCGCATGGACCCCGAGTTCGCGGCCTACCTCGAGCGGGTTCGCGCCCACCGAGCCGAGCTCGGCGAGTCGCTGGCCGCGCTCGACGCGGCGCTCGCGCTCCCGATCGGGCTGGGTGTGCTGTGGCGGCGGCGCGTGCGGGCTGCGCTCACCGAGCTCGAGCACGACCTGCGCGACCACCGTGCCATCACCGAGGAGCCCGGAGGCCTGTACTCCGACGCGGTGGCCCGGGCGCCCCGGCTGGCCTCCCTGGCGAAGCGCCAGATGGAGGACCACCTCGACTTCGTCGAGGTCGTGCAACGGCTCCTGGGCGAGCGCGAGGCCGGGCTCCAGAGCGCCGAAGCCGTTGCGGCGCACCGCGAAGCGGCGACCGAGCTCGTCGGGCGGATCATCCGTCACCGGCAGCGCGGCGCCGACCTCATCTACGAGGCGTACGAGGTCGACATCGGCGGCAGCGGCTGACCGGTCAGAAGTACCACGGGAACGGCGACCAGTCGGGCTCGCGCTTCTCGAGGAACTGGTCGCGCCCCTCGACCGCCTCGTCGGTCATGTAGGCGAGGCGGGTCGCCTCACCGGCGAAGACCTGCTGGCCCATGAGCCCGTCGTCGGTGAGGTTGAAGGCGAACTTGAGCATGCGCTGCGCCTGCGGCGACTTGGACATGATCTCGCGGGCGACCTGGAGGGCGTCGGACTCGAGCTCGGCGTGGGCGCTGACGATGTTGACCGCCCCCATCCGGTGCATGTCGTCGGCGGTGTAGGTGCGGCCGAGGAAGAAGATCTCGCGGGCGAACTTCTGCCCGACCATCTTGGCGAGGTAGGCGCTGCCGTAGCCCCCGTCGAATGAGCCCACGTCGGCGTCGGTCTGCTTGAAGCGGGCGTGCTCGCGCGAGGCCATCGTGAGGTCGCAGACGACGTGCAGCGAGTGGCCACCACCGGCCGCCCAGCCGTTCACGAGGCAGACGACGACCTTGGGCATCGTGCGGATGAGGCGCTGCACCTCGAGGATGTGGAGCCGCCCGCCCTCGGCCTTGACCCGGCGCTCGTCCACGCCGGCGGCGGTGACGTCGTCGGTGCCCTCCTGGGCGTACTGGTAACCCGAGCGTCCACGGATGCGCTGGTCGCCGCCGGAGCAGAACGCCCACTTGCCCTCGCTGCCCGTGCCCGACGGGCCCGGCCCGTTGCCCGTGAGCAGGACGACACCCACGTCGGCGCTGCGGCGGGCGTGGTCGAGCGCGCGGTAGAGCTCGTCGACGGTGTGCGGCCGGAAGGCGTTGAGCACCTCGGGCCGGTCGAAGGCGATGCGCACGGCACCGAGCCCGCGAGCCCGGTGGTAGGTGATGTCGGTGAAGTCGAAGCCCTCGACCTCGTCCCACGCCGCCGGGTCGAACGTCTCACTCACACCATCGATCGCAGTCACGCGTCGGAGCCTAACCGCGAGACGTGGAACGGCGTCAGGGCGTCAGCGCTGCCAGTCGTAGTCGGCGGCACCCTCGGCCGCCACGAGCTCGTCCGGCACGACGACGAAGTGGGTGCGCTCGGCCTCGGTGAGCGTGGCCGGGTCGACGGTGCCGTCGGGGTCGACGACCTCGAGGTGCGCTCGCAGGGCACCTTCCGCGAACTCGTTCCACGTGAGGCCCGAGCGCTTGGCGTAGGCGCGGGCCTGCTTGAGGAGGGCGGAGTCGAGGCTGATCGTGGTCTGCATGCTCCCAGAGTAGGTTCGCACCATGTGTTTGCTCCCTCCCACACGCGGCCGATGAGCCGGCCGACCCTCGACGACGTCCTCGCCTCGCTGCGGGTCGTGTCGATCCCGATGCGGGTGCGCTTCCGTGGCGTGACCGAGCGCGAGGTCGCGCTCGTCGAGGGCCCGGCCGGGTGGGGCGAGTTCGGGCCGTTCCTCGAGTACGGACCGGCCGAGGCCAGTCGCTGGCTGGCGTCCGCGGTCGAGGCGGCGTGGGTCGGGTGGCCGGACGCGGTGCGCGACTCGGTGCCGGTCAACGCGACCGTCCCGGCGGTGGGTCCCGAGGCCGTCCCCGGCGTGCTGCAGCGCTTCCCGGGGTGCACGACGGCCAAGGTCAAGGTCGCCGAGCCCGGGCAGACCGCGGACGACGACGTATGCCGTGTGGCCGCCGTCCGTGATGCGATGGGACCTGCCGCTCGGGTCCGGGTCGACGCCAACGGCGCCTGGGACGTCGACACCGCGACCGACGTGCTCGGGCGGCTCACGGCATACGACATCGAGTACGCCGAGCAGCCGTGCGCCACGGTCGAGGAGCTGCGCGACCTGCGAGTCGTGCTGGCGCGCAGCGGGATCGACGTGCCGGTCGCTGCCGACGAGTCGATCCGCAAGGCCGAGGACCCCATGCGCGTGCGCGACCTCGAGGCCGCCGACATCATCGTCATCAAGGCGGCGCCGCTCGGGGGAGTGCGGCGGGCGCTCGACATCGTGCAGGAGTGCGGGCTGCCCGCCGTGGTGTCGTCGGCCCTCGACACGAGCGTCGGCATGGCGGCCGGCGTGGCACTGGCCGCCGCCCTGCCACGGCTCGACCACGCGTGCGGACTCGGGACGGTGGCGCTGCTCGACGGTGACGTGACCACCGAGTCGCTCACGCCGGTCGACGGCGCCCTCCCGGTGCGCCGGGTGGTCGCCGACCCCGGCCTGCTCGACCGTCACGCCGCGGCGCCCGAGCGGGCCGCGTGGTGGCGCGACCGGGTGAGCGCTGCCTGGGGGCTCGCATGATCGACGTCCGTTGGGTCTGGGCCTTCCTCGACACCGTCGAGGCAGACGCCGACCGCTCGTGGGAGTTCTGGAGCACGGTGACGAGAGCTGCCCTCGCGCCGGCTCGTGGCCCGCGCGACGAGTTCTCGACGCTCGTCCCTGCCACTGGCGACGCGTGGGTCAAGCTCCAGAAGGTCCTCGACGGCGGTGGCGTGCACCTCGACCTGGACGTCGACGTCCCGCTGGCGGAGGCGGCGGAGGAGGCGGCCCGGCTCGGTGCCGCCGAGGTCCACCGCGCCGACGACGTCGTCGTCATGCGGTCACCGGCCGGCTTCACCTTCTGCCTCACGTCGTGGACCAACGCCGGCTCGGCCGCGGCACAGGTCCGCGACGGCGAGCCCGACCTGCTCGACCAGGTCTGCCTCGACGTCCCCGCCGACGGGTACGCCCGTGAGGTGGACTTCTGGGAGTCGCTCACCGGCTGGCCGAAGCGGCCCGGGTCGCTCCCGGAGTTCGTCTCGCTGACGCGACCGGACGGCATACCCGTGCGGTTGCTGTTCCAACGTCTCGGTGAGGCGAGCGGTGCGGCCCGCGGCCATGTCGACTTCGCCTGCCGCGACCGCGGGGCGAGCCGGGAGGTCCACGTCGCCGCCGGGGCGGGCGTCGTGTCCGAGCACGACTTCTGGACCGTGATGCGCGACCCCGTGGGGCGGGTCTACTGCCTCACCCACCGGCAGCCCTGAGGATTCGCCCGCCACGTCACAGGCTGGCGGGTTAGCGTCGTCGGGAGCGACGGAGATGGAGGGTCGATGGCGACCAAGGGTCTGCGAGGTCGGCGCAGTGCGCTCGAGCGTGCGCGCTCGGCGTGGGCGGACCGGCTCGGCCCCCGCCCCGTGACGACCGACGTCGACGACACGATCGTCGACAGCTGGGACCGCAGCGCCGGCCACGTGTCCGAGGGCATGACCGAGGCGCCCATGGCCGACCCCGACCAGACCCGCGCCGAGTTCGAGGACTCGCCCCTGCACGTCGCCGTCGGCAACATCTCGACCGAGCTCCGCAGGGCCGCCGAGGACGGTGACCTCGTCGTCGCCGTCACCGACCGCGACACCCGGATCCTGTGGACCTACGGCGGACGCGTCATGCGGCGCAAGGCCGAGCGGGTGAACTTCGTCCCCGGTGGGCGGTGGGACGAGGAGAGCGTCGGCACCAACGCGCTCAGCCTCGCGCAGCAGACCGGCCGGACGCAGACGGTCTTCTCGGCCGAGCACTTCGCGCCGATCGTCCACAACTGGGTCTGCTGGGCCGCGCCGGTCCACGACCCGACGACGGGCGAGCAGATCGGCGTCCTCGACCTGTCGACGACGTGGGACCGCACCCACCCCATCGGCGCCGCCACCGCGACGGCCCTCGCGGCCCTCCTCGAGCGCGAGATCCCGCGCGGCGGGCTCGCGGGGGTGACGCCCCAGCTGGGCACGGGGCTGACGCTGCGGATCCTCGGTGCCGCCGAGGCCCACCTCGACGGGGCCCGGCTGCTGCTCACCCGGCGCCAGAGCGAGATCCTCGCCCTGCTCGCCCTCCATCCCGAGGGGCTCACCCTCGACGCCCTGCACGCCGCGCTCTACGGCGATGCCCGGGTCTCGCCGTCGACCCTCAAGGCCGAGGTGTCGCACTTGCGGCACGCCCTCGGCGGCCGGCTCTCGTCCCGGCCCTACCGCCTCGACCTGCCCGTGACCTGCGACGCCCTCACCGTCACCGAGGCGGTCCGCGCCCGGGATGTGCAGCGAGCGGTCGAGCACTACGGCGGGGACCTCGTCCCGGGCACCGAGTCGCCCGAGCTGACGTCCACGGGGGAGTACCTCGCCGTCGCCGTCCGCGAGTCGCTGCTCGCCGACCCGCGCCCGGACGTCGTCGTCCGCTACGCCCGGGCGGTGCCGTGGGACGTCGAGGTCGTCGAGCGGGCGCTCGCGGTCCTGGGCGACCGGCCGCACCCGGCGCGGGCCGAGCTCGTGGCCCAGGCGCGCGCCGCCAACCTCTGACGGGGTCGGCCAACCTTCGACCAACCCTCCCCGACCTAGCGTCCGTCCCAGACGGTGATGCAGTGGCGCGTCGCCCGTGGACAAGGAGGTCCGGTCATGGTCTTTGCACCCCCGAACACCGACGGCTCGAAGGTGACGCTCCCGTCGCACCTCGACAACTTCATCGGTGGCAAGTGGGTCCCGGCGCAGGACGGTGAGACGTTCGAGGACATCTCGCCGGTCGACGGCAAGGCGTTCGTCACCGTGGCGCGCAGCAAGGCGGCCGACATCGACGCCGCCGTGCAGGCAGGGACCGACGCCAAGGATGCCTGGGGTCGCACCTCGACCACGGAGCGCAGCAACATCCTGCTCAAGATCGCCGACCGGCTCGAGTCACACCTCGAGGAGCTCGCCGTCCTCGAGTGCTGGGAGAACGGCAAGCCGGTGCGCGAGACCCTCGCAGCGGACCTGCCGCTCGCGATCGACCACTTCCGCTACTTCGCCGGCTGCGTGCGCGCCCAGGAGGGCGGCATCTCCGAGATCGACCACGACACGATGGCCTACCACTTCCACGAGCCGCTCGGCGTCGTCGGCCAGATCATCCCGTGGAACTTCCCGATCCTCATGGCGACGTGGAAGCTCGCCCCGGCCCTGGCCGCCGGCAACTGCGTCGTCCTCAAGCCGGCCGAGCAGACGCCCGCGTCGATCCTCAAGGTCGTCGAGCTCATCGCGGACCTGCTGCCCGACGGTGTCCTCAACGTCGTCAACGGCTTCGGCGTCGAGGCCGGCAAGCCGCTCGCCTCGCACGACGGCATCAGCAAGATCGCCTTCACCGGTGAGACGACGACCGGCCGCCTCATCATGCAGTACGCCTCGCAGAAGATCATCCCCGTCACCCTCGAGCTCGGTGGCAAGAGCCCCAACGTCTTCTTCGGCGACGTCATGGCACAGGACGACGCGTTCCTCGACAAGGCCCTCGAGGGCTTCACGATGTTCGCGCTCAACCAGGGCGAGGTCTGCACGTGTCCCTCCCGCGCCCTCGTCCAGGAGTCGATCTACGACGAGTTCATGGAGAAGGCGATCGCCCGGGTCGAGGCCATCACGGTCGGCAACCCGCTCGACCCGAACGTCATGGTCGGCGCCCAGGCGAGCAACGACCAGTACGAGAAGATCCTCAGCTACCTCGACATCGGCCGCCAAGAGGGTGCCAGGGTCCTCACCGGCGGCAGCAAGCGCACGGTCGACGGTCTCGAGGGCGGCTTCTACATCGAGCCGACCGTCTTCGAGGGCGACAACTCGATGCGCGTGTTCCAGGAGGAGATCTTCGGGCCGGTCCTGTCGGTCACGAAGTTCACCGACCAGGAGGACGCCCTGCGCATCGCCAACGACACCCTCTACGGCCTCGGGGCGGGAGTCTGGTCGCGCGACACGAACACGGCATACCGGATGGGCCGCGGCATCGAGGCGGGACGCGTCTGGGTCAACTGCTACCACCAGTACCCCGCGCACGCCGCGTTCGGTGGCTACAAGCAGTCCGGCATCGGTCGCGAGAACCACAAGATGATGCTCGACCACTACCAGCAGACGAAGAACCTGCTCGTGTCCTACAGCCCCGACAAGCTCGGGTTTTTCTGAGATGACCAAGCCATCGGTGGCGACCCGCGTCGAGCTCACGGACCCTGCCGCGGAGCTCCTCGCGCGACTGGAGCGCATCCACGGTGCGCTCATGTTCCACCAGTCGGGCGGGTGCTGCGACGGGTCGTCACCGATGTGCTTTCCGGCCGGGGAGTTCATCACCTCGGATGCCGACGTGCTGCTCGGCACGTTGGCGCCCGAGGGCGTGACGCCGATCGAGTTCTGGATGAGCCGCTCGCAGTACGAGTACTGGAAGCACACCCACCTCACCGTCGACGTCGTCCCCGGGCGCGGCTCGGGGTTCTCGGTCGAGGCACCCGAGGGCGTGCGCTTCCTGATCCGGAGCCGGCTCATGACCCAGGAGGAGCTGGAGGCGTTCGACCTGCTGTGAGACGGCCTCCGTCGCGTATGCCGTCCGCCCACGTCCGGACATAGGCTTCCTCGCGTGCCGCTGCTCCTCGACCTCGAACCGCTGAGGAGCAACACCGACTACCGGCGCCTGTATGCCGGGTTCACCCTGTCGAACATCGGCTCCCAGCTCGCTGTCGTCGCGATCGGGCTCCAGGTCTACGACCTGACCCGGTCGACGGCGTCGGTGGGCGTCGTCGGGCTCTGCGCCCTCGTGCCGCTCGTCGTCATGGGCCTCTACGGCGGGACGCTCGTCGACCACTTCGACCGGCGCATCGTCGGGCTCGTGGCGCAGTCGGTCGCGTTCGTCGTGTCCGTGCTCTGCGCGCTGCAGGCGTGGATGGGCAACAGCTCGGTGCTCGTGCTCTACGCGCTCGTCGCCGCGTGGAACGCCGCGTTCGCGGTGTCGTCGCCGGCCCGCACGTCGATCTATCCGCGCATCCTGCGCCGCGAGCAGCTGCCCGCCGCCAACGCGCTGTCGGTGTTCGCGATGAACGCCTCGATGACCGTCGGGCCGCTGCTCGCCGGCCTGCTCGTCGACTGGGGCGGGTTCCGCGCGGCCTACACCGTCGACGCCGTCATCACCACGGCCGCGCTGTGGGGCCTGGCCCGGTTGCCCTCCCTCCCACCGGAACCCGGCGACTCCGGTGAGGCGACGTCCACGAGGCGAGCACCCGGCATACGGTCGGTTCTCGATGGCTTCTCGTTCCTCGCGACCCGGCCCAACGTCCGGATGACCTTCATCGCCGACATCTGCGCGATGGTGCTCGCCCAGCCCCGCGTGCTCTTCCCGGCGGCCGGTGCGGTGATCTTCGGCGGGGGCGCGACGACCGTCGGGCTGCTGTCGGCGGCGGCCGCGGTGGGCGGCATCGGGGCGATGTTCTTCTCGGGCCGGCTGGGCTCGGTGATCCACCAGGGCAGGGCGATCCTCGTCTCGATCGTCGGGTGGGGCGCGGCGATCGCGGGGCTGGGCGCGGCGATGCTCGCCGCCGGCGACGTGCTCACCCGTGGGCAGGCGCTCTGGGTCGGGCTCGTGGCGATGGCCGTCGCGGGTGGGTCGGACTCGGTGAGCGCGGTGTTCCGGACGACGATCCTCCAGTCAGCGACGCCGGACCACCTGCGTGGTCGCCTCCAGGGCGTGTTCATCGTCGTCGTCGCGGGTGGGCCGCGCCTGGGTGAGCTGCTCGGCGGGTTCGTCGCCGAGAACATCGGTGAGGGGATGACGGCTCTGGTGGGCGGGTTCGCCTGTGTCGCAGCGATCGTCGTCCTCGCGCGGGTGACGCCGGGGTTCCTGCGCTACGACGCGCGCAACCCCACCCCCTGACCGTTCACGCCCCGGTCGGCGGCTCGATCCACGTGCCGGTGTCGTCGACGACGCGGGAGCCGTCGAGGTCCGCGAGCGAGAGTCCGACGAAGGTCCGCGCGGCCTCGGAGGTCTGCCACCGGAAGCGGTACTCGGCGCTCGTCGCCGCGTCCGCGACGGCCGCACCGGCGTCGGCGGCGCTCTGGGCGTTGGCGAACGACCCGGCCGCGCGCGCCAGGTAGGCGTCGAGCTGGGCGGCATACGGCCCGGGGGCGATGCGCACGCCGTTGTCGACGAAGTCGCTCCCGACGGCGGCGGGCTCGACGACGCTGACCCACACCCCGACCGAGCGGGCGACCGGGGCGAGCGACTGCATGAAGCCCTCGACCGCGAACTTCGCGCCGCAGTAGGCATCGGCGAACGGCTGGCCGACGACACCACCGACGCTGCTCACGGTGAGGATGCGCCCCTCGCCGGCCTCGCGCATGAGGGGGAGGGCGGCGCGGGTGAGGTTCACCGGGCCGAGGTAGTTGACGTCGAGCTGGGCCTGCACGTCGGCCGTCGACAGCTGCTCGGCCGTCCCCACGAGCCCCTGGCCGGCATTGTTGACGAGGACGTCGAGCCGGCCGTGGTCGGCGTGCACCTGCTCCACGAGGGCCGTCGCCGCGGCGTGGTCGGTGACGTCGAGCGGCCGGACGTCGAGCGTGACGCCTGCTGCGTCGGCGGCCTCGCGCAGCCGTGTCGCACGACCCGTGTCGCGCATCGTCGCCACGACCGTGTGGCCGCGGCGGGCCAGCTCGACGGCGGCGTGCAGGCCGATGCCGGAGGACGTGCCGGTGAGAAGTGCGACGGGTCCCATGGTCACTCTCCGGGGAGGTCGAGTCCGAGGAGGGCGTTCTCGACGACCTCGGCGAGGGCGGGGTGGATCCAGTACTGGCCGCGGGCGACCTCGCGCGCCGACTGCCCGAACGACGCCGCCTGGATGAGCGGCTGGATGAGCGTCGACGCCTGCGGGCCCATGCAGTGCGCGGACAGCAGCAGGCCCGTGGTCGGGTCGGCGTAGACGGAGAGGATGCCGGTGGTGTCCTCGAGGGCCCACCCGTATGCCGTGTCGCCGAAGGACTGCGTGTAGCTCACGTAGGGCGTGCCGGCCTCGTCGAGCTCGGCCCGCGTGGGTCCGAACGCGGCGATCTGGGGGTGTCCGAAGACGGCGTGCGGGACGAAGCGGTGGTCGGCGTCCATGGGCGTGGCGTCGGGGTCGCGGTGGCGGCCGGTGTCGACGGCGAGGTTGTGCGCGACGACGCGCGCCTCGTGGTTGGCGACGTGCTTGAGCTGCCACGTGTTCGCGACGTCACCGAGCGCCCAGACCCCGTCGGCGGTGGTGCGCTGCTGCTCGTCGACGACGACCACGCCGCGGTCGTCGAGCTCGATGCCGGCGGCCTCGACCCCGAGCCGTGAGCCGTTGGGCGTGCGGCCGACCGCGACGAGGACCGCGTCGACCTCGACGTCGGTGTCGCCGTCGAGCCCCTTGAGGGCGAGGGTCCACGTGCCGGTGTCGGAGCGCGTGGCCGACGACACGACGGTCTCGAGCCGCAGGTCGTGGCGCCCGCGGGCCAGCTCGGTGTAGCGCCGCGAGATGGCCTCGTCCTCGGCCCGGAGCAGGCGGCCCGAGCGCTGGACCTGGGTGACCTCGACGCCCAGCGAGCTGAAGACGTGCGCGAACTCGCAGGCGACGAACCCGCCGCCGATGATCGCCATCCGCTGAGGCAGCTCGTCCATGCGCATCACGGTGTCGCTCGTGTGGACGCCACGGGCGGGGTCGACCCGGTCGAGACCGTCGACGTCGAGCAGGTCCGCGCGCGAGCCGGCGGCCACGACGACGCGGTCGGCCGTGATCTCCTCACCGGTCGACAGCGCGAGGCGACGCTCGCCGACGAAACGGGCGGTCGCGGCATACACGGTCACGAAGTCCTGGCTGCGCCGGTAGCGCTCACCACCCGCGGCGATCTGGTCGATCCGGTCGGTGAAGATCCGGTCGCGGATGGCCGGCCAGTCGACCTCGACCTCGCGGCTGATGTGCACCCCGAGCCGCTCGGCCTCGCGGGACTCGAGCACGCGGTCGGCGGGCAGGACGAGCATCTTGGTCGGGATGCAGCCGACGTTGAGGCAGGTGCCCCCGAACGTGCCCTCCTCGACGATGGCGATGTCGAGCCCGTCGAGCTCCGGGGTGAGGAGCGAGTTGCCCGACCCGGTGCCGATGATGATCAGGTCGTGGTGGGTCGCCATGACAGCAGCGTATGCCGGGTGCCCGCGTGCCGTTCCGGCCGCCGGTCGGCTCACCTTTCCCGCCCGGAGTGGGTTCCGTGCACTGGGCCCGGCGTCGGCACCCCTGCGAAGCGCACGTTTCCGGGGTGCAGTCGCGTTCGCGCCACGAACCCGACCGGGGCGCGCCGACGACTTCACCTCGCCCCAGTGCTCGGCGCAGGCTGGTCACCCCGCCGACTCGACGACCTCGAACCCCCGTACGACCCCACCGACCAGCGCTACGTCCCCGACGACTGGGTCCCCGATGACGAAATCTCAGCCGCCTGACCAACCTGTCCAGCCTCGCCCACCTCGTCGAGGTCGGTGAGGTCGTGCAGCGTGCGGATTCGACTCAACAGGACGATCGCCACCTGGACCGCCCCGACCGCAGCGAACGCGACGAGCGCCCACCGCGCCCCGACCCACGTCGCCACGAGACCCGCGACGAGACCGCCGACCGGGATCGCGCCCCACGACACGAACCGCACCGTCGCCATGACGCGCGACAGCATCTCGGGCGGACTCGCCTGCTGCCGGTAGGTCCGGGTCGCGGTGCTGAACACGACCACGCCGCCCGAGAAGACGATGTTGCCGAGCGCGAAGGCGGCCCACGCCAGCCACCCGGTCCCGAGCGGGATGAGCAGCCCGCCGACGAACGACACGACCGACGCTGCGACGCAGGCCCGCGCGGACCCGAGCGCACGGACGATGCGAGGGGACAGTGCCGCACCGATGAGGGCGCCGACCCCCTCAGCGGCGAGCAGAAAGCCGACGAACGCAGCAGGGGTGTCGAGGTCGCGCACGAGATAGAGCGCGAAGAGCGCCATCTGGGCGCCGCACACGAAGTTCACGGCGGTGGCCGACCACATGCACGGGGCCATCACCGGGTGCCGTGACACGAACCGCCACCCCTCGCCGATCATCTGCCGCATCGGCGGGCGGTCGTCGGAAGTCGTCGCGGCGGGCCGACTCGGCAGTGTCCGCAGGAGCACCGCGGACACCAGATAGCTCACGGCATCGACGAGCAGCGTCGGCACCGCGCCGAGCAGCTGGATCGCGAGTCCGCCGACCGAGGGCCCGCCGAGCTGCGTCGTCGCGTGCGTCCCCGACATGAGGCTGTTGCGCTCGTGCAGCTGGTCCCGGGGGACGACGAGCGGCAGGAAGGTCGAGTTCGCCACGTCGAAGACCACGTCCGCGAACCCGACGACGAGGGCCACGACGACGAGCTGGGCGATGCTGAGGTGGCCGGTCCACCACGTGACGGGCACCGAGGCGACCGCGACGGCTCGGGCGAGGTCCATGGTCACCTGTGTGCCGCGTAGGGGGAGCCGGGCCACGAGCGCACCGGCGGGCAGGCCCATGACGAGCCACGCGGCATACGCGGCGGCAGCGATGAGTCCCATCTGGAACGGTGTCGCGTCGAGCACGGTGATCGCGGTGAGCGGCAGGGCGATCGACCCGACCGCCGAGCCCAGGTTGCTCGTCGCGCTGGCTCCCCAGTAGGTCCAGAACGACCGTGCGTTCCCGGTCATGCCATGCCCTCCGCATCTAATGAGTTCCAATATGGAACGGACTATACTCACGTCATGCGCCGAGAGGACCTGTCCGACGAGGACTGCGGCATCGCCCAGTCCCTCGGCGTGCTCCGGGACTGGTGGACCTTCCTCATCGTCCGCGACGTCGCCGGCGGGGCCACCCGCTTCGACGCCCTCCAGGCTGAGCTGGGCATCAGCCGTCGCGCGCTCAGCGAACGGCTCACCGGCCTCGTCGACGACGGCGTGCTCGACCGCGTCGCCTACTCGCAGCGCCCGCTGCGCCACGAGTACGTCCTCACGGCAAAGGGCGAGGCGCTCCTCCCGGTCCTCGTCGCCCTCCAGGACTGGGGTGCCCGCCACGTCCTCGGCGACGGCTCGGTGAGCGCCGGAATCACCCTGGGCTCGGCCGAGGCGCGCCGCGTCGGTGACCTCGTGGGCCAGGCGCTGCCAGCGGTCATCCTGACCGGCCACGACGGCATACCGGTCGATCTGTCGTCCCTGGGCTCGTGCGCCGTTCTCTTCTGTATGCCGGGGGCCTGGGCCCCTGCGGCACAGGGCTATCCGCCGGGCTGGGGTGAGATCCCCGGTGCGGCCGGGTGCACCGTCGAGGCGAAGGCGTATGCCGCGGCGCAGACCGCGTTCGTCGAGCGTGGCGTCGTAGTGCACGGCGTGAGCACCCAGAGGCCGGACCAGCAGGCGGCGTTCGCCGGGCATGCGGACCTGCCCTACGTGCTGCTGTCCGACGAGGACCTGCGGTTAGCGGGGTCGCTGCGGCTGCCGACCTTCCGGTCCGGGGGCGTCGACCGGCTCAAGCGCTGCACGCTGGTGCTCGACCCGGCGGGGGTGGTCCGGGCGGTACAGGCTCCGGTGACAGACCCGGCGGCCTCGGCCCTCGAGGTGCTGGCGATCGTCGACGACCTCGTCGAGGGGGCCATGGCTCGACGCTGAGATCTGTCCACAGGCGACCCAGCGCGCCCGCGTCGTCCACAACTTCTACCGGTGAGGTCGACGGGGAAAGCGCTGTCGGAGTTGGCTGTTCGCATGGTCGATGCAGCGGATCTCAGACGACGGGCCGGACGCTGGCGAGAGGCGGCCGAGGTGACGAGGCAGGAGTGTGCCGTGCTGCGCCAGGTGGCCGAGCTCAGCTGGCGGTCACCGTCGGCCGCCGAGTTCCGGCGGGTCCTCGAGGTCCGTCTGCGCGAGCTGCGCGACCTCGCCGAGCGTGAGGACGCGGTCGCCGACCTGCTCGACCGCGTCGCGGACACCGCCGAGCGCGCGGCGTGAGCGACCTCGACGTCACCGGGGGCGTCGGCGGGATCGAGGTCGCGATCGAGGACCTCCGCCGCGCCGCGTCGCGGCTGCGCCGGGCCGCCGACGTCGTCGAGGGTGCGGTGCCCGAGCGCTGGCGTGCGCCCTCGTGGGACCTGCTGACCGCAGCGCCCGACCTCGCGCACCTCGTCGTCCGGGCCCGGCTGGCGTCGACCGCGGCCGCAGATGCGGTCGGCCACAGCGTGCAGCGGCTGCGGGCCCTCGCCGTCTCGACCGACCGCGCGGCAACGGCATACGAACGGGCCGAGGCGACGACCCGTGGGCTCCTGGCCGGGCTGCACGACCAGGCCATGTCGATCGCGTGGTTGGTGTCGGCGGTCACCGGCAGGGCGTTCGGCCTGCTCGACGAGGGGAAGGGGTGGGACGTCACGCTGACCCCGGTGCCAGCGCCCGACTGCGTTCCGTCGCCCACGTCCGCCGACTCGATGCTGGCCGGTGTCGAGACCCTCGGCGACCGCGACAGCACCGGCGGTGTGCGCGTCGTCGAACTCGCCGCCACCGACGGCACCACCACGTGGGTCGTGCAGGTGCCGGGCACGCACGGCGGCTGGGCGGAGGGCGGCCGCGTCCCGATGGACTGGCCGGCCAACGTCTCGCTCATGCTCAGTGCCACGAGCGCCTCCAAGGTCGCGGCCACGCGGGCGCTCGACCTCGCCCAGGCCGGCCGGGCGGGGCCACACGACCGGGTCGTCCTCGTCGGCCACAGCCAGGGCGGCATCGTCGCGGCCGCCCTCGCCTCCGACCCCGCGTTCACGCGCACCCACCGGGTGAGCCACGTCCTCACCGCGGGCTCGCCCATCGACGACTTCCCGATCCCCGACTCGACGCAGGTCCTCTCGCTCCAGCACGGGACCGACCCGGTGCACGCGCTCGACGCCTCGCCACCGCCCGACCGGCGGAGCTGGACGACGGTCGAGGCGCCGGCCCCGGTCGACGTCCGCACCCACCTCACCGCGGGGGCCCACGCCCTCTCCGCCTACCGCGCGACGGCCTCGAAGGTCGACCGGTCCGGCGACGTCTCGCTGCGCCGGTGGCGGGCGGGGATCGCCCCTGCCCTCACGCTCGCCCCGGGCGCCGAGCCTGTGGTGCATGAGTTCCGCTCGGAGCGGCGGTGGCAGAATCGCGACTCGTGACCCCCAAACTGCTGTTCCGCCGCGTGGCCGTCGCCGAGGCGTTCACCTGGGCCCTGCTCCTCATCGGCATGTTCCTCAAGTACGTCGCGGGGACCACCGACCTCGGCGTCCGGATCTTCGGCATGGTGCACGGGGTCGTCTTCATCGCCTACGGGCTCATCGCCATCACGACGTGGGTCAACCAGCGCTGGCAGCTCGGCGTGGGCATGCTCGCCCTCGTGAGCGCCGTCCCGCCGTTCGTGACGATCCTCTTCGACCGTCGCGTCGAGGCCGCCGGGCTGCTTGAGGGCCCGTGGCGCTTCGGCGCCGGCGGTGAGACGCCGAGCACCCTGCCCGAGCGCGTCCTCGCCTGGCTGACCCGCAACCCCGGCCTCGCCGCCGTCGTGGGCATCGTGGCCGTGGCCGGGCTCACCGGCGTCGCGCTCGTCGTCGGCCCGCCCGCCTCGGGCAGCTGATGAACCCCTCCACCGCGCTCGCTCGCGTGCTCGTCGACGAGCTCATTCGCGGTGGGGTGCGTGACGTCGTCCTCGCCCCCGGTTCGCGCTCCGCGCCCCTCGCGTATGCCGTCCAGCAGGCCGAGCGCGACGGCCGACTCCGGCTGCACGTCCGGGTGGACGAGCGCACGGCAGGATTCCTCGCGCTGGGTCTCGCGAAGGGCTCCGGCGCACCGGTTCCCGTCATCACGACATCGGGCACGGCCGTCGCGAACCTCCATCCCGCGGTGCTCGAGGCACACCACACCGGCATCCCGCTCGTGGTGCTCTCGGCCGACCGCCCGGCAGAGCTGCGTGGAACCGGCGCCAACCAGACGACGGTCCAACCCGGCATGTTCGGCCCGGCGGTGCGGTGGTCCGCGGACCTCCCCGCGCCGGAGGCGGTCGGGTCCGTGGGTGCCTTCCACCGCAGTTCCGTATGCCGTGCCCTCGCCGCCGCCCTCGGCGCGCCGGGCAGCGGCGTCCCCGCGTCCTCCCGTGGTCCGGTCCACCTCAACGTCTCCTTCCGTGACCCCCTCACCCCCGCCGCCCCAGATCGCGATCAGTCGGAGGTCCATGCGGGGCGGGCCGACGGCCGGCCGTGGGTCGAGGTGCCCCAGGACGCCCACCTCGCCGGGCACGGCGGCATCCCAGACGTGCCACGCACGCTCGTCGTCCTCGGTGACCTCACGCCGTCCCCGGTGAGCTCGCAACAGGTCCTCCGGTGGGCGGCGGGTCGTTCGTACCCCGTCATCGCCGAACCCTTCGGCGACCACGCCCGGGACGGCGTCGTGCCGCACGGCCCGCTCGTCCTCACCGACGCCGACTGGCTCGCCGAGCACCTGCCGGAGCGGGTGCTCGTCGTCGGGCGCATCACCCTCTCGCGCGCCGTGGCCGGTCTCCTTCGCAACCCGGCCGTGCGCGTCGAGGTGCTCAGCGGTCAGCCCCAGTGGTCGGACCCCGGTCACGTCGCCCACGCGGTCCATCCTCTGGTGCACCTTGCCGGCGACGCCGAGGTCGAGGGCGACGCAGCCTGGGCGGCGGCGTGGGCTGACGCGGGCTCGGCCGTCGCGAAGGCGGTCTCGGTCTCCCCACCGCAGTGGGGCACCGGACTGGCGGTCGGCGAGCTCCTCGGCGAGGTGCTGCCCGAGGACGCCCGGCTCTTCATCGGCTCGTCGAACCCGGTCCGCGACCTCGACCTCGGACTCGCGCCCCGGCGCGCCCCGCTCACGGTCGTCGGCAACCGCGGTCTCGCTGGCATTGACGGCTGCCTCTCGACCGCCATCGGGCTCGCCCTGACGACCGAGGCACCCAGCTATGCCTGGGTCGGCGACCTCACCTTCCTCCACGACTCCAACGCGCTCGCCCTCGGTCCCGACGAGCCCCGTCCGGACCTCACGGTCCTCGTCACCAACGACGACGGCGGTGGCATCTTCCGCACCCTCGAGCACGGCGCACCCGAGCGGGCCGACGACTTCGGCCGCATCTTCGGCACCCCGACGGGGACCGACTTCGGGGCACTGTGCCGGGCACACGGCATACGCCATGTCCTTGCCGAGTCCCGCGACGCGGCAGCCGAGGCGCTGCGCGCGACTCCCGAAGGGATCACCGTCGTCGAGGTGCCGGTCGACGCCGAGTCGCACCGTGGGGCGCACGAGCGTCTGCGGCAGGTCGCGCGCGGGGCCCTGGCGATTTCGGCCTGAGCCGACCGCTTGCGAGAATGAGCGCGTGACCACCCCCCAGCGCACGGACGTCCTCGTCGTCGGAGCCGGCCCAGCCGGCTCCGCTGCAGCGGCCTGGGCGGCGCGTGACGGCCGAGATGTCGTCCTCGCCGACGCCGCCGTCTTCCCCCGTGACAAGACCTGTGGCGACGGGCTCACCCCGCGGGCCATCGGTGAGCTCGAACGCCTGGGCCTGCGCGACTGGGTCCGTGCCCACACCGTGAACAAGGGCCTGCGCGCACACGGCTTCGGCCAGACACTCGAGCTCGAGTGGCCCGGCGGGACACTGCCCGACTACGGCTCTGCCGTGGCCCGCACGGAGCTCGACGACCACCTCCGGACCACCGCGCTCAAGTCCGGCGCGCTCGGGGTCGAGGGGGCCAAGGCGGTCGACGCGCGCATCGAGGGCGGGCGCGTGCGCGGTGTGACGTTCCAGCGCGACGGCGAGACCTTCGAGATCGAGTGCGAGCGGCTCATCGTCGCCGACGGCGTGCGCTCGCCGCTCGGCAAGGTGCTCGGTCGTGAGTGGCACAAGGACACCGTGTATGCCGTGGCCGGCCGGTGCTACGTCGACTCCGGGATGTCCGACGACCCGTGGATCAGCAGCCACCTCGAGCTGCGTGGTGAGCAGGGCGAGATCCTCTCGGGCTACGGCTGGATCTTCCCGCTCGGCGACGGCTCCGTGAACGTCGGTGCGGGCACGCTCGCCACGACGAAGCGCCCGGCCGAGGTGGCGATCAAGCCGCTCATGGCCCACTACGTCGAGCAGCGCCGGACCGACTTCCAGCTCAGCGGCGAGGCTCGGATGCCCACGAGCGCGCTCCTGCCCATGGGCGGCGCGGTGAGCAACATCGCCGGGCCCAACTGGGCGCTCATCGGCGACGCCGCCGCGTGCGTCAACCCGCTCAACGGCGAGGGCATCGACTACGGGCTCGAGGGTGGTCGCCTGGTCGTCGACGTGCTCGACACCGATCTCTCGGTGACGTGGCCGGCGACGCTCCAGGAGCACTACGGCGAGTCGTTCTCCATCGCCCGCCGCCTGGCCGGTGTCGTCACCGTGCCGCGGGTGCTCCCCGCACTCGGCCCGGCCGGGATGCGCTCGGACTGGCTCATGACCCTCGCGCTCCGCTGGATGGGCAACCTCGTCACCGACGAGGACGCCGACCGCGCCGCCCGTGTGTGGCGCTGGGCCGGTCGCCGGTCGATCGCGCTCGACCACCGCCCGCCCTTCACCTGATGCGTGGGGTGGCGTCGGGCCGTCGCCTGATGCTGCGCGGGTCCGGCTACCTGACCCTGGTCGTCGTCATCCTCACGGTCTTCCTGGCCGCTGGCGTCATGGGGTTCCTCGACCCCGCGATGGATGCCTCGTCCGATCCCGACTGGATGTTCTGGGTGTGGACGGCAGCGAATGTGGGGTTGTTGGCCCGAGCGCCCTTCGTCGGCCTCCTCATCGACGAGGACAGGGTGGTGCGCAGGGGATGGGTGCGCAGCCGGACCTACGCCGCGTCCGACGTGGTCGGGGTGGGGTCGCGCGGCTACTCGGGCCTCCTCAACCGGGGCTCGCAGTCACGTCGGTTCACGATGCTCACGCTGAAGAGAGCCAACGGACCGACCGTCGAGGTCCCGGAGGTCACGGGCCGTGCGGCCACCACCGCCCACTCGGTGAGCGCCGCTCGTTCCGTGCTCGGCCTTGACGGCAGGTAGGCGCGTCCCGGTCGACCTGTTGTCGCCGCCACCTCGCGTCGTCGGGGCTGAAGATGGGCCCGACAACGCAGGTTGGCCCCGACAAAAGGAGACGCACCCCCGCAGCCCGCAGCGGCGACCGGCGCCTCAGGAGGTCCGGGCCAGGGCGTCGCGGACGCCGGGCTCCGGGTCTCCGAGCACCGGGTCGCGACGGCTCACCACGTCGGCGACGGCCTTGAGGTTCGCGACCTTCTCGCGGGCCCAGCCGATCCGCCAGTCCCGAGGGAAGCGGTCGCGCACCGAGACGTCGCCGACCCCCTGCGTCGTCATCCCCGCCGCCCGGCACAGCGCCACGGCGCGCCCGACGTGGTAGCGCTGTGAGACGACGGTGACCTCGTCGACGCCGAAGATCCGGTGGGCACGCTGGCACGAGTCATAGGTGTCGCGCCCGGCGAAGTCGAGCACGACCGCCTCCGTCGGCACCCCGGCCGCGACGAGGTAGTCGCGCATCGCCGTCGGCTCGTCGTAGGCGTGGGTGCGGTTATCGCCGGACACGAGCAGCACCCGCACCTTGCCCGCCCTGTAGAGCTCGACCCCGGCGTCGAGCCGGGCCTTGAGATAGGGCGAGGGAACCCCGTTCGCATCGATGCCAGCGCCCAGGACGAGGGCCACGGGAGTCGTCGGCGCCTCCGCCACAGAGTGCACGCGGCCGGCCGAGGCCACCGAGACCCACAGCCACGGCCCGAGCACCGCGACCAGCCCGAGGACCACGGGCACGGTGAGCACCCGGACCCAGCGCCGCCCCCAGAACCTCTTCACCGCAGCAGTGTGTCGCACCGGATGTGTCCGTCGTGGGAGGGAACCGTGAAGGTCCTGCGACGGCGGGTCAGGGGCGGGTGGCGGTGAGGGCGTCGCGCATCGGGATGAGCTTGGCGTCCGACTCGGCCACCTCGGCCTCGGGCACCGAACCGGCGACGATGCCGCAGCCGGCATAGAGCGACATGCGCTGCGGGTCCTCGGCCGAGATCGCGCCCGACCGCAGGGCGATGCCCCACTCGCCGTCGCCGCTCGTGTCCATCCAGCCCACCGGCCCGGCGTAGCGACCGCGGTCCATGTGCTCGAGCTCGGAGATCAACGCGTCCGCCACCGGGGTCGGGGTGCCGCACACCGCCGCGCTCGGGTGGAGCGACGCGGCCAGCGCCAGCGACGAGGTCGCGTCGGTGAGGACGCCTGCCACGTCGGTCGCCAGGTGCATGACGTTGGACAGGTGCAGGACGAACGGCGCCTCGGGGACGTTCATCGAGGAGCAGTGCGGCGCAAGGGCATCGGCGACCGAGCGCACGGCGTACTCGTGCTCCTCGAGGTCCTTCGACGACCGCGCCAGGGAGGCAGCCAGGGCCAGGTCGTGGTCGTCGTCGCCGGTGCGCCGGATGGTGCCGGCGAGCACGCGCGAGGTGACGAGGCCCTTCTCGCGGCGCACGAGCATCTCGGGCGTCGCGCCGACCAGGCCGTCGACGGCGAACACCCACGTCGACTCGTAGCTCTCGGCCAGCCGTGACAGCAGCCACCGCACGTCGACCGGCGCGGCGGTGCGCACGTCGAGGTCGCGCGCGAGCACGACCTTGTCGAGGTCGCCGCGCTGGATCCGCGTGACCGCCTCGGCCACGGCTCCGGCCCACTCGGCCGGCGAGAGGGAGCCGTCGGCGAAGGCCACCTCGCCGGGCGCCTCGACGTCGTCGTGGACGACCGGGTCCACCGTCGGGGGCAGCGCGTCGGGGGTGGTCGTCGTCGTGACCCACCACTGGTCGCCGCGCCGGCCGATGACGACCGAGGGTACGACGAGCGTTGCGCCGGAAGGGGAGTCGGCGGCATACGAGATGGCGCCGAAGGCGACGGGTCCAGTGCCGGGCAGGTCGACCTCGTCGCGCACGACCGCGGAGGCCGCGACCGACTGCCACCACGACTCGAGCAGCGCGAACCGCGACTCACCGTGCGCCGTCACCGACGCCGCGCGGCCCCAGCCGACGAGGCCCTCGCCGCGACGCACCCAGGAGGTGGTGTCGTGGGGGCTCGTCGCGGGCAGGAGCGACAGCAGTGCCGTGCCGTCCGCGGGGGACAGGGCAACGGTGCGCGTGACCAGCGGCGCGAGGGGTGCAGTGTCCGGGTGGGACGTGGGCAGGGACGTCATCACCGGGAAGCGTAGCCCCGCCCCCACCGGAGTCCCGCACTGGAGCAGTCGCCGCGCGGTGAGAGGATGACGCCATGAGCCGCGCCTCCCTCGACAAGCAACCGCGCGACGTCGCCGCGATGTTCGACGACGTCGCCGAGAGGTACGACGTCACCAACGACGTGCTGTCCCTCGGCCAGGACCGCCTGTGGCGGCGTGCCGTCCTCAAGGCCGTCGACGCCAAGCCGGGGGAGCGGGTCCTCGACATCGCCGCCGGCACGGGCACGTCGAGCGAGCCGTTCGCCGACACGGGCGTCCACGTCGTCCCCGCCGACTTCTCGCTCGGCATGCTCCGCGTGGGCAAGGAGCGCCGCGACGACCTCGGCTTCACCGCCGCCGACGCGATGCGCCTGCCGTTCGCCGACGCGAGCTTCGACGCCGTGACGATGTCGTTCGGCCTGCGCAACGTCGCCGACATCGACGCCGCCCTGCGCGAGTTCGCGCGGGTGAGCAAGCCGGGTGGGCGCCTCGTCGTCTGCGAGTTCAGCCAGCCGGTCAACGGCGCCTTCCGCAAGGTCTACAGCGAGTACCTCATGGAGGCGCTCCCGCGCGTGGCCCGCAAGGTGAGCTCCAACCCCGAGTCCTACGTCTACCTCGCCGAGTCGATCCAGGCGTGGCCGGACCAGCGCGCGCTCGCGACCCGGGTCGCCGCGGCCGGCTGGGGGAGCGTCGAGTGGCGCAACCTCAGCGGTGGGATCGTCGCCCTGCACCGCGCCGTCAAGTCCGCCTGAGCGCCCCGAGAGGTCAACTTAGGGTCGCCTGAGTGAACCGCCCGGAATCGCCTGCATAGAGTGGTCCGAAGTTCGTGAAGGCTTTCACAAGCAAGGTGTGTCGTTGAGTTTCGTGCCAGATGCCGCAGGCGTCGTCGTCATCGGAGCCGGCCCGGCCGGTTCCGCTGCTGCGGCACACCTGAGCGCAGCCGGGTGCGACGTCCTCGTCCTCGAGCGCACGCCCGACGCCTCCGACCGGACCGGCGCCGCGGCGCTCACGCCCGCAGCCGTCCGCGAGCTCGAGGTCCTCGGCCTCGGTGAGGCCGACACCGCCGGCTGGCACCGCACCACCGGCGTCCGCTTCGTCGGCGGCGGCATGCGCCTCGCGCTCGCCTGGCCCGACGCCTCCGGCCGTCCGGCCCACGGCCTCGTCACCTCACGTTCCGTCCTCGACGAGACCCTCGTGTCGTATGCCGTCCGCTCCGGTGCGCGCGTCGTGCGCGGCACGGAGGTCACCGGGCTCACGCGCGACGCCGCCGGCCGCGTCGACGGCGTCGCCACCTCCGGCGGCGCCGTCCGCGCCGACCTCGTCATCGACGCCTCCGGCGCCACGTCCGTCTCTCACGAGGGCACGACGTCGCGTGGCGCCGTCGCCGTCACCGCCGACTTCGAGAGCCCCCGCCACACCGACGACCACGTCGAGTCGTGGCTGCGGCTGTCCGCCGGCGACGGCGCGCAGCTGCCCGGGCACGGCTGGATCGTCGGCCGCGGCGACGGACACGTCAGCGTCGGTGTCGGCGCCCTCGCCGACGACACGACCGCGACCCCCGACGCCTGCGCCGGAGTCCTCCGCCAGTGGCTCACCGCGTTGCCCGCGAACTGGCAGCTCACCGAGTCGACGATGACCGGCCCCGTCTCCGGCGCCCGCCTCTCCACCGGCCGCCCCGCCTCGCCCCGATACGCCGACGGTGTCCTCGCCGTCGGTGACGCCGCGGCCGTCGCCAACCCGGTCACCGGCGAGGGCCTCGCCGCCGCCCTGACCTCCGCGCGCCTCGCCGCCGTCACCGTCGCCCGTGCCCTCGGGCACCCGGGTGAGGAGCAGCGCGAGGCCGAGCTCACGGCATACGACGCGGTGCTCGCCCGTGCGCTGGGAGGCCACCGGACCCTCGGACGCGCCGTCGCGCGACTCGCCGACCGCCCGCTCGTCACCCGGCTCGCGACGACGTGGGCCCTGCCGCACGAGCCGCTGATGTCGTTCGTCCTCACCCGCGCCACCGCTCCCGCCCCTGCCCACGTTGAGACCGGCGTCACTCCCTCTACGATGGGGCCCGTGACCCGAGCCGCCGCACACCCTGGCACCGAAAGGGGAGTTGACCAGCGATGAGCAACCCCTACGTCCCGATCCTCTTCCTCCTGGCTCTCGGCTTCGTCTTCGCCGCCGGCTCGGTCTTCACCAGCCTCGTGGTCGGACCCAAGCGCTACAACCGCGCCAAGTCCGAGCCCTACGAGTGCGGCATCCAGCCGTCGCCGCGCGCCGAGGGTGGCGGCCGCGTGCCGATCAAGTACTTCCTCACGGCGATGCTCTTCATCATCTTCGACATCGAGTCGGTGTTCCTCTACCCGTTCGCCGTCGCCTTCGACCAGCTCGGGCTCTTCGCGCTCGTCGAGATGGTCATGTTCATCATCACCGTCTTCGTCGCCTACGCCTACGTGTGGAAGCGCGGCGGTCTGGAGTGGGACTGATGAGATTCGCCACCGCTGTGCCTGACCCGACTGGAAGGGGTCTCTGATGGGACTCGAGGAGAAGCTGCCCGCCGGCTTCGTGCTCACGACGCTCGAGAGCGTCGTCGGCTACATGCGCAAGGCCTCCATCTGGCCGGCGACGTTCGGCCTCGCCTGCTGCGCCATCGAGATGATGGCCGTCGGCACACCGGACTACGACATCGCCCGCTTCGGCATGGAGCGCTTCTCGGCGACGCCGCGCCAGGCCGACCTCATGATCGTGGCCGGACGCGTCTCCAACAAGATGGCGCCGGTCGTCCGCCAGGTCTACGACCAGATGCCCAACCCCAAGTGGGTCATCTCCATGGGTGTCTGCGCGAGCTCCGGCGGCATGTTCAACAACTACGCGATCGTCCAGGGCGTCGACCACATCATCCCGGTCGACATCTACCTGCCGGGCTGCCCGCCGCGCCCCGAGATGCTGCTCAACGCGATCATCGAGCTGCACGACCAGATCCAGAACTCCAAGCTCGGCGTCAACCGGGTCGCCGCCGCACGAGCCGCCGAGGAGGCCGCCCTGCGCGCCGTCCCGACGTCGCTCATGCCCCCGACCCACGACCACGGCGCCCTCACCGCGACGCCCGGGAGGAACCTCCTCGCATGAGCGACAAGCCAGCAGAGAAGGCCACCCCTCCCGAGCCCGTCACCGGCTCCGAGGACCTGCACGCCACCGACCTCGACGTCACCGAGGCCAACGCGTACGGCGACACGGCGCCCGTCCGGATCGGCGAGCGTCAGGGCATGTTCGGCCCGACCAAGGGCAGCGACACCACCGGCTACGGCGGCCTGCGCACCCCGATCCTCTTCCCGGGAGCGGCGCAGAAGCCCTACGGCGGCTACTTCGACGAGGTCACGGCCACGCTCGAGCAGGCGCTCGGCGACACGGGTGACACGGCATACGGCTCCGCCATCGAGCGGGTCGTCGTCGACCGCGGCGAGCTCACCCTCCACGTGCGGCGCGAGGCGCTGCCGACCGTCGCCCGCGCGATGCGCGACGACCCGGCCCTGCGCTTCGAGATCTGCACCGGCGTGTCCGGTGTGCACTACCCCGGCGAGGTCGGCCGCGAGCTGCACGCGGTCTACCACCTGCTCTCGATCACCCACAACCGTCGCGTCCGCCTCGAGGTGAGCGCGCCGGACTCCGACGCGACCATCCCGTCGGTCGTCGACACGTGGCCCGCTGCCGACTGGCACGAGCGCGAGACGTGGGACATGTTCGGGATCATCTTCGAGGGCCACCCGGCGCTGACCCGGATCCTCATGCCCGACGACTGGCCGGGCCACCCGCAGCGCAAGGACTATCCCCTGGGTGGAATCCCGGTGGAGTACAAGGGCGGCACCGTCCCGCCGCCCGACGAGCGGAGGTCGTACAACTGATGGCGACTCACGAAGAGACCGTCTACGAGGACGTTCCCGCAGGCGAGGACAGCCCGGGCCTCGACCCGGACCTCGGTGCGAACGACCCCTACGCCACGACCGACGCCGACCGTGAGGACGGCGCGCGGGTCTTCAACGCCTCCGGTGGTGACTGGGGCGACCTCGTCGACGAGGCGACCGCCCTCCACGAGGAGCGGATCGTCGTCAACATGGGGCCGCAGCACCCGTCGACGCACGGCGTGCTCCGCCTCATCCTCGAGCTCGACGGCGAGACGGTGACCGAGGCCCGCGCTGGCATCGGCTACCTCCACACCGGCATCGAGAAGAACATGGAGTACCGCAGCTGGGTGCAGGGCGTGACGTTCTGCACGCGCATGGACTACCTCACCCCGATGTTCCAGGAGGCGACCTACTGCCTGGGCATCGAGCGGCTCCTCGGCATCGAGGACAAGATCCCCGAGCGGGCGAGCATCATCCGCGTCCTCATGATGGAGCTCACCCGGATCAACTCCCACCTCGTGTGCCTCGGCACCGGCGGCATGGAGCTCGGTGCGACCACCGTCATGACGGTCGGCTTCCGTGAGCGCGAGCGCATCCTGCGGATCTTCGAGGCCGTCACCGGCCTGCGCATGAACAACGCCTACATCCGCCCCGGCGGTGTGGCGCAGGACCTCCCGCACGGCTGCCTCGACCAGATCCACGCCACGGTCCCCGAGCTGCGTGCCGGCCTGCGTGAGCTCGAGCTGCTGCTCAACGAGAACCCGATCCTCAAGGGACGCACCAAGGAGGTCGGCTACCTCGACCTCGCCGGCTGCATGGCGCTCGGCATCACCGGGCCGATCCTGCGCTCGACGGGCCTCCCGCACGACCTGCGCAAGAGCCAGCCCTACTGCGGCTACGAGACCTACGACTTCGAGGTCGTCACCCGCACCGGCGCCGACGCCTACGACCGCATCCGGATCCGCCTCGACGAGATGTACGAGTCGCTCAAGATCATCGAGCAGTGCGTCGAGCGCCTCAAGAAGGTCCACGGCCCGGTCATGGTCGAGGACAAGAAGATCGCGTGGCCGGCCCAGCTCTCCGTCGGCAGCGACGGCCAGGGCAACAGCCTCGACCACATCCGCGAGATCATGGGCACCTCGATGGAGTCCCTGATCCACCACTTCAAGCTCGTCACCGAGGGCTTCCGCGTTCCTGCCGGTCAGGCCTACGTGCCGATCGAGTCGCCCAAGGGCGAGCTCGGCGCGCACGTCGTCTCCGACGGCGGCACGCGTCCCTTCCGGGCGCACTTCCGGGACCCGAGCTTCAACAACCTGCAGGCCGTGGCCGCGCTGTCCGAGGGCGGCCAGGTCGCCGACGTCATCGTCGCCGTGGCCTCGATCGACCCCGTCATGGGAGGCGTGGACCGCTGATGGAGCACTACGGATTGCAGACGGCCGCCGGGCACCTCACGGTGTCGCCGGAGTCCAAGGAGCCGTATGCCGCGGAGCAGCTCGCGCAGCTGCACGCGGACGCGGAGCTGGTGCTCGCCCGCTACCCGCAGAAGCGCTCGGCGCTGCTGCCCCTGCTGCACCTCGTCCAGTCTGTCGACGGCTACGTCACCGGTCGCGGCATCGACTTCTGCGCCGAGGTCCTCGACCTCACCCGCGCCGAGGTCTCCGGTGTGGCGACGTTCTACACCCAGTACAAGCGCCACCCCAACGGTGAGTACACCGTCGGTGTCTGCACCAACACGCTCTGCGCGATCATGGGCGGCGACGAGATCTGGGACTCGGTCTCGGACCACCTCGGCATCGGCCACGACGAGACGACCGAGGACGGCAAGGTCACCCTCGAGCGCATCGAGTGCAACGCCGCGTGCGACTACGCCCCCGTCGTCATGGCCAACTGGGAGTTCTTCGACAACCAGACGCCGGAGTCGACCAACCAGCTCGTCGACGACCTGCGCTCCGGGGTCCCGGTCAAGCCGACCCGCGGCCCCGACTCGGTCTGCACCTTCAAGCAGATGTCGCGCGTCCTCGCCGGCTTCCACGATGGTCTCGCCGACCAGGGCGTCGGTGCCGGACCCGCCTCGCTGCGCGGCCTCGAGGTCGCCCACCAGAACGGCTGGGAGGCCCCCCGGGCCGACCAGGGTGGCGCCAAGGACGGCAGCGGCCAGGAGAGCGACACCCGGGCCAGCGCCGGCGGCGCTGCCGTCGAGGGCAAGGCCCCCGGACGCCACAGCTCGACGGACACCCCCGCCAACGACGCCGACGAGAAGCCGGGTGGCAAGACCGCCACGAAGCCGGCGAAGAAGTCGGCCAAGAAGCCCGAGCAGCCGTCCACCGTCCAGGCGGAGGCCGAGCCGGCCTCGCTGTTCGACGACGGCGCCACGACCGCCGAGGCCGAGCCCAGGGGCGACGCCCCGCTCACCGGCACCCCCGCCGCCGCCTCCTCGCAGGGCGCGACGCCGCAGACCGGTGGCGACCGCCCGGAGGAGTTCGTCAGCTCCTACGGCGAGGACACGACCGCCCCCGGTGAGGACGCGGCCAAGGAGCCCGGCTCCACCGAGGCCACCAAGCGCAGGAAGCGCGAGAGCGGCAAGAACGGGAAGGACGACGCATGAGCACCACGCTGACCCCGATCCTCACGAAGTTCTGGGACGACCCCCAGAGCTGGACGCTCGAGACCTACGAGAAGAACGAGGGCTACCAGGCCCTGAAGAAGGCGCTCGCCATGGCGCCGGCCGACCTCGTCCAGATGACCAAGGACTCCGGTCTGCGTGGTCGTGGTGGCGCCGGCTTCCCCACCGGCATGAAGTGGGGCTTCCTGCCCCCGCCGGACGGCGGCCCCCGCTACCTCGTCGTCAACGCCGACGAGTCCGAGCCGGGCACCTGCAAGGACATCCCGCTCATGATGGCGGCCCCGCAGTTCCTCATCGAGGGCGTCGCGATCACGTCGTTCGCGATCGGCTGCAACCACGCCTTCATCTACCTGCGCGGTGAGGTCGTCCACGTCTACCGCCGCCTGCTGCGCGCGGTCGAGGAGGCCTACGCGGCCGGGCACCTCGGCAAGAACATCCACGGCTCGGGCTTCGACCTCGACGTCACCGTCCACGCGGGCGCCGGCGCCTACATCTGTGGTGAGGAGACCGCGCTCCTCGACAGCCTCGAGGGCCGTCGCGGACAGCCGCGCCTCAAGCCGCCGTTCCCCGCCGTCGCCGGGCTCTACGCCCGCCCGACCGTGGTCAACAACGTCGAGTCGATCGCGTCGGTCCCGCCGATCCTGCTCCACGGCTCCGAGTGGTTCGGCGACATGGGCACCGAGAAGTCGCAGGGCTTCGGCATCTTCAGCCTCTCGGGCCACGTCAAGAACCCCGGCCAGTACGAAGCACCGCTCGGCATCACGCTGCGCGAGCTGCTCGACATGGCCGGTGGCATGCGCGACCCCGACAAGGCGCTGAAGTTCTGGACCCCCGGCGGGTCCTCGACGCCGCTGTTCACGGCCGAGCACCTCGACACCCCGCTCGACTTCGAGTCGGTCGCCGCGGCCGGCTCGATGCTCGGCACCCGCGCCCTGCAGATCTTCGACGAGACGACCTGCGTCGTGCGCGCTGTCGACCGCTGGACCGACTTCTACAAGCACGAGTCCTGCGGCAAGTGCACCCCGTGCCGCGAGGGCACGTGGTGGCTCAAGCAGATCCTCGGCCGGCTCGAGCACGGGCAGGGGAGCGAGGAGGACCTCGACAAGCTCCTCGACATCTGCGACAACATCCTGGGCCGCAGCTTCTGCGCGCTCGGCGACGGTGCGACCAGCCCGATCACGAGCTCCATCCAGTACTTCCGCGACGAGTACCGCGCCCACCTCACCGAGGGCCGCTGCCCGTTCGACTCGCGTGAGTCCACGCTCTTCCACAAGGACCGAGTGACCGCATGACTGTGACCGACGACAAGAAGACGGCGACGACCGACAAGCCCGCCGTCGAGATGGTCGACCTCTCGATCGACGGCATCGACGTCTCCGTCCCCAAGAACACCCTCGTCATCCGGGCGGCCGAGGAGGCCGGGATCGAGATCCCGCGCTTCTGCGACCACCCCCTCCTCGAGCCGGTCGGCGCCTGCCGCCAGTGCCTCGTCGAGGTCGCGACGCCGGGCCCCGACGGGACGCTGCGTCCGATGCCGAAGCCCCAGGCCTCGTGCACCATGACGGTCTCGCCCGGCATGGAGGTCAAGACCCAGCACAGCTCGCCCGTCGCCGACAAGGCGCAGCAGGGCGTCATGGAGCTTCTCCTCATCAACCACCCGCTCGACTGCCCGGTCTGCGACAAGGGCGGCGAGTGCCCCCTGCAGAACCAGGCGATGAGCAGCGGCCGTCCGGTGAGCCGCTTCGAGGACGTCAAGCGGACCTACCCCAAGCCGATCAACATCTCGAGCCAGGTCCTCCTCGACCGCGAGCGCTGCGTTCTCTGTGCGCGCTGCACCCGCTTCTCCGACCAGGTCGCCGGTGACCCGTTCATCGCCCTCGTCGAGCGTGGGGCGCTGCAGCAGGTCGGCATCTACGAGGAGAAGCCGTTCGAGTCGTACTTCTCCGGCAACACCGTCCAGATCTGCCCCGTGGGCGCGCTCACCGGTGCCGCCTACCGCTTCCGCGCCCGTCCGTTCGACCTCGTGTCGACGCCGAGCGTGTGCGAGCACTGCGCGGCCGGCTGCGCGACGCGCACCGACCACCGTCGTGGCTCGGTCCTGCGCCGCATGGCCGCCAACGACCCGGCGGTCAACGAGGAGTGGAACTGCGACAAGGGCCGCTGGGCCTTCCAGTACGCCACGACCCCCGCCCGCCTCGAGCTGCCGCTCGTGCGTGAGGACGGCGAGCTCCGCGTCGCCTCCTGGCGCGAGGCCCTCGAGGTCGCCGCCGCCGGGCTCAAGGCGGCCTCGGCCGCCGGTGTGCTCGTCGGTGGCCGCGTCAGCACCGAGGACGCCTACGCCTACGGCAAGTTCGCGCGCACGATCCTCGGCACCAACGACGTCGACTTCCGTGCGCGTCCGCACTCCGCCGAGGAGGCCGACTTCCTCGCCTCGAGCGTCGTGGCCACCGGTCCCGAAGGCGGCGCGGTCACCTACGCCGACCTCGAGTCGGCCAAGACCGTCGTCCTCGCGGGCTTCGAGCCCGAGGACGAGAGCCCGATCGTCTTCCTTCGCCTGCGCAAGGCGTCGCGCAAGTCCAAGACGGCCGTGTATGCCGTGTCGCCCGTCGCGACCCGCGGCCTCGCCAAGGTGTCCGGTCGCCTCATCCCGACCGCGCCCGGCACCGAGCCCGAGGTCCTCGACGCCCTCGGCAAGGGCTCGGCCAGCGGTGCGCCCGGCGACGGCCCCGACACCGTGCGTGACGCCGCCGAGGCGCTGCGCGGCGAGGGCGCGATCATCCTCGTCGGCGAGCGTCTCGCGACCGTGCCCGGCGCCCTGAGCGCCGCCGCACGTCTGGCCGAGACCACCGGCGCCCGGCTCGCCTGGGTCCCGCGGCGTGCGGGGGAGCGCGGTGCCCTCGAGGCCGGCGCCTTCCCGACGCTGCTGCCCGGCGGACGCCCGGTCACCGACGCCGCGGCCCGTGCCGACGTCGCCACCGCATGGGGAGTCGTCGGCCTGCCCGATGCCGCCGGTCGTGACTCCGCCGCCATCCTCGAGGCCGCGCGCACCGGCAAGGTCGGCGCCCTCGTCGTCGGTGGCGTCGACCCGCTCGACTTCGGTCGCGCGGACGCCCTGCAGGCCTTCGAGAACACCTTCGTCGTCTCGCTCGAGATCCGCGAGTCCGCGGTCACCGCGCTCGCCGACGTCGTCCTGCCCGTCGCGGCCCACGCCGAGAAGGCCGGCAGCTTCGTCGACTGGGAGGGGCGCGTGCGTCCGTTCCAGCAGGCGATCGAGACCGGCTTCGTCAGCGACCACCGAGCGCTCGACATGCTCGCCGACGAGCTCGGTGAGTTCCTCGGCTGCCGCACCGTCGGCGAGATCCGCTCCGAGATGGAGCGCATCGGCCCGGCCACCGGCGCCCGGGTGGGCGCACCCAGCGTCGACGCCGGTGAGGTCCCCAGCGCCGAGGACGGGCACCTCGTCCTCGCGACGTGGCGCCACCTGCTCGACAAGGGCCTGCTCCAGGACGGCGAGCCGTTCCTCGCGGGCACCGCGCCGAAGGCCGCGGCCAAGGTCTCGCCGGTGACCGCCGACTCGCTCGGTGTCTCCGACGGTGACGCCGTCACCGTCGTCGCCGGCGACTCGACCGTCACGGTCCCCGTCGCCGTCACCGACATGGCCGACCACGTCGTCTGGCTCCCGACCAACTCCGAGGGCTGTGACCTGCGGGGCACGCTCGCGGACGCCCCGGGCATCCGCGTCTCCGTCACCAAGGTGGACCAAGCATGAGCACCCTTCTCAGCCTCCACGAGGCGGCCGGCACGTTCAGCGAGAGTGCGCTGCACGGCATACAGACGCTTGCTGCCGAAGGCAAGGACAACCCGCGGGCCGACTTCTCGGACACCCCGTGGTGGCTGTCGCTGGTCAAGGCGCTCATCATCTTCGTCTACCTGCTCGTCTCGACGCTCATGGTCATCTGGTTCGAGCGCCGGGTCATCGGCCGGATGCAGCAGCGCCCCGGGCCCAACCGCAACGGCCCGTTCGGCCTCCTGCAGACCCTCGCCGACGGCATGAAGGCGATGCTCAAGGAGGACAACACCCCCGCCAAGGCGGACCGGTTCGTCTTCACCCTGGCGCCGCTCATCACCGCGACGATGTGCTTCATCGGCTTCGCGATCATCCCGCTCGCGGGTGAGGTGAGCATGTTCGGGCACCGCACGCCGTTCCAGCTCGCCGACTCGCCGATCGCCGTGCTCTTCGTGCTCGCGATCGCCGGCATCGGCATCTACGGCGTCGTGCTCGCCGGCTGGTCCTCGGGCTCGCCCTACCCGCTCATGGGTGGCCTGCGCTCCTCGGCGCAGATGATCTCCTACGAGATCGCGATGGGCCTCTCGCTCGTCGCCGTCTTCCTCTACAGCGGCTCGATGTCGACCTCGCAGATCGTCGGCTCGCAGGGCAGCGTCTGGTACATCGTCCCGGCGTTCTTCAGCTTCTTCGTCTACGTCATCACGATGGTCGGCGAGACCAACCGCCTGCCGTTCGACCTCGCCGAGGGCGAGGGCGAGCTCACCGGTGGCTTCCACACCGAGTACGGCTCGATGCGCTTCGCCATGTTCTTCCTCGGCGAGTACATCAACATGTTCACCGTCGCGGCGCTGGCCACGACGATGTTCCTCGGTGGCTGGCAGGCGCCTCCCGGCATCGCCGCCATCAACGACGGCATGTTCAACGAGGGCTGGTGGGGCCTGCTCTGGTTCACCATCAAGCTCTGGATGTTCATGTTCGTCTTCGTGTGGCTGCGCGGCTCGCTGCCCCGCACGCGCTACGACCAGTTCATGCGCTTCGGCTGGAAGTTCCTCATCCCGGCCACCCTCGGGTGGGTCGTGCTCGTGGCGTTCTTCCGCGGTGCGCAGAACGGCTGGTTCGGGGACGCCGCGCTCGAGATCGCCGGCCGCCGCTTCCCGGTGTCGTCGCTGGCGATCGTCGGGCTGGTCGCCGTCGGCGCGCTCGCCTTCGGCTGGTGGTGGGACAACCGCGCCATGGCCAGGGAGGCGGCCGCCAACGAGACCGCGCCCGAGGAGATCGACCCGTATGCCGGTGGGTTCGTCGTGCCGCCGCTGCCCGGTCAGCGTCTGCGCGAGACCGCCCGTGTCGGCGCGCCCGCGCTGCCCGAGGCCGACCCCGTGACCGAGAGGCCGAGCGGTCCTGCCGTGTTCGACTTCACCGACAAGGAGGCCCCTCGTGGCTGACGACAAAAAGGGCGGGTTCCTCTCCGACCTCTTCGCCCCCGTGGGCGGCTTCGGGGTGACCTTCGCGACGATGTTCCGCAAGGTCGCCACGACCGAGTACCCCGAGGTGAAGCGCCCGACCGCGCAGCGCTTCCACGGCCGCCACCAGCTCAACCGTCACCCCGACGGTCTCGAGAAGTGCGTCGGCTGCGAGCTGTGCGCGTGGGCCTGCCCCGCGGACGCGATCCTCGTCGAGGGCGCCAACAACGACGACGCCTCGGGCCAGCGGTTCAGCCCTGGCGAGCGCTACGGCCGCGTCTACCAGATCAACTACCTGCGCTGCATCTTCTGCGGCCTGTGCATCGAGGCCTGCCCGACGCGCGCGCTGACGATGACCAACGAGTACGAGATCGCCGACAACAACCGCGCCGACCTCATCTTCACCAAGGAGCAGCTGCTCGCCCCGCTCCAGGGCGGCATGGTCCCGGCCCCGCACCCGATGGTGCAGGGCATGGAGGAGCGCGACTACTACCTGGGCAAGGTCTCGCAGGCCACGCCCGAGCAGAAGGAGTGGGCGCAGGCGCACCACGCCGGCGACCCGCAGACGCAGGAGGCCACGTCATGACCAGTGGTGGAGAAGCGATCCTCTTCTGGGTCCTCGCCCCCATGGCCGTCGCCGGCTCGCTCGGCCTCGTCTTCGCCCGCAAGGCCGTCCACGCCGCCCTCGGCATGGCGCTGACGATGATCGTCCTCGGCGTCTTCTACCTCGCCCAGGGCGCGGACTTCCTCGGTGTCATCCAGATCTTCGTCTACACCGGCGCCGTGATGATGCTCTTCCTCTTCGTCGTCATGCTCGTCGGCGTCGACTCCTCGGACAGCATCGTCGAGACCCTCAAGGGACAGCGCGCCGCGACCGTCGTGCTCTCGCTCGGTCTCGGGGTCCTGCTCGCCGGGGCCCTCGGCCGCGTCACCATCGGCGACGCGCCGGCCGACAAGGTCCACGCGCTCAACGCCCAGAACGGCAACGTCTCCGGCGTCGCCGAGCTGATCTTCGGCCGCTACGTCTGGGTCTTCGAGGCCACCTCCGCCCTGCTCATCACCGCCGCGCTCGCCGCGATGGTGCTCGCCCACCGCGAGCGCCTCGGGTCGCGTCCGAGCCAGCGCGCCTGGTCCGAGCGCCGGATCCGCTCCGGCGAGAACCTCGCCGGCCTGCCGGTGCCCGGTGTCTACGCCCGTCACAACGCGGTCGACACCCCGGCCCTGCTGCCCGACGGCTCGCCGAGCGAGCTCTCGGTCTCGCGCGTCCTCACCGCCCGCGACCAGGTCGGCAACGCCACCCCGTGGGTCGAGGCCGAGCGTGAGATCGAGCGCGACGTCTCGCAGGACCGTGACCGCGACGACGCCGCCAAGGAGGACCGGGCATGAGCCTGATCAACTACATCTACCTCGCGACGCTGCTCTTCGTCATCGGCGGCGCCACCGTCCTGACCCGTCGCAACGCGATCGTCGTGTTCATGGGCGTCGAGCTCATGCTCAACGCCGCCAACCTCGCGTTCGTCACCTTCGCCCGGCTGCACGGCAACCTCGACGGGCAGGTCATCGCCCTGTTCGTCATGGTCGTCGCCGCGGCCGAGGTCGTCGTCGGTCTCGCCATCATCATGGCGATCTTCCGCGCCCGCCGGTCGGCCTCGGTCGACGATGCCAACCTCCTGAAGCTCTAAGGGGCTGCACTCGTGAACTCATTGGCACTGCTCGCCGCGGAAGGTGAGGTGGCCTCGGCCACCGGCATCACGGCATACGCATGGCTTCTCGTCCTCCTCCCGCTCGCGGGAGCCGGGCTCCTCCTCCTCGGAGGCAAGGCCACGAACGCCTGGGGCCACCTGCTCGCGACGGCCCTGTCCTGGGCCAGCTTCGTCGTCGGTCTCCTCGTGCTGCTCGCGATGGTCGGTCGCGGCCACGAGGAGCGCGCCGCCCACGTGGGGGGGTGGAACTTCATCCCCGCGGGGCAGTTCCAGCTCGAGACCGGGCTGCTCGTCGACCAGCTCTCGATCGCGTTCGTCCTGCTCATCACGTTCGTCGGGTCGCTCATCCACGTGTACTCGATCGGCTACATGGCGCACGACCCGAACCGGCGCAAGTTCTTCGCGTACCTCAACCTCTTCGTCGCATCCATGTTGTTGTTGGTGCTGGCCGACTCCTACCTCCTGCTGTTCGTCGGCTGGGAGGGCGTGGGTCTGGCGTCGTACCTGCTCATCGGCTTCTGGAACCACAACCCGGCGTACGCGACCGCGGCCAACAAGGCGTTCTTCGTCAACCGTGTCGGTGACGTCGGCATGTCGATCGCGATCATGCTCATGTTCGCGACGTTCGGCTCGGTCGACTTCGCCACCGTCCACGCGGGCGCGGCGGAGGCCGGCTCGACGACGATGACGGTCCTCGGGCTGCTGCTGCTCGTCGGCGCCTGCGCCAAGTCCGCGCAGTTCCCGCTGCAGTCGTGGCTGGGCGACGCCATGGCCGGTCCCACCCCGGTCTCGGCGCTCATCCACGCGGCGACCATGGTCACCGCCGGCGTCTACCTCGTCGTCCGGTCGCACTCGATCTTCGACGCCGCGCCCAACGCGCAGCTCGCCGTCGCCATCGTCGGTGCGATCACCCTGCTCTACGGCGCGATCGTCGGTTGCGCCAAGGACGACATCAAGAAAGCCCTCGCCGCCTCGACGATGAGCCAGATCGGCTACATGATGCTCGCCGCGGGTCTCGGCCCGGTCGGCTACGCCTTCGCGATCTTCCACCTCATCACCCACGGCTTCTTCAAGGCCGGGATGTTCCTCGGCGCCGGCTCGGTCATGCACGGCATGAAGGACCGCGTCGACATGCGCGGCTTCGGTGGCCTGTCCGGGTTCATGAAGATCACCTGGGTGACCTTCGGCCTGGGCTGGCTCGCCATCCTCGGTGTCCCGCCGTTCTCGGGCTTCTGGTCCAAGGACAAGATCATCGAGGCCGCGTTCATCGGCGAGGGCTGGCGACCGTGGGTCTTCGGTGGCATCGCGATGATCGGCGCCGGGATCACCGCCTTCTACATGTCCCGCCTGTTCTTCATGACCTTCCACGGCAAGAAGCGCTGGGTCGACGAGCACGAGGACGCCGAGCGCGGGGTGCACCCGCACGAGTCGCCGCTCACCATGACCGTCCCGATGATGGTGCTCGCCGTCGGCTCCGGCCTGCTCGGTCTCGTCCTGTCGTGGGGTGGCATGTTCACCCACTGGCTCGAGCCGGTCGTCGGCGCCCACGGTGAGGAGCACCCGGTCCTCGCGGTGCCCGTCATCATGGCGCTCACGCTGCTGCTCGTCGCCGGCGGCGCGGCCTACGCGTGGATGCTCTACTGGCGCGACGAGGTCGCGGTCGTTGCACCGCGTGGCTCGCTCGTCACGCAGGCCGCTCGCGCCGACCTCTACCAGGACGCGATCAACGAGGGCCTGTTCATGCGGCCCGGCACGCACCTCACCCGCGCGCTCGTCTTCACCGACGGCAAGGGTGTCGACGGTGTCGCCGGCTCGCTGGCCGCCATGATCGGTGGCGCGTCCTCGCGACTGCGCCGCGTCCAGACCGGCTACGCCCGGTCCTATGCCCTGACGATGCTCACCGGCGTCGTCGCCGTCCTCGGAGCCCTGTGGGTGATGAACTGATGTCCTTCCCCCTGCTCACCGTGATGATGGTCGTGCCGCTCGTCGGCGCGGCGGTCGTCTGGCTGCTGCCTGCGGGCTCCTCGCGGCTCGCGCGCCCGATCGCGCTGGCCACCTCACTCGTCACGCTCGTCCTGGCGCTGCTGGCCTGGGCGCGGTTCGACACCGGCAGCTCCGCCGGGCGCTACCAGCTCACCGAGACGCACTCGTGGATCCCGCAGTTCGGTGTCTCCTACGCCCTCGGCGTCGACGGCATCGCGCTCTCGCTCATCGTCATGGCCGCGATCCTCACGCCGGTCTGTCTCCTCGCCGCGTGGAACGACCTCGAGGGCGACAGGGACGACGACGGCAGCGGTCGAAGGGAGAAGACCTACTTCGCGCTCATGCTCGTGCTCCTCACCTTCATGGTGGGTGTCTTCGCGGCGCGCGACGTCTTCCTCTTCTACGTCTTCTTCGAGGCCATGCTCATCCCGGTCTACTTCCTGATCGGGCTCTTCGGTGGCCCGCGTCGGCAGTACGCCGCGGTGAAGTTCATCCTCTTCTCGCTCGTCGGCGGGCTCATCATGCTCGTCGCCGTCATCGCGCTGTACTTCCACGGCCCCGGTGGCGAGCAGGGCTTCCTCTACGAGGCGCTCGAGGGCAACGTCACCGGCTCCACCGCGACCCAGCGCTGGCTCTTCCTCGGCTTCTTCATCGCCTTCGCCATCAAGGCGCCGATGTGGCCGGTCCACACCTGGCTGCCCGACGCCGCCTCCGAGGCGCGCCCGGCCACGGCCGTGCTCCTTGTCGGCGTGCTCGACAAGGTCGGCACCTTCGGGATGCTGCGCTTCTGCCTCGGGTTCTTCCCGGAGGCCTCGAAGTGGGCGACGCCCGTCGTCATCACCCTCGCGGTGATCTCGGTGATCTACGGCGCGCTGCTCGCCATCGGGTCGCGAGACATCATGCGGCTCATCGCGTTCACCTCGATCAGCCACTTCGGCTTCATCGTCATGGGCATCTTCGCGATGACCTCGACGGCCGGTGCCGGCTCGGCCCTCTACATGGTCAACCACGGGTTCTCGACCGCCGGGCTGTTCCTCATCGCCGGGTTCCTCGTCGCGCGCCACGGCTCGCAGCGGATCGCCGACTACGGCGGCTGGCAGCGGGTCACCCCGGTGCTCGCGGGCACGTTCCTCGTCGCCGGTCTGTCCTCGCTCGCCCTGCCGGGCCTGTCGTCCTACGTGTCCGAGTTCCTCGTGCTCGCCGGGACGTTCCAGCGCTACGAGTGGGCCGCGGCGATCGGGACGATCGGCATCGTGCTGGCCGCCCTCTACATCCTGCTGACCTACCAGCGCGTCTTCACCGGCCCGCGTCCGACGTTCGCCGAGGCGGCCGAGCCGCGTGACCTCGGCCTGCGCGAGAAGCTCGTGGTGGCACCGATCATCGCCTCCTTCCTGCTGCTCGGCTTCTTCCCGAAGCCGGTCCTCGACCTCGTCAACCCTGCCGTGAGCAAGACGCTCGAACTCGTCGGTGTCACTGATCCTGCGCCGACCAACGCCTCCGGGAGTGCCCAGTGACCGCCGCCCTGACCGCCCTGCCGACGGCCTTCGAGGCTGTCAAGGTCGACTACGCCGCCGTCGGGCCGATGCTCGTCGTCGTCGCCGCCGCGCTCATCGGGGTGCTCGTCGAGGCGTTCGCGCCGCGGCTGCTGCGCCACACCATCCAAGTCGTGCTCACCCTCACCGCGCTCGTCGTGGCGTTCGTCGTCCTCGTGCTCGTCTCGGTCGACCACCACGGCGTGACCGTCGGCGGCTCGATCGTCATCGACGGGCCGGCCCTGTTCATGCAGGGCTCGCTCCTCATCTTCGCGGTCCTCGGCATCCTCACGATGTCCGAGCGCTTCGGTGGCCGCTCGGCCGACGCCTTCACCCCGATGGGTGCGGCCACGCCCGGCTCGCCGGCTGAGGCTGCGGCCGACCGTGCGGGCTATGCGACGTCGGAGGCCTTCCCGCTGACGATGTTCGCGGTGTTCGGCATGCTCATGTTCGTCTCGGCCAACGACCTCATCACGATGTTCGTCGCGCTCGAGGTCCTGTCGCTGCCGCTCTACGTCCTCACCGGGCTCGCCCGGCGTCGTCGCCTGCTCTCGCAGGAGGCGTCGCTCAAGTACTTCCTGCTCGGCGCGTTCTCGTCGGCCTTCTTCCTCTTCGGCGCGGCCCTGCTCTACGGGTATGCCGGGTCGTCCGACCTGTCGAAGATCGCCTCGGCGATCACGACGGCCAACGGCGACCTCGAGGGGCTGCTGCTCCCCGGTGTCGTCCTCACCCTCGTCGGCCTGCTCTTCAAGATCGGCGCCGTGCCGTTCCACTCGTGGACCCCGGACGCCTACCAGGGCGCCCCGAGCCCGGTCACCGGCTTCATGGCCGCGGCGACCAAGCTCGCGGCCTTCGGTGCGATCCTGCGCCTGGCCTACGTCGGTCTGGAGGCCTCGCGTCTCGAGTGGCGCCTCGGCGTCGCGGCGATCGCCGTCCTCACGATGGTCGTCGGCGCCGTCCTGTCGGTGACCCAGACCGACATCAAGCGGCTCCTGGCCTACTCGTCCGTCGCGCACGCCGGGTTCATCCTCGTCGGCGTCCTGGCGTTCGACCGCACCGGTGTCTCCGGCGTGATGTTCTACCTCGTGGCCTACGGCCTCGCGACGATCGCGGCCTTCGCCATCGTGGCGCTGGTCCGCTCGGGCGGCTCCGAGGCGACGCACCTGTCCCAGTGGGCGGGCCTGGGGCGCAAGCACCCGGTCCTCGCCGGCATCTTCGCGCTGCTCCTGCTCGCCTTCGCGGGCATCCCGCTCACCTCCGGCTTCACCGCGAAGTTCGCGGCGTTCGCCCCGGCGATCGCGCACGGCGGGCTCGCGGGTGTCGTCATGGTCGTCGTCGGTGTCCTCGCGTCGGCGGTCACGGCGTTCGTCTACTTCCGGCTCATCGTGCTCATGTACTTCACCGAGCCGACCGGTGACGACGTCGCCGCCCTCACGCCCTCGATCGCCTCGACGATCGCCATCACCGTCGGTGCCCTCGGCACCGTGATCCTCGGCATCGTCCCGGGCCCGATCCTCGACCTCGCCGGTCGGGTGTCGCAGTTCATCCAGTGACGCTGGCACTGCCCGAGGTCTCGGCCGGGCTGCAGGAACGCCTCGTCGACGGGCTGGCCCGGGTCGAGGCCCTCATCGAGCAGCGCATCGACCACGACGACCCGTTCATCGCCGAGGCCAACGTCCACCTGCTCCGCGCCGGTGGCAAGCGGTTCCGCCCGATGCTCACCATCCTCGCCGCCGAGCTCGGCGACGGGGTCAACGACGACGTCGTCACGGCGGCGGCCGCGGTCGAGCTGACCCACCTCGCCTCGCTCTACCACGACGACGTCATGGACGAGGCGGACCTGCGACGCGGGACGCCCACGGCCAACACGGCATACGGGAACTCCACGGCCATCCTCGTCGGCGACCTGCTCTTCGGGCACGCGTCGGCGCTCGTGGCCGAGCTCGGGGCCGAGGCCGTCCGCATCCAGGCCGAGACCTTCATCCGGCTGTGCACCGGCCAGATCCGCGACGACCGCCAGCCGCCCGAGGGCGAGGACTCCGGCGCCCACTACATGCGGGTGCTCGAGGACAAGACCGGCGTGCTCATCGCGACGGCGGCGCGCTACGGCGCGATGTTCTCGGGGTGCCCCGACGACGTCGTCGAGACGATGCGCGTCTACGGCGAGCGGCTCGGCATGGCGTTCCAGCTCGCCGACGACCTCATCGACATCGAGTCCAGCGAGGAGGAGCTCGGCAAGACGCCGGGCACCGACCTGCGCGAGGGCAAGCGCACGCTCGCCGTGCTCCACGCCCTGGCCTCCACCGCACCCGAGGACGCCCGCCTCCAGCAGCTGCTTCGCTCGGACCTGTCCGACGACGCCGAGCTCGCCGAGGCGCTGACGCTGCTGCGGGCCCACCCGGCACTCGCCCGCGCGCGCGACGAGACGCGGGTCGTGGGGGAGCAGGCACAGGCGGCCCTGGTCGACCTGCCCGAGGGCGAGGCCAAGACGGCCCTGCTCGCGCTGGCGACGTCGGTCACCTCCCGCGCCTCCTGACCCAAGTCCCCCTCCTTTCCCGCCCGAAGTGGGTTTCGTGCACTGGGCTCCGCCGCGGCGACGTGGCCCACTGCACCCTTCTCATGCCCAGTGTTCGTCGTCCACAGCCGGTATGCCGTCCGCTCACCGTCCACAGTCCGCTCACCGTCGCTGGCGGGACCACATCTGAGCAGCCCACGCTGGCTGGATGACTGGACTTCCACCCGAACTCTGCGCCCTCGCCGCCAGCCAGCACGGGATGTTCACGACCGGGCAGGCGGCCCGGCTGGGCCTGGGTCGGCGCTCCCTCATCGCGGCGGTGACCGCGGGCGAGCTCGTGCACCCGGGGCGAGGCCTGTATGCCGTCGCGCACCTCGTCGACCACGTCACGCCAGAGGCCTGGCACCGTCACCTTGCCGCGGGTGCCATGCTCGTCTACCCGGACGCAGCCCTCTGCGGTGTCACGTCGGTGCTGGCCCACGGCATCGGCGTGTGGGGTTGCGACCTCGCCAAGCCCTCTCTCCGGCGGCCGATCCACCGGTCCACCGGGGTGACGTGCTTCCGGGTGCGTCGGTCCCGCGGTGCAGTCGTGGCCACCGAGTGGGGGCCGGCGTCCACCGTGGCGGACAGCCTCGTCCAGATGGCCGTCGACCACGGCATCGAACAGGGTGTGGTGAGCACCGACGCAGCCCTGCGTCAGGGACGTGTCACCAAGGCCGACATCGATGAGTCGATCGACCGGTCGACGCGGGCTCCGGGGATCCACCGGGCCCGGTCGATGGCGGCCTTCGTCTGCGTGGAGCGTGAGTCGGCGGGGGAGAGCCGGTGCGGCTTCGCCCTCGAGCTGGCCGGCATACACGTCGTTCCCCAGGTCGAGATCCGGGACGCCTTCGGCAACCTCGTCGGTCGCGTCGACTTCCTCGTCGAAGGGACGACGGTCGTCGTGGAGTTCGACGGCAAGCTCAAGTTCGCGTCGGGCGACCCCGAGGTGCTGTGGGCGGAGAAGAAGCGCGAGGACCGGCTCCGGGCCCTCGGGTACACCGTTGTCCGCATCACGTGGGCCGACCTCGAACGCGGCACCGCCGTGGCCAAGGTGCGAGCTGCCCTGGCGATGGCTGCCGCAGCCTGAGGTGCCCCTCCCGGTGACTGGGCATGCGAAGCATGCACTGGGCGCCCCTGCCGCGCCCGGGCTCAGTGCACGGAACCCACTTCGGGCGGGAAAGGTGTTGCGGGGGAACCCGAGGCGGTCAGGTGGTGGGGGTGAGGAGGTCGCCGCGGCGGGGGATGGACAGCGCGATGACGACGCTGACGAAGCACAGCCCGGCCGCGAACAGCCACGCCGAGCTGTAGCTGCCCGACGACTGGCGCACCCACCCGGCGATCGAGGCACCGACCCCGGCGCCGACCATGTGCGACGCGAAGACCCACCCGAAGACGATGCCGGAGTCCGCGAGCCCGAAGTGCTGGCGGCACAGCGCCACCGTGGGCGGGACCGTCGCGACCCAGTCCAACCCGTAGAACACGATGAAGACCCAGAGCGCCGGCTTCACGTCCGGCGCGAGCACGGCGTCGATGGCGAGCAGCGAGAGCCCGCGCCCGCCGTAGTAGACCGCGAGCAGCACCCGCGAGTCGACCCGGTCGGTGAGCCAGCCCGACGCCACCGTGCCGGCGATGTCGAAGATCCCCACGAGGGCGAGCAGCCCGGCAGCCGTCTGCGTCCCCATGCCGTGGTCGTGGGCGGCGGGGATGAAGTGCGTCTGGATGAGCCCGTTCGTCGACCAGCCGCAGACCCAGAAGGTGATGACGAGCGCCCAGAACGTCCACGAGCGGCTCACCCGGGCCAGGACGGCGACGGCGTTGCGCGCGGGGGCGATCGGCGGTCGGGCCGCGACGATCGCAGCCGCCTCGGCAGCCTCGCGCTCGGAGGCCTCGGTCGCGCCGAACGGCAGCAGCCCGCGGTCCGAGGGTCGGTCGGCCATGAGCAGCCCGATGAGGACCGACACGACGAGCGCGAGCACGGAGACCACGAGCGCCGCCGAGCGCCAGCCGTGCTGGGTCGCCGCCCACGCGATCGCGGGCAGGAAGACGAGCTGTCCGGTGGCGTTGGCCGCCGAGAAGATGCCGGTCACGAGCCCCCGGTGCGACACGAACCACCGGTTGGCGACGATCGCCCCGAAGACGAGCGCCATCGAGCCGGTGCCGATCCCGATGACGAAGCCCCACAGCACCCAGAGCTGCCACGCCGAGGTCATGAGGGTCGTCGCCGCGCTGGCCAGCCCGACGGCGATGAGCGAGAACGTCGCCATCCGGCGCACCCCGAAGCGCTCCATGAGCGCGGCCGCGAACGGGGCGGTGAGCCCGTAGACGATGAGGTTGAGGCTGACCGCGCCCGAGGTCGTCGTGCGTGACCACCCGAACTCGGCCTCCACCGGCTCGAGGAGGACACCGGTCGAGGAGCGGAACGCCGCGGCCGCGACGAGACCGGCCAGCGTCACGCCGGCCACGATCCACGCGCGGTGGACGGGGCGCCGGGGTGGGTCGCCGGCGAACGGCTCGGAGGTGGCGCCCGCACCCAGGGCGACGTCGTCGGTCATGGGGACGATCCTGACATCCTGCTCAACCCTCGCCTAGTGGCAGGAACGCCACAATGTGCAAAGATCCAGCCATGAGCCGGTCCAGCCGCCACTCCCCGCACCGCGTCGTCGTCCTCCTGCTCGAACCGCTCGTGGGCTACGACGCGACCATCCCGTCGGCCGTCCTCGGGTCCGCGAAGGACGCGCAGGACCGGCCGCTCTACGACGTCGCGATGGCGTCGCTCGACGGCGGACCGGTCACCACGACGACCGGCTATGCCGTGCTGCCCCACGGCGACGCGTCGCTCCTCGCGCGCGCCGACACCGTCATCGTGCCCGGCACGCGCATCCCCGGCCCGCGCCTCGAGGGTGTGGTCCCCGGCGACCTCGCCGCGGCCCTCGCGCGCATCCGCACGGGCACCCGGGTGGTGTCGATCTGCACCGGCGCCTACGTCCTCGCAGCGGCCGGCCTGCTCGACGGCCGGCGGGCGACGACCCACTGGCAGCACACCGAGATGTTCCGCGAGCTCTACCCGCAGGTCGACCTCGACGAGGACGTGCTCTTCACCGACGACGGCGACGTCCTCACCTCCGCGGGGCTCTCCGCGGGCGTCGACCTCTGCCTCCACCTGGTCCGGCGCGACCACGGCGCCGCCGTCGCCAACGACGTCGCCCGCTACTGCGTCGTCCCCCCGTGGCGCGACGGGGGACAGGCGCAGTTCATCGAGCGGCCGATCCCCGTCGTCGACGACGCGTCGACCTCGGCGGTGCGAGCCTGGGCGTCGGGGCACGTCGCCGACGACCTCTCCGTGCCCGCGCTGGCTCGCCGGGCCCGCATGAGCGAGCGCACGTTCGCCCGCCGGTTCCGCGAGGAGACGGGTCTGACGCCCGCGGCATGGGTCACCCAGCAGCGGGTGCGCCAGGCCCAGCACCTGCTCGAGACAACCGATCTCACCGTCGACGACATCGCGACACGCGCCGGCTTCGGCACGGGTGCCTCGCTGCGCAAGCACTGTGCTGCCACGCTGGGGGTCTCACCGCAGGCCTACCGCCGCACCTTCCGCGGCGCCGTCGAGAGCAGGAGCGCATGAGCCGCCGCCGCCACAAGGACGAGTCGGGCGTCGACGTCGACGCGCTCGAGAGGGCGACCGCCGGGCTGCCCGCGCCGCTCGTCACCGTCGACCTCGACGCCTTCGACGCCAACGCCGACGACCTCGCCCGACGCGCGGCCGGTCGCCCGATCCGCGTCGCGAGCAAGTCCGTGCGCTGCCGCTCCCTGCTGCGTCGCGTCCTCGACCGTCCCGGCTTCGCCGGGGTGATGGCGTATGCCGTGCCCGAGGCGGTCTGGCTCGTGCGGCACGGCTTCACGGACGTCTTCGTGGCGTACCCGAGCGTCGACGCCGACTGGATCCGGTCGGTCGCCGAGGACGAGCACCTGCGCGACGAGATCACGCTCGCCGTCGACAGCGTCGAGCACGTGCGCCTGCTCACCGACCTGCTCGGCGTCGGCAGCGGCGTGCGCGTCGCCCTCGACGTCGACTGCTCGCTGCGCGTCGGGCGCCTGCACCTCGGCGTGCGACGCTCGCCGTTGCGCACGCCGGCCGACGCGCTGGTGGTGACATGCGCTTCCCTCGACGCCGGGCTCCGGGTCGTGGGCCTGATGTTCTACGACGCCCAGGTCGCCGGGCTCCCCGACAAGGGGCCGCACCTCTCGACCCTCAAGAAGCGCAGCCTCGCCGACCTCGCCGAGCGCCGGGCGCCCCTCGTCGAGGCGGTGCGGGCCCTCACCGACCTCGACTTCGTCAACGGGGGCGGCACCGGCAGCCTCGGCCGCCTCGCCGCCGCCGACACCCTCACCGAGTTCGCGGCCGGCTCGGGGCTCTACGGCCCGACGCTCTTCGACGCCTACGACGACTTCACCCCGCGACCCGCCATGACCTACGCCCTGCCCGTAGTGCGCCGGCCCGGGAAGGGGATCGTCACGGCATACAGCGGGGGTTACGTCGCGAGCGGCGAGCCCGGGTGGTCGCGCGTCCCGAGCCCCGTCAGCCGCGCGCTGACGCTCATCCGGAGCGAGGCGGCCGGCGAGGTCCAGACCCCGCTGCGGGGCAGCGCCGCCGACCGGATGGCCCCCGGCGACCGGGTCTGGATGCGCGGGGCCAAGGCGGGCGAGCTGCTCGAGCGGTTCGACCACGTGCACCTCGTGCAGCAGGGACGGCTCGTCGAGACCGTGCCGAGCTATCGCGGAGAAGGGCAGAACTTCGGATGAGCGCGACGCCGAGCTGGAGCAACTGGGCCGGCAACGTCACGGCCTCACCGGCGCGGCTCGTCGAGCCGAGGTCGGTCGAGGACGTCGTCACCGCCGTCAAGCAGGCGGGCGAGCGCGGCCAGCGGGTGCGCGTCGTCGGTGCCGGGCACTCGTTCACACCGCTCGTCGCCACCGACGGGACGCTGCTGCGCCTCACCGCGCTGAGCGGGATCGTCGACGTCGACCTGGCCCGGCAGCGGGTGCGGGTCGCCGCCGGCACCCCGCTGCACGTCCTCAACCCGCTGCTCGACGGTCTCGGTCTCGCGCTGCCCAACCTCGGCGACATCGACCGGCAGAGCATCGCCGGGGCCATCGCGACGGGCACCCACGGCACGGGGGTCCGGCATCAGGGGATCGCCGCCGCCGTCACCGGGCTGACTCTCGTGCTCGCCGACGGGTCGGTCGTCTCAGTGGACGACTCGCACGACCCGGACCTGTTCCGGGCGGCGACGGTCGGGCTCGGGGCGTTCGGTGTCGTCGTCGAGGTCGAGCTCCAGTGCGTGCCTGCGTTCCGGCTGCGCGCGCTCGAGTCACCGGGCCGGCTCGACGAGGTCGTGGAGGGCTACGAAAGTCTCATCGCCGAGCACGACCACGTCGACTTCCACTGGTTCCCGCACACCGACCGCGTCCTCCTCAAGCGCAACTCACGCGTCGACCATTCCGATCCCGGACGGCCGCAGCCCCGGTGGCGCGAGTGGCTCGACGAGGACCTGCTGAGCAACACCGTCTTCGAGGGCCTCAACCGGGCCGCCGCCGCGCGACCGGCGATCGTCCCTCGGCTCAACCAGGTGAGCGCCCGCGTGCTCGGCGCCAAGGAGTACACCGACACCTCGTGGCGCGTCTTCTGCACCTCGCGTGACGTGCGCTTCCGCGAGTCGGAGTATGCCGTCCCGCGCGCCTCCCTGCCCGCCGTCATCGCCGAGCTCCGCGAGTGGATCGACGGCCACGACGTGTCGCTGCCCTTCCCCGTCGAGGTGCGCTCGACGGGAGCCGACGACGTGTGGCTGTCGACGGCATACGAGCGGGAGAACGCCTACGTCGCGGTCCACCAGTATCACCGGATGGACGACGGCGGAGTGTTCGCTGCCTTCGAGGCGATGGTGCGCGAGCACGCCGGGCGTCCGCACTGGGGCAAGCTGCACACGCTCGGGGCGCAGGAGCTGGCCCGCCACTACCCGAGGTTCGCGGAGGTGCAGCTGGTGCGCAACCGGGTCGACCCCGAGCGCCGGTTCGGCAACGCGCACCTCAGCCACGTGCTGGGTCCCTGACGCCGCTGTGCACTGCTGCGCTGGGGTGCAGCAGTGCACTGCCAGACTGTGCGCTGCTGCGCTGGGGTGCAGCAGTGCACAGCGCCGAGAGACCAAGCCAGCAGGCCAGCAGGTCGGCGGTCGGCGCTCAGGGGCAGGGGTCGGGCTCGAGGGCGGCGAGGCGGGTGCGCCGGTTGCTGCGCGCCTGGCGCAGCGAGTCGATCGACAGCAGCACCAGCGCCACCCAGACGATCGCGAAGCCGACCCACAGCGCGCCGGACACGTGCTCACCGAGCACCAGCACGCCGATGAGCAGCTGCAGCATGGGCGTGAGGAACTGGATGAGCCCGATCGTCACCAGCGGGATGCGACGCGCCGCCGCGGCGAAGAACAGCAGCGGGATCGCCGTGACGACACCGGCCGCCACGAGCAGACCCGTGTGCCACCCACCGTGCGAGCCGAACGTCGTCGAGCCCTGCGCCGACAGCCAGACGAGCACGCCGACCGCGACGGGCGCGAGCACCATCGTCTCGACGGTGAGCGAGTGCATCGCGTCGAGCGTGGCGCCGACCTTCTTCTTGACGAGCCCGTAGAACGCGAACGAGAACGCGAGCGACACCGCGATCCACGGGAACTCGCCGCCGGCCACCGTGAGGTAGACGGCCGCCACCGCACCCACCGTCACCGCTGCCCACTGCAGCGGTCGCAGCCGCTCGCGAAGCACGAGCACCCCCAGCGCGACCGTGACGATGGGGTTGAGGAAGTAGCCGAGCGCCGCGGCATACGTGCGTCCGGTGATGACCGCCAGCACGTAGATGACCCAGTTCGCCGCGATGAGCAGCGCCGCGATCGTCAGCCCCCCGAGGAGGCGGGGTCGCGCGGCCACCGTCCGCAGCCACCCGAAGTCGCGCCGCACGAGCAGTACGACCGCGCAGAACGCCAGCGTCCACAGGATCCGGTGCGCGAGGATCTCGAACGCGCCCGACGGCTTGAGGGCGTGGAAGTAGAGCGGGAAGAGTCCCCAGATGCCGTAGGCGAGGAAGGCGTATGCCGTCCCCCGCCTCAGCTCTGCGTCGTCACCCGCGAGGGGTGCGCTCACGCCCCGGTCACCCGAGGGTCCAGCGTCACCCGAACGTCCAGCGTCACCCGACGGTCCAGGTGTCGCGACCACGCAGCAGGGCGGCGAGGTCGTCGTCGGTCGCGGGGCCACCGGCGGTGTCGACGGCCGCCCGGACCTGGGCGCGCACACCGTCGTCGTAGGTCGGGCGCGAGACCGAGCGGAAGATGCCCATGGGGACGTGCGTCATCTCGGGGGTGTTGAGCCGCGAGAGCGCGAACGCCTGGCTCGGGTCCTCGGCGCCGGCGTCGTGGACGACGACCTCGGCACCCTCCGGGAGCGAGTCCGCAGCGACGAACTCCTGGCGACCTCCCGGCATACGGACGAGGGTCTTGCGGTCGTCCTCGGGACCGACCTGCACCGGCTCGCCGTCGAGGAGGTGCACGATGCGCGCCTCCTGCTGCGTGCGGTCCTTGATGAGCTCGAACGCGCCGTCGTTGAAGATCGGGCAGTTCTGGTAGATCTCGACGAGCGAGGTGCCGCGGTGCTCGGCGGCGGCGCGCAGGATCGCGGTGAGGTGCTTGCGGTCGCTGTCCATGGTGCGCGCGACGAACGTCGCCTCGGCACCGAGCGCGAGCGACACCGGGTTGAACGGCTGGTCCACCGACCCGAGCGGCGAGGACTTCGTCACTTGGCCGACGCGCGACGTGGGGGAGTACTGGCCCTTGGTCAGTCCGTAGATCTCGTTGTTGAACAGCAGGATCGTCATGTTGACGTTGCGGCGCAGCGCGTGGATGAGGTGGTTGCCACCGATCGACAGCGCGTCGCCGTCACCGGTGACGACCCAGACGTTCTGGTCGGGCCGCGAGGTCGCCAGACCGGTGGCGATCGCCGGCGCGCGCCCGTGGATCGAGTGCATGCCGTAGGTGTCGAGGTAGTACGGGAAGCGCGAGGAGCAGCCGATGCCCGAGACGAAGGTGATGTTCTCGCGCTTGAGCCCCAGCTCGGGCAGGAACGACTGGACCGCGGCGAGGATGGCGTAGTCGCCGCACCCGGGGCACCAGCGCACCTCCTGGTCGGAGGTGAACTCCTTCTTGGTCTGTGCGGGTGCGTCCGGGGCCAGCAGGGGTATGCCGGCCAGCCCGCTCGGGCGCGCGGCCGCGCCGTTGCTCGTGGTCGGGTGGTCGATGGTGGTCACGCGAGCTCCTCGAGGTGGGTGAGGATGACGTCGGCGAGGTCGACCGTGGAGAACGGCAGGCCGCGGACCGACGTGTGGGGGCGGACGTCGACGAGGAACTCGGCGCGCAGCAACATCGACAGCTGGCCGAGGTTCATCTCGGGGACGACGACGCGGTCGTAGGACCGCAGCACCTCGCCGAGGTTGGCGGGGAACGGGTTGAGGTGGCGCAGGTGCGCGCTGGCGACGGAGTGACCGGCGTTGCGAACGGCCCTGACCGCAGCGGCGATCGGGCCCTGCGTGGAGCCCCAGCCGAGCACGAGGAGGCGCGCCTCGCCCGAGGGGTCCTCGACGACGACGTCGGGGATGCCCGCGATGCCCGCGACCTTGGCGGCACGCAGCCGCGTCATCTTGTCGTGGTTGTCGGGGTCGTAGGAGATGTTGCCGGTGACGTCGGCCTTCTCGATGCCGCCGATGCGGTGCTCGAGACCGGCGGTGCCGGGGACGGCCCACGGCCGGGCCAGCGTCTCGGGGTCGCGCAGGAACGGGTGGAAGACCGGCTCGCCCTTGTCGTCGACGCCGTTGGGCTCGCTCGCGAACTCGACCTGCAGGTCGGGCAGCTCGCTCACCTCGGGGACCGCCCACGGCTCGGAGCCGTTGGCGAGGTAGCCGTCGCTGAGGATGAACACCGGAGTCCGGTATGCCGTCGCGATCCGGACCGCCTCGAAGGCGGCGTCGAAGCAGTCGGCCGGCGTCGAGGGCGCGACGATCGGGACGGGGGACTCGCCGTTGCGGCCGTACATCGCCTGGAGCAGGTCGGCCTGCTCGGTCTTGGTCGGCAGGCCGGTCGAGGGGCCGCCGCGCTGGACGTCGACGATGATGAGCGGCAGCTCGAGCGAGACGGCGAGGCCGATGGTCTCGGACTTGAGCGCGACACCCGGGCCGGACGTCGTGGTCACGCCGATGGCGCCGCCGAAGCTCGCGCCGAGGGCGATGCCGATGCCGGCGATCTCGTCCTCGGCCTGGATGGTCGTCACGTCGTGGCGCTTGAGCGCCGACAGCGCGTGGAGGATGTCGGACGCGGGGGTGATCGGGTAGGACCCGAGGACGAGCGGCAGCTTCGCCTGGTGCGCGGCGGCGACGAGGCCGTGGGCGAGCGCGGTGTTGCCGGTGATGTTGCGGTAGGTGCCGGGCGGCATCACCGCGGGTGCGATCTCGTAGCTCGACGCGAAGTCCTCGGTCGTCTCGCCGTAGTTCCAGCCGGCCCGCAGCGCCGCGAGGTTGGCCTCGAGGATCTCGGGGTGGGCGCCGAACTTCTTCGTGAGGAAGGCCTCGGTGCCGGTCGTCGGGCGGGTGTACATCCACGACAGGAGCCCGAGCGCGAACATGTTCTTGGCGCGCTCCTTCTCCTTGCGGGTCAGGCCGTCGAACGCGGCGAGCGCGTCGACGGTGATGCTCGTGAGGGGCACCGGATGCACGTGGAAGGACTCGAGGCTGCCGTCGTCGATCGGGCTCTCGGCGTAGCCGACCTTGGCGAGGTTGCGCTTGGAGAACTCGTCGGTGTTGACGATGATCGTCGCGCCGCGGGGGACGTCGGCGAGGTTGGCCTTGAGCGCTGCCGGGTTCATGGCGACGAGGACGTCGGGAGCGTCGCCCGGCGTGAGCACGTCGTGGTCGGCGAAGTGGAGCTGGAAGCTCGAGACACCGGGCAGCGTCCCCTGGGGCGCGCGGATCTCGGCGGGGAAGTTGGGCAGCGTCGAGAGGTCGTTGCCCATGGCCGCCGTCTCGGAGGTGAACCTGTCGCCGGTGAGCTGCATCCCGTCGCCGGAGTCACCGGCGAAACGGATGACGACGCGATCGAGCTTCTGGACGGTCTTGCTGGACATGAACACCTGACTCGAGAGACGTCGGTCGGGACGCGTGCGTCGTGTCCCGACGTGGTGTCCCCATCGTACGACCGAGGTAAGGCAAGGCTATGGAGGTGTCCATGCACGCCCCGTTGCCGGGGAGCTCTCCCCATTGCCCGGGCAGGGGAGGGCTGACAGGCTGGCGCCGGGGACACACACGACGGGGGGTGCAGATGGCGTACGAGGTCGAGATCAAGGACCTGCGCGACTCGGCGAAGGCTGCTCGGACGGCTGCCACCGAGGTCGCGCGCCAGACGCCGGGCAGCCACCTCACCGGCGCGGGCACCGGCATGCCCGGCGCCGCCAGCATCGCGGTCATGGCGCGGGTGAGCTCGGGGTGGACCACCGAGCTGTCCGACTGGGCCAAGGCGGCTCGCGGCTACGGAAGCACGTTGGACACCAACGCCGACCAGTACGAGCTCGACGACGAGGCCGCCCGTGACGCGTTCGGGCCCCTCGGCCAGGGGCGGTGACGAGTGCCCCTGACCTGGTCCGACATCACGGCGTGGAGGCACGAGCCACTCGCCACCGCCGAGCGCGAGCTGCGCACCACGCGACGCGACCTGCTCGACCTCGCCGACGAGCTGGCGACGATGGGCCTTCCCAGGAACTGGACCGGCGACGCCGCCGAGACCTCAGGCACCCGTCTCGGCACGGTCGCCGACGACCTCCGCGACGTCGTCGCGGAGGTGTCCGCGGCATACACCGCGGTCTGTGACGCGGCGGACGGTGTCCTCGGCGTCGTGGGTGCCGTGGACCAGGCGAAGGAGTACGCCCGCCTCAGCTCCCTGACGATCAGCGCCTCCGGTGTGGTCACGACCAACGAGCTCCTCGTATGCCGTGTCGACGACACCGAGGAGGACGTCGAGGCCCGCCGTGCCCGGCAGGCCCAGGTCGACGAGTGCGTCACCCGGATCTCCGAGGCCCTGCGCAAGGCCGCGGACGTGGACGCGGACCTCTCCGCCGTCCTCACGAGCATCGAGCGGGGCCGGATCGACGGTGGCAAGGGCACGCTCGCGCAGGCCTCGGCGATCGGCGAGGTGGAGGGCGACCTCAGCGTGCTCGAGCCGCCGCAGGGCGGCTCCCCGACCCAGAACGCCGCGTGGTGGGCGACGCTCTCGCCGGACGAGCGCGCCCTCGTCATCGCCCTGCACCCCGGGTGGATCGGCAATCGCGACGGCATCGACGCCACGTCGCGGGACCTGGCCAACCGCAACCTCCTCGACACGCGCCGCACCCACGTCACGTCGAGGCTCGCCGAGCTCGAGGCCGGCTTCGTGAGGGCCGACGGCACCCTCGACCCGGTCTTCTACCAGGACCACATCGACGAGTACACCGACCTCAAGGAGGAGCAGGGAGCGATCGCCACACTCGACGAGATGCTCGCGCGTCCCGGTGAGCACCAGCTCATCGGTGTGGACTTCACGACGCCTCGCACGCAGGCGATCGTCGCCAACGGCAACGTCGACACCGCCGATCACGTCGCCGTCTTCACTCCCGGGCTGACCTCCACCGTCGAGGGCATGGGCGGCTACGACTCCTCCATGGCTCAGCTGAGGCTCCGCACCGAGGAGGAGCTGTTCAACCGCGGAGAGTCGGGGACGGTCGCGACGGTGACGTGGCTCGACTACCAGGCGCCGCAGTGGGGCACGACGTTCGCCGGTGACTCCGTGGCCCTCTCGGGGTCCGCCGAGGACGGCGGCCGTGACCTCGCGGCGTACTTCACCGGCCTCAACGCCTCCCGGCTGGAGGACCCCGACCTCACCGCGCTCGGCCACTCCTACGGTTCGACGACGACGGGCTACTCGCTCCAGCACGAGGGCACGGGTGTCGACCGCGCCGTCTTCTTCGGCTCCCCGGGGCTGGGGACGAGCGACCTCGGTGACCTGCACCTGCCCGAGGGGAACGCCTACTACGCGGAGGCCAAGTGGGACCCGGTCGGCGACCTCGGCCGGTTCGGCAGCGACCCCACCGGTCTCGACGGGATGAACCACCTCGAGACCGGCGACGGCCAGTCCGCGGACGGACGCTCCTGGCACGGTGTCACGGGCCACTCCGACTACCTCCAGGACGGCTCGACGAGCCAGTACTCGATGGCGCAGGTCGTGGGCGGCCACCCGGACGACGTCATCGAGGGCCACAATGTGGGCTTCTGGACCGACCCGCTCGACGCCCAGCCGTGGTGGCCGGGGTTCCTCAAGTGAAAGGCGACGACCCGATGACCGGCCATCGCCGCACTCCGACCGACCGACGACGCCCCGGGGCACGGGTCGCGACGAGGGCAGTCGTGGTCGTCGCCGCCGTCCTGGCCCTGCTTCCCGGGTGCACCGGGGGAGCCGGCGACACCCCCAAGACAGGAGACCCAGTGGACGCACGACAGCAGCTCGACTCGCGTCGCAGCGAGGCCGAGGCCAAACGAGACAACCTCGCCCTCCTCACCGAGGTCCGTGAGGCCCTGAGCCAGGTCAATCCAGCTCTGAAGTGGCGCACCCCCGAGCCCGCCGTCGACTCCGGCTCCCTGTGCAAGGAGCCCTTCGACGCGGTCGACGGCGCCGGGACGCTCAACCTCACCGCCGGTGGAGCGTTCGGTGCGATCCCCGACGCCGACTGGCCGCGCGCGTGGGCGGCGGTCAAGGAGGTCGCGGCCAAGCGTGGCTACGGCGACGAGCACACCCTCAAGGACGAGCCGGGTGCCCACCAGATGTCGGTCTACGACAAGGACGGTTCCGAGCTGTCGGTCGGCACGAACGTCAACACCGTGGCGACGATCTACGGAGCCTGCTACCTCACCAAGTGAGGCACCGCGACAGCCCGACTAGGTCTACGCAGGCATGCGCCGGGCACGGGAAGGCGTGGCGCCCCCCCGGGATTCGGGTGACGCCACGCCTCGTCAAGGTCTGGGTCAGGCCGGGCGGTGCCCCGACGCGTGCGGGTGACGGTGCCGCGTCGTGACGAGGGCCGCGCCCGCGAGCGCTGCCGCGCCGAGCACGACGACGCCGAGCTGTCCCGGCTCGAGACCGAGCAGGCCTCCCTCGACGTGGAGGTCGGGGATCGAGGCCGGAGCGCTGCGGGGGACCGTGGTGGTGCCGGCGCCCTGGCAGGCGGCCCGGTCCTCGGGGACGACGTTGCGGCAGGAGGCCGACGAGGTGGTGCCGGGGAGGGCGTCCCCGGGGCCGATGTCCTTGGCCGACGTGGGGCCGGCGAGGAGGAGCAGGCCGAGCAGCGATCCTCCGACAGCTGCGGTGCCCCGTGCGAGGTGAGTGTTCACGGTGTGTCCTTCCATCGGTGGGGATCTCTGTGCCAACGACGTTAGGGACGCGGCCGAGCCGGCACCTGACCAGGACTGGCGACCTCCGCAGTGCCGCTGGCATGGCCAGATCTGGCCATCTTCGGAGCGAGGTGAGCGTGCGCCACCGTGCGGTTCGGGCGAGTGCCGCACCACGGCATACGACGGGCCTACCGTGGGTGACGTGGAGCGGTGGACGCCCCCAGACCTCCCGGCCCGATGGCGGGTCCACGCCAGCCCGTTCGTGGGCCGGCGCGCGGAGTTCCGCGCCCTCGAGGAGGCGTGGGCCGCCGTGGAGTCGGGGGTCGCCCAGGTCGTCTTCCTCGAGGGTGAGGCCGGCGCGGGCAAGTCCCGCTTCATCGCGGAGGCCGGCCGGATCCTGCACGCCCACGGTGCGGCCGTCCTGCTCGGGTCGTGCGTGGCCGAGGGTGGGGCGCCCTACCAACCGTTCGTCGGTCCGGTCGAGGCGCTGACGTCGGCGGTTCTGGCAGGTGAGCTCGCGGAGGTGCCCGGTGACGGGGGGACGGCACTCGCCCAGCTCCTGGGCACCCTCGTCGGGACCGGCGCGGCCATCGGGTCCTCGCGCCCCCCGACGACCCGTGAGCTCCACGCGGCGCTCGTCACGGCGCTGCGAGCCGCTGCCCGGGAGCGCCCGGTCCTGGTCGTCCTCGAGGACCTGCACTGGGCCGGTGCCACCTCACTCGAGCTGCTGTCCCACGTGGCCCGGCACACCGGCGACGTCCGGCTGCTGTGCCTGGCGTCGTACCGCAGCACGGCCCCCGACCGGTCGGCGCCGCTGGCCGGCGCGGTCGCCGAGCTCCACCGGCTCGAGGGCGTGAGCAGGGTCCGGCTCTCCCCGCTCACCGAGGGCGACGTCGCGGAGTACGTCACGGCGCGCACCGGCGCACCTCCCGACAGGGCGCGTGCGGTGGCGCCGTTGCTGCTCGAGCGCACGGGCGGCAACCCGTTCTACCTGCGCGAGGTCGTCAGGGACCTCGTGGACGCCGGGGGCGATGGCCTCGCGCACCTCGGCTCCGGTGAGCTGCCGACGCCGCAGACGGTGCGCGACCTGTATGCCGGTCGCCTGGGGCGGCTGGGGACCGGCACCCGCCGGCTCGTGGAGGTCGCGGCGGTCGTCGGGGACGAGGTGCCCGTCGAGCTCCTCGCCCGCGTGGCAGGGCAGGACGTGGACGAGACGCTCGAGGGCCTGGGCCAGGCAGAGATGGCCGGCCTGCTGCGGAACCTCGCGGGTGACGGGTCGCGCGTCGCCTTCGACCACGTCCTCTGCCGGCAGTCCGTGCTGGACCTCATGCCCCGCAGCGACCTGCTCCACCTCCACGTCGACGTCGCGCGAGCCCTCGAGGCGGGCCCCTCGTCGGTGCCCAACCGGGTCGAGCGCATCGCCCACCACTACGCACGTGCCGAGGTCCTGGGACACCGCCGCGAGGCCGTGCACTACCTCACCGAGGCGGCGTCGGTGGCCCGTGCCCGGCTGGCGCACCACGAGGCGGGGCAGGCCCTCGCCCGGGCGGCCGAGCTCGCCGACGACGACGCCGACCGTGACGACCTGCGCCTGCTCGCGGCGGAGTCGTTCCGGGCCGCGGGTGACTTCGCAGCGGCGTGCGACCTCGACCGGGCGGTGGCGGCGCAGGGCAGCCAGCGCGACCGGCTCCGCGCGGCCGTCGCCTTCGAGGGTGCGACCTGGCGCATCGGGGACCTGGGGTTCGAGGCGGCGGACCTGCTCGCCACCACCCTGGGCCAGGCCGACGTCGCGGAGACCGACCCGTTGCGGATCGCCGCCGTCGCGAGCCTGGGTCGGGCGCTGACGTTCACGGGTGACTTCGACCGCGGACGCGAGGTCTGCGCCCGGGCCATCGAGCTGGCCACCGCGTCCGGTGACCGCGCGACCCTGGCCCACGCCGTGGAGTGCAGCATCATCATGAACGTGCGGCCCCGGACCGCTCCGGAGCAACGGCCCCGGTGCGAGGAGCTCGTCCGTCTCGGCACCGCCGGGGGCGAGTCCGAGTGGGTCTTCAACGGTGCCTCGATCCTCGCGCTCGTCGCCCACCTCGTGGGTGACGCGGAGCAGTACGAGCGGTCCCACGCGGACCTGGTGCGGGCCGCGGCGGCGAGCGGCGAGCCGTTCTTCCAGGTCCAGTCCTCGTGCTTCGAGTGGGTCCGGGCCTTCGTCCGGGGTGACCTCGCCCGGGCTGAGGCGATCGGGGAGGAGCTCCTGCAGGCCCACCGCGTCGGCACCCGGGCCGAGCTCACCGAGCGGCTGTCGGTGCAGACCTTCGTCCTGCGCAGGGAGCAGGGACGGCTCGGGGAGGTCGCACCGTTCATCTCCGGGAACGAGTCCGTCGAGCAGCACTGGACCCCGGGGCTGCTGGCCCTCTATGTCGAGCTCGGTCTGCGCGAGCCGGCCCGCCGGGTGCTCGACTGGCTCGTCGAGCAGGACCTGGCCCGGTTCGTGGCTTCGCCCACGTGGCCGGCGACGATCGCCTTCGTCACCGAGGCGGCGGTCTGGCTGCGCCACCGACCCGCCGCGGACCGGCTGCGTGAGGCGGCGGAGGAGTACGCCGGGCACAACCTCACCGTCGGGCCGATGCTCGCCGCCTTCGGCTCCGCCGACCGCTACCTCGGGATGCTCGAGTCGACCCTGGGCCGCCCCGGGGCCGAGGGCCTGCTGCGGTCGGCGATCGAGATGGACGGCCGGATGGGCGCCCCGCTCTTCGTGGCCTATGACGCCGTCGCGCTCGTCGAGCACCTCCGTCGCTCGGGGGCCGGACCCACGGCGCTCGAGGTGGCCCGCCACGACGCCTCGGCACGCGTCGGCGCCCTGCACTCGCCGAGGCTCACCGCGAGCCTGGAGCGCGTCGTGCCACCTCGTCGCCGGGCCGACGGGCTGACCCCTCGCGAGGTCGAGGTGCTGCGGCTGCTCGCGCAGGGCCTGAGCAACCGGGCGCTCGCCGAGGAGCTCTTCATCAGCGAGAACACCGTGACCAACCACGTGCGCTCGATCCTCATGAAGACCGGCGTGACGAACCGGACCATGGCGTCGAGGTATGCCGCCGAGCACGGCCTGCTCGACCCCGGCCCCTGAGCGGGTGTCCGGCCGGGTCTCAGCCCACGGACTCCCGGATGTCGTGGCTCGCGCCGTCAGGCGTGAGGGTGTGCGTCACCTCGACGATGACGTCCGCGGGGACGCCGGCGCGCTCGGCGGCGCGCAGGATCGCCTCTGCAGAGTCGGCCTCGTAGAGGCAGAACGTCCTGCGACGGTCCGCGGACAGGAACGAGTAGAGCCAGCGCACGTGCTCGTCGTCGTTGATCTCACGGAGCTCACGCGCGTCCTCGGGCTGGAGGTCGAGCCGGTCGGCGAACTGGCGCTCGATCATGAAGATGGCCATGACCCTCCTCTCTGCGCTCGCAGTCTAGGCCCGGGACGCGACCGCGCGGGTGGTCATTTCGGTGCAGCCCGTCCGGTTCGGGTGCGGCTCGCTAAGGTGACCTGCATGACCGGATACGTGGCGGCGGCAGCGGTGCTGGCCACCGGCATGCTGCTCGTCATCGCGGCCATGGGTGCCCGTGTCCTGCTCGCGCCGCGCGCCGCGACGCCGGCCAAGCTCACGACCTACGAGTCCGGTGTGGACCCGGTCGGGCAGGGCTGGGCGCAGAGCCAGGTGCGCTACCTCTCCTACGCCTTCCTCTACGTCGTCTTCGCCGTCGACGCCGTCTATCTCTTCCCGTGGGCCTACGTCCTGCGTGATGCCGACCTCGGTGTCGCCTCGCTCGTCGAGATCGCGGTGTTCATCGGGATCATCGTCGTCGGGCTGCTCCACGCCGCCCGGCGCGGGCTGCTGCGATGGACGTGATCGCATGAGTGACGTGAGCGACGTGACCCACGACCGGTCCGTGCCGCTGCCGATGCCCCGCGTCGGCCCCGTGGGCGAGCACGCGCCGAAGCCGATCCGTGTCGTCCTCAACTGGGGCCGGCGCTACTCGCTGTGGGTGTTCAACTTCGGGCTGGCCTGCTGCGCCATCGAGTTCATCGCCGCGTCGATGGGCCGGCACGACTTCATCCGCCTCGGGGTCATCCCGTTCGCGCCCGGGCCACGCCAGGCCGACCTCATGGTCGTCTCGGGGACGGTCACCGACAAGATGGCCCCCGCCATCCGGCGCCTCTACGACCAGATGCCCGAGCCCAAGTACGTCATCTCGTTCGGTGCGTGCTCCAACTCCGGTGGGCCGTACTGGGACTCGTACTCCGTGACCAAGGGCGTGGACCAGCTCATCCCCGTCGACGTCTACGTCCCGGGCTGCCCGCCGCGACCCGAGGCCCTGCTGCACGGCATCATCCGGCTCCAGGAACAGATCGCCGGCGAGCGCCTCTCCGGCCGGGCGATCGCCGAGCGCCTCGGTGGCGCCGGACGGCTCGGTCCGGCCGACGGCGAGGGCGCCGCGGCCCCCCGCTACACCGCCCACCGCACGGGGTCCGCCGCCGAGGTGACGCGCGCTCGCGTCGAGCCGCCTCGGTGATGCTCGTCGCCCTCGGGCTGCTCGCGTTCGTCATCGAGTTCGCCTTCATGGTGGGCGTGTTCATGCTCGCGTCCGGCAGCGTCGGCGGGGGAGTGGCGGGCAGCCTGCTTGGCGTCCTCGCGGTCGTCGTCGTCGCTGCGCTGTGGGGACTGTTCCTCGCTCCTCGGGCGAGACACCGACTGCCCAAGCTGCCGCGGGCGCTCGTGGCCGGGGGCGCCGTCGCCTCCGTCGGGGCCGGGCTGCTCGGCCAAGGGCACCAGCGCTTCGGTCTCGTGCTGCTCGGGGCCGGGCTCGTCCTCGTCGCGGCCCAGATCGCCCTCGACGACGGCCTGCCCGCGCCGCCGCCGCAGCGTCGACGGGCTCGCGGGGAGGCCGGGGACGCCCCGGAGACACGGCGCTCACGCCGGCGTCAGCGCTCGCGACGACGATGAGCGCCCAGCGGGAGCCCAAGACGTGCGCGGCGTGCGGTCGACGGATCGAGTGGCGCAAGAAGTGGGAGAGGGACTGGGACCAGGTCCGCTACTGCTCGGCCGCCTGCCGTCGCCGAGGCGTCGGTGCCGTCGACCGGGCTCTGGAGGGCTCGATCCTCGACCTGCTCGGCAACCGGGCGGCCGGCGCGACGATCTGCCCGTCCGAGGCGGCGCGGGCGGTGGCGGCGTCTGACGACGGCTCGGGTGCAGGCCCTGGTGCGCAGGAGTGGCGAGCCCTCATGGAGCCGGCCCGCCGCGCCGCCCGTCGGCTCGTCGACGCGGGCGAGGTCGAGATCGTCCAGGGCGGCAAGGTCGTCGACCCGTCGACGGCCAAGGGGCCGATCAGGGTGCGGCGCGTCCACGGCCGCGGCTGACCACGCACGCCGCGGGACGGCATACGCACGACGTCCGCGACCGTGGTCGCGAAGCCGACCAGCACTGCGGACGCAAAGGTTCGCTACCCGCAGGTAAGAACTTGGCAAAGTTCTGTGACGGGGGTCACTGCCCGGCCCTAGGTTGCGAGCACCAGTCCTGCCACCCATGGGAGATGTCAATGACGACAGTTCGAGCGTTGGGCCTGATCGCCGCGGGAGCCGCCGCGACCAGCCTCGTGATCAGTGCCGCGCCTGCACAGGCCGCCAGTTTCTATGTCGCCCTGGGCGACTCCTACTCCTCGGGGACCGGCACCCGCAGCTACATCGCTGACGGCACCTCCTGCCAGCGCTCGACCTCGGCCTACCCCTCGCTCATCGCGGCGTCCAAGGGGCTGGCCCTCAACTTCCGCGCCTGCTCGGGCGCCACCATCCCCGACGTCACCAACACCCAGCTCAGCGCCCTCACGTCGTCGACGACCCACGTGACGCTCTCGGTGGGCGGCAACGACGCCGGGTTCGCCGACGTGCTCACCGAGTGCGCCATGCCCGGCTGGGCGAGCAACTGCAACGGCGCGATCGACACCGCCCAGAGCTTCGTCAACAACGTGCTGCCGGGCCGGCTCTCGACGCTGTACACGTCGATCCGGAGCAAGGCGCCCAACGCCAAGGTCGTCATCGTCGGCTACCCGCGCATCTTCCAGGGTGAGGACTGCAACGCCCTCACGTGGTTCTCGCCGGCCGAGGAGACCCGTCTCAACGCGATGGCGGACCTGCTCAACAGCAAGACGGCGGCCGCTGCGAGCGCCAAGGGCTTCAGCTTCGCGAACCCGACGTCGCGCTTCATCGGCCACGCCGTGTGCGACGACGTCGAGTGGCTCAACGGCCTCTCGAACCCGATCAGCGAGAGCTACCACCCCAACAAGCCGGGCCACGCGAGCGGCTACGCGCCCACGGTGAGCACGCCGCTCACCGGCAGCGCGTTCCGCCTCACCTCGGCGACGTCGAAGCGTGCGGCCGCCAGTGCCGATCGCCTTGCGGCGCAGCAGCGCTCGTATGCCGTCCAGGACGCCTCGATCACGCCGAAGGAGTTCCGCACGCCGAACCTTCGGACGGCCGCGGTCAAGGCCGCTGCGGCACGCGCCGGTGTCGACCTGTCCTCGCGGGCGAGCATCGACGCCGCCGACCGCGTCTGGTCCGCCCGCCAGGCGAAGCAGGCCGCGACCCGCTGACCACCACGACTTCTTGCCCCGTTGGGACGCCGAGCGCCAGCGAGGTGTCCCAACGGGGCAAGAAGTCGGACCAGCTGTCGGTCTAGGGTGACGACGTGAGCACCGACGTGAGCACCGACGAGCTGCACGACGTGGCGCCGGCCGACTGGCACGGGGCCGTCGCGGCCGCGCACGCGACCGGGTTCACGTTCTTCGACTGGCTCAGCGCCGTCGACCGCACCTACGACGAGGCGGCGCCCGGCTACGACGTGGTGCTCAGGGCCCTCGCCCTCCAGCGCCGCGACTCGGTGACGGGTGACCAGGTCGCGGGAGTGCACGGCATACGGATCGCGACGCGGGTCCCCGAGGGTGCCTCGCTCGCCTCGGTGACCGACGTGTATGCCGGCGCGGCCTGGCACGAGCGCGAGACGCACGAGATGTTCGGGGTCGAGTTCGAGGGGTTCGACGACGGGTCCGGGTCCGGGCTGCGGCCGCTGCTCCTGCCCGACGGCTTCGAGGGGACGCCGCTGCGCAAGTCCTTCGTCCTCGCCGCGCGCGCGTCGAAGCAGTGGCCCGGTGGCAAGGAGCCGGGTGAGGGCCACGACTCCGCGAAGTCGCCGTCGCGCCGCCGCGTGCAGGCGCCCGGGGTGCCCGACCCGTCCTGGGGACCGCGCGAGTCCTGACTCACTCGGGCTCGTTGGGGGTCGTGCCGCCGAGCCGGTAGGGCGTCGTCACCCCCTCGTACACGAGGTGGGCGAGCAGCCCCTCGCGGGCGTGGGGGAGGTTGTGGCAGTGGTCCATCCAGATGCCGGGGTTGTCGGCGACGAACGCGACCTCGTAGCGCACGCCGACCGGGACCTCGAGCGAGTCGGTCCACCACGGGCTGCCCGTGGCCTTCACACCGTTGCGTGAGAGCACGACGACGTGGTGCCCGTGCAGGTGCATCGGGTGGGTCTCGTTGCTGCGGTTGAGGATCTCCATCCGCACGACGTCGCCCTCGGTGACGGTGAACATCGGGATGTTCGGGTAGAGCTTGCCGTTGACCGACCACCACACGCCCGGGCGACCCTTGACGAAGCCGGGCCGCCGACCGATCGAGTACGCGAACGTCCGGTCGGGCCGGTCCGGGTCGAACTCCAGCGGCGTCGGCGAGCCGTAGGTCAGCAGGTCGACCGAGGCCTTGGGTCGAGGGGTCGGGGGCGTCGTCGACCCGGCCGGCCCCACGACGAGCGAGGCGCCGCTCAGCTCGACGCGGACGGCGCTCGTCGCCGGCACCTCGACGAGGAGGTCGGCCCGCCCGCCCGCGGGGACGACGTAGGCGCGGCCCTCGACCTCGCCCGGCGCGTTGACGTCGGTACCGTCGACCGCGACGACCCGGTATGCCGCACCGCTCACCCAGAGCGGCGCGACGCCGGCGTCGGTGTTGACGACGCGGACGCGCACCCGGGTGCCGGGCGCGGCGTCGACGTGCTGCTCGCCGACGCGGCCGTTGATGGTGCGCCTGCCGCCGTAGGTGTGGGAGAGGGCGACGACGTCGGTGGGGGCCGGCGACGCGCCCGCGCTCTTCGGTGTGATGACGACGGCCCCGAGCAGGCCCTTGCGCACCTGCTCGTGCGAGACCTGGTGCGAGTGGTACCAGTACGTGCCGGCCTGCGCGGCGACGAACCGGTAGGTGCGCGACTGCCCCGGGTGCACCGCGTCCTGCGTGACCCCGGCGACGCCGTCCTCGGCATTGGGCACGTCGAGCCCGTGCCAGTGCAGCGTCGTGCCACCGGGCACCGACTCGTTGACGAGCGTCACCTCGACGAGGTCGTCCTGGGTCGCGCGGATCACGGGCCCCGGGGAGGTGCCGTTGAGGGTGATGCCGGGGACGGTGGTGCCGGGCGCGATCGTGATCCGGCCGGTCGCGGCGACGAGCCGGACGGTGACGTCCGCGGGTCCCTTCTCCTTCTCGACGAGGTCCTTGACCGACACCGTGTCGACGTCGGCGCCGGGCAGTCCGTGCCCGCTCCCGTGACCACCGGCGGCGGCCACGATCCCCGGCTCGTGGACCCCCAGGTCCATGACCGACCACGAGTCGGGCATCCGGCTGGCGTTCCACATCCAGAGCAGGGGGAGCGTGACGACGAGCGTCGCGACAAGGGCCAGCAGGAGTGCCAGCCGGCCCTTGTCGCGAGGTGGGGCGTCGTCAGGCGATGACACGTTCCCTCGGGACGTCGGACGTCGTCGCGTCGCCACCGACGAGACGGCGCGACCGCCAGAACGTCCACACGGCCGACGTGAAGAGGAGCAGAGCGTTGATCCCGTGCAGCGCCCCGAGGACCGGGAAGCTGTGGCCCATGAGGCCCAGGGTCACCTGGAGCAGGACGAGACCGAGGACGATGGCTCCCCACTTGACGCCACCGGGGACCTTCGCGAAGAACGACGACACGAGGAGGAGGAGGGCGAGGAGCGGGATGACGAACATCCCGTTCATGCCGTGGAGGACGAAGGCGATGAACTCCGAGAAGGGGGCGTCGCCGCTGTCGAACGCGGCCTCCATCCCTGCCTTGTCGATGACGCCACCGTCCTCGATGTACTTCCCCATCCCGGCGTCGCCGTAGACGATGAATGACGCTTGGAGCATGACTTCGACGGCGATCAGGCCGGCGAGCACGCGGTAGACGTTCCGCATGTTGGAGCCTTTCTGACAGGGCCCGGCCGAGACGACGTCACTGCCGCGCCGCGAGAACTGCGTGTAGTGGTGCCCGTGCGATGTGGTGAGGCTCCGGCTCAACCACCGATCCATGGTCCCGCCGAGGCCCCCGACTGTCCGCTCATCAGCCAAAAATGGCCCTTCCGGGCGGCGCCCACCATGGGGTGCCGGTCCCAACTAGGCTGCCTCCGATGAGCGTGCTCGAGGTCGTGGTGAGGTCGGTGGCCGTCCTGGCCGCCTTCCTCGTGTTCCCCCTCCTCGTCGGCCAGGCCGAGCACAAGCTCATGGCGCACATGCAGGGCCGGCTCGGACCGATGTATGCCGGTGGCTTCCACGGCTGGGCCCAGCTCGTCGCCGACGGGGTGAAGTTCGTCCAGAAGGAGGACATCACCCCGCGCGCGGCCGACCGCACGGTCTTCCGGATCGCACCCTTCGTCGCGCTCGTGCCCTACCTGCTGGCGCTCGGTGTCCTCCCGCTCCAGTCGGGGGTGGCCGGGGTCGACGTCCCCGCCAGCGCCGTCCTCGTCCTCGCGGCGACGAGCGTCGGCGCCCTCGGCACGCTCATGGCCGGGTGGGCGAGCGCCAACAAGTACGCCCTCCTCGGTGCGCTCCGCTCCGCCGCCCAGCTCGTGTCCTACGAGCTGCCGCTGGTCCTCGCCGTCGCGTCCGCGTGCCTGGCCGCCGGCACCCTGAGCCTGTCCGGCGTCGTCGCGGCGTGGAGCCCGTGGTGGCTGCTCTGGCAGCTCCCCGGGATGCTCGTCTTCCTCGTCGCCGCGCTCGCCGAGCTGCAGCGCCCGCCGTTCGACATGCCGATCGCGGACGCCGAGCTCGTCATGGGCCCGTGGACCGAGTACACCGGGCTGCGGTTCGCCTTCTTCCTCCTCGCCGAGTACGCCGGGATCGTCGTCTTCTCGGTCCTCTTCGCCGTGCTCTGGCTCGGCGGCTGGCGCGGCCCGTTCGACGAGCACCTCGGCTGGCTGTGGACCCTGCTCAAGGGGTTCGTCGTCGCCGTCCTCGTCATCTGGTTCCGCGTCGCCTGGCCGCGCATGCGCGAGGACCAGCTCCAGCGTCTGGCGTGGCTCTTCCTCCTTCCCCTGGCCCTGATCCAGCTGGCCCTCACCGGAATTGGCGTGGTGATGACGCAATGAACGACGAGACCAAGCGCAACGGACCGACGAACAAGGGACTGCTGCCCGGCATACTCAAAGGTCTGGCGACGACCGCGAAGACGGCCACGCGCACGACGCACACGCACGAGTACCCCGACGTCGCGCCCGACCTGCCACCGCGCAGCCGCGGCGTCATCGCGCTGCTCGAGGAGAACTGCACGAGCTGCATGCTCTGCGCCCGCGAGTGCCCGGACTGGTGCATCTACATCGACTCGCACAAGGAGACGGTCCCTGCGACGACCGAGGGTGGGCGCGACCGGCAGCGCAACGTCCTCGACAACTTCTCGATCGACTTCTCGCTCTGCATGTACTGCGGGATCTGCATCGAGGTGTGCCCGTTCGACGCGCTCTTCTGGAGCCCGCAGTTCGAGTACGCCGAGACCGACATCCGCGACCTGCTCCACGACAAGGAGCGGCTCGGCGGCTGGATGGAGACCGTGCCGCCGCCGCCCGCGCTCGACGAGCGCGCGGCCGAGCCGGCCGAGGTTGCCGCCGCGAACAAACCTGCCCGTATGCCGCGGGGTCGCGCCACATGACCTCTCTCGACCTCGCGTTCGCGGCCTGCGGACTGCTCGCCGTCGTGGCGGGTCTGCTGGCGGTGACGACCCGGCAGGTAGTGCACGCCGCCCTGTGGCTCGTCGTCGCGCTGCTCGGGGTCGCGGGGTGCCTGCTCGTGCTCGGTCACGAGCTCGTGGCGCTGGTGCTCGTCCTCGTCTATGTCGGCGCGATCGTCGTCCTCGTCCTCTTCGCGCTCATGCTGACCCGCGCGCCCATCGGCCCGGATCTCGCGCACGCGGTGCCGTGGTGGCGCCGGGTGCTCGCGGGGCTGGCCGGTGCCGCGACGACCGGGCTGCTGCTCGCGGCGCTGCTGCCGCTCGCCGGCGAGGCGGTGGAGCGCCGCGAGGTCGCGAACGCCGCGGTCGCCACCGAGCTCTTCGGCACGTGGGTGTGGCCCTTCGAGGCGCTGTCGGTGCTGCTGCTCGCCGCCCTCGTCGCCGCCCTCGCCGTCTCGCGTGGCGCCGGTGTCGACACCTCGAGGGGCGGGGGTGGTGCCGCGTGATCCACCTCGCCGGTCCCTATGTCGTCGCCGCCCTGCTCGTCGGGCTCGGCGTCATGGGTGTGCTCGTGCGTCGCAACGCCGTGCTGCTGCTCATCGGCGTCGAGCTCATCCTCTCGGGCTCGCTCGTGCTGCTCGTCGCGTCGGGTGCCACGTCGGCGTCGCGGTGGGAGGCGTCGAGCATCCTGCCGCTCTTCGTCATCACCATCGCCGCGGCCGAGGTCGTCGTGGCGCTCGCGGTCATCCTCACGGCGTTCCGGCTGCGTGGCTCGATCGACCTCGACGAGCCCTTGGACGAGCGACTGATTGCCCCACCGCGAGGCCCTCGCTCCGCTCCCGCCTCGCGATGGGGCAATCAGTCGGGGGTCGGGGCGAGTGGGGGTGAGGGGGCATGAACGGCGCCCTGTGGGTCGCCCACCTTCTCGTCGGGATCCCCGTCCTCGCCTCGGTCCTCACGCTCGCGCTGCGTCGCACACCGGCGCTCGCCGCCCTCGTCGCGACCGGCGCCGGGCTGGTGTCGGTCGTCGTGTCCTTCGTGGGGATGGCCGTCGCACCGACCCGTGGCGTGAACCTCCTCCAGCTCCGTGAGCCGCTGCGCGTGGGTTCGATCGAGATGCCGTTCGAGCTCGGGTCGGGTCCGTCGACGGTCGCCGTCGCCGCCGTCGTCGCGGTCGTCGCCGCAGCAGTCCTCGTCTTCACCCGCTGGTACCTCGCCGACGACGACCGCCTGGCCCAGTTCGCCGCCACGGTCCTGCTCTTCACCGCCGCGATGATGCTCGTCGTCCACGCCCGCGACCTCGTCCTCACCCTCGTCGGGTGGGAGGTCATGGGGTGGTGCTCCTACCTCCTCATCGGCCACTGGTCGCGCAAGGAGTCCGCACGCCGCGCCGCGCACAAGGCGTTCCTCGTGACGCGGGTGGCCGACATCGCCTTCGTGCTCGGCATCGTCATCCTCGCCGCCGGTGCCGGCTCGACCGGTCTCGACGCCGTCGTCGCCCACTGGTCCGAAGGGGGCGTCGAGCCGTGGGTGCGCAGCCTCGCCCTCGCGTTCGTGGTCATCGGCGTCCTCGGCAAGTCGGCGCAGTTCCCGTTCCAGGACTGGCTCCCCGACGCCATGGAGGGCCCGACGCCTGCCTCGGCACTCATCCACGCGGCGACGATGGTCGCCGCTGGCACGGTCGTCCTCGCCCAGCTCTTCGAGGTGCTCGTCGTCGCCGACGGCGCGCGGTGGCTGCTCGGGCTCGCGACCGCCGTGACGATGGTCGGCGCCGCCGTCCTCGCCCTCGGGCAGTCCGACCTCAAGCGCCTCCTCGCGTGGTCGACCGTGAGCCAGGTCGCGATCATGCTGTCCGCGCTCGCGACGACGACGAAGGAGCTCGGCCCCGACCCGGCGCTGTTCCACCTCTGGTCGCACGCAGTCTTCAAGTCGCTGCTCTTCCTCACGATCGGGTGGCTCTCCGTCGTCGCCGGCTCGACGCTCGCGGTCGCCCTGCGCGGCAGCGCCAACGTCCACCAGCTCGCCCGGGTGGCGTGGCTCTTCGGGCTGCTCGCCCTCGCCGGCGCACCCTTCGTCGTCGGTGGGCTCTCCAAGGAGCACGTCATCACCACGGCCTACGAGGGCGCGATCGGCGCCGGCGGACCCGGCGTCATCGTCCTTGCGGCGCTGCTCGTCACGGTCGTCCTCACCGCCGCCTACGCGACCCGCGCCCACCTCGTCGTCGCTGCCGCGCTGCCCGACGGCGAGTCCCTCGACGACGAAGCCCGTATGCCGTCCGCCCCCGTCATCGTCGCCCTGGCCGTCCTCACCGTGGTCACCGTCGTCGGTGGGTTGGTGCTGCTCACGGGACTGTTCGACATCCACGGCGTCTCCCCATGGTGGATGCTGCTCACCGTCGTGCTCATCCTCATCGGGGGCGGCACCGTCTGGTCGGCGCGCAGCCGGACGACCGACGGCGACCCGCGCGACGCCTTCGTCCGCACCCCGCGCCAGCGCGCCCTGGCCGACGGTGGCCTCGGGTTCGACACGGCATACCGACGGGTCGTCGTGACACCGGTGCTGGGACTGGCCCGTGTCGTCGCGTTCCTCGACCGCGAGGTCGTCGACGGCTACGTCCGTGGAGCGGCGGCGTCGGCCGGCATCGCCGGCTGGCTCACCGAGCGCGGTCACCGTCGTGAGGCCGCCTCGGGCGGCGTCGCGCTCGTCGCCCTCGGGCTCCTCGTCGCGGCCGGGACGGCGGTGCTCGCGTGGCGCTGATCCTCATGTTGCTCGTGCCCGGCGCCGTCGGGCTGTGGCTCGTCACCGGTGGCCGGGCGCTCGCGCCGTCGACCGCGCGGCTCGTCGCCCTCGTCGCTGCCTCCGTGGGCGGCGCAGCGGCCGTCGCAGCGACCGTGATGCGCCCCGTCGTCGACCGTGCGTGGATCCCCGACCTCGGGGTGCGGTGGCACTTCGAGGTCGACGGGGTGAGCGCCCCGCTCGTCGTCCTCACCGCCGTCATCGGCGTCCTCGTCGTCGCCCACGCGTTCGTCGAGCAGCCGTGGGCCGACGCGCCCGGCAGCGGCAGTGCCGCGACCTATCTCGGTGCTCTGCTGCTCGTCGTGGCGGGTGCGCTCGCGGCCTTCTCGGCCCGCGACGCCGTGCTCTTCTTCCTCGCGTTCGAGGTCGTCCTCGTGCCGATGTGGGTGCTCATCAGCCGCTACGGCGACCGCCACGGCGCCGCGGCCCGTGCGGACGCGTCGGCGCGGTTCATCCTCTACACCGCCGTCGGCTCGACGCTCATGCTCGTCGGGATCCTGCTCCTCGTGACGCGGGCCGGGACGGCCGACCTCGGCGAGCTGCCGTCGGCGGCGGCCGGGCTGGGCCTCGGCGAGCAGACGACGATCGCGCTGCTCCTCACCCTCGGCCTCGCCGTCAAGGTCCCCGTTTTCCCGCTGCACACCTGGCTGCCCGCCGCGCACACGACCGCGCCCACCGCGGGCTCGGTGCTGCTCGCCGCCGTCCTCCTCAAGCTCGGCACCTACGGCCTCGTCCGGCTCCCCATCGCCAACGTGCCCGACGGGTTCGCCCGCATCGCGCCGGTGCTCGCCATCGCGGGGGTCGTCGGCATCCTGTGGGGAGGCCTCATCTGCCTCGTCGAGCGCGACCTCAAGCGGCTCATCGCCTTCTCGTCGGTGGCGCACATGGGCTTCGTCGTCCTCGCCCTCGCCTCGGGCACCGAGACCGGGCTCCAGGCGGCGCTCATCGGCAACATCGCGCACGGCGTCATCTCGGCCCTGCTCTTCGTCATCGTCGGCGGCCTCAAGCACCGCTGGGGATCGGTCGACCTCGCCGTCGTCCGCCCCGCCCTGCGCGAGGTGTCGCCCCGGCTCGGGTTCGCGCTCATCCTCGGGCTGGCCGCCGGCCTGGGCCTGCCCGGCCTCGCCGGGTTCTGGGGCGAGTTCCTCGCCCTCCTCGCCGCGTGGAATCCGGCCCACCACACCGGGATCCTGCGCACCTGCGCCGTCATCGCCGCCGTGGGCGCGGCGCTGGCTGCGGCCTACTCGCTGCGCGTCGCTCGGGTCGTCTGGGTGGGTGACGCCGTGCCGGACGACGTCGCCGGCGACCCGGACGCCGCTCCCTCGACCCCGGACGCGCGCTCCGTCGAGCTCGCCGTCATGGGTGTGCTCGGCACCGCGGTCGTCGCCATCGGCGTCGCGCCCTTCCTCGTGCTGTCGGTGACGGCCGACGCGGTCACCGCCCTCGTCGGAGGCGGCCGATGACGCTCCAGATGCAGTGGAGCCTGCTCCTGCCCGTCCTCCTCCCGGTCGCCGCGATGGTCCTCGTCCTCGTCGTCGACGCGGTCGCGCCGCGTGCCCGCCTCGCCGCACCCGTCATCGGGGCGTTCGGCCTCGTCGGGGGAGCGGTCACGGCCCTGCCCGGGCTCGTCGCCACCGGCCCACGCCTCACGCTCTGCACCCCGGCGCCTGACGGTCGCTGCCTCTGGGACGGCGGCCCGCTCGCGAGCACCCTCCAGGTGGCGGCGCTGCTCGCGACCCTCGCCGTGCTCGCCCTCATGTCGATCCGGCGGGCGGGCGTCATCGAGGTCGTCCTGCTCCTCGCCTCGGCGAGCGGCGCCGCCGCGGTCGTCGCCTCGCGCGACCTCGGCACCTGGCTCATCACCCTCGAGCTGGCCACGCTGCCCGTCATCGCGCTCGTCGCCTGGCGCGACCGGCGCGCCGCCGCCCACGGAGCCCTCACGCTGCTCACGACGTCGCTCGTGTCGTTCGGGCTGCTCGTCCTCGGCACGGCGCTCTGGGTCACGGCGACCGGAGACCCCACCCTCACCGGTCAGTCGCTGGCCGCTGCGTGGGAGGCCCCCGAGACCCGCACCCTCGCCGGGCTCGCGACGGTCGTGCTCCTCGCCGGGCTCGCGTTCAAGCTCTCGGCGGTGCCGTTCCACGCCTGGACGCCCACGACGCTGACGTCCGGCCCGCTGCCGGTGTCGGCGCTGCTCGCCTCGGCCTCCAAGCTCGCCGCCGTCGGCGCCCTCGTCGTCGTCCTCGCGCCCTACGACGCCGTCGTGGGCGGGCGCCCCGGTCCGCACGTCGTCGTCTCCGCCCTCGTCGTCCTCACCGTCGCCTCGATGCTCGTCGGCACCGTCATGGCGCTGCGCCAGAGCGAGGTCGTCCGCCTCCTCGCGTGGTCCACCGTCGCCCAGGCCGGCTGGATCCTCCTGCCCCTGACGGCGCTCACGGTCGCCGGCCGTCAGGCTGCCGCGGCCTACGCCCTCGTGTATGCCGTGGCCAGCCTCGTCGCGTTCGCTGCGGTCCGCGCCGTCCACGGATGGCGCGTCGAGGACGGCCGGGAGCTCACGGCATACCGCGGTCTGCTCCGACGCGACCCGGTCGCGGGAGGGACGCTGGCCCTGGCGCTGCTCGTCCTCGCCGGGCTGCCGCCGGGGGTCATCGGGCTCGTCGCCAAGGTCGTCGCGCTGCGCCCGGCCGTCGCAGCGGGGCTGTGGCCCGTCGCGCTCGTGGCGGTGGTCGCCGCGGTCCTCGGGATCGCGGTCTACGTGCGCTGGTTCGCGGTGCTGTTCGGTGAGCCCGAGGCTGGTGCACCGGCCCGCCCGCGGTCGCGCCGGGCGAGCCTCGCGGTCGCCGTCGTCGGTGCCGCGGTCCTCGTCGTGACGAGCGTGCTCCCGCAGCTGCTCGTCGGGCTGGTCTCATGATGGTTGTCGCGGAACGTTTCTGCCGAGGTCGAGCGTTGGAGGAGACATGCACAACCATTTCAACGGCCTGAAGACCGCCGGTCTCTTCGGGCTCATCTTCGGTCTGCTGCTCGCCCTCGGCTGGGCTGCGGCGATCTACTTCAACAGCAGCGTCTTCATCCTCGTCTTCGCCCTCATCGGTGTGGCGGTGACGTTCTACTCGTACTGGAACAGCGACAAGCTCGCCATCAAGGCGATGCACGCGTTCCCGGTGAGCGAGACCGAGGCGCCGGCGATGTACCGGATCGTCCGCGAGCTCTCGACCAAGGCCGGCCAGCCGATGCCGCGCCTCTACATCTCGCCGACCGAGGCGCCCAACGCGTTCGCGACCGGTCGCAACCCGCAGAACGCCGCCGTCTGCTGCACCCAGGGGATCCTCCAGCTGCTCGACGAGCGCGAGCTGCGCGGCGTCCTCGGCCATGAGCTCATGCACGTCTACAACCGCGACATCCTCACCGGCTCCGTCGCCGCGGCCATCGCCGGCGTCATCAGCACCGTCGGCCAGATGCTCTCGTTCAGCGCGATGTTCGGCGGCAACCGCGACAACGACAACCCCGGTGGCGCGATCGCCGGCCTCGCCATGGCGTTCATCGCCCCGATCGCCGCGATGTTCATCCAGCTCGCCATCTCGCGCACCCGTGAGTACGACGCCGACGAGGACGGCGCCACCCTCACCGGCGACCCGCTGGCCCTCGCGTCGGCGCTGGCCAAGCTCGAGGCCGGGGTGTCCCGGGCGCCGCTCGCGCCCAACAAGGACCTCGTCAACGCGAGCCACATGATGATCGCCAACCCGTTCCGCGCACAGGACATCTCCCGCCTCATGGCGACGCACCCGCCGATGGCCGACCGCATCGCCCGCCTCCAGGGCATGGCGACGGGCTACCGCCCGAACTGACCCGCCCTCCCGCTGGCGACGGCCCGGGTCCGGTGACACGCTGGAAGGCGTGACCCGGACCCGGGCCGCCGTACGTTCCCAGGAGGTCGGCGTGACGCACAAGGTCGGATATCTCATCGGAAGCCTGTCCAAGGACTCGATCAACCGGGTCCTCAGCCAGTGCCTCATCGCCGTCGCACCCGACGACCTCGAGTTCACCGAGATCCCCATCGGTGACCTCCCGCTCTACAACCGGGACCTCGACGACGCCTACCCGGCGGAGGCCACGGCGCTCAAGGACGCGATCGCCGCCTCGGACGCCCTGCTGTTCATCACGCCGGAGTACAACCGCTCCATCCCCGGCGCGCTCAAGAACGCCATCGACTGGGCCTCGCGACCGTGGGGGCAGAACTCGTTCGACCACGTCCCCGCGGGCGTCATCGGCGCCTCGGTCGGGGCCATCGGCACGGCGCTCGGGCAGCAGTCGCTGCGTGGGTGCCTGAGCTTCTGCAATGCCCGCCAGATGACGGCGCCGGAGGCCTACATCCAGTTCGACCCCGAGGTCTACCTCGCCAGCGGCGAGGTGACCGACGCGGACTCGAAGGCGTTCCTCACGGCCTACATGGCCGAGTTCCGCGACCACGTCGAGCGCGTGCTCACGGTCCTCCCGCGCGGCTGACCCCGGCTCGGCCGCGACCCCTGACGGACGGCCCCGGCCGTGTGACACCATCGCGGCGTGCCATCTCTGACTCGCGACGAAGCCCGGCAGCGGGCGCAGCTCATCTCCGTCCAGCGCATGGAGGTCGACCTCGACCTCGACCGCGGCACGGAGCACTTCGGGTCCAGCACCCGGATCACGTTCTCCTGCAGCGCTCCTGGCAGCGCGACGTTCCTCGACCTGCGCGCGGTGAGCGTCGAGACCATCGAGCTCAACGGCATACCGGTCGACCCGGCCGCGGTCGTCGACGGGCGGCTGCCGCTCGCGGACCTCGGGGCCGACAACGTCGTCGAGGTCCGGTCGACGATGGCCTACTCGCGCGACGGCCAGGGGCTGCACCGCAGCACCGACCCGGCCGACGGCGAGGACTACGTCTACGGCCACCTCTTCCTCGACGCGGCCCCCACGGTCTTCGCGTGCTTCGACCAGCCGGACCTCAAGGCGTCGTATGCCGTGTCCGTCCGCGCGCCCCAGGAGTGGGTCGTCCTCGGCAACGGCCGCGCGACGCGGACCGCGCCGGGCCAGTGGGACCTCAGCGAGACGCTGCCGCTCGCGACGTACTTCGTCACCGTCTGCGCCGGGCCCTACGTCTCGGTCCACGACGAGCACGACGGCATCCCGCTCGGCATCCACGCCCGCCGCAGCCTCCAGCGCGAGCTCGAGGCGCACGGGCCGCAGATGTTCGAGGTGACGAAGCAGTCGTTCGACCACTACCACCGCACCTTCGACGTCCGGTACCCGTTCGGCGACTACGACCAGGTCTTCGTGCCCGAGTTCAACGCCGGGGCGATGGAGAACCCCGGCTGCGTGACCTTCCGCGACCAGATGCTCTTCCGCGGTGCTGCCACGCGCCAGGAGGTCATGCAGCGGAGCAACACCATCGCGCACGAGATGGCGCACATGTGGTTCGGCGACCTCGTGACGATGCGCTGGTGGGACGACCTCTGGCTCAACGAGTCGTTCGCCGAGTTCATGGCCTACACCGCCACCTCGCGGGCGACCGAGTTCACCGACAGCTGGGTCGAGTTCGGCATCTCGCGCAAGCAGTGGGGCTACGCCGCCGAGCGGGCGCCCTCGACCCACCCGGTCGCCGGCTCGCCCGCACCGGACGCCCAGAGTGCCCTCGCGAACTTCGACGGCATCTCCTACGCCAAGGGCGCCTCCGTCCTGCGCCAGCTCGTCGCCCACATCGGCGAGGAGGCGTTCAACGCCGGTGTCACCGCCTACCTCCGCTCGCACGAGCACTCCAACGGCGAGCTCTCCGAGTTCCTCGCGACGATGGAGGAGGCGCACGGCTCCTCGCTCGCCGACTGGAGCGCGGCGTGGCTCGAGACCGCCGGTGTCGACGTCCTCGCCCTCGACCGCGACGGCACGCTGACCCGCACCACCCCGCAGGCCCACCCCGCCGACCGCTCGCACGCGCTCGACGTCGCCGGCTTCGACGACGGCGCCGAGGTCTTCCGCACCCGGCTCACCCTCGACACCGCGTCCGCCACCGTCGACGGGGTGCAGCGCGAGGCTGCCCTCCTCGTGCCCAACGCCGGCGACCTGACCTGGGCCCAGGTCGACCTCGACGCCGAGTCGCTCGCCGCCCTGCCGAGGGAGCTGCCCCGGCTCGACGACTCGATCGCCCGCTCGGTGCTGTGGGGCGCCGTTCTCACCGGTGTCTACCGCGCGAGCGTCGACCCTGCGGTCGCCCTTGACGTCTTCACCGCTGCCTGGCCGCACGAGAGCGACGACGCCCTCATGTCGCGGGTGGCGCTCGCCTTCACCGACCGGCTCGTGCCGCAGTTCCTGCCACCGGAGGGTGTCGCAGGGGCCAGGGCACGTCTCGCCAACGCCGCCCTCACGACGTTCGAGGTCGCCGAGCCCGGCTCGGACCGTGCCCTCGTCGCGGCCCGCGTCCTCGCCGCCACGACGACGGACGAGGCGCGGCTCGAGGCCTGGGTCTCCGGCCGGTCGCTGCCGACCGAGCTCGAGCACGACTCCGACTTCCGCTGGATCGTGCTCCAGACCATGGCCCGTCTCGGCCTCGCCGACGAGCACCGCATTGCCGCGGTCGAGGCCGACGACACGACCCTTTCGGGACGCCTCGCCGGACTGGCCGCGCGAGCGGCGCGACCTGGCACGCGCGAGAAGGCATGGGCCTGGTCCGAGATCTCCGGCAACCGCGAACGCTCCAACTACGAGCTCAACGCCCTCGCGACCGGGTTCTGGTCCAGCGGCTCCCTCGAGGACCTGCGCCCGTATGCCGCGCGCTACGTCGCGGACATCCCTCGCCTCGCGGAGTGGCTCGGGGCCGACGCGCTCGACCGGGTGGCGACGCTGGCCTTCCCCTCGCGCATCGTCGAGACCGAGACGGTGGCTCTCGTGCGGGCCGCGATGGAGCGTCCGGACGTCACGTCCGGCGTGCGCCGCTCGATGGGCGACGAGCTGAGCAAGCTCGAGGAGGCGCTGGCCTCACGCTCCCGCTGGAGCTGAGACCGGCGCCCCCTCGCCCCCTCCCGGGGTCGCCTGGTCGGAGGTGGCTCCGATCAGAGGGCGACCCTGGCCGAGATCTGGTCGGCGTAGGCCCGCTCGCCCGCAGCGTTCGGGTGGACCGGGACGTAGTTGAGCGACCCGGCGAGCGGCTCGACCCAGCGCACCCACGGCAGCTGGCACGCGTCGCGACCGGCGGACGGCGCCCACATGTCGACGAAGGTCGCACCGTTGTCGGCGGCCGCCTGCTTGAGCGCGGCGTTGAGGGTCTGCTCGATGCCGTTGACGTAGGGCACGTCACCGGTCGCGATCGGCATCTTCGCGAAGCAGCCGGTGGTGGGCGGGAGGATCTGCGGGTAGCCCGGGACGACGATCCGCGCCTGGGGTGCGCGCGCCTTCGCGGCGGCGATGGCGGCACGGACGGCGGGATAGGTCTTGGTGCGGATCGTGTCGGCGTAGGACGAGCCGTAGGTGTCCTTGCAGGGGCTGCCCTGGCCCGCGGTGCCGAGCCCGGCCGTCGCGCACTGCCGGATGATGCTCGTGAAGACGCTGGAGTCGTTGCCGCCGATCCCGATGGTGACGAGGCGGGCCGCGGGGGTGACGGCGTCGAGCTGCGGGGTGACGCCGGTGAACTGGGACGTCGTGAAGTCGCTGGTGTCGGCGCCGCCGCAGGTGACGTCGGTGAGCGCGCGGCCGCTGCGCTGGGCGAGGAGCTTGGGGTAGTTGAGCGCCGACTGGGTGCACTGCGGGTTCGCCGTGGGGCTCAGCGGGAGGACGCCGGAGCCGGCGGAGAAGCTGTCACCGAGGGCGACGTAGGGGCCGGCGGGGACACGGGGACCGGTGGTTGCTCCCGTGGCGGCCAGGGCCGGGCTCGCGAGCCCGAGGGCGAGGGTCGCGCCGGCGGCGCTGGTGAGGGCGGCGAGGGCGAGGGCGGGGCGGCGGCGCATGTGAACTCCGTTGTTCGGCGGCGTTGGTTACCTCCACGTAACCAGAAATCGCGCCGCCGTGACGCGCCAGGGTGGCGCCGATCACGTCCCGGCCCCACGGCATACGCACGCACGTCCGGAGGCAAACGCGAGGGTCCGGAGGGGAACGTTCCCTCCGGACCCTCAAGCTCCCCGCACGGGGAGCACAAGCTGAGGCGCTCGCTCAGCGGTAGTTCGTGTACTGCAGCGCCACGTCGAGGTCGGCGCCGCTGAGCATCCGCTGCACGGCCTGCAGGTCGTCGCGCGACTTGCTCGACACGCGCAGCTCGTCACCCTGGATCTGCGACTTCACGCCCTTGGGGCCCTCGTCGCGGATGAGCTTGTTGATCTTCTTGGCGTTCTCGGTCGAAATGCCCTGCTTGAGCGGCACGTCAAGCTTGTACTCCTTGCCCGACAGGCGCGGCCCACCCTCGGGCATGTCGAGGTGCTTGAGCGAGACCTTGCGCTTGACGAGCCAGGTCTGGACGACGTCGAGGACGGCGAGGCAGCGCTCCTCGGAGTTGGCCTGCATGGAGATCGACTCACCGGACAGCTCGACCTTGGCGCCGACGTTCTTGAAGTCGTAGCGGTTCGCGACCTCCTTGGCCGCAGCGTTGACCGCGTTGGCGATCTCCTGCTTGTCGTAGTTGCTCACGATGTCCATGGAGCTGTCCGCCACGGGTCCTCCTCGTTCGGGTGCCCCGGGGGCGTGCGGGGGCACGGTTTCGTTGTTGCGTGGTTGGCTTGCTATCCTTCCACGCGCACGGCGGGTTGCCCGAGCGGCCAATGGGAGTGGACTGTAAATCCATCGCGAAAGCTTCGAAGGTTCGAATCCTTCACCCGCCACCAGTGCTTGGAAGGCCCCTGACCGGTATGCCGGTCGGGGGCCTTCGTCATCCCCTCACCGTGCGCTCTGCGTGGGGGAGCCGGTGGCGGAGTGTGCGGGGCCGCGGTCCAGCGTGAGGGCGGTGTTGATGAGGCCCACGTGGCTGAACGCCTGTGGGGTGTTGCCGAGGTGGCGCCGGGCCACCGGGTCCCACTCCTCGCTGAGCAGGCCGACGTCGTTGCGGACCTCGAGCAGGCGCTCGAACAGCTCGCGGGCCTCGTCCGTGCGGCCGGTCAGGGCGAGCGCGTCGGCGAGCCAGAAGCTGCACGCGAGGAACGCGCCCTCGTCCCCGGGGAGGCCGTCGACCGTGCCGTGCTCCCCGGTCGGGTCCGCGTCGGTGCGGTAGCGCAGCACGAACCCGTCTTGGCAGAGCTCTCGGCGCACGGCGTCGACGGTGCCGACCACCCTGGGGTCCTCGGGTGGGAGGAACCCGACGCGGGGGATGAGCAGGAGTGCGGCGTCGAGACCGCGGGATCCGTAGTACTGGGTGAACGTGTTCCGCTCCGCGTCGAAGCCGCGCTCGCAGACCTCGTCGTGGATGGCGTCGCGGGTGGCCCGCCACCGGTCCAGCGGGGCGCTCAGCCCGGAGCGTTCGGCGGTACTGATCATCCGGTCGAGCCCGACCCAGGCCATGACCTTGGAGTGCACGAAGTGCTGGCGTGGGCCGCGCACCTCCCACAGCGAGCTGTCCTTCTCGCGCCATACGCTCTCGAGGTGGTCGGTGAGCAGGCACTGCAGGGTCCAGGCGTCGTCGTCACCGGCGAGGCCGGCCTCGCGTGCGCTGTGCAGTCCGTCGAGGAGCTCGCCGTAGACGTCGAGCTGGAACTGTCCGGCCGCCTCGTTGCCCACGCGCACGGGCCGCGACCCCTCGTAACCCGGGAGCCACTCCAGCTCGGTCTCCGCGAGACGGCGACGGCCGGTGAGCGAGTACATGATCTGCAGGTCCTTGGGGTCGCCCGCGACCGCCCGCAGCAGCCAGTCGCGCCACGCCTTCGCCTCGTCGGTGTAGCCACCGCCGGTGAGGGCCTGGAGCGTGAACGCGGCGTCGCGCAGCCAGCAGTAGCGGTAGTCCCAGTTGCGGGGGCCGCCGACCTGCTCGGGCAGCGACGTGGTGGCGGCCGCGGCGATGCCACCGCTCGGTGCGTAGGTGAGGGACTTGAGGACCAGCAGGGAGCGACGCACCGCCGCGCCGTAGCGGCCGTCGTAGGTGCAGTGCCCGACCCACTCGCTCCAGTAGCGGTCGGTGTCCGCGAGGGCCCGCTCGGGGTCGTAGCGGCGCGGCTCCGGCTCGTACGACGGCGCCCAGGTGAGCACGAAGGGGATCCGGTCGCCGGCGCCGACCGAGATCTCGGCCCGGCTGCGCAGGTTCTCGCCGCGCAGCGCCACCGGGGTGTCGAGCCACAGGGAGTCCGGGCCGGCCACCGCGACCCAGCGTCCACCCGAGTGGCGCACCCACGGCACGACCCGTCCGTAGTCGAAGCGAACGACGAGCTCGACGCCCATCTCGACCCGGCCGCTCACGCCCTCGACGATCCGCACGATGTCGGGCTGGGTCTGGCGCACCGGCATGAAGTCGATGACCCGGACCGTGCCCTCGTCGGTCTCCCACAACGTCTCGAGGACCATCGTGTCGTCGCGGTAGGCCCGGTGGGTGCAGACGCCGCCCGCGAGCGGGGCGATCCGCCAGCGTCCGGCCTCGGGCCCGCCGAGCAGGGCGGCGAACGACGCGGAGGAGTCGAAGCGGGGCAGGCACAGCCAGTCCATCGACCCGTCGCGGCCGATGAGCGCGGCAGTCTGGAGGTCCGACACCACGGCGTAGTCCTCGATCCGGGACGGTGGTGCACCGGGCCAGAGGTCGGTGGGCTCGTCCGCGCCGCTCTCCGCCTCGCGCGTCCCGCGGGCCTCGCGCCCCTTGCGCGTCTCGCGCATCTCGACCTCTCGCTCGTCGCCGTCCGGTCCCTGCAACCTACCCAGCGCACACCCGGGGTGAGGCCCAACGACGTCGACGGCCACGATCCGGGGTAGAACTGCTGTCGACCCGTGAGAGGACGTGGCACATGCCCGTGTGGGCTCAGGCTGGACTGTGGGGGCTGCTCGCGGGCGGTGCGCTCGTCGTCGGCGCCGCCGTGGCGTGGTTCGTGCGCGTCCCGCAGCGGGTCGTCGCGACGATCATGGCGTTCGGCGCCGGCGTCCTCATCTCGGCGCTCTCGTTCGACCTCGTCGACGAGGCCCAGCGGACCGGCGGGCTCGTGCCGACCGCCCTGGGCTTCCTCGGGGGCGCGGTCATCTATGTCGCCGCCAACGTCCTCCTCTCCAAGCGCGGGGCCCGGCACCGCAAGCGCTCGCACGAGATCCAGGGCTCCGAGGACGAGACGCCCGGCAGCGGCGCGGCGATCGCCATCGGCGCCCTGCTCGACGGCATCCCGGAGTCGATCGTCCTCGGGCTGACCCTGCTCACCGGCGAGGGTGTGGGCATCGCGGTGTTCATCGCGATCTTCCTGTCGAACCTGCCCGAGGGTCTCTCGAGCGCTGCCGGCATGAAGGCCTCGCACCGCAGCGCGCGCTACGTCTTCGGCGTCTGGGGCGCCATCGCCGTGGCCAGCGGTCTGGCGGGGCTCCTCGGCGTCCTGCTGCTCGAGGGCGCGTCCCCCGAGACCGTCGCCGCCATCACGGCGCTCGCGGCCGGTGCGATCCTCGCGATGGTCGCCGACACGATGATCCCCGAGGCCTTCGAGAAGACCCACCTGTATGCCGGTCTCGCCGCGACGGTCGGCTTCCTCACCGCGTTCGTCATCGGCCACGCCTAGGCGCCACCGTCAGGGCGTGAGGATCTGCCGGACCTCGGTCCCCGCGTGCAGCCGGTCCAGCGCCGCGTTGACGTCGTCGAGGGGCACCGAGCGTGAGGTGACGAGGGCATCGGCAGGCAGGACCCCGGCGGCATACAGGGCGAACAGGCGCGGCAGGTCGCGGCGCGGGACCGACGAGCCCATGTAGGAGCCGAGGATCGACTTCTCCTCGCCGACGAGCGACGCGATGGGGACCGAGATCTGGTGCCGCGGGTGGGGGAGCCCCGCGACGACGATGCGTCCGCCGCTGCGCGTCGCGGCGTATGCCGTCGCGAGCGCGCCCGGGTGCCCGGCCGCCTCGATCGCGACGGTCACGCCACCCCGGGTCAGCTCGCGAAGGTGCTCGACGGCGTCGTCGCCGGCGAGGACGCCGTGCGTCGCGCCGACCGCCGTGGCGGCGTCGAGCTTGGCCGGCACGGTGTCGACGGCGATGACGGGGTGGGCCCCGGCGAGGGCGGCCGCCATGACGGCGGAGATCCCGACGCCACCGAGCCCGATGACGGCGACGGCCTCGCCCGGGCGCACGACCGCGGTGTTGAGGACCGCGCCGGCCCCGGTGAGGACGGCGCACCCGAAGACCGCCGCCACGTCGAGCGGCACCTCGTCGGGGACGGGCACGAGCGAGCGCGGGGAGACGACGGTGAGCTCCGTGAACGCCGAGACGCCGAGGTGGTGGTGGAGCTCGGCGCCGGACGCGTCGCGGAACGGGCGTCGGCCGGTGACGAGCCGTGCCTCGCGGTTGGCGGCCTGGGCGTCGGCGCACCGCACCGGGTGGCCACCGGCGCAGTCGGCGCAGTGGCCGCAGGAGGGTACGTAGGAGCAGACGACCCGGTCGCCGGGCGCGACGTCGGTGACGCCGGCACCGACCTCCTCGACGACACCGGCCGCCTCGTGCCCGAGCACCATCGGCAGCGGGCGGGGACGGTCGCCGTTGACGACCGACAGGTCGGAGTGGCACAGGCCCGCGGCGGTGATCCGCACGAGCACCTCGCCGGGACCGGGCGGCTGGAGCGTGACCTCCTCGACGCTGAGCGGGGCCGACCGGGCGAACGGCTGGTCGTCGGTGGACCGGCGCAGCACGGCCGCCCTCGTCGTGATCGTCATCGCTGCCTTCCGCCGGTACGGGCTGGGTCGGACCCCATTGTCCCCACAGAACCTTCTGCAGAACCCCTTCGCACCGTCCGCGCCGGATGGCACAGTGTGCGGATGGCTGACGGAGGGGTCGCCGGGCTCGTGCTCGCGGCAGGCGCGGGACGGCGCATGGGGGGACCCAAGGCGCTGCTGCGCCTCACGCCGTCGGGCCCGTCGCTCGTCGAGACCGCGGTGACCCGCCTGCACGACGCAGGGGTGGGCGACGTCCACGTCGTCGTCGGCTCGGCGGCCGAACAGGTGACCCAGCGGGTCGAGCGGGCCGGCGGCATCGTCGTCGCGGCGACCGACTGGGCCGAAGGCATGGGCGCCTCGCTGCGCCGGGGTCTCGAGGCACTGACCGACACCGGTGCGGACGCTGCGCTGCTCATGCTCGTGGACCTGCCCGACGTGGTCGCCGAGGTCCACGCCCGGCTCCTCGAGGCGGCCGACGACGAGGGTGAGCTCACGGCGGCACTGGTGCGGGCGGCATACGACGGTCTGCCCGGACACCCCGTCCTCCTCGGCCGCGCGCACTGGGCCGCGGTGCGCGAGAGCGCGGTCGGCGACTCGGGCGCTCGCGACTACTTCAGGGCCCAGCGGCCGAGGCTCGTCGAGTGCTCGGACCTCGCGACCGGGCGGGACATCGACAGGCCCGCTGACGTCTGATCGGGCGGCGTGTGACGATGCTCCGTATGGATCTCGCCCCTGCCACTGCTGCGGACCTGCGCACGGCGCTCGAGGGCACCGGCTACCTCGTCGACGACGAGCTCGCGACGATCGCGTGGCTCGCGACCCGGCTGTCGCGTCCGCTGCTCCTCGAGGGTGAGCCCGGCACCGGCAAGACCGCGCTCGCCGAGGCGCTCGCGCTCGCGGCCGGCGTCCCGCTCATCCGGCTCCAGTGCCATGAGGGGATCGACGCGAGCCAGGCGCTCTACGACTGGGACTTCCCGCGCCAGATCCTCCACCTGCGCGCGGTCGAGGCGGTGGACGCGGGTGAGGGCAGGGGCTCGCTCGACGAGGTCGAAGCCGGGCTGTTCGAGGAGCGCTTCCTCGTCGCGCGACCGATCCTGCGGGCGCTTCGTGAGGCGCCGGCGGTCCTGCTCGTCGACGAGATCGACCGGGCTGACGACGAGTTCGAGGCGTTCCTGCTCGAGGTCCTGTCGACGTGGCAGGTGAGCATCCCCGAGCTCGGGACGGTGCGCGCGACCGTGCCCCCGCTCGTCGTCCTCACGTCCAACCGCACCCGCGAGGTGCACGACGCGCTCAAGCGGCGCTGTCTCTACCACTGGCTCGAGCACCCCTCTCTCGAGCGGGAGCTCGCCATCGTGCGCTCCCGGGCGCCCGAGGTGTCCGAGGCGCTGGCCGAGCAGGTCGTGCGCGCCGTGCACGCCGTCCGCGAGGACCCCGAGCTGCTCAAGCCGCCCGGTGTCGCCGAGACCCTCGACTGGGCGCGCGCCCTGCACGAGCTGGGGGTGCGCGACCTCGACACCGCCTCAGCGGCAGCGTCGCTCGGTGTGGCCGTGAAGTACCGCGAGGACTCCGAGCGGGTGCGTGCCTCGCTCGACCGGATCCTCGGCCGGTGAGGTCGTGACACCCTCTCGGCCCGTCGTTCGGCCCGCCGACGAGGTCCTCCTCGGCTTCGCTCGTGCCCTGCGGGCTGCCGGTGTGGCCGTGACCGCAGACCGCGAGCGCACCTGGCTGCTCGCCGCCGCCACCGTCGGTCTCGAGGACCAGGCGGGCGTGTATGCCGCGGGGCGGGCCACGCTCTGCGGCTCGCCTGCCGACCTCGAGAGGTACGACCTCGTGTATGCCGTGTGGTTCGGTGCCCAACGTCCCGCGGCTGCACGCCGGGCGCCGTCTCGCCCCCCGACGACGATGGCCGACCTGCGTGACGGCCGCGACGGTGACGGCTCTGACGAGGGTGAGGAGCTCGACGCGGACGACGTGCGGGCTCGGGCCAGTGCCACGGAGGTGTTGCGGCACAGGGACATCGCCTCGATGTCGGCCCGTGAGCGAGCCGCCCTGGCGCGGATGTTCGCGACCCTGCGCCCGCGCCCGCCGCGACGCCGCACCCACCGCACGTCCCCGTCGAGGCGGGGCCGGGTCGACGCCCGCGCGACGCTGCGCGAGATGGTCCGACGGCACGGCGAGCCCGGGCCGGTCCGGCGGCGCCGTCGTGCCGAGCGGCCGCGCCGGGTCGTCGTCCTGCTCGACGTCTCCGGCTCGATGAGTGCCTACGCCGACGCGTTGCTCCGCCTCGCGCACGCGTGGTGCCGGACGCCCGGTCCCGTCGAGGTCTTCACCCTCGGCACGCGGCTCACCCACGTCACGGCGGCGCTGCACCAGCGCGACCCCGACCGCGCCCTCGTCGCCGCCGGGCTCACGATCCCCGACTGGTCGGGTGGCACGCGTCTCGCCGACGGACTCAAGGCGTTCCTCGACCGCTGGGGGAGGCGTGGCATGGCCCGCGGTGCCGTCGTGGTCCTCGTGAGCGACGGGTGGGAGCGGGGCGACCCCGAGGGCCTCGCCGAGCAGATGCGCCGCCTGCACGCGCTGGCCCACCACGTCGTCTGGGCGAACCCGCACCGCGGGCACGACGCCTACGAGCCGGTGCAGCAGGGCATCGTCGCGGCCCTGCCGTACGTTGACTCCTTCGTCGCGGGTCACTCGATGGCCGCGTTCGCCGAGCTGCTGGAGGTCGTCGCCGATGCGTGAGGTGCTGCGCGAGCTGCGCGACTGGTGGGAGGCGGGTGAGCCCGTGGCGCTGGCGACGGTCGTCGACACGTTCAGCTCGTCACCGCGCCCGCCCGGTGCCGCGATGCTCGTCGGGCCCGACGCCACCGTCGTCGGCTCGGTGTCCGGAGGGTGCGTCGAGGGTGCCGTCTACGAGGTCGGGCAGTCCGTCCTGGCCTCTGCCACAGCAGAGCTCGCGCACTACGGCATCGCCGACAGCACGGCATACAGCGTGGGTCTGTCGTGCGGCGGAGAGCTCGACGTCTTCGTCGAGCGGGTCGACCGTGAGAGCTTCTCCGAGCTGGGCGGTGTCGCCGACGACATCGACGCCGGGCGCCCTGTCGCCGTCGCCACCGTCGTCGCACACCCGGACCCGACATGGGTGGGGCGCCGGCTCGTCGTCAGGCCGGACTCGGTGGTGGGCGAGCTCGGCAGCGACCGCGCCCACGACGCCGTCACCGACGACGCCCGCGGACTGCTCGACCACGGCACGACCGAGACCCTGACCTACGGACCCGACGGCGAGCGACGCGGTGAGGGGATGCGGGTCTTCGTCGCGTCGTACGCACCGAAGCCGCGAATGATCGTCTTCGGCGCCATCGACTTCGCGGCGGCGGTCGCCGAGATGGGTGCCTTCCTCGGGTATGCCGTGACCGTGTGCGACGCGCGCCCGGTCTTCGCGACGGCGGCGCGGCTGCCGGCGGCGGACGAGGTGGTCGTTGCCTGGCCGCACGCCTACCTGCGTGACGAGGCGGCTGCGGGGCGGGTCGACGGGCGCACGGTGCTGTGCGTGCTCACCCACGACCCCAAGTTCGACGTGCCCCTGCTCGAGGTGGCGCTCCGGCTGCCTGCCGTCGCCTACATCGGGGCGATGGGCTCGCGCCGCACCCACGACGACCGGATGCGGCACCTGCGCGAGGCGGGGCTCACCGAGACCGAGCTGTCGCGGCTGTCGTCACCGATCGGGCTCGACCTCGGCGGGCGCACCCCGCAGGAGACGGCGGTGTCGATCGCCGCCGAGATCGTCGCGCTCCGGTGGGGCGGGGCGGGCGACCGGCTCACCGAGCGACAGGGCCCGATCCACACCTGATCACCCTCGACTTCTTGCCCCGTTGGGACAGGCTCGCTGGCGCTCGCTGTCCCGACGGGGCAAGAAGTCGAATGTCAGGCGGCGCGGTCGTAGGCGTCGAGGTCGTGCAGGACGCGACGGCTGTCGGCGTCGTGGTCGACGTGGTGGCGGAAGTCGTCGGACCACGGGGCGACCCGCTGGCGACGGTTGTTGCGCTCGAGTGCCCAGACGAAGAGGGCGGTGAGGACGAGCGCGGGGACGAGGGGGACGAGGTTCTCGATGAAGGTGCTCATGGCACAAGTTTGATGCCCGACCACATCCTGCCACGAGTGGCAGACCTGCCCCTCTTGCACAAGATGCTGCCACGCTGTCATGCTGCAGGGATGGCCCTCCGCTCCGTCGCCGTCGTGCTCCAGGATCCCGTCGCGATGTTCGAGTTCGGTGTCCTGTCCGAGGTGTTCGGCATCGACCGCACCGACGACGGCGTGCCGCCCTTCGACTTCCGGGTGTGCGCGGAGCGTCCGGGGGAGCCGATGCACGCGGACGGCCAGACGATGCTCGTCGCGCCGTTCGGGCTGGAGGCCGCGGCCGACGCCGACCTCGTCGCCATCCCGGCGAGCAGCTCGGCGGACCACCCGTCCGAGGCCGTGATGCAGGTCGTGCGTGACGCCGTCGAGCGCGGCGCCTATGTCCTGTCGGTCTGCTCGGGGGCCTTCACGCTCGCGGCGGCCGGTGTCCTCGACGGGCGCGAGTGCACGACGCACTGGCGGCACAGCGACGAGCTCGCCTCGGCGTACCCGCTCGCGCACGTCAACCCCGACGTCCTCTATGCCCACGACGGCACCGTCATCACGAGTGCCGGCACCGCCGCCGGGATGGACGCCTGCCTGCACCTCGTGCGCAGCGAGCACGGGGGAGCGGTCGCCAACCGGATCGCGCGCCGCATGGTCGTCTCGCCGCACCGCGACGGCGGGCAGCGCCAGTTCATCGACCGGCCCGTGCCCGTCACCGAGTGCGAGAGCATCGGGCCGGTGCTGCAGTGGCTGCTCGAGCACCTCGACGAGCCGCACACCGTCTCGGCCCTGGCCCGTCGCGCGTCGATGTCGTCACGGACCTTCGCCCGGCGGTTCGTCTCCGAGACCGGGACGACGCCGCACCAGTGGGTCACCGACCAGCGGGTCCTGCGGGCGCGCGAGCTGCTCGAGGAGACCGACCTGTCGATCGAGCAGATCGCCGGCGACGTCGGGTTCGGGTCGGCCGCGCTGCTGCGGCACCACTTCTCGCAGTGCACAGGTCTCACGCCGACGGTGTTCCGGACGCGTCACCGCTCGCCCGCCTGACCCGCTCCACCTGTCGCGCCCGACCGATCTTCACGAGATCTCCACAGGTCGTGCCCACGCGACTCGCAGGGAGGCTCCTACTGTCAGTGGCATGACGACAACAGGTGCGGGGACCGTGGGCGGACCGAAGGCGACGGTGCTCGTCGTCGAAGACGAGCCGACGATCAACCAGGCCGTCACCGACCGCCTCCGCGCCGAGGGCTACGCCGTCCACCAGGCGCACGACGGTCCCGGCGCCGTGGCCGCCTTCGGTGAGCACGCTCCTGACGTCGTCGTCCTCGACGTCATGCTCCCCGGCTTCGACGGCCTCGAGGTGTGCCGCCGCATCCAGGCGATGCGCCCCGTCCCGGTCCTCATGCTCACGGCGCGTGACGACGAGACCGACATCCTCGTCGGCCTCGGGGTCGGCGCCGACGACTACGTCACCAAGCCGTTCCGGATGCGCGAGGTCGTCGCCCGCACCCACGCCCTCCTGCGCCGCGTCGAGCGCGCCGCCGAGCTCGCCTCGGTGCCGGCGCCCACGACCCACGTCGGCGAGGTCCAGATCGACGGGCCCGCCCGACGCGTCACCGTCGACGGCGCCGAGGTGCACCTCACGCCCCTCGAGTACGACCTGCTCGCCGCGCTCGCGGCCACCCCCGGAGCGGTGCGCTCGCGCGAGCAGCTCATGAGCGAGGTGTGGGGCTGGTCCGACGCCTCGGGCACCCGCACCCTCGACAGCCACGTGAAGTCCCTGCGCGCCAAGATCGGCGCCACCCGCGTCCGCACCGTGCACGGGGTGGGCTACGCCCTGGAGACGACGTGAACACCGTCGAACCCCTCGAGGGCGTCGGCTCGATCAAGGTCAAGCTGGGCCTCCTCGTCGGCGCGAGCTGTGTCGTCGCCGCGCTGTTCGCGACGATCGGCGACCGTGCGGGAATGCCGATCTGGCTCACGCTCCCGGTCACCGTCGCCCTCGCCCTCGCCGTCGTCCAGTGGCTGGCCCGGGGGATGACGGCGCCCCTGCGCGAGATGACGCATGCCGCGAGCCGGATGGCCGCGGGCGACTACGCGCAGCGGGTCTCGACGGCGTCCACCGACGAGGTGGGGCAGCTCGCCCGCGCGTTCAACGCCATGTCGGCCGACCTGGCCGACGCCGACTCGCAGCGCCGACAGCTCATCGCGACGGTGTCGCACGAGCTGCGCACCCCGCTCACCGCGCAGCGGGCGCTGCTCGAGAACCTCGTCGACGGGGTCGTCCAGCCGGATGACGCAGCGCTCAGGGGTGCGCTGACGCAGTCCGAACGCCTGAGCGACCTCGTCGGCGACCTCCTCGACCTCTCCCGCATCGACGCGGGTGTGGCCCCGTTGCGCCTGGAGGAGGTCGGCGTCGCGGACCTTTTGCGTGGAGCGGTCGCCGAGGCGGAGCTCTCCTCCCGCACCGTCACGCACGTATGCCGTGTGGTCCCGGAGGACCTCGCCGTCACGGCCGACCCCGCTCGCCTCAAGCAGCTCGTCGCCAACCTGCTCGACAACGCGGCCCGGCACAGCCCGCCGGACGGCGAGATCCAGCTCGTGGCAACGGCTCTCGACGACGACGGCTGGTCGCTGGACGTCATCGACCAGGGCCCGGGCATCCCCGCCGACAAGGCCGCCAGCGTCTTCCGCCGGTTCGGCACCGGCGACGACTCGGGGGGTGGCACGGGCCTGGGCCTGGCCATCGCGTCCTGGGTCTGCGAGCTGCACGGCGGCTCGATCTCCGTCCTTCCCACCCCGCCCGGCGGACGAGGCGCGCGGCTGCGCGCGGTGCTGCCACGGCATACCCGATCCCGTGTCCGTGAGGCGAGCACGCCTGCGGCACAGACCATCTCGGAGGTTCCCATGACGACCACGCCCGTCCCACCACCTGCGCAACCGGCGCAGCCCGCGCGACCCGCGCGTCCCGGCCAACCCGCGGCCGCGACGGCCTCGACCGGCGTCGCGAAGCCCGGACCGCCGCCGTTCACCGACCAGCTCTTCGGGAAGTTCTGGCCCGAGGCCGGCCTGCGGCCGCAGCCCCAGCTGCTCATCGGTGCCCTGCTGCTCGGCCTCTTCGCGTCGATCACGCTGCCGGACAGGCGAATCGGTGTCGCCGCCTGCCTCGTCGTGCTGCTGGCCGCCGGACTCATGCTCCGGGCATCCACGGAGAAGCGCGGCCCCTGGAGCGTCGCGTGCGTCGTGGTGGGGGTCGCCCTCACGATGATGACGGTGGTGCGGGCGACCGAGTGGATCGGGGTGCTGTCCGTCATGCTCGCTGCGCTGCTCCTCGCGGCGACGGTGACGCGGGCGCGCTCGTTCATCAGCATCCCGCTGTCGGCGATGTCGTGGGTGCTCGCCGGGCTGCGCGGGCTGCCGCTGCTGGGGCGCACGCTCACGGCGACGAGCCGGATGCCCCTGCTCTGGCCGGTGCTGCGGACCGTCGCCATCGCCGCCGTCGGGCTCGTGCTCTTCGGTGGGTTGTTCGCCTCGGGCGACGCGATCTTCGGGTCGTGGGCGCAGTCGCTCGTGCCGGACCTGCGCTGGGACACGATCATCGCCCGCATCTTCGTCTTCGTCTTCGTCGCCGGTGTCGCGCTGGCCGGTGCCTACCTCGCGCTCAACCCGCCGAGGATCGCCGACCTCGACGTCCCGCGGGGTGCTCCCGTCCGGCACCGGTGGGAGTGGCTCGTGCCGCTCGGAGTCGTCATCGCGCTCTTCGCACTGTTCCTCGTCGCACAGGCCACGGCGATGTGGGGCGGGCACGAGTACCTCCGGGAGACCACCGGCCTCACCTACGCCGAGTACGTCCACGAGGGCTTCGGCCAGCTCACGACGGCGACGTTCCTCACCCTCGTCGTCGTCGGCATCGCCACCCGGAAGGCGTCGCAGGAGACGGCGTCTGACCGGCTCGCGCTGCGGGTCTCGCTGCTGGTGCTGTGCACGCTGACCCTGGCCGTGGTCGCGTCGGCGCTCTACCGGATGTCGCTCTACCAGGAGGCCTACGGATACACCGTGCTCCGCGTCTTCGTCGACGGGTTCGAGCTCTGGCTCGGGCTGCTCATCGTCCTCATGATGGTCGCGGTCGTCCGGCTCAACGGGACGTGGGTGCCGAGGGCGGCGCTCATCTCGGGGGCCGTGCTGTTCCTCGGGTTCGGGCTGATGAACCCCGACGGCTGGGTGGCGTCGCGCAACATCGACCGCTTCCACGCGACCGGCAAGCTCGACACCTACTACCTCGCCGGCCTCGGCGTCGACGCGACGCCCGCGATCCTCGCCGGGCTCGACGACAAGCAGGCCGCGTGCGTCGTCACCTGGCGCATGGAGAAGAGCGCCGACCGCAGCGACGACGTGCTCTCGTGGAACCTCGGCCGCGACCGTGCCTTCGACGCCGCCAAGGGCAGGGACCTCACCGTCGACCCGACGTTCTGCAAGGGCTTCGGCGACGGCTTCGTCCCGACGGACACTCGCTCCGAGATCTTCGACTGATTGCCCCACCGCGAGGTGGGAGAACTCGACTTATTGCCCGTTCGGGCTGCTCCGTGGACGCCGCTTGTTCGCGGGGACGGACCCGAACGGGCAATAAGTCGGTGTGGAGGGGTCAGCGGGAGTTGGCCGCCTGCAGCTCCTTCCTGAGGTCGGCGCTCATCCCGGGCTGTGCTGCCGATGACCGGCGGGCCGTGGCGCTCGTGGCGCTCGCCGGCGTCGCGTCGGGCGGGGGCACCGGCTCGCACTGCACGTCGGAGCGGTTGCCCGCCTTGCGTGGGTCGAGTGCGCCGGTGAGCAGGTAGTTCGCGATCCGGTCATCCGTGCACGAGACGCCCGACAGCGACCCGGAGTGGGTCGTGCCGCCGACGCCCTCGATGAGGACCGACTTCGGGAACCGCCTGCGGACCTCGAGGGCACCGGGGAACGGCGTCGCCGCGTCGTTGGTCTCGGCGATGAGCAGGATGCTGCCCACTTTCGAGCCCTTGACGTTGACGGGCTTGCCCGGTGTGGCGTCCCAGTCGAGGCAGGGGGCGTTGTACCAGGTGTTGTTCCACGCGAGGAACGGGTGCTTGGCGTGGATCCGCCAGGCGTCGCGCTCCCACGTGCGCCACTTCGTCGGCCACTGCGCGTCGCTGCACTGCACGGCGTTGTAGTTGGCGAAGGTGTTGTCGGAGCCGGGGCCCGTCGGGTCGCCGTAGTAGTCCTTGGCCGGACCGAAGTCCCCGTTGACGGCTGCGGCGAACATGTGGGCGGTGCCGTCCCAGTCGTAGACGTAGTAGGCCGCGCCGGTGAAGATGTCGTTCCACTCGGCGGCACCGAACGTGCCCTCGGGCTGCTCGGCGAGCCGGTTGAGGATCCGGTAGTACGTGCGCAGCAGCGCGCGACCGTCGGTGCCCAGGCCGTACTCCGCGTCGTGCTCGGCCACCCACGAGAAGAAGGTGCCGATGTTCCTGTCGAACTGCACGTCCTGGTTGAGGTTCGCCTCGTACCAGACGTCCTTGGGGTTCACGACCCCGTCGAAGACGAAGCGTCGCACCCGCTCGGGGAACATCGTCGCGTAGACCTGCCCGAGGTAGGTGCCGTACGAGAAGCCGTAGTAGTTGATCTTGTCGGCACCGAGGGCCTTGCGGATGGAGTCCATGTCCTGGGCCCAGTCCGTCGTCTTCGTGTGGTCGAGGAGGATCGCGCCGGGGGCCGCGGCGCAGTCGCGGGCGTACTGCCGCGCCTTCTCCCGCCACGCGCGCATGATCTCCCGGGTCTCGGGGACGTAGGGCGGGCGGCCCGGTGCGAAGTAGTCGGGGTCGCACGACAGCGATGGCACGCTCTCACCCACGCCACGAGGGTCGAACCCGATCCAGTCGTAGGGGTCGCCGCCACCGTTGGGGACGGCGCCGCCGAGGCGCGCCAGACCGAGTCCGGAGGCGCCGGGGCCGCCGGGGTTGGCGAGCATGACGCCCTGAGCGGCCGCGTCCGAGGTCTTGTGCTTGATGCGCGAGACCATGATCTTGATCTTCATGCCGGACGGCTTGCGGTAGTCGAGCGGAACGGTGAGCAGTCCGCACTGGGCGCCCGCAGCCTTGAGGCTCGCGCGGACGCAGGTGCCCCACGGGATCGGGGGCGGTGTGTATGCCGGCGTGCTGGTGTGCGAGCCGGTGGGCTTGGTCTGTGGTGTCGCCTGGGCGCCCGAGGCCGACGCGAAGCCTGCGCCGAGCAGCCCGACTGCGGCCACGGTGGTGACCAGCTTCCTCATGAACCCTCCTGTGGGGTGTGGACGGACCGCAATGTCGCGGCCCTTGGCCACATTGCCGAACCCGGCGGGTCCGCAAAAGGTTCGAATGGGTCTTGCGGAACGGAGGCGGAGGTCCCTCGCGCTGCACGGACGGCATACTCGGCGCATGGACTCGACGACGGTGCTCGTCCTCAACGGCCCCAACCTCAACCTGCTCGGTGAGCGCGAGCCCGAGATCTACGGCAGCGACACCCTCGCCGACGTCGAGGCGCTGTGCCGCGCGGCGTGCGAGGCGGCCGGGCTGACGCTCGACTTCCGACAGAGCAACTCCGAGGGCACGCTCGTCGACTGGGTCCAGGAGGGACGGCGCGGGATCGCCGGGCTGGTCATCAACGCGGCGGGCTACACGCACACGTCGGTCGCGCTGCGGGACGCGATGTCGGCCGTGACAGTGCCCAGCGTCGAGGTGCACATCAGCGACATCCATGCGCGCGAGGAGTTCCGGCACTTCAGCTACCTCACCGACGTCACGGACCACCAGGTCATCGGGCACGGCGTGGGCGGCTACGTCGAGGCGATTCAGTGGGTCGCGACGCAGCAGCACGGCTAGCCTGACCGTCCGGGCCGGACGCGGCTCACCGGCAGCAGGGGGCACCCATGGTCTGGATCGTCGTCGGCATCGTCGTCGCCATCGGGCTCCTCGGGTGGTACTTGAGTCGGCGTGACTCCTCCAGTCGCGGTCAGGTCGCGTCGCACTCGTCGGTGGACGCCCAGGCTCCGTTCCGCCAAGAGGGCAACGGCGGCGGTCTCGGCGGCGGATCCTTCACCGGTGGCGGCAACACCTGAACCCCGGTTTCACTCCTGTCCAACGGGCGCCCCGACCGCTAAGTTGGGCCCACGCTGAGGTTCCATCAGCAGGGGAGGCAGTCATGTGGCAGCTCATCGTCGGTTTCGTCGTCGTCATCGCCGTGCTCGTGTTCGTGCTCAACCGCCGTGGCAGCGGCGGGCTCAGTTCCTCCACCCGTGACACCGTCGAAGGTGCCCTGGCCGAGTCCCGTTGGGAGGGGCGCGGTGGCGGCTACGGTGGCGGCACCGGAGGAATCTGAGCGGCGGGGGGGCCCAGCATGAAGTACGTCCTTCTCATCATCATCGTCATCGCGATCCTGGCGTGGTACCTGAGCCGCCGGGGCTCGTCAGGACCGACGCAGGGCTCACCCGATGCGGCCCCGGGCCACCTGCACCAGCAGCTGCCGCGTGACGGCGGCATCGGTGGCGGGGGCGTCTAGGGCGGGTTCGTCCGAGGCATGTTCGCAGGCCCCCGAGGGGGCCTACCGTTGATCACCGGACCCGTACGCGGCCCGGAGGATCGGAGCACCCCATGTGGATCTTCGTTGCCATGATCGTCGTCATCGTCCTGCTCGTGTTGTACCTCAACCACCGAGGCGCGACCGGAGCGGGCGACAACTTCGCGTCGTCCGAGGCAGACGCCCTCCCGCACCTCGGCGCGGAGTTCGGGCAGGTCAAGAAGAAGCGCTGAGGCCACCGGCGGCCACGGCCGCGTCACCCCTGGCGCACGATCTGCTGGAGCGTCCAGCGGTTCCCGTCCGGGTCCGCGAACGTGACGAACCGACCCCACGCCTGCTCGTCGACCTCGCTCGCCTCGACACCGGCCTCCACGAGGGCAGCCCGCGTCGCATCGGCATCGTCGATGACGACCTGCACGTTGCGCATCGACCCGGGCTCGTCCTCGCTGATGCCCTCGCCGAACGCGATCGAGCAGGCCGACCCCGGCGGCGTCACCTGCACGAACCTCAGCCCAGGCTGCACGGTGTAGTCGTGGTCGACGTTCCACCCCAGCTTCCCCTCGTCGAACTCCTTGGCCCGGTCGGGGTCACTCACGGGCACGAAGATGAGCTCGATGCGGTAGTCCATGGCTGCTCCAGTCGCCTCGTCGTCGCCCGGACGCCGTCGTCCAGGACGCTGGAGACGACGCTAGACCCGCACGCCGACAGCCCGCTCGGCGTCGCCGTGCCCCGCTTGAGGGCTCCCCGGCTGGCGACGCGCACGGTGACCCGACCAGCCGGGCGCCTGCCTCACTGGATCAGGCTGCTTTGGAGTCAGGGCAGGACAGGACGGCCTCGGCCAGTGCCTCCGCCTCGAGGTCGTCGGCGAGACGCAGCAGCACCGGCTCGGGCAACACCGACGCCCACCCATCGAGTGGCCCGGTGTCGAGCCGGACGCGTCGGCCATCACCTCGACCCGGCGCTCCCCGAGCGTGCCGCAGCTCGCGAAGACGACCCTTCAGCTCCCTGTCGTAGCTCCCGATGTCGAGGTCCCACGTCACCGACCGACCGTGCTCGTCGGGTGGATGGACCGCAGCGATGAGGCGTCTGTCATGGACGAGGGTGTGGTGGCGCTGGCACAGGAGCGCGGCGTTGACGAGGTCCGACGGCCCGCCGTCGACCCAGTGGACCAGGTGGTGCGCCTGCGTCCAGGCCGCCGGTGCCGTGCAGCCGGGGTAGGTGCATCCGCCGTCGCGGTGCCAGAGCGCGCGTCGCTGGGCTCGGGTGTAGAGCCGGGTGGCGCGACCGAGGTCGACGACCTCACCGTCGGCGCCCAGCACCACCGGGATAAGGTCGGCGTCGCAGGCGAGCTGACGCACCACCGACGGTGCCAGCAAGGTCCCGGCTGCGCGCGAACCCATGACGCATCCGCCCCCGTCACCCGAGAGGCCCGAGCCTCCAGGGCCAGCGCTGGCCGAGCCTCCGCCGCCACCAGACCCCGAGCGGCCGATCCCGGCCACCCCCGCCAGCCCAGCCAGCAGCTCGGCCAGCCCCATGCTCACGTGCAGGGCGGTCGACGCCGCTCCCGGCGCCGCGGCCGCACCCTCAACCGACGCCACCCGCCCCAGCACGGACGCCAACGCCTCGACCCGCCGCTGACCGGCACCGGGCATGTCAGCCGCGCCGGTCTCGGGGTCGGGACACGGCTTCGACAGCGGTCCGATGGCGGCCTCGAGCCGAGCGGCCTGGTCGGGCGTCATCGCCATGCGGTACTCGGTGAGGTCGCCCTCGGCGACGACCGGACTCGACAGGAACGCCCCGCCGCGAAGTCGGCGCTGCTGGTCGTCGAACTCGCCCTCGAGCCCGTATGCCGCCACGAGCCATGGCCGGATCCGGCGTGCCTCGGCCTGCCCCCGCCGCACGCCGTGGTCGAGGATCGCGCGCGTCACGGTCGGCACGGCCTCGGGCACGAGCAGGTCACGCATCCGGGCGACCTCGCGCAACGCCGTGAGCGCGAGTCCCACGCCCACCTCGCCCGTGAGCACGCGCCCCCACACGATGCCCTCGGGCCGCCCATCGTCGGCATAGGCCCCCGCCTCGGGCCCGCCACGCGACCACAGGCCACCCGGGGTCGAGGACGCCACGTCCTGCGCGAGCTGCGCCACCTGACCCGCGCCACCCTGTCGCAACGAGGGCGCGTGCTCCCGCACCCACGCGTGCACCGAACCGGCGCCGCGCCGAGCCGACGCGAACTCGCCCCGATGAGCCGCCTCCGCCGTGACCTGCACCTGGGCCGCCCGGGCCCGCGCGGCGACCTCGTCGGCGGCCGCCATGAGCTCCGCGAGATCCTGCCCGGACAGCGTCGCCAGCGCATCGCCGACCCCGGCGAGACCGTCGCGAGCAGCACCCAGGACGGCACGCAGATCCGCTGCCCCCACCGCCTGCTGCTCGCCCATCGAGCCCTCCCTCACCGACTACGACGAACCTATCGGCGAGCACTGACAGCGGTCGGGGGCGGACGGCATACACCGTTCGTGACTTCCGGGTACTTAGTAGGACGTCCTACTATTTCTCCATGACTGCGACGTCCCCTGAGGCTCCCGAGCTCCACGTGCCCACGAACCCGGTGCGCATCGTCACCGCCTCGAGCCTGTTCGACGGGCACGACGCGTCGATCAACATCATGCGGCGGATCATGCAGAGCCAGGGTGCGGAGGTCATCCACCTCGGGCACAACCGCTCCGTCCAGGAGGTCGTCGACGCGGCGATCGAGGAGGACGTCCAAGGCGTCGCCGTCTCCTCTTACCAGGGCGGCCACGTCGAGTACTTCGAGTACCTCGTCCAGCTCCTCGCCGAGGCCGGCGCCGGCCACGTCAAGGTCGTCGGCGGTGGCGGTGGCGTCATCGTCGCCGACGAGATCAACCGGCTGCGTGAGGCGGGCGTGACGATCTTCAGCCCTGAGGACGGCCAGCGGCTCGGTCTCGTCGGGATGATCAACACCGTCATCGAGGACTGCGACACCGACCTGTATGCCGTCCGCTCGGCCGACATGTCGGCCGTCCTGTCGGGCGACCGGGCCGCCGTCGCGCGCGCCATCACCGGCGCCGAGACGCGCAAGCTCAGCGACGAGGACCGCGCCGAGCTCACGCGCGCAGCAGAGGGACGCCACGTCCCCGTCGTCGGCATCACCGGCACCGGTGGCTCGGGCAAGTCGAGCCTCACCGACGAGCTCGTTCGCCGCCTGCGCGTCGACCAGCAGGACAAGCTCCGCGTGGCCGTCGTCGCCGTCGACCCGACCCGTCGCCGCGGTGGCGGCGCGCTGCTCGGCGACCGCATCCGGATGAACTCGCTCGACGGCGACCGCATCTTCTTCCGCTCGCTCGCGACCCGCGGCGGCCGCGAGGTGCCCGAAGCGCTCGAGGACGTCATCACGATCCTCAAGGCCGCGGCATACGACCTCATCGTCATCGAGACGCCCGGCATCGGCCAGGGCGACGCCGCGATCGTGCCGTTCGCCGACGTGTCGATGTATGTCATGACGCCCGAGTTCGGGGCGCAGAGCCAGCTCGAGAAGATCGACATGCTCGACTTCGCCGACCTCGTCGCCATCAACAAGTTCGAGCGGCGCGGCGCCATGGACGCGCTGCGCGACGTGGGCCGCCAGCTCGTCCGCAACCGCAACGCCTTCGGCAAGAAGCCCGAGGACATGCCGGTCTTCGGCACCTCCGCCGCGACGTTCAACGACGACGGCGTCACCGCGCTCTACCAGGAGCTGCGAGGCCTGCTCTCCGAGAAGGGCCTCGAGTTCTCCGAGGGCGTCCTGCCGCCCGTCGACGTCCGGCACTCGTCGGTGCTGCGCCAGATCGTCCCGGCCGCGCGGGTGCGCTACCTCTCCGAGATCACCGACACCATCCGTGGGTATCACTCGCAGACCGAGGCGTATGCCGCCCACGCGCGTCGCGTGCAGCGGCTCGAGTTCGTGGACGACGAGCTCGCTGCTGCCGGTCATGAGGACCACGCCGTCGACCAGCTGCTGGCCGAGGTGCGCAAGGCGCTGCCGACCGAGGTCGGCGAGGCGATCGAGAAGTGGCCCGCGACCGTCGAGGCATATGCCGGTGACGAGCAGGTCGTGCGGATCCGCGACAAGGAGCTGCACACCTCGCTGGTCAAGGAGTCGCTGAGCGGCAACAAGATCCGCCGTGTCTCGGTGCCGTCGTTCGCCGACCACGGTGACCTCGTGTCGTTCCTGCGCCGCGAGAACCTGCCCGGCTTCTTCCCGTTCACCGCGGGCGTGTTCCCGTTCAAGCGCGACAACGAGGACCCGGCGCGCATGTTCGCCGGTGAAGGTGACCCGTTCCGCACGAACCGCCGCTTCAAGCTGCTGTCCGAGGGGCAGCCGGCGACCCGCCTGTCGACGGCGTTCGACTCGGTGACGCTCTATGGCCGCGACCCCGACCCGCGCCCCGACATCTACGGCAAGGTCGGCACCTCCGGCGTCTCGATCGCGACGCTCGACGACATGAAGGCGCTCTACGACGGGTTCGACCTCACGTCACCGTCGACGAGTGTCTCGATGACGATCAACGGCCCGGCGCCGACGATCCTCGCGTTCTTCCTCAACACGGTCATCGACGGTGAGATGGCGAAGTTCTCCGAGCGGGAGGGGCGCGAGCCCAACGAGGAGGAGGCGGCCGGCATACGGGCGCTTGCTCTTGCGTCGGTGCGCGGCACGGTCCAGGCGGACATCCTCAAGGAGGACCAGGGGCAGAACACGTGTCTGTTCTCGACCGAGTTCTCGCTGCGGATGATGGCCGACATCCAGGAGTGGTTCATCGAGCAGCAGGTGCGCAACTTCTACTCGGTGTCGATCTCGGGCTATCACATCGCCGAGGCCGGGGCGAACCCCATCAGCCAGCTCGCGTTCACGCTGGCGAACGGGTTCACGTATGTCGAGGCGTATCTCGCGCGCGGCATGGACATCAACGACTTCGCGCCGAACCTATCGTTCTTTTTCAGCAACGGGATGGACCCGGAGTACTCGGTCATCGGGCGGGTGGCTCGCCGGATCTGGGCGGTCGCAATGCGCGAGAAGTACGGCGCGAACGAGCGGTCGCAGAAGCTGAAGTACCACGTGCAGACGTCGGGTCGGTCGCTGCACGCGCAGGAGATGGACTTCAACGACATCCGCACGACGCTGCAGGCGCTCATCGCGATCTATGACAACGCGAACTCGTTGCACACCAACGCTTTTGACGAGGCGGTGACGACCCCGGGGCCGGACTCGGTGCGTCGGGCGCTGGCGATCCAGATGATCATCAACCGCGAGTGGGGCCTCGCGATGAACGAGAACCCGCTGCAGGGGTCGTACGTCATCGACGAGCTGACCGACATGGTCGAGGCGGCGGTGCTGGCGGAGTTCGACCGGATCTCGGAGCGCGGGGGAGTGCTCGGGGCGATGGAGACGGGCTACCAGCGCGGGAAGATCCAGGACGAGTCGATGCTCTATGAGCACCGTAAGCACGACGGATCGCTGCCGATCATCGGTGTCAACACGTTCCGCAAGCCCGACGCCGAGGGTGGGACGCCGCAACACGTCGAACTCGCACGGGCGTCGGAGTCGGAGAAGGAGTCCCAGCTGGCCCGGGTCCGGGCGTACCGCGAGGCGCACTCGGTCGAGGCCGAGGAGGCGCTGGGCCGGCTGCACGAGGCGGCGATGTCGGGCGACAACGTGTTCGCGGTGCTCATGGATGCGGCACGGGTGTGCACGCTCCAGCAGGTGACGGACGCCTTCTTCGAGGTGGGTGGCCAGTACCGCCGCAATGTTTGATGGTGCTCCCAGCCATGCTGCCGCGCGAACTACATCAGCATGCGCGTCCGTTGGGCGCAAGGCCGCGTGATGTCAGGACCGACTGGCTTTTGATCGGCGCACTTTCCCACCCAGACCTGACCACTTGGCCGAGTCGCACCGGCGGCTGAGGTGGGTGAGCCCACCACACTGGAGAAGCGAGGAAAGCTGCGGCCCGGGAGGGGAAAACTCGGCCCGCGTGTATGCAATCGAGGCCGGATGTCGCTCGGTAGGGTGAGCGACGGATCTGTGCGCCGTGCGGCATAAGTCGCTAGCATCCGCACCAGCCGAGTGTGAGGTATACCTGAGTGAAGGGCGTCGAGGGGGCCGTGATGGATTCGCCAATCCGATGGGCAGGGAGCAAACGCGCCCTTCTGCCAAGGCTGCGCGCAGCCATGCCGACCGACTACTCCCGATATATTGAACCGTTCGCTGGGTCGGCGTGTCTATTTTTTGAAGCGTCCCCGCGGTCTGCGATCCTTGGCGACTTCAATGGTGAGTTGATTCGCGCCTTTCAACATCTTCAAATCGACGTGGAAGCAGTCATCCGTGAAATCCGGCGTTGGGATGAGGATGGTGGTGACTACTATGATGTGCGAGCCTTGCAACCCAACATTGGATCATCTGCTGAGGCCGCACGATTTCTCTACCTCAATCGCTTCGGGTTTAACGGAGTCTACCGGACAAACCGATTGGGCCATTATAATGTTCCCCGGGGAGCGCGTACTGGCAAGCTTCCGTCGGGCGATGACTGGCGCCGCGTTTCACGGGGCCTTTCGACTGCAAAGCTGCGACATCAGGATTTTAAGCGAACCATCGCGCTTTCTCGCGCTGGCGATTTCTTGTATGTCGACCCCCCCTACGTCACCACCGCGCGGAGCACGTATGGCGAATACGGGTACGGGTCATTTGAAAGCAGCAAAATGCAGCAACTGCGGGCCAGTCTTCAGCGTGCGGACTCGCGCGGAGTGAAGATCATGCTCTCTTTTGGCTCGATTGAAGGCTTCGAAGATCTTCTGGAGGCATGGACAGTTGTCGAGATCGAGACGACACGAAAAATCGCGGCTAAACTCGAATCCCGTTCTCGGGTGGGTACAGAGATTCTAGCCGTCAACTACTCCGCCCGAAGTTTGATATGACGAGCCATGTGAAGATCGCCGTCATCAGTGATATCCACGCGTACACGGCGGCGCAGCTTGAGCCGGGAGAGCTCCGTCCCTCGTTCGTGGAGGTGTCAAACCCTTCGGACTTACCTGGCCAGAACCCCTTCTCCGCGTTGAAGGCGCTTATAGATCAAGAGTCGCTAACCGCGGACTTCTTGGTCTGCGCCGGCGACATGGGAGATAAGGCTCACCCAGATGCTATCCGATATTCGTGGGAGCGAGTTCGGGCGCTGGCGAAGCAACTGGGTGACGCCACAATTGTGGTCACTTCGGGCAACCACGACCTTGACTCGCGGTATATGTACAACGACTACGACGCAAAGGCGACCTTGCAGGGTCTTGAGGAGTACCCTTTCGATAGCGGTGCGAAGAACAATGAGTATTGGGCCCGCAACGCTGTTGTGATTGAGACCGAAGCAGTTCGCTGGGCCGTGCTGAACAGCGCGGCATACCACGGTTACGCGGAGGAGTGGAAGCACGGTCGCATCTCCAAAAGGACCCTCGCCTACCTTGAGGAGCTACTCAAGAGCACATCGCAAGACAAGCTGAACGTCCTCGTTTGCCATCATCACGTTTACAAAATTGGATCCGTGGATCTCGGGGACTACAGCGCAATGGAAGCGGGGTCGGCGCTATTGCAGCTCTTGGAATCCGCCAAGTATGGCAACTGGTTGGTCATTCACGGACATCGGCACTGGCCCAGCGTCACGTACGCCCCAGGTAGCAACAGCTCGCCGGTGGTCTTCTCCGCAGGAAGCTTGTCGGCCGTTCTGTACGACGAGCTGGCCGACAAGGCAAGAAATCAGTTCTACATCCTTGAGCTCGATACCCCGCCACAGGCTGGGCGCATGAGGGGCCGATTCAAGGCGTGGGACTGGGTCTCGGACGAGGGCTTCAGTCCGGCTCAAGCTCGCTCAGGTCTTCCTCACGACGGCGGATTTGGCTCAACAAAAGCCGGATCGACCCTCGCAGATGACATCCACGTAGCCTTCGGCTCGTTAGGTGATCAATTCGCCCCTTGGAGCAAGATGGTCGAACTCGTGCCTGACTTACTTCATTCCACGCCAAATGACATGGCGGTGTGTATATCAAGACTAGACACGCACTACGGTCTTATTGTGCTTGAGCACAACGGGCGTCGACACCAAATAGGCAGGGCATGAGTATGACCAACTCAGAAGGAGTCCTTACTCAAGACGCGTTTTCGTCATTTAATGCGCGCGCGGTGCCAGCGCGTGTCCTTGCGAAAGACTTCATCCCACCCTTTCAGTTCGCCACGCTAACTCGCCGCGCCCACACAGTGATTGTGGGTCCCCGTGGGAGCGGTAAGACAACCCTGTTGAAGATGTTGACTCCCGAAGCTCTTCGCGATTCTGACGAAAGCGAGTCCCTGCAGGGGCAACCAGGCGTTGGATTCACTGGCATTTTCGTTCCAACGGACATCAGCTGGAGCGCGCAGCTCGATGCGTATCGAGAACTTGGTTTCTCTGACAGTCAGGCTTCGTCTCTTGTCTACGCGAGTTTTACCACGGCCGTCCTCAGGGCCTTCGTCAGCGCAGTTCATCAACGAGTGACCATCCAGACCCAGCCGCGACTTCTGCTTGTTCCCAAGTTGGCCTTCGAACCCTCGACGGAGGCCAGTCTTGCGCGATCCTGGGCGGACTCGTGGGGTCTTACTCTTAGGATTCCTAGTTTGCTGGGAGTGCGGGCCGCCTTGAGCCAGCAATTGGTCGAGATCGGTCAGTTTGCGACCAAGGAACGCCATCTTTCAGTGGAAGATCGTGGGAAGCGGTTCGCCGATCATCCAGCACTCGATCGGCCGTTGATGGCCGAACTCTCCGCAGGACTGGACAGCCTTGAGTCGGTGTCCCCTGAGTCCATCGGAGAACGCTGGGCGCTCTTGTTCGATGAACTAGAGCTCGCGCCGGCTGAGATACGGGCTGAATTGCTTCGCTCACTTCGGAGTGTTGATGAGCGCTTCCTGTTCAAGCTCTCGATCAGTCCGTTCGGGGCCGACCTCGACCAATTCACGTCGGCTCTGTCGGCGATGCCCGGGCATGATCACGACGAAGTATCGCTGAGTTATGGTCGGAAGGAAGAGGGTATTGGGTTTTCACTTGAGTTGATGGCGGCTATCCTCGCCCGTAGGCGTCACAAGCCCGATGATCTCGCATTCGTCCTCGGGCCGTCTGACTTCCCGGTGGAGTCTACCGTCGCTGTGCCAACGAATGGTTCCACGGAGGCGCGCCGCAATCGCTACTTCCGAGCGCTCTATCGTGACGATCAGACCTTCAAGCGGTACGTTCACAGGCATTCTCAAAGTATCGAGGAATTTTTGGCGCTTGAAGGGGACAGCCGTGCGCAATTTGTCCGTAAGGTAACTCCCATCGTAATCGTCCGCTCTGCTTTTCGCATTCCAGATGACAGCTTTGCTGCCGGGAGTCGGCGATATAAGACAAGGAAGAATCCCGATATATATCGAGGTTTGACATCCTTGGCTACCGTGCTCGAGGGGAACCCGCGATACATCATTGGGGTGATGAACGAACTGCTCGATGAAGCCGGTCAGGGGAAAATTGGCGGACCGCGACAGACCGCCGAGATTACAAGGGCGGCAAACCGCTTTCGCGCTCTTCTGACGACCATCCCGGCCCCGGTCGTGCCTGGTATTCGGCGCCGTGGACTACTTCCCATAATTGACATGCTTGGGACCTTCTTCCGTGAGCGAATCGTAGCGGACGATTTCACGCCGGACCCAATAGGTTCGTTTATTGTCGATTCACACGTTTCGGACGAGATACTCGCCGCAATCGGCAGCCTGTTGAACGCGGGGGCTTTGGTGTACGTGCCGGAGCCGGGCGGCGTAGCCATTCTGACCTCCCTGCGAGGAAAAAGGTTCCGCTTGAACTATTTGCTCGCCTCGCAATATGGCATGCCCCTTCGACTCGAGCGCGAGCAGTCCATCAGCGCGATCGTGGAGCGCCAGAGGATCAAGGGAGACAGCAATCAGCCGAGCATCTTCGAAATCTTGGGGGACTGAACGCCGTGCTGCGGGTCAAAAGTGCTGCACCATCCGACCGGTACGATCTCCTCCTCGGCACATTGGGGTACGAACCCAGGTGCATCCAGGTTCCATCGAAGCTGGCGGGAATCGCAGACAGCAAGCTCGCCTGGGCTTTTGATTCAAAGGGAGTCCTTGCTTTCGATGAGAACCACGCTTGGTATTCTGATGCCGGTTTTCCGATAGCATGGGGTTCGGAGTCGAGTCTCACGGATGCGCTTACACTCGCAATATCGCCCTTCGCCCAGAGAGGCGGTGACTTGTCACTTGCCATTGACATTTCCTGCATGTCGCGAAACCTTATTGCAGAGTTGCTTCTAGCTCTAGATCGGCTGGCTGATGGTCATTCGATATTTGTTGATTTCTGGTATTCTCCTGCTCAGTTCGATCCGGCCGCCAGTAAGGATGCGACGATCCAGATCGCGAAACCAATTTCGCCGGAATTCGCTGGAATAACGTCAGATCCCTTACTGCCGGTTTCGGCCGTCATAGGCGTGGGCTACGAGCCAAATTTGGCTTTGGGGGTTTCCGAGTATCTCGATGCTGCCCAAGTTTACGCATTTTCACCGCGGGGCCACGATCCCGGTTTTGATGAGGCATCGGACGCCGCGAACTCTACTTTCTTTCTGGCGCCAAACCTCGTTCGCCGTTCGGAATACGACATACGTCGGCCACTCGAGCTCTACGCTCGACTTGAGTCCTTGACTTATGGGATTTCTAGGAACAGTCGCGTTGCGGTCGTTCCACTAGGACCAAAGATCTTTGCGCTTTGTGCATTGCTGGTGGCCATGCGAAGCGATCAGCCGTTGACAGTATGGCGCTTCAGCGGTGGGGATGGGATCAATGTCCGACCTACGCGGGCGGGCGGTGAGCCAGTTCATCTGTCGGTCCATTTCTTCAGCGAGTCGGGCGTCCATGAGGGCTGGAGTCCTGAGTCTTGAGAGTCCAGCCTGCGCTTCGTCCGGGCGTCGGAGCCGGGACGGCGGCGTACGGCTCGGAGCGCATAGGGAGGGGCGTGGTTTCGCCACACCTCGATTCTTGTCTCCTATGGGAACTTGGGGCGGGCAGCTCGCTCGAGGTTCGGGTGCTGTGTGGCACCTGTCACCCGTGGAACTACTCAGCTGTTAGTGCTGCGGTAACTGCTCCGGTGGCGAATATCAGGGCTGCGTCAACGCCCGGAAGGTGTTCGGGGTTGTAGCGGACTGCTGGCATCGAGATTGATAGGCCTGCCGCTGCGACGCCCTCGGAGTCGCGGACTGCTCGGCCGACGGCGACGACCCCCTTCTCGGAGAGCCCCCGGTTGACAGCCAGGCCTCGTGACCGGATGCGAGCCAGTGTCCGAAGCAGTCGCGGCACGTCTGGGCGCTCGACCTCGCGGCCGGCATACCGGTCCGCGGAGTACAAGTCCTCTACCTCGCCGTCACTCAGCTCCGCCAGCAGGATCTGCCCACCCGTCACTCGGTGAGCCGGGAAGACCATCCCCTCGCGCGAACCCACCCGCAGCGCTTGGGGCGACTCCACCGACGCGATGAACCGCGCCGTGTCCCCAGTCCGGATCGTGAGGTTCACCGTCTCGCCAACCAGCGCCACCAGGTCCTGCATCGGCCCCAAGGCCGCCGCCCGCAAAGCCGACGTCTCCGACGGCGAGTTCCCCGCCAGCTCGAGCACCGGCCCCGCCCGATAGCCACGGTCAGCGCTCTGCACCGCGAAGTCCCGATAGACGAGCATCGCCAGCAGCCGGTGTGCCGTCGACCGAGCCACCCCCAGCCGTGAAGCAGCCTCCGCCACCGTCAGCCCACCCTCGAGCTGCAACCACGTCGCGAGGCGCAGCGCATGGTCGACGGATGTCACGGCATACGTGGGTTTGGTCTTGAGCTCACGCGCGTTCACTCGACAGGTCAAGCACAAGGGATTCTGCTACCAGAATTCACTGTTCCGCTCCACCGAACGACCGCCACTCTCGAACGCATGGCAACGACGCCCACCCCCACCGCACAGCCCACCCGGTTCCGCCCGGCCTGGCTCGTGATCCTGCTCTGCTGGCTCATCGTGGTCTTCGACGGCTACGACCTCATCGTCTACGGGACGACCCTTCCTTCGATCCTCGCCGAGCCCGGCTGGGGCCTCACCGCCACCAGCGCCGGCCTGATCGTGAGCCTCGCCTTCCTCGGGATGCTCGTCGGGGCCCTGGCCGCCGGCCGCCTCGCCGACGCGCTCGGCCGCCGCCGCACCATCCTCTGGTGCACGCTGTGGTTCTCGCTCTTCACCGCGCTCTGCTACGTCGCCCCCAACGCGAAGACCTTCGGCGCCTTCCGCTTCATCGCCGGCCTCGGCCTCTTGCCCAGCGCCGGCGTCCGATGCTGTCGCAGCAGGTCACCCGCCTGACCTACCCGACCATCACCCGCAGAGACCCTCGCCAACGATTCGACGGAGGTCAGGGTTTTGGTCTGAGGCAGGGGAGTCGGGGCGGGTCCGGCTGGACCCGCCCGCGCCACCACCTTTGGTCATTGCGGGGTGTAGGCCGCAGTGCCTTGATGGTTGGATGCGGCTGCGTCTCGTGGCCGGGGTGGCAGGGCCTCCCGAGGATTCACCCGATGCGTCGCAGCAGTGACACAGCGCGCGAATCCAAGGAGGCGACAGCCATGTCACGACGTCGAACCATCGCAGTCCTCACGGCGGTCGGGACACTCATCGGTGTCCTCGGCACGTCCAGCGCCTCGGCGCATCCGCGACCCCCGGCAGACGCCAGCGAGGTCGTCCACTGGAACCAGGTCGCCACGTCCACCCTGGGCGCCATCCCCGGCCCCGACGGCGGCGCCCCGCCCGCCTTCGCGATCAACATGGGCATCGTCCAGGGCGCCGTCTTCGACGCGGTCAACGCGATCGGCCCCAAGAAGTACCGCTCCTACGTCCTTCACCAGCGGACGGGCTCGAAGGCGTCGGTCGACGCGGCAGTCGCGACCGCGGCATACGACGTCCTGTCCTCACTCGTCTCGAGCGCACCGGAACGCGTCCCGTTCCTGACCCGTGCGGCCCTGCTGGGCACGCTGTCGACCGAGCGTGACGCCTCGCTCGACGCGATCCACCACGGTTCGTCCAAGCGGCAGGGCATCAGGATCGGCCACGCTGCCGCCAGGGCCATGCTCGAGGAACGCGAGGGGGACGGCCGGTTCGGAGCCTCCGCCTGGGTGTCCGACACCCGCGTCGGGCACTGGCAGCCGCTGATCGTCAACGGCGCACCGGCCCTCGACCCCACCCCGTGGGCCGGGAACGTCACGCCGTTCACGCTGCGGAGCACCTCGCAGTTCCGCTCGGCTCCACCGCCGGCCCTCGACAGCGCGCAGTGGGCGACCGAGTTCAACGAGGTCAAGCTCCTCGGCCGGGCGACCGGGTCCACGCGCACCGAGATGCAGACCTACATCGCCAAGTGGTGGCAGAGTCCGTCGGTCTTCAGCTGGAACGAGGTCTCGCGCCAGCTCATCCAGCGCACCCACCTGGGTGCGGCGGACAGCGCCAGGCTGCTCGCCCTGCAGAACCTCAGCGGCGCGGACGCGGCGATCAACTGCTGGAACGACAAGTACCACTTCGACTTCTGGCGACCGTGGAACGCGATTCCCCGCGCAGCGGACGACGGCAACGACGCGACCGCGCCCGACCCGACGTGGACGGCGCTCATCACGGCGCCCTATCCCGAGTGGGTGTCGGGGCACAACTGCCTCGACACGGCGAACACCACCGTGATGCGGGCCTTCTTCGGCGACGACCCGGTGGGCGGGCCGTTCGACATCACGAGCGTCGCCGCCAACCCCGGCGGTGCGGCCGTGAGGTCGTTCGACACGTTCAGCGAGCCGTTGAGCGAGCTCATCGAGGCGCGGATCTGGGCGGGTCTGCACTACCGCAGCGCCGACGTGGCCGGACAGCTCCTCGGCCGCAACGTCGCGAACTACGCGATGGTGCACTACCTCAAGCCCGTCCATCGGTGACGGCCGGAGGCGCCTGACCAACCGGTCAGGGAGGCGTGGGAGGGTCCGCGGGTGGCGCGGGCCCTCTCACCACGCTGAGGGCGTCAACCGCCTCAGAGCTTGGTCATCTTGCGGAACGGCGTGGGGATCCGCAGGGTGGCGTCGGTGAAGTCGACGGTGGCGCCGAGGGCGTCGACGCCGATGACCCGACCCAGGCCGTAGGAGTCGTGGAGCACCCGGTCATCGACGACGAAGAGCTCGACCTCTGGCTCGACGCGAGCCGCGAACGGGCTGTTGGCGTGACGAGGGCGCTGTGGTGCTGATGACGTAGCCATGGGATCCCAGTATGGCCGCTCCGGGACCGGGTGGCGAATGCCCCGTGATCCTGAGCACGCGCCGGGCGCGCCGAACGCGCCGACGAAGCTCCCTGTCGGGGGTTGACACGGAGCCCGGGCAGGGCGACCTTGAGGACATCGGTCACGTGGGCCATCTCGGCTCCTGGGAGGACGCCATGACGCTGTCGATCTTCGCCCGCATCGGGGACATCAAGGGCGAGTCGCACGACTCCCGGCACCGGGACGAGATCGAGGTCCTGTCGTGGCTGTGGGGGCTCTCCCAGAGCACCACCGCCGGTCGTCCGGGCGGCGCAGGCGGGGGTGGCGGGCGGACCGGAAGGCCGACCGTCCACGGCCTCACCTTCACGCACTCCGTCGACCGGGCGTCGCCGCTGCTCATGAAGGCGTGCGCGAGGGGCGAGCACATCAGGGACGCGACCATCACGGTGCGCAAGGCCGGCTCCGGCCAGCACGACTACCTCGTCGTCACGCTCACCGACGCCCTCGTCTCCAGCGTCTCGACGAACGTCGACGCCGAGGCGGGCACGACGATCGAGGTCGTCGTGCTCGAGTTCGGCAAGGTCGACATCGAGTACCGCCCGCAGAAGCCCGACGGCTCGCTCGACACGGGGATCCACTTCACCCACGACCAGAAGGCCCAGCACTAGCCGGGTCCCTTCGGGGCCGCCTGCGCCGCCGGGGCCGCCCGGGCGGCCTGCGCCGCCCGACCCTCGTCACTCGAGGGTGAGCAGGTCCCCGTCCGCGATGGTCGACGGCTCGGACCGCAACGCCTCGGTGAGCAGCGCCACGAGGGCCTCGAGCTGGACGTCGGCCGAGGAGCCGACCTCCTCGTCGGACCCGTCGAGCGCCCGGGCCGCGAGCCCGGCCTTGTCGTCGATGAGCTGCGCGAGCTGCGAGTCGATCGTCTGCGCCGCGATGATCCGCCACGCGGTGACGGGCTCGGTCTGGCCGATGCGGTGCACGCGGTCGATCGCCTGGGTCTGCTCCGCCGACGTCCACGACAGCTCGGCGAGCACGACGTTCGAGGCCACCTGGAGGTTGATCCCGACACCGGCCGCGGTGAGCGAGCAGACGATGACCTCGACCGAGTCGTCGGTGAGGAACGCCTCGATGTTCTCCTTGCGTGCCTTCGGGCTCTGGTCGCCACGGATCGATGCGTAGCCGATGCCCCGCTTCTCGAACGTCGCCTCGGCCACGTCCATGACGTCGAGGTGCTTGGCGAAGAAGACGACCTTGCCGACGCTGCGGGCGAGCTGGGCCGCGTAGTCGGCCGCGAGCCCGGCCTTGGCCTGGCCGATCTTGCGCATGAGCGTGAAGACGTTCTCGCCCTTCTCGCCCGAGCCTGTCCCGGTGTTCTTGAGCTCGGCGGCCGCGACCCGTCGCACGAGCTCCTCGTCGATGCCTTCCTTCTCGGCCACGACACCGGACTCCTTGCGGGTCGCGAGGGTGTAGCGGTAGCGCTCCATGAGGCGGGCCGCGAGCTCGGCCTCGGCCGCGCGGATCGATCGGCCCACGGCGTCGTCGAGCTCGACCGGCAGGTCCGCCACGCGTCGCGCCGGGATGTCGGAGGCGACGTCGACCTTGCGGCGACGCACGATCCCCATGTCGATGACCGAGGTGCGCGCGGCGGTGTAGAAGCCGTGGTCCGACGGCGCCAGCCCCGTGTCCTCGAGCTTGGCCATGAGCGCGGGACGCGGCTTCTTGTCGTCGATCCACCCGAGGAACTGCCAGATCGCCCGGAAGTCCTCGATGTCGTTGATGAGCGGCGTACCGGTGAGCGCCATGAAGAGCGCGTTGTGGGTCCGCTCGCGGATCTTCTCGGAGAGCGCGAGCACGTGCTGCGAGCGCTGCGAGGTCTTGTTCTTGATGAAGTGCGCCTCGTCGACGACCATCCCGCGGAAGCCGTGCCGGCCGAGCCAGCCGACGTGCCGGTCGAGGATCTCGTAGTTGACGATGACGATGTCGGCGAAGCCGTCGATGCTCTCGCCGTCACCGTGGATGACCGTCGCCGAGCGGCGGGGGGTCCACAGTGCCGCCTCGTGCGCCCAGTTCGCCTTGACGACGTTGGGCACGACGACGAGCAGGGGATAGGCGCTGGCGGCCTCGGCCGCGAGCAGCGCCTGCGCCGTCTTGCCCAGACCTGGCTCGTCGGCGAGCAGGAACGTCCGGTGCCCCTCCGCCGCAGCGGCGACGACCTGGCCCTGGTGGTGCATGAGCTCGAGGTCCTCGATGCCGTGCACGACGCGACCCGGCTCGGGCAGCGGCATGCAGGAGGACTCCCCGCCGTACTCGAACGACCGGAACAGCGGCGACAGCAGCTCCCAGCTGCCGAGCCGGTTCGTCTTCGGGCGGGGCGCCTGCGCCGCCGAGAAGTCCGGCGCGAGGAACGGGTTGGCCAGCTGACGGGCGATGACCGTCTGCGGGATGACGGTGCGCGGCGCCGGCGCGGCCGAGCCCATGACCTCGGGCTCCGGTGCCGCCTCGGGCTCCGGGTCGGGCTCGAGCCCCGCGGCCTTGAGCATGTCGTTGCGCAGGCTCGCGGCGGCGGGCGAGACGGCGGCGCCGTCGGCCAGCAGGGCGAGCAGCGTCGTGTCGCGCGCGGCCGTCTTGGCGAGGATCGTCGCGATCCCGTCGAGGCGGGTCATCATCGCGGTCCGCTCGCCCTCGGAGATCGTCGCGTCGCTCCTCACCCGGGCGCGCTCCTCACGAACCAGCAGGGCAACCACCTGGTATGCCGTGCGCTGGTTCGGGCGGATCCGTCCCCGTTGCGCTGCGGCCTCGACCTGGCGCACGGCCTTGGCCAGCACGGGGATGATGCCCTCGCCGTCGCGCTCCTGGGGATGACGGCGGTCACGTGACGGCGTGCGCGATCCGTTGCGGGTCGCACCGCCACGTCGCTGAGGTCGCTGTGCCAAGCGGAAACCTTCTCCTGTGTCAGGCACGGCCTGGGCGCGCGGAGCGGCGCCGGACCACCGTGCAGGGGCGCCGCGGTCGCCGCGCCGGATGCACGGCATACCGGCTCGAAGGCGAACGCGTTGCGGGGGTGACACCCCGGCCCCTTGTCGCTGAAATCGCCCCCGCCGAACGCCGGGACGCACTCCAAGGCTACGTCCTCGGTGGCCGCGACGGGTACTTCGGGCCACACGCAGGTCGATACGCTCGGGTCGTGACCGCACACGACGCCTGGCCGACCCTCGACGAGCTCGAGCGACAGGAGGCCGACGTCGTCCTCCCCGAGCTCACCGAGCAGGTCGCCTACAACCTCGGGCGTGCCGCCGTCGACGCGGCGTGGCCGGACGCGCTGCCGATCGTCGTCGGCATCTGGCGCGGCGACCACCAGCTCTTCCACTGCGCGCTGCCCGGGTCGACGGCCGACAACGACGAGTGGCTGCGCCGCAAGGGCCGGGTCGTGCGGCGGTTCGAGCGCTCCTCGCTCTACATGGGTCAGGTCTGCCGTGACGCCGGGACCACCCTGCAGGCCAAGTTCCTGCTCCCCGAGTCCGAGTACGCCGCGCACGGTGGCGCCGTCCCGCTGCGCGTCGCGTCGGCCGGGGTCGTCGGCTGGATGGGCGTCTCCGGGCTGCCGCAGCGCGACGACCACGCCTTCGTCATCCGCATCCTGCGCGAGCACCTCGCCTCACGCTCCTGACCTGCACGGCCTCCGTATGCCGGGCCCCCCGGGACGGGGGCGGCCGCACCGTGGGTTTGGGTGACCTGCGCGACCCAGTGGCACGATGACGCCCATGCAGATCGCCCAGACCTCCGCCATCGTCACCGGCGGCGCCTCCGGCCTCGGTGCCGCGACGGCCGCCGCCCTCGCCGCCCAGGGCGCCCACGTCCACGCCTTCGACCTCGCCTCGGCGATCGAGCAGGCCCCGCAGGTCGACGGTGTCACCTACGTCGCGACCGACGTCACCGACGAGGAGCAGGTCCGCTCCGCCGTCGCGCAGGCCTCCGCCGACCCCGCCGCCCCGCTGCGCATCGTCGTCAACTGCGCTGGCATCGGCCCGAGCGCCCGCATCCTCGGCAAGAAGGGCGTCCACGACCTCGCGCTCTACCGCAAGGTCGTCGAGATCAACCTCGTCGGCTCGTTCACCGTCCTCGCCATCGCGTCCGAGGCCATCGCGCAGACCGAGGCCGACGAGCACGGCCAGCGCGGCGTCATCGTCAACACGGCGAGCATCGCGGCCTACGACGGCCAGGTCGGCCAGGCGGCCTACAGCTCGTCCAAGGGCGGCATCGTCGGCCTCACCCTGCCGGCGGCCCGCGACCTCGCGCAGTACGGCATCCGCGTCTGCACCATCGCCCCCGGGATCGTCGAGACGCCGATGCTCGCCACCGTCTCCGACGAGTTCCGCGCCGGCCTCGCCGCCGGTGTGCCCTTCCCGCAGCGCCTCGCCCTGCCCACCGAGTACGCCAAGCTCGCGCTCGCGATCGTCGACAACGACTACCTCAACGGCGAGACGATCCGCATGGACGGCGCCCTGCGCATGGCCCCGCGCTGACGCGACGCCCCTCTCGCTGACATGTCCCTCACCCTCGAGCTGCTGCCGGGCGTCGACTGGTCGGTCCACGTCGTCGACCTCGGCAGCGGCGAGGTGCTCGCGTCCCACGCGCCCGACCAGCTGCTCTCGACGGCGAGCGTGGGCAAGGTCTTCGTCCTCGTTGAGCTCGCCGAGCGCCTCCGCGCCGGCACGCTGGCACCCGACCAGCCGCTCGACCGGCGGGCCGTCACCCCGGTTGCCGACTCCGGTCTGTGGCAGCACCTGTCGAGCGACGTCCTGCCGCTCGACGACGTCGCCCGGCTCGTCGGCACGGTGAGCGACAACTGGGCCACCAACGTCCTCATCGACCTGCTCAGTCTCGATCCGGTGCGCGCCCGCGCGCGCCAGTGGGCGCCCCGCGGCTCCGACCTCGTCGACGTCGTGCGCGGCCTGCGCGGCCCGGACGACCCTCCGCACCTCAGCCTCGGCTGCGCCGCCGACCACGTCGACGTGCTCGCGCGGCTCTGGGCCGAGCGCTCCACGCCCGGCTCGGTCGGTGAGCTCGTCCTCGGGTGGCTCTCGTCGGGCATGGACCTGTCGATGGTCGCGTCCGCGTGGCACCAGGACCCGCTCTCGCACGCGGAGGAGACCGCCGGTCCCGTCCTCGTCAACAAGACCGGCACCAACCTCGGCGTCCGCGCCGACGTCGGGGTGCTCGACAGCGGCGGGCGAGCCACGGCATACGCCGTCCTCGCCAACTGGACCGAGAACCCTCCCGGCACCCGCCGCGACGACGTCATGGACGCCCTGCGCGGCATCGGCGACGCCCTGCGCGCTGCCCTGTCCTGACCGCCGCCGGGCGTGACAGGCTGGCGTCCATGACTCCCAGTGACCACGGGCACTTCGACACCGCAGCCAGCACCTGGGACGACGACCCGGCCAAGGTCGAGCGCGCGCAGTCCACGGCGGCCCTCCTCGCGCAGAAGCTGCCCCTGCGCGGCGACGAGCGCGTCCTCGAGGTCGGCGGCGGGACGGGGCAGCTCAGCCTCGCGCTCGCGGACCGGGTCGGCTCGGTGCTCGTCACCGACGCCTCGTCCGGCATGGTCGAGGTGGCGCGCGCCAACATCGAGCGTGCAGGGGTGGGGGAGCGGCTGTCGGCGGAGCAGCTCGACCTCGTGTCCGACCCGCTGCCGGACGAGCGCTTCGACGGCGCCTGGGCGCAGCTCGCGTTCCACCACGTGCACGACCTCGACGCCCTGCTGGCGCGGGTCCACGAGGTCCTCGTGCCCGGTGGCTGGCTCGCCGTCGTCGACCTCGATGATGACCGCGCCGGAGCCTTCCACGCGAACCACGACGACTTCACCGGTCACCACGGGTTCGACCGTGGCGCCTTCGCCGAACGTCTGCGCCGCAACGGTTTTCGCGATGTCACCATCTCCGACGCGGGCTCGGTCGAGAAGGAGCTCGGCGGTGACGACCAGGGCCGTGGGACGTTCTCGATGTTCCTCGCGGTCGGCCACGCCTGAGGCGCGCCCCGATGACCCGCACGTTGCGCGACGACCTCGGCTTCGAGGTGTCCCTCCCGGACGACCCGGTATGCCGTGTCGTCTCGCTCGTCCCCTCCCTCACCGAGGCCGTGGCGGCGACCGCCCCCGACACGCTCGTCGGCGCGACCGACTGGTGCACGCATCCCGCCGACCTCGACGTGGCCCGGGTGAGGGGGACCAAGAACCCCGACCGCGCCGCCATCGCCGCTCTCGCACCGGACCTCGTCATCGCCAACAAGGAGGAGAACCGCGAGCTGGACGTGCAGCGGCTGCGCGCGGACGGCATGCCGGTGTGGGTCACCGACATCGAGACCGTCCCGCAGGCGCTGGCGTCGATGCGACGGCTGATCGTCGAGGCGTGCGGGTGGCACGAACCCACGTGGCTCGTCGAGGCCGAGCGGCTCTGGGCGGGCGACGTGCCCCGGGCGCGGGCCACGGTCGTCGTGCCGATCTGGCGCGACCCCTGGATGGTCGTGGGGCACCCGACGTTCACCGCCGACCTGCTCGCGCGCGTAGGGCTCGAGGTGGTCACGGCCGGTGAGCCCGGCCGCTACCCGCACGTCGACGTCGAGCGGCTCGACGCGGCGGGCGCCGACCTCGCGCTGCTGCCGGACGAGCCCTACGTCTTCACCGCTCACGACGGGCCGGAAGCGTTCTCGCGCACCGCAACCCGGCTCGTCAACGGTCGCCTCATCACGTGGTACGGCCCGTCACTCGTCGAGGCGCGATCCGCGCTGGTCGAGTCGACGTCGCTGGATCAGTCCGAGTAGAGGACGCGGAACCGCTCGCAGACGACGGGCATCTCGGTCGCGAACCCGCGGTCGTGGGTGGCCGCGTCGGTGAAGAAGCGCTGGTGCACCTCGCGCCAGTGGGCCAGCGACAGGTCGCCCTCGCCCTCGAGCCGGGCGTGCTCCTCGCCGACCTCGTCGAACGGCACGACCTCGACGGCGACCGTCTCGATGAGGGCGCGGGGCTGGCCCGAACCGTCGAGGACGATGCTCAGCGCGCCCGCCTCGGGCAGTGGCTCGTCGTCGGCCTCGTAGTCCCACAGCGCGCTCGCCGTGGCGGTCTTGGTCCCGGCGAGCACGAGGCCGAGCAGCTCGTCGGCCTGGGCCGGGTTCGCCCCGAACGACCACGCCGGCGGCGGCACCGAGTCGAGCGGCGTCGGGCCGAAGTAGGCCGCGGAGACGTTGAGCTTGGCGTGCACCCGCGCCAGCTCCCAGAAGGTGGCAACGGCGTCGTCGTGGCTCATGCGGCAACCCTAGGTGGGCAGCCCGGGCCCGGCTCGGCCGGGACGTGGAGACTGGAGGCATGAGAGCTGCGGTCCACACGGCATACGACGAGGTCCTGACCGTCCGCGAGGTGCCGGAGCCGACGTGCCCGAGCGACGGCGTCGTCATCGCCGTCGGCGCCACCGGCGTCTGCCGCTCCGACTGGCACGCCTGGAAGGGCCACGACCCCGTCGAGCTGCCGCACGTCCCCGGACACGAGCTCGCGGGCACGGTCGCCGAGGTCGGCGCCGACGTCACGCGCTGGCAGCTCGGCGACCGCGTCACCGTGCCGTTCGTCTGCGGGTGCGGTGTCTGCGAGTACTGCGCCGCCGGCGAGGCGCAGGTGTGTCCCGACCAGACCCAGCCGGGGTTCACCGGGCCGGGGTCCTTCGCCGAGCGGGTGGCGATCCACGCCGCCGACGTCAACCTCGTCGCCCTGCCGGACTCCGTCGACCTCGTCACGGCGGCGTCGCTCGGGTGCCGCTTCGCCACCGCGTTCCGGGCGATCACCGCGCACGGCCGCCTCGAGCAGGGGCAGGTGCTCGCCGTCCACGGCTGCGGTGGTGTCGGTCTGTCGGCCGTGATGATCGGCGTGGCCCTCGGTGCGACCGTCGTCGCCGTCGACGTCAATGCGGCCGCGCTCGAGCGGGCCCGCGAGCTCGGCGCCACCCACGTCGTCGACGCGAGCAGCGAGAGCGACCCGGCGGCCACGATCCGCGAGCTCACCGGGGGAGGGGCCCACGTGTCGCTCGACGCCCTCGGCGCCCCGGCGACGGCAGCCGCGTCGGTGGCCTCCCTGCGTCGCCGCGGCCGGCACGTCCAGGTCGGGCTGCTGCTCGGCGAGGCCTCGACGCCGCCGCTGCCGATGGACCGGGTGGTCGCCCACGAGCTCGAGATCCACGGCTCGCACGGCATGGCCGCGCACGAGTACCCCGCCATGCTCGCCCTCGTCGCCGACGGCACGCTGCGACCCGACCGGCTCGTCGGTGAGGTCATCGGGCTGGACGGCGCCGGGGAGGCGCTGGCCGCGATGGACCGGCCGGCGACGTCGCCCGGGATGACCGTCATCAACCTCTCGACCTGACGCCGGTCGGGGCTCCCGGGGGGTGGATTTCGTCCGCGCGCGGGAGTCCGTGTAGCATCGCCGTCGCACTCAGCCCGGGTCTGACCCGGTGCCTGATCGGCCCCCTTAGCTCAGTCGGTAGAGCGTTTCCATGGTAAGGAAAAGGTCGTCGGTTCGATTCCGACAGGGGGCTCTGGTCCGGACCAGCACCACCGCGTGATGGTCCTCGGCCCCCAAGGCGGGGTAGCTCAGCTGGTTAGAGCGCACGACTCATAATCGTGAGGTCGCGGGATCGAGCCCCGCTCCCGCTACTCAAGGCGATTTCGGGGAATACCCGAGGTCGCGTATTCTGTTGTGCTGGCGTCGCGCGAACTCGCTTCGTGAGTCGGCGCGACACGACCACCCAGATCAAACTTTTCGAGAGCAGGTTGCCCCGATGGCCAAGGCCACTGACGTCCGCCCCAAGATCACCCTGGCGTGCACGGAGTGCAAGGAGCGCAACTACATCACCAAGAAGAACCGTCGGAACGACCCCGACCGGCTCGAGCTGGCGAAGTTCTGCCCCCGCTGCAAGAAGCACACCGAGCACCGCGAGACCCGCTGACCCCAGCGTCTCAGCCTCGCCGAAGCCGCCCCCACGTCTCGTGGAGGGCGGCTTCGCCGTTCCGGGCGGGGGAGCGGGTTGCCTAGAGTGTCCGCATGCCCGTGAACGCAGACTTCCAGGGTCGGTCCTATCCGCCGAGCGGCCCGTATGCCGTGACCGCGGCCGACATCGCCGCCTTCGCCTCCGCGGTCGGTTCCGACGACCCCGTCCACCACGACCCCGAGGTCGCCCGGGGGGCCGGCTACGCCGACGTCATCGCCCCGCCGACCTTCGCCGTGACGATCGCCCAGCGGTGCGACGCCGAGTACGTCAAGGACCCCGAGTCCGGCATCGACTACAGCCGCGTCGTCCACGGCGAGCAGCGCTTCGTCCACCACCGACCGATCACGGCCGGTGACGAGATCCTCGGTGAGCTCACGGTCGACTCGATCCGTTCCGCCGGTGGGCACTCGATGATCACGACCCGCACCGAGCTCACCGCGGGCGGGGAGCCCGTGTGCACGTCGACGTCGACCATCGTCGTGCGAGGAGGGGAGGACGCATGAGCATCCGCACCGCAGCCGAGACCCAGGCCGGCGACGTCTTCGGGCCGCACACCGTGCCCGTGGCCCGCGAGACCCTCGTGGCCTACGCCGATGCCTCCGGCGACCAGAACCCCATCCACCAGGACGAGGACTTCGCGAAGTCCGTCGGCCTGCCCGACGTCATCGCCCACGGCATGTGGACCATGGGCGCCGCCGGCTCGGCCGTGTCGAGGTGGGCCGGCGGCGCCGGACGCGTCGTCGAGTTCGGCACGCGCTTCACCAAGCCCGTCGTCGTGCCCGCGACCGGTGCCGACGTCGTCATCGGCGGCACCGTCAAGAGCGTCGACAGCCAGACGCGTCGCGCCGTCGTCGACATGACCGTGACCGCCGGCGGCGAGAAGGTCCTCGGCCGCTGCGTCGCGACCGTCCAGCTCGACTGATGAAGGAGACCCACGACGCCCCGCTCTCCCAGCACACGACGATGCGGGTCGGCGGGCCCGCCCAGCGCCTCGTCGTCGCCGAGACGATCGACGAGGTCGTGGACACGGTGCGTGAGGTCGACGACGCCGACGAGCCGCTGCTCGTCCTCGGCGGTGGGTCCAACCTCGTCATCGCCGACGCCGGCTTCGCCGGGACGGTGCTCAAGCTCGCCACCTCCGGCATCGACGTCGAGTCGCAGGACACCTGCGGCGGCGCGATGGTCCGCGTGGCCGCCGGTGAGGTGTGGGACGACGTCGTGGAGCGTGCCGTCGCGGAGGGCTGGTCCGGGATCGAGGCGCTGTCCGGCATACCGGGTTCGACGGGCGCGACGCCCGTCCAGAACGTCGGCGCCTACGGCCAGGACGTCGCGCAGACGATCGCCCGCGTGCGCGTCTTCGACCGGCAGGCGCAGGAGGTGCGCACGTTCAGCGCCGCCGAGTGCGCCTTCACCTACCGGCACTCGCTCTTCAAGGCGACCTCGCAGTACGTCGTGCTCGATGTGACCTTCCAGCTGCGCGTGGCCGACCGCTCGCAGCCGATCGCGTACGCCGACCTGGCCAAGGGGCTGGGCGTCGAGGTGGGCGCGCGGGTGCCGCTCGCCGAGGCGCGCGAGGGCGTCCTCGAGCAGCGCCGTCGCCGCGGCATGGTGCTCGACCCTGCCGACCACGACACGTGGAGCTGCGGCTCCTTCTTCACCAACCCGATCATGTCGGCCCGGCGCTTCGACGAGCTCGCGACCCGGGTCTCCACTGAGCTCGGCGACGACGCCCCCACCCCGCCGCGGTTCGCCGACGCCAGCGGGGACGTCAAGACGAGTGCCGCGTGGCTCATCGACAAGGCCGGCTTCGGCAAGGGCTTCGGTATGCCGGGTCCCGCGGCCCTGTCGACCAAGCACACCCTTGCGGTGACGAACCGCGGCACGGCCACGGCGGCGGACGTCGCGGCGCTCGCCAGGCGGGTGAGGGACGGCGTGCACGACCGGTTCGGGGTCACACTGGTCAACGAGCCCGTCTTCGTCGGCCACGAGCTCTGAGAGGTGACGCATGCGGACCATGACCCTGGAGCTGTGGACCGGGGGTGAGGACGTGGTCCTCGACCTCACCGACCAGTGCGCGGAGTTCGTGCTCGACCAGGGCGACGGGCTGCTCCACGTCTTCGTCCCCCATGCGACCGCCGGCATCGCGATCATCGAGACCGGCGCGGGCTCGGACAGTGACCTCCTCGCGGCGCTCGACGACCTGCTGCCCGCGGACGGCCGGTGGCGGCACCGCCACGGCACGGTCGGACACGGCCGCTCACACGTCATGCCCGCGCTCGTGCCGCCCTACGCCTCCATCCCGGTCGAGGGTGGGCACCTCGCCCTCGGGCAGTGGCAGAGCATCTGCCTGGTCGACCTCAACGTCGACAACCACGAGCGCAGCGTGCGGCTCGACTTCCTCGCCGGCTGACGGGGCCGGCGGCGGCAGGGGCGGCTGCCCCGGCTGGGGCGGTGGGGCGGGTGGCGCGCCCGTGGTCGTCCTCGTGGGCGAGCCCGCACCGCTGGTGCTCGTGTGAGGAGTGTCTTTGCTGCACCCCGTGACGCACGTCGACGGCATACGCCGGATCGGTCGTCCGGATCGCTCGTGACGCGCGGTCACGCGACGTCGTCGTCACGGGGGAGCGCCCACGGTGCTTGCGCTGGCCGAGGTGCGTACCACTGCGGCTCCGGCACCAGCCCCCGGAAGAACTCGCGGTGCCACCACCAGTTCGGTGGGTCGACGACCGCGTGGGTCTCGTGGCGTGCAGGGAAGCGCCGGCTGCCGTCCCGCACGCGAGCAACCAGCTCGGTCTCGGACCACGAACCGGACCCCACGACCTCGGCAGCGCCCGCGTCGCCGTCGCGGTGCCGCACGAGGGCGAGGCCGAAGCCCGTCCCGTCGAGCGCCTCGACGACGTCACCGAGCGCGAACCGCGCGGCACCGGTCTCGAGGCGTGCGATGCGGCTCGCCGGCCATCCCCGCATCGCGGCGTAGGCCCGCTGCGACAGCCCGAGCCGTCGCCGGTGGTCGCGCAGGGCGAGCCCCACGGTGCCGGCGACCGTGAGCCGGGCAGTGGCTTCGTCGAGGTCCGCGGCTCGCTTGGCCGCGCGCTGCTCAGGTGTCATGCCGTCGACAGTGCGCCGACCTCCCGCCGCGCTCCAGAGCGCCACGCCCGACCTGTGGACGGCACCACCTGCCGGCCGAGGCTGTGGACAACCCGTGACTCCGTTGCCCCGCGTGCTGACGCAAAGACACCCCCATTCGCTCCCACCTGTGACGCACGGGCCTGTTGCGTCACAGGGTGGAGCAGATGGGGGTGTCTTTGCGTCCCGACGCGGAGCAAAGGCACTCCTCTGCCGGACACGTGCGCGGCGCCCCGCTGGGGCGCGACGATCAGGCTGCGCTGCGCAGCTTGAGGGTCACCGACCGGCCGCTGGTGCGGGCGACCTCGTGCGACTCCGCGAGCTGCTGGCGAGCGAGGTCGCGCAGCTCGGCCATCTGCGGCGTGACCTCCGCGAGGGTCAGCTCGGTCTCGATGACGTCGAGGTCCAGCCCCCAGACGTCCTCGAAGATCCGACGCAGGTATGCCGTGGCGTGGTCCCAGCCCTCGCGCGGGGTTCCCTCGGCGTAGCCGCCACCGCGGGCGATGACGAGGAACGCCGGCTTGCCCTTGACCGTCTCGGTGCCCGGCGCGAAGCGGGGGTCGGAGATCACGGTGTCGATCCAGGTCTTGAGGTGCTGCGAGACGCCGAAGTTGTAGAGCGAGGTCGCGACGACGATGGCGTCGGCGGCCACCAGCTCGTCGGCCAGCTCGGCGGCGACGGCCTTGGCGGCGACCTGCGCGTCGGTGCGGTCCTCCTCGGCGACGAAACCGGCGAACGCCGAGGTCGCCCAGACGTCGTTGGCGAGCGGGTTCATCCCGACGTCGCGCCGGACGACGGTCGTGTCCGCGTCCTCCGCCTCGACGATGGAGGCCTCGAGGGTGTCAGCGACGGCTCGGCTCACCGAGCCCTCGGTGCGGATGCTGGAGTCCAGCCGGAAGATCGTGCTCATCGCGTGCTCCTGGTTCAGAGGTGGGGAGACCGGGTGGTCTTCCGCCAAGATAGTATGTCAAACAGATCATCGTGCAAATCGATGATCGCGACAGCAGCCTTCTCCGCTAGACTCGACGTATGACCCAGGTGAACGACGTCCCCGTGCAGGCGCAGGCCCGCGCCGCGGACGTCGACCTCGGTCAGGCGCTCGGAGCACTGCTGCGGCGCTACCTCGAGTCCGCCCGCGGAGTCGTCGACCAGCTGCCCGGTGGACCTCGTGGGTTCCAGATCCTGTCGATCGCCGCCGAGGGTGTGTGCAGCAACCAGGCGACGATCGCCCTGCGGCTCGGCATCGACCGCACCGTCATGACCTACCTCGTCGACGACCTCGAGAAGGCCGGCATGGTGACGCGACGCCCGGACCCGGCCGACCGCCGCGCCCGGCAGGTGGTCCTCACCGGCAAGGGTGGCAAGACCTTGGGCAGCGCCTCGGCACGCATCCGCGAGGTCGAGCGCGGCGTCCTCGGCGCTCTCACGGATGACGAGGCCGATCTCTTCCGCTCTCTCCTCGCCCGCGTCACGGCCGACGTCCCCGCCGACCACTCCGCCTGCTCGGGCCCCGCGCCGGACTGCTGAGAGCCCCGCGGTCCGTGCCCAGCGGCCCGCGCTCAGCGCCCGCGCCCCGCGACCCGCTCAGCGCCCCCGCACCGGCAGGCGGTGCAGCTCGAGCCCGGAGATGACGCCACCACCGACCGTGCAGGTGAGATAGGTGCAGGTCGGCTGACGCCGCCGGTCCGTGGGCGAGCCCGGGTTGAGCAGCCGGAGCCCGTCGTGCTCGGTGTCCCACGGGATGTGGCTGTGCCCGAAGACGAGGACGTCGACGTCGGGGTGCTCCGCGCGCATCCGCTCCTCGCGCCGTTGCTTGGGGCCGGTCTCGTGGACCACGCCCCACCGCAGGCCGCCGAGCTCCACGTGCGCCACCTCGGGAAGCCGGCGTCGCAGCTCCGCGCCGTCGTTGTTGCCCCACACACCGACGACTCGTGCCGCCCTCGCCTCCAGCGCATCGAGCAGGTCAGGTGTCACCCAGTCCCCGGCGTGGATGACGACGTCGGCGGCCTCGGCCTCCGCCCACACCTGCCGGGGCAGGTCGCGCGCGCGAGCCGGAAGGTGGGTGTCGGCGAGCAGGAGGAGCCGCACGCGGCCACCATCACCGGCAGCGCCGCCACCAGCACCACCACTCCCTGACACCACCCCGGCGTCAGTCGTCGAGTCGGTCGAGCTCATCCAGCGCCTCCTCCCAGCGACGGCGCCGCTCGGCGTCGTCCTGGTCCCACCATGCCGTCCCGCGCTCACCGAGCCCGTGCTTGGCGAGGTCGACCCGACGACGCGAGGGTGCCGGGTCTTCACCGGCCTTCGTGGCCGAGCGCACCCCCGAACGTCCACGCCCGAGGTGCGACAGCAGCCGCTCGGCGACCTCGGGAGGCAGCGCCGGGTCCTGGCGCCGCCACCGGCGACCGTCGACCACGAGCCAGCGCTCGTCGTCGGTGCCCTGCGTCTCAGCCACCGTGCGTCACTGCGCGAGCCACGCGTCGATGTCGGCGTATGCCGTCTCGCGCACCTCGGTGGGCGCACGCGAGGCCCGCAGCGAGGCCCGGGCGAGGTCGGCGAGCTCGGCGTCGGTGAACTCCAGCACGCGCGCCACCTCGTACTGCTCCTGCAGCCGCGAGCCGAAGATCAGCGGGTCGTCGGCGCCCAGGGCCACCGTCGCCCCGGCATCGACGAGCTGGCGCAGCGGCACGTCGTCGATCCCGTCGTAGACGCCCAGCGAGATGTTGCTCCCCGGGCACACCTCGAGCGCGACGCCGTCCTCGACGACCCGGTCCAGGGTCCGGGGGTCCTCGATCGACCGGACGCCGTGCCCGAGCCGGTCCGGCGACAGGGATGTGAGGGTCCGCTCGATCGCGTCCGGTCCCAACAGCTCACCCGCGTGCGGCACGAGCGCGAGCCCGGCACGACGAGCGATCGCGAAGGCGGGCGCGAACGCCTCGGTCTCACCACGTCGCTCGTCGTTGCTCAGGCCGAAGCCCACGACGGCACCCGGTCCCTCGCCGGCATACCGGGCTGCGAGGCGCGCCAGGGTTCGCGCCTCGAGCTCGTGACGCATCCGCGAGGCCGCGACGATGACGCCGACCTGCGCCGCGCCCGGCTCACGCGACACCGAGGCCGCCTCGTCGAGGACGATCTCGAGGGTGGGGGTGATGCCGCCGACGAACGGCGCGTACGACGTCGGGTCGACCTGGAGCTCGAGCCAGCGCGACCCCTCGGCGCCGTCGTCGAGAGCGGCCTCGCGCACGATCCGGCGCATGTCCGACTCGCCGCGCACGCAGTGGCGGGCGGCGTCGTAGAGGCTCTGGAAGCGGAACCACCCACGCTCGTCGCGCGTCTCGAAGGTCACCGGCCAGTCGTCGCCGAGGGCGGACGGCAGCCGCAGTCCGTGCGCCTGCGACATCTCGCGCACGGTGGAGACCCGCATCGAGCCGGTGAAGTGCAGGTGCAGGTGCGCCTTGGGGAGGGTGGCGGTGTCGCGCTCGCGGACCGCCCCGGGCGGGTCGGGGCTCACTCCTCGACGATGTGCATGGCCGACTCCTCGGCCGACACGTCCGCGGAGTCGCCGCGGCCACCGAAGCCCTCCTCGGCCACGAGGGCCTTCTCCTCGTCGGGGCCAAGGCCCTCGTCCGGGCTCGTCAGCGACCCGGCGTCGAGGTCCTCGTCACCGTCGTCGTCCGGCTCCCCGAGGAAGTCGTCCTCGGCGGCGATGGAGTCGACGTCGTCCCCGCCCGCGCGCGGCTCGGGGTCGAGCCCCGACTCGTTGTCCGGTGCGCCGTAGGCCGAGTCGGGGTCAGGGACCTCCTGCGCGATGCGCTGGTCGATCGTCTCCTCCTGCGCCTGCTCCGACGCTGTGGTGCCCCACTCCGTGTTGCGCGGCTGCAGGTCCGGCGGCGACACCGGCAGGTTGTCGCCCTCGCTCGAGTCGAGCAGGTCGGGCTGGCCGCCTCCGGCGTCCACGCTGTCGTCGAGGCTCATCGAGCCCAGGTCGTCGTCGAAGCTCTCGGTTCCGGGCTGGTCGCTCATGACCTCAGCCTCGCACGCCCGCAAGCTTTTCGGCGGCAGCGAGGAGGACGCACGTCGCGACGCCCGCCATCGCGGCCTCGACCTCGTCGAGGACGGGGAACGAGGGCGCCAGGCGGATGTTGCGGTCGCGCGGGTCGTGGCCGAGCGGGAACGAGGCGCCGGCCGGGGTGAGCGCGATGCCCGCACCCTTGGCGAGCTCGACGACGCGGGAGGCCGTGCCGTCGAGGACGTCGAGGTTGACGAAGTAGCCACCCGAGGGCTTGGACCACGTCGCGACCTCACGACCGGCGAGGGCCGAGGTGAGCGCCTCGTCGACCGCGGCGAACTTCGGGCCGAGGATCTCGCGGTGCTTCCTCATGTGCTCGCGCACGCCGTCGGCGGTGCCGAAGAACTGCACGTGCCGCAGCTGGTTGACCTTGTCCGGGCCGATGGAGGCGAACTGCTGGTGCCCGAGGTACCAGTCGACGTTCGCCTTGGACGCCGCGAGGAACGCGACACCGGAGCCGGCGAAGGTGATCTTGGAGGTCGACGCGAACATGATCGGCCGGTTCGGGTGGCCCGAGCCCGAGGCGAGCGTGATGATGTCGGCGCTCTTGGCCTCGTCCTCGGTGAGGTGGTGGAAGGCGTAGGCGTTGTCCCAGAAGATGCGGAAGTCGGGGGCCGCCGTCTCCATCGACGCGAGCGCGCTGGCGACCTCCTGCGAGCAGGTCGAGCCCGACGGGTTCGCGTAGGTCGGGACGATCCACATGCCCTTGACCGCGGGGTCCTTGACGAGCTCGCGCACGGCGGCGACGTCGGGGCCGTCGTCGTTCATCGGCACGGTGAGCATCTCGATGCCGTAGGACGCGAGCATCGTGAAGTGCCGGTCGTAGCCCGGGACGGGGCAGACGAACTTCACCGTCTCCTCCTGCCCCCACGGACGCGGCGAGTCGGGAGCGCCGTGGAGCAGGAGCTGGACGAGGCAGTCGTGCATCATCGTCAGGCTCGAGTTGCCGCCGGCGACGACCTGCTCGGTCTCGACCCACAACAGGTCGGCGAACATCTGGCGCAGCTCGGTGATCCCCGACAGGCCGCCGTAGTTGCGCACGTCGGTCCCGCTCGCGTCCTTGTGCCCGCGCGGGAGGCTGAGCAGCTCGTTGCTGAGGTCGAGCTGCTCGACCGACGGCTTGCCGCGCGTGAGGTCGAGCGTGAGCCCGCGATCCTTGAGAGCGGCGTATGCCGTGCGCTGGGTTTCGAGGAACGCCTCGAGCTCGGCGGGGGAGAGGGACGACAGGGCGGTGGCGGTCGACTCGGTCACGGGTCCATGCTTCCAGACCCGGTGCAGCCGTGGCAGACCCGTTCACACTGGGGACGCCCACCGTGCGACCGGGGACTCCTCCCCATGGCCCGAGCCCTCTCACACTGCGATGGTGAGGACCCCGGGGGGCCGAGACGCGGCGTCCCATGTCCCGACTCGGGGGAGACATGACACGTACCCAGACCCGCCACGGCGCCGCGCTCGCGGTGGCCACGTTGGCCCTCACCGGCGCCATCGGCGCCGCCACCGCGACGAGCGCCCAGGCGGCGCCCTCGTCGATCTTCGTCATCTCGCACAACCTGCAGAAGAAGAACTCCGCCGTCGACCGGGTGGCCCAGCAGGCCAGGGAGCACCCGGGCGGTGAGGTCCTGCTGTTCCAGGAGGTCTGCGCCCAGCAGGTCGACCGCATCAAGAAGCTCGGCCAGGCGGTCTACCGCGAGCGCAAGGCGGTCAACAAGAACTGCGGCGGCAAGGGCGTGGGTGAGATGGCCGTGTGGACCGGCGGCAACCGTGTCGGCACGTCCAAGCACAACCTCGGCGCGCAGCAGGAGGGCGGTCACACCTACGGCCTGGCCTGCGTGACCTTCACGCACTCGGCCCGCAAGACGCGCGCCTGCTCGACCCACCTCGCCGCAGGCGGTGACCGGTTCGACCCGGTCCGTGAGGCCACCGCGTCAGCGATCCGCGACAAGGCGAACGGCTGGATCACCGGCGACAAGCTCAGGGTCATCGTCGGTGGCGACTTCAACAGCCGCCCCGGCGACGCCGCGATGGACTACATGTACGCCGATGGCGGCAGCACCGCGACGGGTCCGTTCCGTGAGCTGCACCAGATGAGGACCGGCAAGCCCGCGCGGGGCGGCCTCAACACCTTCTACAAGAAGAAGATCGACTACATCTTCGTCTCCAAGGTCGACTCGCGCTCGCAGGGTGGCACCGAGCACGCTCGCAAGATCACCGACTCCGACCACCGGGTCCTCTTCGGGTCCGTGCCGCTGAAGTCCCGCTGAGGCCATGAGTCGTCCCCGTCACGAGCGAGCGGCCCGTGACGGGGACGACGGGCGACCAGGAGCAGGGGGCGCCCTCGGCCCGGTTCCGCTCGGCTGACGGCGGTCGGGGCGCCTCGGTCCGACGGTTTCGCGTCGGGCCGGGGCGTCACGTATGCTGTTCCTTCGGTGAAAGCACCATGATTCGTCATGCCTGCCGACACCTCCGGAACCACTCACCCAACGGGTGCGTTCCTAGGGCAGTGGCTCAATTGGTAGAGCACCGGTCTCCAAAACCGGCGGTTGGGGGTTCGAGTCCCTCCTGCCCTGCACGTTCAGATCATCTCGGAGAAGAGGAACCGTGACGGAAGTGGGCGAGTCCCGCGACTCACGCCAGGCGAGCAAGCGCGCCGGCAAGAGTGGCAACCCCGTGTCACGGCTGTTCGGCTCCCTGGGTCTGTTCATCAGCCAGATCCTCGACGAGCTCCGCAAGGTCGTGCGCCCCACGCGCTCCGAGCTGTGGAACTACACGCTCGTCGTCATCGTGTTCGTCTCGGTGATGATGGCGCTCGTGTCCGGGCTCGACTTCGGCTTCCAGAAGCTCGTCGGCCTGGTCTTCGGCAACGGGGGCTGAGCCCCCGGGCGCGTCCGAGACGCCGCGCCCGCCCCACGATTGAACCCACCGCTGTACAGGAAGTAGGTCTGCAGTGTCCGACCACACGACGTCCCAGGACGCCGAGTCGACCTCCGGCGACCCCGAGACCCTCGCCGTCGACGACACCGAGAGCGCCGCTCAGCGTGAGTCGCTGTCCCTCGGCGACACCGCCCCCGCGTTCCTCGACGCCCCCATCTCCGACCCGGCCGACGACGTCGACACCGACGAGTCCGAGTCCGACGACAGCGACGAGTCCGACTCCGACGAGTCCGACGACGACGCCCCCGCCGAGAGCACCCTCGAGGCCGCGACGACCGAGTCCGACGAGGACGGCGACGTCGTCCCGACCGACATCGACCCGGTCAAGGCGTTCAAGGAGGACCTCGCCAGCAAGTTCGGCGACTGGTACGTCATCCACTCCTACGCGGGCTACGAGAACCGCGTGAAGACCAACCTCGAGACCCGGATCCAGTCCCTCAACATGGAGGACTTCATCTTCGAGATCGAGGTCCCCATGGAGGAGGTCACCGAGATCAAGAGCGGTCAGCGCAAGCTGGTCCGCCGGGTCCGGATGCCCGGATACGTCCTCGTCCGCATGGACCTCACCGACGAGTCGTGGGGCGCCGTGCGCCACACGCCCGGTGTCACCGGCTTCGTCGGCAACGCGCACCAGCCGGTGCCGCTGAGCCTCGACGAGGTCTACACGATGATCAAGCCGGCCGAGCTCGAGATGGCCGCAGCCGCTGCTGCGGCCCCCGGCTCGCCCGCCTCCTCCGGTGGCTCGTCCGCCGACACCCCGCTCGTCGACTTCGAGATCGGCGAGTCGGTCACCGTCATGGACGGCCCCTTCGAGACCCTGCCGGCGACGATCTCCGAGATCAACGCCGAGAGCCAGAAGCTCAAGGTCCTCGTCTCCATCTTCGGCCGGGAGACCCCGGTCGAGCTGTCGTTCAGCCAGGTCGCCAAGATCTGACGCTCCGCAGCACTGCAACCGGGTCATCGCCCACGGCGTGGGCCCACAACCAACAAAGGAACACAGAACATGCCTCCCAAGAGCAAGAAGGTCTCCGGCTACATCAACCTGCAGATCCAGGCAGGTGCCGCGACCCCGGCTCCCCCCGTCGGCCCGGCCCTCGGTCAGCACGGCGTCAACATCATGGAGTTCGTCAAGGCCTACAACGCTGCGACCGAGCACCAGCGGGGCAACATCATCCCCGTCGTCATCACCGTCTTCGAAGACCGCACCTTCACCTTCATCACGAAGACCCCGCCGGCCTCCGAGCTCATCAAGAAGGCCGCTGGCGTCCAGAAGGGCTCCGGCGAGCCGCACAAGACCAAGGTCGCCAAGCTCACCAAGGACCAGGTCCGCGAGATCGCCGAGCAGAAGATGCCCGACCTCAACGCCAACGACGTCGACGCCGCGATGAAGATCATCGCCGGCACCGCGCGCCAGATGGGCATCGAGACCGACCTCTCCTGAGGTCACCACGACCGTTCCGTATGCCGTCCGCCCACGCGGGCGGCCGGCATACGGGAAGCGTTTCCCCACCTGGGGCAAGCGCGTGGGAGGGCCAGCGCTGGCCCGGACCACAACTCCATCCCTGACACACAGGAGCAGACATGAAGCGCAGCAAGAGCTACCGCGCCACCGCGGAGAAGATCGACGGCGACAAGGCCTACGCCCCGCTCGAGGCCGTCCGCCTCGCCAAGGCCGGCGCCAAGGCCAAGTACGACGAGACGGTCGAGGTCGCCATGCGACTCGGCGTCGACCCCCGCAAGGCCGACCAGATGGTCCGTGGCACGGTCAACCTCCCCAACGGCACGGGCAAGACCGCCCGCGTCCTCGTCTTCGCCAACGGCGACAAGGCCGAGGCCGCCAAGGCTGCCGGCGCCGACTTCGTCGGTTCCGACGACCTGCTCGAGAAGGTCGCCGGCGGCTGGCTCGACTTCGACGCGATCGTCGCCACCCCTGACCTCATGGGCAAGGTCGGTCGTCTCGGCAAGGTCCTCGGCCCGCGTGGCCTCATGCCCAACCCGAAGACCGGCACGGTCACGATGGACACGGCCAAGGCCGTCACCGACATCAAGGGCGGCAAGATCGAGTTCCGCGTCGACAAGCACGCGAACCTCCACTTCATCATCGGCAAGGCGTCCTTCGACGAGAAGGCGCTCGTCGAGAACTACGCCGCCGCGCTGGAGGAGATCCTGCGTCTCAAGCCGGCCTCCTCCAAGGGCCGCTACATCAGCAAGGCCACGATGTCGACGACGATGGGCCCCGGTGTCCCGCTCGACTTCACCAAGACGCGCAACCTCCTCGAGGACGACGCCCAGGCCGACGCCTGATCGTCTCTCGCACGTCGCGACTACGACCCCCGTTCCTTGGAACGGGGGTCGTTTCGTCGTTGGGTCGACGCCAATCCGCCACGGAGGCCCGTTGTGACCTTGACTGCTCTCCGTGGCTGCAACTTGTTTCCGAGGTAACCCCGGGGTAACTTCGCCGAAGCCCTGTTGCACGGTCGCCCGGGCCCAGCCCGCGGCGACGACCCCCTGCCACGCAACTCGGGCCGGAAATGAGGTTGTGACATGGGTGTCGCCATCGACGTCCAAGGGCTGACGAAGTCCTTCGGGTCCCAGCAGATCTGGAACGACGTCACCCTCACCCTCCCCCCGGGCGAGATCTCCGTGATGCTCGGTCCGTCCGGCACCGGCAAGTCGGTCTTCCTCAAGACCCTCGTCGGCCTGCTCAAGCCCGACAAGGGCTCGATCATCATCAACGGCGACGACCTCGTGACGCTCAAGGAGGCCGACCTCTACGAGGTCCGCAAGCTCTTCGGCGTGCTCTTCCAGGACGGCGCCCTGTTCGGGTCGATGAGCCTCTACGACAACGTCGCGTTCCCGCTGCGTGAGCACACGAAGAAGTCCGAGAGCGACATCAGGAACATCGTCCTCGAGAAGATGGACCTCGTCGGTCTCTCCGGGGCCGAGGACAAGCTGCCCGGCGAGATCTCCGGCGGCATGCGCAAGCGCGCCGGCCTCGCCCGCGCCCTCGTCCTCGACCCCGAGATCCTCCTCATCGACGAGCCCGACTCCGGCCTGGACCCGGTGCGCACGTCCTACATCAACCAGCTCTTCATCGACCTCAACGCGCAGATCGACGCGACGTTCCTCATCGTCACCCACGACATCAACACCGCGCGCACGGTCCCCGACAACATCGGCCTGCTCTACCACCGCCACCTCGCGATGTTCGGACCGCGCGAGATGCTGCTCAGCTCGGAGGAGCCGGTGGTGCGCCAGTTCCTCAACGCGCAGACCATCGGCCCGATCGGCATGTCCGAGGAGAAGGACGCCGACGAGCTGGCTGCGGAGTCGGGCCAGGAGCTGCCGCCGCTGCCGCCCATCCCGCTCCAGCTCGGTACGAGCGACGGCACGCCCCGTCGCGCCGAGAAGGCCCCGGGGGAGTGGTGCCGCGAGAACGGCGTGACCCCGCCACCGGGCTCGTTCGAGTCCGGCAACGCCGGCGTCCCCGGCGTCAACCAGTCGCGTGACGAGGCGGCGACCCGATGAACCTCCTCACCGGCCCGCTCAAGCAGGCGGGTGCCTTCTTCGCGATGGCCCTCGACGTCCTGCGTGCCCTGCCGAAGCGGCCGTTCCAGACCAAGGAGTTCATCCAGCAGTGCTGGTTCATCGCCTCGGTGACGATCGTGCCGACGGCGCTGGTGTCGATCCCGTTCGGCGCGGTCATCGCGCTCCAGCTCGGCACGCTCACCCGTCAGCTCGGCGCCCAGTCGTTCACCGGAGCGGCCAGCGTCCTCGCGGTCGTGCGTGAGGCCTCGCCGATCGTCACGGCCCTGCTCATCGCCGGCGCCGGTGGCTCGGCCATCTGTGCCGACCTGGGCTCGCGCAAGATCCGCGAGGAGCTCGACGCGATGGAGGTGCTGGGCATCAGCCCGATCCAGCGCCTCGTCGTGCCCCGGGTGCTCGCGGCGATGCTCGTCGCGGTCCTCCTCAACGGGCTCGTCTCGGTCGTCGGTGTCGCGGGCGGCTACTTCTTCAACGTCGTCATCCAGGGCGGCACACCGGGCGCCTACCTCGCGTCGTTCACGGCCCTGGCCCAGCTCGCCGACCTCTGGACCTCGGAGATCAAGGCCCTGCTCTTCGGTGCGGTCGCGGCCCTCGTCGCCTCCTACAAGGGCCTCACGGCCGGTGGTGGCCCCAAGGGCGTCGGCGACGCGGTGAACCAGAGCGTCGTCATCACCTTCATGTTCCTGTTCGTCATCAACTTCGTCGTCTCGGCGATCTACTTCCAAGTCGTTCCGCAGAAGGTCTGAGGGGTGAGCACACGATGAGCCGGACCAAGGACCTCGCTGCCCGACCGGGCAAGGCGCTGGACTCGCTGAGCGACCAGATGCACTTCTACGTGCGCTCGATCGCCTGGAGCCCGCGCACCATCCGCCGCTACAAGAAGGAGGTCCTGCGCCTCCTGGCCGAGGTCTCCCTCGGCAGCGGTGCCCTGAGCGTCATCGGCGGCACCGTCGGAGTCCTCACCTTCATGGCGTTCTTCACCGGCAGCCAGGTGGGCCTGCAGGGCTACTCCTCGCTCAACCAGCTCGGCACGGGCGCGTTCGCCGGCTTCCTCGCGGCCTACCTCAACACCCGTGAGATCGCCCCGCTCGTCGCCGGCCTCGCTCTCGCCGCCACCGTCGGCTGCGGCTTCACCGCCCAGCTCGGAGCCATGCGCATCTCCGAGGAGGTCGACGCGCTCGAGGTCATGGGCATCCCGTCGCTGCCGTTCCTCGTGACGACCCGCATGATCGCCGGCTTCATCGCCGTCATCCCGCTCTACGTGCTCGGCCTGCTGTCGTCCTACGCGGCCACCCGGTTCATCGTCACCGACTACTTCGGGCAGTCCAAGGGGACCTACGACCACTACTTCCACCTGTTCTTACCGCCGGTCGACATCCTCTACTCGTTCCTCAAGGTGCTCGTCTTCGCGGTGATCATCATCCTGATCCACTGCTACTACGGCTACACCGCCAGCGGCGGCCCGGCCGGCGTCGGCGTGGCCGTGGGCAAGGCCGTGCGGACCTCCATCGTCGCCATCAACCTCGTCGACTTCTTCTTCTCGCTCGCCGTCTGGGGCGCGACGACGACGGTGAGGATCGCGGGTTAGCCATGGCCAACAGCGCAGCTCTCGGACGACTCGGCCACCGCACCTACGGTGTGGCGTTCCTCGTCGTCGTCGCCCTGCTCCTCTCGCTCTCGATCGCGTCGTTCAACAAGGTCTTCACCGACGTCGTCAAGGTCAACCTCGAGACCAACCGGATCGGTAGCCAGCTGCAGGAGGCCTCGGACGTCAAGATCCGCGGCCTCATCGTCGGCGAGGTCCGGTCGATCGAGCCGCACGGCGACGGTGTCACCCTGGGCCTCGCGCTCAAGCCCGAGATGGTCGACCTCATCCCTGCCAAGGTGAGCGCCCGCCTGCTGCCCAAGACGCTCTTCGGTGAGCGCTTCGTCGACCTCGTCCCGCCCGAAGGCAACCAGGGCCGCTCCATCCGGGCCGGCGACGTCATCCCGCAGGACCGCACGACCCTCGCCATCGAGCTCGAGCAGGTCTTCGAGGACCTCCTGCCGCTGCTGCGCGCGGTCGAGCCGGCCAAGCTGTCGGCCACCCTCAACGCGCTGGCCTCGGCGCTCGACGGACGCGGTGCCAAGCTCGGCAAGAACCTCGTGCTCGTCGACCAGTACTTCACCCAGCTCAACCCGCACATGCCGACGATCCAGGCCGACATCTCGGGTCTCGCGGACCTCGCGAGCACGTATGCCGTCGCGGCACCCGAGCTGCTCCGCGCGGCCAAGGCGCTGCTCACGACGAACACGACGATCGTCGAGAAGCAGAAGGAGCTCGCCGGGTTCCTGGCGGGCACGGCCGGGTTCGCCAACACGACCGCCGGGTTCCTCGAGACCAACCAGAACCGGATCATCCAGGTCGGCCGGGTCCAGCGCCCCACCCTCGAGGTCCTCGCCAAGCACTCACCGATCTATCCCTGCTTCACCCAGGGGCTCGTGGGGTGGCTGCCCCGCGCCCGCCAGATCTTCCGTGACGGGATGTTCCACATCACCATGGAGCTGCCGCAGCAGCGCCCGGGCTACCGCCCCGGCGAGGAACCTGCCTGGCGCGACAAGCGCGCGCCCGACTGCAAGGGACTGCCGACGAAGTTCGGCAACCAGGACAACCCGCGTGGCGGCTCGAAGTTCGACGACGGCTCGGCCGGTGCGCCGACCTACGTGAGCCACTCCGCCCTGCCCCAGGCCTTCCTCGCACCCGAGGGCGCCCGGATCCCCACGGTGGACGCGGGCCTCGCCGGGACGGTCGAGGAGCAGAAGGTCGTCGGCGCGCTCGTCGGTCTGCCCGAGGGTGAGGACGCCTCTCTCGCAACCCTGCTCGCCGGTCCCATGATGCGCGGCACGGTGGTGAGCCAGTGAAGACCACCTCGAGCCTCGTGAAGTTCATCATCTTCGCGATCGTCACCATCCTCGCCACGGCGACGCTCGCCGCGACCATCGCCAACATCCAGCCGGGCGACCGCAACTCGTTCACCGCACGCTTCAGCGACGTCACCGGACTGGCCAAGGGCCACGAGATCCGGATCGCGGGTGTCCGCGTCGGCACGGTCAAGAAGATCGAGGTCGCCAAGGACCGGACCAACGCCGACGTCACCTTCGACGTGCTCGCCTCGAGCGTCCTCACCCAGGGCACGGTCGCCACGATCAAGTACCGCAACCTCATCGGCGAGCGCTACATCTCCCTGACCCAGGGCCCGGGGGCGGCGACCCCGCTCAAGGACGGCGCGACCATCCCCCTCGAGCGCACCCACCCCGCCCTCGACCTCACCGTCCTATTCAACGGCTTCAAGCCGCTCTTCGCGGCGCTCTCGCCCAAGCAGGTCAACGAGCTCTCGGGCCAGATCATCTCGGTCCTGCAGGGGGAGGGCGGCAACATCAACACCCTCCTCGGCCAGACGGCCTCGCTCACGAGCACGTTGGCCGACCGCGACAAGGTCATCGGCAACGTCATCACCAACCTCACGACCACGCTCTCGACCGTCGAGCAGCACGACGACGCCCTCGGTGAGCTGCTCATCCAGCTCCAGCGCTTCGTCTCCGGGCTCTCCGCCGACCGCAAGGCGATCGGTGAGTCGCTGACCAACATCAACTCGGTCACCGACGAGACCGCGCAGCTGCTCGCGGCCGGTCGCCCGGACATCAAGAACGACATCGCCCAGCTGGGCGCGCTGGGAGCGACGCTCAACAAGCCGGCCAACACCGCGGCATACGAGAAGTTCATCACCGGTTCGCCGGGCAAGATCGCGGCGATCACGCGGACGGCGACCTACGGCTCGTGGTTCAACTTCTACCTCTGCCACTTCGACGTCAAGAACCTCGCCCTGCCGACCGGTCCCACACCGGGTGGCCTGGGCTACAACGTGGCCGCTGCGAGGTGCCGATGAGCACCCCGTTCCGCTCCCGTGACCCGCTCAAGATCGGCATCGTCGGTCTGGCGGTCATCGCGCTCGTGCTGTTCGCGGCGTTCAACGCGTCCTCGCTGCCCCTCATCGGTGGCGGCCAGGACTACTCCGCGTCGTTCACCGAGGCCGGCGGCCTGCGCTCCGGCGACGAGGTGAGGATCGCCGGCGTGCGGGTCGGCAAGGTCAAGGACATCCGCCTCGCCGGCAACAAGGTCGACGTCGACTTCCGCATCACCGAGGACGTCGCCTTTGGCCCCCAGTCGGGCGCGTCGATCCGGATGAAGACCCTGCTCGGCCAGAAGTACGTCTCGCTCGAGCCCAAGGGTCGCGGCCAGATGGCCGAGGGCACGACGATCCCGACCTCGCGCACCGTCTCGAGCTACGACATCATCGACGCCTTCTCGGACCTCACCGAGACGACCGAGCAGATCGACACCAAGCAGCTCGCCGACTCGCTCGACACGATGGCGCGCGAGTTCACCGACACCCCCGCCAACGTCACGCTCGCACTCGACGGCCTGAGCCGGCTCTCGCGCACGGTGGCCAGCCGCGACACGGAGCTCCGGACGCTGCTCAAGGCCGCCAACTCGGTCTCGGGCACGCTGGCCGACCAGAACAAGGTCATCGAGAAGATCATCGTCGACGCCGACCTGCTCCTCGCCGAGCTCTACGAGCGGCGCGACGCGATTCACACGCTCTTCACGAACACCAGCGCCATGGCGGTCCAGATCACCGGTCTCGTCCGGGACAACCGGGCCCAGCTCGGCCCGGCCCTCAAGCAGCTCAACGGCGTGCTCGCGACGCTGCGCAAGCACGAGGCCGACCTCACCCGGACCATCGACGCGATGGCGCCGTTCACCCGCGTCTTCGCGAGCACGCTCGGCACCGGCCGCTGGTTCGACACCTACATCCAGAACCTCACGGTTCCCGTCGGGACGGTGGGGCGATGAAGAACGCAGGCATCCTGAGCAAGGTCGTCGCGGCGCTCGTCGTCGTCGGCCTCGTCGCGGCCGCCTTCGTCTGGTGGCCGCGCGGCGACAAGGTCACGGTGACCGGTGAGTTCGGGCGGGCCGTCGGGCTCTTCCCCGGCTCCGACGTCCGGGTCCTCGGTGTCCGCGTGGGCACGGTGACCGCCGTCGAGCCGCGCGGCGAGAGCGTGCGGGTGATCTTCGAGGTCGACGAGGACGTCAAGGTCCCGGCCGACGCCAAGGCCGCGGTGGTGGCTCCCTCGCTCGTGAGCGACCGCTACGTCCAGCTGCTCCCCGCCTGGACGGCAGGGCCGACGATGAAGTCCGGCGCGACGATCCCGCGCGAGCGCACCGCCGTCCCCGTCGAGCTCGACCGGGTCTCGCAGAGCCTGGACGACCTCATGGTGGCGCTGGGCCCGGAGGGCGCCAACAAGGAGGGCGCCCTGACCCGGGTCCTCGACACCGGCGCCCGCAACCTCAAGGGCAACGGCGCGAACCTCCACGAGATGAACCGCAACCTCTCGCAGGCGGTCCAGACCTTCGCCGAGGGCCGCGGTGACCTCTTCGCCACGGTGAAGAACCTCGACACCTTCACCGGGATGCTCGCCACCAACGACGCCCAGGTCCGGCGGCTCAACACCGACCTGTCCAAGGTCTCGGACCAGCTCGACGGCGAGCGCGACGACCTCGCCGCGGCGCTCAAGAACCTCGCCGTCGCCCTCGCCGAGGTCTCGACGTTCGTCAAGGACAACCGTGCGCTCATCACCCAGGACGTCGACCAGCTCACAGCCCTGACGTCCGCGGTCGCGGCCAAGCGCGACAGCCTGGCCGCCACCCTGGACAACGCGCCAGTCGCCCTGTCGAACCTCCAGCTCGCCTACAACCCGTCGTCGGGCACGCTCGACACCCGGGCCAACGTCGAGGGCCTCGACGACCCGGCACTCATCCTGTGCTCGCTCATCACGGGCCCGACGGGCACCGGCAACACCAACCTCTGCGCGACGCTCCAGCAGCTCATCCCCAAGGGCGGCCTGCCGCTCCCGGGCGTGCTCAACCTGCCCGGCCTGTCGGCGGTCCCGCCCGCCCTCACGGCGGCCGGAGCCACCGCCGCGGCGCCCGCGGCGACGGCCGAGCCCGCGGCGCAGACGCCCGGCGTGGCGGTCCGGGGTGCCGACGTGACCCTCGGTGGACTGCTCCCGAAGGAGAAGCCATGACGTATGCCGGCCCACGCAGAACGTCGTACCCGCGCCCACCCCGGGGGTTCCGCCGGCTGCGCGCCGTGGCGGTGGCTGCTGCCGTGGCCGTGACCCTGACCTCCTGCCAGGGGGCCTTCGACCTCCCGCTGCCCGGGGGCGCCAAGGGTGACGGGCCGTCGATGACCATCAAGGTCGACTTCGCCGACGTCCTCGACCTCGTGCCCAAGTCGGCGGTCAAGATCGACGAGGTCGCCGTGGGCCAGGTCGAGAAGATCGAGCTCAACGGCTGGACCGCCCGGGTCACGCTGCGCGTGCCGAAGTCGAGCAAGCTGCCCGACAACGCCATCGCCGAGCTCAAGCAGTCCTCGCTGCTCGGCGAGAAGTACATCGCCCTCGCCCCGCCCAAGGACGGCAAGGGCGTGGGGACCCTGTCGCAGGGAGACCTCATCCCGCTCGAGCGCACCAACCGCAACCCCGAGGTCGAGGAGGTCCTCTCGGCGATGTCGCTGCTGCTCAACGGTGGCGGGGTCGGCCAGCTCGCCGTCATCGAGCGCGAGCTCAACAACGCACTGCGGGGCAACACCGACGAGATCAAGCACCTCATCGGCGAGCTCAACACCTTCGTCGGCGGGCTCGAGGACCAGAAGGCCGAGATCGTCCGGGCCATCGACATGATCGACCGGCTGGCGGCCCGGCTCGCGGCGCAGAAGGACCTCATCGCCCGCACCCTGGAGGAGATCCCCAAGGGGCTGAAGATCCTCGCCGACCAGCGCATCCAGCTGACCCAGATGCTCCAGGCCCTCAGCCGGCTCGGGGCCGTCGGGACGACGGTGATCCAGGGGTCCAAGAAGGACCTGCTCGCCAACCTCAAGCTGCTCGGCCCCATCCTCGGCCAGCTCAACAAGGCCGGCGACGCGCTGCCCAAGTCGCTCGAGCTGCTGCTCACCTACCCCTTCCCGGACGCCGCCCTCGGCGCGATCAAGGGCGACTACACCAACCTCTCGATCTCCGCCGACCTCGACCTGCGCGAGCTCAAGATCCTGCAGAGCGGGGGAGGCCCGGCCCTGCCGCCGGGACCGACCCTGCCCAACCTGCCGAGCGTCCCGGTGCCCCAGGTGCCGATCCCGTCGGTGCCCGTGCCCCAGGTGCCCACGCCCCGGCCCACGACGACCAAGCCGCCGGCGAACCCGCTCTGCCCGCCGCTGTGCACGGGGAGCGCCCCGGGTGACCAGTCGTGGACCTCGCTGTACGGAGGTGGTGCCGCATGATCCGCACGTTCACCCGGGTCCAGCTCGCGGCCTTCACCCTCATCACCATCGTCGCCGTGTCGATCCTGTCCGCGAACTACATCGGGCTCACCGAGCGGATCCTCGGCGGCGGCCCGAGGATCAAGGCGTCGTTCGCCCAGTCCGGCGGGATCTTCGTCGGCTCCGAGGTCACCTACCGCGGGGTCAAGGTCGGCCGGGTCTCCGGACTCGAGCTCGAGAAGGACGGCGTCCTCGTCGTCGCCCAGCTCGACCGGGGGACCGAGGTGCCCAAGGACACCAAGGCCGTCGTCGAGAACCGCTCCGCCGTGGGCGAGCAGTACCTCGACCTCCAGCCACGCACCGCGGACGGCCCCATGCTCGTGTCGGGAGACCTCATCCCGCGCAAGGACACGGCATACCCGATCCGCGTCGACGAGCTCCTCCTCCACGTCGACAAGACCGTCCGCTCGGTCGACCAGGACGACCTCCGGACCGTCGTCGACGAGCTCGGCAAGGGCTTCGACGGCGCCGGACCCGACCTCTCGCGCCTCATCGACAACGGTGACCTGCTCACGCAGGCCGCGATCGACGCGCTCCCAGAGACCATCCGGCTCATCAACCAGAGCAAGACCGTGCTCGACACCCAGCGGGACACGTCCCCGCAGATCCGGAACTTCGCGACCGACTTCGCCAACCTCTCCGAGACGCTCCAGGCCTCGGACGGCGACCTGCGGCTCATCCTCGACCGCGGCGTCGTCGCGTCCAAGGAGCTCGAGGGCCTCGTCAAGGACAACCAGGCCGACCTCGCCGTGCTCATCGCGAACTTCATCACCATCGGCCAGGTGACGACCTCTCGCGTCGACGGCCTCGAGCAGATGTTCGTCACCTACCCCGAGGTCGTCGTCGGCGGCTACACCGTGGTCCCGGGCGACGGCACCGCGCACTTCGGCGTGCAGACCGCCCACGACCCGGTCGTGTGCACCAAGGGCTACTCCGGGACCAAGCGCACCGACCCGAACCAGACGCAGAACCTCCCGCCGCTCAACACCAAGGCCGGCTGCACCCTGCCCCGAGGCTCTGCCTCCAACGTCCGCGGCGCCCAGAACGCCCCGCGGCCGCGCAGCGGGGTCGCGTCGTCGCACCCGCTCTCGCTCGCCGACCGGATGCTGCCGCTGGGCAACGCGGCGGCCGCCGACGGGGCACCGCAGGTGTCGGCACCCCTGGCTCCGACCGGTGGGGCGGCCGGTGCAGACTCGTGGTCGTGGATCATGCAGGAGGCCGCTCGATGAGCCGCGCGACACCCGTGCGGGTGCTGTGGGCGCTCACCGCCCTGGTGCTCGTCGCCACCGTCGTGCTCGCCGCCACGCGCGGCCGCGACTGGTGGCAGGCCCGGGTCACCGAGAACGCCCAGAACGACGCGCTCGCGGCCGGGCGCCAGCTCGCGGTGAACTTCGCGACGATCGACTACCGCAAGGTCACCGAGGACACCGACCGGGTCAAGTCCGGGGCGACGGGGGAGTTCCTCGCGAGCTACACCTCGCAGCTCGACGACCTGCGCAAGGTCATCGTCGACAACAAGTCGGTGAGCAAGGTCGAGCGGTCCGAGGCCGCCCTGGTCGACGGCGACGAGGACTCGGCGACCGTCATCGTCGGCATCATCGCGCCCACGAGCAACACCGTCGTGCCGCAGGGCGAGAAGAAGACCTATCGCACCAAGCTCGGCCTGCGCCGGGTGGGGGAGCAGTGGAAGGTGGAGCGCCTTGAGTTCGTCGGCTAACCGTCGTCCCCGCGTCGCCGGGCAGCGTCGCCGGCCCGTGCCGGGGGTCGAACCGGCGACGCCGGAGACCACCCCCGAGGTCGAGACCGCCGGGCCCGCGGACGCTCCCGCGGACGGCGACGACGCCGACGCCGGCGACGAGCTCCCCACCGAGCCCGGGACCGCCACCGACACCGACACCGAGACGGAGACCGAGAGCGACGCCGCTCCGGACACCGACACCGACACCGAGCCCACGGTGGCGACCGGCTCCGATGCCGATGCGCCGGCGACGGCGCCGACCCGCCGGCGGCTGCTCATCCCCGCCGTGGCGCTCGCCCTGAGCCTCGCCCTGCTCGCTGCGCTCCTCCTCGTCACCCGCGAGGACCCGGCGCAGCGCAGCCGCGACGCGAGCGCCGCCAGTGCGACAGCGCGCTCGACGCTCGAGCAGATCCTCAGCTACAACCACGCCACGATGACCCAGCAGGTCCCGGCCAACCAGGCGCTGCTCACCGGGAAGTTCAAGGACGAGTTCGCGACGACGATGACCAAGACCATCGTGCCGCTGGCGACCAAGGACAAGACCGTCGTCAAGGCCCGCGCCTACGAGGTCGGGGTGATGTCGCAGGGTGACGACACCGTCACCGTGCAGGCCTTCGTCGACCAGGCGCGCACGAGCGACGCCCAGAAGGAGCCCTCGATCGACCAGAACCGCGTCATCGCCACGATGACGAAGGTCGGCAACCGCTGGCTCGTCTCGGCGCTCAAGGCCTACTGAGCCCACCTGACAGGGCGAGTTCGGCCCTCGGCCCGCACCGCGGCTACGCTCGAAGGACTCAACTGGGAGGGAACCCACACACCATGACACTCTCGATGCGCCGCTCCAGCGGCGCCGCACTTGCACTCGCCGGGCTGCTCGCACTCGGTGCCTGCGGCTCCTCCGACGGTGGCTCCGGCTCCGGCAGCGGCACCTCCGAGACCGGCACCAAGGACTCCGGCTCCGACGCCGCGGCCAAGGGCGACAAGGTCGACGCCGGCGAGGTCGCCGGTCGCATGGTCAAGGCCATGGAGAAGGCCGGCAGCGGCACGATGACGATGAAGACCGGTGGCCAGGAGGCCAAGGGCGACTTCCGCTACGTCGACGGCAAGCTCGAGCAGCACACCAACGTCCCCGTCGAGGGCTCCGAGATGGAGATCATCGCGGTCGGAGACTTCGTCTACCTCAAGGGTCTTCCGGGCCAGGCCAAGCCGTGGGTCAAGATCGACCCCAAGGCCGACGACCCGATCAGCCAGATGTTCAAGGGGATCGTCGAGGGCGGCGTGAGCGACCCGGCAAAAATGGCGGCGAACCTCAAGGGCACCGAGGCCACGGTCAAGGCCACGGATGGCGACAAGACGACCTACGAGTTCTCGGTCGACCCGGCCAAGGCCATGGGCTCCACCCCCAGCCCGTCGCCGAGCGCGACGATGAAGCCGCTGACGATGACCTACGTCCTCGACAAGGACGACCGTCCCGTGACGATCTCGACGTCGGCCGCCGGCCAGTCGATCGAGGTCACCTACGGCGACTGGGGCAAGAAGGTCGACATCTCCGCACCACCGGCCGACCAGGTCGGCCCGATCAGCATGCCCTCCGCAGGCTGACCCACCCGCTGCTCGACTCCTTGCCCGGCTGGGACAGCGCGCCGGCGCTCGCCGTCCCGCCGGGGCAAGGAGTCGAGGTGGATTTGGCCGTGGGGTCCTCGCCCGTCTACTGTGTCCCTTGACCAAAGACCGCCGGTGGTCGGGTGCACCCGCACCAGACCGAAGGTTCCGCGAGAGCGGGCGACCAGCGCAGGCCGAGTTTCACCGTGACCGACGGCGTATGCCGCAGTGTCACCTCGTGAGCCCCGCGCCCTGCGCCGGGGCTCGATCTGTTTGACGCGGTCCTTCCCGGAGGTCGAACCGACGGAAGGAGGCCCGAATGTCTCGTGCAGACAAGTCCGCGGCGATCGCCGAGCTCGCGGAGAAGTTCCGTAGCTCCAACGCCGCTGTTCTCACGGAGTACCGCGGGCTCTCGGTGGCACAGATCACCGAGCTTCGTGGTGCCCTTCGTGGCAACGCGACCTACGCCGTGGTCAAGAACACGCTGACCGAGATCGCCGCCAAGGAGGCCGGAGTCACGGCCTTCGACGGCCAGCTCGTGGGCCCGTCCGCCATCGCCTTCGTTGAGGGCGATCCGGTCGAGGCTGCCAAGGGTCTGCGTGACTTCGCCAAGGCAAACCCCCTCCTCGTGATCAAGAGCGGCCTGCTCGACGGCAAGGCGCTCTCGTCCGACGAGATCAAGAAGCTCGCGGACCTCGAGTCCCGCGAGGTGCTCCTCGCCAAGCTGGCCGGCGCCATGAACGCGTCGCTCACGCAGGCTGTCTACCTCTTTGCCGCGCCGCTGTCGCAGACCGCTCGGGTCGTCGACGCACTGCGCGCCAAGGTCGAGACGGAGGGTCCGGCCGTGGCCGAGCCCGCCGCCGAGGCCGCTTCCGAGGAGACCCCCGCCGACGCCGCACCTGCGGCCGAGGCCACCGAAGACGTCGCCACGGGTGGCGACGACGCCTGAGCAGCCGCGCGTCAGCGCAGCTGTCCCAGGGACACACCACCGCCACTCACGGCATACACACAGTAGAAAGGCGCCACCATGGCCAAGCTCAGCACCGACGAGCTCCTTGAGGCCTTCAAGGAGATGACCCTCATCGAGCTCTCCGAGTTCGTCAAGCAGTTCGAGGACACCTTCAACGTCACCGCCGCCGCGCCCGTCGCGGTCGCCGGTGTCGCTGCCGCCGCCGGTGGCGGCGACGCTGCCGCCGCGGAGGAGCAGGACGAGTTCGACGTCATCCTGACCGCCGCCGGCGACAAGAAGATCGCCGTCATCAAGGAGGTCCGCGCGCTGACCTCCCTCGGTCTCAAGGAGGCCAAGGACCTCGTCGACGGCGCCCCGAAGCCCGTCCTCGAGAAGGTCGACAAGGCCGCGGCCGACAAGGCCAAGGAGCAGCTCGAGGGCGCAGGCGCGACCGTCGAGCTCAAGTGAGCTGAGCCTCGACAGAGGCTGACTCGCCGTGAACGGGCGGGATGGATCCACGAGATCCGTCCCGCCCGTTCCGCATGTCCGGGCCCCTGACGTGGGCCGACACGCCAAGGGAGTGGGCACCGGCGCTTGACGTTCGCCGCGCCGCCAGTCATCCTGTGCGGGTCACACCGCGTGCCTCCCGCATGCGACGGCTGGCCGCACCCGCAACTCGCCCGCAGGGCGGAATTGGACAGGGTTGGACTGTTGCGCCCTTTTTGTCTAGACTGTTGCTTTGCCCTGCCCATGACCTCCGCCCGCTCTCGCCGAGCGACCTCCGTCGTGCCCCCGCCGCATCCCGGCTCCCGCACGAGTGAGAGGTCCGCCGACTTCACGAGATCGGACGGGGCGCCGCAAGCAGAGCGACCACCGTTGAAAACACATGGCCAGTGGAAGGACCATCCTTGGCTGCCTCGCGCACCGCGTCCAAGACCGTGACCACCGCATTGACGGCTTCGGGCCGTCTCTCGTTCGGCAAGATCCGTGAGCCCCTGGAGGTCCCCGACCTCCTCGCCCTGCAGACCGAGAGCTTCGACTGGCTCCTCGGCAACGAGCGCTGGCAGGAGCGTGTCGCTGAGGCGCGCGCCGCCGGTCGCGACGATGTCCCGGAGCGTTCGGGGCTCGAGGACATCTTCGAGGAGATCTCTCCGATCGAGGACTTCAGCGGCTCCATGTCGCTGTCGTTCCGCGACCACCGCTTCGAAGATGTCAAGTACTCCATCGAGGACTGCAAGGAGCGCGACCAGACCTACTCCGCGCCCCTGTTCGTCACCGCGGAGTTCATGAACAACACGACTGGCGAGATCAAGAGCCAGACGGTCTTCATGGGCGACTTCCCGCTCATGACCGAGCGTGGCACGTTCGTCATCAACGGCACCGAGCGTGTCGTCGTCTCACAGCTCGTCCGCAGCCCGGGCGTCTACTTCGAGCGCACCGCCGACAAGACGTCCGACAAGGACATCTACACGGCCAAGATCATCCCGAGCCGTGGCGCCTGGCTCGAGTTCGAGATCGACAAGCGCGACATGGTCGGCGTCCGCGTCGACCGCAAGCGCAAGCAGTCCGTCACCGTGCTCCTCAAGGCCCTCGGCATGACCGAGGCCCAGATCCGTGAGGAGTTCGCCGGCTACGAGTCGATCGAGCTCACCCTCGACAAGGACAACACCGAGGGCCAGGACGACGCGCTGCTCGACATCTACCGCAAGCTCCGTCCGGGCGAACCGCCCACCCGTGAGGCCGCGCAGAACCTGCTCGACAACCTCTACTTCAACGGCAAGCGCTACGACCTCGCCAAGGTGGGTCGCTACAAGATCAACAAGAAGCTCGGCCTCGACGGCGAGCTCACCAACTCGACGCTCGCCATCGACGACATCGTCGCGACGATCAAGTACATCGTGGCGCTGCACAACGGTGACGAGACCCTGCCGGGCACCCGCAAGGGCGAGGCCGTCGACATCCGCGTCGAGACCGACGACATCGACCACTTCGGCAACCGTCGCCTGCGCAACGTCGGCGAGCTCATCCAGAACCAGGTCCGCACGGGCCTGTCCCGGATGGAGCGCGTCGTCCGCGAGCGGATGACGACCCAGGACGTCGAGGCGATCACGCCGCAGACCCTGATCAACATCCGCCCCGTGGTGGCCTCGATCAAGGAGTTCTTCGGGACGTCGCAGCTGTCGCAGTTCATGGACCAGAACAACCCGCTCTCCGGGCTGACGCACAAGCGTCGTCTGTCCGCGCTGGGCCCGGGTGGTCTCTCCCGTGACCGCGCCGGCATGGAGGTCCGTGACGTCCACCCGTCGCACTACGGCCGCATGTGCCCGATCGAGACCCCTGAGGGTCCCAACATCGGCCTCATCGGCTCGCTCGCCTCCTACGGCCGCATCAACGCGTTCGGCTTCATCGAGACCCCGTACCGCAAGGTCGTCAAGGGTCGCATCACCGACGAGATCCACTACCTGTCGGCTGACGAGGAGGACGAGCACGTCATCGCGCAGGCCAACGCCACGCTCGACGCCGATGGTGAGCGCTTCGCCCACGAGCGCGTCCTCGTGCGCGTCAAGGGTGGCGAGGTCGAGTACATCCCGGCCGACGACGTCGACTACATCGACGTCTCCGCCCGCCAGATGGTCTCGGCCGCGACCGCGCTCATCCCCTTCCTCGAGCACGACGACGCCAACCGTGCGCTCATGGGTTCCAACATGCAGCGCCAGGCCGTCCCGCTCGTCAAGGCAGAGGCCCCGCTCGTCGGCACCGGCATGGAGTACCGCGCAGCGGTCGACTCCGGTGACGTCGTCGTGGCCGAGAAGGCCGGTGTCGTGACCGAGGTCTCCGCCGACCTCGTCACGGTCGCCGCCGACGACGGCACCTCGCGCACCTACCGGATCGACAAGTTCACCCGCTCCAACCAGGGCAACAGCTACAACCAGCGTGTCGTCGTGGGCGAGGGTGACCGGCTCGAGAAGGGTGGCCTCATCGCCGACGGTCCCGCGACCGACGGTGGCGAGATGGCCCTGGGCCGCAACCTCCTCGTGGCGTTCATGCCGTGGGAGGGCCACAACTACGAGGACGCGATCATCCTCAGCCAGCGTCTGGTGCAGGACGACGTCCTCTCCTCGATCCACATCGAGGAGCACGAGGTCGACGCCCGCGACACCAAGCTCGGCCCGGAGGAGATCACCCGCGACATCCCCAACGTCTCCGAGGAGGTCCTCGCCGACCTCGACGAGCGCGGGATCATCCGCATCGGTGCCGAGGTCCGCGACGGCGACCTCCTCGTCGGCAAGGTCACGCCCAAGGGCGAGACCGAGCTGACCCCGGAGGAGCGCCTGCTCCGTGCGATCTTCGGTGAGAAGGCCCGCGAGGTGCGCGACACCTCGCTCAAGGTCCCTCACGGTGAGACCGGCACGGTCATCGCGGTCAAGGTCTTCGACAAGGACGACGGCGACGAGCTGCCCCCGGGCGTCAACTCGCTCGTGCGCGTCTACGTGGCCAACAAGCGCAAGATCACCGATGGTGACAAGCTCGCCGGCCGCCACGGCAACAAGGGCGTCATCTCCAAGATCCTCCCGGTCGAGGACATGCCCTTCCTCGAGGACGGCACCCCGGTCGACGTCGTGCTCAACCCGCTCGGTGTCCCCGGTCGAATGAACATCGGCCAGATCCTCGAGCTGCACCTGGGCTGGGCCGCGAGCCGTGGTTGGGACATCGAGGGCACGCCCGAGTGGGCCAACCTCATCCCCGACGACGCCCGTGCGGCCGAGCCCGGCACCCGGGTCGCCTCGCCGGTGTTCGACGGTGTCCGCGAGGACGAGATCGTCGGTCTGCTCGACAGCACCCGCAAGACCCGCGACGGCGTCCGCCTCATCGACGGTTCCGGCAAGACCCGGATGTTCGACGGCCGCTCCGGTGAGCCGTACCCGGACCCCGTGTCGGTCGGCTACATGTACATCCTCAAGCTGCACCACCTCGTGGACGACAAGATCCACGCGCGCAGCACGGGGCCGTACTCGATGATCACCCAGCAGCCGCTCGGCGGTAAGGCCCAGTTCGGTGGCCAGCGCTTCGGTGAGATGGAGGTGTGGGCCCTCGAGGCCTACGGCGCCGCCTACGCGCTGCAGGAGCTCCTCACGATCAAGTCCGACGACGTCAACGGTCGCGTCAAGGTCTACGAGGCGATCGTCAAGGGCGACAACATCCCCGAGCCCGGCATCCCCGAGTCCTTCAAGGTGCTCATCAAGGAGATGCAGAGCCTCTGCCTCAACGTCGAGGTCCTGTCCAGCGATGGCCAGGCGATCGAGATGCGTGAGGCCGAGGACGACGTCTTCCGCGCTGCGGAGGAGCTCGGCATCGACCTGTCGCGCCGCGAGCCCAGTTCGGTCGAAGAGGTCTGATCCGTATGCCGTGCGCTCGCCCCACGCACACCGCGCTCGGCGAGCGCACGGCATACCCAGCCCGCTTCCGACCCACATTCTGATTTAGCTAGAGCAACGAGAGAAGGAACCACGTGCTCGACGTCAACTTCTTCGACGAACTGCGCATTGGCCTCGCCACCGCTGACTCCATCCGCGAGTGGAGCCACGGCGAGGTGAAGAAGCCCGAGACCATCAACTACCGCACCCTCAAGCCGGAGAAGGACGGACTCTTCTGCGAGAAGATCTTCGGCCCCACCCGGGACTGGGAGTGCGCGTGCGGCAAGTACAAGCGCGTCCGCTTCAAGGGCATCATCTGTGAGCGCTGCGGCGTCGAGGTGACCCGTGCGGCCGTCCGTCGTGAGCGGATGGGCCACATCGAGCTCGCCGCCCCCGTCACCCACATCTGGTACTTCAAGGGCGTCCCGTCGCGCCTGGGCTACCTGCTCGACCTCGCGCCGAAGGACCTCGAGAAGGTCATCTACTTCGCCGCCTACATGATCACGAGCGTCGACGAGGACCAGCGTCACACCGACCTGCCCTCGCTCGAGGCCCAGATCGAGGTCGAGAAGAAGGAGCTCGAGAACCGTCGCGACGCCGACGTCGAGACCCGCGCCAAGAAGCTCGAGGACGACATCGCCGCCCTCGAGGCCGAGGGTGCCAAGTCCGACGCCAAGCGCAAGGTCCGCGACTCGGCCGAGCGCGAGATGAACCAGATCCGCAAGCGTGCGGACGCCCAGGTCGAGCGCCTCGCGCAGGTCTGGGACCGGTTCAAGAACCTCAAGGTCCAGGACCTCGAGGGCGACGAGATCCTCTACCGCGAGATGCGTGACCGCTTCGGTCTGTACTTCGAGGGTGGCATGGGTGCCGCGGCGATCCAGAAGCGTCTGCAGTCCTTCGACCTCGACGCCGAGGCCGAGCTGCTCCGCGAGATCATCGCCACCGGCAAGGGTCAGAAGAAGACCCGCGCCCTCAAGCGCCTCAAGGTCGTCTCCGCCTTCATGACGACGACCAACAAGCCCGACGGCATGGTCCTCGACGCCGTCCCGGTCATCCCGCCGGACCTGCGCCCGATGGTGCAGCTCGACGGTGGCCGCTTCGCGACGTCGGACCTCAACGACCTCTACCGTCGCGTCATCAACCGCAACAACCGCCTCAAGCGACTGCTCGACCTCGGTGCTCCCGAGATCATCGTCAACAACGAGAAGCGGATGCTGCAGGAGGCCGTCGACAGCCTCTTCGACAACGGCCGTCGTGGTCGCCCGGTCACGGGCCCCGGCAACCGTCCGCTCAAGTCGCTGTCCGACATGCTCAAGGGCAAGCAGGGCCGGTTCCGCCAGAACCTCCTCGGCAAGCGCGTCGACTACTCCGGCCGTTCGGTCATCGTCGTCGGCCCGCAGCTCAAGCTGCACCAGTGCGGTCTGCCCAAGCAGATGGCGCTCGAGCTCTTCAAGCCGTTCGTCATGAAGCGCCTGGTCGACCTCGACCACGCGCAGAACATCAAGTCGGCCAAGCGCATGGTCGAGCGTCACCGCTCGGTCGTGTGGGACGTCCTCGAAGAGGTCATCACCGAGCACCCCGTGCTGCTCAACCGCGCACCCACCCTGCACCGCCTCGGCATCCAGGCCTTCGAGCCGCAGCTCGTCGAGGGCAAGGCCATCCAGATCCACCCGCTCGTCTGCACCGCCTTCAACGCGGACTTCGACGGTGACCAGATGGCCGTGCACGTGCCGCTGTCCGCAGAGGCGCAGGCCGAGGCCCGCATCCTCATGCTGTCGAGCAACAACATCCTCAAGCCGGCCGACGGCCGTCCCGTGACCATGCCCACCCAGGACATGATCATCGGCCTCTACCACCTCACGTCGCCCATCGAGGGCAGCCAGGGTGAGGGACGGGTCTTCTCGACCGTCTCCGAGGCCCGCATGGCGTTCGACGCCGGCGAGATCCTGCTCGGTACCCCCGTCAAGATCCGCCTCAAGCACGTCGTGCCCACGCCCGGGACCGAGCTGCCCGAGGGTGTCGAGCCCGACGCCGAGGGCTTCGTCGAGGAGTGGCTGCCGGAGACCTCCCTCGGCAACGCGCTCTTCAACGAGACGCTGCCGGAGGACTACCCCTACGTCAACGACCAGGTCGACAAGAAGCGTCTCTCGACGATCGTCAACGACCTCGCCGAGCGCTACAGCAAGGTGCAGGTCGCGGCCTCGCTCGACGCGCTCAAGGAGTACGGCTTCCACTGGGCCACCCGGTCCGGCATCACGGTCGCCATCTCCGACGTCGTCACGCCTCCTCGCAAGCTCGAGATCCTCGAGGGCTACGAGACCAAGGCCACCAAGGTCCAGACGCAGTACGAGCGTGGTCTCATCACCGACGACGAGCGCCGTCAGGAGCTCATCGAGATCTGGACCCAGGCCACCAACGAGGTCGCCAAGGAGATGGAGGCCAACATCCCGGCCACCAACACCATCTTCCGCATGGTGTCCTCGGGTGCTCGAGGCAACTGGATGCAGCTGCGTCAGATCGCCGGTATGCGAGGCCTGGTGTCCAACCCGAAGGGTGACATCATCCCGCGCCCGATCCGCGCGAACTTCCGCGAGGGCCTGTCCGTGCTCGAGTTCTTCATCTCGACGCACGGCTCGCGAAAGGGTCTGGCCGACACCGCCCTGCGCACCGCCGACTCCGGCTACCTCACGCGACGTCTCGTCGACGTGTCGCAGGACGTCATCATCCGCGAGGACGACTGTGGCACCGAGCGTGGCCTGCCCATGCCGATCGCCGCGACCGACGAGCGCACGGGTACCCGTGCGGTCCACGACGACGTCGAGACCTCGGTCTACGCCCGCACGCTGGCCGAGGACGTCGTCAAGGACGGCGAGACGCTGGCCGAGGCCGGCATCGACCTCGGTGACATCGTCATCGGTGCGCTCTTCGCCGCCGGTGTCGACAGCGTCAAGGTCCGCTCGGTCCTCACCTGCGACAGCAAGGTCGGCACCTGTGCCGCGTGCTACGGCCGTTCGCTCGCGACGGGCAAGCTCGTCGACATCGGCGAGGCCGTCGGCATCATCGCGGCCCAGTCGATCGGTGAGCCCGGTACCCAGCTGACGATGCGTACCTTCCACACCGGTGGTGTGGCCGGTGACGACATCACGCAGGGTCTGCCCCGTGTCGTCGAGCTCTTCGAGGCCCGCACCCCCAAGGGTGTGGCCCCGATCGCCGAGGCCAGCGGCCGGATCACGATCGAGGAGACCGACAAGGCTCGTCGCATCCTGCTCACGCCGGACGACGGCTCCGAGGAGCACGCCTACCCGGTCACCAAGCGTGCGCGTCTGCTCGTCACCGACGGTCAGAGCGTCGAGGTCGGCACCCAGCTGACGGTCGGCTCCATCGACCCGAAGCAGGTCCTGCGCATCCTCGGTCCCCGCGCCGTCCAGATCCACCTGGTCGACGAGGTGCAGCACGTCTACCGCCAGCAGGGCGTGTCGATCCACGACAAGCACATCGAGGTCATCGTCCGGCAGATGCTCCGCCGGATCACGATCATCGAGGCCGGCAACGCCGACCTGCTGCCGGGCATGCTCGCCGAGCGTGGCCGCTTCGAGGACGAGAACCGTCGCGTCGTCGCCGAGGGTGGCACCCCTGCCTCGGGTCGTCCCGAGCTCATGGGCATCACCAAGGCCTCGCTCGCGACCGAGTCGTGGCTGTCCGCGGCGTCGTTCCAGGAGACCACCCGCGTCCTCACCGAGGCCGCGATGGAGGGCAAGTCCGACTCCCTCCTCGGTCTCAAGGAGAACGTCATCCTGGGCAAGCTCATCCCGGCCGGCACCGGTCTGTCGCGCTACCGCAACATCAACGTGGAGCCGACCGAAGAGGCCAAGGCCGCGATGTACTCCATGCCGAGCTACGACGAGTTCGCCTACCCGGCCTTCGGTCCGGGCTCGGGCGAGGCCGTCCGCCTCGACGACAGCGAGCTGGGTCTCGACCGCCTCTGAGGCGCGTCCTGCCTGACACGTGAGGGCGGGTGTGCCGTGTGGTTCCCACACGGCACACCCGCCCTTCGTCGTCCGGTCCCGCCCGACCCGACCCGACCTGCTCCGGTCGGGAGGGCACCACCGAGGTGAGAGGCTTGCCCCATGCGTGACGACATGATCATCCGGCGCGAGCGTGCCGAGGACTTCGCGGCGATCGCGGCCCTGCACGACGACGCCTTCGAGCGGGTCGACGGCGCGGCGCGGTCGGTCGAGTCCAGCCTCGTCGACGAGCTGCGCGGTGACGGTGACGTGCTCGAGGAGCTGACCTTCGTCGCCGAGCTCGACGGCGAGGTCGTCGGCCACGTGCTGTGCTCCGCGGCGACGCTGGGGGAGGGGCCCTCGGTCGGCCTCGGCCCCATCGCCGTCGCCCCGCACCTGCAGCGGCAGGGCATCGGCGCCGCCCTCATGGCCTCGGTCATCGCCTCGGCCGAGCAGCGGGGTGACGCGGCGATCGTGCTGCTGGGGGACCCGGACTACTACGGCCACTTCGGCTTCGTGCCGGCGTCCGAGCGGGGCATCGGCTCGCCCGGGCCCTGGAAGGACCGCTACTTCCAGGTCAAGACCCTGCGGGCCTGGCGCCCCGAGCTCGCCGGGCCGTTCCGCTACGCCCCCGCGTTCGAGCGGCTCGACGCCTGAGGCGGCCGTCGCGATTTGGAGCACTCACGGCATACCGGTATCGTTGATCACCGTGTCTGGCTAGGCCCAGACGTTGGCCAGGTCCACACCGCCGAGCGGTGTGCCGAGCTGGCCGCCCACCTTTCGCCGGGCGCCCCTCACCACGACCGAGTCACTTCGCTGTGACGCGGGATGGAGCAGGGGAGAGCAGGGGAAAGCACCCGGTGCGACACGCCCGACCTCGGGGGTCGAGCACCGGACACACAAGGAGTCCCGGCAGCCGCCGGTGACATCGACCAGACAGACAAAGGATCCAGGTTGCCTACCATCAACCAGCTGGTGCGCAAGGGCCGGCAGGACAAGACCACCAAGGTCACCACTCCTGCCCTCAAGGGCTCTCCGCAGCGCCGCGGTGTGTGCACGCGTGTGTACACCACCACCCCCAAGAAGCCGAACTCCGCGCTCCGCAAGGTCGCGCGCGTCAAGCTCACCTCGGGCATCGAGGTGACGGCCTACATCCCCGGTGAGGGCCACAACCTCCAGGAGCACTCCATCGTGCTCGTCCGCGGTGGCCGTGTGAAGGACCTTCCCGGCGTCCGCTACAAGATCATCCGCGGCTCGCTCGACACCCAGGGTGTCAAGGGCCGCAAGCAGGCTCGCAGCCGTTACGGCGCCAAGAAGGAGAAGAAGTAATGCCTCGTAAGGGCCCCGCTCCGAAGCGCCCCCTCGTCATCGACCCGGTCTACCAGAGCCCGCTCGTGACCCAGCTCGTCAACAAGATCCTCCTCGACGGCAAGAAGTCCATCGCCGAGACGATCGTCTACGGCGCCCTCGAGGGTGCCCGCGAGAAGAGCGGCACCGACCCCGTGCTGCTGCTCAAGCGCGCGCTGGACAACATCAAGCCGACCCTCGAGGTCAAGTCCCGCCGCGTCGGCGGTGCGACCTACCAGGTCCCGATCGAGGTCAAGCCCAACCGCGCCGTGACGCTGTCGCTGCGCTGGCTCGTGGGCTACTCGCGTCAGCGTCGTGAGAAGACGATGACCGAGCGCCTCATGAACGAGATCCTCGACGCCTCCAACGGCCTCGGCGCTGCAGTCAAGCGTCGCGAGGACACGCACAAGATGGCCGAGTCCAACCGGGCCTTCGCGCACTACCGCTGGTGACGTCCCGGTGTGCCGGCTCACGCAGGACGTGGGACCCACGCCCACCGCGAGGGCCGGCATACCGGAGGCCGCAGTTCCGTTGGAACTGCACGCACCACACAGCACCACCGCAGCACCGCACAGCAGAACTTCCGCAACGAGCGAGATGAGATAACCGAGTGGCACTCGACGTCCTGACGGACCTGACCAAGGTCCGCAACATCGGCATCATGGCGCACATCGACGCCGGCAAGACGACGACGACGGAGCGCATCCTCTTCTACACCGGCGTCAACCACAAGATCGGCGAGACGCACGACGGCGCCTCGACGACCGACTGGATGGAGCAGGAGAAGGAGCGCGGCATCACGATCACGTCTGCCGCCGTGACCTCCTTCTGGGGCGACAACCAGATCAACATCATCGACACCCCCGGCCACGTCGACTTCACCGTCGAGGTCGAGCGCTCGCTGCGCGTCCTCGACGGCGCCGTCGCCGTCTTCGACGGCAAGGAGGGCGTCGAGCCCCAGTCCGAGACCGTGTGGCGTCAGGCCGACAAGTACGACGTCCCCCGCATCGCGTTCGTCAACAAGATGGACAAGCTCGGCGCGGACTTCTACTTCACGGTCCAGACCATCAAGGACCGCCTCGGCGCCGAGCCGCTCGTCATCCAGCTGCCGATCGGCGCGGAGAACGACTTCATCGGTGTCGTCGACCTCGTCGAGATGCGTGCCCTCGTGTGGCCCGGCGACGCCAAGGGCGACGTGACCATGGGTGCCAAGTACGAGGTCCAGGAGATCCCCGCGGACCTCCAGGCCAAGGCCGAGGAGTACCGCCACCACCTCATCGAGCGCGTCGCCGAGTCCGACGACGCCCTCATGGAGAAGTACCTCGGTGGCGAGGAGCTCACGGTCGCCGAGATCAAGGCCGGCATCCGCGCCCTCACCGTCTCCTCCACGCTGTACCCGATCCTGTGTGGCTCGGCGTTCAAGAACCGTGGCGTCCAGCCGATGCTCGACGCGGTCGTCGACTACCTCCCCTCGCCGATCGACGTGCCCCCGATGGTGGGTCACAAGGCCGGCGACGAGACCGTCCCGATGACGCGCAAGCCCGACCGCGACGAGCCGTTCTCGGCCCTCGCGTTCAAGGTCGCCAGCCACCCGTTCTTCGGCACGCTGACCTTCATCCGCGTCTACTCCGGCCGCATCGCGGCGGGCTCCCCGGTCGTCAACACGACCAAGGGCCGCAAGGAGCGCGTCGGCAAGCTCTTCCAGATGCACGCCAACAAGGAGAACCCCGTGGACGAGGCCCTCGCGGGCCACATCTACGCGGCGATCGGTCTCAAGGACACCACCACCGGTGACACCCTGAGCGACCCCGACCAGCAGATCGTGCTCGAGTCGATGTCGTTCCCGGACCCGGTGATCCAGGTGGCCATCGAGCCCAAGACCAAGGGTGACCAGGAGAAGCTCTCCACGGCCATCCAGAAGCTCTCCGCCGAGGACCCGACCTTCCAGGTCCACCTCGACGAGGACACGGGCCAGACGATCATCGCCGGCATGGGCGAGCTCCACCTCGACATCCTCGTGGACCGCATGAAGCGCGAGTTCAAGGTCGAGGCCAACGTCGGCAAGCCGCAGGTCGCCTACCGCGAGACCATCCGTCGCACGGTCGAGAAGCACGACTACACCCACAAGAAGCAGACGGGTGGGTCGGGCCAGTTCGCCAAGATCCAGATCCGCCTCGAGCCGCTCGACACCACCGAGTCCGGTGAGCTGTACGAGTTCGAGAACAAGGTCACCGGTGGTCGCGTCCCGCGCGAGTACATCCCGTCGGTGGACGCCGGTATCCAGGACGCGATGCAGTACGGCGTCCTCGCCGGCTACCCGCTCGTGGGCATCAAGGCCGCGCTGCTCGACGGCGCCTACCACGACGTCGACTCCTCGGAGATGGCGTTCAAGATCGCTGGGTCGATGGCGCTCAAGGAGGCCGTCCGCAAGGCCGACCCCGTGATCCTCGAGCCGATGATGGCTGTCGAGGTGCGTACGCCCGAGGAGTACATGGGCGACGTCATCGGCGACATCAACTCCCGCCGTGGCCACATCCAGGCCATGGAGGACATCAGCGGTGCCAAGGTCGTCAAGGGCCTTGTCCCGCTGTCCGAGATGTTCGGTTACGTCGGAGACCTCCGGTCGAAGACGCAGGGCCGGGCGAACTACTCGATGGAGTTCGACTCCTACGCAGAGGTTCCCAAGTCCGTCGCCGAAGAGATCATCGCCAAGACCCGGGGCGAGTGACCGCTAGACTGGTCGCTGGTCCGGATCTGGCACACGGCAACCGCCAAAGTTCCAGAAACACCACCCCCAAGTACGACGCCACGTCCTGCCCGGTCGTGAGGCGTTTCACCAAAGAGTCCTGAGGAGGACACCAAGTGGCGAAGGCAAAGTTCGAGCGGACCAAGCCGCACGTCAACATCGGCACCATTGGTCACATCGACCACGGTAAGACGACGCTGACGGCTGCGATCTCCAAGGTCCTGCACGACAAGTACCCGGACCTGAACCCGCAGTTCGCGTTCGACGACATCGACAAGGCGCCCGAGGAGAAGCAGCGCGGTATCACCATCTCCATCGCGCACATCGAGTACCAGACCGAGAAGCGTCACTACGCGCACGTTGACTGCCCCGGTCACGCGGACTACGTCAAGAACATGATCACCGGTGCTGCTCAGATGGACGGTGCGATTCTCGTCGTCGCCGCCACTGACGGCCCGATGCCGCAGACCAAGGAGCACATCATCCTGGCCCGCCAGGTTGGTGTCCCCTACATCGTCGTGGCGCTCAACAAGGCCGACATGGTCGACGACGAGGAGATCCTCGAGCTCGTCGAGATGGAGGTCCGCGAGCTGCTGTCCACCTACGAGTTCCCGGGCGACGACGTCCCCGTGGTCAAGGTCTCGGCGCTCAAGGCGCTCGAGGGCGACGCCGAGTGGGGCCAGACGGTCATCGAGCTCATGGACGCCGTCGACGAGTCCATCCCGGAGCCCGAGCGTGACATCGACAAGCCGTTCCTCATGCCCGTCGAGGACGTCTTCACGATCACCGGTCGTGGCACCGTCGTCACCGGTCGTATCGAGCGTGGCGTCCTGACCGTCAACGAGGACGTCGAGATCGTCGGCATCCACGAGGGTCCGGCCACCAAGACGACCGTCACCGGCATCGAGATGTTCCGCAAGCTCCTCGACGAGGGTCGCGCTGGCGAGAACGTCGGTCTGCTCATCCGCGGTATCAAGCGCGAGGACGTCGAGCGCGGCCAGGTCATCGTGAAGCCGGGTTCCATCACCCCGCACACGAACTTCGAGGCCAACGTCGTCATCCTCTCCAAGGACGAGGGCGGCCGTCACACGCCGTTCTACGACAACTACCGCCCGCAGTTCTACTTCCGCACCACGGACGTCACCGGCGTCGTCTCGCTGCCCGAGGGCACCGAGATGGTCATGCCCGGTGACAACACCGAGATGTCGGTCGAGCTCATCCAGCCGATCGCCATGGAAGAGGGCCTGAAGTTCGCCATCCGTGAGGGTGGCCGGACCGTCGGCGCCGGTCGCGTCACCAAGATCACCAAGTGATCACTGGTTGACCGACTGCGTCACTGACGCATTCGAGAAGGGCCCCGTCTGCTTCGGCAGGCGGGGCCCTTCCGCATGCCGGGGAGCAACCTGACAGGTTCGTGACAGGTTCGCCATGGGGTCGCCCCAGATCGGCGCACCACTGTGGAGTGAGCAAGGTCGGCCAGACCGGGTCGACCGCCACGAGAGGACACACCTCATGCCCAGGATCACCACGACCAGCGTGCTCGCCGGTGTGGCCGGCGCCGCCGCCGTCACCCTCGCCGGCTTCGGCGCCAACGCCGCCCTGGCCGAGAGCACGCCGACCCCCACCCCGAGCTCGTCGACCTCGACGGCGCAGCCCGGCACTCCCGCCGCTCCCGGCGACCTGGGCGACCGCGGAGGTCGCGGGCACGGCCCCGGTGGTATGAAGGGTGCCGACGGCGCGGCCCTGGCCAAGGCGCTCGGACTCGACGAGGCCAAGGTCGAGGCCGCCATCACCAAGGTGCGCGAGGCCAACCGGCCGACCGAGAAGCCGGCCGAGGGCACCGCGCCGAGCGAGGCGGACCGCGAGGCCCGCGAGACGGCATACGTCACCGCCCTGGCCAAGGAGCTCGGGGTGACGCAGGCCAAGCTCACGGCGGCCCTGCAGACGGTGCGCAGCGCCCACGAGGCAGAGCACCGCACGCAGCTGGGGGAGCGGATCGACGCCGCGGTCAAGGCGGGCCAGCTCACCGCCGCGGACAAGGCGTCGGTGCTCAAGGCGTTCGACGCCGGAGTCCTCGGCGGCGGCCCCCGCTGACCGACGCCCCACGCACGACAGAGCCCTCGCGGGACAGGGAGCCGCGGGGGCTCCGTCGTGCCTCGAGGGGGAGGGCGGGCGACGCGCCACCGGTGCCGGTATGCCGTCCGCTCCCGCCTCGATTTGGTAGGTCGCCCCCGCCTCTGGCACACTTGTCAGGTTGCTTGGTGCGGGATGCCGTCCCCTCGAAAACTCGAGGAGACACGTACCGCCACTGCACGTGAGAACACACCGAACCGGCCAGCGCCGGGGCGACACACGGCAGGCACGAGCAGCTCCGGTTCACCGGAGTTTCGATCCAACCGACGGACAGGCGCGAGATCGCGTATGCCGTTGGACTGCGGAGCGGGCGCGACACGCCCGACCTCGGGGGTCGGAGCCAGAACCGACCTGAGACAGAAGTAAGAAGACGGCGAGAGAGAGACGGAAGCCAAGATGGCGGGACAGAAGATCCGCATCCGCTTGAAGTCGTATGACCACGAGGTCATCGACAACTCGGCGCGGAAGATCGTCGACACGGTGACCCGTGCCGGCGCAACGGTGGTCGGCCCTGTGCCGCTGCCCACGGAGAAGAACGTCTTCGTGGTCATCCGTTCGCCGCACAAGTACAAGGACAGCCGCGAGCACTTCGAGATGCGCACGCACAAGCGCCTCATCGACATCATCGACCCGACGCCCAAGGCCGTCGACTCGCTGATGCGTCTCGATCTGCCGGCTGACGTCAACATCGAGATCAAGCTCTGAGGGTTGACTGATGACTGACATTGCAACCAAGACCGTGAAGGGTGTGCTGGGCAAGAAGCTCGGCATGACCCAGGTGTGGGACGCCGACAACAAGCTCGTCCCCGTCACCGTCATCGAGGCTGGCCCCTGCGTCGTGACGCAGGTGCGCAACGCCGAGACGGATGGCTACGCCGCCGTGCAGATCGCCTTCGGTGCGATCGACCCGCGCAAGGTGACCAAGCCGCTCACCGGCCACTTCGAGAAGGCCGGCGTCACGCCGCGCCGCCACATCGTCGAGCTCCGCACCGCGGACGCCGGCGAGTACTCGCTGGGCCAGGAGCTCACCGCCGCGACGTTCGAGGCCGGCACGGCCGTCGACGTCTCCGGCACCACCAAGGGCAAGGGCTTCGCCGGTGTCATGAAGCGTCACGGCTTCCACGGCGTCTCGTCCTCGCACGGTGCGCACAAGAACCACCGCAAGCCGGGCTCGATCGGTGGCTGCGCCACCCCGGGTCGTGTCTTCAAGGGCATGCGCATGGCCGGCCGCATGGGTGGCGTGCGCCAGACCACCCAGAACCTCACGATCCACGCTGTGGACGCCGACAAGGGCCTGCTGCTCGTCAAGGGCGCCGTCCCCGGTCCCCGCGGTGCGGTCGTCCTCGTCCGCAACGCCGTGAAGGGAGCGTGACCTCAATGGCCGCCAACACCGTGAACGCCGAGCTGCCCGCCGAGATCTTCGACGTGCAGACCAACATCCCGCTCATCCACCAGGTCGTCGTCGCCCAGCTCGCCGCCGCGCGTCAGGGCACGCACTCGACCAAGTCCCGCGGCGAGGTCCGCGGTGGTGGACGCAAGCCGCACCGCCAGAAGGGCACTGGTCGCGCCCGTGCGGGCTCGACCCGCGCGCCGCACTGGACCGGCGGTGGCGTGGTCCACGGACCGACGCCTCGCGACTACGCGCAGCGCACCCCCAAGAAGATGAAGGCCGCTGCCCTGCGCGGCGCCCTCTCGGACCGCGCCCGCAACGGCCGCATCCACGTCGTCACCTCGCTGGTGACGGGTGACGCCCCGTCCACCAAGGACGCCGTCGCGCTGCTCGCGGGCCTGACCGAGCGCAAGAACATGCTCGTCGTCCTGGACCGCAGCGACATCGTGTCGATGAAGTCGGTGCGCAACCTCGAGAACCTCCACGTCATCGCCGTCGACCAGCTCAACACGTACGACGTGCTGTGCGCCGACGACGTGGTCTTCACGCAGGCCGCGCTCGACGCCTTCATCGCCGGCCCGACCGCGACCGTCGCGTCGCTCGACGCCGCCGTCGTCACCGAGGCCGCTCCGGCGCCCAAGGCCGACAAGGCTGCGAAGGCCGACAAGCCCGCCAAGGCCGACAAGCCCGCCAAGGCTGCCAAGGCCGAGAAGCCGGCCGCGGTCGCCGAGGCCGACGGTGGCTTCGGCCCCGACAGCGCCGCCGCCCTCGAGGACGGGTCCGCTCCCGCGGGCTTCGACGTCAAGGGCAACAAGGACTCGATGAAGTACCACGTGCCCGGTTCGCGCTGGTACGACGCCACGGACGCCGAGGTCTGGTTCCGCACCGCGGACGCCGCCAAGGCTGCCGGGTTCGTCCCGGCCGGTGGCGAGGCCGCCCAGCAGATCTCCGAGGAGGAGGGCAAGTGAGCTCCGCAACCACGGGCAAGAACCCCCGCGACATCCTGATCGCACCGGTCGTGTCCGAGAAGTCCTACGGGCTGCTCGACGAGGGCAAGTACACCTTCATCGTCGACCCCCGTTCGAACAAGACCGAGATCAAGATCGCCGTCGAGCAGATCTTCAACGTCAAGGTCGACTCCGTCCACACGCTCAACCGCAAGGGCAAGACGCGTCGCACGCGTTTCGGCCTGGGCAAGCGCAAGGACACCAAGCGCGCGATCGTCACCCTCCGCGAGGGCACGATCGACATCTTCGGCAGCGCCGGCGCCTGAGAGACGACTGAGGAACTTAAGGAAACACGACATGGGTATCCGCAAGTACAAGCCGACGACGCCTGGCCGTCGCGGCTCCAGCGTCGCCGACTTCGTCGAGGTCACGCGCTCCACGCCTGAGAAGTCGCTCGTGCGACCGCTCACCAAGAGCGGTGGCCGCAACAACAACGGCCGCATCACGACGCGTCACATCGGTGGTGGCCACAAGCGCGCCTACCGACTCATCGACTTCCGTCGCCACGACAAGGACGGCGTGCCGGCCAAGGTCGCTCACATCGAGTACGACCCCAACCGCACCGCCCGCATCGCACTGCTGCACTACGCTGACGGTGAGAAGCGCTACATCCTGGCCCCCAAGGGTCTGGAGCAGGGCGCCAACATCGAGAACGGTCCCGGTGCGGACATCAAGCCCGGCAACAGCCTGCCGCTGCGCAACATCCCGACCGGTACGGTCATCCACGCCGTCGAGCTCCGCCCCGGTGGCGGCGCGAAGATCGCGCGTTCGGCCGGCGTCCGCGTCCAGCTCGTTGCCAAGGACGGTCCCTACGCCCAGCTGCGTATGCCGTCCGGCGAGATCCGCAACGTCGACGCGCGTTGCCGCGCGACGATCGGTGAGGTCGGCAACGCCGAGCAGTCCAACATCAACTGGGGTAAGGCCGGCCGCATGCGCTGGAAGGGCAAGCGCCCGACCGTCCGTGGTGTCGTCATGAACCCGGTCGACCACCCCCACGGTGGTGGCGAGGGCCGCACCTCCGGTGGACGCCACCCGGTGAGCCCTTGGGGCAAGCCCGAGGGCCGCACCCGCCGCCCCGGCAAGCCCAGCGACAAGATGATCGTCCGCCGACGCCGCACTGGCAAGAAGCGCTGACAAGGAGCCTTTGACACATGCCTCGTAGCTTGAAGAAGGGCCCCTTCATCGACGACCACCTTCAGAAGAAGGTGGACGTCCAGAACGAAGCGGGCACCAAGAACGTCATCAAGACCTGGTCGCGCCGTTCGGTCATCAGCCCGGACATGCTCGGCCACACCCTCGCCGTCCACGACGGCCGCAAGCACGTCCCGGTGTTCGTCACCGAGTCGATGGTCGGCCACAAGCTCGGCGAGTTCGCACCCACGCGCACCTTCAAGGGTCACGTGAAGGACGACAAGAAGGGCCGGCGCCGCTGATGGCCACCACGACCGAGAACAACGCCGCACAGGTCACCCTGGAGTCACGGGCCCAGGCCCGCCACGTCCGGGTGACCCCGCAGAAGGCGCGTCGGATCATCGACCTCATCCGCGGCAAGAACGCCAGCGAGGCCATCGCCACGCTGCGCTTCGCCCCGCAGTCGGCGTCCGACCCGATCCTCAAGGTGCTCGAGAGCGCCATCGCCAACGCCCGCGTCAAGGCCGACAAGACGGCCGAGCGCTTCGACGAGCGCGAGCTCGTCATCACGTCGGCCTACGTCGACGAGGGCGCGACGATGAAGCGTTTCCGTCCGCGCGCACAGGGTCGCGCATCACGCATCAACAAGCGCACGAGCCACATCACCGTGGTCGTCGCGCCCAAGCCCAGCAAGGGAGGCAACCGCTAATGGGTCAGAAGGTCAACCCGCACGGCTTCCGTCTGGGTATCACGTCCGAGCACCGCAGCCGCTGGTTCGCTGACTCCACCAAGGAGGGTCAGCGCTACCGCGACTACGTCAAGGAGGACGTCGCCATCCGCAAGCTCATGTCCGAGGGCATGGAGCGAGCCGGCATCTCCAAGGTCGAGATCGAGCGCACCCGTGACCGCGTCCGCGTGGACATCCACACGGCGCGTCCCGGCATCGTCATCGGTCGCCGTGGCGCCGAGGCCGACCGCATCCGCGGCGAGCTCGAGAAGCTCACGGGCAAGCAGGTGCAGCTGAACATCCTCGAGGTCAAGAACCCCGAGACCGATGCCCAGCTCGTCGCCCAGGGCGTCGCCGAGCAGCTCTCTGCTCGCGTCTCGTTCCGTCGCGCCATGCGCAAGAGCATGCAGTCGGCGACCCGCGCCGGTGCCAAGGGCATCCGCGTCCAGGTCTCCGGCCGTCTCGGCGGCGCCGAGATGTCCCGTACCGAGTTCTACCGCGAGGGTCGCGTGCCGCTGCACACCCTCCGCGCGAACATCGACGTGGGCTTCTACGAGGCCCGCACCACCTTCGGCCGCATCGGCGTGAAGGTCTGGATCTACAAGGGTGACCTCACCGCGCGTGAGCTCGCTGCCCAGCAGGCCACCGCGCCTCGCCAGGGTCGCGGCCCCCGTCGCGACGGTGCTGACCGTCCCGCCCGCGCTCGTCGCGGCGACCGTCAGGACGCCCCCCAGGCCCAGACCGCCGAGGCGCCCGCCGAGGCCCAGGCCCCGGCGACGACCCCAGAGGGAGCGTCCAGCTGATGTTGATTCCCCGTCGCGTCAAGCACCGCAAGCAGCACCACCCGGGTCGCTCGGGCGCTGCCAAGGGTGGGACGACCATCGCCTTCGGTGACTACGGCCTCCAGGCTCTCGAGCCGGCATACGTCACCAACCGACAGATCGAGTCCGCGCGTATCGCGATGACTCGCTACATGAAGCGTGGCGGCAAGGTGTGGATCAACATCTACCCCGACCGCCCGCTGACCAAGAAGCCGGCTGAGACCCGCATGGGTTCCGGTAAGGGTTCGCCCGAGTGGTGGATCGCCAACGTCAAGCCCGGACGCATCATGTTCGAGATCTCCGGTGTGTCCGAGGAGGTCGCGCGCGAAGCAATGCGCCTGGCCATGCACAAGCTGCCGATGAAGTGCCGCTTCGTCCAGCGTGAGGGTGGTGACTTCTGATGGCAGTCGGTTCCAAGGACCTGATCTCCAAGGAGCTTCGTGGTCTCGACGACGACCGTCTTGTCGACGAGCTGCGCAAGGCCAAGGAGGAGCTGTTCAACCTGCGGTTCCAGTCCGCAACCGGTCAGCTCGACAACCACGGTCGACTCCGCGCCGTCCGCAAGGACATCGCCCGGATCTACACCGAGATGCGTGAGCGCGAGCTCGGCATCGGTTCCGCCCCGGCGAAGTCGGAGGACACCAAGTGAGTGAGAACGTGAAGGACGAGAACGTGACTGCCGAGCAGACCGAGACCGCTCGGAACTACCGCAAGACCCGCCAGGGCTACGTCGTCAGCGACAAGATGGACAAGACCGTCGTCGTCGAGGTCGAGGACCGCGTCAAGCACGCCCTGTACGGCAAGGTCCTGCGTCGTTCCAGCAAGGTCAAGGCGCACGACGAGGAGAACGTCGCCGGCATCGGTGACCGCGTCCTCATCATGGAGACCCGTCCGCTCTCGGCGACCAAGCGCTGGCGCCTGGTCGAGGTCCTCGAGAAGGCCAAGTAAGCCCCAGTTCGGCCAGGCTCTGCCCTGACGCAGAGAACCAGCACGACGTATAGGAGACAGATAAGTGATCCAGCAGGAGTCGCGAGTGCGCGTCGCCGACAACACCGGTGCCAAGGAAATCTTGTGCATCCGTGTTCTCGGTGGCTCGGGTCGCCGGTATGCCGGTATTGGCGACACCATCGTCGCCACGGTGAAGGACGCCATCCCCGGTGGCAACGTCAAGAAGGGCGACGTCGTCAAGGCGGTCATCGTCCGCACCAAGAAGGAGCGCCGTCGCGCAGACGGTTCCTACATCAAGTTCGATGAGAACGCCGCAGTGATCCTCAAGACCGACGGTGACCCCCGTGGTACCCGCATCTTCGGCCCGGTGGGCCGTGAGCTTCGCGACAAGAAGTTCATGAAGATCATCTCGCTGGCGCCGGAGGTGCTCTGAGCCATGGCGAAGTTCCGCATCAAGAAGGGTGACACCGTCCAGGTGCTCACCGGCAAGGATAAGGGTTCGACCGGCAAGGTCATCGCGGTCTACCGCGAGAACGACCGTGTCCTCGTCGAGGGCGTCAACCGCGTCACCCGTCACACCAAGGCCGGCCAGACTGCCCGTGGCAGCCAGACCGGTGGCCTCGTCGTGCAGGAGGCGCCGATCCACGTGAGCAACGTGCAGGTCGTCGACCCGTCCGACAAGAAGCCGACCCGTACCAAGACCCGCGTCGAGACCGTCGAGCGTGACGGACGCCAGAAGGCCGTCCGGACCCGCGTCGGCGTGCGCTCGGGCAAGGACCTGTGAGCCTCATGACCGAAACCACCACCACGGCTTCGCCCCGCCTCAAGCAGCGCTACGCGGACGAGATCCGCTCGGCCCTGCTCGAGCAGTTCGGCTACGCCAACGTCATGCAGGTTCCCGGCGTCGTCAAGGTCGTCGTCAACATGGGTGTCGGCGACGCGGCCAAGGACAGCAAGCTCATCGAGGGCGCGGTTCGCGACCTCACGGCGATCACCGGCCAGAAGCCGGTCGTCACCAAGGCGCGCAAGTCCATCGCCCAGTTCAAGCTGCGTGAGGGCATGCCGATCGGCACGCACACCACGCTGCGTGGCGACCGCATGTGGGAGTTCCTCGACCGCCTCATCTCGGTCGCGCTTCCCCGCATCCGTGACTTCCGTGGCATGAGCCCCAAGCAGTTCGACGGTCGCGGCAACTACACCTTCGGCCTCACGGAGCAGTCGATGTTCCACGAGATCGACCAGGACAAGATCGACCGCGTGCGGGGCATGGACATCACCATCGTCACCACGGCGACGAACGACGACGAGGGACGCGCGCTGCTCAAGGCGCTCGGCATGCCCTTCAAGGAGAACTGACATGGCCAAGACCGCTCTTGTCAACAAGGCGAACAAGAAGCCGAAGTTCAAGGTGCGCGGCTACACGCGCTGCCAGCGCTGCGGCCGTCCCCACTCGGTCTACCGCAAGTTCGGCCTGTGCCGGATCTGCCTCCGGGAGATGGCCCACCGTGGCGAGCTTCCCGGTGTGACCAAGTCTTCCTGGTGACCCAGTTCCAGAACTGAACCGAGGTATGCCGCGGGGCCCTGTCCCGCTGCGATCCTCCCCCGCCGCAGCACGCGGCCTACCCCAAGACCATCTACATCGAAGGTCAGCCGGAGCAACAGCCCCGGATGAAACCACGGTGAGAAGGGCGGAGAAGCCCAATGACAATGACTGACCCGATTGCGGACATGCTGACCCGCGTCCGGAACGCCAACTCGGCGCACAAGGACACGGTTGCCATGCCGTTCAGCAAGCTCAAGTCGCACATCGCGGAGATCCTCGAGGCCGAGGGTTACATCGCCGGCTGGACCGTCGAGGACGCCGAGGTCGGCAAGACCTTGACGATCAACCTCAAGTACGGCCCCAACCGCGAGCGTTCCATCGCGGGTGTGCGCCGCGTGTCCAAGCCCGGACTGCGCGTCTACGCCAAGTCCACCAACCTGCCCAAGGTCCTCGGTGGTCTCGGTGTTGCCATCATCTCGACGTCGTCCGGTCTGCTCACTGACCGGCAGGCCGCTAGCAAGGGTGTGGGTGGGGAAGTCCTCGCCTACATCTGGTAAGGGGATCTGACATGTCGCGCATCGGACGTCTTCCGGTTGCCATCCCCTCCGGTGTCGAGATCAACGTCGAGGGCCAGACCGTCAAGGTCAAGGGTCCCAAGGGCGAGCTCGCACACACGGTGGCTCAGCCCATCACGGTTGAGAAAAGCGATGGCGAGGTCCAGGTGTCTCGGCCGAACGACGAGCGCGAGTCGCGCTCGCTGCACGGCCTGACCCGCTCGCTCATCAACAACATGGTTCTCGGTGTCACCGAGGGCTACGTCAAGAAGCTCGAGATCCACGGCACCGGTTACCGCGTGCAGAACAAGGGCGGTTCGCTCGAGTTCGCACTCGGCTACTCGCACTCGATCACGGTCGAGCCGCCGCAAGGCATCACCTTCACCGTCGAGAACCCCACCCGGTTCCAGGTCGAGGGCATCGACAAGCAGCTCGTCGGTGAGGTTGCCGCCAACATTCGCAAGCTCCGCAAGCCCGACCCGTACAAGGGCAAGGGCGTGCGCTACGCCGGCGAGCACATCCGCCGCAAGGTCGGAAAGGCTGGTAAGTAAGCCATGGCAATGATCATCAAGCGCGCCAAGGGCAAGGTCGCCGCACGCGGCCGTCGCCACATCCGTCTCCGCAAGCACGTCGCGGGCACGGCGGCTCGTCCCCGTCTCGTCGTCTCGCGCTCCTCGCGTCACGTCTTCGTCCAGGTCGTCGACGACACCGTGGGCAAGACCGTCGCGTCGGCGTCGACCATGGAGGCCGACGTCCGCTCGTTCGAGGGCGACAAGACCGCCAAGGCCAAGAAGGTCGGCGAGCTCGTCGCCGAGCGCGCCAAGGCAGCCGGTGTCGAGGCAGTCGTCTTCGACCGTGGTGGCAACAAGTACCACGGTCGCGTCGCGGCCATCGCCGACGGCGCCCGCGAGGGTGGGCTGTCGCTGTGACCCACATGCTTTCCCAGACCAGTGTTGAAATGAGGAACATCTGATGCCAGGACCCCAGCGTCGAGGCACCGGTCCCGCTTCTGCCGGCGGCGACAACCGCAGCGACAACCGTGGCGGCGACCGTCGCGGTGGCCGTGGCGACGACCGTCGCGGCGGTGGCCGCGAAGCCGAGAAGAGCCAGTATCTCGAGCGCGTCGTGACCATCAACCGTGTCTCCAAGGTCGTCAAGGGTGGTCGTCGCTTCAGCTTCACCGCTCTCGTCGTCGTCGGCGACGGTGACGGCACCGTGGGCGTCGGCTACGGCAAGGCCAAGGAAGTTCCCGCCGCGATCGCCAAGGGTGTCGAGGAGGCCAAGAAGGAGTTCTTCAAGGTCCCGCGCATCCAGGGCACCATCCCGCACCCCGTGCAGGGTGAGGCCGCAGCCGGTGTCGTCATGCTCCGTCCCGCCAGCCCCGGTACCGGTGTCATCGCCGGTGGCCCGGTGCGTGCGGTGCTCGAGTGTGCAGGCGTCCACGACGTGCTCTCGAAGAGCCTCGGTTCGTCCAACGCGATCAACATCGTCCACGCGACCGTTCAGGCTCTCAAGGAGCTCGAGCGTCCGGAGTCCGTGGCTGCCCGCCGCGGTCTGCCGGTGGACCAGGTTGCCCCCGCTGCGATGCTGCGTGCCCAGGCCGCCGGCATCGCCGAGGCCCGTGACGCAGCCAAGGCTGGTGCGTGATGGCTCGACTCAAGGTGACCCAGACCCGTTCGGAGATCGGCGGCAAGCAGAACCAGCGCGACACGCTGCGCAGCCTCGGTCTCAAGCGCATTGGCGACGTCGTCGTCAAGGAGGACCGTCCCGAGATCCGCGGGATGGTCAAGACGGTGACGCACCTCGTTGCCGTCGAGGAGGTTGAGTGATCATGGCTGATTCCAAGTCACAGCAGGCCAAGACCGAGGGCACCGCTCTCAAGGTCCACCACCTGCGTCCGGCCCCCGGCGCCAAGACCGCCAGGACCCGTGTCGGTCGTGGTGAGGGCTCCAAGGGCAAGACCGCCGGTCGCGGTACCAAGGGCTCCAAGGCCCGCTACCAGGTTCCGGAGCGCTTCGAGGGTGGCTCGACCCCCCTCCACATGCGTCTGCCGAAGCTGCGCGGCTTCAAGAACCCGTTCAAGACCGAGTACCAGGTCGTCAACCTCGACCGCCTCTCGGCTCTCTACCCCGACGGTGGCGACGTGACGGTCGAGGACCTCGTGTCCAAGGGCGCCGTCCGCGGCGGCCAGCTCGTCAAGGTGCTCGGCACCGGCGAGATCTCGGTGGCCGTCAACGTCACCGCCGACAAGTTCTCGGCGTCCGCCAAGGAGAAGATCGAGGCCGCTGGCGGCTCGACCAACCTGGGCGCGTCTGCCTGAAGCTGAACCGCATGGTTCGTGTGCCGCAGGGCGTGGTTCCGGAGGCTGACTTCGGAACTCGCCTTGCGGCATACGTCGTTTGACCCCCTGTACGGACCGGCGTCGCTGACTGCTGCTCGGGCCGGGGTATCTTTGTTCGTCGATTGCCACACTGATGCGGCTACAGCCGCCCACCTGGAGGACCTGTGCTCACCGCCTTCGGCCGCGCGTTCAAGACGCCCGACCTGCGCAGGAAGATCCTGTTCACCCTCGCGATCATCGCGGTCTACCGGCTCGGCGCCCACGTGCCGACGCCCGGAGTGAGCTACTCGCTCATCCAGGCCTGCCAAAAGGGTGCAGGCGACGCCAACGACCTCCTGGGTCTCGCGAACCTGTTCAGCGGTGGAGCCCTGCTCCAGCTGTCCATCTTCGCGCTCGGGATCATGCCCTACATCACCGCGAGCATCATCATCCAGCTGCTCACGGTGGTCATCCCGAAGTTCGAGGCCCTCAAGAAGGAGGGTCAGGCCGGGCAGTCGAAGATGACGCAGTACACGCGCTACCTCACGATCGCGCTGGCCGTCCTCCAGTCGGCCACGTTCATCACCTTCGCGCAGAACCCCTCGCAGCTGTTTGCGAACCCGGCGTGCACCAACATCCTCACGGACGACTCGATCGTCACGATCCTCATCATGGTGCTCACGATGACGGCCGGCACCGGCCTCGTCATGTGGCTTGGTGAGCTCGTCACCGACAAGGGTGTCGGCAACGGCATGTCGATCCTCATCTTCACGTCCATCGCCGCGACCTTCCCGGGCGCCCTGTGGGCCATCCAGCAGAAGGAGGGTCGCTGGGACATCTTCCTGGGGATCATCCTCATGGGGTTCGTCATCATCGCGCTCGTCGTCTACGTCGAGCAGAGCCAGCGCCGCATCCCGGTGCAGTACGCCAAGCGCATGGTCGGCCGTCGTGTCTACGGCGGCACGTCGACCTACATCCCGCTCAAGGTCAACATGGCCGGTGTCATCCCGGTGATCTTCGCGAGCTCGCTGCTCGCGCTGCCGACGCTGCTCGCGCAGTTCAACCGCAAGGCCGACGGCTCGAGCGCCGGCTGGGTCCAGTGGATCGACGCGAACTTCGCCGGTGGCGACACCTGGGAGTACGCGCTGACCTACATCGCGCTCATCCTCTTCTTCACGTTCTTCTACGTGTCGATCACGTTCAACCCCACCGAAGTCGCCGACAACATGAAGAAGTACGGCGGCTTCATCCCGGGTATCCGTGCCGGGCGACCCACGGCGGAGTACCTGCAGTACGTCCTCACCCGCATCACCGTCCCGGGTGCGATCTACCTCGCGCTGATCTCGATCATCCCGCTCATCGCCCTCGTGCTCGTCGGCGCCAACCAGAACTTCCCGTTCGGTGGCACCTCGATCCTCATCATCGTGGGCGTCGGTCTCGAGACCGTGAAGCAGATCGAGTCCCAGCTGCAGCAGCGTCACTACGAAGGGTTCCTCAAGTAATGACTTCTCAGGGCAGGCGCCTCATCATCCTCGGGCCTCCCGGAGCCGGCAAGGGCACGCAGGCCGCCCGCATCGCCGAGCACTTCGGGATCCCGGCGATCTCCACCGGAGACATCTTCCGGGCCAACATCAAGAACGGCACCGAGCTGGGCAAGCAGGTCCAGGAGATCACCGCCTCGGGCGGCTACGTCTCCGACGACATCACCAACGCGATCGTCGAGGACCGGCTCAACGAGGACGACGCCCGTGAGGGCTTCCTCCTCGACGGCTACCCCCGCACCACGGGTCAGGTCACCGCGCTCGACTGGATGCTCGGCAAGCACGACCACGGACTCGACAAGGTCCTCGCGCTCACCGTCGACGAGGACGCCGTGGTCTCCCGGCTCCTCAAGCGGGCCGAGACCGAGGGCCGCGCCGACGACACCGAGGACGTCATCCGCGAGCGTCAGGCGATCTACCGCCGCGAGACGGCCCCGCTCGTCGAGGTCTACGCCGAGCGTGGCCTCCTCGTCGAGGTCGACGGCCTCGGCGCGATGGACGAGGTCACCGAGCGGATCATCACCGCTCTGAGCTGAGCGCCGCGCACCCGTGCGCACCGCGTGAGATGGCCCCGACACCTCGTTGTCGGGGCCATCTCGCGTCCTCGGGGCGACCTGTGGCCCCGACGTCGCAGGATCCCGGCGACAACCGCGGGGGAGGAGCGCGCTCGGACGACCGCGGCGTGGCCGGGTCGTCAGAGGACGATGTACTGGCGCCCGTCGAGGAGCTCGCGCACCACGTCGAGCTGACCGGCGTGCGTCGCCGTCTCGACGACGACGTGCTGGACGACACTGCGGACGTCGGCGAAGCGCTCGGGCGGCCACTCCGGCTCGCGCCGCAGCGGTGCCGCCTCGAGCGAGACCCCGGCCAGGATCCGGTCGGACGCGGCGATGGCCGACCGGTAGGCCGCGACGACGTCCTGCGCCGACTCGTCGGCCCCCACGCGCCAGTCGCCGCGCTCGCCCTCGGGCCACCAGTCGAGTGGGCCGCCGGCGACGACGACCTCGAACCAGTAGCGCTCGTCCGAGAGCGTGAGGTGCCGGACCAGGCCCAGGCAGGTCCAGCCGGAGGGGAGGACGGGGCGCCGCAGGGCCTCGTCGTCGAGCCCTTCGAGCTGGTCGAGCACGTGGCGTCGGGCGCCGTCGAGGGCGCGCAGCAGGGTGGGGTCTTGGGCAGGCACGTCCCGAGCCTAGGTCGGGGAGGACGAGCCGGCCCGGACGAACCGGCGGCCGGAATCGGGAATGGGCGCACGGCATACCCTGTTCGTTGAACTGTGAACAATCTCAGCATCATCGTGTCCAGTACCCGCCCCGGCCGCATCGGCGACAAGGTCACCTCCTGGGTGAGCCAGCAGGCCGACCCCGAGCAGTGGCAGGTCACCGTCCTCGACCTCGCCGAGATCGACCTGCCGTTCTTCGACGAGGAGGACATGCCCAAGAACGGCAACTACGCCAAGCCGCACACGCAGGCGTGGGCCAGCGCGATCTTCGAGTCCGACGCCATCGTCGTCGTGACCCCGCAGTACAACCGCAGCTTCCCCGCGCCGATCAAGAACGCCGTCGACTACCTCTTCGCCGAGTGGGACAGCAAGCCGATCGGCATCGTCGGCTACGGCTGGACCGGTGCCGCCGACGCCCGCGCCGACCTCGCCAAGGTCCTCACCCACGTCCACGCCGACGTCGTGGGCGACCTCGGGCTGAGCTTCCCCGAGCAGCTCACCGTCGACGGCTCCGTCGTGGACGCCGGCGCGGAGGCGACCGGAGAGCTCACCGCGATGCTCGAGGCGCTCGCCGCCAAGGTCGGCGACCTCGCCGAGGCTCCCGCCGGCTCCTGACTCCCACCGACGCCTCCCGCTCCCCACGATTCGGGAGAGCGGGAGGCGTCGCCGTAGGCTGCCGTGCATGGGACTGTTCGGACGTGAGCGCATCGAGGCCAAGACCCACGAGCAGGTGGTGCTCATGCGCGCCGCCGGCCTCCTCGTCGGGCAGACCCTCGACCTCATGCGCTCGTCGGTGCGGCCCGGCATGACGACCAAGGAGCTCGACGCGCTCGCCGAGGCGCACATCCGCGACGGTGGCGGGACCCCGAGCTTCCTGGGCTACCACGGCTTCACCGGCACCCTCTGCACCTCGGTCAACGACGAGGTCGTCCACGGCATCCCGGGGTCGCGCGTGCTCGAGGAGGGCGACCTGCTCTCGATCGACTGCGGCGCGATCGTCGAGGGCTGGCACGGCGACGCGGCGATCTCCGTCATCGTCGGCGGTCGCGAGGCCGGGCGCCCCGAGGACCTCGAGCTCATCGACGACACCGAGGCCTCGATGTGGGCCGGGATCGCCGCCCTGGCGGTCGGCACGAGCCTGTATGCCGTGGGCGCGGCCGTCGAGGACAGCCTCACCCAGGCGGGGGAGCGGCGTGGACGTGAGTACGGCATCGTCGAGGACTACGTCGGTCACGGCATCGGCACCTCGATGCACATGGACCCGCAGGTGCCGAACTACCGCGTGAGTGGCAAGGGCCCGATCGTCGTCGACGCGACGACCGTGGCGATCGAGCCGATGGTCACGCTCGGCGACGAGGCCAACCGCGTCCTCGAGGACGACTGGACGGTCGTCACCAACGACGGCTCCCGTGCCAGCCACTGGGAGAACACCGTGGCCGCGACGTCGCGGGGGCTGTGGGTCCTCACCGCCGTCGACGGCGGCGAGGCGAAGCTGCGCGAGCTCGGCGCGACGTACGCCCCGCTCGCCTGACCGAACCCCTCACGTGCGCGCCACGTCGTAGACGAGCGCGACCGCGCCGGTGCCGAAGGTCCGCTGCTCGCGCAGCGCCAGCCCCGTCGTGACACCGGTGGGCAGCCACGGCAGCCCGCCGCCGGCGACGTGCGGCACGACGTAGGCGGTGACCTCGTCGACGAGCCCGGCCCTCAGTGCGTGTGCGGCGAGGGTCGGGCCGCCGATGCTCACGTCGGTGGGGCTGTCCCGGACCAGCGCGGCGAGGCGGTCGAGGTCGAGCGTCGGCCACAGCTGCGTGCGCGGCTCGGTCGGCGGGTCGAGGGTGGTGGAGACGACGACCTTGTCGGCCGCCCTCCACATCGCGGCGAAGTCGTGGTGCTCGGGAGCCGCGCCCGGCTCGTCGTCCGCGGGGGAGTCCTGCCACCAGCGCATGGTCTCCCACATGCCACGCCCGTAGACGAGGGTCCGGACGTCGCGCTCCTGGTCGTTGACGAAGCCGTGGAGCTCGTCGTCGGGGGTGGCCCAGTCGAACGAGCCGGACGCGTCACGCGCGTAGCCGTCGAGGGAGACGAGCATCCCGTAGCGCAGGCGTCCCATCAGTCGGCCCGGCGCGTGAAGGTCAGGTGGGTCACGCCGGAGGCGGGGGAGGAGACGGACTCGACGTCGAACTGCGACTCCACCCCCTCGAGGCCCTCCCACAGCGACTCCCCGCGCCCGAGCACGATCGGCACGACGACGACGTGCAGGACGTCGACGAGACCGGCACGCACGAACTGGCGCACCGTCGTGGCGCCGCCACCGATCCGCACGTCCTTGCCGCCGGCGGCCTCCTTCGCGCGCGCCACCGCCTCCTCGGGTGAGGCGTCGATGAAGTGGAACGTCGTGCCGCCCTCCATCTCGAGCGTCTCGTGCGGGTGGTGGGTCAGCACGAAGACGGGGGTGTGGAACGGCGGGTTCGGACCCCACCAGCCCTGCCAGTCCGGGTCGGTCCACTCGCCGGGGTAGGGCCAGAACTTGCGCCGACCCATGATCTCGGCGCCGACCGAGCCGTCCCAGCCGATGGCGCCCATGGCGGCGTCGACGCCGGTCGACACTCGCTCGCCACCCGGCTCGTCCTTGAACACCCAGTGGTGCAGACGGTGGCCGGCGTGACCGAACGGCTCCTCCAGGGTCTGGGTCTCGCCCGTGGCGAAGCCGTCGAGCGAGATGCTGAACTGGGTCACGAGGACGCGTGACATGGGTGCTCCTGGGTCGTCTCGAGCGGCTGCCAGGTGCAGCCGCCACCGGCCTCCATGCTGGTGGACCATGGCAAAGTGCGCCAGCCGTTCGGGCGCTCTTGTGTGCGCAAACTCTCGTCTGGCGCACGAGGGCCCGCCGGTAGGGTGACGAGAGGTCCGCAGACCTCCCGATGCAGGTGCGGACCGCACGGACAAGCCAAGAGGAGCGGTGGATGACGGTGGCCCCGAAGCGGCCCGCGGCGATGACGCTGGCGGCACACTTCCCGGAGCGCACGCAGGCGCAGTGGCGAGACCTCGCCGCGGCCGTGGTCAACAAGGGGCGTCCGGAGGGGCAGCACCTCGGTGCCGACGAGGCCGTCGCGTCGATGCGCAGCCACCTCGCCGGTGGGATCGAGGTCGAGCCGCTCTACACCCGGCCTGCCGACCCTGCCCCGCTCGGGGTCCCCGGTGCCATGCCGTTCACCCGCGGCCGGGCGCTACGCGACGCCGATGTCCCGTGGGACGTCCGGCAGGTCCACGACGACCCGGATGCCGCCGCCACGCGCAAGGCCGTCCTCGCCGACCTCGAGAACGGCGTCACCTCCGTCTGGCTCCACGTCGGCACCGACGGGCTCGCCCCCGGTGACGTCGCCGAGGCGCTCGCGGACGTCCGCCTCGACCTCGCACCGGTCGTCGTCTCGTCGTGGGACGAGCAGGCCGCTGCCGCGGAGGCGCTGTATGCCGTCCTCTCCGGTTCGCGTGCCAGCTCCGGCAACCTGGGCCACGACCCGCTCGGTGCCGCGGCACGGACCGGAGCGACCGCCGACCTCTCGCCGCTCGCCGACGCGGTGGCGCGACTGCACGACCACGGGGAGGTGCGGGCGATCACCGTCGACACCCGCGCTCACGCGGACGCCGGGGCCACCGTGCCCGACGAGGTCGCGTTCGCGCTCGCGACGGGCGTCGCCTACCTGCGCCACCTCGAGTCCGAGGGCGTCGACGTCGTCGAGGCGTTCCGGCACATCGAGTTCCGGGTGAGCGCGAGCGCCGACCAGTTCCTCACCGCCGCCGCCCTGCGCGCCCTGCGCCGGGCCTGGGCCCGCATCGGCGAGACGCTCGACGTCCCCGAGCGCTCGCGGGGTGCGTTCACGCACGCCGTGACCTCCGGTCGCATGTTCACCCGGGACGACGCCTGGACCAACATCCTGCGCAGCACGCTCGCGACCTTCGGCGCGAGCCTCGGCGGCGCCGACGCGATCACGGTCCTGCCGTTCGACACGGTGTCCGGGCTGTCGACGCCGTTCTCGCGCCGCGTCGCGCGCAACACCCAGATCCTGCTCGCCGAGGAGTCCAACGTCGCCCGGGTGACCGACCCCGCCGGCGGGGCATGGGCCGTCGAGGCCCTCACCGACGAGGTGGCGACCGCCGCCTGGTCGGTGTTCCAGGAGATCGAACGGGCCGGTGGGATGGCCGAGGCCCTCGCGAACGGTGCTGTCGCACAGCGCATCTCAGCCGGACGGGCCGAGCGCGACGCCGCACTCGCCACGCGGGCCCAGCCGATCACCGGCGTGAGCACCTTCCCGCTCGCCGGCGAGAAGCCGCTCGAGCGCGCACCACGCCGAGAGCTCCCCGTCCAGGCGAGCGCCCTTGTGCCACAGCGCGACTCGGCCGTCTTCGAGGCGCTCCGGGACCGCTCCACGGCATACGCGACCGAGCACGGACACGCGCCGCGCGTCGCCGTGGCGACCCTCGACGTCCCCCGCGCCGCCGACCGCCGGATCGACGCGGTGAACCTCCTCACCGTGGCGGGCATCTCCGCCGTCGAGGCCGACGCGGAGTCCGACGCCGTCCTCGCCACCACCGACACGGGCTACGCGGGCGTCGCCAAGGACATGGACGTGGTCGCCTTCCTCTCCGCCCTCCTCGACGAGACGGGAGCCCCCGCATGAGCACCCCACGAAGTTCCTCCCACGCAGAGCGTGGGACCCGCGCCGCTTCGCTCCCCCAGATACTTCGCGAGGACCCCGCATGAGCACCATCCCCGACTTCAGCCAGGTCGACCTCGGTGACGGCCGCCCGGCCGCCGGCGCCGAGCCGCCGGACCTGCACGCCGGCAGCCAGACGTGGACCACGCCCGAGCAGATCGAGGTGCTGCCGCTCTACACGGAGGCCGACCTCGAGGGCCTCGACTTCCTCGAGACGATCCCCGGCGCCCCGCCGTTCCTGCGCGGCCCGTACCCGACGATGTACGTCAACCAACCGTGGACGATCCGCCAGTACGCCGGGTTCTCGACGGCCGAGGAGTCCAACGCGTTCTACCGGCGCAACCTCGCCGCGGGGCAGAAGGGGCTGAGCGTCGCCTTCGACCTTGCCACCCACCGCGGCTACGACAGCGACCACCCGCGCGTCGAGGGCGACGTCGGCATGGCGGGTGTCGCGATCGACTCCATCTACGACATGCGCACGCTCTTCGACGGCATCCCGCTCGACCAGATGTCGGTGTCCATGACGATGAACGGCGCGGTCATCCCGATCCTCGCGCTCTTCGTCGTCGCGGCCGAGGAACAGGGCGTCGCGCCGGAGCTGCTCTCGGGGACCATCCAGAACGACATCCTCAAGGAGTTCATGGTCCGCAACACCTACATCTACCCGCCCGAGCCGTCGATGCGGATCATCAGCGACATCTTCGCGTTCACCTCTTCGACAATGCCGCGGTTCAACTCGATCTCGATCTCGGGCTACCACATGCAGGAGGCCGGGGCGACGCAGGACCTCGAGCTCGCCTACACGCTCGCCGACGGGGTCGAGTACCTCCGCGCGGGCAAGGCCGTCGGGCTCGACGTCGACCGGTTCGCGCCGCGGCTGTCGTTCTTCTGGGCCATCGGCATGAACTTCTTCATGGAGGTCGCCAAGATGCGGGCCGCCCGCCTGCTCTGGGCGCGGCTCGTCGAGCAGCAGGGCGCCAAGAACCCCAAGTCGCTCAGCCTGCGCACCCACTGCCAGACCAGCGGCTGGTCGCTCACTGCGCAGGACGTCTTCAACAACGTCGTGCGCACCTGCATCGAGGCGATGGCGGCGACGCAGGGCCACACGCAGAGCCTGCACACCAACGCCCTCGACGAGGCGATCGCGCTGCCGACCGACTTCAGCGCCCGCATTGCGCGCAACACCCAGCTCGTCATCCAGCAGGAGTCGGGCACGACCCGGACCATCGACCCGTGGGCCGGCTCGGCCTACGTCGAGCGCCTCACCCACGACATCGCCGAGCGGGCCTGGGCCCACATCGAGGAGGTCGAGGCGGCGGGCGGCATGGCCAAGGCCATCGAGGCGGGCATCCCCAAGATGCGCATCGAGGAGGCGGCCGCCCGCACCCAGGCGCGCATCGACTCCGGCCAGCAGCCCGTCATCGGCGTCAACCGCTACGTCCCCGACGTCGACGAGCCCATCGAGGTGCTCAAGGTCGACAACGCCGCCGTGCGGGCCAGCCAGATCGCCAAGCTCGAGCGGCTGCGCGCCGAGCGCGACGACGACGAGTGCCGCGAGGCCCTCGCCCGGCTCACGGCGGCGGCCAAGGGTGGCTCCGACGGCTCGCTCGACACCAACCTGCTCGCGCTCGCCATCGACGCCGCCCGGGCCAAGGCGACCGTCGGTGAGATGTCGCAGGCGATGGAGGAGGCGTTCGGGCGCTACACCGCGCAGATCCGTACGATCGGCGGTGTGTACTCCGACGAGGCCGGCTCCGACGCCAACGTGCGCAAGGCGCAGGACCTCGTCGAGGAGTTCGAGGAGGCCGAGGGCCGTCGACCCCGCATCCTCGTCGCCAAGATGGGCCAGGACGGTCACGACCGCGGCCAGAAGGTCATCGCCACCGCGTTCGCCGACCTCGGCTTCGACGTCGACGTGGGCCCGCTGTTCCAGACGCCGACCGAGGTCGCGCGCCAGGCCGTCGAGTCCGACGTGCACGTCGTCGGCGTCTCCTCGCTCGCCGCGGGTCACCTCACCCTCGTGCCGGCCTTGCGCAGGGAGCTCGACGCGCTCGGTCGCGACGACCTCATGATCGTCGTCGGCGGCGTCATCCCGACGCAGGACTTCGACGACCTGCGGGCCGCCGGAGCCGACGCGATCTATCCCCCCGGCACCGTCATCGCGACCGCGGCCATCTCCCTCATCGGGGACCTGCGCGCGCGGCTGCACGCCAGTGGGGCCCCCGCCGACGCCACGGGTGGCGCGTGACCGACGAGCTGTTCGACGGCCTCCGCGCGGGTGACCGTGCCGCGATCGCGCGCGCGATCACGCTCGTGGAGTCCTCGCGACCCGACCACCGCGAGCGGGCGGCCGCCCTGCTCACCGAGCTCACGGCATACACCGGTTCGGCCGTGCGGGTGGGGATCTCAGGCGTGCCCGGGGCCGGGAAGTCGACCTTCATCAACTCGATGGGCCTGCGGCTCATCGAGGCCGGGCACCGGGTCGCCGTCGTCGCGGTCGACCCCAGCTCGCGGCGCACCGGCGGGTCGATCCTCGGTGACCGCACCCGGATGGGCGACCTCAGCGCGAGCGACTCGGCGTTCGTGCGGCCGAGCCCCAGCGGACGCCACCTCGGGGGAGTGGCCCGTGCCACCCGCGAGTCGATGCTCGTCCTCGAGGCCGCGGGCCACGACGTCGTCATCGTCGAGACCGTCGGTGTCGGGCAGAACGAGATCGCCGTCTCCGAGATGGTGGACACGTTCCTGCTGCTCACCCTGGCGCGAGCCGGTGACCAGCTGCAGGGCATCAAGCGCGGCATCCTCGAGCTCGCCGACGTCATCGCGGTCAACAAGGCCGACGGCGACGGCGAGGTGCCGGCCCGCTCGGCGGCCAAGGACCTCACCGCCGCGATGCGGCTCATGCTCCCCGGCAAGGACGTCCGCCGGCCGCCGGTGCTCACCTGCTCGGCCCAGACGGGCGCGGGTCTCGACGAGGTGTGGGAGGCCGTGCTCGAGCACCGCGCGCACCTCGAGTCGGAGGGCTCGCTGGAGGCCCGGCGGGCCCGGCAGCAGCAGGACTGGATGTGGGCCCTGGTCGACGCCCACCTCGAGGACGCCGTCCGTTCGGCGCCCGCGGTGCGCGAGCATCGGGCGCGGATCGAGGCGGCGGTGCGCTCCGGCGAGCTCAGCGCCGTCGACGGCGCCGCGAAGATCCTCGACGCCTTTGGCCACTCCTCCAACTGATGGCCCCACGCCGAGGGGCGGGTGCCAGCGAGGCGCCCTCGGCCTGGGGCAATCAGTCGCGGAGGAGTCGGGGTCGGGTCAGCCGGTCGCGGGGGTGGCCCAGCCGGCCGGGGCGATGCCGCGTCGCCTCGCCAGTCGCAGCAGGACCGCCGTGACGACCACGGTGGCCACGACGTTCATCCCCGCCGACACGGGTGACCCCTGCGTGGAGCCGTCGACGTAGGACTCCTCGAGACCACCGAGCAGGATGCCGGTGACCATGATGAGGACGTTGTTGACGACGTGCAGCACGATGACCGCCTCGAGCCCTCCGGTGCGCCAGACGAGCCAGCAGCCGGCGGCCGCCAGCGACCCGAGCTCGATGACGACCCAGACGTCGGCCGACCCGTGGGCTGCGGCGAAGAACGCCGTCGACAGCACCGTGGTGACGACGAGCGCGACGACCGGTGAGTGGAACCACGCCCCCACGCCCTGCACGAGCCCGCCGCGGAAGGCGATCTCCTCGCCGGCCGCCTGCAGCGGAGTGGTGACGAGGGTGATGACGAGCAGCGCGACCCAGTGCTCGGGCCGGTCGAGCACATCCTGGTCGAAGACGAACCACGTCACCGCGAGGTAGGCCGCCCACAGCGGCGTCACGACGAGCAGGCACCACCCGAGCCAGCCCCACCGCAGCCGCCCGGTCACCGACAGCACCCGCCACGGGCTGCGGCGGAACCCCACCCACAGGCCGAGCAGCGTCGCCGGGACGAGCAGAGCGAGCACGAGGTTGAGCGAGACCGACGCCCACGGGTTGAGCGGGTTGCCCATCTCCTCCTCGGACTCGACGACGAGGAGGGCGGGCAGGGACACGACCAAGGCTCCGACCACCCACGTCCCTGCGGCGACGGCGAGCGCGACGAGCGGCCGCCACCAGCGGTGGCGCGGCCCGCGCATCTGCGAGACGTAGGTCCGCGGCTCCCGCTCGGACGCCTCGATCCTCGCGGCCTCGGCCGCGCGCTGCTCGCTGCGGAGCCGGTATGCCGCCCGCTCCCGCGCCTGCCCGACGAACAGCGCGGGCGGCTCGGTGGGGGAGACGAGGACCGGGACACCCGCGGCGTGTGCCTGCCACGCCGCCCGGCGCGCGCCCTCGGTCGCGAGGTCCTGCGGCCACGCCATGAGCCAGACCCCGTCGTAGCCCTCGAGGCTCTCCGCCCCGGGCTCGCCCGCGGTGAGGGGCTGCCACTCGAGGTCGGGGGCACCCTGCCTCGACAGGGCCCGGGCCTGGGCGAGCGACTGCTGGTCCTGGAGGTGGCCGGGGTTGCCCACGGCGGCGATGCGCACGGTCATGGGTGGAGTCTCCCCGAGCGGGCTGGACGCGGCATCGACCGGGCGTCTCGAACGGCATACGACCTTGGTCTGAGGGCCCCGGCGTCGATTTCGTGCTCAGCGCGGGCTCCCGTAGGATGGAGCGTCGGTCTCGTGTGCTCACGCATGCGCGACCACACTCCCATGGTTTCACTGGTGGCCCTCGTGCCGCACCCAGGGTGGGACCAGCAAAGGATTGAGAGGGTATGGCCAAGAAGGACGGCGTCATCGAGATCGAGGGCACCATCGTTGAGGCGCTCCCCAACGCGATGTTCCGCGTGGAGCTCACCAACGGGCACAAGGTGCTCGCGCACATCTCGGGCAAGATGCGTCAGCACTACATCCGGATCCTCCCCGAGGACCGCGTGGTGGTGGAGCTCAGCCCCTACGACCTGACCCGAGGCCGCATCGTCTTCCGCTACCGCTGACGGGCGCTCGCGTCCCAGCAGCAGCACGCTCCACCAGCACCACCCAGCACCACCGGGCGCGGCCACCGTCGCGTCAGGACGATCGACAAAGACAGCAGAGGCAATGAAGGTTCAGCCGAGCGTCAAGAAGATCTGTGACAAGTGCAAGGTGATCCGCCGCAACGGTCGGGTCATGGTCATCTGCGAGAACCCGCGCCACAAGCAGCGCCAGGGCTGACCAGATCACCAGCTCCGTCCTTGTGGACGCAGCACCTGCACGAGGCACGGCTTCGAGCACACGCACATTCATGATGAGAACGCAGCGCCCGACCCCCCTGACCGTCACCTGAAGAGGTGAGCAGGGGACGTCACCCTCGGCCCGGAGGCCGAGGACCGGGAACCACGACCGTGGAGCAAGCCCGGACCGGCGTTGCACCAGACCTCCGGAAACACAGAACAGGAACCATCACACGATGGCACGTCTCCAAGGAGTCGACCTCCCGCGCGAGAAGCGCGTCGAGATCGCACTGACCTACATCTTCGGTGTGGGCCGCTCCAGCTCGCAGAAGGCTCTCGCCGCCACCGGCGTCGACGCCAACACCCGCGTCAAGGACCTGACCGACGCCGACCTCGTCGCCCTGCGCGACTGGATCGACGAGAACCTCAAGGTCGAGGGTGACCTCCGCCGTGAGGTCCAGGCCGACATCCGCCGCAAGGTCGAGATCGGCTCGTACGAGGGTCGTCGTCACCGCTCGGGCCTGCCCGTTCGCGGTCAGCGGACCAAGACCAACGCGCGCACCCGCAAGGGTCCGAAGCGCACCGTCGCCGGCAAGAAGAAGGTTGGTAAGTAATGCCTCCCAAGGGCCGTTTGACCGGCGCCAAGAAGGTGCGCCGCAAGGAGAAGAAGAACATCGCCGTGGGCCAGGCCCACATCAAGTCGACGTTCAACAACACGATCATCTCGATCACCGACCCCACCGGTGCCGTCATCAGCTGGGCCTCGGCCGGCCAGGTCGGCTTCAAGGGCTCGCGCAAGTCCACCCCGTTCGCCGCGCAGACCGCCGCTGAGGCTGCTGCCCGTCGCGCCATGGACCACGGCATGCGCAAGGTCGACGTCTTCGTCAAGGGTCCCGGCTCCGGCCGCGAGACCGCGATCCGCTCGCTGACCGCTGCCGGTCTCGAGGTCGGTTCGATCCAGGACGTCACGCCCTCGCCGCACAACGGTGTCCGCCCGCCCAAGCGCCGCCGCGTCTGAGCGCCTGAGAAGACGGAAAAGAGAACTAGAACATGGCTCGTTACACCGGCCCCATCACCAAGAAGTCGCGTCGCCTCAAGGTCGACCTCGTCGGCGGCGACAAGAACTTCGACCTGCGTCCCTTCCCGCCCGGCCAGCACGGCCGTCGCCGGATGCAGGAGAAGGAGTACCTCACCCAGCTGCAGGAGAAGCAGAAGGCCCGCTTCACCTACGGCGTCATGGAGAAGCAGTTCCGCCGCTACTACAAGGAAGCGGCGAACCGCCCCGGCAAGACCGGTGAGAACATCCTGACGATCCTCGAGTCGCGACTCGACAACGTCATCTACCGCGCGGGCCTCGCCCGCACCCGTCGTGCGGCGCGTCAGCTCGTCACGCACGGCCACTTCGAGGTCAACGGCAAGCGCGTCGACGTCCCGTCCTACCGCGTCGAGCAGTACGACATCATCACCGTGCGCAAGCAGTCGACGGAGAAGCTGCCGATCCAGCTCGCTCGCGAGACCTTCGGTGACCGCCCGACCCCGGCCTGGATCCAGGTCGTCCCGGGCTCGCTGCAGATCCTGATCCACTCGCTCCCCGTGCGGGCGCAGATCGACTCGATCCTCACCGAGCAGCTCATCGTCGAGTTCTACTCGAAGAACTGAGCACCACCGACGTATTGCCCGTGCGGGACGACGAGCGTCAGCGAGTTGTCCCACACGGGCAATAGGTCGGAGCCGGACGCACGAAGGTGCGCACCCGGCATACCGCATGCGTGTCCCGGTCACAGACAGAGGTGGCCCGGGCGGCCGGGTCCACCCGGCAGTTTCACGAGGCGTCATATAGCGGTCGCCCGTGGGAAGGAACATCACCGTGCTCATCGCACAGCGTCCACTCCTCTCCGAGGACGTCATCTCCGAGAACCGGAGCCGGTTCGTCATCGAGCCCCTGGAGCCCGGCTTCGGCTACACGCTCGGCAACAGCCTGCGTCGCACCCTGCTCTCGAGCATCCCGGGTGCCGCGGTCACGAGCATCCGCATCGACGGCGTGCTCCACGAGTTCTCCACGATCCCCGGGGTCAAGGAAGACGTCACCGAGATCATCCTCAACATCAAGGGCCTCGTCGTCTCCTCGGAGCACGACGAGCCGGTCGTCATGTACCTGCGCAAGCAGGGTGCGGGCGCCGTCACCGCCGCGGACATCGCGCCCCCGGCCGGTGTCGAGGTCATCAACCCCGACCTGCACATCGCGACGCTCAACGACAAGGGCAGCATCGAGATGGAGCTGACCGTCGAGCGCGGCCGCGGCTACGTCTCCGCCGCCCAGAACAAGTCCGGTGACCAGGAGATCGGCCGCATCCCGGTCGACTCCATCTACAGCCCGGTCCTCAACGTCACCTACAAGGTCGAGCTGACCCGAGTCGAGCAGCGCACCGACTTCAACAGCCTCGTCCTCGACGTCGAGACCAAGCAGGCCGTCTCCCCGCGTGACGCGCTCGCCTCCGCCGGCAAGACCCTCGTCGAGCTCTTCGGCCTCGCCCGTGAGCTCAACGTCGAGGCCGAGGGCATCGACATGGGCCCGTCGCCGACGGACGCCGCGCTCGCCGCGGACCTCGCCCTGCCGATCGAGGACCTCGACCTCACGGTCCGTTCCTACAACTGCCTCAAGCGCGAGGGCATCCACACCGTGGGTGAGCTCGTCGGTCGCAGCGAGGCGGACCTGCTCGACATCCGCAACTTCGGTCAGAAGTCCATCGACGAGGTCAAGGCCAAGCTCCACGGCATGGGCCTGGCGCTCAAGGACAGCCCCGCCGGCTTCGACCCGAGCCAGATCGCTTCCTACGACGACGAGTTCAGCTTCTCCGACGCCGACGACGCCGAGGACGCGTCGTTCGCCGAGGACGAGCAGCTCTGACGCTGACCCACATCAAGGAGTAATGACATGCCTACCCCCACCAAGGGTCCCCGTCTCGGAGGCGGCCCGGCTCACGAGCGGCTCATCCTGGCCAACCTCGTGACCTCGCTGTTCGAGCACGACTCGATCACGACGACGGAGTCCAAGGCCAAGCGCCTTCGCCCCCTCGCCGAGCGCCTCATCACGTTCGCCAAGCGCGGCGACCTGCACGCCCGTCGCCGGGTCATGACGGTCGTCCGTGACAAGGGCGTCGTGCACCGCCTCTTCGTCGAGGTCGCCCCCGACATGGCCGAGCGCCAGGGTGGCTACACCCGCATCACGAAGATCGGCGCCCGCAAGGGCGACAACGCCCCCATGGCGGTCATCGAGCTCGTCCGCGAGCCCGTCGCCAAGAAGGCCACCGTCAAGGAGGCCGAGGGCGCGACCAAGCGCGCCGTCAAGGAGTCCAAGGCCGCTGAGGCCGAGACCTCGGAGGCTCCGGCCGCCGAGGCGACCGAGGCTGCTGCCGTGGTCGAGCTCCCCAAGGGCGCTGTCGCCGCGAACGAGGACGGCTCCGCTCCCGAGGGCTACTCGGTCAAGGGCAACGCCGACTCCGGCAAGTACCACGTCGAGGGTTCGCAGTGGTACGACCAGACCGAGGCCGAGTTCTGGTTCGCCTCGGCCGACGACGCCAAGGCTGCCGGCTTCGAGCCGGCCGGTGGCGAGGCCAAGCAGGCCGAGGGCGACGACGCCTGACCTGCTGCACCACGGCATACGCACAGGGCCGGTCACTTCCCGCGGGGGGTGACCGGCCCTGTCGTATGCCGTCCGCCGCGGGGCCGTGGGCTGCCGGTTCGTCGGTTGGGGCCATGGCTCCGTAGGCTGGCGGCATGGACTGGAACGCCTACGACGCTGCCCTTTTCGACCTCGACGGGGTACTGACGCCGACGGCGGAGGTGCACATGCGGGCCTGGGACGAGATGTTCAACGCCTACCTGTCGTCCAAGGGCGTCTCGCAGCCCTACACCGACCAGGACTACTTCGACCACGTCGACGGTCGGCCGCGCTACGACGGCGTGCGCGCGTTCCTCACGTCGCGCGGCATCGACCTGCCCGAGGGGGACCCGTCGGACGGCCCCGAGGCCGAGACGGTGAGTGGGCTGGGCAACCGCAAGAACGACGCGTTCAACGCGGTCCTCGCGCGTGACGGCGTGGAGGCGTATGCCGGCTCGCTGCGGCTGCTCGACGCCCTCGCCGAGCGCGGCACGAAGATGGCCGTGGTCTCGTCGTCCAAGAACGCACCTGCGGTGCTCGAGGCAGCCGGGATCGCCGACCGCTTCCCCGTGGTCGTCTCGGGCGCTGTCGCGGCCGAGCTCGGGCTCGCCGGCAAGCCATCGCCCGCGACATTCCTGCACGCGGCCGAGCAGCTCGGCGTCGACAAGGACCGGGCGGTCGTCCTCGAGGACGCCACCTCGGGTGTCAAGGCCGGGCGCGACGGGGAGTTCGGTCTCGTCGTCGGCGTGGACCGTGGCGCCGGTGCCGAGGGCCTCACCGACGCCGGTGCGGACGTCGTCGTGACCGACCTCGAGGAGCTCCTTCCGTGAGGCTCGACTTCGACGGCTCGGACCCGCTCGACCGCGAGCGCTTCCCGGTGGACGAGTGGCGGCTCGTCGAGGCCTTCCCGAGCGATGACGACCTCGGTCTCACCGAGACCCTCTTCGCGATCGGCAACGGCTACCTCGGCATGCGGGGCAACCCGCCCGAGGGCCGTCCCTCGGCGACGCACGGGACGTTCGTCAACGGCTTCCACGAGACGTGGGACATCCACCACGCCGAGCAGGCCTACGGGTTCGCCCACACCGGGCAGACGATCGTCAACGTGCCCGACAGCAAGGTCATGAAGCTCTACGTCGACGACGAGCCGCTGCTCCTGTCGACGGCCGACCTCATGGAGTACGAGCGCTCGGTCGACTTCCGCGACGGGATGCTCCGTCGGCACCTCATCTGGCGCACCCCGTCGGGCAAGATCGTCCAGGTCGACACGACCTGCATGATCTCGTTCACGGAGCGGCACCTCGCCATCATGACGATCAAGGTGACGATGCTCGGTGGCAGCGCCCCGGTCGTCATCTCGAGCCAGGTCCTCAACCGCCAGGACGGCGCGGACGAGTACCAGGACCGCGAGGCGATGGCCAAGAAGGAGGGCTGGGACCCGCGCAAGGCCGGCTCGTTCAGCTCGCGCGTCCTCGAGCCGCAGGGCCACTGGCACAGCGATCGGCGGATGATCCTGGGCTACAAGTGCGCCCGGTCGGGCATGACGCTGGCCGTCGGCGCCGACCACACCATCGAGACCGACAACGTCGTCGAGGAGCTCATCGACACGCAGCCCGACCTCGGCAAGAAGGTCTACCGGGTCGATGCCACCGAGGGCGAGACGATCACGATCACCAAGGCCGTGGCCTACCACTCGTCCCGTGGCGTGCCCGCGCGCGAGCTCTTCGACCGGTGCCGCCGCACCCTCGACCGTGTCCGCCGTGACGGCATCGCGCGCGAGCTCGACCAGCAGCGCGACTGGGTGCAGAAGTACTGGGACAACGCCGACGTCGAGGTCGAGGGCCACCCCGAGGTCCAGCAGGCCGTGCGGTGGAACCTCTTCCAGATCGCGCAGGCCTCGGCCCGGGCCGACCAGCTCGGTGTCGCGGCCAAGGGTGTGAGCGGCAGCGGCTACGAGGGCCACTACTTCTGGGACACCGAGATCTACGTCGTCCCGTTCCTGGCCTACACGTTCCCGACGGCTGCCAAGAACCTCCTGCGGTTCCGGGTCAACCTGCTTGACCACGCCCGGGCCCGTGCCCGCGAGCTCGCCCAGCGCGGTGCCCTCTTCCCGTGGCGCACGATCAACGGGCTCGAGGCCTCGGCCTACTACGCGGCCGGCACCGCGCAGTACCACATCGACGCCGACGTGGCGTATGCCGTGGCGCGCTACACCGACGCCACCGGTGACGAGGACTTCCTGCGCCGCGACGGTGCGGAGATCCTCGTCGAGACGGCCCGCATGTGGGCCGACCTCGGGTTCTGGCGCGTCGACGGTGGGCGCACGTTCCACATCCACGGGGTCACCGGACCCGACGAGTACACGACGGTCGTCAACAACAACCTCTTCACCAACGTCATGGCCCGCTTCAACCTCGAGCGGGCGGCCGCGGCGGTGCGCGAGATCCGCGAGGGTGACCCGACGGCATACGCGCGGCTGCGGTCCCGGCTCAACCTCCAGGACGAGGAGGTCCAGGAGTGGGAGGAGTGCGCCGCGCACATGGCGGTGCCGTTCGACGAGGGCCTGGGCATCCACCCGCAGGACGAGAACTTCCTCGACCGCGAGCTGTGGGACCTCTCGCGCACTCCCGCGGACAAGCGGCCGCTGCTGCTCAACTACCACCCGCTCGTCATCTACCGCTTCCAGGTGCTCAAGCAGGCCGACGTCGTGCTCGCCCTGCTGCTCCAGGGCGACCGGTTCTCGCTCGACGAGAAGCGGCGCAACTTCGAGTACTACGACCCGATCACGACGGGTGACTCCTCGCTCAGCGCGGTGGTGCAGTCGATCATCGCGGCCGAGGTCGGGCACCACAAGCTCGCGATGCACTACTTCCTGTCGGGGCTCTACGTCGACCTCGCCGACCTCCACGGCAACACCGCCGACGGGGTGCACATCGCCTCGGCCGGCGGGGTGTGGAACGCGCTCGTCTACGGGTTCGCCGGCATGCGCGACCACGGCAAGGGCCTCACCTTCGACCCGCGGCTGCCGGACACCTGGCCGCGCCTGTCGTTCCCGCTGCGGGTGCACGGGACGCGGCTGCGCATCGTGCTCGAGCAGGACGCCATCACCTTCACGGTGGTCGAGGGCGACCCGACCACGGTGAGCGTGCGCGGCGAGAGCCACGTCGTCGGCGGCGACGGGCCCGTGCGGGTCGAGCTCGACGGGCAGGGGCCGCGGCTCACGCACCTCGTGCCGCGCCAGCCGGCGCCGGTCGTGCGTGCCGACGGCACGGTCATCACCGCCGGCGTGCCCACCGACCCCGAGACGCTCGCCCAGGAGGCCGCCCTGCAGGCGGTCTCGGCGGCTCAGTCGAGCGCGACCGTCCCTCCGGCGCGCCAGTAGGTCCCGTCGCGCCGGTCGAGGAAGCCTTCCTCGACGAGGTAGCGCCGCAACGCCGCGTGGTCGGGGTGGCGGCGCTGCAGGATCTCGTTGACGGAGGCCTCGGGATAGATCTCACCCAGGGCGAAGTCCTGGGCGAGGAGGTCGAGCACGACGAGCCGCTTGGCGATCCGCGTCGGGATCGAGGAGAGCCGACCGTCGGCGCCCACGAAGGCGCGCAGCACGACGTCGCGCTGCTTGAGGGCGTCGGTGAGGGCGGGGCGGTCCATGCCGTCGAGCCTACGAACCGGGTGCGTCGGACGCGAGCGACTTCTCGTGCGGGGTGGCCGTCCGCCGCGCCGGGCCGGCGAAGTGGCGGGCGAGCGGGACGAGCGCCAGGACGAGGACGAGCGGCACGGCATACCCGATCCGCAGGTTGCCCGCGCCGATTGCTCCGGTGAGCACGGCACCGAGCAGCGCGCCGAGGTAGTTGAACTGGTTGAAGCGCGCGATGGTGGCGTCGACCCTCGCCCGTCGGGCTGCGTCGTCGCCGGTGCCGGGGTCGGTCGCGTCGCTCGCGATCCGGGCGGCGGCCGAGAACGCGAGGGGTGCGATGACCGCGACGCCGAGGCCGACGACGAAGAACCCGAGGATGGCGACCTGCCACGTCGAGCTCGGTGCGAACACGACGACGAGGAGCCCGGTGAAGGCGAGCACGGCGCCGACGCGCACGACCGCGGTCGGGCCGAAGCGGGCGGTGAGGCCGTCGCCGAGGAGCCGGGCCAGCAGGGTCGCCGCGAGGTAGGGGAGCGTGGCGAGCGCGAACATCGCGCTGCTCGTCGGTGGGTCGTCGAAAACGGTGTCGCTGCTGAGGTAGGTCGGACCCCACGCCGTGGCAGCGGTGTCGACCATGTAGAAGAGCACCAGCGCCACGCCGACGAGGGCGATCCGGCGCCACGGCAGCCCGAGCTCCTGCACCGAGGGCGGGGTGGTGCTGCTGGGGACGTCGCGCCGCAGGAGGGGCGTGGCGAGCACGGCGAGAGGGGCCAGCACGAGCAGCCAGGCCATGACGGGGAACGACACCGGGACGAACGCCAGACCCGTGGCCAGTAGGCCGCCGGCGGTCCAGGCGGCATGGAACGACGGCAGCACGGGGCGCCCGAGCCGGTGCTCGAGGGTGACGGCCTGCATGTTGCTCGCGGCGTCGTTGGCGCCCAGGCCCAGGCCGTAGCAGGCCACGCCCGCGACGAACGCCGCGAACGTGCCCTCGCCGCGGACGCCCACACCGATGACGACGAAGCCGAGGGCGATGAGCACCAGGGCGAGGCGGAGGGTGCTGGCGCTGTCCGTGCGGGCGGCGAGGCGCTCGGCGACGACCGAGCCGACGCCGGCGAGCAGCACGAGCATGAGCATGAGCCCTGAGAGCGCGAGCTCGGACAGCGCGAAGAGGTCGCGCACGACCGGCAGTCTCAGTGTGAGCGAGATGAAGAGCAGCCCCTGGACGAAGAAGGCTGCGCTGATCGCGGCTCGGGAGGGGCGCAGGTCCACCCGTGCAGCGTGCCACGCGTGGCGGGTGCGGGGGCGGTTTCCGCCGGGGCGCAACGAAGGTGCTCGGTGCAGGAGTGTCTGTGCTTCGCCCCGTGAGCCAAGGGCACCTCGAGAGCCTCACCCTGCGGTGCGGTCGCCAGGCGCCCGGCACCGAGCACCCGGGCCGGCGGGACGGCCCCTCCGGCTGGCTAGGCTGCGGAGCCATGACGTTGTTGCGGGTGCGGATCGACCTGGCCTACGACGGCACCGGCTTCTCGGGCTGGGCCGCGCAGCCGGGTCGTCGCACGGTCGAGGGAGAGCTGTCGGCCGCCCTGACGACGTTGCTCCGGTCGCCGGAACCGGTGCGGCTCACCGTGGCCGGGCGCACGGATGCCGGGGTCCACGCGCGCGGCCAGGTGGCCCACGCGGACGTCGACGCCACGGCATACGCCGCGGTGCCGGGCCGGTCCACCCGCTCACCGGAGGACGCGGCGCGCACCCGGCTGGCCGGCATCCTCCCTGCCGACATCGTCGTGCGGGAGGTGTCCCGCGCACCCGAGGGCTTCGACGCACGGTTCTCGGCGACGCAGCGGCGCTACCTCTACCGGATCTGTGACCGCATCGGCGGCCTCGACCCGCTGCGGCGGCACGACACCGTCGTCGTCAAGGACGAGCTCGACGTCGCCGCGATGGGCGAGGCCGCGACCCGGCTCGTGGGGCTCAACGACTTCGCGGCGTTCTGCAAGAAGCGCGAGGGTGCGACGACCGTCCGGACGCTGCTCGACTACTCGTGGAGCCGTGCGGCGGACGGGACCGTCGAGGGCTCCGTCGTCGCGGATGCGTTCTGCCACAGCATGGTTCGTGCGCTCGTCGGCTCCGTCGTGCCCGTGGGGCTGGGCCGGGCGCCGGTCGGCTTCCCGCTCGACGTCCTCACCGCGAGGGCGCGCGACCCGCGCGTCACGGTCATGCCCGCCCACGGCCTCTCGCTCGAGGAGGTCACCTACCCGGCCGACGCGGACCTCGCCGCGCGCGCCGAGGAGGCCCGGGCCACGCGTTCGCTCGACGACTGACGGGCCGTCAGCGCGCGCGATGCCTCACCGGCGGGCCTCAGGGCGAGACGGTGACCTCGGCGCCACGCAGGTGTGCGCGAAAACCGTTGGCCTGCACCGAGACCGACGTGAGGGCCATCCCCTGGGGGACGCCCTCGATCGTGTGCCGGATGGTGACGAGGCGTCGCACGATCGACGAGGCCGCAGAGTCGAGCCAGTCCGGACCGTCGAGGTCGATCGTCTGCGGCTCGATGACGAGCTGTCCGCCCTGGGCGCGGACGACACCGGTGGCCCGCACCTCGACGTTCTGGCCGAGGACGCTGACCTGCCGCCGCAGCCCGGCGAGACCGTCGGCGGCGGCGAAGAGCGTGACCCCGCCGCCGATCTGCGAGGCTGCCGTCGCGAACGGGAGCGAGGCGTCGATGTCGAGGCGGGAGGCGCGCAGCCCGTCGCCGGTGAGCGTCACGCCGGAGCCGATCGCGGTGACGTCCGTGAGACCGCCGTCACCGGTGACCACCTGGCTGCTCGTGAGCCGGACGTCACCGAGCCACGTCTCACCCTTGCCGAGGTCGGTCGGTGCCGTGGGCCGGGTCGTCGGTGCCGTCGTGGGCACGGCGACGTCGGCGCCGGACCCCGGGCTGCCCACCGACCAGACGAGGGCGAGGGCGGCGACGAGGAGCGCCACGAGCATGGTGACCGCACCGAGGAGGAACTGCTTCACACAGCCCATCCTGCCCTGCGCGGGCACCGTGACCGGGCGCGCCGTCCGCTCCCGGTCGCGGTGACGGCCCGCAGAGATGGTCCGGCTCCGGGCTTCATGTAAAACGTTTACGCAGATAGCCTCCAGCGCAGACCTTTCAGCCGCGAGCCGACGATGGCGCCGCGGGGAAGCCCCGGAGGAGCAACGATGCCCAGTCCACGCCGCCGCCTGTATGCCGTCGCAGCGGGTGCCGCTGTCGCCCTCGTCCCGGCGCTGGGGGCCTCGCTCCCCGCCTCGGCCGACACCACGACCGTCGCCCTCGTCGGGTCGCTGCAGTCCGAGATCGGCTGCCCCGAGGACTGGAAGCCCGAGTGCGCGGCCTCGGAGCTGACCCGGGTCGGGGACACGACGGCATACCGCAAGACGTTCACCGTGCCGGCCGGGACCTACGAGTACAAGGTCGCGCTCAACGACGGCTGGACCGAGAACTACGGCGCGGGTGGCGTCCTCGACGGCCCGAACATCCCGCTCGTCCTCGAGGGCCCGGCGAAGCTGGAGTTCACCTACGACCACGCGAGCCACGTGGTGAGCCTCGTGCCCAAGACGCTCGCGCGCAGCACCTCCCGCGACGACGCACGGCTGGCCGCCGACTCGCTGCGCTCCCCGCTCACCCGTGAGCGGTTCTACTTCCTCATGGCCGACCGGTTCGCCAACGGCCGCACCGACAACGACCGCGGTGGGCTCACCGGCGGGCCGCTCACCACCGGTTTCGACCCGACGCACAAGGGCTTCTACCACGGTGGCGACCTCAAGGGCGTCATGGACAAACTCGACTACATCAAGGGCATGGGCACGACGGCGATCTGGCTCACGCCGAGCTTCAAGAACAAGCCGGTGCAGGGCAAGCCGGGGGAGGAGAGCGCGGGCTACCACGGCTACTGGATCAACGACTTCACCCAGATCGACCCGCACCTCGGCACCAACGCGGAGATGAAGGCGCTCATCGCGGCCGCGCACAAGAAGGGGATGAAGGTCTTCTTCGACATCATCACCAACCACACGGCCGACGTCATCGACTACAAGGAGCAGCAGTACACCTACCGCTCCAAGAAGAACTACCCCTACAAGGACGCGTCCGGCGTCGCCTTCGACGACCGCGACTTCGTGAACAAGGCGTTCCCGGCGATGGACCCGTCGGTCTCCTTCCCCTACACGCCGTTCCTCCACGCGGGTGACGAGAAGGCGAAGACCCCGGCCTGGCTCAACGACCCGCTGATGTACCACAACCGCGGTGACTCGACCTTCGCCGGGGAGTCCTCGACCTACGGCGACTTCATCGGGCTCGACGACCTGTTCACCGAGCGGCCCGAGGTCGTCGACGGCATGGGCGAGATCTACAAGAAGTGGGTCGACTTCGGCATCGACGGGTTCCGCATCGACACCGTGAAGCACGTCAACCTCGAGTTCTGGCAGAAGTTCGTGCCGGCGATCCTCGGCGAGGCCAAGGCGGTCAAGAACGACGACTTCTTCGCGTTCGGCGAGGTCTACGACGGCAATCCCGCGGTGATGTCCGAGTACACGACGCGCGGCAAGCTCCAGGCGACGCTCGACTTCGGGTTCCAGCAGCAGGGCGTCGACTTCGCCAAGGGCAAGCCCGCGAACGTCCTCGCCGACTTCTTCAGCAAGGACGACTGGTACACCGACCAGGACTCCAACGCCTACCAGCTGCCGACGTTCCTCGGTAACCACGACATGGGCCGCGTCGCGATGTTCCTCAAGGAGGGCACCAAGAGCGAGGCCGAGCACCTGGCGCGGGTGAAGTTCGCCGAGTCACTGATGTTCGCCACGCGTGGCAACCCCGTCACCTACTACGGCGACGAGCAGGGCTTCATCGGCACCGGTGGCGACCAGCTCGCCCGCGAGGACATGTTCGCGAGCAAGGTCGACGTCTACAACACCGAGGACGTCCTCGCCGGACCCGAGGGGTCTCGCGACCGCTACGCCACGACGCACCCGCTCTACGAGCACATCAAGGCCCTGTCCGCCGTGCGGGCGAAGCACCCCGCGCTCGCGGACGGTGCCCAGGTGCAGCGCTTCGCGGCCGAGGGTGCGGGCATCTTCGCCGTCTCGCGGATCGACGCCAAGCAGAAGGTCGAGTACGTCGTGGCCGCCAACAACGCCACCACCGCGTCGCGGGCGACCATCCCGACCTGGAGCAAGGGCAAGGGCGTGGTGTTCACGCCGGTGTCCGGGGCCAGGCGTGCGGTCAAGGCCGCGGCGGACGGCTCGATCACCGTCACGGTGCCGCCGCTCTCGGTGAGCATCTGGCGCGCCAACAAGCCCGTCGACACCACCGGTGCGGCGCCGAAGGTCACCGTCTCGACCGGCGAGGCCCACACCGTCGCCGACCGCGCCGAGGTGTCGGCGGACGTCTCGGCGAGCACGTTCGCGCAGACGACGTTCCTCTACCGTCCGGTGGGGACGACGAAGTGGCGCACCATCGGGACCGACGACAACGCTCCCTTCCGCGTGTTCCACGACGTCTCCGGTATGCCGTTGGGCTCGCTCCTCGAGTACCGCGCGGTCGTGCGCGACGCGGCCGGCCGGGTGGCCGCCAGCGGGTCATGGGCCTCGGTGGTGGCGCCGAAGACCGGCGGCTCCGTCGAGGGCGAGATCGGTGACTCGCCGGCGACCCAGCCCACGACCGTCGGGACGACGGGCACCCACAACTCCGAGATGGGCTGCAGCAAGGACTGGGACGAGCTCTGCGACGCGTCGCAGCTCGCGCTCGACCCGGCCGACAAGATCTGGAAGAAGGCGTTCACGCTTCCGGCGGGTCCCTACTCGTACAAGGCGACGCTCGACAAGTCGTGGACCGAGAACTACGGCGAGAAGGGTGTGCGCGACGGCGGCAACATCTCGTTCGAGACCGCCGACGGCCAGGTGACGTTCTTCTACGACCCGACGACGCACTGGGCGACCTCGGACGAGGAGACCGAGATCATCACGGCGCCGGGCACCTTCCAGTCCGAGCTGAACTGCCCGGCGGACAACCGGGCGGACTGCATGCGTCCGTGGCTGCAGGACAAGGACGGTGACGGCGTCTTCACCTGGGCCACGACGAAGATCCCTGCGGGCACCTACACGTTCGTCATCGCGCACGACCGGTCGATGTCCGAGACCTACGGCGACGGTGGCGCAGCGGGTGGCGCGCCGATCACCCTCACGGTGCCGAGCGACGGGGCGCGGACGAACTTCGTCTACGACTCGGCGACCCACCGCACCACGGCGACGAGCGCGGTCGCTGCTCCCTGACACCCCACCCACCCGACAGCGTCTGCGGGGATGGTCGCTCTAGCGACCATCCCCGCAGACGCTGCGTCGGGGTCAGGCGACGGGCGCGGAGGCCGAGGCCTTGAGCGCGCGCTCGCGCCCCCGGGCGGGCAGGAAGCAGACGAAGCCCACGATGCTCACCACACCCGCCACGACCATGGCCGTCGAGATCGACGTGCGGGCGGCGAGCTGCCCCAGCAGGGGACCGGTGACCGCGCCGCCTGCCTGCATCACGAGGGAGCTCATCGACAGGACCGTGGCACGGTTCTTCGACGAGGCCTCCCGGTGCATGAGGCCCGTGTAGGCCGGGCTCGCCGCGCCGTGCATCGTGTAGGTGAAGAGGTAGGCGACGAGGAGCGCGGCCGGGCCGAGCACCAGACCCATGACCACGACGCCGAGCCCGTTGACGACCCGGCCGAGGATCGCGGCACGGACGAGGCCGAACCGGTCGGCGAGTCGGCCACCCAGCCAGGAGCCGAACGAGAACAGCGCCCAGCCGCCGGCAGCGGCGGGACCCATCCACACGCCCGCCCGGGTCTCGGAGCCCAGCAGCTCGGCCAGCCGCAGCGGCATGAGCGTCTCGTAGGCCATCATCCCCGTGACCCAGAACAGCTCGACGAGCACGAGGTTGCGCAGCACGGCGTTGGAGCGCAGGAGACCCAGGCCGTCACGGATGGCCGTCGGCGTCTCGCGCACCGAGGACGCCAGGCGGGTCCCGAGGCGCCCCTCGCTGCGGGGGGTCTCGTGGAGCAGCGCGAGGGTCGCCACGAGGTGGACGACGCACAGGGCCACGAAGACCTGGATCGGCAGCAGCAGCGCGCTGGACTGCGTGAACGGGTGCCACGCGACGAGGGCGCCGGACACGAGCGCCCCACCGCCCATGCCGACGCCGACGAGGACGCCCTGGATGGACATGGCGCGGTGGACGTCGGCGCCCGGCTCGCGCTCGTGGACGGTGTCGACGTACCACGCCTCGAGCGGGCCCGAGTCGAGCGCGCGGTAGACCCCCATGAGCCCCGCGGCGAGGGCGAACGTCCAGAACGACTGCGCGAAGAGGTAGGCGAACCCCGCGACGATGTTGACCAGACCTGCGGCGATGAGCACTGGTTTGCGGCCGAGGACGTCGGCGAACCCGCTCGTCGGCAGCTCGAGCAGGAAGACCATGATCCCCTGCGCGGTCATGTAGAGGGTGATCTGCTCGACGGAGAGGCCGCGCTCGCGGGCGACGAGGGTGAAGATCCCGACGACGAAGCCCACCGGGAGCCAGCGGGTGGTCGACAGGAGATAGAAGACGCGGCGTGCCGCGGTGGGGGAGAGGTGCGTGGTCATGCGTCCTCACCTCGCGGGATGCGGTCGAGGTCGAGCGGGTAGGTGACGCTGTAGACGGCGAGCCGCCGGGCAGCGGGGTTGCCCTGCCCCACACGGCGGTAGCGCGCGATGACGTCGTCGATCTCGGCCTTCATCTCCTGGAGCTGGGTCGGGGTGGCGATGACGTAGGAGTCGTTCATCCCGGCGGCGTCGCGCCACGGAGCCGGCCACGCGGCCTCGACGTCGAGCCACTTCTCGAACTGCTCCGCGAAGTGCCGGGTGTAGTCGCGCACGAGCCAGTTGAGCGCGGTCTCGGAGTCCTCGTCGCCCGCGAAGTCGCTCGGCTCGAACTGGTGGCTCTCGGTGGCGGCGCGCCAGAGCCGGCGCTTGCCCTCGCCCTCGCCGGTGTCGGCGACGAGGCCCACGGACTCGAGCTTGCGCAGGTGGTAGCTCGTCGCGCCCGAGTTCGTGCCGAGGGCGGTGGCGAGGTCGGTCGCGGTGGCCGGGCCGCCACGACGCAGCGCGGAGAGCAGGCGCGAACGCAGCGGGTGCGCGAGCACCTTGAGCGAGGCCGCGTCGAGCCGGATCCCGGTGAGGTGGTCCGCGGAGAGGGGGGTGTCAGGAGCCATGCGTGCACAATACCTCTGCACACTCTGTTTGCACAACTATTGTGTATGCCGTGTGCGCGAGTGCGTCCGCGCAGGTCAGGGGCGGTTTCTGGGTCCCTGGAGGCAGATTTGGGTGCGGGGCGGGTTCTCCGTAAACTTGAGGACTGTTGTGCCGTGCGCCCTTCCCGGGGTGGCCCGAGAGGTGAGAACCCTGGCGGGAGCACACGGCATACCCCCTGCGGTTGCGTCCTCGACGAGGCCGACAGGTCCTCCCGTTCCATTCACACGTTAGGCAACATCGTGCGTACCTTCACCCCGAAGCCGGGCGACATCACGCGGCAGTGGCACGTCATCGACGCCACCGACGTCGTGCTCGGTCGCCTCGCCAGCCAGGCTGCGACCCTCCTGCGCGGCAAGCACAAGGCGATCTTCGCCCCCCACGTCGACACCGGCGACTTCGTCATCATCATCAACGCCGAGAAGGTCGCCCTCACCGGCGCCAAGGCGGAGCAGAAGAAGGCCTACCGCCACTCCGGCTTCCCGGGTGGTCTGCGCAGCCGCAACTACGTCGAGATGCTCGACAAGTTCCCCGAGAAGGCCGTCGAGAAGGCCATCCGCGGCATGCTTCCCCGCACGTCCCTCGGCCGTCAGCAGCTGACGAAGCTCAAGGTCTACTCCGGCTCCGAGCACCCCCACGCTGCCCAGCAGCCCAAGCCCTTCGAGATCACCCAGGTGGCCCAGTAATGACCGAGAACACCAGCATCGACCAGGTCGAGGAGCTCGGCACCGACGCCGACGACCAGGAGATCTCCGAGTACACCTCGGAGTCCTCCGGCGAGACCGCCGGCGAGCCGGCCCGTCGCCCGTCCGCGTCCGCCCCCGGCGCCGCGACCGGTCGTCGCAAGCAGGCCGTGGCCCGCGTGCGCATCGTCCCCGGCACCGGTGAGTGGAAGATCAACGGCCGCACCCTCGAGGCCTACTTCCCCAACAAGGTCCACCAGCAGATCGTCAACGAGCCGCTCAAGGTCCTCGAGCTCGACGGCGCCTACGACGTGCTCGTCCGCGTGCACGGTGGTGGGCCCTCCGGCCAGGCCGGCGCCGTCCGTCTCGGTGTCGCCCGCTCGCTCAACGGGGTCGACGAGGAGCTGAACCGTCCGACGCTCAAGAAGGCCGGCTTCCTCACCCGTGACGCCCGCGTGCCCGAGCGCAAGAAGGCCGGTCTCAAGAAGGCCCGCAAGGCGCCCCAGTACAGCAAGCGCTGATCGCAGCCGCCCCTCACCGGGGCCCTGCACCGAAGGCGGCATCCCTCACGGGGTGCCGCCTTCGGCGTCCGGGGGATAGGTTGTCTCGTCGGCCTCTTCCGGAGCGCCACGCACGTCGCACACTCGAAGCACCACGAAAGGCACGGCACACGTATGTCACGACTGTTCGGGACCGACGGAGTCCGGGGGCTCGCCAACGTCGACATCACCGCCGACCTCGCACTCCAGCTCGCCGTGTCGGCAGCCCACGTGCTCGGCCGCGAGGCACGTGAGACGGGGCGCAGGCCCAAGGCCGTCGTCGGGCGTGACCCGCGCGCCTCGGGCGAGTTCCTCGGGGCGGCCGTCGTGGCCGGTCTCGCCTCGGCGGGTGTCGACGTGCACAACGTCGGGGTCCTCCCGACACCGGCCGTCGCGTTCCTCACCGCCGACATGGACGCCCACTTCGGCGTGATGCTCTCGGCGTCGCACAACGCCATGCCCGACAACGGCATCAAGTTCTTCGCGTCCGGCGGTCACAAGCTGCCCGACTCCGTCGAGGACCAGATCGAGGCCGGTCTCGGCCAGGAGTGGGAGCGTCCCACGGGTGCCCAGGTCGGCCGGGTGCACCAGAACCGCGCGGGCCAGGCCCGCTACGTCGCCCACCTCCTCGAGGCCCTGCCCAACCGGCTCGACGGGCTGACGGTCGTCATCGACGGCGCCCACGGCGCGGCCTCCTCGGTCTCGCCCGAGGTCTTCCGCCTCGCCGGTGCCGAGGTCGTCGAGATCGGCACCGAGCCCGACGGGCTCAACATCAACGACGGTTACGGGTCGACCCACCTGGGTCACCTCAAGGACGCGGTCGTCAAGCGCGGCGCCGACATCGGCATCGCCCACGACGGCGACGCGGACCGCTGCCTCGCCGTCGACGCCGACGGCAACGAGATCGACGGCGACCAGATCATGGGCATCCTCGCCGTCGACATGAAGTCGCGTGGCGCGCTGCACGAGGACACCCTCGTCGCCACCGTGATGAGCAACCTCGGCCTGCTCCAGGCGATGGAGCGCGAGGGCATCCGGGTCAAGCAGACCGGCGTCGGCGACCGCTACGTCCTCGAGGAGATGCGCGCCAGCTCCCACTCCCTGGGTGGCGAGCAGTCCGGCCACGTCATCATGCTCGAGCACGGCACGACCGGCGACGGCGTCCTCACCGGGCTCATGCTCGCCGCACGCATGGCGGCGACCGGCAAGACGATCGCCGAGCTCGGCACCGTCATGAGCCGCCTCCCGCAGGAGCTCATCAACGTCAAGGGCGTCGACAAGGCCCGCGTCGAGACCGACGAGGGTGTGCAGGCTGCCGTCGCCGAGGAGACCGCGCGTCTCGACGGCTCCGGCCGGGTGCTGCTGCGGAAGTCCGGCACCGAGCCGGTCGTGCGAGTCATGGTCGAGGCGGCGACCGCCGACGAGGCCAAGGCCGTCGCCGACCGCCTCGTCAACGTCGTCAAGGAGCGCCTCACCCTCTGAGGCGCCTCAGCCTTCGCGCACGCGGAGGAAACCTTGAGGGTCCGGACGGAAATGTTCCGTCCGGACCCTCACGGTTCCCCCACGGGGAGCAAAAGTTGTGCCAGTGGCGGGCGTCGTGTGGGGGTCAGCCGAGTCCCGCGCCCCCGCCGTAGTGGCCGTGAGTGTCCATGGGCTTGACGAAGTTGTCGGCGGTGGACTCGGCCTCGTGGCGCTTGGCGTATGCCGTGTCCTCGGCTCCGGGGTCGACGTGGGTCGGGTCGAGCACGCGCTGGAGGAAGACGCGGGTGCGCTCCTCCTTGGGCTCGCCGATGACCTGGCTGGGGGCGCCCTCCTCGACGATGTTGCCGCCGTCCATGAAGATCACCCGGTCGGCGACCTCACGGGCGAACGCCATCTCGTGGGTGACCACGAACATCGTCATGCCCTCCGTGGCGAGCCGGCGCATGACCGAGAGGACGTCGCCGACGAGCTCGGGGTCGAGCGCCGACGTCGGCTCGTCGAAGAGCATGAGCTTGGGGTCCATCGACAGGGCCCGGGCGATGGCCACGCGCTGCTGCTGGCCGCCCGAGAGCTGGGCGGGGTAGGCGTCAGCCTTGTCGGAGAGACCGACCTTCTCGAGGTTCTCGCGAGCCTTGGCCTCGGCCTCCTCCTTGCTCCGCTTGAGCACGGTCGTCTGGGCGACGGTGCAGTTGGAGAGGACCGAGAGGTGGGGGAAGAGGTTGAACTGTTGGAAGACCATGCCCATGTTGCGGCGGATGGCGTCGATGTCGCAGTCCGGGTCGGTGACCTCGTCGCCGCCCACCTTGATCGAGCCGCTCGTCGGCTCCTCGAGCAGGTTGATGCAGCGCAGGAAGGTCGACTTGCCCGACCCGGACGGGCCGATGACGCAGACGACCTCGCCCTGGTGGATCGTGGCGTCGAGGCCCCGGAGGACGTGGTTGGCGCCGAAGGACTTGTGCAGGTCGGTGACCTCGACGACGGGGGCTGCCGTCCGGGTGGCTGACGTGGTCATGCTCAGCGCTCCTTCTTCTGACGGGCTTCCATCCGGCGCACGATGATGGACAGCGGGAGGGTGATGATGAGGTAGCAGAAGCCGGCCACCACGAGGGGGGTGAGGTTGACGTTGTCGCTGGACAGCTGGCGTCCGTACTTCGTCAGCTCGTAGCCCGTCGCCGACAGACCGAGGACATAGACGAGCGAGGAGTCCTTGACGAGGAGGATCAGCTCGTTGGTCAGGGGCGGGGTGATGACCCTGAACGCCTGGGGGAGCACGATCTTGCGGGTGGCCGTCCCCGACGGCATCCCGAGTGAGCGGGCGGCTTCGACCTGCCCCGGCGGGACGGCCTGGATCCCCGCGCGGATGGTCTCGGCCATGTAGGCCGACGCCACGAGCCCGAGGGCGATCCAGACGGTGCCGTAGGGGTCGTAGGGGATGACGAGGCCCTCGAAGGCGAGCGGCAGGAGCCCGAACGCGATGAAGACGATGATCGCCGGCAGTCCTCGGAAGAACTCGATCCAGACCGTGGCGATCCAGCGGTAGGGGGCGACGGAGGACAGGCGCATGAGCGCCAGCACGGTGCCGAGCACCAGCCCGATGACGAACGCGCCGGCGGTGTAGACGACGGTGTTCTTCAACGCCGTGCCGACACCCTCGGTCAGGGTGTTCTTGATGAGGTCGGTGCGGAAGAAGGTCCTCTGGATCTGACCCCAGTCCGCGACCAGGGCGATGACGAGCACCACCACGGCGAGGAGTGCGTACTGCGCCCAGCGGATCCGCTGGGCACGCCGGCGCGGTGAGAGCTTCTTCTTCGGTGGCGCTTCAGTGGTGGTGCTCATGGGATCTCCTGCCGACCTGTAGGTCATGGGCCGCAACGCCGAGGGGCGGCGGCCGGTCGAAACCGTACCGCCGCCCCCGACGTAGCGGAAGGGTCACTTCGGTGCGTCGACGCCGAACCACTTCTTGTAGATCGTGTTGTAGGTGCCGTCGGCCTGGGCAGCCTTCATCGCCTCGTTCGCGGCGTCCACGATCTTCTGGGCGTTGGGGTCGTCCTTCTTGACCATCAGGCCGTACTTCTCGCCGGTCTGGAACTCCTTGACGACCTCGGTCGACGGGTTGTCCTTGACGTAGTCGAAGAGGGGGCCGTTGTCGTTGATCGCGCCCTCGACGCGACCGGCCAGCACCCCGGCGAGCTGCGTCGGCAGGTCGTCGAAGACGACGGTGGTGTAGCCGTTGGCGCCCTTGTTGTCCTCGGCGTAGCTCTGGCCGGTGGTGTCGGTCTGGACGCCGATCTTCTTGCCCTTGAGACCGGGCAGGTCGGTGATGCCGGAGCCCTTCTTGACGATGAGCGCCTGGGTGGCCTCGAAGTAGGGGTCCGAGAAGAGGACCGCCTTCTTGCGCTCGTCGGTGATCGTCGTGGCGCCGTAGCCGATGTCGCACTTCTTGGCCGCGAACGCGGCACCCGAGGTGATCGTCGCGAACTCGATGTCGACGACCTCCTGCTCGAGCCCGAGCTTCTTGGCGACGAGGTCCGTGAGGTCGACGTCGAAGCCGACGACCTTGGACCCCTCCTTGAACTCGAACGGCTTGTAGGAGAGGTGCGTGCAGGCCTTGAGCTTGCCCTTGGTGATCGTCGTGACGCCACTGGCGTTGGTGGCGGCGGCGTCGCCGCCACCGTCGTCGCTGGAGCCACAGGCCGCGAGGCCGAGAACGGAGATGAGGGCCGCGGCGGCGAAGGCGCCGACCCGACGGGGGCGTGAGGTGCTCACGGGTACTCCTTGTTGACTGTTGGCGTGGGGACCCACGACCGACTGGCGCCGACCCTACCCAGAGGCGCACGGCATACGACCGTTTTTCCCGTCTCAGGGCCGAAATCGTGACCTGTGTTGCGACCGTGTGACGCGGCTCAGCCGTGGTGGGCGGCGATGATCCGGGCGTACTCGTGGCCGGAGTCCTTGACCGTGCGCTTCTGGGTGTCGTAGTCGACGTGGACGATGCCGAAGCGCTTGCTGTAGCCGAACGCCCACTCGAAGTTGTCCATGAGCGACCACGCGAAGTAGCCGCGGATGTCGGCCCCGTCGTCGATGGCCTGCTTCACGGCGTCGAGGTGGCCGTGCAGGTATGCCGTCCGGTCCGGGTCGTGGACCGCGCCGTCCTCGCTCACCTCGTCGGGCCACGCGGAGCCGTTCTCGGTGATGTAGACGGGCAGCCCGCACTCCTGCGCCGAGCGCATGAGGATGTCGTGGTGACCCTGCGGGGAGATCTCCCAGCCCATGTCGGTGAGCGGCGGGTGCGGGTCGGTCTCCTCGACGCCCTCGCCGCCAGGGAGCGGGTGGACGGCGCCCTCGGTGTGCTTGACCCGCGTGGGGAAGTAGTTGTTGACGCCGAGGTTGTCGAGCGGGGCGCTGATGACCTCGAGGTCGCCGTCGTGGATGTAGGAGTGGTCGGTGAGGTGCGCGGTGTCGTCGAGCAGCGACTGCGGGTAGGCGCCGTGGAAGAGCGGGCCGAAGAAGATGCCGTTGAGGGCGTTGTCGGCGCGTCGCACCGCGTCGGCGTCAGCCTCCGTCGCGTCGTCGGGGCCGTAGACCTGGGTCGGGTTGAGCGTGATCGACACCTCGGCGCCCGGGCAGTTCTCGCGGATCGCCGGGACCGCGGTGCCGTGGGCCAGCATGAGGTGGTGGGCCGACACGAGTCCCTCGACCGGGTCCGTGTGTCCGGGTGCGTGGTGGCCGAGCGAGTAGCTGAGGAGCGAGGAGCACCACGGCTCGTTGAGCGTCGTCCAGTGGGTGACGCGGTCGCCGAGGTGGCTCACGACCGTCTGGGTGTACTCCGCGAACCAGTCCTTGATGTCGCGGTTGAGCCAGCCGCCGCGGTCGTCGAGCACCTGGGGGAGGTCCCAGTGGTAGAGCGTGACGAACGGCCGGATGTCGTGCTCCAGCAGGTCGTCCACGAGGCGCGAGTAGAAGTCGATCCCGGCGGGGTTGACGGCCCCGGTGCCGGTGGGGATGACGCGGGGCCATGCCACCGAGAAGCGGTAGGCGTCGAGGCCGAGCTCCTTCATGAGGACGACGTCCTGCGGCATGCGGCGGTAGTGGTCGCAGGCCGGGTCACCCGTGTCCTTGTTGACGACCTTGCCCTCGATCTCGCAGAAGGTGTCCCAGATGGACGGGCTGCGACCGTCGGCGGTCGTCGACCCCTCGATCTGGAAGGAGGCGGTCGCCGCGCCCCACAGGAATCCGTCGGGGAACCTCGTGTCGAACGTCATGGACCCAACCTAGTCCGGCCGTCCTTTGTGGGGCAGGGTGTTCCCATGCCCCATGAAGCGATCACCACCCCCCTCTACGTCACCGCGGCCACTGCCAAGGGTGGCCGGCAGGGACACGTCACGAGCGAGGACGGCGTCATCGACCTCGTCCTCGGCAAGCCCGGGAGCAAGTCCAACCCCAAGGCCAACCCCGAGACCCTCTTCGCCGCCGGGTACGCCGCGTGCTTCGGCAACGCCCTCATCAGCGTCGCCGCGAGCGAGGGCCTCGACGTCAGCGAGTCCACGGTGACCGCCAGCGTCACCCTGGGCCGCACCGACTCCGGCGTGGGCCTGGCGGTGGCCCTCGAGGCGGTCATCCCCGGCGTCGACGACGACACGGCCCAGGAGCTCGTCAACGCCGCCCACCAGGCCTGTCCGTACTCGAAGGCCACGCGCGGCAACATCGACGTCACCGTCACGGTCCGGGGGTCCTGACCGTGGCCGCCGTGACGATCATCGGTGGGCACGGCAAGGTCGCCCTGCGCGCCTCCCGCCTCCTCTCCGACGCCGGGCACGAGGTCACGTCGTGGGTGCGCAACCCCGACCACGCCCCCGACGTCGAGGCGACCGGGGCCACCGCTGCGGTGCACGACGCCGAGCACATGACGAGCGACGAGATGGCTGAGGCGCTCGCGGGCGCCGACGTCGTCGTCTGGTCGGCCGGCGCCGGTGGTGGCTCTGCCGAGCGCACCCGCGCCGTGGACCACGAGGCCGCGGTGCGCTCGATGGAGGCCGCCGCGACGATCGGCGACCCTCTCTATGTCATGGTCTCCTACTTCGGCGCGAAGCCGGATCACGGTGTGCCGCAGGACAACGCGTTCTTCGCCTATGCCGAGGCCAAGGCAGCGGCCGACGAGCACCTGCGTGGCTCGGACCTGCGCTGGGTCGTCCTCGGCCCGAGCACTCTGAGCGACTCGGCCGGCACCGGTCGCATCGAGGTCGACGTCGCGGACAGCGGCGAGGTGACACGCGACGACGTGGCAGCGGTCATCGCGCACGTCGTCGACCACCCCGACCTCGCCGGCCGGACGATCCGCTTCAACAACGGCGACACCCCGGTCGCCGAGGCGCTCGACGCCCTCGCCTGACCAGTCGATGCCGCGACCGGCTCAGCCGGGCGTGACGTCGTCCCCGACGCGCACCACCCCGGTGCCGTCGGGGACGAGCTGGACGGCGAACCACGTGGCGCCGTCCCAGCGACGGTGGCGGGCCAGGGTGCGGATGGGCTCCTTTCCCGTGGAGAGCGAGTCGAGGTCGATCGTCGTCATGACGCAGCGGTCGACCGGCTTCGCTACCCGGAACGGCACGTCACCGAGCCGGACCGTGCCCCACGAGTCCTCGACGAACGGCTCGAGCTCGCCGTCGACGACGACGTTGGGCCGGAACCTCTCCATCGGCAGCGGCTCGGGCACGCTCTCGCCGCGCTCGACCGCGGCCTCGGCGATCCAGTCGTTGAGCCTGGCCAGTGACGTGCGGCTGGCGAGCGTCACGGGATAACCGTCGGCGTATGCCGTGTGGTCGCCCTCTCGGCTGAACGCCGGGTTGAGGGCGCGGGCCGTGGGGTCGACGCACCGCACGAGGCGCAGGCCGGGACGGCCCACCGCCTCACTCACCCAGGCATCGGCCTCTGGGGAGACGAGGGCCCCCGTGAGGTCGTGCCGGTGGAGGCGGACCTCGACGACATCGCCTCCCCCCGCGACGTCGGGCACGTGCAAGGAGGGGAGCCCGGGCGCACTCAGCCGCAGCCCGTCCGGCACGTCCCCGCTCGTCGTCGGGGTGTCGGGGACGACCGAGAACAGCCGGTGGACCTCACGCGCCGAGACGAGTCGCGCGTCGGCGTCGACGACCATCCAGCGCCGGTCGTCGGCGAAGCCCGCCCGCTCGACGGTCGCGGTCTCGACCGGCCGGATGGCACAGCTCTTGACCGGGTGCACGTTGAGCGCGACGACGTGAGGTGACGACACGGCATACCCCTTCTCTTTCTCGACTGATTGCCCTGCCGGGACAGCTCGCTGGCGCTCGCCGTCCCGGCAGGGCAATCAGTCGAGGCTAGATGCGGCGGTCGAGCAGGCCGCTGTCGACGTCGTAGAGGAAGCCGCCGACGGCCACCGTGTCGGGGATGAGCGGGTGCGACCGCACGGCCATGACGTCGGCCTTGAGCGCGGCCTCCTGGTCGGCGATGACATGGAAGCCCTGCCACGACGCGTCGGTGCCGGACTTCTCGCTGATGACCTCGCGGAGCTCGGCCTCGGAGTGCTTGGTCATGGCGCAGCGGGTGTGCGGGACCACGAGGATGCGCTGCACGTTGAGCAGGTGCACCCCGAGGACGAGCGCCTCGAGCGCGGCGGCCGTGACGCGGCCACCCGGGTTGCGGAAGATCTTGGCGTCACCGGGGGAGAGGCCGAGCATCCCGAGGGGGTCGATCCGCGAGTCCATGCAGGTGACGAGGGCGACGCCGGCCTTGGCGATGCCGTCGAAGCCACCGAGGTCGAAGGTCTGCGCGAATGCGCGGTTGGCCTCGAGGAGGTCGTCGAAATCGCCTGTCGCAGTGGGGTTCTCGCTCACAGCAGTCCTGCTCTCTTGGGGATGGTCATGGCCAGCGGCTTGGTCACGGAGGCGAAGAAGTCGTTGCCCTTGTCGTCGACGACGATGAACGCCGGGAAGTCCTCGACCTCGATCTTCCAGATCGCCTCCATGCCGAGCTCGGGGTACTCGAGGACCTCGACGCTCTTGATGCAGTCCTGGGCGAGGCGGGCTGCGGGACCACCGATGGAGCCGAGGTAGAAGCCGCCGTGGGACGCGCAGGCGTCGGTGACGACCTTGCTCCGGTTGCCCTTGGCGAGCATGACCTTGGAGCCGCCGGCAGCCTGGAACTGCTCGACGTAGGAGTCCATCCGTCCTGCGGTGGTCGGCCCGAACGAGCCGGACGGCATGCCCTCGGGCGTCTTCGCGGGGCCGGCGTAGTAGACGGGGTGGTCGCGCAGGTAGTCGGGCATCTCCTCACCGGCGTCGAGGCGCTCCTTGATCTTGGCGTGCGCGATGTCGCGGGCGACGACGAGCGGGCCGGTGAGCGAGAGGCGGGTCTTGACGGGGTAGGCCGTGAGCTCGGCGAGGATCTCGTCCATGGGGCGGTTGAGGTCGACCTCGACGACGGCACCCTGGCCGGTCGACCCGGCGCCGGTCGCCTCGTCGTCGTGGGACTCGAGGCCGGCGTGCGTCGTGTCCGGCAGGAAGCGCGCGGGGTCGGTCTCGAGCTGCTCGATGAACACGCCCTCGGGGGTGATCTTGGCGAGCACCTGCCGGTCGGCCGAGCACGACACGGCGATGGCGACGGGCAGCGAGGCCCCGTGGCGCGGCAGGCGGACGACGCGGACGTCGTGGCAGAAGTACTTGCCGCCGAACTGCGCGCCGATGCCGAACTCACGCGTCAGGCCGAGCACCTGCTCCTCGAGCTCGGTGTCGCGGAAGCCGTGCCCGGTGGCCGCGTCGCCGCTCGTGGGGAGGGTGTCGAGGTACTTGGCGCTGGCGTACTTCGCTGTCTTGAGGGCGAACTCGGCGCTCGTGCCGCCGATGACGATGGCGAGGTGGTAGGGCGGGCAGGCCGCCGTGCCGAGGCCGCGCAGCTTCTCGTCGAGGAAGCGCATCATCGCGGTCTCGTTGAGGACGGCCTTGGTCGCCTGGAAGAGGAACGACTTGTTGGCGCTACCGCCGCCCTTGGCCATGAAGAGGAACTTGTATGCCGTCTCGTGCCCGGGGGCGGTGTCGGCGTAGAGCTCGATCTGGGCCGGCAGGTTGGACCCGGTGTTCTTCTCGTCCCACGTCGTCACGGGCGCCATCTGCGAGTAGCGCAGGTTGAGCGTCGTGTAGGCGTCGTAGATGCCGCGCGAGAGGGCGCGCTCGTCTGCTCCTTGCGTGAGGACGTGCTGCCCACGCTTGCCCATGACGATCGCCGTGCCCGTGTCCTGGCACATCGGCAGGACGCCCCCGGCCGCGATGTTGGCGTTCTTGAGCAGGTCGAGCGCGACGAACTTGTCGTTGTTGCTCGCCTCGGGGTCGTCGAGGATGTTGCGGAGCTGCTGGAGGTGGGCGGGGCGCAGGTAGTGCGCGATGTCGTGCATCGCGGTCTCGCTGAGCAGGCGGAGCGCCTCGGGTGAGACCTCGAGGAACCGGCGACCGCCGGGTCCGTCGACGACCTCGACGCCCTCGGTCGTCAGCAGCCGGTATGCCGTGTCGTCACTGCCGATCGGCAGCAGGTCCTCGTAGGCGAAGTCAGCCATGGTGTCCTTCAGATTTCCTCTCGGGTGGGTGCGTAGGCGCCGGAGCGGCCGACCGTGACGGCGCTCGTGCCGAGGGCCCGGTCGACCGCGGGGGCGACGGCGTCGAGGTCGGCTGCCCGGAGCCGGGCGCGGGCGTCGCCGTCGCCGAGCAGGCCGGCGTCGAGCAGGCCGGACACGAGCCCGGCCATGAAGGAGTCGCCGGCGCCGACGGTGTCGGCGACCCGGTCGACGCGGGCCGGCGCCTCGGCGACGTCGCCGGTGGAGCTCACGCGGTAGGTGACGCCGTCGCCGCCGCGGGTGATGACGACGAGCCCCGGGCCCAGCCGTCCCCACGCGGCCATGACCTCGGGAAGTGAGCGCCCGGCATACAGCCACTCGACGTCGTCCTCGCTGGCCTTGACGACGTCGCTCACGGTGATGAGCTCCTCGATCCGCACGCGGACCTCGTCGACCGAGCCCATGATCGTCGGGCGGACGTTGGGGTCGTACGAGACCGTCGCGTGCTCGCGGGCGTCGGTGAGCGTCTGCGTGATGACCTCGGCGCCGGGCAGCAGCGTCGCGGCGATGGATCCGGTGTGCACATGGCCGAAGCGGTCGAGGTCCTCGACCGGGCGCAGCTCCCAGTGGAGGTCGAAGTCGTACTCGGCGGCGCCCGAGTCATCGAGCGTGGCGACCGCCGTGGAGGTGCCGTGACCGCCCGCGTCGAGGTTCTCGATGGCCACGCCGTGGTCGGTGATCTGCGCGCGGCAGCGCGTGCCGTGGTCGTCGTCGCCGAGGGTCGTGGCGAGCACGGTGTCGTGGCCGAGCCGGGCGATGCCCATGGCGACGTTGGCCGGCGAGCCGCCCACGTGCTCGGCGACGGACCCGTCGGGGGTGTGGACGATGTCGACGAGGGTCTCGCCGACGACGAGGACGCGGGGGGCGGTGGTGTCCGTGCTCATGTCAGGCCTCGCTCCGGGGGAGACCGGCGGTGCGGTCGAGCACGTGGTGGCTCTCGATGACGCGCACGGTGCCGGACTTGCTGCGCATGACGATCGAGTTGGTCGTGGCGCGGCCGCGGGAGTAGCGCACACCCTGGAGCAGCTCGCCGTCGGTGATGCCGGTGCCGACGAAGAAGCAGTTGTCGCTCGTCACGAGGTCGTCGGTGGTGAGGACCGCGTCGAGGTCGTGACCGGCGTCGATGGCCTTCTGGCGCTCGTCGTCGTCCTGGGGCCAGAGGCGGCCCTGGATGACGCCGCCGAGGCACTTGATCGCGCAGGCCGTGATGATGCCCTCGGGCGTGCCGCCGATGCCGAGCAGGAGGTCGATGCCGGTGGTCTCGCGGGCCGCCGAGATCGCGCCGGCGACGTCGCCGTCGGAGATGAGCTTGATCCGGGCACCGCTGTCGCGGACCTCCTGGGCCAGCCTGTCGTGGCGCGGCCGGTCGAGCATGACGACCGTGACGTCCTCGGGCTGCTGCTTCTTGGCCCTGGCGATCCGGCGGACGTTCTCGGCCGCGGGGAGGCGGATGTCGACGACGTCGGCGACCTCGGGGCCGGCGACGAGCTTGTCCATGTAGAAGACGGCGCTCGGGTCGTACATCGAGCCGCGGTCGCTCACCGCCATGACGGCGATGGCGTTGGGCATGCCCTTGGCCGTGAGCGTCGTGCCGTCGATCGGGTCGACGGCGACGTCGACCTCGGGTCCGGTGCCGTCGCCGACCTTCTCGCCGTTGAAGAGCATCGGGGCGTTGTCCTTCTCGCCCTCGCCGATGACGACCGTGCCGCGCATCTCGACGGTGGAGATGAGCGCGCGCATGGCCTCGACGGCGGCGCCGTCGGCGCGGTTCTTGTCACCCCTGCCGACCCAGCGTCCGCCTGCCATCGCGGCGGCCTCGGTGACCCGGACGAGCTCGAGCGCGAGGTTGCGGTCGGGGACGTTCGCGGACGGGGCGTCGGGCATGAGGAACCTGTCTTCCTTGACGGGGCGCGGCGCGCGCGCACCGGGCGGGCCCGGGACGCTGGGTGCGCGAGAGGTGCTCTTCGGGGGTGCGTGATCCTGCGGCCCAAACTCTATCGCCGACCCGATATGGGGAAACCGACGGTCATCAGCGACCATGGAGGGGTGAGCCAGACGCCGACCAAGAGCCGCTACTCCATGGGGTCCACCCCCAACATGGTGCGTTCCCTCGTCGTCATCGGCGCACTCATGGCGATCATCTGGTTCATGGTTCCCCGCGTCAACACCCTCGGTGGCCCCGTTGTCGACGTGCACGGCACGGCCCTCGAGGTGAAGCAGCAGAGCGGGTGGCCCATCGTCGAGGCGGTCGACCTGCCCGACGACTGGAAGACGACGAGCGCCCGCTACGTCAAGGGCACCGACGGCCTCATGACCTGGCACGCCGGCTACCAGGCGCCGTCGGGCAACTACGTCGCGGTCGAGCAGACCAAGGATGCGACCCGCACGTGGGTCGAGGCCCAGACCAACCGGGCCCGTCGCGTCGGTGAGCTCCAGGCAGCCGGTCTCACGTGGGTCAAGTACGAACGCGGCGCCAAGGTCCAGAACAGCCTGGTCAACCGCCGCACCGAGCCCGGTGAGCTCACGACCCTGCTCACCGGCACCGGGTCCTTCGACGAGATGGTGTTCGTCGCCGAGCACCTCGGCCCGGTCAAGTGAGCCGCACGCTCACTCGCTGAGCTTGGCCTCGGCCTCGTCGAGCCACTGCGCGCAGTGCGCGGCGAGGACCTCGCCCCGCTGCCACAGCCCCATGCTGTCCTCGAGGCCGACCTGGCCGTTCTCGAGGCGGGCCACGATGTCGACGAGCTCGTCTCGCGCGGCCTCGTAGCTCATCTGCGCGACGTCGGCGTTGGCGTCGTCGGCCGCCGGGGCGGCGTCGTCGGCAGCGGGGGCGGCGCCCTCGGTATCGACCGTCTCGGGCTGCGGGGTGTCCTTGGCCATGGCGAAGACCTTAACCCTCGGTCCGGACGCCGAAGTCGCCGCGAGCCACGGTGACGTGGAGCAGCTCGTCGACCTCGAGCACGGTGGGGTCGTGCACGACGGCCCCGTCGATGCGTTGGACGATCGCGTAGCCGCGGTCGAGCGTCGACTGCGGTGACAGGGTGCGGACCTGGGCCCGCAGGTGGCCGACCCCGTCCTGGTGGCGGTGGACCTGCGCCTCGATGCGGTGGCGCGCTCGCGACCGCAGGGCCACGACGACCTCGCGCTGCACGCGCAGGAAGGCGCCGGGGTCGGCCAGCACCGGCCGCGACCGCAGCTCCACGAGGCGTCGCCGCTCGTGGTGGAGGCGTCCCTCGACGGCACGCCGTGACCGGGACCGGGCCGCGTCCACGGCCTGGTGCTCCCGCTCGGCGTCCGGGACGATCGCCTTGGCCGCGTCGGTCGGGGTGGACGCGCGGTGGTCGGCGACGAGGTCGAGCAGCGGGGTGTCGACGTCGTGCCCGATGGCGCTGACGATCGGTGTGCGCGCGGCCGCGACCGCACGCAGCATCGCCTCGTTGCTGAACGGCAGGAGGTCCTCGACGTTGCCCCCGCCACGCGCGATGACGATGACGTCGACATCCGGTATGCCGTCCAGCTCGCCGAGCGCCTGGGTCACTTCGGTGACCGCGGTGGCGCCCTGCACGGCGACCTGGCGGATCTCGAAGCGCGCCGTCGGCCACCGGCGTCGGGAGTTCTCGACGACGTCCTTCTCGGCCGCGCTCGCCCGGCCGCAGATGAGGCCGATGCGGCGGGGGAGGAAGGGCAGGGGCCGCTTGCGGTCGGCGTCGAAGAGGCCCTCGCTCGCGAGGTTGCGCTTGAGGTACTCGATCCGAGCCAGCAGCTCGCCGACACCGACGGGCCGGATCTGTCGCCCGTCCATGGTGAGGGTGCCGCGCTGGGTCCAGAACGACGGCTTGGCCTGGACGACGACCCGCGCGCCCTCGGTGACCGGGGCGGCCATCGCGTCGAGGGCGTTGACGTGGATGGAGACCGAGAGCGACATGTCGACGTCCGCGTCGCGCAGCGTGAGGTAGGCCGTGCGCGCACCCGGTCGTCGGTTGAGCTGGATGACCTGGCCCTCGACCCAGACGACCGACATCTTCTCGACGTAGTCGGCGATCTTCATCGAGAGCAGCCGGACCGGCCACGGCGCCTCGGCGGTCGTGTCGGCCGCCCGCTCGGGGAGGGTCGGTCGCTGCGCGGGTTCGCTCACGCGCACACTCTAGGAGTGGGCGGTGTCAGCACCCGGCCCACCGCCCTTCTCGGACAGCCGGCCCGGCGCTCACTCGACCGAGTACCTGGACCAGGTGAAGAGCACGCCGTCGCCGAACGTCCCGGCGGCCCGGCCGAGGCCCTGGACGGCGGTGGTGGGGCCGCTCAGTGAGCCGACGGCATACAGGTGGTTGGCCCCGGTGTCGCGGTCGATGCCCGCGAGGAGCGTGCCGTGCCGTCCGCACGGTTCGGCGACCATGGCCTCGAAGCCCTGCCACGAGCGCGCCCGCACCTGCTGCACCACCGGCGCCATCGGGGTCGTGGTGGGGATCCGGACGCTGTAGAGCGCCCCGCCCGTGGTGTTCATGAGCAACGTGTCCGAGGCCGCGCCGTGCTGGACCACGACCATCGACCTCACCGACCGGAAGCCGGGGCTGCCCTGCCTGGCGGTCCAGCCGGTGCCGGACCGCCGCCAGCGGGAGAGCACGCCGTCCTTGCCCAGGGCGTAGAGGTGGGTCGTCTCCGGCGGCTCGAACGCGTAGCCGGTGACCTCCATGGCCCGCATGGCGCTCCACCCGCCGCCCATGCGGGTGAGTCGTGGTTCGCCCGGGTCCGGGGTCCCGCTGTCCGTCGTCTGGTACTCCGCGCGGAAGAGCACGTCGCCCAGGACGACCCACTGGAACACCCGGTAGCGCGCGGGGTCCGCGGACGGCCAGGTGTTGGCACGGGTGGCCATCGTCGTGGCGCCGTCGGGATACAGGTCCCGCATGGCGGTCGTCGGCGCGAAGCCCGTCGGCGGCGAGGTGCCGAGCAGGACACGGTTGAGGTGGTCACCCGAGGCGTTGATCGCTCCGACGGCGACGCCGCACCGTCCGGCGGTCGTCCTCGTGGTCGTCGTCGTCGTCGTCGGTGCGGCTGCCGCCGCCGCTGGGGTCGCGCCGGATGACGCGACCAGGGCTGCGACCACGACGGCGACGGCAGCGGCGGCCGCCCCGGACCTGTGCACGCGCTTCGACATCGGCTCCTCCTGTGGCCACCGCATCCCGATCCGGTCGACGGTACTCGCGCCGGACGGCATACAGGGGGTGTTCAGGTCCGCCCGTACGATGGGAGGCATGACCGCCACGACTGACCAGGCCACCAAGCGCGTCCTCCTGGCCGCGCCCCGCGGCTACTGCGCCGGGGTCGACCGGGCCGTCGTCACGGTCGAGAAGGCGCTCGACCTCTACGGCGCCCCGGTCTACGTCCGCAAGGAGATCGTCCACAACAAGCACGTCGTGACGACCCTGGAGAAGCGCGGCGCGATCTTCGTCGAGGAGACCGACGAGGTCCCCGAGGGCGCGACCGTGATCTTCTCCGCGCACGGCGTCGCCCCGGTCGTCCACGAGGAGGCCAAGGCGCTGGGTCTCAAGACGATCGACGCCACCTGCCCCCTCGTCACCAAGGTCCACCGCGAGGCCGTGCGCTTCGCCAGCGACGACTACGACATCCTCCTCATCGGCCACGAGGGCCACGAGGAGGTCGTCGGCACCGCCGGTGAGGCGCCCGAGCACATCACCCTCGTCGACGGGCCCGACGACGTCGACAACGTCACCGTCCGCGACCCCGACAAGGTCGTGTGGCTCTCGCAGACCACGCTCTCGGTCGACGAGACCATGGAGACGGTGCGCCGCCTGCGCGAGAAGTTCCCGCAGCTGCAGGACCCGCCCAGCGACGACATCTGCTACGCCACCCAGAACCGCCAGCTCGCGGTCAAGCACATGGCCCCCGACTGCGACCTCATGATCGTCGTCGGCTCGCGCAACTCCTCGAACTCCGTGCGCCTCGTCGAGGTGGCGCTCGAGCACGGCTCCAAGGCCGGCCACCTCGTCGACTACGCCGAGGAGATCGACGAGACCTGGCTCGACGGCGTGCGCACGGTCGGCGTCACCTCCGGTGCCTCCGTGCCCGAGATCCTCGTGCGCGGTGTCCTCGACTACCTCTCGTCTCGGGGCTTCGAGGACGTGCGCCCCGTCGTCGCCGCCGAGGAGTCGCTGATGTTCTCGCTGCCCAACGAGATCCGTCGCGACCTCAAGGCCGCGGGCCTGTCCGACAAGATGCGCCACGACGGCTCGTTCGCCGAGGCCGGTTCGCTGCACTGACGACGCGGACCGAGCGAGGGTATGCCGTGAGCGCACCCGAGCCGGTCGTCCTCGCCTACCCGTTCACGGGGCTGTGGCGGGTGGAGAACTCGCCGGCGAGGCGGGTTCCCAGCCACGGCACGTAGGCGTTCGGCGTCTCGCACGCCATCGATTTCGTCGCGGTCGACGAGCGAGGGCTGTCGGCACCGCACACGTGGCGCTCCTGACTGGGCCTCGAGGCGCCCACGGGCTTCGTCGGGTTCGGCTCTCCCGTGCTCGCGCCGGTCGGCGGGACGGTCGTGGCCGTCCACGACACGGAGCCCGACCACGAGGCCCGGCGCTCGCGCGTGCGGCTCGTGGGCTACGCGCTGGGGCAGGCCGGACGGGCTCGACGCGGCATCGTCGGGCTCGCCGGCAACCACGTCGGCATCGCGCTGGCCGACGCCGGGCCGTACGTCCTGCTCGCCCACCTGCGGCAGGGCTCGGCGCTCGTGTCGGTCGGCGAGATCGTCGCCGTCGGTCAGCAGGTGGGGGAGTGCGGCAACAGCGGCAACAGCACCGAGCCCCACGTGCACGTCCAGGTGAGCGACTCGCTCGACGGCATCGGGGCACGCGGGTTGCCCTTGGTGTTCCGCGGTGACGACGGCGTTCTCCGCGTGCCGGACGAGGGTGAGGTCGTCAGGGTCGGGGGGTGACGGCCTCAGATGGCGCAGCCGTCCGGCCCGCAGGCCGCGTCGTCCGATCCCTGTGCGCCGGTGGCGCCGGGGGCGCTGACCATCGTCAGCGGGTGCGCCTCACCCCAGGCCTGGTCGAGCACCTGGGTGAAGAGCTCGGTGGGCTGGGCGCCGCTCACGCCGTACTTCTCGTCGACGACGAAGAAGGGCACACCCGAGATGCCGTAGCGCTGGGCCTGGGCGATGTCGTCCTGCACGGACCGGGCGTAGGTCCCGTCCGCGAGGGACGTGCGGATCTCGTCGGCGTCGAGCCCGACGGACTCCCCGATGCGGACGAGGGTCTCCACGTCGCCGATGTCCTCGCCGTGCTCGAAGTGGGCGGACAGCAGGGCCTCCTTGGCCGCGTCCTGGTGGCCGTGGTGGACGGCGAGGTGGATGAGCTCGTGCCCGCGCAGGCTGTTGGCGACGACGAGCGAGTCGAAGTCGTAGGCGAGCCCCTCGCCGGCGGCCACCTGCGCCACGTGACCGAACATCTGCTCCACCTGCTCGCGCGCCATGCCCTTGCGGGTCGCGAGGTAGTCGAGCTCGGTGCCGTCGTAGTGCTCGGGCAGCGACGGGTCGAGCTGGTAGCTGTGCCATGTCACCTCCACCGACTCGCGGTGGGGGAACTGCGCGAGGGCGCTCTCGAAGCGGCGCTTGCCGATGTAGCACCAGGGGCAGGCGATGTCGGACCAGATGTCAACCTTCATGAACGGTTGAACCATCAAGGAACGCGGGATGTTCCGGGCCCTAGCCGGCGCGGGTGCCGGTCCCGTCGGTCGCTGCGGGCGGGTCGAGCAGCAGCTCGGCGCGACGATCCTCGGCGCCCACGACCTCGAGCAGCTCGACGGCGGTGAGCACCCGGGGCCCGGTCTCGACCGGGCCGAGGTCGGGGAGGTCGTCGGTGACGAGCTCGAGCTCCTGCATGCGCCGCGCGGTGACGAACACCCGGGACTCGAGCGCGCCGACGAACTGGTTGTAGCTCTCGACGGTGGCGTGCAGCGAGCGGCCCATCTTGGCGGCGTGGGTGCCGAGGGTGGCGAGACGTCGGTAGAGCTCCTGGCCCAGGGCGAGCAGCTCACGGGCGCTCGTCGAGAGCGAGTCCTGCTGCCACCCGAACGCGACGGTGCGCAGCAGCGCGAGCAGCGCACCCGGGCCCACGAGCACGACCTTGTCGGCCATGGCGCGCTCGTGCAGCCCGGGGTCGGCGGCGAGGGCCGCGGCGAGCATCGCGTCGCTCGGGACGAAGCAGACGACCATCTCGGGGGTGGCGTCGAACGCCGACCAGTAGTCCTTGGCGGCGAGCCCGTGGACGTGCTGGCGCAGCGCCCGGGCGTGGTCACGCAGGAGCTCGGCGCGCTCGTCGTCGGGCAGCTCCTCGGTCTGGGCGTCGAGGAACGCCGCCATCGGGGCCTTGGCGTCGATGACGAGCGCGCGGTCACCGGGCAGGCGCACGACGACGTCGGGCCTCACCTCCCGGTCGTGGCGGCTGCGGGCCCGGACCTGCTCCTCGAAGTCGCAGCGGGCGAGCATGCCCGACGCCTCCAGCACGCGACGCAGCTGGACCTCGCCCCACGAGCCACGCACCGACGACGAGCGCAGCGACCCGGCGAGGGACTGGGTCTGGCGGCCGAGCTGCTGGGCCTCGGACTCCACCCGGCCCATGACCGCGCGGATCGCGCCGAACTGCTCGACCCGGTCGCGCTCGAGCACGCCGACCTGGCGCTCCACCCGCCCGAGGGCGTCGCGCAGGGGAGCAAGGAGCGAGGCCGTCTCGAGGTCCTCGGCGAGCGAGGCCTCGAGGTCGAGCACCCGCTCGCGCAGCAGGTCGCGCTCGGTCGCCACGGAGGCCGCGCGGACGGCATACGCCTGCTTGAGGAGCAGGTATGCCGTCAGCGCACCGAGAAGGATGCCGCCCACCAACGCGATCCACGGGTTCATGGGCGACACCGTGCCACGCGGCGCCGACAGCGGGCCGCAGGCTAGCCTCGGCACATGGCTGACAGTGGGCGTTCGTTCATCCACGTCCTCAACGAACGGCTGCCGCGCAAGCGCAACATCGCCCAGGGGCTCCTTCGCAACGAGGACGGCGAGGTCCTGCTGTGCGAGCTCACCTACAAGTCGGAGTGGGACCTGCCCGGTGGGGTCGTCGACCCCCGGGAGTCGCCGGCAGCCTGCGTCGTCCGGGAGATCAGCGAGGAGCTCGGTGTGAGCGTCGGGATCGACGCACTGGTCACCGTCAACTGGCTGCCGCCGTGGCGTGGCTGGGACGACGCCGTGCTCTTCCTCTACGACCTCGGCACGGTGCCGCGCTCGTTCACGGACGACCTCACCCTGCTCAAGCGCGAGCTCAAGGCCGTGCACTGGGTGGCCCCGGAGGACGTCGCGGCGCACGTGGCGCCCTACAACGTGCGGATGCTGCAGCAGGTCCTGCAGGGCGAGCACGCGGCATACATGGAGAACAGCGAGATCCCCGGCGGGCTCGCGTGAGGGCGAGCGCCTTCTTCGGTGTGCTGGGCGCGATGCTCGTCGGTGCGTTCCTCCTCGTGTGGGTGGTCGTGTGCCTCGCCGCGCTCGTCTTCGCCCTCGTCGAGCGCAACGGCTCGGCCGCAGGGACCTACGCGCTCCTGCTCGCCGCAGGTCTCGCCGCGAGCCTCCTCGCGGGCTGGGCGTCGCGCCGGGTGGCACGGGCACGCGCCGCGCGCCACTAGACTCTTGTCCCCGTGGCACTCACCATCGGAATCGTCGGGCTCCCCAACGTCGGCAAGTCGACGATGTTCAACGCCCTGACCAAGAACAACGTCCTCGCCGCGAACTACCCGTTCGCGACCATCGAGCCCAACGTCGGCGTCGTCCCGCTGCCGGACTCGCGTCTCGAGCGGCTCGCGGAGATCCACGGGTCCGAGAAGATCCTGCCCGCGACCGTGTCGTTCGTCGACATCGCCGGCATCGTGCGCGGCGCCTCGGAGGGTGAGGGCCTCGGCAACAAGTTCCTCGCCAACATCCGTGAGGCCGACGCGATCTGCCAGGTCGTGCGCGCGTTCGAGGACGGCGACGTCGTCCACGTCGACGGCAAGGTCTCGCCGGAGTCGGACATCGAGACGATCCACACCGAGCTCATCCTCGCCGACCTCCAGACCCTCGAGAAGGCCGTCGTGCGCCTCGAGAAGGAGGCCCGGATCAAGAAGGAGTCCAAGCCGCTCCTCGAGAACGCGCTCGCCGCCCAGAAGGTCCTCGAGGAGGGCAAGACGCTGTATGCCGCGGGCGCGGCTGCCGGTGTCGACCTCGACGGGGCGCGTGGGCTGGGTCTGCTCACCACCAAGCCGTTCATCTACGTGTTCAACCTCGACGAGGACCAGCTGACCGACGCGGACCTGCAGTCGTCGCTGCGCGCGCTCGTCGCGCCTGCTGACGCGGTGTTCCTCAACGCCAAGCTCGAGATGGACCTCATGGACATGTCGCCCGAGGACGCGCAGGAGATGCTCGAGGGGTTCGGCGCCACCGAGTCCGGCCTCGACCAGCTCGCGCGCACCGGTTTCCACACCCTCGGGCTGCAGACCTACCTCACCGCAGGTCCCAAGGAGTCGCGCGCCTGGACCATCGGGCAGGGCTGGACCGCGCCGCAGGCCGCCGGTGTCATCCACACCGACTTCCAGCGCGGATTCATCAAGGCCGAGATCGTCTCCTTCGAGGACCTCGACTCGGCGGGGACGATGGCCGTGGCCAAGGCGGCGGGCAAGGTTCGTATGGAGGGCAAGGACTACGTCATGCAGGACGGCGACGTCGTGGAGTTCCGCTTCAACGTCTGACCTGCCGGTCCGTCTCGACGAGGTCCCACGGATCGCGGCATAGAGGTCGCGATCCGTGGGACCTTGTCTCGTTCAGTCGGCGAGCAGGGACCCGGCGGTGATGAGCTGGTACCCCCCACGGGCCACCGTCTCGGCGTCGCCGGCCATCCCGCCCGCACCGCCGGACGGCATACGGGAGTCCCTCGTCAGCGGTTGCGTGGGTGGTTCCTCGCCGTGCGCTCGTTGCCGTGCCGGTAGTTGCCGGTGACCCGCGCCATGAGCTCCTGGTCGTCGCCCGACTCCGCGTCCTCGACGAAGTCCGTGGCGCGACGCCCACGCAGCACCGTCGCCACCTGCCCGTGGTGCGTGATGACGACGCTGCCGTCCTTGCGCTCGGACCACTCGAAGCCGGAAGGGGTGCCCACGAGACGCAAGGTTCGCAGGACGGCATACGGGCATGCAACGGGGTTTGGGCTCCGAACTCGACACGAATCGAGGCGGCGCGTCCGTGTGACCTGGAGCACTCCGACCCCTAATGTTGCGCGGTGGTGCGCTCAACGGTGCCCGCATCCGAGACGAAAGAGGTTGTTCTCGTGGACGAACACGAGGTCGTGGACCATGACACGGTCCCACCCGCCAACAAGGGGCTGCTCGCTGCGGCCGGGGTGCTGCTGGCCATCCCGATCGTCGCGCTGATGTGGGTCAGCTCCTACAGCAAGATCGAGCCGAAGCTCTGGGGCTTCCCGTTCTTCATCTGGTACCAGTTCCTCTGGGTCTTCCTCTGCTCCGCGATGACCTGGACCGCCTACAAGCTCGTCCTCAAGGCGCGCCCGCACCGCCCGATGGGCGAGGCACAGCGACGCCCGCACCGCCCGCACGGCGGGCGTGGCCACCGTGGCGCAGCGACGATCGGTGACTCCACCGACGCCGACCTGCACGACGGACAGCCCTTCGACGCCGATGGAGGCCAGCGATGAGCAACGTCAACTGGACCGCCCTGGTCATCCTCGTGCTGCTCTTCGGCACGGTGACGATCATGGGCTTCATGGCCACGCGGTGGCGCCGCCCGACGAGCATGGAGTCGCTCGACGAGTGGGGCCTCGGCGGTCGCTCGTTCGGCACGTGGATCACGTGGTTCCTCCTCGGAGGTGACCTCTACACGGCATACACGTTCGTCGCCGTCCCGGCCGCGATGTTCGCGACGGGTGCCGTCGCGGGCTTCTTCGCCGTGCCCTACACGATCGTGCTCTACCCGATCATCTTCATCTTCATGGCGCGTCTGTGGTCGGTGAGCCACCGCCACGGCTACGTCACGCCGGCCGACTTCGTCAAGGGTCGCTACGGCAGCCGTCCGCTGTCGCTCGCGGTCGCCCTCACCGGCTTCCTCGCGACGATGCCCTACATCGCGCTCCAGCTCGTCGGCATCCAGGCCGTGCTCGAGGTCGTCGGGCTCGGCGGCGGGGACAACCTCCTCGCCAAGGACGCGCCGCTGTTCATCGCCTTCGCCCTGCTCGCGGCCTACACCTACAGCAGCGGCCTTCGCGCGCCCGCCGTGATCGCTTTCGTCAAGGACACGCTCATCTACCTCGTCATCATCGTCGCGATCATCTACCTGCCCTCCAAGGTCGGTGGCTGGGACGCGATCTTCAGCGCGGCCCAGGAGAAGATGGCCAAGCCGAGTGCGGCCGACCCGGCCAAGCCGACCGGCGCCTTCATCCCCGGCAGCCAGCAGATGTGGGCCTACGCGACCCTGGGCCTCGGCTCGGCGCTCGCGCTCTTCATGTACCCCCACTCGATCACCGCGAGCCTGTCGGCGAGCGGCCGCAACGTCATCCGGCGCAACGCGGCGATCCTGCCGGCGTACTCGTTCGTGCTCGGCCTCCTCGCCCTCCTCGGGTGGGTGGCCATCGCGGCCGGCACCAAGCCGATCGGCCTCGACGGCAAGCCCAACGCGCAGCTCGTCATCCCGCAGCTGTTCGAGGACATGTTCCCGAGCTGGTTCGCCGGCGTGGCGTTCGCGGCGATCGCCATCGGTGCGCTCGTGCCGGCGGCGATCATGTCGATCGCGGCGGCCAACACGTTCACCCGCAACATCTACAAGGAGTGGCTCAAGCCGGGCGCGACCCCCAAGCAGGAGGCCAAGGTCTCCAAGCTCGTCTCGCTCGTCGTCAAGGCGTTCGCGCTGGTCTTCGTGCTGCTGCTCGACAAGCAGAACGCGATCAACTTCCAGCTCCTCGGTGGCATCTGGATCCTCCAGACGTTCCCGACGATCGTCTTCGGCCTCTACACCCGCTGGTTCCACCGCTGGGGCCTGCTCGCGGGCTGGGCGGTGGGCATGGTCTACGGGACGTACACGGCATACAACGTCATCAACCCCGTGACCAAGGGCCACTTCGGCGGCTCGCTCAGCATGATCCCGGGGCTGGCGCAGCTGGGCTACATCGCGATGACGGCGTTCGTCATCAACGCCGTCATCGCCGTCGTCGTCAGCCTCGCCCTCAACCTCCTCAAGGTGCCGAACGGCGCCGACGAGACCATCAAGGGCGACTACTTCGCCGACGCGGGCGACCCGCGCGTCGAGAAGCTCGACGTCGGCGTCCACGAGACCACGGCCAGCCCGTGACCTGACCGGACCCGTCCACGACGAGGGGCGTCACCGCACACGCGGTGGCGCCCTTCGCCGGTCCGGGGTGGTGGGCAGGCAGGATGGGCGCGTGACCTCCACCGCGCCGTCCGCCGCCCTCGTCGAGCTCGCGCACGCCCATGGCGTCGCGACCGACTTCCACGACTGGCTCGGTGCGCACACGGTCATCTCGGAGACGACGCTGCGCACGATCCTGGGCGCGCTCGGTGTCGACGCCGGCTCGGAGGAGGCGGTCGCGGCCTCGCTCGCGGACGCCGAGAACCGTCCGTGGCGGCGCACCCTTCCCGCAACCGTCGTATGCCGTGAGGGCTGGACCCCGTGGGTCCTCGCCCACGTGCCCCACGGGGGAGCGGTGCGCCTCACCGTCGAGCTCGAGGACGGTGGCACGCGGGAGGTCGCGCAGGTTGATCGCTGGGTCGACCCGCGCGTCGTCGACGGGCGCGAGATCGGCGAGGCGACGTTCGAGCTGCCTGGCGACCTCCCCACCGGGTGGCACCGGATCGTCGCCCACCTCGACCAGGCGCCGGTGGCGGAGGGGACCGAGACGGCGACCCTCGTCGTCACGCCGCAACGCCTCGAGCTGCCCGAGGTCGTGCGCCACGGCGGCGTCACCGGACTCATGACGCAGATCTACCAGGTTCGCTCGGCGCAGTCCTGGGGCGTCGGTGACCTCGGTGACCTCGGTGAGCTCGCCTCGTGGGCCGCGACCGACCTCGGCGCCGAGTTCGTGCTCGTCAACCCGCTGCACGCAGCCGAGCCGATCGCGCCGATGGAGGCGTCGCCCTACCTCCCGACGACGCGTCGCTTCGTCAACCCGCTCTACCTGCGGATCTCCGACATCCCCGAGACGGTGCGGCTCGACGACGCCGACCGGGCCCGGGTCGACGCCATCGCCGAGTCCGTCCGCGCGCTCGACACCTCCGACACGATCGACCGCGACGCCGCCTGGGCGGCGAAACGTGAGGCGCTCGGACTCGTCCACGCCCTCGGGCTCGAGGGGCGTCGGGCCCGTGACTTCGAGCGCTTCCGGGAGCGCGAGGGCGACGGCCTCACGACGTTCGCCACGTGGTGCGCGCTCGCGGAGCGGCACGGACTGCCGTGGACCCAGTGGCCGGTCGAGCTGCACGACCCGCACTCCCCGGCCGTCGCCGAGTTCGCGGAGGCGCAGCACGACCTCGTGCAGTTCCACATGTGGCTGCAGTGGCTGCTCGACCGCCAGCTCGGCGAGGTGCAGCGCGAGGCGAAGGACGCCGGCATGTCGCTCGGCGTCGTCCACGACCTCGCCGTCGGTGTCCACCCCCACGGGGCCGACTCGTGGGGGCTCGCCGGCGCCCTCGCCACGGGCGTCACCGTCGGAGCACCGCCGGACCAGTTCAACCAGCTCGGCCAGAACTGGTCGCAGCCGCCGTGGCACCCAGAGCGCCTCGCCGAGCTCGGCTACTCACCGTTCCGCGACATGGTCCGCACCGTCCTGCGTGACTCCGGCGGCATCCGCGTCGACCACGTCATCGGTCTCTTCCGGCTCTGGTGGATCCCGCAGGGCGAGGGCCTCACGCCCGCCGACGGCACCTACGTCACCTACGACCACGAGGCCCTCATCGGGATCCTCTGTCTCGAGGCCCAGCGCGCCGGCGCCGTCGTCATCGGCGAGGACCTCGGCGTCGTCCCGGCCAACGCCCGCGACTACCTCCACGAGCGAGGCGTCCTCGGCACGAGCATCATGTGGTTCGAGAACACCGACGACGCCCCCACCCCGCCCGAGGACTACCGCGAGCTGTGCCTGTCGTCGGTGACGACACACGACCTCCCGCCGACGGCCGGCTTCCTCGCCCTCGAGCACGTCGCGATCCGACAGCGGCTGGGGCTGCTCACCCGCCCGGTCGAGGAGGAGCGCGCCCACGAGGAGCAGTCCATCGCCAAGGTCCGCGACGCCCTCGTCGCCCGCGGCTGGCTCGAGCCCGGCGCCGGTCCGTCCTCCGTGGTCGAGGCGATGCACCGCTGGATCGGCCACACCCCGAGCGTGCTGCGCGCCGTCTCGCTCTCGGACGTCGTCGGCGACCGCCGCGCCATCAACCAGCCGGGCACCGAGGACGAGTACCCCAACTGGCGCCTGCCGCTCGCAGGCCCCGACGGCCAGCCGCTCTCGCTCGAGGACGCCATGCAGTCGGCGCTCGCCGAGCCCCTGTTCCGCGCCACCGACGGCGACTGAGCGCCGCTCCACGCAGGACCTCGCGTCGGGTCGCCCCTCGCGTCCCGCGGGCTGGCGTCGCCCCTCGCGTCCGCGGGCTGGGGTCGCCCCTCGCGTCCGCGGGCTGGGGTCGCCCCTCGCGTCACGCGGAACGCGAGGGGCACAGGCGCGTGGAGCCGGGGGTTCACCAGCGCGTCACGCGGAACGCGAGGGGCACAGGCGAACGACCGCTGCGAAGGCGTCGGCGACGGCATACCCGGTGGTGCGGTTGGCCTCGCGTCGGGACTCCATCTGCGCGAGCCAGGTCGCGGGGGAGTCGGGGGCCTCGTGGGGCTCGGGTCGGAAGTCGGTCATCCAACCCTCGAAGATCTCCGGCGTCGTCTCCGGGTGGAACTGGACACCCCAGGCGCGAGGGCCGAAACGGGCGGCCTGCACGGAGCCGTCGGGTGCGGTCGCGAGGCGTTCGGCGCCGTCGGGGAGCCGGCTCACGACGTCGCCGTTGTAGTGCACGACGTCACGCCCCGACAGGCCGCCGAGGAGCGGGTCCGCGTCGCCGTCAGCGGTGAGGGACAGCGGAAACAGCCCGCTCGTGCGGCCGCGCGGGTTGAGCACGACCTCGCCGCCGAGGGCGGACACCATGAGCTGGTGGCCCAGGCAGACGCCGAGCGTCGGCACGCCCTGCGCCACGGCTGCGCGCAGCAGCGCCTTGGTCGGCGCGAGCCAGGGGTACGTCTCGTCCTCGTCGGCGTTCATCGCGCCACCGAGGACGACGAGCGCGTCGTGCTCGAGCCGGGTCGGGACGGTCTCGAACAGGTCGCCGCGCACGGTGTCGGCGGTGATGCCGAGCTGGGTCCAGCGCTCGGTGAGCCAACCGCCGGGTGCCTCGGGCTCGTGCTGGACGACGAGGAACCTCGTCATCAGACCTGCGTGCCCACGAGCGAGCCGATGGCATAGGTGACGGCCATGGCCAGGATGCCGCCGAAGACGTTGCGGCGCACCGCCGGTGGGATCGGGGCGCCACCGAGCCGGGCGCTCGCCCAACCGGTGAGGAACAGTGCGACGACGACCGCGGCGACGGTGACGGGAACCCGGGCGGAGACGCCCGAGAGCACGATCGCGACGAGCGGGATGAGGGCGCCGATGGTGAACGCGATGAACGAGGCCCAGGCGGCGTGCCACGGCTTGGTCAGGGCCTCCGGGTCGATGCCCAGCTCGGTCTCGGCGTGGGCGGCCAGGGCGTCGTGGGCGGTGAGCTGGACCGCGACCTCCTGCGCCAGCTCCGTGCTGAGCCCCTTGGCCTCGTAGAGCTCGGCCAGCTCCTGGAGCTCGGCCTCGGGCTCCTCGCGCAGCTCACGCCGCTCCTTGGCGAGCAGGGCGATCTCGGCGTCGCGCTGGGTGCTCACCGAGACGTACTCGCCGACGGCCATGCTCATGGCGCCGGCGGCGAGACCCGCGAGCCCGGCGGTGAGGATCGCGCCGCGGTCGCTCGTCGCGGCGGCGACGCCGATGACGAGGCCGGCGGTCGAGACGATGCCGTCGCCGGCGCCGAGGACGCCGGCGCGCAGCCAGTTGAGGCGTGCGCCGAAGGACTGGTCGTGGGGCTCGTCGTGCTCGACGAGGACCTCTGCGGGCTCAGCCATCGATGACGACCCCGTGACGACGGGCGATCTCGATGATCCGGTGGGCCTGCTCGATGTCGAGCTGGGTGAGACCACCGGCGTCGTGCGTGGTGAGCAGCCACGAGGTGGTGCGCCACCGGATGTCGATGTCCGGGTGGTGGTTCATCTCCTCGGCGACCTCGGCGGCCTCGCCGACGATCGCGATAGCAGCAGGGAAGTCCGGGGCCTCGATGGTTGCGACGATGGCGTCGCCCTCGCGGGTCCACAGGGGGAGGTCGGCGAGCTGGCGCTCGATCTCCTCGTCGGTCAGCTGACGGCTCATGGTCCCAGCCTGTCCCTCGCGGCGGCGACCGTCCAGCAAGGCGCGCCTACCCGAAGCGACGGGTGCGGGGTGGCCGCGCCCCGAGAGGACGGCATACGGGCTCTCGTATGCCGTGAGGCCGGCTCCGCGGATGCGGAACCGACCTCACCGGGCGAGCGGCGCCTGCTCAGAGGGCCTCGGAGATCGACGCCGGGCCCATGAGGGACGCGTCGCCGTCGAGGAGGTCGCTGAGGTCGGTCGCCTGCGGGGCCACCTCGTGCGGGGTGATCTCGCCGGCCTCGATCTGCTCGGTCCAGTGGCACGCCACGCGGTGGCTCTGGCCGACGCCGGGGATCTCGGGGACGCGGAGCACCGGGCGCTCGGTGTCGCACTTGGTCTCCTGGCGCCACGGGCACCGCGTGTGGAACCGGCAGCCCGTCGGCGGGTGCGACGGCGAGGGCAGGTCGCCGGTGAGCAGGATCTGCTCGCGGCGGTCCTCGATGACCGGGTCCGGCACCGGCACCGCGGACATGAGCGCCCGGGTGTAGGGGTGCAGGGGAGCGGCATAGAGGTCGTCGGCCTCCGCCTCCTCGGCGAGCGCCCCGAGGTACATGACGCCGATCCGGTCGCTGATGTGGCGGACGACGGCGAGGTCGTGCGCCACGACGAGGTAGGTCAGTCCGAACTCATCCTGGAGGTCCTCGAGGAGGTTGATGACCTGCGCCTGCACCGACACGTCGAGGGCAGACACCGGCTCGTCCGCGACGATGAGCTTGGGGTTGACCGACAGCGCGCGGGCGATGCCGATGCGCTGTCGCTGGCCACCCGAGAACTCGTGCGGATACTTCGCCAACGCGGCCTCGGGGAGTCCCACCGCGTTGAGCAGCTCGACGAGCCGCGGCCGCGCCTCCTTGGCGTTCTTGGCAATGCCGTGCGCCTTCATGCCCTCGAAGAGCAGGGACTCGACCGACTGGCGTGGGTCGAGGCTCGACAGCGGGTCCTGGAAGACCATCTGGATGTCCTGGCGCTTCTTGCGCAGCTCCTCGCCCTTGAGGGTCGCGATGTCGACCCCGTCGAAGACCACCGACCCGTCGGTCGGCGGCTCGAGGTTGAGGATCGCGCGACCGAGCGTGGACTTGCCACACCCGGACTCGCCGACGAGGCCGTAGGTCTCACCCCGACGGATCTGCAGGTCGACGCCGTCCACGGCGTAGACGTGGCCGATCGTCTTGTCGAAGATCACGCCCCGCTTGATCGGGAAGTGCACCTTGACGCCCTTGGCGTCGACGAGGACGTCACTGCCGTCGTATGCCGTGCGCTCCGTCTCCGCGGGAGCCGTCGCCTTCTCGTCCGGCTGCGTGGGCTCGCTGGTCGGGTCGGTCATCGGGACACCTCCACGGGGTTGAAGCAGCGCAGGGCACGCTGGTGGTGCTCCTCGAGCTCGGGCATCTTCTGCGTGCAGACCTCGATCGGCTGCGAGCAGCGCGGGGCGAACGCGCAGGCGCTCGTCCACGGCAGGTTGTCCGACACCGAGCCCGGGATCGGCACGAGCCGCTGTCCGCGCGGGGCGTCCATGCGGGGGATCGAGGCGAGCAGGCCGTTGGTGTAGGGATGGCGCGGCTGCGCGAAGAGGTCGTGCCGGTCACCACGCTCGACGATGCGGCCGCCGTAGAGCACGTTGACCTCGTCGCAGAGCCCGGCGACGACACCGAGGTCGTGCGTGATCATGACGAGGGCCGTGCCGGTCTCCTCGACGAGCTCCTTGAGCAGGGCGAGGATCTGGGCCTGGATGGTGACGTCGAGCGCGGTGGTCGGCTCGTCGGCGATGAGCAGCCTCGGCTGGCAGGCCAGCGCGATGGCGATGAGCGCGCGCTGGCGCATGCCGCCCGAGAGCTGGTGCGGGTAGTCCCTGAGCCGCCGGTCCGGGTCGGGGATCCCGACCCGGTCGAGCAGCTCGCGCGCGACGGGCGTGGCCGCCTTGCGGGACATGCCGCGGTGCCTCTCGAGGACCTCGGTGACCTGGAGGCCGATGGGGATGACCGGGTTGAGCGAGGACAGCGGGTCCTGGAAGACCATCGCGATGTCCTTGCCCCGCTTGTCCCGCATCTGCTGGTCGGACAGCTCGAGGAGGTTGGTGCCCTCGTAGTCGACGGTGCCACTGACCTTGTTGCCGCGCTCGGGCAACAGGCCCATGATCGCGAGCGAGGTCACGGACTTGCCGCAACCGGACTCGCCGACCAGACCCACGGTCTGGCCGGGGTGGACGTCGAAGGACACGCCCTGGACGGCCTCGAAGGGCTCGGCTCCCTGGCGCTGGAACGTCACCCGCAGGTCACGCACCCTGAGCAGTGGCTCGCTGCCGCCCTCGCGCCAGCGGCGCGCCTTGTCACGGTCGGCGACGTTGGTCGTGTCCGTGCCCGGGTCGGTCGTACTCGATGCAGTTGCGTTGCTCATGCGCGGATCACCTCCGGCTCTTGGGGTCGAGGGCCTCGCGCAGCGACTCGCCCATGAGGGTGAAGCCGAGCGCGACGACGATGATGCACGCCGCCGGGTAGAAGGCGAGGTGCGGGTAGTCCTGGATGAGGCCTTGGGCAGCGCCGAGCATCTGGCCCCACTCGGGCTGGCGGTCGTCGGGGTTGCCGAGCCCGAGGAACGACAGCGCAGCGGCGTCGATGATCGAGGTCGCGAGGACCAGGGTCGACTGGACGATGACCGGCCCGAGCGAGTTGGGCAGCATGTGCCGGAACACGATGGAGCTCTGCTTCACACCGAGGGCCCGTGCGGCCAGCACGTGGTCGCTGCCGCGTTGCGCGAGCATGGACCCGCGCAGGAGCCGGGCGAAGATCGGCACCTGCACGGTCGCGATGGCGATGATGACCGTCCACTGCGACGGCTTCGGGGCGAGGGCAGCGATCGACACGGCGAGCAGCAGCGACGGCACCGAGAGCATGACGTCGACGACGCGCATGACGAGCGAGTCGACCCAGCCGCCGAAGGCGCCGGCGAGGGTGCCGAGCGCGATGCCGCCGGTGAGGCCGAAGAGCGTCGCGAAGACGCCGACGATGAGCGTCTGCCGGGCGCCGACGATGAGCCGCGACAGCAGGTCGCGCCCGAACTCGTCCGAACCCAGCGGCGACCCGGACATGGGCCCGGGGATGTTGCCGGGGGTGAGGTTCTCGAGCAGCTGGGGCAGACGTTTGCTCGCGTCGTGCGGGGCGATCAGGGGCGCGAAGAGCGCGAGCAGGACGAAGACCACGGTGATGGCAGCGCCGATGAGGAAGACCGGGTTGCGGCGCAGGCGGCTCCAGGCGCTCGCGATGAGCGAGACGCCACCGGTGTCCTTGACCTTGCCGGCCGCACCGACGTGGACGTCCTTGACGGCGGTGGCCGTTGCACCGGAGCCGCCGGCGGTCTGCGCCAAGGAGTCGATGCGGTCCTTCTTCGCGTTCGGGCGTGGATCCATGGGGGAGGGGGTCATCGCGGTCACCTCGTCCGGACTCGGGGGTCAATGACGGCATACATGATGTCGACCAGCAGGTTGACCAGCACATAGATGGCAGCGGCCGCGAGGATGAGAACCTGCAGCACGGGGTAGTCCCGGCGTTCGAACGACAGGGCCAGGGCCTCGCCCAGTCCACCGAACGAGAACACACGCTCGGTGAGGACCGCCCCGGCGAGCAGGGCGCCGATCTGGAGCCCGATCGTCGTCGTCACCGGGAGCATCGCGTTCCGCAGGATGTGGCGACCGCGGATGACCCGGTTGGTGAGGCCCTTGGACTCGGCGGTGCGGATGTAGTCCTCGTCGAGGACGTCGAGCACTGAGGCGCGGGTGATCCGGAAGATCACCGCGAACGGGATGCTCGCGAGGGCGATCGAGGGCAGGACGAGGTGCTTGAGCGCGTCCCACGACGCGTCGAACTCACGGGTGATCAGGCCGTCGATGACGAAGAAGCCGGTGACCCGGGTCGCGTCGACGTCGCCGGACTGGCGACCGGAGACGGGCAGCCAGCCGAGCTTGATCGCGAAGACGTACTTGAGCAGGAACGCGAGGAAGAAGACCGGGATCGCGATCCCCACGAGCGAGAAGATCACCGACGCGTTGTCGAGGAGGCTCGCGCGGCGGCGGGCGGCGAAGTAGCCGAGCGGGATGCCCAGCGCGATCGCGATGAGCATCGCGAAGAAGCTCAGCTCGATCGTCGCGGGGAGCCGCTGGAAGAAGATGGTCAGCGCGTCGGTGCCGGGGAGCACGCTGGTCGAGGGGCCGAAGTCGCCCTGGAGCACGCGACCGACGAACTTGCCGTACTGGACCCAGATCGGCTGGTCCAGACCGAACTGCGCCTCCATGGCGGCGCGGGACTGCGGGGTGGCGCGCTCACCGAGGATCGCCGAGACGGTCCCTCCGGGTAGGGAGCGCAGCCACAGGAACAACAACAACGACAGGACGACGAGCACGCCGACCATCTGCACCAGGCGTCTGACGATGAACCTCAGCACGAGTTCCTCCTTGCATCATGGCGGTGGCCGCCCCGGCGATCCTTCGCCGGGACGGCCACCTCCGTCAACGGTTGAGAGCGGTCAGGCTCACTTGCCGCCGACGGTCACACCACTGAACTCCTCCGCGGTGAGCGGCGAGGCGACGATGCCCTCGACGCCCTCACCGACGACGAGCGCCGGCGGGGAGTGGCTGATCGCCAGAGCCGGGAGGTACTCCTCCTGGATCTGCTGGTTGAGCTTCTCGTACGCCTTGTCGCGCTCGGTCTCGTCGACGATCGAGTCCGCCTTGGCGAGGTCGGCGACGAGGGTCGGGCCGAAGGACTGCTTCGCGAGACCGAAGTTGTTGGCGTCCATGTTGCCGAAGAAGGTGCCGATGAAGTTGGCCGCCGAGTCGTAGTCGCCGGTCCACCCGAGGAGGAACGCGTCGAAGGCGTTGGCGTCGACACCGTCGAGGTAGCCACCGTTCCACGGCTTGGTGACCGTGTTGACCTTGATGCCGGCGGCCTCGAGGTCACCCGCCATCGCCTGGTAGAGCTTCTGCGGGTTGGGCATGTACGGACGCGACACCTCGGAGGGGTACGCGAACGTGAGCGTGAGGCCACCTGCTGCGGTGATGGCTGCCTTGGCCGCTGCCGGGTCGTACTTCACGGCCTCGAGCGACTTGTTGTAGCCGCTCACGGTGTCGGGCATCATCTGGGTCGCGACCTTGGCGCCCTCGGGGAGCTGGGTCTTGACGAGCTCGTCGCGGTTGAGGGCCTGGTAGATGGCCTTGCGGACCTTGATGTCGGTGAGTTTCGGGTTCTTGGTGGGGTTGAGGCCCATGTAGAACACGTTGAAGGGCTTGCGGACCTCGACCTTGTTGCCTGCGGACTCCAGGCCCTTCCAGTCAGCGGGGTTCGGCAGGTCGTAGCCGTTGATGCTCTTGGCCTCGAGCTCCTGACGACGGGTGCTCTCGTCGGGGATGATCTTGAAGACGACCTTGGCGTTCTTGGCCTTGTCGCCCCAGTAGTCGTCGTTGCGCACGAGCGTGACCGTCTTGTTGGCCTCGTCGTACTTGTCGAGCTTGTAGGGGCCCGTGCCGACCGCAGCCTTGGAGTAGGCGGGGTAGGTGAAGCCCTCGCCCTGGGCGACGACGTCGTTGGCCTTGCCCGCGTCCATCGCCTTGGGCGACTGCATCGAGAGGGCGTCCAGCGAGAGGAAGGTCGGGAACCCGGAGGTCGGGCGCGTGACGGAGAGGACCACCGTCTTCTCGTCCTTGACCTCGCAGCCCTTGTAGAGGGACTCCGCGGCCTTGGCCTTGAACGCACCGAAGGTCGTCGCCCAGTACTCGGCGGCGACCTGGCCGGCCGGGTTCTGGTCGAACATGCGGGTGAAGTTCTTGCACACGGCGTCGGCGTTGAACGGCTCGCCGTCGGTGAACTTCACGCCCTCACGCAGGGTGAAGGTCCAGTTGGTGCCGGAGGCGTCCGGCTCCCACTTCTCGGCGAGCTCGGGCTCGACCTCGGCGCTTCCGGCCTTGATGCCGACGAGACCCTCGAACATCTGGCGGGTCACGCGGAAGGTCTCGCCGTCGGTGGCGTAGAAGGGGTCCATCACCTTGGGAGCGCCGGCGGCGCCGAAGGTGAACGTGGACGTGCCGCCCCCGGAGGAGCCGGAGTCCGACCCGGAGTCGTCACGGTCGGACTGGGCGCAGGCCGTCAGGGCCAGCGCTGCAACCGTCAGCACGGCGAACGGCGTCGCCTTGCGCTTGAACGTCATCGATACCTCGCTTGGATGTGCGAACCTCGGAGCCACGGTTGGCCCCCGGAGGGTGGTGCGACCAGGCAGTCGGGCACGGGTGTCGTGCTTCGCTGCTACGGACGGGTTGACCCTAGCGACATTCATCGCCGTCTCGACCGCACACTGGATTTGTTTATCGGAGTGAGACCCGGGACCGGGAAGGATTCGCGGCATGCCCCTGGACGAGCCGAACGACCCCGTCGAGGTCGTCGCCGCCGCCCTCGTCGACGACCTCGCGGAGCCGACCCGGCTGCTCGCCGCGAGACGGACCGAACCACCGGCGCTCGCGGGTGGCTGGGAGCTCCCCGGCGGCAAGGTGGACCCGGGGGAGGAGGCGGTCGAGGCGCTGCACCGCGAGCTCCGCGAGGAGCTCGGTGTCGAGGTCGCCGTCGGCGACCGGGTGGACGGCCCGCTGGCGCGCGGACGCTGGCCGCTGGGCACGGCATACGCGATGACCGTGCACCTCGCGGTGGTGACCGAGGGCACCCCCGAGCCCATCGAGGACCACGACGCGCTGCGCTGGCTCACGGCGGAGGACCTGTATGCCGTGCCGTGGCTCCCGGGCGACCTCCCGATCGTCGACGCGCTGGCCGCGCGCATGGCGGTTCCCCGCCGTTTTCGTCCCTGAGCGAAATCCTGAGAGAATGGGCATCATGCCCATCACTACACGCGACGACATCAGAAACGTCGCGATCGTCGCGCACGTCGACCACGGAAAGACCACGCTGGTCGACAAGATGCTCTGGGAGGCCGGCGCCTTCGAGGCCCGAGCCACCGTCGAGTCCACCGGCGAACGCGTCATGGACTCCGGTGACCTGGAGCGTGAGAAGGGGATCACGATCCTCGCCAAGAACACCGCGGTGCACTACGCGGGCAAGGCGGCGGCCGACGCCGGTCTCACCGACGGCCTGACGATCAACATCATCGACACCCCCGGTCACGCCGACTTCGGTGGCGAGGTCGAGCGCGGCCTGTCCATGGTCGACGGCGTCGTCCTCCTCGTCGACGCGTCCGAGGGCCCGCTGCCCCAGACGCGCTTCGTCCTGCGCAAGGCGCTCGCCGCCAAGATGCCGGTGATCCTCTGCATCAACAAGGTCGACCGCCCCGACTCCCGCATCCAGGAGGTCGTCGACGAGGTCTACGAGCTCTTCATGGACCTCGAGGCGACCGAGGACCAGATCGAGTTCCCCATCGTCTACGCCTCCGCCAAGAACGGCCGCGCCTCGATGGAGCGCCCGGACAACGGTGGCCTGCCCGACGGTGAGGACCTCACCGCCCTCTTCCAGACGATCATCGACACCATCCCCGCGCCGACCTACGACACCGAGGCGCCCCTGCAGGCGCACGTCACCAACCTCGACGCGTCGAACTTCCTGGGTCGTCTCGCCCTGCTCCGCGTCTTCAACGGCGAGATCAAGAAGGGCCAGCAGGTGGCGTGGTGCAAGCACGACGGCACCATCGAGCGCGTCAAGATCACCGAGCTGCTCATGACCGAGGCCCTCGAGCGCAAGCCGCTCGAGGAGGGCAAGTCGGCCCGCCCCGGTGACATCATCGCCATCGCCGGCATCCCCGACATCATGATCGGCGACACCATCGCCGACGCCGAGAACCCCGTCGCGCTCCCGATCATCACCGTCGACGAGCCCGCCATCTCGATGACCATCGGCACCAACACCAGCCCGATGGTCGGCAAGGTCCGCGGCTCCAAGGTCACGGCCCGCATGGTCAAGGACCGCCTCGACAAGGAGCTCGTCGGCAACGTCTCGCTCCGCGTCCTGCCCACCGAGCGCCCCGACGCCTGGGAGGTCCAGGGACGTGGCGAGCTCGCGCTGGCCATCCTCGTCGAGCAGATGAAGCGTGAGGGCTTCGAACTCACCGTCGGCAAGCCGCAGGTGGTCACGCAGCAGATCGACGGCAAGCTCCACGAGCCCGTCGAGCGCCTCACGATCGACACCCCGGACGAGTACCTCGGTGCCATCACCCAGCTCCTCGCCGCGCGCAAGGGCCGCATGGAGCAGATGACCAACCACGGCACCGGCTGGGTCCGCATGGAGTTCCTCGTCCCCTCGCGTGGCCTCATCGGCTTCCGCACGCAGTTCCTCACCGACACCCGTGGCGCCGGCATCGCGCACCACGTCTTCGAGGACTACGAGCCGTGGTTCGGCACCATCACGACCCGCACCTCGGGGTCGCTCGTCGCCGACCGCACCGGCCCGGTCACCGCCTACTCGATGGTCAACCTCCAGGAGCGCGGCACGCTGTTCGTCGAGCCGTCGACCGAGGTCTACGAGGGCATGATCGTCGGCGAGAACTCGCGCGCCGACGACATGGACGTCAACATCACCAAGGAGAAGAAGCTCACCAACGTGCGCGCCTCCTCCGCCGACAACTTCGAGAAGGTCGTCCCGCCGCGGCGCCTGACCCTCGAGCAGGCCCTGGAGTTCTGCCGTGAGGACGAGTGTGTCGAGGTGACCCCGGAGGCCGTGCGCATCCGCAAGGTCGAGCTCGACCAGACCGTGCGTGGCCGTTCGGCCTCGCGGGCCCGCAAGAACTGAGGCGTCGCACCGGCGACGTCCCCACCCAGGAAGTACCCCGCGCGTGAACACCCGTAGCAGCCGGCACCGCCCACGACAGCAGCGCAGCAACCGCGTCTGGGCGATGCTGGCTGCTCTCGTGGTCGTGCTCGTGTCCGGCATGGCCGGGTGCAGCGTCATGGGTGGCGACGGTGACGGCGACTCGCAGACGCCGCAGGTCGCTGCGGCCCACGACCGCGTCGACGAGCGCGGCGGCACGCTCAAGGCGCTCTCGCTCGGCCCGGTCCTGAGCTGGGACCCGCAGCGGATCAGCGCCCGCGACGACGCCGCGTTCGCCGGTCGGACCTTCCTGCGGACGCTCACCGCCTACCAGCCGAGCACCGACCCCCGCAACCAGTCGCGGATCGTCGGCGACCTCGCGACCGACGCGGGCACGCCCAACAAGGACCTCACCGCGTGGTCGTTCACGCTGCGCGAGGGCATCGCCTGGGAGGACGGCTCGCCCGTCACCTGTGAGGACGTCCGCTACGGCATCTCGCGCACCTTTGCGTCGAGCGTCATCACGGGCGGCTCCACCGACGCGCTCGCCGTCCTCGCCGTCCCGAAGCTCCCGGACGGCAAGCCGGTGTATGCCGGCCCCTACGCGACCGGTGCCACTGCGGCAGCCGGCCTCGCGGCATACGACAAGGTCGTGGCCTGCAAGGGCTCGACGATCACCTTCACGCTCAGCTCGCCGGTGAGCGACTTCAACGAGATGGTGAGCCAGCCGGCGTTCGCCCCGGTGAAGAAGTCCGCCGACAAGGGCAAGGACGGCACCTACGAGGTGTTCTCCAACGGCCCCTACAAGCTCGCGTCCCCGTGGCGGGCCTCGACCGGCGGCTCGTGGGAGCGCAACCCGCACTGGAAGGCCTCGACCGACGAGGTGCGCCGGGCCTACCCGGACCGCATCGACTACCAGGAGGGCATCGAGACCCAGACGGTGGCGCAGCAGATCATGGCCGACGGCGACAACTCCCGTGAGGCCGTCTCGCTCGGCTCCGCGCCCCCCGCCATCCAGCAGCACATCGTCACGGTCGACGCGCTCAAGGAGCGCTCGGTCACCGCCGCCACGGGTCTCGTCGACTACCTCGCCCCCAACCTCACCAGCCCGATCTTCGCCAAGGTGCAGGCGCGTCAGGCCCTCGCCGTCGCGACCAACCGCGAGGCCTACGTCACCGCTCTCGGCGGTGCGACGACGGGCCGGCCCACGAGCACCCTCATCCCGCAGTCGCTCCCGGCGCACCACGACGAGGACCCGCTCGCCGCGGGCAACCGTGGGGACGCCGACCGCGCCAAGGTCCTGCTCGGCCAGGCCGGCCTCAGCCTCCCCGTGCCGCTGCGGGTCGTCTACCGGTCGAGCCCCGTGGCCGACAAGGCAATGGCCGCGCTCGTCGCCGGGTGGACCGAGGCCGGCTTCGCGCCGACGCTCACCCCGCTCAAGGACGACTACTTCGCCACCATCGGGCAGCGCTCGGCCGCCAAGAGCTACGACGTGTTCTGGTCGAACTGGGCGCCGGCATGGGCCTCGGCCAGCACGATCCTGCCGGCCCTGTTCGACAGCTCGATGAACATCTCCGCGGCCGGACCGGGGCGCGACTACGGCTACTTCACGTCCACCGCCACCAACGCCGAGATCCAGGTCATCGGCGCGATGGCCGACCGGACCAAGCGCGAGGAGGCGTGGGCCGCGCTCGACGTCAAGCTGCTCGAGCAGGGGGCCTACATCGGCCTTGCCGAGCGACGCGCGCTCTACATCGCCGGCAGCGACGTGAGGAACCTGTCGGCCAACGAGGTCATCGGCGGTGTCGTGGAACTCGCCGACATCGCGGTCCGCCAGTGACGCGACTGCTCTTCGTGCACGCGCACCCCGACGACGAGACGCTCGCGACCGGGGTGGCGATCCTGCACCACGTCGAGCGGGGCGACGACGTCCACGTCCTCACCTGCACGCTGGGCGAGGAGGGCGAGGTCATCCCGTCCGGGCTCGCCCACCTCGAGGGCGCCGAGGGTGACCCGCTCGCCGAGCACCGTCGCGGTGAGCTCGCCGGCGCCGTGGACGCACTCGGCGTGACCTCGCACCTGCTGGGCGCGACGGCGCACGGTGGGCACACGGCATACCGGGACTCCGGCATGGTCGGCTCGGCCGCGTTCGCGCACCCTCGTGCCTTCGCCGGCGCCGAGCTCGCCGAGGTCGCGGCGCTCGTGCGGTCGACGATCGAGGAGATCGACCCCGACGTCGTCGTGACCTACGACCCGCAGGGTGGATACGGCCACCCCGACCACATCCGCGTCCACGAGGCAGTCCGTGCGGCCTTGGCGCAGATGCCCTCTGCGCCAATGCTTTTCGTCACGCTGACCCCGAGGTCGTGGGTGGGCGAGGACCGGGTCTGGCTCGCCTCCCACCTGCCTGCCGGCAGCCCGTATGCCGTCCCCTCACCGACCGACCCCATCGCGCCCTCCGTCGTCGACGACGCCCTCGTGACGCACGCCGTCATCGACCCCTCGGTGGTGGGGCGGCAGCAGGAGGCCCTGCGCTCGCACGCCACCCAGGTGGTCGTCGGCGACGGCTGGTTCGCCCTGTCCAACGACGTGGCCTCTCGGCTGTCGGGCCGCGAGGGCTACGCCGTGATGGACCCGTCGACCGGTGAGGTCCTGCCAGGCGGTGCTGCTGGCTCCGCTGCGGGCGGCGACATCGCGCGCCCCGGTCTGCTCGGAGCCCGGCTGTGACGACGGGGGAGGGGGCGGCGCCGGAGGTCGACACCGACCTCTACCGCCACGTCGTGGGGCGTCTCGCCAAGGGGGTCTCGGTCGTCACGACCACGGCGTCCGGCCACCACCACGCCCTCACGGCCGACTCCGTCACGAGCGTCTCGCTGGACCCGGTGCTCCTGCTCGTGTGCGTCGAGACCGACGCCCGCTTCCACGACGCGGTGATCGAGTGCGGTGCCTTCGGCGTGAGCGTCCTCGCCGCCGACCAGCGGGCCACGGCCGCGTGGTTCGCCACGCCCGGGCGTCCCCTGCCGGGGCAGATGGACCGCGCGCCCCACACGCTCACCCCGTCGGGCATCCCGCTGCTCGACGGAGCCCTGTCGACGCTGGAGTGCACGGTGCGGGACGTTCACCCCGCCGGCGACCACAGCATCATCGTGGGGGAGGTCCGCGACGCCCGCCTTGGCGGGGATCCGAAGGCCGCCCTCGTACACTTCCGCGGACAGTACTCCGCGCTCCCGTGACCGACGACGCAGCACATCCACACCACCGAGGACAGTCATGACCAGCGAATTCGACCCGCACCCGGGCCAGGCACGACGCAAGCGCGTCGCCGTGGCCTCGATCCTCGGGGCGTTCGTGCTGCTCATCGGCGGCTACGTCGGGGCCGCGGCCTGGACGAGTGGGCGTGCCCCCAGCGACACCACTGTCGGCGGGGTCCAGGTCGGTGGCCTGCAGCCGGCGGCGGCCCGGGCCGCGCTGGCCAAGGGCGTCGAGAAGCGCGCTGCCACGCCGGTCACCCTCACGGCGGGCGGCAAGGACGCCACGTTCACCCCGGCGGAGGCCGGGCTCGAGGTCGACCTCGACGCCTCGGTCGCCGACCTCACCGGCTTCAGCCTCAACCCGGTCAAGGTCGTCCGCCACCTCACCGGCGGCTCCGACCGCCCCCTCCAGACCAAGGTCGACGACGCCAGGCTCAAGGCTGCGGTGACCAAGGCCGCCTCGGAGCTGGCCGTCGCGCCCAAGGAGGGCTCGATCTCGGTCGCCGGTGGCAAGGTCGCCGTCGTCCAGCCCGTCACGGGCCAGGAGGTCGAGGTCGACCCGACCGTCGAGACCATCGCCTCGGCGTGGCCGCGCTCGGCCCCGTTCGTCGCCCCCATCAAGGAGAGCGCGCCCAAGGTCACGGGCGAGGAGCTCGACCGCGTCAAGACCGAGTTCGCCGACAAGGCGATGTCGGGCCCGGTCGCCGTCAAGGCCGGTGACAAGACCTTCGACATCCCCGCAGCCGTGCTCGCCCCGGCCATCTCGTTCCCCGCGGACGCCGAGGGCAAGATCACCCCCAAGCTCGACGACAAGCTCCTCGTCGCCGCCGTGTCCGCGGCCGCCAAGAAGGCCGGCGCCGTCGTCGACGCCAAGGACGCCTCGGTGACCTTCTCCAACGGCCAGCCCGCCGTGGTGCCCTCGCGCACGGGTGTGGCGCTCGACGCGACCAAGATCGTCGAGCCGATCACGACCGCGCTCACCTCCGAGGAGCGCGCCGCGATCCTGCCCGTCACCGTGTCGCAGCCGAAGTTCACGACGGCCCAGGCCAAGGCCACGCTCCCCAAGGGGCAGATCTCGACGTTCACGACCTATTTCGCCGCCAACGGTGGCGGTCGCGTCAACAACATCCGGGTCGCGGCCCGCACGCTCAACGGCACCTACGTCCCGCCGGGCGGCACCTTCAGCCTCAACGGCGTCCTCGGTCGGCGCACGCCCGACAAGGGCTACGTCAAGGGCGGCGTCATCTCCGAGGGACGGCTCAGCGAGAACTACGGTGGCGGCATCTCGCAGGTCTCCACCACCTTGTTCAACGCCGCGTTCTTCGCCGGGGTGGAGTTCAAGGAGTACATGGCCCACGGGTTCTACATCTCGCGCTACCCCGAGGGTCGCGAGGCGACGATCTCCTACCCGTACCCCGACAACCGCTGGGTCAACACCACCGACGGCGGCATCTACATCCGCGCCAGCTCGACCGGTGGCCAGATCACGGTGTCGTTCTACGGCACGAAGAAGTGGGACATCGCGGCGACCAAGAGCCCGCGACGCAACATCGTCGCGCCCAAGAAGATCACCGACCCCTCGCCGGCCTGCATCACGCAGGCGCCGACGCCGGGCTTCGACGTCACGGTGACGCGGATCTTCCGCCAGGCGGGCAAGACCGTGCGGACGCAGGCGTTCAACACCCACTACAACCCCGAGGACGACGTCACCTGCACGCACCCGCAGGCGAAGTAGCCCTGCTCAGCGGCTCGGCGACGTGAGGTAGACGTAGGTCGAGTGCCGCTCGAACCCCAGCCGCTCGTAGAGCGCGATGGCGGTCTCGTTGTCGGCCTCCACCTGCAGGTGGATGAGCCGTATGCCGTCCGCCCGCGCCACCTCGGCCAGCCGGGTGGTGACCCGGGTCGCCAGACCGCGTCCGCGCAGGGTCGGGTCGGTCCAGACGGCGGCGAGCCCGGCCCAGCCCCCGGCCACCGCCAGGCGCCCGATGGCCACCGGGCGCGGGTCACGGGAGCCGGGCGTGCTGAGCCCGACCTGCTGGGCCAGCCCGCCACCGGCCCTGATGGCGGCGAAGTGCTGCACCGGGCTCCCCGCGAGCACCTGCGCGGCCACGTCGCCCACCATCGTCCTGGTCTGCGCATAGGCGTCGAGCCAGGCCTCGTCGAGGTCCTCGCTGACGTCGACGCCCACCCCGCCGGGGCTCGCGGCCGCCACGGTGTCGGTCGACGCGGTGAGGTTGAGGGTCCGGTCGCCGCTGGTCCAGCCGCGCGCCAGCAGCTCGGCGCCGAGCGGGTCCTCGCCCGGTTCGAAACCGACCGGCCCGGCGAGGGACACGCGGGCAGGGAGGCCGCGAGCGGCATACCAGGCCTCGATCCTGTCGACCGCCTCGGCGAGCGGGACGCCCGGCTCGCCCACGGGCAGAACCGAGTTGCCCCGCTGGGTGAACCCCTGCGAGGCGCGCAGCTCCCAGTCGCCGAGGCTCTCGCGCTCGATGGCGCCCCACGCCGGCCCCATGACCCGCTGGAGGTCGGCGACCGAGAGGGCCAGGTGGGCGGCCCCGCGGCGGCTCGGGCGCGGCGGCACCTCCTTGGCGGCGACGATGCGGTCGCGGGCGATGGTGACGTCGCCGTGGCGCGTCGCGACGACGACCTCGGTCGCGGTGCGGGAGACGAGGGTGCCGACGCTGTCGGTCATCGACGGGCCGTCGGAGGGCGCCTCGCCGCGGGGGAGGAGGCGCGATCTGACGACGACGCGCGCGCCGATACGGACGGCGTCGAGAGGGGCGGGCACGAGCGGCATACTATGGCCGCATGACGTACGTGATCGCGCAGCCTTGTGTCGACCTCAAGGACAAGGCCTGCATCGAGGAGTGTCCTGTCGACTGCATCTACGAGGGTGAGCGGTCGCTCTACATCCACCCCGACGAGTGCGTCGACTGCGGCGCCTGCGAGCCGGTGTGCCCCGTCGAGGCCATCTACTACGAGGACGACACCCCCGAGCAGTGGGCCGACTACTACAAGGCCAACGTCGAGTTCTTCGACGACCTCGGCAGCCCCGGCGGTGCGGCCAAGATGGGCCTCATCCCCAAGGACCACCCGCTCATCGCGGCGCTGCCCCCGCAGGAACACGACGAGTGAGCCTCGCGCTCCCCGACTTTCCCTGGGACTCGCTCGCTCCGGTCAAGGAGCGGGCGAGTTCCGTCGCCACACCGGACGGTCTCGGACTCGTCGACCTCTCGGTGGGCACCCCGGTCGACCCGACCCCCGAGGTCGTCCAGGAGGCGCTGCGCTCGGCGTCGGACGCAGGCGGCTACCCCCAGACGTGGGGGACGCCCGCGCTGCGCGAGGCCGTCGCCCAGTGGTTCGCCACGAGGCGCGGGGTCCCCGACCTCGACCCGGCCGGTGTGCTGCCGACGATCGGCAGCAAGGAGCTCGTGGCGTGGCTGCCGACCCTGCTCGGGCTCGGCCCCGGTGACATCGTCGGCTTCCCGTCGGCGGCCTACCCGACCTACGACGTCGGTGCGCGGCTCGCCGGTGCGACCCCGAAGGTCGTCGACGGCCTCGCCGCCCTGGGCCCGCTGACGCCGTCCACGACGCCGAAGCTGTTGTGGCTCAACAGTCCTGGCAACCCGACGGGTCAGGTCCTCGGCGTCGAGCACCTCGCCAAGGTCGTCGCCTGGGCGCGCCGCAACGGTGTCGTCGTGGCGAGTGACGAGTGCTACGCCGAGCTCGACTGGCGCACCGAGCGTGGCTCCGAGACGTCCCCGACGACGCCCTCGATCCTCGACCCGCGGGTCACCGGCGGCTCGCACGAGGGGCTGCTCTGCGTCTACTCGCTGTCCAAGCAGTCCAACCTCGCCGGCTACCGCGCGGCGTTCGTCGCCGGCGACCCGGCGCTCGTCGGCCGGCTCCTCGAGGTGCGCAAGCACGCGGGGATGATCGTGCCGTGGCCCGTCCAGGTCGCCCTCACGGCCGCCCTCGGGGACCCCGCACACGTCGAGGCGCAGAAGGCCGTCTACGCCGCCAGGCGCGCGACGCTGCTCGAGGGCGTGCGCGCCTTCGGGCTCGACGTCACGCACAGCGACGCCGGTCTCTACCTGTGGGCGACCGCGGGCGAGGACGCCTGGACCACGCTCGGCCGGCTGGCGGAGCGCGGCATCCTCGCCGCCCCCGGGACCTTCTACGGTGCCGCCGGTGCGCAGCACGTCCGGATCGCGCTCACCGCCTCCGACGAGCACATCTCCGCTGCCGCCGCCCGGCTGTCCGCCGGGTCCTGATCGCGAACGCGCTTTTCGTCGTCGTGAGCCTCTGAGGTAGCGTCACTCGTGCGCGAGCGGCGCCCACTGCGAGCTCGCCCGAGACGTGAGGATTGAAGAGACGATGAGCACCGACGCAGCCGCTGCGACGTTCCAGGTCCGTGACCGGGAGCTGAGCTTCCCCCTCGTGAAGGCCACCGAGGGCAACAACGGATACGACATCTCCGCCCTGCTCAAGGAGACCGGCGACACCACCCTCGACATCGGGTTCGTCAACACCGCCTCGTGCAACAGCGCGATCACCTACATCGACGGTGACGCGGGCATCCTGCGCTACCGCGGCTACCCGATCGAGCAGCTCGCCGAGAAGTCGAACTTCCTCGAGGTGTCCTACCTGCTCGTCTACGGCGAGCTCCCCACCGCGTCCGAGCTCGAGGACTTCACCTCGCGGGTGCGCCAGCACACGATGCTCCACGAGGACCTCAAGGCGTTCTTCAACGGCTTCCCGCGCGACGCGCACCCGATGCCCGTCCTGTCGTCGGCGGTGTCCGCGCTCGGCACGTTCTACCAGGACAGCCTCGACCCGTTCGACAAGGAGCACGTCGAGATCTCGACGATCCGCCTCCTCGCCAAGCTGCCGACGATCGCGGCCTACGCCTACAAGAAGAGCATCGGCCAGCCGTTCCTCTACCCGGACAACGAGCTCTCCCTCCAGGAGAACTTCCTCCGGATGACGTTCGGTGTCCCGGCGACGGACTACGACATCGACCCCGACATGGTCACGGCGCTCGACCAGCTCCTCATCCTCCACGCCGACCACGAGCAGAACTGCTCGACGTCGACCGTGCGTCTCGTCGGCTCGGCCCACGCCAACCTTTTCAACTCCGTCTCCGCAGGCATCCACGCCCTCTCCGGGCCGCTGCACGGTGGCGCGAACTCGGCGGTCCTCGAGATGCTCGACGGCATCCTCAAGGACGGCGGCGACGTCGACACCTTCGTCAAGAAGGTCAAGAACAAGGAGGACGGGGTCAAGCTCATGGGCTTCGGCCACCGCGTCTACAAGAACTACGACCCGCGCGCCGCGATCATCAAGAAGACGACCGACACCATCCTCAACAAGGACGGGGTCCGCGACCCGCTGCTCGACATCGCCCTCCAGCTCGAGCAGCGCGCCCTCGAGGACGACTACTTCATCGAGCGCAAGCTCTACCCGAACGTCGACTTCTACACCGGTCTCATCTACAAGGCGATGGGCTTCCCGACCAAGATGTTCACGGTCCTGTTCGCCCTCGGCCGCCTCCCCGGCTGGATCGCCCAGTGGCGCGAGATGATCGAGGACCCCGACACCAAGATCGGCCGTCCCCGCCAGATCTACACGGGCGAGACCGAGCGCGAGTACCGCGCGATCAGCGGTCGCTGACGCGCGACGCCCGCCGGCTGCCCGGCATACGCAAGAGCCCCCGACACCCGCGATGCGGGACGGGGGCTCTCGCGTGTGCGAGCCCGCTCAGGCGTGCCGGCTCCCGGCGGTCTCGAGCTCGTGCTCCCCGCCGAGGTCGGACGCGGCCGGCCGGCCCGGACGGCCCAGCTTCTCGCCCTCGACGTCGACGTCGGGCAGGATCCGGTCGACCCAGCGCGGCAGCCACCAGGCCTTGTCGCCCATGAGGTACATGAGCGCCGGGATGAGGGTCATCCGCACGATGACGGCGTCGAAGAACACCGCGGCCGCGAGGGCGAACCCGATCGACTGGATGAGCGGCTCGTCCTGCAGCATGAACGCGGCGAACACCGAGATCATGATGGCCGCGGCCGCGGCCACGACCCGGGCGCCGTGGCGGAACCCGTCGACGACGGCCTCGCGGGCGGTGTCGCCGTGGACGAACGCCTCACGCATGCGCGTCACGAGGAAGACCTGGTAGTCCATCGCCAGCCCGAACACGATGCCGATGACGAGGATCGGCATGAAGCTCATGAGCGGTGCCGGCTCGAAGAGCCCGCCCACGCCCTCCTGAAAGACGAGGATCGTCGTGCCGAGCGTGGCGAGCACCGACAGCAGGAAGCCCAGCGTGGCCGTGAGCGGCACGAGCACCGAGCGGAAGACCACCATGAGCAGGAGGAACGCCAGCCCGACGACGACCGCGAGGTAGGGGAGCAGGGCGCCCTGGAGCTTCTCGGAGACGTCGGTCTGGATGGCGGTGAGGCCGGTGACGCCGACCGTCGTGCCGGTGTTGGCCTCGATCTCGGCGCTCGACCCGCGGAGGTCCTCGAGGAGGGTGAGCGTGGCCTCGTCGTCCGGCCCGCTCCTGGGGGTGATGAGGACCTGCGCCCCGGTGCCGGCCTCGTTCGTGCCGACGACCTGCGCGTTGGCGACGTCGCCCTGCCCCGCGGCCCAGGCGACGACCTCGCCGTATGCCGCGGAGCGCTCGGCGGGGTCGCTCACCTTCCGTGCGTCGACGACGAGGACGAGCGGGCCCTGGCGGCCGGGCCCGAAGGCCTCGGTCATGAGGTCGGCCGCCTTGCGCTGCGTCGTCTCGCTCGGGGCCGTCGAGTCGGAGGGCAGGGCGAGGTGGAGGTCCTTCATCGGGACGGCGAGCGCACCGAGCACGACGACGGCCACGGCGGCGACGAGGGCCGGTGCGCGGCCGACGAGCCGGCTCCAGCGGACGCCGTTGCCCACGGTCTCGCCTTCGTCGGACGTCTCGCGTCGCACGCGACCGGCGAAGGCCTTGCCCTTGAGCATGCCGAGGATGGCCGGGGTGAGCGTCAGCGCGATGAGGACGGCGACGAGCACGGTCGCGGCCGCCGCGAGGCCCATCGTCGTGAGGAACGGGATCCTCACGAGCGAGAGGGCGGAGAGCGCGATGATGACGGTGAGCCCGGCGAAGACCACGGCCGACCCCGCGGTGCCGAGCGCGCGCGCGGCCGCCTCCGCGCGGTCGTCGGTGTGCCGGAGCTCGCTGCGGTAGCGGCTGAGGATGAACAGCGCGTAGTCGATGCCGACGGCGAGGCCGAGCATCGTCGCGAGGGTCGGCGTCATCGTGCCGAGCTCCCAGAACGCCGTGGCACCGACGACGAGCAGCGAGCCGATGCCGACGCCGATGAGGGCCGTGACGATGGGTAGGCCGGCCGCGACGAGCGACCCGAAGGTGAGGACGAGAACGAGCGCGGCGATGGCGATGCCGATGAGCTCGGACGTGCCGCCCGGCGGCGCGAAGCTCTGCATGCCGGCACCGTTGACCTCGGCGGTGAGACCGGCATCGCGCGCCGTGTCGAGGGCGGCCAGGACGGCGTCCTGCGTCCCCGGCTCGACGTCGGTGACGCTGTCGACGTCGAAGCTCCACGTCATGGTCCCGATGCGTCCGTCGGCGCTCAGCGGTGACAGTGCCGCGGCGTTGGCCTCGGCTTGGTCGACCGGCTGGCCCTGCTCCTGCGCGGCCGCGACCAGCTGCTGGCGCTGGCCCTCGGCGGCGGTCACCGGGCTGACGAGCTGGGCGCCGGCCGGGCTGTCGGCGGCGGGCATCTGGGGGACGTCGCGCAGGCGGGCGATGAGGTCCTCGACCTTGGCCGCGTTCGCCGGGTCGGACAGCCGCTGCCCCTCGGGCGCGGCGACGACGACGGTGGCCGTGGCCTGGTCGAACGCGTCACCCGCGTTCGGGAAGAGCTCCTGCTGGAGGTCCTGGGCCTGCTCCGACGGGATGCCGGGGATCGAGAACGAGTCGACCATGGGCTTCGAGATGCTCGCCGCCACACCGCCGACGGCGACGAGCGCGACGAGCCAGGCCGCGATGAAGTACGGCCAGCGGCGGTATGCCGTCCGGCCCAGTCGATAGAGGTACGTCGCCATGACGGAGCTGCTCCTTGGTGGAGTGGGGGAGGTGGGGTGCGGGCGTCGGCGACCGCGAGTGGTGCGGGGGTGGACTCAGCGCAGCAGGCGGGTGGCCTCGTCGACACCAGCCAGGAAGTCGGTGGGGAAGTCGATGTCCTCGTCGGCGAGGAAGCGGGCGAGGCTGTCGTGGAAGATGCCGGCGATGATCGCGACGGCCACCCGCGCCCGCGGATGCCCGGCGGGCAGCCCCTCGCGCTCCTCGGCGGCGACCCGCACGTCGCTCACGAGCGCGTCGAAGCGCTCCTTGGCGACGGCGATGAGCCGGGGGTTGCGCTCGAAGAGGGCGTGGACGCGGTGCCAGTCGGCGCGGTCGGGGTCCTCGCGGGTGTAGGTGCTCACGACGAGGGCGGCGAGGTCCTCGAGGAGCCGGCCACCGTTGGCGTCAGTGGTGCCCCCCGCGACGAAGGTGCGGAGGACGTCGGTGTCGAGGGCGGCCGGGACGCCGAGGACGGCGGCCTCCTTGCCGGGGAAGTAGTTGAACAGCGTGCGGCGCGAGACGCCGGCCCGCTCTGCGAGGTCGTCGAGGGTGAAGCCGTCGAAGCCGTGCTCGATGGCGAGGTCCTGAGCGCAGCGCGTGATGACGCGTGAGGTCTGCTCACGTCGGGAGATTGCACTCTGGGCCACCATGGTGCAAGTTTGCACTCCAACAGGGATGAGTGCAAATCGGCCGCGGCAGCCCAGCCTGCGACCACAATCGACCAATTGGTCACGTCTGGTCATGCCTGCCGCGGACCGAAATCGACCAAGAGGTCACGTCTGGTCATGCCTTCCGCGGACCGAAATCGACCTATTGGTCACGTTTTGTCATGAGGGAGACGACCCCGGTCGTCGGCGCGTGTCGCTCAGGCGAGGTGGAGCACGACCTCCTGCGCGGCGGCGGGCGTCTCGGCCTGCTGCCACTCCCACGCCGACGAGTCACGGCTCCGGCTCCACGACCGGTCACCGATGGTGACGCCGGTGATGCCGGTGTCGACCGCCTTGGCGACCGACCACGACGCGACCGACCAGGCGATCTGGTCGCTCGGGGCACTGACCGTGAGCGTGCCGCCGGCGCCGCCGCTGGCCTTGAGCTTGTACTCGGCGTCGAGGAGTCGGCCGATGAGGGCGACGTCGGCCTCGCCCTCGGGGGCGTCGAGCCGGCAGCCGACACCGCGTGGCGAGTGCCCGGCCAGGCTCGAGGCGAGGATCCGGCCCTCCTGCTCGTGGTCGGCGTAGGCCTCGGGGTAGGCACTGCGCTGGACCTTCTGGGCCACGACGGTGATCGTGCCGGTCTCCCAGCCGTCGACCTTGACGAGGGCGTCGTAGAACTTGTTGGTCGTGTACTCGGGGTCGAGGATCTGCTCGACGGTGCCCCAGCCCTGGGAGGGCCGCTGCTGGAAGAGCCCGACCGAGTCACGGTCGCCGTAGCGGATGTTGCGGAGCTTGGACTCCTGGATCGCGGTGGCCAGCGCGATCGTCGCCGCACGCGCCGGCAGCCCACGTCGCAGCGCGATGGCGGTGATCGTCGCGGCGTTGCTCATCTGCTCGGGGTCGAAGTCCACCGAGCTGCCGGCGGCGGTGGCCTGGCACCGCGGCCCCAACACGCTGTGGAACAGCGTGCGTCCACCCAGCCACGCTCCCAGTCCGACGAGCGCGACGAGGGCGAGCACGAGCCCGCGCGCGACCCACCGGGCGGGCCCGCGACGCGGGCGCTCCTCGGCGAGGGGAAAGGCGCGGCGGCTCGGCCCCATCAGTCGTTGGCGTGGAGCACGGAGTTGAGGACGATGCCGTGGCCGTCACGCGGACGGGCCTCGACGGTGCCAGTGACCGAGTTGCGCAGGAAGAGCAGGTTGGACTGGCCCGAGAGCTCGCTCGCCTTGGTCACGGTCCCGTCGGGCAGCGTGACCTTGGTGCCCGCGGTGACGTAGAGCCCGGCCTCGATGACGCAGTCGTCGCCCAGCGCGATCCCCAGACCCGACTCCGCGCCGAGCAGGCACCGCTCGCCGATCGACACGCGCTCGGTGCCGCCTCCGGAGAGGGTGCCCATCGTCGAGGCGCCTCCACCGATGTCGGAGCCGTCGCCGACGACGACCCCCTGGGAGATGCGGCCCTCGACCATCGAGCTGCCCAGGGTGCCGGCGTTGAAGTTGACGAAGCCCTCGTGCATCACGGTGGTGCCGCTGGCGAGGTGGGCGCCGAGACGGACGCGGTCGGCGTCGGCGATGCGCACGCCGGAGGGCACGACGTAGTCGGTCATCCGCGGGAACTTGTCGATCCCGAACACCTGCACCGGGCCACGCGCGAGGAGGGCGAGGCGGGTGGTCTCGAAGCCCTCGACGGCACAGGGTCCGTGGTTGGTCCACACGACGTTGGTCAGGGCGCCGAAGAGCCCGTCGAGGGAGACCGAGTTGGGCGTGACGAGCCGGTGGGACAACAGGTGGAGCCTCAGCCACGCGTCGGCCGCGTCGGCGGGGGCAGCGTCGAGGTCGGCCTCGACGAGACGCACCTCACGCGTGACCCCACGAGCCTCGTCGGCCACGGCGAGCGCGGAGAGTCCGGCGGGCTCCTCGGCGTCGCCGGCCCCACCCAGGGTCGGCGACGGGAACCACGCGTCGAGGACGGCGTCGCCGTGCAGGGTGAGGAGGCCGTAGCCGTGTGCCGCGCGCGAAGTCATGCCCGCAAGCCTAGATGTCGCGCCTGAGGGGAGCTCACAGCCTCCGGTGCCCGTCGTGTTCACGCAGGTCGACGCCGGTCGACCCGGCGCGTCGGGCGCCTGCGCGGTGCGTCGGTAGGGTTCGCCGTATGCCGCTCGACCTCACCTCAGACGTTGTCACCCTCACCGCCGCCCTCTGCGACATCGAGTCGGTGAGCCAGGACGAAGCCGCCATCGCGGACGCCGTCGAGGCCGCCCTCACGCCGCTGGAGCACCTCACCGTGACCCGCATCGGCAACACGGTCGTCGCCCGCACCGAGCAGGGTCTCGGCGAGCGCGTGGTCCTCGCCGGCCACATCGACACCGTCCCGCTCACCGACCCGCCGAACCTCCCCACCCGCCGGCTGCCCGGGGGCGAGGGTGAGGGCGAGGTCCTCTGGGGCCGTGGCACCGTCGACATGAAGGGCGGCGTCGCCGTCCAGCTGCGGCTCGCCGCAACGGTTGCGGCCCCGAGCCGCGACGTGACCTACGTCTTCTACGAGGGCGAGGAGATCGAGAGCGAGTTCAACGGGCTGCTGCACGTCCAGCAGCAGGCGCCCGAGCTCATCGAGGACGCCGACTTCGCGGTGCTGCTCGAGCCCACCGGCGCCATCGTCGAGGGCGGGTGCAAGGGCACCATGCGGATCGACATCACGACCAAGGGCGCAGCCGCGCACTCGGCCCGGCCGTGGAACGGCCACAACGCGATCCACGACGCGGCCGACATCCTGGCGCGGCTCACGGCATACGAGACGAGGACCGTCGTCGTCGACGGGCTCGAGTACCGCGAGGCACTCAACGCGGTGAGCATCAGTGGCGGCATCGCCGGCAACGTCATCCCCGACCGCTGCACGGTGAGCGTCAACTACCGCTACGCGCCCGACCGCAACGAGGAGGAGGCTGTCGCGCACATGCACGAGGTCTTCGACGGGCTGACCTTCGAGGTCACCGACAACGCCGGGGGAGCGAGGCCGGGTCTCGACCTGCCCGCCGCGAAGGCGTTCGTCGAGGCGCTCGGTGTCGACGTCATCGCCAAGCAGGGCTGGACCGACGTCGCCCGCTTCCAGGCGATGGGCGTGCCCGCCGTGAACTTCGGTCCGGGTGACCCCAACCTCGCCCACCACGACGAGGAGCGCTGCCCGGTCGACCAGCTCGTGTCGGCGGAGGCCGCGATGCTCAGGTGGCTCGCCTAGGTTGGTGCCGTGAGCGACGCAACCACCGACGCAGCGACCGACGAGCCGGCCGACGGGCAGGAGCCCTGGGACGTGACGCAGGACTACTTCCAGGGTCCGGTCGTCATGCGCCGCTCCCGCGTGCCGCACGAGACCACCGACCAGCGGCTGCTCGACAGCCGCGGGCCGGCCGACTGGGTCCACGCCGACCCGTGGCGGGTCATGCGCATCCAGTCCGAGTTCGTCGAGGGTTTCGGCGCGCTGGCCGAGCTCGGCCCGGCCGTGAGCGTCTTCGGTTCGGCCCGCACCAGCCCCGACGACCCGACCTACGCCCTCGGTGAGCGCCTCGGCGCCGGGCTCGTGGGTGCGGGCTACGCCGTCATCACCGGTGGCGGCCCGGGCGCGATGGAGGCGGCCAACAAGGGTGCCTGCCAGGCCGGTGGGACGTCGGTCGGCCTGGGCATCGAGCTGCCCTTCGAGACCGGCCTCAACGAGTACGTCGACCTCGGCGTGAACTTCCGCTACTTCTTCGCCCGCAAGACGATGTTCGTCAAGTACGCCCAGGGCTTCGTCGTCCTCCCCGGCGGCTTCGGCACGCTCGACGAGGTGTTCGAGGCGATCACGCTCGTCCAGACGCAGAAGGTCACGTCGTTCCCGATCGTCCTCATGGGCTCGGCCTACTGGCAGGGCCTGCTCGACTGGCTGCGCGGCTCGGCGCTCGCGGCCGGCACGATCAGCGCGACGGACCTCGACCTCATCACCGTCACCGACGACGTCGACGAGGCCATCGCGATCATCGTCGAGTCCGACCGGGCGCTGTCGGCCGAGCCGCCCGAGGGCACGGGCACCCACGCGGAGTGACCTCCCCGGAGATCCCCACGCCGGGTGAGCCACGTGGCGTGGGGCCCGCCTAGGATCGGCGACGTGGAATGGGTCGCGCTCGCACTGCTCGCCGCCGCCGTCGTCACGGTGACGGTGCTCGTCGCGACGGGCAGGTTGCAGCCGGCCCTGCTCAGCGAACCGACCCGGACGGTCCCACCCCTCGAGCTGCCGGACGCTCCCACGAGCTCCGACGTCGACCGGCTCAGCCTGGGCACCACCGTCTACGGCTACGCCGCCGACGACGTGGACGCCGCGCTCGACGGCCGACGCCAGCGGCTCGCCGACCAGGAGCAGGCGCTCGCCGACCAGGAGCAGGCACTCGCGAACCGGGACGGTCATGTTCACCCTCACGCGTGAGAGCCGGCTGTCGCCGGACGAGCTCTGGGCACGGGTCGCGGCCCTCGCCGACCACGCCGACACCGTCCCCCTGACGACGACGCTCGCCGACCCGGGCGAGCCCGGGGTCGGCTGGCACTTCACCGTGCGCACCGCCGTGGGCCGCCTCCACTTCGACGACCCGATGGTCGTCGAGGTGTGGGAGGCGCCCCGCCGCTGGCGGATCCGCAAGACCGGGCCGCTTCGTGGGTGGGCCGAGGCGGTCGTCACGCCGTATGCCGGTGGGTCCCGTCTCACGTGGACCGAGGAGCTGTGGTTCAGCGGTGTCCCCGGGCTGCGCCGGGTGACGCGTCCGGTGGCCGACGTCGCCGGTCGCGTCGTCTTCGGTCGGGTCGTCGACCGCCTCGTCGGGGGAGCGCCGTGACCTGGGCTCTGCTCCTGAGCCTGCCCGTCATCGCCTGCGCCGCCGCGATCGCCGGGGTGTTCGCCCGCCGAGAGGTCGTCGATCGACCCGGTGAGGACCCCTTCCGGATGCAGCTCGTCGGCTACCCCACGGACCGGGTCGACGAGGCCCTCGCGCGGCTCGACGCGCAGATCGCCGCCAACGACGCCCTGCTCGCAGGTGGGCCGCACGACGGAGCCGCGCGGCCGGCATACGCGACGTCGTCCCCCGCCGTCGCTTCCTCCACAGCTGCACCCGTTGCGTCCGCAACGGTGGCGACCCCCGCGACCACATCTGCGGACGCAGGCCGCGAAGGTGGCGTCGGCTGGGGGATGGTCGACCTCGTCGTCGTCGCTGTCTACGTCGGCACCGCACTGCACGTCCTGTCCAACCTCGTCGGCAGGATGTCCTCGGGCTACCTCTCGCAGGGCGTCCAGGACCACCAGGCGTTCGAGTGGTACTTCGGTGCGTCGGCCCACAACGTCGCCACCCTGTCGAACCCGCTCTTCAGCGACCGGCAGAACTTCCCCGACGGCGTCAACCTCATGGCCAACGCCGCCGTGACCGGGCTCGGCATCCCGCTGGCGCCGCTCACCCTCGTGCTCGGCGCCCACGTCACGTTCTTCGTCGTGGAGCTGCTCGGCCTGGCCGGCACCGCCGCGGCCTGGTACTGGTTCATGCGACGGCGTGGGCTCGTCCGCCCCGCGGCAGCCGTCGGTGGCTGGGTCACCGGCTTCGCGCCGGCGATGGTGTCCCACGCCAACGGCCACCCCAACTTCGTCGCGCTGTTCCTCATCCCGGTGATCCTCGACCGCCTCCTCCGGCTCGCCGAGGGCAGGCGCCGGGTGCGCGACGGCATCGTCCTCGGCCTGCTCGTCAGCTGGCAGATCTTCATCGGCGAGGAGCCGCTCCTCCTCGCGGCGATGGGGATGCTCGTCGTCGGGATCGTCCTGCTCGCCCACCGTCGCCTCGACGTGGCGCGGATGCTCCCCGGCGTCGCCGTGGGCGCCGGGCTCTCCCTGCTGCTCGTCGCCGTACCGCTCTGGTGGCAGTTCACGGGGCGGCAGAGCTACACCTCGATCTACCACCTGCCCGGTGGCAACGACCTCGCCGCCCTGTGGGGACGAGCCACCCGGACCATCGGCACCGACCCCTGGTCGTCGGCCGCGCTGTCGATGAACCGCACCGAGGAGAACGCCTTCTTCGGCGTCCCGCTCTGGGTGCTTGCCGGGGCCATCGCCCTGGTCCTCGTGCGACGGCCCGTCGTGCGGGCGCTCGCCGTCCTCGCCGTCGCCGCCTCCTGGCTCTCGCTGGGAGAGGAGGTGGTCCTGCGCGGCCGGCCCACCGGCATACCGGCTCCGTGGGCCCTGTTCGACGAGCTCCCGGTGCTCGAGAACGTCCTGCCGACGCGGTTCGCGATGATCGCGATCCCCGCGCTCGCCGGGCTGCTCGCCATCGGCATCGACGCCGCCTTCCGGGCCTCCCCGCTGGGGGCGGACGACGCGGTCGAAGCCGAGCTGCCCTCGTGGCACCCCCGTGTCGGCGGGTGGGTCGTCACCGCGGCCGCCGCCGTGGCGCTGCTCCCGATCCTGCCGACCCCGCTGCAGGTCGACCCGCGGCCCGTCGTGCCGACCTTCTTCACCGGCGACGCGTGGCGCGACTGGAGCCACGGAGGGTCGATCCTCGCGGTCCCGCCGACCGACATCGTCGACGCGCGCGCCTTCGACTGGCAGCTCGCCGCGGACACGCTGGCCTTCCCCATCGTCGAGGGCTACTTCGTCGGGCCGAACGGCCAGGCCGACCGCGGGGGACAGTACGGCGCCACCCGCCGCCCCCTGTCGCTGTGGCTCTACGACGTCAACGCCGCCAACGTCGCCACGCCCGCGACCGAGGCCCAGCGCGTGCAGTTCCTCGCGGACCTCGGCGCCTGGCGCACCGACACCGTCGTGCTGCCGATGCGCGACCAGACCGCCGCCCTCCGGGACTCGCTCGTCACGGTGCTCGGCGAGCCCCAGCAGGTCGAGGACGTCTACGTCTGGGACGTGCGAGGGCTGAGGACGTGACGACGACGACGGAGTCGACCGGGCCGGCGACGGCGCGATCCTCCATGTCGGTCCTCACCGTCGCTGGTCGGCGTCGCCTCGGCAGGGTCGCCCTGACCCACCCGGTGCGCTCGGTCCTCCTCGTCTACGTCGTCTCGCGGATCGTCGCGCTGGTGGCGATGTGGGTGGCGGCCACGTGGTTCCAGAACCCGGCCGGCGTGGGCCACCTCGCGCCCAACGTCGGCGACCTCATCTCCCTCTGGGACGCCGAGTGGTACGAAACCATTGCGACACAGGGCTATCCGGTCCCACTCCCCGCCGACCCCGACACGGGGAAGCTCACCTACAGCGCCTGGGCGTTCTATCCGCTCTTCCCGTTCCTCGTGAAGGGCCTCATGGCGCTGGGGCTGCCGTTCACCGTCGCCGCCGTCGGCCTCAACGTCGTGCTCGGCGGGCTCGGCGCCGTCCTCATCTGGGCGATCTTCCGTCACGGCCTGCACGCGCAGCCGCAGCCGGGCCGCGAGCGGCTCGCGCTCGTCGCCGCGAGCCTCTGGTGCTTCTATCCGGCGACCGGCGTCATGCTCAAGCCCTACACCGAGCCCCTCGCCGTCGTCCTCGTCGCGGCCTCGCTGCTCTATCTCATGAGACGCCGGTATGCCGTCGTCGCAGCCCTCGCTGTCCCGCTCGGCTTCACCCGGGGCGTGGCCGCGGCGATCGGGTGCGCGGCACTCATCCACCTCGTCGTCCGCATCCGCGAGGAGCGGGAGGCAGGCGTCGCGCCACTGCGGGGTGCTCGGTGGGCGGCCGCGCTCATGCTCGTCGTCACCGGGCTGTCGGGCATCGCCTGGCCGGTCATCGTCGGCATGGTGAGCGGCATCCCGACGGCGTTCTTCGACGTGCAGGAGGCGTGGGGCCAGAAGCCCGCCTCGGGTCCCTTCATCCTCTGGATCCAGTGGGCGTGGGAGGCGCGCGGCCTCGCGGGGGTCCTCGTGCTCGTCGCGCTCGCCGGCACCTACATCGCCCTCATCCTCGGACGCCACGGGCGGTGGCTCCCGGTCGAGGTGCGCGCCTGGGCGGTGGCCTACCCCGTCTACCTCTTCGCGGTGGTGCGCCCGATCACGAGCATGTGGCGCTTCCTCCTCCTCGACTTCCCGATCGCGGCCCTGCTCGCGAGCGTCGCCATGAGGACGTCGACGGGCGAGCGCATCGTCACCCACTGGCGTCGACGGGTGGCCGTGCTGCTCGTCCCCGTGGGTCTCGGACTGGTCTGGTGGACATGTGCCCTGCTCACGTACACGCCGTGGGGCTCGCGCCCTCCGTGACGCGTGCGGGGGACCCGATTTCGTCACGCCTGCGGGACCGGGGATAATGGACGCGAGACCGGTGCGCCAACACCGGGACGCGAACACGTGACGCATGACCATGCGCTACGCCGACGAAGGGAACACCCATGGCGGCAATGAAGCCCAGGACGGGCGACGGCCCTCTCGAGGTCACCAAGGAGGGGCGCGGCATCGTGCTGCGCATGCCTCTGGAGGGTGGTGGCCGTCTCGTCGTCGAGATGACTCCGGACGAGGTGCGTGCGCTGGGTCAGGCGATCGACGACTGCGAGGCGCTGAAGAAGTGACCGTCCGCCGTTGACGTGACGAGAGGGCCCCCACCGACGTGGTGGGGGCCCTCTCGCCGTCGGTAGGGTCGAGGCCGTGCCAGCCGAAGACCTCCTTGCCCCCACCGTCCCCTCCTGGTCCGCGAGCGACGGACCCCTCGTCGACGTCCTCGCCGACCGTGACCCGGGCGACCTCGCGCTCGTCGCAGGACTCCTCGCCGGGGACGAGCCGTGGGACACCCGCACGCGCGAGTCGCTCGAGAGCGCGGGCTTCGACCCCGACGCGCTCGTGGAGACCCACGAGCCGGGCGGCTCGGCCGGTGCCTCCACCCTCGTCCGTATGCCGCGTGGCGAGCAGGCTGCGCGCGTCCTCGTGCTCGTCGGGCTGGGCTCGGGGTCGCCGGCCGACCTGCGGGCGGCGGGAGCCGCTGCGGGCCGCGCCGTCCGTGGCCGCGCCGAGGTCGTCGTCGTGGCGCCGTCGTCGGACGAGACCGGCCACGCCGCACTCGTCGAGGGCGCGGTCCTCGGCGGTTGGGCCCCGGCCCGCTTCACCGACGGTGGGTGGACGGCGGGAGCCGAGGTCGCCGGCAAGGTCGTGCTCGTCGGCGCCGAGGCCGACGTGGTCGAGCGGTCCGTGCGCCGGGCGGGGGCCACGCTCGTCGCGCGCAACCTCGCCAACACCCCCTCGAACATCAAGAACCCGGCCTGGATGGCCCGGCAGGCACGCACGGCCGCGTCACGCTCGGGCCTCGAGACGCGGGTCTGGGACGACGCCGCGCTGCGCAAGGGCGGCTTCGGCGGCCTGCTCGCCGTGGGTGGCGGGTCGGCCACCCCGCCCCGGCTCGTCCAGCTCGGCTACACGCCGGAGGGTGCGGACGCGAGCACCCCGCACGTCGTCCTCGTCGGCAAGGGCATCACCTTCGACTCCGGTGGCCTGCAGGTCAAGCCCCCGGAGGGCATGCTCGCCATGAAGACCGACATGTCGGGTTCGGCGATCGTCCTGGCCGTCCTCGCCGCCTGCCGAGACCTCCAGGTGCCCGTCCGCGTGACCGGCCTGCTGGCGCTCGCCGAGAACATGGTCGACGGCGCGGCATACCGTCCGGGTGACGTGGTGACCCACTTCGGAGGGCGCACGGCCGAGATCGGCAACACCGACGCGGAGGGGCGGATCGTCCTCGCCGACGCTCTCGCCTACGCCGATGCCGAGCTCGACCCCGACGTCGTCGTCGACATCGCGACCCTCACCGGAGCGGCCCGGGTCGCCCTCGCCCGGAGCATGGCGCCGGTCTACGCCACCGACGACGAGCTGTCGTCCCAGCTCCGCGACGCCGGTGAGACAGCAGGTGAGACGCTGTGGCCCTTCCCGCTGGTCGCCGCCTACCGTCAGGCACTGGAGAGCGACGTGGCCGACATCAGCCACATCGCCCCCTCAGTCGGAGGTGGGTCCATCACCGCGGCACTGTTCCTGCGCGAGTTCGTGGGGGAGCGCCGGTGGGCACACCTCGACATCGCCGGTCCAGGCCGGTCCGATGTCGACTCCGGAGTCCACGGCAAGGGTGGGACGGGGTTCGGCGCCCGCCTGCTGCTGCGATGGTTGGAAGGTCTGCGATGAACGCCGGATACGGACTGGCTGTGCGCTGGTCGCTCGAGAACGCCCCCGAGGACGCCCCCGACCGTCTGCGCGAGTACGTCGTCGGCACCTCGATCGCGAAGTTCATGTTCCTCGACGGCCTCGCCTTCAAGGTGTGGCGCATGCGTGAGGGCGAGTGGTTCGAGGGGACCTACGTCTTCGACAGCGAGCAGGAGCGCAAGGTCTTCCGCGAGGACTTCGAGGCGACCGCCGCCGAGTCCAAGGGCTCCGAGCTCATCGGCTCCTCACCCATCAGCATCGAGGACTTCGAGGTCGTCGCGATCGCCGAGGGCCCGGCGGGCTTCCGGCGTGGTGCCGGCCCGCACGTCGACGCCCACGCCTAGCCGACGAGAGCTGGGGGCGGGCGCACCTCGCGGCTCGACCCGACTTCCTCTCGCTCGACCCCGGAAGCCAACTCGGGTCGAGGTCAGCATTATCGGGTGACCCGATAATGCTGGCGGCGGGGTCAGCGCTTGACGGCGACGAAGAGGCCGTCGCTCACGGGGAGCAGGCTCGGCACGAGCTCGTCGTTGTCGCGCAGGGACTTGCCGAGGTCGCGCAGCGTCGTCGTGTCGGCGTCGCGGGCCGCGGGGTCGGCGACCTTGTCGTGCCAGAGCATGTTGTCGAGGGCGAGCACGCCGCCGCTGCGCAGCAGCCGGATCCCGTGCTCGACGTATGCCGGGTAGCTCGCCTTGTCGGCGTCGATGACGACCATGTCGTAGGCGCCGTCGGTCATGCGCGGCAGCACCTCGGTCGCACGACCGGTGATGACGCGGGTGCGCTGCGTCGGGTAGCCGGCGCCGGCGTAGGCCTCACGGGCGGCGCGCTGGTGCTCCGGGGAGATATCGATCGTCGTGAGGACGCCGTCGTCGGGCATCCCGGCGAGCACCCACAGGCCGGACGTGCCGGCACCGGTGCCGATCTCGATGACGTGCTTGGCGCGGATGGCCGCCGCGAGCATGCGCAGCGTCGCGCCGGCACCCGTCCCGACCGGCGAGGCCGCGTCGAACGCGAGGCCGCGGGCGCGGGCCTGCTCCATGGCCTCGGGCTCGGGGACGAAGTCCTCCGCGTAGGTCCAGCTCGCCGGCTTGAGGGTGCTCATGACCCGGAACCCTACTCGTGGGTGGAGCCGTCCACGGACTCACAGCCGCCGTACAGGATCCTCCGGAACATTTCCCGGCTCCGGGACGTAGACATCGGTGTATGGACAGCCACGGGGCAACCGAGCAGGGGACGACGATGACCACCGACGCAGGTGCGGCCACGGGGGAGTGGACGCCGCCGACCTGGGAGCAGATCGTCGAGGAGCACTCCGCCCGCGTCTACCGGCTGGCCTACCGCCTCACCGGCAACGTGCACGACGCCGAGGACCTCACGCAGGACGTCTTCATCCGCGTCTTCCGCTCGCTGCACACCTTCCGCCCCGGCACGTTCGAGGGCTGGCTGCACCGCATCACGACCAACGTCTTCCTCGACAAGATGCGTCGCAAGCAGCGCATCCGCTTCGACGCGCTCTCCGACGAGTCGGCGGCCCGCCTCCCCAGCCGTGAGCTCGGCCCGGAGCAGAGCTACGCCGACACGCACTTCGACGACGACGTCCAGCGGGCGCTCGACTCCCTGGCACCCGACTTCCGGGCCGCGGTCGTGCTCTGCGACATCGAGGGGCTCTCCTACGAGGAGATCGCCGCGACCCTCGACGTCAAGCTCGGCACCGTCCGCTCCCGCATCCACCGTGGCCGCGCCCAGCTGCGCGAGGCCCTCGCACACCGGGCTCCCGAGGTCCGCCAGGCCGCCGCCGGCTCCTCGATGCGTCCGGGCCTGCTGACCCCCGCCCGGGGGGCCGTGTGATCCCGTTCTCGCGCTCCGTGCGCTGCCGCCTCGACGAGGTGCCCGACTACGTGTCGGGGCACCTCTCGGAGCAGCGTGCCGCCGCGTGGGACCGTCACCTCATCTCGTGCGTCAACTGCCAGCATGCCGTCGCCGGTGAGCGTCGCCTGCAGTCGCTCCTGGCGTCGGGGTGCCCCTCGATGCCCGGCAGCCTCCACGCCCAGCTCGTCGCGCTCGCCTCGTCGATGGCCGGACCGGCGGTGCCCCAGACGGCCGAGCGCGCCCCGCTCGAGATGGTGCCTCCGTCGGCGCCCCCGGCCCACCGCAGCCCGCTGCGGTCCGCCGCCTTCGCCACGGCCGCCGCCGGCGCCACCGCGGCCGTCGCGTGGACCCTGAGCGTCTCCGGGACGGGAGCCCTCACGACGTCGGTCACGCCGGTGGGTGGCTCGACCCCCGCAGTACGTCCTGCGTCCGGGAGTCCGAGCGCGCCCACCGGCACCACACGCCTGCGCGTCGTCTCGACGGCATGGACGGGGAGCACCTCCGTGCGCAACCTTGACCTGTGCGAGGCAGAATCTCGGACATGACCGAGGACAGCCCCCACCGCCCGGACGGCGAGCAGCCCGGCGTCGACCCGCAGCACACCACCGAGGTCGAGATCGACCGGACCCAGGCGTTCGGCCCGGCTCCCGGTCAGCCGCCGCTCCTCCCGCCGCAGGAGCCGGAGGCCCCCTCGTGGTGGACGGACGCCGGCTCGGCGCCTGCCGCCCAGCAGGCTGCGCCCGCGCCGGGTGGGCACGCACAGGGTGGGCCCACGGCATACGACCCCTACGCGACCACGACGACGGCCAACCCGTATGCCGTGTCGTCGACTCCTCGTCCCTCGACCTCGCGCGGTGGTCCCGGCTGGCTCGGTGTGTTCCTCATCGCCGGCCTCGCCGCGCTGCTCGCGGGTCTCGGCGGCGGGCTCCTCGGTGGCTGGGTCGGCTCGACCGACCGCTTCGACGGCCTCGACCTCGGTCGCGGCTCGGACAACGGCTCGGCGCCGCAGCCCGGCGCGGGTGCGACGACCCGTCCCGAGGGAAGCGTCGCCAACATCGCCGCGAACGCCACCCCGAGCGTCGTGACGATCCGCGTCCAGGCCACCGGCGGCGACGGCACCGGCTCGGGTTGGGTCCTCGACGACAAGGGCCACGTCGTCACCAACAACCACGTCGTCTCCTCGGCGGCCAACGGCGGCGAGATCACCGTCGTCCTCTCCAACGGCAAGCAGTCCAAGGCCAAGATCGTGGGCCGTGACGTGTCCTACGACCTCGCCGTCCTCAAGGTCGACCGCACCGACCTGCGGGCACTGCCCCTGGGTGACTCCAGCAAGGTCGTCGTCGGGGACCCGGTCATCGCCGTCGGTGCGCCGCTCGGGCTCGAGTCGACCGTCACCACCGGCATCGTCTCGGCCCTCAACCGGCCGGTGACCCCGGGTGAGGCCAACGACCAGTCGTTCATCAACGCCATCCAGACCGACGCGGCGATCAACCCCGGCAACTCCGGCGGGCCACTGCTCGACATGGACGGCCGCGTCATCGGCATCAACACCGCGATCGCGCGCGTGGCCGGGTCGAGCATCGGCGGACAGAGCGGCAACATCGGCGTCGGCTTCGCCATCCCGAGCGCGCAGGTCAAGATCACCGTGGACCAGCTCATCCGCACCGGCAAGGCCGAGCACCCGATCATCGGGGTCGTGCTGGACCGCACCTACCAGGGCGAGGGCGTCAAGATCAGCGAGGACACCGACCAGACGCCGGCCGTGACCCCGGGTGGTCCTGCCGACAAGGCCGGTCTCGAGGCCGGCGACGTCATCACCGCCTTCGAGGGTCGTCCCATGGGCAACCCCGACGCGCTGGTCGTGGCCATCAGGTCCAAGCCCGTGGGCTCGACCGTGTCACTGACGGTGGTGCGCGACGGCAAGCCCCGGGATGTCAAGATGGTCCTCCAGGGCAGGAGCGACTGACGCGCCCACGGCGCACGAGAGGACCGCGTGTTCGGGATCAACGGCTGGGAGATCGTCCTCCTCGCTCTCATCGCTGTCTTCGTCCTCGGGCCGGAGCGGCTCCCCGAGTACGCCCAGAAGCTCGCGCAGATGATCAAGAAGGCCCGGGTCATGGCCGAGGGCGCCAAGGGGCAGCTCAAGGACCAGCTCGGACCTGACTACGAGGACATCAACTGGCGCCAGTACGACCCGCGCCAGTACGACCCCCGGCGGATCGTGCGCGAGGCCCTCATCGAGCCGCTCGAGGACGCCGCGTCGACCCTCAAGTCCGGCGGCACCAACGACGACATCACCGAGGCGCCGGCCGACGGTGGCGAGCCGTGGATCCAGACGGGCCCGACGGGCTGGGACCCGATGCGGCCCACGCCCTACGACGTCGACGCCACCTGACGCCACGACTGCATTGCCCCGCCGGACACGCTTCGTCGGCCGAAGGCCTCTCAGCGTGTCCCGACGGGGCAATGAGTCGGGTGGGAGGACGCGGAGTCAGCGACCTGCCGGCGTGAGGCCGAGCGAACGACCGGCCAGGCCGCGCGAGCGGCTGCCGAGCTCACGCGCGATGCCGCGCAGGGCGACGGCCGCAGCCGAGGTCGGGTCGCCGAGCACGACCGGGCTGCCCTGGTCGGCACCGATGCGCAGCGCCGTGTCGAGCGGGATCTGGCCGAGGAGCGGCACCGGGGCGCCGATCGTGCGGGTGAGCGAGTCGGCGACGACCTGGCCGCCACCGGAGCCGAAGATCTCCTGACGGGTGCCGTCGGGCAGCTCGAGCCACGACATGTTCTCGATGACCCCGGCGACGCGCTGGTGCGTCTGCACCGCGATCGCGCCGGCGCGCTCGGCCACCTCGGCAGCGGCCTGCTGCGGCGTGGTGACGACGAGGATCTCGGCGCCCGGGATGAGCTGGGCCACCGAGATGGCGATGTCGCCCGTGCCCGGCGGGAGGTCGAGGAGGAGGATGTCGAGGTCGCCCCAGAAGACGTCGGCGAGGAACTGCTGGAGCGCCCGGTGGAGCATCGGACCACGCCACACGACGGGCTGGTTGCCGGGCACGAACATGCCGATCGAGATGACCTTCACGTCGTGCGCGATGGGCGGCAGGATCATCTCGTCGACCTGGGTCGGCTTGTGCTCGACGCCGAGCATGCGGGGGATCGAGAAGCCGTAGATGTCGGCGTCGACGACGCCCACCTTGAGGCCCTGCTCGGCGAGGGCGGCCGCGAGGTTGGCGGTCACCGACGACTTGCCGACACCGCCCTTGCCGGAGGCGACGGCATACACGCGGGTGAGGCTGCCGGGCTGGGCGAAGGGGATCTCCTTCTCGGCTGCACCGCCTCGCAGGTTGGTGCGCAGCTCGGCGCGCTGCTCCTCGGACATGACACCGAGGGTGACGTCGACGGCCGTGACGCCGGGCACCTTCATCAGGGCCGCGGTCGTGTCCCTCGTCAGCGTCTCCTTGAGGGGACAGCCGGCGATCGTCAGCAGGATGGTCACGGCCACCCGGCCCGCCTCGTCGCACTCGACGGACTCGACCATGCCGAGCTCGGTGACGGGCTTGCGGATCTCGGGGTCGTTGACGGTGGCGAGAGCGGCGCGCAGGGCCTCGTCGCTCACGGGTGCAGCGGTGTCAGGCATTGCTCCATGCTAGGTCGCTCGGTGCGATCCGCCCTCATCGGTCCGGGCGTTGAGGGTGTCTGACGCGTCACGGTCGTCGGGGGCGAGCCGGCCGATGACGAGACCACGCTCCTCGATCTCGTCGAGGAGGTCGCGCAGCTCTCCACGGACGAAGTCACGGGTGGCGTTGTCACGCATCGCGATCCGCAGTGCGGCGACCTCGCGGGTGAGGAACTCGGTGTCGGCGAGGTTGCGCTCGTCGCGGGTGCGGTCCTGCTCGAGCATGACTCGGTCACGGTCGGCCTGCCGGTTCTGAGCGAGGAGGATGAGCGGTGCGGCATACGAGGCCTGGAGGCTGAGCATGAGCGTGAGGAAGATGAACGGGTACTCGTCGAAGCGCCAGTCCTGCGGTGCGAGGAGGTTCCACAGCACCCACACGAGCACGAAGAACGTCATGCCGATGAGGAAGTAGGCCGTCCCCATGTAGCGGGCGAACTTCTCGGACAGGACGCCGAAGGCCTCCTCGGTGAGGGCCTCGGGCCTGCTGATGAACTGGCGCCTCGCCTCGCGTGGCTGGTCGAGGCGAGGCGCGCGGTCGCGGCGCTCAGCCATGCGGGATCACCTCGTGCGACGACGTCGTGACCTCGTGGCGGTCCTCGCGCCAGTCGTCGGGCAGCAGGTGGTCGAGCACGTCGTCGACGGTGACCGCCCCGACGAGCAGGCCGTTCTCGTCGACGACCGGCAGGGCGACGAGGTCGTAGGTCGCGAGCAGGCGGGTCACCTGGCCGGTCGTCGCGTCGGTCGTCACGGGCTCGACGTCCTTGTCGAGGATCGTGCCGATCGAGGCGTGCGGGGGCTCACGCAGCAGCCGCTGGATGTGGACCATGCCGAGGAACTTGCCGGTCGGGGTCTCGAGCGGCGGGCGGCAGACGAAGACGGTGCAGGCCATCGTCGTGGACAGCTCCTGGCGTCGCACGACGGCGAGGGCCTCGGCGATCGAGGCGTCGGGTCCGAGGATGACCGGCTCGGTGGTCATGAGGCCACCGGCGGTGTTCTCGTCGTAGGTGAGCAGGCGGCGCAGGTCGGCGGCCTCGTCGGGCTCCATGAGCTGGAGCAGCTCCTCCTGGCGGGCCGTGGGCAGCTCGGCGAGGAGGTCGGCGGCGTCGTCGGGCTCCATCGCCTCGAGGACGTCGGCGATGCGGTCGTTGCCGAGGCCGGCAATGATCTCGACCTGCTCCTCCTCGGGCAGCTCCTCGAGGACGTCGGCGAGCTGGTCGTCGGCGAGGGCGGCGGCGACCTCTGCTCGGCGCTTGGCCGGCAGGTCGTGGATGGCCTCGGCGAGGTCGGCCGGCCTGAGGTCCTCGTAGTGCTCGAGCAGGCGCGCCGCGCTCTGGACGTCGGCCGAGTCGCGCAGGCCCTTGACGTCCTCGACGGGCACGACGAAGGTCTCGCCGCGGCGGCGACCCAGACGCGAGAGCGAGCCGCGGGCGGAGGCGCGACGGACGAACGCACGGGTCACCGACCAGCTGCGCGCGTGGTTCTGCTCGAGCCCGATGTCCTCGACCGTGGCCTCGACGACCTCGCCGCTCTCGTCACGGACCGTGACCCGGCGCTCGATGAGCTCGGCGAGCACGAGGGTCTCGTTGGGGCGCTGCTCGAAGCGGCGCATGTTGACCAGCCCGGTGGTGATGACCTGACCGCCGTCGACCGAGGTCACACGCGTCATGGGCACGAAGACCCGGCGACGCCCGGGGACCTCGACGACGAGGCCGATGACGCGCGGTCTGGTGCGCTGGGCGCTGAAGGTCACGACGACGTCCCGGACGCGACCGACGGGGTCGCCCAAGGGGTCGAAGACGGCGAGCTCGGCCAGTCTGCCGACGAAGACGCGGGTGCTCGTGCTCACACCCGACAGGTTAGTCGGGTCGACGGGTGGCGCTGCCGCCCGTCATGCATCGGGGTCCGTCGCGTGTCCCGGTCCCGGTCAGCGGCGCCCTCGTCCGCGCCAGTGCCACGGGCGCCACGTCGCCGTCGTGCCCCGCGCAGGGGTGACGGTGACGCGGCCGTGCTCCGCGGCATACGAGCCCGGCGACTCGTCGGGACGGCCGTGCGGGGTGAGGACGTGGATGACGCAGCCCTCCCGCCACCGCGCGACGACGTCGCCGGTCGCGTTGAGGCGCTCCGCCCGCAGCACCTCGGCGGCCTGCTCCCACTCCGGCGTCGCCGGGTCCAGCTCCCTGGCGCCGGCCCTGAGGGTGAGCAGCCGGGCGCCGCTGTCCTTGCTCCGGAAGATCACGCCCACCTCGTCGGGCAGGTGTGGCAGCCGTTGCTCACCGATCCCCGAGACGACGTATGCCGCAGGGCCGGCTCCGCGGGGGTCCTCGTCGTCGTGCCAGACGAACCAGACGGCGTGGGCGCCCTTGTCGGGCACCTCGATCCACATCACGCCGGACTTGCTCGCCGCCTCGGCGAGCAGGCGCGTCACGTTGACGGGGGAGGGTGTCTCCGGAGAGCCGCTCACGGCGTGAACTGTCTCATAACGCACGGTGCCCGCGCACTGCTAGCGTCCGGCACCATGCGCTCACCCAAGGACTTCTTCGGCCCTCTCGCGGTCGGCGCCCCGGCGCCGGTGCGTGAGGTCCCTGCCCGCCCCAGCCGGATGATCCACTTCTTCGACCCGAGCAACGAGAAGATGGCCGCGAAGGTCCCGGGGATGGTCGGCACCGTCGACGTCCTCCTCGGCAACCTCGAGGACGCGGTCAAGGCCGACCGCAAGGAGGCGGCGCGCCAGGGCCTCGTCGACATCGCGAAGGCGACCGACTTCGGTGACAGCACCCAGCTCTGGACGCGCGTCAACAGCCTCGACAGCCCGTGGGTCCTCGACGACCTCATCACCCTCGTCACCGAGATCGGCGACAAGCTCGACGTCATCATGGTGCCCAAGGTCCAGGGCCCCGAGGACATCCACTACGTCGACCGGATCCTCGCCCAGCTCGAGGCCCGCGCCGGCCTCACCCGGCCGATCCTCGTGCACGCGATCCTCGAGACGGCCCGCGGCATGGCCAACGTCGAGGCCATCGCCGGCGCCTCCCCGCGCATGCAGGGGATCAGCCTCGGGCCGGCCGACCTCGCCGCCGACCGCCGGATGAAGACCACCCGCGTCGGTGGCGGCCACCCGGGCTACCTCGTGCGGCAGGACCCGGCGACCGACCTCGGTGAGGGCGTGGACCCGGTCACCGCCGAGCGCACGACCTACCAGCAGGATCTGTGGCACTACACGATCGCCCGCATGGTCGACGCCTGCGCGATGCACGGGATCTTCCCGTACTACGGCCCGTTCGGGGACATCAAGGACGTCGTCGCCTGCGAGGACCAGTTCCGCAACGCCTTCCTCCTCGGCTGTGTGGGCACGTGGTCGCTGCACCCCGTGCAGGTCGACATCGCCAAGCGCGTTTTCAGCCCGTCCGCCGAGGACGTGGCCCACGCCCGTCGGGTCAAGGAGGCGATGGGTGACGGCACCGGCGCCGTGATGCTCGACGGCAAGATGGAGGACGACGCCTCGCTCAAGCAGTGCCTCGTCATCCTCGAGCTCGCGGAGCGCCTCAGTGCGAACGACCCGGAGCTCGCGGACCTGTATGCCGTCGACGCACCTGCCGCCGAAGGTGAGGGGTCCTGATGGGTGGGCAGACGGCATACACGCCTCGTCGTTCGGTCCTCTACATGCCGGGGTCGAACGAGCGGGCCCTCGAGAAGGCCAAGACGCTGCCCGTGGACGCCCTCATCCTCGACCTCGAGGACGCGGTCGCGCCGGACGCCAAGGAGGGTGCACGCGAGAACGTCTGTGCGGCAGCGGTGTCGGGCGAGTACGGCAACCGTGAGGTGACGATCCGCGTCAACGGCACCGGCACGCAGTGGCACGACGCCGACCTCGCCGCGGCGGCACAGGCCGGTCCCGCCGGCGTCGTCGTGCCCAAGGTCGGCTCGGCCGACGAGGTGCGCTCGCTCGTGTCCGCCCTCGAGGCCGCCGGCGCTCCCGAGCACACGAGGCTCTGGGCGATGATCGAGACGCCCGAGGCGATCCTCAACGTGCGCGAGATCGCCGCCGCCTCGCCGCGGCTGGCCGTCCTCGTCATGGGGACCAACGACCTCGTCAAGGAGCTGCGGGCCGACCACGTGCCCGGTCGCGGACCCCTCGTCACCTCGCTCCAGCTGTCGCTGCTCGCCGCGCGCGAGTCGGGGATCGCGATCCTCGACGGCGTCTACAACGACGTCAAGGACGCCGAGGGCTTCGAGGCCGAGTGCGTCCAGGGCCGTGACTTCGGCTTCGACGGCAAGACCCTCATCCACCCGGGGCAGGTCGAGGTGTGCAACTCGACCTTCGCCCCGAGCGAGGCTGCGGTCGCCGATGCGCGCGGCATCCTCGAGGCCTGGGAGGCGGGCGCCGGCAGCGGTGTCGTCACCCACAACGGCCGGATGATCGAGAACCTCCACGTCGAGATCGCCGAGCGGGTGATCGCGACCCACGACGTCATCGCGGGTCGGCGGTAGGATCCTTCCACTCCCCGCGACGCAACCACCTGGGCCTCGCGCGTCTGTGCGGACACGGGAGATACGTGAAAGCAGGGGAACGATGGAGATCACTGGTCACCACGTGTCGCGACGCGCGGCGCTCATGGGGGGAGCCGGGGCATCCGTGCTGGGTGCCAGCGCCCTCGCCGCCTCGAGCGCGGAGGCGGCGGGTCGCCCCGTCCTCGTGCTCGGGTCCACGGGCAGCGCCGTCAAGGAGGCGCAGACCCGGCTCCGCGCGCTGGGCTACTGGGTGGGCACGCCCAACGGCTCCTTCGGCCACGTGACGCAGCAGGCGGTCTGGGCCCTGCAGAAGGCCGCGGGGGCGCGACGCAGCGGCCGCGTCGACCTCAGCGCCTGGGGCCTGCTCGCCCGCGGCGTGAAGCCCCGCCCGCGCTCGACCTCGGGCTCGCTCATCGAGGTCGACATCAAGCGCCAGCTGCTCATGGTCGTGAGCAACGGCAAGCTCCTCTACACGCTCAACACGAGCACGGGCAGCGGCGAGCGCTACTACTCCGGCGGCTCGTGGAAGACGGCGCGCACGCCCACCGGCAGCTACTCGATCTACTACCGCTACCCCGGCGGGTGGCAGAACGGCCGCCTCGGTTCGATGTGGCGCCCGACCTACTGGAAGGGCGACTTCGCCATCCACGGCTCGTCGTCGATCCCGCCCTACCCCGCGTCGCACGGCTGCTGCCGCGTGAGCACCCAGGCGCAGGACATGCTCTGGTCCACGGGCTGGGTCAACATGGGTCGCAAGGTCTGGGTCTACTGACCCGCCCGACGCCGCGTCACCACGTCGACCCGGCTGCCATCGACGCGGCGTCACCGAACACGAGGTCGGCGTCGACGTCGAGCCCACGCCGGACGAACCAGCCGCACATCGTCCGGATGTCGCGCTCGAGGAACTCGAAGCCGTGCGGGTTGCCGACGACGTCGACGATCTGCGGCCAGTCGATGACGACGAGCCGGTCCTCGTGCAGGAGCACGTTGTAGGGCGACAGGTCACCGTGCGCCCAGCCCTCCTGCGCGAGGGTGAGGACGACGTGGCGGAACTGCTCGAACAGCTGGGCGAGCAGCGCCGGTGACGGCTTGGTCTGCACGAGCCGCGGTGCGGCGGTGCGCCCGGTGCCGATGAACTCCATGAGCATCTCGGCCTCGCTGAGCTGCACCGGGTAGGGCACGGGCAGCCCGAGCTCCCACAGCCGGGCGAGCGCGTCGAACTCGGCCGCCGCCCACTGACCGGCGATCATCGCCCGGCCGAACTCGGTGCGCCGGGCCATGGCGCGCATCTCGCGGCTCTTGCGGAGCCGGCGGCCCTCGAGGTAGCCGCTGTCCCGGTGGAACAGGCGGTTCTCGCTGCCGCGGTAGCGCTTGGCGGCGAGGAGGCTGTCGACCGCGGGCGCGGTGGTGCCGTCGGGCAGCCAGCGCCGGAGGAGGTGGACGTCGGCCTCCTTGCCGGTCTTGAGGACGCCGAGGTCCTCCTCGACGGCGCCGAGGGCGGTGATGACCCACTCGGGTCGGGGCTTGGGCCCGTGCATGGCGCCGTCCCAGGAGGACCAGCGCTCGCCCTCGGGCGGGGCGTCAGGGCACGTGGTGCTGGCGAACAGCGGCGACTCGGTCGCAGCGTCGTGAAAGGTCATTCGTGGACTCCGAGGTGTGAAGGATGTGGGCACGGGAACGGCCCAGGACAGTCGTGGACATGTCACGCCTCCTCGGAGTCGGTGCACGGGCATCGGTATGCCGTGCGGCTGGGTCCCAGCGTGGCACCCCTCCTCGGGTGCGCGCCACCGAATTGTCAGCGCGGGAGGTGGGAGGACTCACACGGCTGACGGGTGGGAGCGGACTGGGGCGGACGGCATACTCGACAACGTCTGTCCCCCACTCACGAAGGCGGCTTCCACGCATGTCTCGGCTCCAGCGCACCGAAGGTCTCACCGACGAGCAGAGCGAGCTCATCAAGCTCGTGCGGCAGTTCGTCGAGGAGCAGATCATCCCGGTCGCGCAGGACCTCGAGCACGCCGACGAGTACCCCACGGACATCGTCGAGGGCATGAAGGAGATGGGGATCTTCGGGCTGATGATCCCCGAGGAGTACGGCGGGCTGGGGGAGTCGCTGCTCACCTATGCGCTGTGCGTGGAGGAGATCGCGCGCGGCTGGATGTCGGTGTCCGGCATCATCAACACGCACTTCATCGTGGCCTACATGCTGCTGCAGCACGGCACCGAGGAGCAGAAGCAGCGCTACCTGCCGCGGATGGCCACGGGTGAGGTGCGGGGCGCGTTCTCGATGTCGGAGCCGGGGCTCGGGTCCGACGTGGCCGCGATCAAGTCCAAGGCGGTCGCCGGCGAGGGCGAGGGCGAGGACCAGAAGTGGACCGTGAACGCGCAGAAGATGTGGCTCACCAACGGTGGCTCGTCCAACCTCGTCGCGGTGCTCGTCAAGACCGACCTGGGCGAGAGCGACAGCCCCTACAAGAACATGACGACGTTCCTCGTCGAGAAGGAGCCGGGCTTCGGGCAGACCGCTCAGGGCGTCACGGTGCCGGGCAAGATCGAGAAGATGGGCTACAAGGGCGTCGACACGACCGAGCTCGTCCTCGAGGGCCACGAGACGACGTCCGCGCAGATCCTCGGCGGTGTGCCCGGCAAGGGCTTCTACCAGATGATGGACGGCGTCGAGGTGGGCCGCGTCAACGTCGCGGCCCGGGCATGTGGGTTGTCCCGCAGGGCTTTCGAGCTCGGCATCGCCTACGCGCAGCAGCGTGAGACCTTCGGCAAGCAGATCGCCCAGCACCAGGCGATCATGTTCCGCCTCGCCGACATGGCGACCAAGGTCGAGGCCGCGCACCAGATGATGGTCAAGGCGGCGCGCATCAAGGACAAGGGCGAGCGCAACGACCTCGAGGCCGGCATGGCGAAGTACCTCGCGGCGGAGTACTGCGCCGACGTGGTCGAGCAGAGCTTCCGGATCCACGGCGGGTACGGCTACTCGAAGGAGTACGAGATCGAGCGCCTCTACCGTGAGGCCCCCATGCTGCTCATCGGCGAGGGCACTGCGGAGATCCAGAAGATGATCATCGGCCGCCGCCTCCTCGAGGAGTACGCACTCAAGCGGTGAGCTCGTTCCTCGCGCACCTCTCGAGTCGCAGCTCAAGGGCCGAGCACCGCGTTCGTATGCCGGTCAGCGGGCTCCCAGCCTTCATCCAGTCCGGGGTGCGAAACTAGGGGCATGAGCACCCAACCGACGCGCGGACTGGGTCCGGCAGCGGCCCAGAAGCTGATGTCCCTCGACTACCCGATGTCGCTCGGGGTCCACGACACCTACGCCTCGGCCCAGAAGGTCGTCGACTACCTGTCCGACCACGAGTTCCCGGTCGAGAACGTCCTCATCGTGGGGACCGACCTCAAGCAGCTCGAGCGGGTCACGGGTCGGCTCACGCGGGGCCGCATCCTGCTCGGTGGTGTGCTCTCCGGCGCCTGGCTCGGTCTGCTCATCGGCATGATCTTCGCGCTGTTCGACACGAGCGGGTTCGCGTGGACCTCGGTGCTCATGACCGTCGTCTTCGGCGCCGTGTTCGGAGCGATCTGGGCCTTCGTCGGCTACTCGCTCACCGGTGGCCAGCGTGACTTCACCTCGGTGACCCAGGTCGTCGCGACGAAGTACGAAGTGCTCACCGAGCACAAGCACGCCGCCCGCGGGCGCGAGCTCATCGCCCAGATGGACCCGATGGCCGCCGCCCAGGCCGAGGCGCAGCGCCTCCAGGACGCCGCCCGTCGCGCCACGACGACCGAGGGCCCGGCTTCGACGAACTGAGCCTGCCCCACGGGAGCCGGGGCTAGCCTGAACGCCATGGATGCAGCCCCGTTCGACCCTCCGCTGGAGGCGTTCCCCGAGGACTTCACGTCAGTCCTGTGTGTCGTCGCCCACCCCGACGACATCGAGTACGGCACGGCGGCCGCGGTCGCGAAGTGGACCGAGGCGGGCACGACCGTGACCTACTTCCTGCTCACCCGCGGTGAGGCAGGGATCGACACGATGGCACCCGACGAGGCCGCCCGCGTGCGTGAGGCCGAGGAGCGGGCCAGTGCCGCCGTCGTCGGCGTGACCGAGGTGGACTTCGGCAACCACCACGACGGGGTCGTCCAGTACGGCCTGGACCTGCGGCGCGACATCGCCCGCGAGATCCGTCGTCGCCGTCCGGACGTCGTGGTCACGGGCGACTACGGCGACCGCTTCGTCGCGGGCATGCTCAACCAGGCGGACCACCGTGCGGTGGGGCTGGCCACGGTGGACGCGGTCGCGGACGCCGGCAACCGGTGGATCTTCCCCGAGCTCGTCGACGAGGGCTTCGAGCCGTGGAGCGTCAAGGTGCTCGCGTTCTCGGGCACCTCACGACCGACGCACTACGTCGACGTCTCCGACCGCGTCGCGGTGGCGGTCGCCTCGCTCGAGGAGCACACGGCATACAACTCAGCCCTGCCGGACGACTTCCCCAAGCCGGACCAGCTCGTGCCGATGATCCTCGAGATGGGCGCCAAGGCGGCACAGGTCGAGGGCGTCACGCACGCCCTCGTCCTCGACGTCGTCAACCGCCGCTGAGGCCCCCGCGGGGTCAGACGGCGTTCTCCTCGCGGATGTCGGCGATCCACGCCTCGACGTCGGCGCTGCTGCGCGGCATCGCGGCCGAGAGGTTCTCGTTGCCGTCGGCGGTGATGACGATGTCGTCCTCGATGCGCACGCCGATGCCGCGGAAGCGCTCGGGCACCTTGAGGTCGTCGGCCTTGAAGTACAGCCCGGGCTCGACGGTGAGGACCATGCCCGGCGCGAGCTCGGCGTCCATGTACTCGGCGCGGGTGGCGAGGGCGCAGTCGTGGACGTCGAGGCCGAGGTGGTGCGAGGTGCCGTGGACCATCCAGCGGCGGTGGTACTGTCCGTGCTCGGTGTCGAGGGTGTCCTCGACCGAGACGCCCTCGGGCAGCAGGCCCCAGGCGTGCAGGTGCTCGGCGATGACGCGGATGGCGGCGGCGTGGATGTCCGAGAACTTCGCGCCCGGCTTGGCCGCGGCGATCCCGGCCTCCTGCGCGGCGTACACGGCGTCGTAGATCTCGCGCTGCGCGTCGGTGAAGGTGCCGCTCACGGGGAGGGTGCGGGTGATGTCGGCGGTGAAGAGCGAGTCGACCTCGACACCGGCGTCGAGGAGGACGAGGTCACCCTCGGCGACGTCACCGGTGTTCTTGATCCAGTGCAGGGTGTTGGCGTGGTCGCCGGACGCGGCGATCGAGTCGTAGCCGACGCCGTTGCCCTGGTGGCGGGCGTGCAGGCCGAAGATCCCCTCGATCCAGCGCTCGCCGCGACCGAGCTCGGCGGCGGTCTCGAGCTCGGCGATGACCGCCTCGAAGCCGACGTGCGTGGCTGCGACGGCCTCACGCATCTGCTCGATCTCGTACTCGTCCTTGGTGAGGCGCAGGACGGACAGGGCGTGCGCGAGAGCGTCGTCGTGCTCGGCGAGCGACTCGCGCTCGGCGCCGTTCTCGACCCGCGACTCGTCGAGCGAGGCGGTGAGCTCGCGGTCGGCGTCGCGGACGACACGCACGGTGACTTGACCGGCGTCCTTGGCCACGGCCGCCTCGAACTCGTCGATGTGGCGGGCGGTGAGGCCGAGCTCGAGCTCGATGTCGGCCAGGCTGGGGCGGGCGCCGACCCAGAACTCGCCGTAGCGGGCGTCGGCGAAGAAGTCGTCGCTGTCGCGCTCGCCGAGCGGGCGGAAGTAGAGGACGGCCTCGTGGCCGTCGTCGGTGGGCTCGAGGACGAGGACGGCGTCGGGCTCGCGGTCCGCGCCCAGGCCCGTGAGGTGGGCGAACGCGGTGTGCGGGCGGAAGACGTAGTCGGTGTCGTTGCTGCGCACCTTGAGGCCACCGGCGGGCACGACGAGCCGGTCACCCGGGAAGGCGGCGCTGACGTCCTCGCGGCGCGTCGCGGCATACGGAGCCGCAGGGGACTGCCCGGTCGCCTGTGGGCGACGCTCGGCCCAGTCCTCACGGACGAAGCCGCGGAACTCCTCGGTCGTCGGACGCGCGCGGTTCTCTGCCTGCTTCTGCTCTTCGCTCACGGCTCTATGGTGGCACGCGTGAGTGCGTACGACGGAGCCACCGTGGTCGAGCGGATGCGCAGCCACTGGGGCGGCAGCACCGACCACCTCTACGGCGTGCTCGTGCGTGAGCTCGCCGACGACTGGGACCGCGGCGGTGTCGTGCGCGAGATCCTGCGGGGGCGGGAGGATGCGCCGGCCGGCGACATGGTCCAGCTGCGGCTGCTCGCCGGCATCCACCGGATCGTGCTGCGTGGCGAGGCGCCCGGGCTGGCCTGCTTCTATCCCTCTGTGGGTGGAACTGCCGACCGGTATGCCGTGTGGCCGGCGTTGGAGCCTGTCCTGCGTGCGCACGTGGCCGAGCTGCGCGAGGGGCTGGACGTGGCGCCGCAGACCAACGAGGTCGGCCGGTCGGTCGCGCTGCTCGCCGGACTGTCGGAAGCGGTGCGACGGACCGGTCTGCACCGGGTGCGGCTCCTCGAGCCCGGGGCGTCGGCGGGGCTCAACCTGCTCGTCGACCGGTTCCGGTTCGTCGGGGACGGGTGGACGGCCGGGCCGAGGGACGCGCACCTGGTGCTCGAGGGCTGCGAGGCGCCGGGGTTCACGCCCGTCGAGGTCGAGGTCGTCGAACGACGTGGGTGCGATCTCGACCCGTTCGACGCGACGACCGACGAGGGCGCGGCCCACCTCCGGTCCTTCATCTGGCCGCACATGCCCGAGCGCGACGGGCGTCTGGTGGCGGCGCTGGCGACCCTGCGCGAGACACCTGTGATGGTCGACCGGGCGGGTGCGGCCGGCTGGGTGCGGGCGCAGCTCGCCGAGCCGGCGCCCGAGGGGGTGCTCACGGTGGTGTGGCACTCGATCACCCGGCAGTACTGGCCGCCGCAGGAGTACGCCGCGATGCTCGATGCGATCGAGGAGGCCCGGGTGAGGATGCCGCTGGCGCGGGTGGCCCTGGAGGACCCGCACCCGCTGCCGACGACGAGCACGTGGCGGCCGCAGGTCGAGCTCGACGACGAGGTGCTCGGCTGGTGCACCCACCACGGCCCACCCCTCGAGCTGGCCCGCCGGTGATCAACTCACCAATTCCCCTCGTTCGTCACCGGTCAGGCTGGTGACGGAGGGGAGGAATTGGTGAGTTGATCACGTCCCTCGGGGGAGGGGTGCTCGGGTCAGAGGGCGGCGTCGGGGGCGAGCCGTCGGGCCTGGTCGGCGCTCGCGTCATCGGGCATCGTCTGGCTCGACATCTCGGCCTCGACCCGGCGGTGGTAGATGTCGATCTCCTCGGCGACCCGGGCGTCGTCCCAGCCGAGGATCGGCGCGGCGAGCGCTGCGGCGTGTGGAGCGGCGCTCAGCCCACGGTCCCGCGCCTCGATCGAGATGCGCGTCCTGCGGGTGAGGATGTCGGTGAGGTGCATCGCTCCCTCGGTCGCGGCGGCATACACGACCTCCGCCCTGAGGTGGGTCTCGCCGCCGGGCAGGAGCTCGCCGAGCTCGGGCTGGGCATTGATGATCGCGATGATCTCCTTGGTGAGCGTGCCGTAGCGCTCGAGCAGCGTCTCGACGTGCTCCTGGTCGATCCCGGCCGACCGGGCGAGGATCTGCGGTCGCTCGCTCAGCCACTCCCAGCCGACGGCGCCGGCGAGGGGGACCTTGTCGGTCGAGGACGGCGCCACCTCGACGCCGAGGTCCTTGACGGCCTCGTCGACGGCGTCCTTGGCCATGATCCGGTAGGTCGTGTACTTGCCGCCGGCGATGAGCGTGAGCCCCGGAACCGGTGTCGCGACGACGTGCTCGCGCGAGAGCTTGGTCGTCTCGTCGGTCTCGTCGCCCGAGATCAGGGGGCGCAGGCCGGCATACACGCCGTCGATGTCGTCCCGGGTGAGCGGCGTGACGAGGACCGAGTTGACCGTGGCGAGGAGGTAGTCGATGTCGGCCGCGGTCGCCGCCGGGTGCGCCTTGTCGAGGGTCCAGTCGGTGTCGGTGGTGCCGATGATCCAGTGCTCGTCCCACGGGATGATGAACAGGACCGACTTCTCGGTGCGCAGGATGACGCCGGTCTCCGAGGTGATGCGGTCGCGCGGCACGACGAGGTGGATGCCCTTGCTGGAGCGGACCTTGAGCGGGCCGTCCTCGCCGAGCATCTGCTGGATCTCGTCGGTCCACACGCCGGCGGCGGCGACGACCCGGCGGGCGCGGATGTCGAACTCCTCACCGGTGGCGTTGTCGCGAGCCCGGACGCCGACGACGCGCTCGCCGTCGTCGGAGCGCAGCATGCTCACGGCGGCGACGCGGTTGACGACGTGGGCGCCGTGCATGGCTGCGGTGCGGGCCAGCTCGAGCACGAAGCGCGCGTCGTCGACCTGCGCGTCGTGGTACTGGATCGCGCCCGTGAGCGCATCGGGTCGCAGGCTGGGCATGAGGCGGAGCGCGGCCTTCTTGCCGAGGTGGCGGTGGCGGGGGAGGCCGGCGGTCTGGCGCACCCCGAAGGCGAGCCCGTCGTAGAGCGCGATGCCCGACCCGACGTAGAAGCGCTCCCAGGCGGGCTTGCTCAGCGGGTACATGAACGGCACCGGCCGCACGAGGTGCGGCGCGATCGTCGTGAGGAGCAGCCGCCGCTCCTGGAGCGCCTCGTGGACGAGCCCGAAGTCGAGCATCTCGAGGTAGCGCAGGCCGCCGTGGATGAGCTTGCTCGAGCGCGAGCTCGTGCCGCTGGCGTAGTCGCGGGCCTCGATGAGACCGGTCGACAGGCCGCGGGTGACGGCGTCGAGCGCGACGCCGCAGCCGACGACGCCACCACCGACGACGAGCACGTCGAGCTCCTCGCCGGAGCGCAGCCGCTCGAGGGTGGATGTCCGTGCCGCAGGTGAGAGGGTCACAGAAATGAGCATAGGCGGCGACCTCCGCCTACCCTGTGGTCCATGTCTGCCTCCCGCCCGCTGAGTCGCCGACTCGTCGTCGAGTCCGCCCTCGCCGGTGCCGCCGTCGGTGTGCCTGCGTGGCTCGCCCTCGGCCCGTCCGCAGGCGCTGCCGCCACCCACCCCGCTCGCCCGGCGCTCCCCGCCGTCGCGACGCTCGACAGGGCCGCCCTCACCGCAGCGCTGGACGAGCACCGTGCCGCACGTGGCGGGACGATGGGCCTCGTCGTCCACGACCTTCGCACCGGTGGCCGGTTCGCGTGGCGCGAGTTCGAGAACCAGACGCTGAGCACGGTCAAGGTCCTCATCCTCATGGCTTGCCTCAAGCGGGTCCAGGACAGCGGCACCCCGCTCACCGACACCCAGCACTCGCACGCGCGCCGCATGATCCAGGCCAGTGACAACGACGCCACCGACGCCCTGCTCGGGTGGGTGAGGACGCCCAGCGTGCAGCAGGTCGCCGACCTGCTCGAGCTGAAGGCCACGACCGTGCGCGGCGGCGGTCCCGCCGGCTCGGGCACGTGGTGGGGCTACAGCACCTCGACGCCCTCCGACCTCGTCAGGGCCGTCGACGCGGTCGTCTCCGGCACCCCGGTCATCCACGGCGGGCACCGGGCCTACATCCGCCACCTCATGTCGGGCGTCATCCCGGACCAGCGGTGGGGGGTCGCCGACCCGCCCCTGCCGTCAGGCACCTACACCGAGACGAAGAACGGCTGGGGCCCGATGCCTGACGGCTACCGCCTCAACTCGATCGGTCGGGTCCTCGGCAACGGGCGCAGCCACTCGATGGCGATCCTCACGCGCAGCCCCCGGGGCTTCCGCCACGGTAAGGAGACGATCAACGGTCTGTCGAAGATCGTCTACGACGCCCTCGCCCAGCCGCTCGCACCGGAGTAGCCGCGCCTCAGTCGACGTCGACCCAGTCCAGCGTCCGCTCGACGGCCTTCCTCCACCCGGCGTACCCGTCGCGGCGCTGGTCGTCCGACCACTGCGGCTCCCACCGCTCGGCCTCGGCCCACTTGGACCTGAGCTCCTCGGTCCCGGACCAGAACCCGGCCGCCAGCCCTGCGGCATACGCCGCTCCGAGCGCGGTCGTCTCGGCGACCACCGGCTTGCTCACGGGCACGCCGAGGATGTCGGCCTGGAGCTGCATGCACAGGCGGTTGGCGGTGACGCCGCCGTCGACCCGCAGGGTCTCGATCCGGACACCGGAGTCGGCGGTCATCGCGTCGGCGACGTCGCGGCTCTGGTAGCAGATCGCCTCGAGCGTGGCCCTCGCGAGGTGGGCGTTGGTGTTGAACCGTGAGAGCCCGACGATCGCGCCGCGCGCGTCGCTGCGCCAGTACGGCGCGAACAGGCCGCTGAACGCCGGCACGAAGTAGACGCCGCCGGTGTCGTCGACCTGCGCCGCGAGCCCCTCGATCTCGGACGCGCCCGAGATGATGCCGAGCTGGTCGCGCAGCCACTGGACCGCGCTCCCCGTGACGGCGATCGAGCCTTCGAGCGCGTAGACCGGTGCGGCAGAACCGAACTGGTACGCCACGGTGGTGAGGAGGCCGTTCTCGCTGCGGACGAGCTCGGTGCCGGTGTTGAGCAGGAGGAAGTTGCCGGTGCCGTAGGTGTTCTTGGCCTCGCCGGGCTCGAAGCAGACCTGCCCGACCGTCGCCGCCTGCTGGTCGCCGAGGACGCCGGTGATCGGCACCTTCGCGGTCCCTCGCTCCCCGGACGTCGTCCCGTATGCCGTGTCGTCGCTGCTCGCGTGGATGTCCGGGAGCATCCGCCGCGGGATGTCGAAGAAGCCGAGGAGCTCGTCGTCCCAGTCGAGAGTCGTGAGGTCCATGAGCATCGTGCGGCTGGCGTTGGTGACGTCGGTGGCGTGGATGCCGCCGCGGGGGCCTCCGGTGAGGTTCCAGACGAGCCACGTGTCGAGCGTGCCGAAGAGGGCGTCGCCGCGCTCGGCCGCCTCTCGGGCGCCGTCGACGTTCTCGAGGATCCACTGGACCTTGCCGGCCGAGAAGTAGGTCGCCGGCGGCAGGCCCGCCTTGTGCCGGATCGTCTGCCCGCGCTCGTCCGCATCGAGGGCCTTGGCGATCGAGTCGGTGCGCGTGTCCTGCCAGACGATCGCGTTGTGGAACGGGCGGCCGGTGCGCCGGTCCCAGACGATGGAAGTCTCGCGCTGGTTGGTGATGCCGATGGCGGCGAGGTCGCTGCCCGACAGCCCCGCCCTCGTCAGCGCGCTGCCGATGACGGTCTGGGTGCGGTCCCAGATCTCCAGCGGGTTGTGCTCGACCCACCCGGCGCGGGGGAGCACCTGCTCGTGCTCGAGCTGGTGGCGCGCCACCTCGGCGCCGTCGTGGTCGAAGACCATGAACCGCGTGCTCGTCGTGCCCTGGTCGACCGCTCCGATGAAGTCCGCCATGCCGCCAGAGCCTAGGTGGCCCGGGCCGACCTCCGCTCACACTCGTGGGGAGGATCTCGGGGACCAGAGCCCCTCGGATCCTCCACCCGAGCGCCGAGCGCCGAGCTCCGAGCGCCGAAGAGCCGGGGCCGAGCGGGGCTGTGAGGGAACGCACGCGGCAGACCCGCGCGCAGACGGACGGTCGCAGGCGAGGATGGGGCGCATGCAGTTCGGACGCAGCTATGAAGAGTTCGAGGTCGGAGCGACCTACAAGCACTGGCCCGGGAAGACGGTCACCGAGTTCGACGACCACATGTTCTGCCTGTTGACCATGAACCACCACCCGCTCCACCTCGACACCAACTACGCCGAGGAGACGACGCAGTTCGGCAAGAACGTCGTCGTGGGCAACTACGTCTACTCGATCCTGCTCGGCATGAGCGTCCCCGACGTCTCCGGCAAGGCGATCGCCAACCTCGAGATCGAGAGCCTGCGCCACGTCGCGCCGACCTTCCACGGCGACACGCTCTACGGCGAGACCCGCGTCCTCGACAAGTGGGAGTCGACCTCCAAGGACGACCGCGGGGTCGTGCACGTCGAGACGATCGGCTACAACCAGGACGGCAAGGTCGTCTGCATCTTCCGCCGCAAGGTCATGGTCCCCAAGGACAGCTACCTGCAGGCGCGCGGTGGCGAGCAGCCCGGCCGCCCCACCCCGCAGCCCGACAGGAACTGGCCCGGCCCCGAGGCGACGGAGGGCTGAGTTCCCTTCTCGCGCAACGGAAGTGGACGGCATACCCAAGGCAGTGGGTATGCCGTCCGCTTCCGTTCGCGGGTCGGGTCACCCCGCGCTGAGGGGAGCCAGGCTCGGCGTGACCACGCCGCTCGGCGTGCACACCCTCGCCCGCAGCTCCAACGACCGGTTGGTGTCCGGCAAGGGCTGGAGCTGCAGGGTCCAGCCACTGTCGAGTGCGATGTCGGTCGCGTCAGCGAGGTTCTGGCGACCCGTGAGCTCGGTGCCGGAGAAGTCGACATCGCACACGTCCTGCCCGGCGGGCAGGAAGAACGCGGCCACGAGCTGGTCACCAGCGTGGACGAAGTCCCAGAAGGCTGCGGTCGGGACCTCGGGCACGTCGACCTCGAGGAGGACGCCGGCGGTGGGGTCGGTCGGGCTCAGGGGCCCCTCGGTCACACCCTCGCCGGTGCACCCCGCGCCGGGGTGGGCCCGGACCTCGACGGCGACGTCGGCCTTGCCGAGGTAGGCGGGGACGGTGTGCCGGGCCCAGGTCCGGGCCGAGTCCTGCGCCGTGCCGAGCTCGTCGAGGTCGCATGTCGCCGGTGCACCCGCGCGGTCCGTCTTGGCCCCGAGGTCGTGCTCGCTGATCTGGGGGAGGTCGCGCGTGACCACCGAGTCGCCCTTGCAGATGTCCACGGTTCCGCTGGAGGCAGCCTTGTTGAGCAGCGAGGTGTCGATCGGCTGGACGACGACGTCCCACTCGCCGCGGGTGACGGTCACGCCGGCGGGGAGCGAGTCGGCGAAGGAGTAGCCGCACGGTCGCTGTCCCTTGGGAAGGATGAGGACGGCGGCGTTCGCGACGATCCACGAGGCCGTCGTCGGCCGCTCGGTGAGTCCCAGGGTGACCTCGGTCGCCCCCTTGCCCTCGGCGCTCTCTGACTGGGCGAGCACATTGGTGGAGCAGCCCGAGAGGATCTCGGCCGTCACGGTGACCGCGCCACCCGTCGGGAGCACGCCGGGCGCGGTGGCCGTGAGCCACGGGGTCCGGCCCGCCGACGAGTCGTCGGGGAAGCACTGCGTGGTCGCCCGCGTCGAGACCGACGCGGAGGGCGATGGCGAGGTGGACACCGACCCGGACAGAGACGGGCCGGCAGGAGCCACGGACGCGCTCGGCGTGCCCGGGAGCACCAGGGCGAGGGCCGTCGCCGCGGCGGCGAGGCCGACCACGCCACCGCCCGCAGCAGCGAGGCGCCGGCGCGCCCGGATCCGCTGTCCGGTGCGAAGCGTCGCGTCGAGGTCGTAGTGGAGCCGCGGCGCGGGGGCGCCCACGAGCAGGTCGTGGATGTCGTCGTGCTGGTCGAGGTCAGACATGGTGGCCCTCCTTGAGTTCCTGGGCGGCGAGCGCCTCACGGAGCCGGGCGAGGCCGCGGGAGGCGCTGCTCTTGACGGTGCCGACGCTGACGTCGAGGAGGTCGGCGACCTCGGCCTCGGTCAGCCCGGCGTAGTGGCGCATGACGACGACCTGCCGCTCGCGAGTGGGAAGCGTGGCGAGGAGGCGGACGATCGCATCGGTGTCCTCCGGCTCGCGGTCGTGGTGCTCGCCCTCGGGCAGCACGCTCACCGTGGTCTCGCGCCTGCGGCGGCGGTGAGTGTCGATGTGGTCGTTGAGGATGCAGCGGCGTGCGTACGCCATCGGCTGGCGGCCGCGCAGCCACCCCCACCTCACGTAGACCTTGAGCATCGCCGACTGCACCAGGTCCTCGGCCTGGGTCGCGTTGCCACAGATCAGCCATGCGGTGCGGAGCAGCCGTGGGCTCGCTCCCGTCGCGAACTCTGCGAACTCGTCATCGTGCCTGCCTGCCATCTCACCCCCCGTTCTCTCGCGTCATCATTGCCCCCCTACGACGGAGCAGCACCGCCAAAGGTTGAGTGTCGGCAATCCGGTGGCCGCGGCGCGTTCCACGGTGCGACAGTGACGCCCATGACCTCACGCATCTCGCACACGTCCGTCGACTCCCGCAACGCCCACGACCAGTCGCACTGGTGGAGCGAAGTCCTCGGCTGGTCGCAGGACCCGAAGGACCCGAACCTCCCCGGCCACGAGGAGTGCATGATCTTCAGCCCCGACGGTCGCCAGCGGGTTCTCTTCATCGAGGTGCCCGAGGGCAAGACCGTGAAGAACCGTCTGCACCTCGACCTCACGCCGACCGACCGCACACGCGACGAGGAGGTGGAGCGCCTCCTCGCCCACGGTGCGACCCTCCACCAGGACCTGCGCGACCTGCCGGGACGTCCGCCCGGCTCGGGCTGGGTGACGCTGCTGGACCCGGAGGGCAACGAGTTCTGCATCCTGCGCAGCGAGTCGGAGCGTCCCGACCCGTACGCGCACCTCGTCGTCTGAGCCCTACTTCACCGCTTCGGTATGCCGGGTGCCCGCCGCGTCGGTCCAGCTCACCGCGGTGACGCTAGGTCCGGCGCCGGCGCCGGGTGCCGACGCCTCGGCGAATGCGACCTCCGCGCTGCCGAGTGAGCGGACGGTGACGTCGGTGGTGCGGGTGGCGTTGGCCCACTCGAGCCTCACGTCGCGCGCGCCCTCCGGCAGCAGCGTCACCGAGCTCCAGGACCACTCGCCGTCGTCGGGCTTCTGCCCGTAGCCCATCGTCGTGCTCTCACCGGTGGTGAGCGGACGCGTCGACCCACCGCTGCCGTCGGCCATGAAGACACCGATGGTGCTGGCGTCCTGCGCGACGAAGAACCGGTCGCCGTCGTTGGTCGGCACGCTCGGCAGGAGGGATCCGGTCGCCGTGCGCACCTCGTCGTCGGCGTTGGTCCAGATCGTGTCGACGTAGGAGTCGACCTCCTTGGGGTCGTCGAACTTCAGGGCGACGGCCTGGTACGCGGTCCCCGGCAGCGGCTGCTGGTCGGTCTCGATCCCGCCGTGCGTGCCGTCGCGCGTGATGGTGAGGAACGCCGTGGCGTCGGCGGGGGCCGTGCCGAGCATGACGCCCTCGGCGCCCGAGCCGGTGCCCAGGGAGACGACGGTGGCGTCTGCGCTCGACCCTGCGAGCTGCTGTCGTGACGTGCCGGAGCCCTTGTAGAACATGATGTTGGGCTGGTCAGCGGGGGCACCCGGGCGCACCTCGACGGACCAGTCGCCGTCGAACAGGGCGGCGGACACGCGCCGACCGGCGTCGACGGAGGTCGAAGGTCCGGCTGGCAGGGCCTCCCCGCCGAGGCCGGAGCCAAGGGGGGTGAAGGCGATCGCGGCGGCGGCGACCGCGGCACCGGCGCCGAGCCCGGCCCGGCGCAGGTTGCGGCGGCGCAGGCGACGCCGACCGCCGGTGTGCACGGCGTTCTCGTCGACCGAGAGCGCGGGCGACGGGGGAGCGGCGAGGAGCTCGAGGATCGGGTCAGACATGACGGTCTCCTTCGGGGACGAGCAGCGTGCGCAGGCGGGCGAGGCCACGGGAGGTCGAGGACTTCACGGTCCCCGTGCTGATGTTGAGCGTGTCGGCGACCTCGCGCTCGGAGAGGTCGGCGTGGTGGCGCAGGACGACGCACTGGCGCTCGCGGACCGGCAGCTGGGCGAGCGCGGCCGTGAGGTGGTCGGCGAGGACGACCTGGTCGGTGCGGTCGGCGAGCGCCGTCTCGGGCACGTCCGAGGTGAGCGACTCGCGCCAGCGTCGGCGGTGGCTGTCGGTGTGGAGGTTGACGAGCACGCGTCGCGCGTAGTTGTGGGTCCCCCCGGCCTCGATCCGTGGCCAGGCGACATAGACGCGCTCGAGCGTCTCCTGCACGAGGTCCTCGGCGCTGTTCGCGCCGCCCGTGAGCAGCCACGCCAGGCGCAACAGCCGTGGGGAGCTCGACCGCATGAACTCGTCGAACGACCCGTCATCCCGCTTGCTCACGACACCACCTCTTCTCCATCACCATCGAACCGGACGCCCTAGGTACGGGCGTCCGGTCCGAAAGGTTGTCATGGTCGGTCCGGGATGTCGTCAGAAGCTCGGGTCGTCGACGCCGAGTCCTCGCCCTCCACGGGCTCGCCATTTCTCAGAGGCGACGTCCTGCACGCCCACTCCGGCGCCGGGTCCCCTCACCCGGTGCATGGCCCGCCTAGGGTACGGAGCGTGAGGATCGACCTGCACACGCACTCGACCGCGAGCGACGGCACCCAGAGCCCGACCGAGCTCGTCGCCGAGGCCAGGGCCGTGCGGCTCGGCATGATCGCCCTCACCGACCACGACACGACCGCGGGCTGGGAGGAGGCCGTCGGGGCCGCCCTCCACCACGGTGTCCGGCTCGTGCGGGGCATCGAGATCTCGTGCAGCCGCACCCACCGCAGCATCCACCTGCTCGGCTACCTGCCGAACCCGGACGACCCGCGGCTCGTCATCGAGCTGGCCCGGGCCCGCGACAGCCGGGTGAGCCGGATGGACCGGATGATCGAGCGGATGGCCGCGGACGGCATACCGGTGTCGGTCGAGGAGGTACGTGCCCAGCTGGCGCCCGGCGCGACGCTCGGCCGGCCGCACCTCGCCGATGCTCTCGTGTCCGTCGGGGTCGTGGCCGACCGCGACGAGGCGTTCCGGGACCTGCTCCACGACCGCGGCAGGTACTACGTCGGCCACTACGCCCCCGATCCCGTCGACGCCATCGAGCTGGTGCGCAGCGCCGGGGGAGTGCCGGTCCTCGCACACCCGTTCGCGATGCGCGGCGCGACCGTCTCGGACGACCTGGTGGCCGAGCTGGCGGCGGCGGGCCTGGCCGGGATCGAGGCCCACCACCGCGACCACGAGCCGGCCGACGTCGAGCGCGCCGTCCGCCTGGCGCAGCGCCACGACCTCGTCGTCACGGGGAGCAGCGACTACCACGGGACCGGCAAGCTCAACCGTCTCGGAGAGCGCACCACGGAGCCGCGCGAGTGGTCACGTATCGTCGAGCAGTCCTCAGGCGTGAAAGTGGTGGAACCGTGAGCGATGCCGTGACTCGGCGCATCAACATCGAGGACGAGGGCGACCTCGTCCTCACCCTGTCGTGCCCCGACCGTCCGGGGATCGTCGCGGCGGTGAGCCAGCACCTCTTCGAGCGGCAGGCCAACATCGAGGAGAGCCAGCAGTTCAGCGACCACCGCACCGGCCGCTACTTCATGCGCGTGCGGTTCGCCACGGGGCAGGTCGACCTCGACGTCGAGGCGTGGAGGAGCGAGTTCGCCTCTGTCGCAACGGACTTCGACATGACCTGGGAGCTGCGACCGGCGTCCACGGCATACCGGACGCTCGTCATGGTGAGCCGGTTCGGCCACGTCCTCAACGACATCCTCTTCCGCTGGAAGTCCGGGCAGATCAACGCCGACATCGTCGGCATCGTGAGCAACCACACCGACCTCGAGCCGATGGCGCGCTCGTACGGCATCCCGTTCCACCACATCCCCGTGACGCGCGAGACCAAGACCGAGGCCGAGGCGCAGCTGCGCGATCTCGTCACCGAGCACGACGTCGAGCTCATCACCCTGGCCCGCTACATGCAGGTGCTCAGCGACGACCTCTGCCGCGATCTCGGAGGGCGGGTCATCAACATCCACCACTCGTTCCTGCCGAGCTTCAAGGGCGCCAAGCCCTACCACCAGGCCTACGCGCGCGGCGTCAAGGTCATCGGCGCGACCGCGCACTACGTCACGGCCGACCTCGACGAGGGCCCGATCATCGAGCAGGACATCCACCGCGTCGACCACCGCATGGACGCCGAGGACCTCGTCGCCGCCGGCGAGGAGGTCGAGTCGCGGGTGTTCGCGCGCGCGGTGCGGTGGCACTGCGAGAGCCGGGTGATCCTCAACGAGGACCGCACGGTCGTCTTCAGCTGAGCCTGTGAACGACTCGCGAGGGATGTCGGCGCGGCTGACTAGGTTGGCGTCGTGACGCAGGTGGGAGCCGGGCGACCGGTGCAGGACGAGTTCGCGGGCATGCCGCCGAAGCTGTATGCCGCGAGCCCCTCACGCCTGCTCGCCCTCGTCGACTGCCCGCGCCGCTACCGGATGCAGTACCTCGACCGGCCACGACCCGAGCAGCGCCCGCAGCGCGCCCACACGTCGTTCGGGCTCGCGGTGCACAACGCCCTGCGTGACTGGTGGGACCTGCCCCGTGACCGGCGCACCGCGTCCGCGGGGCGTGAGCTCGTGCGCGAGTCGTGGATCGACGTCGGCTTCCGCGACCCCGAGCAGTCCGCGCAGTGGCGCCGGCGCGCGCAGGAGCACGTCACGGCATACCTCGCGGGCGTCGACCCCGACGACCACCCCACCGGCATCGAGCGCACCGTGTCGTTCGTCAGCGGGGCGCTGCGGGTCACCGGGCGCATCGACCGGCTCGACGACCGTGACGGCGAGCTCGTCGTCGTCGACTACAAGACGAGCCAGAAGCCGCTCGGTGAGACCGATGCGCGCACGTCACTGCCCATGGCCCTGTATGCCGCGGCCGTCTGGAAGATGTTCCGTCGCCCCTGCCTGCGGGTCGAGCTCCACCACGTGACCTCCGGCGAGGTCGTAGAGCACACCCACACGCCGGAGTCGCTGACCCGCAAGGTCGACGAGGCCAAGTCGATCGCCCGCGACGCGCAGCGCGCCGACGCGGACTACGCCGAGCGGGGTGTCGAGTCGACCCTCTTCCCGCCGGTCGTCGGGCCGTTGTGCACGTGGTGCGACTTCCGTGCCCACTGCCCCGAGGGCCAGACGGCAGGCCCCGAGAAGTCCGGGTGGGCCGCGCTCGAGCCCACCGAGGTCCCGCGGGCCGTCGAGGTCGGCTGAGGGCTCAGCCCCCCACGGGTCGGAGACGAGCCCAGATCGTGACGTCGTCCGGTGACAGCCAAGGCGCCACGACCCGGTGGATCTCGGCCACGGTGGCGGGATCGGCCAGGGTGACGCTCACGCCCAGCCGCCCGTCCGCGCCGGGCCCGCCACCCAGCCACTGGCCGGGGTCCTGCGGTAGGGCCAACAGCGCCTTCTGGGCGGACACCATCTCAGCGCGGGTCGCCCCGTCTCGCTGCTCCACGCAGAGGCCGCCGGACCACAGGGTGCGTGCCTCGGCATGGGCTCTCTCGGGGTCATCGGTGACGAGCACGTTCATGGTGGCTCCTCGACGGCCGGACACCCAGGAGCCGACGTAGCCCTCCATCGTCTCGAGGTGTCGGCTCAGTGCGTCGCTCGCCCTGGTGTCGGCTCGCACCCCCGAGGCCCGGCTGTCGGCAGCGCCGCGCAGCGGGTCGTCACAGAGCTGTGGGAAGGGGTCGCGTGCCGCCGGTGCCTCCACCACCGCCCCGGCCGGTGGGAAGTCGCTCGGCGGACGCTTCAGGGTGAAGGTCCCCGCCGCGTAGGTCCCGGTGACATAGGTCGTGTCGATCCAGGTGACGTCCCCCTCGACGGTCTCGTTCGTCACCTGGTCCCAGTCCCAGCCGACGAGGCGCAGGCTCCCCGCGCACTGGGGTGGGTAGGACTCCAGGATCGCGCCGACACAGAGCACGGGCTCCTGCGTGGGGGAGCCCTGGATGACCATCGCCGAGGTCCACACCAGGTCCGCGCCAGGGGACGGGGAGGCGCCGGTGCCGACGGTGCCGCCAGCAGGGGACGCCGCGTCGGCCGACGCGTGCGGAGCGTGCGAGCCGGCGTCGCACGACGCCAGCAGTGCCGACAACAGCAGCAGCAGCACCCCCGCCGCTGCGGTCCTCGCCCTCGTCGACATGCCCCTTCGACGGGACTCGGCGTTCGACGGTTCCCTGTCGGCGGACGGTGCGAGGCTGGGCCCATGATCGTCGACCACATCGGTATCACCTGCGCCGACCTCGAGTCCTCCAAGCGCTTCTACGACGCGGTGCTCGCCACCCTCGGCCACCGCCGGGTCATGGACGTCGGCGTCGCCGTCGGCTACGGCAGCGAGAGCCCCGACTTCTGGCTGGCGGAGCCGGAGGTCGAGGGTCCCAACCGCGAGACCCACATCGGCTTCACGGCGTCGGGCGTCGACGCGGTGCACGCCTTCCATGCCGCAGCCAAGGGCCTCGGTGCCGAGACGCTGCACGAGCCCCGGCTCTGGCCGGAGTACCACCCGGGCTACTACGCCGTCTTCGTCAGGGACCCCGACGGCAACAACGTCGAGGCCGTCTTCCACGGCGCGACGCCGGCGGGGGAGTGAGGCCGGGCATGGAGCAGCGTGTCTCGTTCGTCACCCTGGCCGTCGCGGACCTCGCCGCCTCGCACCGGTTCTATGTCGACGGGCTCGGCTGGACCCCGGAGTTCCACGACCCGTCCGAGGTGCTCATGTTCCGGGCAGGGCCGTTGACGGTGCTCTCACTCTGGGACCGCGCGCACTTCGAGGCCGAGGTCGGTGCGCCGGCCCAGACCGGTCCCGGAGTCGTCCCGATCACGCTGAGCCACAACGTGCACGAGCGCGGCCAGGTCGACGACGTGCTCGCAGACGCCCGTGCCGCCGGCGCGAGCGAGGTCTCCGACGGCGTCGAGCGCGAGTGGGGCGGCTACACCGGCTACTTCGCCGACCCCGACGGGTTCCGCTGGGAGATCGCCTGGAACCCTGGGCCGGTCGGGCAGTTCGTCCTGCCGCCCGTGGCCGACACCACCCTCGGGGTGGACACCGGGACCGGCGCGGACTGAGAGACTGGGGCGCGGGTCCCACGCTCTGCGTGGGCCGGCATACCCACTCTTCCCGCTAGGACACCACGTGCCCCCTCGCAAGCGCGCCGCCGGCGCCACGATCCTCGCCGTCGCCAACCAGAAGGGCGGCGTCGCCAAGACGACCTCGGTCGCCTCGCTCGGCGCCGCGTTCGCCGAGCTCGGCAAGCGGGTCCTGCTCGTCGACCTCGACGCTCAGGCGTGCCTGACGTTCAGCCTCGGTGTCGACCCCGACGAGGTCGAGGAGTCGATCCACCACGTCCTGCTCGGGCAGGTCGAGATCAAGGACGTCGTCGTCGAGTGCGAGGACGGCGTCCACCTCGTCCCCAGCTCGATCGACCTCGCCGGCACCGAGGCCGTGCTGCTCGGGCGACCGGCCCGCGAGTACGTCCTGCAGACCGCGCTCGAGCCGGTGCGCAAGGAATACGACGTCATCCTCGTCGACTGCTCGCCGAGCCTCGGGGTGCTCACCCTCAACGCCCTCACCGCGGCGAGCGGGCTCATCATCCCGATGCCGTGCGAGATGCTCAGCCACCGCGGCGTCGGCCAGCTGCTCGACACCGTCGCCGACGTCAAGCGCTTCCTCAACAAGAAGCTCAAGGTCGTCGGCATCCTGCCCACCCTCTTCGACGGTCGCAGCAACCACGCCCAAGAGGTCCTGTCCGACGTGGGCGAGCGCTACCAGCTGCCGGTGCTGTCGCCGCCGATCCCGCGCACCGTGAGGTTCGCCGAGGCGCCCGCCGTGGGCCGGTCGATCCTCGCGACGTCGCGCACGTCCAAGGGCGCGCGCGCCTACCGCGAGGTCGCCAAGAGCCTGCTGCCGCAGCTCTAGCCGGGCCGAGATCCCGCCCTCGGCCGAATGTCGGAGGGGGTCGTGAGCGGGGTTACGGTGGAGGCATGCCCACCACCACACGAGCTCTGTCCGTCCCCTCTGCCGGCGCTCCCTTCGAGGCCGTGGACCTCGAGCGCCGCGACCTGCGCGACGACGACGTCCGGATCGACGTCGCCTTCGCCGGCATCTGCCACAGCGACATCCACACCGTCCGCGACGAGTGGGGTGCCGCGCACTACCCGATCGTCACCGGCCACGAGATCGCCGGCACCGTGAGCGCCGTCGGCGACGGCGTCACCAAGTACAAGGTCGGCGACCGGGTCGGCGTCGGCTGCCTCGTCGACTCCTGCACCGAGTGCGAGAACTGCAAGAACGGCCAGGAGATGTTCTGCTCCAACGGCTCGGTCGGCACCTACAACAGCCAGAACTACGACGGCGAGTGGGCTGCCGGCGGCTACAGCCAGCAGATCGTCGTCACCGAGCGCATGGTCCTGCGCATCCCCGACGGCATCGAGCTCGACGAGGCCGCGCCGCTGCTCTGCGCCGGCATCACGACCTACTCGCCGCTGCGCCGCTGGGGCGCCGGCCCGGGCAAGAAGGTCGCCGTCGTCGGTGTCGGCGGCCTCGGACACATGGCCGTCAAGCTCGCCGCCGCCATGGGCGCCGAGGTCTCGACGCTCTCGCGCTCGTCGGCCAAGGCCGACGACGCCAAGGCGCTGGGCTCGAGCAACCACATCGCCACGAGCGACGACGACGCGATGAAGGCGGCCAAGGGCAGCTTCGACCTCATCATCAACACGGTGAGCGCGGACCTCGACATGGAGACCTACGTCCGGCTGCTCCGTCCCAACGGCGCCCTCGTCAACGTCGGCCTCCCGCCGAACAAGCTCTCGGTCAACCCCGGTGCCCTCATCGGCGGCAACAAGGTGCTCACCGGCAGCAACATCGGTGGCATCGGCGAGACCCAGGAGATGCTCGACTTCTGCGCCGAGCACGGTCTCGGTGCGACGATCGAGACGCTCGACGCGAGCGACACGACGACGATCGACGCGGCATACGACGAGGTCGTGGCGGGCAAGGTCCGCTACCGCTACGTCATCGACACCTCGACGATCCCCGCCTGACCGGCACCCGCCACGGCGGGTCGTCACACGCGACCGTCGGCGTCCTTGGGACGCCGGCGGTCGCTGTGCGCGACGGACCCGACGCTCGACCCGCCCACCCGGATGGCGCCGCGCAACGCACGAGGCCCGCCCCGCACAGTGCGGGACGGGCCTCGTGTCGGGCGGGGCAACAGCGGCCGTATGCCGGCCGGTCACCCTCGCGGGGTGGGTCTCAGTCGGTCGCGCCGGCCGGCTTGCCACCGCGGGTGCGGCGACGGCTCCGGTTGCGGCGCGGGGCGTCGGAGCCCTCGGCGGACCCGCCGGTGCCGGTGCGCGCCTCGCCGCCACGGGACCGGTCGCCGTCGCGCGAGCCACCGTCGCGCGAACCGCCGTCGCGCGAGCCACGGCCACGGCCGCCGTCACGGGACCCACCGTCACGCGAACCGCCACGGCCACCGGCCGGGCGACGGCCACCGGACTTGCCGGTCTCGCCGAGGTCCTCGAGGGTCTCCGCGTCGAGTCCGGCGCGGGTCTGGGCCGACTTGGGCAGGCGACCCTTGGCGGTGCGCGGGATGTCCATCTGCTCGTAGAAGTGGTCCGAGGAGGAGTAGGTCTCCTCGGGGTCCGGGATGCCGAGGTCGAGGGTCTTGTTGATCATCGTCCAGCGGTGCAGGTCGTCCCAGTCGACGAAGGTCACGGCGATGCCGGTCTGGCCCGCGCGACCGGTGCGGCCGATGCGGTGGATGTAGGTCTTCTCGTCCTCGGGGCACTGGTAGTTGATGACGTGGGTGACGTTCTCGACGTCGATGCCGCGGGCCGCGACGTCGGTGGCGACGAGGACGTCGACCTTGCCGGAGCGGAACGCACGCAGGGCCTGCTCGCGAGCGCCCTGGCCGAGGTCGCCGTGGATGGAGGCGGCGGCGAAGCCGCGCTCGACGAGGTCGTCGGCGACCTTGGCGGCGGTGCGCTTGGTCCGGCTGAAGACGATGGTCAGGCCGCGGCCGTTGGCCTGGAGCATGCGGGCGAGCATCTCGACCTTGTCCATGGCGTGCGCGCGGTAGACGTGCTGGGTGACGGCCTTGACGGTCTGCGAGGTGTCACCCTCGCCCTCCTGCATGGCGCGGATGTGGGTCGGCTGCGTCATGTAGCGACGGGCCAGCGCGACGACGGCACCCGGCATCGTGGCCGAGAAGAGCATCGTCTGCCGGGCGGGGGAGGTCATCGCGAGCAGCTTCTCGACGTCGGGCAGGAAGCCGAGGTCGAGCATCTCGTCGGCCTCGTCGAGCACGACGGTCTTGCAGCGCGACAGGTCGAGGTGACCCTGCTTGGCGAGGTCGATGAGACGACCCGGCGTGCCGACGACGACCTCGACGCCCTTCTGGAGGGCCTCGATCTGCGGCTCGTAGGCGCGGCCGCCGTAGACGGTCAGGACGCGGATGCCACGGGTCTTGCCGGCGCGCTCGAGGTCCGCGGCGACCTGCACGGCGAGCTCGCGGGTCGGGGCGACGGCGAGCGCCTGCGGCTTGCCCTGGTGGGCGAAGCCCTCCCAGGCGTCGTCGCCGCGGGCGATGGTCTTGTTGAGCAGCGGGATGCCGAAGCCGAGCGTCTTGCCCGTGCCGGTCTTGGCCTGACCGATGATGTCGTGCCCGGAGAGCGCGACCGGCAGGGTCATCGCCTGGATCGGGAACGGCGTCGTGATGCCGTGCGCGGCGAGGGCCGACACGATGTCGGGGTGGATCGGGAAGTCGGCGAAGGTCTGCTCGACCGCCGTCGCCTGCTTGGTCGCCTCGATGGCGGCCTCGTCGGGGATGGCCTCCGCGGTCGCGGGGTCGGCAGGGATCGTCTGGCTGTCAGTCATGGGAACTCTCTGATCGGCGGCATCACGCGCGCAATGCTCGTCGCCGCTGTGGCGGGCCGATCGGAGGTCTTCGGGCGGGCGCTCACGTGAGGCCCTCACACTGATGTTCGTCGTGCCGACCGGGCACCGTGGACCTTCCCAGCCTACCGTGCGTATGCCGTCCGCCCGGCCACCGGCGGATCGCTAGGCTGCGCGTCATGGAGACGAACCCGCCCGAGGGACTGGACGACCCGGCATACCGCGCTGCCGTCGTGGACCTCCTCGGGGTGCTCGCCTACGGCGAGCTCACGGCCTGCCTCCGGATGGCGACCGACGCCGACCTCGCGCCGTCGCTGCGGATCAAGGCGCAGATGGCCGGGTTTGCCTCGACCGAGTACCGCCAGTACGAGCTGCTCGTGGAGCGGCTCGACGACCTGGGGATCGACGCCGAGGTGGCGATGCAGCCGTTCGTGGCGCCGTTCTCCGCCTTCCACGACCGCACCAGGCCCCGGAGCTGGGTCGAGGGACTCGTCAAGGCCTACGTCGGCGACGGCATCGCCAAGGACTTCTACCGCGAGATGGCCTCGTTCGTGGACCAGCGCACGCGCGACGTCATGGACCACGCGCTCGACGACGCTGGCACGGGCGAGTTCATCGTCGGTGTCGTGCGCGACACCCTCAAGACCGACCCCACGGCCAAGGGGCGGCTGAGCCTGTGGGGCCGTCGCCTGCTCGGCGAGGCGCTGAGCCAGGGGCAGTCGGTCGCCGTGGAGCGCGACGCCCTCACCGCCCTGCTCGTGGGTGGCGGAGCCGACCTCACCGAGATCGGTGAGATGTTCACCCGGCTCACCGACCGGCACACCGAGCGGATGGCGCGGCTCGGCCTCACCGCCTGACGCTTCGGGTCCGATCCTCGGCCCACGGCGTCGCACACACGTGTGCGACGCGCGCTAGGCGCTCCTTCGTCGCACACGCACGCATCGCCCACGTGTGTGCTCGTTCCCGCGGACGGCGAAGGCCCCAACCGTCTTGCGGTCGGGGCCTTCGTCATGCGTGCTGGTGTGCGCCGGAGCGTCAGACCTGCTTCTTGCCGGTGGCCATGCCGTAACCCACGATGAGGAGGGCGGCCACGACGATGCCGGCGAGGAACGGGATGAACTGGAACCCGCCGTTGCCGTTGTTGTAGCCCAGCTGGTAGACGAGCCAGGAGGCGATGAGCGAGCCGAGGATTCCGAGGATCACGGTCACCAGGACCGAGATGCTCTGTCGTCCCGGAAGGACGAGCCGCGCCAGCGCTCCGATGATGGCACCGACGATGATGGCGCCGATGATGGTTCCGATCACGGGAACCGCTCCTTTCTGGCCCTGTCGGGCACGAGGTCGGCCACCTGGATGGTGGCCTTGAACTCTTCGACCATATGCCACAAATTGCTCTGACGACGGGGAGCGCGTGGGCTCATTTTCGAGCCGGCGCGATCGTCATCGCGGCAGGTCAGGCCGGTTTTCCAGGAGCCGGTCTCACTCGTTGTGGTCGGGGCGGATCTGGCCGAAGCCGACCCGGCTCTTCTCGGACTCGCCGACCTGGACCCAGCCCAGCGCGCGGCCGGGGACGAGGACCTGTCGGCCCTTGGAGTCGGTGAGCCGGAGCACCCCTCCGTCGACGAGCGCGGCGTCGATGGCCTGCGCGACCTCGTCGGCGGATGCGTCGGTCTCGAGTGCGATCTCGCGTGCGACGTTCTGCACGCCGATGTTGACCTCCACGGTCTGCTTCCCTTCGGTTCGTGATGGTCGCGCGGCGAGGGCCGTGGACCTGTTCACGAGAGGCTAACCGTGCGCGGCCTCCGAACGTTCCCCGCCCGTCCGGGGCAGCGACCCGATGCCGCGCCACGCGAGGGCGCTCACGAGCGCGCAGGCGTCGTCACGGGCGAGGTCGGACTCTGCGGCGAGCCAGTGCCGGGCGGTGATCTGGGCCATGCCGGCGAGGCCGACACCGAGGAGCATCGCCTGCTCGTCGGGGATGCCGGAGTCCTCGGCGATGACGTCGGCGATGGCCTCGGCGCAGGACAGCTCGAGACTGTCGAGGCGGGCGCGGACCTGCGGGACGCTCGTGAGGTCGGACTCGAAGACCATCCGGAAGGCCGCACCCTCGCGCGACACGAAGTCGTAGTAGGCGCTGATCGTCGCCGCGACGCGGTCCTTGTTGTCCTCGGTGGGGCGGGCCAATGCCTCGCGGACGAGCCGCTCGAGGGTGTCGCAGTGCTGGTCCAGCAGCGCGAGGTAGAGCTCGAGCTTGCCGGGGAAGTGCTGGTAGAGCACGGGCTTGGAGACACCGGCGTGCTCGGCGATGTCGTCCATCGCCGCCGCGTGGTAGCCGCGCTCGACGAAGACTGCCTGCGCCGCCTCGAGGAGCTGGGCGCGGCGCTCGGATCGTGGCATGCGCTGGCCGCGGGGAGTGCTCGGGTCCATGACATTCCTGTCTGCCGTGTCGTTCTCCTGTGGTCCGCGTCATCGTACGGTCCGCGAAGGGGCCTGCGGAGCCAGCGACGTATCGTGACCTGTGTGGACGCCTCCGGCGGGCCGAGCGCCCGTATGCCGCTCGCCCCCGTCGGCGAGGAGCTCTCACCTGCCGAGCGGACGAGGTTCGCACGCCACGTGATCCTCCCGGGGGTCGGGGACCGGGGGCAGCGCCGTCTGCGGTCGGCCCGGGTCCTCGTCGTGGGCGCCGGAGGACTGGGGTCGCCGGTCCTGCTCTACCTCGCCGCGGCCGGCGTCGGGCGACTCACCGTCGTCGACGACGACGTGGTCGAGGCGACCAACCTCCAGCGCCAGGTCCTGCACGGCATCGCCGACGTCGGACGCGCCAAGGTCGACTCCGCCGTGCAGGCGCTCGCCCTCCTCGCACCCGAGGTCGAGGTGCGGCCCGTCTCGCAGCGGCTCGTCGCCGACAACGTCCTCGACCTCGTCGCCGACCACGACGTCGTCGTCGACGGGGCCGACAACTTCCCCACGCGCTACCTCGTCGGTGACGCCTGCGCCCGCCTCGGCGTGCCGCACGTCTGGGGCTCGGTGTACCAGCACGACGCGCAGGTGAGCGTCTGGTGGTCCGGGGTGGGCCCGTGCTACCGCTGCGTCTTCCCGTCGCCCCCACCCCCGGGTGCGGTGCCGTCGTGCTCGACCGGTGGGGTCCTCGGTGCGAGCGTCGGGACGATCGGGTCGGTCATGGCCGAGGAGGTCGTCAAGCTCCTCATCGGCGGTGGCGAGCCCCTCGTCGGACGGCTCCTGGTCCACGACGCCTGGCGGCAGGAGTGGAGCACCCTCCCGGTGGCGGCGAACCCGGACTGCGTCGTCTGCGGTGCCGGTGCGGACCCGCGCCGCCCCCTCGGCATCGGTGCGACGGAGTCCTCGCAGGACGGGGCCGAGGAGGCGTCGGGCGACGGGGCCGGCACCGCGAGGCCCTCGCTCCCGTCGATCTCGGTCGTCGACCTCGCCACCCGGCTGGCTGCGCGGGAGTCGGGCTCGGACGAGTTCGTCCTCGTCGACGTGCGCGAGCCGGGGGAGCGCGACGTCGTCGTCATCCCCGGCGCGCTCGCCGTGCCCTTGGGGGAGGTGCGCGCACGCGGTGGCGAGGCGCTCGCGGAGGTCGCGCACGGCATACCTGTGCTCGTGCACTGCAAGAGCGGCGCGCGGTCCGCGGAGGCGGTGGAGCGGCTCCGGGCCGAGGGCGTCGACGCCGTCGACGTCACCGGTGGGGTGCTCGCGTGGGTGCGCGACGTGGACCCGACGCAGCCGACGTACTGACCACTCGAGGGCTTGCGGCCGTGTCGGTCGGACGTGATGGGATCAGTCGGTGCTGACCCTGCGACGCGCTGCGACCACCGAGGTCGTCGTGCCCACCCTCGACCCCGTGCAGCAGTCCGTCGTCGACTGGCGGGGGAGCGGCGTGCTGCGGGTGCTGGGGGCTCCGGGCACGGGCAAGACCACCGTGGCCGTCGAGCTCGTCGCCGCGCAGGTCCGTGACGGCCTCAGGCCCGAGCAGTGCCTCGTGCTCGCGGCCTCGCGGCGAGGGGCGGCCCGCCTGCGCGACCGCGTGACCGCCCGCGTCGGTGGCACGTCGACCGAGCCGCTCGCCCGGACCTTCCCGTCGTTCGGGTTCGGCGTGCTGCGTGCGCACGCCGCGCTCACCGGGGACCAGCCACCGCGCCTGCTGAGCGGACCCGAGCAGGACGTCGTGCTGCGCGAGCTGCTCGCCGGCCACGCCACCGGTGAGACGCCGGGCCCGCGCTGGCCCGAGCGGGTGCGTCTCGCCCTGCCGACTCGCGCCTTCCGGGCCGAGCTGCGTGACCTCCTCATGCGCACCGTCGAGCTGGGGCTCGATGCCGACGACCTCGAGCGCCTCGGCCGCGAGCACGACCGTGACGAGTGGGTCGCCGGGGCCTACCTCCTGCGTGAGTACGACGAGGTGACCGCGCTGCTCACGCCGGGCGCGTTCGACCCCGCCCTCATCCTCGGCGCGGCCGCGGGTGCCCTCGACGACGACCCGGACCTCGCCGACGCCGCGACCGGCTCGTTGCGGCTCGTCGTCGTCGACGACGCCCAGGAGATGACACCCGCCGCGCTGCGGCTCCTCGAGGTCCTGCGGCGCGTCGCCCCCTCGGCGGGGATCGTCCTGCTCGGCGACCCCGACAGCGCGACGCAGACCTTCCGCGGCGGTGACCCGTCGTTGCTGGCCCGCGAGTGGGCCGTGCTCGGCGACGGCCCGACCGTCGTCCTGCCCTCGAGCCACCGCCTCCCCGAGCGCCTGCTCGAGGTGACCGGTGCGGTCGCGGGCCACATCGGCGTCCTCGGTGACGCCTCGCACCGCCGGGTCGAGCCCGCTGGTCCGGGGGGTGGGGCCGAGGTGCACCTCCTGCGGTCGGCAAGCCAGGAGGCCGGGTTCGTCGCGTCCCGCCTGCGGGCGGCGCACCTGCTCGACGGGGTGTCGTGGGCCGACATGGCGGTCGTGGTGCGTGGCCAGGCGCGCAGCGCCGCCCTGCGGCGGGCGCTGCAGTCGGCGGGGGTGCCCGTGAGTGCCGCCGAGGCCGAGCTGCCCGTGCGCGACGAGCCCGCCGTGCGACCCCTCCTCGCTCTGCTCCGGGTCGTCATCGACCTCGGGCTCGGTCGCACCGACGCGGTGCCCGTCGACGTCGCACTCGACGTCCTCGTGTCGCCGCTCGGTGCCGCCGACCCGGTCGAGCTGCGGCGGCTGCGACGTGCGCTGCGCCGCGACGAGCTCGACGCCGGTGGGTCACGCACGAGCGACGAGCTGCTCGCCGAGGTCCTGCTCCGCCCGGCGGTGCACGGCCGGCTCGGCGGCGAGGGCCGGTCGGTGCAGCGCGTGGGCCGCATGATCCTCGCCGGTGTCGCCGCGTGTGCCTCGCCGGACGGCACCTGGGCCGTCGGGACGAGTGCCGAGGCGATCCTCTGGGCGATGTGGGACGCCTCCGGGCTCGCGGCACCGTGGCGGGAGTCCGCGCTGGCCGGGGGAGCCGCCGGTGCACGCGCCGACCGTGACCTCGACGCGGTCCTGGCCATCCTGCGCGCCGCCGCGACGTTCGGTGAGCGGCTGCCCGGGTCCTCGCCCGAGGCCTTCCTCGAGCACGTCCTCGGACAGGACGTCCCCGGTGACACGCTCGCGGCCCGCGCGCCCGCCGGTGACACCGTCTCCCTCCTCACCCCCCAGGCCGCAGCCGGGCGGGAGTGGCCGCTCGTCGTCGTCGCCGGTGTCCAGGAGGGCAGCTGGCCCGACCTCCGGCTGCGCGGCTCGCTGCTCGGCTCGACCGACCTCGTCGATGTGGTGCGCGGACGTGCCGGTGGTCACCGTGCCGCGCTGGCGGCCGTGCGCCACGACGAGACCCGTCTCTTCCACGTGGCCGTGTCGCGTGCCACCCGCGAGCTGCTCGTCACCGCCGTGCGCAGCGAGGACGAGCAGCCCTCTCCCTACCTCGAGGTCGTCTCGCCGCTGCCCGACGACGTGGAGCGCCGGGAGGTGAGCGACTGGGCCCGGCCGATGACCCTGCCCTCGCTCGTCGGTGCCCTGCGGCGCGACATCGTGTCCGACGACGCCCCGCGCCGGGGAGCGGCCATCACCGCCCTCGCGCGCCTGGCGCGCGAGGGCGTGCCCGGCGCCGACCCCGCCAGCTGGTGGGTGCTCCACGGCATCTCCGACGAGCGGCCGCGCCGGGGTCCCGACGACGTCGTGCGGGTCCGGCCCTCGACCATCGACGCGTTCGGCTCCTGCCAGCTCAAGTGGGCGCTCACCTCCGCCGGCGGCGACGGCCCGATGATCGGGCAGCGTGACGTGGGCACCCTCATCCACGAGATCGCGGCCGAGGGCGATGCCGACGCGCCCACCATGCGAGGTCTCCTCGACGAGCGGTGGGCGCGCCTCGGGCTCCCGCCCGGCTGGTCGACCGAGCTCAAGCGACGCGAGGCCGGACGGATGCTCGACCGCCTCGCCCGCTTCTTCGACGAGAACAGCGCAGCCGGGTGGCGCCGGCTCGCCGCCGAGGAGTCGATGAGGGTCGAGCTCGGGCGGGTGCAGCTGCGGGGGAGCGTGGACCGGCTCGACGTCGACCGCGACGGCGCCGTCCGGGTCATCGACTACAAGACCGGCTCGAGCAAGCCCAGGGCCGACGACGTCCCCCGCCACGCCCAGCTGGGTGCCTACCAGCTCGCCGTGACGACCGGCGCCTTCGGCCACCTCGGGGTCGAGCCGACGTCCGCGGGCGCGGCCCTGCTTCACCTCGGCAAGGCGGCCGGCCAGAGGACGACGATCCAGGTCCAGCCACCGCTGTCGCGCGACGAGGACCCCGGGTGGGCCGAGGACCTGGTGCGCGAGACCGGCGAGGCGATGGCGGGCGCGACCTTCACCGCCACCCCGAGCGACGACGTGTGCCGCACCTGCCCGGTCCGCAGCTCCTGCCCGGCGCAGCCCGAGGGGAGGGCCCTGTGACGAGCCCCGCTGTGGCGCTGCGCTACTCCGCAGCCGATGTCTCGCAGGCCATCGGTCTGCCCCACCTGCCGACCCCGGAGCAGACGGCCGTCATCGAGGCGCCTCTCAAGCCGCTCCTCGTCATCGCCGGCGCCGGCTCCGGCAAGACCGAGACCATGGCCGCCCGCGTCGTGTGGCTCGTCGCCAACGGGCTCGCCGAGCCCGACGAGGTGCTCGGCCTCACCTTCACCCGCAAGGCAGCGACCGAGCTCGCCGACCGCATCGGCAGCCGTCTCGCGCAGCTGCGCCGGGTCGGCCTGTGGACCCCCGCCGACGACGACGGCGCGCCGTCCCTCGGTGCCGACGTCAGCGTCTCGACCTACCACTCGTATGCCGGCCGGCTCGTCCGCGAGCACGGCCTCCGCCTCGGCTACGAGGCCGACACCCGCCTGCTCTCCGAGGCGGCCGCCTGGCAGACGGCGCACGAGGCCGTCGCGCGCTACGACGGCCCGATGGACGACGTCGAGAAGGCCGAGTCCACGGTCACCGCCGCCGTCGTCGACCTCGCGGGTGAGATGGCCGAGCACCTCCAGAGCGCCGAGTCCGTTGCGGCACACCTCGACCGGGTCATCTCGCACCTCGAGGACATGGAGCGCGGGGACACCCGCAAGAAGGCACACCCGGCGCGGGCCGAGCTCGACAACCTCAGGCTGCGACGGGCCGTCGTGCCCATCGTCGAGGACTACGCGCGGCTCAAGCGCACCCGCGACGCCATGGACTTCGCCGACCAGATGGCGCTCGCGGCCAGGCTCGCGATGACCTTCGACGACATCGGGGCGATCGAGCGGGCCCGCCACCGCGTCGTCCTGCTCGACGAGTTCCAGGACACCTCCGAGGCGCAGCTGGCGCTGCTCAAGGCGCTCTACGTCGCGCCCGGTGAGACGTCGGCGGTCACCGCGGTGGGCGACCCGCACCAGTCGATCTACGGCTGGCGCGGAGCCAGCGCGACGACCCTGACCCGCTTCGCCGAGGAGTTCGCCGACCCCGAGCCGGCCCAGAAGCGCGACCTGTCGACGAGCTGGCGCAACGACTCCGCGATCCTCGACGTCGCGAACCACCTCGCAGGGCCGTTGCGCGACACGTCCCGGGTCCCCGTCGAGCCGCTGTCGGCACGGCCCGGCGCCGGGCCGGGGTCGGTCGAGGCGTCCCGGCTCCTCACCTCCGCCGACGAGGCCGACCACGTCGCCCGCTGGCTGGCGGCGCAGCGGGCCCGGGGGCAGGTCAGCGCCGCAGTGCTGTGCCGCAAGCGCGCCGAGTTCGCCACGGTGACGGCGGCGCTCGAGGAGCACGACATCCCCCACGAGGTCGTCGGGCTCGGTGGCCTGCTCCTCACGCCCGAGGTCGAGGACGTCGTCGCCCTCCTCCACGTCGTGCAGGACCCATCGCGTGGCGACCACCTCGTCCGCCTGCTGTCGGGCCCCATGATGCGGCTGGGCATCGCCGACCTCGACGCGCTCGCGGCCTGGTCGCGCGACCAGCAGCACCGTCGCGGTGGTCCCGTGGCGCGGCACGAGAAGGACCTCGCGCCGGACGCCGCCGACGCCCCGAGCATCGTCGAGGCCCTCGACTCCCTGCCGCCGGCAGGATGGGTGGGCCCGGAGGGTGAGCATCTGTCCGAGGTCGCCGCCGCCCGTCTCGCCGGGCTCGGCAGGACGGTCCAGCGCCTGCGTGGGCTGACCTTCCTGCCGCTCGCCGACCTCGTGCTCGAGGCCGAGAAGGCGCTCGGCCTCGACATCGAGGTCCTCTCGCGGCCCAACTACACGCCGGCGGCAGCACGGGCACACCTCGACGCGTTCGGCGACGTCGCGGCCCAGTTCTCGATGAGCGCCGACCGGGCCACGCTCGGCGGGTTCCTCGACTGGGTCAAGGCTGCCATCGACGAGGAGCGCGGTCTCGACCGCGGCTACGCCGACGCGACGCCCAACGCCGTGCAGGTCATGACGATCCACGCCGCCAAGGGCCTCGAGTGGGACGTCGTCGCCGTCCCGGGGATGGTCGAGAGCACCTTCCCCGCGCACAACCTCCACACGTCCGCGTTCCAGGACGGCGAGTGGCGCATCTCCTCACCCAAGGACAAGGGGTGGCTCGCCGGCCTCAAGGACGGCGGCCTGCCCTACGAGCTGCGTGGCGACCGTGACGGTCTCCCCGACCTGGGGTGGCGCAGCGCCGACGGGTGGGACGACCTCGCCGAGCGCCTCGAGGACTTCGCGGTCGCCGGGGGGCGGCACGCGATCGCCGAGGAGCGGCGCCTCGCCTACGTCGCGGCCACCCGCGCGCGGCACGCGCTCCTGCTCACGTCGAGCGTGTGGAGCCGCCCCAAGACCCCGCGTGTGACGTCGCGCTTCCTCGAGGAGGTGCTCGAGGTCGCCGAGGGAGGTGCCGGTGCCGCGGACAGCACCCGAGTGGGCGACGCGGACGACGGCGCGGTCGGTCCCGTCCGGCGCGGCCTGTGGGTGGAGCTGCCCGAGCCGCCCGAGGACGGGTCCGTGCTCGTCAAGCCCGGCACCGAGGAGGGCGCGGAGTTCCACTGGCCGGTCGACCACCTCGACCACCGTCGACGTCGGGCGCTCCCGGCTGCCAGGGCCGTGCTCGACGCGGTCCCGGACACCGACCGTGACCCGGGCGACGGGCCCTGGGGACAGGAGCTCCAGGTCCTCCTCGCCGAGCGTGCCGCACGCGCCGCCCGGCACGCCGACGTGGTCGAGCTCCCGTCGCACCTGTCGACGTCGTCGCTCGTCGCCTTCGCCACCGACCCCGGACGGTTCGCCTCCGAGCTGCGCCGTCCGATGCCGTCGGCACCGGCCAGGGCAGCGCGTCGCGGCACGGCGTTCCACGCGTGGGTCGAGGAGCACTACGCGCGGGCGGCCATCGTCGACATCTTCGAGCTGCCCGGCAGCGCCGACGAGGACCCGCTGTCCGACGACGAGCTGCCGGCGATGCGCGAGCGCTTCCTCGCCAGCCCTTGGGCGGACCGGCAGCCGGCCGAGATCGAGACCTCGCTCGAGACCGTCGTCGACGGGGTGGCCATCCGCGGGCGCGTCGACGCGGTCTTCCGCGACGTCGACGACGCCGACTGGGTCATCGTCGACTGGAAGACCGGGAGCAGGCCCACCGGCGAGGTGGCTCGCACACGTGCACTGCAGCTCGCGGCATACCGGATCGCGTGGGCGCGCCTGCGCGAGGTGGACCCGGAACGGGTCCGCGGCGCCTTCTACTACGCGGGGACCGGTGAGACGGTCTGGCCCGAGCTGGCCGGAGAGGCCGAGCTCAGCGCTCTGCTGTCGGAGGTGCCGTCGGGCTGACGGGGGCGTCCGCGGGCTCGGAGCGGGCGAACGTGCGCGGCGTCCACGTCACCTCGTCGTCGTGCTCGTCGTCCGAGTCGTGCCACTGCGGTGCCGGCTCCGGGGTGGCGCCGGTGGCCGGCTCGTCGACGTCGCGGTCGGATGCGGCGTCGTCCGCGGTCGCGACGTCGTCGGGGACGACGTCGGAGCCGCTCGAGTCGTCGGGACCGTCCTCGTCGGACTCGTCGTCCGGGCCGGCGTGCGGACCGGCGTCCGGCTCCGAGGCCTCCGGCTCCTCGCTGTCCGCCGCGTCGTCCGCGGCGTCCGTCGCCACGGGTGCGAACTCGACCTCGACGTCCTCGTCGTCGTCCTCGTCGGCCACCACGGGCGGGGGAGTTGCCCGTCCGCGCAGCGCCACCGGGGTGAGCGAGCTGCGGCGGTAGTCGTCGTCGGCGTCCTCGGCATGGACCTCGTCGTCGAGCCGGCGCAGCCTGCTCGAGAGGCCCTCGACGGCGGCCTCGTCGCCCCGCGCATCGGCGCGCATGAGCTCGGCGAGGACGCCGAGCTCGGCAGCCAGCCGGGCGCGCACGAGGAGGTTGCCGTCGGGCCGCTCGACGCGGGCGTGGGCGTAGGCCTCGAGCACTGTCTCGAGGGCGGCGGGGTCCGCCTCGTCGACGAGCGCGGCGAAGTCGTCAGCAGGGTCGGCGACCTTGGCGTCCTCCCACCCCGTGAGTCCGCGGATGCGCCCCGTCGAGGCGTCGCTGTCGTCCTCGAAGACGGCGAGCACCTGGTCGCCCGTGAGGTCGCCGTGCACGCACGTCGGCGCGAAGCGCCAGAGCGCGACGTCCTCGAGCGCGTGCTCCCACCGGGCGAGCAGGGCCGTCGGCACGCGGCCGGACTCGGCGGCGCGGTCGAGCTCGGTGAGCCGCCGGCGGCGGTAGGAGTCGGTGTCGTAGGTCGGCATGCCGGCCTCGTCGAAGAGGCGCACGTCGGTGTTGTGCAGGGCGGCGAGGGCACGCCCGAGCTCGGCCGCGGGTCCGGGGCCGGGGGGCATCTCGTCGAAGGCGAGGTTCTGGCCGGGCAGGAACGCATAGATCATCGCGCGGCCACCCCCCTTGAGCTCGACGAAGCCCTTGGGCGAGGGGATCGAGAAGGGCAGCCGCCGCGCGAGCATCTGCAGCAGTGGCACGGTGAGGTCCATCCGGGCACCCGCGGCCTCGCTGCGCGGCGCGCGGACGACCCAGCGGCGGTGCTCGCTGTCCTGGACGAACGCGACGTCGTAGTCCTGGTCGGGGACGCTCGGCAGGGCCTCGACGCTCACCGGGTCCAGGCCCGGGACGGCAGCGCTGGCCAGGGCGGCAAGGAAGGTCGGGGTGCGTTCCACCCGTTCACCGTATGCCGTGAGCGCACCCTAGGGTGGTCAACGTGGCCCGAGCAGCAGCGAGTCTTCCGTCCCTGGCCCTTTCTCGCGGGAGTCTGGACCGCCACGGCGAGCTGCGAGGCGACCCGGGCCTGCTCGCCTCGCTCCTCGACGACCCCACCACCCGGGTGCTCGAGCTCGTCGACGGTCGCACCGCCGTCACCGAGGAGGACGGGGGCCGGGTGCGCCTGGGCTATCGATCACCGGTGCCCGAGGACCGCGACCGATTCACCGCCTACCTCGGTCACGCACCGACGGGCGGGGCGGCATACGTCCTGTCGGTGGCCCACGACGGCAGCGCGACCGGTGGCACGAGCGCACCCGGCGGCGACGCACCGCAGCGCCAGGGCCTGCGCGGGGTCGGGGCCCGGCTCGACGACCTCGACGCGGGGGTCCTCACCACGGCGACCGGGCTGGCCAACTGGCACGGGCGCCACGGCTTCTGTCCCCTCTGCGGCTCACCGACGACGCCGGCGCAGTCCGGCTGGATCCGGGTCTGCCCGGCCGACGGGAGCGAGCACTACCCGCGCACCGACCCGGCCGTGATCATGTCGGTCGTCGACGAGAACGACCGGCTGCTGCTGGCTCGCGGTGTCGGCTTCGCGGCGCAGGGCATGTCGGTGCTCGCGGGCTTCGTCGAGCCCGGCGAGAGCCTGTCCGCCGCCGTCGCGCGCGAGGTCCACGAGGAGGTAGGGGTGCGCGTCACCGACGTCACCTACCTCGGTGACCAGCCCTGGCCCTTCCCCTCCTCGCTCATGATCGGGTTCACCGCACGGGCGGTCTCGACCGAGCTCGTGCTCCAGCAGGACGAGATCGAGGAGGCGCGCTGGTTCGAGCGCGAGGAGCTCGCCCGGGCGGTCGCCGACGGGTCGCTGCGCATCTCGGGCCGGATCTCGATCGCCCGACGGCTCATCGAGCACTGGTACGGCGAGGAGCTCGACGCCCCGGAGGCCTCGCTGCGCGCCTGACTCCGGGGGAGTCAGGCGCCGAGGCGCTGCTTGACCTCGCCGATCGACGGGTTCGTGGCCGCCGTGCCGTCCGGGAAGACGACGGTCGGGACGGTCTGGTTGCCACCGTTGACCTGCATGACGTAGACCGCGGCGTCCTCGTCGCGCTCGATGTCGACGACGTCGTAGGCGATGCCCTCACGGTCCATCTGCGACGAGAGGCGGCGGCAGTAGCCGCACCAGCTCGTCGAGTACATCGTCACGGTGCCGGCGGCGGGGGTCGGGGTGCTCATGGCGCTCCTGTGGAAGGCGAGGTCGGGCGGTCGGGCCCGACACCTAGGATCGCACCGATGCCCACCCTGCCTGCACACCCCTCCGCCGATGCGATCCTCGACGGCCTCGACCCGCAGCAGCGGGAGGTCGCGGCCAACCCCACCGGGCCGATGGTCGTCCTCGCCGGTGCCGGCACGGGCAAGACCCGCGCGATCACCCACCGGATCGCGTATGCCGTCCTCTCCGGTGCGCAGCAGCCGCAGCGCACGCTCGCGGTCACCTTCACTGCCAGGGCGGCGGGTGAGATGAGGACGCGGCTGCGCGACCTCGGCGTCGGTGGCGTGCAGGCCCGCACCTTCCACGCGGCCGCGCTGCGGCAGCTGCACTACTTCTGGCCCCAGGCCATCGGCGGGGCGGCGCCCGAGGTCATGCCGCACAAGGCCGGGGCCGTCGCCGAGGCCGCTGGCCGGCTGCGCATGCGCTTCGACCGCACGGGCATTCGTGACCTGGCGGCCGAGGTCGAGTGGGCCAAGGTCAGCATGCTCACCTCCGAGACCTATGCCGCGGCGGCGCGCGCCGCCGGCCGCGAGGCGCCCGGGCTCGACCTCACCGCGATGGCGCGCGTGCTGGCGGCCTACGAGGAGGTCAAGGCCGAGCGAGGGGTCATCGACTTCGAGGACGTCCTGCTCGTGCTCGTCGGCATCCTCGAGGAGAACGACGCCGTCGCGCGGGCGGTGCGGGAGCAGTACCGCAGCTTCGTCGTCGACGAGTACCAGGACGTCAACGCCCTCCAGCAGCGGCTGCTCGACCTCTGGCTGGCCGACCGCAAGGACATCTGCGTCGTGGGCGACCCCGCCCAGACGATCTACTCGTTCACCGGCGCCTCGCCGGCGCACCTCCTCGGCTTCCGGTCCCGCCACCCCCGGGCCCGGCAGGTCGAGCTCGTCCGCAACTACCGGTCGACGCCCGAGATCGTCGGTCTCGCCAACCTCGTGCTGCGCTCCCCGAGCGGTGGCCGGCGCAGCGGCTCGGTGGTCCTCGAGGCCCAGCGCCAGACCGGGCCGACGCCGACGCTCGCCCACCACGACGACGACCCCGCGGAGGCCGCTGCGGTCGCCGCGCAGATCGCCGACCTCGTCGCCGGCGGCACGGCCCCTGCTGACATCGCCGTCCTCTTCCGCACCAACGGGCAGTCCGAGGTCGTCGAGTCGGCGCTCGCGGACCGCGGCATCCCCTACCTCGTGCGAGGCGGCGAGCGCTTCTTCCAGCGCAAGGAGGTCCGCGACGCCGTCGTGCTCCTGCGCGGCGCGGCGCGCTCCGACGACGGCTCGGTGCTCCTGCCCGAGCTGGTCAGGGACGTCCTCCTCGGGGCCGGATGGTCCCGCGAGGTCCCGGTCGCCGGGGGCGCCGCCCGCGAGCGGTGGGAGTCGCTCGCAGCGCTCGCGGCCCTGGCCGACGACCTCTTCGCCGCAGACGGCGAGGCGCGGATGCCGGCCTTCGTGCGTGAGATCGACGAGCGGATGGCTGCGCAGCACGCCCCCTCGGTGCAGGGGGTGACGCTCGCATCCCTCCACGCGGCCAAGGGTCTCGAGTGGGGGACGGTCTTCCTCATCGGCTGCTCCGACGGCTACCTGCCGATCGCGATGGCCGACACCCCCGAGGCGATCGAGGAGGAGCGCCGCTTGCTCTACGTCGGCGTGACCCGGGCCCGCGACCGGCTCGTCCTCTCGTGGTCGGGGGCGCGCACCCCGGGCGCCCGGGCGACGCGCCGCCCCTCACGCTTCCTCGACGGCACGGCGAGCATCCTCGGCGAGGGCGCCCGGTCGCAGCCCAAGCGGTCCTCGCGCGTCGGCGGCTCCGGCGCCAAGACGCCCAAGGTTGCCCGGCGCAGCACCTGCCGCACCTGCGGCAAGGACCTCGAGACGGCGGGGGAGCGCACGGTCGGACGCTGCTCCACGTGTCCGGCGACCTACGACGAGGCGCTGTTCGAGAGCCTGCGCGAGTGGCGGCTGGCCACGTCACGCGCGGCGAGCGTGCCGGCCTTCGTCGTCTTCACGGACGCGACCCTCACCGCGATCGCGGAGCAGGCGCCGGCCGACGTGGCCGCGCTGTCGGCGATCAGCGGCGTGGGCCAGCGCAAGCTCGACCTCTACGGCCCCCAGGTCCTGGCAATCCTGGGTGGCGCGACACCGTCGTCCGTCATCGAATCCGCGACAATTTTTTCCGACGAATCCGGTTCTGCTGCAACGGATTCCGGCGCCTAGGCTGCGCCGTCGACAAATCACCTCGTTAATTCCGTTGCACGCGCTCTCGCGCACCCCCTAGCCTGATCTCACACAGCACGGCAGTCGTCGTGCCACGACAGCACCATTTCAGTGAGGAGGGTTGGCCGCATGGAGACCACGAAGAGCATCGCAACGGGCTACGACGTCCCGTTCCGCACGCGTGAGCACCAGGGCGCTCTGCCGACCCTCGCGCCCATCAGCGTTCCGGTTCAGGGGACCAGTGTGTCCGCTGCCGGCATGGGTGCCCCGATCGGCACCGGTGTCCGCGCCGATGCCCCCTTCGACCTCACCACGGGTGTTCTCTCCGCCTCCTGCCAGGCGTCGCCGCTGTAGCCACAGCAGCGACAGGCCTCAGGCCGCGGAACCCACCCGGGATCCGCGGCCTTTTTCGTTGTCCGTCGATCCACAGACCACCGCACACCCGACGCAACACAACCCCCACCCAGACCGGGTGGGAGAAGGAGGTGACACCCCGTGCAGCTGACCGACCTCATCGACGCACAGGAGTGCACTGCCGACCTCGGTGACTCCGTGCCCTGTCGCGAGAACGACGCCGAGATCTGGTTCGCCGACACCCCCGCAGGAGTCGAGTTCGCCAAGGCCCTCTGCGCCACCTGCCCGATCAGGAGCGCCTGCCTCGCGGGTGCCCTCGATCGGCAGGAGCCGTGGGGTGTCTGGGGCGGCGAGCTCTTCGAGCAGGGAGTCGTCATTCCCCGCAAGCGGCCCCGTGGCCGCCCGCGCAAGGACACCGTCGCCGCATGACCGGCATCTCACCCTCCGCGATCGGTCCGTCCGATCGCCACCCGACCTCATGACCACCCACCTGGATCCTTGGAGGAACCATGTACCGCAGGCGAATGCAGCAGGTTCGTCGCACCCTGCACGAGCGGAACGTGCACGAAGCACACCGCCGCGCGCAGATGCACCTCGAGCGAGAGCGCATGCTCGCCGAGGTCCGCATGATCGTGCGATGACCGACCAGGATCGGCGCCGCTCCCACGCCGGGGGCGGCGCTGTTCCATGTCCGGGGCCGGTGCGTCCCGGTGCGTCCCGGTGCGTCCCGGTGCGTCCCGGTGCGTCCCGGTGAATCCCGGTGCCTCGGTGCCGGTATGCCGTTCTCTGACCACGTCCTGAGACGCGTCCCTGTCGCGGTGGACCGGTAGGGGCCGCCGTGGTTCGCTCTTTCCATGTCGTCGACCGCAGCCGCCCGGATGTTCCCGGTGATGCCCGCTGCCGTCATGTGCTGTCGCTGTTGCCGCTGACGCGAGTCACCCGCACCCCACAGCCCCTGGTCGCCTCTGCGCGCGACCTCCCCTGACGACACCTTTCTCGGAGAGACCCATGACCCTCGCACGTCCCGCATCCACCCTTCCCGGCGTCAACACCTTCACCCCCGTCCAGCTGCTGCGGGTGGCCCGCCTGTTCGCCGCCGACCCCGACCTGCCCGACCTGCTCCCCGAGCGGGCCGAGGACCCGGGTGGCCGGCGCTGGCACCAGCTCGCCGAGACCCATCACCTCCAGCTCTGGGTCATCGAGTGGCCACCCGGCGCCGGCACCGGCTTCCACGACCACGGCGGCTCCCGTGGCGCCTTCACCGTCGTCCGGGGCTCGCTCACCGAGCGCCAGGTGGTGCAGGGGACCTTGCACCAGCGGGTCCTCGCTGACGGGGAGGGCCGGGCCTTCGGTGCGAACCACCTGCACGACGTCGCCAACGACGGCGACGAGACGGCGCTCAGCGTCCACGCCTACTCGCCGCGCCTGGACCAGATGACCCACTACGACCTCGTCGACGGCGCCCTCGTGCCGTCCGGGGTCGAGCAGCGGGGAGTGGGCTGGTGAGCGGCACCGGGATCGACGAGCTGCTGGCAGAGGCGAGGAGCCGGCTGGAGCGTCTGTCGGCGCGCGAGGCCTGGCGTGAGGTGCGTTCGGGCGCCGCGTGGCTGGTCGACATCCGCCCGGCGGCCCAGCGGGCGGAGGAGGGGGAGGTGGCGCCGGGTCTGGCGCCCCTCGTCGTCGAGCGCAACGTCCTCGAGTGGCGCTTCGACCCGCGCCAGGACGCCGTCCTGCCCGGCGTCGGCTTCGACACGCGCGTCATCGTCCTGTGCCAGGAGGGCTACACCTCCAGCCTCGCGGCCGACGCCCTCCGGTCGCTGGGCCTGTCCCGGGCAACGGACGTCGTGGGCGGGTTCGCCGCCTGGCGTGGTCAGGGGCTACCCGTGGCCCGCACGACCGAGCTGCTCAGGGCCTGACCTCGCAGCGCGCGGCACCCCGTTGCCGGCGCGGCGGACACGGGCCGGCTGTCTCCGTGGGCGATGGACGGTGGTCCTAGGCTGGGCGCATGCCCACGCTGACGATCGCCCAGGACCCGGCCGCCGACAAGGTGCTCAGCGAGGACCCGTTCGCCCTGCTCACCGGCATGCTGCTCGACCAGCAGTTCCCCATGGAGCGCGCGTTCGCCGGTCCGGCCAAGGTGCTCGAGCGGTTCGGCACCCTCGACGTCGCCGAGATCGCCGCTGCCGAGCCCGAGGCGTTCGCCGACCTCTGCTCGACCCCGCCCGCGGTGCACCGGTACGGCCGCTCCATGGCCGCACGCATCCAGGCGCTCGCCACGGTCGTGCGCGACGAGTACGCAGGCGACGCGAGCCGGATCTGGTCCGACGCGGGCACCGGAGCCGAGCTGTTCGCCCGGGTCAAGAAGCTCCCAGGCTTCGGTGAGCAGAAGGCCAAGATCTTCGTCGCCCTGCTCGCCAAGCAGCTCGACGTGCGCCCCGACGGCTGGGAGAAGGCGGCCGGGGCCTACTCCGAGACGGGCAGCTTCCGCTCGGTCGCCGACGTCGTCGACGCCGAGTCGCTCCAGAAGGTCCGCGACTTCAAGAAGTCGGCCAAGGCCGCCGCCAAGGCCGCGGCCGCCGCCAAGGACTGAGCGCCATCGCGGCCGGGCCCGGGGCCATCCGGGTGACGTCCATGGTCATCCTGCCCAGCGACGACGGCACCAGGCACGCGGTGGCCGGGTTCGGGCCCACGCTCGAGAACCCTCTCGGGTTCCACCGGCTCGTCGGTGGCGGCGTCGAGCCGGGCGAGACCGCCCGTGACGCTGCCATCCGCGAGGTCCACGAGGAGCTCGGGGCTGGTCTCGTCGACGTCGAGCTCCTCGGTGTCCTCGAGAACATCTTCGAGCTCGACGGGGAGCCCGGGCACGAGGTCGTGTTCGTCCACACCGGCCGCCTCGACCCCGCCGGGGCCATCCCGCCGGAGGGAGGCATGTTCGTCGACAACGGCGACCCGATGCCCGTCGAGTGGCGACCCGTCGACGACGGTGACGTCACGGTGCCGCTCCACCCGCCGGGCGCCTCCGCGCTCGCGAGGCGAGCCGCGCGACGCGCCTGAGCGCGACGGCATACCGACGACGCCCGTATGCCGTCCGGCTCACCGAGGCGGGGGGACCGCGTCCTCGTCGATGCCGGGCACGTGCGCGAAGACGAGGTCACGCATCGGCACAGTGCCACCCACCTGGCAGAGGACGCCGATGCAGCCCAGCCACACCCGGTGGATGAGGAGGTACTCGGGCGGCAGGTTGAAGCGCAGCCCCACGAGGAACTCCTCGCGCCGTGGGTCCTGGATCGTGCCCGACACCGAGCGCAGCCAGCTGCGGCTGAACGTGAAGCTCTCGTGCTCGAGCGGCTCGACGAAGGTCCGCAGGTAGTGCAGCAGCGCGATGTCGGAGACCTCGACCCCCGGCCGGATGAAGCCCTCACGCCGCAGCACCTCGCCGAGGGCCACCTCGTCACCGGCGAGCGTCTGGGTGATGAGCTCGCCCATCGACCGTGGCATGCCGGCCGGCAGTCGGTTGACCGCTCCGAAGTCGAGGACGCCCAGACGGCCGTCGGGGGTGATCCGGAAGTTGCCGGGGTGCGGGTCGGCGTGCAGGAGCCTGGCCCGGTTGGGTCCGCGCAGGAGGAACTCGAGGTAGAGACCCGCGGCCTCGTCGCGCTCGGAGGGAGTGCCGTCGGCGATGACCTGCGAGAGCGGCCGGCCGTCGACCCACTCGGAGACGATCACCTGGGAGGAGTGGGCGAGGACGTCGGGGACGAAGACGTCGTCGTCGCCGCGGAACGCCTTGGCGAACACCTTCTGGTGGCTGGCCTCGAGGTCGTAGTCGAGCTCCTCGCTCATCCGGGCCTTGACCTCGTCGAGGATCGGCCCCATGGCGATCCCCGGGACCATGGCCCCGGCGAGCCGGGCCACCCGGGAGAGCTGGTTGATGTCGGAGAGCAGCGCCTCGCCGGCGCCGGGGTACTGCACCTTGACCGCGACCTCGCGGCCGTCGCGCCACACGGCGCGGTGGACCTGGCCGATCGAGGCGGCGGCGACGGGCCGGTCCTGGAAGGACTGGAACTTCGAGGTGCGCCAGCGCGGGCCGAGCTGCTCGGCGAGGATCGCGTGGACCCGCTCGACGGGCATCGGCGGCGCGGCCTCCTGGAGCTTGGTGAGCGTCGCGCGGTAGGGGCCGGCGAGCTCCTCCGGCATCGCCGCCTCCATGACCGACAGGGCCTGCCCGAACTTCATCGCGCCGCCCTTGAGCTCGCCGAGCACGGCGAAGAGCTGCTCGGCGGTGCGCGCCTGGAGCTCGGCCGCGATGGCCTCGGCGGGCGCGCCACCGACGCGCCGACCCAGGCCCACGGCGGCGCGACCGGCGTGCCCCAGGGGCAGGCCGACGAGCTTGGCGGTGCGCGAGAGGGAGCGTCGGGGGATGTCACTCACCCCGCCATTGTGTCGGGTCCACCTGACAGTGGGGCTGGGACTCCCGAACGAGGGCACACGGGGCACAGCGGGTGGCGGTCCCAGTGCCGGTGCGAGATGGTCGGGCCGTCCACCTCGATCTCGGTCGAGACGCCGACGAGACGGCTCGCGCCGGCGATCCCCGCGAGGACCACGGTGGCGGTGACGGCGGCGGTGAGGACCCCTAGGCCACCGGGTGGCAGGGCGACCGGGTCGAGGGCGAGCCGGCTGCTCGGCGCCGCGCCGACGGCGTCGAGGTCGTGCGCGGTGAGGGCGTGGCAGCGCCAGCACGCCCCGATGCCGGGGACGACGAGGGGGCCGATGGTGCTGACCCGGCCGTCGCACGTCACCGGCAGGTGCGGCACCCCCGCCCGCTGCCACGGCGCGGCCGCCTCGACCGTGACCGTGGAGCCCGCCACGAGGACGACGGCAGCCGGACGGTCGCGCGGACTGGCCGACAGCAGCGCCTCGGCGGCGTCGGCGGCGAACGGTCCGCCGTGCACACGGGCGGCACCGGCCAGTCGGAGCTGGCGGGTGATCTCGCCGGGGAGGCCGCCTCGGCCGTCCACGACGACGAGCGGCTGTGGCATCGGTGCCTCCGGGATCGGGTGGTCCCGCCAATCTGGCACACCCGCGCCGACCCGCCGTGGAGTCATCCACAGGCACAGCGGCACGCGCGTGAGCGGCGCCGACCCCGGACGTGCAGCGGCCCCCGGTGACGAACCGGGGGCCGCGGGAAAACGAGAGGGGCTCGAGCGCTCAGGCCTTGCCGAGGATGCGGTTGAGGTTGGTGCCGCACACGGGGCACTTGCCCTTGGCCATGCGGCGGCCGTTGTCGGAGACGACGACGTTGCCCTCGGCCTCGCGCTTCTCCTTGCACTTCACGCAGTAGAACTCGCCCTTGTAGGTCTCGTCAGCCATTGCAACTCCTTGGTCGTGGTGCCGCGGATGAGCGGCGATGACGCTTTCACCCTAGACCGGACGAGCACGCGATCGTGCTCAGCCACGCTCGCCCCAGCGGCGTCCCACGGGGGGTTCTGGGCGGTCCGATCGCCCCACCGGCCCCAGGCGAAACACCAGCCCCACAAGCCCCATCGGGAGGGTCATCCGCTCCCTGCAAGTCTCCCATCGCGCTGCGCGCACTCCCGCACCGGGGAGAGGGTCCCCACCGCGCGCCACCAGCACGTTGTCGGGGCGCTGGCCTACCGTTGAGGGGTGAGCACCGAGGACATCGAGGTCCGGCGCAGCCAGCGACGCCGCCGCACCGTGAGCGCGCGCCGCGAGGGCGACCGCGTCGTCGTGCTCATCCCTGCCTCGATGTCGCGGGCCGAGGAGCGCGTCTGGGTGGCTCGCATGGTCGACCGGCTCAAGGCCGGGGAGCGACGCCGCCGACCGAGCGACGTCGACCTCATGTCCCGCGCCACCGAGCTCTCCGAGCGCTACCTCGGCGGCCATGCCCGCCCGCGCTCGATCCGGTGGGTCACCAACCAGCGCTCGCGGTGGGGCAGCTGCACCCCCTCGGACGGCTCCATCCGACTGTCCGACCGGCTCCAGGGCATGCCGACCTACGTCGTCGACTACGTCATCCTCCACGAGCTCGCGCACCTTCTGGTGGGCGGCCACAACCGCGACTTCTGGACGCTGCTGCGCTCCTACCCCAAGCTCGAGCGCGCTCGGGGCTTCCTCGACGGCGTGGCCCTCGCCAAGGGCATCGACGTCTCCGACGCGGACGACGACGTCGAGGACGCGTCGGCCTGACCGACCCCGGCGCTCAGAGCCGCAGGGCCCGCCGGGTCGCCTCGACGAGCGCTGACAGCTCGGTCCGCGTGTCCTTCGGCAACGCGTCGACCGGCCACCACGCGACGTCGAGGGACTCCTCGCTCGTCGCGGGGACGACCGCCCGGTCCACGACCGCGGCGTAGCGCACGTCGAGGTGCGCGCGGCACCGGCCGAAGTCGCCGCTCAGCGTGTGCCGGTCGAGCTGGACGATCACCGGATCGACGTCGAGCGTGGCGATGCCGGACTCCTCCCGGCCCTCGCGCGTCGCGGCCGCGTGCAGCCCCGCATCGGTGGCCTCGAGGTGCCCGCCGAACTGGAACCAGGCCCGCGCGCGGCGGTGGTGGGTGAGCAGCACCTCACGACCGTCGGGGGTGATGACGAGGCAGCTGGCGGTGAGGTGCTCCGGTGGGCCGGCCTTCGCGACCCCGTCCGGGTGCCGCTCGAGATGAGCCAGGTATGCCGTCCGCAACCGTTCCTGCTCTGCGTCCGGTGCGCTCCACGCGCCGAGCACCTGCACGGCGTCGGCGTGGAGGTGGGCGAACGCGCGCACGACATCGACCTCGGGACCGCCACGGGAGTCGGTGGCGGCGCCCTGTCCCTGCGCGGTCGTCGCGGGACGCTCCGTCACGAAGCGGTGGGGGAGTCGGGGGAGGACCCGTCGGGCCGGCCCTCACCCGTGTCGCCACCCAGGAGGGCCGACAGCTCGGCGTCGAGGTCGTCGCCAGTCGCGGCCGAGCGCTGGCGCTCGACGTAGCCCAGCGGGTCGTCGAGGTCGGCAGCGTCGGGCGCCACGTCGGGGTGGGCCCACGCCGCGTCGCGCGCCTCGGCGCCGCCCGAGGCCTCGAGGGCCGCGAAGAGGTTGGCGGCGTCACGCAGGCGGCGGGGTCGCAGCTCGAGCCCGACGAGGGCGGCGAAGGTCTTCTCGGCCGGGCCGCCACTCGCGCGGCGTCGCCGGATCGCCTCCCCGAGCGCCTCTGCCTGGGGCAGGTGCGGTGCGACCGCGGCCGCGGCGACGACGTCGACCCAGCCCTCGATGAGCGCGAGCAGGGTCTCGAGGCGCGAGAGGGCAGCCTTCTGGGAAGCGGACTGCTGCGGCGCGAACAGGCGTCCGGCGAGGGCCTGCTGCATGGCCTCGACGTCGGTCGGGTCGATCGAGCGCAACCCCTCCTCGATGGCGTCGGTGTCGATCGTCGTGTCGCGCGCGTAGTCACGGACGGCGCCGAGGACCTGCGGGGCGAGCCACGGGACGGAGTGGAAGAGCCGGGTCCGCGCACTCTCTCGCACGGCCAGGTGCAGCCGGGCTTGGGGCTCGTCGATCTCGAGCCCGGCGGCGAAGGCGCTGATCGCCTGCGGCATGAGGACGACGTCGGGGGCCGGGACGAGCGGCAGCGAGACCTCGCTGCCGGTGAGGACCTCGCCGGCGAGTGCGCCGACGGCCTGGCCGAGCTGCACGGAGAACATCGAGCCCTGCATGCGGCGGAGCATGGGCGCCATCTGGCCCATCATCGCGGCGGGGTTGGTGCCGGGCGGGACGAGCCCCTCGGGCAGGCCGCCCTCGCCGAGCTCACCGAGCTGCTTGGTCATCGCGGCGCCCATGGCGTCGCCGACGCCCACGGCGATCGGGTCGACGAGGTCGCGCCACACCGGCATCGTGGCCTCGACCCACTCGGCCCGGCTCCAGGCGCGACCGAGGAGCCCGGAGTGGTCGAGGTCGGTCACGGCGTCGAGCCAGAGGTTGGCGACGTCGACGGCCTCGCGGGCCTCGGACGTCACGGTGGCGGTGACCGACGGGTCGCCCTCGGCGGCGATCGTCTTGCGGGCGATGTCGGTGGCGACGGTGACGTCCACCGACCCGCTCTCGTCGGCGCCGGCGAACATCGCCTGCACCTGTCCGGCGACCATCTGCAGCATCTGCGGGTCGACGTCGTCCAGACCCATGGTGCGCATCATCTCGACCATCTGGGGGTCCAGCTCGGCACCGCCGGTGAGGCCGCGCAGCACCTGCTCGAGCTCCGGCGGGAGGCCCGGCTCCTCGGAGTCGTCGGGACGGTCGTGCGAATCGGTCACTGCGGGGCTCCTGGGGCGGCGGTGCGATGATGTGGTCTCATCAGTACCCAACCACGGATGGCCCGGGGATAGTTCCGAGGAGGAGCGCGTGCAGCACGACGTCAGGACCGACTCGGCCCTCTCCGGCACGGTCGTCCTCGCCGAGATCCGGGACGCGGCCCTGTCCGTCGACGAGGTCGTCGCGAGCGTCCAGGACCCGACCTGTGGCGGCATCACCCTCTTCCTCGGGGTCGTGCGCGACCACGACCGTGGCCAGGAGGTGTCCTCGCTCGACTACTCGGTGCACCCGACGGCGGCAGCGCGCCTCGTCGAGGTGAGCCACGCCGTCGCTGCCCGGTCGGGTGCGGTCCGTCTCGCCGCGCTCCACCGCAGTGGTCATCTCGACGTCGGTGACGTCGCCGTGGTCGTGGCCGCCGCGGCCGCGCACCGCGATGCCGCCTTCGCGGCCTGCCGCGACCTCATCGACACCCTCAAGGCCGAGGTCCCCATCTGGAAGCACCAGCACCTGGGCGACGGCGGCACGGAGTGGGTCGGCCTTCCGTGAGGTTCCGCAACCCCGCCGCCTCGAGCGGTGACGGCCAGTCCGCGCCCCACGACCTCGGGGCGATGCCCACGACGAACCCGTATGCCGTGAGCCGCCGGAGTGGCGGCCTGCTCTCCTCGCTGTTCCTCGTCATCGTCATCGCGGCCGGGCTGTCGTTCATCCCGCTGCCCTACGTGATCTTCCAGCCCGGACCCATCACCAACACCCTCGGCGACCTCGACGGCAAGCCGATCATCCAGGTCAAGGGCGCCACGGCATACCCGGCCAAGGGTGCTCTCGACTTCACGACGGTGCGCGTCAGCGGGGGACCGGGGGTCCGCGTCAACGTCTTCGAGCTCGCCGAGGCCGCGCTGCGCAAGGACTACGAGATCTACAAGCGCGAGGAGATCTACCCCACCGAGACCACCCGCGAGCAGGTCCAGCAGGAGAACGCCGCCGAGATGGTCGACTCCCAGGAGGTCGCCGCGGCCATCGCGCTGCGCGAGACCGGCCGGACCGTCCCGGAGCGCGTGGTGGTCTCCCAGCTCCCCGAGGGCTCACCCGCCAAGGGCGTGCTCGAGCCCGGTGACGAAATCGTCTCCGTGGCCGGCACGGCCACGCCCGACGCCGCCGCCGTCCAGGCCGCGGTGCGCGCGCAGAAGGCCGGCACGCCCGTGTCGATCGTCGTGCGGCGCAGCGGCAGCGAGAAGACCGTCTCGGTGACGCCGCGCGACGTGCAGGGCCGGACGGTCATCGGCGTCGCGCTCGGTCGGGACTACGAGCTCCCGGTCGACGTGACCATCACGGCCGGAGGCGTGGGTGGACCGTCGGCCGGCACGATGTTCACCCTGGCCGTCTACGACGTGCTCACCCCCGGCGACCTCACCGGCGGCAAGCGCATCGCCGGCACCGGCACGATGGAGCCCGACGAGTCCGTGGGCCCGATCGGCGGCATCCGCCAGAAGCTGTCCGGCGCGCGCAACGGAGGGGCCGACTACTTCCTCGCGCCCGCCGACAACTGCGACGAGGTCGTCGGACACATCCCCGACGGCCTCCAGGTCGTCAAGATCGGCACGTTCGCCGACGCCCTCGGTGCGGTCAAGGCGATCGCCGCCGACGACGTGTCGTCGCTGCCCCGCTGCTGAGAGCGCCGGCCGGCCACCCGGTCAGTCGGTGAAGGTCGACCGCAGCGCGGCGACGAGGCCGGGTGCGATGTCGGCGCCGGTGGCGACCCGGTCGTCGCTGTCGTGCTCGCGCTGGCGCAGGAGGCAGATGCTGCGGCCGTCCCGCGTCACGGCCGCGAGGAGCCGGACGTCGCGGCGGTCGGGGTGCTCGGCGAGGGCGGCGACGGCCGCCTCCCGGTCGCGGGGCAGGTCGCGCTCGGCCTCCGGCGGGACGACGAGACGCTCGACGACGATGGCGCAGCCGAGCACGGTGTCGGGCCAGGCGATCTGGCCGAGGAGCGACTCGATCGACTCGTTGTCGGGCAGGTCCTCCTGCTCGATGGCGGTGAGCGCGCCGTCGACCTGGTCCGAGACCGTGAGCCCTGCGGCCAGCTGCGGCTCCCGGCTGACGAGGTCGGCCGTGGACACGAGCGCGAACAGTCGCGGCGGCTGGTCCCATCCCGCCGACGCGACGTGGCGTTCGGTGTCGAGGGCTGCGAGGGAGAGGGGTTCGGTCACGGGCTGCGAGGCGGAGGTCACGGGGCCATCCTCGCGCACACATGTCGGGAAGATAGGTTGACCCTTCAGCCCGGGTCCTCCCGGGGAGTTCACGGACCTGGAGTGAGCGAACAGTGAGCCGGCCAGAGTGGTTCGACGGTATCGACCCCGACGACGCAGACAAGCAGTCCGGGGGGTCCGGTCCGCGTGACCCGGGCGGGCCCGCGCGCGGCTCCGGACCGGGGGGCGGAGCGGGTTCGGGTGGTCGCATCCGACGGCCCGGCCGTCCCGGTGGCGCGGGGGTGCCCCCCAAGAGGGGACCCCTCGGCACCACCCTCGCCATCCTCGCCGGGGTCGCGATCCTCGCGCTCATGGCGGCCGGCGTCCTCACCGACGTCTGGTGGTACGACTCGGTCGGTTTCCGCGACGTCTTCCTCACCCAGCTCGGCACCCGGGTGCTGCTCTTCGTCGCCGCCTTCGTCATCACCGCGGGAGCGGTCGCGGCGAGCCTCGTGGTCGCCTACCGCGCCCGTCCGCGGCGCATCCTGCCCTCGCCGTCGGCGCAGGTGCTCGACCAGTACCGCCAGGTCCTCGACCCGCTGCGGCGGCTCGCGACGATCGTCGTGCCGTCGGTGCTGGGACTCCTCGCCGGTGCTGCCGCGATGGGTGCCTGGCGCACGTTCCTGTTGTGGCGCAACGCCGTTCCCTTCGGGACCAAGGACCCCCAGTTCGGCCTCGACGTGGGCTTCTTCGTCTTCACGCTCCCGTGGCTGCGCTTCCTCGTCAGCTTCTTCACGGTCGTCCTGCTGCTCGCCCTGCTCGCCGCGGCGTTCACCCACTACGTCTACGGCGGCCTCCAGCTGCCGGGCCGCGGTGAGACCACACGTGCAGCCTTCATCCAGGTCGCGACCCTGGCCTCGCTGCTCGCCCTGGTGCGTGCGGCCGCCTACTGGCTCGACCGCTACAGCCTCACGACGAGCGAGTCCAAGCTCATCACCGGCATCACCTACACCGACGCCAACGCGGTGCTGCCGATCAAGGCGATCCTCGCGGTGGCGACGGTGATGTGCGCCGGGTTCTTCATCGCCTCGATCTGGACGCGCAGCTGGCGTCTGCCGCTCATCGGCGTCGGGCTGCTCACGGTGCTCGCGGTCGTCGCCGGCGGCCTCTACCCGGCTGCGGTCCAGTCGCTCAAGGTCCGCCCGTCCGAGAAGTCGCTCGAGGCCCAGTACATCCAGCGCAACATCGACGCGACGCGTGCCGCCTTCGGCATCGACGGCATCAAGAAGACGCCGTACTCCGCGACGACCGACGCCGAGCCGGGCCAGCTGCGCGAGGACGCCGAGACCATCCCGGGCATCCGCCTCGTGGACCCCAACGTCGTGTCGCCGACCTTCCGCCAGTTCGAGGGTCTGCGCCAGTACTACGCCTTCCCCGACATCCTCGACGTCGACCGCTACGCCATCGACGGCAAGAAGAGCGACTCCGTCGTCGCCGTGCGCGAGCTCAACCTCAGCGGTGTCCCCGAGAACCAGCGCAACTGGCTCAACGACCACACCGTCTACACCCACGGCTTCGGCTTCATCGGCGCCTACGGCAACAAGCGCACCACTGAGGGCGACCCGCAGTTCTTCTCGAGCGGGTTCTCCACCAAGGGCCCGATGGGCGTCGACTACGAGCCGCGCATCTACTTCGGCGAGGAGTCACCGCAGTACTCCATCGTCGGCGCCCCCGAGGGGGCCAAGCCGCGCGAGTTCGACTTCCCCGACGACCAGGGCGAGGGCGGCCAGGCCAACAACACCTACGAGGGCAGTGGCGGCGTCGCCATCGGCTCCTTCGGCCGCAAGCTCGCGTATGCCGTGAAGTACCGCGAGCCGAAGTTCCTCCTCTCGGACGCGGTCAACAGCGACTCGCGCCTGCTCGACCACCGCCTTCCCCGCGAGCGCGTCGAGCGGGTCGCCCCGTGGCTCACGGTCGACGGCAACGCCTACCCCGCCGTCGTCGACGGCCGGGTCAAGTGGATCGTCGACGCCTACACGACGACGGCCCGCTACCCCAACAGCCGCCTCACCGACCTCGCCGAGGCGACCTCCGACTCGGTGAGCGAGCGCTCGAGCGTCGTCGTCGCCGGCGCCGGGCGGGTCAACTACATCCGCAACTCGGTCAAGGCCACCGTCGACGCCTACGACGGCCAGGTCAAGCTCTACGGCTGGGACACCAAGGACCCCATCCTCAAGGCGTGGAGCAAGGCCTTCCCCGGAGCGGTCTCGCCGATGTCCGAGATGTCGGCACAGCTCATGAGCCACGTCCGCTACCCGCAGGACCTCTTCAAGGTCCAGCGCCAGCTGCTCTCGAGCTACCACGTCACCGACGCCAACTCGTTCTACGGCGGTGGCGACTTCTGGCGGGTGCCCAAGGACCCGACGCACGCGACCCAGGACCAGCCGGTCTACTACCAGTCGCTCGCGATGCCGGACCAGACCACGCCGGCCTTCTCGCTGACCACGACGTTCATCCCGTCGGGCTCGGGCCGAGAGATCCTGCGTGGGTTCCTCGCCGTCGACTCCGACGCGGGTGGCACGGCCGGCAAGCAGGCGGACACCTACGGCAAGATGCGGCTGCTCGAGCTGCCACGCAACTCGGCGGTCGACGGGCCCGGCCAGGTGCAGAACCAGATCGAGGTGAGCACGGCTCGCTCGCAGAGCCCGAGCGAGCCGCTCAACCTCAGCCAGTTCATCGCGCAGAACCGTCAGTCGGGCAAGCAGCTGACCTACGGCAACCTGCTCACGCTCCCCGTGGGTGAGGGCCTGCTCTACGTCCAGCCAATGTACGTCCAGGCCTCCCGCGAGGGCGGCTCGTTCCCGCAGAACAAGGCGACGGTCGCCGTGTTCGGCAAGCGGATCGCCTGGGGCGAGACGCTCGACCAGGCGCTCGACGGCCTGTTCGGTGGCAACTCCGGCGCGAGTGCCGGCGACAGCGGCACCGACTCGGGTGGCACGCCGGCCCCGGGTGGTCAGACGCCACCCGACCAGACGCCGACCGCCCAGCTGGCCGAGGTCATCAAGGACATCGAGGCGGCCAACGCGGCCGGTCAGGCGGCACTCAAGAAGGGTGACTTCGCGGCATACGGCGTGGCGCAGAAGGACCTCCAGGACGCGATCGCGCGTGCGGCGGCACTCAGCCCGCAGCTCGCGACCCCCGCTCCCGGTGCGTCGGCCAGCCCGTCGGCCACCCCGTCGCCGAGCCCCTCGGCGTCGCCCTGACCCGACCGGTCGAACCCTGCGTCACGAGGGCCGCCGCGCTCACCACTGGTGGGCGCGGCGGTTCTCCATTGCGAGGAGAGCGATGGCGACGACCGCTCCGATGACCGTCTCGACGCCCCGGTCGAGGACGAGGTCCGGCGCCGACTGCGAGGCCCCGAGCTGACCCATGAGCAGCGCCATCGGGGTGATGAACAGCAGGGCCAGCCCGTAGTTGCGACCGACGAGGAGCTCGGTGACGATCTGGAGCGCGACGACGACGAGCACGAGCGGCACCGGGTCGAGCCCGAGCAGGAGCAGCGGGATGCTCGTGAGGAGCCCGAGGATCGTGCCGGCGATGCGGTGACCGGCGCGCAGCGCTTGGTGGGCCCGGCCACGCACGCTCAGGGGTGCTGCCGCCGCAACCATCGCCCACCAGGAGTGGCCGAGACCGGCGCTCGTGGCGACGGCTCCCGCGACACCCACCGCGACCATGTAGCGCAGGGGGTCCGGGCTCCACGGTGAGACCAGGGCGGCGTGGGGCTGGCGCGCGATGCGGGCCACGACGGCCCCGACGTTCCCCACGACGAGCGCGAAGGCGGCGCTCGCCGCACTCACGGCCAGGGCCACGGGGACGTCGGACCAGGACGCGTGCGTCGCGGCCACGGTCCCGAACGCGAAGATCAGGAACAGTGGGCCCGGCGGGTGCCAGTCGAGCACCGTGGACACCATCGACCCGGCCCCGGCCACGGCGACGGCCACCAGGACGCGCGTCCACGGCCCGGCACCCGAGGCCGAGACCGCCGCGCCCAGGACGACGCACGTCACCAGCGCCACGCCGGCGCTCGCCTGCATGACGGCGCGGGGGACGTGGACCCGGTTGCGGCCGTACAACGAGGTGAAGGCGCCGAACGCGGCATACACCGCCCACGGCGTCCGGTCGAGTGCGATCACGGTGAGCAGGGGGACCGCGACGCTGAGACCAGCTCGGATTGCGACCCGGTGCGAGCCGGCCGGGACGGGGTTGAGACGCACGAGGTCCCGGACCCCGAAGTCGAGGGTGGGCGGTCGCGACGTCGGGGAGGTCGCCCTCCTGTCACCGGTCCACATGCGAGCCATCGTCCCACTGCCGCAGCGCAGCCCGGCCCGCAGCGGGGGAGTCCCCGGTTCCCCAGCGCGGCCCCCGGCACCATGTCGTCCCCACGTACCGACCCTGATTTGGTCCTGCCGCCGGCGTCCCGTAACCTAGTGATCACCGAGCGACCGCAAGGTCCTCACTCATCGCGGGGTGGAGCAGCTCGGTAGCTCGCCGGGCTCATAACCCGGAGGTCGCAGGTTCAAATCCTGCCCCCGCTACCAACCGACAACGGCGGGTCGTCACAGACGGCCCGCCGTTCGTCGTTTTCCGGCAGGGTGGAGGTCATCCGGCCAGTTTCGAGGAGGCACAGCATGACCGCGCACCGCGTCGTCGTCATCGGTTCGGGCTTCGGAGGGCTCTTCGGCACGCAGGCACTGCGTCGCCGCAAGGACGTCGAGGTCACCCTCATCGCCAAGACGACCCACCACCTGTTCCAGCCCCTGCTCTACCAGGTGGCGACCGGCATCCTGTCCGAGGGCGGCATCTCGCCGAGCACCCGCGAGATCCTCGCCGGCCAGAAGAACGCCCGCGTCATCCTCGGCACCGTGGTCGACATCGACCTCGAGGCCAAGACCGTGCGCAGCGAGGTCCTGGGCCGCGAGACCGTCACGCCGTTCGACACCCTGCTCGTCGCCGCCGGCGCCGGCCAGTCCTACTTCGGCAACGACCACTTCGCCGAGTACGCCCCGGGCATGAAGAGCATCGACGACGCGCTCGAGCTGCGCGGCCGCATCTTCGGCTCCTTCGAGTGGGCCGAGCTCGCGACCGCTCCCGCCGAGCGCGACCGCTACCTCACCTTCGTCGTCGTCGGCGCCGGGCCCACCGGTGTCGAGATGGCCGGCCAGATCGCCGAGCTGGCGCACCGCACCCTCAAGCGTGACTTCCGGGCGATCGACACCCGCGAGGCCCGCATCGTGCTGCTCGACGCCGCGCCCAAGGTGCTGCCCTCGTTCGGTGACCGCCTCGGCGGCGCCGCGAAGGACCGGCTCACCAAGATGGGCGTCGAGGTCGAGCTGGGCACCAAGGTCGTCGGCGTCGACTCCACGGGCATCGACATCGAGAAGGCCGACGGCACCCGCGACCGGATCGAGGCCGCCACCAAGGTGTGGGCCGCCGGTGTCCAGGGCTCCGAGCTCGGCGCCATGCTCGCCGCGCAGTCCGACGCCGAGCTCGACCGCGCCGGCCGCGTCAAGGTCAACCCCGACCTCACGCTGCCCGGCCGCCCCGACGTCTACGTCGTCGGCGACATGGCCGCCCTCGACAATCTCCCCGGCGTCGCGCAGGTCGCGATCCAGGGCGCCCGCTACGCCGCGAAGCACCTCAAGGCGCGCCTCGACGGCAAGCCCGCCCCCGAGAAGTTCTCGTACTTCGACAAGGGCTCGATGGCGACCATCTCGCGGTTCAGCGCGGTGGCGAGCGTCGGCAAGCTGCGGTTCTCCGGCTTCCTCGCGTGGGTGCTGTGGCTCGCGATCCACATCGTCTACCTCATCGGGTTCAAGCAGCGGATCACCACGCTCCTGCACTGGATGGTGAGCTTCATCGGGCGTGGGCGCTCCGAGCGCACCGTGACGGCCCAGCAGATCCTCGCGCGCAACATCATCCGCAACATCCCGCCCGAGGACCTGCCCAAGCTCCCCGTCGTCGAGTCCGACCACGTCCCCACCCCGGCGTCGTCGGCGTCGGCCAGCACGACCGCGGCCGAGGCCGAGCACGCGAGCTGAGCCCACGGCATACACCGGGGGTCGTCGACGACCCGCGAAGCCGCGGGGCGGGCACACCCTCGGCACGTAGGGTGGCGGCATGCCGCTCGACTACCCGGTCCACGAGCGCACCCTCACCAACGGGCTGCGTGTCGTCGTCTCACCGGATCCCAGCGTTCCGAACGTCACCGTCAACATCTGGGTGGGAGTCGGCTCGCGCCACGAGGCGCCCGGGCGCACCGGGTTCGCGCACCTCTTCGAGCACCTCATGTTCCAGGGCTCGCGCAACGTCGCCAGCGGTGAGCACTTCGAGGCGCTCATGGCGCAGGGCGGACGGCTCAACGCGACGACCTGGTTCGACCGGACCAACTACTTCGAGACGGTGCCCAAGGGTGCGCTCGAGCTCGCGCTGTGGCTCGAGGCGGACCGGCACGGTCACCTGCTCGACGCGGTGAACCAGGCGAACCTCGACAACCAGCGGGACGTGGTCAAGGAGGAGAAGCGCCAGCGCTACGACAACCAGCCCTACGGCAACGCGCTCATCGACGTCTATGCCGCGACCTTCCCCGAGGGGCACCCCTACCACCACCCGACCATCGGCTCGATGGAGGACCTCGACGCCGCGAGCCTCGAGGACGTCCACGCGTTCTTCCGCCGCCACTACGCACCGGACAACACGGTGCTCACGCTCTGCGGCGACGTCACGCCGGACGACGGATTCGCCCTCGTGGAGCGCTATTTCGGCTCCATCGAGGCCAGCGAGGAGCCGCGACGTCCCCCCGTCGCACCGCTGACGCCGCTGACCGAACCGGTCCGGGTCGAGCGCCGCGAGGACGTCCCCAACGACCGTCTCCACGTCGCCTTCCGGCTGCCCGTCGACGAGACCGAGGAGTTCAACGCCGTGAGCCTCGCGCTCGACGCGCTCGGCGGGCTGGCCTCGTCACGTCTCGTCCGGCGGCTCGTGCGCAAGGAGCAGACCGCCCTCGGCGCACACGCGACCTCGTGGGGCTTCGTCGACGGAGTCTCCCTCGGGTTCTTCGTGCTCGACATCGCCGACGAGGTCGACACCGACGCCGTCGAGCGGGCCCTCGTCGAGGAGCTCGAGCGGTTCGCCGTCGAGGGCCCGACCGAGGCCGAGATGGATGCCGCCCTCGCCCAGGCCGAGCGCGGCTGGCTGTCGATGCTCGCGAGCCAGGAGGAGCGGGCCGACGCCCTGTCGCACTACACCTCGCTCCACGGCGACCCGAACCTCGTCAACACCCACCTCGACCGCCTGCGTGCGGTGACGCCGGAGCAGGTGCGGCTCGCGGCCGCCACCTGGCTGCGTCCCGAGAGCCGCGCGGTGGTCGCCTACCGCGCCGACGTCGAGACTGAGGAGGTCGCATGAGCACCACGACCGTGCCCCGTCCGGAGGTCGCGGCCCCCGAGCCGTGGGCCTTCCCGCTGCCACAGGAGTCGGTGACGGACAACGGCATACGACTTCTCACGTATGCCGTCCCCGGCCAGTACGTCGTGTCCCTGCGGCTCGTCGTCCCGCTGTCGCTCACCGACGAGCCGGCCGACCGCGAGGGCGTCGCGGCCATGACCGCACGCCTGCTCGACGAGGGCACGGCGGAGCACTCGAGCGAGGAGTTCGCCGAGCTCATGGAACGCACCGGAATGGTGCTGGGCGCCGCGGTGACCGACGGCGCCCTGAGCGTGGACGTCGACGTGCCGCAGCGGTTCCTGCCCCAGGCGCTGGACCTGCTGCGCCAGACGCTGGCCGAGCCGGCGTTCCCGCAGGACGAGGTACGCCGCATCCTGCGCAGCCGCCTCGCGGAGATCGAGCAGGAACGGGCCTCGGCACCGCACCGCGCCGCCCGCGAGCTCACCGCCACCCTGTGGGCCCCGACCGAGCGCGCCTCCCGCCCGGCCGCCGGGACGCCCGCGACCATCTCCGCGATGGGCCGTGACGACGTCGTCGAGTTCCACCGCAGGCACATCGGCCCGCGCGGCGCCACCCTCGTCGTCGCCGGTGACCTCGACGGCGTCGACGTCGCCGACGTGGTCGCGACCGGGCTCGGTGGCTGGACCAACCCCGACCACGTGCCGGCCACGCCGGCCCGACCGCCCGTTCCCGCCGGGGGAGGGGCCCGCGTGGTCCTCGTCGACCGGCCGGGATCGGTGCAGAGCGAGCTGTCGGTCGCGGTGCCCGGTCCGGACCGGTCGGTCGCGACCGGCTGGGCGCCCTACCCCGTCCTCAGCTTCATGGTCGGGGGGTCGCCGAGCGCCCGTGTCGACGCCGTCCTGCGCGAGGACAAGGGCTACACCTACGGCATCCGCGCCGCCTTCCGGCCGCGTGCCCGGGGCGGGTCCTTCGTCACCGCGGGCTCGGTGCGTGCCGACGCCACCGTCGATGCACTCAGGCTGCTCGTCGAGATCCTCGGTACGGCGCGAGAAGGGTTCTCGCAGGCCGAGATCCGCAGTGGGGTGGACTACGTCGTGCAGACGGCGCCGGGTCGTTATGCGACGGCGGACGCCGTCGCCGACGAGGCGTCGGCCCTGGCCATCGAGGGCCTCCCGCTCGACTTCCAGACGACGACGCTCGCCGCGATGCGCGAGCTCGACGACGCGGCCCTCACCACGGCATACACGGACGTCGTCACGGGGGAGTGGGTCGTGGTCGTCGTGGGCGACGCCGCGAGCCTGCGCGAGGGCATCGAGGGGCTGGGCCTCGGACCGGTGACGGTGGTCCCGGCCTGACGCCGGGTCCACCGGGCGGGTGACGGCTCAGAGGCCGATGCGCGCCAGGACCTCGTCGTGGAGCAGACCGTTGGTGGCCACGGCGTTGCCACCGAACGGTCCGTCCTCACCCTTGAGCGACGTGAACCGGCCGCCCGCCTCGGTGACGATCGGGACGAGGGCGACCATGTCGTGCAGGTTGAGCTCCGGCTCGGCCGCGATGTCGACGGCTCCCTCGGCCAGGAGCATGTAGGACCAGAAGTCCCCGAAGGCGCGCTCGCGCCAGCAGTCGCGGGCGAGGTCGAGGACCGCCTCCTGACGGCCGACCGCCTCCCACGACGTCGCCGAGCTGTAGGACAGCGAGGCGTCGGAGAGCGTGGAGACCTGCGAGACCGAGATGCGCTTCGCCGACGTGAGGCTGCGTCCTGCCCAGGCCCCGCTGCCCACGGCGGCCCACCACCGGCGGTTGAGTGCGGGTGCGGCGACGAGGCCGAGGACCGGCTGCCCGGCGTCGATGAGTCCGATGAGGGTCGCCCACACCGGCACGCCACGCACGAAGTTGTGGGTGCCGTCGATGGGGTCGATGACCCACTGCCGTGGACCGTGTCCGGTGGCCTCCATCTCCTCGCCGATCACGGCGTCGCGCGGGCGGGTCCTCTTGAGCTGTGAGCGCACCAGCTCCTCGGCGCTGCGGTCGGCGTCGCTCACGAGCGTGAGGTCGGGCTTGGACTCCACCCGGAGGTCCTCGGCCCGGAAGCGGGAGACGGTCACCCGCTCCACGGCGTCGGCGAGGACATGGGCGAGTCGCAGGTCGTCGTCGTAGGTCGGCACGCCCGTCACCGTAGCCCCTCACTACGGTCACAATCGGGTCTCGTGTCGGTCACGCCCCTCCCGCGAGTCGCCGATGTGGTCTTACATGGGGACCGCGTGCCTCCCATGGCACGCGGGGGCCACCCGACCGGGACCGGCTCTCACTTGATGTCCGTTCACTTTCCCTGGAACGGATCGACACGTAGGAGGACATCCATGCGAGGAACCACTCGCACGGTGGCCGTTGCCGGTATCTCGGCGGCAGCACTGCTGCTCGCTGGTTGTGGCGGCGGCGGCGATGAGGGCGGCAGCACGGACAGCGGCGCCGCGGCCAAGACCGGCGGCGCCATCACGGTTCGTGGCTGCAACCCGGAGAACCCCCTGATCGCGGGCAACACGTCCGAGACGTGTGGCGGCAACGTGCTCGACGTCATCACGGCCAAGCTGGTCAAGTACAACGTCGACACCGCTGCTCCCGAGAACGACATCGCAGAGTCGATCGAGACCTCGGACAACCAGAACTTCACGGTCAAGCTCAAGAAGGACTACAAGTTCCACGACGGCACGGTCGTCAAGGCCAAGAACTTCGTCGACGCCTGGAACTACACCGCTTACGGCCCCAACGCCCAGCTCGGTTCCTACTTCTTCGAGCCCATCGAGGGCTACGCGGACCTCCAGTCCGAGGACCCGGACGGCGACGGCCCGCAGAAGGCCCCGACGCCCAAGGCCAAGGAGCTGACCGGCCTCAAGGTCGTCGACGACACGACCTTCACCATCAAGACGACCGAGAAGGTCTCGAACCTCCCCGTCCGCCTCGGCTACACGGCGTTCTCGCCCCAGCCCGACGCGTTCTTCGCGGACCCCAAGGCCTTCGGTGACAAGCCGATCGCCGCCGGCCCCTACAAGGTCGACTCCTGGACCAAGAACGCCGAGATCAAGCTCTCGAAGTTCGCCGACTACAGCGGCGCGCGCAAGGGCAACCTCGACAACATCACGTTCAAGATCTACCAGGACAGCAACGCGGCCTACGCCGACGTCCAGGCCAACCAGCTCGACGTGACCGACGAGGTCCCGGCCAGCGCCCAGATCGACGACAAGTACAAGACCGACCTTCCGGACCGCAACCTCCAGAAGCCGGTCGGCGTCATCCAGACGATCACCACGGCCCCCGCCAAGGTGGACCCGAACTACGGTCCGGAGATCCGCAAGGCCATCTCCATGGCGATCAACCGTGAGGCCATCATCAAGGCCATCTTCAACGGCACGCGTGAGCCCGCCACCGGCTGGGTCTCCCCGGTCGTCGACGGCTACAAGGCCGACGTCTGTGGCGAGTTCTGCAAGTACGACCCGGCCAAGGCCAAGGAGCAGCTCGCCAAGGCGGGTGGCTTCAAGGGCGGCAAGATCACCCTGTCGTACAACGCCGACGCGTCGCACAAGGAGTGGACCGAGGCCACCTGCAACAGCATCAAGCAGGCTCTCGGTGTCGACTGTGTCGCCACCCCCGTGGTCGACTTCTCCACCTTCCGGACCCTGATCCACGACCGGAAGATGAAGGGCATGTTCCGTACCGGTTGGCAGATGGACTACCCGTCGATCGAGAACTTCCTCGCGCCGCTCTACGGCACGGGCGCCTCGTCCAACGACGGTGACTTCTCCGACCCGGCGTTCGACGCCAAGCTCAAGGAGGCCGCTGCGGCCACCGACGCTGCCGCCTCGAACAAGCTCTACCAGGAGGCCGAGGGCATCATCGCCAAGGACATGGCGACCATCCCGCTCTGGTACTCCACGACCACCATGGGCTGGTCGGACAAGGTCACCAACGTCAAGGTCACGCCGTTCGGTGTGCCGGACTACGCGGGTATCTCGCTGAAGTGACCCCAGCGTGTCGGGTGAGCACCTGACCCGACATCAGCAGGCTGTCGGCCTGCCGGCACTCGCCGGCAGGCCGACAGCATGCCGGGGGTACATTTCCCCCTACGGGGCGCCCGCCCCATCCTGAGCTCCAGCTCGCCCGATGCCCTCTGCCGCGTCAGGTATGTTGCAGTTCTGGCCCGGCTCACAAGGCCATACCCGACTTCACGAGACGCGCGTGTGCCGTCTCGCCGTGCCCCTCCGCCACCGCGGACTGGGCCGAAAGTGACCCAGGAGGTGACATGGGCAAGTACATCGTCAGGCGACTGCTGCAGATGATCCCGGTGGTTCTGGGAGCAACCTTCATCATCTTCGCCATGGTCTTCGCCCTGCCCGGAGACCCGACCGCCGGCAAGTGCGGTGAACGCCCCTGCTCCCCGGAGTTCGTTGCGAAGTTCCGCGAGGAGCACAACCTCAACGACCCGCTCCCCGTGCAGTACGGCAAGTACCTCGGCAAGTTCGTCCAGGGCGACCTCGGGACCAACTACTACGGGATCCCGGTCAAGGACGACCTCGCCAAGCGCTACACGATCACCGGCCGGCTCGCGCTCATGGCGATCGCCTTCGAGGCCATCATCGGCATCCTCGCCGGTGTCCTGGCCGGTGTGCGCAAGGGGAGGTTCATCGACAACCTCGTCACCGTGAGCACGCTGTTCGTCATCTCCATCCCCGTCTTCGTCATCGGTGTGCTGCTCCAGTACCTCTTCGGCATCAAGTGGGGCCTGTTCCCTGCCACCGTGCCGAGCCTCGAGGCCTCGACGTGGTCACTCGTGCTGCCCGCCTTCGTCCTCGGCTCGCTCTCCATCGCCTACGTCGCGCGACTCACGAGGACCAACCTCGTCGAGAACCTCCGCGCCGACTACGTGCGCACGGCAGCAGCCAAGGGTCTGACGAAGTCCCGCGCCGTCGGCGTCCACACCCTGCGCAACTCGCTCATCCCGGTCGTCACCTTCATCGGCGCCGACTTCGGCGGGCTCCTCGGTGGGGCCATCGTGACCGAGCGCATCTTCAACATCCAGGGAGTGGGTGGCTACATCTGGAAGGGCATCAACTCCCGTGACGGTGTCGCCGTCGTCTCCGCGGTGACCGTGCTCGTCATCGTGTACCTGCTCGTCAACCTGCTCGTCGACCTTCTCTACGGCGTGCTCGACCCGAGGATCAGCCATGACTGACTCCCTTGCCGTCAGCGTCCAGCCCACCGCGGGCGAGGACGTGGGCGAGGCCCGCTCGCTCGCCCAGGACGCGTGGCGATCGCTGCGCAAGAACAAGATCTTCTGGATCTCCGTGACCCTCATCACGGCGTTCGTGCTCATGGCGGTCTGGCCCTCGCTGTTCACCCGGACCGACCCGACCTTCGGCGACATCAACAACGTGCGCGACACCCCGAGCGGTGCGCACATCTTCGGCACCGACGGCCAGGGTTACGACATCTTCGCCCGCACGATCTACGGCGCCCGGGCCTCGATCATCGTCGGCATCCTCACCTCGCTGACGACCCTCATCGTCGGCGGCGTCGTCGGCATCGTCGCCGGCTTCTACGGTGGCTGGATCGACGCGGTCGTCTCGCGCATCACGGACATCTTCTTCGCGATCCCGCTGCTCCTCGGCGGCATCCTGTTCATGGCGAGCTTCCCCAACAACCCGCAGTCGACCCCGTACCTCGTCATCGTCGGCAAGGTCGTGCTCACCCTGACGATCTTCGGCTGGCCCTCGATCGCGCGCCTCATGCGCTCGAGCGTCCTGCAGGTCAAGCCCAACGAGTACGTCCTCGCGGCGCGGGCCCTGGGCGCGAGCCCGCTGCGGATCATCCGCTCGCACATCCTCCCCAACGCCCTCGCGCCGGCGATCGTCGTCTCGACGATCAACCTCGGCGGCTTCATCGTGGCGGAGGCGACGCTGTCGTTCCTCGGTATCGGCCTGACCCCGCCGGCGATCTCGTGGGGTGTGGCGATCAGCGACGCCCTCGTGGCCGTCCGCACCTACCCGCACATCCTTCTCTTCCCCAGTCTGTTCCTCAGCCTCGCGGTCCTGGCGTTCATCCTGCTCGGCGATGCCGTGCGTGACGCCTTCGACCCGAAGTCTCGATGAGCAGGAGGAGCAACCAGTGACCACCACCACCAAGTCAGTGGCGCCCGCTTCGGACTACAAGCCCGACGACAGCGGCCGCCTCCTCGAGGTCGACAACCTCTTCGTCGAGTTCCACACCGCCGAAGGCGTGGCCAAGGCGATCAACGGTGTCTCGTTCGACCTGCACCAGGGAGAGACGCTCGCGATCCTCGGCGAGTCCGGTTCCGGCAAGTCCGTGACCGCTCAGGCGATCATGGGCATCCTCGACATGCCGCCGGCCGTCATCCCGTCGGGTGCCATCCGCTACTGCGGCCAGGACCTGCTGACCATGCCGGAGGACCAGCGCCGCAGGGCACGCGGCCCGGAGATCTCGATGATCTTCCAGGACGCGCTCAGCTCGCTCAACCCGACGTTCCCCGTCGGCTGGCAGATCGGCGAGATGTTCCGGCAGCACCGGGGCATGAACAAGTCCGACGCCTATGCCCAGGCCGTCCGCCTCATGGAGCGCGTCGCGATCCCCGGAGCCAAGGACCGGGTCAAGAACTACCCGCACCAGTTCTCCGGCGGCATGCGCCAGCGCATCATGATCGCGATGGCGATCGCGCTCGACCCGGCGGTCCTCATCGCCGACGAGCCGACCACCGCCCTCGACGTCACCGTCCAGGCGCAGATCATGGCCCTGCTCGCTGAGCTCCAGGAGGAGCGTCAGATGGGCCTCATCCTCATCACCCACGACCTCGGTGTCGTGGCCGACGTCGCGGACCGCGCCTCGGTCATGTATGCCGGTCGCATCGTCGCGCAGGCGGGGATCGAGGACCTCTACGCCCGCCCGGCGCACCCCTACACCCGCGGTCTGCTCGAGTCGATCCCCCGACTCGACCAGAAGGGCCAGACGCTCGCCGCCATCGGTGGCCTGCCGCCGAACCTCACCAGGATCCCGCCGGGCTGCGCGTTCAACCCGCGCTGCCGCATGGCCCAGGACATCTGCCGCACCGACGTCCCGGAGCTGCGTCACGTGGCCAACCAGGACTCCGCCTGCCACTTCGCCGAGGAGGTCCTCAATGGCTGACGTCATTCTCAAGGCTGACAACCTCTACAAGCACTACCCGATCAAGGGTGGTGTGCTGCGCACCACGACCGGTCAGGTCAAGGCCGTCGACGGCGTCTCGTTCGAGCTCCAGCGGGGCGAGACCCTCGGCATCGTCGGCGAGTCCGGCTGTGGCAAGTCCACCCTGGGCCGCGTCCTCATGCGTCTCGAGGAGCCGACGTCGGGCACCGTGAACTTCGACGGTGTCGACATGTACTCGCAGAGCGGGTCCGCGATGCGCAAGCTGCGTCGCGACATCCAGATCGTGTTCCAGGACCCCTACACGTCGCTCAACCCGCGCAAGACGGTCGGCGACATCATCGGGGAGCCGTTCGAGATCCACCCCGACGTCGTCCCCAAGGGTGGTCGCAAGAAGGGCGTCCAGGAGCTCCTGGAGATGGTGGGCCTCAACCCGGAGCACATCAACCGCTACCCGCACCAGTTCTCGGGCGGACAGCGCCAGCGCATCGGCATCGCCCGCGGCATCGCGCTGCGCCCCAAGGTGCTCATCTGCGACGAGCCGGTCTCCGCGCTCGACGTCTCGGTGCAGGCGCAGGTCATCAACCTCATGGAGAAGCTGCAGGACGAGCTCGGCCTGTCCTACATCTTCATCGCGCACGACCTGTCGGTCGTCCGGCACATCTCCGACCGTGTCGGCGTGATGTACCTCGGGCGCATGGTCGAGCTCGGCACCGAGGAGCAGATCTACCAGCGGCCGACCCACCCCTACACGCAGGCCCTGCTGTCCGCGGTCCCGGTCCCGGACCCGCTGATGCGTGGCAAGCGTGAGCAGATCGTGCTCACCGGTGACGTCCCGTCGCCGGCGAACCCGCCCTCGGGCTGCCGCTTCCACACGCGCTGCTTCAAGGCGCAGGACCGCTGCAAGGTCGACGACCCCGAGCTGATCGACCGTCCGGACGGCGTCGGCGAGCACCGCTCGGCCTGCCTGTTCGCAGAGCCGCGCGTCATCGTCGAGACCGTCGACGTCTCGGACGTCGAGGTGGACACCCGCTTCGCGAGCACCGACGTCGTCGACCTCGACGCCTTCGCCGAGGACGACGGCCTCCTGCCTGCCGACGCCGCGAGCGTGGCGCAGGGCTCGCAGGTCGTGGGCGAGACCGAGGGTCCGCTGGACCGCCCGGCCGACACGAACCGGCTCATCGACGACGAGCCGACGGAGCAGCGCGACCCGCGGGTCTGACGCGACACCAGGTCAGCAGCACACGACGAGGGCCCGGAAGGAAGCATTCGTCCGGGCCCTCGTCGTCGCCGTGGTGAGGAGTCAGTCGCCCCTCTGCGGCGTCCGCGTGCGCAGCAGCCGTCGGAGGGACTCCAGCCGTGAGGCTCCTGCGGGGCCGGCATGGCCACCGGCCACCCAGGCGTCGAGGGCGCACTCCTCCTCGTCGTGGGTGCAGCCGCGGGGGCACTCGTCGGTGCCGGCCTCGAGGTCGGGGAAGTGGACGATGATCCGCTCGGGGTCGACGTGCGCCAGCCCGAAGGACCGGATGCCGGGAGTGTCGATGACCCACCCGCCGCCGTCGGGGAGCCGCAGCGCGATCGCGGACGTGCTCGTATGCCGTCCACGCCCGGTCACGTCGTTGACCACACCCGTCGCGCGGTAGGCGCCGGGCACCAGGGCGTTGACGAGCGTCGACTTGCCGACGCCGGAGTGCCCGACGAGCACGCTGACCCGACCGCGCAGGGCATCACGCAGGGCCTCGAGGCCGTCGGTGCCGTCGTCGCCCGAGGTGGCGGTGACCACCGATGGCACCTCGAGCGGGGCGTAGTTCTCGAGGAACGGCTCGGGGTCGGCCAGGTCGGCCTTGGTGAGCGCGAGCAGCGGCGACATGCCGGCGTCGTAGGCCGCGACGAGGCAGCGGTCGATGAGGCGCGGGCGCGGCTCCGGGTTGGCCAGGGCCGAGACGACCACGAGCTGGTCGGCGTTGGAGACGATGACCCGCTCGACGGGGTCGGTGTCGTCGGCGGTGCGCCGGAGCAGGGTGCGGCGGGGCTCGACCCGGACGATCCGGGCGAGGGCGTCGGGGCTGCCGGACACGTCTCCCACGAGGGCCACGTCGTCGCCGACGACGATGCCCTTGCGGCCGAGCTCCCTGGCGCGCATGGCGATGACGACCCGCTCGTCCGCGAGACCGTCGCCCACGAGCACGGTGTAGCGGCCACGGTCGACGGTCGTGACCTTGGCGGGCACGGCGTCGAGGTGCGCGGGCCGGTCCTTGGAGCGGGGACGGCTGCCCCGCTTGTTGGGCCTGACCTTGGCGTCGGACTCGTCGTAGTCGCTCGTCGACCGGGCCATCAGGCGGTGCGTCCCTGCGCCGAGGCGTCGCCCAGCATCCCGGACCACAGGTCCGTGAACGTGGGCAGCGTCTTGGCGACGGTGCCGGGGTCCTCGAGGACGAGACCTGGGACGGCGAGGCCGAGGACGGCGCCCGCCATGACCATCCGGTGGTCGGCGTAGGTCGCGAAGCGGGTGGGGGAGAGGCGTCGCGGCACGATGTGCAGCCCGTCCTGCGTCTCGGTGACCTCGGCGCCCATGGCACCGAGCTCGCGGGCGAGGGCCGCCAGCCGGTCGGTCTCGTGTCCCCGGATGTGGGCGACCCCGCGGATGACCGTCGGGCCGTCGGCCAGCGCCGCGAGGGCGGCGACGACGGGCGTGAGCTCGCTCGCGTCGTGGAGGTCGAGGTCGACACCGGTGAACCCGTCGACGGCGCTCACGGTGAGCCCGTCGCGCGCGAGCCTGACGTCGGCGCCCATCTCGTCGAGGATGTCGCGGATGTCGTCACCGGCCTGCGTGGTGTGCTGCGGCCAGCCCGGGACGTGCACCCGGCCACGGGTGACGAGGGCTGCCGCGAGGAAGGGTGCGGCGTTGGACAGGTCCGGCTCGACCTGGACGTCCAGGGGGTTGAGCGGTCCCGGCTCGACCCGCCAGACGTCGGGCTCGGTGTCGTCGACGTCGGCCCCGACGTCGCGCAGCGCCTCGACGGTCATCTCGATGTGCGGCTGGCTGGGCACGGGCGCGCCCTCGTGGCGGATCGTCACACCCTGCTCGTAGTGCGCGCCCGAGAGGAGCAGCGCCGAGATGAACTGCGACGAGGCCGAGGCGTCGAGGGTGACGTCACCGCCTCGGACCGACCCCGTCCCGCGGACGACGAAGGGGAGGGTCCCCCTCCCGTCGTCGGCCACGTCGACGCCGAGCGCGCGCAGCGCCTCGAGGGCCGGACCCATCGGCCGGGTGCGGGCGTGCGGGTCGCCGTCGAAGCGCACCCCACCGTCGGCGAGGGCGGCGAGCGGTGGCACGAACCGCATCACCGTGCCGGCGAGGCCGCAGTCGATCTCCGAGTCACCGGTGGAGGCTCCGGGGGTGACGAGCCAGTCGTCACCGTCGACGTCCTCGACGCCGACCCCGAGCGAGCGCAGGGCCCCCGCCATGAGGAGGGTGTCGCGCGAGCGCAGGGGCGCTCGGAGGCGGGACGCCCCGCCCGCGCGGGCGGCGAGGACGAGGAACCGGTTGGTCAGCGACTTGCTGCCGGGGAGCGCGACGGTGGCGTCGACCGGTCCCGCGGCGGTCGGGCAGGTCCAGTCAGGGGAGGGCATTCTGTGCCTGGGCCGCCTTCAGTCGTGCCTCGCGGCGGGCTGCCCTGGCGGCGTGCCGTGCCTCTCGCTTGGTCATGTGGACGGTGCGCTGGGCGCTCTCGCCGGCCCGGCGGGCGCGGTAGGCCAGGCTCGGCCGCCCGTCGGTGTCGACGGCGGCGAGCAGGAGCCCGCCGAGCAGCCCGAGGTTCTTGAGGAACTGCACCTTCTGCTGGGCCCGCTTCTGCGGGTCGGACTCGTTCCAGAAGGCGTGTGCCGCGAGCGTCGTCGGGACGAGCGTGCCCGCGAGGACGGTCGAGGCGATGCGCGGGACGTGCCCGCTCGCGAGGAGCGCACCGCCACCGACCATCGCCACACCGTTGGCGCGGACGAGCAGCTCGGGGTCGTCGGGCAGGCCCACCTTGGAGGCCTGGTCGAGGACCGGGCGGGCAGCCTTGGCCTTGGCGCCGGGGTGCTTGAGCTGGTCGAGCCCACCCACGACGAACATGGCAGCGAGCATGGGACGGGCAATGCGACGCACGAGGGACATGCGTCCTCCTCACGGGTCGGGACGGATCGTGGACCTGCACCTACCGTAGTTGCTGCCCACGGCTCCGTGTCGCTGCGTGTCAGCGCCGCTGCGTAGATTGGGTGCATGTGCGGGCGCTACGCGGCCACGGCCAACCCTGACGAGCTGACCCTCGAGTTCGAGGTCGACGACGACCGCACGACCGAGCCGACGCGCAGCGTCCTCGTCAACCCCCAGTCGCCACCTGCCGGCACCCCGGACCACAACATGGCCCCGACCAAGCAGGCCCCGGTCGTGCTCACCCGGACCCCGCGCGGCGAGGACGACGCGCCACCCTCGCGCCAGCTGCGGCTGCTCACCTGGGGCCTGGTGCCGAGCTGGTCCAAGGACCCGAAGGCGGGCGTGCGGATGATCAACGCGCGCGCCGAGTCGGTCCTCGAGAAGCCGGCATACGCCAAGGCGGCAGCGCGTCGTCGCTGCCTCGTCCCGGCCCGCGGCTGGTACGAGTGGCAGGCCTCGCCGACGGCGACCGACGCCAAGGGCAAGCCCCTCAAGCAGCCCTTCTTCACCGAGAGGGGCGACGGGGCCAGCTGTGCGTTCGCCGGCCTCTACGAGTTCTGGCGCGACCCCGCGGTGTCCGACAACGACGACCCTGCCGCCTGGCTCACGACGTTCACCATCATCACGACCGAGGCCGAGCCCGGGCTGGACCGCATCCACGACCGCCAGCCCCTCGTCCTCGACCCGGAGCAGTGGGCGGACTGGCTCGACCCCGAGCTCACCGACCTCGGCCACGTCGGCGAGCTGTTGGTGCCGCGTCCGGGCGGGCGGTTCACGGCATACCCCGTCTCCCGGGCCGTGAGCAGCAACCGGTCCAACGGCCCGCAGCTGCTTGACCCGCTCCCGGAGTCCGAGCTGCGCGGTGTGGTCGACCCGATGACCGGCGAGATCCTCGGCGGCACCGCGTGAGCACCCGTCGCCTCGTCGAGGTCGAGACGCCGCTCGGGCCGGCGCACGCCCATGTGGACCGGCCCGTGCGCGCCCGCGGCACGGTCGTGCTCACCCACGGGGCCAGCGGCCGGCTCACCGGGGGAGACCTCCTCGCCGTGCGCGACGGTCTGGTCGACGCGGGCTGGGCGGTCGCGTTCGTCCAACAGGCGTGGGGCGTCGCAGGCCGGCGTATGCCGCCGCGTCCCATCCCGCAGGACGAGGCCTGGCTGCCGGTGGTCCGGTCGCTGCGCACCGGGCGTGGCCGCCTCCCGGGTCCGCTCGTCCTGTCGGGCAAGAGCAACGGTGCCCGGGCCGCCTGCCGCACCGCGTCCGTCCTCGGTGCCGACGGCGTCCTCTGCCTGTCGTTCCCGCTGCACCCGCCGGGGCGTCCCGAGGTCTCCCGGGCCGACGAGCTGCGGCTGCCGGTCGAGGCCGGCATCCCGCTGCACGTGGTGCAGGGCGACAAGGACCCGTTCGGCACCCCCGAGGAGGTGCGCGCGGAGCTGGACGACGCGGCATACGTCACGGGTGTGCGAGGTGAGCACACGATCAGGGTGACGGGTCCACTCGTCGAGGCGGCACGCGCCTTCGTCGACTCGTTGGCCGACCGGGGCTAGAGGACGCCGCCCGCGGCCTCGGGGGCCGAGGCGTCGTCGGGGTCGGCCTGGGGCTCGCGGGCGAGGTGCTCCTCGACCTGGAACCAGTCGTCGCCGGCGCGCTCGGTGATGGTGAGGAGGGTCTTCATCGACGAGACCTCCTCGACCTGCTCCTTGAGGAACCACAGCATGAACTGCTCGCTGAGGACGTCGCCCTCGGCCCGGGCGGCCTGGAAGAGCGCCTGGCACTGCTCGGTGACCTTCTGCTCCTGCGCGTAGGCCAGGGCGATGGGCTCGGCGGGCTTGGAGAAGGCGTTGCGGACGGCGTCGACCCCGGGGATCTCGACGCTCCAGTCACGGTCGAGCATGTAGCGGACCATCATCATCGCGTGGTTGCGCTCCTCGACGCTCTGGGCATAGAAGCGCTCGGCCAGGCGGGGCAGGTCGAGGTCGTCGAACCACACCGCGATGGCGATGTACTGCTGGCTCGCGGTGAACTCGTGGCGGACCTGCTCCCCGAGCAGGGTGACGAAGGACGACTGGGGCGACGTGGGCATGGCCGAACGTTACAGGCGGGGAATGGCGCCGCCCCCACGCCTGTTGACTCCAGCGTCCAGGCGCCACGCAACGGTGGCGCGACGCTGCATTGCGAGAGGTGTGCCCGTGCTGGTGCTGCACACGACGTCCCCCGCCGAGACGGGTCTAGGCTGGAGTGCGATGACGACACCACAGACGACCTCCGACGAGACGACCGTCGACGTGGCCTCCGAGACCCCGGCCGAGCGCCAGGCGCGGTTCGAGGCCGAGGCCCTGCCGCTCCTCGACCAGCTGTACGCCGCGGCGCTGCGCACGACACGCAACCCCGCTGACGCCGAGGACCTGCTCCAGGAGACCTACGCCAAGGCGTTCGCGGCCTTCCACCAGTACCGCCCGGGCACCAACCTGCGCGCGTGGATGTACCGCATCCTCACCAACACCTACATCAACACCTACCGCAAGAAGCAGCGCGAGCCGCAGCAGTCCGACGCTGCCGACGTCGAGGACTACCAGCTCGTGCGTGCCGAGTCGCACACGAGCTCGGGCCTGAAGTCGGCCGAGGCGGAGGCGCTCGACCACCTGCCCGACTCCGAGATCAAGCGGGCCCTGCAGGACCTGCCCGAGGACTTCCGGATGGCGGTCTACCTCGCCGACGTCGAGGGGTTCGCCTACAAGGAGATCGCCGAGATCATGGGGACGCCCATCGGGACCGTGATGTCCCGGCTCCACCGCGGACGCCGCCAGCTCCGCGAGATGTTGACCGAGTATGCCGCCGAGCGCGGCTTCGGCAAGGAGGTCTCGTGATGAACGAGATGAACGAGGAAGGCACCACTGCCGCCGCCTCGGGCTCGCACGTCGAGTCCCACGCGGAGTGCTCCGAGGTCCTGCACCGGATCTACGAGTACCTCGACGGTGAGATGCAGCCGGCCGACGTGGCCCGGGTGGCCCAGCACCTCGAGGCCTGCGGGCCGTGCCTGAGCGAGCACGACCTCGACCGCGCGGTCAAGGCCGCGGTGCGCCGGTCGAGCTCGCACGAGCAGCCCTGCCCGGACTCGCTGCGCGTCCAGATCGTCCAGCGCATCTCGATGGTGCGGCTCGAGCTCGACGGCTGAGTCCCTGAACGGGCGCGACACGCCCGGCATGACGAAGGGACGACCACCAGATGGTGGTCGTCCCTTCGTCGTCTGCTGCGCAGTGCTCAGGCGTTGGGCTTGCGGCCGTGGTTGGCCTTGTTGCCCTTGCGCGAGCGGCGCTTGCGGGCGCGCTTGCTCATGGGAACTCCTCGAGATCGGGGGCGAAACGGTGACCGGGTGCCCTGGCTGGTGCCGAAGGCGCCGCAGATCACTTGTCCAATACATTGTCGCACACGTTGAAAGCATGGGAGACTGAGCCTGATTTCACTTCCGGCTTCCCTGGCCGGATCTTAGAAAGGTCACCTCATGCGCACTCTTCGCATCCTTGCCTCCGCCATCGCGCTCGCCGCCCTCGCATCAGTCGGCGCCAGCGCCGCCCAGGCCGAGGCAGCCCCCTCGCGTCCCATCATCCAGCTCGATGGCTGGCAGTGGTAGGCATCTGCCCCATCGGGTGATGCCGGAGTCATCGACTCCGTTTCTTGTGCGTTACGGCACGCCGATCTACATCGGCGTCACCGTTGTTCTTGCGGGGGGCCTCGCCGTGGTCTGCCACCATCTCTACGGGTGGCCCACGGCGTGGGGTGCGCTGGGTCTTCTGGCGTTCATCGGGGCTCTGACCTGGTGGCTGCCGTCGACCTCGAGTGACGGCCTGAGCCACTTCACCGCCGACAACGTCGTCGTCCTGGCCGCGATCCCCATCGTCGGTCCGGTCGGCGCCGGTGTCGTCGGGCTGGTCATGGCCGCCCTGACCCGTCGCCGGATCCCGGCGTACCGCAGGGCGTTCAACATGGCGATGGCGTCGTCGTCGGCCATGGTCGGGGGCCTCGCCTACGACATGGCCGGCGGCTCGTTCGCCGTGCAGGAGCTCCACGGTGCCGTGGCGCTGACCCTCCACGTCGGCCTGCCCATCGTCGTCGCCGACGCCGCGAACCTGCTCGCCAACGCCGTCCTCGTGGCCGGCGTCATCCGCCTGTCGGCGGGGGTGCCCCTGCGCCTCCAGCTCGCCGACATGCTCACGAGCTCGGGCATGACCCAGTTCGCCTACGGCATCGTGGCGTTCGTCGTCGTCATCATGTGGCTGCCCGGGGGGCTCGGCTGGGTGGCCGTCCTCATCGGGCTCGCACCGCTGGCCGGTGCTCGGTGGGCCCTGCTCCAGTACGGCGAGGAGCGCGAGGCCCGCGAGCGTGCCCTCGGTGCCCTCGTCGCCGCCATCGAGACCCGCGCCCCCGAGCTCGAGGGCCACAGTGCCCGCGTCTCGTCGATGGCCGGCGTCATGGCCCAGGAGCTCGGCCTGCGGCCCAAGGAGGTCGCCGACGTGCGCACCGCCGGGCTGCTCCACGACCTCGGCACGGTCGTGGTCGCGCCGGGTCAGGAGGGCCAGGACCACCGGCGCAGCGCGGTGCTGCGTGGTGCGGCCATGCTCCAGGACCTGCCCTTCCTCGCCGGCGCCTCCGCGGTCATGGAGCAGGTCGCGTATGCCGGGCCGGACGAGCACGCGCCCACCCTGGCCGCCGAGGTGGTGCGGGTCGCCGACGACTTCGACCTGCTGCTGCTCGGTGAGGGCGTGGGGGCGTCCGAGGCGATGGAGCGGCTGCGCGAGCGACCGACCTCTGCCGACGGTGAGCGGGTGCTCGCGGCGCTGGCGAGGGCCCTGCGCGCCCGTGACGAGGCCGCCGCCCCCGGAACCATGGTGACCACGTGACCCGTCGCCACCGCATCGAGTCGCTCGTCCTCCTGCTCGGCGCGGTGACGCTGTTGTGGTCGCTGTTCGACGCCGGTGACGACCTCGTCGCGACGGTCGGCCGGCAGCCCGGCATCCTCGGCGCCTTCCTCGTCGTCATCACCGTGGGCGAGCTCTTCCGGGTGGTCATGCCCTCCGGTCGCATCGCGGCCCCGGTCGCGACCGGCGCCGGCATCGCCCTGGCACTCCTCGGCCCGGTCTACGGCCTGGCCGAGTTCGACGTCGCCGCCGGTGTGGTGACCCTCGTCGTGGCGACCGCCCTCGGCCTCGCGCTGGTCCTGCGGACCCTCCTCGGCCGGCCGGCCCAGTGGTACCTCGTCGCGGCGCGCACGGTGGGGATCGCGATCACGGCGACCCTCATGCGGCTCGGCGACGGCGACGGCCGGGGCGTGTGGGTGTGGGAGCTCGCCGATCGCAGCCCCTGGGTCGTGGCGCTCGTCATGATGGCGGCGGCCGCCGCGGGGCTCTTCGCCGACCTCGTCCTCACCGGTCTCGTCCAGTCCGAGCGCTGGGAGCTCCCGGCCACGACCACGCTGCGCGACGAGCTCGGGGAGGCCCAGGCGCTGACCTTCGGTGTCCTCGCCGCCGGACCGCTCGTGGCCTTCCTCGCGCCCGTCATCGGTCTGCTGGCCCTCCCGCTCGGGCTGCTCCCGATGGTGCTCACCTATGTCGCGGTCCGGCGCTACGCCACCAACCGCGCGACCTACCGCCAGACGATCGCGGCGCTCTCGAGGCTCACCGAGGCCGCCGGGTACACCCCGGCCGGCCACGCGTCGAGGGTCGCCGAGCGGTCCGTGGCCATCGCCCGCTCGATGGGCCTGCACGCCGACCAGATCCAGGAGCTCGAGTACGCCGCGCTGCTCCACGACCTCGGGCAGGTCGGCCTGCGTTCGCCGATCCCTGACGGCGCCACCGTCCTGGCGGCGCCCGACGACCAGCGGCGCATCGCCTCCGAGGGGGCGCGCATCGTGCGACGCACCGAGGTCCTCGACGACGTGGCCGACCTCATGGAGCGCCAGACCACGCCCTTCCGCCACGTGCGGGAGTGGGGCGAGGAGGTCCCGCTGGCGAGCCGGATCATCAAGGTCGCCAACGCCTACGACGACTTCTCGCACGGCCGCACCGACGTCGTCTCGGTCGACGCGGCGCTGGAGCGCATCCACCTGGGGCTGGGCTACGAGTACGACCCCGAGGTCGTCGAGGCGCTCATCCGGACCAACCCGGTCCCCGGCCCTCGCTGACCCGGACTGCCGTGTCACGACCGAGGGCCCCGACGCCGTCGCGTCGGGGCCCTCGGTCGTGACGGTCGGGCGTCAGGCCTTCTTGGTCTCCTTGAAGATCGCGTCGATCTCGTCGATCTTCGCGAGGAGCTCGTCGGCCTTGGCCGCGTCCAGCTCACCCTTGGTGCCCGAGGCGCCGGCCAGCTTGGTGGCCTCGTTGATCAGGGTGTGCAGGTTCGGGAACTTCTCGAAGTGCGGCGGCTTGAAGTAGTCCGTCCACAGCACCCAGAGGTGCTCCTTGACGAGCTGCGAGCGCTGCTCCTTGATGAGGATCGCACGGGTGCGGAAGTCCGGGTCGTCGTTGTCGGCCACCTTGGCGATGATCGCCTTGATCGACTCCGCCTCGATGCGGGCCTGGGCGGGGTCGTAGACGCCGCAGGGCAGGTCGCAGTGGGCGCTGACATCGGTGACGCTGAACAGGGAGGGGAGGCGCATGAACGTCCCTTTCGTTGGGCGGATGGTCGGCCACGTTCCAACCTACAACCCGCGTGTCACGAACGAGCGGGCGTATGCCGTCCGTGCAGCCACCGGGGCCTCGGATGCAGCCGGGCGAGGACCACGGCGAGGACGTCGGCATCGCCCACGGAGCCGACGTCGAAGGACGTCACCCCTTCGCGCGGGTTGTCCGAGTCGAGCCACCAGCGGCTGGCGTCGTCGGGGTCGGGGCCGGTGACCCGTTTGACCGACAGGGGCCGCGGGTTGCCCTCGCGGTCGTCGGGGAGCCGGACCACGGCCACCTGTCCGGCCCGGACCCTGGCGCCCCACAGGGAGATCAGGAGGTCACCCTCGTGCAGGGTGGGCTGCATCGAGCGTCCGTCGACACGGAGCAATCGGGGCCGGGGGACAGGGGAGCCTCGCACGGCCCGATTGTGGCATTGCGCACGTGGCGAGGCACTGACGCGGGCTCCGGCCGCGTGCAAGGATGAGCGGGCGCGGCACACCTCCCGCCCCCCGCCGTCCCGCACCTGGGACGAGGCTCGACCCGCCGGCCTCAGGTCGGTCGTGGCACCTGTCTTCCTTTGGGAGTTCCTCATGTCTGCGTCCCCGTCGTACTCGAGCTTCGACTTCGAGGGTCCGGTGTTCCGCGCCCACGAGGGCGGCAAGCTCGGCGTACACGCCACGCAGCCGCTGCGGGACCGTGACGACCTCTCGCTGCTCTACACCCCCGGCGTCGCCGACGTCTGCCGGGCGATCGCCGAGGACCCCAGCCTGTCGGCGCGGTTCACCGCCCGTCGCAACACGGTGGCCGTCATCACCGACGGCACCGCGGTGCTCGGTCTCGGCGACATCGGCCCGCTCGCCGCCATGCCGGTCATGGAGGGCAAGGCGATCCTCTTCAAGCACTTCGGTGGGATCGACGCGGTGCCCGTGTGCATGGAGACGGGCAGCGTCGACGAGATCGTCGACGCGGTCGCCCGGATCGCGCCGTCCTACGGCGGCATCAACCTCGAGGACATCTCGGCGCCGCGCTGCTTCGAGATCGAGGCCCAGCTCAAGGAGCGCCTCGACATCCCGGTCTTCCACGACGACCAGCACGGCACCGCGATCGTCGTGCTCGCCGGCCTGCTCAACGCGGCCAGGGTCGTCGACCGCTCGCTCGCCGACCTGCGCGTGGTGGTTGCCGGTGCCGGCGCCGCCGGTGTCGCCGTGACCGGTCTGCTCCAGCGGGCCGGCGTGCGCGACGTCGTCGTCTGCGACTCCCGGGGCATCATCTCCCCGTCGAGGGCCGACCTCACCGGGCACAAGCACCGGATCGCGGCGTCGACCAACCCCCGCGGTCTCAGCGGCCAGCTGGCGACGGCCCTCGTCGACGCCGACGTCTACATCGGCGTCTCCGGCGGGACCGTGCCCGAGGCGGACGTCGCCCGGATGGCGCCGCGATCGATCATCTTCGCGCTCGCGAACCCCGACCCTGAGGTGCACCCCGACGTCGCCCACCGTCACGCGGCGGTCGTGGCCACGGGTCGCTCGGACTTCCCCAACCAGATCAACAACGTGCTCGCCTTCCCCGGGATCTTCCGGGGGGCCCTCGACTCCGGCGCGGCCCAGATCACCGAGGCGATGAAGATCGCGGCGGCCGAGGCCATCGCAGCGATGGTGCCCGAGCCGACGGCCGACGAGATCGTCCCCAGCGTCTTCGCGCCCGGGGTGGCCGAGACCGTGGCGGCCGCGGTCGCCCGCCTGGCCTGAGCCCGCTGGCCCGAGCTGCGCTGGCCCGAGGCCCGCTGGCCCGAGCTCAGCCGTCGACGGCGTCCGCGATGCTGCGGATGCCGTCGGCGGCGATGCCACAGCACCCACCGACGAGGGCGGCGCCCTGCTGCTGCCACGTCCGGACGGTGGAGGCCTCGAACCGCGACGAGCCCTCGTCGGTCCACGTCTTGGTGCGGGCGTCGTAGACGGCGCCCGCGTTCGGGTAGACGACGAAGGGCACGCGTGCCTGCGCCGAGACCAGCAGCTCCTCGACGTACTGCGGTGCGGTGCAGTTGACCCCGACGGCGACGGCCGCGCCACCGACGACGTCGGCGGCCTCGGAGAACGGCGCCCCACCGGTCACGCGGGCACCGCTGGTCGCCGAGAAGGTCACCCAGTAGGGCAGGTCGGGGGCGAGCTCACCGAGGAGCTCGACGACCACCTCGGCCTCGAGCAGCTCGGGGATCGTCTCGACGGCGATGAGGTCCGGGCCGGCCGACACGAGCGTCTCGAGGCGCCGGGCGTGGAAGTCGCGCAGCCGGGCCCTGTCGACGTCGGGGTAGCCGGTGTACTCGGAGCCGTCCGCGAGGTGCGCGCCCCAGGGCCCGACCGAGGCCGCCACGAGGGCGCGCTCGCCGGCGGCCTCGCGTGCCAGCCGGACCGAGGCGACGAGGTCCTCGTCGCACTGCTCGTCGTCCAGACCCGCGGCGCGGTAGCCCGCGTGGCTCGCCTGGTACGACGCCGTGATGACGACCTCGGCCCCGGCGTCGACGAAGCTGCGGTGGGCGGCGACGATCTCGGACGGCGCCTCGCGCAGGAGTCGGGCCGACCACAGCAGACCGGAGAGGTCGTGGCCACGCTCCTCGAGGGCGGTGGACAGGCCGCCGTCGAGGACGACGGTGCCGGCGGCGAGCTTCTCGGAGATGGTCATGGCCACATCGTCGCACCGCCGTCGAAGGCTGGTGGATAGGGTCGAACCCATGCTCGCCGCCTACGCCGTGTCACAGTCCGCAGACGACCCGCTGTCCGGTCTCGAGGTGGGGGAGCGCCCGGATCCCGAGCCGCGTGACGGCTGGACGGTCGTCGACCTCAAGACGTGCGCTCTCAACCACCACGACGTCTGGTCGCTGCGTGGCGTGGGACTGGCGGCCGACCGGCTGCCGATGGTCCTGGGGTGCGACGGCGCCGGTGTCGACGCGGACGGCAACGAGGTGCTCGTCCACGCCGTGATCCCGTCCGACGGCTGGCAGGGTGACGAGACCCTCGACCCGCGCCGCACCCTGCTCTCGGAGCTGCACGACGGGACGCTCGCCACCAAGGTCGCCGTCCCGCGGGCCAACCTCGTCCCCAAGCCGGCCGAGCTCAGCTGGGAGCAGGCCGCCTGCCTCCCCACGGCGTGGCTCACGGCATACCGGATGCTCTTCACCAACGCGGGAGTCCAGCCCGGAGGCACGGTCCTCGTCCAGGGCGCGGCCGGCGGCGTCGCGACGGCACTCGTCCAGCTCGGCTCCGCGGCAGGCCTGCGGGTCTGGGTGACGAGCCGCGACGAGGCCAAGGGCGAGCAGGCCGTCGCCCTCGGTGCCGACCGCGCGTTCGCGTCGGGGGAGCGCCTGCCCGACCGCGTCGATGCCGTCATGGAGACCGTCGGCGCCGCGACGTGGTCGCACTCGGTCAACTCGCTGCGCCCGGGCGGCACCATCGTCATCTCGGGCGCGACGTCGGGCGACGCCCCCGCCAAGGCCGAGCTCACCAAGATCTTCTTCAAGCAGCTGCGGGTCGTCGGCTCGACGATGGGGACGCGCGACGAGCTCCAGCGGCTCGCGTCGTTCGTCGCGGCGAGCGGCATCGAGCCGCTCATCGACTCGGTCGTGCCGCTGGCGGACGCCCGGGAGGGCTTCGCGAGGATGGTGCAGGGTCAGGTGACCGGCAAGGTCGTCTTCACGACCTGACCCGCGAGCGGGTCGCGCTCAGATCTGGAGCCACTCGTTCCAGCCGTTGTGCAGCACGAGCCACGCGATGAGGCCGTAGCCCGCCTGCCCGGGGTGGTGCCCATCGCGGCTCGCGGCGAGCTCGGAGCGCCACTGGTCGTGGCCGAGCAGCGGGCGGAAGCAGTCGACGAAGGGCACCGAGCGGCGCGAGCACACGTCGGCCTGCGCCTCGACGAGCACCGCGAGCTTGTCGTTGAAGGCGGCGTCGCTGCTCGGCGGCGGGCTCACGACGAACGCCGAGACGCCGTTGCTCGCCGCCTCGTCGAGGATGTTGGCGAGGTTGAGGCGGTGGCGGGCCAGGGTCACGCCGGCGGCGATGTCGTTGGCGCCGACCGACACGACGAGCCGGCGCTCACCGCGGTCCTTCCAGCGCGGCGGGCACTCGGTGTGCCAGCGCGCGAGGACGTCACCGCTCGTCTGTCCGCGGACCCCGAGGTTGTATGCCGTGAGCTCGAGGTCGGGGTGCGACGTGCGTCCGACGACCCGCGTGACCCAGCCCTGGCCCTTGGGGTCGCCGACGCCGGCGACCATCGAGGCGCCCATGAAGACGATGGCGACGTCGCGGGGGCCCTCCGCGGGGACGGCGAAAGCGGCGCTCGGGCGGAACTCGAGGTCCGAGCCGTCGTGCTCGTCCTGGCCCGCGGGGCCGCCGGGAAGGGTGTGGTCGTTGCTCATCGGTCAGTCGTCCTCGTCGTCGAGCCGGGCCAGCCAGGTGGCGAGCCGCTCGACGGGGGTCTCGAAGTCGGGGTTGAGGTCCACGAAGGTGCGCAGCTGTTCGGCGAGCCAGGCGAGGGTGACCTCTTCGTCCCCCCGACGCGACTCGAGCTCCTCGATCCCTCGGTCGGTGAAGTACACGTCGAAACCCTAACGCGCAGGAGCGGCCCCGTCGGTGAGGACGGGGCCGCTGCGGGCGTGCTGTGTCAGTCGGTCAGCGGTTGAAGGCTGCCGCGACGAGCTCGGCCTGCTCTGCCTGGTGCTTCTTGGTCGATCCCGTGGCGGGCGAGGCCGAGGCCTTGCGCGAGATGACGCGCAGCGGACGCTGCACCCCGATCTCGGCGAGTGCGCCGGGGAGGTTGAGCGCGAGGAAGGGCCACGCGCCCTGGTTCTGCGGCTCGTCCTGGACGACGACGAGCTCGGCGTCCGGGTACTTGGCCAGCTCGGTGGCGAGCTCCTGGGTCGGGAGCGGGTAGTACTGCTCCAGCCGCAGGATGGCGGTGTTGGTGTCACCGCGCTTGGTGCGCTCGGCCTCGAGCTCGTGGACCGCCTTGCCGGCGGCGAGGAGCACGCGGTCGACGGTGCCGCTCGTCGCGCCCTCACGGTCGGGCAGGACCGGACGGAACGAGCCGGTCGTGAAGTCCTCGGGCATGCTCGACGCGGCCTTGAGCCGGAGCATCGACTTCGGGGTGAAGACGATGAGCGGGCGACGCGGACGGGCGTAGGCCTGGCGGCGCAGGAGGTGGAAGTACGACGCCGGCGTCGACGGGTAGGCGACGGTCATGTTGTCCTCGGCGCACATCTGGAGGAAGCGCTCGATGCGGGCGGACGAGTGGTCCGGCCCCTGTCCCTCGTAGCCGTGGGGGAGCAGCAGGACGACCGACGAGCGCTGGCCCCACTTCTGCTCCGAGCTGCTGATGAACTCGTCGATGATCGTCTGGGCGCCGTTGAAGAAGTCGCCGAACTGCGCCTCCCACAGCACGAGCGCGTCGGGCCGCTCGACCGAGTAGCCGTACTCGAAGCCCATCGCCGCGAACTCCGAGAGCAGCGAGTCGTAGACCCAGAACCGGCCCTGGCCCTCACCGAGGTAGAGCAGCGGTGTCCACTCGAGGGCGGTGGTCTTGTCGATGAGCACGGCGTGGCGCTGCACGAAGGTGCCGCGGCGGCTGTCCTGACCGGCGAGACGGACCGGGGTCCCGTCCTTGAGCAGCGAGCCGAAGGCGAGGAGCTCGCCGGTGGCCCAGTCGATGCCGCCCTGGCTGATGCTCGCGACCCGCTTCTCGAGCATCTGCTGGAGCTTGGGGTGCACGGTGAAGCCCTGCGGCGGGTTGGCGAAGACCTCGCCGATCGCCTTGAGCTCCTCGGGCGAGATCGCCGTCTCCGTGGCGGAGCCAGTCGTCGCGTCGGTGGTCTGGGCCGTGGGCGGCTCGAGACCGGTGTGACCCTCGACGTCGGTACCGGTGTAGTTGTCGTCGGCGGCGCGCGCGGCCTCGGCGTCGTTGGCCTTGAGGGCCTCCTTGGTCTCGACGAAGACCCGCTCGAGCTGCTGCTGGTAGTCGCGCAGCGCGGCCTCGGCGTCCTCGACCGTGATGTCACCACGGCCGATGAGCGACTCGGTGTAGAGCTTGCGGACGCTGCGCTTGGCCTCGATGAGGTTGTACATGAGCGGCTGCGTCATCGAGGGGTCGTCGCCCTCGTTGTGCCCGCGGCGGCGGTAGCAGACCATGTCGATGACGACGTCCTTGGCGAACTCCTTGCGGAACTCGTAGGCGAGCTCGGCGACGCGCACGCACGCCTCGGGGTCGTCACCGTTGACGTGGAAGATCGGCGCCTGGATCATCCGGGCGACGTCGGTGGAGTACGTCGAGGAGCGCGACGAGCTCGGCGAGGTCGTGAAGCCGACCTGGTTGTTGATGACGACGTGCACGGTGCCGCCGGTGCGGTAGCCGCGCAGCTGCGAGAGGTTGAGCGTCTCGGCGACGACACCCTGACCGGCGAACGCCGCGTCTCCGTGGAGGAGGACCGGCAGGACGGTGAAGTCCTCGCCGGCGAGGTCGAGCCGGTCCTGCTTGGCGCGCACGATGCCCTCGAGCACCGGGTTGACCGCCTCGAGGTGCGAGGGGTTGGCCGCGAGGTAGACCTTGGTCGTCGCGCCGCCCTCGGCGGTGAAGGTGCCCTCGGTGCCGAGGTGGTACTTGACGTCACCGGAGCCCTGGACGGACTTGGGGTCCTGCTTGCCCTCGAACTCACGGAAGATCTGGCCGTAGGACTTGCCCGCGATGTTGGCGAGCACGTTGAGGCGGCCGCGGTGCGGCATACCGATGCAGACCTCGTCGAGGTCGTCCTCGGCGGCCCGCGAGAGGACGCGGTCGAGCAGGGCGATGACCGACTCGCCGCCCTCGAGCGAGAAGCGCTTCTGGCCGACGAACTTGGTCTGCAGGAACGTCTCGAACGCCTCGGCGGCGTTGAGCTTGCGCAGGATGCGGAGCTGCTCCTCGCGGGTCGTCTTGGCGTAGCCGACCTCGATCTTGGACTGGATCCACTCGCGCTGCTCGGGGTCCTGGATGTGCATGTACTCGACACCGATGCTGCGGCAGTAGCTGTCACGCAGGATGCCGAGGATCTTGCGGAGCTTGAGGAACGGCTCGCCGCCGAAGCCACCCGTGGCGAAGAACCGGTCGAGGTCCCACAGCGTCAGGCCGTGGCTCGTGACGTCGAGGTCCTGGTGGCGACGCTGCTTGTACTCGAGCGGGTCGGTGTCGGCCATGAGGTGGCCGCGCACGCGGTAGGCGTGGATGAGCTCCTGCACGCGCGACACCTTGTTGATGTCGTCGTCGTGCGAGGCCGAGATGTCCTGGACCCAGCGCACCGGCTCGTAGGGGATCCGCAGGCTCTCGAAGATCTCGTCGTAGAAGCCGTTGGCGCCGAGGAGGAGCTGGTGGATGACGCGGAGGAACTCACCGGACTGCGCACCCTGGATGATGCGGTGGTCGTAGGTGCTCGTCAGCGTGAGGATCTTGGAGACGGCGTTGCGGTTGAGCGTCTCGTCGCTCGCACCCTGCCACTCGGCCGGGTAGTCCATCGCGCCGACACCGACGATCGCGCCCTGGCCGGCCATGAGGCGGGGGACCGAGTGCACGGTGCCGATGCCGCCGGGGTTGGTCAGCGAGATCGAGGTGCCCTGGAAGTCCTCAACCGTGAGCTTGCCGCCGCGGGCCTTCTTGACCATCTCCTCGTATGCCGTCCAGAAGTGCGCGAAGTCCATCGTCTCCGCGGCCTTGATCGAGGGGACGAGGAGCTGGCGGCTGCCGTCGGGCTTCTCGAGGTCGATGGCGAGCCCGAAGTTCACGTGGGCCGGGGTGATGAGGACGGGCTTGCCCTTGTCGTCGGTGCTGTAGCCGGCGTTCATGGCGGGCATCGCGCCGAGCGCCTTGACGACGGCGAAGCCGATGAGGTGGGTGAAGCTCACCTTGCCGCCGCGCGAGCGGGCGAGGTGGTTGTTGATGACGATCCGGTTGTCGACGAGGAGCTTGGCCGGGACGGCGCGCACCGAGGTGGCGGTCGGAACCGAGAGCGAGGCCTCCATGTTGGTGACCACGCGGGCGCTGGCGCCACGGATGGGGGAGGTCTCGGGGGCGTTGACGGCGCCCTCGCTCTTGGTCGGGGCGGCGTCACGCGGCTTGGGCGCCTCGGCCGGCTTGTCGGAGGTGGGGGCCTCGCTCTTGGGGGCGGCAGCCTTGGGGGCCTCGCTCGCGGGGGCGGCAGCCTTGGGGGCCTCCGCCTTGGGGGCCTCGCCCTTGGGAGTCGCCTTCGGCGCCTGCGTCGCGGGTGCCTCGTTCGTGACGGGCTCGGCCTTCGGGGCCGGCGCCGTGGCGGCGGTCGGTGCCGGCGCGCTCGCGCCGTTGCCCTTGCCCGACTGGCCGGTGGCCGGGTCGTAGTCCGCGAAGAACTCCCACCACGCCTTGTCGACCGAGTTCTTGTCCTTCTTGTACTGCTCGAAGAGCTCGTCCACCAGCCACTCGTTGGGTCCGAATGCGGTCAGGGGGTCGCTCGAAGCGGGCTGGTCAGGCACGGCGTATACGCCTCTTTCTGCGTGTCGACATCGACGTTCACGTGTCTGGTCAGCCTATCTCTCCGGCGCCACGGCGCGAGCGTGGGTCCAGCGTCGCGCCGGGCTCGCCGTCGTCGGTCCCGCCACGACGCGGACGAGCCGGTATGCCGTGGGGCTCGCCCACGGCATACCGGCCCCTGTCGTTCCTGACCCCACCGCGGGGGAGGCCGGCCCCTGAACCCGGCCCCCGCTCCCGCGGTGGGGAGGTCCTAGGAGATGTCCTGACGGACGGTGCGCCACGTCCCGACGGCGCTGAGGACGGCGGCGTAGGCGGCGAGGACGAGGGCTGCGGCCCACCAGCTGAGCGGCTGGGCGGCGTTGCTGCCGCCCTGGGTCACGCCCTCGACGATGGCGTTGGTCGCCTGGCTGGGCAGGAAGTGGACGATGTGGTCACGACCGAACTCCCAGAAGCCGAGGGCGAACCCGGCCAGCGGCTCGATGATCCACGCGACACCCACCGCGATGAGGAGTGCGGCGACCTGGTTCGGGATGAGGATGCCGACGCCGAGACCGATGAGCGCCCACAGCCCGAGGACGAGGAGGCTGAGCGCCAGGGCGCGCAGCACCTCAGGGCCGGGGAACGGGTCGGCACCGCGGGCCTGGAGCACGATCGCGCCGGCGACGACCGAGCCGACGAGCGAGATGAGGCCGTAGATCGCACCGATCCCGAGGAGGGCGACGACCTTGGCGAGCATGACGCGGACCCGGCGAGGCGTGCTGAGGAAGGTGCTCGACACCGTCTTGTGGCGGTACTCGGAGCCGATCTGCATGATCCCGATGACGAGCGTCAGGGTGTAGCCGATCGTCAGCCCGGCGGTGTAGACGCTGTTGGCGACCTGGAGCGGCGTGCCGACGACCTGCTGGCCGCGCGCGACGGCCTCGGGGTCCGGCTCGAGCGTGAGGACGATGCCGAGGATGACGGCGAAGAGCGCGCCACCGAAGAACATCGCGATGGCCAGCCCCCACCACAGGCGGGTGGTGAAGAACTTGAGGAACTCGGACCTGATGGAGTTGACCATCATGCGTTCGCTCCTTCCTGGCCGGTGACGGCATCGCGTTCGGTCGGGGCCGGTGGCGCGGACGAGCCGTCGCCGAGGTTGCGGTTGGTGCCCTCGGTGAGCTCGAAGAAGAGCGCCTCGAGGTCGTGCTTGCGGGCGCGCAGCTCCCAGACGGGCAGACCGGCGCGCAGCGCCACGTCGCCGACGAGGCGCAGGTCGGCCGTCTCGACGACGAGCTCACCGTCGCTGCCGGGCGAGCTCATGACGTCGGCGACCCGGAGCGCACCGGCAAGCTGGGCGGGGTCCGAGGTGCGCACGAACGTCGTCGGGGCACCACGCAGGTCGGACACGGCGCCCTCGCGGACGAGGCGCCCGTTGGAGATGATGACGACGTCGTCGACGGTCTGCTCGACCTCCTGCAGCTGGTGGCTCGAGACGAGGATCGTCTTGCCCTGGCTGCTGAGGTGGCGCAGGAAGCCGCGCAGCCAGCGGATGCCCTCGGGGTCGAGGCCGTTGGAGGGCTCGTCGAGGATGAGCACGCGGGGGTCGCCGAGCAGGGCCGCGGCCAGGCCGAGGCGCTGGCGCATGCCCATGGAGTACTCACCTGCGCGCTTGCGCGCAGCAGCCGGTATGCCGGTGAGCTCGAGGAGCTCGTCGACCCGGCTCACGGGCAGGCCACCGGCGGCGGCGAGGACCCTGAGGTGGTCGCGGCCGCTGCGGCCGGGGTGGAAGTTCGTGGCCTCGAGGGCCGAGCCGACCATCGACTGGGGGTGGTCGATGTCGCCGTAGGCGCGCCCGTCGATCGTCGCCGTCCCGGAGGTCTGGTGGACGAGCCCGAGCAGCATGCGCAGGGTCGTCGTCTTGCCGGCGCCGTTGGGACCGAGGAAGCCGGTGATCCGGCCGGGCTCGACGGTGAAGGTCAGCTGGTCGACGGCGGTGAAGGAGCCGAAGGTCTTGGTGAGGTCGCGCACCTCGATGGTCGCGCCCTGGGCGGCCGGGGCCGTGGTCATCGAGATCCACCCCCCGTGGTCTGGTGTGATGCCATGCCCCGAGTCTGTCAGCCTCCCCCGACGTGGGGGTCAACCGCGTGGTGGAGGAGGCGTCCGCCCAGAGGATGATTCGTGGACGGGGAGTCGGCGGCGTGCCCGTCGCGCGGGGCCTTCCCTAGGATGGCTCCACTATGACCGAGTGGTTACTCGTCCTCGCCGGCATCGCGCTGACGCTGGGGACCGCCCTGTTCGTCGCTGCCGAGTTCGCTCTCGTGGCCCTGGACCGTCCCTCGGTCGAGAAGGCCGTCGAGCGCGGTGACACCCGGGCGCGCTCCGTGCTCTCGTCGCTGCGTGCCCTCTCGACCCAGCTGTCCGCCTCGCAGGTGGGGATCACGCTCACCACCCTCGTGCTGGGCTTCCTCGCGAACCCGTCGATCGGGGCGCTGCTGCGCGGCCCCCTCGAGTCGGCCGGCCTGGGGGAGCCGCTCGCGGCCCGGGTCGCCTCGGTCCTCGCCATGGTCATCGCGACCGTCTTCTCGATGATCGTCGGCGAGATGGTCCCCAAGACGCTGGCGATCTCGACGCCCCTCGCGACGGCCAAGGTCGTCGCCGCCCCGGTGCGGTGGTTCGCCCTGGCGTTCCGGCCGATGATCGTCGTGCTCAACGGGGCCGCCAACTCCGCGCTGCGGGCGATGGGGGTCGAGCCCCAGGAGGAGCTGTCCGCCGCGCGCAGCCCGGCCGAGCTCGCCTCGCTCGTGCGCACCTCGGCCGAGGCCGGCACCCTCGCCCACGGCACGGCCCGCCTCGTCACCGCCTCGCTGGGCTTCGGCACCCAGACGGCCGCCGACGTCATGACCCCGCGCTCGCGGGCCACCGCGATCGACCGGTCCGCGTCGGCGCGCGAGTGCGTCGAGCTCGCGCGGCAGACCGGCCACTCGCGCTTCCCGGTCATCGACGACGACTGGGACGACGTCGACGGCGTCGTCCACGTCAAGAAGGCCATCGCGGTGCCGCACGAGCGACGCGACGACGTCCCCGTGTCGGCGCTCATGACCCCGCCGCTCGTCGTCCCCGAGACGATCCGTCTCGACCCGCTCCTCATCCACCTGCGCGACAGCGGCCAGCAGTTCGCCATCGTCGTCGACGAGTACGGCGGCACCTCCGGTGTCGTCACCCTCGAGGACCTCGTCGAGGAGATCGTCGGCGAGGTGTCCGACGAGCACGACCGCAGCCAGACGACCGGACGTCAGCAGGCCGACGGAGCCTGGACCGTCCCCGGTCTCTGGAGGCCCGACGAGGTCAAGAGGCGCACCGGCATCGACATCCCCGAGGGGCCGGCATACGAGACCGTCGCGGGCTTCGTCATGTCCGAGCTCGGACGGGTCCCGGCGGTCGGTGAGGTCGTCGAGCTCCCCGGCTGGCGGATCACCGTCGTCGACATGGAGGGCCGGCGGGTGGACCGCCTGCGGTTCTCGCCCGTGCCCGTCGAGGGTGAGGTCCCCGCGGACCACCGCGACGAGGACGAGGGGGCACCCGCATGAGCGCCGGAACCATCCTCGTCACCATCGCCCTGCTCCTCGCCAACGCGTTCTTCGTCGGCGCGGAGTTCGCCGCGATGTCGGCCCGCCGCAGCCAGCTCGAGCCGCTGGCGGAGGAGGGCAGCAAGGGAGCCCGGGCCGCTCTGGACGCCATGTCGCGCACCGGCATCCTGCTCGCGACCGCCCAGCTCGGCATCACGGTCTGCTCGGTGCTGCTCGGTGCCGTGTCGGAGTCGGCGCTCCACCACGCCCTCCTCGGGCCGGTCGAGGCCCTGGGCGCGCCCGAGGCCCTCGCCGACGTGCTCGCCCTCGTGCTCGCGCTGCTCGTGGTCGTCTTCCTCCACGTCGTCATCGGCGAGATGATCCCCAAGAACATCTCGATCGCGACCCCGGAGCGGGCGGCGATCGCCCTCGTGCCGGCGCTCGTCATGGTGTCGCGGGTCGTCAAGCCGGTCATCGCCGCCATGGACTGGGTGTCCAAGCTCGTCGTGCGCGCGCTCGGCGTGGACCCCAAGGACGAGCTCGCCTCGGCGTTCACCGCGGAGGAGGTCGCCCAGATCGTCTCCGAGTCCCACAAGGAGGGGCTCGTCGAGTCCGAGCAGTACGGCCTCCTCGGCGCCGCCCTCGAGTTCAGCGACAAGGACGCCCGCGACGTCGGCGTGCCGCTCGACGAGCTCGTCACGGTCGGCCTCGAGACCACGCCCGACGAGATCGAGCGCCTCGTCGCCCGGCACGGCTTCTCCCGCTACCCGGTCGCCGGTCGTGACGGGACGCTCACGGGCTACCTGCACCTCAAGGACGTGCTCTTCGCCGGCGAGGACGAGCGGCTTGAGCCGGTGCCGGCCAAGCGGATCCGCCGGATGGCCAACGTGCGCCGCGACGACGAGGTCGAGTCCGTCCTGGCGACGATGCAGCGCACGGGGTCGCACCTGGCGCGGGTCGTCGCCGACGACGGCGAGGTGATCGGTGTCGTCTTCCTCGAGGACGTCATCGAGGAGCTCGTCGGAGAGGTCACGGACTCGAGCCAGCGCGGCTGAGCGGGTGCCCCCGTCGGCGCTCTCACTCCGTTCGAGCGCCTGTTGCTTCTGCCCGCGGCACGCGAAAGGCCGGTGAATGGACGCTCTCGCGTCATTCACCGGCCTTTTCGGGTGCCCCCGGCAGGATTCGAACCTGCGCTCCCGCCTCCGGAGGGCGGTGCTCTATCCCCTGAGCTACGGGGGCTCAACGTGTCCGAATCATGGAGAACCGGAGCGTTTCGGGACCGTGAGGGAGGGTAGCAGCCTAGAGTTCCATCCATGGAATCAGGGCAGATTGCGGTGGCGGTGACGCCGCGACCCCTGGTCCTCGTGTGCGACGACATCGAGTCGATCCGAGACATCATCCGGATCAACCTCGAGCTCGAGGGTTTCGACGTCCTCGAGGCCGTCGACGGCCACGAGGCGATGAGCCACCTCATCGACCCGTCGGCCCGGGTTCCCGACGTCATCCTGCTCGACGCCCAGACGCCGAGGCGCGACGGCTGGTGGGCCATCGCCGCCATCCGCTCGCACCCGCGCCTCGTCCACGTCCCCACGGTGCTCGTCACCGCCTCGACGACCGCCCACGACAGGAGCGAGGCGGCGCTGGCCGGCTTCGACGCCTTCGTCGCCAAACCCTTCGACCCCCTCGACCTCGTCGACGTCGTCTCACGCCTCGCGGCCGACGGCCGGCCCCCTGCACCCGGCCAATAGACTTCGGGGGTGACTCCCGAAGAACTCTCGTCCGCGATCCGAGCTGCCCTGCTCGAGGCCACTGCCGCCGGTGACTTCACCGCCGACATCCCCGCAGAGGTGCGGGTGGAGCGACCCAGGAACCGTGACCACGGTGACTGGTCGACCAACATCGCCCTCCAGCTCGCGAAGCCGGCGGGTGTCGCGCCGCGCGACCTCGCGACCGGGCTCGCGGCCCGCCTCACGGCCATCGACGGCATCGCCGCGGTCGACGTCGCCGGACCCGGGTTCCTCAACATCAGCCTCGACGCGGCCAGTGCAGGAGAGCTCGCGCGAAGCATCGTCGAGAGCGGGACGGCATACGGGCACAACGACTCCGAGGCCGGGCACACCATCAACCTCGAGTTCATCTCGGCCAACCCCACGGGGCCGCTGCACATCGGTCACACGCGGTGGGCGGCGCTCGGTGACTCGATGCGCCGGCTCCTCACGGCCTCCGGCGCCGACGTCACGGCCGAGTACTACATCAACGACGCCGGTGCGCAGATGGACAAGTTCGCGCTGAGCGTCCTGGCCGCCGCCAAGGGTGAGCCGACCCCCGAGGGCGGCTACCCCGGCGCCTACATCGGCGAGCTCGCGGCAGCCGTCGTCGAGCAGCGTCCCGACGTCCTCGAGCTGCCCGTGGACGAGGCCGTCGCCGTCGCCCGGCCGCTGGCCTACGAGGCGCAGCTCGCCGAGATCCGCCAGACGCTCGAGCGCTTCGGTGTCTTCTTCGACGTCTGGTTCTCCGAGAACGCGCTGCACGACGGTGGCGCCGTCGAGCAGGCCGTCGCGCGGCTGCGCGAGCAGGGCCACGTCTACGACAAGGACGGTGCCGTGTGGCTGCGCACCACCGACTTCACCGACGACAAGGACCGGGTGCTCATCCGGGCCGACGGCGTCCCCACCTACTTCGCCGCCGACGCCGCCTACTACCTGAGCAAGAAGGACCGCGGCTTCACCGAGAAGATCTACCTCCTCGGGGCCGACCACCACGGCTACATCGGCCGGCTCAAGGCGATCGCGTCGGCCGCCGGTGACGACGCCGACGTCAACATCGACGTGCGCATCGGGCAGCTGGTCAACCTCAACGGCGCCAAGCTGTCGAAGCGGGCCGGCAACATCATCGAGCTCAACGACCTGCTCAACTGGATCGGCAGCGACGCGGTCCGCTACTCGCTGGCGCGCTACCCGGCGGACAGCCCGCTGAGCCTGGACGGCGAGGAGCTGCGCAAGCAGACCAACGACAACCCGGTCTTCTACGTCCAGTACGCCCACGCCCGCACCGCCAACGTGGCGCGGCTCGCGGGCGAGGACGGCGTGCGTCGCGAGGACGGGTTCGATCCCTCGCTGCTCGCCGACCCGACCGAGGCGACGCTGCTCGCGACGCTCGGCGACTTCCCGCGGGTCGTCGCCCAGGCGGCACACCTGCGCGAGCCGCACCGCGTCGCCCGCTACCTCGAGGACCTCGCCGGGCGCTACCACAAGTGGTACGACACCTGCCGGGTCCGGCCGATGAACGCCGACGAGGAGGTCACCGACCTCCACCGCACCCGCCTCTGGCTCAACGACGCCACGCGGCAGGTGCTCGCCAACGGACTCGACCTGCTCGGCGTCAGCGCGCCCGAGCGCATGTGAGGGACTGACCGATGCGTTCGCACGAGGCCGGTGCACTCCACGCCGAGGGCTACGGCGGGCCGCCGATGTACCTGCCCTACCCGGACGACGTCATGGCGCTGCTGCCGCAGCTCTGGCCGGAGTCGGTGTCGCGGGACGACGAGGGACGCCTCAGGGTCGCCGGCGTCGACGTGGTGAGCATTGCCCGCGACTTCGGCACCGCGGCATACGTCGTCGACGAAGGTGACTTCCGCGCGCGGGCGCGGGCGTTCCGCGACGAGTTCGCGGCGCCGTTCGCGGGCGTCTGCGGTGGGGCCGACGTCTACTACGCCGGCAAGGCCTTCCTGTGCACGTCGGTGGCGAGATGGGTGGCGGAGGAGGGACTTTCGCTCGACGTCTGCAGCGGTGGCGAGCTCGCCGTGGCACAGCGAGCGGGCTTCCCCGCCGAGCGGATCGGCTTCCACGGCAACAACAAGTCGCTCGACGAGATCCGGGCCGCGCTCGACTACGGCGTCGGCCGGATCGTCGTGGACTCGTTCGTCGAGATCGAGCGGGTCGCGGAGCTGGCGGCCGAGCTCGGGGTCGTCGCCCCCGTGATGATCCGGGTGACGGTCGGCGTCGAGGCGCACACCCACGAGTTCATCGCCACCGGGCACGAGGACCAGAAGTTCGGCTTCAGCCTCGTCGGTGGCCAGGCCCTCGCTGCGGCCAGGGCGGTCCTCGCCCACGACAGCCTCGACCTGCGCGGTCTGCACTCGCACATCGGCAGCCAGATCTTCGACACCGGCGGCTTCGAGATGAGCGCCCGCCGCCTCATCGGTCTGCACGCCCTCATCGCCGACGAGCTGGGGCACCACTGCCCCGAGATGGACCTCGGCGGCGGCTTCGGCATGGCCTACACGTCGCAGCACACGCCGATGTCGCCGGCTGAGCTCGGCGAGCAGCTCGCGGACATCGTCCGTCGCGAGTTCAAGACGATCGGCGACGGCGACCTCGCACGCGTCCCCCGGGTGTCGATCGAGCCGGGCCGCGCCATCGTCGGCCCGTCGACGTTCACGCTCTACGAGGTCGGCACCGTCAAGCAGGTCGCGCTGGGCGACCAGCACTCGCGCGCCTACGTGTCGGTCGACGGCGGCATGAGCGACAACGTGCGCCCGGCGCTCTACGAGGCGGACTACTCGTGCACGCTGGCCAACCGCAGCTCCGAGGCCGCCCCGATGCTCGCGCGCGTCGTCGGCAAGCACTGCGAGAGCGGCGACATCGTGGTGCAGGACGAGTGGCTTCCGGCCGACACCGGGCCCGGGGACCTCATCGCCGTTCCGGGGACCGGCGCCTACTGCCGGGCCCTGTCGAGCCAGTACAACCACACCCCCCGACCTCCGGTGCTCGCGGTCCGAGACGGCAAGGCACGGGTCATCGTGCGCCGTGAGACCATCGACGACCTGCTCGCACTCGACGTCGGGGACCTGTGATGTCGAACCCCACGCCTGTTGAGGAGAACCCCACCGAGATGGCCGACTCCACCGGCTCCGACGCGCCCACCCTCAAGGTCGCGCTCCTGGGCTGCGGCGTCGTGGGCTCCTCCGTCGCCACGATGCTCGTCACCAACGGCGACGACCTCGCAGCCCGCGTCGGCGCCCGCCTCGAGCTCATCGGGATCGCGGTCCGACGGCCTGACCGACCGCGCCCGGACGTGCCGGTCGACCCGGCCCTGTTCACCGCCGATGCCGACACCCTCGTGCGCAGCGCCGACATCGTCATCGAGGTCATCGGCGGCATCGACCCCGCCCGGGAGCTCATCCTCACGGCGATGCAGCACGGCGCCTCGGTCGTCACGGCCAACAAGGCGCTGCTCGCCGAGGACGGACCGACCCTGTATGCCGCGGCGGCCGAGCACGGTGTCGACCTCTACTACGAGGCGGCCGTGGCCGGTGCCATCCCGATCGTCCGTCCCATGCGCGAGTCGCTCGTCGGCGACGACGTCGTGCGTGTGCTCGGCATCGTCAACGGAACGACGAACTTCGTCCTCGACAAGATGGACTCCACCGGCGCCGGCTTCGCCGAGACGGTCGAGCAGGCCCAGGCGCTCGGCTACGCCGAGGCCGACCCCACCGCCGACGTCGAGGGCTTCGACGCGGCGGCCAAGGCGGCGATCCTCGCGTCGCTGGCCTTCCACACCCGCGTCGCCAGTGCCGACGTGCACCGCGAGGGCATCACCGAGGTCACCGCCGCCGACGTCCAGGCGGCGCGCGACATGGACGCGGTGGTCAAGCTGCTGGCGATCTGCGAGCTCCAGCGCGACGAGTCCGGTGTCCCGAACGGCGTCACCGTGCGGGTGCACCCGGCGATGATCCCTCGCAGCCACCCGCTCGCCTCGGTGCGCGACGCCTACAACGCCGTCTTCGTCGAGGCGTCCGCCGCCGGCGAGCTCATGTTCTACGGCAGGGGCGCCGGTGGCGACCCCACCTCGTCGGCCGTCCTCGGTGACGTCGTCGCGGTGGCGCGCCACCGCCTCGCCGGTGGCCACGGCCCGGTCGAGTCGGCCTATGCCGACCTGCCCGTCGTGCCGATGGGTCATGCGTCGACGAGGTACCACATCAGCCTCGCCGTGGCCGATCGTCCCGGTGTCCTGGCACAGGTCGCGTCCGCGTTCGCCGACCACGACGTGTCGATCGAGACCGTGCGCCAGCGGGTGCTCGGCGAGGGCGACGACTCACGGGCCTCGCTCGTCATCGTGACCCACCGCGCGCCCGACTCCGCCCTGGCCGCAACCGTCGAGGCGCTCGCGGGCCTCGAGACCGTCGACGAGGTCGTCTCGTGGATGCGCGTGGAAGGAGCCTGAGATGGCACACCAGTGGCGCGGAGTGATCCGTGAGTATGCCGACCGCCTGCCGATGCTGGCCGGCGCACCTGTCGTGACCCTGCACGAGGGCGGGACGCCGCTCATCACGGCCGAGCACCTGTCGGAGCTCGTCGGTGCCCACGTGCTCGTGAAGTACGAAGGCCTCAACCCGACCGGGTCCTTCAAGGACCGGGGGATGACCGCCGCGATCTCGCACGCCAAGGGTCGCGGCGCCAAGGCCGTCATCTGTGCGAGCACCGGCAACACGAGCGCGAGCGCCGCGGCATACGCGACCAAGGCCGGCATGACGTGCGCGGTGCTCGTGCCCGAGGGCAAGATCGCGATGGGCAAGCTCAGCCAGGCGATCGCCCACGGCGCGACGCTCATCCAGGTCGACGGCAACTTCGACAACTGCCTCACCGTCGCCCGCAAGCTCGCCGAGGTCCACCCGGTCGAGCTCGTGAACTCGGTGAACCCCGCCCGCATCGAGGGACAGAAGACGGCGGCCTTCGAGGTCGTCGACGCGCTGGGCGACGCCCCGGACATCCACGTCCTCCCCGTCGGCAACGCCGGCAACATCACCGCCTACTGGCGCGGCTACACCGAGTACGCCACCGACGCCGAGGGTCTGCCCGCCGTCGCGACCCGGACCCCGCAGATGTGGGGCTTCCAGGCCGCGGGCGCCGCGCCGATCGTGCTCGGCCACCCCGTGGACGACCCCGAGACGATCGCCACGGCGATCCGCATCGGCAACCCGGCCTCGTGGCGCCAGGCCGAGCAGGCCCGCGACGAGTCCGGCGGGCGGATCGAGTCGGTCACCGACGAGCAGATCCTCGCCGCCCACCGCCTGCTCTCCTCGACCGAGGGCATCTTCGTCGAGCCGGGTTCGGCCGCGAGCATCGCCGGTCTCATGCAGGCGAGCGAGCGCGGGGAGGTGCCCCCGGACTCCACCATCGTCTGCACGGTCACCGGTCACGGTCTCAAGGACCCGCAGTGGGCCCTGCGCACCGCCGACGGGTCGGACATCGAGCCGGTCCGCGTCAGCGCCGAGGCCCGGGCCGTCGCCGAGGTCCTCGGCTTCGAGGGCTGAGGGTTGGGGGAGTGGCAGCCCGGCGCGTCGGTCACCGTCCGGGTCCCGGCCAGCAGCGCCAACCTCGGGCCGGGGTTCGACTCCATCGGCCTGGCTCTCGGCGTCTGGGACCGTTGTCGCGCAACGCTTCTCGACTCGACCGATCTCGAGATCACGGTCTCGGGTGAGGGGGCGGGCGGTGTGCCCACCGACGCCACCCACCTCGTCCACCGCAGCCTGGTCCACGCCTTCGAGGACGTGGGTGAGCAGGCGCCCGCCGGCCTCCGGCTGGAGTGCGACAACGCGGTCCCGCACGGTCGCGGCATGGGGTCCTCGGCCACCGCGATCGTCACCGGCATCGCCCTCGCCCATGCCCTGCGCGCGGTGCGCGACGGCCGGAGCGTCGGCGACATCGACCTCGACGCCGTCAACGACCTTGCCGCCCGGCTGGAGGGGCACCCCGACAACTCGTCGGCGAGCGTCTTCGGCGGCGTGACGCTGTCCTGGTCTGACGACCCGGCACGCGGCACGACCACGCTCCGCCTGACCCCTCACCCCGACCTGGTCCCCGTCGTCTTCACCCCGGGCACCCAGCTGTCCACCGCGACCGCCCGCGCCGTCCTGCCGGCGCAGGTGCGACTGGCCGACGCCGCAGCCAACTCGGCCCGCGCCGCCCTGCTGGTCCAGGCGCTCACGACCGCTCCCCAGCACCTCCTCGACGCGACCCGCGAGTGGCTCCACCAGGAGCCCCGCCGCCCGTCGTACCCCGCCTCGATGAGGCTCGTCGACGCCCTGCGCGCCGACGGCCACGCCGCCGTGATCTCGGGTGCCGGGCCCAGCGTCCTCGTCCTCGCGACCACGTCGACGGCCGACGCGGTGGGCACCGCGGGAGGCGACGCCTGGCGGGTGCTGCGACCCGGCATACCCGAGCGTGGCGTCGAGGTCCAGGCGACCTGAGCGGTCCCCGTTTCGTCCTGCGACCTCGTCGTATGCCGTGGTGTTACTGTGGTTGCGCGGTCACAGTTGATGCCGGCGGGGTTCTGACCTCTCCGATGCCTACCTCGATCCGCATCCTCCACCTTGGGCCGGTCGTGCCGTGCCACACGCCGATGTCGGCAGGCCCCGTGGATCAGTCCGCCAGACCTCTGGCACCCACTTCCGGCCCCCGCCACGCGTGGCGCGGGCCACTGACGAGGGGAAGGATCCTTCGTGACAGACACCACCACTCTTGAGGCGTCTTCGGCATCCGGGCAGGGCCCGCGCCGATCGGGTTCGCTGACGGCCATGCGCCTCGCGGAGCTGCAGGGGCTCGCCTCGAGCATGGGCATCTCCGGCACCGCCAAGATGCGCAAGGGCGACCTCGTCGCCGCGATCAAGTCGCGCCAGAACGGCGACAGCGGCCCGGTGGCCGCCGCCGCTGCCGAGGAGACGGCCCCGCGCCGCTCCGCTGCGGAGGAGACGGCCCCGCGCCGCTCCGGTGCGGAGGAGACGGCCCCGCGCCGCTCTCGTCGCGCCTCGTCCTCGGGACAGGTGACGCCGAAGGCCTCGGCCCCTCAGGCCGTCGAGGCCCCCGAGGCCGTCGAGGCCCCCGCCGCGGACGAGCGTCGCGAGCGACCGCGTCGCCACCGTGACGCCGACGCGCCGTCCCGTAGCCAGGACGGCCGCGACCAGCGTCCGGCCAGCGACTCCGACTCCGGCGCCGACCAGCGCGACGCCGGTCGTGGCAGCCGCACCGAGCGCGCCGCGGACCGTGGCGAGCGCACCGAGCGCACGCAGGGCCAGGACGAGCGCAACGACCGCAACGAGCGTTCGGACCGTGCCGACCGCAACGACCGCGCAGACCGCAACGAGCGGACCGAGCGCAACGACCGCCCGGACCGCAACGAGCAGTCGGACCGCGGTGACCGGAGCGACCGCACCGAGGGCCAGCAGAACGACCAGCAGGGTCAGGACGACGACGACGAGGGCGGCCGCAGCGGTCGCCGTCGCCGCAACCGCAACCGCAACCGCGACAAGCGTCGCGGGCCGGTCCAGGGCGGCACCGAGACGTCGACCGAGAACGAGCCGCAGATCCACGAGGACGACGTGCTCGTCCCCGTGGCCGGCATCCTCGACATCCTCGACAACTACGCCTTCGTGCGGACCTCGGGCTACCTCCCCGGCGACAACGACGTCTACGTCCCGCTGGGCATGGTCAAGCGCAACGGTCTGCGCAAGGGCGACGCCGTCGTCGGTGCCACCAAGGCCCCCCGTGACGGTGAGGAGCCGCAGCAGCAGAGCGTCGGCTCCCGCAACAGCCGCCAGAAGTACACGCCGCTGGCCCGCCTCGACACCATCAACGGGATGAGTGCCGAGGATGCCCGCACGCGGGCCGAGTTCGGCAAGCTCACGCCGTTGTACCCGCAGGACCGCCTGCGCCTCGAGACCGAGGCCGGGATGCTCACGACGCGGATCATCGACCTCATCGCACCGATCGGCAAGGGCCAGCGCGGCCTCATCGTCGCCCCGGCCAAGGCCGGCAAGACGATGGTCATGCAGGCGATCGCCAACGCGATCACGACCAACAACCCCGAGGTCCACCTCATGGTCGTGCTCGTCGACGAGCGCCCCGAGGAGGTCACCGACATGCAGCGCGCGGTCAAGGGCGAGGTCATCGCCTCGACCTTCGACCGTCCCGCCGAGGACCACACCACGGTGGCCGAGCTGTCGATCGAGCGCGCCAAGCGCCTCGTCGAGATGGGCCACGACGTCGTCGTGCTCCTCGACTCGATCACCAAGCTGGGACGCGCCTACAACCTCGCAGCCCCGGCGAGCGGCCGCATCCTCTCCGGTGGCGTCGACTCCGCCGCGCTCTACCCGCCGAAGAAGTTCTTCGGCGCCGCGCGCAACATCGAGAACGGTGGCTCGCTCACCATCCTCGCGACCGCGCTCGTCGAGACCGGGTCGCGCATGGACGAGGTGATCTTCGAGGAGTTCAAGGGCACCGGCAACATGGAGCTCAAGCTCGACCGCGGGCTGTCCAACCGCCGCATCTTCCCGGCCGTGGACATCAACAACTCGGGCACCCGTCGCGAGGAGATCCTCCTCGCGCCGGAGGAGCTCAAGATCATGTGGAAGCTCCGCCGCGTCCTCGCAGCGCTCGACAGCCAGCAGGGCATCGAGCTGCTGCTCGACCGGCTCCGCAAGAGCAAGACGAACTACGAGTTCCTCAAGCAGGTCCAGCAGACCAGCTCGAACAAGCTCGAGGACGACAGCGACGACTGAGCGTCCACGTCACCACCACGAGGCGGTCTCCCGGTCCGGGAGGCCGCCTCGCGGCATACGGGAGGGTTCCTCCAGCCGGTATGCCGTCCCGCGCAGGGCACGGGACCCGCTCACCTGGGCTCGGGCTCGACGGGGTTGTCGGTCCGCCTGCCGTAGCCGGTGGCGACGAGGTTGCCGGGCGCGAGGTTGGAGTGGCGCCGTCCGTAGGCGAAGTAGATGACGAGACCGATCGCGAGCCAGGCGAGGAACCGCAGCCAGGTGCCGACGGCCAGGCTCGCCATGAGCCCGACGCAGCTCAGCGCCGAGATGATGGGCAGGGCCGGGACCGCCGGGGTCCGGAAGGGGCGGTGCATCCTGGGCTTGGTGCGACGCAGCACGGCGACGGCGATGGAGACGACGAGGAACGCGAAGAGCGTCCCGATGCTCACCATCTCGGCGAGGGTGTGCAGGGGCACGAACGCCGCCAGGACGCAGACGACCGCGGTCGTGACGGCGGTGATCCGCAGTGGCGTGTGGAAGCGCGGCGACACGGTGCCGAAGGACGCGGGCAGCAGGCCGTCGCGGCACAGCGCGAAGCCGATGCGCCCCATGGCGACGATGTCGACGAGGATCACCGAGCTCAGCCCGGCGACGGCGGCGATCCCGATGAGGATCGAGGCCCAGCCCATGCCGACCTGGTCGAACGCGTCCGAGATGGGGGCGCCCTCGCTCAGCCCGGTGTACTTGACCATGCCGGTGATGACGAGGCAGACGGCGAGGTAGAGGAAGGTGCAGATGAGCAGCGTGCCGATGAGGCCGCGCGGCATGTCCTTGGCCGGGTCCTTGGTCTCCTCGCCGAGGTTGGCGACGGCCTCGAAGCCGCTGTAGGCGAAGAAGACGATGGCGGCGGCGACGAAGACCCCGGTCACGCCGAACGCGGTGGGTGCGGCGCCGGTGACCCACTGCCAGAACGGCTGCTCGAGCCCGGTGGTCTGCAGCTCCTTGGACATGGGCTGGGCCGGGGGGATGAACGGCGAGAGGTTGGCGAGCTTGACGAAGAAGATGCCGACGACGATGACGAAGATGCAGACCGAGACCTTGATCGCCACGAGGGTGTTGGTGACCCACTTCGACTCGCGGATGCCGACGGCGGCCACGATCCCGAGGACGAGGGCGATCCCGAGCGCACCGAGGTTGACGCTGGACTCCTCGCCGAAGAACGTCGTCGGCAGGTCGAACGCCTCCTGCAGATAGCCCGACCAGCCGCGGGAGACGACCGCTGCGCCGAGGGCGAACTCGAGGATGAGGTCCCACGCGATGATCCAGGCGAAGATCTCGCCGATCGTCGTATAGGCGTAGGTGTAGGAGCTGCCAGCCGTCGGGACCGCAGCCGCCAGCTCGGCGTAGCAGAGCGCCGCCAGCAGGCTGACCACGCCGGCGATGACGAACGACAGGACGATGCCGGGGCCGGCGTAGTTCTTGGCTCCCGTCCCGGTGAGGGTGAAGATCCCCGTCCCGATGACGATGCCGATGCCGAAGCCCATGAGGTCCTTGGCGGTGAGGGTCTTGCTCAGGCCGGCGTGCCCCTCGGCCTGGTCGTCACCCTGACGAAGGACCGTCTCGACGTCCTTGGTCCTCACGATGCTCGTGTCGTCCATCTCGTCACAGTAGGACTGGGGCGGGCATCCCGCGCGGCGAGCACCGCGCCGGGTCACATGGTGGTCAGGGCAGGGTCGGGCGGGCGTGGCTGCGGAAGATCAGCGAGGTCTGGACGTGCGAGACGCCGGGCCGGCTCGAGATGTTGTCGAGGACGAAGTCGCGCAGCTGGTCGGGGGACTCGGCGCTCAGGTGGACGAGGAAGTCGTCCGACCCGCTGATGTTGAGCGCCGACAGCACGCCCGGCAGCTCGGCCATCTCCTCACCGAACGCGTCGACCTGCTCGCGGTCGTGACCCCCGAGCCGGATCGCGACGACGGCCTGGAGCGGACGACCCAGCCGGGCGAGGTCGACGCTCGCATGGATCCCGGTGATGACACCGCGCTCGCGCAGCGAACGGACGCGCCCGACGCACGTCGACTCGGCGATGCCGACCTGACGGGCCAGGGCGGCGTTGGAGATGCGCCCGTCCGCCACGAGCGCCGAGACGAGGGCGCGGTCGACCTCGTCCAGGACGGGCGGCGTGTGGGGCGCGGGCCCGGGGGTGAGCGGGTGTGGATCCTTCGGCACCGGCCCACCGTAGCGCGGGCCGATCCGCGGATCACCCCTTCGAAGGCACGTTGGGAGCGGGAATCAGCGGAACTCTTGGCACCCACCGTGGATCCTGCGGAGCATGGGTCCCATGACGACACCGCTGTCGACCACGGACCCCTCGACCACCGCCGTCCACGCCGGGCGCGAGGACCTCACGGCCCTCGGGCTGCTCGTCCCGCTCATCGACCTGGCCACGACGTACCCGATGCCGACGATCGAGGCGGGCGGGACGGCATACGACACGATCGGTGCGGGGGAGCGGCCCGACGGGCAGGCGACGCTCGTCTACCAGCGGCTGTGGAACCCCGGGGTCGACCGGTTCGAGCGCGCGGTGGCGGCGCTCGAGGCCACGGAGTCCGCGGTGGCGTTCGCCTCCGGCATGGCGGCACTCACCGCGACACTGCTCGCGGCCGTGTCGGCCGGCACGCCCCACGTCGTGGCCGTGCGGCCTCTCTACGGCGGCTCGGACCACCTCCTCGCCACCGGTCTGCTGGGCACCGAGGTCACCTGGGCGACGCCGTCGACGGTCGCCGAGTCGCTGCGCCCCGACACCGGGCTCGTCCTCCTCGAGACCCCGGCCAACCCCTCGCTCGACCTCGTCGACATCGCCGCCGTCGTGGCCCAGGCGGGCGAGGTCCCGGTGGCCGTCGACAACACCTTCGCCACGCCGGTCCTGCAGCAGCCGGCGCTGCACGGTGCGACCCTCGTCCTGCACTCGGCGACGAAGTTCATGGGCGGGCACGGCGACGTCATGGGTGGCGTCGTCGCGACCGACCACGCGTGGACGGCCCGTCTCCGCCAGGTGCGCGCCATCACCGGTGCCGTGCTCCACCCGCTCGCGGCCTACGAGCTGCACCGCGGACTCCAGACGCTGCCCGTGCGCGTGCGCGCGCAGCAGGAGTCGGCGGGTGTCGTGGCGCGCTGGCTGGCGGATCGGTGCGAGGTGTCGCGCGTGCACTACCCCGGGCTGGAGGGCTGCGACCCGGCCGGACTGGTCGGCTCCCAGATGACCGGACCCGGCGCGGTGCTCGCCTTCCGCCTCGCAGGCGGGTATGCCGTCGCCTCGGCCCTGCTCGAACGCCTCGAGCTCGTCACCCACGCGGTGTCCCTGGGTGGGGTCGACAGCCTCATCCAGCACCCGGCGAGCCTGACCCACCGCTTCGTCGTGGCCGACGCGCGGCCCGACGCGGACCTGCTCCGCCTGTCCGTCGGTCTCGAGTCGGTGGACGACGTGCTCGCCGACCTCGACAAGGCGTTCGCCAACCTCCCCTGACCTCGGTCGGGGTGGGCGTGAGTGCCAGGGGCGTCGGATGTGACGCCCTCGGCACTCGTCGACGGCGCGGGCGGTCCGTCCACAGGGTTTGGGCGTCGTGCCCGCTGTCCACAACGGGCTGTGTGCGCGCTGGTCCCGGTCCCGACAACGCCTCAGGCTCTGGAGATGACTTCCACGAGGCCGGACCGTCGTGTGCGGTGGACTCTCGCGCGAGAGCTGGCGTCGCTCCACGACGGTGTGGTCGACCGAGCCACCCTCCGTCGCGCCGGGATCGATCGTGCGGCGGTGCGCACCGAGGTGCGAGCCGGTCGGTGGCTCACCCACGGCCGGCACACCGTGTCCGTGACCACGTCGCCCCTCACAGGCCGGGCGCCACTGTGGCAGGCAGTGTGGGAGTCGGGTTCGGGCGCAGCGCTCGACGGCGCTGCCGCGCTCCTGGCCGCGGGCATGAGAGGTTTCGCCCCGCGCGCGATCGACGTCTCCCAGCCCCGCAACAACCGTCATCACGCCGTGGCGGGAGTCCGGTTGCACCGCCGAGCCGTGATGCCACCGCTGGCGGGCGCTGGTCTGCCTCGCGTCGTGCCCGAGGTGGCAGCCGTCCACGCAGCACTGTGGGCCCGCTCCGATCGCGAGGCGGCACTCATCCTCTGCCTCGTCGTGCAGCAGCGGCTCACCACCACCGAACGCCTGCTCGTTGCGTGGCGCAGCGCGAGGAGTGCAGGGCCGCGAAGGCCCTTCCTCGCCGATGCGGTGACCGACATCTGCGACGGCGCCCAGGCGCTGGGCGAGCTCGACTTCGCCCGGCTGTGTCGTCGTGAGGGACTTCCACCACCGACCCGACAGGTCGTGCGCCATGGTCGGAACGGCCGGATATACCTCGATGCGGCCTGGGGGGCGATCGGCCTCGTCGTCGAAATCGACGGCGGTCACCACCAGTGGGCGCTCAACCCCGTCGAGGACGCGCTGCGGCAGAACGACGTCGTGGTGGCAGGTGAGGTCATGCTGCGGGTTCCGCTGCTCGGGCTCCGGCTGGAGGCCAAGCGTTTCCTGCGCCAGGTCGCCGTGGCGTACGCGCTGCTCTCGGGGCGCCGCACGGCGTGAGTGCCGAGCGAGTCACCCATGCCGCCTCTGGCACTCGCCGAAGGCGTGGCCGGGGAATGCGGGGGAGGGGTCTCGCCGTTTAGGGGAACGTGTGCCTGCTCTGGCACACTTGATCGCTGGACCGGTTCACGGCACGAACGCGTTTCCTGAGCATCGCCCTCACGAGCGGATGCAGGCGGGGCGCCACAGGGTTTGCATCAACGTGATGGGCCCGCCGACCCGGAGACATCCAAGGAGAAGAATCGTGAAGAAGGACATCCACCCGAACTACGCCGAGACGACCGTCACCTGCACCTGTGGCGCGACGTTCCAGACCCGCAGCACGGCCCCGAGCGGCCAGATCCACGCTGAGGTCTGCAGCCAGTGCCACCCGTTCTACACGGGCAAGCAGAAGATCCTCGACACCGGTGGCCGCGTCGCGCGCTTCCAGGCCCGCTACGGCAAGAAGGCCGACGCGTAGCACCCCCGATGCGCCGACCCGTCGATCCAGCACTGGATCCGGGTCGGCGCATTCGTGTCTGCACCCCCAGTACCTGCCGACCGTGACGAGAGGTCCCCGATGTTCGAGTCCGCCGCAGCCCTCGCGCAGGAGCACGCCCAGCTCGAGCGCGAGATGGGCGACCCCGCCGTCGCGACCGACCCGGACCGCCTGCGCGAGGTGAACAAGCGGTACGCCGCGCTGGGACCGACGGTCACGGCATACACCGAGTGGCTGGCCGCGACCGACGACCTCGAGGCGGCGCGCGAGCTGGCCACCGAGGACGCCGGCTTCGCGGCCGAGGTGCCCGGTCTCGAGGCGGCCGCCGACGACGCGGCGGACCGGCTGCGTCGGCTGCTCATCCCGCGTGACCCCGAGGACGACCGCGACGTGATCCTCGAGGTCAAGGCGGGGGAGGGCGGCGACGAGTCGGCCCTGTTCGCCGGGGACCTGCTCCGCATGTACCTCCGCTACGCCGAGCAGCGCGGCTGGCGCACCGAGGTCCTCGACTCGACCGCGACCGACCTCGGCGGCTACAAGGACGTCCAGGTGAGCGTCAAGGCCAAGGGCACGCCGCTGCCGGGCGAGGGCCCGTGGGCCCGCCTCAAGTACGAAGGCGGCGTGCACCGCGTCCAGCGCGTCCCCGTCACCGAGACCCAGGGCCGCATCCACACGAGCGCCGCCGGCGTCTGGGTCATGCCCGAGGCCGAGGAGGTCGAGGTCGAGATCCACGCGAACGACCTGCGCGTCGACGTCTTCCGCTCCTCGGGCCCCGGCGGCCAGAGCGTCAACACGACCGACTCGGCGGTGCGTCTCACGCACCTGCCCACCGGCACCGTCGTCATCTGCCAGAACGAGAAGTCGCAGCTGCAGAACCGCGAGGCCGCGATGCGCGTGCTGCGCGCCCGGCTCCACCAGATGGCCGTCGACGAGGCCAACGCCGCGAGCGCCGACATCCGCGCGAGCCAGGTGCGCACGGTCGACCGCAGCGAGCGGATCCGCACCTACAACTTCCCCGAGAACCGCGTGAGCGACCACCGCACCGGCTTCAAGGCCCACAACCTCGACACCGTCCTCGGCGGCGAGCTCGACGCCGTCGTCGAGTCGGCCATGGCTGCCGACGAGGCCGCCCGGCTCGCGGCCCTCGGCGAGGTCGCGCGGTGAGCGAGCTGCGCGACGCCGTCCGCGCGGCGACGCGCACGCTGGCCGAGGCCGGCGTGGGCTCGCCCGAGCACGACGCGGTCGCCCTCGCGGCGCACGCCCTCGGCGTCGACGCCTCCGAGGCGCGGCGGCTCATGATCCTCGGCAGTCCCGTCCCGCCGAGGTATGCCGGTCTCGTCGCCGAGCGCGCGAGTCGCGTCCCGCTCCAGCACCTCACCGGCCGGGCGTGGTTCCGCGGGCTCGAGCTCGAGGTGGGCCCGGGGGTGTTCGTGCCGCGGCCCGAGACCGAGGTCGTCGCCGGCTGGGCCATCGACGCGGCCCGGGACTGCGTCGAGTCGGGCACCGACTCACCGATCGTCGTCGACCTGTGCTCGGGGTCGGGCGCCATCGCCTTCTCGGTCAAGGCCGAGCTGCCCGAGTCCCAGGTCGTCGCGGTCGAGGTGAGCGACCTGGCGGTGGCGTGGGCGGCGCGCAACCGTGACCGCCTCGACCTCGACGTCGAGATCGTGCAGGAGGACGCCGTGACCGCCCTCGACGACCTGTTCGAGGTCGACGTCGTCGTGTCCAACCCGCCCTACATCCCCACCGTCGCCGTCCCGGTCGACCCCGAGGTGCGCGACCACGACCCGCACGTCGCGCTCTACGGCGGCAGCGAGGACGGTCTGGCGATCCCGCGCCTCGTCGCCGCCCGTGCCGCCGGACTGCTGCGCAGCGGTGGTGTCCTCGTCATGGAGCACGCCGACACCCAGGGCGAGACCCTGCCGGCGGCGCTGCGAGCCACGGGCTCGTGGAGCGCGGTCGAGGACCGCCTCGACCTCACCGGGCGCCCCCGCGCCACGGTCGCCGTCCGCGCCTGACCTTTCATCGCGCCGGCACCGACGGCGCGACCGGGCCGGACAGGACTGTGGCCCCCACCCGAGGACGGGTGAGGGCCACAGAGATCGACCTCGTCAGAGGATGTACATCAGCAGAACGATGATCAGAAGAACACCGACGATCGTCCAGATCAGACCGGAACCACGCATGCGTTGCACCTCACTTCAGTAGACAGGGACGAAACGGTCCGACCCTACGCAGCCGCGCAGCGGATGTGAGCATTGGCGTCGAGGAACTTCGGGCCGTCGCCGCAGGTCAGCGGGTTTCGCGGTGCCCGCGGTCGGCCCGGCCCGGCACCGGTCCTAGGCTGCTCCCATGAGTCCGGTCTTCGACTGCACGACGCCCGAGGGTCGCCAGGACGGCATCGCCAAGGCGACCGCCGGAGTGCGCCAGGGCGACCTCGTCGTCCTCCCCACCGACACGCTCTATGGCATCGGCGCCGACGCGTTCTCCCCGGACGCGGTCCAGCGCCTGCTCGACGCGAAGGGGCGCGGCCGTGAGATGCCGCCGCCGGTGCTCGTGGCCGACGTGCGGACGATCGACGGGCTGGCCACCGACGTGCCGGCCTACGCCCGCGTGCTCATCGAGCGCTACTGGCCGGGGCCGCTCACGCTCGTGCTCAAGGCCCAGCCCTCGCTCATGTGGGACCTCGGCGACACCGGTGGCACGGTCGCCGTGCGCATGCCCGACCACGAGGTGGCGCTCGCGCTCCTCACCGAGGTCGGGCCGATGGCGGTCAGCAGCGCCAACCGCACCGGTCACCCGGCCTCGCGCACGGTCATCGATGCGGCTACGCAGCTCGGCGCCTCCGTCGAGTTCTACCTCGACGGCGGTCCGGTCACCGGCGGACTGCCCTCGACGATCGTCGACTGCACACGTCCCGAGCCGACCATCCTGCGGCGGGGTGCCATCGACGCGGACGAGATCCTGGCCCTCGCGGGCGAGCACCTAGAGTTGCCGACACCCACGTCGGACGAGCCCGCTGCCGTGTCGCACGGGTCGACGCCCGCATCGGACGAGTCGCCGCCCGCGACGGACGAGCCCACGCCCACGTCCGCGTCGGACGCACCAGCAGCAGCACCAGCAACCGAGGAGAGCAGCAACCATGAGTGAGACGTTCTACGGTTCCGACTTCGGCGCCCTCGAGGCCTTCGACCCCGAGATCGCAGGGGTGCTCGTCTCCGAGCTCGACCGGCTGCGGGGCGGGCTCCAGCTCATCGCGAGCGAGAACATGTCGTCGCCGGCGGTGCTCACCTCGCTGGGCTCGACCCTGTCCAACAAGTACGCCGAGGGCTACCCCGGCCGGCGCTACTACGGCGGTTGCTCCGAGGTCGACAAGGCCGAGTCGCTGGCCATCGAGCGCGCCAAGGCCCTCTTCGAGGCCGACCACGCCAACGTCCAGCCGCACTCGGGCGCCAGCGCCAACGCCGCCGTCTACGGCGCCTTCATGTCGCCCGGCGACACCATCCTCGCGATGAGCCTGCCGCACGGTGGCCACCTCACCCACGGCACGAAGATGTCGTTCTCGGGCAAGTGGTTCAACGCGGTCCACTACGGCGTCGACAAGGACACCGAGGACATCGACTACGCCGAGGTCGAGCGCCTCGCCAAGGAGCGCCGGCCCAAGGTGATCCTCGCCGGTGGCTCCGCCATCCCGCGCCTCATCGACTTCGAGTTCTTCCGTCGTCTCGCCGACGAGATCGGTGCGATCTTCTGGGTCGACGCCGCGCACTTCATCGGCCTCGTCGCCGGCAAGGCGATCCCGAGCCCGGTGCCCCACGCCGACGTCGTGAGCTTCACGACGCACAAGGTGCTGCGTGGCCCGCGCTCCGGTGCGATCGTCTGCAAGGAGGAGCACAGGGCGGCGATCGACAAGGCCGTCTTCCCGATGATGCAGGGCGGTCCGCAGATGCACACGATCGCGGCCAAGGCCACGAACTTCAAGGAGTGCGCGACGCCCGAGTACCAGGCCTACGCGAAGCAGGTCATCGCCAACGCCAAGGTGCTCGCCGAGACGCTCGGCGAGAAGGGCATCCGCCCGACGACCGGCGGCACCGACACCCACCTGTCGCTGCACGACCTCCAGCCGGTGCTCGTCACCGGAGTCGACGCCGAGGCGCGGTGCGACGCGGCCGGCATCACCCTCAACAAGAACGCCATCCCGTTCGACCCGCAGAAGCCCAACATCGCCAGTGGCATCCGGGTGGGCACCCCCTGCGTCACGACGCAGGGGATGGGCGAGGACGAGATGCGCACCATCGCCGGCCTCATCGCCCGCGCCGTCGTCGACGGCGACGCGGACCCCGAGCACCAGGTGTCCAAGGAGGTGCGCGCCGAGGTGACCGACCTCGTGACGCGCTTCCCGGCATACCCCCGCTGACCGCATTCGACTGATTGCCCTTCTGGGACACCTCGCTGGCGCTCACCGTCCCAGAAGGGCAATCAGTCCATGCGCTTGGCCCGGCGGTTGCGGCGCTCGTCCTGGGCCTGCTCGGCGGCCTCGAGCTCGAGAGCAGCGGCCTCCTCGGCGGACGGGCGCGCCCTGGGCTTGGTGCCCGAGGCCGACAGCACCGTCCACACGCTGCGCCCGAGCACCTCGAGGTCGAGCAGCGGCGACATGTGCTTGAGGTAGTAGAAGTCGTAGGAGAGCTTCTCGATCGTCTCCTCCTCCGACGCGGCGTACCCGTGGCGGACTTGGGCCCAGCCGGTGATGCCGGGGCGGACGAGGTGGCGCTGGTCGTAGAACGGGATCGCGTCGCGGTACTTCTCGACGAAGCCGACCTGCTCGGGGCGGGGACCGATGAGCGAGAGCTCGCCGCGCAGCACGTTGAAGAACTGCGGCAGCTCGTCGAGGCGCACGCTGCGCAGGAAGCGCCCCAGGGGAGTGATGCGCGGGTCGTCGCCGGTGGCCTGCCGTGCGCCATGGGCCTCCGCGTCGGCACGCATGGTCCGGAACTTGAACAGCTCGACCAGCTCGCCGCGCCGTCCCACGCGCACCTGCCGGAAGATCACCGGGGTGCCGTCGACGACGCGGACGAGCAGGGCCACGAGCGCGACGACCGGCATCCAGACGGGGAGGGTGAGCACGACGAGCACGAGGTCCACGGCGTGCTTGAGCGGCAGGAAGGGCAGCTTGCGCAGGAGCGAGGTCTCGATCTCCCAGCCCTCGGAGAGGTGCCCGAGCGGGACCCGGCCGGTGTGCTCCTCGTAGACCTCGTTGAGCGGGCGGACCTCGCGCCCGGCGACCGAGGTCGCCGACACGTAGGCGGTGACCTCACGCGACCACCGGGCGCTGAGGTCGACGGTGAGCACGGTGTCCGGGGGAGGGGCCGACAGCGGGCCGCTCGCCTCGGGGTCGATGACGCCGACGACGCTGATGTGGGGGGTCGCGTCGAGCTCGCGCACGATCGACTCGGCGGAGGTGACGATGACGAGGCGCTCGGTCCACGGCCGCAGCCGCAGGACGAGCCTCATGGTGAGGACGAGGACGATCCAGATCGCGAGCGTCGTGAAGAGGTGGGGACGCGAGTAGTACGGACGCAGGAGCACGATCATCGCCGTGATCGCGAGGAAGGTGAACAGCGCACCGAGGGCGCCACGCGCGTAGGTCGGGCGCGGCGGGCCCTGTGGGAGGATGGCGGCGACGAGGGCGTCGCCCAGGACGGCGGCGACGACGGCGATGAGGAAGATCCGGGTCAGCCCGCGGCCCTGCGTCTGGGCGAGCACGGACGCGCTGAACGGGTGGTCGCCGAAGCGCACGAAGGCCGCGATGACGAAGGCCACGACGAGGAGTGCGGCGTCGGCGCAGACCATGCCGACCAGGAGCCGCTGTCTCATGGCGGGAAGTGTATTCGGCCCGCCCCACGCACGCCGGGACGCCCCTCGGCGTCGGCCAGTTGGCCTTGCCGGACCGCTTGTGATAGTTTTCACAAGCCCCGGAACGACCTCGATGGAGAGCTCCCAGTGACTTCGAACCCCGCGCCACGGACCCCGGTCCGGATGATGCTGCGAGGTGCTCTCGTCCCCGGGATGATCGCCCTTCCCGTCCTGGCAGGAGCCTTCTGGGCGTATGCCGGCGAGCAGGCCGCGCTCTCGGCCCTCGCGGGTGCCGGGCTGGTGCTCGTCGTCCTCACCGTCGGCCTCGTGGGCATCACCGCCGTCGTCATGGGTCCGGCCGCGACGTCCATGGCCGGCGCCGGCGTCGTCTACCTCGGCCAGCTCGTCCTCATCGTCGCCGCGGTGCTCGCGCTGCGCGGCGCCGACTGGCTCGACGGGCGCCCGTTCGCCCTGTCCGCCATCGCGCAGACCGTCGTCATGCAGGTCGGCCAGATCGTCGGCTACGCCCGCGCCCGCCACGAGATCGCGCCCGGTTCGCTCGAGCGAGGAGGGGCCTCATGAGCGAGGACCGCAAGCTCCCCAAGGGCGTCGAGGGCCACGAGCCGTTCGCGACGTGGCACGACGATCCCGAGCTCCCCAGCGCCACCGCCCGAGCCGACGCGCTCGGCGCCACCGTCATCGCCTACCTCCTCACCGGACCCGCCGTCTTCGGCGCGATCGGCTGGGGACTGGACCAGCTCCTGGGCACCGGATTCATCGTCGTCCTGGGGATCCTGGGCGGGATGGCCCTGTCGCTCTACACCATCTGGCTCCGGTACGGTACGACGTGACGCCCCTGACCATCGGCTGCAAGCGACTCGGGTCCGAGCCGCGATTGCAGGGTGCCGCCACCACCATGAACGAGGAGAACCACCTGTGATCCTGACTGCGCTTGCTGCAGGGACCACGACCGCCGTCGTCGCCGAAGAGGGCGGGGGTGGGTTCGAGACCCCGACGCCCGACATCTTCTGGCTCCCCACGTTCGGCACGAGCGGCGACTGGGCCATCACCGAGCAGATGGTCTGGGGTGGCGTCTCCGTCGTCCTCCTCAGCGTCGTCATGGTGGCGCTGTCCAAGAACGCCGCGATCGTCCCGTCCAAGGGCCAGTGGCTCATGGAGGGCTTCTACAACTTCGCGCGCAACGGCGTCGCCCGCGACATGATCGGGACCAAGCACTTCCTCAAGTTCGTCCCGCTCCTGTTCAGCCTCTTCTCGCTCATCCTCATCAACAACTGGTTCGGCATCCTGCCGCCGGTGATGAACCCGACGATGGGCCGGATCGGCTTCCCGATCGCGCTCGTCCTCGTCGTCTACGTGGTCTACCACTGGATCGGCATCAAGAAGATGGGCCTCGGCGGCTACTTCGCCCACATGGTCCCGGACGGCCTCCCGGGCTGGATCCGCCCCTTCATCATGCTGCTCGAGATCATCACGTACTTCGTGACGCGGCCGCTCACGCTGGCCCTGCGACTCTTCGGCAACATGTTCGCCGGCCACATGCTCATCGTGCTGTTCGTGAGCGCCGGCGCCTACTTCCTCACCCAGGACGTGCTGTTCAAGCTGCTCTCCGTGCCGACCTTCATCATGGCCGCCGTGATGTTCGTCTTCGAGGCGCTGGTGCAGTTCCTGCAGGCCTACGTCTTCGTCCTGCTCTCGGCGAGCTACATCGCCGGAGCGCTCGCCGACGACCACTGAGTCGTCCGCGCCCCACAGACTGTTCCACCCACAACTTCATAGCTCGACCCAGTTCTTCCTCCGCGGCACACGGCCGTGAAGGAACCCCAAAAACACGAAAGAGGAATCATCGTGGAAGGCAACCTCTCGCTCGTCGGCTACGGCCTCGCGACCATCGGCCCGGCCATCGCCGTCGGCCTGATCTTCGCCGCCTACATCAACGGCGTGGCCCGTCAGCCCGAGGCTCGCAACCTCCTGCAGCCGATCGCCATCCTCGGCTTCGCGCTCGCTGAGGCGCTCGCGATCTTCGCGCTGGTGCTCTACTTCGTCAAGGGCGCCTGACCCGCCGTTCCCGGCAAACCACCGATCCGGCACGAAGCACTAGGAGCACCCCGTGCAGTTCACCGCCACCGCATCGTCGGTCGCGTCCCTGGCGACCGCCGAGGGCGCCAAGATGCCCCTCATCCCGCACATCCCCGAGCTGATCTTCGGCCTCGTGATGATCGGAGTCCTCTACTGGGTGGTGTCGACCAAGGTCGTCCCCAACCTGGAGAAGGCCTACGAGGAGCGTCGCGCTGCCATCGAAGGCGGCATGGAGCAGGCCGAGGAGGCCCAGGCCCAGGCCCAGGCCGCCAAGCAGCAGTACGAAGCCCAGCTGCACGAGGCCCGCACCGAGGCCAACGCCATCCGTGAGGAGGCGCGCGCCGAGGGGGCTTCCATCGTCACCGAGATGCGCGACAAGGCGACGGCGGAGGCGAGCCGGATCACCGAGTCGGCCAAGCGCCAGATCGAGGCCGAGCGCCAGCAGGCCGTGGTCTCGCTGCGCTCCGAGGTCGGCACGCTCTCGACGACCCTCGCCAGCCGCATCGTCGGCGAGTCCCTCGAGGACGAGGTCCGTCAGAAGGGCATGATCGACCGCTTCCTCGCGGAGCTCGAGAGCGGCGCCGTCCGCCCCGAGAAGGTCTCCGCGAGCGCGCCGGCTGCGGCCCCGGCGGGGGAGCAGCCGGCCCAGGGCGAGCTCGACCTCGGCACCGACAACCCCGCGGGGCGTGACTCCTGATGGCTGGCTCGTCCCGCGCAGCACGGGCGGCGGCCGACAAGGCCCTCGCCGGTGCACTCGAGGGTGTCGACCGCGCAGCGCTGTCCGAGGAGCTGTTCTCGATCGGAAGCACGATCGAGAGCAGCATCGGGCTGCGCCGCGCGTTCGCCGACCCGTCGCGTGAGGGCTCGGCCAAGCGTGACCTGGCCGAGCGTCTCTTCGGCGGCAAGGTCAGCGAGGCGGCCAACACCGTCATCGGTGAGGTCGTCGCCCAGCGATGGTCCTCCGAGGGCGACCTCAGCGACGCCTTCGAGGCACTCGCCGTCCGTGCGCTGCTCGCCAGCGCCGAGAAGGCCGGTCGCATCGACGAGGTCGAGAACCAGCTCTTCCGGTTCGAGCGGATCGTCGCGGCCGACACCGGCCTGCGTGACGCCCTGTCGACCCGCAACTCCGACCTCGAGGGCAAGGCCGGCGTGGTCCGGCAGCTGCTCGCGGGCAAGGCGGCACCCGAGACCCAGCGTCTCGCGGAGCAGGCCGTGCTCGTTCCCCGCGGTCGTCGTCTGGACCGCGTGCTCGAGACCTACCTCAAGCTCGCAGCCGACCGTCGCGAGGAGCTCACCGCCCTCGTGACCGTCGCCGTGGCGCTCGACGAGCGCCAGGAGTCGCGCCTGAGGTCGGCCCTGCGCTCGATCTACGGCAAGCCGGTCACGCTCCAGACGGTGCTCGACCCCAGCGTCGTCGGTGGCATCCGTGTCCTCATCGGCGACGAGGTCGTCGACGGCACGGTCGTGCGTCGTCTCGACGCGGTGCGTCGCGACCTCGCGGGCTGACCTGCACCAACGGCATACGCAGCACCGCTCGACCCCAACGAAATAGCACGACAGACCCACACACTTCGGCCCCACAGGGGGCTGGTAACCGAGGAGAAGAGATCACATGACGGAGCTCTCGATCCGTCCGGAGGAGATCCGGGACGCGCTGGACACCTACGTCCAGTCCTACGAGCCCGGCGCGGCCTCCCGCGAAGAGGTCGGCCGCGTCACCGACGCCGGTGACGGCATCGCCCACGTCGAGGGCCTGCCCTCGGCCATGACCAACGAGCTCCTCGAGTTCGAGGACGGCACGCTGGGCCTGGCGCTCAACCTCGACGTCCACACGATCGGTGTCGTCATCCTCGGTGACTTCTCCAACATCGAGGAGGGCCAGCAGGTCAAGCGCACCGGAGAGGTCCTCTCCGTGCCCGTCGGCGACGGCTACCTCGGTCGCGTCGTCAACCCGCTCGGCACCCCGATCGACGGTCTGGGCGACATCGCCAGCGACGAGCGCCGCGCGCTCGAGCTCCAGGCGCCGTCCGTCGTGCAGCGCAAGTCGGTCCACGAGCCGCTCCAGACCGGTCTCAAGGCCGTCGACGCCATGACGCCCATCGGTCGTGGCCAGCGCCAGCTCATCATCGGTGACCGCCAGACCGGCAAGACCACGGTCGCGGTCGACACGATCATCAACCAGAAGGAGTTCTGGGAGACGGGCGACCCGACCAAGCAGGTCCGCTGCATCTACGTCGCCATCGGCCAGAAGGGCTCGACCATCGCGTCGGTCCGCGCCACGCTCGAGGAGGCGGGCGCGATGGAGTACACCACCATCGTCGCCGCCCCCGCGTCCGACAGCGCCGGCTTCAAGTACCTCGCCCCCTACACCGGCTCGGCCATCGGCCAGCACTGGATGTACCAGGGCAAGCACGTCCTCATCGTCTTCGACGACCTGTCCAAGCAGGCCGAGGCCTACCGCGCCGTCTCGCTCCTCCTGCGTCGTCCGCCGGGCCGCGAGGCCTACCCGGGTGACGTCTTCTACCTGCACTCCCGTCTGCTCGAGCGTTGCGCGAAGCTCAACGACGAGCTCGGTGCGGGCTCGATGACCGGCCTGCCGATCATCGAGACCAAGGCCGGTGACGTGTCGGCCTACATCCCGACCAACGTCATCTCCATCACCGACGGCCAGATCTACCTCCAGGCCGACCTGTTCAACTCCAACGTCCGCCCCGCGGTCGACGTGGGTGTCTCGGTCTCCCGAGTCGGTGGTGCTGCGCAGACCAAGGCCATGAAGTCGGTCTCCGGCCGTCTCAAGCTCGACTTGGCCCAGTTCCGTGCCCTCGAGGCCTTCGCGATGTTCGCGTCCGACCTCGACCCGGCCTCCAAGGCCCAGCTCGCCAAGGGTGCTCGCCTCGTCGAGCTCCTCAAGCAGTCGCAGTCGGCGCCGTACCCGATGGAGGAGCAGGTCGTCTCCGTCTGGGCCGGCACCACGGGCCAGCTCGACGACGTCGCGGTCGAGGACATCCGCCGCTTCGAGTCCGAGTTCCTCGACCACCTGCGTCGCAGCAAGGGCGACCTCCTCGCCGCGATCCGCGAGACGGGCAAGTTCGAGACGTCCACCGAAGAGGCCCTCAAGACCGAGATCGACTCCTTCAAGAAGGGCTTCGAGCCCTCCAACAAGGAGAACCTCCCGATCGGCGACGAGTCCGAGAGCGGCGACGACGCCCTCGACTCCGCCCAGGAGCAGATCGTCAAGCAGAAGCGCTGACCCGTATGCCGGGTGGTCACCTCGCGGTGACCGCCCGGCACGGCAGCCGGTCGCCCCAGGGCGACGGCACGGCATACGCCACGACGATCCAGACCACAGACTTCAGGCAGACACCTACACCACGAAAGGCGGAAACCTATGGGAGCGCAGATCCGGGAGTACCGGCAGCGCATCCGGTCCGTCAGCGCGACGAAGAAGATCACGCGCGCCATGGAGCTCATGGCCGCTGCTCGCGTCGTCAAGGCCCAGCAGGCCGTGCGCGAGTCGACCCCCTACGCGCGGGCCATCACCCGTGCGGTGTCGGCGGTCGCGACCTTCTCCAACGAGGAGCACGTCCTCACGACCGAGAAGGAGAAGGTGACCCGCGCGGCGGTCGTCATCATCACCTCCGACCGTGGCCTCGCGGGCGCCTACAGCTCGGCCGTCCTCAAGGAGTCCGAGCGCCTCATCGCGCGACTGCGCGACGAGGGCAAGGAAGCCGTCCCGTACCTCCTCGGTCGCAAGGCCGTCGGCTACTACACCTTCCGCGGTCGTGAGTACGCCGCCGACTGGACCGGTGACTCCGAGAAGCCGGCGTTCGAGCGGGCCCGTGAGATCGGGATCCGGCTCGTCGACGACTTCCTCAAGGACACCGAGGCCGAGGGCGGTGTCGACGAGGTCCACATCGTCTACTCGCGGTTCGTGTCGATGGTGACCCAGGAGCCCGAGGTCATCCGTCTGCTCCCGCTCGAGATCGTCGAGGGCACCGAGCCCCCCGCCGAGGGCGAGCTGTTCCCGCTCTACGAGTTCGAGCCCACCGTCGAGGAGGTCCTCGACGCCCTGCTCCCCAAGTACGTCAACTCGCGCCTGTTCAACGCGATGCTGCAGGCCGCGGCCTCCGAGCTGGCCGCCCGCCAGCGCGCGATGAAGTCCGCCACGGACAACGCCGAGGAGCTCGTCAAGAAGTACACCCGGCTGGCCAACCAGGCACGTCAGGCGGAGATCACCCAAGAGATCAGCGAAATCGTCGGTGGCGCGAGCGCCCTGGCCGAGAGCAAGTGAGAGAGATACCCATGACTGCCACTGTCAGTGACACCCCGAACGCCGCCGACGACGCCACCCAGCCCGGCGGCATCGGCCGGGTCTCGCGCATCATCGGCCCGGTCGTCGACATCGAGTTCCCCGCGGACGCGATGCCCGAGCAGTACAACCTGCTCACGACCTCCGTCGAGCTCGGCGGCGAGGACAAGAACCTCAACCTCGAGGTCGCCCAGCACATCGGCGACAACATGGTCCGCGCCATCTCGCTCCAGCCGACCGACGGCCTCGTCCGCGGCGCCAAGGTCCAGGACACCGGCGGCCCCATCACCGTGCCCGTCGGCGACGCCACCCTCGGCAAGGTCTTCAACGCCACCGGTGAGGTGCTCAACCTCGAGGAGGGCGAGACCTTCGAGGTCACCGAGCGCTGGGGCATCCACCGCAAGGCGCCCGACTTCGACCAGCTCGAGCCGAAGACCCAGATGTTCGAGACCGGCATCAAGATCATCGACCTCATGACCCCCTACGTGCAGGGTGGCAAGATCGGCCTGTTCGGTGGTGCCGGTGTCGGCAAGACCGTGCTCATCCAGGAGATGATCGCCCGAGTCGCGCGCAACCACGGTGGTGTCTCGGTGTTCGCCGGTGTCGGCGAGCGCACCCGTGAGGGCAACGACCTCATGGTCGAGATGGAGGAGGCCGGCGTCCTCGGTCAGACCGCACTGGTCTTCGGCCAGATGGACGAGCCGCCGGGCACGCGTCTTCGCGTCGCCCTCTCGGCCCTGACCATGGCCGAGTACTTCCGCGACGTCCAGAACCAGGACGTGCTGCTCTTCATCGACAACATCTTCCGCTTCACGCAGGCCGGTTCCGAGGTCTCCACCCTCCTCGGTCGTATGCCGTCCGCGGTGGGCTACCAGCCCACCCTCGCCGATGAGATGGGCACCCTCCAGGAGCGCATCACCTCGACCCGAGGCAACTCGATCACCTCGATGCAGGCGATCTACGTGCCGGCCGACGACTACACCGACCCCGCGCCGGCGACGACGTTCGCGCACCTCGACGCGACGACCGAGCTCTCGCGTGAGATCGCCTCGCTCGGCATCTACCCGGCCGTGGACCCGCTGACCTCGACGTCACGCATCCTCGACCGTCGCTACATCGCCGAGGACCACTACAGCACCGCGGTGCGGATCAAGCAGATCCTCCAGCGCAACAAGGAGCTGCAGGACATCATCGCGATCCTCGGCATCGACGAGCTCTCCGAGGAGGACAAGATCCTCGTCAACCGGGCGCGCCGCATCCAGCGCTTCCTGGGCCAGAACACCTACGTCGCCAAGCAGTTCACCGGCATCGAGGGCTCGACCGTGCCGCTGGCCGACACGATCGAGGCGTTCACCAAGATCGCGGACGGCGACTTCGACCACTTCCCCGAGCAGGCGTTCTTCATGTGCGGTGGCCTCGACGACGTCGAGCGCCAGGCCGCGGAGATCCAGAAGAACCTCTGACCGACCGTGCACGATCGCAGGGCCGATGCCGCGCGCGGTGTCGGCCCTGCGGCATACGGCGACGAGGCACCCGGCCCGCGCCGCTAGACTTCATCTCCACACCACTTCCCGGAGGAACACGTGAGCCAGCTGCAGGTTGAACTCGTCGCCGCGGACCGCAAGGTCTGGGAGGGCGAGGCGAGCCAGGTGAGTGCCCGCTCCATCGACGGCGAGCTCGGCATCATGCCCGGCCACACGCCCATCCTCGGAGTCCTCGTCCAGGGCGAGGTCCGGATCCACGGTGAGGGCGGCGTCCGCACCGCGACGATCGACGGTGGCTTCCTCTCCGTGGACCACGACCGCGTCACCATCCTCGCCGAGGCCGTCGACGCCTCGGGCCTGAAGAGCTGACGAGAGCCGGGGTCGCGCCATGACGCCGATCGTCGCCGTCGAGCTGGTGCTCGCGGTGGCGCTCGCCCTCGTCGTGGCGTTCATCGTCTACGTCTGGCTGCGACGGCGCTGGATCGCCGGCGGCAAGCCGCTCATGCTGTGCGCGATCAGCGCCGGCGAGCACAGCCGGTGGCGGCTGGGCCTGGCCCGGATCTCGGGGGAGCGGCTCGACTGGTTCTCGGTCGTCGGCCCGTCCCCGCGGCCAGCGCACTCGTGGGTGCGTCACGACCTCGACCTCGGCGCACCGCAGCGGCTCGCTGACGCGGTCCCGGGGCTCCCCCCGGACGCGGTCTGCGTCCTCGGCCACTCCGGGTCCAGGCCCTACGAGCTGGCCATGAGCCCCGCGGCATACACCGCTGTGCGTGCCTGGCTCGAGAGCTCGCCGCCCGGCTACAACGTCAACGTGGCCTGAGCGCGACCCCGGGCCTCAGTTGTCGTCGGTGCCCGGGTCGTCCCCACCGGACGCCCCGGAGCCCTTGGCCGGTGCCTCGGCGCGCCCGCCGCCGGGCTGCCAGAGCACGTCGCCGCCGGCATCGAGGTTGGCCACCCGGGCGAGGATGAAGAGCAGGTCCGAGAGGCGGTTGAGGTATGCCGCGGTCGTGGGGTTGACGCCGCCCTCACCCTTGGCGGTGCCCACCTCGGTGCCGTGCGCCTCGACGGCGGCCCACGTCGCCCGCTCGGCCCGGCGCACGACGGTCGTCGCCTGGTGCAGGTGGGCGGCGGCGACGGTGCCACCGGGGAGGATGAACGAGCGCAGCTTGTCGAGCTTGGCGTTCTGGGCGTCGCAGTCCGCCTCGAGCTCGTCGATCCACTCGCCCTTGACCCGCAGCGGCGGGTACTCGGGGTTCGCCAGGAGCGGGGTGCACAGGTCGGCCCCGACGTCGAAGAGGTCGTTCTGGACGCGCGTGAGGACGGCGCGGACGTCGTCGCCGAGGGTCCCCGTGGCGAGCACGACGCCGATGACCGCGTTCGCCTCGTTGACGTCGGCGTAGGCCGCCAGCCGGGGGTCGGTCTTGCGGGTGCGGCTGAAGTCGCCCAGGGCGGTCGTGCCGTCGTCACCGGTGCGGGTGTAGATGCGCGTGAGGTTGACCATGCGCTGAGCCTGCCAGATCTCTTTGCCCAGTCTTTACCGGCGGCATTCCCGGTGAGGGGCGAGGGGCGGGTTCACTGGAGGCCGACGGAAGGGAGGCGAACGTGGATCACCGTGGACACACGATCGTCACGTTGGACGAGCACCATGACGCGTCCGGCCACCACGTCTCGCTGCGCGGGCGTCTCGACGTCCACACCGTCCCCGACCTGCGGATGGTCCTGCACCGCATCGTCGACGACGGCAGCGACGACCTGCTGCTCGACCTCGCCGAGTGCGAGATCGGTGACGCGACCGGCTTCGGCGTCATCGTCGAGTGCCAGCGTCGCGCCCGTCGTGGGGCGCGCACCTTCTGCATCGTCGACGCCGACGACCGCACCCACCGGCTGCTGCGCCGAGCCCGGATGAGCCACCTCGTCGGCTCCGTGGGCTCGCCCGTGTCCGCGGTGACGTCGGCCGCCGGCTGACGCTCTCTGCCACGCTGTCGGGGTGACGTCCGCACCGCCGGCACCGACCGCCCCCCGCCGGGTCCTCGGTCTCGATGCCGCACGCGGTCTCGCGGTCGTGGCGATGGTCATCGCCCACGCCCTGCCGTTCGTGAGCGAGCGCGTGTCGGAGGGCGTGATGTTCGTCCTGCTCCAAGTCAACGACCTGGCCTCGCCGCTGTTCGCGCTCGTCATGGGCGTGGCCGCGGGTCTGGTCTTCCCGGGGCCCTCGATGTCGCGGGGGCTCGCGCGGGCGATGGTGCGTGGAGTGGCCCTCATCGTCCTCGGCGTCGGTCTCGAGCAGCTCGACCACTGGGTCGCCGTCATCCTCCACATCCTCGGGCTGCTCGTCATCGTCGGCACCCCGTTGCTCGTGCTCGGCTCGCGGTGGCTGCTCGGCATCGCCGTGGCGCTCGTCCTCGCCGGGCCCTCCGTCATCGACGCGGTGACGCGCGCCGGTGGTGGCGTCCCGGGCGGGGTCGCCCCGAGCGCCGGCTGGGCCACGAACCCGCTCGTCGAGTGGCTCGTCCTCAACACCCACTACCGCGTGCTCACCCTGCTGCCACTCTTCCTCGTCGGCGCGGTCCTGGCCCGACGCGGTCTCGACGACGAGCGGACGTCGTGGTGGTGCCTCATGGGCGGCCTGACGATGCTCTGGGCCAGCTTCGCCGCCGACCTGCTCGGGTTCCCCGTCGTCTTCTCCGGTGACCACGCCGACCAGCTGCAGGAGAACGGCCTGGCGCTCGCGGCATACGGGCTCGTCATGGCGACCGCGATCGCGGGGAAGCGGCGTGGGAGCGAGCCCACGGTGCTCGGCCCGCTGGCGCTCATCGGCACGGTCGCCCTGTCGCTCTACGTCGCGCACGTCGCCCTGCTCGTCCCGGTCATCCCGGCGTTCCCTGACGGCGGGTGGCTGCCGTTCAGCGGGTTCGTCGTCGTCAGCGTGCTGGCGGCGTGGGCGTGGGCGCGCTTCCTCGGACGGGGGCCGCTCGAGGTGCTCGTCGACCGGATGTCGCCCGCGCGGCGCCCGCGCGAACGCGTCCCGGCGTGAGCACTCTCACCGCCTGAGACCCTGTCTCGACAGGTGACCCGCCGGTAGCGTCGATTGCATGTCCGACCAGCCCCCTGCCGAGGCCGCGCCCGCCGCTGCCGCCCCCGCGCGTCCCGAGCGCGACCGCCCCTGGGTGATGCGCACGTATGCCGGCCACTCCAGTGCCGCCGCGTCGAACGCGCTCTACCGGCGCAACCTCGAGAAGGGCCAGACGGGGCTCTCGGTCGCCTTCGACCTGCCGACGCAGACCGGCTACGACCCCGACCACGTCCTCGCGCGCGGCGAGGTCGGCAAGGTGGGCGTGCCGATCTCGCACATCGGCGACATGCGGGCGCTGTTCGACGAGATCCCGCTCGGGCAGATGAACACCTCGATGACGATCAACGCCACCGCGATGTGGCTGCTCGCGATGTACCAGGTCGCCGCCGAGGACCAGGCCGTCGCGGCGGGTGAGGACCCGGCCGACGTCGTGCGGTCGCTCGGGGGCACGACCCAGAACGACATCATCAAGGAGTACCTGTCGCGAGGGACCTACGTCTTCGCGCCGGCGCCTTCGCTGAGGCTCATCACCGACATGGTGAGCTACACCGTCGCCGAGATCCCCAAGTGGAACCCGATCAACATCTGCAGCTATCACCTGCAGGAGGCCGGCGCGACGCCCGTGCAGGAGATCGCCTACGCGATGTCGACGGCGATCGCCGTCCTCGACGCGGTGCGCGACGCGGGCCAGGTGCCGCCGGAGCGCTTCGGCGAGGTCGTCGCGCGGATCTCGTTCTTCGTCAACGCCGGGGTGCGGTTCGTCGAGGAGATGTGCAAGATGCGCGCCTTCGTCGAGCTGTGGGACGAGCTCACGCGCGAGCGCTACGGCGTCACCGACGCCAAGCAGCGGCGCTTCCGCTACGGCGTGCAGGTGAACTCGCTCGGGCTCACCGAGGCCCAGCCCGAGAACAACGTCCAGCGGATCGTGCTCGAGATGCTCGCCGTCACGCTGTCCAAGGACGCGAGGGCGCGGGCCGTCCAGCTGCCTGCGTGGAACGAGGCCCTGGGCCTCCCGCGGCCGTGGGACCAGCAGTGGTCGCTGCGCATGCAGCAGGTGCTGGCCTTCGAGTCCGACCTGCTCGAGTACGACGACCTCTTCGAGGGCTCGACGGTCGTCGAGGCCAAGGTCGCCGAGCTCGTCGCCGGCGCCAAGGCGGAGATCGCCCGCGTCCAGGACATGGGTGGCGCCGTCGCGGCCGTCGAGAGCGGCTACATGAAGTCGGCGCTCGTCGCCTCGCACGCCCTGCGCCGCCAGCGGATCGAGGCCGGCGAGGACGTCATCGTCGGCGTCAACCGGTTCGAGAGCACCGAGCCCAACCCGCTCACCGCAGACCTCGACACCGCCATCCAGACGGTCGACGCCGGCGTGGAGGCGGCGGCCGCGACCGCCGTGCGCGAGTGGCGCGAGCGTCGTGACGCGGACCCCGAGCGGCGCGAGCGTGCGGCGAGGGCCCTGGCGCGCCTGCGCGAGGCCGCGGCGACCGACGAGAACCTCATGGAGGCATCGATCGAGTGCGCCCGCGCCGAGGTGACGACGGGGGAGTGGGCCCAGGCGCTGCGCGACGTGTTCGGCGAGTTCCGGGCGCCTACGGGCGTCACCGGGTCGGTCGGCCTCACCGGAGGCGCTGCCGGCGCCGAGCTCGCTGCGGTGCGGGAGCGGGTCGGGCGGTTGCGCGACGAGCTCGGCGAGACGCTCCGCGTCCTCGTCGGCAAGCCCGGCCTCGACGGCCACTCCAACGGGGCGGAGCAGATCGCCGTGAGGGCGCGCGACGCCGGCTTCGAGGTGATCTACCAGGGGATCCGGCTCACGCCCGAGCAGATCGTGGCCGCCGCCGTCTCCGAGGACGTCCACCTCGTCGGCATCTCGATCCTCTCGGGCTCGCACATGGAGCTCGTGCCCGAGGTGCTCGAGCGGCTGCGCGACGCCGGTGCCGGTGACATCCCCGTCATCGTCGGCGGCATCATCCCCGAGTCCGACGCCGCCCGGCTCAAGGCGCTGGGCGTGGCCGAGGTCTTCACACCCAAGGACTTCGGGCTCAACGACATCATGAGCAGGTTCGTCGACGTCATCCGCGAGTCACGCCAGACGGAGCCGGCGCAGCCCACCCACGCCTGACGTCGCAGGCGTCAGAAGTGGGTGCTGCAGTACGGCGACGGGCCGCCGTCGGCCAGCGCCGCGAACCTCGCGAGCGCCGCGTCGTCGCCGGTGACCCGTCCCGCTCGCGCGAGCGGGTCCACGGCGACGTCACCGAGCCACATCGTCCCGAGCGTCTCGACGTCGAGGGTGATGTCGGGGCGCTCCGTCGACGGGGCCGCCGTGGCGCGGCCGCCCTCGGCGGTGAGCCGCACGGTGCCGTCCGCATGGCCCAGCGGGTCCTCGACGCGGAGCACGAGCGAGCCGTCGGCGAACCACGGCCGCGCCTCGAGCGCCGCTGCGAGGTCGAGGACGCGGACCCACAGGTGGTCCGGCAGTGACGTCACCCGCCGGACCCGGTGGTCGACGAGCGCGTGGGCGAGCGGGTCCACCGCCGGGGCCGGGCCGACGACGACCCGTGCGAGGTCGATGTCAGCGAGGAACTGCCAGAGCGCGAGGTATGCCGTCGGCGTCCCTGCGACGAGGTCGGACACCTTGACCTCGGTCTCGTCGCCCCGCTTGACCTCGTAGACGACGTAGCCGTCGGGCTGTCCGTCGGGTCCGACGCGCACGCCGACACGCTGCCTGCGGCTCTCGCCCTGCTCGTCCCAGTCGTAGCCGCTGATCCAGTGCTCGTAGAACGTCGGACGCGCGAGGGCGCCGCGGGTCGTCTCGTGGTGGCGGGCGAACGCCGCGGACGCCGCCGGCCACGACTCCGCGGGGTCGGCCATGACGACCCGGCCCCCGTCGTCGGGCGCGTGTCGCAGCCGGAACGCGGACGACGTGTCGACGCGCACCCGGGCCTCGCGGGTCGCGGGTCCGAACCCGAACCGCTGGTAGATGCCTCCCTCGGAGGCGGTGAGCACGGCGACCGGCATCCCCGCGGCCACGGCGGAGTCGAGGTTCTCGGTCATGAGGCGGCGCATGAGCCCACGTCGGCGGTGCGTCGGCGCGACCGTGACGTCCGAGATCATCCACGCGTCCACGACGGCCGCACCGGCGTTGAGGGGCTTGGTGAAGTGGGCGAACGTCGCGACCGGCACGTCGCTCGAGAGCCCGAGCGAGCTCGTGTCCCAGACGCCGCGGTTGACCACGCCGTCGGCCCGCGCCACCGCGAGCCACCTCGTCCGGAACCCGTCGGTGGCGCGTCCCTGGTGGAAGCCGCGCATCACCGCGTCGAGCCAGCCGGCGACTCTCGCGGTGTTGGCCGGACTCTCGTCGTCGAGGTCGAGGGTGGTGAAGATGAGGTCGTCGGTCACTGCCTCAGCCAACCAGCCGGAAAGTGGCGCTGTCGAACGGATTCGGGGCGGACGGCATACGGGCGAAGCGACGGGACCACGTGGGAAGGTGGAGCCGTGAGCGACCTGCACTGTGCCGCAACCCTGCTCGTGGCGCGCCACGGCGATGCCGACTACCCGCACGCGAGGGTGCTGTCCGACGACGGGGGCTGGCTCACCGACAAGGGCAAGGACCAGGTGCGTGCGCTCGCGGAGTCGGTGGCGGGCCGACGGGTGGCCGCCGTCTTCACGAGCGGTCTGCAGCGCGCGGTCGAGTCGGGTGCCCTCGCGGCCGACGTGCTCGGGGTGACCTCACGGGTCGTGCACGGCCTCGAGGAGTTCTCGGTCGGCGCGCTCGCCGGCCGCGCCCACGACGACCCCGAGCTGGGCGGGGTGTTCGAGGCGTGGAGGGCCGGGCACCTCGGGACCGTCATCCCCGGCGGCGAGAGCGGCGAGGAGGTCCTGACCCGATACCGCGGCGCGCTCGAGGAGATCGCCGACCTGCACCGCGGGGAGACCGTCCTCGTCTTCAGCCACGGCGGCGTGATGTCGTTCGCCCTGCCGCGGATGGGTCGCAACGTGCGCAGCGACCTGGCGGCGCAGATGTTCCTGCCGAACTGCGCGGTGGCCGAGATCGCGATCGACGCCGACGACGTGACCGTCGTGTCCTGGCCGGGGAGTGCCGACCGCTCGGTGGTCTAGAAGAGCCGGTGCTCGCTGTTGTCGATGCCCTTGAGGTCGTCGTAGTCGAGGACGACGCAGCGTATGCCGCGGTCCTCGGCGAGCGTGCGGGCCTGCGGCTTGATCTGCTGCGCGGCGAAGATGCCGGTCACCGGGGCGAGGTGGGGGTCGCGGTTCATGAGCTCGAGGTAGCGGGTGAGCTGCTCGACGCCGTCGATCTCGCCGCGTCGCTTGATCTCGACCGCCACGGTCGCTCCTGACGCGTCCTTGCAGAGGATGTCAACGGGGCCGATGGGGGTCATGTACTCGCGGCGGGTGAGGGTCCAGCCTTCGCCGAGGGTGGTGATGTGCTCGGCGAGGAGCTTCTGGAGGTGGGCCTCGACGCCGTCCTTGACGAGCCCGGGGTCGACGCCGAGCTCGTGGCTCGTGTCGCTGTGGACCTCGTGCAGGCGCACCCGCAGCCGGTCCTCGGACTTGGCGTGCTGGACGGCCCACACGGCGGTGACGCCGTCGGCGAGCTCGGCCTCGTCGGGCTCGACCTCGGCCATCGCGCACGGCGGCGACATCCAGTTGAGCGGCTTGTAGGAGCCGCCGTCGGAGTGGATGAGCACCGAGCCGTCCGCCTTGACCATGAGCAGCCGGGTCGCGAGGGGGAGATGGGCGCTCAGCCGCCCGTCGTAGTCGACACTGCAGGTCGCAATCACCACTCGCACCGGGTCACCCTAGCGGTCCCGGCCGGGCGGCCCGACGGTGAGGACTCTCACCCCCGGCGGCGCTCCTCACCGCAGACGGGGTCTGGGAGACTTCCGACCATGTCACGCGAGTTCACCAAGGTAGGCGTCATCGGACTGGGCACCATGGGTGCCGGCATCGTGGAGGTGTTCGCGCGCAACGGGATCGACGTCGTCGCCGTCGATGCCAACGACGAGGCCGTCGAGCGTGGGCGCTCCTTCCTCGCGAAGTCGACCGGGCGCGCCCTCGACCGCGGCAAGATCGACCAGGCCGCCCACGACGCCCTCCACGGGCACGTCACGTATGCCACCGAGTTCACCGCGCTCGCGGACTGCCAGCTCGTCGTCGAGGCGGTCCCGGAGCACCTCGACCTCAAGAAGGAGATCTTCGCCGAGCTCGACACCATCGTCGCGCCCGACGCCATCCTCGCGACGAACACCTCGTCGCTCCCGGTCACCGAGATCGCGGCGTCCACGAGCACGCCCATGCGCGTCGTCGGCATGCACTTCTTCAACCCGGCTCCGGTCCTCCAGTTCGTCGAGGTCATCCGCACGGTCATCACCGCCGACGACGTCTTCGAGGACGTCAAGGCGCTCGCGGAGCGGCTCGGCAAGAAGCCGGTCATCGTCGGTGACAAGGCCGGGTTCATCGCCAACGCCCTGCTCTTCGGCTACCTCAACCACGCGGTCTCGATGTTCGAGAGCCGATACGCCACGCGCGAGGACATCGACGCCGCGATGAAGCTCGGCTGCGGCTACCCGATGGGACCGCTCGCGCTGCTCGACCTCATCGGTCTCGACACGGCATACGAGATCCTCGACACGATGTACAAGCAGGGGCGCGACCGGCTCCACGCACCCAGCCCGATCATCAAGCAGATGGTCTCGGCGGGTCTCAAGGGTCGCAAGACGGGACGCGGCTTCTACACGTACGCCGCGGCCGGGTCGCCCGAGGTCGTCGCCGACGCCCACACGCCTGCCGAGGGCCACGCCGAGGGCGTGAGCCTGCGCGAGGTGAGCTCGGTCGGTGTCGTCGGCTCGGGCACCATGGCGACCGGCATCATCGAGGTGTTCGCCAAGGCGGGCAAGCAGGTCACCTACGTCGCGCGCACCGAGGAGCGGCTCGCCGGGGTCCGCACCGCCATCGAGAAGTCGCAGGCGCGCGCGGTCGAGAAGGGCCGGTCCACCCAGGAGGAGGCCGACGCGCTCCTCGCCCGCCTGCACCCCTCCACCTCGCGCTCCGACCTCGCCGAGGTCGACCTCGTCGTCGAGGCGATCGCCGAGGACCTCGAGATCAAGCAGGAGCTCTTCGCCGAGCTCGACAAGATCTGCAAGCCCGGCGCGATCCTCGCGACGACGACCTCTTCGCTGCCGATCATCGACTGCGCCAAGGTGACGTCGCGCCCGCAGGACGTCATCGGGATGCACTTCTTCAACCCGGCCCAGGTCATGAAGCTCGTCGAGGTCGTGCACACCGTGTCGACCGGCGACGACGTCGTCGCCACCGTCCAGGAGCTGTGCCGCGAGATCGGCAAGCACCCGGTGACCTGCGGCGACCGCTCGGGCTTCATCGTCAACGCGCTGCTCTTCCCCTACCTCAACGACGCCATCAAGATGCTCTCGGCCAACTACGCCAGCGCCGACGACATCGACACGGCCATGAAGACCGGCTGTGGTCTGCCGATGGGGCCGTTCGAGCTGCTCGACGTGGTGGGGCTCGACGTCTCGCTGGCGATCGAGCGCGAGCTCTACATCGAGTTCCGCGAGCCGGGCTACGCGCCGGCCCCGCTGCTCGAGCACCTCGTGACGGCGGGATACCTCGGGCGCAAGACGGGGCGCGGCTTCCGCACCTACGCCTGACCCGCACCGGGGGCCAGGGGCGCAGAACCTGACGGGAGGCGCAGCCACGGCTGCGCCTCCCGTCACGCTCTGCGCCGCACGCCGCACGCCGCGCGAACGGCGGGAGGATGCCGTCCGCCCACCCGGGGATGGGTAGCCTCCGCGTGTGAGTGCAGCGCAGCAGCTTCCGGACCGGGCCCGCGTCGTCATCGTCGGCGGAGGCGTCATCGGCGCCTCGATCGCCTACCACCTCGCGCACGAGGGGATCACCGACGTGGTCCTCGTCGAGCGGGACCGCCTCACGAGCGGCACGACGTGGCACGCCGCCGGGCTCATGACCTGCTTCGGGTCCACGAGCGAGACGCTGACGAACATCCGGCTCCACTCGCGCGACCTCTTCGCCCGCCTCGAGGCCGAGACCGGGCTGTCCACCGGCTTCCGCCCCGTCGGTGTCATCGAGGCGGTGGGCGACACCGACCGGCTCGAGGAGTACCGCCGGACCGCGACCTTCCAGCGCCGTCTCGGGCTCGAGGTCGACGAGATCGGCCCGCGCGAGATGGCCGACCTCTTCCCGCACGCCGACATGGACGGGCTCATCGCCGGCTTCCACGTGCCAGGTGATGGCCGCGTCAACCCGGTCGACCTCACGATGTCGCTGGCCCGGGGTGCGCGCAACCTCGGCGTCCGCATCGTCGAGGGGGTGAGCGTCGGTGACGTGCTCACCCGCACCGACGGCGCCCTGCCGCGCGTCACGGGGGTGCGCACGAGCGCGGGCGACATCGAGTGCGAGGTCGTCGTCAACTGTGCCGGCATGTGGGCCCGCCAGCTGGGGGAGCGGCACGGCGTCGTCATCCCCAACCAGGCGGCCGAGCACTACTACCTCATCACCGACACGATTCCGGGCCTGGACCCGAACGGCCCGGTCTTCGAGGACCCCGCCCGCTACGGCTACTACCGCGAGGAGGGCGGCGGCATGATGGTCGGGCTCTTCGAGCCGGAGGCCGCCGCGTGGAGCCTCGACGGCATCCCCGACGACTTCTCGTTCGGCACGCTGCCCCCGGACTGGGAGCGGATGGCGCCAGCCCTCGAGACGGCGATGTCCCGTGTCCCCGTGACCCTCGACGCGGGTGTGCGCACCTTCTTCTGCGGACCCGAGTCGTTCACGCCCGACCGTCTGCCGGCCGTCGGCGAGGCGCCCGGGCTCCAGGGCTACTTCGTCGCCGCCGGCCTCAACTCGGTCGGCATCCTCAGCAGCGGCGGGCTCGGACGCGTCGTCGCACAGTGGATCGCGAGCGGTCGCCCCGACGTCGACGTCACGGGCATCGACGTCGCGCGCTTCATGCCGCACCAGCTGCACCGCGACTACCGCCGCGACCGCGTGACCGAGGTGCTCGGCAAGACCTATGCCGCCCACACCCCGGGCGTCGAGCTCCTCACCGGTCGCGGAACCTTCGTCTCGCCCGTCCACGACGAGATGGTCGCCGGGGGCGCGAGGCTCAAGGACGTCTCGGGCTGGGAGAGTGCCGACTGGTATGCCGGTGACGGGCGCACGGCGCAGGTCACCCCGTCGTGGGGTCGCCAGGAGTGGTTCTCGCAGTGGGAGGCCGAGCACCGCGCGGTGCGCGAGGCGGTGGGGCTCATCGACATGTCGTTCATGGCGACCTTCCGCGTGACCGGGGCCGACGCCGGCGCCGTGCTCGAGCGGGTGAGTGCCGGCCACGTCGACGGCGAGGTCGACCGGATCACCTACACCCAGTGGCTGGGCCCGGACGGCGGCATCGAGGCCGACCTCACCGTGACCAAGCGCGGGGACGACTTCCTCGTCGTGGCCTCCGACACCGCGCACGGACACACCCTCGCGTGGCTGCGTCGCCAGGTCGGGGACGCAGACGTCGTCATCGAGGACGTCACCGAGGCGACCGGCCAGCTCAACGTCCAGGGACCGCGCTCGCGCGAGCTCCTCGCCGCGCTCACCGACGCGGACCTCTCGAACGACGCCTTCCCCTTCCGGACCGCACGCACGATCACCATCGCCGGGGTCGAGCTGCTCTGCGTGCGCATCACCTACGTGGGGGAGCTCGGCTACGAGCTCTACCTCCCGCGAGAGCACGCCGCCAGGGTCTGGAGGGCGCTGCGCGAGGAGGGCACGGCATACGGGCTGCGTCCTGTCGGCCTGCGGGCGCTCGGCTCATTGCGCCTCGAGAAGGCCTACCGCGACTACGGCCACGACATCGACAACACCGACACGGTGCAGATGGCCGGGCTCGGGTTCGCCGTCGACCTCGACACCGAGTTCGTCGGGCGCGAGGCGGTGCTCGCGGAGCGCGAGAAGCCGCGCCACGACAAGCTCGTGCAGGTGCTGCTCACCGACCCCGAGCCGTTGATGTTCGGCGCAGAAGTGTTGCTGCGCAACGGTGTTGCCGTGGGTGATGTGCGCTCGGCGTCCTACGGCTGGACCCTCGGTGGCGCGGTCGGGCTCGCCTCGGCCACGTCCGACGGCCCGGTCACCAAGGCGTGGCTCGACGAGGGCACCTGGGAGGTCGACGTCGCCGGCACCCGGGTGCCGGCGACGGTCTCGCTGCGTCCGATGTACGACCCGACGAGCGCCCGGGTGCGGTCCTGACGGGCCCGCGCGACCGCTGCACGGCCGTGTGACCCAGATCTCGTTGAACCGTCCCGTACCCGGGACCATGGTCCCTGACGCCCGACCCCTCCTCCACGCGAAAGTGGTTGTGCCACAAAGGCACACACCACCAGGGGCCGAGAGCCCAGAAGAGGTCAGAACCACCATGCGACGTCGCACCTTGGATGCACTGCTCACGACGGGCGGCCTCATCGTCGCCATCGTCCTGCTGGTCGCCGGCGGCCTGCTGACCTGGGCCAACAACTTCGTGGGCGACAACGTCCGCACGCAGCTCGCCGCCCAGAACATCTTCTTCCCCGACAAGGGCAGCGAGCAGCTCAACGACCCGGCGGTCAAGCCCTTCCTCGAGAAGTACGCCGGCCAGCAGCTCCTCACCGGCGACCAGGCCAAGGCCTACGCCGACCACTACATCAAGGTCCACCTCGAGGAGTCGACCGGTGGCAAGACCTACTCGGAGCTGAGCAACATCTCGCGCGCCAACCCGACCGACGAGAAGGCTGCCGGCCTCGTCCAGCTCGCCTTCCGCGGCGAGACCCTGCGCGGCCTCCTGCTCAACGCCTACGCCTTCGGGACCATGGGCAAGATCGCGATGTATGCCGCCTGGGCCAGCTTCGCCGGCGCCCTCGGGATGCTCGTCCTCGCCCTGCTCGGCTTCATGCACCTCCGCCGGGTCCCCGTCGAGGAGGAGGTCGGCTCGACCCGCCGCACCCCCGCGGTGGCCACGGCCTGACCGCGCACCCCGGACCCTCGGTCCCGCAGCCCTCGTGGCTGCGGGACCGTCGCCGTGCGTGGGGGGCCGGTGTCGCGATCCCGTGCAGGGATCGGGCGGCATCCGCGCGAGACTGGGGGCATGCCTCGTTCCAACCGTCGCCGACGCGACGACGTGCCCCTCGCGCTCGGGCGCCTCGGCCGCGGCCTGACGACGACCGAGTCGTATGCCGGTCAGCGCTGGGCGGTCCGCCGGCTCACGGGGGAGTCCTCGGACCGGACCTACCTCTGTCCCGGCTGCGAGCAGGACATCCATCCCGGGACGCCGCACGTCGTCGCGTGGCCCGAGGAGGGCGTCGGCGGCGTGGGGGACCGGCGCCACTGGCACACCGGCTGCTGGGCCGCGCGCGAGCGGCGGCATCCCCCCGGCGCGTACCGCTGACCTGCACGTTGCCGCCGTCTAGGGTGACGGGCGTGGAGGCGACGTGAACCTGAGCTGGGGCAAGAACTCCGTACGCAGCTGGCGTGCGTACCGCACGCGACAGCGTGCGGCGCTGCGCGAGAGCAACCGCATCCACCACGAGGACGAGCACCTCGAGCGCAGCCTGCTCGCGGACCTGCTCGGTGGCGACGGCACCGACGGTGCGGACCGCGTCGACGGCGAGCCGGCGCGCGCCGCCGCGGACGAGGAGTCCGGAGGCGCTGCACCCACGGCCGCGGCCACCGCCGCGTCGACCGGCACGACCCAGTTCGGCGAGATGGGCCGCCCGATCAACCGGCACTCGCCGTTCTACCTCGGCTTCGTCGGCGCGCTCGGCGCCCTCATCGCCATCGGTCTGTGGCACTCGCTCGGCCGACTCGCGACCACGCTGACGATCCTGCTCGTCGCGCTCTTCCTCACCCTGGCGCTCAACCCGATCGTCGAGTGGCTCGGCCGCCGCGGCCTGCGCCGCTCGCTGTCGGTGGGCATCGTCTTCCTCGGCGTCATCGTCGTCTTCACCCTCCTCGGTCTGCTCGTCTTCCCACCGGTGATCTCGCAGGGCAGCGAGCTCGTCCAGGAGGCCCCGAACTACGTCGACCGCATCCTCAACGCCAGCTGGGTGCAGGAGCTCGACAAGAACTACGACGTCGTCGACAAGATCAGCGAGGAGTTCAACAAGCGCCTCACCGACGAGACCTTCATCAGCTCGGTGCTCGGTGGGGTGCTCGGCGCCGGCCGAGCCGTGGTCAACGGCGTGTTCCAGACGTTCACCATCCTCATCCTCACGCTCTACTTCCTCGCCTCCCTGCCGAAGATGAAGCGCGTCGCCTACTCGATGGTCCCCGCCAGCCGCCGCAACCGCGTGGCACAGCTCAGCGAGGAGATCATGCGCCGCACCGGCTCCTACGCCATCGGCCAGGTCGCCATCGCCACCGTGAACGCGGTCCTCAGCTACGTGATGATGTCCCTGCTCGGGATCCCGTATGCCGCGGTGCTGGCCGTGCTCGTCGGCTTCCTCGGGCTCGTCCCCATGGTCGGTGCCACCCTCGGTGCCACGCTCGTCTGCCTCGTCGCGTTCTTCGACGACCCGCGCAGCGCGCTCTTCGCCGGCGTCTACTACCTCGTCTACCAGCAGATCGAGAACTACGTCATCGCCCCGCGGATCATGCAGCGCACGGTGTCGGTGCCCGGCGCCGTCACCGTCGTCGCCGCCCTGGCCGGTGGGACGTTGCTCGGCGTGCTCGGTGCACTCCTCGCCATCCCCGTGGCTGCTGCGGCCCTGCTGCTCGTCGACGAGGTTCTCGTTCCGCGGCAGCGGCACCAGTAAACGTTCGCTCGCCTCGGTCAGGGTCACCACCGCGCCGCTCGCGCCTTCCGGTGCGCGCTAGC
>NZ_BKBA01000009.1 GCF_007992835.1 Knoellia locipacati
CCAACCAATTGCACACCGAAAGTGCGCCCGACGCACGTGGTCGATCACCTCGGCTCACCCCCGCGCGCGGGCCCTAGACTGCACCTGCTCCTGCGGCGTTCCACGCCGCCCGATCTGCCTGGAGGCATCGATGACCGACGAGACCCGTGGACCGCGCCGTGAAGGTGGGCGAGACGACTCCCGTCGGGGAGGCCCCAGCGGTGGTGGGAGCTCGCGTGGGCGTGACGCCAGCGGGCGTGGACCTCGTGGTGCAGGGCGTCCCGAGCGCGACGACCGGCGCTCTGGGGGACCTGCGCGCTCTGGTGGGCCTGCCCGCTCGGGCGGTCGGGACGACCGTCGTGACGTGGGCCGGCCCCCTCGGGGTGGTGCCGAGCGCGACGGTGAGCGTGGCGGACCCCGTCTGGCACCCAAGAGCCCGCGTCGCCCCGAGCCCAGGATCCCGGACGGGGTCACCGGCAAGGAGCTCGACCGTTCGGTGCACCAGCAGCTGCGCACCCTGAGCAAGGAGAACGCCGACGGCGTGGCGCAGCACCTCGTCATGGTCGCGGCACTGCTCGAGGCCGAGGACTTCGACGGTGCCATGGCGCATGCCGAGACGGCCGTGCGTCGGGCCGGCCGGGTTCCCGCCGCCCGTGAGGCGCTGGGCATGGTCGCCTACCGCACCGGTGACTTCGCCCGTGCCCTGGGTGAGTTCCGCACCGTCCGTCGGATCAGCGGGTCCGACCACCTCATCCCGCTCATGGTCGACTGCGAGCGCGGGCTCGGTCGCCACGAGCGCGCACTCGACCTCGCTCAGTCGCCGGAGGCCCGTCGCCTTCCCACGCAGGAGAAGGTCGAGCTGGCCATCGTCATCTCGGGGATCCGCCGCGACCTCGGGCAGACCGATGCCGCTCTCGTCGCGCTGCAGATTCCACAGTTGAAGAAGTCGAACCAGCCCCGACTGGCCTACGCCTACGCCGACACCCTGCTGGGTCTCGGTCGCGCCGACGAGGCGCGGGAGTGGTTCGAGAAGGCCGCCGAGGCCGACGCCGAGTACGAGACCGATGCGGTCGAGCGCCTCGAGGAGCTGGACGGTGTGAGCATGACCGATCTGCTCGACGGCGCCGACGAGGAGGACGAGGGCGACGAGTGAGGCTCGTCGACCGTTACGACGCGATCGTCTGCGACCTCGACGGGGTCGTCTACCGCGGGGACCCCGCGGTTCCGTATGCCGTGGACTCCCTGTCCGCGGCCGGCATACCGATCCAGTACGCAACGAACAACGCATCCCGGCCACCCGCCGACGTGGGGGCCCACCTGCGCCGGCTCGGGCTGTCGGTGCAGGACTCGGCCGTGGCGACGAGCAGCCAGGCGGCCGCGTGGCTGCTCACGCAGCACGTCGCGGTCGGCGCGGCGGTGCTCGCCGTCGGTGGATCCGGAGTGGCGGAGGCGCTGCGGGAGAGGGGATACGTCCCCGTGACCACCGCCGCCGACGACCCCGTCGCGGTGGTGCAGGGCTACGGAGCCGACGTCACGGCCGACGACCTGGCGCAGGCGGCATACGCCGTCCAGCGCGGTGCGCTGTGGCTCGCCACGAACACCGACCACACGCTGCCCACGGCCCAGGGCTACGCGCCGGGCAACGGCGCCCTCGTCCTCGCGGTCGGGGCGGCGGTCGGCCGTGGTCCGGACCTCGTGGCGGGCAAGCCCGACGAGCCGCTCTACCTCATGTGCGCCGAGCGACTCGGGGTTGCGCCCGTGCGCGTCCTGGCGATCGGGGACCGTCTCGAGACGGACATCGAGGGCGCCCACGAGGCCGGGATGGACTCCCTCCTCGTGCTCACCGGCGTGCACGGTGTGCACGACGCCGTCGCCGCAGCCCCCGAGTCCCGGCCGACCTGGGTCGCGAGGGACCTGCGCGGCCTGTTGACCGACGTCGACGACCTCGAGCCGGCGTCGGCAGCGCTGCGGGCGGAGTGGGATGCGCGAGACAACGCTCCCGCCGGCGTCGACGTCAGCCGTCCACTGCCCGAGGAACTCGCTGCACTCACGCAGTGACTGGCCCTCTGCACGGGCACACTCACGAGTAGCGTGTGGCGGAACCACCACGACGCACAGGAGGACTCCATGGCCCAGCGGTCGATCAAGGGATACGTCGAGCTCGCTTCCGGACTCGGCGAGATGACGCGGAGCGCTGCCAAGGACGCAGCCGCCGAGCTCGTCGCCCTGACCAACAACGACCTGTCAGCCAAGAAGGTCACCAAGCAGGCGAGCCGCCTCGCCGACGACCTCTTCGCCGCGGCGAACACCAACCGCAAGAACCTCGTCGCGCTCGTGCGCTCCGAGGTCGACAAGGCCGTGGGCCGCCTCGACGTCGCCACCCTGCAGCAGGAGCTCTCCTCGGTGACCGACACCGTGCATGCGCTGCGCAGTCAGGTCGAGGAGCTCGCCGGGTCGCTGGCAGGTCGGTCGAGCAGCGCTGCCACGAGCGCCGCCTCCGGTGTGGCCGCCGTGGCCGACACCGCTGGAGCCACGGTGGCCGACGTCGCCCCGGGCGTCGCCCCCGCTCCGTCGCGTCGTCCGGCGCGGTCGGCGCTCAAGAAGTCGTCGTCCGCGACGTCCTCGGCCCCGAAGGCCCCGGCGAAGAAGGCGTCGACCGCCACGCGGTCCGCCGCCAAGAAGGCCCCGGCGAAGAAGGCGTCCACGGCCAAGACGTCCTCCCCGGCGAAGAAGGCGTCGACCGCCACGCAGTCCGCCGCCAAGAAGGCCCCGGCGAAGAAGGCGTCCACCGCCACGAAGTCCGCCGCCAAGAAGACCTCGGCGAAGAAGGCGTCCACCGCCACGAAGTCCGCCGCCAAGAAGTCGCCGACGGCCACGACGGCGTCGACCGCCAAGAAGTCGACTGCCAAGAAGTCCCCGGCGAAGAAGGCCTCGACGACGACGTCGGCGCCCTCCTCGACGGGCTCGAGCACGTCCACGGCGGGCAGCGCGTGAGCGAGCACGTCCCCGACAACGGCGAGCCGGTCGAGCCCGAGGTCACCGACGCCGGCTCGACGCACGCCCCCGCCCCCGAGACGGGCGACCTCGTCATCGACGCTGCCCTCCGGGACCTCGCCGAGGCCCCGGAGAACGACCTCGACGCCCAGGTCGAGCGCGGCGAGCAGGTCCAGCGCACCCTCCAGGGTCGCCTGAGCGACCTCGGGGGCTGACATCGCTCGGCTCGACGCCGAGCTCGTCCGTCGCGGGCTCGCCCGGTCCCGCGGTGAGGCTCGCGAGCTCATCGAGAGTGGTCTGGTCACCGTCGGTGGGCGGGTCGCGGGCAAGGCCGCCTCGGCCGCCGACGAGGAGACGCCGATCGAGGTCTCGAAGGACCGGCCCAGGTGGGTCGGGCGCGCCGCGCACAAGCTCGAGCACGCCTTCACGTCGTGGGAGGCGCGCGGTCTCACCGCGCAGGGTGCGCACTGCCTCGACGTCGGCGCCTCGACCGGCGGGTTCACCCAGGTGCTCCTCGCCCGGGGTGCCGCCGACGTCGTGGCCCTCGACGTGGGGCACGGACAGCTCGTGGCGCAGCTTCGCGACGACCCGCGGGTGACCGAGCGCAGCGGCACGTCCATCCGCGACGTCACCCCGGACGACCTCGGCGGCACCTTCGACCTCGTCGTCGGCGACCTGTCGTTCATCTCGCTCACCCTGGTCCTCGCGCCGATCGCGGCCCTGGCGCGCACGGGTGCCGACGTGGTCCTGCTCGTCAAGCCCCAGTTCGAGGTGGGCCGCGGACGCCTGAGCAAGAACGGCATCGTCACCGACCCGCGTCACCGGCGGCAGGCCCTCACCGACGTCCTCGCGGCCGCGACCGAGGCAGGGCTCGGCGTCAACGGTCTCGAGCGCAGCCCGATCAGCGGGGGAGAGGGCAACACCGAGTACCTCCTGTGGGCACGGTCGGGGGTCTCGGGCACGATGGACCCCGACGCACTGACCGCAGCCGTTCGGGGCCTGAGCAAGGGAGGATGACCATGAGCCAGCCGCGCCGCATCCTGCTCGTCGTCCACCCGTCACGCCCCGAGGTGCACGACCACGCTCTCGGCGTCGTCAAGCGGCTCACCGCCGCCGGTGTCTCGGTGGCCGTCATCAGCGACGAGATGCTCGGCACCCCGCTCGAGGGCGAGCCCGACCTCGTCGCCGCAGACCCGGCCGACCCCACCGCCGGGTGCGAGCTCGTCTGCATCCTCGGCGGGGACGGCTCGATCCTGCGTGCGGCCGAGCTGTCGCGGGGGTCTGGTGTGCCGCTGCTCGGCGTCAACTTCGGTCACGTCGGCTTCCTCGCCGAGGTCGAGCGTGACGACCTCGACGTCACGGTCGAGCGGATCGTCGAGCGCAGCTATGCCGTCGAGGAGCGCATGGCCCTCGAGGTCACCGCGTTCCACGACGGCGAGACCGTCTTCGAGAGCTGGGCCCTCAACGAGGTGACCGTCGAGAAGGCGTCGCGCGAGCGCATGATCGAGCTCACCGTCGAGATCGACGGACGACCGCTGTCGACCTGGGGCTGCGACGGAGTCGTCATGGCCACGCCGACCGGGTCGACGGCATACGCGTTCTCCGCGGGTGGACCGGTCGTCTGGCCCGACGTCGAGGCCCTCCTGCTCGCCCCCATCAGCGCGCACGCCCTCTTCGCCCGACCCCTCGTCGTCGGACCCGAGAGCCAGCTGGCCGTCGAGGTCGTGCCCGGCACCCAGGGCTCCGGTGTCGTGTGGTGCGACGGGCGACGCGCCGTCGACCTCCCGCCCGGTGCCCGCATCCAGGTCCACCGCAGCAGCGACCCGGTGCGCCTGGCCCGCTTCACCGCGTCCCCGTTCACCGACCGCCTCGTGGAGAAGTTCGACCTCTCCGTGCACGGGTGGCGGGGCGCCGCGCGCCGCGCCAACGGGTCCGACCCCGAGGCGGGCTGACCCGGACGTGCTCCAGGAGATCAGGATCAAGGATCTCGGCATCATCGATGAGTCGCTCATCGAGTTCGGGCCGGGCCTGACCGTGCTGACCGGTGAGACCGGCGCCGGCAAGACGATGGTGGTCACGAGCCTCGGCCTGCTCCTCGGCGCCCGGTCCGACTCCGGGCTCGTGCGCGAGGGCGCCGACCGTGCTGTCATCGAGGGTGTCTTCGACGTGCCCTCCGACCACCCGGCCGCGGCCCGCGCGGCCGAGGCCGGCGGTGACGTCGACGAGAGCCTCGTCCTCGTCCGCTCGGTGAGTGGCGAGGGGCGATCCCGCGCCCACGTCGGCGGTCGCAGCGCCCCCGTCGGCGTGCTCGGCGAGCTCGGTGAGCACCTCGTGGCCGTCCACGGGCAGGCCGACCAGTGGCGGCTGCGCCGCCCCGAGGAGCACCGCGAGCTGCTCGACACGTTCGGTGGAGCCGCGCTGGGACGGGTGCGGACGGCATACGACAGCGTGTATGCCGCCCACGCGGCTGCCGTGACCGAGCTCGAGACCCTGCGCACGGCGGCCCGAGAGCGGGCCCAGGAGCTCGACCTGCTGCACCGGGGGCTCGAGCGCATCGAGGCTCTGGAGCCGCAGCCCGGCGAGGACGTGAGCCTGCGCACCGAGGACGAGCGGCTCGCCCACGCCGAGGAGCTGCGCTCCGGGTCGGCGCAGGCCCAGTCGCTCCTCGCCGGTGACGACGACGCGGTCGGCGGTGGCAGTGCCGGTGTCATGGGTGAGCTGGCGGCGGCCCGCGCGGCGCTGAGCCAGGTGAGCGCCAACGACCCCGCGCTCGCCGACCTCGAGCGACGCCTCGTCGAGGTCTCGCACCTCGTCACCGACCTGGCCTCCGACCTCTCCGCCTACGTCGCCGACGTCGACCTGGACCCCGGCCGGCTCGAGTGGGTGCAGACCCGTCGCGCGGCGCTGTCCGACCTCACCCGCAGCTACGGCGAGACGGTCGACGAGGTCCTCGCGTGGGGCGAGGCGGCCTCGCGCCGGGTCCTCGAGCTCGAGGGCGACGACGACCGCATCACCAGCCTCGAGACGCGGGTCACCGAGCTCGAACAGCAGCGGGCCGCGGCCGCTGCCGACCTCAGCGCCGCCCGCACCAAGGCGGCCAAGGCGCTGTCGAAGCGGATCAGCGACGAGCTCAAGCACCTGGCCATGGGCTCGGCCACGGTCGTCATCGGGGTCGAACAGCCCGGACGCCTCGGGCCGCACGGCGCCGACGACGTCGAGATCGGGCTCGCCGCCAACCTCGGCAGCACCCCGCGCAGCGTGAGCAAGGTGGCCTCCGGTGGTGAGCTGTCCCGGGTGATGCTCGCCATCGAGGTGGCGACGGCCCAGGCCGACAGCACGCGGGCCGTGCCGACGTTCGTCTTCGACGAGGTCGACTCGGGGGTCGGCGGTCGCGCCGCGCTCGACGTCGGTGCCCGGCTCGCCGCGCTGGCCGCCAGCGCCCAGGTCATCGTCGTCACCCACCTCGCGCAGGTCGCCGCCCACGCCGACAACCACCTCGTCGTCTCCAAGGCCGACGACGGCAAGGTGACCCGCAGCGGTGTGCGCCGGGTCACGGGGGAGGAGCGCGTGAGCGAGCTGGCGCGCATGATGGCCGGCAGCGAGAGCGAGGCGGCACTCGAGCACGCCCGCGACCTGCTGAGCGACCTCGGTCGCAGCCCGGTCTGACCCGGCCCCGGCGGCGCGGCCGTGCACGGCCGCGACCCGTCAGCGTGGCACGATGGGAGGGATGCCCTTCACGACCCGCCTCCGCCGTGATCGCGACCCCGGACCCGCCGGTGTCAGCGGTCCCGCACGCGTCGACCCCCGCACCAAGGACCTGACGAAGCGGCTCAAGGCCGGTGACGTTGCGGTCATCAACCACATCGACATCGACAAGGTGAGCGCCGAGGCCCTCGTGGCCTGCCGTCCCAGCGCCGTGGTCAACGCCGCCGCGTCGATCTCCGGGCGCTACCCGAACCTCGGGCCCGAGATCCTGCTCGCCGCGGGCATCCCGCTGCTCGACGCCGTCGGCGAGGAGGTCATGTCCCTCGACGAGGGCACCCTCGTCCGGCTCGAGGGCAACGAGCTCCTCGCCGGTGACAGGGTGGTCGCCACGGGGACCGCGCTCGACGCCGCGATCGTCACCGAGTCGATGAGCGAGGCCCGGTCCGGGCTCAACAACCAGCTCGAGGCCTTCGCCGCGAACACGATGGAGTACCTCAAGCAGGAGCGGGCGCTGCTGCTCGACGGCGTGGGTGTCCCCGACATCGAGACCGACCTCGAGGGTCGTCACGTGCTCATCGTCGTGCGCGGCTACCACTACAAGGAGGACCTGCAGATGCTGCGGTCCTACATCCGCGAGTACAAGCCGATCCTCATCGGGGTCGACGGAGGAGCCGACGCGATCGTCGAGGCGCGCCACAAGCCCGACCTCATCGTCGGCGACATGGACTCGGTCTCCGACGCCACCCTGCGCTGCGGCGCCGAGGTCGTCGTGCACGCCTACCGTGACGGTCGCGCCCCCGGGCTGGAGCGCGTGCGCGAGCTCGGTGTCGAGCCGGTGGTCTTCCCGGCGACGGGCACGAGCGAGGACGTCGCCATGCTCCTCGCCGACGACAAGGGCGCCACCCTCATCGTCGCGGTCGGGACCCACGCCACGCTGGTGGAGTTCCTCGACAAGGGCCGGGCCGGCATGGCCAGCACCTTCCTCACCCGCCTGCGCGTGGGTGGCAAGCTCGTCGACGCCAAGGGTGTGAGCCGGCTCTACCGCTCCCGCATCTCGGGCTCCTGGCTCGCGCTCATGATCCTCGTCGGGCTGTGCGCCCTGACCGCCGCACTGTGGGCCACGCCCGGTGGCAAGGTCCTGCTCCAGGTCCTCGGCGCCCGCCTCGACGATCTCTGGTCCGCTCTCGGAGGAATTGTCACGTGATCGACTTCCGCTACCACATCGTCTCGATCGTCTCGATCTTCATGGCCCTGGCCGTGGGGATCGTGCTCGGTGCGGGTCCGCTCAAGGGACAGATCGGCGACACCCTCACGCAGGAGGTCACCCAGCTCCGCGAGGACCGCAGCGCGCTGCGGACCGAGCTCGACGCCGCACGCAAGGCGGGGGTCTCGCGAGACGAGTTCACCGCCGACGCCCGTGCCCGCCTCGTGGGCGGGACGCTCAGCGGTGGCACGGTCGCCCTCGTCGTCCTCCCGGGCGCCGACGCCGACGACGTCAAGGCAGTGGCCGACACCATCACCGCATCCGGTGCGACGGTCGTCTCGCGCACCACCGTCGAGGACGCCTGGGTCCCCGACGACGCCGACGCGACGTCCACGCAGTCCAGGCTCGCGACCGATCTGCGCCGCTCGCTGGGACTGCCGTCGGCCGCGGCGTCCGACTCGGCCCCGCTCGACGACGTCCTCGGAGCGGCCCTCGTCTCGACGTCCGGCGGTGCGGTCACCGATGCGGGCAAGCGCGCGCTCGACGCCCTGCTCGGCGCCAAGCTCATCGACGTCGACAGCGCCGACCTCCAGCGGGCCGGCAATGCGGTCATCGTGGGCGGGCTCATCAAGGGCGATGTCGCCGCCGACCGCGACCGCGCGGCCAACCGCCTCGCGGGCCTCGCCGCCGCACTGGACCGGGCCGGCAAGGGAGCCGTCCTCGCCTCCGACGTCGGCGTGACCGGGTTCACCGGCGCGGCCTCGGTCGTGCGCGCAGCGCGCGGCGACGCCACGACCGCGCGCAACCTCTCCACCGTCGACAACATCAGCCTGCCCCTGGGCCAGGTGAGTGTCGCCTACGCCCTCGCGCAGCAGAACGGAGGCGGCGTCGGCCAGTACGGCCTCGGTGACGGCGTCTCCGCCGCCTACCCTCCGATCCCCGCGCCGTGAGCCGACGTCCCGTCGTCGCCGCCCTCGTCGCCGCGGCGACAGCGGGGGGCCTCTCCGCGCTGCGCCGTTCGCTGCCCGAGGGCCTGCGCGCTCCGTGGGACCGGACGAACCACGCCGGGGACACGGTCACCCTGCTCGAAGGACCGATCCTCGCGGTCGCCGCTGCGGCCGGTGCGGTGGCAGGTGGGTCCCCCTCCGCACCCGGCGTCGTCGCGAGCCTGGGCTCGGCGGCGTTCGGCGCCCTCGACGACCTCGCCGGGGACTCCGCGAGCAAGGGCTTCAAGGGCCACCTCGGCGCGCTCGCCCGGGGCGAGGTGACCACCGGCGCCGTGAAAATCGTCGGGATCGGCGCGACCGGCCTCGTGGCCGCGGCGCTCGCCGACCGGCGCTCAGGACGTGGGGCCGCACTCCGCTCCGGACACGGCTCAGCACCCGGCGTGTTGGCGACCCTCGTGGGCGGCGCCGCCATCGCGGGCGCCGCCAACCTCGCCAACCTCTTCGACCTGCGACCGGGGCGCACGCTCAAGGTCACGGCCGTGGCCGGTCTCCCCGCGCTGCTCCCGCCCGGAGCGGCCGGTGCCGCGACGGCCGCGGCCGCGCTCGGTGCCGCAGCAGGGATCCTGCCCGACGACCTCGCCGGCCGCTCGATGCTTGGCGACACCGGGGCCAACGCCGCCGGTGCCCTCGTCGGGCTCGCGATCGTCGAGCGCACCGGGCTGCGGGGCCGGCTGGCCGTCCTCGCGGTGACCGCCGGGCTCACCGTCCTGTCGGAGAAGGTCTCGTTCAGCAAGGTCATCGAGGGCAACGACGTTCTGCGCCGCCTCGACGCACTCGGGCGACCGAAGCGATGAGCGCCCGCCGGGCCGCGGCTGGCATCGCCGGTGCCGCGGGACTCATCGCCGTCACGACCCTTTTCGCCCGCTTCGCCGGCGTCGCGAGGATCTTCGTCTTCGCGGACTCGGTGCGCGCACGAGGGGTCGGCGAGGTCTACCAGAGCGTCAACGCCCTGCCCAACGTCCTGTTCGAGGTCGCGGCCGGCGGCATCCTCGCCGCGGTCGCGGTCCCGCTCATCGCCCACTGGCTCGGCGCGGGGGAGCGAGAGCGAGCCGACGGCATCGCCTCGGTCCTGCTCACGTGGGCGCTGGTCGTGCTCGTCCCGCTGGCCCTCCTGCTCTGGGTCGCCGCTCCGGCGATCTCCGGGCTCATGGTCGAGGACTTCGACCCGCAGGCCCGCGAGGTCGGTGCCCGGCTGCTCCGCATCTTCGCGATCCAGCTGCCCCTCTACGGCATCGGCATCATCCTCACCGGACTCCTCCAGGCGCACCGCCGCTTCCTCATGGCCGCCCTCGCGCCGCTGCTGTCGTCGGTCGTCGTCCTCGGGTCCTACCTCTGGTACGGCTCCCTCACCGACGGCGAGACCGCGCCCTCCCGGGTGGGCGACGACGCGCTCACGGTGCTCGGGTGGGGGACGACCCTCGGCGTCGTCGCCCTCTCGCTGCCGCTCGTCGTCCCGGCCCTGCGCACCGGCTGGCGGTGGCGCCCCTCGCTGCGCCTGGCACCCAGCGACGCCAAGCGGATCGGCGGCCTCGCCGGTGCCGGCATCGTCGCCCTGCTCGCGCAGCAGGCCGCCGTCCTGGCGACGATGTGGCTCACGAACCACAGTGGGGACCGTGGGGCGTTCCCGGTCTACCAGTACGTCCAGGCCGTCTACGTCCTCCCGTATGCCGTCCTCGCCGTCCCCGTGGCCGTCAGCGCCTTCCCGGCGCTCGCCTCCCGGACCGGCGCGGGCGAGGAGGTCGGCGCCACGCTGGCCCGGGCCCTGCGCGGGGTGCTCGTCCTCACCGGCCTGTCCGTCGGTGTCCTGCTCGCCGCCGCACCGGCGATCGGGGCCTTCTTCCAGCTGCTCGACAGCCGCCGTGGCGACGCCGGCTCGAGCCCCGCGTCCCTGTCGGCGATGTCGGGTGCCCTCGTCACCTATGCACCGGGCCTCGTCGGGTTCGGCCTCACCGCCCTGCTCACCCGGGCGCTCTACGTCAAGGGCCGGCCGCTGCACGCCGCGCTCGCGGTCGCCGCGGGCTGGCTGGTCGCCATGCTCCCGATCGCCGTCGTCGGGCCGGACCAGGGACCCGGGGCCACCCTGCGTGCGCTCGGTCTCGCGTCCTCGCTGGGCATGACTCTGTCGGGCGTGCTCCTCTGCCTGCTCGTCCGTCGGGAGTGGGGCGAGGACGCCACCCGTGGCGCCGCCCGCACGACCGGGGCCCTCGTGGTCGCCGCAGCGGTGGCCCTCGGTGTGGGTGACCTCGTCACGCACGGCAGGGCACTCGACGACCTGGTCGAGGTGCTCGTGGTCGGCGTGGCCGCGGGCGCCGCGGCCCTCGTCGCGGGGCTGGTCGTCCTGGGCTGGGCCGACCGCGAGATGATGGGCGACGTCCTGCGCCGCGGCAGGGCCCGCCGCAGGGGAGGAGAGGCGTCATGAGGGTCGCACTGGTCATGGGGACGAGCGCCGGTGGCACCGGCCGCCACGTCCACGACATCGTCAGCGGGCTGGTGGGCGCCGGTCACGACGTCGTCGTGCTCGCTCCCGCCGGGGAGCTCGACCAGTTCGCCTACGCCGCCACGGGCGCCGCGACCGTCGAGCTCGCCGTCTCGGACCGACCCCACCCGGTGCGGGACGCGCAGGCGCTCGCGGTGCTGCGCAGGGTCTGCGGCGGCGCCGACGTCGTCCACGCGCACGGCGCACGGGTCGGGGCCCTCGCGACCGCCGCCCTCGTCGGCCAGGCCGTCCCCCTCGTCGTCACGCTGCACAACGCCTCGCCCGGCGGAGGTTTGTCCGGGCGCATCCACGCGGTGCTCGAGCGCGTCGTCGCCCGTGGCTCCGACCTCGTGCTCGGTGTCTCGGCCGACATCGTCCAGACCCAGCGCAGGCTCGGCGCCCGGCGGGCCGAGCTCGCGGTCATCGCGGCGCCGCCGCCCGCCGCCGTCGGCCGTGACCGCTGGGCCGTCCGCCGCGACCTCGGCATCGACCCACGCACGATGCTGCTCGTGACGGTCGCCCGGCTCGCGCCGCAGAAGGACCTCGACCTCCTCGTCGACGCCGTCGCCGAGATGCTCGAACGCCACGACATCGACGTCGTCGCCGCCGTGGCGGGGGGCGGGCCCGACAAGGAGCGTCTCCAGGCCCGGATCGACGACAAGCGCGTCCCGGTGCGGCTGCTCGGCCACCGCAGCGACGTCGCCGACCTCATCGCCGCCGCCGACGCCGTCGTCTCGACGGCGCGCTGGGAGGGGCAGCCCGTGGGGCTCCAGGAGGCTCTGCACGCGGGCGCCGCCATCGTCGCCACGGATGCCGGTGGCACCGGAGCGGTCGTCGGCGACGCCGCAATCCTCGTGCCGGTGGGTGACGTGGCCTCGATGGCGCGTGCGCTCACCGACGTCCTGCTGCACGGCGCGGTCCGCGACGACCTGCGTTCCCGGGCCATCGCCCGTGGAGGTGAGCTCCCCACGAGCGCGGATGCGCTCGAGGCCGCGCTCACGGCATACCGGTCCGTCCTCTGAGACGGGGCGCTTCGCGAGCCGGCTCCGGAGAGTCGTGGTGAGCCACCCCCTGCCGATGACGTATTGTTGAAGCCCGTGGTGGCTCAGACGAAACAGATCTTCGTGACCGGAGGCGTCGCCTCTTCGCTCGGCAAGGGCCTCACGGCATCCAGCCTCGGATTCCTGCTCAGGGCACGCGGTCTCCGCGTGACGATGCAGAAGCTCGACCCCTATCTCAACGTCGACCCCGGGACGATGAACCCGTTCCAGCACGGCGAGGTCTTCGTGACCGACGACGGCGCCGAGACCGACCTCGACGTGGGGCACTACGAGCGCTTCCTCGACCGCAACCTCGTGGGCAAGGCCAACGTGACGACCGGTCAGGTCTACAACCAGGTCATCGCCAAGGAGCGCCGCGGCGAGTACCTCGGTGACACGGTCCAGGTGATCCCGCACATCACCAACGAGATCAAGGAGCGCATGCGCGCGCAGGCCGCCGGTGCGCCCGGCGTCGACGACCGCGAGGCGCCCGACATCATCATCACCGAGATCGGTGGCACCGTCGGCGACATCGAGTCGCTGCCGTTCCTCGAGGCCGCCCGTCAGGTGCGCCACGACCTCGGCCGCGACAACGTGTTCTTCCTCCACGTCTCGCTCGTGCCCTACCTCGCGCCGAGCGGTGAGCTCAAGACCAAGCCGACGCAGCACTCTGTCGCGGCCCTGCGCCAGGTCGGCATCCAGCCCGATGCCCTTGTCCTCAGGGCGGATCGGGACATCCCCGATCCGATCAAGCGCAAGATCTCGCTCATGTGCGACGTCGACACCGAGGGCGTCGCCGCCTGCGTCGACGCGCCGAGCATCTACGACATCCCCAAGGTCCTGCACCGCGAGGGGCTCGACGCCTACGTCATCCGCCGCCTTGGTCTGACCTTCCGTGACGTCGACTGGACCGACTGGGACCGGCTGCTCGGCCGGGTCCACAACCCGGAGCACCGGGTCGAGGTCGCGCTCGTCGGCAAGTACATCGACCTGCCCGACGCCTACCTCTCGGTCACCGAGGCGCTGCGCGCCGGCGGCTTCCACCACGACGCCAAGGTCGCCATCCGCTGGGTCGCCAGCGACGAGTGCCAGACCGCTACCGGTGCCCAGAAGGCCCTCGGCGGCGTCGACGCGGTCCTCGTCCCCGGCGGCTTCGGCGTCCGCGGCATCGAGGGCAAGCTCGGCGCGCTCACCTGGGCGCGTGAGCACCGCGTCCCGACGCTCGGCATCTGCCTCGGTCTGCAGTGCATGGTCATCGAGTACGCCCGCAACGTCGCCGGCATCGAGGGCGCGAGCTCCACCGAGTTCGACCCCGAGACGCCGGCCCCGGTCGTCGCGACGATGGAGGAGCAGAAGGCGTTCGTCGAGGGCGCGGGTGACTTGGGTGGCACGATGCGCCTCGGATCGCAGCGCGCCGACCTGCGCGAGGGCTCCGTCGTCGCCGAGGTCTACGGCGCGACGAGCGCCGACGAGCGGCACCGCCACCGCTACGAGGTCAACGAGTCCTACCGCGAGCAGCTCGAGTCCGCGGGTCTCGTCATCTCCGGCACGCACCCCGAGCTCGGCCTCGTCGAGTTCGTCGAGCTGGCCCGCGAGGAGCACCCCTACTACGTCGCGACCCAGGCCCACCCCGAGTTCAAGTCGCGCCCGACGCGGGCCCACCCGCTGTTCGCCGGGCTCATCGGTGCCGCCATCGAGGAGCAGCGTGCCGCGCGGCTCGTCGAGGTCGAGCGGCCGAAGGTGCCCGTGGAGGCCGACGCCCCGTGACCCCGCAGCGCCTCGCCGACGAGCACGACCCGCAGCCGGTGCGGCGCAGCGAGGTCGTCGTGGAGGGGCGCGTCTGGGACGTCGTGCGCGACGAGGTCGACCTGGGTGACGCGGGCACGCACGTGCGTGAGTACGTCCGCCACCCGGGGGCCGTCGCCGTCGTCGCGCTCGACGGACAGGGGCGCATCTGCCTCGTCCAGCAGTACCGCCACCCCATCCGGGCCCGCGACTGGGAGGTCCCGGCAGGGCTCCTCGACGTCCCGGGGGAGCCGCCGTGGGAGGCCGCGGCGCGCGAGCTGCACGAGGAGGCCGACCTCGTGGCGGGCCGCCTCGACGTGCTCGTCGACCTCCACCCGTCGCCCGGTGGGCTCGACGAGGCGATCCGGGTCTTCCTCGCCCGCGACACCACACCCGTCCCCGAGCACGAGCGTCACGTCCGCGAGGCCGAGGAGCTCGGTATGCCGTGCGTCTGGGTCCCGCTCGACGACGTGGTCCAGGCCGCGCTCGAGGGGCGCCTCCAGAACGGCGTGCTCGTCGCGGCCGCCCTCGCGGCCAAGGTGTCGCAGGCCCGGGGGTTCGACACCCTCCGCCCGCACGACGTCCCGTGGCCGCAGCGCCCGACGTCGGTGCAAACGGCGCCCGCGGAGCCAGCGCCTGCGGACCCGGCGCCTGCGGAGGACGCGTGATCGGCGGCTCGGCCGGCGGCCCCTGTCCCTGCGGCGGGGTCCCGCAGGGGGCGCCGCTGGCAGCGTGCTGCGGCCCTACCTCGCCGGCGAGAGCTGGCCCCCCACGCCCGGTGCTGTCATGCGCTCGCGCTACACGGCATACGCGGTCGGGGACAGCGACCACCTGTTCCGGACCTGGCACCCCGCCACCCGTCCGGCCGACGTCGACCCCGACCCGGGTCTCACGTGGACGGGTCTGGACGTGTTCTCCGAGTCCGGCGACGAGACCGAGGGCGTTGTCGAGTTTGCCGCCCACTGGGTGTCCGGTGAGGGTGCGACCCGTCAGCGCGGCATGGTGCGCGAGCGCAGCACCTTCACCCGTCGGGCCGGGCGCTGGGTCTACCGAGACGGGGTCGCGACCGACCGCTGAGCCGCCCGGGAGTGCCGAGTCCGCACCCCCACCTGCCGCGTGACGGCCCTGCGTCGCGGCGAATCCGGTTCGTGCCGGAGGGTCGCCCTTCCGTAGGATGACGGCGTTCATCCACCCCCGTCCCGAAGGACCACCCCGTGCTCCGCACCCATGAGGCCGGCACCCTGCGCGCCGACCACACCAGCTCGACCGTCACGCTCACCGGTTGGGTGGCCAAGCGTCGCGATCACGGCGGGGTGGCGTTCATCGACCTGCGCGACGCGAGCGGCGTCGTCCAGGTCGTCGCGCGCGACGAGGTCCTCACGGGGGCAGCGCACGACCTGCGCGCCGAGTTCTGCATCAAGGTGACCGGCGAGGTCATCGCCCGCACCGCCGCCAACGTCAACGCCGACCTCCCCACGGGTGAGGTCGAGGTCGTCGCGTCGGCCATCGAGGTGCTCGCACCGAGCGCGCCCCTGCCGTTCCAGATCGACGAGCGCGTCACCGTCGGCGAGGAGGCCCGCCTCAAGCACCGCTACCTCGACCTGCGCCGTCCGGGCTCGTCATCCGCGGGTGCCGCGCTGCGGCTGCGCTCCAAGGTCAACGCCGCTGCCCGCGAGGTGCTCGGCGCGCGCGACTTCGTCGAGATCGAGACCCCGACGCTCACCCGCTCGACGCCCGAGGGTGCCCGCGACTTCCTCGTGCCCGCCCGTCTGGCGCCGGGCTCCTGGTACGCCCTGCCGCAGAGCCCGCAGCTGTTCAAGCAGCTGCTCATGGTCGCCGGCATGGAGCGCTACTACCAGATCGCCCGCTGCTACCGCGACGAGGACTTCCGCGCGGACCGCCAGCCCGAGTTCACCCAGCTCGACATCGAGATGAGCTTCGTCGAGCAGGCCGACGTGCTCGAGCTCGGCGAGGCCATCGTCAAGCAGGTGTGGCAGCTCATCGGTGTCGAGCTCGACGCGCCGTTCGAGCAGATGACCTACGCCGACGCGATGAAGCGCTTCGGCTCCGACAAGCCCGACCTGCGCTTCGGCAACGAGCTCGTCGAGTGCACCGACTACTTCGCGAACACCCCGTTCCGGGTCTTCCAGGCCGAGTACGTCGGCGCCGTCGTCATGCCCGGCGGCGCGAGCCAGCCGCGCAAGCAGCTCGACGCCTGGCAGGACTGGGCCAAGAGCCGCGGCGCCAAGGGCCTGGCCTACGTCTTCGTCCAGGAGGACGGCGAGCTCGGCGGACCGGTCGCCAAGAACCTCTCCGACGAGGAGAAGGCCGGACTGGCCGCCCACGTCGGAGCCGAGCCCGGCGACTGCGTCTTCTTCGCCGCGGGCCCCACGAAGTCGTCTCGCGCACTGCTCGGCGCTGCCCGCCTCGAGATCGGCAAGCGCTGCGAGCTCATCGACGAGGACGCCTGGTCCTTCCTGTGGGTGCTCGACGCACCGCTGTTCGAGCCCGCCTCCGAGGCCGTCGCCGCCGGTGACGTCGCCGTCGGCGGGGGAGCGTGGACCGCGGTCCACCACGCCTTCACCTCGCCCAAGGCCGAGTTCCTCGACACCTTCGACACCGACCCGGGTCCGGCCCTGGCCTACGCCTACGACATGGTCTGCAACGGCAACGAGATCGGTGGCGGGTCGATCCGTATCCACCGCCGCGACGTGCAGGAGCGGGTCTTCAAGGTCATGGGCCTGTCCGACGAGGAGGCGCAGGAGAAGTTCGGCTTCCTCCTCGACGCCTTCGCCTTCGGCGCGCCGCCTCACGGTGGCATCGCGTTCGGCTGGGACCGCATCGTCTCGCTGCTCGCCGGCACCGAGTCGATCCGCGACGTCATCGCCTTCCCCAAGTCCGGTGGCGGCTACGACCCGCTCACCGCCGCACCGGCGCCCATCACGCCGGAGCAGCGCAAGGATGCCGGCGTCGACGCCAAGCCCGAGGCCCCCGCCGAGAAGGCCTGAGATGACGACGGCGGCCGACGTCAGCGTGGATGCCCGGCCGCTGCACTCCGCGCGCCCTGTCCGGGTGATGCTCTGGGACGCCGACGGTGTCCTCCAGCACCCGCGGCACGAGTGGCGACCCCGTCTCGAGTCGTGGGGAGGCCCGGGCTTCGCCGAAGCCCTCTTCGAGGCCGAGATCCCGGCCCTGCGCGGTGAGGAGCCCTTCCGGGAGTCGCTCGCGCGGCTGCTGCGAGCGCGCCCTGAGGTCACCGTCGGGGTCGACGACCTCCTCGAGCTCTGGGAGCAGGTCGACCTCGACGACGCGGCGGTCCGGCTCGTGCGGGAGGTCGCCGGCTCCGGCGTGAGCTGCGCCCTCGCGACGAACCAGCAGGACCACCGCAAAGCGTTCCTGCGTCGCACGTTCGGCTACGACGAGGTCTTCGCACGCTCCTTCTACTCGTGCGACCTCGGCGCGAGGAAGCCCGAGCCGGAGTACTTCGAGCGGGTGCTCGCCAGCCTGGGCGTCGCGCCCGAGGACGCCGGCGAGGTCGGCTTCGTCGACGACAGCCTGCCCAACGTCGAGACCGCGCTGGGAATGGGCATCCGCGCCGTCCACCACGACCCCGCCTCGGGCGTCGACGGGCTGCGGTCCGTGCTGGGATGGTCCACATGAGCTCGCAGGACGCCGCCGCCGGTGCCGAGCACGACGTCGCGCACGACGCCGTCCACGACGCCGTCCACGACGCCGTGCAGCGCTACGCCCAGCTCCAGCCCGAGCTGCGCCAGGTCGCCGACCAGTTCGTCACCATGGTCACCGCCCTGCTCGACGACGCCGGCATCAACTACGTCAGCGTCACCGGGCGGGCCAAGAGCGTCGCGTCGTTCGCCGGCAAGGCCTCCCGCACCGTCGACGGGTCGCCCGCCTACGCCGACCCGCTCACCGAGATCACCGACCAGATCGGCGTGCGGGTCGTCACCTACCTCCAGGGCGACGTGACGGCCGTGGCCGACCTGCTCGCCGGGGAGTTCAGCGTCCTCGACGACCGCGACCTCGGCCAGGAGACGGCCCAGCAGGGCCGGTTCGGCTACTCCAGCCGGCACTTGCTGGTGACGCTCGACGACGAGGCGAGCGACCCGGCATACGCCCACCTGCGGGGGCGGTCCGCCTCGGTGCAGGTCCGCACGATCCTCCAGCACGCCTGGGCCGAGTTCGAGCACGACGTGCGCTACAAGGGGTCGGTCCCGGCCGCCGACGTCTCCGACCTCGACCGCAGGTTCACGCTCGCCGCAGGGCTGCTCGAGCTCGCCGACCGGGAGTTCACCGCGATCCGTGATCGGCTCCAGGCCGGGGTCGGGCCCGGCGCGGGGACTTCCGACGACGACCCGCGTATTGCCGGCCCGGACCTCGCGGCCTTCCTCACCGCGCACTTCAGCGACGCCGGCTGGTCGCGCACCGACCACTACTCGTGGATCTCGGGGCTGCTGCTCGAGCTGGGCATCACCTCGCTCGACGAGCTCGGTGGCCTCCTCGGCACGGTCGACGCGCAGGGGATCAACGAGCGCATGGACTACCGCTACCCGGCGGGGGCCGTGCGCCGCCTCGACGACGTGCTGCTGGCGGTCTTCGGACCGCGCTACATCCACCTGCACGGCAACGCGCACCGCGTCGAGTCGCTCACCGCGCGTCTCGAGAAGGTGCGCGCCTCCCAGTCCTGACGGGGAACCCGGTCCGGGCATGCAGCCCGACCCGGTAGCCGAGACGCTCGTAGAGCCCTCGCGCGTGGTCGTTGTCGGCGAAGACCGCGAGCGTGCACGCTCCGGTCCGCGCGAGGGCCTCCCTCGTGAGGTATGCCGTCACGGCGGCTCCCAGCCCGCGTCCCCGCTGCGCAGAGTCGACGACGATCCCCCCGATGAGGGGCACGTCCGCGTTGCCCGGCTCGGTGCAACCGCAGGCGAGGAGGCGACCGTCCTCGCGCACGACGACCCAGCGCTGCTCCGCGCTCTGTCCGGGGATCGCGTGGGGGTGCGGGTTGTGGGCCCGCACGAAGTCAGCGAGCTCGCCGTCGTCACCGTCGTGGGGGACGACGTCGCGCTCGGCCCGGATCGCCGGCGGGTGAGTCGTCGTCCACATGCGGTCCCAGGCGTTGCCGCCGCGCAGGCCGAGTGCCTCCCGCAGGGGGTCGTAGGCGTCCGCGGGTGCGGTGACGTGGTCGGGTGCGAGGTCCTCGACCCACTCGCGGGTGGCGTCGGCGGCAGCGAGGACCGCGACGTCGACCGGGTCACCGAGGACGACCACCCCGAGGCGCCCGTCGGCCCAGTGCTGCGCCCAGGCGACGGTCCGGGTGCCGGCGACGTGCAGCCCGGGGTCGACGACCGTCGACGACAGGTCGAACCGGGCGAAGGGATGGTCGGCGGTCGCGGCGACGAGCGCCTCCCGGGACGGAAGCGGCTCGACGCCGCGACCCGACGTGCTCACCGGGTGAGGAAGGAGACCAGGGCCTCGTTGAACTCGTCCCGGTGGCTCGCGTTGATGCCGTGCGGCCCCTGCTCGAGGACGACGAGCTCGCTGCCCTCGACCTGCTCGTGGGTGCGCCTGCCGGACACCTCGACCGGCACGATGGCGTCGGAGTCGCCGTGGATGACGAGGGTCGGCACGGTGACTTTGGCGAGGTCGCCGGTGAAGTCCTCGAGCCACGAGCCGATGCACGCGACAGCCGCGTCGAGGTCGGCCTGGGCTGCGATCGCCTTGGCCTCCTCACGCTGCTCCTGCGTGACCTTGAGCTCGCCGTCGGCGCTGAAGAAGTTCGTCGTGAACTCGTCGAGGAAGCCCTCGCGATCCGCCCGGAGCCCGGCCTGCATCTTCTCGGCCTCCTCGCGGGGGAGCCCGCCGTCGGGGTTCTCGTCGCTCTTGAGCAGCCACGGCGGGATCGCGGCGGCGAACGCGATGCTGTGCAGCCGGTCCTCGCCGTGCGTGCCGACGTAGCGCGCCACCTCGCCGCCGCCCATCGAGAAGCCGACGAGCGAGACGGCGCGCAGGTCGAGGCGCTCGATGAGGTCGGCGAGGTCGGAGGTGAGGGCGTCGTAGTCGTAGCGGCCGTCCGACGCCGGCTCGGATTGCCCGAACCCGCGGCGGTCGTAGGTGATGACGCGCAGCCCGGCAGCGGTGAGCGCAGGGACGGTGTCCTGCCACGACGCGCCGGACAGGGGCCAGCCGTGGATGAGGACGACCGGCCGGCCTTCGCCACCGGTGTCCTCGTAGTGCAGCGTGGGGGAGGTGGACGTCGTGTCTGACATGGGTCACCTTTCGCGAACCGGGATGAGCAGGGACGTTGTCGACCCTATGCACGAAGTTCGGCACGGGCTGAACGGGCGACCGGTGTGATGTGGGTCACACCGCGCCCGCCGGGTTAGTGTGCTCGCGTGTCCCCTCCCGCCGATCTCTTCGCCTCGACCGAGGGCGGCGGCGACGCGTCGTTGCCCCCGCTCGCGGTCCGCATGCGACCCGCCTCGATCGAGGAGGTCCGTGGTCAGGGCGAGATCCTGCGTCCGGGCAGCCCGCTGCGCCGGCTCATCGAGGGGTCGGGCGGCACCGCGGGGCCGCTCAGCGCGATCCTCTGGGGCCCGCCCGGTACCGGCAAGACGACCCTGGCCCACCTCGTGGCGACCGCGGCGCACCGCGAGTTCGTCGAGCTGTCGGCCGTGACCGCCGGCGTCAAGGACGTGCGTGCCGTCATGGAGGCCGCGGCGCGCAACCGCGACCTGTACGACCGCCAGACGGTCCTCTTCCTCGACGAGATCCACCGCTTCACCAAGGCCCAGCAGGACGCCCTGCTCCCGGGAGTCGAGACCCGCCAGGTCATCCTCGTCGCGGCCACGACCGAGAACCCGTCGTTCTCGGTCATCGCGCCCCTGCTCTCGCGCTCGATGCTCATCACCCTCACCTCGCTCGACGACACGCAGGTCGCCGACGTGCTCGACACCGCGGTGAGCGACCCGCGAGGTCTCGATGCGGCATACGCGCTGTCGGACGAGGCGCGCGAGCACCTCGTCCGGATCGCCGGCGGCGACGCCCGCCGCGCGCTCACCTCGCTCGAGGCGGCGGCGGGGGTGGCGCAGGACGACGCCCCGATCGGTGGCGACGACGGGCCGGTGACGATCACGCTGGCCCACGCGGAGCAGGCGGTCGCGCAGGCGTCGGTTCGCTACGACAAGACCGGCGACCAGCACTACGACGTGGCCTCGGCCTTCATCAAGTCGATGCGCGGGTCCGACGCCGACGCCGCCCTGCACTACCTCGCCCGCCAGCTCGAGGCGGGGGAGGACCCGCGCTTCATCGCGCGCCGCATCGTCATCGCGGCGAGCGAGGACGTCGGGATGGGCGACCCCACGGCGCTCCAGACGGCGGTCGCCGCCATGCACGCCGTGGCCCAGATCGGCATGCCCGAGGCGCGGATCATCCTGGCCCAGGCCGTCGTCCACAACGCGCTCGCGCCCAAGAGCAACGCCGCCTACAACGGCATCAACGCGGCCATCGCCGACGTGCGTGGTGGGCGCGGCGGTGCCGTCCCAGCGCACCTCAGGGGCAGTGGGTATGCCGGCGCGTCCCGTCTCGGACACGGCGAGGGCTACGTCTACGCCCACGACCAACCCGACGGGGTCGCCCGCCAGCAGTACCTCCCGGACGACCTGCACGGGAAGACGGCGTACTACGAGCCGACCGACCGTGGGTTCGAGGCGCGGCTGCAGGAGCGGTGGACCTGGCTCAAGGAGCGTCTCGGCCGCTGAGCACTCTCCCGCCACCCCGGGCGTCGGAACGCAGGCGCGGGCGGCGGGAGGTGGCACGTAGGATTCACCGGTGCCCGGCAATCCGGGTGCGACGCACTCGACCTCAGGACAGACGACATGGAAACCGCCGAGATCCGGCGCCGTTGGCTCACCTTCTTCGAGAAGAACGGCCACACGGTGGTGCCCTCCGCACCCCTCATCCACGACGACCCCAACCTGCTCTTCGTCAACGCCGGCATGGTCCCGTTCAAGCCGTACTTCCTGGGTCAGGAGACGCCGCAGTGGGACCGCGCCACGAGCGTGCAGAAGTGTGTCCGCACCGGTGACATCGAGGAGGTCGGCAAGACCTCGCGTCACGGCACGTTCTTCCAGATGAACGGCAACTTCTCCTTCGGGGACTACTTCAAGAAGGACGCCATCCGCCTCGCGTGGGAGCTCCTCACATCCTCGCAGGACGACGGTGGCTACGGCCTCGACCCGGACCGCCTCTGGGCGACCGTCTACGAGGACGACGACGAGGCCGAGCGGCTCTGGGCCGAGTACACCTCGATCCCGCTCGACCGCATCGTGCGCCGCGGCAAGGCCGACAACTACTGGCACATGGGTGTCCCGGGCCCTGGTGGTCCCTGCAGCGAGATCTTCTACGACCGCGGCCCCGAGTACGGCCGTGAAGGTGGTCCGGCGGTCGACGAGGACCGCTACATGGAGATCTGGAACCTCGTCTTCATGCAGTACGAGCTGAGCGCCGTCCGCTCCAAGGTGGACTTCGACATCGCCGGCCCGCTGCCCGCCGAGAACGTCGACACCGGCATGGGTCTCGAGCGCATCGCCAGCATCCTCCAGGGCGTCGACAACCTCTACGAGATCGACGAGGTCTACCCCGTCCTCGAGAAGGCCGCGGAGCTCACCGGCAAGACCTACGGCGCGCGCTCGGGCCACGCGGCGAGCGAGTCCAACCCCGACGACGTGCGCCTGCGCGTCGTCGCCGACCACATCCGCTCCTCGCTCATGCTCATCGGCGACGGCGTGACCCCCGGCAACGAGGGTCGTGGCTACGTCCTGCGCCGGATGCTCCGACGCGCCGTGCGCTCGATGCGCCTGCTCGGCTTCGCCGACCCCGCGCTGCCCCACCTGCTCCCGGTCTCGATGGAGCGGATGAAGCAGTCCTACCCCGAGCTCGAGACCGGCTTCGACCGGATCAGCCAGATCGCGTACGCCGAGGAGGAGGCCTTCCGGCGCACCCTCGCGTCCGGCACGACGATCCTCGACACCGCCGTGAGCCGGACCAAGGAGTCCGGTGGCCAGGTCCTCGCGGGCGACCAGGCCTTCCAGCTCCACGACACCTACGGCTTCCCCATCGACCTCACGCTCGAGATGGCGGAGGAGCAGGGCCTCTCGGTCGACCGCGAGGGCTTCACGCGTCTCATGCAGGAGCAGCGCGAGCGGGCCAAGGCGGATGCCAAGGCCAAGAAGTCCGGCCACGCCAACACCGAGGTGTGGAAGCAGCTGCGCGGCCTGGGCGAGACCGACTTCCGCGCGTGGCAGGAGCTCACGAGCGAGGCCACGGTCATCGGTCTCGTCGTCGACGGCAACGCCGTCGAGGAGATCGAGCCGGGCCAGCGCGGGCAGGTCGTCCTCGACCGGACCCCGTTCTATGCCGAGTCCGGCGGCCAGATCGCCGACGAGGGCATCATCACCGCCGACGGCGTCCACCTCAAGGTCATGGACGTCCAGCGTCCGGTCAAGGGCCTCATCGCCCACACCGTCGAGGTGGTCCACGGACCCCTGCGCACCGGTGCACCCGTCCTCGCCGAGGTCGACCCGGAGTGGCGGCTGTCCGCGTGCCAAGCGCACTCCGGCACGCACGTCGTGCACGCGGCGCTCCGCCAGGTGCTCGGCCCGTCGGCGCTGCAGTCCGGCTCCTACAACAAGCCCGGCTACCTCCGCCTCGACTTCGCGTGGGGCCAGGCCCTCTCGGCCGCGACCCGCAGCGAGATCGAGGAGGTCGCCAACCTCGCGGTCCGCAAGGACCTGCCCGTCTCTGCGGCGTGGATGCCACTGGCTCAGGCGCGCGAGCTCGGCGCGCTCGCGCTCTTCGGCGAGACCTACGGCGAGGACGTGCGCGTCGTCGAGATCGGCGGCCCCTGGTCGCGCGAGCTCTGCGGTGGCACCCACGTCGGACACTCCTCGCAGGTCGGGGCCCTGACGGTGACCGGTGAGTCCTCCGTGGGCTCCGGCGTGCGCCGCCTCGAGGCCTTCGTCGGCATGGACGCGCTGCGCTACCTCGCTCGTGAGCGGGCCATCGTGGCCGAGCTCACCGGTCTCGTCGGCGCCCAGCCCGGCGAGCTCACCGAGCGCGTCGGCGCGATGGTGACCCGCCTCAAGGAGGCCGAGCGCGAGCTCGAGCGCTCCCGCAAGCAGGCCGTGCTCGCGGCCGCCGGATCGCTCTCCGACAACGCCAAGGACGTCGGCGGGGTGCGCTTCGTCGGTCACGACGCCGGCGGCGAGGCCGGCGCCGACGACGTGCGCGCGATGGTCCTCGACGCCCGCCAGAAGCTCGGCGAGGGCGCACCGTCGGTCGTCGCCGTGACCGGTGGCGCGAAGGGTCGCCCGGTCGTGGTCATCGCGACCAACCAGGCCGCCCGTGACAAGGGCATCAAGGCCGGCGAGCTCGTGCGGATCGCCGCACAGACCCTCGGCGGAGGCGGCGGCGGCAAGGACGACATCGCCCAGGGCGGCGGCCAGGACCTCACCAAGAGCGGTGAAGCCATCAACGCCGTCGAGTGGCGCGTGGGGGAGCTGGCCGGTTGAGCATGCGCCCCGGGGTTCGCTTGGGGGTCGACGTCGGCACGGTGCGTGTCGGGGTGGCCGTCAGCGACCCCCGGGGCGTGCTCGCCAGCCCGCACGCCACGCTGGCGCGCACCTGGCCGGCCGAGGACGCGACCGAGGACGACATCGCGACGATCGCCGCCCTGGCGGCCGAGCGCGAGGCCATCGAGATCGTCGTCGGCCTGCCGCGCTCACTTTCCGGGGACGAAGGACCCGCTGCGGGGGCAGCGCGCCAGTATGCTGCGGAGTTGGCCCGCAGGGTCTCGCCCGTGGGCGTCCGTCTCGTCGACGAGCGCCTCACGAGTGTCGATGCCCACAGGGTTCTGCGCCACAGTGGTGTTGATGGACGTCGGCAGCGCGCCGTCGTCGACCAGGCAGCCGCGGTCCTCATCCTCCAGGCCGGACTGGACGAGGAACGTGGCTCGGGCCGCCCACCGGGTGAGCCGGTGAAGGACAAGCGGCGCAGGCCGAAGACGAAGGACGGACAGCGGTGAGCCAGAACCACCTCGACACGACGATCTTCGGAGAGCCGCCTCCCGAGGAGCAGCGGCGCCGTCGGCGTCGTCGCCAGCGCGGCAAGGGCCGCAGGGTCCTCACGCTCCTCGTCGCCGTGGTGCTCGTCGGTGCCGCCACGGCCACCGCCTTCACGCTGCTCAAGCCGCTCGTGTCCTCGATCACCGGCGGCGGCTCCTCCGACGCCGAGGACTTCCCCGGCCCGGGTGAGGGCGACGTCCAGGTCACCGTCAAGGCCGGCGACAGCGGCGAGTCGATCGCCAGCGCACTCAAGGCGGCCGGCGTCGTCAAGACGCGGACGGCATACCTCGACGCATCAGCAGCCGACCCCGAGCAGAGCGCACGGATCCAGGCCGGCACGTACTCGCTCAAGAAGGGCATGAAGGCCATCGACGCCTTCACGATGCTCACCGACCCGGCCAACCGCGCCGTCGCCCGCGCGACGATCCCCGAGGGGCTGTGGGTCAGCGAGATCTTCGCCCGCCTGAGCAAGGCCACCGGGGTGCCGTTGAAGGACTACCAGGCCGCGGCCAAGAATCCCGCGGCGCTCGGCCTGCCCGCGTCCGCCAAGGGCCGGCTCGACGGCTACCTCTTCCCGTCGAGCTACGAGTTCGACGACAAGGTGCCCGCCGCAGCCCAGCTCAAGCAGATGGTCGCGATGACCATCGCCGAGCTCACCAAGGCCGGCGTCAAGCCCGAGGACTACAACCGCATCCTCACCGTCGCGTCGATCGTCGAGGGCGAGGTCAACGGCGACGCCGACCGCGCCAAGGTCGCCCGGGTCATCGAGAACCGCCTCGACGACCCCAACGGGCCGACGATCGGCCGGCTCCAGATGGACTCCACGGTCCACTACATCGAGCAGAAGCGCGGCCGCGCCGGCACGTCCAACGAGGCGCGCAACTCCGACAGCCCCTACAACACCTACAAGGTCAAGGGACTGCCTCCGGGTCCGATCAACAGCCCCGGTGCCGCGTCGATCGAGGCCGCCGCCGCCCCGGCGGACGGGCCCTGGTTCTACTTCGTCGCCGTCAACCCGGACACGGGTGAGACGAAGTTCGCCGTGACGCAGGCCGAGCACGACGCCAACGTGCGCGAGTTCAACGCGTGGTGCTCCGCGAACAAGGACAAGTGCTGAGAGCCGCTGTCCTCGGGTCGCCGGTCTCGCACTCGCTCTCGCCTGCGCTCCACACCGCGGCGTATGCCGCACTCGGCCTCTCGGACTGGACGTACGACCGCCGTGAGGTCACCGAGGTCGAGCTGGCGCAGGTCGTGGAGAGCCTCGACGACGAGTGGCGCGGGCTCAGCCTGACGATGCCGCTCAAGGAGGTCGCGTTCGAGGTCGCCGTGACCGTGACCGACGTGGCGCGGGCCGCGGGAGCTGTCAACACGCTGGTCCGTCGTGACGACGGTCGCTGGGACGGCGTCAACACCGACGTCGCCGGCATCGTCGGCGCCCTCGGCGGGGTCGAGCACGACGGCGTCGCGACGATCCTCGGCTCGGGTGCCACCGGCCGCTCGGCCGCGCTGGCCCTCGTCGACCTCGGGGTGCGCGACGTCGTCGTCGCGGCCCGCAACGCCGCGACGGCGGGGGACGTCGTCGCACTGCTCGCAGCACGTGGCGTGCGAGCCGTCCACGTACCGCTCGAGTCGTGGGCCGAGCAGCCGCGCCGGCTCGTCGTCTCGACCCTGGCGCCGGCCGCGAGCGACGCGGCCGCCGCAGCCCTCACGGGCGGACGCACCTCGCTCGCGGGGACCACCCTCATGGACGTCGTCTACGCCGACTGGCCCACCCCGTTGGCCCGGGCGGCTCGCGACCGGGGCGCCGTCGTGGTCTCGGGACTCGACATGCTCGTGCACCAGGCCGCCGCCCAGGTCGAGCTCTTCACCGGGCAGCGCCCGCCGCTCGACGTCATGTTCGCCGCCGGACACTCGGTCCTGGGGCGCTGATGTCGTCGACCGTCCTCCTCGCGCTGGGGCTGGTGCTGCTCGTCGTCGCCGCTCTCGTCGTCGGTCACCGCACCGCCCGCGAGCTCGCGACCGGGGGCTACCGGATCGTCGAGGACGAGGCCACCCACCCGACCCCGCCGTCGTGGTGGGTCGCCCCCCTGCTCGCAGCCCTCGTCGTGCTGCTCACCCTCACGGTCGGTGACACGGCAGCGTATGCCGCGCTGCCGGCATACCTGCTCTTCGCCTGGCTCACGGTGTGCCTCGTCTGGATCGATGTCGACGTGCACCGGCTGCCGGCGGGGCTGACGCGACCGGCGCTGCCGGCGTTCGCCGTGCTGCTCGTGCCGCCGACCGTCGAGACGGGGGAGTGGGACCGGCTGCTCGTCGCCGGGCTCTGCAGCCTCGGGCTGACGGTGGCCTACGTCGCGTTCGCGCTGCTGCCCGGTGGTGGCTTCGGTGGCGGCGACATCCAGCTCGCGCCGGCCATCGGCCTGCTGCTCGGCTGGCTCTCGGTCGGCCACGTCGTCGTCGGGACGCTGGCCGCGTTCGTCGTCGGCGGTCTGACGGCCGTCGTGCTGCTGGTCACGCGACGTGCCGGCCGCTCCTCGGCGATGGCGTTCGGGCCCTCGATGTGCGCGGGTGCGATCGTCGCGGCGGCGTGGGGCCAGCAGCTCCTCGACGGCTACCTCGGCCGCTGACAGCGGTAGCGTCGCCGGATGACGACGCGCTGGCTGTTCGGGGACCAGCTCGGACCGCACTTCGCCGACGACCACGACGGACCCCTCGTCATGATCGAGTCGCGGGCGGTCTTCGCCCGGCGACGCTTCCACCGCGCCAAGGCGCACCTCGTGCTGTCGGCCATGCGCCACCGTGCAGCCGAGCTCGGTGACCGGGTCGAGCTGCACCGTGCCGACACCTACGCCGAGGTCGTGGGCGGGATCCCGCAGCTCGAGGTCGTGCACCCGACCTCGTACGCCGCGCTGGGACTCGTGCGCCGGCTCGGTGCCGAGGTGCTCGCGCCACGGGGCTTCGCCACCTCCCGCGAGGACTTCACCCGGTGGGCGCAAGGGCGTGGCGGGCGACGGCTGCTCATGGAGGACTTCTACCGCGAGGCACGACGGCGCCACGGTGTCCTCATGGACGGCGAGAACCCCGCAGGCGGCCGGTGGAACTTCGACCACGACAACCGCACCCCACCGCCCAAGGGGGCGAGCACGCTCGGGGTGGTCCCACCGTGGTGGCCGCAGGAGGACGACATCGACGAGGAGGTGCGGGCCGACCTCGACCGCTGGGAGCGCGACGGGGACGTCTCGTTCATCGGACGCGACGGCCCCCGGCGCTTCGCCGCGACCAGGGACGAGGCGCTGGCGGCCCTCGACCACTTCGTGGAGTACCGGCTCGCCGAGTTCGGGGAGCACGAGGACGCGGTCCTCGAGGGTGACCCGTGGATGGCGCACAGCCTGCTCAGCGTCCCGCTCAACCTCGGCCTGCTCGACCCGTTGGAGGTCGTCGCGCGGGCCGAGGCAGCACACCTCGCCGGTGACGTGCCCATCGCCAGCGCCGAGGGGTTCGTGCGTCAGGTGATCGGGTGGAGGGACTACGTCTGGCACCTCTACTGGCACCAGGGCGAGGGCTATCGGCGGCGCAACGAGCTCAGTGCGACGCAGCGCCTTCCGAAGTGGTTCGCCGACCTCGACGCCGACGCCACGGACGCGCGCTGCCTCTCGCACACGCTCGACCAGGTGTCCGAGCACGGGTGGGTCCACCACATCCCGCGCCTCATGGTGCTCGGGTCCTACGCGATGCAGCGGGGGTGGGCTCCGACCCAGGTGACCGACTGGTTCCACCGCGCCTTCGTCGACGGCTACGACTGGGTCATGGTGCCCAACGTCGTCGGCATGTCGCAGCACGCCGACGGCGGGGTCATGGCCACCAAGCCGTACACGTCAGGTGGTGCCTACATCAACACGATGAGCGACCACTGCGGGTCGTGCCGCTTCAACCCGAGGGTGCGGGTGGGCGAGGACGCGTGCCCCTTCACGGCGGGCTACTGGTGGTTCCTGTCCCGCAACCGCGAGCGTCTGGCGGGCAACCAGCGGATGTCGCGGGCGGTGCAGGGGCTCGACCGGCTGAGCGACCTCGACGCGCTCGTCGCGCAGGAGGAGGACCGGGGCAACCGCGCGCCGTGACGGACCCGCGTCGGCGGACCCGCGTCGGCGGGCCCGCGTCGGGCTGCTCGGGCCGTGGCCCGGTGCGGGGCCGGACCCTCAGAACTGCTGGAGGGGACCGGGGGCCGGCACGCCGAACTCCTCGCGCAGCGTGGAGCGACGCCCGGCGGCCTCGAGGGCGATGGCGACCTTGCCCACCGGGCGCGCGCCCGGCCAGACGTGGACGGCCATGAGGACGAGCGACACGACCGCGCCCACGGCATACGCGAGGATCCCGCCCTCGAGGACGAACGCCGCCACGAGCGACGCGATCGCGATGACCTCGCTCAGCGCGAAGCGCAGGATCATCGAGCTCTGCCACCGGGCTCGTGCGGCCGTCCCGGCGTCGGCGTCGGACAGGCCCGGGTCGAGGGGCTGGACGCGGTAGCCGACCGCCTCGATGACCAGGTGGACGACGACACCGGCCGCGACCTGGGCGACGACGAGCCACACCGGCGGGGTGTCGTCGGCGCCGAGCACGAAGAACATCGCGATACCGATGAACACCAGCGCACCCATGAGTGCAGTGCTGAGGATCCGGACGGACTGGGCGAACGGCGCGGTCTGCGGAGGGGTCGTCGTCATGCCGCGAGGGTAGCCGCGCGAGGACGGCTCAGGCCGGTGCCTCGCTGGCGTAGTAGGTGTTGCCGTCGGGGTCGCGGAAGTCGAACATCGGCGGCGCCCAGTCCGAGACGACGAGCTCGTCGACGTCGACCCCGGACTCGCGCAGGGAGGCGTGCAGTGCCGTGGCGTCCGTGACCGCGAACCGGATGCCCGTGTCCGTCCCGACGCCCGGGCCGCCCGCCGACAGGAGCGCGACGGACGTCGTGGCTCCGGGTGGCGCGACCTCGACCCAGCGCACCGTGCCGCCCATCGGCACGTCCATCCGGACCTCGAAGCCCAGTCGCCCGGTGAAGAACGCGATCGCGGCGTCGGTGTCGGACACCCCGACAGCGCAGGCACGCACGTCGGTGAACATCACGAGCTCCCTCGGGCGTACATCTGCGATCCGGGCGTGGTGAGCTCGGTGCCGGTCTCGAGCCAGGTCTTGAGACCCGACAGCACCATCGGCCAGCCGCCGTGGATCGCCTCGCTCACGCCGTCGGGCAGCTGGTCGTGGACGACGGTGAGGCGGCAGGAGTCGCCGACCGGCTCGATCTCCCAGGTCACGCGGGAGGTGCCGACCGACTCGGCGTCGTCGTCCCAGTGGGCCCGGTAGCTCTGGACGAGGCGGCGCGGTGGGTCGACCTCGAGGTTCTCGCCGTCGACGAGGGCGCCGTCGAAGCCGTCATGGGTCACCTCGTAGGTCGAGCCGGGGGACCAGCTCGAGGTGACGGTGTTGCCGAAGTGGAACCGCCGACGGGTGTCGGGGTCGGTGATGGCGTCCCACAGCCGCTCGGGCGTGGTGCGGATGTAGATCTCGAAGACCTTGCTCACGGTCATGCTCTGTGCCTCCAGCTCGTCCTTGAGCCCGACGAGGCCGGCGGCCCAGGGCTCGGTGTACTTGCTGACCCACCGGTCGTGGACCTGCCTGATGCCGACCGGGTTGAGGAAGTGCAGCTTCTCGCGGCCGCTGCGCCGGCTCACGACGAGGCCGGCCTCCTCGAGCAGGGCCAGGTGCTTGGCGACGCCGATCCGGGTCATGTCGAACGCCGCGGTGAGGGAGTGCAGGGTCTGGCCGTCGGTGTCGTGGAGGGCGTCGAGCAGTGCCCGTCGCGTCGGGTCGGCCAGCGCCCGGAAGATCATGTCCACGAGCTCACATTAGGAAACCATTTGGTTACCTGTCAAGAGTCGGTATGCCGTCCACTCGCCCGCGCTCCCACGTGCTGACCGCGCCCGGCCGGTGCTTCGGCCTGCATGGGAGGATCGGGCCATGCTCCGATGGTTGACCGCAGGCGAGTCGCACGGCCCTGCACTCCTGGCCACGATCGAGGGACTTCCCGCCGGCGTCGAGGTGACCCGCACGGACCTCGCCGACGCGCTGGCCCGTCGCCGCCTCGGCTACGGCCGCGGCGCCCGGATGAAGTTCGAGCAGGACGAGGTCGAGTTCCTCGGCGGTGTCCGGCACGGTCTGACCATGGGCTCGCCCGTCGCCATCCGGATCGGCAACACCGAGTGGCCCAAGTGGCAGACGGTGATGTCGGCGGACCCGGTCTCCGAGGACGCCTACGCCGCGGCCGACGACGTCAACGCCGAGAAGGAGGTCGCGCGCAACAAGCCGCTCACGCGACCTCGCCCCGGCCACGCCGACCTCGTGGGGATGCAGAAGTACGCCTTCGACGACGCCCGCCCCGTGCTCGAGCGGGCCTCGGCCCGCGAGACCGCTGCTCGCGTGGCGCTCGGCGAGGTCGCGGCCCGCTTCCTCGAGCAGGCCTACGGCATCCGGCTCGTCTCTCACACGGTCTCGATGGGCACCGCAGGTGTCGCCGACGACGCGCCGCTGCCCACGCCGGACCAGGTCGCCGAGATCGACGCCGACCCGGTGCGCACGCTCGACCCCGCCGGCTCGGCCGCGATGGTCGCCGAGGTCGAGGCCGCCAAGAAGGACGGCGACACCCTCGGGGGTGTCGTCGAGGTCCTCGCCTACGGCCTGCCTCCGGGCCTGGGCTCGCACGTGCACTGGGACCGGCGCCTCGACGCACGCCTCGCCGGGGCGCTCATGGGCATCCAGGCCATCAAGGGGGTCGAGGTCGGCGACGGCTTCCGCACCGCGGCCCGCCGTGGCTCGGCCGCGCACGACGAGATGGAGCGCGACGAGTCGGGCACCATCCGTCGGCGCACCGGTCGCGCCGGTGGCACCGAGGGCGGCATGTCCAACGGCGACGTCCTGCGCGTGCGCGCCGCGATGAAGCCGATCTCGACCGTTCCGCGGGCGCTCGACACCATCGACACGACGGGGGAGGGCGAGGCCAAGGCGATCCACCAGCGCTCCGACGTCTCCGCCGTCCCCGCGGCGGGCGTGGTCGCCGAGGCCATGGTCGCCCTCGTCCTCGCCGAGGCCTGCCTCGAGAAGTTCGGTGGCGACTCGGTGACCGAGACGCGACGCAACCACGCGGCATACCTCGCCGCCATCCCCGAGACGATGCGCTCGTGGTGACCACGGCGCGTCCGACCGCCGTCCTCATCGGACCTCCCGGGTCGGGCAAGACGACGATCGGCGCGGCGCTCGCGGAGGCGCTCGGCGTGGCGTTCCACGACACCGACGCCGCGATCGAGGCCGACCAGGGCTGCTCGATCTCGGACATCTTCGTGCTCGACGGCGAGCCGGCCTTCCGCGCGCTCGAGCGGGCCGAGGTGGCCCGTGCGGTCGCTGCCGAGCCGGGTGTCGTCGCGCTCGGCGGTGGCGCGCCGATGGACGACGAGACCCAGACCGTGCTCGACGGTCACGTCGTCGTCTTCCTCGACGTCGGCATCGCCGACGCCGCCAAGCGCGTGGGCTTCGACGCCAGCCGCCCGCTGCTCGCGATCAACCCGCGGGCCGCGTGGACCAAGCTCATGAACGAGCGCCGCCCCACCTACGAGCGGCTCGCGACGCACCGCGTCGACACGGCCGGTCGTGGGGTCGACGACGTCGTCACCGAGATCGTGGCGCTGGTGGGGCCTGCCCGATGAGCGTCGTCTCCGTCGGTGGCGACTACGACGTCGTCATCGAGAGCGGGTGCTCGACGCGCGTCGCCGACGTCATCGGCGACGGTGTGCGCCGGGCGCTCGTCGTGCACCCGGACTCGATGCGCTCGCTCGGCGAGGCCGTCACGGCATCGTTGCGCGACACCGGGATCGAGGCGTATGCCGTCGGCGTGCCCGACGCGGAGGACGCCAAGACCGCGGTCGTGGCCGCGGACCTGTGGTCGCTGCTCGGCCGGCACGGCTTCACCCGCACCGACGTCGTCGTCGGCGTCGGGGGAGGGACCGTCACCGACCTCGCCGGGTTCGTCGCCGCGACCTGGCTGCGTGGCGTGCCTGTCGTGCAGGTGCCCACGACGCTGCTCGGCATGGTCGACGCAGCCGTCGGTGGCAAGACCGGCATCAACACTCCCGAGGGCAAGAACCTCGTCGGCTCGTTCCACCCGCCGCGCGCCGTCCTGTGCGACGTCGACGTGCTGGCGACACTGCCGCGTGAGGACTACGTCGCGGGGATGGCCGAGATCATCAAGGCCGGGTTCATCGTCGACCCGGTCATCCTCGACCTCGTCGCCTCGGATCCTGAGGCGGCCGGGCGACCGGATGGCCCGCACACGCTCGAGCTCATCGAGCGCGCCATCCGGGTCAAGGCCGACGTCGTGAGCCAGGACCTGCGCGAGTCGTCGCTGCGCGAGATCCTCAACTACGGCCACACGTTCGGGCACGCCATCGAGCAGGTCGAGCACTACCGGCGCCGGCACGGTGAGGCCGTCGCCATCGGCATGGTCTTCGCGGCCGAGCTCGCTGCGGCTGCGGGGGTGCTGTCAGTGGAGGTGGTGGCCCGGCACCGCGAGGTGCTGACGTCGGTGGGGCTGCCGACCGCGTACGAGGCGGGTCGCTGGGCCGAGCTCGAGACGGCGATGCGCCGCGACAAGAAGACCCGCGGCGACCTGCTGCGGTTCGTCGTCCTCGAGGATGTGGGGCGTCCCGTGCGGCTGGAAGGTCCGACGCAGGAGCAGCTGCACACGGCATACGCCGCGGTCTCCCCCTGACGCGGTCCGGGGCAGCGTCGACTCCGGGGCGTGACGCCCGGTTCACCGGGGCGAGGCGTCGAAGCCGGTCACCCGGATGATCCTGGCCGGCACGCCGGCGACGATGGCGTTGGCCGGCACGTCCTTGGTCACGACGGCGCCAGCGCCCACGATCGCCCCGTCGCCGATGGTGACGCCGGGGACGACCGTCACTGCGGCTCCCAGCCACACCTTGCGGCCGATCACGATCGGGGCGGGGACCATGTCGGCCCTCCGGTCGGGGTCGACGGCGTGGTTGAGCGTCGTCAGCGTGCTGCCGTGACCGATGAGCGAGCCGTCACCGATGGTGATCCCTCCGGTGTCCTGGAACCGGCAGCCGATGTTGATGAAGACGTCCTTGCCGAGGGTCAGGTTCTTGCCGAACTCGCTGTAGAACGGTGGGAAGAGTGCCAGCGAATCGTCGATCTGCTTGCCGGTGAGCCGGGTCAGCAGGGCCCGTACCTCCTCGGGCGTGCGGTATCCGGTGTTGAGCTCGTCGACGGTTCGGAGCGCCTCCTGCGCGGCCTCGTGCATGAACCGGTGATGCTCGGAGCCGCCTTCGATCAGGCCGCCGCCGTCGACGTGTGCGAGGAACTCGTCCAAATGCATCAGCGGCTCACTCCTGCCCTTCTCGGACGACGGTGGTGACGGGGCCGTCCAGTGCGCTGATGCGCTCGGCGGCATCGCCGTCCAACCGGCCCAGGATCACGATCCCGGCGAAGTAGGACTGGTCGCCGTAGTACAGGACGAGGTCGTTGCCGGGCGCGTAGTAGCCGAGGTCTCCGGGCGAGGGGTCGGCGCCCTCGGGCTGACCCTCGAGGGACAGTGGCTCGGGCAGGGGGCCGGTCTTCTCGACCCCGCCGTGGTCGACCATCTCGACGGTCACCGGGAGCTGGGCCAGCAGGTCTCTGGCCGCGGCGCTGTCCGTGAGGGTCGCACTGAGCTGTTCGTCGCCGATGCTGATGGTGATGCGCATGAGGTTCTCCTCGGGGGTGGACGTGGTCTCAGCGGTCGGGCTGCGCTGGTCCAGCGTGCCGCTGGTCGTGGATGAGGTGGGGGAGGTCTGCAGGTGCTCGTCCGACGAGTCGGACGAGGCGCAGCCCGTGCTGGACACCAGCAGGACTGCTGTGAGGGCAACGACCCGGAGTGGCCGGGGCACAGTCATCGTCATGAAAGCCCTGGTGGCGCTTCAGACGGTTGGCTGTGGTGCCAGGTCGCTGACCTTGACCAGCGTCTTGATCGCCCGTCGCTCGTCCATGGCGGCGTAGCCCTCGGCGATGTCGTCGAGGTCGACCGTGAGGTCGAAGACCCTGCCGGGGTTGATCTCGCCCTTGAGGACGGCGTCGATCAGGTGGGGTTGGTAGTGGCGCGCGGGCGCGGGACCCCCTCGCGTCCCGATGTTGCGGAAGAAGGGGACGGTGGCGTCGATCGTGGCATCGTGCGGCATCCCGACGCGGCCGACGACAGCGCCGGCCTTGGCAATGGCAAAGGCGGTGTCCGTCGCGAGCTTGCCGCCGACACATTCCAGGACCGCGTCGGCTCCATAACCACCAGTGAGCTCCTTGAGCTGCTGGACTCCCTCGTCCCCCCGTGCGGTGACGATGTCGGTCGCGCCCCACTCGCGAGCCAGCGCATGGCGTGACTCGGTCGTGCTGCCCAGCACGATGATGCGCGCGGCGCCGAGAATCCTCGCCGACAGGACCGCGCACAGGCCGACGGCGCCGTCACCGACGACCGCGACGGTGTCACCCGGGGTGACCTCGGCGCTCACTGCGGCGTGGTAGCCGGTGGCCATGACATCGGTCAACGCGAGGAGTGAGGCCATCGTCTCGTCGTCGAAGTCGGAGCCCGGGACCTTGACGAGGGTGCCGTCGGCCTGCGGTACACGGACGAACTCGGCCTGGCCACCGTCGCCTTCCAGGCCCTGTCCGAAGACGCCACCGTGCACGCAGGCGCTGTGGACTCCGGCCAGACAGTTGTCGCAGGTGTCGTCGCTCCACGTGAAGGGCGAGATGACGAAGTCACCCACCGCCAGCTCGCCGACCCCGCTGCCTTTCTCGTCGACGACCCCGATGAACTCGTGCCCCACGGAGCCGTGTGGCAGGTCGGAGATGCCCCGGTAGAACCACAGGTCCGATCCGCAGACACAGGCCAGCACGACGCGCACGATGGCGTCAGTCGGCTCGCTGACGGTGGGCTTCGGGCGTTCCTCGACAGAGATGTCACCCTTGCCGTTGAAGATCGCTGTCCTCATCGCTTGCACTCCTTCGATCCGCACAGCGCGGACCGTCTGGCCGCGCGACATCGAGTCAACCCGCCATCTCCGTGGGGTGGGAGTCCCTGTCGATGGGTGCACTGACAGGGCACCCCTGGCGGCTCGGGATCGCCCCGGCCCCGCAATAGTCTTGACGACGTGGACAACCGAGCAGAGGTGCGCGAGTTCCTCACCACTCGCCGCGCCCGCATCACCCCCGAGCAGGCTGGGCTGCCGACGTTCGGCCCCCGGCGGGTCCCGGGCCTGCGACGCAGCGAGGTCGCCGCCGTTGCAGGCCTCAGCGTGGAGTACTACGCCCGTCTCGAGCGGGGGCAGATCGGAGGTGCCTCCGCCGGCGTGCTCGACGCGCTCGCCCGGGCACTGCAGCTCGACGACACGGAGCGAGCCCACCTCTGGGACCTGGCCCGCGCAGCCGACGGCGTCCCCACCTCAGGTCGATCCCGTCGCCGTACCCCTGGCAGAGCCACGCGACCCAGCCTGCACTGGGCCCTCGAGGCCATCACGGACGGCATCGGCTTCGTGCGGGACGCGCACCAGAACATCCTCGCGACCAACAGCATGGGCCGGGCGTTCTACTCGCCGGTGATCGGCGACGGGGGTCGGCTGCCGAACCTGGCCCGTTTCCAGTTCCTCGATCCCACGTCCCGCGACTTCTACCCCGACTGGGACGTGTTCGCCGAGATGTGCGTGGGCAACATGCGCGCAGACGCCGGCCGCGACCCCCACGACCGCGGCCTGCAGGACCTGGTCGGCGAGCTCTCCACCCGCAGTGAGACCTTCCGACGGCTCTGGGCCGCCCACAACGTCCGCACCCACGGCACCGGCACGAAACGGTTCTGCCACCCCGTCATCGGAGAGGTCACGCTGGCCTTCGAGGAGCTGGCCATCACCGCCGAACCCGGAACAGCCCTGTTCATCTACACCGCAGAACCCGGCTCCCCCTCCGCCGAGCGATTGAGGCTGCTCGCGTCCTGGGCGGCGCCAGCCCGGACCGTCGCGGACGACTGAAGTCTGGGTCGGGGGTACAAGCGGGGCCACACGGCATACCGGCAGATGTCTGTGAACGGACCCGCGCGACCGCCCGGAGACACCGCAGCGCCCGACCCCCCGACGGAGGACGGGCGCTGCGGTGCTCGGATCAGGCCAGCGTCGCCGTGTCGATGACGAAGCGGTAGCGGACGTCGGAGGCGAGGACGCGCTCGTACGCGTCGTTGATGCGGTCGGCGCCGATGACCTCGACCTCTGCCGCGATGCCGTGCTCGGCGCAGAAGTCGAGCATCTCCTGGGTGAGCGCGATGCCACCGATCATCGACCCGGCGAAGCTGCGGCGGGCGCCGATGAGCGAGAACACGTTGATGCTCAGCGGCTCGGCGGGTGCGCCGACGTTGACGAGGGTGCCGTCGACCGCGAGCAGGCCGAGGTAGGCGTCGAGGTCGAGGGCGGCGCTCACCGTGTTGATGATGAGGTCGAACCGTCCGGCGAGCTGCTCGAAGGTGTCGGGGTCCGAGGTGGCGAAGTACTCGTCGGCGCCGAGGCGCAGGCCGTCCTCCTGCTTCTTGAGCGACTGCGAGAGCACCGTGACGTGGGCGCCGAGCGCGTGCGCGATCTTGACGGCCATGTGGCCGAGACCGCCGAGGCCGACGACCGCGACCTTCGTGCCGGGACCGGCCTTCCAGTGCTTGAGCGGGGTGTAGGTCGTGATGCCGGCGCAGAGCAGGGGAGCGGCGCTCGCGGGGTCGATGCCCTCGGGCACAGACAGGACGTAGTCGGCGTCGACGACGACGTGGGTCGAGTAGCCGCCCTGGGTGGTGGTGCCGTCGCGGTCGGTCGCGGCGTAGGTGCCGACCATGCCCTGGGTGCAGTACTGCTCGTCACCGTTGCGGCAGTTGGTGCACGTGCCGCACGAGTTGACCATGCATCCGACGCCGACCCGGTCGCCGACCTTGTGGCGGGTCACCTCGGCACCGACCTCGGCGACGACGCCGACGATCTCGTGGCCGGGGACGACGGGGAACGGCTGCGGGCCCCAGTCGCCGTTGACGGTGTGGATGTCGGAGTGACAGATGCCGGCGTACTGGATCTGGATGAGGACGTCGTTGGCCCCGACGTCGCGGCGCTCGATGACGGTGGGTGCCAGCGGCTGACCGGCTGCGGGGGCGGCGTAGGCGTTGACCTGCATGTGAGGAGTTCCTTCTCGTGGGGTGGGGGTGGGGGTGGGGGTTCGGGCAGGGGGCATCGCGGGAGCGCCGTTGGGTGTCCCGGGATGAAGGGGGTGGAGCGACGGGTTGGGTGGAGGGCCCGGTCAGGCGGAGTACTCCTCGTCGCTCACGTGGGTGAGCCAGGTGACCGGCTGGCCGTTCTCGTCGGCCTCCTGGATGGCGACGTGCGCCATGAACCGGTCGGCGGTGGCGCCGTGCCAGTGCTCCTCGCCCGGCGCGATGTGGACGACGTCGCCGGGACGGATCTCCTGCGGCGTGCCACCACGACTGGCCACCAGCCCGATGCCGTCGGTGACATAGAGGGTCTGACCCTTGGGGTGGGTGTGCCAAGCAGTGCGTGCGCCCGGGGCGAACCGGACGTGGGCGCACCCGATCGTGGACTGTTCGTCGGGAGTGCGTATGCCGTCGATGTGGACGGTGCCCGTGAACCAGTCCTCGGTTCCGCGGGCGGACGTGCCGCCGCTCGTGGTGACATGCATGGAGGGTCCTCTCGTGGGTTCGTGGGGTTCGAGGAGGTCGTGCGTCAGGGTGCGGAGTGGTCCCGTGGGTGGCCAAGCTCTGCGACGCGTCAGCGACGAGTCAGGCGACGCGTCAGTGCGAGGTGGAGCGCCTCAGACCGTCGGCGAGGGCCCGTGCCTCGCCCGCGAGTCGCTGGGCGAGGACGTCGTCACCCTGCTCGACCGCGTGCCAGTACCGGATCTTGAGGGCGACGTAGCGCTGCCTCAGCTCGAGCTGCTCGGCCTCGACGGTGAGGCGCTGCTGCTGCTCGGTGAGCAGGGCGACCTGCTCCTCGGCTGCGGAGGCACCCAGCGGCCCGTTGGCGACGTACTGCTTCATGTCGCCGATCGACATGCCGGTCGCCGCGAGGCAGGCCACCGACGTCAGCTGGTCGAGGTCGCTCTCGAGGTAGACGCGGTGCCCGCTGCTCTCGCCACGGGTGATGGGCGGGATGACGCCGATGCCCTCGTAGTAGCGCAGCGTGCTGGCGGACAGCCCGGTCAGGGCCGCCGCCTCGCGGATCGTGTACTCGTGCTGGGCGGTCTGCATGCTCACGTCAACGACGGTAGAAACTTCGAGCGCTCGAAGTCAAAGGGTCCATGGAGCGCGCCGAGAGCTCACGGAACCTCGATGGAGATGTTGGCGCGCTGGTTGCCCGGCGTGGCGGACATGGACGCCCAGAAGTCGGTGTTGCGCATCCACGGCTGGAGTCCCATGGGCAGGTCGCGACTGGGGATCTCGGGCAGCTCGGCCGCGGTGAAGTCGGCGCCGTAGGGGACGAGCGGCGTCGCGACGTCCGGGTGCTGGACGGTCGGGTGCAGGCTCTGCAGGGCGACGTTCCAGTTCTCGAGGAGCTCCTGTCGGGTGATCGGGCCTCCCGGCTTGTCGGCCGTCGGGTGCAGGGCCTTGTGGAAGCTCACCGTCGCGCTCACGCTCGCGCCGACCGGGGTCGCGGTGAAGGCCGTCCACGCGTTGAACGCCGGCGTCCCGAAGGTCACCACCGTCTCGATCTTGCCGGGCGCGAACGCCGCCTCCAGCCACGCGTTCCGGTAGGCGAGGACGTCGGGGTCGTTGAGGTGTGGCAGCGCCATGCTCTGGTTGAAGATGCCGTAGAGGAACGCGTTGATCATGAGATAGCTCTTGGTGTAGCCGAGCTTCTCGACGAAGCCCTGCACGCGCCGGCCCGCCTGGCCCGACAGGCACCGGCGGGTCACGGCCTCGGTCTGCGCCGGGTCCTGACCGATGGCCAGCAACCGCGCGCTCCCGTTGGCCCGGCCCCGGTAGAAGATCGGACCCCAGAGCGACCTGAAACCGTCGGTGCCCTTGAACACCGTGTCGTCCGGGTAGGTGCGGCACAACGTCCTGAAGGTGCCCGTGGGGCCGGTGTCGAACGCGTCAGTGATCATGGCGGACTCCGTCGAGGTCGAGGCCTCCAGTGGAGCGGAATCGCACGGCCGTGACAACCCTCCTGCGGTGCCATCACCCACACGGTCCCGAGCCGCCCGCAGCCCCTACTTGCCGGGAGCAAGGTCGACACGGACGTGGTCTGACGTGTCGCGGACGAGCACGACCGTGTCCCCGTTGCCCCTCTTCCAGCCCTTGGGGAGGAGGAACCACCGGTCGTGCGCGTAGACGAGCGGCCGGAGACCGTTGTAGAGGTAGATGGCACCGCCCTCGGCTGCCGGAAGGCGTTGCATCTGCACGCCCGTCCCCGGGATCGAGAGTTCCTGGACGGAGTAGACGACGGCTTGAGGCTGGAATGGCAGGGTGCTCTCGATGATGCGGGCGCGCTCGAGGCCACGGTCGTGGGCGAGATCCGTGACGCCCCAGAACACGGCGACGACGACGACGGCGAGCAGGATGCCTCGACGGATCTCCGCCCGAGCCGTGGCCAGCGTCGCCACCAGGGCGCTGAGCATGCCGGTGCGCAGTCCGAGCCACAACGAGTACTCGGCCAGCACTGCTGCCGCGGCCAAGGAGGCCGCACACAGCGCACCGCCCTTGCCGGTGTAGAGGCCCACGAGTCCCACCGCTGCGAGCACGATGCTGACCATGACCAGACCGCGGTGAATCGTTCGCGCGGTGCGCCGTGCCAGCGTCGGCGCCCTGACGTCCACGAGCTGATGCAGCACGAGGATCGACAGGGCGATCACGGCGATGATCGCCAGGGGCCGGAAGACCGTGTCGGTCGTCTGGATGAAGTAGTGGCTCGCAGGCAGGCCCAGCGCGCTCAGCGGGATGCCGAAGTACCCGTAGAAGCTGCGGGCGCTGACGTAGCCGAAGTAGTAGAAGATGCCAGTGAGGAGGCCGGTGGGGGCCACGAACCCCAGCAGCCGGCCGGCGGCCGAGGCTGTGCTGCGTGGCGGGCTGGCCGGACCCGGCGGCTGCTCCGCCATGGTCTAGGGGGCGACCGTGGCAGCCGGGGGCGGGGTGGGACCCGGACCCGCGGACGGCTTGAACGTCGCCGTCGGCCTGGGCGACTTGGTGGTGGATGGAGCCGTGGGGGAGGGCGTCACGGTGGGCTTGGGCTTCACGGTGGCGCCGCCTGTCGACGTGGTCGGTGTGGCCGTGTGCGTGGTCTTGGGCTTGGTGACGTGGACATCGTTGGTGACTTGTCGGGTCACGACGAGGAGAGGACACCGTGCCCGGGCCGTGCCGCAGAGTTGTCTGTCGGGGCTTCGGTCCTGGACCTGGACGGCGCGCAGGTCGGTGCCGGCCACGGTGGCGATGCGGACGCACCAGCGGTTCTGGGGTGTGCACGGAGGGAGGGTCTTGGGGATCACGCAGATGTCGTCCGTCCCGGGCACGCTGAGGCTGCCGTGGCACCTGTCACGGATCTTCTCCGCCTGGGCCCGGGTGAGTCCGGCGAAGACGTCGTCGGTGACCTTGATGACCGGGGTCTCGGTGCTGGTCGGAGTCGCGGGAGTGGACGTCGTCCCGCCGCTCCCAGGGGCGGTGACGGTGACGGCCGGGGTCGCACTTCCGCTGCCCGCGGACTCGGTGCCGGGCCCGGCGGTTCCGCAGGAGGCCATCGTCGCGATGAGGGCGACAGAGCACCAGAGTGCGCGTAGACCGTTCATGGCGCATCACCTCCAACGCGCCCACTCAGACTACTCCCGGGCCCCGTCGCAACCTGCGGAGTTGAGGCTTTTGCCGACGGTCAGGACGGCGTGTGCGCGTCGAGCACGTCGCGCCACGAGTGCTCTGGTGCGAAGCCGAGAAGGTCTCGTGCCTTGTCGATCGAGTAGAAGGTCTCGTCCCGGCCCATGGGCCGGGTCAGGGGAACGCCGTCGTAGAAGCGCTCACGGATCTCGTCCGTCGTGGCTGCGACCGACATGTCGCTGTTCGCGACGTTGAAGACCTCGTACCCGAGCCCGTCGACCTCGAGGCAGCGCTGCACCATCTGGCCGAGGTCGCGGGTGTCGATGTAGGCGAAGATGTTGCGGCGTCGCAACGCGGGATCGGCGAGGAAGGCGGGGAACAGCTCGGCGTACTCGTGCGGCTCGATGACGTTGTTGATCCTGAGCCCGTAGATGTCGGCTCCGGTGCGCGCGGCGAACGAGCGGGCGGTCACCTCGCCCGCGACCTTCGACATCGCGTAGGAGTCCTCGGGGACGGTCGGGTGCTCCTCGTCCACGGGGACGTATTCGGGCCGTCGCTCTCCCTGCGCGAAGCACACGCCGTACGTCGTCTCCGAGGAGGCGAAGACGACCTTGCGGATCCCGAGGGACGTGGCCGCCTCGAGCACGTTGTAGGTGCTGAGAACGTTGGTCGCGTAGGTCCGCGAGTCCGGCGCCTTGAGGATGGCGGGGATCGCTGCGAAGTGGACGACGGCGTCATAGCCCGGCTTGCTCTCGAGATCCAGCTCCGACATCCGCGCCAGCCCCGCCATCGCCGAGTAGGTCTCGCCCGCGTCGGTGAGGTCGACCGTGAGATCGGTGACCGACGGGTGCCCCAGCGGGACGAGGTCGGCGTTCGTGACGTCGTGGCCCTGGTCCGCGAGGTGGGCGACGACGTGCTTGCCGGCCTTGCCGCTGCCGCCGGTGAAGAAGATCCGCATGTGCCGATCCAACCACCGGTCGGTTCCTGTGCGGGCCTCAGGCGGTCGCGGTGGCCGACTCCGGCGCCTCGGTGTCCCGGTCGCGCTCGGGCCACATGATCGACGTGATGTCGCGGGCGAGGTCGGGGCCGAGGGCGCCCCACCCGGGCTCGTAGCCGTAGACCTCGCGCAGCGGCGTGCCGAGCCGGTTGCCGTCGAGGATCTCCACGGCGTCGGCGTCGATGAGACCGGGGTGGGGGACACCGCAGGCCTCGGACACCTTGAGCAGGTCCCGGCGCAGGGTCTGGAGGTAGTTCGCCAGCCGTACCGACTTGAGCGTCGGGTCGAGGCCGTGGGCGAGCCACGGGTCCTGCGTCGCCACGCCGGTCGGGCACCGATCGGTGTGGCACTTCTGGGACTGGATGCACCCGAGCGCGAACATCGGCTCGCGCGCGACGTTGACCATGTCGGCGCCGAGCGCGAAGGCCACGAGCGCGTTGTCAGGGAGCCCGAGCTTGCCGCTGCCGATGAACGCGACGTCGTCGGTGAGCCCGGCCCGCGCGAAGGTCGAGTAGACGCGGGCGAAGCCGACCCGGAAGGGGAGCGCGACGGTGTCGGTGAAGACGAGCGGCGCCGCGCCGGTGCCACCCTCGCCGCCGTCGACGGTGATGAAGTCGACGCCGCGCGACCGTCCGGACATCTGCTCGGCGAGGTCGCTCCAGAAGTCCTGCTCGCCGACCGCGGACTTGATGCCGACGGGCAGCCCGGTCTCCTGGGCGATGCGCTCGACCCAGTCGAGCATGCTGTCGACGTCGTCGAACTCGGCGTGGCGCGACGGGCTGGCGCAGTCCTGGCCCATCGGTATGCCGCGGATCCGGCTGATCTCCTCGGTGATCTTTGCGGCCGGCAGGAGCCCGCCGAGCCCGGGCTTGGCGCCCTGGCTCAGCTTGACCTCGATCGCCTTGACGGGCGCGGACTGGACGAGGTCCTTGAGCCGCGCGAGGTCGAACCGGCCCTGCTCGTCGCGGCAGCCGAAGTAGGCCGTGCCGATCTGGAAGATGAGGTCGCCGCCCTTGCGGTGGTGGTCGGACAGGCCGCCCTCGCCGGTGTTGTGGAGGGCGCCGGCCAGGGCGACGCCGCGGTTGAGCGACTCGATCGCGTTGCCGGACAGCGCGCCGAAGCTCATCGCCGACACGTTGACGACCGAACCCGGCCGGAAGGCGTGCGCCCGTCCGCGGGGCCCTCCGAGGACCTTGGCGGCCGGCAGGTCGACCGCGTCGTCGTGGCCGTGCGCGACCGAGGTAGAGGGCGCGGACGGTGCGAAGGTCCGGTGCTTGACGATGACGTAGCCCTCGAGGTTCTCCACGTCGTTGTCGGTGCCGAACCCGACGTAGTTGTTCTCCTTCTTGCTGCTCGCGTAGACCCACGAGCGCTGGTCGCGGGAGAACGGCCGCTCGGCGTCGTTGCTCGTGATGATGTACTGCCGCAGCTCCGGGCCGATCTTCTCGAGCCAGTAGCGGGCGTGGGCGATCACCGGGAAGTTGCGTCTGAGCGAGTGCTTCTTCTGGGTGAGGTCGCGAGCGGCGACCCCGGCCAGTCCGACGACAGCGGCTCCGATGATCGACTTCGCCTTCATGGCTCGCAGTCTGCCCCCAAACCGTGCGTGCGTCGGGGAAGGCGTTCACAGCAGCCGCACAGCCGGTGCATGGGCACGTACTGGGCGACGGCGGCAGAGTTCCCGGCATGAGCGAACGACAGACCCCCCAGCAGCCCCACCCGGACCACGACCGCGGCCTCGAGTTCGACGTCGCCACGCTCCTCGACCGCCGCCGCGCGCTCGGCCTCTTCGGCGGCGCCGGCCTGCTCGCCCTCGCGGGCTGCGCCACCGCCACGACCGGGTCGACCTCGACGCCGTCCGCCTCCGCCACGGCGAGTGCGTCGGCCAGCACGTCCTCGAGCGCGGGCGCGTCGACGGTGGGCACCGAGGTGCCCGACGAGACCGGGGGCCCCTACCCGGGCGACGGGAGCAACGGCGTCAACGTCCTCGACGACTCGGGGATCGTCCGCTCCGACATCACGAGCTCGTTCGGCACGTCGACGACGAAGGCGGAGGGGGTCCCGCTCACCGTGAACCTCACCGTGACCGACAGCGCGAACGGGTATGCCGCGATGTCGGGTGTCGCGGTGTACCTCTGGCACTGCGACCGGGACGGCAACTACTCGATGTACTCGCAGGGCGTCGAGAACGAGAACTACCTGCGCGGGGTGCAGCCGACCAACGGCGACGGGACGGCGACGTTCACGACGATCTTCCCGGCGGCATACTCCGGTCGGTGGCCGCACATCCACTTCGAGGTCTACCGGTCCACGGCCGAGGCGACGAGCAGCGGGCAGATCGTCAAGACGTCGCAGCTCGCCCTCCCGGAAGCGGCGTGCAGGACCGTCTACGCGACCGCCGGCTACGAGCAGAGCGTGCGCAACCTGTCGCAGACCTCGCTGACGTCCGACATGGTCTTCGGCGACGACGGGGGCATCCACCAGCTCGCGACGGTGACGGGTGACGCGACGAGCGGCTTCGTCGCCAACCTGACGATCGGGGTCTGACCGGACGCGGGCCGGTCGCGTGCACCTAGACTCCGGACCATGGCAGCCCCGCAGACCACCGAGAGCGACGACTCCGAGGTCATGACGTACCTCCTCGTCGACGGCGAGAACATCGACGCCACCCTCGGCACCTCGATCCTCGGCCGGCGGCCGCAGCCCGACGAGCGCCCCCGGTGGGACCGCCTCATCGCCTTCGCCAAGGAGGCGTGGTCGCAGGACGTCCGTGGCCTGTTCTTCCTCAACGCGTCGACGACGATGCCGATGTCGTTCATCCAGGCGCTCAACGCCTTGGGCTTCCAGCCGGTGCCGCTGTCCGGCGACGCGGACGTCAAGGTCGTCGACGTCGCCATCCAGCGCACGCTGCGGGCCATCAAGGACCGCGACGCCGACGTCATGCTCGTCAGCCACGACGGCGACTTCCTCGAGGAGGTCGAGGCGCTCCTCGAGGACGACGACCGTCGGGTCGGCCTCATGGCCTTCCGCGAGTTCCGCAACAGCGGGTTCACCGCCCTCGAGGCGCAGGGGCTCGAGAGCTTCGACCTCGAGTACGACGTCAAGGCGTTCACGTCCGCGCTGCCGCGCATCCGGGTCATCCCGATCGACGAGTTCGACCCGGCACAGTTCCTCTGAGCCCCGCCTGGGCCACCCAGCATTATCGGGTCACCCGATAAAGCTGGGCTCGACCCGAGGTGCCACCTCGGGTCGAGCGACACGAAGTCGGGTCGAGCAGCTGGTGGAGGGCCGCATCTGCACGGATTCGGGGCGTGGCCGTCCGACGGATAGACTTCCGGGCGATCTCCCGACACTCAATGGAAGCGACTGACACGTGGCATCGACGAACGACCTCAAGAATGGCCTCGTCCTCAACCTCGAAGGCCAGCTCTGGTCCGTCGTGGAGTTCCAGCACGTCAAGCCCGGCAAGGGCCCGGCCTTCGTGCGGACCAAGCTCAAGCACGTCCTCTCGGGCAAGGTCGTCGACAAGACCTTCAACGCCGGGACCAAGGTCGAGACGGCCAACGTCGACAAGCGCACGATGCAGTACCTCTACAACGACGGCACCGACTACGTCTTCATGGACGGTGACACGTTCGACCAGATCGCCGTGACGCCCGCGATCGTCGGCGACGCCGCCAAGTTCATGCTCGAGAACCAGGACGCGATCGTGGCCCGCCACGACGGCAACGTGCTCTTCATCGAGCTCCCCGCCTCGGTCGTCCTCGAGATCCAGTACACCGAGCCGGGCCTGCAGGGCGACCGCTCCACCGGTGGCACCAAGCCGGCGACCCTCGAGACCGGCGCCGAGATCGGCGTGCCGCTGTTCCTCAACACCGGCGACAAGGTCAAGGTGGACACCCGCGACGGGTCCTACCTCGGCCGCGTCAACTGATCGGCGGCTGCTCCCTCCATGGCAGCCCGCACCAAGTCACGTCGGCGCGCGATCGACATCCTCTTCGAGGCCGAGCAGCGTCAGCTCAACGCCGGTGAGCTCCTCAAGGAGCGTCTCGCGGCCCCGGTGACCGAGGTCCCGCTCAACGAGTTCACGGCCGACCTCGTCTCCGGCGTCGTCGACCACTGGAACGAGATCAACGACCTGCTCACGACGTACTCGCAGGGTTGGTCGCTCGAGCGCATGCCCGCCGTCGACCGGGCGATCCTGCGCATCGGCGCGTTCGAGGTCCTCTTCTCGGAGGTCCCCGAGGGCGTGGCGATCAGCGAAGCGGTCTCGCTCGCGACCGAGCTCTCGACCGACGACAGCCCGAAGTTCGTCAACGGTCTGCTCGCCCGCCTCGCCGAGGTCAAGCCGACCCTGGCCTGACGCGCTACGGCTGTCGGGGGCACCTTGCGCTGTCGGGTGCACCTGAGGCCCCGACGACGCAGGACGGCCCCGACAGCCGCACCCTCCCGGCCCCGACGACGCAGGATTGCCCCGACAACCCGGATCCGGCTGCGCACACCACCCCTGAGAGGATCTGGGGTCATGCGCAGACTCGTCTACTACGTCGCCACGACCCTCGACGGCTTCATCGCCGGGCCGGACGGCGGTGACCCCAGCGCCTCCGAGTTCTTCCCGGTGACACCGGATCTCGTCGAGTTCATCGTCGCCGAGTACCCCGAGACCCTGCCCGGTCCGGCCCGGGACGCCATGGGCATTTCCGGGGAGGGGACGCACTTCGACACCGTGATCGAGGGGCGCGGCTCCTATGAGCTGGGGCTCGCCGCGGGTCTCGCCGACGCCTACCCGCACCTGCGCCACCTCGTCGTGTCGACCACCCTCGCCGGCCGGGACGACGTGCCGGTCGAGGTCGTCACCGGCGACCCGGTCGAGCGGGTGCGCGAGCTCAAGGCCAAGGACGGCAAGGACATCTGGCTCGTGGGTGGCGGCACCCTCGCCCACGCCCTGCTGCCCGAGGTCGACCGGCTCGTGCTCAAGGTCAACCCCTCCGTCATCGGAGCCGGGATCCCGCTGTTCGCGGGGGAGTTCGCCCATGCCCGGTTCGAGCAGGTGGACCAGGTCGACCTCGCCGGCGGTGTCCGCGTGGTCACACTCGACCGGGTGCGATGAGCCGGGCCGACGAGCACCTCGACGCGTGGGAGGCGTGGAAGTCCTCGCCGTGGGGCCGGATCCGCTTCGCCCTCGTCGCTGACGCTCTCGACGAGGCCGTCGCCTCGCTGGGCGACCAGCCGCTGCGGATCCTCGACGTCGGCGGCGCCGACGGCTTCGAGACCCTCCCGTATGCCGTCCGCGGACACGCGCTCACCGTGGCCGACCCTGCCGAGGGCTTCCTCGACCGCGGCCGGGCCGAAGCCGAGCGTCTCGGTGTCGCCGACCGGGTCCGCTGGACCACCGCGGGACTGGACGAGCTCGCGGAGGTGGGCGAGACGGCATACGACGTCGTGGTCTGCCACTTCGTCCTGCAGTACCGCCCGGAGGGCGCCCTCGCTGCCGACCTCGCGACCCTGGCCGGGGTCACGAGGTCGGGCGGCGTCGTCTCGCTCGTCTGCCCCAACGACGCCGGTGCAGTGCTGCGGACGCTGACCCGGCAGGGTCCGGCGGCCGCGCGTGCCGAGCTCGGCCGGGTGACGCAGCGCAGCCACACCTTCGAGCACGAGTCACGCAAGCTCTCGCACGAGGACGTCGCGGCGGGGCTCGCCGCCGTCGGTCTCGTCGAGGAGTCGTGGCTGGGTGGCCGGGTGGCCAACGACCTCGTCGCCGACGACGATGCCAAGCACGACCCCACCTACTTCGAGGAGCTCCTCGGGCTCGAGCGCGAGCTCTGCCGACGCGACCCCTACCGCGGGGTGGGGGCGTTCTGGCAGCTCACCGCGCGGCGGACGTGACCGGCAGCCGGGCGCCGAAGACGACCTCGGGCCACGCGGCCCGCGCGAGCCAGGCCCGGTAGGCCTCGACGTCGGCATCCGGCGGCGGGAAGAGCGGGGCCCGCGTGGCGGAGGCGGCACAGGTGTCCGCGGTGTCGGGTGTCGTGAGCGTCTGCGGGTGCACGGTGCCTCCTTCGGCGGGCGAGTGGCGTCCGGCAAGTACATCACATGACGTTGGGTCAGGCATAGCACTGAGTTATGTGTTCCCGATCGGTGGACGCACCGGGGAGCCGGGTTGGGGAGCGGGAGGGGCACTCGCTACAGTGATCGCGACCGACCGACATCCTTTAACGACCTGTCCAGTGAGGCAGGGAAGGAGGTCTCGACACTCATGTGTCCTGACGCACCTGTGCCCACCCGCTCCTCGAGCGAGACCGACCCCGCGACCGACGACGGGAGGACGGTCCTCGGAGCGGCCGACATCTCCCGGGCGCTGCGTCGCATCGCCCACGAGATCCTCGAGGCCAACAAGGGCTCCGACGGTCTCGTGCTCCTCGGGATCCCCTCCCGCGGCGTCCCGCTCGCGCGCCGTCTCGCGGCGATCATCACTGAGTTCGAGGGCAGCGAGATCCCCGTCGGGAGCCTCGACATCACGATGTACCGCGACGACCTGCGCCGCCAGCCCACCCGTGCGCCGATGCCGACGCAGATCCCGGACTCCGGTGTCGACGGCAGGACGGTCGTCCTCGTCGACGACGTCCTCTACAGCGGCCGCACGGTGCGCGCCGCCCTCGACGCCCTCGCCGACCATGGGCGACCCGCCGCCGTGCGCCTCGCGGTCCTCGTCGACCGTGGCCACCGCGAGCTCCCGATCCGCGCCGACCACGTGGGCAAGAACCTCCCCACCGCCCAGACCGAGAAGGTCCGGGTCCGCCTCGCCGACTTCGACGAGGCCGACAGCGTGACGATCACCGGGGGTGCCCGATGAGTGCGACGACCTCCTCGACGACGCAGACGCGGATGCCGCGCCACCTCCTGTCGATGGCCGACCTCGACGCCGGCGCGATCCGCACCGTCCTCGACACCGCGGCCCAGATGCACGACGTCCAGAAGCGCGAGGTCAAGAAGATCCCGACCCTGCGCGGCCGGACGATCATCAACCTCTTCTTCGAGGACTCCACCCGCACCCGGAGCTCGTTCGAGATCGCCGGCAAGTGGATGAGCGCGGACACGATCAACATCACCGGCAAGGGCTCGGCGACGTCCAAGGGCGAGTCGCTACGCGACACCGTCCGGACCATCGACGCCATGGGGGTCGACGCGTTCGTCATCCGGCACGGCGCTTCCGGGGCCTGCCACCAGGTCGCCGGCTGGGTCGACGCCCACGTCATCAACGCCGGCGACGGCACGCACGAGCACCCGACCCAGGCCCTGCTCGACGCCTACACGATGGAGCGGCGGCTCGGGTCGCTCGAGGGGCGCCACGTCGCCATCGTCGGCGACCTCGCCCACTCGCGCGTCGTGCGGTCCAACCTCATCTCGCTGCAGCGGCTCGGTGCCCACGTGACGCTCGTCGCGCCGCCGACGCTCATGCCGAGCGGCATCGGCGCGTGGGCGGAGCGCGACGGCTTCGCGCTGAGCCACGACCTCGACGGCGTACTCCAGGGTCGCGAGGGCAAGGCCGTCGACGCGCTCATGATGCTGCGCGTGCAGAAGGAGCGGATGAGTGGTGGCTACTTCTCCACCGCCCGTGAGTACACCGTCGGCTACGGGCTCACGCGGCCCCGTCTGGCCGACCTCGTCGAGAGGAACCCCGAGATCGTCATCTGCCACCCCGGACCCATGAACCGCGGCCTCGAGATCAGCGCCGACGCGGCGGACGCCGCCCAGAGCCTCGTCCTCGACCAGGTGAGCGCCGGCGTGGCAGTGCGGATGAGCGTTCTCTACCACCTGCTTGCGGGCGAGGACACGCCCACGGTGGGCACCACGACAGAGGGGAGTGCGGCATGAGCGACCTGCTCATCACGGGGGCACGACTCCTCGGGGGCGAGGCCAAGGACGTCCTCGTCCGCGAGGGCACGATCGTCGAGGTCGGCACCGGCCTCGACGCGCCCGGCGACGTCGAGCGGCTCGAGGCCGACGGGCTGGCCCTGCTGCCCGGCTTCGTCGACCTCCACACGCACCTGCGCGAGCCTGGCCGCGAGGACGCCGAGACGATCGCCACGGGCGCGGCTGCGGCGGCGGCCGGTGGCTACACCGCCGTGCTCGCCATGGCCAACACCAGCCCGGTGACCGACACCGCCGAGGCGGCCGAGCGCGTCCTCGACCTCGGTCACGAGGCCGGGCTCGTCGACGTCCAGCCCATCGGCGCGGTCACCAAGGGTCTCGCCGGTGAGGAGCTCGCCGAGCTCGTCCTCATGCACCGCTCGCGCGCCCGGGTCCGTGTCTTCTCCGACGACGGCCGGTGCGTCTCCGACGCCCGGGTCATGCGACGGGCCCTCGAGTACGTCCGCGCCTTCGGCGGCGTCGTGAGCCAGCACAGCCAGGACCCCGACCTCGCCGGCCCGAGCGCCTGCTGCCACGAGGGTGAGCTGAGCGGCCGCCTCGGCCTGCCCGGGTGGCCCTCGGTCGCGGAGTCGAGCATCATCGCCCGCGACGCCCAGCTCGCCCGCCACACCGGCTCCCGCGTCCACGTCGCGCACGTGACGACCGCCGAGGGGGTCGAGGTCGTGCGGTGGGCCAAGGCGCAGGGCATCGACCTCACCGCCGAGGTCACGCCCCACCACCTCCTGCTCACCCAGGACCTGCTCAGCGGCTACGACCCGACGTTCAAGGTCAACCCGCCCCTGCGTCCCAGCGAGGACGTCGAGGCGCTGCGGGCGGCCCTGGCCGACGGCACGATCGACGCCGTCGCCACCGACCACGCACCGCACGCGCGGCACGACAAGGAGCACGCGTTCGTCGACGCCGCCTTCGGGATGCTCGGTCTCGAGACGGCGTTCGCCGTGGTCCACGACACGATGGTCCGCGGCGGCCGCCTCGACCTCGCGACGCTCGCCGACCGCATGTCGACCGCGCCGGCCCGCATCGCCGGGCTGTCCGGGCACGGCAGCGCGATCGAGGCGGGCGCGCCCGCCACCCTCGTCCTCGTCGACACCGAGGCGAGCCAGACCGTGGACGCCGCAGCGTCGAAGTCCCTGTCCCGCAACAATCCGTGGCACGGCATGAGCTTCACCGGTGCCGTCCACTCGACGATCCTGCGCGGCCGCGTCACGGCCTCGCTCCAGGGAGCCTCATGAGCAGCGCACTGCACACCCGCGAGCCCGCCGTGCTCGTCCTCGAGGACGGCCGCACCTTCACCGGCCAGGCCTACGGGCACCGCGGCGAGGCCGTCGGCGAGGCGGTGTTCTGCACCGCGATGACCGGCTACCAGGAGACGCTCACCGACCCGAGCTACCACCGCCAGGTCGTCGTCATGACCTCGCCGCACGTCGGCAACACCGGGTGGAACGACGAGGACGACGAGTCCTCCCGCATCTGGGTCTCCGGCTTCGTCGTCCGCGACCCGTCGCTGCGCCCCTCGAGCTGGCGCTCGCGCCGCACGCTCGAGGACGAGCTCGACGCACAGGGCGTCGTGGGCATCTGCGACATCGACACCCGCGCCCTGACCCGGCACCTGCGCGAACGCGGCGCGATGCGGGTGGGCATCTTCTCGGGCGACGACGCCCGTATGCCGTCCGACCAGCTCCTCGAGCGCGTCACCTCCGCGCCCCTCATGGAGGGCTCGGCCCTGGCCCAGGAGGTGAGCACCGACGCGACCTACGTCGTCGAGGCGGTGGGGGAGAGGCGGTTCACGGTGGCCGCGGTCGACCTCGGCATCAAGTCGATGACGCCCCACCAGATGGCCGAGCGCGGCATCGAGGTGCACGTCCTGCCCGCCAGCGCGACCGCCGACGACATCCGCGCCGTCCAGCCCGACGGCGTCTTCTTCAGCAACGGCCCCGGTGACCCGTCGACGGCCGACCACGAGGTCGGTGTGCTCCGCGAGGTGCTGAGTGCGTCGATCCCGTTCTTCGGCATCTGCTTCGGCAACCAGCTGCTCGGACGCGCGCTCGGCTTCGGCACCTACAAGCTCAAGTACGGCCACCGCGGCGTCAACCAGCCGGTCATGGACCGCACGACCGGCAAGGTCGAGGTGACCGCCCACAACCACGGCTTCGCCGTCGACGCACCGCTCGACGCCGACACCGACACGGACTTCGGCACCGCCCGCGTCTCGCACGTCTGCCTCAACGACGACGTCGTCGAGGGACTCGAGCTCCGCTCTGCCGCGGGCGACCTCACCGCCTTCTCGGTCCAGTACCACCCGGAGGCGGCAGCGGGACCGCACGACGCGGCATACCTGTTCGACCGCTTCATCGACCTCCTCACGGAGCGGCGAGGACAGCGCGAGGACACGAGCGAGGAACGAGCGAGGCCCGGAGCGCCGACGAGCGCGACAGAGGGAACAGTCAACCGGAAGGTAGGAGCGTAGTGCCGAAGCGCGACGACATCACGAGCGTCCTCGTCATCGGGTCCGGCCCGATCGTCATCGGCCAGGCCTGCGAGTTCGACTACTCCGGCACCCAGGCCTGCCGGGTGCTGCGCGAGGAGGGCGTGCGCGTCATCCTCGTCAACTCCAACCCGGCGACGATCATGACCGACCCCGAGTTCGCCGACGCGACCTACATCGAGCCGATCACCCCCGAGGTCGTCGAGAAGATCATCGACAAGGAGCGCCCCGACGCGGTGCTCGCGACCCTCGGTGGCCAGACGGCGCTCAACTGCGCCATCGCGCTGCACGAGGCGGGCGTCCTCGAGAAGTACGGCTGCCCGCTCATCGGCGCCAACGTCGAGGCCATCCAGCTCGGTGAGGACCGCCAGCTCTTCAAGGGCGTCGTCGAGCGCTGCGGCGCCGAGAGCGCACGCTCGGTCATCGCGCACACGATGGACGAGGTGCTCGCCGCCGCCGACGAGCTCGGCTACCCCCTCGTCGTCCGTCCCTCGTTCACCATGGGGGGGCTGGGCTCCGGTTTCGCCGACGACGAGGCCCAGCTGCGCCGCATGGCCGGCGCCGGCCTCCAGGCCAGCCCGACCACCGAGGTCCTCCTCGAGGAGTCGATCAAGGGCTGGAAGGAGTACGAGCTCGAGGTCATGCGCGACCACCGCGACAACGTCGTCGTCGTCTGCTCGATCGAGAACCTCGACCCGATGGGCGTCCACACCGGTGACTCGATCACCGTCGCGCCGGCCCTCACCCTCACCGACCGCGAGTACCAGCGGCTGCGCGACATCGGCATCGCCGTCATCCGCGAGGTCGGCGTCGACACCGGCGGCTGCAACATCCAGTTCGCGGTCAACCCGCGCGACGGCCGGATCATCGTCATCGAGATGAACCCGCGCGTCTCGCGCAGCTCGGCGCTCGCATCCAAGGCCACCGGCTTCCCGATCGCCAAGATCGCCGCCAAGATGGCGATCGGCTACACCCTCGACGAGGTCCCCAACGACATCACCCGCGAGACCCCGGCGAGCTTCGAGCCGAGTCTCGACTACGTCGTCGTCAAGGTGCCGCGCTTTGCGTTCGAGAAGTTCCCGGCCGCCGACGACACCCTCACGACGACGATGAAGTCGGTCGGCGAGGCCATGTCGATCGGCCGCAACTTCACCGAGGCGATGCAGAAGGCGCTTCGCTCGACCGAGCAGAAGGGCTCCTCGTTCCACTGGCGCGGCGAGACCCCGACCCGCGACGAGGCGCTCGAGCTGCTCGGCGTCGCCGCGCGTCCGACCGACGGCCGCATCGTCACCGTCCAGCAGGCCATGCGCGGCGGGGCCACCGTCGAGGAGACGCACGCTGCGACCGGCATCGACCCGTGGTTCCTCGACCAGATCGAGCTCATCAACGACATCGCCCGCGAGGTGGGGGAGTCGCCCGAGCTCACGCCCGACCTGCTGCGCCTGGCCAAGCGCCACGGGTTCAGCGACGCGCAGCTCAGCGAGATCCGTCGTATGCCGGAGGCCGTGGTCCGCGGTGTCCGTCACGCCCTCGGGGTGCGTCCGGTCTTCAAGACCGTGGACACCTGCGCGGCCGAGTTCGCCGCGCAGACGCCGTACCACTACAGCTCGTACGACGAGGAGAGCGAGGTGGCGCCGCGCGAGCGCGAGGCCGTCCTCATCCTCGGCTCGGGGCCCAACCGTATCGGCCAGGGCGTCGAGTTCGACTACTCGTGCGTGCACGCGAGCTTCGCGCTGCGTGACGCCGGCTACGACACGGTCATGGTCAACTGCAACCCCGAGACGGTCTCGACCGACTACGACACGTCGAGCCGGCTCTACTTCGAGCCGCTCACGCTCGAGGACGTGCTCGAGGTCTACCACGCCGAGAAGCAGGCGGGCCCGATCGCCGGTGTCATCGTCCAGCTCGGCGGGCAGACGCCGCTCGGCCTCGCCCGCGCGCTCAAGGCGGAGGGCGTGCCGATCGTCGGCACCTCGCCCGAGGCCATCGACCTCGCCGAGGACCGCGGCGCCTTCGGCCGCGTCCTCGCGGAGGCGAAGCTGCCCGCGCCCCAGCACGGGACGGCATACAGCGCCGCAGAGGCGGTCGAGGTCGCGAAGGGGATCGGCTACCCCGTCCTCGTGCGCCCCTCCTACGTCCTCGGCGGGCGCGGCATGGAGATCGTCTACGACGACGAGACGCTCGTGACCTACGTCGAGCGGGCCACGACGGCCTCGCCCGAGCACCCGGTCCTCGTGGACCGCTTCCTCGACGACGCGATCGAGATCGACGTCGACGTGCTCTACGACGGCACCGAGATGTACCTCGGCGGCGTCATGGAGCACATCGAGGAGGCGGGCATCCACTCCGGCGACTCGGCCTGCGCCCTGCCGCCGGCCACCCTCGGCAACGCCGAGATCGAGCTCGTCCGCGAGTCGGCCCGCAGGCTCGCCGAGGGCATCGGCGTCGTGGGGCTCATGAACGTCCAGTTCGCGCTCGCGCAGGACATCCTCTACGTCCTCGAGGCCAACCCACGAGCCTCGCGCACCGTGCCCTTCGTCGCCAAGGCGACCGGGGTGGCGCTGGCCAACGCCGCGAGCCGCATCATGCTCGGCGCCTCGATCGCCCAGCTGCGCGAGGAGGGCGTGCTGCCGCCCACCGGCGACGGTGGCACGCTGCCGCCGCACGCGCCGATCTCGGTCAAGGAGGCCGTCCTGCCGTTCTCGCGCTTCCGCACCGCCGACGGGACGATGGTCGACTCGCTCCTCGGACCGGAGATGCGCTCCACCGGTGAGGTCATGGGCATCGACTCCACGTTCGGGCGAGCCTTCGGCAAGAGCCAGCTCGCGGCATACGGAGGGCTGCCCGACAGCGGCACGGTGTTCGTCTCGGTCGCGAACCGCGACAAGCGCGCCATGCTCTTCCCGGTCAACCGGCTCGTCGACCTCGGCTTCACCGTCGTCGCGACCTCCGGGACGGCGGACGTGCTGCGCCGCAACGGGATCCCCGCCGAGGTCATCCGCAAGATCACCGAGCGCGAGGGTGACGCGCAGGCCAGTGACGCCCGCACGATCGGCCAGCTCATCCTCGACGGCGAGATCGCCATGGTCATCAACACCCCGACCGGCCAGAGCGCCCGCGCCGACGGCTACGCCATCCGCGCGGCCGCCAACACCGCCGACGTCCCGCTCATCACCACGGTGCAGGAGTTCGCGGCCGCCGTGCAGGCCATCGAGGCGCTGCGGCGCGGCGACCTCACGGTGACCTCGCTCCAGGAGCATGCCCGCAACCTCGACCTCATGCAGGTGGCCGGCCGATGAGCGCTGCGCGTCCCGAGGGTGCTGCCGCCCGTCCCGAGCGCGCCGCTCGCCCCGGCAGCGGTGTCGTGCAGGTGAGCGGTGAGGTCATCGCGACCCGCCGCGTCGGCGCCTACCACCACCTGACGATCGTCGCCCCCGGCGTGGCGGAGCTCGCTCGTCCCGGGCAGTTCGCCGCGCTCGCCGTCGGCGGCCCGACGACGGGCAACCTGCTGCGCCGGTCCTTCTCGATCCACAAGGTCAGCCCGTCCGGCACCTACGGCGGCACGCTCGACCTCGTCATCGCCGCCAAGGGTCCGGGCACCGAGTGGCTCACCGCCCTGCGTGCGCACGACACCGTCGACGTCGTCGCGCCGCTGGGCCGGCCGTTCCCGCTGCCGACCGAGCCGGTCGCGACCGTCCTCGTGGGTGGTGGCTACGGCTCGGCGCCGCTGTTCTGGCTCGCCGACGTCCTGCGCGAGCGGGGCTGCAGCGTCGAGATGGTGCTCGGCGCCGCCTCCGAGGACCGGCTCTTCGGCGTCGTCGAGGCCCGACGTGCGGCCGACGGCGTCACGGTGACGACCGACGACGGCTCGGCCGGCCACAAGGGCTGGGTCAGCGACGTCCTGCCCGAGGTGTTCCGGCGCACGGGTGCTCCGGTGGCCTACGCCTGCGGTCCGATGGGGATGCTCCAGTCGGTGACCCGGGTCGCCGCCGATCACGGCGCCGTCGCGCAGGTCGCCGTCGAGGAGTCGATGGCCTGCGGTGTCGGGGTCTGCATGACCTGTGTCATGCCGGTGCGCGACAAGGCCGGGGTGACCAAGATGGTGCGCTCCTGTGTCGAGGGCCCGGTCTTCCGTGGCGACCGCATCCGGTGGGAGGCCTTCCACGACGGTGTCTGCGGGGTCCCCGAGGACACGGTCGGTGCGCCGAGGGTGGGAGGTCACTGATGGCGGTCGACATGTCCGTGACGTTCACCGGACGCACCCTGCCCAACCCGGTGATGACGGCCTCCGGCTGCGCCGCGAACGGTCGTGAGCTCCACCGCTTCTTCGACGTCTCGCACCTCGGGGCGTTCGTCACCAAGACGGTGATGATGGACCCGCGCTCGGGTCGGGGCACGCCGCGCATGGCCGAGACGGCCTCCGGGATGCTCAACTCGATCGGGCTCCAGGGCCCCGGCATCCACGCGTTCGTCGAGAACGACCTGCCGTGGCTCAAGTCGGTCGGCGCCCGGGTGCTCGTCTCCATCGCCGGCAACACCGCGGGGGAGTTCGCCGACGTGGCGAAGGTGCTCGTCGACAGCGACGCGTTCGACTGCGTCGTCGGCGTCGAGGTCAACATCTCGTGCCCCAACGTCGCCAACCGCGGGCTGGTCTTCGCCTGCGACCCGCTGGCCTCGGGCAAGGTCATCGCGCTCGTGCGCGAGCAGCTGCCGCGCGACGTGCCGATGTTCGCCAAGCTCACGCCCGACGTCACCGACATCGTCTCGATCGCCGACGCCGCGGTGAAGTCCGGAGCCACCGGCCTCACGATGATCAACACCCTCCTCGGGATGGTCATCGACACCGACCGTTTGCGACCGCACCTCGGTGGCATCACCGGTGGGCTGTCCGGCCCCTCGATCCGCCCGGTCGCCGTCCGGGCGCTCTGGCAGGTCACGGCGGCCATGCGGGACGGCCGCTTCCAGACGGTGCCGCTCATCGGCGTCGGGGGAGTGCGCACCGGGCGCGACGCCCTCGAGCTCATCGCCGCGGGCGCCACCGGCATCCAGGTGGGCACCGCGACCTTCAACGACCCGACCGCACCGCAGCGCGTCCTCACCGAGCTCGAGGCGCTCGCCGAGTCCCACGGCGTCGCCCGCATCACCGAGCTCGTCGGCGTCGCGCACGACAGGATGGTGATCCCGTGAGCACGACCCCGACGTTCGGGCAGCGGCTGCGCGCCGCCACCGCCCAGCACGGTCCGCTGTGCGCCGGTATCGACCCGCACCGCGCCCTCGTGGAGTCCTGGGGGCTGACCTACGACCTCGACGGCCTCCGGGCCTTCACGCGGGCGTGCGTCGAGGCGTTCGCCGGCCATGTCGCGATCGTCAAGCCCCAGTCGGCCTTCTTCGAGGTCTTCGGGTCGCCGGGGATCGCCGTGCTCGAAGACGCGATCCGCGACCTGCGCTCCTCGGGCACGCTCGTCCTGCTCGACGCCAAGCGTGGCGACATCGGCTCGACGATGGCGGCCTATGCCGAGGCCTACCTCGGCGAGTCGGCCGTCTCGCCCGTCGACGCCCTCACGGCCAGTCCCTACCTCGGGTTCGAGTCGCTGCGACCCGCGCTCGACACCGCCGCCGCCAACGGGCGCGGGCTCTTCGTCCTCGCGCTGACCTCCAACCCCGAGGGCGCCTCGGTGCAGCACGCGCGCGGGACGCAGTCGAGCGTCGCCGGGTCGATCGTGCAGGGTGCGGCCGACGAGAACGCCACGGCGGCCACCGCCGGCGACCTCGGCAGCACCGGGCTCGTCGTCGGCGCCACCGTCGGCTCGGCGGTCCAGGACCTGGGTCTCGACCTGGCCTCGGTCAACGGGCCGCTGCTCGCGCCCGGCGTGGGGGCGCAGGGCGGCACGGCCGAAGACCTCCGTCGCGTCTTCGGAGACGCCCTGGGCAACGTGCTGCCGGCGAGCAGCCGCGAGGTGCTCGCCGCCGGCCCGGGCGTCACCGCCCTGCGGGACCGCGCGGGCCGGACCAACGAGGCCATGGCGTCACTGCTGTCGTGACCCGTATTCGGCAGGGCACGCAGGCCGAGCGGGTCAACCACGAATCACCGGTCGGGCCCGCGCATCGCGTCCGTGGTTAAATCGCTCGAAGGCGTTGAGAAGCAGCGTCGTCACCACTTGGAGGACATCCGTCATGGCACTCCCGCCGCTGACACCGGAGCAACGCTCTGCCGCGCTGGAGAAGGCAGCTGAGGCTCGCCGCGAACGGGCGTCCGTCAAGAACCGCCTCAAGTACGCACAGGGTGACCTCGGCGAGGTCATCTCCGAAGGGAAGTCGAACGACGTGATCGGCAAGATGCGCGTGTCAGCGCTGCTCGAGTCGATGCCCGGCGTCGGTCGCGTCAAGGCCAAGGCCCTCATGGAGGAGATCGGCATCAGCGAGAGCCGTCGCGTCCGCGGGCTGGGCCAGAACCAGATCTCCGCGCTCCTCACCCGCTTCTCCAAGGCGTGAGCGCACGCTCCAGGCTCACCGTGCTCGCCGGGCCCACCGCCGTGGGCAAGGGGACCGTCGCCGCCCACGTGCGTGAGCACCACCCCGACGTCTGGCTGTCGGTCTCCGCGACGACGCGCAAGCCCCGCCCCACCGAGGTCGACGGGGTGCACTACCACTTCGTGAGCAACGAGGAGTTCGGCCGCATGGTCGACCACGACGAGCTCCTCGAGTTCGCCACGGTCCACGGCCGCGCCCAGTACGGCACGCCGCGCGGTCCGGTCGAGGCCGCTCTGGCGGAGGGTCGTCCCGCCCTGCTCGAGATCGACCTGCAGGGAGCGCGCCAGGTGCGCGAGACCATGCCGGACGCACTCTTCGTCTTCCTCGCCCCGCCGAGCTGGGACGAGCTCGTCCGCCGGCTCGTCGGTCGTGGCACCGAGACCGAGGAGGAGCGCGAGGTCCGGCTCACCACCGCTCGGGCCGAGCTGGCCGCCGCCGAGGAGTTCGACGTCACCATCGTCAACGACGACGTTCGGCGGGCCGCCGACGAACTCGTATCATTGATGCGAACCCCCACCCCGACGAAACGAGACTGATTCCGTGTCAGGCACCAAGGCCAACCCCATCGGCATCACCAACCCGCCGATCGACGAGCTCCTCACGCACGCCGACTCCAAGTACTCCCTCGTCCTCTACTCGGCCAAGCGCGCGCGCCAGATCAACGCCTACTACGCGCAGCTGCAGGAGGGCCTCCTCGAGCACGTCGGCCCCCTCGTCGACTCCGAGGTCCACGAGAAGCCGCTGAGCATCGCCCTGCGCGAGATCAACGGCAACATGCTCACCGCAGAGAAGATCGAGGACTGAGCCCACCGTGCGCGTCGTCCTCGGTGTGGCGGGCGGCATCGCGGCATACAAGGCCTGTTCGCTGCTGCGCCTCCTCTCCGAGGCGGGTCACGACGTCACGGTCGTGCCGACGGCCGCGGCGCTGAAATTCGTCGGTGCTCCCACTTGGGCCGCCCTGTCGGGCAAGCCGGTGAGCACCGACGTCTGGACCGACGTCCACGAGGTGCCCCACGTGCGGCTCGGCCAGGGGGCCGACCTCGTCGTCGTCGCCCCGGCCACCGCCGACCTGCTGGCCAAGGCGGCGACCGGGCAGGCCGACGACCTGCTCACCAACGTACTCCTCACCGCCCGGTGCCCCGTCGTCCTGGCACCCGCAATGCACACCGAGATGTGGGACCACCCGGCCACGCAGGCCAACGTCAGCACGCTCACCGAGCGCGGTGTCCACGTCGTCCCGCCCGCGAGCGGTCGGCTCACCGGCAAGGACACCGGTCCCGGCAGGCTTCCCGAGCCCGAGGACCTGTATGCCGTGTGCGAGCGTGAGCTCGCCCGCTCCGCTGCCGCCCGCACCTCCACCGCCTTTGCGTCTGCGGATGCGGCGGCTAGAGGCGCCACAACCGCAGACGTTGCGGGAGGGGGGCGTCGAGGCGACCTCACCGGCCGTCGCGTCGTCGTCAGCGCCGGGGGCACCCGTGAGCCGATCGACCCCGTGAGGTTCCTCGGCAACCGCAGCTCGGGCAAGCAGGGGCTCGCCCTCGCGGCTGCCGCTGCCGCCCGTGGCGCCCAGGTCACGCTCGTGACGTCCACCCCCGCCGACCTGGCCGGCGTCGACGTCGTGACCATCGAGACCGCGCTCCAGCTCCGTGACGCCGTCGTCGCCGCGACCGCCGAGGCCGACGTCGTCGTCATGGCCGCCGCCGTCGCCGACTTCCGCCCGTCGACCTACGTCGGCACCAAGATCAAGAAGTCGCACGACACCGGCGCCGACGGGTCCGCGGACGAGTCCGCCCCGAGCATCACGCTCGTGCGCAACCCCGACATCCTCGCCGAGCTCGTGACGAGCCGCGGGGCGGCGAGCAGCCCGGTCATCGTCGGGTTCGCCGCCGAGACCGGCGACGAGTCCGGGTCCGTCCTCGACCACGGCCGCGCCAAGCTCGAGCGCAAGGGCTGCGACGTGCTCGTCGTCAACGAGGTGGGCGAGCACAAGACGTTCGGCGCCGACGACAACACCGTCACCATCCTGCGCCGCGGCAGCGACGAGAGCACCGAGGTCGGACCGGCGAGCAAGGCCGCCGTCTCCGACGCGGTCTGGGACGTCGTCACCACCCTGCTCTGAGCCCGCCCCGGGTCCCTGACCCCCCGGCTCCGGTGCGCAACTCACCAATTCCTCCCCTCTGTCACGCAATCGGTGGTGACGGAGGGGAGGAATTGGTGAGTTGGTCACGTGGTGGTCCGGGCCGGCAGCACCCCTGTGGACGGGACCGGACCGGCGCGGGTTACTTCCTGGCGCCCTTGCCCTGCTTGGCGGGCTTGGCGTTCCCGGCCGCGGCGAGCTCGGCCTCCTGCGCCTCGCCCACGACCTGTACGTCGTCCTTGGGCTGGACCTCGTCCTCGGCCTGTGCGCCCTGCTCGGACTGTGCGACGTCTTCGGCCCGTGCGTCGTCGCCCTGAAGCTGCGCCTCGTCAGCAGCGGCGTCCGTCTCCGGCGCGGCGGCGACCTGCTCGACCTCGGCAACGGCCGGGGCGTCGTCCGACCCGGGCGCATCGCCGGTCACGCGCTCCGACGCCGCGGCGGACTCGCCGAAGCCGGCCTGACCCGGCGCCGAGGCGCCACCGAGGGTGGCGAGCATGTTGCGGACGTTGCTCAGCTGGGCGGTGATGCTGTCGCGGCGGGCGGTGGCGGCGGCGAGCTCGCGCTCGGAGTCCCGCCTGATCCGCTCTGCGTGCTCCTTGGCCGTCGTCACCACGGCGGAGGCCTCGGCCTTGGCCTGGTCGAGGATGGAGACGGCCTCGGCCTCGTGCGCCCTGCGCTTCTCCTCGGTCTCCCGGGCGAGCGCGTCGGCCCGCTCCTCGAGCTCGGCGATCCGGGCCTCGTGGCTGCTCTCGGCGGTCATGAACTCCTGGGCCGCGCGGCCCCTGCGCTCCTGGAGGGTGCTCTCGAAGTCGGCGGCGGCGGCCGCGGCGCGGGCACGCTGCCCCTCGAAGTACGCCTCGGCCTCCTCGCGGCGGGCCGAGGCCTCGCGCCCCGCGTCGTCGAGCAGCGACGAGGCCTCGAGCTTGGCGGTGCCGAGGGTCTCGGCCGCGGCGACGTCGGCGCGCTGGCGCACCTCCTCGGCGTAGCGGTCGGCCTCGGTGCGCACCGAGGCCGCGGACTCCTCGACGAGACGACGGTGCTCCTCGGCGTCGGCGGTCGCGGACTCCCGGATGGAGGCGGCCTCCTCGTCGGCGAGCGTGAGCATGGAGCCGATCCGCTCACCGAGGTTGGCGAACGTGGGGGAGGAGGACTGTGCGCTGCGGGCCTCGAGCTCGGCGACGAGCGCCTTCTGCTGGGCGAGGCTCTCGGCGAGCGCGGCGTTGTCCTGGGTGACCTTGGTGAGCTCCACGGTGACCTGGGCGACCTCCTGGCGGGCCGAGTCGACGGTGTTCGCGATGGTGGCCAGGTGGCGGTCGACCTCCGTGGGGTCGTAGCCACGGAAGATCGTCGGGAACTGGGGCGTGCTCATGACTGCTCCTGGTGCGGGGTGGGGGGCGGGGACAGGTTCGGTTCGCCGACGGCGAGGGCGTCGATGACGCCGCTGAGGTCGGCCAGCTGGGCGGTGATGGCGTCGCGGCGCAGCGCGAGGGCGGCGACCTCCGCGCGGGCGCGCTCGACGCTCGCCTCGGCCTCGGCGCGGATGGCGTCCGAGCGCGTCTGGGCCTCGGAGGTGATGCGCAGGACCTCGGCGCGGGCGGCGCGATGCTGCTCGTGCGCCTCGCGCTGGAACCGCTCGACATCGTCGGCGGCGCTGCGGCGCACGAGCTGGGCGCCGCGTTCGGCCTCGGCCAGCCTCCGATCGGCCCGCGCTTCGGCCTCCTCGGCCCGCTCCGCGGCGGTCCGGGTCAGCTGCTGGGCCTCGCGCCGCGCGTCCTCGAGGGTGCGTGCCGCGTCGGCCCGCGCCTCCTCGAGCACCGACGTGGCCTGGGCTCGCAGGTTCACGGACTCGGCCTCCGCCTCGGAGGTGAGGTCGGCAGCCCTGGCCGCGGCGCTGCCGGCGAGCGCGGCGACCCGGTCACGTTGCTGGCGCGCCCGCTCCGACAGCGCGCGGTGCTGGTCGCGGCGCTGCGCCATCGTCTCGCGCTCGGCCGTGCCGACGATGTCGCGGACGGTGGCCTGGGCCCAGGCGAGGTGGGCTTCGGCGGAACGGATGAGCTCGTCGGCCTCGGCGCGGGTGCGCTCGAGGTGCTCGGCCGCCTCGGCGCGGGCACCGGCGAGCACGGACTCCCGCTCCTGGCCGGCGTGGACCGCCAGCCGGTCGGCGTCGACCCGCACGACCTCGGCGGCGCGCTCGGCCTCGGAACGGTGCGCGACGGCATACGACTCCGCCTCCTCGCGAAGCCGCGCCGAGTCCTCCTCAGCGCGCGCCCGCAGCCCCACCACCTCCTGCTCCGCAGCGGCCCGCTCGGCGGCCCACTCCTCACGCGCGAGCGCGATCTCGGCACTCGCGCGCTCGACGTGGACGCGCGCGTTCTCCTCGGCGGTGGCGACGACCGCCTCGGCGCGCCGCTCGGCGGCGGCCACGAGGGCGGCTGCGTCCTCCTCGGCCACGGACAGTGCCTCGTCGGCGGCCTTGGACGACCGGGCCCGCACGAGGGAGGCCTGGTCGGTGGCATCGGCGAGGAGCGCGTCGGCCTCGTCACGGGCGGCGTCGAGCACCGCCTGCGCGTCGGCACGGGCGCGGTCGAGCGAGGACGTCACGCCCTCGAGCTCGGACAGCGCGTCCGCGGTGCGGGCCCTCACCTGGGCGGCGTCACGGCGCGCCTCGGCGACCTCGCGCAGCGAGTCGGCGCGAACCTCTTCGGCGAGGCGCTGGGCCCGCGCCAACAGGTCGAGGGGGTCGTTCACGCCGCACATCATGCACCACCTCGGCGAACGCCGCCGGTCCGGAGGACGCTCCCGCGTGAGGATCGCTGCCCAAGTGACGGGAGACACCGTCGCCGGGGTTCCGGAGGGGTTAGATTTGACCACCCGCCGCCGTCGGCGCGGATGACCTGACCTGATCCCGTACGAAAGAGAGCCCCGGGTGGCTGCACGCCTGTTCACGTCCGAGTCCGTCACCGAGGGGCACCCCGACAAGATCTGTGACCAGATCTCGGACTCGATCCTCGACGCCATGCTCGAGCAGGACCCTCGGGCCCGCGTCGCCGTCGAGACGATGGTCACGACCGGGCTCGTCCACGTCGCGGGCGAGGTCACGACCGAGGCCTACGTCGAGATCCCCAAGATCGTGCGCGACACCGTCCTCGGCATCGGCTACGACAGCTCGACCAAGGGCTTCGACGGGGCCTCCTGCGGTGTCGAGGTCTCCATCGGCCAGCAGAGCCCCGACATCGCCCAGGGCGTCGACACGGCCTACGAGAGCCGCACCGGTGGCGTGGACCCGCTCGACAAGCAGGGCGCCGGCGACCAGGGCCTCATGTTCGGCTACGCCTGCGACGACACCGCCGAGCTCATGCCGCTGCCGATCTTCCTCGCGCACCGGCTCGCCGAGCGCCTCACCGCGGTCCGCAAGGGCGAGGACGTCGCCTACCTGCGGCCGGACGGCAAGACGCAGGTGACGATCAGCTACGAGGGCGACAAGGCGGTCAAGCTCGACACCGTCGTGCTCTCCACGCAGCACGCCGACGGCATCTCGCTCGACGGCCTGCTCAGCCCCGACATCGAGAAGCACGTCATCGGGCCGGTGCTCGCCGAGCTCGCCGAGACGGGCACCGAGCTCGACACCTCGGACTACCGCTCGCTCATCAACCCGACCGGCACGTTCGTCATCGGTGGCCCGATGGGCGACGCCGGCCTCACCGGTCGCAAGATCATCGTCGACACCTACGGCGGCATGGCCCGCCACGGTGGCGGCGCCTTCTCCGGCAAGGACCCGAGCAAGGTCGACCGCTCCGCCGCCTACGCCACCCGCTGGGTCGCCAAGAACGTCGTCGCCGCGGGTCTCGCCCGTCGCTGCGAGGTCCAGGTCGCCTACGCCATCGGCAAGGCCCAGCCGGTCGGCATCTACGTCGAGACCTTCGGCACCGAGACCGTCCCCGCCGACAAGATCCAGGACGCCATCCTCTCGGTGTTCGACCTGCGGCCGGCGGCGATCCTCGACGCGCTCGACCTGCTCCGTCCGATCTACAAGCCGACGGCGGCCTACGGCCACTTCGGCCGCACCACCGCCGACGGCGTGCACAACCCCTTCACGTGGGAGCGCACCGACCGAGTCGAGGACCTCCAACGCGCGGTCAAGGGCTGACCCTGAGCACCGACACCACGGGCCCGCTGCTCCTCGCGCACGACGACGAGGGCAGCGGGCCCGCCGTCGTCCTCATCCACTCGGGCGTCACCGACCGGGGCATGTGGGCGCCGGTCCTGACCACGCTCGCCGCGTCCCACCGCGTCGTCGCCCCGGATCTGCGCGGCTTCGGCGAGAGCCCGCTGCCCGGTGAGGCCTACGCCGACGCCGACGACGTCGCGCACCTCCTCGACGAGCTCGGCATCGAGCGCGCGACCGTCGTCGGGTCCTCGTTCGGGGGCCGGGTCGCCCTCGAGCTGGCCACCCGACACCCGGAGCGGGTGGAGTCGCTCGTCCTGCTCTGCACGGCCTACCGCGGGCTCGAGGTGACCGACCCCGTCGTCCTCGCGTTCGGCGAGCGCGAGGACGCGCTGCTCGAGGCGGGCGACGTGGAGGGCGCCGTGGCCCTCAACGTCGCCCTCTGGGTCCAGCCCGTGGTCCCGCAGGAGGTCCGCGAGGACGTGGCCCGCATGCAGCGCCGGGCGTTCGAGGTGCAGCTCGCCGCCGACGCCCTCGACCAGGGGCCCCGACCGGAGCGGGTCGAGGTCGACCCCACCTCGGTGAGCGTCCCGACCCTCGTCGTCGCAGGGGCCCTCGACGTGGCCCACCACCGCGACATCGCGACCCTGCTCGCCCGCGAGATCCCCGGCGCCGAGTACGTCGAGCTCGACTGGGCCGGCCACTTCCCGTCGATCGAGCGCCCGGACGAGACGGCGGCGCTGCTCCTGGGCCGCCTCGCCCGCTGACGTGTCCGCCCGGTCGTCTAGTTTCGGGGGATGACCGAGTCGGGTGAGGGGACGCAGCTGTCGCTGATCGAACCCTCGGTGCGCTCGCGGCCCCGGCCCGCGTCCGGCGGTGTGCCGGTGGCCGAGGTCGACCCGGTGGCGTCCGTGCTCGTCGACACGGGTCTGGCCCACCTCGACCGCCCGTTCGAGTACCTCGTCCCCGCGACGATGGCCGACGAGGTGGTGCCCGGTGTGCGGGTCAGGGTGCGGTTCGCGGGCCAGGACCTCGACGGCTTCGTCCTCTCGCGGGCCGCCGAGGCCGAGCACGAGGGACGCCTCGCCACCCTGCGCCGCCTCGTCTCACCCGAGCCCGTCCTCACCCCGGCGGTCCTCGAGACCGCCCGCGCCGTCGCCCGTCGCTACGGCGGGGTCGTCGGTGACGTCCTGCGCCTCGCCGTCCCGCCGCGGCACGCCGCCGCGGAGAAGGCCCTGGCCGCTCAGGCTCCCGACGTCGACGCGCCACCCGCGGGCCTCGAGTCGGTCGCGTGGAGCCGGTATGCCGGCGGGCCCGCCTTCCTGTCCCACCTCACCTCGGGCGGGGCGCCCGCGGCCTCCCTGCTCGCCGCCCCCACGGTCGAGCCCGGCGAGGACTGGCCCCGCCTGCTCGCCGATGCGGCAGCCGCGGCCCTCGCCGGTGGGCGGGGGAGCATCCTCGTCGTCCCGGATGCCCGCGACGTCGCACGGGTCGAGACCGCCCTCACCGAGCGTCTCGGCAAGGGGCACCACGTGAGGCTCACGGCCGACCAGGGACCACAGGCGCGCTACACGGCATACCTCAAGGTCCTGCGGGGGCACGTGCGGATCGTCGTCGGGTCGCGGGCGGCGGCGTTCGCGCCCGTGCACGACCTCGGGCTGGTCGCCTGGTGGGACGACGGCGACGACCTGCACGACGAGCCGCGCGCGCCCTACCCGCAGGTGCGTGAGGTGGCACGGCTGCGCGCCGCCGCCGAGGGTGCCGCCCTGCTCAGCGCCGGGTTCTCGCGCACCGCCGCGCTCTCCCTGTGGTGCGCCGACGGCGTCGTCGTGCCCCTCGAGGCCGACCGGGCCCTGCTGCGCCGGGTCGTGGCCCGGGTGCGCATCGCCGGTGAGGGCTCCGACCTCGCCCGCGACCCCGCCGCCGCCCGGGCGCACCTGCCGTCCTCCGCGTGGCAGGTGGCCAAGGAGGCCCTGACGCGGGGACCGGTGCTCGTGCAGGTGCCGAGACGGGGCTACCTGCCCTCGCTGTCGTGCCAGGACTGCCGACGGCCGGCGCGCTGCACGGTCTGCTCGGGCCCGCTGGGTCTGCGTGGGCCCGACTCGCCCCCGACGTGCCGCTGGTGCGGTGCCGTCGAGACCCGGTTCGAGTGCCAGAACTGCGGGTCGCCCCGCCTCCGCTCCTCCGTGGTCGGTGCCCGCCGCACGGCCGAGGAGCTGGGGCGTGCCTTCCCCGGTGTGCCGCTGGCCACCTCGGGTGCGGGCAACGTCGTCGACGCGGTGGACTCGAAGCCACGGCTCGTCATCTCGACGCCCGGGGCCGAGCCGGTCGCCAGCGGTGGCTACGCCGCCTGCCTCCTGCTCGACGCGTGGGCGCTGCTCGACCGTCCCTCGCTCGACGCCGCCGAGGAGTCGCTGCGCCGGTGGATGGGTGCCGTCGCCCTCACCCGTGGTGCCGCCGACGGTGGGGTGGTCGTGCTCGCCGGTGCGCCGACGCACACGACGGTGCCTGCGGTCGAGGCGCTCGTGCGCTGGGACCCCGCCTGGTTCGCCGACCGCGAGCTCACCGAGCGTCGCGAGCTGTCGCTGCCGCCGACCACGCGCGTCGCCACCCTCACCGGCGCCCGCGCAGCGCTCCGGGCCGCGGTCGACGAGATGCGCCTCGCGGACTCCGTCCAGGTGCTCGGACCGCTGCCGGTCGACAAGGACACCGAGCGGCTCGTCCTCAGCGCACCCCTCACCGACGGGCCGGCGCTCGCGGCCGAGGTGGCGGCCATGCGGGCCCGCCGGTCGGCGCGCAAGGAGACGTCACCGCTCACGGCGCGGCTCGACCCGCGCGACCCCGCGAGCTGACGGGCCGGGGCCCGGAGCGCCGAGGAGGTCACGGGCGCCGCTTCGTAGACTGGCCCGTGTGACGAGCGAGCGCAGGCAGAACCGATGAAGCTGGTCTTCGCCGGCACCCCCGACACGGCGGTCCCGGCGCTCGAGGCGCTCCTGGGCTCCCAGCACGAGGTCGTCGCCGTCCTCACCCGCCCCGACGCCCGCGCCGGCCGCGGCCGCACCCTGCACCCGTCGCCGGTCAAGGCGCTCGCCGTCGAGCGCGGCATCGAGGTGCTCACACCGGTCTCCCCGCGCGACCCCGACTTCCAGGCGCGGCTGCGCGAGATCGCACCGGACGCCTGCCCGGTGGTGGCCTACGGCGCGCTGCTCCCGCGTGAGGTCCTCGACATCCCGACCCACGGGTGGGTCAACCTTCACTTCTCGGTGCTGCCCGCCTGGCGCGGGGCGGCGCCCGTGCAGCGCGCGATCATGGCCGGTGACGACGCCACCGGTGCGACGACCTTCGTCATCGAGGAGGGGCTCGACACCGGCCCGGTCCTCGGCCTCATGACCGAGACGATCCGCCCCGACGACACCTCGGGCACCCTGCTCGACCGCCTCGCCCACGCCGGCGCGGGCCTGCTGGTCGCGACGATGGACGGGCTCGCCTCGGGTGGCCTCACCGCGGTGCCCCAGCCCGCCGAGGGCGTCTCGCACGCCGCCAAGCTCACCACCGCGGACGCCGAGATCGCGTGGGCCACCCCTGCGTATGCCGTGAGCCGCCACGTGCGCGGCTGCACCCCCGCGCCCGGGGCGTGGACGACGTTCCGTGGCGAGCGGGTCGGCGTGGGCCCGGTGACCCTGGCCGCGGACGACGCGCTGGACGGTCGTGACGGTTCGGGCGCACCCGCACCGGGGGAGATCGTCGCCACGAAGCGGGCCGTCCACGTCGGCACGGCCTCGGGTGTCGTCACGCTCGGTGAGGTGCGCCCGCCGGGCAAGAAGCCGATGGCCGCCGCCGACTGGGCCCGGGGTGTGCGGATCGACGTGGGCGAGGCGTTCACCGCCGCCACTACGCTGTCCTGATGCCCGCACCCGACCAGCACCGCCAGCCCCGCCGTCCCCAGGGCGGCGGTCCGCGTGGCGGCCAGCGCTCCCGCCAGAAGCCGAGCGACCGGGCCAAGCACGCCGAACCGGCGCGCTTCGCGGCATACACGCTCCTTCGCGCCGTCGACGAGGGCGCCTACGCCAACCTCGAGTTCCCCTCGATCCTGCGGCGGCACCGCCTCGACGCGCGGGACGCGGCGTTCGCGACCGAGCTGGCCTTCGGGACGCTGCGGATGCAGGGCTTCTACGACGCGGTCATCGTCCAGGCGGCCGGCCGCCCGACCGCCAAGATCGACGCCGGGGTGCTCGACGTCCTCCGGCTGGGCGCCCACCAGCTGCTCGGGATGCGCGTCCCGTCGCACGCCGCCGCCGACCAGACCGTGGGTCTGGCCCGCACCGTGAGCGGTGCCGGTGCCAGCGGCTTCGTCAACGCCGTGATGCGCCGGGTGAGCGAGAGGACGCGCGAGGAGTGGCTGGAGCTCGTCGTGCCCGAGGGCGGGTCCACCGCCGCGCTCGCGACGGAGTACTCGCACCCGGAGTGGGTCGTGAGCGCACTGCGCGGAGCGCTGCTCGGCCACGGGCGGGCCACGGCCGAGACGGTCGACGGCGAGCTGCGCGCGCTCCTCGAGAGCGACAACACCCCCGCCAAGGTCAGCCTCGTCGCCCGCCCGGGTCTCGCGAGCGTGGACGAGCTCGTCGAGGCCGGTGCGACTGCGAGCGAGACCTCGCCCCTCGGCGCGGTGCTCGACCACGGCGACCCCGGCGCCGTCCCCGCGATCCGGGAGCGACGGGCTGCCGTCCAGGACGAGGGCTCGCAGCTGCTCGCGGTCGCCCTCGCCACGGCCCCGGTGACTGCCGAGGTGCCCGCACGCTGGCTCGACCTCTGCGCCGGTCCCGGCGGCAAGAGCGGGGTGCTCGGCGCCCTCGCGCTCGAGGCCGGGGCCGACCTCGTCGCCGTCGAGGTGAGCGAGCACCGCGCCCAGCTCGTCCGCACGACGCTCGAGCCGATCACCGCCCGAGCGGCGGCCACCGGACGACGGGTCGAGGTGCGCACCGCGGACGGCCGCGAGGTCGGCGTCACCGAGCCGGCGGCATACGGGCGGGTCCTCGTGGACGCACCCTGCACCGGGCTGGGTGCGCTGCGTCGCCGACCGGAGGCACGCTGGCGCCGCCAGCCCGGCGACCTCGCACAGCTCGGGCCGCTGCAGCGCGACCTGCTCCGCAGCGCGCTCGACGCGGTGGCTCCCGGCGGACTCGTGGGCTACGCGACGTGCAGCCCCCACCCGGCCGAGACGACCTTCGTCGTGCGCGACGTCCTCAAGAAGCGCGACGACATCGAGGTCGTCGACGCCCGCGACCTCTTCCGGGACGCCTCGGGTGAGGTGCTCCACGACCTCGGCGACGGTCCCGAGGTGCAGCTCTGGCCGCACGTGCACGGCACCGACGCGATGTTCTTCACGCTGCTGCGCAAGAAGGCCTGAGCCCTCCGTCAGGTCGGGGCGACCGTCGATAGGGTGAGCGCCGTGCAGATCTCACCGTCGATCCTCTCCGCCGACTTCGCCAACCTCCAGTCCGAGCTCGACGCGATCTCGAACGCCGACTGGGCCCACGTCGACGTCATGGACAACCACTTCGTGCCCAACCTCACGCTCGGGCTGCCGATCGTCGAGTCGCTGCTCAAGGTCTCGCCGATCCCGCTCGACTGCCACCTCATGATCGAGGACCCCGACCGTTGGGCGCCTGCCTATGCGGAGGCCGGGGCCCAGTCGGTGACGTTCCACGTCGAGGCCGCTCGTGACCCACGGACCCTGGCCCGGACGCTGCGGGCCGCCGGGGCGCGGGCCAGCATGGCGATCAAGCCGGGGACGCCGTGGGCGCCCTACGAGGAGCTGCTGCCCGAGCTCGACATGGTGCTCGTCATGACGGTCGAGCCCGGCTTCGGTGGACAGTCGTTCATGGCCGACCAGATGCCCAAGGTGGCGCAGGTGCGCGAGGCCGTGCGCCGCCACGGCGGCGAGGTCTGGATCCAGGTCGACGGGGGAGTCTCGGCCAAGACCATCGAGCAGTGCGCCGAGGCCGGGGCCGACGTGTTCGTCGCCGGCTCCGCGGTCTACGGCGCAGAGTCGGCCGCCGCCGCGGTCGACGAGCTGCGTTCTCTCGCAGCGGCGCACGCCCACTCGTGATGGCCGAGCGCGTGCTCGAGTCGCTCGCGCCCGGCGAGGTGCTGCGCGGACGTGAGGTCGTGGGGGAGGAGATCTCCGGACTGTCGTGGGAGAGCGCGAAGGTGCTCGACTGCGTCTTCGAGGAGTGCACCTTCACGAGCTGCAACCTGTCGATGACCGCGCTCACCGACACGCGGTTCGTCGACTGCACGTTCGTCGGCTGCAAGCTGCTCGCGGTCAACTGGACGGCGACCGGCGCCGGTTCGATGCTCGCCCAGCCGCTGCGGTTCGAGCGGTGCCGCCTCGACGGCACGACCTTCGCGGGGCTGGACCTCAACGGGTTCGTCTTCCGGGACTGCCAGCTCACCGATGTCGACCTCAGCGAGTGCGACCTGCGCCGGGCCGACCTCGGCGGCTCCGACCTCTCCGGTGCCCGCTTCTCGCGGGCCGACCTGCGCGACGCCGACCTCCGGGGGACCCGTGGCCTCGTCCTCGACCCGCGGGACAGCCGGCTCAAAGGGGCGCGCATCGACCTCGACGCGGCCCCGGGGCTCCTCGAGGTCTTCGGCCTCTCGATCGGCTGACGCCACGTGCAGGGTGGCCAGGGTCACCGCGGACGGAGAAACGGGACGGGTCGACTCTGCGGCATACTGTGAGGTGACGTGCTCCGGGGTCGGTGCAATTCCGAACCGGCGGTGACAGTCCGCGACCCGACCGCAGCCAGCGGCCGGTTGACTGGGTGGAACTCCCAGACCGACGGTGAGAGTCCGGATGGTAGGCAGCACGTGACAGCGAGGCCCCTCGGGGTCGCGCCGTCCGACGTCACGCTGTGACCCGTCGGCGGCGCCGCGTCGCCCGCACGTCCCCCGGAGCTCGACCACACGGTCTCGAGCACGAGGGCAGGACGCATGCAGGAGCAGAGCACGACGGACACGCAGTGGATGCTGCGTGCCCTCGGCGTCGCCTCCCAAGGACCCGAGGCCGACGCCAACCCGCGCGTCGGCTGCGTGCTCGTCGCGCCCGACGGGACCCTCGTCGCCGAGGGCTGGCACCGGGGCGCGGGCACGCCGCACGCCGAGGCCGCGGCCCTGGCTGCCGCCGGCGGTCGCTCACGGGGAGCCACGGCATACGTCACGCTCGAGCCCTGCCACCACGACGGCCGCACCGGTCCGTGCTCGCGCGCGCTCGCCGACGCCGGTGTGGCCCGTGTCGTGTATGCCGTGGGCGACCCGAACGCCTCGGCCGCCGGTGGCGCTGCCTGGCTGGCCGACCACGGGGTTGTAACGGAGGGCGGCGTGCTCGAGGCCGAGGCGACCGAGCTCAACCGGACCTGGCTGCACCGCATCCGCACGGGCCGGCCCTGGGTCACGTGGAAGCTCGCGACCACGCTCGACGGCCGCAGCGCCGCCGCCGACGGCACGAGCCGGTGGATCACCGGGCCCGAGGCCCGCAGCGACGTCCACGAGCACCGCGCCCGGTGCGGCGCGATCGTCGTGGGGACGGGCACGGCGCTGGCCGACGACCCCCACCTCACCGCGCGCCACGCCGACGGCAGCCTGCGCGACGCTCAGCCGCTGCGGGTCGTCATGGGGCAGCGGCACCTTCCGGCCGGCGCGCGCGTCCTCGACGGCGCCGCCGAGACGCTCCACCTGCGCACCCGGTCACCGCGCGAGGCGCTCGCCACGCTCGCCGACCGCGAGGTCCACCACGTCTGGCTCGAGGGCGGGCCCACCGTCGCCGCGGCGTTCATGGCCGACGGGCTCGTCGACGAGATCGTCGCCTACGTCGCGCCGGTCCTGCTCGGACGCGGACGCCCGTCCGTGAGCGACCTCGGCATCACGACGATCGACGACGCCCTCCGGCTCGCACCCACCGACATGCGGATGATCGGCCACGACATCCGCATCACCGCCGTCCTCCAGGAGGCCCGCTGATGTTCACCGGAATCGTCGAGGAGCTCGGTCAGGTCGACCGCATCGACCTCGCCGAGGAGTCCGCCCGGCTCACGCTGCGCGGACCGCTCGTCACGAGCGACGCCGTCCACGGTGCGTCGATCGCCGTCAACGGCGTGTGTCTCACCGTCGTCGAGCACGACGTCGAGGAGGGCTGGTTCACCGTCGACGTCATGGCGGAGACGTTGTCCCGCACCGGACTCGGCGACCTCGACGCGGGTGCCCCCGTCAACCTCGAGCGGGCGATGGCCGCCTCGGCGCGGTTCGGCGGCCACATCGTCCAGGGCCACGTCGACGGCACCGCGACCGTGACCGAGAGGGTCACCGGCGACCGCTGGGAGGTCGTGACCTTCACGCTGCCCCGGGACCTCGCGCGCTACGTCGTCGAGAAGGGCTCGATCACCGTGGACGGCGTGAGCCTCACGGTCTCGGCGGTGACCGACGACACCTTCAGCGTCTCGCTCATCCCCACCACCCTCGCGCTCACGACGCTCGGCTCCCGAGCCGTCGGCGACACCGTCAACCTCGAGGTCGACGTCCTCGCGAAGTACGTCGAGCGCCTGCTCACCACCACGCCAACGCACATCACCCCTGAGAACACGACCACGGAGGTCCCCGCATGAACTGGCTCGAGCGTCTCTTCGAGGCCCAGCTGACGATCGGCAACTCGCACATCCTGTGGCGCGAGATCGTCGGCAACGCCTTCGGGTTCGCCTCCGCGATCGGCGGCATGCGACGCCGCGTCTGGGCGTGGCCCGTCGGCATCATCGGCAACGCGCTGCTCTTCACCGTGTTCTTCGGCGTCGCCTTCTCGAACCCGCAGCACCAGACGCTCTACGGCCAGGCCGGGCGCCAGGTGTTCTTCATCCTCACGAGCGTCTACGGCTGGTGGCGCTGGCAGGAGCACCGCAAGGCGCGCGGTGCGGACTCGCCCGCGATCACGCCGCGCTGGGCCACGGTCCGGGAGCGGACGGCATACGTCGGGGTGTGGGCCGCAGGCCTCGTCATCGGGCAATGGGTCTTCGCGACGATCGGTGCGGGCTGGCCGGCGCCGCGCTGGTACTTCTGGTGCGACGCGTGGATCTTCGTCGGGTCGATGCTCGCGACCTATGCGATGGCGCGCGGCTGGAACGACTTCTGGCTCATGTGGATCGCCGTCGACCTCGTCGGCGTGCCGCTGCTGTGGCACTCGAAGTTCTATCCGTCCGCGGTCCTGTATGCCGTCTACGGCGCCTTGGTCCTCTACGGCTTCACGGTGTGGCTCAAGGCCTCCCGCGTCGAGAAGGACCCCGACCGGGAGCTCACGGAGGCCATGCGATGACGCGGCTCTCGACGATCGAGGAGGCGCTCGAGGCGCTGAGGGCGGGACGACCCGTGCTCGTCACCGACGACGAGGACCGCGAGAACGAGGGCGACGTCGTCCTCGCCGCCCAGACGCTCACCGACGAGTGGATGGCGTGGACGATCCGGCACTCGTCGGGCTACGTCTGCGCGCCCGTGACCGACGCCGTGGCCGACCGGCTCGACCTCCCGCTCATGGTGCGGGACAACGCGGACCGGCTGCGGACGGCATACACCGTCACGGTCGACGCGGCCGTGGGTGTGACGACGGGGATCAGCGCGGCCGACCGCGCGCACACGGTGCGGCTCCTCTCGGACCCGGGCACCACCGCGACCGACCTCGTGCGCCCCGGCCACGTCGTGCCGCTGCGCGCCCGCGACGGGGGCGTGCTCACCCGCCGCGGCCACACCGAGGCGGCCGTCGACCTGTGCCGTCTCGCCGGTCTGGAGCCCGTCGGTGCGATCGCCGAGCTCACCCACGACGACGGCACCATGATGCGGCTGCCCGCCGTGCTCGACCTCGGCGCCGAGCACGACCTGCCGGTCATCACCATCGAGCATCTCGTCGCCCACCGCAAGCGGCACGACCGCGTCCGGCGCCACGCGACGTCGACGCTGCCCACGCCCGACGGGACGTTCACCATCCACGCCTACCGCGACACCCTGACCGGCGACGAGCACCTGGCCCTCGTGAGCCCTCTCGGTCTGGGCGACGGGCCGACCCTGGCCCGGCTGCACAGCGAGTGCCTCACCGGCGACGTCTTCGGCTCGGCCCGCTGCGACTGCGGGCCCCAGCTGCGCCGGGCCCAGGCGCGCGTCGCACGCGAGGGAGGCGTCGTGGTCTACCTGCGCGGCCACGAGGGCCGTGGCGTCGGTCTCGCCGACAAGATCGCCGCGTATGCCGTGCAGGACACCGGCATCGACACCGTCGCCGCGCAGGAGCAGCTCGGTCTGCCGGTCGATGCGCGCGACTACGCCGCGGCGACGGCGATCCTTCACGACCTCGGCATCGACGCCGTCCGGCTGCTCACCAACAACCCCGACAAGGTCGCGTCGGTCCGGTCCGCGGGCATCGACGTCGCCACGGTCGAGCGGCTCCAGGTCGCACCGGTCCCGACGAACGCGGCCTATCTGCGCACGAAGCGCGACCGGCTGGGCCACGACCTCGTCCTCGACACCCACGACGCCACGGAGGCGAGCGCATGAAGGCTGGAGCACCCGAGGTCCACGTCGACGGGACGGGGCTGTGTGTCGCCGTCATCGCCGCGTCGTGGCACGACGTCGTCATGGACGGGCTCATCGACGGCGCGGTGCGGGCGCTGACCGGGGCCGGGCTGCCGGACGTGCCGGTGGTGCGGGTGCCGGGCACCGTCGAGCTGTCCGTCGCCGCGGCCCGCCTCGCCCCGACGCACGACGCCCTCGTCGCCCTCGGGGTCGTCATCCGTGGTGGGACGCCGCACTTCGAGTACGTCTGCAGCGGGGTGACCCACGGCCTCACCGACGTGAGCACCCGCACCGGCGTGCCGGTCGGGTTCGGTGTCCTCACCTGCGACACCGAGGAGCAGGCACTCGACCGCGCCGGCCTGCCCGGGTCCGGCGAGGACAAGGGCGCCGAGGCGGCCCTCGCGGCCGTCGCCACCGCGGTGACGCTGCGCGGGCTCGCGCCGCGTGCGCTGGGCGCTGGCTGACCGCGACCGGACGACCGGGGACGGTCGGGGACGGTCGGGCGGGTCAGACGAGGGCCTCGCAGACGTCGTGCACGAGGCGTTCGTCCTCGCCCAGCACGAGCGTCGGCGTCGGCCGCGGGAACCACGCCGCCCACATGTCCTGCACGGCCCTCGGGGCGTACTGCGCGCCCTGCAGCGCCGGGGACGTGAAGGGCCGCTCGCCCACGTAGACGACGACGCGCTCGCCCTCGCCCGTGCGGTAGCCGAACACGGAGACGGTCTGCTCGGCGAGCGTCGCGGTGCTCGCCCCCTCGACGGACAGCCCGAGACCGGCGAGGTCGGGTGGTGCGGCCGTGGGCTGCCGGCCCGACGGGAGCCTGCCGACGCGGTAGTCGGCCATGGCGGCGTCGAGCACCGCAGCGGGATCGGTGCTCGTGCTGCCCGTGCCTCCCTCGCCGCCGCCTGCGGTCGGCGAGGGCGCCGGTGCGTCCGCGTCGACCGTCGAGCCGTCGCGGGTGCGCCGCACCGACTCGACCGCCACGCCGGCGACGACGAGGGTGCCGGCCGCGACGCCGAGGAGCAGCGCACGGCGTCCGACCCGACCGGCCGGGCGCGTGTCGACCGGCTCCCCGGACCGGGACCGCGCGGCATCGGGGAGCCCGGCCATGAGGCGCTCGTGCAGGGCCGCGGAACCCTCGTCGTCGGCCAGGGCGGCGGCGTGTTCGCGCCGGCCGGCCTCCCTCCCGAGTCGCGCCAGCGCGACCTCGGCGGAGCACGTCGCACAACCGCGGAGGTGATCCTCCACCTCGTGGCGGCGGGCGCGGTCGAGCAGACCCTCGACGTGGTCGGCCAGCGGGAAGCCGTGGTCAGGGGAGTCCTCTGGGCGGTGGTCGGTCGTGGCCATCACGGCACCTCCTGGGTCTGGAGCAGCAGCAGGGCGAGCGCCTGGCGCCCGCGATGGACGCGCGACAGGACGGTGCCCCGGGGGACGTCGAGCAGGCCGGCACTCTCGGCCGCGGTGAGGCCGCACACGTCCATGAGCACGAGCGACTCCCGCTGGGCGTAGGGCAGCCGGCGTAGGGCCGTGCGGACCCGGTCGGTGTCGAGGTTGGCGAGCACCTGCGTCTCCACGTCGCCCGCGGTGACCCGGCGCACCACATCGGCGTCGAGAGCGCTCGAGAGGTCCTCGGGGGTGAGCGGCATCGAGTCGGTGCGCCGGCGGCGCGACCTCGCCTGGTTGAGGCAGATCGTCACGAGCCACGGCGTCGCGCGTTCGGGTGGACCGGAGCGCTGCCACGCCCGCCACGCGAGCAGGTAGGTGTCCTGCAGCAGGTCCTCGGCGTCGTGGGTGGTGTCGGTGAGCCGCCGGGCCAGCCGGTGCAGACGTGCGGCATCGGCGCGCACGGCCTCCTCGAAGTGCATGCTCCTCCTGCGTCAGTGACCGGCGGGCGACCCCATGGGCGATGCAATCACGGCGACCGGTCTCGCGTCCTCGTAGGTGGATGATCCGACGAGACGGAGGAACGCATGGGACTGTACCTGAGCAGACGGCGCCGGGGTGGCTCGCTCAGGACGAGGCTGGGGGTCCTGCTCGCGGTTCTCGTGGTGTCGCTGCTCGGCGCGCCGGCCGCCACGTCGGCGCCCGTCAGGGCCCTGACCGGCACGCCCCCGACCGGCACGACGAGCCTGACGACCTTGACGACCGTCACGGCGCCGGCACCGGCCGCTGTGGTGCTCGCCGACGGCGCCGTGGCCTCCCGCGTGGCCGTGGGCTTCCGACACACCTGCGCCCTGACCCGCACCGGCGGTGTCCAGTGCTGGGGTGACAACACCTACGGCCAGCTCGGCCGGGGCACGACCGGTGCTCCCTCGGGCGTGGCGCAGTGGGTCGTCGGGCTGCGGTCCGGCGTCGCGTCGCTGTCGGCGGGGGAGGACCACACGTGCGCGGTGACGACCGCGGGCGCGGTGCGCTGCTGGGGGAGCAACACGTGGGGGATGCTCGGTGACGGGACGACGATCGACCGGTCGCTGCCCGTCACGACGTCGGGACTGACCTCCGGCGTCCGCTCGGTGTCACCGGGCGGTCAGCAGACGTGCGCCCAGCGCACGACCGGAGCCGTCCTGTGCTGGGGCTGGAACGGCTCCGGCGGGCTCGGCGACGGCACGACGACCGACCGCCTCCGGCCGGTCGCGGTCAGGGGCCTGCCGACGGACGTCACCTCGGTCTCGGCCGGCGCGACCTATGCGTGCGCGGTGACGAGCGGCGGACGTCTGTGGTGCTGGGGCGGCAGCCAGTGGCTCGCCGGTGCGGGTGAGTACAACGCCCTCACGACGCCCCGCCTCGTGCAGCTGACCGGTGTCAGGCAGTTCGCCGCCCGCCTCGACCGCACGTGTGCGGTGACCACGGCAGGCGCGACCTGGTGCTGGGGCGGGCCCGGCGAGCTCGGCGACGGGCGGAACTACGCGCCCGAGGCGCCGGTGCCGGCCCGCGTCGAGACGCTCGGCGACGGCACCACGAGCACCGTCGCACCCGGCCAGTCCTCCACGTGTGTGCTCACTCCTGCCGGCGCCGTGCTCTGCTGGGGCTCGGGTGACCCGGGACTGGACGATCTGCTCCTCGGGAACCAGCGGACGCTAGGGGCGTGGCGACCCCAGCCGGTGACGGGGCTGGGCTCCGGTGTGCTCCAGGTCGAGAACAACTACAACCACCACTGTGCCCTCACCGCAGCCGGTGTCGTCCTGTGCTGGGGTCGTAACGTCGAGGGTCAGCTCGGGCGCGGCAACGTCTCCGCGGACCCCTGGCCCTCGGGCACAGCGACGTCCTCCTCTTCCTCGAGGCTCTCGGCACCCGCGTCGCCGTCGTCGCCGAGGTCGCGCCGGCCCGGCTCCTCCGACGTCCGCGCAGCGCACCAGTGGCGCACCGGAGCCATCGCCTACCGGCCCACCTCGACCCGGAGCACCGAACCGCGAACCCGCCCGCACCGCAGCGGGACCGACGTCCGGAGCGGGCAGGACGGCATACGCGAGTCCGGTTCGACGTCCACGGCAGGCACCGCGACGGTCGCCGCGCTGCCCACCGTGGCCCAGGTCGCGACCGGGACGAACCACGCCTGCGCTCGCACCACCGGCGGTCGACTCTGGTGCTGGGGGTCCAACACCTACGGCCAGGCGCCGGGCGACGAGGGTTCGTTCACGACCACGCCGAGCGAGGTGCCCGGGCTCACGAACGTCAGCGACGCCGGACTCGGCGACGGGACGACGTGCGCCGTCGCCAGCGCCCGGGTGTGGTGCTGGGGCCTCAACCTCGACCACCAGGTGTCACCGTCGACCGACGCGTACGTCGTCACGCCGACGCGCTACGCCGCGCTCACGAGCAGCACGCGACAGGTGGCGAGCGGGCTGGGCCTCACGTGCGCCCTGAGCACGGCCGGCGGCGTGCGCTGCTGGGGCTCCAACTTCATCGGTGGTCTGGGCAACGGGTCGTCGGTCGACCGCTCGGCGACCCCCGTCACGCCCACGGGTCTGGGGTCCGGCGTCGCCTCGCTCGCCGACGGCGCTCCGCGCTGCGTCGTCATGACGACCGGTCAGGTCCGCTGCTGGAGCTTCTCCTCACCCACGGGCTCGAGCACGACGCCCGTCGTCATCCCCCTGCCGGCTCCAGCGACCTCGGTGAGCGTCGGCGAGGCGTCCTGTGCCCTGCTCACCACCGGCGCCGTCCACTGCTGGGGTGACAACCGGTTCGGCTACCTCGGTGACGGCACGCTGACCCCGACCACCTCGCCGCGACCCGTGGTCGGACTCGGCTCCGGCGTCGGCGCCATCTCGAGCGGTGGGGGAGTGACCTGTGCCGTGCTCACTGCGGGGACGACCCGCTGCTGGGGTAGCAGCTCGGCGGGACTGGGCAACGTGTCCGTCTACTCCTCGTCGGTGCCGTGGCAGACGGGGACGACGGGTGCAGCGGTCCGGCAGGTCGCCGTCGGCAGCGGCTTCGCCTGCGCTCTCGATGCCCGTCCGTCGCTGTGGTGCTGGGGCGACAGCTACTCCGGACAGCTGGCCCTGCCGCTCGAGGCGCCGAAGCAGTACTCGCGGCTGCCGGTGCGGATCGGGTGAGGGCCGACGGCCCCGGGTGGCGCGGCGGTCTCGCTCCGCGTCCGCTGTCCGGGGCATGGTGCCGCCCCTCGTACGATTGACCCCGTGAAGACCTTCGACGCGCTGTTCGCCGAGCTCACCGACAAGGCCGCGACCCGTCCCGAGGGCTCGGGCACGGTCGCCCAGCTCGACGCCGGCGTGCATGCCATCGGCAAGAAGATCGTCGAGGAGGCCGCCGAGGTGTGGATGGCCGCCGAGCACGAGAGCGACGAGCGCGCCGCCGAGGAGATCTCGCAGCTGCTCTACCACCTGCAGGTCCTCATGGTCGCCAAGGGCCTGACCCTCGACGACGTCTACACCCACCTCTGAGACACGAGCCCCTCATGCTGCGCATTGCCGTCCCCAACAAGGGTTCCCTCGCCGACCCCGCCGCCGAGATGCTGCGGGAGGCGGGCTACCGCACCCGTCGCGACTCCAAGGAGCTCGTCGTCACCGACGAGGCCAACGGCGTCGAGCTCTTCTACCTCCGCCCGCGTGACATCGCGGTCTACGTCGGCTCCGGCACCGTCGACTGCGGCATCACGGGCCGCGACCTCCTGCTCGACTCGGGCAGTGCCGCCACCGAGGTGATGACCCTCGGCTTCGGGGGTTCGACCTTCCGGTATGCCGGCCGCCCCGGTTCCGTCTCGACCCTCGCCGACATCTCGGGCCGCCGGGTCGCCACGAGCTACCAGGGCCTCGTCGAGAAGCACCTCGCCGACCACGGTGTCCAGGCCGAGGTGGTCCGCCTCGACGGCGCCGTCGAGACCGCGATCACCCTCGGGGTGGCCGACGTCATCGCCGACGTCGTCGAGACCGGCGCGACGTTGCGCAGCCAGGGCCTCGAGGTCTTCGGCGACCCGATCCTGCGCAGCGAGGCCGTGCTCATCCGTCGCGACGGCAGCGACCAGGACTCCGGCATCGAGGTGCTGCGGCGCCGGATGCTCGGCGTCGTCACCGCCCGCCACTACGTCATGCTCGACTACGACGTCCCCGCGGCCCTCGTCGACGAGGCGTGCGCGATCACGCCGGGTCTGGAGTCCCCGACCGTCTCGAGCCTGCAGAACCCCGAGTGGAAGGCCGTCCGCGCGATGGTCCCGCGCTCGGGCACCAACCAGGTCATGGACCGCCTCTGGGAGATGGGCGCACGCGCCATCCTCGTCACCGACATCGCCGCGTGCCGCCTGTGAGCGAGCCACTGTCCCGCGAGCCGTTCCGGTCCCGGCGCGGCCGCCTCATGGCGACGGTCATGGCGGCCGTCTCGCTGGCGCTCTTCGTCGTCCTCGCCGTGCTCGTGTCCGGTGTCGACGAGGGCGGATGGGTCGTGGCCGACCGGGTGATGATGGCCGTCATCGGCGTCGCGCTCGCGCTCGTGCTCTGGCGGTGGGCCGCGATCAAGGCCGTCCCCGACGACACCGGGGTCACCGTGCAGAACCTCATCGGTCAGCGGCACATCCGGTGGGACGAGATCCGCGACGTGACGTTCGACGACGGAGACCCGTGGGTGAGCATCCACCTCGCTGACACCGAGACGGTGGCGGTGATGGCGATCCAGCGGGCCGACGGACCCACGTCCCGGGACGAGGCCCAGCGCCTCGCCGACCTCGTCTCGGTCTCGCGCGACCACCGCTGACACGAATCGACCAAGTGGTCAGTTCTGGCACAGGCGCCCGCCGCCCGGCGACAACTTTCGACCAATTGGTCAGTTCTGGCGCGGGCGACCGCCGCTCGGTGACAACTTTCGACCTATTGGTCAGTTCTGGCGCCGCGGGTCAGGAGACGCGTGGGCGGCCGGGCTTGAGCGACATCGCCGCGACCAGCTGGAGGAACATCAGCAGGGCGAGGACGAGCCAGATCGTCGAGTAGCTCCCGGTGAGGTCACGCACGGCACCCATCGTCGTGGGCCCCATCGAAGCCACGGTGTAGGAGACGAGGAACGCCATCGCCGTGAAGCGGGCAGCGGCGGCGGGCGAGACGGCATACCGGACGAGCAGGACGAGCCCGATCGCGAACGACGCGCCCTGGGCGACGCCGAGCAGCAGCGCCCACACCCACGGGGCGGCGTCGGGAGCCGCCCACACTCCGGTCTGGCCCGCGAGCCCGCACAACGCTGCGCCGACGAGCGGCACCCGCCAGTCGCCGACCCGGTCGGTGATCGCGGGACCGACGAGACCCGAGACGAACTGGGCCCCGGTGAACACCGACAGCAGGATCCCGGCGTCCTGCGCCTCCCAGCCGTGCCCGACGTAGGTGGGGGAGAGCCAGGCCAGCGTCGAGTAGAACTGCCACGACTGCACCGCGAGGAACCCGGCGACCAGCCACGCCGTGTGGCTGCGCCACGGCAGCCGGTGGCTCGAGTCCGGCGGGTGCTGGTCGTGGTCGCCGCCCCGGTGGACGTCGCGGTCGACGGGCAGCCAGAGCACGACGCCGGCGACGGCGACCAGGCCCCAGAAGCCGAGCGAGGTGTCCCAGTCGCCGAGGGCGCCGGCGAGCGGCACCGACACGGCCGCCGCGACCGCGGCGCCGCCCATCATGGCGAACATCTGCAGCCCGGTGGCCAGCCCTGCGCGACCGGCGGGGAACGACGCCTTGACCATGCCCGGCAGCAGCGTCCCGGCGAGCGCGATGCCCGCACCGGCACAAAGGGTGCCGAGATAGAGGGCGAGGACCTCGTGCCCGAAGCCGCGGGCGAGGTTGCCGACGGCGATCGCGACCATGGCCAGCGAGATGCACCGGGCAACACCGAGCCGGAGCCCGAGCCGTGCCGCGGGCGGCGCGAGCAGGCCCATGCACAGCACCGGCAGGGTCGTGAGGACGCCGAGCCAGACGGAGCTGAGGCCGAGGTCCTCACGGATGCGCGGGAGCAGGGGCGGCAGCGACGTCATGAGCGTGCGCATGCTCAGCGACGCGGCGACGACGCCGAGGACGACGAGCCACAGGGGTGGTCCGTCGGCCGGCTGTGCCTCGGCCGGCGGCGCCTCGGCCGGGGGCGCCTCGGTCGGCGGCGCCAAGTCGGCGCCGACACCGGTGTCGAGCGCGAGGTCGGCGGCGGCGCGACCGGGAGAGACGGCATACAGCTGGCGCTCCTGGTCGGCCCACTCGTCCCACCGCGCCTCGAAGACCGCGCCGTCGCGGGCGATGGCGCGCACGTAGCGCTGCTCGGTGGGCGCCTCCACCCACACGCGCACCGAGGCCGACTCGCCGGCGATCGCGAACGCTCCGACGCCCTCGAGGACGACGAGGTCCGCGCGCGGGACCGACTCGCGAGCCCCCGGCTCGTCCTCGTCCCAGTCCCACGTCGGGTGGCTCGCGGGCTCGCCGTGGGACCAGGCGTCGACGAGCGAGCTCCGCACGAGCTCGACCGTGGAGAGCACGCCGGTCCAGCCCTGGTGCATGTCGTCGACGTGGAGGACGAGCGCGCCGAGCGCGTCGCCGAGGTCCTTGGCGAGGGTGGTCTTGCCGGAGCCACTGGGGCCGTCGACGGCGACGACCGTGACCTCGCCGGCGAGGGCGCCCCGCTCGGCGAGGAGTCGCCGGACCTCCCTCGTCAGCCCTGCCACGTCCGTCACTGCGTCGAATGCCACACGCGCACCCTAGGTCGCGTCCTCGTCTCGGGCATCGTCGACCACGAGGCGGTCGTCGTCGTCGAGCTCGCGGTGGGACACCGGCACGAGCTCGCCGGCCTCGTCGACGGGCATCCCGGTGAGGACGAGGAGGTCGACGACCATCGAGCGGACCTGCGCCCGGATCACCTCGCCCGACAGCCCCGAGGCGGGCTCGATGACGGCGCTGCGCTCGGCGAGACGGTGCAGGCCGGCGCGGGCCGCGGTCGGCTCGTGGCGTTCGTGGAGCTCGCGCGCGATGTCGTCGCACGACCGTGCGAGGTCGTCGATGAGGGCCGTGTATGCCGGGGGGATCACCTCTCCGCGCCGCGTCCCGACGAGCGCCCGGCGGACGAGCACCCGCAGGTTGCGGATGGCCCGGTCGAGCGGTTCGAGGAGGTCGGCGACGGCCTGGGCGCCGGGCAGGTGGCGGCGGCGGAACGGTGACAGCCGCACGACGGCGACACCCTCGGACGCGAGCGCCTGGAGCTCGTCGAGCATCCCCTCGGACGCGCGGGCCCGCGTGAGTGTGGCTCCTGCAAGCTCGCCGTCGTCGGTCCGGATGACGGTGGCGGTCTGACGCAGGATGGCCGAGATCTCCTCGACGACGCGGGCCGCCTTCTGCCGTGGGCGCTGCAGGCCGGTGGCGGGCACGAGCACGCTGATGACGAGCGCCACCGCGCCTCCGGTGACGGCGTCGAGCCAGCGGGTGAAGGCCTGGTCGGGCGCCGCGAGCAGCGTCGTGATGATCGCCGCCTGGACGCCGGCCTGGATCGTCAGCAGGATGCCCGCCCCCACGAGCGAGGCGATCGTCATCGCGAGCACGACGACGACGAGCACCTGGAGGACGCCGCTGCCGAACACGTGCGAGAACACGTCACCGATGAAGACGCCGAGGGCGACGCCGATCATCACCTCGACGGCGCGACGGACCCGCTGCCCGTAGGACATGCCCAGGGTGATGATCGCCGTGACCGGTGCGAAGAACGGCATCCGGTGCTCGAAGACGCTCCCGGCCAGCCACCACGCGAGCGCCGCACCGACCCCGCACTGGAGGATGAAGGCGAGCCGGCTCGACAGCCGGTCGGTCCGGATCCGGGCCTCGGAGCGCGAACGCCTCGCGACGCGGGAGGGCAGGTCGGAGGCGGACGGCATACGAGGCATCATCCTCTGCCGGATAGCCTGCCCACGTGAGCGTCGCCATCCGTGTCATCCCGTGTCTCGACGTCGACGGCGGCCGGGTCGTCAAGGGCGTGAACTTCGAGAACCTCCGCGACGCCGGCGACCCCGTCGAGCTCGCCCGCAGCTATGGCGAGCAGGGCGCCGACGAGCTGACCTTCCTCGACGTCACCGCGAGCAGCGGCGACCGGGCGACGACCTACGACGTCGTGCGCCGGACGGCCGAGCAGGTCTTCATCCCGCTCACCGTCGGCGGGGGAGTGCGCACCGTCGACGACGTCGACCGCCTGCTGCGCAGCGGCGCCGACAAGGTGGGTGTCAATACCGCCGCCATCGCGCGTCCCGAGCTCATCGCCGAGACCGCCGACCGGTTCGGCTCACAGGTCCTCGTCCTCTCGGCCGACGTACGTCGCCGCCGCGCCGACGACGGCTCCGTCACGGACGACGTCGAGGTGACGACCCACGGCGGGCGCACCGGCACCGGTCTCGACGCCATCGAGTGGTGCGTGCGGGCGGCCGAGCTCGGCGCCGGCGAGATCCTGCTCAACTCGATGGACGCCGACGGCACCCGGGCCGGCTTCGACCTCGACCTCATCGCGCGGGTCCGCCGCGAGGTGACCGTCCCCGTCATCGCCAGCGGTGGCGCCGGGGCGGTCGAGCACTTCGCCCCGGCGGTGCGGGCCGGTGCCGACGCGGTGCTCGCGGCGAGCGTCTTCCACTTCGGTGATCTCACCATCGGGCAGGTCAAGGACGCGCTGCGCGCCGACGGTCACCCCGTCCGCTGACGAGGCGCTGACGCGGCCCGGCCGCCGGTTCAGAGACCGAAGCGCGACGCCTCGAAGGCGGCCACCGCCTCCGGCGTCCCGCTCACCTCGACGTCCGCGACGTTCCTGCGCCCGTATGCCGTGAGCAACAGCTCCAGCGGATCTCCCGTCACGACGACGGTCTCGTCCCCGCTGCCGACCCTGGTCGCCGGGCGCCGCGGCGCGTGGAGCTCGACGGCCGACGGGACGCGACGGAAGAGCAGCCGGGCCATCCGGGTCAGCAGGGACCACACGGCGGCGTCGAGCTCCGGGGACACCTCACGCCGGGGACCGGGGGTGCCGTCGCCACGCAGGACGTCCTCGTGGTGGATGACCATCTCGGCGAGGTTGACGGCGTTGTCGACGACGGGGAGCTGGGCGGGGTGCCAGATCGGCGGGCCCGAGCGCACGGCCTCGACGAGGTCCGGCCACGGCTGGGCGGCGATCCTGGCCTGCTCGCGCTCGGTGCGGTCCTTGAGGAACGGGATCCAGATGCCCGACGCGACGTCGGGCCGTCCCTCGCGCACGACGAGGTGCGCCGCGAGGTCCCGGGAGGTCCACGGCATACAGAGCGTCGGGGCGTCGGGGCCGACGGCCTCGAAGGTCTCGCAGAGGTCGAGGCGCTCCCTGCGGGCGAGGGTTCCGGGGCTGTCGGTCATGGGCCCATCCTCGCGCCTCCGGGCCCGGGCGGCACAATGGCGGTCGTGCCCGACCTCGACCCCACCGTCTCCAGCCGCCTCCGCTTCGACGACTCCGGCCTCGTCGCCGCCATCGTCCAGCAGCACGACACTGGCGAGGTCCTCATGCTCGGCTGGATGGACGCCGAGGCGCTGCGCCGCACCCTCACCGAGGGACGCGTGACGTTCTGGTCGCGCAGCCGCCAGGAGTATTGGCGCAAGGGCGACACGTCCGGCCACGCGCAGTACGTCAAGTCGGTGGCCCTCGACTGCGACGGCGACGCGCTGCTCGTCCGCGTCGAGCAGGTGGGCGCCGCCTGCCACACCGGTGACCGCACCTGCTTCGACGCCGGGGCGCTCGAGGTCGTCGTCGGGGAGCCGGCCCCGTGAGCGCCGCGTCCCAGCCGCAGCCGACGCCGCAGCCGAGCCCCGACCTGTCCTTCGGGACGACCTGGCCCTCGCTCCCGCTCTTCTCCGTGCTCGCCGAGGGACGCAGGGTCATCCCCGTCGTGCGCCGGCTCATGGCCGACGCCGAGACGCCGGTCGGGCTGTACCGCAAGCTGGCGCAGAACCGGCCGGGCACCTTCCTGCTCGAGTCCGCCGAGCACGGCGGTGTCTGGAGCCGCTACTCGATCATCGGTGCGGCCAGTCGGGCCACGCTCACCGAGAAGGACGGCGAGGTCCACTGGATCGGGGAGGCGCCCGTCGGGGCACCCACGACCGGTCCGGCCACCGACGCCCTGCGCGAGACCGTCGCCACGCTCGCGACCGACCCGATCCCCGGGCTCCCGCCGCTCACCGGCGGCATGGTCGGGATGATCTCCTACGACGCCGTGCGCCGCTGGGAGAAGGTCCCGTCCATGACTCCGGACGTGCTGCACCTCCCCGAGGTCGCGATGATGCTCGCGACCGACCTCGCCGTGCTCGACCACGCCGACGGCTCGGTGCTGCTCATCGCCAACGCCGTGAACTACGACGCCACCGACGAACGCGTCCAGGAGGCCTGGGCCGACGCCGTCGCCCGGCTCGACGCGATGACGCACGACCTCGCCGCCGGTGCCGAGAGCACGGTGTCCGTCGTCGACGGCCTCGCGGTCGACGAGGCCATGGAGGGCGTGAGCGCCAACCTCACCCGTGACGAGTACGAAGCCATGGTCGAGAGCGCCAAGGAGGACATCCGCGCCGGCGAGGTGTTCCAGGTCGTTCTCTCGCAGCGGTTCTCGATGCCCTGCCCCGCCGACGCCCTCGACGTCTACCGCGCGCTGCGGGCGGGCAACCCCAGCCCCTACATGTACCTCTTCCGGTTCACGCGACCGGACGGGACGGCATACGACGTCGTCGGCAGCTCGCCGGAGGCGCTCGTCAAGGTGACCGGATCGCAGGCCATCACGCACCCCATCGCCGGGTCGCGGCCGCGTGGCAAGTCGCCCGAGGACGACGTGCGCCTCGCCGAGGACCTGCTCGCCGACCCCAAGGAGCGCTCCGAGCACGTCATGCTCGTCGACCTCGGCCGCAACGACCTCGGCCGCGTGTGCCGGCCGGGCACCGTCGACGTCGTCGAGTTCATGGACGTGCGCCGCTACAGCCACATCATGCACCTCGAGTCCACGGTCGTGGGGGAGCTGCGTGAGGGCGTGCGGGCCTACGACGTGCTCGTCTCGACCTTCCCCGCGGGCACGCTGTCGGGCGCGCCGAAGCCGAGGGCGCTGTCGCTCATCGAGGGCTACGAGCCGTCGCGGCGGGGGGTCTACGGCGGGGTCGTGGGCTACCTCGACTTCCACGGCGACCTCGACATGGCCATCGCCATCCGCACCGCGCTGCTCGACGACGGCACCGCACACGTCCAGGCCGGCGCCGGCATCGTCGCCGACTCCGTGCCGCGCACGGAGCACGACGAGTGCGTCGCCAAGGCGACCGCCGCCCTGCGCGCCGTCGCGACCGCCTCGGCCCTGAGGAAGGTCCCGTGAGCCTGCTGCGCCGCCGCGGCGTTCTCATCCTGCTCGTCGTCCTCGGCGCGCTCCTCGTCATCGTCACGGCCTCGCGCACGTGGCTCACCGGGTCCGTCGACGACGTCGTCCTCGGCCGGTCCTCGGTGTCGGCCTCGGGGTCGGAGGTCGCCGGTGGCGTCGTGGCCCTCGCGCTCGTCGTCGTCGCCGGCGCCGTCGCGTCGGCGACCGCCGGCCCGCGAGCCCGCGTCGTCGCGCTCGTGCTCACCGGGCTGTCGGCCCTCGGCGGTGTCGCGATGGTCGCCCGCGTCCTGCTCGACCCCGACGGCTCCCTCGGACCGATCGCCGCCGCCAACGCCGGCCGGACGGGGTCCATCGAGACCCACGCCTCGGCCGGCGCCTGGCCGTGGGCCGCCGCTGCGGGTTTCGTGCTCGCCGGCCTCGCCCTGCTCGGTCTGGCACGGGCCCGGCGGGTGGCTCCCGGACTGTCCTCGCGCTACGACGCGCCGGGGCGCGCGCCCGAGAGCGACTGGGACCAGCTCAGCGCCGGTGAGGACCCGACCGATGTCGGTCCCGCGGGCCGAGAGTGACAGAATGACGCGCGACCGCACCACTTCCGACGGAGGCACCCATGGCTGAATTCCACGACGACGACCACCACGGCAACAGCCTGGCTGCCTGGGTGATGGTCGGCATCGTGCTCCTCGCCACGGCCGTCATGTCGCTCGCCGTCGTCATCGCCAGCGTCGGCCTCTTCATCGCAGGCGTCGTGCTCACCGTCATCGGCCTCGTCGCCGGCAAGGTGCTGGCGCTCGCGGGCCACGGCGTCAACGGTGCCGTCGCACGCGCCGACACGAACCTCTCCTGAGCCGGCGCACATGAGCACCGTGCTCGACGCCATCGTCGCCGGTGTGCGCGAGGACCTCGCCGTCCGCACCGAGCAGGTCAGCCAGTCCGACCTCGAGCGCCGCGTCGCCGACCTCCCGGCAGCCATCGACGCCGAGCAGCGCCTGCGCGCGCCGGGCCTGTCGCTCATCGCCGAGGTCAAGCGGGCGAGCCCGAGCAAGGGCCACCTCGCCGAGATCGCCGACCCGGCCTCGCTGGCCTCGACCTATGCCGACGCCGGGGCGACGGCGATCAGCGTCCTCACCGAGCAGCGGCGCTTCCACGGCACCCTCGCGGACCTCGACAGCGTGCGCGCGGCGGTCTCCGTCCCGGTGCTGCGCAAGGACTTCATGGTCACCGACTACCAGCTGTGGGAGGCGCGGGCGCACGGGGCGGACATCATCCTGCTCATCGTCGCCTCGCTCACCGACGACGAGCTCGCCCGCATGCACGCCCTCGCCCACGAGCTCGGCATGACCGCGCTCGTCGAGGTGCACGACGAGGGCGAGACCCAGCGTGCCGTCGACGCCGGCGCCTCCGTCATCGGGGTCAACGCGCGCAACCTCAAGACCCTCGAGGTCCACCGCGACACCTTCTCGCGCCTCGTCCCGCTCATCCCGCCCGGTGTCGTCAAGGTCGCCGAGTCCGGCGTCGCGGGTGCCGCGGACGCAGCCCTGTATGCCGTACAGGGCGCCGACGCGGTCCTCGTCGGCGAGGCGCTCGTGAGCGGCGCCGACCCGGCTGCCGCCGTGCGCGAGATCGTCGCCGCGGGAGCAGGCTCATGACCGCCGGGCGGTTCGGCGCCTTCGGCGGCCGCTACGTCCCCGAGGCGCTCATCCCCGCGCTCGAGCAGCTCGACGAGGCGCGGACCACGGCGATGCAGGACCCGACGTTCCTCGCCGAGCTCGACCACCTGCACCGCACCTACACCGGTCGGCCGAGCATCATCACCGAGGTGCCGCGGTTCGCCGCCCACGCCGGCGGTGCGCGGATCATCCTCAAGCGCGAGGACCTCAACCACACCGGCTCGCACAAGATCAACAACGTCATCGCCCAGGCGCTGCTCACCAAGCGCATGGGCAAGTCCCGCGTCATCGCGGAGACCGGCGCCGGCCAGCACGGCGTGGCCACCGCCACCGCCGCGGCCCTCATGGGGCTGTCCTGCCGCGTCTACATGGGCAAGGTCGACACCGAGCGCCAGGCGCTCAACGTCGCCCGCATGCGGATGCTCGGCGCCGAGGTCGTGGCCGTCGAGCACGGCAGCGCCACCCTCAAGGACGCCATCAACGAGGCCCTGCGCGACTGGGTCACCAACGTCGAGGACACCCACTACCTCATCGGCACCGTCACGGGACCGCACCCGTTCCCCGAGATGGTCCGCGACTTCCACCGGATCATCGGTGTCGAGGCACGCGAGCAGGTCCTCGAGCTCACCGGCCGCCTCCCCGACGCCGTCGTCGCGTGCGTCGGTGGCGGGTCCAACGCGATGGGCATCTTCCACCGCTTCATCGAGGACGAGGGCGTCCGCCTCCTCGGCGTCGAGGCCGGGGGAGAGGGCCTCGAGGGCCGTCACGCGGCCCGCTTCGCCAGTGCCGTCCCCGGCGTCCTCCACGGTGCGATGAGCTACCTCATGCAGGACGAGGACGGCCAGACCATGGAGTCGCACTCGGTGTCCGCCGGTCTGGACTACCCGAGCGTCGGCCCGGAGCACGCCTTCCTGCGGGACTCCGGTCGCGCCGAGTACGTCTACGCCACCGACGACCAGGCCATGGAGGCCTTCGCCCTGCTCTGCCGCACCGAGGGGATCATCCCGGCGATCGAGTCGGCGCACGCGCTGGCGGGCGCCCTCGTGCTCGGCCGTGAGCTCGGGCCCGACGGGATCATCCTCGTCAACCTCTCCGGTCGCGGCGACAAGGACATGCACACGGCCGCCGAGTGGTTCAGGCTCGTCGACGAGGACGAAGAGGTCGTCCCGTCCGGTGAGTCCGAGGACCCGCGGGCCACCGGCGACGGGCGGGCCCAGCTGTGAGCGCGGAGCTCGGTGTCTCCGACGTCCTCGCCCGCTGCCGGGCCGAGGGACGCGCCGCCCTCATCGGCTACCTCCCCGTCGGCTTCCCCGACGTCGAGGGCTCGATCCGCGCGATGGTCGCCATGGTCGAGTCCGGCGTCGACATCGTCGAGGTCGGCCTGCCCTACTCGGACCCGCTCATGGACGGCCCCGTCATCCAGCACGCCGTGGAGGCGGCGCTGGAGGGAGGCACGCACGTCCTCGACGGCTTCCGCGCGACGCGGGCGATCCGCGACGCGGGCGCCCCTGCCCTCGTCATGAGCTACTGGAACCTCATCCTGCGGCGCGGTGTCGACCGGTATGCCGCAGAGCTCGCCGCCGCGGGTGGCGCCGGGCTCATCACCCCGGACCTCATCCCCGACGAGGCGGCCGAGTGGATCGCCGCGAGCGAGCGCGAGGGCCTCGACCGGGTCTTCCTCGTGGCGCCGAGCTCGACGCCCGAGCGCCTCTCCCGGGTCGCCGAGGCCTGCCGTGGCTTCGTCTACGCCGCGTCGACGATGGGGGTCACCGGCGAGCGCTCCAGCGTCGGGTCCTCGGCCCGCGACCTCGTCGAGCGGACCCGGTCCGTGACGGACCTGCCCGTCTGCGTCGGTCTGGGTGTCTCGAACGGCGACCAGGCGGCCGAGCTGGCCCAGTACGCCGACGGGGTCATCGTCGGCACCGCCTTCGTGCGCGCACTCTCGGGTGACGGGGAACTCGAAGCCCGGCTCGACGCGTTGCGGGAGTTGACGGCCGACCTGGCCAGGGGAGTGAGGGAAGGAGCGCGGTGAGCACGCGTGTCGCCGACGGACTCGGGTCGATCGCCCGTCTCGTCCTCGGCGCAGTGTTCCTCGTCGCCGGTGGCCTCAAGGTCACCACCCCCGAGGCGTCGGCCAAGGCCACGCAGGCCTACCAGGTCCTGCCGCACGACCTCGCCGCCCTCGTCGGCTACGCCCTCCCGACCATCGAGATCCTCCTCGGCCTGCTGCTCGTCCTCGGGCTGTTCACCCGCACCGCCGCCGCCCTGACGTCGCTGCTCCTCGTCGCCTTCGTCGCCGGCATCGCCCAGGCGTGGGCCCGCGGCCTCACCATCGACTGCGGCTGCTTCGGCGGCGGCGGGACGGTGGCCGCGGACGAGACCTCGTACCTCCCGCGCATCCTCGAGGACCTCGGGATGCTCGCCTGCGGCCTGTGGCTCGCCCGCCGCCCCTCCTCCCTGCTGTCCCTCGACCGCGCGCTGTTCCGCGCCGCCTGACCGAACCTCCCCACCCGCCCACCAGGAGACCGAGCACCATGGCCCAGAAGCCCACACCGCGCAGCGCCCGACAGGCGAAGATCGACGCGGTCCGCAAGGACGGTGGCGGGGGAGCGAACCGGATCGTCGTCGGCGCGGTCGTCGCGATCGTCGCGATCATCGCCGTCGTCGGTGGCGTCGTCGTCGCGGAGCGCAACAAGACGGACCGGGTGGGGACGAGCACCGCCGTGCCCGCCGGCGCGGCAGGGATGGGTCAGGGCTTCGTCGCCAACGCGGACGCGACGCTCGTCGCAGGAGCCCCGACGCTCGACGTCTACGAGGACTTCCAGTGCCCCTCGTGCGCCCAGTTCGAGCACGTCATGGGTGCCACCGTCGCCGACCTCGCCACGCAGGGCAAGATCAAGCTCGTGTACCACCTCAAGACCTTCCTCGACGCCAACCTCGGCACCACGCACTCGCTCACCATGGGCAACGCCGCCATGTGCGCCGCCGACGCCGGGAAGTTCCAGGCGTTCCACGACACCGTCTACGCCAACATGCCCGCCCAGGAGGGCGCGGGCTGGTCCACGGCCCAGGTCAAGGGCTTCGCCGAGCGCGCCGGCATCTCCGGGAGCGCGCTCGACACGTGGCAGGCGTGCGTCGACGACAAGAAGTACAACGCCTACGTCGAGTCCACCGAGGAGGCCTCGGGCAAGGCCGGCATCAACGCGACGCCGACCGTGGTCCTCGCCGGCACGAAGCTCGACTTCGACGCCGTGCCGGACCCCGCCGCCCTGACCGCCGCGATCGAGGCGGCCACCAAGTGATCCCCGCCACCATCCCGAGTCCCACCGCGGGTGTCCTCCACCTCGGACCCCTGCCGATCCGCGGCTACGCCCTCTGCATCCTGCTCGGCATCGTCGTGGCGGTCTGGCTGACCGAGCGCCGGATGCGCACCCGCGGAGGTGAGCCGGGACAGGTCATGGACGTCGCGGCATACGCCGTCGTGGCCGGCATCGTCGGTGGGCGGCTCTACCACGTCATCACGACGCCCGACCCCTACTGGGGCGAGGGCGGGCACCCGCTCGACGCGTTCAAGATTTGGGAGGGCGGGCTCGGCATCTGGGGCGCCGTCGCCCTCGGCGCACTCGGCGCCTGGGTCGGCTGCCGTCGGGTCGGGGTGCGGTTCCTCGACTTCGCCGACGCCGCCGCCCCCGGGGTCGCCATCGCCCAGGGCATCGGCCGCTGGGGCAACTGGTTCAACAACGAGCTCTACGGCGGGCGCACGGACCTGCCGTGGGGCCTGACGATCCACCAGTGGGACAGCGGTGCGGGTCGGGCGGTGCGCGACGCCTCAGGTGACCCGGTGGTCCTCGGCACCTTCCACCCGACGTTCCTCTACGAGTTCCTCTGGGTCATGCTCCTCGCGGCGGTGCTCCTGCTCGTGGACCGCCGGTGGTCCCTCGCGCGCGGCCAGCTGTTCGGCCTCTACATCGCCGGCTACCCGATCGGCCGGATCATCATCGAGAAGATGCGCACCGACGAGGCCGAGCTCATCCTCGGCCAGCGGCTCAACGTCTGGACGAGCATCATCGTCTTCCTCATCGGGGTGGCAGTCTTCGTCCACACGGGTCGGCGCGGTCGCAGGACCCGCGAGGTCGAGCCCGAGACATCCACGATGTGAGATTTGCCGCTCGCAGTGCAAGACGCTTGTGGGCTAGCATCCGTCTCACGTGGCCACCGCTGTCCGCGTCCGATGACCTCCTGTGCCCGGACACCCCGTGTTTCGAGCCCCCGACTCCCTGAGGACGGTGACCCGACGTGTCCCCGACGCGCTTCTCCGCCCACCCGGCCGACACCGGTCTGTACCGGCGCGCCCACGAGCACGACGCCTGCGGTGTCGCCATGGTCGCCACGATGCGGGGCACCCCCGGCCACGACATCGTCGAGCACGCCCTCACGGCGCTGCGCAACCTCGACCACCGTGGCGCTACCGGCGCCGACCCGCTCGTCGGTGACGGCGCGGGCATCCTGCTCCAGGTCCCGGACGCGTTCTTCCGGGCGGTCCTCGACGTCGACCTCCCCGAGGCGGGCGCCTACGCCGCCGGCATGGCCTACCTGCCACTCGACGCCGACGAGCGTGCCGAGGCCGAGGCCCGGATCGAGCAGATCGCGACCGAGGAGGGCCTCGAGGTCCTCGCGTGGCGTGACGTCCCGGCGACCCCTGAGCTCGTGGGCGAGATGGCACGAGCCTGTATGCCGTACTTCCGCCAGCTCTTCGTCGCCGCTCCCGACCGCACGGTGCGCGACATCGAGCTCGACCGGCTCGCCTTCTGCCTGCGCAAGCGCGCCGAGCGCGAGGTCGAGGTCTACTTCCCGTCGCTGTCGGCCCGCACGATCGTCTACAAGGGCATGCTCACGACCGGCCAGCTGGAGCCGTTCTTCCCCGACCTGTCCGACGAGCGCCTGACGACCGAGCTCGCCCTGGTCCACTCGCGCTTCTCGACCAACACCTTCCCGAGCTGGCCGCTCGCGCACCCCTACCGGCTCATGGCCCACAACGGTGAGATCAACACCGTCAAGGGCAACCGGAACTGGATGCGCGCCCGCGAGAGCCAGCTGGTCTCCGACGTCGTCAAGGGCGACCTCGACCGGCTCTTCCCGGTCTGCACCCCGGACGCGTCCGACTCGGCGAGCTTCGACGAGGTCCTCGAGCTCATCCACCTCGGTGGCCGCTCGCTCCCGCACGCCGTGCTCATGATGATCCCCGAGGCGTGGGAGAACCACGCCGAGATGGACCCGGCCCGACGCGCCTTCTACGAGTTCCACTCGACGTTCATGGAGCCGTGGGACGGCCCGGCCTGCGTGGCCTTCACGGACGGCACGCTCATCGGTGCGGTCCTCGACCGCAACGGCCTGCGCCCCGGGCGCTACTGGGTGACCGAGGACGGCCTCGTCGTCCTCGCCTCCGAGTCCGGCGTCCTCGAGCTGCCCGCCGACAAGGTCGTCAAGCGCGGCCGGCTCCAGCCGGGACGGATGTTCCTCATCGACACCGCCGCAGGACGGATCGTCAGCGACGACGAGGTGAAGTCCGAGCTCGCCGCCGAGCACCCCTACGAGGAGTGGCTGCACGCCGGCCTGCTCACCCTCGAGGACCTGCCCGAGCGCGAGCACATCATCCACACGGCGGCCTCGGTGGCGCGTCGTCAGCGCACCTTCGGCTACACCGAGGAGGAGCTCAAGATCCTCCTCGCGCCCATGGCGCGCACGGGTGGCGAGGCCCTCGGCTCGATGGGCACCGACTCGCCCGTCGCCGTCCTCTCGGACAAGCCCCGCCTCCTCTTCGACTACTTCACCCAGCTCTTCGCCCAGGTGACCAACCCGCCGCTCGACGCCATCCGCGAGGAGCTCGTCACCTCGCTCGGCACGGTCATCGGACCCGAGGGCAACATGCTCGAGGCGTCACCGGTCCACGCGCGCCAGGTCGTCCTGCCGTTCCCGGTCATCGACAACGACCAGCTCGCCAAGATCGTCCACATCAACGCCGACGGCGACCTGCCCGGCTATGCCACCCACGTCGTCCGCGGCACCTACCTCGTCGACGCCGGCGAGCCGGCCCTGCGCGCCCGCCTCGACGAGATCTGCCGCGAGGTGAGCGAGGCCATCGCGCGGGGGGCGCGCTTCGTCGTGCTGTCCGACCGCGACTCCGACCGCGACCACGCGCCGATCCCGTCGCTGCTGCTCACCTCGGCCGTCCACCACCACCTCATCCGCGAGAAGACCCGCAACATGGTCGGTCTCCTCGTCGAGGCCGGTGACGTGCGCGAGGTCCACCACGTCGCCCTGCTCGTGGGCTACGGAGCGGCGGCCATCAACCCCTACCTCGCGATGGAGACCGTCGAGGACATGGTCCGCACCGGCGCCATCACCGGCGTCACCGCCGAGGAGGCCGTCAAGAACCTCATCAAGGCGCTCGGCAAGGGCATCCTCAAGGTGATGTCCAAGATGGGCATCTCGACCGTGGCGTCCTACCGCGGCGCCCAGGTCTTCGAGGCACTCGGCCTCTCGCAGGAGCTCGTCGACCAGTACTTCACCGGCACGGTCTCGCAGCTCGGTGGCATCGGGCTCGACGTCATCGCTGCCGAGACCGCGGCCCGTCACGACTCGGCGTACCCGACCGACGGCGTGATCCTGTCGCACCGCAAGCTCCGCGTCGGCGGCGAGTACCAGTGGCGGCGCGAGGGCGAGCCGCACCTCTTCGACCCCGACACCGTCTTCCGGCTCCAGCACGCCACCCGTGAGCGCCGCTACGACATCTTCAAGCAGTACACCGAGCGCATCGACAACCAGGCCGAGCGCCTCATGACGCTGCGCGGGCTCTTCGAGCTCGGTGGCAGGGCCGGGCGCGAGCCCATCCCGGTCGACGAGGTCGAGCCGGTGAGCGAGATCGTCAAGCGCTTCAACACCGGTGCGATGAGCTACGGCTCGATCAGCCAGGAGGCGCACGAGACCCTCGCGGTCGCGATGAACCGCCTCGGTGGTCGCTCCAACACCGGTGAGGGCGGCGAGGACCTCGACCGGCTGCTCGACCCCGAGCGCCGCTCGGCGATCAAGCAGGTGGCCTCGGGACGCTTCGGCGTCACCTCGGTCTACCTCACGAACGCCGACGACATCCAGATCAAGATGGCGCAGGGCGCCAAGCCCGGCGAGGGCGGCCAGCTGCCCGGACCCAAGGTCTACCCGTGGGTGGCCCGGACCCGGCACAGCACGCCCGGTGTCGGTCTCATCAGCCCGCCGCCGCACCACGACATCTACTCGATCGAGGACCTCGCCCAGCTCATCCACGACCTCAAGAACGCCAACCCGTCGGCCCGGATCCACGTCAAGCTCGTGTCCGAGATCGGGGTCGGCACGGTCGCGGCGGGTGTCTCCAAGGCGCACGCCGACGTGGTCCTCATCTCGGGCCACGACGGTGGCACCGGCGCCTCGCCGCTCACCTCGCTCAAGCACGCGGGCGGCCCCTGGGAGCTCGGCCTCGCCGAGACGCAGCAGACGCTCGTGCTCAACGGGCTGCGCGACCGGATCGTCGTGCAGGTGGACGGCCAGATCAAGACCGGCCGTGACGTCGTCATCGCCGCGCTGCTCGGCGCCGAGGAGTTCGGCTTCGCCACCGCGCCCCTCGTCGTGAGCGGCTGCATCCTCATGCGGGTCTGCCACCTCGACACCTGTCCGGTCGGCATCGCCACCCAGAACCCGGAGCTGCGCTCGCGCTACTCCGGCAAGCCGGAGTTCGTCGAGACCTTCTTCGAGTACATCGCCGAGGAGGTGCGCGAGCACCTGGCATCGCTGGGCTTCCGCAGCATCGAGGAGGCGATCGGCCAGATCACCGCCCTCGACACGAGCAAGGCGATCGCGCACTGGAAGGCGTCGGGTCTCGACCTCGCGCCGATCCTCGCCGAGGTCGAGAGCCCTGACGGCTCCGGCAAGCGCCACACGGTCGGGCAGGACCACGGTCTCGAGAAGGCCCTGGACCACCAGCTCATCGCCGTGGCCCGCGAGGCCATCGACGACGGCACCCCCGTCACCGGGGAGTTCACGGTCCGCAACGTCAACCGCACGGTCGGCACGATGCTGGGCCACGAGGTCACCCGCGTGCACGCCTCGGGGCTGCCCGACGGCACGATCGACCTCACCCTGCGCGGGTCGGCGGGACAGAGCTTCGGTGCGTTCGTGCCCAAGGGCGTGACCCTGCGCCTCGTCGGCGACGCCAACGACTACGTCGGCAAGGGCCTGTCGGGTGGGCGCATCGTCGTCGCGCCCGACCCGACGGCGCCGCTCACCGCCGAGGACAACGTCATCGCCGGCAACGTCATCGGCTACGGCGCGACGTCGGGCGAGATCTTCCTGCGCGGCCGGGTGGGCGAGCGCTTCTGCGTCCGCAACTCCGGCATCACCGCCGTCGTCGAGGGTGTGGGTGACCACGGGCTCGAGTACATGACCGGCGGCACCGTCCTCGTGCTCGGCTCCACCGGGCGCAACGTCGCGGCCGGCATGTCCGGCGGCGTGGCCTACGTCCTCGACCTCGACGAGTCCCGCGTCAACCGTGACCTCGTCGACGTCTCCGGCCTGCGTGACGGGGACGTCGCGGTGGTCCGCGACCTCCTCGAGCGTCACCGCGAGCTCACCGGCTCGCCGGTCGCCGCCCGGCTCCTCGAGAGCTGGGAGACGGCCCGCGACCGCTTCTCGCTCATCCTTCCCCGCGACTACCAGCGGGTCCTCGACGTGCGTGCCGCAGCCGAGGCCGAGGGCCTCGACCTCGACGGCACCGAGGTCTGGGACCGCATCATGGAGGCATCCCGTGGCTGACCCCCAAGGCTTTCTCAAGACCCGTGAGCGCGAGCTCCCTGCCCGCCGCCCCGTGCCGGTCCGCATCAAGGACTGGCGCGAGGTCTACGAGGAGCAGGAGCTCGGGCAGCTCCAGCGCCAGGCCGGCCGCTGCATGGACTGCGGGATCCCGTTCTGCCACAGCGGCTGTCCGCTGGGCAACCTCATCCCCGAGTGGAACGACCTCGCGTGGAAGGGCGACTGGCGCTCGGCGATCGAGCGGCTGCACGCCACGAACAACTTCCCGGAGTTCACCGGCCGGCTCTGCCCGGCACCCTGCGAGACCGCCTGCGTGCTCGGCATCAACCAGCCGGCGGTGACGATCAAGCAGGTCGAGGTGACGACGATCGAGAAGGCCTTCGCCGACGGTGGGGTCTCGCCCCGCCCGCCGGAGCGCCTCTCCGGCAAGACCGTGGCCGTCGTCGGCTCCGGTCCGGCCGGTCTGGCCGCCGCGCAGCAGCTGACCCGCGCCGGCCACACCGTCGCGGTCTACGAGCGCGCCGACCGCCCTGGTGGCCTGCTCCGCTACGGCATCCCCGAGTTCAAGATGGAGAAGTCGGTCCTCGACCGCCGTCTCCAGCAGATGCAGTCCGAGGGCACCCGCTTCCGCAGCTCGGTCGACGTCGGCAACGACGTCACCTGGGAGCAGCTCAAGGCCCGCTACGACGCCGTCGTCATCGCCATGGGCGCGACGGTCCCGCGTGACCTCGAGGTCCCCGGACGACAGATCGAGGGGGTCATGCAGGCGATGGACTTCCTGCCCCCGGCCAACCGGGTCGCCATCGGCGAGAGCGTCGACGGCCAGGTCACGGCCGAGGGCAAGGACGTCATCGTCATCGGTGGCGGTGACACCGGCGCCGACTGCATCGGCACCTCGCACCGGCAGGGCGCGCGCTCGGTCACCAGCCTGGAGATCATGCCGCAGCCGGGGGAGGAGCGCGCCGCGGGACAGCCGTGGCCGACCTACCCGATGACGTTCCGGGTCGCCTCCGCGCACGAGGAGGGCGGTGACCGCCTGTATGCCGTGAGCACCCAGGAGATCCTGTCCGACGACGAAGGGCAGGTCAGCGGCCTGCGCATCCACGAGGTGCGACGCGGCGAGACCGGCTTCGAGACCGTCGAGGGCACCGAGCGGGTCATCCCCGCGCAGCTCGTGCTCCTCGCCATGGGCTTCCTCGGGCCGCAGACCGAGTCCCTCGTCGCCCAGCTGGGCGTCGAGCTCGACGAGCGCTCCAACGTCCGTCGCGGCTCGGACTACATGTCGAGCGTGCCGGGCGTCTTCGTCGCCGGCGACGCCGGACGCGGTCAGTCGCTCATCGTCTGGGCCATCGCCGAGGGTCGGGCTGCGGCGCACCACGTCGACGCCTGGCTGTCGGGCAAGCCCTCCCGGCTGCCCCGTCCGGTCAACCCCACGGACCGTCCTCTCACGGTGTGACCCGCGTCACCGCGTAAACGGTTGCCTCGATAGGCTGGCGGCATGCGCCGCGCCAAGATCGTCTGCACTCTGGGTCCGTCCACGTCCAGCCCCGAACAGCTCCGCGAGCTCGTCCGTTCGGGGATGGACGTGGCCCGTTTCAACCTCTCCCACGGCGACCTCGCCGACCACGCCCGCGTCTATCTCGACGTGCGCCGGGCGAGCGACGAGACGGGCCACGCGGTCGGCATCCTCGCCGACCTCCAGGGCCCCAAGATCCGCACCGGACGGTTCAAGGACGGCTCGGTCATGCTCGAGGTCGGCGCCCGGTTCACGATCACCAACCGCGAGGTCGAGGGCACCAAGGACATCGTCGGCACGACCTATGCCGGCCTGCCGTCCGACGTGTCCGCCGGCGACACGATCCTCATCGACGACGGCAAGCTCAACCTGCTCGTCGTCGAGTCCGACGCGACCGACATCGTCTGCGAGGTCGTCGAGGGCGGCGTCCTCAGCAACAACAAGGGCATCAACGTGCCGGGCGCCGCGATGAGCGTGCCGGCCCTGTCCGAGAAGGACGAGGAGGACCTGCGCTGGGCCCTCGACCAGCGGGTCGACATGATCGCCCTGTCCTTCGTCCGCAGCGCCGCCGACATCGAGCCGGTCCACCGGATCATGGACGAGAAGGGCCTGCGCCTGCCCGTCATCGCCAAGATCGAGAAGCCGCAGGCCGTCGACAACCTCGACGAGATCGTCCGGGCCTTCGACGGCCTCATGGTGGCGCGCGGCGACCTCGGCGTCGAGATGCCGCTCGAGACCGTCCCGCTCGTCCAGAAGCGGGCCTGCGAGCTCGGCCGCCGCAACGCCAAGCCGGTCATCGTCGCGACCCAGGTGCTCGAGTCGATGATCACCAACAGCCGCCCGACCCGCGCCGAGGCCTCCGACGCCGCCAACGCGGTGCTCGACGGCGCCGACGCGCTCATGCTCTCGGGGGAGACGAGCGTCGGTGCGCACCCGATGGAGGCCGTGAGCACCATGGCCAGGATCATCGAGAACACCGAGGAGCACGGTCTCGGCCGCATCCTCCCGCTCGACACCAAGCCCCGCACCAAGGGTGGCGCCGTGACGGCGGCCGCCGCCGAGATCGGCGAGCTCGTGGGCTGCAAGTTCCTCATCACCTTCACCGTCGGCGGCGACTCCGCCCGCCGCCTGGCACGCGTGCGGCCCCGGATCCCGATGCTCGCCTTCACGCCCTTCCAGGCCACCCGCTCCAAGCTCGCGCTCACGTGGGGCGTCGAGACCTTCCTCACGGCGGAGCCGCGGCACACCGACGACTACGCCGTCCAGGTCGACGAGGAGCTGCTCGCGTGCGGTCGCGCCGTCGAGGGCGACCTCGTCGTCATCGTCGCCGGCTCGCCGCCCGGCATCCCCGGCTCCACCAACGCCCTGCGCGTGCACCGCATCGGTGACGCCAAGAACAAGGCGGCCCCGGCATACGAAGGCTCGACGACGACCTCCTGAGCGCTGCGCGGAGCCGACGTGGACACGACCACGCCGGCGCCGCCGGTAGGATGTGCCGACGCCCGCCGGGGTGGTGGAATGGCAGACACGGAGCACTCAAAATGCTTTGCCCGCAAGGGCGTGCGGGTTCAAGTCCCGCCCTCGGCACCCCTGACCGCCACGTCCCCTAGGCTGCTCTCGTGACCGAGAAGACGACCGAGACCACCCCCACCGCCAAGCGCATCCTCGTCGCCGAGGACGAGGCGATCATCCGCCTCGACCTCTCCGAGATGCTGGGGGAGGCCGGCTACGACGTGGTCGGTCAGGCGAGCAACGGTGAGCAGGCCGTCGAGATGGCCACCGAGCTCCGCCCGGACCTCGTCATCATGGACGTCAAGATGCCCGTCCTCGACGGCATCTCCGCAGCCGAGCAGATCGGCAAGGAGCGGATCTGCCCCGTCGTCATGCTCACGGCGTTCAGCCAGACCGAGCTCGTCGAGCGCGCCCGCGACGCCGGTGTCATGGCCTACATCGTCAAGCCGTTCACGGCGACCGACGTCGTGCCCGCGATCGACATCGCGATGTCCCGCTGGGGCGAGCTCAAGACCCTCGAGAGCGAGGTCGCCGACCTCGGTGAGCGCCTCGAGACCCGCAAGGCCGTCGACCGCGCCAAGGGCGTGCTCATGGCCAAGCTCAAGATCACCGAGTCCGAGGCCTTCCGCTGGATCCAGAAGACCGCGATGGACCGCCGCATGGGCATGAAAGAGGTCTCGGACGCCGTCGTCGCCGGGATGGAGAAGGCCTGACGCGCCTGCGGCGCTGACCACGTATGCCGGCCGCCCGGCATACGCAGGTCGCTCACCTCAGCGCGATGACGAGCTGGGTCAGCAGGGGAGCGACGACGAGCGCCGGCAGCATGTCGGCGACGGGCACGTCCTTGATGCGGAGCAGGCGCAGGCCGATGCCGGCGAGCATGAGCCCGCCCGTCGCGGTGAGCGCGAGGATGTGCGGCTCGGGCAGCACCGAGCCCAGCAGCACGCCCACGACCGTGAGGGCGCCCTGGACGACGGCGACCGACCCGGCCGAGAGCAGCACGCCGATGCCGAACGTCGAGGCGAAGGCGAGGGCGGCGAACCCGTCGAGCACGGACTTGAGGAGCAGCTGGTCGATCCCGCGCCCGAGGCCGTCGGAGAGCGACCCGAGGATCGTCAGCGGGCCGACGCAGAAGAGGAGCGAGGCGCTGAGCCAGCCCTCGATGAACTTCTCGCGGGCCGAGGTGCCGTGGGCCGGGTCGTCGGTGTCGGCGAGTGCGGGGGAGCGGCGGGCGAACCACCCCTCGATCGTCCCTGCGAGCGTCTCGAGCCGGTCGCCGATGCGCAGCAGCGACCCGAGGATCGAGCCGATGAGCAGCGACCCCAGGACGATGAGCACGGGGGCCCCGGAGCCGGTGGCGTCGGACAGGACGTCGTCGGTGACGCTCACCGCGGACAGCCCGGCCATGAGGAGCGTCGTGAGCCCGAGGCAGTCGGTGACGACCGAGCGGGTCCGGTCGGGGAAGCGGTGACCGACGGCCATCCCGGCGAGGGCGCCGATGACGACGGTGGCGACGTTGATGGCCGTGCCGAGGCCGGGGAAGGTGGGATCCACGGCGGGAACTCTACGTTTCGGCGGAAGATCTTTCGTGATGGGCTATCGCGAGGCCAGATCGACCCGTAATGTCAACATGTCAACCACGCAGGGGGCTGTGAGGTCGAGGAGGCACCGTGGTGCGCAACCTGGTCGAGGTGTCCGCCGTGCCCAAGGACGACCTCGATGACCTCGTGGCTCTGTGGATGGCGGCCAAGGTCGACGCCGGTGTGCCCGTCGAGGTGGCGGCGCGCTTCGCGGGCGACGGCCGGTTCGCCACCGCGATGAGCCGACCCGACGTCTTCGCCCACGTGGCCCGGATCGACGGCCGCCCGGTCGGCTACGTCATGACCTCCGAGAACCCGTTCGGGCTGAGCCCCGAGCCCGAGATCGCCGTCGAGCAGCTCTACGTCGAGCCGTCCGCCCGCCGTCACGGCGTGGCGCGGTCGCTCCTGTGCGCGGTCGTGGGCCTCGCCGAGCGCTCCGGCTCCGACGTCATCGTGAGCAACGTCCCGACGCAGAGCCGCGAGGCGCACCGCTTCTTCGCCCGGCTCGGCTTCTCGTCGGTCATCGTCCGGCGCGTCGTCGGCACGAGCGCGCTGCGTCGCCGGCTCGCTCCCACGGGTGGGGTCGGCGCGGCCGTCGACCAGCTCATCCGGCGGCGCCGGTCGCTGCGCGCCGTCGCCTCCCGCGCCAGCTGAGATCAGTCGGTCGTGGCGCTGGGGGGTGCGTCGCGCAGGAGGCACGTGATCCGTGACGTGCAGACCTTGCGTCCGTCCTCGTCGGTGATGACGATCTCCCACGAGCACAGGGTGTTGCCGAGCGAGATGGGGGTCGCGACACCGGTGACCAGCCCGCTGCGCGCCGCGCGGTGGTGGGTCGCGTTGATGTCGGTGCCGACGGCGATCCGCTGCGGCCCGGCGTGCAGGGCCGAGCCGACCGAGCCCAGGGTCTCGGCCAGCACGACCGACGCCCCGCCGTGCAGGAGGCCGTAGGGCTGGGTGTTGCCCTCGACCGGCATCGTCCCCACGACCCGCTCGGCCGTGGCCTCGAGGATCTCGATCCCCATGCGCCGCATGAGGGTGTTCGGGGTGCGTGCCGTCGTCTGCCCGGTGACGGGCCGGTCGTCCTGTGCTGCGCTGCTCATGGTGGTCGCCTTCTCTGCTGTCGGGGGCTGGCCATAGGCTGCCATGCGTGAGTCGCCTCCTTCTCCTCGACGGTCATTCCCTTGCCTACCGCGCGTTCTTCGCGTTGCCGGTGGAGAACTTCTCGACGAGCACCGGTCAGCACACCAACGGCGTCTACGGCTTCACCTCGATGCTCATCAACGTGCTGCGCGACGAGGCGCCGACCCACGTCGCGGTGGCCTTCGACGTCTCGCGCCAGACCTTCCGCTCCGAGGAGTACTCCGACTACAAGGCGACCCGGTCGGCGACCCCGAGCGAGTTCCAGGGTCAGGTCGCGCTCGTGCGCGAGGTGCTCGACGCGCTGCGCATCAAGCACGTCCAGCTCGACGGGTTCGAGGCCGACGACGTCATCGCGACCCTGACGACGATGGCCGAGGCCGAGGGCATGGAGGTCGTCATCTGCACCGGCGACCGTGACGCCTTTCAGCTCGTCACCGACAAGGTCTCGCTCATCTATCCCGTGCGCGGCGTCTCCGACGTCTGGCGGATGGACCCCAAGGCCGTCGAGGACAAGTACCTCGTGCCGCCCGAGCGCTACAGCGACCTCGCCGCCCTCGTGGGCGAGACGAGCGACAACCTGCCGGGCGTGCCCGGGGTCGGCCCCAAGACGGCTGCCAAGTGGCTCGGGCTCTACGGCGACCTGGCCGGAGTCGTCGCCCATGCCGACGAGATCAAGGGCAAGGCGGGCGAGTCGCTGCGCGAGCACCTCAGCGGCGTCCTGCGCAACCGCCGGCTCAACCAGCTCGTCCGCGACCTCACCCTCCCCGTGACGATCGCCGACCTCGAGCGCGCCACCTGGGACCGCGAGGAGGTCCACAAGGTCTTCGACGGCCTCGAGTTCCGCGTCCTGCGCGAGCGACTCTTCGAGACGTTCGACGCCGCACCCGACGAGGCCGAGGGCGGCTTCGACCTCGACGCCTCCGTCCTCACCTCGGGCGACGTCAAGGCCTGGCTCGACGAGCACGCCGTCGGCTCCGAGCCGACGGGTGTGCACGTCGTCGGGGCATGGGGCCGGGGGACCGGTGACGTCTCCGCGGTGGGCCTGGCCACGGCCGGTGACGCCGCGGCATACATCGACGTCACCGAGCTCGACGAGGAGGGTGAGCGCGCGCTCGCCGACTGGCTCGGCGACGTGACGCGGCCCAAGATCCTGCACGACACCAAGGGCCAGATGCACGCGCTCGCGGCGCGCGGTATGCCGTTGGTTGGGGTGACGATGGACACCGCGCTCGCCGCCTACCTCGTCAAGCCCGACCAGCGCAGCTTCGACCTCGCCGACCTCGTCGTGCGCCACCTCGGTCGCGAGCTCAAGGCCGAGGAGCCGGCCGGTGGCCAGGGCATGCTCGACCTGTCGGTCGACGAGGGGGACGCCGTCGTCGGCCAGGACGCTATGGTGCGGGCCCGCGCGGTCCTCGACCTGTCCGTCCCCCTCGCCGAGCAGCTCGAGTCGACCGGCGGCACCGAGCTGCTGCGCGACCTCGAGCTGCCGCTCGTCGACATCCTCGCGTCGATGGAGCGCACGGGCATCGCCGTCGACACCGACGCCTTGAGCTCGCTCGAGGCCGACTTCGCCGCCAAGGTGCGCGAGGCCCAGCTCGACGCCTACGACGCCATCGGTGGCGACCAGATCAACCTCGGGTCGCCCAAGCAGCTGCAGACGGTGCTCTTCGAGACGCTCGGGCTGCCCAAGACGCGCCGCACCAAGACCGGCTACACCACCGACGCCGACGCCCTGACCGACCTCTTCGCCAAGACCCAGCACCCCTTCCTCGAGGCGCTGCTGCGCCACCGCGACGCCACCCGGCTGCGGATCACCGTCGAGGGGCTCATCAAGTCGGTGGCCGAGGACCAGCGGATCCACACGACCTACATCCAGACGATCGCCGCGACCGGTCGCCTCAGCTCGACCGACCCCAACCTCCAGAACGTCCCGATCCGCACCGAGGAGGGGCGCCGCATCCGCGAGGTGTTCGTCGTCGGCGACGGCTACGAGTCGCTCATGAGCGCCGACTACAGCCAGATCGAGATGCGGATCATGGCGCACCTCTCCGGCGACGAGGGACTCATCGAGGCGTTCCGCACGGGGGAGGACCTCCACCGGTTCGTCGGCGCGCGGGTCTTCGGCGTCGAGCCGCAGGACGTCACCGCCGAGATGCGCAGCAAGGTCAAGGCGATGAGCTACGGCCTCGCCTACGGCCTGTCCGCGTTCGGCCTGTCCAAGCAGCTGACGATCTCGACCGGCGAGGCACAGGGCCTCATGGACGAGTACTTCGCACGGTTCGGCGGGGTGCGCGACTACCTCCGCGAGGTCGTGGCCGAGGCCCGCGCCACCGGCTACACCGCGACGATGCTCGGCCGACGCCGCTACCTGCCCGACCTCACGAGCGACAACCGGCAGCGGCGCGAGGGCGCCGAGCGCATGGCGCTCAACGCACCGATCCAGGGCTCGGCCGCCGACATCATCAAGCTCGCGATGATGGGGGTCGACAACGCCCTGCGCGAGTCCGGTGCGAAGTCGCGCATGCTGCTCCAGGTCCACGACGAGCTCGTGCTCGAGGTGGCCAAGGGCGAGCGCGACGACGTCGAGGCGCTCGTGCGCCACGAGATGGGCCGCGCGATCGAGATGGACGTCCCGCTCGACGTCAGCGTGGGGCTCGGCCACAGCTGGCACGACGCCGCGCACTGAACGAGCCGAGCGCGCGGTGCGACGCGCCTCGCTGAGCGCGCGGCGTCTCGCTGAGCCGGCCGCCGTCCACGACGGCACCCCGGCAACATCCTCGTTCGCCGGTACGGACGGCATACGCGGTCGTAGTCTGCGGGCATCGGCACGGGCGACCGCAGAGCCGCCGATGCCGTCCGACGGACGGAGCGACCATGAAGGTCACGCGACTGGTCAACGCCTCGATCGGCCTGCTCACGCTGGTCGTCAGCCTCGTGGCGTCGATGTGGCGCTACGACCACGACCGCGCGTTCGGGCCCGGGCTGCTCCTCACCTCGGCGATCTTCGGGTTCGTCGCGATCACGCTCGTCACCACCTGGCGCCGCCACACCGTGGTGCCCGGGACCTCCCCGATGAGTGCCGGGCTCGTGTGGCTCGTGCTGCTCATCCTCACGACGATCGCGATCTGGGACCTCGTCCCGTCCGCCCAGCGCCCCGCCTACGGCCTCCTGCTCGCGGTGGTCGTCGGCGTCGTCCTCGGCGCCGCGGCGAGCCCGAGCGTCGACCTCGGACCCGAGGACGACGGCTCCTGACTCAGCTCGTCGTGCTCCGCGCCGTGGGTCGCGGCAGGCTCACGAGCGTGCCGACCACGGCCACGGCGAGCGAGGCTGCGAGGAACGTCGTCGCCACCTCACGGAGCGTGTCGTGCCGCCAGAGGACGACGACGACCGTGGCGACCCCGACGGCGGTCCACACGAGGTAGCCGACGGCGTGCCACCCGCGGGCGGCTCCCCAGAACACGAGCACCTGGGCGAGCGCCCACGCGCCCCCGAGCGCCGTGAACACCGGGACGAGGTCGGCGAGGTGCCCGTATGCCGGCCCGCCCACGATCCGCACCAGCGGCGTCGACAGCACCGCCGAGAGGGCCACCCCGACGGCGACGATCGCGGCGGTCCCACCCAGCGCGAGCAGCAGGGGCCGGGCGCCCCGGGCCCGGGACATGCCCGGGTAGAGCACGGTGACGAGGAAGGCCGGTCCCCAGAAGGCGGCCTTCGCGAAGAGGCTGAGGACGGCATACGCGCCGGAGCTGTCACCGGACAGGACGTGACGGGCGACCGGGGTGTCGATCGTCGAGGCCACGAGGAGTGCGGAGGTGCCGGCCATCCCGGCGAGCACGCGACGGACCTGGGTGGGGACGTCGGCGTCGAGGCTGCGTCCGACGTGCTCGCGCACGAGCAGGACCGTGCCGAGCGCGACGACCCAGGCGGCGACGGCCGTGAGCGTCATGACGCCGGTGACGCCCCAGCCGAGCCACGCGGCGACGGCGCCGCCGGCGGTGCGTGCCGTCGACGCCAGCGCGTAGACCACGCCGAGGGCGACGAACCGCTCGCCGCCCTGGAGGGTGCCCTGGACGGCCGCGGTGACGCAGGTCGGGACCATCGCGGCCGCGACGAGGAGGACCGGTGCCGGACCGTCGAGGTGGAGCAGCGGCACGATCGCCGGGGTGAGCAGGCCGACGACGGCCGTGACGACGAGACCCACGACTGCGCCGGTGCGCAGGGCCGTCGCGTGGGCGTCGGGCCGGTGCAGGGCCACGCGCCACGCGCTGACGAGCTGGGTCGAGAGGGCGGCCACGCCGGCGATGATGACGAGGTTGAGCAGCGAGGCGACGGCGCCGAGCTCGTCCGCACCGAGCTCGCGGTTGAGGACGAGGAACAGCGCGTAGCCGAAGACGTTGGCGACGAGGGTGCCCGCCCCGACCACCCCGGCGCCCACACCGCGCCGCGCCGGGGCGACCACGGTGGTGGGGGACTCCGCGGGCAGGGGCGCCGCCTGGCTCACAGCTCCGCTACGGGGGCGGCCGGTTTGCGCACGACGTACATGAACGACGTGTAGCGCGGTCCTGCCATGTGCTCGCGCTCGACGTGGACGACCTCGGCGCCCGCAGCGCGCAGTGCGGCCTCGACCCGGGACCGCTTGAGCGGGTGGAACTCCATGACGTCGTCGTAGCCGTAGCGGCGCCGGCGGTAGACGTTCTGCCAGGAGTTCGGGAGCCGGCGCACGATGCCCTCGATGCTCAAGTCGCCGTGGCTCGGGACGGTGAACGCCGCGACGCCCCCGGGGCGCAGGACGCGGACGAACTCCTCGAGATAGCCGGTCTTGAGGTCGTTGGGGATGTGCTGCAGCACGATGATGCTCAGCAGGAAGTCGAAGGTGTCGTCCCCGAAGAGAGCGAGGTCGGGGGCCTCGTTGAGGTGGTACTCCACGCGGTCGCCGGCACGGTTGTGGCGCCGGGCGAGCTCGACCATCGAGGCGGCGATGTCGACGCCGTCGGCACGCTCGAAGTGGCCGGCGAGACCTTGGGTGAGGCGGCCTGCGCCGCAGCCGAAGTCCATCGCGCGGTGCATCGCGGCCGGCGTCGCGCCGACGCGCCCGAGCATCGCCATGACCTCGTCGACCGCCTGGCGCCCGGTGGCGAAGAAGTCGTCCTCGTGGCCCTCCCAGCCGCCGCGGTGCCGCTCGGGATAGGCGAGGATCGCCCAGAGGGGGTCGGTCCTGCCGAGACCGTCCCAGTTGCGTCGCAGGTCGTCGAGTTTCATCGGCAGTTACATTAGTACCCGCTGGTAGCCCTGACGATGGAGTGAAGTGAACAGCACACGGTCGCGCGACCTCCGGTCACGCATCGCCGCGGCGTCGACGGAGACGCGCGTGCTGGCCGGGCTCACCGTGCTGCTGGTGGTGCTCGTCCTCGCGAGCGACTTCGGGGTCCTCACCCCCGACACCAAGCCCGAGATCTTCCTGCGGCCATCGCAGACCGCCGCCCGCTTCGCCTCCGCGTGGCTCGACACCCCGAACCTCGGAACGTCGAACTACAACACCGGCATCGTCCCGGTGGCCGCGCTGTTCTCGCTCTTCGAGGTCGTCGGCGTCCCGGCCTGGCTCATCATGCGGCTATGGCGCATCGCCCTGCTCGTCCTCGCGGCGTGGGGTGCCCGGCTCGTGCTGCGCGAGCTCGTGGCGGATCGGCCCGGCTCGTCCGGCCGCGCCGTCGCCGGGGTGGCCGCGGCCGTCGCGTATGCCGCCAACCCCTACGTGCTCATCGGCGGCGGGACGACTCCCACGCTGCTGCCCTACGCCCTGCTGCCGTGGCTCGTCGTCTGCTGGCTCCGCGGGTTCCGCGCGCCGTCGTGGCGCTGGGCCGCGGCGGGAGCGCTCGTCCTCGCGGCGATGAGCGGCCTCAACGCGGGAATCGTCCCGATCATCCAGCTCGTCGTCGTCATCCCCGTCGTCGTCCACGCGGTCCTCGTCGAGGGACACCGGTTCGCATCCGTCGCCTGGCTCATCCTGCGCACCGGCCTGCTCTACGTCGTGCTCTCGGCCTACTGGCTCATCCCCGCCGTCTCCGCCCTCGGCGTCGGCACGGCCATCGCCGAGGCGACCGAGTCGACCCAGGCGATCAACACCGTCAACTCCTTCCCCGAGGTGCTGCGCGGCCTCGGGATGTGGACCCTCTACGGCGCCGACGCCGACGGCCCGTTCGACCCCGGCCGCCTGTCCTACGTCCTCGGGCCCGTCGTCATCCTGCTGACCTTCGGCGCTCCCGTCCTGGCCGGGCTCGCCGTGCGGCTGTCGCGCTCACCCGCGCGCCTCTTCGGCGCGACGTGCGTCCTCGTGGGCGCCCTCGTCATGGTCGGGACCTTCCCCAACGACGACAAGAGCGCGTGGGGACGGGCCGTTGGCGCCGCGATCGACGGCGTGCCCGGCCTCATCGCGTTCCGGACGACGAACAAGGCCGGAGCCGTCCTCGAGCTCGGGCTGGCCGTCCTCGTCGCCCTCGCGGTCGCCGCCATCGTGCCCCGGCTCTCCACGGCCACCCACCGCTGGGTGGCGGGGTGGACGGCGGTCGCGCTCGTGGCCGGGGCCGTGGCGCCGGCCCTCAGCGGGGACCTCTTCTGGGTGCGGATGGACGTCCCGGCCTACTGGAAGCAGGCAGCCGCCGCGGTCAACGAGCGCCCGGGCGACGGCCGCGTGCTCATGGTCCCGGGGACGGGCGTGCCGGCGTACTCGTGGGGCTACAGCGGACCCGACGAGATCGGTCCGTCGCTGTTCCGCAAGCCGTTCGCCTTCCGCAGCGCGTCCCCCTCCGGGGGCGTGTATGCCGCGAACCTCCTGGCCGAGGTCGACCGACGCCTGCACCAGGGCACCCTGCCGCAGGGCGCGGTCTCGACGCTCGCGGCATACATCGGCGCGGGTGACGTCATCGGGCGCTACGACGTCAAGGGCACCGGGTCGGTGGGCGCCAGGGTCGAGGACCAGCTCAGGGAGGACCCGGGACTGACCCTCGGGCAGGGCTACGGCCCGGCCGCGGTGGCCCACGGGGCGCAGGCCCCGGCGATGGTGAGGTCCGTTGCCGGGACGGTCCCGAGCACCTCGGCGGCGGTCCGCCCCGCAGCGGGCGCACTCGTGGTCGACGGCGCCGGCACCGCGCTGCCGAGCCTGCAGAGCGCCGGACTCCTCGACGACCGGCCGGGCCTGCTGCTCGCCGGCGCGCTCGACGACGCACAGCTCGCCGAAGCCCTCCGGGACGAGGCGCGGGTGGTCCTCACCGACGGCAACCCCCGCCGCGAGTGGAGCAACAACAACCCCGCGATCGCAGGACCGCTGCTGCCCGCCACGGTCGACCCGACAGCCACCCGCGCCCTGTTCACCGCGGCCGACCAGACGGTCGCCGTCATCCGGGGCAACGCCCGCATCGAGACCCGCGGGCAGGGGCTCCTCTTCGGCCCGCACGCCTTCGGCGACGTGACGCAGGCGTTCGACGGCGACCGGACGACGGGGTGGCGGTTCGGCAACTTCGGCACCGGCGTGGGCAACGAGGTTGTCATCACGCCGCGCACCCCGGTGGCCATGCCGCTCATCACCCTCGCCCCGATGCAGGGCGGGCTGGCCGGCATCACCGACGTGCGGGTCACCGCGGTCGTCGACGGGGCGCCGGTCGTCAAGGACCTCACGTTCACGCCCTGGAACACCTTCCCCGTCTCGGCCGAGATCAGCGACCGTCCCGTGTCGAGCCTGACGATCGCGGTCACCGGCGTCGACGGGCCCGGCGCGGGCCCCGTGGGGTTCTCCGAGATCACGGTCCCCGGTGTGACGATCGACCGCGCGGCCGCCCTGCCGACCAGGCTCCCGCGCCGGCTCGCGGCGGCTGCCACGGCGGCCGGCGTCGACCTCGACGAGGTCCCGCTCGACGTCATCCTGCGCCGCAGCATCGGCGACGCCAACGGCCTCTCGACCGAGGAGCCCACCCTCGAGCGGGAGTTCACCCTCCCCGACGAGCGCAGGTTCGAGGCGACCGGCACGGTCCGGCTCGCGGGGGGTGTCTCCGACGCAGCCATCGACGAGCTCGCCGGCCAGAAGGACGACGTCGTGGCGCAGTCGAGCTCGCGCGCCTTCGGCAACCCCAACGCCCGCGCCTCGATGGCCCTCGACGACAGCGGCGGTGACCCTGACGAGACCACGGCCTGGGTCCCCAACGAGCCCGTCGTCGGGGAGTGGATCTCGGTGGACTTCCCCGAGCGCCGCCTGTCGTCGTTCACCTTCACCCAGGACTCCACGAGCTGGGCGACCAAGGCCCTCGTGTCGGTCAACGACGGTGAGCCGACGGAGGTCGCCCTCGAGCAGGGGACGAGCCGGATCACCCTCCCGGAGGCGGTCGACGCGCACCGCGTGCGGATCCTGCTCACCGAACGCACCGGCAGCGGCTTCGTCCGGGTCACAGACATCGGCCTCCCGCGCAAGACGACGACGGTCACCCCGCCGTCGGGCTGCGTCGAGGTGGGCACCATCGACGGCAGGCCCCTCGAGGCGGACCTCCGCGAGAACTTCGCCTACCTCCTCGACGGCAAGGCGGTCCCGTTCGAGGCGTGCGGGGCCGGCCTCACACTCGACGAGGGGCGCCACCGGCTCTCGGGCCTCACGACGCTGGCGCTCGACGACCTCCGGCTCTCCTCGGCGGGCACGCCCCCGCCCGAGGTCGCGGCGCCGACCTTCGAGGTCGTGCGTCACGGCACGGCGTCGATGGACCTCCGCCTCACGTCCGGCTGCTCGCCGTGCCTCGTGTCGTCGGGCCAGTCCTACGACGAGCGGTGGACCGCCGCCCTGGGTGCCAAGGACCTTGGTGCGCCCCTGGTCCTCGACGGGTACGCCTCCGGGTGGCGGGTCAACGCCGACCCCGGCGACGTCATCTCCATCTCATTCGCGCCCGCCCGCCCCGCGCTGGGCGCTTGGCTGGTCAGCGGTGCCGCCCTGGTCGCGTGCCTCCTCGTGCTCCTCCTCGGCGCGCGAGGTGGCACCCTGCCGATGCGTGCCTCACAGTGGCGGGACCGACGACGGAAGGACGTGGCATGAGCACTGCTGTCGCCAGACGTCCACGGCCGGCCCCGTGGGAGCCACCGCTGTGGCTTCTCGCCGCGGCTGCGGTCTGGGCCACCGTGGGCTGGGTCGCCGCCGTCGTCGCCCTGCTCCTGCTCGTCGGCGAGCGGGTGGTCCGGCCGGGTGGCCGCGTCCTCGCGACGGCCGCCGTCGTCCTGCTCGTCGCGGTGCCGGTGGCCTGGTTCCTCGGGTCCTCGCTCCCGCTGTACCCGCCCGCCACCCGGCTCAACGACAACCTGGTCGCCCACCACATCGGTGGCCTCGCCATCTGGGTCCACTTCCTCGCTGCCTGCGTGGAGGTCCGTCCCGGGGAAAGTGACACAGCATGAACGCCGCCGACACCGCACCGGTGTGGCTCCTGCGCCTCCTGCGGGTCGCCGCCGCGGCGCTCCTGGGCTCCGCGATCCTCGTCTGGGTGACCCCGGTCAACGCCCCGGGCCAGAACCTCGTACCCGTGGGCTGCGGGTCTCCGGCCGCCCCGGCGACCGACCCCCTCGCCGACTTCGTGTGCCGTGACCTCGTCGGGGGAGCGAAGACCCTCGCGGTGGCGCTCGCCATCGCCGCGGGCGTGCTGCTCCTGCTGAGCGAGCTCGCCCTGCCGCGCGTCCTCGGGCGCCCGTGGGTCCGCGGCGTCGCGCTGGCGTCGGTGCTGGCGGTGCCGGCCCTCGCTCTCGCGACCGCGTCGATGTTCGCGACGGTGGCGGCGTCCGGGGCCGACGGCACGCTGATCCGCTGCGGCACGCCGCTCGCCCCCGCGCACGACACGATCTCCACACAGCTGTGTGGCCAGCTCCCGGACCGGGACAAGTCGCTGGCCCTGGGGGCGATCGGTCTCGCGCTGCTCACCCTCGTGGGTGCCGGCTACGTCTCGAGCGCGATGCACCCCACCGGCCCCGCTGCGGACGACCCCGGGGCGAGGTCGGACGCGGGGGACGGGCCGGACGACCCCGGGGGCTCCGGTGGGGGCTCCGGCAGCGAAGGACCGACCGACCACACACCGACGGCATGGACGTCGTCCTACGGCTCGCCCTCCTGGGAAGGACGCTCATGAGCTTCGAGGAGTACTACCAGGGCAACGTCACCTACATCTCGCGGGTCGACCCACGCCTGGCCCGGATCATCGAGCTCGTCACCGAGCTCCGTCCCGAGCGCCTGCTGGACATCGGCTGCGGACGCGGCTTCCTGCTCGACCGGCTCGCGGATGCGGGGCTCACGGGCCTCACGGGCGTCGACGTCTACGACGACGTGGCGAGCGAGCGGTTCGACTACGCGCGCGGCGACGTCACCCAGCGGCTGCCGTTCGAGGACGCGAGCTTCGACTGCGTCGTCGCCGGGGAGATCATCGAGCACGTTCCCGACCCCGACGCCTTCCTCCGCGAGATCCGTCGCGTCCTCGTGCCCGGGGGGACCCTCGTCGTGTCCACGCCCAACATGGTGTCGTGGGCCAACCGCGTCCTCGTGCCGTTCGGCGTGCAGCCCCTCGGGACCGAGACGAGCAGCGAGGTCGCGCTCGGGCGTCGCCACCGGGTCCTCGGCCAGGGCAACCAGGTGCAGGGCCACCTCAAGGTCTTCACCTTCCGGGCGCTGACAGAGATCCTCGAGCGCTACGGCTACACCGTGCGCCGACGCGAGGGTGTCCCCGCGTTCTTCCCGAAGCCGATCGACCGGTTCGACCGGTTCGTCTCACGGTCGATGCTGTCGATGGCGTCGGGTCTGCTCTACGTCGCCACGACACCCGTGGGGGAGTGGCCGACGCCGCCACCGGGACGCCGCCACGAGGGCTGCTGAGCCGCGACAGTCCCAGCGGTGGGGCAGTCGCACATCGCCCTCGCGGCAGGCTCAGCGCAGGTGGAGCGGGATGCCCTTGCTCCACGCGATCGCCGGCCGCTCGACGAAGTGGTAGGTCAGCGCCCCGAGCGGGATCGCCACGGCGAGCAGGATCGCGAGCCAGATCGCGAGCCCCGCGAAGCCGGGTTGGATCGACACCCCGTCGGCGAGGAGCAGCATCGCCGGCATGTGCCACAGGTAGATGCCGTAGGACCAGCGCCCTGTCGCGACCAGCCAGCGCATCGAGAAGAGGCGGTTGAGCGGGGAGTCGTCGGCTCCCGCGGCCACACCCACGAGGAGCACGACCGCGAGCAACGTGCAGGCCGCCGTGCGGATGGAGACCTCCGAGAAGGTGGCCGGCTGGAACGTCCACGGACCGCCGAGGGGCGAGTTGCCCAGCAGGGCGAGCGCGAGCGCCACGACGATGACGAGCCACTGGTGGCCCGCGAACCAGCGCACCGCGCGCATCGTGCCGCGTCCGCTCTGCTCGACGACGAGCAGGTGTGCGACCAGTGCACCGAGCATGAAGCAGATGATGAAGCCCGGCAGCCACAACGGGAAGGTGATCATCCGCCCGAAGTCCTCGACGTGGAACATCACGTAGTAGCGCCACCCCGCACTGACGGCGAAGGCGATCGCGACTGCGACGAGCATGGGCCGCACGGGATGCCTGAGGCCACGCAACCGCGACAGCGTCGCGACGGCGACCGCGACGAGGGGGACGGCGGCATACCAGGAGAGCTCGGTCCCGAGGCTCCAGGTGTGCTCCATCCCGGGGCGCAGCCCATCGGCCCCGAAGGTGTTGGTCAGCGTGAGGGCCCGGAACCAGCCATCGGCCTCGAGCGGACGTGAACCGGGCAGCACGAGAGCGGTCACGAGGAGGACGACGAGGTATGCCGGGAAGATCCGCCAGATGCGACGTCGCGCGAAGGTCGAGACGGAGGGCTTGTCGGCGACGCCGATGAGCCACCGCGACCACGGCTGGATGAGCAGGAAGCCCGACAGGACGAACAGCGCGATCGGGCCGTAGCCGTGAAGGCCGAGCCACGGGTAGGCCGTGTGCCCGGAGCCGTGGACGAACACGACCACGAGGGCCGCGAAGCCGCGCAGGCCGGTGAGCCCGTCGACGTGGCCACCGGCTGAGCTGAGCCGACGACCTGCGCGCGTCCCGGAGGAGGCGTCGGCAAGGATCTCCGGACTGGTGGCGGCCACGTGCGCAATTCAAACATGCAGGGCGCTCTCCGGTCTTGGCTCTAGGCTTCCTCACCATGACCTCGCGCCGGTGGGACCCACGGTCCCCGCGCGGGGTGGTCCCCGTCGTCCTCGCGGTGCTCCAGGCAGTCCTCGTCCTCGGTCCGGGGCTGGGTCGTGGCGTCGTCATCACCCACGACATGCCGTGGTCGCCGGACCCGCGCTGGACGCCCTTCGTGCTCGGCCTCGACACCCCCGCGCCGCGGGCGGTCCCCAGCGACGCCGTCGCCGTGCTGCTCGGCAAGGCCGTGGGCGCGTCGATGGCGCAGCACCTCGTCCTCCTCACGATCCTCGTCACGCTCGCGCTCGGGGCGGCCGCGCTCCTCGCCGAGCTCGTCCCCGACGTGGGGATGGCCGGCCGCTGCGCCACGGTCGTCGCCGCCGTCTGGAACCCCTTCGTGTCCGAGCGTCTGGCCGTCGGCCAGTGGGTGGTCGTGCTGGGTCTCGCGGTCCTCCCGTGGGCCTTGCGCGGCGCCCTCCGCGTCGTGCGCGGCACGTCGACGGTGTATGCCGTGGCACCTGCCCTGCTGTTCGCGGGGCTCGGGGGAGTGAACGCGTTGCTCGTCGTGAGCGGGGCGGTGCTCACCGTCCTCCTCGCCGGCGCGGTCCGGGCACGGTCGTGGCCGGTCGCCCGGGCTGCGGGGGTCTCGCTGCTCCTCACGGCGGGCCTCGCCGGGGCCTGGGCGGTGCCGGCCCTCACCGCCCGCCCGGTCGCCGACGCCCTCGGGGCCCGGGCGTTCGCCCCGGTCGCGGACTCGCCCGTCGGTGTCATCGGCTCGCTGCTCGGCGGTGGCGGGTTCTGGAACACGGGCACCCACCCCGAGCCACGGAGCCATGTCCTCATCGCCCTCACCGCTGCGCTCCTCATGACCGCGGGCGTGGCGCTCGCCCTGGTGGCGGCGCCCGGCCGGGACGGCCTGCTGCTCGCGGCCCCGCTGGCGGTCTTCGGGGTGCTCGTGCTGCTGAGCGTGAGCGGGCCGGCCGAGCAGCTGTGGGACACGCTCGTGCACCGGGTGCCCGGCGGTGGTGCGCTGCGCGACAGCCAGAAGCTCATCGCGCCGTGGGTCGTCGTCGGCGCGGCCGGACTGGGTGTCCTGGCGGACCGGGCTGCTCGTCGCCTCCCCGCCGGTCTCCGGGGGCCGGCGGTCGCGCTGCTCCTCGGCCTGCCCCTCGTCCTGTCCCCCCAGCTGGCGTGGGGCATCGGAGGTCGCCTCGATGCCGTGACCGTGCCCTCGGACTACCGGCAGGGCGTCGACGAGCTCGCGGCGCTGCCGCCGGGGGACGTCGGGCTGCTCCCGTGGAGCCAGTACCGCCGCTACGGGTGGAACGACAGCAGGGTCTCGCTCACCCTGGCACCGAGGACCGTCGACCGGGTCGTGCTGTACGACGACTCGCTCCCGCTGCGCTCCGGCACGATCGCCGGCGAGAGTGCGCGAGCCGCCGAGGTCTCCAAGAGCATCGGCGCCGGAACCCCACCCGACCGGGCCCTGGCCGCTGAGGGGGTGCGCTACGTCGCCGCCGAGCTCGGGTCGGGTCTCGACGTCGACACCGGCGCGCTGCGGTCCTCGGGGCGGGTCGTCGTGGACCGCCCGAGCCTCCTCGTCGTGGACGTCGGAGGGCCGGCACGGAGCCCTTCCGCGTCCGGCGCGGGGGTGCTCGGCTGGGGCGTGACGCTCCTCACGGCGCTGGGGATCATCGGGTGGCGTGGCGCGCGGCGGACTGACCGCAAGTTACTGACCGGTCTGCTACGCTCACGCCCATGACGCCTGTTCTCGCCACCGTTGGATCGGTCATCACTGGTGCCGTCCTCGCCCTCTTCACCGTCGTCGGTGGAGTGTCGGCCATCTCGCCCAGCCCCAACGCGCCGAGCAAGAGCGAACAGGTCGTCATCTACGACGCTCCGTGACCGACCGGCCCAGGGCCGACCGATGCAAGCCCCGCCGCGCACAGCGCAGCGGGGCTTTGTCGACTCCGCGGTGACCGACCTGTCGTGACCGACCCGCGGTGACCGACCTGCGGTGACGGACCCCCGCGGTCGTGGCCGGCGCGACGTGCGGGTCGCGCGTGGCCCTGAACCTCAGGAGCGGCCGTCGGCCTCGGCGACCGTGCGCTCGAGGAGGCGCTCCCACCGGTCGACCGTCTCGTCCCAGTGGAACCGACGCACCCAGGTCGACACCTCGGCACTCATCCGTGCGCGCAGCTCGTCGTCCTCCAGCAGCGAGCGCATCGCCGCGGTGAACTCCTCCTGCCCGCCGTCGACGAGCAGGCCGGTGGAGTCGTGGACGATCGAGTCCGTGGGGCCGCCCGCCTCGGTGAACGCGACGGTGGGGGTGCCGTGCACGCCCGCCTCGACCACGACGAGACCCCAGCCCTCCTTGAGGCTGGGCATGACGTGCACCCACGCGCGCGCGAGCAGCTCGTGCTTCTCGGCCTCGGAGACGTGGCCGTGGAAGGTCACGTGCTTCTCGATGCCGAGGTCGCGGGCCTCCTGCTCGAGGTGGGGCAGCGACCAGCCCGAGCCGACGACGTCGAGGGTGATGTCCGGGTGCTGGTGGGCGAGCTCGGCGACGGCACGCATGGCGATCTCGACCCGCTTCTGGGGGACGAGCCGCCCGAGGACGATGACCGACGGGTGGAGCGAGCGGGGGGTGTCGTCGAGCGGGACCGCGTCCGTGCCGTTGTGGATGACCTCGATGCGCTCCGCGTCGATGCCGAGCCCGACGAGCTCGCGGCGGGTCGAGTCGCTCACGGCGACGTAGGGCGTGCGGCGGTAGACGAGCGGGGCCAGCCGTGACTCCAGCCACCAGCCGGCGTGGCTGAGCCGGGGCCCGAAGAGCACCGGCCACTGCTCCTTGTGCACGTGGTGCACGAGGTTGACCACAGGCCCCCGGTGCGTCAGTGGGCTGAGGTAGGGCACGCCGTTCTGCACGTCGACGACGACGTCGACGGCATACCTCTTCACGAGGTGCGCGAGGACCGAGCGCGCGTAGATGTCGAAGCGACCCCCACGGCGGATGTAGTGGACCCCGCCGACGACCTCGTCGGGGATCCCACCGGGGTAGCCGGCGGTCCGGAAGATGACGTCGTGGCCCTTGGCGGCAAGACCCTCGGCGACCGTGACGAGGTACTTCTCCGCGCCTCCGGCCTCGGGGTGCGCCATGTCGCGCCAGTTGAGCATGAGGATGCTCAGGGCCACGGGTCTCACCTCGATCAGTTGCTGGGGCGGCGTTGCCCGACGGTCACAGCGGACACCCGGCCGGGGATGGTTAGATTCCCGTCATGCGACGCGCGCCGACCAAAAGATACCGGACAGTAGCAAGGTCGGTGAACCTCTTCAGGTCCTTCCTCGTCGAGCAGACCGACCCGGAACGGTTCTACACCGACGTCGCCAACGACACCATCACCCTCATCACCCGGCACGAGCCGCTGGAGGGCCGAACCGTGCTCGACATCGGGGCCGGCCAGGAGCAGTTCGGCCGCCGCTTCGTCGACCGCGGGGCCCGCTACGTCGCCGTGGACCTCGAGCGCGAGTCGCTCAACCCCGGCCCCGGCAACGGTGCCGTCGTGGGTCGCGGCGAGAACCTGCCCTTCCCGGACGCCTTCGCCGACATCGTCATGTCGAACAACGTCATGGAGCACGTGACCCAGCCCGGCGTCCTCGCCGACGAGATGCTGCGGGTCGTCAAGCCGGGCGGACTCGTCTTCATCTCCTACACCGCGTGGGCGTCGCCCTGGGGCGGGCACGAGACGTCGCCGTGGCACCTCCTCGGGGGCGACTACGCACGGCGCCGTTACGAGCGCCTGCACGGCCGGCCGCCCAAGAACCGCTTCGGCGAGACGATGCACGCCGCCTCGGTCGCCGGGGGTCTGCGGTGGGCCAAGCGCCAGCAGGGGGCCGTGCTCGTCGAGGCCGCACCCCGCTACCACCCCGACTGGGCCGACCCGCTGCTCAAGGTCCCCGGACTGCGTGAGGTGCTCAGCTGGAACCTCATGCTCGTGCTCCGTCGCACGTGAGGTGGCGGCGCCTTCCTGACCCCGCCACCGCCGCGGGCCTCCTGGTCGTCTGGGCCGTGGCCTGGTCGGTCACGCCGGGGCGGATCGCCGAGGACACCAAGAACGACCTCTACGTCGACGCGTGGGGGTTCCTCGCGCGCTCGCTCCACCTCTGGGATCCCCAGGTCACGTGGGGTGGGCTGTCGAACCAGGGCTACGGCTACCTCTTCCCGATGGGCCCGTTCTTCGCCCTGGGCTCCGAGGTCGCGCCCGTCTGGGTCGTCCAGCGGGTGTGGTGGTCGCTCCTGCTCACGGCAGGCTTCCTCGGGACGGCCGGCCTGCTGAGAGCCCTGGGCGTCGGCACACCCCGGACCCGGATCGTCGGGGCCTTGGCCTACGTGCTCGCCCCGCGCGTGGTGTCGTCGATCGCCGGGCTGAGCGCGGAGATCCAGCCCCAGCTGCTCGCGCCCCTCGTCCTGTGGCCCCTCGTCGCGGCCTCGCGTGGCCGCCTGTCCGCCGGCCGCGCCGCCGGCCTCAGCGGTCTGGCCGCCCTGTGCTGCGGCGGCGTCAACGCCACCGCCACCCTGTGCGCCCTCGTCCCCGCCGGGCTCTGGCTCGTCACCCGTCACCGGTGGTGGCGCTCCCGGCTCACCTGGTCGTGGGCGGCCGCCGTCGTGGCCGCGACGGCGTGGTGGCTCGGCCCACTGCTCGTCATGTCGCGCTACGCCCCACCCTTCCTCGACTGGATCGAGAACGCCCGAGCGGTGATGCGACCTGTCGGCATGCTCGACGTCGTGCGGGGGACCACCCACTGGCTCGGGCACATCGTCACCCCCGGTGGCGCGTGGTGGCCGGCGGGCAACGAACTCGTCACGAGCCGGAGCCTCATCGTCCTCACCTCGGTCGTCGCGGCGCTGGGCCTGTCGGGTCTCGCCCTCGCGCGGGTGCCGGAGCGCCGCTGGCTCTGGACCAGCCTCCTCGTCGGGGGCGTGCTGCTCACCATCGCCCACTCGGGCCCGCTGTCGTCACCGCTCGTCGGCGCCGCGCAGTCCGCCCTCGACGGACCGCTGGCGCCCCTGCGCAACATCCACAAGGTCGACCTCCTCGTGCGGCTACCCTTGGTTGTCGGGCTGACCCACCTGCTCGGCCGGATCGCGGTAGGGCGTCCCCGCCTCGAGTGGCACCGGACCGTCGCCCTCGGCGCCGCCGCGCTCGCGGTCGTCGGCGCGGCGGCACCCGGGTTCACCGGGGCCGTGGCCGTCCGCGGCACCTTCGAGCGGATGCCACAGCAGTGGGTCGACGCTGGCCGGTGGCTCGACGCCCACCGCGCGGAGGGCCAGGCGCTCGTCGTCCCGGCCGCGAACTTCGGCGAGTACCAGTGGGGCCGGACCATCGACGAGCCCCTGCGTCCGCTGACGCATGCCTCGTATGCCGTGCGCGACGCGGTGCCCTTCGCTCCCGCCGGGACGATCCGCCTCCTCGACGAGATCGAGCGACGGCTCCAGACGGGGCGCAGCCTCGACGCGGGAGCCGAGGTGCTCGCCCGCGCCGGGGTGCGCCACCTCGTCGTTCGCAACGACCTCGCCACCAACGAGTCGGGCCAGCCTCCTGTCGCGTTCGCCCGGTCCGCCGTGCGGGCCACGCCGGGCGTCACCCTCGCCCAGGGCTTCGGCCCCTCGTTCGTCGACGCGACGGGGGAGCGCGTCTTCCCCGTCGAGATCTACGACCTCGACACGCGCCCGGCCGAACGTCTCGAGCTGTGGGCCGCCGCCGACGTCCTCGGCGGATCCGGTGCGAGCGAGGACCTCGTGCGCCTCGCGGACGCGGGGCTACTCACCGGACCCGTGGTCTTCGACGGCGACCGGAGCAGCGCCCTGACGCCCGCCCGGCGCGTCGACACCGACGGGATGCGAACGCGCGAGCGGTGGTTCGGCGCCCCCCGTGGACAGGACCTCACCAACACGCTCAGCGCCGCCGCCGGCCGCGACGCCCCCGACTACCTGCCGTGGCAGGACCGGACACTGCGCTCCTCCGTCACCTACGAGGGGATCGCCGGGGTCTCGGCGTCCTCGTCCATCGCCGAGGACCTGGGCTTCTCGGGGCTCCGCCCGGCCCGACGCCCGTATGCCGCGGTCGACGGCGACCCGGCGACCGCGTGGGCCGCGATGTGGGACGAGCACCCGAGGCTCACCGTCGACCTGACGACCGGCACGACGTTCGACCACGTCACCCTCACCGGTCTGGGCGCGGACCCCTCGCTCGGTGCGAGCGTCAGCCGGCCGACGAGAGTGCGCGTCACTGCGGACGGCGCCGCGGTCACGGCGTCCCTGGGCGAGGGGCCGACACGGGTCGACCTCCCTGCGGGAGCGCACCGCCGGCTCCAGGTGGAGATCCTTGACACCGCCGACGACACGCCCGGTCGTGTCATCACCGGGCTGGCCGAGGTGGAGATCCCCGGGGTCAGCGCCACCGAGGTCGTCCGTCTGCCCCCGCCGGACACCGGCGAGGCGTCGACCGAAGCCATCGTGTTCGGGGCGGGCCTGGCCGGACGGGACGGCTGCACGACCTCGGCACGCGAGTTCACCTGTCTCAGTGGACAGTCGACCGACCCCGAGCAGACGGGGGCGCTCGTCCGCGACGTGCCGGGAACGCACCCGGGCCGGTGGGGCGTCACGGGCACCCTCGCGAGGACGGGCGCCGCCGCGCCCCCCCAGCTCACCCGGGCACCGGGGGTCACCGTCACGACGAGCAGTGTGAGGACCGACGCGCCCCAGGCCGGCCCCGACGCGATCGTCGACGGCGACGACCGCACGGCGTGGAGCCCTGCCTTCGACGACGAGACACCCGAGGTGACGCTCGACCTCGGCCGTGACGTCACCGTGTCGACCCTGCGGTTCCAAGCCCGCCGGGACTGGGCCGAACGGGCAGCGCCGGCCGTCGTCGTCGACGTCGGTGGCAAGGAGTACACCCGCCGCATCCAGCCCAACGGGGTCGTCGAGATCCCCCCGACCACGGGGTCGAGGCTCGAGCTCGCCTTCGTCCGGGTACCCGGAGCCGAGCGCGCCGCCCTGTCGAACGCCGCCCTCGAGCTCGAGGCGATCGACCTGGCCGGCGTCACCTTCGCGCCGCCGCAGCAGCGGGTGGACGCCCCCTGCGGTGCCGGTCCCCGGCTCGTCGTCGACGGTCGCGTCGTGCCGACCCGGGCGTCCCTCACCCGTGACCAGCTCCTCGGTGAGGGCGCCGGCAGCTGGAGCGCCTGCGAACCTGTGTCCTTCGGCCCGGGGGAGAGCCACCGCGTCGAGGTCGGGACCTGGCTCGGCCTCACGGCGGGCTCGGCGGTGCTGCGCGCCGAGACGTCGTCGGCGAGTGCCGTCGCCGGGGCCGCTGCCCTGTCGGCCCGACAGGACGGCTCGACGTGGCGCGCCGACGTGCCCGCCTCCGACGTGGGCCGGCTCGTCGTCATGGACCAGAACTCGAACGCCGGCTGGCAGGCGAGCGTGGGGGAGCGGCCCTTGCAACCGCAGGTGGTCGACGGGCGTCGGCAGGGCTTCGTCGTCCCCGCGGGAACCGCGGGCGAGCTCACCGTGACCTACGGGCCGGACCGGGCCTACCGGGTGGCGCTCCTCGTCGGGCTCCTGCTGGCGACCGCCCTCGTCGCCCTCTGTGTGCGCACGTCCGGCACACCGAGCCGGTCCGCACCCGAGACCGCACTGCCAGCCGCCGGACCTGACCGCCACGACGCGGTGACGGGCCGCCGGTCGTGGGCCGCCGTGCTCGGGGCCACGGGCGTCGGGGCCCTGGTCGCCGGGCCCGCCGGTGCCGCTGCCGCACTCACGGGAGCGCTGCTGGCGAGGACCCTCGGGCCGCGGATGCACGGGGCGCTGCGCCCCCTGCTCGTCGGTGCCGGAGTGGTGGCCTGCGCGGTGGCGCAGGCCGTGCTGTCACCCGGCAGTCTCGGCCCGGCGCTCCTCGAGGGTGCGCTGCGCGTCGTGCTCGTCGCGCTCGTGGCGCTCGCGGCGCTGACGCCGGTGGGCGAGCAGCCGCGACGTGAGGCGTGAGCCGGGGACCTCGACGAGCTGGTGGCTGAGGAACGCGAGCAGGAGGCTGATCGGCACCCCGGCGGCCAGGAGGGGCGCGAGACCGCCGCGGAAGAACTCCGCGCCCGTCACGGCATACAGGGCGGTGAAGACCGGCAGGTGCCAGAGGAAGAGGCCGTAGCTCACCACACCGAGCCACCGCACGGCCGGTCGCGACAGCACCCGGGACAGACCGGACGTCGGGCCCAGCGTCAGCGGCACGACCAGGGCGGCCGCGACGACCGTGGCCAGGCCGGTGCGCAGGAGGAGGGCGACGCCGTGCGCGGGGTCGAGGGTGAGCGAGCCGGCCACGGGCGTCGTCGAGGCGAGGTAGGCGGCTGCGGCCACCGCGAGGCACCCGACGGGGTCGCGGGCGAGCCGGGACAGGCCACGTGCGACCGGGTGGTCGGGCGCACGCAGCGCCTCGGCACAGATCATCCCGATGAGGAAGTGCGGCGCGCGCCACGGCAGCCACCGTTCGACGAGGAGGTCCTCACCGAAGTCGGCGGGGCCCGTGACGAGCGGCAGCAGGGACGTGACCACGAGGGCGACCACGAGGAGCACGAGAGGGCGGGAGGGTCGACCGCGCCGGACGCGTTCGAGGAGGACGACGGCCAGGGGCAGTGCGGCATAGAAGCTCAGCTCGGTCGCGATGCTCCACGCCTGCCCGAACGACGCGATGACCGCGTCGGGTGCATAGATGTGCAGCGCGAGGGCGTTGAGCACCCACACACCGACGTCGGGGCGGGTGGCGACGACGACGGCGGCGAGGGCCAGCCAGTAGGCGGGGACGATCCTCGCGAACCGGCGAGCGGCGTACGCCAGGGCGTCCACGCGGCCGGTCGCCTCGAGGTGGTGAGCGAGGCCGCGGTGCAGCAGGAAGCCCGAGAGGGCGAAGAAGATCGAGACCCCGAAGTCGCCCCGCGCGAGGAGGTGCCCGGCCAGCCCGCCGGTGGTCCCGAAGCCCGTGAGGAACGCCGCGTGGGTGAGCACGACGAGGCCGGCTGCGACGCCGCGCAGGCCGTCGAGGGCCGGGAGGACCTCGAGGCGCGCGGGAGCGTGCGTTGCCGCAGGCGCCCGGGTGCTCATGACAGCGAAGCGTAGGCGAGAGGCGTGTCACCCCGAAGGTGCCGGACGGCATGCGTACCGGCTGGTAGTGTCCCCCCATCACGCTCCCCTCACTTGAGACAAAGGTGTCCCACTGATGCGCAAAATCATCGGTCTGGTGCTGATGGGCCTTGCCGGCTTCCTCGTCACCACAGCGCTGCTGGCGTTGGTCTACGTCCCGGGCCAGGTGAAGAAGACCCCGCTCGACACGGACTCCTACACCCGGCTCTCGGGTGAGGCGACGGCCCTTCCGTCCGGTGACGGCGCGCCGGTCAAGGCCCTGAGCCACACCGTGGCCGACGGCGCGAAGTCCGACGGCGACGTCGTCGTCTTCGACACCTTCACCTGCCTCATCACCGACCCTGACGGCAACGCGCCCGACTGCGTCGACGACACCAACACCGGCGAGGGCACCAAGCTCGTCACGGCGTCGACCGACCGCTTCGCGACCAACCGCAAGACGGGCATGGCCGTCAACGACCAGAAGTACATCGGTGACGCCACGCCGCACGAGGGGCTTGTCAACAAGTTCCCGTTCGGCGTCGAGAAGAAGACGTACCCGTTCTGGGACGGCCTCCTCGGCCGCGCCGTCGACGCGAGCTTCGAGGGCGAGGAGAAGGTCAACGGCTGGAACACCTACAAGTTCGTCGTGGACGTCGTCGACGAGCCCGCCGAGATCTCCAAGGGCATCCAGGGCCAGTACTCGTCGCTCAAGACGATGTGGATCGACCCCCGCACGGGAGCCATCCAGAAGCAGACCGAAGAGCAGAAGCGCGTCCTCGAGAGCGGCACCACGGTCCTCGACCTCGACTTCGGCTTCACCGACGAGACGGTGGCCGCCAACATCAAGGACGCCAAGGCCAACGACAGCAAGCTCGGCCTCGTCGAGAAGCTCCCGCTCATCGCCGGTCTGCTCGCGCTCCTGTCGGCCGCTGTCGGCTTCTTCCTCTGGAACGGCGCACGCGGCAACGGCGACTCCGACGTCCGCACCGGACGCCACGGCGACGACGGCGACCCCGCCCGTGCCGACGACCGCTCGGTCGACGTCTTCGGTGACGACGACGCCACCCGCAGCCGCGCCGACGTCACGGGTCGCTGACCCCGACCACGCGCGTCACACGACGAACCCCGCCGCCCATGAGGGTGGCGGGGTTCGTCGTGTCCGGCACGGAGGTCGCCCCGTCCGCGTGCGAGCCGGTGCGCGTCGTCAGCCCTCCGGGCGTCGGCAGACGAAGATCGCCGTCCCCGGGATGACCTCGCCGCGGGTCGGTGACCAGCCGCCCCAGGTCGCGGTGTTGCCGTCCGGCCACTCCGGCTCGACGACGTCCTCGAGGACGAGACCGGCGGCGACGACCTCGCGGATCCGGTCGCCCATCGTCCGGTGGTGCTCGACGTAGGTCGCCTGCCCGGAGGCGTCGGACTCGACGTAGGGCGTGCGGTCGAAGTAGCTCAGCCGCACGACGAGCCCAGCCTCGGTCGGGTCGTCGGCGAAGGCCCAGCGGATCGGGTGGGTCGTCGAGAAGACGAACCGCCCACCCGGACGCAGGACGCGGGCCACCTCGCGCATGACGGCCGCACTGTCCGCGACGAACGGCACGACGCCGTATGCCGTGAAGACCGTGTCGAAGCTCGCGTCACCGAAGGGGAGCGCGAGGGCGTCGCACTGGAGCAGTGGGGGAGCGGTGCCGGTGCGCTCGCTCAGCCCGGCGCCGACCCGCAGCATGCCCATCGACAGGTCCGTCGCCACGACCGATGCGCCGACGTGGTGCTGCAGCCAGCGGGCGCACTGTCCCGCCCCGGCACCGATCTCGAGGATCCGCTGCCCGGCGGTGGCGCCGAGCAGGCCGAGGTCCTCCTCGGTCCACCCCTCGGGGCCCCAGACGAACTCGTCGTCGCCGAGGAAGCTGCCGTGCTCGGCGTAGTAGTCGGTGGCCTCGCCGTCCCACCAGGAGCGGTTGGCGGCCTGGGTCTCACCAGTGCCGGCGGTGCGCCGACCGACGTCGTCGCTCACCGCTGCACCCCGCTTTGACCCTGCACACACCGGGTCGGTAGTCTTGAGCAGCATTCTTCTGTGTTCACGCATGCCCTCACGGGTTCAGTGTCACGCGGCGAGCACACTGCTCCACCCCATCGAATCCATCTGTCCACATCGGAGTTCCTACTACATGACTGCCAGCACGGTCGCCAAGACCGCCCCTCAGATCGCCATCAACGACATCGGCTCTGAGGAAGACCTTCTCGCCGCCATCGACGCGACGATCAAGCACTTCAACGACGGAGACATCGTCGAAGGCCGCATCGTCAAGGTCGACCGCGATGAGGTTCTGCTCGACATCGGCTACAAGACCGAGGGTGTCATCCCCTCGCGCGAGCTCTCCATCAAGCACGACATCGACCCCAACGAGGTCGTCAAGGTCGGCGACGAGGTCGAAGCCCTCGTTCTCCAGAAGGAGGACAAGGAAGGCCGCCTCATCCTGTCCAAGAAGCGGGCTCAGTACGAGCGCGCCTGGGGCACGATCGAGAAGGTCAAGGAGGAGGACGGCGTCGTCACCGGCACCGTCATCGAGGTCGTCAAGGGTGGTCTCATCCTCGACATCGGCCTGCGTGGCTTCCTCCCCGCCTCCCTCGTCGAGATGCGTCGCGTCCGCGACCTCCAGCCCTACGTCGGCAAGGAGATCGAGGCCAAGATCATCGAGCTCGACAAGAACCGCAACAACGTGGTCCTGTCGCGCCGCGCCTGGCTCGAGCAGACGCAGTCCGAGGTGCGCACGACGTTCCTCAAGGAGCTCCAGAAGGGCCAGGTCCGTTCGGGCGTCGTGTCCTCCATCGTCAACTTCGGTGCGTTCGTGGACCTCGGCGGCGTCGACGGTCTCGTCCACGTCTCGGAGCTTTCCTGGAAGCACATCGACCACCCGTCCGAGGTCGTCGAGGTCGGCGACGAGGTCACCGTCGAGGTGCTCGACGTCGACATGGACCGTGAGCGTGTCTCCCTGTCGCTGAAGGCGACCCAGGAGGACCCGTGGCAGCACTTCGCTCGCACGCACGCCATCGGCCAGGTCGTCCCCGGCAAGGTCACCAAGCTCGTTCCCTTCGGTGCGTTCGTGCGCGTCGAGGACGGCATCGAGGGCCTCGTCCACATCTCCGAGCTGGCCGAGCGCCACGTGGAGCTGCCCGAGCAGGTCGTCACCGTCGGCGCCGACATCTTCGTCAAGGTCATCGACATCGACCTCGAGCGTCGTCGCATCTCGCTCTCGCTCAAGCAGGCCAACGAGGACGGCGCGGGCCAGGTCGAGTTCGACCCGACCCTCTACGGCATGGCTGCCGAGTACGACGAGCAGGGCAACTACAAGTACCCCGAGGGCTTCGACTCCGAGACCAACGAGTGGCTCGAGGGCTACGAGAAGCAGCGTGAGGTCTGGGAGAAGCAGTACGCCGAGGCGCACTCCCGCTGGGAGGCCCACCGTGCACAGGTCGAGGAGGCCGCCAAGGCCGACGCCGAGGCCGCTGCCGGTGGCGACAGCGCCACGTCCTACAGCAGCGACTCCGCTTCCTCCTCCTCGTCCGACTCGGACGACGAGGGCGCGGGCTCGCGTCCGGCCGCTCCGCCGGCCAACGAGGGCACCCTCGCCTCCGACGAGGCCCTCGCCGCACTGCGCGAGAAGCTCACCGGAAACTGAGCCGAACGGCATACGCACGTATGCCGTGACGCCACGACCGAAGGCCCGGTCCCCTCGCGGGGGCCGGGCCTTCGGCCTGTCCGGACCGCGTCCGCAGCCGGCTTCGGAGGTGGTGGGACGGCGAGCTGGATCGCAGGCCCACCAGCCGTCACGCCCTGGTGTTCGTGCTCCGCAACATCACGCCTGTCCCGGGCGTCCAGCCCTCGAGCGTCGACGGGAGCGACTCGCGGGTGGTGCAGTTGATGACGGAGTAGTGCAGGTGGGCCGAGGTGGCGTTCCCGGTCTGGCCGGACCAGCCGACGACTCGGCCCTGGGGCACCCAGTCGCCGGGGTTGTAGAACGAGCGGTTCAGGTGGATGTACTGCGAGCACAGGCCGTTGGGGTGACGGATGATCACCTCGATGCCGTTCGAGCCGAACCAGTCCGACCTGACGATCGTGCCCGACTGGGTCGCGGTCACCTCGTAGTTGAGGGGCAGCGCGATGTCCCACGCGCCCTTGTTGTAGAAGTCGGTGTGCGAGAACCCCCCGCCGGGCCCTTGGTTGATCCGGTAGGTCTCACCGGCAGGGTAGGGCGCCTCGTAGTAGCCGGCCGCCGATGCGGTCGGAGCGCTGACGACGACCGTGGTGACCCCCAGGACGAGGGAGCCGATGAGGATGCCTGCCCTGCGTGACAGGCCTGCCTTGCCGCCCCCACGAGCGAGGCGCTTCACTGCGAACATGTGATTCCCTTTCGGTGACTGGCGTGCTGGGCATGGGCGACCCGGATGGCTCACCGACATGAGCACGTGGGCACAGACTCTGGGCACATCGACCGCACGGCAAACCTTCAAGGGGCTGGCTTGAACCCTGCCCGTCCCGCGGTGTCGGCCCTGACCATGCGCAGCAGGACGTCGCCGGCCTCGGTCCGCCGATAGAGGACGCACCTGCCGGACCTCGATGCCTCCACCACGCCGGACGTGCGCAGGCCCTGGAGCTGCTGGTTGACCGCCTGCTCCGTCTTCCCGAGGGAGGCCGCCAGCTCCCTCGTCGTGGTGGGCCCGTCGAGCATGTCGAGCAGGTCCGCCCTCGACGCGCTGAGCAGCCCGTGCAAGCCCCTGTGGACGGGCTCGGCGGGCGCGAGCGCCTGTCCCCGTGCGGGGTAGATGACCATGGGAGGGCCCGTGGGGTCGACGGGGTAGGAGGCCCCGAGGGTGAAGAACGACGGGACGAAGACGAGGCCCCGACCAGCGACCGATGCGGCGTACGAGGGCCCGGCCAGGCTCACGGCCGCCAGCCGGTCGACGGCAAGCCGGATGTGCGGTGAGAGCGTTGCGAGGGCGCCTGCAAGTCCATGGTCGGCCATGTGGGTGGCCCGGTAGCGGACGTCCGCAGCGAGGATCGAACGGTGCTCGACCCAGAAACGGGCGAACGACTGTGACCAGTAGTGCTCGAGCGCCTCCATCACCCGGGATCGCACCGACCACCCGGGGCCGCGCAGCGCGTGCGGGCGATGGCTGTCCCAGAGCGCGTCCAGCTCCGCGAGGATGGAGGGCGTGGGTGTCCTCACCACGTCGGCGAGCTGGTCGCGGATCCGCGGTTGAGGGGACTCGGGCCGCGGCGTGAGGAAGTCGGGCGTCGAGAAGTCCTCGTTGACCAGCGTGGCCAGGACATCGACGTGGGCAGCACCTCCGGGTGTGGCGGCATAGGACCGAACGAGCGAGTGCCGGTAGGCCGTCGGCGCCAGCAACGAGCGAAGGGACAGGCTCATCTCGCCCAGTGGCGAGATGCCGAAGCGCAACAGTGGCAGCTCCTCGGGTGTGATCCGGTAGGTCAGCATCGCGGTCGGTCCCCTCCCGAAGTGATGATCGTCGAGCTGACCCGGGGGCCGCCTCACTCATTCTCACGGCTGGTCAGGTGCCTGTCCTGTCGGAGGACGCACGTGCACCTCGACAAGCCCGGCCCCGACGTGGCCGTGCCAGAGTGGGTGACATGGCACGCACCATCGCGACGAACTCCGACGTCGACCTCGACCAGCTGCTGGACTTCGTCCGGCCGCGCCACCACATGGTCCTCATGACGACCCGACGGGACGGCCGACCCCAGGCGTCGCCGGTCACCGGGGGAGTCGACGAGCAGGGCCGCATCGTCATCTCGACCTACCCGGAGCGGGCCAAGACGGCCAACGCCCGGCGTGACCCCGAGGTGAGCGTCATGGTGCTCTCGGACGACTTCGGCGACGCGTGGGTGCAGGTCGACGGGACCTGCGAGGTCATCGACATGCCCGAGGCGGCCGACGCGCTCGTCGACTACTTCCGCTGCATCTCCGGTGAGCACCCCGACTGGGACGAGTACCGCCAAGCCATGCGCGAGCAGGACAAGTCGCTGCTGCGGATCACCCCGACCCGCTGGGGACCGGTCGCCACCGGTGGCTTCCCCGCGCGCCTCGCCTAGCTGCGCCCAGCCTCGGCCCGACCGCCGGTGAGATCGGTGACGAGGGCAGCCAGGGTGGGGTGCTCGACGTCCGAGCCGGTGGCCCAGTAGGCCGGCCGGGTGTACGACGTGCGCGGGTCCTCGTCGACGACGCCCGCCTCGCACCCGACGTAGCGGCCGCCACCGAGCCGCACCATGAGGGCGCCTGCGGCGACGTCCCACGAGTTCGTGTGCAGGTCGAACGTCGCGTCGGCTCGACCGGTCGCCACGTGGGCGAGCCCGAGCGCGCCGCTGCCGAGGGTGCGCACGGACCCGTAGGCCCGGACGAGCCGGCCGCTTGCGACGAGGGCGTCGTCGCCGTTGGTCTCGAGGTCGACCCCACGTGGGAAGGTCCCGACGACGAGGCTGTCGATCTCCCGCTCCACCCGTCGTGGCCCCGCCGGCGCTCCGTTGACGGTCACCCCGGTGAGGTCCGCGGCATACACCTCCCCGAGGGCGGGCGCGGCGATGACACTGGCGACGACCTCGCCCTCGACGGCCGCCGCGATCGACACGCACCAGAACGCGAGACCGTGGCTGAAGTTCACCGTCCCGTCGATGGGGTCGACGTGCCACGTGACGCGTCCGCTGCCGGTGCGGCCCCCCTCCTCACCGACGACGACGCTGTCCGGCTCGGCGGCGAGCAGGGCGTCGCGCAGGATCCGCTCGGACTCGAGGTCGTGCTCGGTGACGAGGTCGTGCGGGCCGCCCTTGTGCTCGACCGCCATCGGCCGGCGGAAGACCGGGAGCAGGTATGCCGTGCTCCTGGCTGCCGCACGTTCGGCCACCTCCCGCAGCCGCACCGACTCCTGCACGGCCGCGCTCTCGTAGGTCACTGCGGCTCGTCGCCCACGGGCATGAGCCAGGCGCGGCCCTCCTCGAACCCGACGTCGAGGTAGTCACCCGGCGAGAACGTCTCGTGGGCGTGCGGGTCGGCGACGGAGACGACGAGGTTGCCCGCCTCGGTCTCGATGTCGTACTCGATCGACTCGCCGTAGAACATCGACGACAGGACACGACCCACCGACCCGGTGACGGCGCGCCCGTCCGTGGGGGAGAGGCGCACCGACTCCGGGCGGACGAGCAGGGTGACCGGTGCGTCGACCTCGACCTCGGGGTGGCTGGGCACGGTCCACTGCCGACCGAGCACGCTGACCCTCGCGGACCCGTCCTCGATCCCCTGGACGTCGACGTCGAGGAAGTTGGCCCGGCCGATGAAGTCGGCGACGAAGACCGAGAGCGGGTGCCGGTAGATCTCCTCGGGGGTGTCGACCTGCTCGATGACCCCGACGTTCATGACGACGATGCGGTCCGACATCGTCATCGCCTCGTCCTGGTCGTGGGTGACGAAGACGGTGGTGATGCCGAGGCGCCGCTGGAGCCTGCGGATCTCGCCGCGCATCTGCACGCGCAGCTTGGCGTCGAGGTTGGACAGGGGCTCGTCGAAGAGCAGCACCTTGGGGCGCATGACGAGGGCCCGGGCGAGCGCGACCCGCTGCTGCTGACCACCGGACATCTGGTGCGGCGCCCGGTCGCGATAGGGGCCGAGGTTCATCGAGGTGAGGGCGGTCTCGACCTCCTCGGTGACGCGGGCCGAGGGCATCTTCTTGAGCTTGAGGCCGTAGGCGACGTTGTCGAACACGCTGAGGTGCGGGAAGAGGGCGTAGGACTGGAAGACCATGGCCATCGGCCGCTTGTTGGGGGCGACCTTGTTGAGCAGGTCGTCGTCGAGCCGGATCTCGCCCGCGGTCGGCGTCTCGAAGCCGGCGATCATCCGCAGCGTCGTCGTCTTGCCGCAGCCGGACGGCCCGAGCAGGGTGATGAACTCGCCCGGCTCGATGTCGAGGTCGACGTCGCGCACAGCCGGTGTGGCGGACGCGTCGTCGCCATAGACCTTGCGCAGGCTGCGCAGGGTCACCCGTCCCGGTGTCGCGGTCGCGAGGCTGTCGCGCGCGCTCTGGACGGTGGAGTCGGCCGGCGGGGTCTGCTGGGTCTGCTGGGTCATGGGAGTCTCCGAGGTGGCGGTCATCGGCGTTGGATGCCGCGGATCGAGGGGTGGAGCATCGCGAGGTTGAGCAGTCCGATGAAGCTCAGGACGATGACGATGAGGATGGCGCAGTAGGCGAAGGCGTTGCCGAACCGGCCCGCGTCCACCTCGGCGAGGATCTGGCTCGTCATGATCTTGGTCTGCGGTGTCGTGATGAAGACGATGGGTGACAGCGTCGTCATCGACCGCGCGAACGCGTACGTGAGGCCCGAGAGCAGCGCCGGCCGGATGAGCGGCAGGGTGACCTTGCGGAACGTCGTGAAGCTGTTGGCGCCCAGGCTCGTGGACGCCTCGTCGATGGCGGGGTTGATCTGCTGGAGCGCGGCGATGCCGGCCCGCTGGCCCGACGGCAGGGAGCGGGCCACGAAGACCATGACGATCGCCATCGCGCCACCGAGGATCGCCGAGCCACCGGCCACGGCGGGGAACCACTGCCGACCGCCGAGGATGGTCGGGGTGTTGAAGGCGATGGCGTAGCCGATGCCGATGACCGTGCCCGGCACCGACAGCCCGAGCATGCCGACGAAGTCCATGAGGCCGGAGGTGCGCTTGAGCTTGCTCACGACGAGCCAGGCGATGAGCATGCCGAGGAGCCCGGCGATGGGAGTGGCCACGAGGGCGAGCAGGGTCGTCGTGAACATCGCGTCCGAGCCGATGCCGGCGAGGACGAAGCGGTAGTGCGACAGGGTGAAGTCGTTGTTGACGCCGAAGATCTTGACGAACCCGCCGAAGATCACGGTCGCGTACATGAGCACGACGAGCCCGGCGACGACGAGTGCCAGCCCCAGGATCGGGATGCGCAGGGCCGGCGCGGTGATGAGCTCGGGCGAGCCCGCGGGCTTGCCGGTGACGCTCACGACGTTCTTGCGGCTCACCCAGTAGCGCTGCACGAGGAAGACACTCAGTGCCGGGACGAGGAGGACGAGCGAGTATGCCGCGCCGCCGGCGACGTTGTACTCGCCCGTCACCGCGAGGTAGGCCCGTGAGGCGAGCACCGTGTAGTCGCCGCCGAGCACGAGCGGGTTCGCGAGGTCGGCGATCGACTCGACGAAGAGCAGCAGGAAGGAGCCGGCGATGCCGGGCACGAGCATGGGCAGGGTGACCGACGTGAAGATCTTGAGCTTGCTCGCGCCGAGGTTGGACGCGGCCTCGTCGAGGCTCGGGTCGAGGCTCTCGAGCATGCCCTTGAGGTTCATGTAGGACACCGGGAAGAACGACAGCGTGAGGACGAAGACGAGTCCCTTGAGGCCGTAGATGTCGATGTCGAGCCCGAGGAGCTTGTTGCTGATGATCCCGTTGCGGCCGAACATCGTGATCGCCGCCGTCGCCACCGCGAAGGGCGGCGAGACGATCGGCATGAGCGCGATGAGGTGGAGCAGCTTCTTGCCGCGGAACTTGAGCCGCACCTGCGCGTAGGCCATGACGAAGCCCACGGCGGTGCCGAGCACGGCGACGAGGACGCCGAGCTGGACGGTGTTCCACAGGATCCGGCGGTTGACCGGGTTGGTCAGCATCGAGCTGACGATCTCCCAGCCCTCCGCGGAGAGGGCCACCGTGAGGATGCGGATGAGTGGCAGCCCGACGATGACGAAGAGGAGGAGCGAGACGACCGTCACCAGGGTGACGAGCGTGAGGTCTCGGCCGGAGCGACGGCGCGGTCGGGGCGAGGGAGTGCTCGCCCCGACCGGAGCCGCGGCTGCCGGCAGCAGCGTGTCGGTCATGGGGTGGCCGTCACTCCTTCGGAGCGGGGGCGACCTCGGCGTCGAACTTGGCGGTGAGCGCCTTCTTCTTCTCACCGGCGGCGATCGAGTCGTACTCGACGAGCTTGATCTCGTCGAGCTTGACCATGTCGTCGGTGATCTTGGCGTCGGGGTTCGTGGGGATCTGGAAGCTGCCGACGGTCGGGCCGATGTTCTGGTGGTCGGGGGTGAGCGTCCAGTCGATGAACTTCTTCGCGTTCTCGGCGTTGGGCCCGCCCTTGACCACCGAGACGGCGCCGATCTCGTAGCCGGTGCCCTCGCTGGGGAAGGTGGTCTCGAGCATGTCGAAGCCCTCCTTCTGGTACTTGACGCAGTCGTGGCTGAAGATCACGCCGACCGCCACCTCACCACGACCGGCCATCTGGCCGGGGGCCGAACCGCTCTTGGAGTACTGCAGCACGTTCTGGTGGAGCTTGCCGAGGTAGTCGAAGGTCTTCGCCTCGTCCATCCCGTTGAGGACCATCTCGGTCCAGACCGCGGTGTAGGACGTGCCCGAGGTCGAGGGGTGCGCGATGGCGACCTGCTTCTTGAGCTTCGGGTCCAGCAGGTCGGCCCAGGACTTCGGCGCCTCGACGCCGGCCTTGGTGAGCTGGTCCTTGTTGGAGCAGAAGCCGAGGACACCGACATAGGTGCCGGTCCACTTGCCGTCCTTGTCCTTGTACTTGTCCGGGATCTTCGCCGCGTTGGGTGAGGAGTACGCCTCGATGAGCCCGGCGTTGAAGGCGGCGACGTGGCCGTCGGACGGCCCGCCGTAGAGGACGTCGAACTCCGGCTTGGACTTCGCGGCGTCGAGGCGGGCCACGCCCTCACCCGAGCTCATCCGCACGAACGACGTCTTGATGCCGGACGCCTTGGTGAAGGCCGCCGCCATGGCCTGGCACTGCTCCTCCTGCGGGGTGCAGGCGACGACGACCTCGCCTGTGCCCTTGATCGAGCCGGAGCCCGAGCTGCTGCTGCTCTGCGGGTCGGAGCTCGTCGGCTCCTCGACGGCGCAGGCCGCGAGCAGGGCCGTGAGCCCGAGCGGCACGGCGAGGAGGAACGCGGAGGAACGGGAACGGGACATGGCGGTTGACTCCTTTGTCAATGACCGACCGTGGTGCTTACGGCCTGCTGCGCGCCGACCCTAGGCCGAACCGTGGGCACCCAGAGTCACGACACGGGCGCCAAACGGTCACCGTCCTGTGACCGAACGCCGTTCTCACCTGCGCCTACTCGGGGGGCTCCGGTGACGTCGCCCCGTCCTGTGGGCCGGCCTCGACGGCGGAGTAGCGGTAGCCCACACCACGCACGCTCGTGATGCACCCGCGGGCGGCGGGGTCGACCGACTCGAGCTTGAGCCGGAGCCGGTAGACCGCCGTCTTGAGCAGCTCCCGGCCACCGAGGGGCTGCGCGTCTCCCCACCCGAGCAGCAGGAGCTGGCGGAACGGCAGGTCCTCGTCTGGGTGCGTGACGAGGGCTGCCAGCAGGCGGTACTCGTGCGGCGTGAGGTCGGCCCGTTTGCCCTTGACGTATGCCGTGGCCGCCCGGAGGTCGAGCGTCACCGGTCCCGCCTGGGCCAGGGCGCCGTCCCGCAGGGGGGAGCGTCGCACGAGGCCGGCCGCCCGCAGTGCGAGCTCGCGCGGGTGGAAGGGCTTGGTGACGTAGTCGGAGGCTCCGGCCTCGAGCCCGGCGATGCGCTGCGACGTCTCGCCGAGGGCGGTGAGGAGGATGACCGGGACCGGGCGGGTCGTCGTGATCCGGCGGCACAGCTCGATGCCCGACATGCCGGGCAGCATGACGTCGAGCACGACGAGGTCGACCCGCTGCTCCGCGACGATCGCCCACGCGGCCTCGGCCGTGCCGGCCGTCAGGGTGCTGAAGTCCTGGGTCTCGAGGGCGAACGTGATGATGTCGCGCATCGCGGGCTCGTCCTCGACGACGAGGGCCTGCCAGACGGGGGAGCTCATGACGCCTCCTTGTCCTCTCCGGCGGGGAAGGAGACGAGCATCGTCGTCCCGTGCTGGGCGATGGTGTCGACGAGGATCCGGCCACCGTGCAGCTCGGCGATGTGCGCCGAGATGTAGAGCCCGAGCCCGGTGCCCTCACCGAGGGGAGCGCTGCTCGAGAACCGGGCGAACAGCCTCGACCGCTCCTCCTCGTTCATCCCGCGACCCTGGTCGCTGATGGCGAGGATGACGTTGCCGTCCGCCGTGTGCCCACGGACGACGACCTCGTTGTCGACGCCGTCGTCGTGCCTCAGCGCGTTGGCGACGAGGTTGCTCACGAGCTGGTGGATGAGCTGTGGGTCGAGGTAGACGCGGGTGGGCGGCCCCGGTGCGTCGAGCGCGATCGCGCGGTGCCGGTGCACCTGGCGCAGCTCGTGCACGACCGAGCGGAGGTAGGCGCGCAGCTCCACCTGGCGGAGGTGGACCTCGAACAGCCCGGCCTCGATCCGGGCGTGCGCGAGCATGTCCTCGGCGAGCTCGATGACGTGGTCGGCGCTGCCCGAGATGGTGTCGACGAACTTCGCCTGGGTGCTCGTGAGCGGCCCCGGGGTCTCCTCGGCGAGGAGGTCGGCGGATCCCTTGATGAGGGCCAGCGGGGTGCGCACCTCGTGGCTGAGGACGGACACCTGGTCGGCGCGACGCAGCGCGACACCCTGGAGCCTCGCGATCTCGTGCCTGCTCCGCTGCAGGGCAGCCCGCAGGCGCGTGACCCACCACGCGAGGGCGAGAGTCGCGAGCCCCGTGGTGAGGAGGCCCGCCCGCAGGGCCGAGGTCATGAGGGCGACCCTACGACGTGCCGCGGTTCCCGCCCCGGACTCAGGCCGTTCCGAGCGAGGCCCGTGGCTCGGGCCGGGAGGGGAGCGCCGCGCGCCGGTTGCCGGGCGGTGGGGCCCAGCCACGTCGCCGCATCGGCCACAGCTTGGTCATCGCCACGAGCAGGGCGAGCAGCGAGGTCACGGCGACCACGACGTGCAGGCCGGTGAGTCCGGTGGTCCAGGCGGAGCCGAGGCCACCGGCAGCCAGGCCGGAGGTCTGGGTCAGGCGGGTGATGGGCGCAGCGGAGTACATCGGGTCCTCTCGGAGGGTGCTGTCTGGGGATGAGGAGTGGTGGTCACGCGTCGACCCGTCGCCGCGGCGGGGCCGTGTCGTGGCGCCAGACAGCGGCCGACCTGCGCAGCGCGGCCGTGACGGCCCGCACGAAGGCGACCTGCAGCAGGACGTCGTAGACGAGCTCGGGGACGAGGAGCAGCGCGAGGAGGCGCCCGCGGCGTCCCGCGTGCCAGGCGGTGACGACCCGCTCGAGGGCGAACAGCGCTCCGACGACGGCCCAGAAGGGATGGAACCCGAGCTGGCCCAGCAGGGTGTCGACGACCATGAGCGTGAGGTAGAGCGCCATCGCGACGACACCGATCGCGAGCATGACCTGCTGGCGCAGGTAGCGGCGTGTCACGGGTGTCCACCCGTAGGTCCGCAGGTTCTCGAGGGCTCCGCGGTACCAGCGGATCCGCTGGTCCTGGAGCGCGCGGACCGTCGGCATCAGCTCGGTGCTCGTGCGGCAGGCGGCAGGCGAGGTCAGGGCCCACCCGAGGGTGCTCAGGGCCAGCGTGAGCTCCATGTCCTCGGTGAGTGCGTCGCCGTCGTAGACCTCGCCCTGCCTGCCGGGGAGCACCGTCCCGCGGGACCGGCGCACGTCCTGGAGGGCCGTCACGCGGAACAGCGACGCTGTCCCGGTGAGCACCTGCACCCGGCGGGTCCGCTCGACCTCACGGGCATAGCGTTCGTACTCGTTCGTCTGGGCCAGCTCGAGGAAGCCGCGCGGGGCCGAGCCGGTGAAGATGCCGCCGGCCGCGCCCCGCAGGGGGTCCTCGGACAGGGAGCGCACCGCAGCCTCGATGAACCCGAGCGACAGCTCGGTGTCCGCGTCCATGACGAGCAGTGCGTCGCCGTCGCCGAGGGTGGGGAGGAGGAGCGCGAGTCCCTGGTTGAGGGCGCCGGCCTTGCGTGACTCGTTGCCGACGGTGACGAGGACGCCGACACCGGCGGCCCGGGCGATGCCCGCGGTGTCGTCGGTGCAGTTGTCCGCGACGACGAGGATGCGGTCCGAGCGGACCTGTCGACGCAGCGCGGTGAGCACCTGGGGGAGGGTGGCGGCCTCGTCGTGGGCCGGGATGATCGCGAAGACCCGCTCGACAGCAGCCGGGCGAGGGGTCGCCCGGTCGTCGTGCGGGGAGTCGGGAGTCATCTCGGCGCAACCTCGGTCGGTGTCGGGGAGCCGGACACCGTCGGTGTCGGCGACGGCACGCCTCACCGAGCGCGGGAGCCGGTGGTTGGACGAGCCGCTGTTACCCATAGGTAGTTGATCGCTGTAGGGCTTTGCGGGGCCTTGGCGGAAAGTGGCTAGGAAGGATGGGGGGTGTCTCCACGACAAGGGTCAGGGCGAGATAGTCACCTTGGGCTAGCCCGCCCGTCAGGACGAGCGAGGCGTCCGTCCGCCGTCGGAGGCACTCGACCGACTACGTTGACCCCATGCTTCGCGTGGGTCTCACCGGCGGTATCGGGTCCGGCAAGTCGACCGTGGCCCGGGCGCTGGCCGACCTCGGCGCCGTCGTCGTGGACGCCGACGCCGTGGCCCGCGAGGTCGTCGAACCGGGTATGCCGGCCCTCTCCGCCATCCGGGATCGCTTCGGCGACACCGTGTTCGGCGCCGACGGCGCCCTCGACCGGCCCGCACTCGGACGGATCGTGTTCGGCGACCCGGAGGCGCTCGCCGACCTTGAGGGGATCACCCACCCGGCGATCTGGCGGCGCACGGCCGACCTCCTCGCCGCCGCGCCCGACGACGCGATCCTCGTCCACGACATGCCGCTCATCGTCGAGAAGGACATGGGCGCGGACTACCACCTCGTCGTCGTCGTGGGCGTCGAGGAGGACGAGCGCCGAGCCCGTCTCGTCCGGGACCGGGGGATGAGCGAGGAGGATGCGCAGGCCCGGATCGACGCCCAGGCGGACGATGCCGCCCGTCGGGCCGCGGCGGACGTGTGGGTCGACAACAACGGCACGCCGGGCCAGCTCGACGTCGAGGTGCGACGGCTCTGGGCCGAGCGGCTCGAGCCCTACAACGAGAACCTGCTGCACGGCATACGGGCTCGTCGTCCGGATGCGCTCACGCTGAGCGAGCCCCGGGAGGAGTGGGCCACCGAGGCGGCGCGCCTCGTCGCGCGCATCGCGCGGGCCCTGGGGCCACGAGCCGTGACGGTGGAGCACATCGGCTCGACGTCGGTGCCGGGGCTGCCCGCCAAGGACGTCATCGACATCCAGGTGGGTGTGTCATCGCTCGCCGACACCGATGCCGCCGACTTCGTGGACGTGTTGGCGCGCACCGGTTTTCCGCGTGTCGGCGACGTCGCGCACGACAACGCCAAGGACGGCGCCGAGTGGCCCAAGCGGTTCCACGGCAGCGCCGACCCCGGCCGCGTCGCGCACGTGCACGTCCGCGAGGTGGGCAGTGCCGGCTACGTCTGGGCGCGGGCGTTCCGGGACTGGCTGCGGGCCGACGACGCGGCCCGCGAGGAGTACGCCGTGCTCAAGATGGAGCTGCTCGCCCAGGGCCTGTCGACCTCGGACTACGCGGACGCCAAGGAGCCGTGGTTCGACTCGGTGCACGAGCGGGTCATGGCCCACTCGGCTCACTCCCCGGGGTAGCGCACCCCCAGCTGGGCGCGGACCTCGTCGAGGACCTCCATGATCCGCAGCGTCTCGGCGGCGGGCAGGAGCGGGCTCTCGGCCAGACCGGCGTCGATGACCCGGGCGGCCTCGCAGACCTCGAAGTGCAGCCCGTGCTCGCGGCGCTCGGGCTCCCACGAGATGTCGGTGCCGGCGTCGCGCGAGACGAAGCGGACGCGTGACGGGGCGTACCAGCGGTTGTTCGGGTCGTCCGGGTCGCCGAGCTCGAGACGGCCGGCGGTGCCGTTGATGCTCGCCGTCGTGGGCGTGCGCGAAGTCATCGTCGCGTGGAGCAGGCCCCGTCCGCCGCCCTTGCCGGTGACGAGGATGGTCTCCTCGGCGTCGACGCCCTCGGCGGTGAGCCGCCCCGTGGCCGTGACCGTGTCGAGGCCACCGAGCGCGAACGACGCGAACGAGGTCGGGTAGATGCCGAGGTCGAGCAGCGCACCACCGGCGAGGGCCGGGTCGGAGAGTCGCTGGGGCCCGTTGGGGTACAACGGCTGCCCGTGGTCCGCGAAGACGTTCTCGACCCCGCCGAGCAGTCCCTGCTCGAGGCACTGGCGCACGATGTCGACACCGGGCAGGAACCGCGTCCACATGGCCTCCATCGCGAGGAGGCCCTTGTCGGCGGCGGTGTCGAGCACCTCGCGCGCCTCGGCGGCGTTGCGGGCGAAGGCCTTCTCGACGAGGACCGGCTTGCCAGCGTCCAGGGCGAGGAGGGCCTGGGGGTGGTGCTCGGAGTGCGGGGTCGCGATGTAGACCGCGTCGACGTCCGGGTCGGCGACGAGCTCCTCGTACGAGCCGTATGCCGTGTGCGCACCGAAGTCGTCGGCGAAGGTCCGCGCGCGGCCGAGGTCGCGCGAGGCCACGGCCTGGATCACCTGGTCGGTCTCGGCGCGCAGGGCCGTGGCCATCTCACGGGCGATGTAGCCGGGCCCGAGGATGCCCCAGCGGAGCGTCGGCGCCGAGCGCGGGTCGGGGGTGCGGGGGGCGGGGAGGGTGGTCGTCACCCGCCCATCCTCGCACTGTCAGTGGGACGGCATACCGTGTCCGTATGCGTCCCACCACCGACCTCAAGCGCACGGTTGCGCCCTTCAAGGTCGTCTCCGACTTCGAGCCCGCCGGTGACCAGCCGGCCGCCATCAAGGACCTGGCCGAGCGGATCAACGCCGGCCAGCAGAACGTCGTGCTCCTCGGCGCCACCGGCACCGGCAAGTCGGCGACGACTGCCTGGCTCGTCGAGCAGGTGCAGCGGCCGACCCTCGTCATGGCGCCCAACAAGACGCTGGCCGCGCAGCTCGCCAACGAGTTCCGCGAGCTGCTCCCCGACAACGCGGTGGAGTACTTCGTGAGCTACTACGACTACTTCCAGCCCGAGGCCTACGTTCCGCAGACCGACACCTACATCGAGAAGGACTCGTCGATCAACGACGAGGTCGAGAGGCTGCGGCACTCGGCGACCAACTCGCTGCTCACCCGGCGTGACGTCATCGTCGTCGCGTCGGTGTCGTGCATCTACGGTCTCGGCACGCCGCAGGAGTACGTCGACAAGATGGTCCAGCTGCGCGTGGGCGACGAGCTCGACCGCGACGACCTGCTGCGCCGCTTCGTCCAGATGCAGTACTCCCGCAACGACCTCGCGTTCACCCGTGGCACGTTCCGGGTGCGGGGCGACACCGTCGAGATCATTCCCCAGTACGAAGAGCTCGCGGTCCGCATCGAGTTCTTCGGCGACGAGATCGACAAGATCTACACGTTGCACCCGCTCACCGGCGAGATCGTGCGCGAGGAGACCGAGATGTACGTCTTCCCCGCCTCCCACTACGTCGCCGGTCCCGAGCGGATGGAGCGAGCCATCGCCGGCATCGAGCACGAGCTCGAGGAGCAGCTCAAGACGTTCGAGAGCCAGGGGAAGATGCTCGAGGCGCAGCGCCTGCGCATGCGCACGACCTACGACATCGAGATGATGCGCCAGGTCGGGTCGTGCTCGGGCATCGAGAACTACTCGATGCACCTCGACGGACGCACCGCCGGCACCGCCCCCAACTGCCTCCTCGACTACTTCCCCGAGGACTTCCTCCTCGTGCTCGACGAGTCGCACGTCACCGTCCCGCAGATCGGCGCGATGTACGAAGGCGACGCCTCGCGCAAGCGCACGCTCGTCGACCACGGCTTCCGGCTGCCGTCGGCGATGGACAACCGACCGCTCAAGTGGGAGGAGTTCCTCGAGCGGATCGGCCAGACCGTCTACCTGTCGGCGACGCCGGGCAACTACGAGCTCGCCCAGGCCGACGGCGTCGTCGAGCAGATCATCCGGCCGACGGGCCTCATCGACCCCGAGATCGTGCTCAAGCCGACGAAGGGGCAGATCGACGACCTGCTGCACGAGATCAACGAGCGTGCGGCCAAGGACGAGCGCGTCCTCGTGACCACGCTGACCAAGAAGATGGCCGAGGACCTCACCGACTACCTCCTCGACAAGGGGGTGCGCGTCCGCTACCTCCACTCCGACATCGACACGCTGCGACGCGTCGAGCTGCTGCGCGAGCTGCGCCTCGGCGAGTACGACGTGCTCGTCGGCATCAACCTGCTCCGTGAGGGTCTCGACCTGCCCGAGGTCTCGCTCGTCTCGATCCTCGACGCCGACAAGGAGGGCTTCCTCCGTTCCGCCCGCTCGCTCATCCAGACGATCGGTCGAGCGGCGCGCAACGTCTCCGGCCAGGTCCACATGTACGCCGACAAGGTCACCCCGTCGATGGCCGAGGCCGTCGACGAGACCTCGCGCCGGCGCGAGAAGCAGATCGCCTACAACACCGAGCGCGGGCTCGACCCGCAGCCGCTGCGCAAGAAGATCGCGGACATCACCGACATGCTCGAGCGCGAGGACGCCGACACCGAGGCGCTGCTCGGGTCCGGGCGAGCCCGGTCGCGCGGCAAGGCCGACGGCGGTCGTGGCGGGCGAGGGGCGCTGGCCGCCGACGCGGTCACCGTGGGCACCGACCGGCTGGCCGGGATGGCCGCGGGCGACCTCGCCAACCTCATCCAGGAGCTCACGACCCAGATGCACCAGGCGGCCGCGGACCTCCACTTCGAGCTGGCGGCACGGCTTCGTGACGAGCTCGGTGACCTCAAGAAGGAGCTCCGCCAGATGAGCGAGGCCACCAAGTGACCCGCGACGGCTCGGCTGGCGAGCGGGCGTGACCCCCGAGGAGCTGTCGTCCTACGCGCTCGGCAAGCCCGGCGCATGGGCGGACCAGCCGTGGGAGGGCGACGACGTCGCCAAGGTCGGCGACAAGATCTTCGCGTTCCTCGGTGGCGGGGCGGTGGGCGTCAAGCTCGGGACCCGGGCCGAGGCCGACGAGTGGATCGCCGAGTTCCCGCAGGACGCGTCGGTGATGGCCTACATCGGCCGCCACGGCTGGAACACCCTGACGGTCGGCGGGGCGATCCCGGACGACGCGATCCGGGAGGCCGTCGACACGTCCTACGACCTCGTCGTCGCCACGCTGCCGCGCCGTCAGCGCCCGGCGAGCTCGTCGAGCAGCTCGAGCTGACGCGTCCAGGTCGCCGACTCCGTGTCGATGACGACGAAGTGGTCGCCGTCGACCAGCTCGACGGCAGCATCGGCGCCGGCTGACGTGGCCGCCGCGACGTAGCCCGTGGACTGGGTCGGCGGCACGATGTCGTCGGCGCGGCCGTGGATGCACCGCACCGGCACGTCGAGCGGCAGCTGCTGCTGCGGGTCGTAGGCCTTGTCGGCCGGGGTGGCGCGGTGACCCAGCAGTCCCTCCACGGCCCCGGAACCCAGGTCGTCGGCGGAGGCCTGCACGAGGTCGAGCACCCCCGCCTGCGACAGCGCACCCGTGACGTGGACCTTCGCACTGTCCCACGCGGCATACCGCTGGCGGCCGGCGGCCCACACCGCGAGGTGACCGCCCGCGGAGTGTCCCAGCGTGAGGACGGTGGAGGTGTCGACTCCCTCGATGCCGGCGAGCCGCTCGATCGCGGCGTGCACGTCGTCGAACGTCGCCGGGGTGCCGCCGCCGGCGCCGACCCGGCGGTACTCGATGTTCCACGCGGTCCAGCCGCGCTCGGCGAGCGACGTCGCGAGGGGGCGGCCGAGCTCGAGGTCGTACTCCGCCTTCCAGAAGCCGCCGTGGATGACGACGACGACGCCCTTGCTCTCGCCGTCGGGCCGGGTGAGCTCTGCGAACTGCGACGGGTCCTCGCCATAGGTGACGCGCATGGTCGTGAGCTCCGTGGTCGTGGGGGAGTCGGTGCTGCCGTCCGAGCACGCGCCGAGGGGGAGGGCCGCCGCCGCGAGCAGGACCGATCGGCGCGTGGGCACTCCCGCAGCCTAGGCCGCCGCGACCGCCGTCAGCATTATCGGGTCACCCGATAATGCTGGGCCCGACCCCGGTTGGCATCCGGGGTCGAGCGAGACAAAGTCGGGTCGAGCGCGGGGGGCTCCGCTGGTCAAGATTCATCTCACGAGCGAAGCCGTGACGAACGGAGGGCGGGCCCACTCCGCGCCGGCAGAGTCTCGCGATGCGCTCCGCGCATGCGAGAATCGTCCGAGCGGAGGGGAGTATCCCCAGCGCGGACTCCTCGTCATCACGGCCGTTCGACAGGCCCGGGGATCCGGTCCAGCCCCACGGGCGGGAGAGACCTCCGGGACACGTACCCGACCCTCGGAAGGTTCCGCACTTGCACACCCTCAGCACACTCGCGGCCGCGACGCCGTCGATGAACGTCGCCACCTGGCAGTGGTTCCTCACCATCGGTGTGGCCGCTGCCGTCCTGCTGTTCGACGTCGTCATGATCGCGCGCAACCCGCACCGCCCCTCGACCAAGGAGCTCGTCGCCGCGCTGTCGTTCTACATCGGCGCTGCCGTGCTCTTCGGCATCTGGGTGTGGGTCAGCCACGGGAGCCAGCTCGCCGGTGAGTTCTATGCCGGCTGGTTGACCGAGTACTCGCTCTCGGTCGACAACCTCTTCATCTTCCTGCTCATCATGGCGAAGTTCGCCGTGCCCGAGAAGTTCCAGCAGACGGCCCTCATGTGGGGCATCATCATCGCGATCGTCCTGCGCGGCATCTTCATCTGGCTCGGCGCCGCGGCGATCAACAACTTCTCGTGGGTCTTCTACATCTTCGGCGCGTTCCTCATCTACACCGCGGTCAAGCTCGCGACCGAGGGCGAGAGCGACGACGAGGAGTACGAGGAGAACCGCTTCATGAAGTGGGTCGAGAAGACCCTGCCCTCGACGAAGGAGTGGAGCAGCAAGCTCTTCGTCAAGGAGAACGCCAAGCGCGTCGTCACGCCGCTCTTCATCGTCGTCCTCGCGCTCGGCACGACCGACCTGCTGTTCGCGCTCGACTCGATCCCCGCGATCTACGGCCTCACCAAGGAGCCGTACCTCGTCCTCACGGCGAACCTCTTCGCGCTCATGGGTCTGCGCCAGCTGTACTTCCTGCTCGGTGGCCTGCTCCAGAAGCTCGTCTACCTCAGCCTGGGCCTGTCGGTCCTGCTCGCGTTCATCGGCGTCAAGCTCATCCTCCACGCGCTGCACGAGAACGAGCTGCCGTTCATCAACGGTGGCGAGCACTTCGACGTCCCGGAGATCCCGATCGCCGTCTCGCTCGGCGCGATCGTCGTCATCCTCGGCGTGACCACGGTCGCCAGCCTCTGGAAGACCAAGCGCGACGCCAAGCAGGAGATCAACGCCTGACCTGCGTCACGGCATACGCCGTGCGAAGGCCGCTAGGACCCCGTCGACTCGGCGGGGTCCTTGCGCGCTCCCAGGCCGAGGACGATCGCGGAGGCGAGGACGACGAGCGCCATCCCGAGGAGCTGGGTGCCGTGGAGGACCTGCCCGAGCACGAGCAGCCCCGCGAGGGCGGCGACGGCCGGCTCGAGGCTGAGCAGGATCCCGAACACCTTGGCGGTGAGCCGGCGCAGGGCGACGAGCTCGAGGGAGTACGGCAGGACCGACGACAGCACGGCGATGCCGAGACCGCGGGCGAGCGTCCTGGCGTCCCACTCGGGCACCGACGCGATCCCGAACGGCAGGGTCACGACCGTGGCGACGATCATGGCCAGCGCCAGGCCCTCGAGCTTGTCGAACTCGGCACCCGTGCGCCCGCTGAAGATGATGTATGCCGCCCAGAACGCTCCCGCTGTCGCCGCGAGTCCCAGCCCGGTCCAGTCGAGCTCGGCGAACGGGACGGACAGCGCCTCCGAGATGAGCAGCACCCCGGCAGCGGCGGCGAGCACGGCGGCGAGGTCGAGCAGCCGGCGCGAGAGCACGGCCGCGAGCAGCAGCGGACCGAGGAACTCGATCGTCACGGCGACGCCGATGGGCAGGTGGGCGAGCGAGCCGTAGAACGTGAAGTTCATCAGCCCGAGCGCCAGGCCGAACCCGACGACGGTCAGCCAGGCGCGACGCGAGTGCCCACGGAACCGCGGTCGCGCGATGGCGACGAGGATGACCGTGGCGAAGAGGAGCCGCATGACGACCGACCCGCCGGCGCCGATCTCGGGGACGAGCGTGGCGGCGAGCGCCCCGCCGAACTGGACGGAGACCACTCCGGCGAGGACGAGCAGGGGAGCGGGAACCGAGTTGAGGCGCGACACCTCGTCAGGCTAGGACCGGTGGCTCACCGGCCGCGTCCGCGCCACCCCGTGAGACGGCGACGGGCGGGGTGACGAGCAGGGCGCGGACCGCCACGTGGCGCTCGAGGAACGCGCGCTCGTCGTAGCGCTTGCGACGCAGCCACCCGGTGACCTCGTCGTTGCACTTGCTCGCGTTGCAGGGTCCGCAGGCCGGTGCGATGTTGTCGAGGGTGTAGCGGCCGCCGCGCGAGATGGGCAGGACGCAGTCGCGTTGGAGCGGCCGGTCGGTGGCGCCGCAGTAGGCGCAGCCTCCCCAGGCGGCCTGCACCGCCGCCCACTGCTCGTCGCTGAGGTCGTGCTCGACGGCGTCCATCCGCCGTTTGCGCCGACGCGCCGCCACGGCTCTCCGACTCCGCTTGACCGCCACGACGCCAATGTAGGTCGAGGGCTACCAGCCGCGGTCGCGCCACTCCGCGAGGTGCGGGCGCTCGGCACCGAGGGTGGTGTCGCCGCCGTGACCGGGATAGACCCAGGTCGCGTCGTCGTAGACGTCGAACACGCGGGTCGTGACGTCCTCGATGAGGCTGTCGAAGCTCTGGCCCTCGTTCTTCGTGTTGCCGATGCCGCCGGGGAAGAGCGAGTCGCCCGTGAAGAGGTGGGTCGATCCGGCGGGGTCGTCGTAGGCGAGGGCGACCGAACCGGGGGTGTGGCCGCGCAGGTGCACGACGTCGAGCCGCACCTCGCCGAACGCGATGGTGTCGCCCTGCCGCAGCCTGACGTCGGGACGCACGGGCAGGGCGTCCGCGTCGTCGGCGCCGGCGTAGGTGCGGGGGTGGAAGGCATCGACGAGCGCGGCCAGCGCGCGCACGTGGTCCCAGTGCTGGTGCGTCGTCACGAGGTGGTCGAGGCTGCCGCTGCCCTCGCGCACGAGCGCTGCGAGGCGGGCGGCGTCGTCCGCGGCGTCGACGAGCAGCTGCTCGCCGGTGGCGCGGCAGGTGAGCAGGTAGGCGTTGTTCGACATCTCCGACACCGCCACCTTGCGGATGACCAGCCGCTCGAGCTCGCGGGTCTGCGTCGCGTCCCCGGGGGAGACGTCTCCGTCGTACGCCGTCATGTCACAGTCCCGTCGTGAGCTCGGGCAGCGTCTCGGCCCGGACACCGCTGGGGTCCTGGCGGGCCAGCCACCGCAGGATGCCGCCACGCGAGCCGGTGACGGGTGCCTCGTCGTTGCCGTCGCCGAGGGTCCAGACGTCACCCTCGTCGCTGCGCAGGGTGAGGGAGGGTGCTCCGGCAACGCCCTGCTGCCGCTTGAGCTCGTTCTCGATGAACAGCACCTGGAGGTCGCCGGCGAGGTCGTCGAAGCCGAAGTCGAGGTCGAGGTCGACGTGGTGGTAGACGACCTCCCGCAGCCGCATGAACGGGAGCATCCCGCCCTTGAACGTCGGGCCGCCCGGGGTGCGCTCGAGCACGAGGTCGCGGTGCTCGGGGCCGAGCCGACGCAGGTCCTCGGCGAGCGGGACGGCGGTGTCCTCGACGTCGCTCACGACGACGTCCGCGGGGCGCCCGACGCCGTCGTCGATGTCGGAGTCGCGGCGCTCCGGCGAGGCGTACATGGTCTCGCCGGTGCCGTCCACGGCCGAGCGTACGAGCCGGCACAGCGCCTCGGCGTTGCGGGCGAGGTGGTTGAGCACGTGGTCGCGGCTCCAGCCCTCGCAGAGGCTGGGCGCGGCGAGGTCGTCGCAGGCGCGGGCCTCCGAGACGAGCCTGGCGGTGTGCGTGTCGATGGCGGCGAGGAGGTCGGTCACGGTCGTCAGGCTACGCGCGCCCGCCACAGCGTGGTGGCCCCCGAGTCGTCGCTCGTGACGACCCACAGCTCGTCGCCGTGGGTGACGACCGACGTGGGTGTCCCCGACGGTCCCCCGGTGCTGGTCCACGACTCGCCGTTGCGGCGCAGCACGGTCGAGCCCGAGGCCGTCGGGGCGACGACGACGTCGTTCCCGGCGAGGGTCACAGGGGAGGGGACCGAGCCGTTCTCGGGGATCTCGACAGCCGGTATGCCGGTCAGCTCGCGCGGGGTGCCCGCGTCCACCTGCCAGACGGACAGGTGCCCGTCCGTGACCCCGGTGAGCAGGCAGCGGTCGCCGGTGCAGCGGGCGCCCTGGACCTCGGCGGTGCCGCTGTCGCCCGTCCGGGGGAGGCCGACCCGTGCCCACGGACCGCTCGGTCCGGGCGCGGACCAGGCCACCGGCTCGACCTCGACGGCCCCGGGAGCGAGGTGGGTGACCGACCCGCCGAGGAGCATCCCGTCACCGCGGGAGGTGACGACCCGGGCGTCGGCGAGCTCCTGGGCGGTGCTCGCCAGGGGAGTGCCGGTCGAGGGCACCCGGGCCCACCGGTTGCCCGTCCGGGTCCACGTGGCGACGTCCATGCCGGTCTGCTGGCTCTGCCAGGCGCCGAGGACGACAGGGGCGTCCCCGGCATACGCAATCCCCGCGAGGTCACCGGCGCCATAGCTCCCGAAGACGCCGAACGGCTGCTCCTGCTCGGCCACACCCTTCGTGTCACCGCTCCACGTCGACCAGCGGTAGTTGCCGTGCGCGCCGCCGCGCGCACCCGCGATCGCGTCGATCCGGTCGCCGTGGGTCGTGATGCCGAACCAGTGCGCCTCGAAGGCGTACGGCGACCGCGGGGTGAGCGCCACCTCCCGCAGGGTCGTGGCGTCCGGACCGACGAGGAGGTGCGGACGCGGCCTGCCGGGCCCGTGGGCGCCCACGACGACGAGGTCGGTGGTGGTCGCGAGGGTCTCGGGGGCGAGCGAGCCCGGCAGGGCGACCCGCTCCCAGGTGAGCTGCGCCACAGCAGGAGCAGGGGAGCGGCCCTCCTCGGTGCCCTGGGTGCACGCCCCGAGGAGCACGGCGGACCCCACCACCGCCCCGACGAGCCCGGCGCGCACGCTCACGTCCGTCACTCTAGTTCTCACGGGGTGAGTGCGGACCGGCTCGGAATCGGGGGTTGTCGGTGGGGCCACCTAGCATGGAGGACGTGACTTCTGCTGTGACCCCTTCCCCCGCTCGACGCTCCGGGAGCGCCACCCACGACCACCTCGTCGTGCGTGGCGCGCGCGAGCACAACCTCAAGGACGTCTCCGTCGAGCTGCCGCGGGACTCCCTCGTCGTCTTCACGGGGCTGTCGGGCTCGGGCAAGTCCTCGCTCGCCTTCGACACGATCTTCGCCGAGGGCCAGCGCCGCTACGTCGAGTCGCTGTCCGCCTACGCCCGGCAGTTCCTCGGGCAGATGGACAAGCCCGACGTCGACTTCATCGAAGGGCTCTCGCCCGCGGTGTCGATCGACCAGAAGTCCACCAACCGCAACCCGCGCTCGACCGTCGGCACGATCACCGAGGTCTACGACTACCTCCGTCTCCTCTTCGCACGCGCCGGGCGACCGCACTGCCCCACCTGTGGTGAGCCGATCACCCGTCAGAGCCCGCAGCAGATCGTCGACCGCCTGCTCGAGCTGCCCGAGCGCACCCGCTTCCAGGTGCTCGCACCGGTGGTCCGTGCGCGCAAGGGCGAGTACGTCGACCTCTTCGCCGAGCTCCAGTCCAAGGGCTTCGCCCGGGCCCGGGTCGACGGCGAGGTCATCTCGCTGACCGAGCCGCCCAAGCTCGAGAAGCAGATCAAGCACAGCATCGACGTCGTCGTCGACCGCCTCGTGAGCAAGGGCGGTGACGCCTCCTCCAAGCGCCGGCTCACGGACTCGGTCGAGACCGCGCTCGGCCTCGCCGGGGGAGTCGTCGTCATCGAGTTCGTCGACATCACCACTGACGACGACCCGAGCGGTCTGCCCCGGGAGCGTCGCTTCTCCGAGCGGATGGCCTGCCCCAACGACCACCCGCTCACCATGGACGAGGTCGAGCCGCGCTCGTTCTCGTTCAACTCGCCCTTCGGCGCCTGCCCGGTCTGCACCGGCATCGGCACCGAGCTCGAGGTCGACGCCGACCTCATCGTCCCCAACGACGAGCTGAGCCTGGCCGAGGGCGCGATCGCGCCGTGGGCCTCCGGCAGCGGCGCCTCCGAGTACTTCCAGCGCGTCCTCGGCGCCCTGGCCACCGAGCTCAAGTTCAGCGTCGACGTGCCGTGGCGGGCACTGCCCGAGCGGGCCCGCGAGTCGCTGCTCCACGGTCGCAACCACAAGGTCCACGTCAAGTACCGCAACCGCTTCGGTCGCGAGCGGTCCTACACGACCGGGTTCGAGGGTGCGATCCCGTTCGTCAAGCGTCGCCACGCCGAGACCGACTCCGAGTGGAGCCGTGAGCGCTACGAGGGCTACATGCGCGAGGTGCCGTGCCCCTCGTGCCGGGGCAGCCGCCTCAAGCCCGAGTCGCTCGCCGTGCTCATCGGGGGTCGCAGCATCGCCGACGTCTGCGCGCTGCCGATCTCGGACTCGGCGAAGTTCCTCGAGGACGTCGACTTCACGGTCCGTGAGCGCCAGATCGCCGAGCGGGTCATCAAGGAGATCAACGCCCGTCTCGGCTTCCTGCTCGACGTCGGGCTCGACTACCTCAGCCTCGACCGCCCGGCGGGCACGCTCTCCGGTGGCGAGGCCCAGCGAATCCGGCTCGCGACCCAGATCGGCTCCGGCCTCGTCGGCGTCCTCTACGTCCTCGACGAGCCGAGCATCGGCCTGCACCAGCGCGACAACCACCGGCTCATCGAGACGTTGACCCGACTGCGCGACCTCGGCAACACCCTCATCGTCGTCGAGCACGACGAGGACACCATCGCCACGGCCGACTGGGTCGTCGACATCGGCCCCGGCGCCGGCGAGCACGGTGGCGAGGTCGTCCACAGCGGCACCGTCGCCGACCTCCTCACCCACGAGACCTCGCTCACCGGCAAGTACCTCTCGGGTCGCGAGGAGATCCCGCTTCCCGCCGAGCGCCGCCCGCAGGACCCCGACCGCGAGGTCACGGTCGTCGGCGCCCGCGAGCACAACCTCCACGACGTGAGCGCGAGCTTCCCCCTCGGCAACCTCGTCGCCGTCACCGGCGTCTCCGGGTCGGGCAAGTCGACCCTCGTCAACGACATCCTCTACAACGTTCTCGCCAACAAGCTCAACGGCGCGCGCCACGTCCCGGGCCGCCACCGCACGGTCACCGGGCTCGAGCACCTCGACAAGGTCGTCCACGTCGACCAGGGACCGATCGGCCGCACCCCGCGGTCCAACCCGGCCACCTACACCGGCGTTTTCGACGCGATCCGCAAGCTCTTCGCGACGACGACCGAGGCCAAGATCCGCGGCTACCAGCCCGGCCGGTTCTCGTTCAACGTCAAGGGCGGGCGCTGTGACGCCTGCTCCGGCGACGGCACGATCAAGATCGAGATGAACTTCCTGCCCGACGTCTACGTCCCGTGCGAGGTGTGCCACGGTGCGCGCTACAACCGCGAGACGCTCGAGGTCCACTTCAAGGGCAAGACGATCGCCGACGTGCTCGACATGCCGATCGAGGAGGCCGCCGAGTTCTTCGCCGCGGTTCCCGCGATCGCCCGCCACATGACGACGCTCAACGAGGTCGGCCTTGGCTACGTCCGGCTCGGTCAGCCCGCGCCGACGCTCTCCGGTGGTGAGGCGCAGCGCGTCAAGCTCGCGACCGAGCTCCAGAAGCGTTCGACCGGTCGCACGATCTACGTCCTCGACGAGCCGACCACCGGTCTGCACTTCGAGGACATCCGCAAGCTGCTGGGCGTCCTTCAGGGGCTGGTCGACAAGGGCAACAGCGTCCTCGTCATCGAGCACAACCTCGACGTCATCAAGAGCGCCGACTGGATCGTCGACCTCGGGCCCGAGGGTGGCAACAAGGGCGGCACCGTCGTCGCCACCGGCACCCCCGAGCAGGTCGCGGCCCACCCCGACAGCCACACCGGTCGCTTCCTCGCCCCGGTCCTCGCCAAGACCTCCCGCACGACCACCCGGTCGACCCCGACGAAGGCGACGGCCAAGGCTCCGGCCACCAAGAGCACGAGCAAGGCCGCCGCCAAGAAGGCGCCGGCCAAGAGGACCGCGGCCACGAAGGCCACCGGCAAGAAGGCGGCGGCCACGAAGGCCACCGCGTCGGCGAGCAAGAAGACCGCGGCCGCCCGGTCCGCCTCGGCCACGACGGCGACCGCGCGCACGACCGGAGCCAAGCGGACGCCACGCAAGAGCGCCTAGGCGAGCAGACGGCATACCCACGTCGTCCGACACCACGAGGGCCCCGCACCGGGAACGGTGCGGGGCCCTCGTGGTGTCGGGTTCGAGGCCCTAGTCCTCGCCGAGGTAGGCCTTGCGGACCTCGTCGCTCTCGAGGAGCTCGGCGCCGGTGCCGGAGAGGACGATCTTGCCGACCTCGAGCACGTAGCCCTTGCTCGCCCGCTTGAGCGCGGCCTGGGCGTTCTGCTCGACCAGCAGGATCGTCGTGCCCTGCTCCTGGAGCGTGGTCACGGTCGACATGACGGTCTTCATCATGAGCGGCGACAGACCCATCGACGGCTCGTCGAGCATGAGCAGCTTGGGGCGGCTCATCATGGCCCGGCCCATGGCGAGCATCTGCTGCTCGCCACCGGAGAAGGTGCCCGCGGCCTGCGCCCGGCGTTCGCCGAGGATCGGGAACAGGTCGTATGCCGCCTGGAGGTCCTTCTTGATGTCACCGTCGCGACGGGCGAACGCCCCGAGGAGGAGGTTCTGCTCCACCGAGAGGCGGGGGAAGATCCGCCGACCCTCGGGGGAGTGGGCCAGGCCGAGGCTGACGATGTCGTGGGCCGGGGTCTCGTCGATCCGCTTGCCTTGGAACCGGATCGATCCGCTCGCGGGACGCAGCAGGCCGGAGATGGTCCGCAGCGTCGTCGTCTTGCCGGCGCCGTTGGTGCCGATGAGACTGACGACCTGACCCTCGTCGACCGTGAAGCTGATGCCCTTGACGGCCTTGATCTTGCCGTAGGCGACGACGAGGTCCTTGACCTCGAGCATGGTGCTCACTGCTGCTCCTCCTTGGTCGGGTCGGCCGCAGCACCTGCTGCATCGTCGTCCTCGTCGTCGTCGCCGCCACCGATGTAGGCCTCGATGACGCGCGGGTCGGACTGGACCTCACCGGGCGAGCCCTGGACGAGCACCTCGCCACGCACGAGACACAGGACGCGGTCGCACAGGTTGAAGATGAACCGCATGTCGTGCTCGATGACGACGACCGCCAGACCGCTGTCGCGGATCCGGAAGATGAGGTCGCTCGCCTGCTTGGTCTCCTGCGGGTTCATGCCGGCCGTGGGCTCGTCGAGCAGGATGAGCTTGGGGTCGGTCGCGAGGGCCCGGGCGATCTCGAGCCGGCGCTGGTCGCCGTAGGGCATGTTGCGGGCGAGGTTCTCGGCGGAGCTCCCGAGCCCGACGAACTCGAGGAGCTCCTGGGCGCGTGCCCGGGTGGCCTCCTCCTCACGCCGGAACTTCGGTCCACGAAGGATCGAGGTGAGCGCCATCGAGCTGGTCCGGCAGTAGCGGCCGACCATGACGTTCTCGAGGGCCGTCATGTTGGCGAAGAGCCGGATGTTCTGGAACGTCCGGGCCATGCCGGCCATGACGACCGCCCTCGGCTTCGGCGGGATGACCTCGCCCAGCAGGCGCACCTCGCCCTCGGTGGGCTTGTAGAGCCCGGTGAGGCAGTTGAAGAACGTCGTCTTGCCCGCGCCGTTGGGCCCGATGAGCCCGACGATCTCGCCCGGGTGGACCGTCATGTCGACGTCCTTGACCGCGGTGAGACCGCCGAAGCGCATGGTGACGCCGCGGGCCTCGAGGATCGGTGCGCCCGAGGAGTCGGGCGTGCTGACGGGGGTGGTGTCCGTGGCGGTCATGCCTTGGCCTCCGCTTCCTCGAGATGGACTTCTTCGATGCGTTGCGCGAGCTCTTCGTCGTCCTCGTGGAACTCGAGCTTGCGACGCTGGCTGGCCACGAGGCCCTCCGGGCGGAACCGCATCATGAGGACGAGGACCAGACCGAAGATGAGCAGCCGGTAGTCGGCCACGAAGCGGAGCTTCTCGGGGAGGAGCTTGAGGATCGTGGCGCCGACGAGCACACCGGCGACCGTGCCCATGCCACCGAGGACGACGGCGGCGAGCAGGAACGCGGACTCGAGGAAGATGTACTGGTCGGGCGTGACGGACACGTCGTGGTGCGCCTTGACGGTTCCGGCCATGCCGGCCAGGAACGCACCACCGGCGAAGGCGAACAGCTTGAGGCCGAAGACGTTGACGCCCATGGCCTCAGCAGCCTTCTCGTCCTCGCGGATGGCGACCCAGCCACGTCCGATGCGGCTGTTGTTGAGCCGCGTGAAGACGAGGATGATGATCGCCGCGATGACGAGCAGCAGGAAGTAGTAGTTCGCGAACCGGCCCAGGGTGATCCCGGCGATGACGTGTGGCTGCCCGAAGTCGAACCCGAAGAAGTTGAGGTCCGGGATGGCCGGGATGCCGTTGGGCCCGTTGGTGAGCACGGGACCGTTGTTGCCGTCGAGGTTGCCCATCGTCAGGCGGAAGATCTCACCGAAGGCGAGCGTCACGATGGCGAGGTAGTCGCCCGAGACGCGCAGTGTCGGCGATCCGATGATGAGGCCGAGGAGCGCCGAGAAACACGCTCCGAGCAGCACCACGATGAGGAACGGTGGCTTCCAGTCGATCGTCGCGAACGCCGAGGCGGACAGCGTCGCACCGACGTAGGCACCGGCACCGAGGAAGGCGATGTAGCCGAGGTCGAGCAGTCCGGCGAGGCCGACGACGATGTTGAGGCCGAGTGCGGTGGCCGCGAAGATCAGGACCTGCGTCGCGATCGACATGTTCTCGTCGGAGCCGCCCTGGGTGAACGGGAAGAGGAACGCCACCGCGAAGGCGCCGAGCATGAGGACCTGGCGGTTCTTCTGCGAGATGAGCCCGATCCAGGTGAAGACGCCCGCCTTGGACAGGCCCCAGGCCACCGACGCCACGAAGAGCAGGAACAGCACGAAGCTCGCACCGTCACCCACGTCGAGGGCGTACGCCGCCCCGAAGAGGACGAGCGCCATGAGCACGATGATCGTGCAGATCTCGAGCCATGACGACGTCTTCGCGAAGAGCGGGTCCTTGGTCTGGCGGGAGACGAGCATGAGACCCGACGCGGCGAGCATGAGCGCGCCGACGAGGGAGATCCAGCCACCCGGGTTGATGTTGATGATCCCGCCAGACTTCACGGCGATGGTGCCGAGCGCGCCGAGCATGTAGGCCACGGCTCCGAGCCCGAGGGCCCGGACGGACGTCGCCGTGTCGAGCCACGCACCGAGGCCCGCCAGCGGCCCGCGGTGCGCCAGCAGGAGGACGAGGGCCACGAGACCGAGGACGATCATGCAGATCTGGACGCCACCGGGCCAGAAGTTGACCGAGAGGTCACCGAGCACGTCGCTGGTGTAGCTCCACGAGAGGAACGTGCCCGCGATGAGGACGAGGGCACCGGCGAGGCCGAGCGGCCAGGCCGCCGGGTTGCCGCGGCCGGGGACACGGTCGAGCCAGTGGACCTTGACGAGCTCGTCGTCGTGGTCGGAGTGGGCGGGCGCGACCGAGGTGGCCTGCGTGGGCGGGTTCGAAGGGGTCGAGGTGCTCATGCGCGGTCCACCACCCGGGCGCCGAGCAGGCCCTGGGGCCTGAAGACGAGCACGAGAATGAGGAGCACGAACGCCCACACGTCCTTCCATGCGGATCCACCGAACTGGCCGGGGATGAACTGGGTCGCCATCGACTCGGCGATGCCGAGGACGAGTCCACCGACGATCGCGCCCTGGATGTTGCCGATGCCTCCGAGGACGGCCGCCGTGAAGGCCTTGAGGCCGGCGAGGAAGCCCATCCGGAAGTCGATGTTGGAGTTGAGCAGGCCCTGCGCCACGCCACCGACTGCTGCGAGGGCGGCACCGAGCGCGAAGGCGATGACGATGATGCGGTTGACGTTGATGCCCATGAGCTGGGCGGTGTCCGGGTCCTGAGAGACGGCCTGCATGCCCTGGCCGAGCCGAGTCCGGTTGACGAAGTACCAGAGGAGGGCGGCGGACACGAGGAGCGCGCCGACGGTGAAGACCGCGGCGCGCTGGATGTTGAGGCCGGCGACGGCGATGCCGGGGCCGGTGACGACGTCGATCTCGGGGAAGGAGAGCTTGCTCTTGGCGCCGGGGTAGAACAGGCGGACGGCCTCCTGGAGGAAGACCGAGATGCCGATGGCGGTGATGAGCGGGGCGAGCCGGGGCGCGCCGCGCAGGGGCCGGTAGGCGATCCGCTCCATGACCACGGCCGTGAGGACCGAGACGAGCACGGCGCCGAGCACCATGATCGGCAGGACCCACAGGCCGGTCTGGCCCTTGAAGAGGACGGTCCACGTCGCCAGGGCGCCGAACGCCCCGATCATGAAGACCTCACCGTGGGCGAAGTTGATCAGCTGCACGATGCCGTAGACGACGGTGTAGCCGACGGCGATCAGGGCGTACAGCGACCCGAGGGTCAAGCCGTTCACAATTTGTTGCAGGAACTCGGTCATCGTTGGACCCGTCACCTCTCCTGGGTTTGAAAGGGCTGGCACATTCAAGCAGGGGCGGACCTTCGTCCGCCCCTGCTCGAATGAACTACGTCAGCGTGTCGGACTCAGCCGGTCAGCTCACGTTCTCGGACTTGACGCTGACGAACTTGCCGCCCTCGACCTTGTAGCCCGTGATGACCTTGACGAGGGTGTCGCCGAACTCGTCGAACGAGACCTTGCCGGTGACGCCGTCGAACGAGACCTTGCCGACCGCGTCGACGGTGGCCTGGCGGGCGCTCTTGGGGTCCTTGGCGTCCTTGAGCGAGGTCTTGAGGGCCTCGATGATGGCGTTCGCCGCGTCGTACGAGTAGCCGCCGTAGGCCGCAGCGGCCTCCGGGTACTTGGCAGCCTCGTAGTCGGCGAGGAACTTCTTGCCGGCCTCGCTGTTCTCGGTGGGCTCACCGACCGAGGTGGCGAGGTCGCCGTTGGAGGTGGAGCCCGCGAGCTCGACGAACTTCGGGTCGAAGATGCCGTCGCCACCCATGAGCGGGACGTTGAGACCGCCGGCCTTCATCTGCTTGGACAGCGGACCCGCCTGCGGGTACTCACCGCCGTAGTAGACGGCGCCGGGCTTGGACGGGGCGACCTTGGAGACGACCGGGGCGTAGTTGGACTCGTCCGGGTTGATCGTCTCGGCGGCGACCACGGTGCCACCGGCGGCCTTGTAGGCCTCGGTGAAGTACTTGACCAGGCCCTGGCCGTAGGTCTTCTTGTCGTGGATCGTCGCGACCGTCTTGATGCCCTGGTCGATGAGGAACTTGGCCGCGAAGCCACCCTGCGCGATGTCCGTGGTGCAGGTACGGAAGAAGGTCTTGTAGGGACGCGAGTTGCCGTCCGCGCCGCGGGTCAGGCTGGGACCGGTGTTGGCCGGGGAGATCTGGGTGATGTTGGCGGCGGCGAAGACCGGCTGGGTCTGCTGGCTGACGCTCGAGTTGAGGTTGCCGACGACGCCGATGACCTGGTCGTCCGACGCGAGCTTGGTCGCGCCGTTCTTGCCGACATCGGCCTTGCCCTCGTCGTCCACGGCCTCGACCTCGAGGGTCCAGCCGGGGATCGCCTTGGAGTCGTTGGCCTGCTTGACGGCGAGCTCGACCGAGTGCTGGATGCCCTTGCCGAGTGCCGACAGGTCACCGGAGAGGGGCGCGATGACGCCGATCTTGGCGACCTTGGCGCTGCCGCCGGTGCTGCCGCCGGTGTCGTTGCTGTCCTCGCCGCGGGTGCCACAGCCTGCGAGGGCGAGTGAAGCCACCAGCATCGAAGCGCCGACGGTCATGACGGAACGCTGAGCCACGTTTCCTCCTGGAATTCTTTCTCCCCGGGCAGTGAGCCGGGGAGCTCGCGACGGGTGTGCGAGCACCCGAACAATAGCCACGGCCCCTCCGTTTTCCAGAGCAGTTCGCGGATATTGTGCCGAGTCGTTACCAAGGCGGAAAGCACACATTTGTGTGCGATCTTCACAGGCAGACAACAGAATCCATCGGCATACTGACGCGATGGAGACGAATTCTGAAGGTGAGGCCACCTCGACCACCGCAACGCCGGTCCTCGGGTGCTGCGGCCGTCGAGAGGCCCTGCGCGCGGTGGGTGTGGTCGCGGTCGCCGGTGTCGGGCTGACCGCCTGCGGGTCCGAGCCCGACAAGGCCGTCGGTGAGGCCGTGAGCGACGCGGCGTCCGGTGCTGCGAGCGCGGCCAAGGACCTCGCGAAGAAGGCCGACATCCCCGTCGGCGGCGGCAAGGTGTTCGACGCGGCCAAGGTCGTCGTCACCCAACCCACCGAGGGCGACTACAAGGCGTTCTCCGCCGTCTGCACCCACCAGGGGTGCACCGTGTCCGGTGTCGACGGCGGCACGATCAACTGCGCCTGCCACGGCAGCAAGTTCGACATCGCCACGGGCGAGGTCAAGAGCGGCCCGGCCACCAAGGCCCTGCCCGAGAAGAAGGTCACCGTGGGAGCCGACGGCATCAGCGTCACCTGAGCGGACGGCATACCCGGGTATGCCGTTCGGTCACGTCGGTGGCTCGTCCTAGGGTTGGGCTGTGGCCCATCCCTCGACCTACCGTCCCCGGCCGGGGGAGATCCCCACGGACCCGGGGGTCTACCGGTTCCGGGACAAGGACGGCCGCGTCATCTACGTCGGCAAGGCCAAGTCGCTGCGCTCGCGCCTGTCCTCCTACTTCCAGGACATCGGGCAGCTGCACCCGCGGACCGCGTCGATGGTGCTCGCGGGCGCGAGCGTCGAGTGGACCGTCGTCACGACCGAGGTCGAGGCGCTCCAGCTCGAGTACTCGTGGATCAAGGAGTTCGACCCGCGGTTCAACGTCAAGTACCGCGACGACAAGTCCTACCCCTACCTCGCCGTGACCATGGGCGAGGAGTTCCCCCGGGCGCAGGTCATGCGCGGCGCCAAGCGCAAAGGCACCCGCTACTTCGGGCCCTATGCACACGCGTGGGCGATCCGCGAGACGCTCGACCAGGCGCTGCGGGTCTTCCCGATGCGCACCTGCTCGGCGGGGGTGTTCAAGCGGGCGAGCCAGGTGGGGCGCCCGTGCCTGCTCGGCTACATCGACAAGTGCTCCGCACCGTGCGTCGAGCGGGTCGACGCCGAGCACCACCGGCAGATCGCCGAGGACTTCTGCGACTTCATGGCCGGCGAGAGCTCGAAGTTCGTCAAGCGGCTCGAGCGCCAGATGAAGGCCGCCTCCGACGAGCTCGAGTTCGAGCAGGCCGCCCGCCTGCGTGACGACATCGGGGCGTTGCAGCGGGTGCTCGAGAAGTCCGCCGTGGTCTTCGGCGACGGCACCGACGCCGACGTGTTCGCCCTCGCCGACGACGAGCTCGAGGTCGCGGTGCAGGTGTTCCACGTGCGTGGCGGCCGGATCCGGGGCCAGCGCGGCTGGGTCGCCGAGAAGGAGTTCGAGACGGTGCCCGAGGTCGTCGGACACCTCCTCCAGCAGCTCTACGGCGGCGAGGAGGGTGAGAGCGTCCCCCGCGAGGTGCTCGTCCCCGTGCTGCCAGACGACGACCAGTCATTGGGCGAGTGGCTGTCCGGGCTGCGGGGGAGCCGGGTCGACCTGCGGGTGCCCCAGCGCGGTGACAAGCGGACCCTCATGGAGACCGTCGCACGCAACGCGACGCAGAGCCTGGCCCGGCACAAGGTCGCCCGGGCCGGCGACCTCACGGCCAGGTCGCAGGCGCTCTCGCAGCTCCAGGAGGTCCTCGAGCTCGACGAGTCACCGCTGCGGATCGAGTGCTACGACATCAGCCACGTGCAGGGCACGCAGGTCGTCGGGTCGATGGTCGTGTTCGAGGACGGGCTGCCCCGCAAGGGCGAGTACCGCCGGTTCATCGTGCGCGGCGAGGGCGAGACCGGCGCCACCGACGACACGGCGGCGATGCACGAGGTCCTCACCCGTCGCTTCCGCCGCTACCTCAAGGACCGCGACGAGCCGCAGGGCCTCGACGAGGAGACCGGCCGGCCGACGCGCTTCGCCTACCCGCCGCAGCTCGTCGTCGTCGACGGTGGCCTGCCGCAGGTCAACGCCGCGGCGCGGGCCATCGAGGACCTCGGCATCGTCGACGTCGCCGTCGTCGGGCTCGCCAAGCGCCTCGAGGAGGTCTGGGTGCCCGGCCAGGACTTCCCCATGGTGCTGCCGCGCACGAGCGAGGGTCTGTACCTGCTGCAGCGCCTGCGCGACGAGGCCCACCGCTTCGCGATCACCTTTCACCGCCAGCGCCGCAGCAAGGCCATGACCAACTCGGCCTTGGACGGCATACCGGGGCTCGGCGACGTCAAGCGCAAGGCGCTGCTGCGCCACTTCGGCTCGGTCAAGCGGATCCGCGCCGCGAGCCCCGAGGAGCTCCTCGAGGTGCCCGGCATCGGCCGTGCACTGGCGGAGGTCCTCCAACGCGAGTTGACTGGTGCACCAGCGGAACCGACCGTGAACCTCATGACCGGCGAGATCGTCGACGAGCACAGGGAGAGCAATGACTGAGGACGCCGGCACGGCATCCGGGGCCGACTTCGTCATCGTGACGGGGATGAGCGGGGCCGGGCGCACCACGACGGCCAACGTCATGGAGGACCAGGGCTGGTACGTCGTCGACAACCTCCCGCCGCAGCTCCTCGCGTCGATGGCCGACCTCGGCAACCAGACGCGCGACACCGTCGACGCGATCAAGATCGCCGCCGTCGTCGACGTGCGGAGCAAGCAGTTCTTCGCGGCGTTCGACGGTGCGGTGCAGCAGCTGCGCGAGAAGGGGTGGACCCCTCAGCTCGTCTTCCTCGACGCCACCGACGAGGCGCTCGTGCGCCGGTTCGAGTCCGTGCGGCGCCCGCACCCCCTGCAGGGTGAGGGACGTCTCCTCGACGGCATCCAGAACGAGCGCGAGGTCCTGCGCGACCTGCGCTCGCGCGCGCAGATCGTCATCGACACCTCGGGGCTCAACGTCCACCAGCTCGCGCGCAAGGTCTCGCCGTTGTTCGGCCAGAACCGCGCCCCGTCGCTGCGGCTGGCCCTGCTCTCGTTCGGGTTCAAGTACGGCGTCCCCCTCGACGCGGACTTCGTCTTCGACATGCGCTTCCTGCCCAACCCGTTCTGGGTGCCCGAGCTGCGCAACCTCGACGGGCGCGACCCCGAGGTCTCGAACCACGTCCTGGGTCAGGACGGTGCGGAGGAGTTCCTCGACCGGGTCACCGCGCTCATGGAGCCGGTCACCCGTGGCTACCTGTCGGAGGGGCGGCGCTACGCCACGCTCGCGGTCGGCTGCACGGGCGGCAAGCACCGCTCGGTCGCGATGTCCGAGGCCCTGGCCGAGCGCCTGCGCACCGACCGGATCGACACCTTCCTCGTCCACCGAGACCTGGGACGCGAGTGAGCGGCCCGGTCGTCGCGGCGCTCGGTGGTGGTCACGGCCTGTCTGCATCACTGGCGGCGCTGCGGTTCGTCACCGACGAGATCACCGCGATCGTCACCGTCGCCGACAACGGCGGGTCCTCGGGCCGGCTGCGCGGCGAGTTCGGCGTCCTGCCCCCGGGCGACCTGCGGATGGCGCTGTCGGCGCTGTGCGAGGAGACCGAGTGGGGCCACACCTGGCGCGACGTGCTCCAGCACCGCTTCGAGGGCACCGGCCCGCTCGGCGGCCACGCGCTCGGCAACCTCCTCATCGTCGCCCTCTGGGAGCTCCACGACGACCCCGTCGCCGGGCTAGAGCTCGTTGGTCGCCTGCTCAACGCCCGTGGCCGGGTGCTGCCGATGGCCGCGGTGCCGCTCGACATCGAGGCCGACGTCCTCGGCGCCCGGCCGGAGTCGCCGTACGAGCTTTCGGTCGTGCGCGGCCAGGCCCAGGTCGCCAAGACCCGTGGCCAGGTCCGTGAGGTGAGGCTGCTGCCGCCGGACCCGCCGGCCTACCCCGAGTCGGTCGCCGCGATCCGATCGGCCGACTGGGTGGTCCTCGGGCCGGGCTCGTGGTTCACGTCGGTGATGCCGCACCTGCTCGTCCCGGACCTCGCCGAGGCGCTGGCCGTGACCCGGGCCAAGCGGCTTCTCGTGCTCAACCTCGAGATGGTGACGACCGAGACGGCCGGCTTCAGCGCCATCCACCACCTCCAGTCCTTCGCCGCCTACGCACCCGAGATCCAGCTCGACGCCGTGCTTGCCGACCCGTCGGTCGTCGACGACGAATCCGCTCTCGCTGAGGCGTGTCGCGAGGTCGGTGCCGAGCTGCACGTCCACCCGGTCGGCATGTCGACGTCTCCCACCCAGCACGACCGGCTCCGGCTCGCGGCCGCGCTGCAGGACATCCTTGGGTCCGGAGGCCGCCCCCGATGACGCGTGGCAGGATGACCGGCATGGCTATGACGGCGAAGGTGAAGGACGAGCTCAGCCGCCACGAGGTGACCAAGCCCTGCTGCCGCAAGTCGGAGGTCGCCGCCACGCTGAGGTTCGCGGGCGGTCTGCACATCATCGGGGGACGGATCGTCGTCGAGGCCGAGCTCGACACGGCGAACGCCGCACGGCGGCTGCGTCGCGAGATCCACGAGCTCTACGGCCAGACGCCCGAGGTGCTCGTTCTCGCGGCCGGTGGGCTGCGCAAGGGCAGTCGCTACGTCGTGCGGGTCGTCCAGGACGGCGAGGCGCTGGCGAGGCAGACGGGGCTCATCGACGGTCGCGGACGCCCGGTGCGGGGTCTGCCGCCCAAGGTTGTTTCGGGGTCGGTGTGCGACGCGGAGGCTGCTTGGCGCGGGGCCTTCCTCGCCCACGGGTCCCTCACCGAGCCCGGCCGCTCGTCGGCGCTCGAGCTCACCTGCCCCGGTCCAGAGGCCGCCCTGGCCCTCGTCGGCGCCGCGCGCCGGCTCGGCATCCAGGCCAAGGCCCGTGAGGTCCGGGGGATCGACCGCGTCGTCATCCGCGACGGCGACGCCATCGGCGCCATGCTCACCCGTCTCGGCGCCCACGACGCCGTCATGGCCTGGGAGGAGCGGCGGATGCGGCGCGAGGTGCGCGCCACCGCCAACCGTCTCGCCAACTTCGACGACGCCAACCTGCGCCGGTCCGCCCGGGCCGCGGTGGCGGCCGGCTCCCGGGTCGGGCGTGCGCTCGAGATCCTCGGCGACGACATCCCCGACCACCTGCGCGAGGCCGGTCAGCTCCGCCTCCAGCACAAGCAGGCCTCGCTCGAGGAGCTCGGCCAGCTGGCGCAGCCGGCGATGACCAAGGACGCCGTGGCCGGTCGCATCCGGCGGTTGCTCGCCATGGCCGACAAGCGTGCCGAGGACCTCGGCCTGCCCGGCACCGACGCCAACCTCACCCCGGACATGCTCGACACCTGACCCCTGGTTGCGGGCCAGCATTATCGGGTGACCCGATAATGCTGGGCTCGACCCTGGTCGGCATCTCGGGTCGAGCGCAACAAACTCAGGTCGAGCGGGTGGCGGACGCCGTTGTCCACAGGGCTCTGAGCGCGCGGGCCCTGTCCACAGGTGAGGTGAATCGGTCTGGTCGTCCCCGGGCACGCTGGGCACGCTCGTGCCATGACCGACCTGTTGCCCTTGGGCCGAAGCGAGTTCGCGCTCTTCACGACCGCGGAGGCGGCCGCCCTCGGTCTCGACCGTTCTTGCCTGGCCCGTCTGCGCAAACGCGGCCGGATCGAGTCCGTATGCCGTGGTGTCTACGCGGTGGGTCGCCTCGAGGCACCTCCTGAGGTGATCCACCGGCGGCTCGCCGTCGCGGCCACCTTGATCTATCCCGATGCCGTCATCAGCAGTGCGTCCGCGCTCGCGTTGAGGGGTGTTCCTGTCTGGCCGGCGCTGCCGTCACGGGTCGACCTGGTCCGTCCGCTGCGGCACGAGATCCTCACCCAGTCCTTCCGGATGCGACCGCTGCACGGAGCTCGCGAGAGTGCCGGCGGGCTTCCAGCCTGCGACGTGGCCTCGAGCGTCGTGCACTTCTCGCTCGATGCCGGCCCGACGGCCGGCACGATCGCGGCGGACGACGCCCTGCGACGACGTCTGGTCGACGCAGGTCAGCTCGAGGCGGCCTTCGGCCTGGTGAGAGGGCATCCGCACAGCGGTCGCGCCCGGACCATGCTCACCATGAGCGACGGGCGGCGCGAGTCCGTGGGCGAGAGCCGGCTCGGAGTACTCGCTTTCGCGGCCGGCATACGACTCGTTCCGCAGGTGACCATCCTCGACCCCGACGGAGGATTCGTCGCGCGGGTCGACTTCGTCGTCGAGGGGACCAAGATCATCATCGAGTTCGACGGCATGGTGAAGTACGCCGACGGGGGACCGGACGCACTGTTTGCCGAGAAACGGCGTGAGGACAGGTTGCGCCGCCTCGGCTACACCGTGATCAGGGTGGTGTGGAGCGATCTCCAGCAACCGAGCCGGGTCGTCGGGTGGATCCGTTCGGCTCTCGTCGCGGCCTGAGACCCCACGACCTCGCTCGACCCGACTTCCTCCCGCTCGACCCCATCTGGCACCTCGGGTCGGGCCCAGCATTATCGGGTGACCCGATAATGCTGACGGTGGGGGAGCGGGAGCAAGCGTTCCGCACTGCGGACCTCCGCGAACGTGACCCGGGTCACACCACTAGGGTTGGGGGCATCACGGGTGCCGTGGCCCCTCCATGTGCGCCCCCAACCTCTTCGGAAGGCAGACCGCTCGTGACTGTCCGCGTTGGCATCAATGGCTTTGGCCGCATCGGCCGCAACTTCTACCGCGCTGTGATCGCGTCCGGCGCCGACATCGAGATCGTCGCCGTCAACGACCTCACCGACAACGCCACGCTGGCGCACCTGCTCAAGTACGACTCGATCCTGGGTCGCTTCGACGGCGACGTCACGTCGACCGACACCGACATCACCGCCGGCGACAAGACCTTCAAGGTGTTCGCCGAGCGCGACCCCGCAAACCTCGAGTGGGGCGAGGTCGGCGCCGACGTCGTCATCGAGTCGACCGGCTTCTTCACCGACGCCCACCAGGCCAAGGTGCACGTCGACAACGGTGCCAAGAAGGTCATCATCTCGGCCCCGGCCAAGAACGAGGACGTCACCATCGTCATGGGCGTCAACGACGGTGCCTACGACGCGGACCAGCACACGATCATCTCCAACGCCTCGTGCACGACGAACTGCCTCGCGCCGATGGCCAAGGTCCTCAACGACGAGTTCGGCATCGTCAAGGGCCTCATGACGACGATCCACGCCTACACCGGCGACCAGAACCTCCACGACGGCCCGCACAAGGACCTCCGTCGCGCCCGCGCCGCCGCGCTCAACATCGTCCCCACGACGACCGGTGCGGCCAAGGCCGTGGCCCTCGTCCTGCCCGAGCTCAAGGGCAAGCTCGACGGCTACGCCCTGCGCGTCCCCGTCCCGACCGGCTCCGCCACCGACCTCACGTTCGAGGCCGGTCGCGAGACCACCGTCGAGGAGGTCAACGCCGCGATCAAGGCCGCCGCCGAGGGCCCGCTCAAGGGCATCCTCGTCTACACCGAGGACGAGATCGTCTCCAAGGACATCGAGACCGACCCCGCCTCCTGCATCTTCGACGCCGGCCTCACCAAGGTCATCGGCAACCAGGTCAAGGTCGTCGGCTGGTACGACAACGAGTGGGGCTACTCCAACCGCCTCGCCGACCTCGTCACCCTCGTCGGCACCTCCCTCTGACCGGAGACCCCCACATGAAGTCGATCGCCGACCTGGGCGACCTGCGGGGCAAGCGCGTCCTCGTCCGGTCCGACCTCAACGTCCCGCTCGAGGGCGCCACGATCACCGATGATGGGCGCATCCGTGCCTCCGTCCCGACGATCAAGGCCCTGTCCGAGGCGGGCGCACGCGTCGTCGTGTGCGCCCACCTCGGGCGGCCCAAGGGCACCCCCGAGGACAAGTACTCGCTCGCCCCCGTGGCCACCCGTCTGGGCGAGCTGCTCGGGCGCGAGGTGACCTTCGCGAGCGACACCGTGGGCGAGAGCGCCCGGTCGGCGGTCGGGGCGGCACAGGACGGCGACGTCGTGCTCCTCGAGAACCTGCGGTTCAACGCCGGCGAGACAGCCAAGTCGGCCGACGAGCGGGCCGAGTTCGCGGGTCAGCTCGCCGAGCTCGCGGACGCGTTCGTCTCCGACGGTTTCGGGGTCGTGCACCGCGAGCAGGCGTCGGTCTTCGACGTCGCCCGCCTGCTCCCGTCCGCGGTCGGTGGTCTCGTCGAGACCGAGGTCGGCGTCCTGCGTCGACTCACGACCGATCCCGAGCGCCCGTATGCCGTGGTGCTGGGTGGCGCGAAGGTGTCCGACAAGCTCGCGGTCATCGACAACCTCATCCAGACCGCCGACCGGCTCCTCATCGGCGGCGGCATGGTCTTCACCTTCCTCAAGGCTCAGGGCCACGAGGTGGGCAGGAGCCTGCTCGAGTCCGACCAGGTCGACACGGTCAAGGGCTACCTCGAGCAGGCGCAGGAGCGTGGCGTCGAGATCGTGCTGCCCGTCGACGTCGTCGCGGCCACCGAGTTCTCGGCCGACGCCGACCACGAGGTCGTGGGGATCGACGCGATCCCCGCCGACCGGATGGGACTGGACATCGGCCCGGAGTCCTCGGCGCTCTTCGCCGAGAAGCTCGCCGACTGCCGCACGGTCTTCTGGAACGGCCCCATGGGTGCGTTCGAGATGGCGCCCTACGCCGCCGGCACCGCCGCGATCGCCCAGGCGCTCGTCGACATCACCTCCGACGGTGCGCTCACCGTCGTCGGCGGCGGCGACTCCGCCGCGGCCGTCCGGCAGCTCGGGTTCACCGACGACCAGTTCGGCCACATCTCCACCGGCGGGGGTGCCAGCCTCGAGTACCTCGAGGGCAAGGACCTCCCCGGCATCACCGTCCTCGACGAAAGCTGAAGGAACCCGATGGCCAAGGCCATGACCGTCCAGCGTGTCCCGCTCATGGCGGGCAACTGGAAGATGAACCTCGACCACCTGCAGGCGACCCACCTCGTCCAGAAGCTCGACTGGACGCTGCGTGACGCCAAGCACGACCACGGTGGTGTCGAGGTGGCGGTGCTTCCGCCGTTCACCGACCTGCGCAGCGTGCAGACGCTCGTCGACGGTGACCGGCTCGCGATCAGGTACGGCGGCCAGGACCTCTCGCAGCACGCCAGCGGCGCCTACACCGGTGAGATCAGCGGGGCCTTCCTCGCCAAGCTCGGCTGCACCTACGTCGTGGTCGGTCACAGCGAGCGTCGTGAGTACCACCACGAGGGCGACGAGACGGTCCGCGCGAAGGTCGCTGCGGCATACGAGCACGGTCTGACCCCGATCTTCTGCGTCGGTGAGGGGCTCGAGATCCGCCAGGCGGGCACCCACGTCGAGCACGTCCTCGCGCAGGTGCGGGTGGGCCTGCAGGGCCTCCCGGCCGACAAGGCCGCGAGCATCGTCATCGCCTACGAGCCCGTCTGGGCCATCGGCACGGGTGAGGTCGCCACGCCCGAGGACGCCCAGGAGGTGTGCGGCGCGATCCGCACGGCCCTGGCCGAGCTCTACTCCGGCGACCTCGCCGACCGCGTCCGCATCCTCTACGGCGGCTCGGTGAAGTCGGGCAACGTCGCGGCGATCATGGCCAAGGAGGACGTCGACGGCGCCCTCGTGGGTGGCGCCTCGATCGACCCGGCGGAGTTCGCCGCGATCTGCCGCTACCGCGACCACCACAAGACGAGCTGACGATCGCAGGTATCCTGTAGCCGCGCCCCACCGGGCGCCGTTCTCGAACTACTTCAAGGAGCACCGTGGAAGCGGTACGCATCGGACTCCAGGCACTCCTGGTCCTGGGTGGGCTCTTCCTCACCCTTCTCATCCTGTTGCACAAGGGCAAGGGTGGCGGTCTGTCCGACATGTTCGGTGGCGGCATGTCGACCTCGCTCGGTGGCTCCTCGGTGGCCGAGCGCAACCTCGACCGCATCACGATCGCCATCGCGGTCGTCTGGTTCACCTGTGTCGTCGCCCTCGGCGTGCTGGACCGTTTCGCCTCCTGACTGACCCTGCTCGGTTCGACCTGAAAGAAGGCTGATGTCGATGGCTGGTGGTGGCAACGCGATCCGGGGCAGCCGGGTGGGCGCGGGTCCGATGGGTGAGGCCGAGCGCGGCGAGGCCGCGCCCCGGGTGCACGTGTCGTTCTGGTGCTCCAACGGGCACGAGACGCGGCCCAGCTTCGCACGGGAGGCCGACCTCGAGATCCCCGAGACCTGGGACTGCCCGCGCTGCGGCTTCCCGGCCGGTCAGGACAAGGACAACCCCCCGGCCCCGACCAAGGTCGAGCCCTACAAGACCCACCTGGCCTACGTGAAGGAGCGCCGCTCCGACAAGGACGGCGAAGCCATCCTCGACGAGGCCCTCGGCGCCCTGCGCGACCGCGGCCTCATCCAGTAGCCCACAGCACCGGCGAGCCCGGCTCGCCCACGACGACAGCCCCGGCACCCGCCGGGGCTGTCGTCGTGCGGGGCGGGGGGACCGGCCACCTCTGGAGCGGACGGGGTGGTCAGAGACCGCCCGCGGCGTCCGCGTCGAGCAGCCAGAGGGTGCGCTCCTCACCACGGACCTGCGCCGCCGAGCTGACGTCGGGCCCGGCACCGGCCACCCCGTTGGCGACCGCCTCGGCCTTGTCGCCGCCGGCGACGACGAACCACACCTCGCGCGAGCGTCGCAGCGCCTCGAAGGTGAGACTGACCCGGTCCGGGGGCGGCTTGGGGGAGTCGTGGACGGCCACGGCGATGGCGTCGGCGCTCTGCTGGGCCGGGTGACCGGGGAAGAGCGAGGCGACGTGCCCGTCAGGCCCGACCCCGAGGATCATCACGTCGAAGGCTCCCGCGCCGCTTTCGCGCATGCTCTCGCCGTATGCCGTCGCGCTGGCCTCCACGCTCTCGGACGCATCCGGGCCCGGGACGCGGTGCACCTTCGACGGGTCGAGGGGGAGCGAGGACAGTCCGGCGGCGTCGTTCTGGACGTCGTTGCGGTCGGGGTCGCCGGCGTCGAGCCAGCGCTCGTCGCCCCACCACAGCTCGACCCGGGACCAGTCGACGGCCGACCGTGCGGCGCAGGCCGCGACCGACCCCCAGATGTCGGAGCCGAGGGACCCGCCGGTGAGGGACAGGTGCGCGACACCGCGTCGGGCCTGGGCGTCGAGGACGGCCGTGACGAGCCGAGCGGCGATGGCGTCGCTCAGCTGCTGCTTGCCGGGGTGGACGACCACCTCGACGCCGCCCGGTGCCGTGCTCTCGTGCGCTGTCGTCATGCTGTGCCTTCCGGTCAGTCCTTGGTGGCCCGCTTGACCCGGACCTTTTCGAGCTTGGTGGCCGCGGCCTGCTGCACCTGGGCGGGGTCGTCGGCCTTGTCGGGCATCGGCGCCGCCTCGACCATGGCCGAGCTGGAGCCGGCCGACGACTCGCGCTTGATCCGCTCGGCGTCCTCACGGGCCTCGGCCACGGACGGGGTGATCCCCTTGCGCTGCGACTCGCTGGAGGTGCGGCGTGAGTGGCTCACGGCGTCGAGCCCGTCACGCAGCGCATCGGCGTAGGGCTCGTCCGGGTCGAGCCGACGAAGCTCGTCGGCCAGGCACTCGGCGTCACTGCGCGGGGGCAGGGCGATGCTGCGCTCCGGCGTCCCCGGCTGCGACAGCGTCGCGGAGGTCCCGTTCTGGGGCCGGACGAGGTCGAGCGGGCCGCTGTCGCGCTCGAGACGGACGCTGATGATCCCGCTGCCGACCCGCGAGGGGACGAGCGTCACCGGGCAGCGCAGCCGCTTGGCCAGCCATCCGGCGAGGAGCTCGGCTGACGGGGAGTCCGAACCGCCGGTGACCGTCACCGAGGTCACCGGCTCGAAGGGAGCCTGGTCGAGCGCGGCGGTGAGCAGCGCGCGCCAGAGAGTGATGCGCGACCACGACAGGTCGGTGTCACCGGGGGCGTAGGACCGGGCCAGGCGTCCGAGGGCGGACTTCGGGGTGCCCTTGGTCCGGGACACGTCCGTGACGCGGCGCTGCGCCATGCCACCGATCGGGTCGGCTCCCGGGTCCTTGGGCGGGTCGGTGGGCCACCACGCGACGATCGGGGCGTCGGCGAGGAGCAGCGGGGTGACGACGGCACGACCGTGCGCCGCCAGTGGGCCGAAGAGACGCAGGACGACGACCTCGCTCGCCCCGGCGTCGCCGCCGATGCGGATCTGGGCGTCGAGCCGGGCTGCGCCGCGGCGGTTCGCGGTGACGACGACGATGATCCGGCAGGGGTGCTGGCGGCTCGCGTCGTTGGCCGTCTCGATGGCCTCGTCGGCCTCGTTCTCGTCGACGACGACGACGAGGGTGAGGACGCGGGTGAGCGCCATCGAACCGGTGTCGGACCGGAGCCGGACGAGCTTCTTGGAGATGTTGGCGGTCGTGGTGCTGGGCAGGTCGACGATCACCGGGGTCCCCAATCAGTATCGGAGTCGGGTCCCACGCTCTGTGTGGGCGGTACGAGCGGAGAACTGCTTGGGGTGGTCACGGGAGCCTCCACTCGCGGCCGTCACGGCTCATGAGGTCGTCGGCGCTCTGCGGCCCCCACGTGCCGGACACGTACTGGTCGATCCGCGTCTCGTGCTTGGCCCAGTACTCCTCGACGGGATCGAGGATCTCCCAGGAGAGCTCGACCTCCTCGTGGCGCGGGAAGAGCGGCGGCTCGCCGAGCAGCACGTCGAGGATGAGCCGCTCGTAGGCCTCGGGGGAGCTCTCGGTGAAGGCCCGGCCGTAGCCGAAGTCCATCGTCACGTCACGCACCTCCATCTGCGCACCGGGGACCTTGGCACCGAAGCGCATGGTCACGCCCTCGTCGGGCTGGACCCGGATGACGACGGCGTTCTGGCCGAGCTCCTCGGTCGCGGTGTCCGCGAAGGGGAGGTGCGGCGCCTTCTTGAAGACGACTGCGATCTCGGTGACCCGCTTGCCCAGGCGCTTGCCGGTCCGCAGGTAGAACGGGACCCCCGCCCAGCGGCGGGTGTCGACCTCGAGCTTGACCGCGGCATACGTCTCGGTGGACGAACGGGCGCCGACGCCCTCCTCCTCGAGGTAGCCGCCGACCTCCTCGCCACCCTGCCAGCCCCGGGCGTACTGGCCGCGGGCGGTGCCCTTGGCGAGGTCCTTGGGCAGCCGGACGGCCGACAGGACCTTCTCCTTCTCGCTGCGCAGGTGGTCGGCGTCGAACGACACCGGCTCCTCCATCGCGGTGAGGGCGAGCAGCTGGAGCAGGTGGTTCTGGATGACGTCGCGGGCGGCGCCGATGCCGTCGTAGTAGCCGGCGCGGCCACCGATGCCGATGTCCTCGGCCATGGTGATCTGCACGTGGTCGACGTAGTGGCTGTTCCAGACCGGCTCGAACATCTGGTTGGCGAAGCGCAGCGCCAGGAGGTTCTGGACCGTCTCCTTGCCGAGGTAGTGGTCGATCCGGAAGACCGAGTCCGGCGGGAAGACGTCGGCGACGATCTCGTTGAGCTCACGTGCGCTCTTGAGGTCGTGGCCGAAGGGCTTCTCGATGACGACGCGTCGCCACGAGCCCTCCTCGGGCGTCGACAGCCCCGAGCGCTTGAGCTGCTCGCAGACGGTGGCGAAGAACGACGGGGGGATCGACAGGTAGAACGCGTGGTTGCCGCCGGTGCCGCGCTGCTCGTCGAGGTCCTTGACGGTCTCGGTGAGCAGGTCGAAGGCCTGCGGGTCGTCGAACGTCCCCGGCACGAACCGGATGCCCTCGCTGAGCGAGCGCCACACGTCCTCGCGGAACGGGGTGCGCGAGCGCTCCTTGACCGACTCGTAGACGATCTTGCCGAAGTCCTGGTCGGCCCAGTCACGACGGGCGAAGCCGATGAGCGAGAAGCCCGGCGGCAGGAGCCCGCGGTTGGCGAGGTCGTAGATCGCCGGCATGAGCTTCTTGCGGGCAAGGTCCCCGGTGACCCCGAAGAGGACGAGGCTGCAGGGTCCCGCGATGCGGGGGAGTCGCTTGTCGCGGGGGTCGCGCAGGGGGTTGTGCGTCGCTGTCACACGCGCCGGGCTCATCAGGCTCCTGATGTCGAGAGGGCGGACCGCACCTGGCTCAGACCACGGTGGTGGCTGGTGAGGTGCAGGCGGAGGACGGGGCGGTCGTGCTCGGCGAGGACCTGGGCGTCGCCGCCCGCCTGTGCCGCGATGAACTCGCCGAACGTGAAGTCCCGGCCCGGGACGGCGAGGTCCTCGTCGGGCTCGGCGGTGACCTGGATGAAGACGCCGTTGGCCGGACCGCCCTTGTGGTACTGGCCGGTCGAGTGCAGGAACCGGGGTCCCCACCCGAACGTCACCGGACGTCCCGTGTGGTCGAAGAGGGTGCGGGCCACGTGCTCGAGGTCGGCGTCCTCCTCGCGGTCGAGGTAGGCCATGACGGCGACGTAGCCGCTCGACTCGTCGAGCTGTGCCAGCAGCGCGGTCACGGCACCCGGCAGGGTGTGGGCGTCGCCGAGCCAGTCGCCACCCAGGGTCCGGACCTCCACGGAGCCGTCGACGAACGCCGGCTCCTCGGCGGCCGAGCCGGCCTGGTCGAGCAGGCCGCGGGCGGCCTTCTTGGCGCTCTCGACGTCGGGCTGGTCGAAGGGGTTGATCCCCAGGAGCCTCCCGGCGACGGCCGTGGCGACCTCCCAGAGGAGCATCTGGGCGCCCAGGCTGCCGGACACGGAGATGAGCGAACCGGAGTCGCCGAGGTGGGCCTCGGGGACGTCGTCGCCGGGGCCGGGCTGCTCCGCCGCGATCGAGTCGGGGTGCCGGGGCAGGCCGTGGGTGTCGACGGTGAGGTCGGCGTCGTTGTCGTGCTCGTCGGCCGACGACACGAGTCGCACGACGTTGGCGTCGGCGTAGGTGTGCGTCGGGGCGTCACCGTCGGCGACCACCGGCAGGATGCCGGTGCCGTCCTTGCCGGTGGACTCGGCGATGAGCTGCTCGGCCCATGCGCCGAACCCGACGTTCTCGGTGCCGGCGTCGACGAGGACGAGCTTGTCGCGCAGGGGCTCGGTGCCACCCATCGCCGCACCGAGACGCAGGGCAGGATTGCCCTCGTCGTCGGCTGCCAGGAGGTCGGCGACGGCCTCGGCGTCGTCGAGCAGGGCCCCGACGTCCGCGCCAGCCAGGCCGGACGGCACGAGGCCGAAGGCGGTGAGCGCGGAGTAGCGGCCGCCCACGTCGGGGTCGGCGTTGATGACGCGGTAGCCGGCGGCGCGGGCCTCGGCGTCGAGCGGGCTGCCCGGGTCCGTGACGACGACGATCCGCCGGGTCGGGTCGATGCCGGCCTCGGTGAACGCCGCCTCGAAGGCGCGGCGCTGCGAGTCGGTCTCGACGGTGGAGCCCGACTTCGACGAGACCACGACGGCGGTCCGGTCGAGGTGCGTCGAGACCGCGCGACGGACCACGTCGGGGGCCGACGAGTCGAGGACGACGATGTCGACCCCGGCCGTCGCGCAGATGACCTCGGGGGCCAGGGACGAGCCGCCCATGCCGCAGAGCACGATGCGGGACACGCCGTCCTCTCGCAGCTCCTCGCGCAGTGCGGAGATCTCACCGAGCAGGGGCCGGGACGAACGGGGGAGCCCGACCCACGACAGGCGCTTGCTCGCCTCGTCCTCGGCTGCCTCGCCCCAGAGGGTGGCGTCCTGGGCGAAGATCCGGCTCGCGACCCGGTCCGAGACCAGGGTGGGCACGTGGGCCGCGATGGCGTCGGCCGCGGCCCCGCGGGCGCTGACCTCGAGGCTGCTCATCGAGCGGCCTTGTCGAGCTCGGCCTGCACGCCCGCGAGCAGCTCCTCCCACGACTTCTCGAACTTGTCCACGCCTTCCTTCTCGAGCTGGGCGGTGACTTCCGAGTACGAGATGCCGAGACGCTCGAGGGCGTCGAGCACCTCCGAGGACTCCTCATAGGTGCCCTCGATCGTGTTGCCGGTGATCTCGCCGTGGTCCTTGACCGCGTCGAGAGTCTTCTCGGGCATGGTGTTGACGGTGCCGGGCGCGACGAGCTCGGTGACGTACATGGTGTCCGGGTATGCCGGGTCCTTGACTCCCGTGGACGCCCACAGCGGCCGCTGCGGCTTGGCACCGTCGGCCTCGAGGTTCTTCCAGCGCGGGGTCGAGAAGACCTCCTCGTAGGCCTGGTAGGCCAGACGCGCGTTGGCGATGGCCGCCTTGCCCTTGAGCTTCTTGGCGGCGTCCGCGTGCTCGCCCTCGATGGCGTCGAGGCGCTTGTCGACCTCGGAGTCGACGCGTGACACGAAGAACGACGCCACGGACGCGATGGTGGTGATGTCCTTGCCGGCCTCGCGGGCCTGCTCGAGACCGGTGAGGAAGGCGTTCATCACCGCGCGGTAGCGGTCGAGGCTGAAGATCAGCGTGACGTTGACCGAGATGCCCTCGGCGACGACCTGGGTGATCGCGGGCAGACCCTCGACGGTCGCGGGGATCTTGACGAGCAGGTTGGGGCGGTCCACGAGGTCGCGGAGCTCCTTGGCCTGGGCGACGGTCCGGTCGGTGTCGGCCGCGAGTCGCGGGTCGACCTCGATCGACACGCGGCCGTCGAGGCCGTCGGTCGCCTCGAACACCGGGAGCAGGACGTCGCAGGCGTCACGGACGTCCTGCGAGGTCATGGCGGTGACGGCGTCGTCGAGGGTGCTGTTGTCGGCGGCGAGCTGGGCGACCTGCTCGCTGTAGCTCTCGCCGTCGGAGAGGGCGACCTGGAAGATCGACGGGTTGGTCGTCACGCCGACGACGCCCTTGGTGTCGATGACCTCCTGGAGGTTGCCCGAGGTGAGGCGCTCCCGGCTGAGGTCGTCGAGCCAGATGGAGACGCCGTTGTCGGCGAGGGCCTTGAGTGCGGTGTTGTCCGTCATGGGACTCACTTCCCAGCCTTGGCCGCAGACTTGCGGGCAGGCTTCTTGGTGGTGGGCACGTCGGTGCCGGTGTCCTTGCGACTGCGGGGTGCGGTCTCGGTGGGTCCGGCGACGCCGGCACCCGCCTTGGCCGCCTTGATCGAGTCCGTGGCCGCCTTGACGACGGCCTCGGGGGTGAAGCCGAACTCGGTGAAGAGGGTCTTGGCGTCGGCCGAGGCGCCGAAGTGCTCGATGCTGATCGAGCGGCCGGCGTCGCCGACGATCTCGCGCCAGCCCTGGGCCACACCGGCCTCGACGCTGACACGGGCACGCACGGCCGGGGGCAGGACCTTGTCGCGGTAGCTCTTGGTCTGCTCCTCGAACCACTCGCGGCACGGCATCGAGACGACGCGAGTGCGGACCCCGGACTTCTCCAGGGCGAGGCGGGCGTCGAGGGCGACGGAGACCTCGGAGCCGGTGGCCACGAGGATGACCTCGGGGGCCTGCTTGCCGTCGTCGCCGCCGTCGATGAGGACGTAGCCGCCCTTGGCGACGTTGCTCGCCTTGGCGTGCGTGGAACGGTCGACCGTCGGCAGCGCCTGACGGCTCAGCGCGAGGGCCGCCGGGCGGGCGTTGCGCAGGACCGCGCCCCACGCCGCCGACGTCTCGTTGGCGTCGGCCGGGCGGACGACGTCGAGCCCGGGCATGGCCCGCAGCGAGGCGAGGTGCTCGATCGGCTGGTGCGTCGGGCCGTCCTCGCCGAGACCGATCGAGTCGTGCGTCCACACGAAGGTCACAGGCAGCTGCTGGATGGCGGCGAGGCGCACGGCGGGGCGCATGTAGTCCGAGAAGACGAGGAACGTGCCGCCGTAGGGGCGGGTGAGGCCCTCGAGCGCGATCCCGTTGAGGATCATGCCCATGCCGTTCTCGCGGATGCCGAAGTGGAGCGTGCGGCCGTAGGGGCCGCCCTTCCACTCGGACGTCTGCTTCGACTTCGGGACGAAGGACGGCTCGCCGGCCATCGTCGTGTTGTTGGACTCCGCGAGGTCGGCCGAGCCACCCCACAGCTCGGGCATGACCGGTGCGAGGGCGCCGAGGACCTTGCCGGAGGCGGCGCGGGTCGCGATGCCCTTCTCGTCGGCCGGGAACGTCGGCAGGGCGGCGTCGAGACCGTCGGGGAGCTCGCCGGCGACGAGCCGGTCGAGGAGGGCGGCGGCGTCCTTGTTCTTGCGACGCCACGCCGCGTAGCCCTTGTTCCAGTCCTTGTGCGCCGCCTTGCCGCGGGCCTTGACCTTGCGGGCGTGCGCGAGGACGTCCTTGTCGACCTCGAAGGTCTTCTTGGGGTCGAAGCCGAGCAGTCCCTTGAGACCGGCGATCTCCTCGTCACCCAGGGCGGAGCCGTGCGACTTGCCGGTGCCCTTCTTGGTGGGCGAGGGCCACGCGATGACCGTGTGCAGGCGCACGAGGGTCGGGCGCGACGACTTCTTGCTGGCGTTGAGGGCGGTGAGCAGGGCGTCGACGTCCTCGACGTAGTCGACCGTGCCCGCCGGGTCGTTGCTCTGGCGCCAGTCGACGTCGACGACCTCCCAGCCGTAGGACTCGTAGCGCTTGGCCACGTCCTCGGAGAAGGAGATGTCGGTGTCGTCCTCGATCGAGATCTGGTTGGCGTCGTAGACGACCGTGAGGTTGCCGAGCTCCTGGTGGCCGGCGAGCGAGCTGGCTTCGCTGGCCACACCCTCCATGAGGTCGCCGTCGGAGGCGATGACCCACACGTGGTGGTCGAACGGGCTCTGGCCCGCCTTGGCGTCGGGGTCGAGGAGGCCGCGCTGGCGGCGCTGGGCCATCGCCATGCCCACGGCGGAGGCGAGGCCGGAGCCGAGCGGGCCGGTGGTGATCTCGACACCGGGGGTGTGGTGCACCTCGGGGTGGCCGGGGGTGAGCGATCCCCACGTGCGCAGCGACTTGAGGTCCTTGAGCTCGAGCCCGTAGCCGGACAGGTAGAGCTGGATGTACTGGGTGAGGCTCGAGTGGCCGCACGAGAGCACGAAGCGGTCGCGACCCAGCCACGTGGGGTCGGACGGGTCGTGCGTCATGACGTTCTGGAAGAGCAGGTATGCCGCGGGCGCCAGGCTCATGGCCGTGCCGGGGTGGCCGTTGCCGACCTTCTGGACCGAGTCGGCAGCCAGGACGCGCACGGTGTCGACCGCACGGACGTCGAGGTCGCTCCACTTCGCCTTGCGAGCCGTGGGACGCGCGAGCTGGTTCGAGCGCTGGGGCTTGGCAACGGTGGTGGCGCGGCGGGCGCTGGCCCGGCCTGCCTTCGTCGTGGTGGTGGACACGTGGAGCCTCTCTGACGTGGCGGCATTGTGATGCAGGTCAAACGATCGATCCCACCCTAGACCGCGCTTTCACCCAACGGACGACCGTGTCTCGCTGCATGGGTGGCCACCGTTAGACTCGCATCGACCGACCGCTCCAGAGCACCCCCGAAGGACGCCGTGGCAACCGCCCCGATCACCACCGCCTCGTCGGCCCGACCGACGTCGGGCTGGAAGCGATCGGTCGGCAACTACGTCGCGCTGACCAAGCCCCGCATCATCGAGCTGCTGCTCGTGACGACGGTTCCGGTGATGTTCCTCGCCGAGCGCGGTGTCCCCGACCTCTGGCTCGTCGTGGCCACCCTCATCGGCGGCACGTTGAGCGCCGGAGCGGCCAACACCTTCAACTGCGTCTACGACCGCGACATCGACGCGCTCATGGACCGCACCCGCAACCGGCCGATGGTGACGGGCGAGATCAGCCCCCGCGCCGGTGTCGTCTTCGGGTCCGCCCTCACGGTCGTCTCGACCGTGTGGTTCCTCGTCCTGGTCAACCTCGCGTCGGCGCTGCTGTCGCTCGCGGCGATCGCGTTGTACGCCGTCCTCTACACGATGGTGCTCAAGCGACGCACCCCGCAGAACATCGTCTGGGGCGGTGTGGCCGGCTGCATGCCGACCCTCATCGGCTGGTCGGCCGTCACGGGTGGCGTGGGCTGGCCGGCGGTCATCCTCTTCCTCGTGATCTTCTTCTGGACGCCGCCGCACTACTGGCCGCTGTCCATGGCGTTCAAGGACGACTACGCCAACGCGCACGTCCCGATGCTCCCCGTCGAGCGCGGCGCCGTCGCGGTCGCCCGTCAGATCGTCGCCTACAGCTGGGTCATGGTGGCCGTCTCGCTGGCGCTCGTGCCGGTGGCCGACATGGGCTGGGTCTACCTCGTCGCTGCCGTCGTCAGCGGGGTCGTCTTCGTGGGTGAGGCGCACCGGCTGCTCCGTCTGGCCAAGCAGGGTGCCGCGACCAAGGTGCTCAAGCCGATGCGCCTGTTCCACTTCTCGATCACCTACGTGACGCTGCTGTTCCTCGCGGTCGCCGTCGACCCGCTGGTCCACATCGCCATCGGCTGACCCGGCATCGACCGTCCCCTGCGGTAGGGGCCCACGAACACCGACAGCGAGCACAGGGCGTGCAGGGCACCCATGAGCAGGATCGTCTCGCGGACACCGAGCCACGTGCCGAGTGCTCCGGCGACGAGACCCGCCAGCGGCATCGTCCCGAAGTTGAGGACGGCCGACGTGGCCGTGGTGCGGCCGAGCAGCTCGGCCGGCACGTAGCGCATCGTGAACGACCGTCGCACGACGTTGGCGCCCACGACACCCACGCCCACGACGAGCGACCCCACGCCGACGAGCGCCGCGCCGGGTCCGGGCCAGGCCAGGCCGACGAGCAGGGCTGGCGGACCGCCGAGGACCTGCAGCCAGCGCAGCGCCCCGGCGTTCCCGAGCCACGTGGTCGTCCGGGTCGCGACGGTGGCGCCGAGGAGGCCACCGACGGCGCCGACGGCCATGACGAGCCCGACGGAGCCGGGCTCCAGTCCGAGGTCGCGGACCATGAAGAGCACGAGCAGCGCGCCGTACCCGGTGAGCGCGAAGTTGCTCACCCCTCCCTGGATCGAGAAGAACCGGAGGAAGGGGTCGCGGGCGACGATCGAGACGCCCTCGCGCACCTGGGTCCACATGGGCCGGCGGGCCGGCTGGTCGGTGGCGGGAGCGAGCTCGTCCGGCCGCATCCGCGCGAGGCACACGAAGGACGCGAGGTAACCCACGACGTCGATGACGACGGCATACGCCGCCGAGAAGATCTGGACGAGAAGGCCACCGACACCGGGCCCGCCGATCTGCATCGCGGACTCGGTCCCGAAGAGCCGCGCGTTGGCGCGCTCGAGGTCGTCGCTCGCGACGACACGGGGGAGGAAGGCCGCGTATGCCGTCCGGAAGAAGACCGTGGAGCAGCCGACTCCCAGCGCGGCCACGACGAGGTGGGGGAGGGTGAGCACCCCGGCGGCCCAGGCCACCGGCACCGTCCCGATGGCCGCGGCGGCGGCGAGGTCGGCCGCCATCATGACGCGGCGGGGGTCCGAGCGGTCGACCCAGGCGCCGGCGAAGAGGCCGAGCACGAGCCACGGAAGCCAGATCGCGCCGGCGAGCAGGCCCATCCAGAACGGCCCTGCGTCGAACTGCGTGACGGCGATGAGCGGGAGGACGACGGTCGTCGTCATCGACCCGAGGACGCTGATCCCCTCGCCGGCCCAGAAGAGGGTGAAGTTGCGGTTGGCCCCCAGCGGGGGTGGCTGGGTCCTCACGGCTGCGCCGGGAAGCCGCGGGCGAAGACGAAGACCGACTCGCGCTCGACCCCGTCGTCGGGCACCTCGCGCCGGCTCCAGCGAAGGAGCACGTCGACGACCTCCTCGGCCACGACGCGGAGCTCGTCGGGGGAGAGGCGCAGCCAGTGCTGGGTCGCGAAGGCCGCGTCGTCCCAGTCCGGCACGGTGGCGGCGTTGCCGTTCCACTCCTGCACCCGCTCGAACTGTCGCTGCACGGTGAGCGCCTCGGCGGCGTACGCGGCGGTGACGGCGGCCGTGTCGGAGGCGAAGTCCGCGCGCGACCACCGCGTGCCGGGGTCGACGAGGCGCCACCAGCGCTCGCGCCGGTCCTTGGCCAGCTCCGGTGCCTCCGCGACGAGCCCGGCCTCCGCGAGCACCTTGAGGTGGTGGCTGGCGGAGCCGACGGCCTGACCGGTGCGGGCGGCGAGGCCGGAGGCGGTGGAGGGCCCGTCGACCTTGAGCGCGTCCATCATCCGGGAGCGGAAGGGGTTGGCCATGGCCGAGAGGGCCTTGGCGTCGGTGATCGTGCGCACCCCGTGGGCGGGGTCGGGGGAGGGACGGGCGGGTCGTTCGTCGCGGGTCATGTCGAGGACGATAGACCCACAAGAACTCTTGTGCAACTAGTCTTGTGCAATCTCCCGCAGCGACACGATGCCGTTCGTCAGGGCGACGACGAGGGCGGCGGCGCCGAACATGTGGGTGAGGACGAGGACCTCGGGCAGGTCGGTGAGGTACTGCACGTAGCCGATGAGGCCCTGGGCGAGGGTGACGAGCAGGACGGTGCGCCAGGCGGTGCCCACGGAGCGGGGCGCCGACGACAGCCGGGTGGCCAGCCAGACGGCCACGACGAGCCCGATGAAGAGCATGACCGCGTCGGCGTGCAGCCACGAGATCGTGCGCGGGTCGAAGCCGAACCGCGCGGGTGCGTCGGCGTCTCCCGAGTGGGGTCCGGAGCCGGTGACGACCGTGCCGAGCGTGAGCACCACCGCGGCGACGCCGCAGGTGAGCCACGCGACGCGGCGGACGAGGTCGTGGACGAGGAGTCGCGGCTCGCCGTCGCCCTCGTCTCGGACGAACCACAGGTATGCCGCGGCGGCCACGAGCGAGGCGGAGACGAGGAAGTGCGCCGCCACCGTCACGGGGTGGAGCTCGGTGAGGACGGTGACGCCGCCGAGGAGGGCCTGCACGGCCACGCCGACGAGGACGGTCACGGCGGCGATCTTGAGGCGCCGCACCGGTGTCCACTTCCACACCGCCCAGACCGCGAGGATCGCGACGACGGTGAGGACGCTCGTCAGGGTGCGGTTGCCGAACTCGATGACCTTGTGGATGCCCTCGGCCTGCTCGCGCACCGGGACGTAGGAGCCGGGCACGCACTCGGGCCACGTGGGGCACCCGAGGCCGCTGCCGGTGAGCCGCACGAGGCCGCCGGACACGATGATGCCGACCTGTGCCACGAGGTTGGCGAGCAGGATGTGGCGGTGGATCCGGGGGATGGGCTTCCTCACCCCCGCAGGGTAGGCGAGCGAGCCGTGCGCGCCCACGCCGGGCACTGCGTGGAGGGCCTGTCCAAGGGGTTTCCGGAGCACCGATGCGCCGTTTGACCGTTTCTTGACCGTGGCTTGACTTCGGGTGTGCCCGCGCCGGACAAGGTCCGAGTTTGGCAAAGGATTGGTCAGATTCGTTGACGCACTCCGGCGTGCGCCGGTTGGGTCGGAGCGCGCCGAAGCCCGTGGCACACCCGAGGCCACACCGGAGGGGGACGACGCACCACCCGTGGCAGCACGTCACCACGTGCTGCCCGACCGAGAAGAGGCACGACGTGATTCGACGTTCCACCGGAGCCATGGCGGTCACCGCCGCACTGGCCCTCCCCCTGGCGCTGCCCGTTGCGGGCGCCCTCGGCCTCACGGCCGGTCCGAGCGCGGCACCCGCCGCGGCCGCCGCCAAGGCCGACCCGGCGCGCGACCACGCCGCCCTGGGCCTGTCCAAGGACGAGGAGCTCGTCCTGCGCTCCGTCGTCACGGACAAGGACGGCACCCAGCACGTCCGCTACGACCGCACGTTCAAGGGCCTGCGGGTCATCGGTGGCGACCTCGTCGTCGAGAACTCGCCGAAGGGCGCCAAGAAGGACGCCCGCTTCAACGCCTCCGGGCGCGCGTCCGTCGCCTCGACCACCCCGAAGAAGAGCGACGCCGAGGCCCGCGGGGTCGCGGCGAAGAAGGCCGGTCGTGCGTCGAGCGTCAAGGACAGCGAGCTCGTCGTCTGGGCCGGCGGCGCCTCGCCGCGCCTGGCCTACGACGTCCTCACCGAGGGCGTCAAGGCCGACCAGACCCCGACCCGGCTGCACACCCTCGTCGACGCCGACAACGGCGCGGTCCTGTACTCGTGGGACGAGATCAAGCAGGGCACCGGCAACTCGCAGTACTCCGGCCAGGTGACGCTCAACTCCACGCAGTCCGGCTCCTCGTGGCTGCTCAAGGACACGCTCGGCAACTACACGACGGACCTCAACGGCGCCACGACCGGCACCGGCACGCAGTTCACCGACGCGGACAACATCTGGGGCAACGGGTCGACGACCTCGCGCCAGACCGCCGGTGTCGACGCGCAGTACGGCGCCGAGAAGACCTACGCCTACTACAACTCGGTCCTCGGTCGTCGCGGCATCTGGGACAACGGCACCGGCGCCCGCAGCCGGGTCCACTACGGCAACGCCTACGTCAACGCGTTCTGGGACGGCACCCAGATGACCTACGGCGACGGCTCGGGCAACACCAAGCCGCTCACCTCCATCGACGTCGCGGCCCACGAGATGAGCCACGGTGTCACCGAGAACACCGCCAACCTCAACTACAGCGGCGACGCGGGCGGCCTCAACGAGGCGACCTCCGACATCTTCGGCACCGCCGTCGAGTTCTACGCCAACAGCTCCACCGACGTGGGCGACTACCTCATCGGCGAGAAGATCAACATCAACGGCAACGGCACCCCGCTGCGCTACATGGACAAGCCGAGCAAGGACGGCTCGAGCCCCGACTGCTGGTCGACCAACACCAAGAACCTCGACCCGCACTACTCCTCGGGTGCGCTCAACCACTGGTTCTACATGGCCTCGGAGGGCTCGGGCGCCAAGACCATCAACGGCGTGAGCTACAACAGCGCGACCTGTGGCGGTGCCCCCGCCGTGACCGGCGCCGGCCGCTCGAACATCGAGAAGGTCTGGTACCGCACCCTCTCGACGAAGCTCACCTCGGGCAGCACGTATGCCGCGGCGCGCAACGGTGCGATCGCCTCCGCCAAGGAGCTCTACGGCGCCTCCAGCGCCACCTGCACCGCGGTCCAGTCGGCCTTCGACGCGATCGCGGTCCCGGCCGGGACCGAGTCCTGCGGCGGTGGCTCGACGCCCACGCCGACCCCGACGCCCACGACCCCGCCGTCGGGCAACCTGCTCGCCAACCCGGGCTTCGAGTCCGGTGCCGTGAGCTGGACCGGCACGGCCGGCCCGATCACGAACAACACCGGTCGCCCGGCCCGCACGGGCTCGTGGAAGCTCTGGCTCGGGGGCAACGGCTCGGCCTCGACCGAGACGGTCGCGCAGAGCGTGGCCATCCCGTCGACCGTCACCAGCGCGACGCTGTCGTTCTGGCTGCGCTCCGACACGGCCGAGAGCGGTAGCACCGCCTACGACACGATGAAGGTCCAGGTCGTCGACGGGGCCACCACCTCGACGCTCGCGACGTACTCCAACGTCGGGACCAACGCGACCTACACGCAGAAGTCCTTCGACGTCACGGCATACAAGGGCAGGACGATCAGCGTGAAGTTCCTCCTCTCGGAGGACTCCTCGCTCCAGACGTCCTTCGTCGTCGACGACACGGCGCTCGCCACCAGCTGACGCCCGGCGTGGGCCGGCGCTCCTCACGGGGCGCCGGCCCATACCGTTGTCCCGAACCGGAAGGACCCCCAGATGGTGAGCTCCACCTCCCTGACCGCACCACTTGCCGCCCTCGCCTTCGGCCTCACCGGCCTCGTGGCCGCGAGCGCCTCCGCCGACCCCCTGAGCGTGACCGCGGTGGCGGCGAGCCCGGACATCTCGGTCACGAACACCCAGGCCCACCTCACCCAGCTCCAGTCCATCGCGACCGCCAACGGCGGCAACCGGGGGACCGGCCGACCGGGCTACGCGGCGTCGATCGGCTACGTCAAGGGCAAGCTCGACGCCGCCGGCTGGGTGACGTCGGTCCAGAGCTTCTCGACGTCGTCGGGCACCTCGTCCAACCTCGTCGCCGAGTGGCCGGCCGGCGACCCCGACCACGTCGTCATGCTCGGCGGCCACCTCGACAGCGTCGCCAACGGCGCGGGCATCAACGACAACGGCTCCGGCAGCGCCGGCGTCCTCGAGTCGGCCCTCGCGTATGCCGCGAGCGGCCAGAGCGCCAAGAACCGTCTGCGCGTGGCCTTCTGGGGTGCGGAGGAGCTCGGCCTCCTCGGCTCCAAGCACTACATGAGCACGCTGCCGACCGCCGACAAGGACAAGATCGAGGTCTACCTGAACGTCGACATGATCGGCTCGCCCAACCCGGGCTACTTCGTCTACGACGACAACCCGGCGGGCAACGGCGCGCGGGACGAGCTCACGAGCTGGTACACGTCCAAGGGCATCCCGTGGGAGTACATCGACGTGCAGGGCCGCAGCGACCACGCGGCCTTCCGGTCCTACGGCATCCCGACCGCCGGCATCTTCAGCGGCGCCGAGACCCTCAAGACCTCGAGCCAGGCACAGAAGTGGGGTGGGACCGCGGGGCGGGCGTTCGACCCCTGCTACCACTCGTCCTGCGACACGACGGCGAACATCAACGCCACGTCGCTCGACCGGGGCGCCGACCTCATCGGTCACATGCTCTGGCTGTATGCCGCGAAGGACTACGGCACGACGCCTGCACCAAGCGGCAACCTGCTCGAGAACCCGGGCTTCGAGTCCGGCGCCGTGAGCTGGACCGGGACCTCCGGCCCGATCACGAACAACAGCGGTCGCCCCGCCCGGACAGGGACGTGGAAGGCGTGGCTCGGCGGCAACGGCAGCACGTCGACCGAGACGGTCCAGCAGGGCGTCTCGATCCCGTCGACAGCCACGAGCGCGACGCTGTCGTTCTGGCTGCGCACCGACACGGCCGAGAGCGGCAGCACCGCCTACGACACCCTCAAGGTCCAGCTCGTCGACGGAGCCTCGACCTCGACGCTCGCGACCTACTCCAACGTCGGTGCGAACGCGACCTGGACCCAGAAGTCCTTCGACGTCACGGCATACAGGGGCAGGACGGTCAGCGTGAAGCTGCTGCTCACCGAGGACTCCTCGCTCCAGACGTCGTTCGTCGTGGACGACACCTCGCTCGCCACGAGCTGAGGCCCCAGAACGGCGATGGGCCGGCACACCTCCGGGTGCCGGCCCATCGTCCTGCCCGGCGGAGGTGCTGCTGCGTCAGTCCGACCAGCGGAACCAGCGTGCGGTGGCCGCGGAGGCGGCGCCAGCCCAGACCAGCAGGACGAGCCACTGGGTGAGCGGCCAGCCACCCGACACCAGGGAGAGGCGCAGCCCGTCGCCCAGCGCACCCGAGGGCAGGAGACGGGCGAGCGTCGTGAGCGCGTCGGGGAGCCGGTCGGTCGGGAGCAGCACGCCGAGACCGAGGAGCAGGACCCAGGCGAGGTTGGCCAGGGCGAGCACGCCCTCGGCCCGCACCGTGCCGGCGAGCAGGAGGGCCAGCGCGAGGAAGGCGGCGGCCCCGAGGACGACGGTGACGAGCGCGGGCACGACACCGGCACCCGCGGGCCGCCAGCCCAGGAACGCCGCGATGGTCCCGAGCACGACGAGCTGGAGCGCGACGACGAACCCGACGGCGCCGAGCTTGCCGACGAGCAGCCCCTCGCGCCCGAGCGGGCTCACACCGAGGAAGCGCAGGACACCGTGCCGTCGGTCGAACCCGGTCGCGATCGCCTGCCCGGTGAAGGCCGTCGAGACGACGGCGAGGGCGAGCACACCCGCGGTGGCGACGTCGACGCGCCGGCCGGGGCCGAGGTCGGGGACGTCGCTGAGCGCGAGACCGAGCAGGGCCAGCGTGGGCAGGACGAGTGCGACGAGCAGCTGCTCGCCGTGCCGCAGGATGGTCGCCGTCTCGAACCGGGCCTGGGCCAGCCAGCGACGGCGGGTGGGTGCGGGAGCAGGGGGCAGTGCGGCTGCTGGAGTGGAGGAGGACGCGGCGCCCGGAAGGGAGGTCACCGACGACCACCCGCCGTGAGAGCGAAGTAGCGCTCCTCGAGCGGACGCCCGTCACGCACCTCGTCGAGCGACCCCTGGGCCACGACGCGGCCGCCGTTCATGATGACGACCTGGTCGGCGATCCGCTCGGCCTCCTCGAAGGAGTGCGTGGTGACGACGACGGCCGCCGCGGCAGCCGTCTCCCGCACGAGGTCCCAGACCTCGAGACGGGCGTGCGGGTCCAGGCCGGCCGTCGGCTCGTCGAGGAAGGCCACCTCGGGACGGCCGACGAGGGCGGCCGCGAGGGCGACCCGCTGGCGCTCGCCACCGGACAGGCGCCGGATCGAGCGGCCGGCGACGCGGGTGAGGTCGAGCCGGGAGATGAGCCCGGCGACGTCGGCGGGAGCCGCGTGCAGCCGGGCGACGTGGTGGAGCAGACGTTCGCCGGTCGTCGTCACGGGGAGGCCGCCGTCCTGGAGCATGACGCCGACCCGGGCCCGGTGCTCGGCGGACGCCCGCCACGGGTCGGTGCCGAGGACCCGCGCGGTGCCCGCGGTCGGCCGCTGCAACCCCTCGAGGCACTCCATCGTCGTGGTCTTGCCGGCACCGTTGGGGCCGAGCACGGCGGTCACGGCGCCGGAGTCCGCCGACCAGGAGACGTCGTCGACGGCACGCACCGCGCCGATGTCGCGGCGCAGACCGACGACCTCGACTGCAGACACGGCGCACATTCTAGGCTGGGGTCCACTCGACCCAAGGAGTCCCATGGTCACCATCGACCGCGAGGCCGCCCCGGCCACCGCCGTCGCCGCCGTCCCAGCCCTCGTCGCCGCCCTCGCCGGGCGTCGCGGGACGGCCCTCGTCCTCGCTGCCGTCCCGGCCGCGGTCGCGCTGTTCTTCCGCGACCCCGACCGCACGCCGGACCGGCCCGCCGCGGACGGACCGGTGGACGCCGACACGGTGCTCGCGCCCGCGGACGGCAAGGTCATGTATGCCGGACCCGGCCAGGAGGGCGTCGCGCCCGAGGGGGAGTGGCTGCAGGTGAGCATCTTCCTGTCCGCGTTCGACGTGCACATCAACCGCGCCCCCTACGGCGGGCGGCTGCGCGAGGTGACCTACCGGCCCGGCAAGTGGCTCGCGGCATACAGCCACGAGAGCGCACACCTCAACGAGCGCACCGACCTCGTCGTCGACCGCGAGGTCGACGGCGCGACGCGGACCGTCGTGTTCCGCCAGATCGTCGGTCTCATGGCGCGCCGGGTCGTCACCCGTGTCGCCGCCGGGGACGAGATCGCCACCGGTCAGCGGATCGGGCTCATGAAGTTCGGCTCGCGCATGGACGTCTTCGTCCCGACCGACGCCCGGCTCCTCGTCGAGGCCGGCGCACGCGTCGTCGCCGGTGAGACCGTCATCGCCCGATGGTCCGGCGGATCCCACGCATGAGCGACGACGGATCGGGCCGACGACGGCCCTTCGACCGCTGGCGACTCGTCTCACCCACGGGTGCCGAGGTCGTCTCGCTGCGCCAGCTGAGCAAGCGCGAGCGGCTGCGGGTCACCGCGCCGACGATCTTCACGATCATCAACATGATGAGCGGGCTCTCGTCGGTGCTGCTCGCGTTCCGGGGGGAGTTCACCCTCGCCGCCATCCTCATCGCCGTCTCGATCATCATGGACATCGCCGACGGTGGGGTCGCCCGCCTCGTCGGGGCGACGTCGCCGTTCGGGCTGCAGATGGACTCCCTCGCCGACCTCATCGCCTTCGGCTTCGCGCCCGCGATCCTCGTCCACACGTGGGCACTGCCCGACTACCCCGTCCTGTCGTGGCTCGCGGCGTTCTTCTGGCTGGGCTGCGCGGCCTTCCGCCTCGCCCGGTTCAACGTCACGGTCGACCCGACGGCCGACAAGCGCTACTTCGTGGGACTGCCCAGTCCCGCGGCGGCCGCGGTGGTCATGGCGACGATCTTCGCGCTCAACCAGCCCGATGCCGGCGGCTACGACACCTCGCTCGTCGTGCCGATCCTCGTGAGCGTCGTCCCGGCCGTGCTCATGGTCACGTCGATCCGGTTCCGGTCCTTCCGCAACCTGCTCGCACCGAGCAGCCAGGGGGCCTGGGTCGTCACCGGCCTCATCGCCGTGGCGGTCGTCGTCGGGCTGGTCCTCATCCCCGGGCTCACCGGCCTGGTCCTCGCCTACGGCTACATCCTCCAGGCGCCCCTGGGGGTGCTCACCGCACCGGTGCGTGAGCGGCTCTTCGGGAGCGACGCCGTGGCGCCGCGCCGGCACCGGTTGCCCTCGGTCTTCCTCCCCGACACCGACACCGGGGACGAGCCCTCCTGATCCCCGCGAAGGTTAGGGGGACCTTCGTTTACCGCCGGCCGGGTATTTACGTAACATGGGCGTTGTGAATATCCCGGCCAGCACCGCGGTGCCGCAGGTTCTCGAGTCGCGCACGCGCGACCGGGTCCTGCAGGCCATCGGCGAGCACGGCCCGGTCACCGCCACGGCACTGGCCGAGGACCTCGGTCTCACGGTCCCCGCCGTGCGTCGACACCTCGACAACCTCGCCGAGTCGCACCTCATCGAGGACCGGGAGGCCAGCCCTGCCGGCCGCGGTCGCGGACGACCGGCTCGTGCCTACGTCCTCAGCGAGGGCGGCCACCAGGCGCTCGAGTCCGACTACGACCACCTCGCCACCGAGGCGCTGCGCTTCCTGTCCGCCGAGGCCGGCGACGAGGCGGTCCGCCGCTTCGCCGAGTCGCGGGTCGGCCAGCTCGAGCAGCGGTATGCCGTCGAGCTGGCTGCCGCCGGCACCGGCACCGCCCAGCGGGTCCAGGCCCTCGTGACCGCGCTGACCCGTGACGGTTTCGCCGCGTCCGCCCGCCCCGTCGGTGACCCCACGGGGACCGCCGGCAGCGGCGCGACCGGGCTGTCCGGCATACAGCTGTGCCAGGGCCACTGCCCGGTCCAGCACGCCGCCCGGGAATTTCCCCAGTTCTGTGACGCTGAAACCGACGCGTTCTCGCGTCTCCTCGGCGTCCACGTCCAACGTCTCGCCACCCTCGCGCAGGGAGATCACGTGTGCACGACGTTCGTCCCCACCAAGCCTGAGCCTTCAACAGAAAGGTCTTCGCGATGAGCACCATCGAGGAGCTGAACCCGGGTCTGAAGGACCTGGGCCGCTACGAGTACGGCTGGTCCGACAGCGACAGCGCCGGCGCGACCGCCCGTCGCGGGCTCAACGAGGACGTCGTCCTCGACATCACGCGTCGCAAGAGCGAGCCGCAGTGGATGGAGGACCTGCGCCTGAAGTCGCTGCGCCTCTTCGGCAAGAAGCCCATGCCGACCTGGGGGAGCGACCTCACCGGCATCGACTTCCAGAACATCAAGTACTTCGTGAAGTCCACCGAGAAGCAGGCGACCTCGTGGGAGGACCTGCCCGAGGACATCAAGGCGACCTACGACCGCCTCGGCATCCCCGAGGCCGAGAAGCAGCGCCTCGTCGCTGGTGTCGCGGCCCAGTACGAGTCCGAGGTCGTCTACCACCAGATCCGTGAGGACCTGGAGGAGAAGGGCGTCATCTTCGTCGACACCGACACGGGCCTGCGCGAGCACGAGGACCTCTTCCGCGAGTACTTCGCCTCGGTCATCCCCGCAGGTGACAACAAGTTCGCCGCGCTCAACACCGCCGTGTGGTCGGGTGGCTCGTTCATCTACGTCCCGCCGGGCGTCCACGTCGACATCCCGCTCCAGGCCTACTTCCGGATCAACACCGAGAACATGGGCCAGTTCGAGCGGACGCTGATCATCGCCGACGAGGGCTCCTCCGTGCACTACGTCGAGGGCTGCACCGCGCCGATCTACCAGTCGGACTCGCTGCACTCCGCCGTCGTCGAGATCATCGTCAAGAAGAACGCCCGCGTGCGCTACACGACGATCCAGAACTGGTCCAACAACGTCTACAACCTCGTCACCAAGCGCGCGACCTGCGCCGAGGGCGCGACGATGGAGTGGATCGACGGCAACATCGGCTCCAAGGTGACGATGAAGTACCCCGCCGTCTTCCTCATGGGCGAGCACGCCAAGGGCGAGACCCTGTCCGTCGCCTTCGCCGGTGAGGGCCAGCACCAGGACGCCGGATCCAAGATGGTCCACGCGGCGCCCAACACGAGCTCGACGATCGTCTCGAAGTCGGTCGCCCGTGGCGGTGGCCGCACGTCCTACCGCGGCCTCGTCCAGATCCTCGAGGGTGCGCACGGGTCGAAGTCGAGCGTCGTCTGCGACGCCCTGCTCGTCGACACGATCAGCCGCTCCGACACCTACCCCTACGTCGACATCCGCGAGGACGACGTGACGATGGGCCACGAGGCCACCGTCTCCAAGGTGTCCGAGGACCAGATGTTCTACCTCATGTCCCGAGGCATGTCCGAGACCGAGGCCATGGCGATGATCGTGCGCGGCTTCGTCGAGCCCATCGCCAAGGAGCTCCCCATGGAGTACGCCCTCGAGCTCAACCGCCTCATCGAGCTCCAGATGGAAGGAGCAGTGGGTTGAGCCTGCTGGCCCAGAAGAACCCTGCCCCCGAGGCACACACCGACTCCGTCGCCGCCTTCGTGCCCGACCAGTCGCGCGCCGAGCGGACCACCTCGTATGCCGTGTCGGACTTCCCGGTCCCGTCCGGCCGCGAGGAGGAGTGGCGCTTCACCCCCGTCGACCGCATCCGTGCGCTCTTCGCCGAGACCCCGGGCAGCGCGCTGCGCCGCGAGGAGTCGGTCCCGGACGGCGTGACCGTGTCGACCGTGAGCACGGCCGAGTGGCAGGGGAGCGGTGCACCCAAGCCCGCCGACCGCGCCGCCGTCGTCGCCGCCGACCAGGCCGAGTCGGTCACGGTCATCGACGTGCCGGCCGAGACCGAGCTCACCGAGCCGGTCCGCCTCCTCCTCACCGGCGAGGGCGCCCTCGCCCACGGCCACACGCTCGTGCGTGTCGGCAACTTCGCCAAGGCGACGATCGTGCTCCGGCACGAGGGCGACGCCCAGTACTCCGAGCTGCTCTCGGTCGTCGTCGGTGACGGCGCCGACGTCACCGTGGTGACCGTCCAGGAGTGGGCCGACACCGCCCTGCACCTCGGCCAGCACGACGTCGTCGTCGGTCGCGACGCCAAGGCCCGCCACATCGCGGTGACCCTCGGTGGCGGGATCGTCCGGCTCAACACCAACGCGTCGTACGCCGGCCCCGGTGGCTCGTTCGAGGCGCTCGGCGTCTACTTCGCCGACTCGGGCCAGCACCAGGAGCACCGGCTCTTCGTCGACCACGAGGCGCCGCACTGCCGCTCCAACGTCGAGTACAAGGGCGCCCTCCAGGGCGACTCCGCCCACACCGTCTGGGTGGGTGACGTCCTCATCCGCGCCAGCGCCGAGGGCACCGACACCTACGAGCTCAACCGCAACCTCATCCTCACCGACGGCGCGCGCGCCGACTCGGTGCCGAACCTCGAGATCGAGACCGGCGAGATCGCCGGCGCCGGTCACGCCTCGGCCACCGGCCGGTTCGACGACCAGCAGCTGTTCTACCTGCAGGCTCGTGGCATCGACGAGGACACCGCCCGTCGCCTGGTCGTGCGGGGCTTCTTCGCCTCCATCGTCGGCCGGATCGGCGTGCCCGAGGTCGAGGAGCACCTCATGGCGGCGATCGACCGCGAGCTGGAGGGCACCGAGTGAGCGAGACCACCACGTCGCCGAGCACCGAGCCGTTCGTGCGCGTCTGCTCGCTCGACGAGCTGCCGTCCGTGGGAGCCGCAGCCGCCGACATCGGTGGTCGCATCGTCTCGATCGTGCGCACCGCCGACGGCGACGTCCACGCGGTCGACGACACCTGCACCCACGCCAACGTGTCCCTGTCCGAGGGTGAGCTCGACGGCTGCACCCTCGAGTGCTGGCTGCACGGGTCGCGCTTCGACCTGCGCACCGGTGACCCGTCCGGCCCGCCGGCCACCACCCCCATCGCCGTCCACACCGTCAAGATCGAGGGTGACGACGTCTACGTCGCCCTGAGCCAGGAGAACTGATTCATGAGCACCCTTGAGATCAAGGACCTTCACGTCACCGTCGAGACCGAGCAGGGCACCAAGGAGATCCTCCGCGGCGTCACGCTCACCATCAACTCCGGTGAGACCCACGCGATCATGGGGCCCAACGGTTCCGGCAAGTCCACGCTGGCCTACTCGGTCGCCGGCCACCCCAAGTACACGATCACGAGCGGCACCGTCACCCTCGACGGCGAGGACGTCCTCGCCATGAGCGTCGACGAGCGTGCCCGCGCCGGTCTCTTCCTCGCGATGCAGTACCCCGTCGAGGTCCCCGGCGTGACCGTGAGCAACTTCCTGCGCACCGCCAAGACCGCCATCGACGGCGAGGCCCCCAAGCTCCGCACCTGGGTCAAGGACCTCAAGCAGTCGATGAACGACCTCAAGATGGACCCGACCGTCTCCGAGCGCGGGGTCAACGAGGGCTTCTCCGGTGGCGAGAAGAAGCGCCACGAGATCCTCCAGATGGAGCTCCTCAAGCCCAAGATCGCGATCCTCGACGAGACCGACTCCGGCCTCGACGTCGACGCGCTGCGCATCGTCTCCGAGGGCGTCAACCGCGCCAAGGAGTCCACCGGCGCCGGCGTCCTGCTCATCACGCACTACACGCGGATCCTGCGCTACATCAAGCCCGACTTCGTCCACGTCTTCGTCGACGGCCGGATCGCCGAGGAGGGCGGCCCCGAGCTGGCCGACCGCCTCGAGGCCGAGGGCTACGACCGCTTCCAGCCGGTGGCGACCCCCGAGGCCACCACGCCGGCCAACGCCTGATCGGACACGACATGACAGCGCAGCCGTTCACCACCGAGGAGGTCGCCCGCATCCGGGCCGACTTCCCGATCCTCGCGCGCACCGTGCGTGACGGTGCGCCGCTGGTCTACCTCGACTCGGGGGCCACCTCGCACAAGCCGGTGCAGGTCCTCGACGCCGAGCGCGACTTCTACGAGCGCCTCAACTCGGCGCCCCACCGCGGAGCCCACGCGCTCTCGGAGGAGGCGACCGCGGCATACGAGGGTGCGCGTGAGCGGATCGCCGCCTTCATCGGTGCGCAGGCCCAGGACGTCGTCTTCACCAAGAACGCGACCGAGGGGCTCAACCTCGCCGCCTACGCCTTCTCGAACTCCCCGCACCCGGGCATCCCGGGCAGCGAGCGGTTCGCGCTCGGCGAGGGTGACGAGGTGCTCGTCACCGAGATGGAGCACCACGCCAACCTCGTGCCGTGGCAGGAGCTGTGCCGCCGCACCGGTGCCACGCTGCGCTGGATCCCCGTCACCGAAGAGGGCCGCCTGGACCTGTCCGGTCTCGACGAGCTCCTCACCGAGCGGACCAAGGTCGTCGCGTTCGTCCACGCGTCCAACGTCCTCGGCACCGTCAACCCGGTGCAGCCCATCGTCGCCCGTGCCCGCGAGGTCGGGGCGATCGTCGTGCTCGACGCCTGCCAGTCGGTGCCGCACCTCGGTGTCGACGTGACCGAGCTCGGCGTGGACCTCCTCGCCTTCTCGGGCCACAAGATGTTCGGGCCGAGCGGGATCGGTGTCCTCTGGGGCCGTCGCGAGGTCCTCGAGGCGATGCCGCCGTTCCTCACGGGTGGCTCGATGATCGAGACCGTCCGGATGGAGGGCAGCACCTACGCCGCGCCACCTCAGCGGTTCGAGGCCGGCGTCCCGATGACCGCTCAGGCGATCGGTCTCGCGGCCGCCGTCGACCACATCACCGAGCTCGGCATCGAGCGCATCCATGCACACGAGCTGGCGCTCACCGAGCGGTTGCTCGCCGGTCTGGCGGCCCGTTCGTGGGTCACCGTCGTCGGGCCGACCGGTCTCGACGAGCGTGGCGGCACCGTGGCGTTCGTCGTCGACGGCGTCCACGCCCACGACGTCGGGCAGGTGCTCGACAACGCGGGTGTCGCCGTCCGCGTCGGCCACCACTGCGCCTGGCCGCTGCACCGCCGCTTCAAGGTGGCGGCGACGACGCGCGCCAGCTTCGCGGCATACAACACGGTCGACGAGGTCGACGCGCTCCTCGAGGCGCTCGACCGCGTGCCGGCGATCTTCGGGATGGCGAGCTGATGGACCTCTACCAGGAGCTCATCCTCGAGCACTCGAAGCGCCCCCAGCACGCGGGTCTGCGCGAGCCGTTCGAGGCCGAGGTGCACCACGTCAACCCGACCTGTGGCGACGAGGTGACGCTGCGGGTGCACATCGAGGACTCAGCCGAGGGGCCCGTCGTGCGCGACGTCTCCTACGACGCGCTCGGCTGCTCGATCAGCATGGCGTCGGTGTCGATCCTCGCCGAGGAGACCATCGGCCACCCGCTCGCCGAGGCGCTGCGGACGCACGAGGCCATGAGGGCCATGCTCACCTCCAAGGGTGAGGACCCCGGCGACGAGGAGGTCATCGGCGACGGTGTGGCCCTCAGCGGTGTCGCCAAGTACCCCGCACGCGTCAAGTGCGCCCTCCTCGGATGGATGGCGTTCACCGATGCGTTGCACCAGAGTGGTCGCGAGACCACGACGCAGCAGACCCAGCAGGACCTGCCCGAGGAAGGAACGTCATGAGCGAGACCACCGCACAGGCCAACGTGGCCGATGTCGAGGAGGCCATGCGCGACGTCGTCGACCCCGAGCTCGGGATCAACGTCGTCGACCTGGGCCTCGTCTACGGCATCACCGTCGACGGCCAGAACCACGCCGTCATCGACATGACCCTGACGTCGGCGGCCTGCCCGCTTACCGACGTCATCGAGGACCAGACCCAGCAGTCGCTCGAGGGCCTCGTGTCCTCGTACCGCGTCAACTGGGTCTGGATGCCGCCGTGGGGCCCGGACAAGATCACCGACGACGGTCGCGAGCAGCTGCGCGCCCTCGGCTTCAACATCTGAGTTGAGCCGCCTCGTCGAGGTCGCGCCCGAGCGGTACGCCGCGTGGCGCGAACGCTTCGACGCCTCGAATCCCGACGGCCCCCAGCGGGTCGTCGGGATCTCGCGTCTCGAGGACCGTCACCTCGCCGTCGTGCTCATCCGCCGCGGCGGGTATGCCGTGGCGCACGTCGACGGGTCCGCCCTCGTGACGCACAAGGTCGGCACCCGACACGTCCAGTCGCGCACGGCGGCGGGCGGCTGGTCCCAGCAGCGGTTCGCGCGGCGCCGGGGCAACCAGGCCGACGAGCTCGTCCGAGCGGTCGTCGAGCACACCCTGCGGATCGTGCCGGACGGCATACCCACGGCCCTCGTCGTCGGTGGGGACAAGACCCTGGTGCGCGAGGTCCTCGACGACCCCCGCCTCGCGCGGCTGCGGGAGCTGCCGCGTCGCGAGTTCCATGACATCGGCGACCCGCGCCGGGCGGTGCTCGACACCGTCGTGCAGCGGGCGCGCGCGGTCGAGGTCCGCATCGACGACGGCCCCTGACGGTCGCCTCCCGCGTCATGATGGGCAGATGGCGACGTACACGGTCAACCGCAAGGCGGTGCGGCACTGCCGCGACCTCATCGCGGCCGGCAAGGTCGTGCTCGACAGCGAGTGGGGGAGGGTCCAGCCGGACACCGACACCCAGAACGCGTTCCTCGAGGAGCACGACTGGAGCGAGTACGCCGCGTGGCACCTCGGGCTGACCGAGGGCGCCAACGACGAGACCAAGGCGCGGTACGCCTTCGTCCTCGGCGACTTCGACAAGGTCCACCGCAGTGCGCTCATCGCCTGCGTCTACCGGGCCTCGGAGTGGCGGCACAAGAAGGTCGAGCTCGCCGCCCACCGGCTGCTCCAGGAGCTCGACAGGAAGTACCCGAAGGGCGAGTGAGGCTCAGCCGCGGGGCCGCCCGAGCCTGAGCTCGTGGCGGAAGCGCCAGACCAGTGAGGCCTTGGCGAGCAGGCCGGGGTCGGTGGCCAGGAAGCGGAACATCTCCTCGGTGCGCTGCGCGGGGGTCACCGTCCACCGCGCCCGGCACCGGCTCGGACCGGCGTTCCACATGCCGTGGGCCGTGCGCGGTGGGACGTCGAGCACCTCGCCCGCACCGAGCACCCGACGGGTGCCGTCGACGAGGACGGTGAGCTCGCCCTCGAGCACCTCGAAGTGCTCGTGCTGCGACGGGTGCCAGTGGGTCGGCGGGGGGTCACCCGGGGTCCAGGTGCACTCGAGCTCGAGGGCCGCGGGGTCGGACGACAGGACGGTCAGCGTCTGGCGCGGACCGAGCCGGATCGTCTCCGGGTTCCCCGCCACGCTCATGGCCTCAGCTGACCGTGTCGACGTTGAAGGTGTTGCACTGGTTGAGGTCGCCCTTGGTGTAGCCCTGGAGGAACCAGCGCTGGCGTGCCTCGGCGCTGCCGTGCGTCCACGACTCGGGGTTGACCTGGCCCTGGGTCTTCTGCTGGATGCGGTCGTCACCGACCGCCGCGGCCGCCGACAGGGCGCTCTTGGTGTCGGCCTCGGTGAGCTCCTTGAGGTAGGGCTTGCCGTCGGGGCCGTTGGTCGTGGACGCGTGCTTGGCCCAGACGCCGGCGAGGCAGTCCGCCATGAGCTCGATGCGGACACCGCCGCTGTTGGGGCCCTGGGGGTCCTGCTGGGCCCGCCCCAGCAGGCCGAGCTGGTCCTGGAGGGCGTGGCCGTACTCGTGGGCCACGACGTACTCCTGGGCGAGCGCGCCGTCGTCGGCACCGAACTGGTCGGTGAGGATCTGGAAGAAGTCGGCGTCGATGTAGACGCGCTGGTCGAGGGGGCAGTAGAAGGGACCCACCTGGTTGCTCGCGGTGCCGCACTGCGACTGGGTCGAGCCGGTGTAGATGCGGGTCTTCGTGGGCTGCCACTGCTTCTGGTAGCGGGGGAGCTCTGCGGTCCAGAAGGCCTGGACCGAGTTCACGGTCCCGATGACCCGGCACTGGGCGTCCTTGTTGGCGTCGGCACCGGTCTTGCACTTGTCGAACTCGGTGCCGCTTCCGCTCGTGCCGTCGACCTGCTGGTCGCTCGTGCCGCCACCGCCACCCGTGGGGAGGTCGGAGGGGTTGATGCCGAAGATCAGCGCGATGACGAGCATGATGATGCCGCCGATGCCACCGCCGACGACCATGCCACCGGGGGCGCCGCCGCTGCCGCCGGACTCCACCTGCGAGGTGTCCAGCCCGACGTCGTCGTTGAAGCTCATCCATGGCCTCCCAGATGTGGCGTTTTCCGTGCGGAGCACGGCGCACCTAGACTAAACGCCGAACGGCCCGCGATGCGGAAGCGGTGCGCCACCACTCTTCGGTCCGCCCCCACCGCCCGCACCACCCGAAACCTCCACGAAGGACTCCTGTTGCTCACTGCTGCCGCGATCGAGCTGCGCGCCGGCTCCAGGCTCCTCGTCGACGGAGCCAGCTTCCGCGTCGCCGGCGGTGACCGCATCGGTCTCGTGGGGCGCAACGGTGCCGGCAAGACGACCCTCACCAAGGTGCTCGCCGGGGTCGGGCAGCCTGCCGCGGGCTCGGTGACGAGCACGGGCGAGGTCGGCTACCTGCCGCAGGACCCGCGCACCGGTGACCTCCACGTCACCGGTCGTGATCGCATCCTCTCCGCGCGTGGGCTCGACCGCATCGTGCGCGAGCTGCGCGCCGCCGAGACGGCGATGGCGCAGGAGAGCGGCGAGAAGCTCGAGCGCGCCATGCGTCGCTACTCCCGGCTCGACTCCGAGTTCCAGGCGGCCGGAGGGTATGCCGCGGAGTCCGAGGCCGCGTCCATCGCCTCCGCGCTCTCGCTCGAGGAGCGACACCTCGACCAGACCCTGGCCACCCTCTCCGGTGGTCAGCGCCGACGCATCGAGCTGTCGCGGATCCTCTTCTCCGGCGCCGAGACGCTGCTGCTCGACGAGCCGACCAACCACCTCGACGCCGACTCGATCGTCTGGCTGCGCGAGCACCTGCGCAACTACAAGGGCGGCCTCATCGTCATCTCGCACGACGTCGACCTCCTCGACGCCGTCGTCAACAAGGTGTTCCACCTCGACGCCAACCGCGCCGAGCTCGACATCTACAACCTCGGCTGGAAGGCCTACCTCCAGCAGCGCGAGACCGACGAGCGTCGTCGCAAGCGCGAGCGGATGAACGCCGAGAAGAAGGCGTCGGTGCTCATGGCCCAGGCCGACAAGATGCGGGCCAAGGCCACCAAGACCGTCGCCGCCCAGAACATGGCGCGTCGCGCCGAGCGGCTGCTCTCCGGGCTCGAGACCGAGCGCGCGCAAGACCGCGTCGCCAAGCTCCGGTTCCCCGACCCGTCGCCCTGCGGCCGGACGCCGTTGCGGGCCTCGGGGCTCTCGCGCTCGTACGGCTCGCTCGAGATCTTCACCGACGTCGACCTCGCCATCGACCGCGGGTCGCGGGTCGTCGTGCTCGGCCTCAACGGTGCGGGCAAGACCACGCTGCTCCGCATGCTCGCCGGGGTCGACGCCCCGGACACCGGGCAGGTCGAGCCGGGTCACGGCCTCAAGATCGGCTACTACGCGCAGGAGCACGAGAACCTCGAGGTCGACCGGACGGTCCTCGACAACATGAAGTCGGCCGCCCCGGACCTCGGCGAGACCGACGTCCGCAAGGTGCTCGGCTCGTTCCTCTTCAGTGGCGACGACGTCGACAAGCCCGCGGGTGTGCTCTCCGGCGGTGAGAAGACGCGCCTGTCGCTGGCGCTGCTCGTCGTCTCGTCGGCCAACGTCCTGCTCCTCGACGAGCCGACCAACAACCTCGACCCGGCCTCGCGCGAGGAGATCCTCGGAGCGCTCAAGACCTACAAGGGCGCGGTGGTCCTCGTGACCCACGACGAGGGGGCGGTCGACGCGCTCGAGCCCGAGCGGATCCTGCTCCTGCCCGACGGCGTCGAGGACCTCTGGGGTCCCGACTACAAGGACCTTGTCACCCTCGCCTGAGAGGCTGCGGGGCACGGGCGGAATCGACCACGGTCGCCCGCGGTTTGACCTCACGTGCACGTGAGGGTCGAGGATCAGCAGATGGCAGGGACCAGGGCGACGAAGGTGACGGCATGAGCATGGCAGGCTGGCAGGCGATCCACAGCCTGAGCAAGGACGCGAGCGTCCGCTCCAAGGAGCTCGCTCCGGGCACCGCCCGACGGGTCTTCTCGTACGCACAGCCCTACCGCGGGCTCATCGGCGCCTTCCTCGCCCTCGTCGTCGTCGACGCGATCCTCGTCGTCGCCGCCCCCCTGCTCCTCAAGAGCCTCATCGACGACGGGATCTATCCCAAGGACTCGGGGCTCGTCGTCCGGCTCTCGCTGCTCGTCGCCGCGATCGCGGTCGTCAGCGCACTCGTGACGCTCGTGTCGCGCTGGCTCTCCTCGAGGATCGGTGAGGGCCTCATCGTCGACCTGCGCACGCAGGTGTTCGCGCACGTCATGCGCCAGCCGATCGCGTTCTTCACCCGGGCGCAGACCGGGGCCCTGGTCTCACGCCTCAACAACGACGTCATCGGCGCGCAGCAGGCCTTCACGTCGGTGCTGTCGAGCGTCGTGAGCAACGCCGTCTCGCTCGTCCTCATCATCGGGGCCATGCTCGTCCTGTCGTGGCAGCTGACCATCGCCTCCCTCGTCCTCGTCCCGCTGTTCCTCATCCCCGCCCGGAGCATGGGCAAGCGGCTCGCGGGCCTGGCCCACGAGCAGATGGGTCTCAACGCCGACCTCGGCACCCGGATGACCGAGCGGTTCAACGTCGCGGGCGCCCTGCTCGTCAAGATCTACGGCACGCCCGAGGTCGAGGACCGCGAGTACTCGCAGCGGGCCTCCCGCGTGCGCGACATCGGCGTGCGGATCGCGGTCAACCGGTCGGTGTTCATCGTCGGGCTCACCCTCGTGGCGGCCCTCGCGACGGCGCTCGTCTACGGGTTCGGCGGCCTCATGGCCGTCGACGGCAGCCTCACCGTCGGCACGCTCCTCGCCCTCACCGCCCTCCTGGCGCGCCTCTACGGCCCGCTCACGACCATCTCCAACGCGCGCGTCGACGTCATGACCGCCCTCGTGTCGTTCGAGCGGGTCTTCGAGGTCCTCGACCTCAAGCCGCTCGTGGCCGAGGCGCCGGACGCCGTGCCCGTGCCGGCGGGCCCCGTCCGGGTGGACCTCGACCACGTGGGGTTCGCCTACCCGGCCGCCGACGAGGTGTCCCTCAGCTCGCTCGAGTCCACGGCGACCGGAGACCGCGAGGCGGGCTCGGTCGTCCTGACCGACATCGACGCCACGATCGAGCCCGGCCAGCTCGTCGCCCTCGTGGGACCCAGCGGTGCCGGCAAGTCCACCCTCACCTCGCTCGTGGCCCGGCTCTACGACCCGACGAGCGGAGCCGTGCGGATCAACGGCGCCGACCTGCGCACCGTCACCCTCGAGTCGCTGCGCGACACCGTGAGCGTCGTGACCCAGGAGGCGCACCTCTTCCACGACACGATCCGGGCCAACCTCATGTATGCCGCGCCCGCGGCCACCGATGCCGACATCGAGGCGGCGCTGCGCGCCGCGCGCGTCTGGAGCCTCGTCGAACGCCTCCCCGCCGGGCTCGACACCGTGGTCGGTGACCGGGGACACCGCCTCAGCGGGGGAGAGAAGCAGCGCATCGCCATCGCGCGGCTGCTCCTCAAGGGACCCCGGCTCGTCGTGCTCGACGAGGCCACCGCCCACCTCGACAGCGAGAGCGAGGTCGCCGTCCAGCGCGCCCTCGACGCGGCCCTCGAGGGGCGCACCGCCCTCGTCATCGCCCACCGGCTCTCGACGGTCCGGCACGCGGACGTCATCCTCGTCCTCGAGGGTGGCCGCATCGTCGAGCGCGGCACGCACGCCGAGCTGCTCGCCGCACGGGGTCTGTACTCCGACCTCTACACGACGCAGTTCGCCGACGACGTCGGCGTGGGTCCCGCGCCCACCGCCTGAGGCCGTCGGGGCCTCACTCGCCCGCGCTGCGGGCGTGGGCGCGGGTGGGGGCTGCGGACGTCAGTAGTCCTCCTCGTCCCAGATCCGGACCTTCTTGGGCTTGAGGGGGCGGTCGGGGTCCTCGTCGCGCAGCTCGCGCCTGATGCCGAGCCAGATGAGGAGCAGGCCCACGGGCATCGACATCCACCACTGGAACGCGTAGGCCTGGTGCGGTCCCAGGCTCCGGTCGGGGTCCGCGAGCCGGTCCGGACGGGGTGCCGCGGTCCCGTCGGGGGTCCGCTCCGTGTCGAGCACGACGTAGCCGTCGAGGACGTCGCGGCCCCAGGCCTGCTCGACGTCGGGGAGGCTGATGCTCGCGACCTGCCCTGTTGGCAGGGTCTTGTCCTGCGTGGTCTCGAGCGGGCGGACCCAGCCGACGACCGTGACCTCACCCGCCGGCGGCTGCGGCACGTCGGGGACGACCGCGGCCCCGCGCTCCGAGTTCGCGACCCAGCCCCGGTCGACGACGACGGTGCGTCCGTCGGCGAGCTCGAGCGGGGCGAGCACCTCGTAGCCGAAGACGCTGTTGTTGGGCCGGTTGCGCACGAGCAGCTGCGACCCGGCATACGTGCCGGTCGCGCTGACCCTGGTCCAGTCGTCGGCGGCCCGGTCCACGGGCCGGTCGCTCAGGACGTCCGTGAGCGGCACGGGGTCGGCGCGGTAGTGCGCGTCGAGGAGTGCGTTGCGCTCGACCTTGAACTCGTGCCGGCCGTACTGCCAGTGACCGAGGTGGTAGGCCCCGACGGCATACAGGACCGCGATGGCGAGAGCCCCCAGCCAGCGAGGGGTGAGGAGTCGCCGGAACACGCGTGTCACGCTACCCGGCCTAGGGTGGGGTCATGTCCGCCACCCTGCCCACCGCCCAGCTCGCCGACCGCCACGGTCGCGTGGCGCGCGACCTCAGGGTCTCGGTGACCGACCGCTGCAACCTGCGCTGCCGCTACTGCATGCCAGCCGAGGGGCTGCCGTGGCTGGCCAAGCCCGAGATGCTCACCGATGACGAGCTCGTGCGGCTCGTCTCGATCTTCGTGGCCCTGGGCGTCCAGCAGGTCCGACTCACCGGCGGAGAGCCGCTTCTGCGACGTTCGCTGACGGACGTCGTGGGGCGCATCGCGAGCCTGGAGCCCCGGCCCCGGATCGCGATGACGACCAACGGGATCGGTCTCGACCGTCTCGCAGCGCCGCTCGCGGCCGCGGGTCTGGACCGGGTCAACGTCAGTCTCGACACGGTCGACCCCGCGGAGTTCGCCGATCTCACCCGCCGTGACCGCCTGCACGACGTGGAGGCAGGGATGGCCGCGGCCCGTGAGGCGGGCCTCACGCCGGTCAAGGTCAACGCCGTGGCCATGCGCGGGATCAACGACCACTCGGTGGCCGACCTGCTCGCGTGGTGCCTCGAGCGCGGCTACGAGCTGAGGTTCATCGAGCAGATGCCCCTCGACGCCCAGCACGGCTGGGATGCCTCGAGCATGATCTCGGCCGACGAGATCCGCGAGCGGCTGTCCGAGCGGTTCGCGATCACGCCGTTGCCCGCCGCAGACCGGGGGAGTGCCCCGGCCGAGCGCTTCCTCGTCGACGGGGGCCCCGCGACGGTGGGGATCATCGCGAGCGTCACCGCGCCGTTCTGCGGGGCCTGCGACCGCACGAGGCTCACGGCGGACGGCCAGGTCCGCAACTGCCTGTTCTCGCAGCGCGAGACCGATCTGCGCGGGCCGATGCGCGACGGGGCGAGCGACGACGAGCTCGCGGACCTCATCACCGGCGAGATGTGGCGCAAGGCCAAGGGGCACGGGATCGGCAGCGCCGACTTCGTCCAGCCGCTGCGCCCGATGAGTGCGATCGGCGGCTGACCGGGGGTCGGTCAGCCGGCGTCGGCGGGGATCTCGGCCACCGGCACGGTCTCGCGCAGGAAGCCGCGCAACGACAGGAAGTCGCCCAGGCTGACGCGGTGCTCGTCGCACGCGAGCCACACCTTGCGGCGCTCCGGCGTGTGCAGCTTCGGGTTGTTCCACAGGTGGGCCCACACGGCCTCGCGGCGACAGGCCTTGGCGCTGCAGGTCACGAGTCGATCTGCCGGCGGTGGGGGTCGCGCGGGGCGACGGGGGCCAGCCGGCCCGCGGCCCGGGGGGAGCGGGCGTTGGCGAAGACGACGGCGATGTAGGGAAGCACGACCGCGAGGGCGACACAGGTCCACCGCACCCAGCCGGAGGTGAGGAAGGCGAGCACGAAGCACCCGGTCCGGATGCCCATGGTGACGAGGTAGTGGCGCATGCGCGCGTTGAGGTCGTCGGCGGCCTTGGCACGGGCCGTCGTGACGGACTGCACCGTCGGCTGGTCTCCACGGGCCGTGCTCACCCGTCCACTCTACGTCCGCTTCCTGAGCGTGCCGTCGGGCCGCCGACCCGTTCGTGGCGATGCGGGCTACCCATCGGTAGTCCACTAGCGTCGTGCGCCATGAGCCACGCGCGCAACGTCCTCGTCACCGGGGGCAACCGAGGGATCGGCCTGGCGATCGCCAAGGCCTTCGCCGACGCCGGCGACGAGGTCGTCGTCACGAGCCGCAACGGGGAGGCGCCCGACGGGTTGCGGGCCGTGACGTGCGACGTCACCGACACCGCGTCGGTCGACGCCGCGTTCACCGCGGCGGAGGAGATCTTCGGTGGGCCGGTGCAGGTGCTCGTCGCCAACGCCGGCATCACCAAGGACGGCCTGCTCATGCGGATGAGCGACGAGGACTTCGACTCGGTCATCGACACCAACCTCGCCGGGACGTTCCGCTGCGTGCGTCGCGCCAGCACCGGCATGATCAAGGCCCGCGGCGGCCGAATCATCCTCATCTCGAGCGTCGTCGGGCTCTACGGCGGTCCGGGCCAGGCCAACTACGCCGCGTCCAAGGCCGCGCTCGTCGGTCTCGCCCGCTCCGTCACCCGTGAGCTCGGGGGGCGGGGCATCACGGCCAACGTCGTCGCACCCGGCTTCATCGAGACCGACATGACCGCGGCGCTCCCGGCGGAGACGCAGAAGGCCTACAAGGCCGGCATACCGGCTGGTCGGTTCGCACAGCCGAGCGAGGTCGCGGCCGTCGTGCGCTTCCTCGCGTCCGACGACGCGGGCTACGTCAGCGGGGCCGTCATCCCCGTCGACGGCGGCCTCGGCATGGGCCACTGAGCTCCTCCCACACCACCCACCCCACAGGAGAACAAGACCGATGCTGCTCGAGGGCAAGAAGCTGCTCATCACCGGAGTCCTCATGGACTCCTCGATCGCCTTCCACGTCGCCAAGCTGGCGCAGGAGCAGGGCGCCGAGGTCGTGCTCACGTCCTTCGGCCGGACGATGAAGATCACGTCGACGATCGCCAAGCGCCTGCCCACCACGCCGCCGGTCGTCGAGCTCGACGTCACCGACACCGAGCACCTCGACACCCTCGCCACCCGGCTGGGTGAGCACGTGGACCACCTCGACGGGGTGCTGCACTCCATCGGGTTCGCGCCGCAGGGTGCCTTCAACTTCCTCGAGGGGACGTTCGAGGACGTCTCCACCGCGATGCACGCCTCGGCCTACTCGCTCAAGTCGCTGGCCGTGGCGGCGCTCCCGCTCATGACGCCCGGCTCGGCGGTCGTCGGCCTCACCTTCGACGCCAAGTTCGCCTGGCCGGTCTACGACTGGATGGGTGTCGCGAAGGCCGCCTTCGAGTCGACCAACCGCTACCTCGCCCGTGACCTCGGCCCCAAGGGCGTGCGCTGCAACCTCGTCGCGGCAGGCCCGATCCGCACCACCGCCGCGAAGTCGATCCCGGGGTTCCAGACCTTCGAGGACTCGTGGGACGAGCGCGCCCCGCTCGGCTGGGACGTCAACGACGCGGTGCCGGCCGCCAAGGCCTGCGCCGCCCTGCTCTCCGACTGGTTCCCGGCGACGACGGGCGAGATCGTCCACGTCGACGGCGGCGTCCACGCGATGGGGATCTGACCCCCTCGCACAACTAGGCTCGCCGGGTGACCAGCGACCTTCACACCGCCCCTGACGTGACCTCACCTGCCGTGACCGCGACCGAGGTCCGGGTTCTCGAGGGCCCCAACCTCTACTTCCCGAAGCCGGCCGTCAAGGTCACGCTCGACCTCACCGCCTACGTCGACGCGAGCAAGGACGACGTGCGACGCGTGGCCCGGGCCGCGGGGCTCGGCGCGTCCCAGGTCGGGGACCCGCACACCGAGCAGCGGCAGCGCGTCGTCGCCCGACTCGCCGAGCGAGCCGTGCGACAGGTCTCGCGTGCCTCCGGGACGAGCCGGCTCGGTGTCCGCTCGCGTCCGGGCAACGACCTGTCGGTGGTCGTCGTCTCGTTCGTGTGGCGTCGGCGCGGCTCGGCGCAGGCGCTGGGTGAGTCCGTCGCCCCGGTGCTCGAGGCATGGCTGCGCGGCGAGGACGTCGTCGAGGAGCGGGCCGAGGTCGTGCGCCGCGCGCCCGAGGGCGCGCCGCCCCGCATCGTCACCCCGCGCATCCCCGTCGCCTCGGTCACCGGCACCAACGGCAAGACCTCGACGACCCGCCTGCTCGCCCACATCGCCATGAGCGCGGGCAAGCACACCGCCTGGAGCTCGACCGACGGGGTCGTGGACCACGGTGAGATGGTCGAGCCCGGCGACTTCTCCGGACCGGCCGGTGCCCGCGGCGTCCTCGACGCACCGGGCGTCGAGATCGGCATCCTCGAGACCGCGCGCGGCGGGATGCTCCTCAAGGGCCTCGGCGTCTGGCACAACGACGTCTCCGTCGTCACCAACGTCTCGGCCGACCACCTCGGCCTCCAGGGCGTCGACACCGTCGACCAGCTCGCCGAGGTCAAGGCGATCATCACCCGGGCGACCAGGCCCGAGGGGTGGACGGTCCTCAACGGCGACGACCCGCGCGTCTGGGCGATGCGCACCGGCTCACCCGCGAAGCCGTGGGTCTTCACCCTCGACCCGAACTCGCCGGCGATCCGTGAGGCCCTCGGCGCCGGTGGCCGCGCGATCACCGTCCTCGACAACTCCGTCACGGTGCTCACCGACTCCGGCGTACCCGACAGGCTCGTGCCCATCGTCGACGTGCCGATGACCATCAGCGGCCTGTCGCGGCACAACGTCGCGAACGTCCTCGCCGCCGCGGCAGCGGCGCTGGGTCTCGGGATCGACCGGGCCGCGGTCGTCGAGGGACTGCGGACGTTCCGACCCGACGCCGCCCTCAACCCCGGCCGGATGAACATCTACACGGCGCCTGCGGGGCTCGGTGGCAGCTGCACCGTCGTCGTCGACCTCGCCCACAACGAGGCCGGTCTCGAGGCGCTCATGGACGTCTCGGACGGCCTGCGGCAGCCCGGTGCCCGGATCAACCTCGGGCTGGGCGCCGCAGGGGACCGCACCGACGAGATCCTCGAGAACCTCGGCGAGATCGCCGGGCACCGCGCGGACCACGTGGTGGCGGCGCACAAGGCGCACTACCTGCGCGGACGGTCGATGGAGGAGCTCGAGTCGCACCTGCGCACGGGTCTCCAGCGAGCCGGCGTCGCGGACGTGGCCTCGTTCACCACGGAGCTGGCCGGCCTCGAGAACCTCGTCGAGGGGGCGCACGACGGGGACGTCGTCGCGATCATGTGCCATGCGGAGCGTGAGGCGATCTACGCCTGGCTCGACGAGGTCGGCGCCGTCGCCGACACCCCGGCGGACATCCGCCGCAAGGTCATCGGGGCCCGGGGCGAGCACGAGGCCGAGGAGGCCATCGCCGCCCTCTGGGCCGACGACGACGCCGACCGCAGGATCCAGACCGGCGCTGCCCTGTTCGAGGCCTACCCGGGCGATGCCCGCATCGCCTACGAGTACGGCGGAACCTTCGACTCCGCGGGTCACGAGGCCCGCGCGGTCGAGCTCTACCGTGCCGCGCTCGAGGGTGGGCTGCGCGAGCCGTTCCGGCACCGCGCGGTGATCCAGCTGGCGTCGTCCCTCCGGAACGTCGGTGAGCACGACGAGGCCGTCGCGCTGCTCGACGAGCTCGCGACCGAGCGACCGGAGTCGGTCGGGATCGCCGGCTTCCGTGCGCTGGCCCTGCACTCGGCGGGACGCTCGGGTGAGGCGCTGGGCAGCCTGCTGGCGGTCGTGGCCCAGGGGAGCACCGACGAGGACGTGCTGCGCTACCGACGCTCGCTCACGGCATACGCGAACGAGCTGGAGCACGGCGAGCGGTGAGCCGCCGCGGGTGAGGGCGCGGTGGGCCGCCGCCCGTCCTCACGGGCGGCGGCTGCGCGTCAGGACCGGTCCGACGCCCCGGCGGGCCGCGACTCCGTGTCGCCGTCGACGTCACCGAGGTCGTGCTCGGCGAGGTCCTGGTCGGTCGCCTCCTCGCCACTGACCTGGGCCTCGGCCTGGAGCGTGGTCGGGTCGAGGTCGGGGTCGGCGAGCGAGTCGGCCGTGTGCGTGCCCGGCTGGGCCTGCTGCGTCATGGTCTCGAGCTCGTTCATCACCACGCCGTGCTGGTCGACGCAGACGACGACGATGTCACCGGGGTTGGCCCGCGCCATGACGTGCCGGACGGCGGAGAGCTCGTCGGTGACGATCTCGACCTGGCGGCACCGGGCCCCGTCGGCCATCGCGGCCTTGGCCCCGTCGGCGACGAACGCGGCGGTCTCGCCCCGCTTGCGGCCACGCAGCCGCTCGTCCTCACGCACGACGATGACGTCGAAGTGCTGCGCCGCCAGGGCACCCAGCTCCCGCATGTCCTCGTCGCGGCGGTCACCCGCGGTGGCGATGACACCGAGCCGCGAGATCTTGCCGAGCTCGCTCGACCCGGCCTTGGCGTCGGCATAGCGCTCGACGAACTCGCCGAGGACCTTCATGCCGGGGGCGTTGTGGCAGTAGTCGACGATGACGTCGACGTTGTTGACGTTGACCTGGTTCATGCGGCCGGGGGAGAGGTAGTAGCTCGTCGAGAAGGTCCGCAGGCCCTGACGGATCTCGTGCAGCCCGGTGCCCACGGCGAATGCCGCACCGGCGGCCGCCATGGCGTTGGCGACGTTGAACATCGCCGTGCCACCGAACGTCGAGGGCAGGAGGTGGGTCCAGGCGAGCTGCATGGCCCGGCGACCGTGCCGGATGACGATCATGTCGCCCTTGTCGGACGGCTCGAGGACGACGGCTCGGCCGCCGCGGCGGCAGTGGTCGTCGACGAAGTCACGCACGGGCGTGCCTGGCGCCGACACCGTGAACCACACGATCGAGCCGGAGCACTTGCGGCGCATCTTGCGGACGAGCTTGTCGTCGGCGTTGAGCACGGCGAAACCGTTGCGGGGCACGGCCTCGACGATGACGGCCTTGACGTCGGCCAGCTGCTCGATGGTGTCGATCCCACGCAGGCCCAGGTGGTCCGGTGCGATGTTGGTGACCACGGCGACGTCGTTGCGGTCGTAGCCCAGGCCCTCGCGCAGGATGCCACCGCGGGCGACCTCCATGACGGCGAAGTCGACGCGCGGGTTCTGGAGCACCATCCGCGCGGACTTGGGCCCCGAGGCATCGGCCTTGAAGACCAGGCGCTCGTCGACGACGATGCCGTCGGTCGAGGTCATGCCGACCTTGCGGCCGACGCCCTTCATGATGTGGGCGATCATGCGCGAGGTCGTCGTCTTGCCGTTGGTGCCCGTGACGGCCACGATCGGCACGCGCGACGCGGCGCCGGGCGGGAAGAGCAGGTCGACGACCGGCTTGGCGATGAACTGCGGCTCACCGATGGTCGGGTGGGTGTGCATGCGGAAGCCGGGGGCGGCGTTGACCTCGCAGATCGCGCCGCCGGTCTCGCGCACGGGGGAGGCGATGTCGGGGCAGATGAAGTCGATGCCCGCGACGTCGAGGCCGACCATGCGGGCGGCCTCCTCGGCGATCTCGACGTTGTCGGGGTGTGCGTCGAAGGTGCGGTCCACGGAGATGCCACCGGTCGACATGTTGCCGGTGAGGGCGAGCTTGACCATCGTCCCCTGCGGGGGCACGCCGTCCATCTCGAAGCCCTGCTCGCGCACGAGGCCCTCGGCTGCGGAGTCCACCTTGATGCGGGTGAGGACCTTCTCGTGGCCGACACCACGGCGCGGGTCGGCGTTGGTGATCTCGACGAGCTCACTGACGGTGTGCTCGCCGTCCCCGACGACGTGGGCCGGGACGCGCTCGGCGATGGCCTGCATCCGCCCACCGACGATGAGGCAGCGGTAGTCCTTGCCGGTGACGAAGGACTCGACGATGACCGAGCCGCGACGGGACTGCTCGCGGGCGATGGCGAAGGCCTCGCGCACCTCGTCGTCGCTCTGGAGGTCGAGGCAGACACCGCGGCCGTGGTTGCCGTCGAGCGGCTTGACGACGACGGGGAAGCCGATCCTGCGTGCGGCGGTCACGGCGTCCTGGGGGCCGCGGACCGTCTCCTGCTTGGGCACGGGCAGGCCGGCGGAGCCGAGCAGCTTGGTGGTGAGGTCCTTGTCCGAGGCGATGTCGACGGCGAGCGCGCCGGTCTTGGAGGTCATCGTCGCCCGGATGCGCTGCGCGTGCACGCCCTGGCCGAGCTGGACCAGGCTCGCGCTGTTGAGCCGGATGTAGGGGATGTCGCGGCTCACCGCCTCCTCGAGGATGGCTGCGGTGGAGGGGCCGAAGGCCGTGCGCTCGGCGCGCTTGAGGAACGCCTCGAGCGCCTCGTCGAAGTCGAAGCCTTCCTCGGCCTGCACGAGGTGGTTGACGAGCCGGACGGCAAGGGTGCCGGCGGCCAGGCCCACGCCCTCGTCGGAGTAGCCGTAGATGACGTTGTAGCGCCCGGGGTGGCCCTTGACCTGGCGGGTCTTGCCACGACGCTGGTCGTGCCCGGCCTCCTGCTGGAGCTGGAGGGCGATGTGCTCGCTCACGTGGCCGAGCCACGTGCCCTCGTGCATCCGCTCGACGAAGCCACCCCTGACGCCGCGCGAGCAGGTGTGGTTCTCGAGGCCGGGGAGGAGCTCGACGAGCCGGTCGGTGAAGCCCTCGACGAGGTTGGTGGGGTACTGCTCGAGGATGCCGAGGTCCACGACGAGGTGGATCGCCGGGTCGTAGGACCAGACGTTGCCGCCGCGGTAGACGCGGGACTCGACGATGGTGAGCTCGGGCGCTGCCGGGCCGGTGGGGGTCGGGCGGTCCTCGGTCATCGGACTCCTCGGGGTGTGGTGGTGGGGCTTCAGGGGGTCAGTGCGTCGAGCCGGCGAGCGTGGCGCCGACGTCGGGGTGCTGCTCGACGAACTCGACGAGCGAGGCCGTGGCCAGGTCGAAGGTGGCCCCCGCGGGAAGCGTGTGGATGACGGCCCCCGACACGAGGAGCGGAGCGCCCCGTCGCGCGTCCGGTGCATCGGTCGTGACGTCCCGGCAGTCGATGACGGTGACACCCCCGCGACCGTGCACCGTGAAACGGGCGTCACCGGTGACCTCGATGGCGGTGTCCTCGTCGATGCCGATGCCGAGCAGGCTCGGGGAGGACGCGACGACGGACATGAGCCGACCGTAGCGTGAGCGCTGGGCGAAGTGCTGGTCGACGATGACGCCCTTGAGCAGCCCCAGGCCTGCGCTGATCTGGCTGGCCCGCTGCACGGGCGTGATCCCCTCGTCGCCCATCGAGATCATGAACTCGCTCATGATCGAGGCGCCGGCCGAGGTGCCCGCGACGACGGCCCCGCGGGCGTGCGCGCGGTGCAGGGCGTCGCCGAGGGGCGTGCCGGGGATGTACTGGGAGAGCCGGAGCTGGGACCCGCCGCTCATGAAGATGCCGGTGGCGTCGTCGATGAGGGCGACCGCGGCCTCGTCCTGGGCCTCACGCCGCGACTGCGGGTTGACCACGCCGACGCTCTCGACCCCGAAGCGGTTGAACACCTCGGTGTAGGAGGAGACGACCTCGTCCTGGAAGGAGGACGCGGTGGGGATGACGACGAGACGGGCCTTGCGGCCGCCGGTGATGCGCACGAAGCGGCGCAGCAGGGACGCCCGGCCGACCCGGTCCTCGGCGCCGCCGATGATGAACAGCGTCTGGGTCGTGGACGGGTAACGGGGCATTGGGCCAGCCTACGAGGTGTCAGCCGTGGTCAACGGCAGGCGCGGGCGTCGGGGTGCCATCGGCGTCGTCGGCCTCCTCGATCTCCTCGCGGGTGATGCCGAGGAGGTGGAGGACCGCGTCGAGGTAGGGCACGTTGACCGCGGTGTCGGCCTGCTCGCGCACCACCGGCTTGGCGTTGAAGGCGATGCCGAGCCCGGCCGTCGCGAGCATGTCGAGGTCGTTGGCGCCGTCGCCGATCGCGACCGTGCGCGCGAGGGGGAGACCCGCGGCGGCCGCGAACTCCCGCAGCGCGGTGGCCTTGCCCTGGCGGTCGACCACGTCGCCGAGCACCCGACCGGTGAGGACGCCTTCGACGATCTCGAGCCGGTTGGCCCGAGCGTGGTCGATGGCGAGCTCGTCGGCGATGGGCTGGACGATCTCGATGAAGCCACCCGAGACCAGCGCCACGGTGAACCCGAGACGCTTGAGGGTCCGCACGAGGGTGCGGGCGCCCGGCGTGAGCCGCACGGCCCGACGCACCTCGTCGAGGACTCCGGCGTCGAGGCCCGCGAGGGTCGCCACCCGGGCGTGCAGGCTCTCGGCGAAGTCGAGCTCACCGGCCATCGCGCGCTCGGTGACCGCCGCCACCTCGCTCTCGCGTCCGGCATGGCGCGCCAGCAGCTCGATGACCTCGTCCTGGATGAGGGTGGAGTCGACGTCCATGACGACGAGGCGCCGACCGCGGCGGGCCAGACCGGGAGGGGACACCGCGATGTCGACCTGCTGCTGCGAGGCGACGAGGGACAGCTCGCGTCGCAGCGAGGGGAGGTCGGCCCCGCTGACGTCGAGCTCGAGGGTCGTCACGGGATAGCGCGACAGTCGCCGGATGCGGTCGATGTTGGCCCCGTGGGCGGCGACGGACCGCGAGACGGAGGCGACCGCCGTCGCACGCAGCGGGGCGCCGAGGACGACCACCGCGGCCCGCCCGGTGCGGCGGCTCCGGTTGTCGCCACGCCCCTCGACGACGCTCACCACGAGGTCGAGGCGCTCCCCGACGCCCTCGACGACGTCGCGCAGGTCGCTGATGTAGCCGCCGGGCGCGAGCAGGACCGCCAGGGTGAGCTGACCGCGGACGACCACCTGCTCGAGGTCGAGCACGACGGAGCCGGTGGGCGCGACGGCGTCGAAGAGCGCGCTCGTCACGCCGGGCCGGTCCTCACCCGTGAGGGTGACGAGCAGGTTGGGGGTGTCGGTGGTCAATGGCAGCGCGGGCTCGGGGGTCACGCGCACAGGCTAGGAGTTCACCGCGTCCCGCCACGAGAGCAGGTCACGGACCGGACCGAGGTCGGCATAGGGACCGCTCAGGCCGAGGGTGAACAGCCGGGTCCCCACGGCATACAGCGCGTCGGCGTTCGAGGCGTAGTCCGGCACGTCCTCGGGGAAGCGGCCCGGCCGCATGGCCACACCGGCGGAGCGTTCGATGGTCGCGGGGTCGCGCCCGACCTTCGCACACCACTCGTCGAGCACCTCGTGCTTGTGGGCGATCGTCTCGGCGCCGCCGAAGCCGTGCCAGATGTCGGCCTGCTCGGCGACGATGCGCAGGGTCTTGCGCTCACCACCACCGCCGACGAGGACGGGGATCGAGCGGGTGGGCGAGGGGTTGAGCCGGCTCCAGCGCTCCTTGATCCGGGGCAGGTCGCGGTCGAGGGCGTCGAGGCGCGTGCCGGCACGGCCGAACTCGTAGCCGTACTCGTCGTAGTCGCGCTCGAACCAGCCGGAGCCGATCCCGAGGATGAGCCGTCCCTCGCCACCGCGGGCGGAGATGTGGTCGACCGTCCGCCCCATGTCGGCGAGGAGGTCGGGGTTGCGGTAGGAGTTGCACGTGACGAGGGCGCCGATCTCGACGCGCTCGGTCGCCTCGGCCCAGGCCGCGAGCATCGTCCAGCACTCGAAATGGGCGCCGTCGGGGTCACCGTTCAACGGGAAGAAGTGGTCCCAGTTGAAGAGGACGTCGACACCCATCTCCTCGAGCTGCGCGCACGTGCGCCGGATGTCGTCGTATGCCGCGTGCTGCGGCTGGAGCTGGACGCCGACTCGCGCTCGGCTCACGGCTGGATGACCGTGCCCTTGCCGACCACCGTGATGCCCGACTCGGTGACGGTGAAGCCCCGGGCCCGGTCGTGCTCGGCGTCGAACCCGATCGAGGTGTTCTCGGGCAGGTGGACGTTCTTGTCGATGATCGCGCGCCGGACCCGGCAGTTGCGGCCGATGTCGACCCCGTCGAGGATCACCGAGTCGTCGACCTCGGTGTAGCTGTGGACGCGGACGTCCGGCGAGATCACCGACGCGTTGACGCGGGCACCGCTGATGATGACGCCGGGCGAGACCATCGAGCTCAGCGCCTCGCCGAACCGGCCCGACGCCCCGTGGACGAACTTGGCCGGCGGGTAGGGGCCGTAGCTCGTGAAGAGCGGCCAGTCGTAGTTGTAGAGGCTGAAGATCGGGTGGATCGAGATGAGGTCCATGTGGGCGTCGAAGTACGAGTCGAGCGTCCCGACGTCGCGCCAGTAGCCCTGGTCGCGCTCGGTGCCACCGGGGATGACGTTCTTCTTGAAGTCGTAGGTGTATGCCGAGCCCTGCTTGACGAGCGCGGGCACGATGTCGCCGCCCATGTCGTGGGTGCTGTCCTCGTCCTCGGAGTCGCGGGTCACCGCCTCCTGGAGGACGTCGGCGTCGAAGACGTAGTTGCCCATCGACGCGAGGATCTCGCCGGGGGAGTCGGGCAGCGGGTCGGGGTCGCTGGGCTTCTCGCGGAACGCCTTGATCCGCGTGTGGTCGTCGGCCTCGACCTCGATGACGCCGAACTGGTCGGCCATGCCGATCGGCTGGCGGATCGCGGCGACGGTGACGCCCGCACCGGACTCGACGTGCTGGTCGACCATCTGCGAGAAGTCCATGCGGTAGACGTGGTCGGCGCCGACGACGACGACGATGTCGGGCCGCTCGTCGGTGATCGTGTTGAGGCTCTGGAAGATCGCGTCGGCGCTGCCCTGGTACCAGGACTTGTCGACGCGCTGCTGCGCCGGGATCGGTGCGACGTAGTTGCCGAGCATCGTCGACATGCGCCACGTCTTCGTGACGTGCCGGTCGAGGCTGTGCGACTTGTACTGCGTCAGCACGACGATCTTGAGGTAGCCGGAGTTGACGACGTTGCTCAGGGCGAAGTCGATGAGCCGGTAGATGCCGCCGAACGGCACGGCCGGCTTGGCCCGGTCGGCGGTGAGGGGCATGAGGCGCTTGCCCTCTCCACCTGCGAGAACGATGACGAGCACCTTGGGTCCACCGCTGCGGTAAGCCATGCGGCCAACCTAGTGGACCGAGCCGCCTCATGTGACGGGCATCTCACCCCGACTGCCGGTCGGCGCTAGTGTCGACCCGTGCGAGTCGACATCCTCAGCAAGGAGTACCCCCCGACGATCTACGGAGGGGCGGGGGTGCACGTCGCTGAGCTGACCCGGGCCCTGCGGGAGCGGGGAGACATCGACGTGCGCGTGCGCGCCTTCGGGCCACCTCGCGACGAGGAGGGCACGACCGGGTACCCCGACCTCGAGGCCCTCGCCGGCGCCAACCCGGCGCTCGTGACGATGGGTGTCGACCTCGCCATCGCGGCGGACTGCGGTGGCACCGACCTCGTCCACTCCCACACCTGGTACGCCAACTTCGCCGGGCACACCGCATCGCTCCTCGAGGGTGTGCCGCACGTCGTGAGCGCGCACAGCCTCGAGCCGATGCGTCCGTGGAAGGCCGAGCAGCTCGGCGGCGGCTACCGGCTGTCCTCGTGGATCGAGCGGACGGCATACGAGGGTGCGGCTGCCGTCATCGCGGTGAGCGACGGGATGCGCAAGGACGTGCTGCGCAGCTATCCGAGCATCGACCCGGGCAAGGTCAAGGTCGTCCACAACGGCATCGACAGCGAGCTCTGGCAGCGCGCCGAGGACCCCGACACGGTGCGTCGCCACGGTGTCGACCCGGACCGCCCGAGCGTGGTCTTCGTCGGACGGATCACCCGCCAGAAGGGTCTTCCGTACCTCCTGCGCGCGGCCGCCGAGCTGCCGCCGGAGGTCCAGCTCGTCCTCCTCGCGGGCGCTCCGGACACCCCCGAGATCAAGGCCGAGGTCGAGGAGCTCATCACCGGGCTGCGCGAGACTCGCGACGGCGTCGTGTGGGTCCCCGAGATGCTGCCGCGGGCCGAGGTCATCGCCATGCTCTCCGCCGCCACGGTGTTCGTGTGCCCCTCGGTCTACGAGCCGCTCGGCATCGTCAACCTCGAGGCGATGGCGTGCGACCTGCCCGTCGTCGCGACGGCCACCGGCGGCATCCCCGAGGTCGTCGTCGACGGCGAGACCGGTTGGCTGGTCCCCATCGAGCAGGTCCAGGACGGCTCGGGCACTCCGGTCGACCCCGACCGCTTCGTGGCCGACCTCGCCGGTGCCCTCAACGACGCCGTGTCCGACCCCGAGCGGGCCAGGCGGTTCGGTCAGGCCGGACGCCGGCGGGCCGTGGAGTCGTTCTCGTGGTCCCGCATCGGCGACGAGACGCTCACGGTCTACCGCGACGTCCTGGGGTGAGCCACCGCCGCGACACCGGCGTTCGTCGCGTCCGCGAGGGCGCGCTCGGCGACCCGCCGGAGGTCGCGCAGCAGCTCCAGGCGTCGCTGCTGGGTCCACCCGTCGGGCCCGTCCTGCGGACCGTCGATTCCGGCCGCGGCCGCGGCGCTGATCGCCGCGGCGAACGTCAGGGCACGCAGGGACTGTCCCGGCAGGTCGTCCGGCAGCGCCCACTGGCCGGCGCGCGGCGCGGACTCGCGCGCCGACGCCGCGTCGAACGGCTGGCCGCCGAGCGCGTCGAGCTGCTCGGTGACCTCGAGGACCTTGGCGGTGAGCGCGCGGGTCGTCTCGCGGGGGTCGAGTGCCTCGACGCGGTGGGTCGGGACCGGCTCGCAGTCGTATGCCGTCCAGTCCAGTCGCGTGCCCGCGTCGGCACCAGTGGCCCCGGGAGCGCCGAACGTCGACCACGAGGGGACGAGCAGCGCGCCCAGACCCGGTGCGACGAGGCACTCCTCGGCCTCGACGGCCGCGTCGAGGGCTTCGGGTCCGCACCGGGGCAGGCTCGTCGGGTCGCCACTCGAGGGCAGTGCGACGAGGACGGTGCGCTCACCGAGGTCGTGCCAGAGGTCGAGGGCCCGCACTCCCGGGCCCACGGCGTCGACGTCGGGGAGGGCGGAGTCGACCGCTGACTCCAGGGACTCCCCTCCGCGCCAGGCGGAGGTGACCCAGAGAGCGATCCGGACGGATGCGGGCAGCTCGGGCATGCCGTCATCGTAGGCAGGAGGCGTTCAACTAGGGTTCGCGTCATGAGTGACGTTCTGGCGCTGGCGGGGGTGGGCGTCGTCCGTGGCGACTCGACACTCCTCGACGACGTCGACTGGGAGGTCGAGGAGGGGCAACGCTGGGTCGTCCTCGGGCCCAACGGAGCGGGCAAGACCACGCTGCTCCAGCTGGCCTCGGGTCGCATGCATCCCACGCGCGGAGTCGTCGGCATCCTCGGCGAGGTCCTCGGCGCCGTCGACGTCTTCGAGCTCCGACCGCGCATCGGTCTGGCCTCGGCCTCGCTCGCCGAACGCATCCCCGGGGGTGAGCGGGTCGGCGACGTCGTCGTCACCGCCTCCTACGGCGTGGTCGGCCGCTGGCGCGAGAGCTACGACTCCCTCGACCACGCCCGCGCCGCCGAGCTGCTCGTCGCCCTGGGCGCGGACCACCTCGTCGACCGGACCTTCGGGACGCTGTCCGAGGGGGAGCGCAAGCGCGTCCAGATCGCCAGGGCCCTCATGACCGATCCCGAGCTCATGCTGCTGGACGAGCCCGCCGCGGGGCTCGACCTCGGAGGACGCGAGGACCTCGTCGCCCGGCTCGGTGAGATTGCCGGCGACGTCATGGCTCCCGCGCTCGTCCTCGTGACGCACCACGTCGAGGAGATCCCGCCGAACTTCACGGACGTGCTGCTGCTGCGCGACGGCAGGGTCGTGGCCCAGGGCCCGATCGAGATCACCCTGACGGCGGCGAACCTCAGCGAGACCTTCGGGGTCCCGCTCCAGCTCGAGCAGCGGGGGTCTCGCTACATCGCATGGTCCGGGTGACGGGCACGTCGCACGGCATGACATCGTTGTTCCGACACACCCGTCATCGCTGACGGGGACGAAAGGGGAGTGTCATGGAGTGGTTGACCGACAACCCGTGGGTGGCATGGGTGGGGGTGGCCCTGATCCTGGCCGCCATCGAGGCCGCCACCGTGGACTTCGTCTTCGTCATGTTCGCCGGGGGTGCGCTGGCCGGTGCGCTGGCTGCCGCCGTCGGAGGCAACATCGCCGTCCAGGTGATCGTCGCGATCCTCGTCGCAGGGCTGCTGCTCTTCGTCGTGCGCCCGATCGTCAAGCGCAAGTTCACCGACGGTGAGCACGACCACCACATCGGGGCGTCCAGCCTCGTGGGGCGCGAGGCGCGCGTGCTCCAGACCGTCACGGACACCGACGGGCGCATCAAGCTCGCGGGGGAGACGTGGTCCGCTCGCGTGGCAGAGGGCACCGAGCCCCTGCGACCGGGTGACGACGTCCGAGTCATCGCCATCCACGGTGCGACGGCCATCGTCGCCGCCGACCGTCACTGATCTCAGGGAGTTCCCATGATCGAGCTCGTCATCCTCGGGCTGCTGCTGCTCTTCGCCGTCATCGTGCTCATGCGCACGGTGCGGATCGTCCCGCAGCAGACCGCGCTCATCATCGAGCGGCTCGGCCGCTACCACAGCACCCTCGAAGGCGGCATCCACTTCCTCGTGCCGTTCGTCGACAAGGTGCGGGCCAACATCGACCTGCGCGAGCAGGTCGTCTCCTTCCCGCCCCAGCCGGTGATCACGAGCGACAACCTCGTCGTCAACATCGACACCGTCATCTACTACTCGGTGATCGACGCCAAGTCCGCGGTCTACGAGATCGCGAACTTCATCCAGGGCATCGAGCAGCTCACCGTCACCACCTTGCGCAACGTCATCGGCTCGCTCGACCTCGAGCAGACGCTGACCAGCCGCGACCAGATCAACGCCCAGCTCCGTGGCGTCCTCGACGAGGCCACCGGCAAGTGGGGCATCCGCGTCAACCGCGTCGAGCTCAAGGCGATCGACCCGCCCATGTCGATCCAGGAGTCGATGGAGAAGCAGATGAAGGCCGAGCGTGAGCGCCGCGCCATCATCCTCACGGCCGAGGGCTCGAAGCAGTCCAACATCCTCACCGCCGAGGGTGAGAAGCAGAGCCAGATCCTGCGGGCCGAGGGCTCCGCGCAGGCGCGCGTCCTCGAGGCGCAGGGCCAGGCCCGCGCCATCCAGCAGGTGTTCGACGCGATCCACCGCGGCAAGCCGACCCAGAAGCTCCTCGCCTACCAGTACCTCCAGGTCCTCCCGCAGATCGCCCGTGGTGACTCCAACAAGATGTGGATCATCCCGAGCGAGCTCACCGACGCCCTCAAGGGCATCGGTGGCGCCCTCGGACGGGGCGACGGTGGCGGCGGCTTCGACGACGGTGACACCGAGGAGGACTGGCAGCCGTCCGAGGACCTGTCGACGCCGTTCGACGACACGGTCCTCGCCGACCCTGCCCAGGCCCTGGCCGAGGCTCGTGGCCAGGCCGGTGACGCCTCCCGTGAGGCCGCGGACCACGCGACGCCCCCGGCTCGGCAGCAGCCGCCGCTGACGCCCCCGGCCGACGCGGTTCCCCCGCGGATGCCGCAGGCCGACCCGGTGCCGCCGGTCGATCCCACGCCTCCGGTCGACCCCGCAGCACCGACGGACCCCGCCCCGCCGCGCGAGAGCTGAGGTGGGCCTCGGCGAGGCCGCGCTCATCCTCGTCGCCGGCGTCGTCGCCGGCACGATCAACACGGTCGTCGGGTCCGGCACGCTCGTGACCTTCCCGACGCTGCTGTTCTTCGGGTTCGCACCCGTGACGGCCAACGTCTCCAACACCGTCGGGCTCGTCGCCGGTGGCCTCACGGGTTCGTGGGGCTACCGGCACGAGCTCGGCGGGATGCGGGGCACCCTGCTCCGCTGGGCGCCGATGTCGCTCCTCGGCGGTGTCGTCGGTGCCCTGCTCCTGCTCGTGCTCGACCCCGCCGCGTTCCGCACGATCGTCCCCGTGCTCATCGCGCTCGGCGTGCTGCTCGTGGCGTTCGGCCCGCGCATCACGGCGTGGAGCACGACGCGACGCGGCGACGCGCCCCCGACGGCGCTCGGCGACCACTCCCGCCGCCGCGCGCTCCTGTTGGCCTTCTGTGTCTTCGCCACCGCGGTCTACGGCGGCTACTTCGGTGCGGCCCAGGGCGTCATCCTCATGGGGATCCTCACGACGCTCACCAGCGAGTCGCTCCAGAGCCTCAACGGCATCAAGAACGTGCTCGCGACGATCGTCAACGCCGTCGCCGCGCTGACCTTCGTCGTCGTGGCGCCCGAGCAGGTCGACTGGACGGTGGCCGGGCTCATCGCGGCCGGGTCGCTGGTCGGTGGCGTCATCGGGTCGAAGGTCGGCCGGCGACTGCCGCCGAACGTCCTGCGCGCGGTGATCATCGTCATCGGCCTCGTCGCCATCGGGCGCATGGTCCTCGCTCCGTGACGCCGTGGTCGGTCGTCCTGGGCCTCGGTCTCGCGCTCTTCGTCGGGGCGCTCGTCCAGTCCACGATCGGCTTCGGCATGGCCGTCGTGGCGGTCCCGTTCGTCGTCGTCGCCGCGCCCGAGCTCATGCCGGGCTCGGTCCTCGTCACGAGCTTCACCCTGCCCGTGGTCCAGCTCGCCCTCGCGCCGCTCGACATCGCCTGGCGTGAGCTCGGCTGGGCCCTGCTCGCGCGGCTCGTGGCCACACCGCTCGGCGTCGCGGCGGTGGTCCTGCTCTCCACCCGCGTCATCTCCGTGGCGGTCGCGATGCTCATCCTCGTCACCGTCGCGACGTCGCTCACCACCGTCGAGGTCCGGGCCGGGGCGCGCAACGCCGCCGCAGCCGGTGCCGTTGCCGGCGTCTCGGGCACGGCCACGAGCATCGGCGGCCCGTTCTTCGCGCTGGTGCTCCAGCACGAGCGCCCCGAGCGGATGCGATCGACCCTCGCGGCGTTCTTCCTCGTCGGGGCCGTCATGGCGATCGGCTCCCTGTCGATCGCGGGGGAGTTCCCCCGCCAGCAGCTGTGGGCCGGGCTGGCCTGGCTGCCGTTCATCGCCGCCGGCTACGCCGTCGCCGCGCCCCTTCGGCGGCACCTCGACCGCGAGCTGCTGCGTCGGGTCGTCCTCGTCTTCTGCGTCCTCGCGGGTGCCAGCCTCGTCGTGCGCGCGCTCTTCTTCTAACCTCTCAGGGTGCCGACCCGGATCACCGACCCCCACGACCCACGCGTCCACGACTACGTCGGCCTCACCGACGTCGCCCTGCGGCGTCGCACCGAGCCCGAGCGCGGCCTCTACATCGCCGAGTCCGAGAAGGTCATCCGCCGAGCACTGGCCGCCGGCCACCGACCCCGCTCCTTCCTCATGGCCGAGCGCTGGCTCACCGACCTCGAGGACCTCGTCGCGCAGGCCGAGCAGGACGGCACACCGGTCCTCGTCGCGGACCACGAGGTCATCGAGGGCTTCACGGGCTTCCACCTGCACCGGGGTGCGCTCGCCTCGATGCAGCGGCCCGAGCAGCGGCCCGTCGCCGACGTCGTCGCCGATGCGCGTCGGGTCCTCGTCATCGAGGACGTCGTCGACCACACCAACGTCGGAGCCGTCTTCCGCAGCGCCGCGGCCCTCGGCATGGACGCCGTGCTCGTGACGCCGAGGTGCGCGGACCCGCTCTACCGACGCGCGATCCGGGTGTCGATGGGGACCGTGTTCCAGGTGCCCTGGACGCGCATCGACCCGTGGCCCGGTGGCATGGACCTGTTGCGGGACAGCGGGTTCACCGTCGCCGCCCTCGCCCTGTCCGACGACGCAGTCGGCCTCGACGAGCTCGCCGCCGACCCGCCGGAGCGGCTCGCGCTCGTGCTCGGGACCGAGGGCGACGGGCTCGGCCGACGCACCGTCGAGGGTGCCGATGTCGTCGTGACCATCCCGATGGCCGGGGGAGTGGACTCGCTCAACGTCGCCGCTGCCGGCGCCGTCGCGGCCTGGGCCCTGCGCGCCCGCTGACGGCTGACCTCAGGCGAAGCCGAACGACGTCGCCACGGGCAGCGAGCCCAGCGCGAGACCGCGGAGGACGACGAGCTCGTATGCCGGGACCGGCTCGGGGAGTGCCCCGAGGGGGTGCCACCCGAGGTCCGCGCACTTGTGCGGCTCACTGATCACCGGGGTGCCGGTCCACGCCCGTGACGCCCAGAACCAGTCGACGCGCTGCTCGACCGGGTCGTCGGTCCCGTCGGTGCGCTGCATCACGGTGAGCAGCTCCAGGTCCCCCTCGCGCAGGTCGACACCGAGCTCCTCGTGGGCCTCGCGCACTGCCGCCTCGACGGCGCTCTCGCCGGGCTCGACGTGCCCAGCCGCCCCCGCGACCCAGTGCCCGTCCATGTAGCCGGTGTGCGCCCGCTGCTGGAGCAGCACCTCGTCGCCACGGAGCAGGTAGACGTAGGACGCAGGGACGAGCGCGAAGGGCGCACGACGAGGCGAGGGGTGGGCCGACGGCATACGGGGGTGCTCCGTCAGCGGACGAGGCGCTCGAGGAGCGCGGCGAGCTCGGCCTCGGGGTCCTGGGCCGCGCCGCCGTGCACGCCGGAGGGCTGGATGACGGTGCTGCGGGGCGCGCTGAGCCAGCCGAACCTCTTGCCGGGGGTGGGGAGGGTGGGTCGTCCGCCGCCGCCGGTCCCGGCGCAGACGTCGTCGACGACCGAGAGCGAGGCGCGCACGGCGTCGACGTCGATGTCGGGGGCGAACGCGCGCAGCCGCTCCTCGTCGACGTGGCAGGCGGCGCGCAGGAAGCCCGCCGACTGCGAGTAGAGGACGACGCCGACGTTGAGGCACTCGCCGCGGTCGACGCGGGGGACGCAGCGCAGGACGACGTACTGGTAGGGGTGCGCGCTCATGCCGCCGCCTCCCACCAGGCGCCGGCGTTCTCGAGCCGGCGGGTGAGGTGGTCGACATAGGCGGCGCGCACCGCGGCCGCGTCGTCGAGCCCCGGCGCCTGCTCGAGCCACTCGTCGGGCACGAGAGCGACCACCTCGGTGAGGACCTCGGGAGTGAGCACCGCGGCGGCGCGGGCGTGTGCCGCGGCGAGGTCGCCCGCGACGTCGCGCAGGACGTGCTCCGAGACGTCGAACGGCTGGGCCGCGAACCGGGAGGCGTCCGCGCCCCGCCTCGGCCACGAGTGATGGAACCAGATGGCGGCGCCGTGGTCGATGGCCCAGACCTGGCGGTGCCAGACGAGGAGGTTGGGGTTGGACCAGGTGCGGTCGACGTTGGCTGTGAACGCGTCGAGCCAGACGATGTCCGCAGCCTCGTCGGCCGTCGGGGGACGGGAGCCGTCGTAGCCGAACGACCCCGGCAGGAAGTCCACGGCGAGGTTGTTGCCCGGGCTGGCGTTGAGGAGGTCCTGGACCTCCTCGTCAGCCTCGTAGCGGGCGATCGCCGTGGGCATGTCGATGACCGCCATCTGGGGGACCCGGATCCCGAGCCGTCGGGCGAGCTCGCCGACGACGACCTCGGCGACGAGGACCTTGAGGCCCTGGCCGGCGCCGCGGAACTTCACGACGTAGGTCCCGTCGTCGGACCCCTCGACGATGCCGGGGAGGGATCCGCCCTCCCGCAGAGGGGTGACGAACCGCGTCGCGGTGATGTGGGGCAGCACGGACTCAGGCTACGGGAGGGACTAGGGTCGACGAAGCCCCCATACGCGAGGAGACGGATGAGCCAGACGCAGGGGCGGCTGCTCGGCGGCCGCTATCGACTCGGTGCCCCCCTGGGGCGAGGCGGCATGGCCGTGGTCTGGCGGGCGCAGGACGAGATGCTGGGCCGTGAGGTGGCGGTCAAGACCCTCGACCTCACGGGTCCGGACAGTGACAACGCGGGGGAGCGGTTCCGCCGTGAGGCGCGGGCGACCGCTGCCCTCAACCACCCGCACATCGTCACGGTCTACGACACGGGCGTCGAGGACCACACGGCCTACCTCGTCATGGAGCTCCTTCCGGGACCGACGCTGGCCGAGCAGGTGCGCGACACCGGACCGCTGCCGGTCGAGGACGTCCGGACCATCGGCGAGGAGGTGGCGAGCGCGCTGCAGGCCGCCCACGACGCGGGCATCGTCCACCGCGACATCAAGCCGGGCAACATCTCCTACGCGGCCGACGGCACGGCCAAGGTGCTCGACTTCGGCATCACCCAGCTCGTCGACGAGGCACTGGGCCAGCACGCCCTCACTATGACCGACACGATCGTCGGGACGGCCGAGTACCTCGCGCCGGAGCAGGCGACGGGTCAGCGGGTCGACGCCCGCGCAGACCTCTACGCGCTCGGCTGCGTCCTCACGACGCTGCTCACCGGCGCTCCACCGTTCTCGGCGACGACGCCGGTGGCGATCCTCATGAAGCACGCGCACGACGTGCCCGCCGACGTCCGCGACCTGCGCCCCGACACCCCAGCCGACCTGGCCGCCCTCGTCGCGGCCCTCCTGTCCAAGGACCCGATCCACCGCCCGCAGTCGGGCCGTGAGGTCGCGGAGCTGCTCCGGTCGCACCGGGCGCCCGCCCTCACCGAGGTGCTGCCCGCCGCACCCGCGGCCATGGCCCCGACGGCCGTGACGCCCCGCCCGGCGCCCCCCGAGGAGGTGTGGAGCGAGCCGGCACACGACGACTGGGACGAGACGCAGCGACGCGGCTCACGCGCGTGGATCTGGCTCCTCCTCCTCGCTGCGGCCCTCGCGGCGGCGGGCATCTGGTACGTCATGCAGGGCAACGACGGCGGCGGCGGTGGCACGCCGACACCCTCGTCGACGCCGTCGGTGACGCAGAGCTCCGACGTCCCGTCGAACACGCCCGAACCCACGACGGCGACACCGAACCCGACGGTCACCGTCACGCAGACCCCGACCCCGAGCCAGACCCCGTCCCAGGCGCCGTCCACGCCGGCGAAGGACGCCGGCAAGCCGGTCACCGACGCGGTGTCGGGCTTCCAGTCGAGCCTGCGCGAGGTGCGCCAGTCCGACGACATCGACGCCGACGTCGCCAAGACGATCGAGGGCAAGCTGCGCGACATCAACCAGGCGGTCAAGGACGGTGACGCCGACGCCGTGACGTCGCTCGTCGACGACATCGAGTCCGAGCTGGCCCAGGCCGCGCAGCAGGGCAACCTCTCCCAGCCGGGAGCCGCCTCGCTCGCGGACCCGTTGGGCACGCTGCGACAGGCGGCTGACGCGTACCAGCCCTGATCGTGGCTACCGGACGGTACCCTCCGGCATGGACTCCGCGCTCCTCACGGTCGGGCTGCCCGTCGCCCTTGCCGTCATCATGTTCGGTCTCGGCCTGTCGCTCACGCCCGCCGACTTCCGCAGGGTGGGGCAGACGCCCCGCGCCGTGGCGACGGCACTCGCGTGCCAGCTGCTCGTGCTGCCGCTCGTCGCCCTCGGTCTCGTCGAGCTCTTCGGGCTCCCACCGCTGCTCGCCGTGGGCTTCATGATCCTCGCGGCCTCGCCGGGCGGGACGACGGCCAACCTCTACAGCCACCTCTTCCGGGGTGACGTCGCGCTCAACATCACCCTCACGGCGATCAACTCGGTCATCGCCGTGGTCTCGCTGCCGCTCGTGACGAACTGGGCCATCGGCCACTTCGTCGACGAGGGCGACCGGATCGGGCTCCAGCTCGACAAGCTGCTCCAGGTCTTCGCGATCGTCCTCGTCCCGGTCGCCATCGGCATGGCCGTCCGGCACCGCTCACCGGCGTTCGCCGACCGGATGGACCGGCCGGTGCGCACGGCCTCGGCCGTCCTGCTGCTCCTCGTCGTCCTCGGCGCGATGTGGGGCGAGAAGGACGACATCGCCGACTACTTCGCCCAGGTGGGCCTCGTCGCGGCGCTCTTCTGCGTCCTCTCGCTGACGATCGGGTATGCCGTCCCGCGTCGCCTCGGTCTCTCCCGGCCCCAGGCGGTCGCGAGCGGGTTCGAGATCGGCATCCACAACAGCACCCTGGCCATCGCCATGGCGATCACCGTGCTCGACAACGCACAGATGTCGATCCCGGCTGCCGTCTACGGCGTGCTCATGTTCCCCATCGCCGCCGTGTTCGGTCTGCTCATCCGCAACCGCAGGGCACCGGTCGCCGACCACCCGTCGGAGGCCACGCAGGGCTCACGGCTACCCGGCTGAGCCCGCAGGGGCGCGTGCGCCACGGCATACGACGACGCCCCCACCTCACGAGGAGGTCGGGGCGTCGTCGTCCGGTTCGGAGGGGTCAGTCGCGACCCGCCCGGCGCAGGATGCGCGCCGCGAGGTCCTTGCCCTTGGCGATGCGGCTCCCACCCGCCGCGCGGGTGGCTGACATGGGCTCGAAGCTCGCCCAGTCGTTGCGGTTGCCCGCGACGCGCCAGGACACGGTCCCGCCGGGGGCGCCGCCGGAGATGGTCACGGTGCCGCCCTCGTCGACGTTCATCCAGAGGTTGGGCATCGGCTGGTTGATCGCGGTGACCGAGACGCCGCCGTTGGTGTTGCCGACGTCGGCCCAGGTCGCGCCGTTGTTCCAGGAGGGGCCGGTGAGCTCGACGGTCGTCCGGCCCTCGATGTCGAGGGTCGCGTACCCGGCGAACGAGACCTCGGGGCCGTTCGCCGAGGTGGCGCCGTAGACGAGCGACGACGCGGTGAGCACGACCTCGTGGCCCTGGACGTAGTAGGTGTCACCGATCGAGACCACGGCGGGCACGCCCATCGGCGAGAGCGCGGCGACACCGACGCCGTCGCCACCGTCGGCCCACACGCCACCACCGGCGCCGCCGCCGGTGTCCATGGTCGACAGGTTGGTCGCCTCGACGGCGTAGCGGTCGAAGTTCGCGGTGTTCGCGAGGATGCCGGTGTTCTTGCCGCCGCTGGCCGCCATCGCCGCACCCGTGCCGGGGGCGCCGGTGTTGGCGGCGGACAGGCCGTACTTGCTGCCCGACCCGGTGCCGCCGGCGAAGCCGTTGTTGTTCTGGCCGAAGAAGAAGGCCGCAGCGCCGGGGCCCGTGTTCTTGACGGTGAGGGTGATGGCCGAACCGTTGCTCACGAGCGTGGTGCCGGCGGCCCCCGCGGCGTTGGACAGGCCCTGGAGGACGGGCTGGCCGGCGGCCGCCTCGGCGCCGGTGGCTGTGACGACCGTGGCGGCGGTGGCGGCTGCCCCGACGGCGCCGACGCGCAGCGCGCTGCGGCGGTTGAGGGCAGCGTTGATCTTCGATGACATGGATGGAACCCCTTGGATGCGGACGGAGCGGCGTTGCGCCGACGGTGCAGTATCCACGCCGGTGCCCCCGACCGTGGAGCGTTCGGCGCAAATCGGCGTCGTGTCGTGCGGGAGGGCCGGCGGCGGCGCGTGGCGCGGAGGGTCGTGGCCGGGATCAGACCCCCATCCGACCCCCAAACCTTGCGAAACCCCACGCAGGGGTGAGCGGTTCTGCCACGATGACGAGGTGAGTCCACGAACACCTCAGCGGGGTGGGTGGGCCCCGTCCATCGTGGGGGGACTCGACACCATCCGCGTCGTCATCGCCGATGACCACGAGCTCTTCCGTCGCGGCATGGAGGCGCTCATCGAGTGCGAGGACGACCTCGTGCTCGTGGCCGAGACGTCCTCCGCGTCCGACGCCGTCGCCGCCGTACTGGAGCACCGTCCGGACGTCGCGCTCCTCGACCTGCACCTGGGTGGCCAGAGCGGCATCGACGCCTGCACCGCGATCAAGATGTCGTCGCCGCAGACCAAGGTCCTCTTCCTCACGGCGTCCGAGGAGCCGGCCGACCTCTTCAAGGCGCTCATGGTCGGCGCGTGCGGCTACCTCCTCAAGTCGCTGCCGGCGGCGCAGGTCATCGACGCCGTCCGGCTCGCCCACGTCGGCGAGGTGATGGTGCCGCCGCCGATGGCGCGCCACCTCGTGGCCGAGTTCGCCCGGCTGTCGAGCCAGAGCACCGACGTCGCGATGGCGCACCGGTCCAGGAACCTCACCGACCGCGAGATCGAGGTGCTGACCTGGATCACCCGGGGCCGGTCCAACCGCGAGATCGGCGAGTGCATGTCGGTCAGCGAGAACACCATCAAGAACCACGTGCGCAACATCATGGGCAAGCTCCAGGTCACCTCGCGGACCGAGGCGGCGATGCACGCGGTCCGCGAGAACCTCATCGCCTCCGCCTGAGCCAGAACGGCGCCGGCGCGTCCGGACATGAGAACGCCCCGAGCTCCTGACCTGCAGGAACTCGGGGCGATGTCGGTGTCCGAGGGGGGACTTGAACCCCCACCCTCTATACGAGGACTAGCACCTCAAGCTAGCGCGTCTGCCATTTCCGCCACCCGGACAGGGTGTCTGCAAGCCCCGTGGGGCGGTGCCTGCAACGAGCCGGAACTTTACACGGCATACCGCCCCAACAAGAAATCGGCCCCCCGCCCTAGGCTGAGGAGCATGACGCAGACGACGAGCAGCCGCCCCGAGGACGAGGTCGTCGGCATCTGCCGCGACCTCATCCGGATCGACACGTCGAACTACGGAGACGGTTCCGGACCGGGGGAGAGGGAGGCCGCCGACCACGTCGACCGGCTGCTCCGCGAGGTCGGCCTCGAGCCGGAGATCATCGAGTCGCAGCCCGGACGGGCCTCCGTCGTCGTGCGGATCCCCGGCGCCGACCGCGAGCGCGGGGGGCTGTGCATCCACGGCCACCTCGACGTCGTCCCGGCCAACGCCGAGGACTGGGACGTCGACCCGTTCGAGGCCATCGAGAAGGACGGCTGCATCTGGGGACGCGGCGCCGTCGACATGAAGGACATGGACGCGATGATCCTCGCGTGCGTGCGCCACATCGCCCGGGAGGGCATCGTCCCGCCGCGCGACCTCGTCGTCGCGTTCTTCGCCGACGAGGAGGCCGGGGGAGTCCTCGGCTCGCACCACCTCGTCGAGCACCGCCCCGACCTCTTCGAGGGCGTGACCGAGGCGATCAGCGAGGTCGGCGGCTACAGCGTCACCGTGCCCACCTCCGACGGCGGCGAGAAGCGCGCCTACCTGCTCCAGACGGCCGAGAAGGGCATCGCCTGGATCCGCCTCACCGCCACCGGTCGTGCCGGGCACGGCTCGGTCCCCAACGACGAGAACCCCATCGCCCGTCTCGCGGAGGCGCTGAGCCGCCTGGCGGCCCACAAGTGGCCGCGCGAGTTCATCCCCTCGGTGCGCACCCTGCTCGACCGGCTCAGCGAGATCACCGGCGTGGCCTACTCGGACGAGGACCTCGACGAGCTCCTCGACCACCTCGGCGGCGCCCAGGGCTTCGTCCGGGGCACCCTCCAGGACACGAGCAACGTCACGATGCTGCAGGCCGGCTACAAGCACAACGTCATCCCGCAGCAGGCCCACGCCAACGTCGACTGCCGCTTCCTCCCCGGTCACGAGGAGGACCTCATGCGCACGATCACCGAGCTCGTGGGGGAGCACGTCGAGGTCGAGGTGCTGCACCGCGACATCGCGCTCGACGCGCCGTTCGAGGGTGACCTCGTCGACGCGATGGTCGCTGCGCTGCGAGCCGAGGACCCGGATGCGGAGGTCCTGCCGTACTGCCTGTCCGGGGGCACCGACAACAAGGCGCTGTCGCTGCTGGGGGTCACCGGCTACGGCTTCGCCCCCCTGCGGCTGCCCGCCGACCTCGACTTCGCCCCGATGTTCCACGGCATCAACGAGCGGGTCCCGACCGAGTCGCTGCGCTTCGGCGCGCGGGTCCTTCAACGTCTGATCGAGACCTGCTGAGCCGGGCGCGACCGCGTCGGGATCAGGCCCGTCCGGGGCGCACCCCGGGCGCCGGCGAATGGGGTCTCAGGACGCGCGCGGGACGCGGATGATCTTGCGCCGCAACCAGGTTCGGGTGACCCCGCCGATGTAGATCCGGGTGCGGTGCAGCTCCCAGTGGCCGTACTCCGCCTGCTCGGTGAGGGCGCGGCGGATGTCTCCGCGCCGCGTGTCGCGGCCGAAGACCAGGACCCGGTACTCGTACTCCACCATCGACACATTGTGCGGCACGGTCCGCTACGGTTCAGGACATGAGCGCCGACCCGCGTGCCGCCCTGACCTCCCTCGTCTCCGCCTTCGAACGTCACCTCGAGGCGTGCTCCGGCCGTCGTGGGGAGGACGACCCGACCGTGGCTGCGGCCTACGACGACCTCCTCGACGCCTTCGAGACCTACGACAACGCGCTCTACGAGGCGTTCGGCGAGATGACGCCGCTCGACGTCTACACCGGTGACGACGCCGACGCCGACGACGACGAGGACGATGACGAGGACCTCGACGAGGACGACGACGACGATGACGGCGTCTACGCCGGCCTCGACGACGAGGACTTCGTCGACGAGACCGACAGCGAGTCCGACGACGGGGACCGGCGCACCACCTGAGCCTCGTCCGGTCCCCGGGACTCCCGGGACCTGCCCGACCCACCCCGGTCACCTGACTGACCCGTGCGACCACCGCGCCGCTACGGTTGAGCCCATGCGACTCGCGGTGAACCTCGGCTACATGGGGCTGTCCTCCAGCGACGACATGCTCGCCCTCGCCGGCGAGGCCGACCGGCTCGGCTACGACTCCGCGTGGGTGGCCGAGGCCTACGGCAGCGACGCGGTGACCTTCCTGTCCTGGATCGGCGCGCGGACCGAGCGGATCGCCCTGGGCTCTGCCGTGATGCAGATCCCCGCGCGAACCCCGGCCATGACCGCGATGACCGCCGCCACCCTGGACCACCTCTCCGGCGGTCGCTTCCGCCTCGGGCTCGGCGTGTCCGGCCCCCAGGTGAGCGAGGGCTGGCACGGCGTGCGTTTCGGCAAGCCGCTGGGGCGCACCCGCGAGTACGTCGAGGTCGTCCGCAAGGCCCTGGCGCGCGAGCGCGTGGAGTATGCCGGCGAGCACTTCACGCTCCCGCTGCCGGACGGTCCCGGCAAGGCGCTCAAGCTCACCATCCGCCCGACCCAGGAGCACCTGCCGATCTACCTCGCGGCGGTCGGCCCCAAGAACCTCGAGCTCACCGGCGAGATCGCCGACGGCTGGCTCGCGATCTTCTTCTCGCCCGAGCACTCCGGCGACATCCTCGAGTCGATCGCCACCGGTCGCCGCGCCGCTGGGCGGGGGAGCGAGGCCGACCCGCTCGAGGGCTTCGACATCGTCCCGACCGTGCCCGTGGTCGTCACCGACGACGTCGAGGCCGGGGCCCAGGCGGTCGCCGCCTACTCCGCCCTCTACATCGGCGGCATGGGCTCGCGCGAGAAGAACTTCTACAACCAGCTCGCCTGCCGGATGGGCTTCGAGGACGAGGCCGCCCGCATCCAGGAGCTCTTCCTCGCCGGGCAGCACCGCGACGCGGCCGCCGCCGTGCCGTTCGAGTTCATCGACTCGACGTCGCTCCTCGGTCCGCCCGACCGCATCGCGAGCCGGATCGGTCGCTACGCCGATGCCGGAGTCACCACGCTCGGCGTGTCACCCTTTGCGCTGACCGTCGAGGAGCGCCTCGACACCCTGCGCGTCATGTCCGAGCTCGTCCCGTCCCCTGCCGAGGAAGTCCCCACACCGTGATCGTTGCCGACCCCACCGTCGAGCTCAGCTACTTCCAGTCCGTCGTCCTCGGCATCGTCGAAGGCCTCACCGAGTACCTCCCGGTCTCGTCGACGGGCCACCTCACGATCGCCGAGAAGCTCCTCGGCATGCCGGTCGACGCTCCGGCCGTGACGGCATACACCGCACTGATCCAGATCGGCGCGATCCTCGCGACGTTCACCTACTTCGGCAGGAAGATCCTCCGACTCTTCCTCGCGTGGGTCGCCGGCCTGCGCAGCGCCGAGGCACGCAAGGAGCACGACTACCAGCTCGCGTGGGCCGTCATCGTCGGCTCGCTGCCGGTCGTCGTCGTCGCCCTGCTGCTCAAGGACCTCATCTCGGGACCGCTGCGCAGCCTCTGGGTCGTCGCCGGCGCGCTCATCCTCTGGAGCGTCGTCATGTGGGTCGCCGAGCGGCGCCACGACGTCCTCGAGACGGCCGGCGCGCAGCGCGGCGAGGACGCGCTGACGATCAAGGACGGGCTCGTCATCGGTCTCGTGCAGTGCTTCTCGCTCATCCCGGGCGTCTCGCGCTCCGGTGCCACGATCTCGGCCGGACTCATGCGCGGCATCGACCGCGTCACCTCGACCGAGCTGTCGTTCTTCCTCGCGATCCCCGCGCTCACCGGCGCCGGGCTCTACGAGACCGTCGACAACATCGAGGCCCTCAAGGTGCTCGGCATCGGCCCGATCATCACGGGCTGTGTCGTCGCGTTCATCGTGGCCTACGCCTCGATCGCGTGGCTGCTCAGGTTCGTCCAGAGCAACTCGCTCGTGACGTTCATCGCCTACCGCGTCGTGCTCGGCGCGATCATGTTCCTCGCCCTCGGCGCGGGCTGGCTCACCGCGACCTGAGCGGGCCCGTCGGGACAGGGCCCGGCTAGAGCCACCTCACCCGTTTGAAGGTGACGTAGAGGCCCGTGCAGGCAGCGGCCATGACACCCAGGACGATGAAGTAGCCGTAGTGCCACCTCAGCTCCGGCATGAAGTCAAAGTTCATGCCGTAGATGCCGGCGATCATCGTGGGCACCGCGGCGATGGCGACCCAGGCCGAGATCTTGCGCATGTCCGAGTTCTGCTGCACCGAGATCTTGGCGAGGTTGGCGCTCAGCACGTCGGTGAGCAGGCGGTCGTAGGAGTCCACCCGGTCGGCGACGAAGTGCAGGTGGTCGTCGACGTCGCGGAAGAGCAGCCGCAGCTCCTCGTGCGGCAGCGGGGTGCGGGTGCTCGTGAGGAGCAGGCGCAGCGGTGCGATGAGCGGCGTGATCGCCCGGCGGAACTCGAGGACCTCGCGCTTGAGCCGGTAGATCGTGTCCGAGGAGACGAGGCCCTCCGAGAAGACCGCCTCCTCGATCTCGTCGACGTCGCGGGCCACCTCCACCTCGATCTCGCGGTACTGGTCGACGACGCGGTCCATGATCGCGTGCAGCGCCGCCATCGGGCCGAGCACGAGCTTGTCCGGCTCCTCCTCGAGGCCCTTGCGCACCCCGGCGAGGGGGCTGAGCTCGCCCCGCCGGATCGTCAGGACGAAGTGCTCGCCGATGTGGACCATGAGCTCGCCGGTCTCGACGTCGGACGTCTCCTCGATGTAGCTCAGGGTCTTGAGGACGACGAACACCGTCCGGCCGTAGAGCTCGATCTTGGCCCGCTGGCGGCCCATGACGGCGTCCTCGATGGCGAGCGGGTGCAGTCCGAGCCCGAGCTCGTCGTTGACGTGCTCGAGCTCGGCCATCGAGGGGTCCTTGAGGCCGATCCAGATGAAGTCCGTCGCCGACCCGGTCACCCGGATGGCGTCGAGCTCGTCGCTCAGGTCGCCACAGGTGTCGCGCCGTCCGTCGCGGTACAGGGCCTTGTCGATGATCACGCGCGTCATTGTTGCCTACAGTGGGCGCCGTGGCTCTGCTCCTGCTCGTGCGACACGGGCACTCGACCGCCAACGCCGACGCCGTCCTCGCAGGATGGACCGAGGGCGTGGGGCTCACCGAGCGTGGCCGCGGCGACGTCGGCCGGCTCGCCGAGCGGCTCGCCGACGTCGAGGTGGCCCGGCTGGTCACGAGCCCGCTGCAGCGGTGCCGCGAGACGGCGGGGCTCCTGCTGCCCGGCAGGACCGCGGAGGTCGTCGAGGACCTGGGGGAGTGCCGCTACGGAGCGTGGACCGGACGGCCGATCGCCGAGCTGACGAAGGATCCGCTGTGGCGCACCGTCCAGGACGACCCCGCCTCCGCGCGGTTCCCGGACAGCGACCGGTATGCCGCCGAGTCGCTGAGCGAGATGGCCGAGCGGACCGTGGCCGCGATCCGGCGCATCGACGACGAGGTGACCGCCGAGCGCGGCCCCGACGCCGTGTGGGTGGCGGTGAGCCACGGCGACCCGATCAAGGCGGTCCTCGCCGACGCGGTGGGCGCGGGCCTCGCCGGGCTGCAGAGGGTGCACGTCGACCCGGCCTCGGTCTCGGTCATCCGACGCACCGGCTCGCGACCGATGGTGCTGGCCACGAACTCGAGCGGTGAGGCGATCGGGTCCGGGCTGGCCCGTCCGGCGACGGTGCCGCCGGGCGACGCCACCGTCGGGGGAGGGACGGGCTAGAGTTCCTTGTTGCAAGTATTTGGCAACAAGGAAGGCGCGGCATGCACGTCCCAGACGGGTTCCTGAACGCACCCACCTCCGTCGCGACGTCCGTCGTGGCAGCCGGCGCGGTGGGCCTCGCCCTGAGCCGCGCCCGTCGCGAGCTCGACGACCGGACCGCGCCGCTGGCCGGGCTCGTCGCCGTCTTCGTCTTCGCCGCCCAGATGCTCAACTTCCCCGTGGGCGCCGGCACGTCCGGGCACCTCCTCGGCGGCGCCCTGGCCGCCGTCCTCGTCGGTCCGTGGACCGCGACCCTGTGCCTCACCGTCGTCCTCGCCGTCCAGAGCCTGCTCTTCGCCGACGGCGGCATCACGGCGCTCGGCACCAACGTCGTCCTCATGGCCGTCGTCGGGGTGTGGACCGGATGGCTCGTCTTCGTGGGCCTGCGGCGCCTCGTGCGCTCGGCCGGGGTCCGCGCGGTCCCTGCCCTCGCTGGCGTCGCCGCCGTGGTGTCCGTCCCGGTCGCGGCGCTCACCTTCACCGCGCTGTATGCCGTGGGCGGCCACGCGCCGATCCCGCTCGGCGAGCTCGCTGCGGCGATGCTCGGCTGGCACACCGTCATCGGTCTCGGCGAGGGCGTCATCACCTTCCTCGCCGTCGGCAGCATCATCGCCACCCGCCCCGACCTCGTCCACGGCGCCCGTGGGCTCACCGCGGCCCGAGAGCTCGAGATCCGGACGGGGGTGCCCGCATGAGCGCCGCGCCGCACCGTCGCGTGAGCACGACCCGTCTCGTCGTCGTCGGCCTCGCGGTGTGTGCCGTGCTCGCCGGGGTCGTCTCGGCGTGGGCGTCGAGCAACCCCGACGGGCTCGAGTACGTCGCCGAGAGCCTCGGCTTCCTCGACTCCGCGCGCGACCACGGCAGCGCCGGCTCGCCGTTCGCCGACTACGGCACCGCCGGCGTCGACGACGCGCGGCTCTCGGGCGGTCTCGCCGGACTCGTCGGGATCGCCGTCGTGGCGGTCGTCGCGTTCGGGCTGATGCACCTCCTGCGCCGCCGCAGCAACGACGACGACTGACGTGGGTGCGGGTCACGGCACGCACCTCCACGTCGAGGGCCACTCCGTCGTCCACCGGCTGCCGGCCCACACCAAGCTGGTCGGGCTCGTCGTGTTCGTCCTGCTCGTCGTCGCCCTCCCGCGCGACGCGCACGGGCTCCGGGTCGCGACCCTGCTCGTCGCGGTGGGCGTCGTGGCGGCGACAAGGGTCCCCCTGCGCCACGTGGCGAGCCGGCTCGTCGTCGAGGTGCCCTTCGTCGTCTTCGCGCTGGTGCTGCCCTTCGTGGCCACCGGGCCACAGCGCACCATCGGGCCCGTGACGGTGTCGCGCGACGGCCTCGACGCCGGGCTGGCGCTCCTCGCCACGGCCACGACGAGCGTGCTCATGGCGATCTCGTTCGCGACGACGACGTCGAGCCGCGACCTCGTGCGGGCCCTGCAGCACCTCCGGGTCCCGGACCGGCTCGTGCAGATCCTCTCGTTCATGGTGCGATACCTCGGTGTCGTCGGATCCCAGGCCCAGCGGATGAAGGTCGCGCGTGAGTCGCGCGGGTTCCGTGCCCGATCCCTCGGGTCGTGGCCGGTCATCGCCTCGAGCGCAGGTGCCCTCTTCATCCGCAGCTACGAGCGCGGCGAGCGCGTGCACCTCGCGATGATGTCGCGGGGCTACACCGGTCAGATGCCGGTCACCGACCCTCTGAGCGCCGGGCGTCGCGACTGGTCGCGAGCCCTCCTGCCCTCGGCGTTCGCCGTGGTCGCCCTCGTCATCGGGTATGCCGCATGAGCACTCCCGTCCTCGACGTCCGTGGTCTGGCGTTCGCCTATCCCGACGGCCACCAGGCGCTCTTCGGCGTCGACCTCCACGTCCACCGGGGCGAGCGGGTGGCCCTCCTCGGGCCCAACGGGGCGGGCAAGACGACGCTCGTCCTCCACCTCAACGGAATCCTCGAGGCTGGTGCCGGCTCGGTGACGATCTCCGGGCTGCCGGTGACCCGGCCGAACCACCTCGAGATCCGGCGCCGCGTGGGCATCGTCTTCCAGGACCCCGACGACCAGCTCTTCATGCCGACGGTCCGCGACGACGTGGCGTTCGGGCCGGGCAACCTCGGGCTGCGCGGGGCGGAGCTCGAGGCCCGGGTCGAGACCGCCCTCGCGGCGGTCGGGATGAGCCACCTCGCCGACCGCGCCCCGCACCACCTGTCCTTCGGTCAGCGGCGCCGGGTGGCCATCGCCACGGTGCTCGCCATGGAGCCGGAGATCCTCGTGCTCGACGAGCCGTCGTCCAACCTCGACCCCGCCTCCCGCCGCGAGCTCGGAGAGCTGCTCGAGTCGCTCGACGTCACCGTCCTCATGGTCACGCACGACCTGCCGTTCGCCCTCCAGCTGTGCGAGCGCTCGGTCGTCCTCTCCGACGGTGTCGTCGCCGCGGACGGCCCGACCCGTGACCTGCTCGGCGACGGCGAGCTGCTGCACACCCACCGCCTCGAGCTGCCCTGGGGCTTCTCGGGTTAGTCTGCGGCCATGGCGATCAGTGACTTCGACCCGCCTGAGCGATTCGTCGCCGGCACCGTCGGCCCGCCGGGCAGCCGCACCTTCTTCCTCCAGGCCAAGGGCAGCGGACGGCTCGTCTCGGTGTCGATCGAGAAGGTCCAGGTCGGCATCCTGGCCGACCGGATCGTCGACCTCCTCGACACCGTCGGCGGCCTCCAGGGGTCCGACGCCGTGGCCGAGCACCTCCTCGACACCGAGGCCCTCGAGACGCCGATCGAGGACGAGTTCCGGGTCGACACCGTGAGCCTGGCCTGGGAGGAGGAGCGCTCGGCCATCGTCATCGAGTGCCACGACCGCGACCCCGAGCAGGAGACCCCGGCCGACTCGGTCCGGGTCGTCCTCGACGCGGCGACCGCGCGGGCCTTCGCCCGCCGGTGCCAGGCGCTGGTCTCCGCGGGTCGCCCTCCCTGCCCGTTCTGCGGCCAGCCGCTCGACCCCGAGGGGCACATCTGCCCGCGGGCCAACGGCTACAAGCGCTAGGTCGTGCCCACGGACGCCGAGCGGCTGCTCGCCGTCGGGGAGCTCGAGCTCCTCGGTCGGATCGTCGACTCGTCCAACGGCGCCGTCCTCGTCCGGGTCAGCCTCGACGGGGAGTCGCGCCTGGCCATCCACAAGCCCGTCGCGCTCGAGAGGCCGCTCTGGGACTACCCGGACGGCACGCTCGCGGGACGGGAGCGGGCGGCATACATGGTCAGTGAGGCCGGAGGCTTCGACGTCGTGCCGACCACCGTCCTCCACGAGGGTCCGTGGGGCACCGCGTCCACGCAGGAGTGGGTCGGCCGGCCCGACGCCGCGCCGGGGCTCGTCGTCGACGTCGTCGCCCCCGATGCCGTGCCCGAGGGGTGGCGCGAGGTCCTGCGCGGTGAGACCCCCGAGGGTGAGGAGGTCGTCGTCGCCCATGCGATCGACCCGGTGGTCCGCACGACCGCCGTCTTCGACGCCCTCATCAACAACTCCGACCGCAAGGGCGGCCACCTGCTCCTCGTCGACGGCAGCCTCTGGGGTGTCGACCACGGGGTCAGCCTCGGGGTCGAGCCCAAGCTCCGCACGGTCCTGTGGGGCTGGGCCGGCGAGCCGCTCGACGCGGCCGACACGTCGCGGGTCGAGCGCGTCCACACCGAGCTCGTCGAGGGCGACCTGCGCCACCGGCTGGCCGACCTCCTCACCACCGACGAGGTCGAGGCGCTCCGGCGACGAGCCGAGTCGCTGCTGTCGACGAAGACCCACCCGGTCCCGATGCCGGGATGGCCGGCCATCCCGTGGCCGGCGATGTGAGCGGCCGCCGTAGGCTTCCACCGTGATCTCGTGGCCCACTCCCTTCCTCCCCGCCGTTCCCGGACACGGAGCAGTCCTCCGCCTTCACGACACGAGCTCGGGGGAGCAGCGCGAGGTCGCACCGGGGCCGGTGGCCCGGCTCTACGTCTGCGGCATCACGCCCTATGACGCGACCCACCTCGGGCACGCCGCGACCTACGTCGCGTTCGACCTCGTCGGTCGCGTCCTGCGCGACAACGGCCACGAGGTCCACTACACGCAGAACGTCACCGACGTGGACGACCCGCTGCTCGAGCGGGCGGCCCGCGACGGCATCGACTGGCGCGACCTTGCCGTGGCCGAGGCCGACCTCTTCCGCGAGGACATGACGGCCCTCGCCGTCATCCCGCCGCAGGACTACGTCGGCGTCGTCGAGGCCCTGCCCACGATCGCGGCGCTGGTGCGACGCACGATCGAGAGCGGTGCGGCATACGAGGTCGCGTCGGACGACGCCTCGGGACCCGACCTCTACGTCGACCTGTCCCACGTCCGCAACTTCGGTGCGGTCTCGGGCTGGAGCCGCGAGCAGATGCTCGCGGTCTTCGCCGAGCGCGGTGGTGACCCCGACCGTCCCGGCAAGCGTGACGCGCTCGACCCGCTCCTGTGGCGTGCCGGCCGTGAGGGTGAGCCCTCGTGGGAGTTCGAGGGACTGCCGGCCGGCCGCCCCGGCTGGCACGTGGAGTGCACCGCCATCGCGCTCGACCGGCTCGGCGTCCCGATGGATGTCAACGGTGGTGGCTCGGACCTCATCTTCCCGCACCACGAGATGACCGTCGCCCAGGCGAGCGCGGTCGGTGTCGAGGACTACGCCGCCGTCCACGCGCACGCCGGCATGGTCGGGCTCGACGGCCACAAGATGAGCAAGTCGCGCGGCAACCTCGTCCTCGTGTCGAGGCTGCGCGAGGACGGCGTGGACCCCATGGCCATCCGCCTCGTGCTGCTCGCGCAGCACTACCGCACGGACTGGGACTACACCCCCGAGCTGCTCGCGGCCGCCGAGGCCCGGCTCGGGCGCTGGCGCGAGGCGCTGTCGGTCAACGCCGGACCCTCGTCCGACGAGACGGTGGCAGCGATCCGCGAGGCGCTGGCGAACGACCTCGACGCCCCCGCCGCCCTCGCCGCCGTCGACACGTGGGCCCAGCGCACCCTGACGGACGGCGGCGACGAGCCGTCGGCCCCGGGCGTGCTCGCGCGGGCGCTCGACGCGCTGCTCGGCGTCCGCGTCTGACCGGCTTCCGCATCTGACCGGCATGCCCCTCGCGTCGTCCGGGGCGTGCGGCGCGCGGTCGTCAGTCCTCGGTGCCGCGCTTGCGCAGGTAGCGCTCGAACTCCTTGGCGATGGCGTCGCCGCTCGCCTCGGGCAGCTCCGCGGTGTCCTGGGCGTCCTCGAGCGACTCGACGTACTCGGCCACCTCGGTGTCCTCGGACGCCAGCGCGTCGAGCCCGTTCTCCCAGGCCCGTGCGTCGTCGTCGAGCCCACCGTGGTCGATGGGGCTGTCGAGGAGGTCCTCGAGGCAGGAGACGATGGCTCGGGTCGCCTTGGGTGACGGTGTGTGGTGGGCGTAGTGGGGCACGGCCGCCCACACCGAGATCGAGCTCAGGCCGACCTGGATGGCGGCGTCCGCGAGGACGCCGACGATGCCGGTCGGACCTTCGTAGGTGCTGGCCTCGATGTCGTGGCGGTGACGGGTGTCCTCGTTGTCGGACGTCGCGGTCACCTGGATGGGGCGGGTGTGGGCCACGTCGGCGAGGAGGGCACCGAGGGTGATGACGGTGGTGACGTCGGCGGCCTGGGCGAGCTCCATGAGCTCGATCGCGAACGCGCGCCAGCGGAACGACGGCTCGACGCCCTGCACGAGGACGACGTCGCGGCCGATGGGCGTGTCGGTCGCCACGAGGATGCGGGTGGTGCGCCAGCTGATCCGGCGACGGCCGCCCTCGGAGACCACCCGGGGGCGGTTGACCTGGAAGTCGTAGTAGTCCTCGGGGTCGAGGGCCGCGACGGGTTCGGCGTCCCAGAGCTCGGCCAGGTGCTCGATGACTCCCGTGGCCGCCTCACCGGCGTCGTTCCAGCCCTCGAAGGCCGCGATCATCACGGCATTCTCCAGCTCAGGCAGATCGTCGAGCTCGATCAACGCATCCTCCTCGTAGGTCACCCTCCACCCTATTCGTAGACTTCGCCCATGACGTTGCCTGCCGCAGTTCTCTGGGACATGGACGGGACCCTCGTCGACACCGAGCCCTACTGGATCGCTGCCGAGCACGGCATCGTCGAGGAGCACGGCGGCGTCTGGTCCGACGAGTACGCCCACCAGCTCGTCGGCAACGACCTCATGGTCAGCGCCCGCTTCATCAGGGACAACTCGCCGATCACGTGGGAGCCCGAGCGGATCATCGAGGAGCTCCTCGTGCGGGTCACCGCCCAGGTGCGCGAGCACGTCCCGTGGCGTCCGGGGGCGCGTGAGCTGCTCGCCGCGCTCCAGGAGGCAGGGGTGCCCAACGCCCTCGTGACGATGTCGTGGCGCTCGCTGGCGACCGCCGTCGTCGAGGCGCTGCCCGAGGGCACGTTCGCGGCGCTCGTCACCGGTGACGAGGTCGAGCACGGCAAGCCGCACCCGGAGCCCTACCACGCAGCGGCGCGGATGCTCGGCGTCGACGCCCTCGACTGCATCGCCATCGAGGACTCGCCGACCGGGGTGCGCTCCGCCGTGGCGGCGGGTGTCCCCACCATCGCGGTGCCGCACGTCGTGCCGGTGCCGCTCATGCGAGGGGCCGTCCAGCTGCCGAGCCTGCGCGGGCTCACGCCCGAGGACCTCGTCTCAGTCGTCGCCGATGAGCGCCTCGCCCGTGACGCGCGGGTCGAGGACGAGCCGTCCGGCGTCGGCGGGTAGCGGCGGGGGAGTGCCGCCCCACTCGGGGCAGAGCTCCTTGAAGTCGCACCAGTCGCACAGCCGCGACGTGCGCGGGCGCCAGTCGCCGGTCTCGCTGGCCCGCACGATCGCCTGCCAGACGGCCTTGACGTTGCGCTCGAGCCCGAGCAAGTCGTGCTCGTCGGGCTCGTAGCGGACGATCTCGCCGTTGCCGAGGTAGACGAGCTGGAGCTGGCGGGGGATCTCACCGCGCTGGCGCCACAGGACCAGGGCGTAGAACTTCATCTGGAACAGCGCCTTGCCCTCGAACGCCTCGCGCGGCGACCGGCCGGTCTTGTAGTCGACGACCCGCATGGCGCCGTCGGGGGCGATGTCGAGCCGGTCGACGTAGCCGCGCAGGGTGAGTCCGTCGACCTCGGTCTCGACGTAGAGCTCGCGCTCGGCGGGCTCGAGCCACTGCGGGTTCTCGAGGGTGAACCAGCGCTCGACGAGCGCACCGGCGGCCTTGAACCAGCCGTCCTCGTCGAGGCTCTCGTCGTCCTCGATCATCGTCGCGAGCTCGGGGCGCTCCTCGACGAGGCTGGCCCAGCGCGGCTCGAGCAGGGCGAGGGCCGCCTCGGGGGTGCGCTCGGCAGCGGGCAGCTCGAAGAGGTGCTCGAGGACCTCGTGCACGAGGGTGCCGCGGGCAGCAGCCGGCGACGGCGGGCCGTCGAGCTTGTCGATCGTCCGGAACCTGAAGAGCAGCGGGCACTGCTTGAAGTCCGCTGCGCGGCTCGGGGACAGTGCGGGGACCATGGACGACACCGTATGCCGTCGCTCCGACACCGCGAGCCACCTCACCTCCCCGACGCGCAGCGTCCGCAACCCTGGTCGAGAAGGTGACCACGGTTGCGGACGCAGGCGCAGGTATGCCGTTGCGTCGCCTCAGGCGGCCAGGACCGCCTCGTCCGTGCCGGACCTCGCACCCGAGGTGGGCTGACCCTCACCCGAGCGCATGGCCCCGCGCAGGCGCCACGCGGCGTACACGGCGATGAGGCTGATCGCGAGGTGCAGGCCGAGGAAGCCGTTCGCGAAGCCGGCACCGAGCAGGGCTCCGGCCACGAGCGGACCCAAGGCCGAGAAGGTCGTCTGCAGGGCACCGAAGATGCCGAGCGTCTGGCCGACCATGCCGGCGGGGGCCAGCGACGCGGTGAGCGGGTTGAGGACGGGGCTGTACATCGTCTCGCCGACCGCGAAGATCCCGAACGTCGTGACGAACATCGCCGAGGCCACCCCGGGGGCGAACTGGGCCGACGACAGGACGAGCCACGACAGGACCCAGATCGCACCCACGGCCATGAGCAGCGTGGGGGCGCTGCGGTGGGCGGTGAGCCGCACGACGATGACCTGGAGGGCGACGATGACGATCGCGTTGACGGCGGCAGCGGTGCCGATGGCCGCGGTGTCGATGTCGAGGACGGTGAGGCCGTAGGCCGGCAGGCCCGACTCGAACTGCGCGTAGAAGCCCAGGGCGAGGGTCACCGTGACGACCGCCGTCCAGCGCAGCGCGGGGTTGGCGAAGATGAGCCGCAGCGACTCGCGCGGGCTCTTGGGAGCGGACACCTCGGTGACGATGTCGCTGCCCGGGTGGACGCCGGCGCCGCGACCGGCCAGCCCGATGACGAGCGAGGAGATCGCGAACCCTGCGGCGGCGGTGAGGAACCCGACGTCGAGGCCCTGCGGGGCGCGCAGGTCCACGAGATGTCCGGCGACGTAGGCGCCCGCCGCCATGCCGAGGGCCTCACCGGTGAACTTGTAGGCGAAGATCCGGCGGCGGTCGGCGCTGTCGACCCAGCGGAGCACGAGGACCTGCTTGGCGGGCACGGCGGCGGTGAGCCCCAGCCCGAAGACGAACATGCCCGCGAGGAAGGCCGCGGGGGAGTCGGCGAAGACGAGGGCGCCGACGCCCAGCGCACCGAGCAGCTGCGACAGCACCGCGACGAGGACCGGGTCGAACCGGTCGCTCAGCCGCCCCGCGACCGGCGCCGCGACGAGCGCACCGATCGAGAACAGCGACGAGGCCGCAGCAGCGGCGAACGCGCCCCACCCGCGGGTGTCGGCGGCATACGCGTACTGGAACGGGAGGACGGCACCCCATCCGAGCATGCCGATGGACGAGGCGAGGACGAGCAACTTGGCGCGCACGGCGAAGCTCCACCTTTCCGGTGAGTGGGAGGAGACAGACCCCGACCGCACCCGACCGGGACCTCAACTTCGGCTTCGATGCCGAATAGTTCGAACCCGAACGTTCGATGTCGAAAGGTTAGCATTCGAAGAACGCATGCGAGAATCGGGTTATGCCCCGACGTCAGAGGACCGCAGCGCAGCAGCACCGTGACGCCGTCGCGGCCTATGTCGCCGCCGGTGGTGAGGAGTCCGTGCAGCGCGTCATCACGGCGCTCTACGGCGTGACCAAGAAGCTCGACCAGTGGTACGCCCGCCAGCTCGCCGACCTCGACCTCACGCAGGGGGAGTGGGCCGTCGTGGCGTCGCTGGCCCGGGCGGGGGAGGCCTGCCAGACCCCGAGCCAGCTCGCCGAGCTCACGAGCGTGGCCCCGTCGTCGATGACGCACCGGCTCGACAAGATGGCCCAGCGCGGGCTCGTCGAGCGCCGGCCGGACGCCGACAACCGCACCCGCACCCTCGTGTCGCTGACGCAGGACGGGTGGGAGCTGTTCAGCCAGTCCATCCGCGAGTCCGACGTCGTCGAGAGCGACGTGCTGCGCGGCCTCGACGCGGGGGAGCGCGACGAGCTCGCCCGCCTCCTCGAAGAGGTCATCGCCGAGCTCGACGACGTCGACCCCTGAGCGGCCCGTATGCCGCCCGCCCCGGTGGGCGCGGGTCCCACGCTCCGCGTGGGCCGGCATACGGGAGCGGTCTCAGTCCTCCGGCTGGTAGCCCAGGTTCGGCCCGAGCCAGCGCTCGGCCTCGGCGAGGGTCCAGCCCTTGCGCGCGGCGTAGTCCTCGACCTGGTCGCGACCGAGCCGGCCCACGACGAAGTACTGGCTCTGCGGGTGCCCGAAGTACCACCCGCTCACCGACGCCCCGGGGAGCATCGCCATCGACTCGGTGAGCTCCATCCCCACCCGCTCCTGGGCGCCGAGGAGCGCGAAGAGCGTCTCCTTCTCGGTGTGGTCGGGGCAGGCGGGGTAGCCGGGGGCGGGCCGGATGCCGGTGTACTTCTCGTCGATGAGGTCCTCGTTGCTCAGCTGCTCGGCGGCGGCGTGACCCCAGAGCTCGCGCCGGACCCGCTCGTGCATCCGCTCGGCGAACGCCTCGGCGAGCCGGTCGGCCAGCGCCTCGACCATGATCGCGCTGTAGTCGTCGAGCTCCTCCTTGAAGGCGGCGATGCGCTCGTGCGAGCCGAGACCCGCGGTGACGGCGAAGGCGCCGACGTGGTCGCGGATCCCCGTCTCCTTGGGGGCGACGAAGTCCGACAGGCAGCGGTTGGGCACGCCCTCACGGTGCTGCCCCTGCTGCCGCAGCCCACGGATCGTCGTGAGGACGCTCTCGCGCGACTCCTCGGCGTAGATCTCGATGTCGTCGCCGACGGAGTTGGCCGGGAAGAGGCCGATGACGCCGCTGGCCGTGAGCCAGCGCTCGTCGATGATCCGGTCGAGCATGTCGTTGGCGTCGTCGTGCAGCTTGCGTGCGGCCTCGCCGGTCGCCGGGTTCGAGAGGATGTCGGGGTAGCGCCCCTTCATCTCCCACGCCTGGAAGAACGGCGTCCAGTCGATGTAGCGGCGCAGCTCCTCGATCGGGTAGTCCGAGAACACCCTGGTGAACTGTGCCGCCGCGCGGTGCCAGTGCGAGTCGCTGCGGCCCGACCAGACGTCCTTGCTCTGCTGGGCGAGGAGGTGCGGACGGAACGGCCGGTATGCCGTCCAGTCGATCGGGGTGCGTGCCTCACGGGCCGCCTCGATCGAGACCAGGGGCCGGTCGGTGCCCTTGGCGGCGTGCCGTGCCCGCATCGAGTCGTAGTCGGCCCTCACCGTCTCGAGGAAGGGGTCACGCTGCGTGTCGGAGAGGAGCTGGCTCGCCACCGGCACCGAGCGCGAGGCGTCCTTGACCCAGACGACGGGCCCGCTGTACTGGCCGTCGACCTTGACGGCGGTGTGGGCCCGCGAGGTGGTGGCCCCGCCGATGAGCAGCGGGATCGTGAAGCCCTGCCGCTCCATCTCGCCGGCGACCCGGACCATCTCGTCGAGCGAGGGGGTGATGAGCCCCGAGAGCCCGATGATGTCGGCGCCCTTCTCCCTGGCCGTGTCGAGGATCTTCTGCGCGGGCACCATGACGCCGAGGTCGATGACGTCGTAGTTGTTGCACTGGAGCACGACGCCCACGATGTTCTTGCCGATGTCGTGGACGTCGCCCTTGACGGTGGCCATGACGATGAGGCCCTTGCTCGACTGCGTGGTGACGCCGGAGCGCTCCTTCTCGGCCTCGATGTAGGGGATGAGGTGCGCGACGGCCTTCTTCATGACGCGGGCCGACTTCACGACCTGCGGGAGGAACATCTTGCCGGCGCCGAAGAGGTCGCCGACGACGTTCATGCCGTCCATGAGCGGGCCCTCGATGACCTCGATGGGCTTGCCGCCGGCCGCCTCGATCTCCTTGCGCAGCTCCTCGGTGTCGTCGACGACGTCGTCGTCGATGCCCTTGACGAGGGAGTGGGTGATCCGCTCGCGGACGGGCAGCGCGCGCCACTCCGACAGTGCCGCCTCGGGGACGGCGTCGCCGGCGTTGTTGAAGCGGTCGGCGATCTCGAGCAGGCGTTCGGTCGAGTCCGGGCGTCGGTTGAGGACGACGTCCTCGATCCGCTCGCGCAGCTCGGGGTCGACCTCGTCGAGCACGACGAGGGCGCCGGCGTTGACGATGCCCATGTCCATGCCCGCGGCGATGGCGTGGAAGAGGAAGACGGCGTGGATCGCCTCGCGCACGGGGTTGTTGCCCCGGAACGAGAACGACACGTTGGACACACCACCGGAGACGAGGGCACCGGGCAGGTTCTGCTTGATCCACCGGGTCGCCTCGATGAAGTCGGTCCCGTATGCCGCGTGCTCCTCGATGCCCGTGGCCACCGCAAAGATGTTGGGGTCGAAGATGATGTCGTGCGGGTCCATGCCGACCTCCTGCGTGAGCAGGTCGTAGGCGCGCTGGCAGATCGTCTTGCGGCGCTCGAGCGAGTCGGCCTGGCCCTCCTCGTCGAAGGCCATGACGACGACGGCGGCGCCGTACTTGCGGCAGAGTCGCGCCTGCTCGAGGAAGGGCTCGACGCCCTCCTTCATCGAGATCGAGTTGACGATGGCCTTGCCCTGCGAGCACTTGAGGCCGGTCTCGATGACCTCCCACTTGCTCGAGTCGATCATGAGCGGCACGCGACAGATGTCCGGCTCGCTCGCGACGAGCTTGACGAAGCGGTCCATCGCGGCGACGCCGTCGATCATCCCCTCGTCCATGTTGATGTCGATCACCTGGGCGCCGGCCTCGACCTGCTGGCGGGCCACTGACAGCGCCGTCGGGTAGTCCTCCTCCTTGATGAGGCGGCGGAACCGGGCCGAGCCGGTGATGTTGGTGCGCTCGCCGACGTTGACGAAGAGCGAGTCGTCGTCCACGGTGAGCGGCTCGAGCCCGCTGAGCCGCAGGGCGCCGGGGACCTCGGCCCGGACGCGGGGCGTGCCCTGGGCGGCGGCGGCAGCGATCGCGCCGATGTGCTCGGGGGTGGTGCCGCAGCATCCGCCGAGGATGTTGACGAGCCCGCTGGAGGCGAACTCGCCGACGACCGACGCCATCTGGTCGGGGGTCTCGTCGTACTCACCGAAGGCGTTGGGCAGCCCGGCGTTCGGGTAGGCCGACACGAAGCAGTCGGCGATCCGGGAGAGCTCGGCGATGTAGGGACGCAGCTCGTCGGCGCCGAGGGCGCAGTTGAGCCCGACGACGAGGGGGCGGGCGTGCCGCACCGAGTTCCAGAACGCCTCGGTGACCTGGCCCGAGAGGGTCCGGCCGGAGGCGTCGGTGATCGTCCCGGAGATGAGGACGGGCCACCGGCGGCCGAGCTCGTCGAAGAGCGTCTCGATCGCGAAGATCGCGGCCTTGGCGTTGAGGGTGTCGAAGATCGTCTCGACGAGGAGGGCGTCGGCGCCGCCGTCGACGAGCCCTCTCGCCTGCTCGAGGTAGGCCTCGACGAGGGCGTCGAACGAGATGTTTCGGGCTCCCGGGTCGTTGACGTCGGGGGAGATCGACGCGGTCCGCGTGGTCGGCCCGAGCGCGCCCATGACCCAGCGCCCGCGGCCGGTCTCCTCGGAGACGGTGTCGCAGGCCCGCCGGGCCAGACGGGCGGCCTCGCGGTTCATCTCGTAGGCGAGGTCGGCCATGTCGTAGTCGGCCAGCGAGATCCGCTGGGCGTTGAACGTGTTGGTCTCGACGAGGTCGGCGCCGGCCCTCAGGTAGGCCAGGTGGATGTTCTCGATGATCTCGGGGTTGGTCAGGCTGAGGAGGTCGTTGTTGCCGCGCAGGTCGCTCGGCCAGTCGGCGAACCGCTCGCCCCGGTAGTCCTCCTCGGAGAGCCCCTCGCGCTGGATCATCGTGCCCATCGCGCCGTCGAGGACCATGACCCGCTGGGACAGCGCAGCGGTGAGATCGGCCGTCGCGTCGGGGCGGTGGTCGATCTCGGTGTCGGACGGGGTCGTCGCGGTGGAGGTTCTCACCCGGTCGAGTATGCCGCCGCCTTGTATGGTCGCGGCCATGACCGCACCGATTGAGACGGGTTCGAAGGGACTCGTCATCGCTCGGGTGGGTGGTGTGCCGGTCCAGATCGGGCCCAGCTGGCTGCTCCTGGCGGCTTTCATCACCTTCATCGTGGGCTCCGGGTCACCCGAGCTCGGGGCCCTCGCCTACGTCGTGGGCGTGGCGTATGCCGTCTCGCTCCTTGTGTCCGTGCTCGTCCACGAGGGCGCCCACGCGGCGACCGCCCACGCCGCTGGGCTCCCGGTCCACCGGGTCGTGGCGGACCTCTGGGGTGGGCACACGGCATACGACCCCCGTCTGTCGACCCCCGGGAAGGCCGCGCTCATCGCGGTCGTCGGCCCGCTCGCCAACCTCGCGCTCGGGGCCGTGGCGTGGGTGGCGTCGCTCGCCGTGACCGGCGACGTGACCGGCCGGGTGCTCTACGGGGTCGCGTTCGTCAACGTCCTGCTCGCGGTCTTCAACCTGCTGCCGGGCCTGCCGCTCGACGGTGGTCAGCTCGTGGATGCGCTGGTGTGGCGGCTCACGGGTCGCCGCGAGAAGGGCCTCATCGCCGCGGGGTGGACGGGCCGCCTCGTCACCGTCGGGGTGATCCTCTGGTTCGTCGTCCGTCCGCTGTTGGCCGGCAACGAGCCCTCGCTCACGTCCATCGTGTGGATGGGTCTCATCTCGGTCTTCATGTGGCAGGGCGCCACGGCCGCTATCCGCACCGGTCAGGCGCGCGAGATGCTCGGCCGCGGGACCGTCGCCCAGGTCGTCCAGCCGGTGCCCGTGCTGCGCCCGCACGACGTCCTCGAGGCGGCAGCGGCCACCGGCGGCTGCGCCGTCGTCGTCGACCCCACCGGCCGACCGGCCGCGCTGTCCCTGCCCGAGGACGCGGCGGGTGTGCCACGGGAGCGCTGGTCGAGCACACCGGTGTCCGCCGTCGCGCGGGTCCAGCCCGAGCCCTGGGTCGCCGAGACGCGACGGGGCGACGACCTCACGGCGGTCGTCACCGCCATCCAGGAGACGCAGAGCTCGGTGGTCGTCGCCGTCGAGGACGGACGCGTCCTGGGGCTCGTCACCGTGGAGGCGGTCAACCGGGCCATCGGCGCCAACTAGACTTCCGCCTCATGAGTGCGACCGGTGCCGACCTTCGACGTGGACCCTTTGCCGAGGGTGAGCGCGTGCAGCTCACCGACTCCAAGGGGCGGCTCCACACCATCACCCTCGCACCGGGCAAGCAGTTCCACACCCACCGCGGCTACCTCCAGCACGACGACCTCATCGGGGCGCCGGACGGCTCGACGGTGACCAACACCGCGGGGTTCGAGTACCTCGCCCTGCGGCCGCTGCTCTCGGACTACGTCATGTCGATGCCGCGCGGTGCGGCCGTCGTCTATCCCAAGGACGCCGGCCAGATCGTCACCATGGCCGACATCTTCCCCGGCGCGGTCGTCGTCGAGGCGGGCGTGGGGTCCGGCGCGCTCTCGATGTCGCTGCTGCGGGCGGTCGGTGACACGGGCCACGTGCACTCGTTCGAGCGGCGCGAGGACTTCGCCGACATCGCGATGGCCAACGCCCGGGCGTACTTCGGTGGGGACCACCCCGCGTGGACCGTCACCGTCGGTGACCTCGTCGAGGCGTTGCCCGAGCACGTCGAGCCGGGCACGGTTGACCGCGTCGTCCTCGACATGCTCGCCCCCTGGGACTGCCTCGACGTCGTCGGCCAAGCGCTCGCGCCCGGCGGCGTCCTCATCTGCTACGTCGCCACGGCGACCCAGCTGTCCAAGGTCGCCGAGGCCATGCGCGACGCGGGGGAGTGGACCGAGCCGTCCGCCTGGGAGTCGCTCGTGCGCGGGTGGCACCTCGAGGGACTCGCCGTGCGGCCCCAGCACCGCATGCACGGCCACACGGGCTTCCTCATCACCACCCGTCGCCTCGCACCCGGGGTGACGCCGCCGTTGCGCAAGCGCCGCCCGGGCAAGGGCTACGACAGTGCCGACGCTGCGGGTGAGGGCGACGGCGCGCCGGTCGAGGCCCTGCCCGGTGCCACGGCCGAGGAGTGGACGCCCGAGGCCATCGGCGAACGCATTCCGTCCGACAAGCGAGTCAGGAAGGTTCGGCGCAGCGTCACGGGTTAGCGTGGAGGTGCACGTCACGCCGAGGAGGCCACGATGACCGAGTTCACCCCTCCGTCCGACCGCGAAGCCACGCGTCGCCTCGAGGGCCAAGTCTCCGACCTGCGCTCCCAGGTCAACACCGTCTCCGCGCAGAACGAGCGCCTCGTGCGCACCCTGCGCGACGCGCGTGAGCAGATCGTCACGCTCAAGTCCGAGGTCGACCGGCTCGGCCAGCCGCCCTCGGGCTACGGCGTCGTCGTCGAGACCTTCGACGACAAGACCGTCGACGTGCTCACCGGTGGCCGCAAGATGCACGTCGCGGTGAGCCCGACGATCGAGCTCGGCGAGATCGAGGTCGGGCGCGAGGTCATGCTCAACGAGGCCATGAACGTCGTCGCCGTCCACGGCTTCGAGCGCGCCGGCGAGGTCGTCCTCCTCAAGGAGATCCTCGACGACGAGCGCGTCCTCGTCCTGTCGCGCGCCGACGAGGAGCGCGTGTGCCGGGTGGCCGCCTCCCTGTCGGACAAGAAGCTCCGCGTCGGTGACGCTCTGCTCCTCGAGCCCCGCAGCGCCTTCGTCTACGAGCAGATCCCCAAGGCCGAGGTCGCCGACCTCGTCCTCGAGGAGGTGCCCGACATCGCCTACGACGACATCGGCGGCCTGGGCAGCCAGATCGAGCTCATCCGCGACGCCGTCGAGCTGCCCTACCTCCACCCCGACCTCTTCACCGAGCACCACCTCAAGGCACCCAAGGGCGTCCTGCTCTACGGCCCTCCCGGCTGCGGCAAGACGATGATCGCCAAGGCCGTCGCGGCCTCGCTGTCGCGCAAGATCGCCGAGAAGGAGGGGCGCGAGCCGGGGGCGAGCTACTTCCTCAACATCAAGGGCCCCGAGCTGCTCAACAAGTACGTCGGCGAGACCGAGCGCCACATCCGGGTCATCTTCCAGCGGGCGCGCGAGAAGTCCTCCGAGGGCTTCCCGGTCGTCGTGTTCTTCGACGAGATGGACAGCCTGTTCCGCACCCGCGGGTCCGGTGTCTCCAGCGACGTCGAGACGACGATCGTGCCCCAGCTGCTCAGCGAGATCGACGGCGTCGAGGGCCTCGAGAACGTCATCGTCATCGGTGCCAGCAACCGCGAGGACATGATCGACCCGGCCATCCTGCGCCCGGGACGGCTCGACGTGAAGATCAAGATCGAGCGCCCCGACGCCCAGAGCGCCAGCGAGATCTTCAGCAAGTACCTCACCGCCGACCTGCCGCTTCACGCCGACGACCTCGCCGAGAACGGCGGCAACCCGCAGGCGACCGTCGACGCCATGACCCAGGCGGTCGTCACCCGGATGTACTCCGAGGACGACGAGAACGAGTTCCTCGAGGTCACCTACGCCGGCGGTGACAAAGAGGTTCTCTACTTCAAGGACTTCAACAGCGGGGCCATGATCCAGAACATCGTCGACCGTGCCAAGAAGATGGCGATCAAGGATCTCCTCGACACCGGCCAGCGGGGCCTGCGGGTCGGACACCTCCTCCAGAGCGTCGTCGACGAGTTCAAGGAGAACGAGGACCTGCCCAACACGACCAACCCCGACGACTGGGCGCGGATCTCGGGCAAGAAGGGGGAGCGGATCGTCTACATCCGCACCCTCATCAAGACCAAGGAGGGCAACGAGCCCGGCCGATCGATCTCCACGATCGCCAACACCGGCCAGTACCTCTAGACGTCCCGCAACTGATTGCCCCACCGCGAGGTTTCAGCCGCAACTGATTGCCCCACCAAGAGGTTTCGACCTCGCGGTGGGGCAATCAGTTGAAGGGCGCGGTGGCTGACGGCCCGGCCACCGATCACCGCCGGCGCAGTGTTGCGATGTCAGATCCTTGGGGCCGTCCAGCGCCTCGGATCACCAGACCCGACGCTCGAGAAGTCGCACCACCCTGCGACGCCACACGAGGAGCTCAGCCTCGACCACGCACTCCTCGAGCGGGTGGTTGCAGCACGTGCACCGGAAGACGGCGCGCACCCTGGAACCTCGAGAGGCGTCGGCGGACTGGGTGAACCTGGTGTGGATGGCGTCACCGAGGATCGACTCGCTCGGTGTCCACCGAATGACCTCCAGGCCCAGCTCGGCCATCCCTGCCTCGCGCACCGTCTCGCGGCCGAGCAGGGCACGGACTGCGTCGTCCGTGGCACCGTCCACGAGGTACTTGCCGACCCCGTCCGCCTCGCCCACCAGACCGTGGTCGGGCCAGAGGACGTCGGGCCGTCCCACGAACTCGCCGTCCGGCGTGAACACGTTGACCTGTGGAATGCCCATTGGAAGGTCCCACCGCGACATCGACCATGCCGAGGCCGACTCCAACCAGTTCTCACGACGGCCGTCCACCAACAGCAGGATCTGGTTCGTCGCCGCGATGCCGGGCCAGTGTCGTTGGTGGCAACGCATGTCGAGCAGCTCGTCGAAGTCCACCAGCCCAGTACGGACAGCACCATCGGCGATGGCGAGCGCATCTCGGCCGTGCACTTCACGGCCGCTGTCGATGACCACCCGCGCAGCCACGAGCCCGGGGACGCCGTGCCGGATGAGGACGTGGTCGGGCGGCGTTCGCCCGCGATGAAACCGGCGCCAGGAGTCCCGACGGCTCGTGCGCACGTCGTCGAGCAACGTCATGGCGACCTTGTCGGGCGCGTATGCCGGGTGCGGCAGCCCCAGAAGCGCCGCCCCGCTCGCGTGGCTCACGATGGCGTCCGGTGTGAGCCGGGCAGCCGCCACGGCCATCTGGCGATGGCGCGCCCACTGGCTCTCGGCAAGCCAAGGCTCGCGGACGGCATACAGGCCCTTGCCGAGAGTGATCAGGGACCGCGAGGTGAGGCAGGCGCGAACGCTCCACTCCGTGACGCCGGCGGCCAGAGCCTCGGTTCGGCTGAACGGCTGGGGGAGGGACGCGAGGGCCCGGGCGGAGTGGTCCATCACTCGAGCCGACCAGAGAGGTCGCCCACGCCGACAGCCCTCGGCCCGGGGTCTGTGGACGGCGCATCCCGCACTCAGGGCCCTGTGGACAAGCGACAAGACCGCACCGTGGGGCAATCAGTCGCACTCCCAGCGCAACTGATTGCCCCAGTCCGAGCCGAGAACCCCTCGCGGTGGGGCAATCAGTTGCGGGGGGACGTGCCTCGCGGTGGGGCAATCAGTCGGAGGAGAGGAGGCGGGCGATGAGGCGCCAGCCGAGCATCGTCGCGGCCACGAACACCGTGGCGACGACGACGAACGACGGCGCCGTCCCGGCTGCGGCGAGCTTGCGGAGCAGCATCCCGACGACGACGGTGGCGACGACGACGATGGTGCCGAACTGCCAGGTCCTGGGAGAGGCGTCGAGCGTGAGCGAGGCGAGGAGGTAGCCGGCGGCGGTCCCGCAGAGGAACGGCGCCGCGGTCTCGAGGACCCCACCGAGGGTGATGCCGTGTGCGTGCGAGCGGCGGCCGACGGTCGCGAACACGACGACGGCGATCAGGTCGAGCAGGGGTGCGAGCAGACGCGACACGCCCTCAGCTCCCGACCTTGTCGAAGAGCGAGCCCTGGGGCGGCGCGTGCGTCGGGTCGACGCCGTCGAAGAGGATGCTCACCGACTCACCACCGTGGATGCGGGTGATCGCCTCGGCGAAGAGCCCGGACACCGTGCGCACCTGCAGCTCCGGCCACCCCGAGGGCGCCGGCACCGTGTCGGTCGTGACGACCTGGCTCACCATCGGGTGGTTGCGCAGCCGCTCGACGGCGCGGCCGGCGAACAGACCGTGGGTGCACGCCACGGCGGCCTCGGTGACCCCGAAGTCGGCGAGCCGGTCCAGCAGCTCGATGATCGAGCCGCCGGTGGCGATCTCGTCGTCGAGGACGATGGCCCGCTTGCCACGGACGTCACCGACGATCGAGTCGATGACGACCTTGTCGTCGCTCTCGCGCTTCTTGCTGCCGGCCGCGACCGGCAGCCCGAGCAGGCGGGAGAACTGCGTGGCCTCCTTGGCGTTGCCGAGGTCGGGGGAGACGACGACGGAGTCGCTGAGGTCGGTGCCGCGGAAGTGGTCGGCGAGCACGCCCAGCGCGGTGAGGTGGTCGACCGGGACGGAGAAGAAGCCGTGGACCTGGGGCGCGTGCAGGTTCATCGTGAGCACGCGGTGGGCGCCGGCCGTCGAGATGAGGTCGGCGACGAGCCGGCCACCGAGCGAGATGCGCGACGCGTCCTTCTTGTCCGAGCGTGCGTAGGCGTAGTGCGGGATGACCGCGGTGATCTGGGCCGCAGAGGCGCCGCGCGCCGCGTCGATCATGAGGAGGAGCTCCATGAGGTGCTCCTGCGTCGGCGGGACGAGCGGCTGGACGATGTAGACGTCGCGCTGGCGGCAGTTCGCGAGGAGCTGGGCCTGGAGGCAGTCGTTGCTGAAGCGCTTGATCTCGCTGCGCGAGAGGGGGACCCCGAGCCGGTCGCAGATCTGGGAGGCGAGGCCCTGGTGGGCGCTGCCGGAGAAGACGACGATCTCTCGCATGGTCGAACCCTAGGCCAGAGGTCAGGTCAGGTGCCGACGCAGTTCACTCACGAGCTCCCAGCGGTGCTGAGAACCCGCCGCAGAGGCGCGAGGGAAGCTCGCGAAACCGTGCGGCACCCGCAGGTAGTTCGTGTGCCGCACCTCGACACCCGCCTCGCGCAGCGCCACGGCATACCGGCTTCCGTCGTCCCGGATCGGGTCGAGGTCCGCGGTCTGGATCAGCGCGGGCGCGAGACCGGTGAGGTCGCCGAAGAGCGGTGACAGCAGCGGGTTCTCGTAGTCCTGCTCCGGGACGTAGTGGTCACGGAAGGCGAGGATCGAGTCGCGGGTGAGGATCGGCGCGTGCGCGTGCTCCTCGATCGACGGCGACGACATCGTGAGGTCGGTCGCGGGATAGAGCAGCGCCTGGTGCCGGATCCAGTCGGCTCCCGACGACGCCACGACCTGCGCCACGACCGCGGCGAGGTTGCCACCGGCCGAGTCGCCGGCCACCGCCATCCGGTGCGCGTCGGCGCGCAGGACGTCGGACTGGGCCGCGACCCAGGTCGTCGCGTCGACCGCGTCGTGGGCGGCCGTCGGCGCGGGGTGCTCCGGGGCGAGCCGGTAGTCGACGCTCACGACGACGGCACCGACCTCGGCGGCGAGGTGGGTGCAGAGCGGGTCGTAGTTGACGACGTTGCCGAGCACCCAGCCGCCACCGTGGAACCAGACGATGACCGGCACGTCGTCCTGGACGTCGCGGATGGCGCGGGGGCGGTAGATGCGCAGCGGGATCTCGTAGCCGTCCCGCGCCGGCGCCGTCCCGAACGTGATGCCCACGGCAGGGTCCGCGACGCCGGTGACCCACGAGTGCGGCGGCCTCGCCGGGTAGGTCGAACCGCGGGCCTCGTGGCGCTGCTGCTCGTCCATCTCCTCGACCGGGACCCGCAGGCGGTCGATGACCGCCACGGTCGCCGTGGTGAGGGGTGACATTCCGCGGTACGAGCGCATGCCGGGAGTATGCCGTGGTCGTGGTTGGCTTGCACCCATGTCCCCGACCGGTGCCGCAGAGGTGGTGTCATGACCGTCCGCCGGGTCATGGGCATCGAGACCGAGTACGGCATCTCCGTGCCGGGTGCCCCGGGTGCGAATCCGATGGTGCTCTCCGGTGACGTCGTGACGACGTATGCCGCGAGCCGGGGGATCCGTCCCGCGCAGGCCTCGTGGGACTACGCCGACGAGGCGCCGCTGCGCGACGCGCGAGGGTTCGACATGGGACGTGGCGCGGCCCACCCGAGCCAGCTCACGGACATCGAGGACCCCACGATGGCCAACGTCGTCCTCACCAACGGCGCGCGCCTCTACGTCGACCACGCCCACCCCGAGTACTCCTCGCCCGAGGTGACGACGCCGCGCGACGCGGTCGTCTGGGACAAGGCCGGCGAGCTCGTCATGCGCGAGGCGGTGCACCGGCTCGCGACCGTCCCGCCGGGCGTCAACCTCTACAAGAACAACACCGACGGCAAGGGCGCCTCCTACGGCACCCACGAGAACTACCTCATGTCGCGCCGCACGCCGTTCTCGCGGATCATCTCGCAGCTCACGCCGTTCTTCGTCGTGCGCCAGGTGATGTGCGGCTCCGGCCGGGTGGGCATCGGCGTCGACTCCCGCACGCCGGGCTACCAGCTGGCCCAGCGCAGCGACTTCTTCGAGACCGAGGTCGGCCTCGAGACGACCCTCAAGCGGCCGATCATCAACACCCGCGACGAGCCCCACGCCGTCGCGGACCTCTACCGGCGGCTCCACGTCATCCTCGGCGACGCCAACCACTGCGACGTCGCCAACCTGCTCAAGATGGGCACGACCTCGCTCGTCCTCGCGATGATCGAGGACGACGCCTTCACGACCGACCTCTCGGTCGCCGCACCGGTGCGCACGCTCCAGGCCGTGAGCCACGACCCGTCGCTGCAGTCGACGATCGAGCTCGTGGACGGACGCTCGATCCGCCCGGTGGAGCTGCTCCGCACCTACTTCGAGCTCGCCACCGACTACGTCGACACCACGTGGGGGAGCGACGTCGACGCCGAGACGACCGAGGTGCTCCACTGGTGGGACACGGTCCTCACGGCCCTCGAGGGCGACCCGATGGACGCCCGTCGCTGGGTCGACTGGGTGGCCAAGCTCTCGGTCCTCGAGGGCTACCGCGAGCGCGACTCCCTCGGCTGGGGCGACCCTCGCCTGCGGGCCGTCGACATCCAGTGGTCCGACGTGCGCGCCGAGCGCGGTCTGGCCCACCGCCTCGCCGCCACCGGACGGGTGGAGGTGCTCGTCACGGACGAGGAGGCCACCCGGGCGATGGACGCCGCCCCCGAGGACACCCGGGCCTGGTTCCGGGGCGCGTGCCTGCGCAAGTTCCCCGAGTCCGTCGTCGCCGCGTCGTGGGACTCGGTGGTCGTCGAGGTGCCGGGGGAGCGCACGCTGCAGCGCATCCCGATCCTCGAGCCACTGCGTGGTACGAAGGCGGCCGTCGGCGAGCTCGTCGAGGGGGCGCCCGACATCCGGTCGCTCCTCGCGTCGCTCGCCGTCGCCGACCGACCCTCCGACTAGGCTCGACCAGAGAGGCGCCCTGCGGGGTGCGCGGCGACACCAGGAGGACTCCCATGGCCGGCCAGGAACAGATCAAGCCCACGCGACGCGACGACGGCCCTGACGACACCCCCGAGCCCGCAGCCGCCCCGGCGGCGCAGGTCGCCGACACCGACATCGACGACATCCTCGACGAGATCGACGGGGTCCTCGAGACCAACGCCGAGGAGTTCGTGCGCGGCTTCGTCCAGAAGGGCGGCGAGTGAGCCCGGTGCCCGACGGCGGCCGTCTCCCCGCGGCATACCTGCGCACCGGTTCGTCGTCGTTCACGGACTTCGTCGCCGAGCACGAGCCGACGCTCATCCCATCGCGTCGCGGCCTGCCGCCTGGTGCCACGATCGACGCGCCGCACGGCACGACCATCGTCACGCTGACGTTCGAGGGCGGCGTCCTCATGGCCGGTGACCGCCGGGCCACGATGGGCAACATCATCGCCAACCGGGACATGGAGAAGGTCTTCGCGACCGACGAGTTCTCCGTGGTCGGCATTGCCGGGACGGCCGGGCTCGCGATCGAGCTCGTCCGGCTGTTCCAGGTCGAGCTCGAGCACTACGAGAAGATCGAGGGCACGCTCATGTCCCTCGAGGGCAAGGCCAACCGCCTCGCCTCGATGATCCGCGGCAACCTCGGCATGGCCATGCAGGGCCTGAGCGTCGTGCCCGTGTTCGCGGGCTACGACCACCACGAGGCGCTCGGCCGGATCTTCTCCTACGACGTCACCGGCGGCTGCTACGAGGAGCACGACCACCACAGCATCGGGTCGGGCTCGCTCTTCGCCCGCGGCGCGATGAAGAAGCTCTACCGTCCCGGCATGACCGCCGACGAGGCGGTGCGCGTGGCCGTCGAGGCCCTGTGGGACGCTGCCGACGACGACTCGGCGACGGGTGGCCCTGACGTCGGGCGCCGGATCTGGCCCACCGTGGCTCTCGTCACTGCCGACGGCGCCCGGTTCGTCGCCGACGACGCGGTCGCGCCGGTCGTCGACGCGATCATCGCCCACCGCCACGGCAACGCCGGTGGCCGTCGCGACGGGAGTGCCTCATGACCGCCGGTATGCCGTTCTACGTCTCGCCCGAGCAGCTCATGAAGGACCGGGCGGACTTCGCCCGCAAGGGCATCGCCCGCGGCCGGTCGGTCGTCGTCCTCGGCTACGACCACGGCATCGCCTTCGTCGCCGAGAACCAGTCGCGCAGCCTGCACAAGATCGGTGAGATCTACGACCGGATCGCGTTCGCCGCGGTCGGCAAGTACAACGAGTTCGAGAACCTCCGCGTCGCCGGCGTGCGCTACGCCGACCTGCGGGGCTACTCCTACGACCGCAGTGACGTCACCGCTCGCGGGCTGGCCAACGCCTACGCTCAGACGCTCGGCACGGTCTTCACCCAGGAGTCCAAGCCCTATGAGGTCGAGATCGTCGTGGCCGAGGTCGGCCGCGACGCCGAGAGCGACCAGATCTACCGGCTCACCTACGACGGGTCCGTCGCCGACGAGCGCGGTCTCGTCGCCATGGGCGGCGCGTCCGACCAGATCGAGGAGCGGCTCACCGAGCAGTGGCAGCCGGGCCTCACCCTGGCCCAGGCGCTCCAGCTCGCCGTCGCCGGACTGGCCCACGACCCCGCCGGCGGCCCCGACCGCGAGCTCGGTCCGGCCCATCTCGAGGTCGCGGTGCTCGACCGCACCCGGTCGCGGCGCATGTTCAGCCGGATCAACGGCGACCTGCTCGGGCACCTGCTGTCCGTGGACGACCCGACCGACGACGTCCCGCCCGAGGGCCACGACACGCCGAGGCAGGCCGCGAGCAACCCGCAGACCCAGCGGCACGGCGACGAGCCGACGCCCGACTCCGACTAGGACCCCGCCGACACGGGTGATCGCTCGGTGGGGGCGGCGGTCGCCAGCCCGTGGTCGCGGGTGTCAGCCGGCGGTCGCCTGCGCGGTCACCGGGAGGTGCCGGCCGAGCCACTGTGTCGTCTGCTGCCAGGCGGCCGCCGACGCCTGGGCGTGGTGGAACATCGGCGACGGGTTGTCGAAGGCGTGGCCTGCGCCGGGGTGCACCTCGAACGTCACGTCGTCGGAGCCCTCCGTCACCGCTCGCTCGATGTCGCGCACGGTGTCGAGGGGGATGTAGTCGTCACTGTCGCCGAAGTGGTGAAGGCTCGGCGAGGTCACCTCGGGCGCGAGACCGAGCAGGCCCGGCAGCGCGGAGCCGTAGTAGCTCACGAGCGCATCCGGCTTCGGGTCTGCCACCGCGGCGACGTTGAACGCCATGCCGCCACCGAAGCAGAAGCCGAGCACGCCCGCGCCACCCGCGACGGCCGGGTGAGCCCGCAGCGCGGCCACCGCGTCGACACCGTCGGCGACGGCGAGCTGCCAGTCGACCTCCTCGAGCAGGGCCATCGCGCGGGGGAGCCCCTCGCCGCCCTCCTCGACCACCGGGTCGCCGAGGCGTCCGTAGAGGTGGGGGACGAGCACGACGTACCCGAGGTCGGCGAGGTCCTGGGCCCGCGACCGGATGTAGTCGGTCACCCCGAAGATCTCCTGGAACAGGACGATCCCCGGACCGGAGCCCGATGCGGGCAGCAGCAGGTCAGCGGGGATCTCGAGTGCGATGTCGTCGGCCATGAGCACATCTTGCTCGACTTCTTGCCCTGCTGGGACACCTCGCTGGCGCTCACCGTCCCAGCAGGGCAAGAAGTCGAGGGTCAGGCGGTGGGCGCCGCCGCGTAGCGCAGGTAGGGCTTGACCTCCTCGACATCCTTGAACTTCTCCAGGGCGTCCTCGGTGGAGACGGTCGGTGCGACGATGACGCGCTCGCCGCGCTTCCAGTCCGCCGGCGTCGAGAAGGGCCCGGAGTCGTTGACCTGGAGGGCGTCGAGGGCGCGCAGGACCTCGTCGAAGTTGCGCCCGGCGCTCTTGGGGTAGGTCAGCGTGAGGCGGACCTTGCCCTTGGGGTCGATGAGGAAGACCGAGCGCACGCTCGAGGTGTCACCCTCGCCCGGGTGGATCATGTCGTAGAGCTCGGCGACCTTGCGGTCCTTGTCGGCGACGATCGGGTAGGTCACGGCCGAGCCTCCGACCTCCTCGATGTCCTTCTTCCAGGCCTGGTGGTCGTCGATGGCGTCGACCGACACGGCGAGCACCTTGGCGTTGCGGTCGGCCCACTCGTCCTTGAGGGCGGCGACACGACCGAGCTCGGTGGTGCACACCGGCGTGAAGTCGGCCGGGTGGCTGAAGAGGACGGCCCAGCCGTCGCCCTTCCAGTCGCGGAAGCTGATCTCACCCTCGGTGGTCTCAGCGGTGAAGTCAGGGGCGGTGTCGCCGAGACGCAGCGTGGCCATCGGGGAGTCCTCTCATCGGTAACGCGAAGTTGTCGAATCCCCAACATGCCGTTACTGGCCGGATGCTGGAACAACCGTTTCGGATGCTGGACTCCCGGTCCGCGCCACCACCGCCGGCGCGGCGCCCATCGAGACTAGGGTGGCGCCATGGAGCGACGGATCTTCGGGATCGAGAACGAGTACGGCATCACCGCCTCGTCCGAGGGCCAGCGCACCCTCACGCCCGACGAGGTCGCCCGCTACCTCTTCCGCAAGGTCGTCGCCTGGGGCCGGTCGAGCAACGTCTTCCTCGCCAACGGCTCGCGGCTCTACCTCGACGTCGGCAGCCACCCCGAGTACGCCACCGCCGAGTGCGACTCGCTGCGCCAGCTCGTCGCCCACGACCGGGCGGGGGAGCGGGTCGTCGAGGGGCTCGTCGCCGACGCGCAGGCACGGCTGCACGAGGACGGCGTCAACGGCGAGATCTACGTCTTCAAGAACAACACCGACTCGGCCGGCAACTCCTACGGCTGCCACGAGAACTACCTCGTCGGTCGCGGGGGCGACTTCCAGGTGTTCTCGGACACGCTGCTGCCCTTCCTCATCAGCCGCCAGATCATCTGTGGCGCGGGCAAGCTCGTCCGCACCTCCAAGGGCGTCGAGTACGCCGTGAGCCAGCGGGCCGACCACATCTGGGAGGGGGTCTCGTCGGCGACGACCCGCAGCCGTCCCATCATCAACACCCGCGACGAGCCGCACGCCGACGCCGAGCAGTACCGCCGGCTGCACGTCATCGTCGGTGACTCCAACATGAGCGAGACCACGACGATGCTCAAGGTGGGCTCGTGCGACCTCGTCCTGCGGATGATCGAGGACGGCGTCGTCATGCGCGACCTCACCCTCGAGAACCCCATCCGAGCCATCCGTGAGATCAGCCATGACATGACCGGGCGGCGGCTCGTCCGCCTCGCCAACGGCCGTGAGCTGAGCGCCCTCGACCTTCAGCGCGAGTACCTCGCCGCCGCAGCGGCATACGTCGAGCGCGAGGGTGCTCGCGATCCCGACCACAAGACCGTCCTCGACCTCTGGGAGCGCACCCTCGACGCGGTCGAGAGCGGCAACCACGGCGCCGTCGACACCGAGATCGACTGGATCATCAAGCACAAGCTGCTCGACGACTACGCCAGCAGGCACGGGCTCGACCTCGACTCCCCGCGGCTCGCCCAGATCGACCTCGCCTACCACGACATCACGCGGCGCCGGGGGCTGTTCTACCTGCTCCAGGCACGTGGCAGGGCGGCGCGCGCCGTCACCGACCCGGAGATCTTCGAGGCCAAGGTCAGGCCGCCACAGACCACGCGCGCCAAGCTGCGCGGCGACTTCATCCGGGCCGCCCAGGAGCACCGTCGCGACTTCACCGTCGACTGGGTGCACCTCAAGCTCAACGACCAGGCCCAGCGGACCGTGCTGTGCAAGGACCCCTTCCGCAACGAGGACCCGCGGGTGCAGCGGCTCATCTCCGGCATGTGACGCACGAGGTGATCTCAGGGAGCTGACAGGTCCAGTGGTTATGGTGGGGAGATCCCACCCCCCGCTCGATCTGAGGTCATCTGCTGTGTCCCGCGCCCGTTTCGCCCCTCTCGCCGCTGCCCTGACCGTCGGCGCCGTCGCCCTCGTCGGCTGCGGCTCCGGCAGCTCTGGCGACACCAAGGCCGACACCGGCCCGCTGGCCCAGGTCAAGGTCGAGGGCACCGACCCGGCCAAGGAGCCGACCGTCACGGTGTCGCCCCAGCCCCTCAAGCTCACCGCCGAGACCAAGCGCGTCATCACCGAGGGCGAGGGCAAGGCGGCGGGCAAGACCGACATGCTCTCGATCAAGGCCCAGGTCGTCAACGGCGCCGACGGCAAGGTCGTGACGAGCACCTGGAAGGAGGGCCAGACCCTCGGAATCGACCTCACCGACCAGCAGATGCTCCCGCTCTTCACCAAGCACCTCGTCGGCGCCAAGCCCGGCGCGCGCCTGCTCCTCGGCGCGCCCACCAAGGACGTCTACGGTCCCGAGGGCAAGAGCGACATGGGCCTCAAGGCCGACGACCCGATCCTCTTCGTCGTCGACGTCGACAAGGTGATCGCCCCGCTCAAGGAGGCCGAGGGCGCGGCCGTCGCACCCAAGTCCGGCCTGCCGACCGTGAAGATGAACCCCGGCAAGGCAGCGACGATCACCATGCCCAAGACCACCGCGCCCACCGCCCTGGTCAACCAGCCGCTCGTCACCGGCACCGGCGCCAAGGTCGAGAAGGGCCAGACCATCAAGGTCGCCTACACCGGCGCCCTCTGGCGTGACGGCAAGGTCTTCGACTCCAACGCCACCGGCTACCCGACCGCCATCGGCGTCGGCGCGGTCGTGCCCGGCTGGGACAAGGCGATCGTCGGCCAGACCGTCGGCAGCCGCCTGCTCCTCGTCGTGCCGCCGGCCGACGGCTACGGCGCCCAGGGCCAGGGCGACATCAAGGGCACCGACACCATGGTCTTCGTCGTCGACATCCTCGGCGCCGTCTGAGCCACCGTCCACCAGCGAACACCCCCTTTCCGAGAGGACCCCCACATGGGATTCGACCCCGCCACCACCCGCCCCGAGATCGACTTCCCGGGTGACGAGGCTCCCACCGAGCTCGTCATCGAGGACATCGCCGTCGGTGACGGCGCCGAGGCCACCGCCGGCGCGACGATCTCCGCGCACTACGTCGGCGTCGCCCACTCCACCGGCGAGGAGTTCGACGCGTCCTGGAACCGCGGCGCGCCGCTGACCTTCCAGGTCGGTGTCGGCCAGGTCATCCGCGGCTGGGACGAGGGCATCGTCGGCATGCGCGAGGGTGGACGGCGCCGCCTGCTCATCCCGCCGACCTACGGCTACGGCGACCGGGGCGCGGGCAACGTCATCAAGCCCGGTGAGAGCCTGATCTTCGTCGTGGACCTCGTCAGCGTGCGCTGACCGGCTCCACCCGCTGCGCGGCGCACACTCCGGCGACGGCACTGACGACGAACCCGGCCAGGTCCTCGTCGAGGCCCCGTCCCATGGTGGAGAGCTTCACCGGGGTGTGGCGCAGCGCCTCCAGCACGCCGTCCGTGCCGATCTCGACGACCTCGAGATCGGCACGGCTGCGTTCGGCGAGCCGTGCGGCCTGGCTGCGGACGAGGGCGGCGAGCTGTCCTCCACCGGCGGGCACCGGGACGAGCGCCGGCGACAGCAGGGCCTTCCCGTATGCCGTGGTGCTGTGGTGCGAGATCCCGCGGTGCCGTTCCCTGGGGTCGGCTCCCGAGACGCGCAGCGCCGCGATGCTCGTGCCGCCGAGGACGTGGGCCGCATGGAGTGCCTCGGCCGCGGCGACACCGGAGTAGCCCCACGGCGTGCCGGTGCCCACGTTGCCGGGTCCCTGGACGACGACCGTGACGTCGGCGTCCACGACGTGCCGGGCCGCGAGCAGGCCGCTGTGCAGCGACACGGCCTCGTGGTCACCGCCGAACGCCTGGCCCACGGTGATCGTGGCGGCGATCCAGCCCGCCTCCCTGAGCCCCGCGACCGCGCGGGAGAAGGCCAGCGGCAGTGCTCCGCCGTCGGTCATGACGTAGGCGACCCGGGCCTGCGGGCGCGCGAGCCGGACACCGGCGATGATCGCGGGCAGGGCGGAGTGCAGGTCGGCGACGACCACGGGCATCCCGTCGAGGGACTCGGCGTCCCGCAGGACGTGGTGGTGGGGGCTGTCCTGCTCGTCGACGGCGAGGAACATCTGCTGCTGCGGGGTGTAGCGGGCCTTGACGATGTGCCCGGGGGAGTCGGGGGCGTCGGCGGGGAGCCGGTCGGGCAGGGCCACGACGAACGCGAGCCCACCGGTGCCGAGACCCTTGAGCAGGGCGGAGGCATTGAGGACGACACGGTCCCCGGGCTCGGGACGACCGACCATCGCCGTGTAGGCGAGGGCTCGCACCTCCGTCGCGGGGTCGGTCGCGGGAGCCAGGCTCACGGCATACTCCACCGCCCCCGGCCACTCACGGATCTGTCGGAGGACCACACCGTCGCGCCACTGCATCACGGGAGGCAGGCTATCGACTACCGTCGGACATCATGAGCGCAGCGCAGGGGCCGGCGGCCAAGACCGAGCGGCTGCTCAACCTCGTTCTCGTGCTCCTCTACACCCGCCGCCCGCTCGCCAAGGCCCAGATCCGGGGTCTCGTGCCGCAGTACGGCGAGACCGCGTCGACAGAGGCCTTCGACCGGATGTTCGAGCGCGACAAGGACGAGCTGCGCGCGCTCGGCGTGCCGCTCGTGACCGAGGAGATCGACGTCCTGCACGAGGACGAGCCGGGCTACCGCATCCACCAGCGCGACTACGCCCTGCCCGACATCGAGTTCGAGCCCGACGAGCTCGCCGTGCTCGGTCTCGCGAGCCGCAGCTGGGCGCAGGCCTCGATGGCCGGTCCCGCCGCCCAGGCGCTGCGCAAGCTCCGCGCATCCGACGTCGAGCGCGACGAGGGCGCCCTCATCGGCATCGAGCCGCGGCTGCGCACCACCGAGCCGGCGTTCGAGGCGGTCAAAGACGCCGTGCTGAGCCGCACCCCGATCACCTTCGGCTACCGCCGCCCCGAGCGCGCCGAGGCCCAGGTCCGCACCGTCCAGCCGTGGTCGCTCGTGCAGTGGCACGGGCGCTGGTACCTCGCTGGCCACGACCTCGACCGTGACGACACCCGTGTCTTCCGGCTCTCGCGCATCGACGGCACGGTCCGCACGGCAGGACGCCCCGGCGCGTTCGAGGTCCCCGCCGACTTCGAGGCGCGCGTCCTCGTCGAACGCTCCGCGCCCAGCGGCGAGACCCGCGTCGCCCGCCTGCTCGTCCGTCCCGGCGCCGGCCACAGCCTGCGCCGCCGCGCCACCCGCACCTCCGACACCGACGGGAGCTGGTCCGAGCTGAGCATCGACTTCCACGACGTCGACGCGTTCGCCGCCGAGGTGGCCGGACACGCCGACGACGTCCAGGTGCTCGAGCCGTCCGAGCTGCTCGAGCGTGTGCAGAGCCACCTGCGGGGCGTGCTCGCGGCCCACGAGGCAGGCGCCTGATGGCCACCGAGACCGCGACCAACCGGCTCACCCGCCTGCTGACGATGGTGCCCTGGCTCGTCAACCGGCAGGGGATCGAGCTCGAGGAGGCCGCACGGGGCCTGGGCGTCACCGTCGAGCAGCTCGAGTCCGACCTCAACCTGCTCTTCCTCTGCGGCTACGGCCAGATGCCCGACGAGCTCATCGAGGCCGACTGGGAGGAGGGCCGGGTCTTCGTGGGCAACGCCGACACGATCTCGCGGCCCCTGCGCCTCGGCGTCGACGAGGCCGTCACCCTCATCGTCGGCCTGCGCACGCTCCTCGACGTCCCCGGCCTCACCGAGCGCGACGCGATCGAGCGGGCGCTGGCCAAGCTCGAGGCCGCGGCCGGGACCGCGGCCGAGCCGGCGTCCCGCGTGTCGGTGGACCTCACGGACGCGGTCGACCCCCAGGTGCTGGCCCACGCCCGCGAGGGCGTGCAGCAGCACCGGCGCCTGCACCTCACCTACCACGTGCCCGGTCGTGACGAGTCGACCGAACGCGACGTCGACCCGATGCGCGTCATCGCCGCCGAGGGGCACTGGTACCTCGAGGGCTGGTGCCACCGCGCCGAGGGCGTGCGGATGTTCCGGCTCGACCGGGTCGAGGGGCTCACCGTGCTCGACGAGGACGGGACACCTCCCGACGGCGTGTCGCCGCGCGAGCTCGGCGAGAGCATCTTCAGCGCCACCGAGTCCGACCTGCTCGTGACGCTGCGGCTGCTGCCCGGCGCGCTGTGGGTGAGCGACTACTACCCGGTCGAGTCCACGAGCGACGAGGCCGACGGGTCTCGCACCATCACCCTGCGCACGGCCGACACGGCCTGGCTCGAGCGACTCGTCCTGCGGATGGGCGGCCACGTGCTCGTCGTCTCACCGCAGGATCTCGGCGAACGCATCGCCGCGCGCGCCTCCGCAGCCCTGGCTCCACAGACCCACGACGTAGACTGACCCCCGACCCTCACCGGAAGAAGGCAACTCATGTTTGGTGGCCGACTCGGCGCCCCCGAGATCATCATCATCGCGGTCCTCCTCATCGTCATCTTCGGCTGGAAGCGCCTGCCCGACGCGGCACGCAGCCTCGGCCGCTCGGCTCGCGTGTTCAAGTCCGAGGTCGACGAGATGAAGAACGACGGCAAGGACAAGAAGTCCGAGACCGTGTCCGGCGAGACCGTCCACGGTGGCCCCGTGCGTCGTGAGGCCGACGTCACCCCGACGACGGCCCAGGGCACGACGCCGATCCACGAGGACGCGCCCCGGACCGACAACGTGTCGGGCGAGCAGACCGGCGACGCGACCCGCAAGATCGTCTGACCCGACCTCCCCATGGCCCGAGTTGCGAGACCCGGTCGTCCTCGCCTGCCCCGGCGGCGAGAGCGCGACCCCGAAGGCAGGATGTCGCTCGGCGACCACCTGCGTGAGTTCCGTCGACGCCTCTTCATCGCGTCCGCGGCGCTCATCGTGTGCTCGGTCGTGGGCTGGTACCTCTTCGACATCATCTACGAGCACCTCACCGCCCCCATCGCGAACATCGCGAAGCAGCGCGGTGAGGGCTCGCTCATCGACCTCAACTACGCGGGGCTGACGGCGGCCTTCTCGCAGCGGCTCAGCCTGGCGATCTGGGCGGGCACCATCCTGTCCGCACCGATGTGGCTCTGGCAGGCGTGGGCGTTCATCGTCCCCGGGCTGACCCGCAAGGAGAAGCGGCTCTCCCTGATGTTCGTGGCGGCCATCGTCCCGCTCTTCCTCGGCGGCTGCTGGTTCGGCTACACGACGCTGCCCAAGGCCGTCGAGATCCTCCTCGGCTTCACGCCGGAGGGTGCGGCGAACCTGCCCGAGGCGTCGCTCTACTTCGCCTTCGTCACCCGCTTCATCCTCGTCTTCGGGTTCGCGTTCCTCTTCCCGGTGGTCCTCGTCGCGCTCAACGTCGTCGGGGTCCTGCCGGCGCACATCATGATCAAGGGCTGGCGCCCCGCGGTCGTCCTCATCGTGGTGTTCGCCGCGATCGCGACGCCGACACCCGACCCCTACACGATGCTGCTGCTCGCCACGCCGCTCATCGTCCTGTACTTCGTGGCCTACGGCATCGCCCGCCTCATCGACCGGCGCCGGGCGCAGGACCGCCCCGACTGGCTCGACGCCTCGGACGAAGAGGCCTCCACGCTGTGACCGCCCCGATGCGGGTCGGCCTCGTCATCAACCCGACGGCCGGCAAGAACACCGGTGCCCGGATCGGTCGTGAGGCCGCGTCGCTCCTGGCCGCCGCGGGGCACGAGATCGTGGACCTCTCGGCGATGGACGGGGCGCACGCCCTCGCGCGGGGCCGGGCCGCGATCCTCGAGAGGTCGGTCGACGTCGTCGTCGTCGCCGGTGGTGACGGCATGGTCCACCTCGGCGTCAACCTCGTCGCCGGCACCGACGTGCCGCTCGGCATCATCGCCGCCGGCACGGGCAACGACAACGCCCGCGAGCTCGGCCTGCCGGTGCGCGACGCCGCGAAGGCCGTCGAGCGGATCACGCGGGGCGCCACCCGGCGCATCGACGCGATCCGTCTCGTCACCGCGCAGGGCGAGGCACGCTGGTTCGTCGGTGTGCTCGCCGCGGGCTTCGACGCCGTCGTCAACGAGCGTGCCAACGGCTGGCGCTGGCCCAAGGGACAGATGCGCTACAACCTCGCGATCGCCCGCGAGCTCGGTGTCTTCCGCCCCATTCCCTACGTCGTCGAGATCGACGGCACCCGGCACGAGACCAAGGCGATGCTCGTCGCGGTCGCCAACGGGCCGGCGTACGGGGGAGGCATGAAGGTCGTCCCGGAGGCGAGCTACGACGACGGGATGCTCGACGTCCTCATCCTCCACGAGGTGTCGATCCCGACGCTGCTGCGCGTCTTCCCGAAGGTCTTCAAGGGCGAGCACGTGAGCCACCCCGCCGTCGAGATCCTGCGCGGGCGCCACGTCCGGCTGGAGGCCAGGGGGATCGTGTCCTACGCCGACGGTGAACGGTTCGAACCGCTGCCCCTCGACTGCGAGGTCGTCCCCGGAGCGGTGACCGTCCTGACGTAGCCTGACCGGCATGAGCACCCCGGGCCCACATCTGGCGGCATTCACGGCCTCGTTGGAGTTCCCCCTGGACGACTTCCAGGTGCAGGGGTGCCTGGCCGTCGAGGCCGGTCAGGGCGTCCTCGTCGCGGCGCCCACCGGCGCCGGCAAGACGATCGTCGGGGAGTTCGCCGTCCACCTCGCGCTGGCGACGGGACGCAAGGCGTTCTACACGACGCCGATCAAGGCCCTGTCGAACCAGAAGTACCACGACCTCGTCGCCGTCCACGGCGTCGACAAGGTCGGCCTGCTCACCGGCGACTCCTCGGTCAACGGTGAGGCGCCCGTCGTCGTCATGACGACCGAGGTCCTGCGCAACATGGTCTATGCCGGGAGCTCGACGCTGCGCAACCTCGGCTTCGTCGTCATGGACGAGGTCCACTACCTCGCCGACCGCTTCCGCGGCGCCGTGTGGGAGGAGGTCATCATCCACCTGCCCGAGTCGGTGCAGGTGATCTCGCTGTCCGCGACGGTGAGCAACGCCGAGGAGTTCGGTGACTGGCTCGCCGAGGTCCGCGGCAACCACGCCGTCGTCGTCTCCGAGCACCGCCCGGTCCCGCTCTGGCAGCACATGCTCGTCGGCAGCTCGCTGTTCGACCTCTTCGTCGACGAGACCGCCGAGCCGCGCGAGGACGGATCGACCCCACGGGTCAGCCCCGACCTCGTGCAGGCCATCCGCGGAGCCGACCAGCGCCGGGCTGACGACGGGTGGGTGCGGGGGAGCACCCGAGACCGTGGGCGCGGCCGTGACATGGGTCGCGACCGCGGACGCGGTCCGGGTCGCGGGGGCTCCGGCGGACCCGGGTATGCCGGTCAGGGCCCTCGCGGGGGACCGGGCGGCAACGGCAGGCAGGCAGGGCCCGGCGGGTCCTCCGGTCGCGACGACCGCGGGTTCGTCCGCGGCGGACGACCCGGCGGCGGCGCCACCCGCGCCGAGGTCATCGCCCAGCTCGACCGCGACGGCCTGCTGCCAGCGATCACGTTCATCTTCAGCCGGATGGGGTGCGAGGCCGCCGTCGGCCAGCTGCTGTCCACCGACACCCGGCTCATCCCTCAGCGCGAGGGCGAGCGGATCCGTCGCCACGTCGAGGAGCGCATGGGCTCGCTCGCCGAGGAGGACCTGGGCATCCTGGGCTACTTCGACTTCGTCGAAGGGCTCTCCCGTGGGTTCGCGTGCCACCACGCCGGGATGCTCCCGCTCTTCCGCGAGATCGTCGAGGAGCTCTTCACCGCCGGCCGGATCCGCGCCGTCTTCGCCACCGAGACCCTGGCGCTGGGCATCAACATGCCCGCGCGCACCGTCGTCCTCGAGAAGCTCGTCAAGTTCAACGGCGAGGCGCACGTCGACGTCACCCCGGCCGAGTACACCCAGCTCACGGGGCGTGCCGGGCGTCGAGGCATCGACATCGAGGGCCACGCCGTCGTCCAGTGGAGTCGCGGGCTCGATCCGATCGCCGTCGGTGGCCTGGCCTCGACCCGCACCTACCCGCTGCGCTCGAGCTTCCGGCCGACGTACAACATGGCGGTCAACCTCGTGGCCCAAGTGGGTCGCCAGGTGGCCCGCGACATCCTCGAGACCTCGTTCGCGCAGTTCCAGGCCGACCGCGCCGTCGTCGGGCTCGCCACCAAGGTGCGCCGCAACGAGGAGGCGCTCGACGGCTACGCCGAGTCGATGCACTGCCACCTCGGGGACTTCCGCGAGTACGCCGGGCTCCGCCGCGCCATCGCCGACGCCGAGAAGGACGGCGCCAAGAAGCGTTCGGCCAGCCGGCGGGCCGAGGCAGCCATCAGCCTCGAGAACCTCAAGGTCGGCGACGTCGTCAAGGTGCCCGCCGGCCGTCGCTCCGGCTGGGCCGTCGTCGTCCAGTCCGCGCGCACCGGCAAGGGCGCCCCCAGCGGCCCGGGCGTGGTCACCGAGGACCGCCAGTTCCGTCGGCTCACGCTCACCGACGTCCCCGTGCCCGTCGAGGCCGCGGTCCGCATCACCGTGCCCAAGCACTTCAACCCCAAGTCACCGAAGTCGCGTCGTGACCTGGCGACGACGATGCGCATTGCCGTGCCGCACGACCCGCCGCCGAAGTCGGCCAAGGAGGTCGGCCGGGAGGCGGCGCAGGAGCACGACCGGATCGCGCACCTGCGCGAGGAGCTCAAGGCCCACCCGTGCCATCAGTGCCCCGACCGCGAGGACCACGCCCGGTGGGCCGAGCGCTGGCACCGTCTCAAGCGCGAGACGTCCGGCCTGCAGCGCAAGGTCGAGGGCCGCACCAACAGTGTCGCCCGCACCTTCGACCGGATCTGCGTCGTGCTGCGACAGCTCGGCTACCTCGACGACGACAGCGCGGTGACCGACCGCGGGGAGCGGCTGCGCCGCCTCTACACCGAGCGCGACCTGCTCGCGGCCGAGTGCCTGCGGCGCGACGTCTGGAAGCGTCTCGACGCTCCCGGGCTCGCCGCCTGCGTCTCGACCCTCGTCCACGAGCCCCGGCACGAGCAGGCCGACCCCTCACCCCGGATGCCCAACGACGAGGTCGCCACGGCGGTCACCGAGATGCAGCGCCTGTGGAGCGAGCTCGACGACCTCGAGGGCCAGCACGGCCTCGAGACGACGATGGCCCCCGACGGCGGGATGGCCTGGATGGTGCACCGCTGGGCGAGCGGCGAGCGGCTCGACGCCGTGCTGCGCGGGCAGGAGATGGCCGCCGGTGACTTCGTGCGCCGGTGCAAGCAGATCGTCGACCTGCTCGGTCAGATCGCCGACGCCGCCCCCGACACCGAGCTGCGCCGGTCGGCGCGCAAGGCCATCGACGGCGTCCGGCGCGGCGTCGTCGCCGCCGACCGCCTCGACTGAGAACCCCTGCGGCTCAGGGGATCTGGAGCGCTGCCAGGACCCGGTTGATCGGGTTCGTGATGCCGTAGGTCGACGCGAGCTCGCTGAGCAGGCGCGTGTCGGCCACCGCCTTCGGCAGGGCCGTGTCGACCTGCGCGACCGGGGCGTCGCGTGCGACGCGCACGACGCGAGGCGCGACGTCGAGGTATGCCGTGGCCGCCTCGAGGTTGGCCCGGCGGGCTCCCTTGATGGCCGGGTCACCCTCCTCGAGGGCCTTGCGCAGGCCGTCGAGGGTCCCGTATGCCGCGATGAGCTGGGCGGCGGTCTTGTCACCGATGCCCTTGACGCCGGGGAGGCCGTCGCTCGTGTCCCCGCGCAGGATCGACATGTCGGCGTACGCGTCACCGGACGGCACGGCATACCTGTCCTCGAGGTAGGCCTGCGTGCCGAGGTCGGGCTCACGGACACCGCCCTTGCCGGTGTAGAGCACGCGCACGGCGTTCTCGTCGTCGATGAGCTGGAGCAGGTCGCGGTCGCCGGTGACGACGTCGATGGCCATCGTGCCGCGGTGCCGCTCGACGAGGGTGCCGATGACGTCGTCGGCCTCGAACCCGTCGGCGCCCAGGCGGGGGATGCCGAACGCCGCGAGGGCGTCGGCGATGAGCGGGACCTGGGGAGCGAGGTCGTCCGGCACCTCCTCGGCGGCGGTGTCGTCGGAGGCGGGGTGTGCCTGGTCGGGGGCGTCACCCGGAGCAGGGCTGGGCGCCGTGGCGCCCGGGCCACCGACGCGGTGCGCCTTGTAGCTCGGGATGAGGTCGACCCGGAACTGGGGGCGCCAGTCGTTGTCCCAGCAGGCGACGAGGTGCGTGGGCTGGTGCGCCGTGACGAGGGTGGCGATCATGTCGAGGAAGCCTCGCAGGGCGTTGGTGGGGTGCTCGTCGGGTGACGTGCGCTGGTCCGGGACGCCGTAGAACGCGCGGAAGTACAGCGAGGCGGAGTCGAGGAGCAGGAGCCGGTCCGTCGTCATGGCGGCAGCCTAGTTGGGCGATGACGGGGCCGGGGGAGGGCTCAGAACGCCCCGGCGACGGTGCCGACGAGCCACAGGGCACCGGCCGCGACCAGCAGGGCCCCGACGACGACGTCCCACGCGGTGCGGCGTGAGCCCGAGCGGGTCCGCACGAGGCGGACGACGAGGGTCACGACGAGGACGAGGACGCTCAACGGGGCAAGGCCGATGACGCCGACGAACGACGCGACGTCGCGCGGCGTCGGTGTGCACCCGAAGCCCAAGCCGGCACACTGCCCGCCCGGGTTGCGGTCGGGCGCCGAGAGGAACCACGCGAGCCAGCCGAGCCAGAGGATGGCGAGGACCGCGAGCACGATGAGGGAGCCGCGTGGGGAGCGTGTGGTTCTCGACGGTGCCGTCATGCCAGACATCGTGCCCTGTGGCCCTAGGGTTGGCCCCGTGGAGGACCTGGACCGCAAGATCGTCGACCAGCTCTCGACCGACGGACGGATGAGCTACACCGACCTCGGACGGGCGCTGGGCATGTCGACGTCGGCAGTGCATCAGCGTGTGCGCCGCCTCGAGAAGCGCGGCGTCATCAAGGGCTACACGGCCAGGATCGACCACGCCGCCATCGGGGTCGCCATGACGGCGTTCATCTCGATCACGCCGCTGGACCCCGCGGCGCCCGACGACATCCCGGACCGTCTGCGCGACGTGCCGGCGGTCGAGGAGTGCCACTCGGTGGCGGGCGACATGAACTACGTCCTCAAGGTGCGGGTGGCCACGCCGCACGAGCTCGAGGAGCTGCTGGCGACGATCCGCGCCAAGGCCAACGTGTCGACCCGGACGACGGTCGTGCTCTCCACTCCCTGGGAGTAGCCCGTCGGGGCCGTCCGGAGGCTGTGGAAAAGCCCACGGCCGTTTCGCCGTCACCCGGCACCATCGGCGGCATGACCTTCGAGAACCTGCCCCCGAACTTCCGCGACCTCCCGCTCGACGACCCGGTGCTGCGCGCCGACGCCGTCGACCTCTTCGTGTCCCACGCCGACCGCGAGGCCGGCTGTCTCGCCCTGGTGTTCCTCGACGAGAACCACCGGGTGACGACGCCCGTCGTCGTCGGCGATGGGCTCACCCACGCCCGAGCAGGTGCGCTTCGTGCTCGACAAGGTCGTGGCCGACCTCAGACCTCCGGCCCTCGTGCTGGCACTGGGCCGGATGGGCTCGCCGCTGTTCACCGACGACGACAGAGCGTGCCACCAGGCCGTCGTCGACGGCTGTCGCGAGCTCGGGGTCAACCTGCTCGCGACCTATGTCGTCACCGGCAACGCGGTACGTGAGCTGCCAGACCACCTGCGGATCGCGTCCTAGCCGCCCGGCCGCGGCAAGCCGTGACTAGGCGCCCGGCAGGGTGAGGATCTGCGCACCGTCGTCGGTGATGGCGATCGTGTGCTCGGTGTGGGCGGTGAGGCAGCCGGTCGCGCTGCGCAGCGTCCAGCCGTCGGCATCGGTCACCAGCTCTGCGGTGTCGGCCATGACCCACGGCTCGAGCGCGAGCATCAGCCCGGGGCGGAGCGTGAACCCGCGACCCGGACGGCCGGTGTTGGACACGTGCGGGTCCTGGTGCATCGTCGAGCCGATGCCGTGCCCACCGAACTGGGTGTTGACCGGGTAGCCCGCCTCGGTGAGCACCGTGCCGATCGCGTGCGACAGGTCGCCGATCCGGGCCCCCGGGCCGGCAGCCGCGATCCCGGCCTCTAGCGCCCGCTCGGTGGCGGCGATGAGCGCACCACCCTCGGGCTGCTTGTCGGCACCGCCGACGACGAAGGTGATCGCGGCGTCGGCGGCGACTCCGGCCCTGAGGATCGCGAGGTCGAGCGTGAGGACGTCGCCGTCGGCCAGCGAGTAGTCGTGCGGCAGCCCGTGCAGGACGGCGTCGTTGACCGAGGTGCAGATGTAGTGCCCGAACGGGCCGCGCCCGAAGGAGGGCTCGTAGTCGACGTAGCAGGACTCCGCACCGGCATCGAGGATCATCGCCTTGGTCCAGGCGTCGATCTCGAGCAGGTTGGTCCCCTCGGTGCTCCGTGCCTTGACGGTCTGAAGGATCTCACCGACGAGCGCGCCGGTGACCCGTCCGCGCGCGACCTCCGTGGGGCTGAGGATCTCGATCATGGAGCGACCCTCTCACGCCGTCGGACGGCCGATCGGCGCCAGGGTGGCGCCGGTGACCCGGACGAGGTCGGCCGGCGAGAGCTCGAGGTCGAGACCGCGCCGCCCTCCGGACACGAGGACGCTCTCGTGCGACGAGGCGGACTCATCCACCACGGTCGGCAGCGGCCGCTTCTGACCGATGGGGGAGATGCCACCCACGACGTAGCCCGAGCTGCGCTCGGCGGCCCCGGGATCGGCCATCGTCACCTTCTTGACCCCCAGGGCCATGGCGATCGCCTTGAGGTCGAGCGTGCCGTCCACGGGGACGATGCCGACGGCGAGCCCGCTGCCGGTGTCGACGAGCAGGGTCTTGAACACCCGCTCCGGCTCGACGCCCAATGCCTGCGCGGCCTCGAGACCGAAGGACTCGGCCGCAGGGTCGTGCTCGTAGGCGCGGACGGCATACGGGATGTCTGCCTTCGTCAGCGCGGCGGTCGCCGGCGTGCCGACGGAGCCACCGCGGTCCTTGCGTCCCATGACGCGAGGGTATGCCGTGGGCTCACTCGCGCGTGGTGAAGGTCCGCATCAGCGCGGCGGCACCCGAGAGCACGACCACGACGAGCCCGTAGACCGACGCCGTCGTCTCGAGCCCCAGCTCGGGCGCGGCGAAGCCGGCGGCCACGGCGGGCAGGCCGAACGCGAGGTAGCTCACGACGAAGACGCTCGAGAAGAGCTCGCCTCGCTGCTCCGGGCCGACCGTGGGGGTGATCGAGCGCATGATGCCGAGGAACGACGTCCCGAAGCCCGAGCCGGCCACGACGGCGGCGAGCAGGAAGCCCGGGAGCGACTGCGCATGGAGGGCGACGAGCGTGAGCGCGGTGCCGAGGGCGAGCATGGTCGTCCCGTAGATCGTCACCTGCCGCGGTGTGCGGTTGCGGAAGAGGTAGGAGCTGACGGCCCCCGTGCCCGTGAGCACCGCGACGACGGAGCCCTGGGCGAAGTGGGAGCGTCCACCGAGCAGCTGGCCGACGATCGGCGCACCGAGCGACAGGTAGAGGCCACCTGTGGCCCAGCCGGCGAACAGCGCCGGGGCCGACCTGCGGAAGGCGGGGCGTGCGGCTGCCGGGATGCCGATGTGCGGGCGGAGCGATCGCGCCCACCCCTCGTGGCGCGGCGAGGTCTCGGGCAGGGCGAGCGAGCCCAAGGCCATGAGGGCGTAGGTCGCGGTGAGCGCGGCGAAGACGACGGTGAGGGCGCCACCGGGGTTGCCGTCGAGGACGGCCCCGGCGAGCAGCGCACCGGCGGCGAGCCCGAAAAGCGGGGTCACGCTGTTGAGCGTGGCGGCCAGGCCCGGACGCGACACGGGCTCGAGGTCTGTGACGGCGGCCGTCATCGTCGAGAGGAGCAGGCCGCCGGCGACACCCTGGACGACGCGGGAGACGAGCAGGGTCGCGACGCTGTCGGAGTGCCAGAAACCGACCATGCTCGCGGCGAGGACGAGGAAGCCCACGGCGAGGACGGGGCGGCGGCCGATGTGGTCCGAGAGCGAGCCGGTGACGAGCAGCGTGACGAGCAGGGCCAGCGCGTAGACGCCGAAGATCGTCGTCATGAGACCCGCGGAGAACCCGATCTCCTGCTGGAGCACCGGATAGAACGGCGACGGGGCGCTGGCGCCGACCATCATCGCGACGACGGCCGCGAGGGCCAGGACGAACCCGGGCCCGCGGCCCAGTCGCCGCCGTGCGCGCTCGGTGGGGGTCGTCCCCTGCTCGACGCCCCGATCGGTGCCGGTTCGGGTGCTGGTCGTGCTCATGGGGGCCTCTCGGGACGATTCGACGGTACGAGAGGAGAAGAACCCGTGGCGCGGCTCCGGCATTCCCCGGGGGCGTCCGCGGGGCGTCCCCGAGGCGCCCCGGGACGTGCGAACGGGCCCGACCTCGGCTGAGGTTCGGGCCCGTCCGGAACCTCGGGTCAGTCGAGGTCGCGCGCCGACGCGTCGCGGCTCGCTCCGGCACCGGCGAGCGCCGCGGCGTGCACCTCGTCGACGTCGGTGTTGGAGCGCCACCAGTCCTGGCCGGCCTCGGGGAGGGTGTAGATCGGGTCGTAGTAGACGTACTCGCGCGACAGCGCCTGCTCGTCCGAGCCCTCGATCGAGGTGCGGTAGTTCTTGCGCCAGAACGACATGCCCTTGTCGCGGTCGTAGCTGTCGACCTGGTGCACCCACCGCTTGCCGACGAACGGCACGTCGCAGACGATGCGCGGCGTGGCGAAGCCGGGCAGGTAGCCCATGATCGAGTGCTGCAGGTGCTGCGCCTCGGAGAGCGCGAGCCGCCAGTGCTCCGAGAACGGGATCATGTCGCACATGTAGAAGTAGTACGGCGTGATCATCGCCTCGTCCTGGAGGGCGAAGCAGAGGTCGAGCAGGTCCTCGCTCGTGTCGTTGACACCGCGCATGAGGACGCCCTGGTTGCGGACGTCCCGCACCCCGGCCTCGAGCATCGCCTTGGAGGCCGCCGCGACGAGCGGCGTCACCGACTGCGCGTGGTTGACATGCGTGTGGATCGCGAGCGAGACACCGCGGGAGCGGGCCAGCGCGGAAACGCGGGCGACCCCCTCGACGACGTCGTCCTGGAGCCAGTGCTGCGGCAGGCCCATGAGTGCCTTGGTCGCGAGACGGATGTCGCGGATGTTGTCGATGCGCAGGAGCTTGTCGAGGAAGCCCTCGAGGTTCTTCCAGGGCATGTTGGCGACGTCGCCACCGGAGACGACGACGTCGCGCACCTGCGGCGTGCGCTGGAGGTAGTCGAGCATCGCGGCGTGGCGGTCGACCGGCTTGCCCGCGAGCTTGAGCTTGACGATCTGCGGCGTGGAGTTGCCGACGAGGTCCATGCGCGTGCAGTGGCCGCAGTACTGCGGGCACGTCGGCAGCATCTCGGCGAGCACCTTGGTGGGGTAGCGGTGGGTCAGGCCCTCGACGGCCCACATGTCGTGCTCGTGGAGGCTGTCGCGCGCGGCGAACGGGTGCGAGGCCCAGTCGGTGCGGCGGTCGCTGAAGACGGGGAGCATGTAGCGGCGCACCGGGTCCGCGAGGAAGGCCTCGGTGAAGGCGGCGCCGGCCGCCGGCATCGAGCCGTCGGTCCAGCTCATCTCGCTCACCATCGTGTTGAGCATCTGCGGCGGCACGAGCATCGACATCGTCGCGCGCTCGGCCTGGTCGCGCTCGAGGTCGGCGTAGAGGTCCTCGCTGAGGAGGTCGCCCATGAGGTCACGCAGCTGGCCGACGTTCTTGACGCAGTGGGCACGCTGCCACTGCGCGCTCGCCCACTCGGCGGCGGTGACGTCACGCCACCCCGGGAAGCGGGTCCAGTCGGGCTCGACGAGCTCCCTGCGCCGGTAGACGTAGGGCTGCTCGATGTTCGTCGTCATGTCTGCGAGGATACGGACAGAACACTCGTTCGTCACTTCGATGCCGCAATATTTGTTGCCGCGTGTCGCCAGACAGGAGAACTTGCGTGCCCGCCTCGCCCTCGTCGCAGCCCACCACCACGTCGTCGCCCCTCGGCGTCCACCGGGTCCTCGAGCCGGCGGGGGAGTCGCTGCCCCAGGCCGCCCGCGTCCTCGACGCCCGTCCGGAGCTCTGGCCCGACGAGGTGCGGATCGACGTGGACACCCTCAACCTCGACGCCGCGTCCTACCGGCAGCTGCACGACAAGCACGGGGGTGACGGCGCCGCGATCCGGGCCGAGGTCCTCGAGATCGTCGGCGCTCGCGGCAAGATGCAGAACCCCGTCACCGGCAGCGGCGGCATGCTCATCGGCACCGTGGCCGAGGTCGGGCCCGAGTCTGGCCTGGGCCTGGCCGCCGGTGACCGCGTGGCCACCCTCGTCTCCCTGTCGCTCACGCCGCTCGCCATCACCGACGGCCTCGAGCGCTGGGACGGGCTGGGGGAGCGGGTGCCCGCCAGCGGCCACGCGATCCTCTTCGGCCGCTCCATCGCCGCGAAGCTCCCCGACGACCTCTCGCCCGAGCTGGCGCTCATGGTCATGGACGTCTGCGGCGCACCGGCGCTCGTGGCCCGGACCGTCCGTTCGTATGCCGGCCGCACCGGTCGCGTGACCACCTCACCCATTCCTCCCACGAGCCACGGGGCGCCCGTGACGGAGGAGGGGAAGGGGCGAGATGAGCACGAGTCGGAGGGTCCCTCGGTCGTCGTGCTCGGGGGAGCGGGCAAGTCCGGGTCCCTCTCGCTGGCCGCAGCCGCCGACGCCGGTGCGACCCGCCGGGTCGCGGTCGTGCGCGACGACGCAGAGGCCGCCCTGCTCGAGGGCACGGGGCTCGCCACCCACGTCGTCGTGGCCGACGCCCGAAGCCCGATCGGCCTGAGTGACGCCCTGGCCGCGGTCGGGGGACCGGCCGACCTCACCGTCGTCTGCGTCGACGTCACCGGCTGTGAGCAGCCGGCGATCCTCGCGACCGCCGAGGGCGGCACGGTGATCTTCTTCTCGATGGCGACGAACTTCGCGGCGGCCGCCCTGGGCGCCGAGGGACTGGCTGCCGACGTGACGATGCTCGTGGGCAACGGCTACGTCCCCGGCCACGCGGCATACGCACTCGAGCTCCTGCGCGCGAACGCCGCGGTGCGCACCCTGTTCGAGGGCCGGCTCGAGGGCTAGCACGGTAGTTTCGCGACTGTGGTGACGAGCATCTACATCGCGGGGACCGAGGCACAGTCGGGCAAGTCGGCGGTGGCCGTCGGACTGCTCGACCAGCTGGCCCGGCGCGCGGGACGCGTCGGGGTGTTCCGGCCCATCGTGCGCGCCGGTGCGCCCGACGAGCTCGTGCAGACACTGCTGTCGCGGCTGCCCGGCACGTTCCCCGCCGAGCGTGCCTGTGGCGTGACCTACGACGAGCTCCACGCCTCGCCCGAGCGGGCCATGGGCGTCATCGTCGACCGCTTCCACGACGTCGCCCGGGACCACGACGTCGTCCTCGTCGTCGGGTCGGACTTCACCGACGTCGCCGCCCCCACCGAGTTCTCGGTCAACGCCTCGGTCGCCGCGAACCTTGGCTCGCGCCTGCTCCTCGTCGTCCCGGCGTCCGACCGCGACCCGGGCGAGGTGGCCACGACCGCGGAGATGGCCGTCTCGGCCGCACGCGGGGTGCACGCCCACGTCACGGGGGTGGTCGCCAACCAAGTCGCACCCGACCTCGTCGACGCCACGCGCGACGTCGTCGCCGAACGCCTGGGTGTGCCGGTGCAGGTCCTGCCGGAGACACCCCTGCTCCGCGCGCCCACCGTCGCCGACCTCATGGCCGCCTGTGACGGACGGCTGGTCCACGGTGACCCCGCGTTCCTGGACCGCGAGTGCATGGGTCTCGTCGTCGCGGCGATGACGATGCCGCACGTCCTCGACCGGCTCATCGAGGGCGGGGTCGTCATCGTGCCCGGCGACCGCGAGGACGTCGTCATCGGAGTCCTGCTGGCGCATCGCTCGATGACCTTCCCGACCCTGTCGGGGATCGTGCTCAACGGCGGGTTCCCGCTGCCGGCCCAGGTCGAGCGGCTCATCGAGGGACTCGACGTCGTCCTCCCCGTCATCGCGACGGACGGCGGCACGATGTCGACCGCGACCCGGCTCGGGTCCGCCCGGGGCCGGCTCACGCCCGGGTCCGCGCGCAAGCTCGCGGCGGCCGTGGCGATGGTCGAGCACGGCGTCGACGCCGAGGAGCTGCTCGGCCACGTCGAGCCGGCCGACGGTGGCGTCGTCACCCCGCTGATGTTCGAGCACCGCCTCGTCGACGCCGCCCGCGCCGCCGGGTCGCACATCGTGCTGCCCGAGGGGGCCGAGGACCGGATCCTGCTCGCCGCCGACACGGTCCTGTCGCGGCGCATCGCCCGGCTCACCCTGCTGGGCGACCCCGACACGGTCGCGGCGCACGCGGCCCGCCTCGGGGTGGACATCTCGGCCGCAGACGTCATCGACCCGGCCACCAGCGCCCTGCGCGAGCAGTTCGCCAGCACCTACGCCGAGCTGCGCAGCCACAAGGGCGTCACCCTCGACGAGGCGCGCGACCGCGTCCTCGACCCGTCGTACTTCGGGACGATGATGGTCCACGCCGGCCTCGTGGACGGGATGGTGTCGGGGAGCATCACGACCACGGCGCACACGATCCGCCCCGCGCTCGAGATCGTCCGCACCGCCCCCGACGTCTCGGTCGTGTCGAGCGTCTTCCTCATGTGCCTCGCCGACCGCGTGCTCGTCTACGGCGACTGCGCGGTCAACCCCGACCCCACGGCCGAGCAGCTCGCCGACATCGCGATCTCGTCGGCCCGCACCGCGCAGCGGTTCGGGATCGAGCCGCGGGTGGCGATGCTGTCGTACTCGACGGGGGAGTCGGGGAGCGGCGCCGACGTCGACAAGGTGCGTGCGGCGACCGCCCTCGTCAGGGAGCGGGCCCCGGAGCTGCTCGTCGAGGGCCCGATCCAGTACGACGCCGCCGTCGACCCCCACGTCGCGGCGACGAAGCTCAAGGACAGCCCGGTCGCGGGTCGCGCCACCGTCCTCGTCTTCCCCGACCTCAACACCGGCAACAACACCTACAAGGCGGTCCAGCGCAGCGCGTCGGCCGTGGCGATCGGACCGGTCCTCCAGGGCCTCAACCAGCCGGTCAACGACCTGTCCAGAGGAGCGCTGGTGCGCGACATCGTCAACACCGTTGCGATCACCGCGGTCCAGGCAGGCTCCTGATGCCCACCGGCACGACCGACCAGGGCCGTCCCGTCCTCGTCGTCAACGCGGGCTCGTCGTCGCTCAAGTACCAGGTGCTCGACGCCGAGTCCGGTGAGACCGCGGCCTCGGGCATCGTCGAGCGGATCGGCGGAGCCGGGCACCTCAGGCACACGAGCGGGGGAGCGACCCACGAGCAGGACGTCACGTGCACGGACCACACCGAGGCGCTCGACGCCGCCCGCACCGCCCTGAGGGAGCACGGACCCGACCTCGCGACCCTCGGGCTCTTCGCCGTCGGCCACCGCGTCGTCCACGGCGGCCCGCAGTTCACCGAGCCCGTCCTCGTCGACGACGACGTCATCGCCGCGATCGAGGAGCTCGTCCCGCTCGCCCCGCTGCACAACCCCGCCAACCTGGAAGGCATCCGCGGCTCCCGCACGACCTTCCCCGACGTGCCCCAGGTCGCCGTCTTCGACACCGCCTTCCACCAGAGCCTCCCGCCTGCGGCGCACACGTATGCCGTGCCTGCGGAGTGGCGCGACCGCCACCGCGTCCGTCGCTACGGCTTCCACGGCACCTCGCACCGCTACGTGTCGCGGCGCACTGCCCAGCTCCTCGGGCGCGAGCCGGCGGACACCAACGTCATCGTCCTGCACCTCGGCAACGGCGCCAGCGCCTGCGCCGTCCGCGGAGGCGAGAGCGTCGACACCTCCATGGGGCTCTCCCCGCTCGAGGGCCTCGTCATGGGCACCCGCTCCGGCGACGTCGACCCGGCGCTGGGCGCCTACCTGCAGCGGGTCGCGGGTCTGGACGGGACGGCATACGACGAGGCCCTCAACAAGGCCAGCGGGCTCCTGGGGCTCGCCGGTGTCTCCGACCTGCGTGAGGTGGAGTCCCGGAGGGAGGCGGGGGACGAGGACGCCGCGCTCGCGCTCGACGTCATGGTCCACCGCCTGCGCAAGTACGTCGGTGCGTATGCCGTGGTGCTGGGTCGCGTCGACGCCATCGCCTTCACGGGTGGGATCGGCGAGAACAGCAGCCTCGTGCGCGGCGAGGTCCTCGACGGCCTCGGCATCCTCGGTGTCGAGCTCGACCGCGACGCCAACGAGGGCGGGGCGCCCGAGCGCCTCGTGACGACGTCCCGCAGCGCCATCCCGGTCTGGGTCGTCCCGACCAACGAGGAGCTCGAGATCGCGCAGGCCTGCCTCGCCGTGGTCGAGGGTCAGCGCAGCCGGTAGACCGAGACGTGCGAGCGCGACTCCGACGTGAACGGCGCGCCGGACCAGTCGGCGTCGCGCGAGGCCAGCTCGAACCCCGCGAGCTCACCCATGAGGTCCAGCTCGGAGGGCCAGATGTAGCGGTGCGGGGTGAAGCCGATGCGCGCCGACCGCCGGTCGGGTCCGTCGGTGCCCGGGTCGAAGGTCACGTGGTGCGACATGAGTCGCTGGGTCGCGGTGTCGATCGCGTCGAGGCCGAGGTAGCCGTCCCGGACCGCGAAGACCTGGGCGGGCGCCGACGGCGAGACGGCTCGCAGGTCCGGGACCCAGAGCTCGATGAGGAAGTGCCCACCGGGGCGGAGGTGCGCGGCGGCGTTGCGGAAGCACCGGACCTGCGCCTCCTGGGTGAGCAGGTTCGCGATCGTGTTGTAGACGAGGTAGACGAGCGAGAACTCACCCTCCACCCGCGTCGTCGCCATGTCGCCGTGGACGGCGGTGACGGCGTCGGAACCGTCGGTGCGGCCGAGCTGGTCGAGCATCGGCCGGCTCAGCTCGATCCCGGTGACGGGGACCCCTCTGCGGGCCAGCGGGATCGCCACCCGGCCCGTGCCGACGGCCAGCTCGAGCGCCCGACCGTCCCCGGCGAGCGCGACGAGGCGGTCGAGCGTCGGCCCGAGGACCTCGTCGGACGACATGCCGATGCCGGGGGTGTCGTAGGAGGCGGCTGCCTGCTCGTCCCACAGCTCGTCCTGGGTGAGGTGGTCCAGCCGGGTCAGGTCGAGGGTCATGGCACGAGCCTTGCGACTCGCAGGTCACGGAGCAACCGCATTGATGGCGACCGGCCGAGCCGACCTGCCGATCTTGCGGCGTGGGGCGAGGCTGGCCGCAAGATCGGCGGTGTCGTTGGTAGCCTGCCGTCGTGTCTTCACGCCAGCGCCCCCTCCTCGAGCTCGACCGGGCCGACGTCCGCCGGGCCCGCCAGCTCGCCCGTTCGGTCGGCAGGCCCGTCGTCAGGATTGCCAACCAGCACACGACGGTGTCGGTCGAGCGGGCCACCCTGCGTCTCGCCGGTCTCTCCGGCGCCGACCACGAGCGGGTGCCGTGGGTCAACCACCTCGTCGACGCCGTCCGTGAGGGAGTCGGTCTCGAGCACGGGGTGACCCTGCCCGTCTGGGACGCGCTGCGTCGCGGCGCTGCACCCGACCTGCTCACGCTGGCGCAGATGGCGAGCAGCCGGTCGGTCGACTTCCGCATCCCGGAGGGCAAGGACGCCACGGCGGCCGGCAAGCAGTCGCGCACGGCGGTGGCACACGGCATACGCACGATCGACCGACAGCGCGCCGCGCGTGAGCGGCTCGTCAAGCGCCACGGTGACCCCGAACAGCGGCCCTGGATCTACCTCATCGTCGCCACCGGCGACATCTACGAGGACATCCCGCAGGCGCAGGCCGCCGCCCGCGAGGGCGCCGACGTCATCGCGGTCATCCGCTCGACCGGGCAGAGCCTGCTCGACTACGTGCCAGAGGGCGCGACCCGCGAGGGGTATGCCGGCACCTACGCCACCCAGGAGAACTTCCGCCTCATGCGGGCCGCGCTCGACGAGACGAGCAAGGAGGTCGGGCGCTACATCCGCCTGACCAACTACGCGAGTGGACTGTGCATGCCCGAGATCGCGGCGCTCGCGGGCATGGAGCGGCTCGACATGATGCTCAACGACTCGATGTACGGCATCCTCTTCCGCGACATCAACCCGATCCGCACGTTCGTCGACCAGCGGTTCAGCCGGCAGGTCCACGCCCGCGCCGGGATCATCATCAACACCGGCGAGGACAACTACCTCACGACGAGCGACGCCGTCGAGGCGGCGCACACCGTGACGGTGAGCCAGCTGCTCAACGAGTACTTCGCCAAGGAGGCCGGGCTCGAGGACTGGCAGCTCGGTCTCGGCCACGCGTTCGAGATCAACCCCGACCTGCACGACTCGTTCCGGATGGAGCTCGCGCACGCGCTGCTCGCCCGCACGCTCTTCCCGGACGCGCCGCTCAAGTGGATGCCGCCGACCAAGCACATGACCGGCGACGTCTTCAAGGGCAACCTCCTCGACGGCTTCTTCAACCTCGTCGGGGCGCTCACCGGTCAGGGCATCCTGCTCGTCGGGATGATGACCGAGGCCGTCGTCACGCCCTGGATCTCGGACCGCGACATCGCCCTGCAGAACGTCCGCTACGTCCTCAACGCCGCCGGCGGGCTCACCGAGGACTTCCACCCGCCGCGCGACGGCTTCATCCAGACCCGCGCCCGCCAGGTGCTCGGCGAGGCCATCGACCTGCTCCAGCAGATCACCGACGAGCCGGGCAGGGCACCGCTGCTCGAGGCGATCGCCGACGGCACCTTCGGTGAGATGAAGCGTCCGGCGACGGCCGGCAAGGGGCTCGACGGCGTCGTCGAGCGCGCCGACGGCTACGACAACCCCGCGATCACCCTCCTCGAGACAGGGGCCACCCGATGACTCCCACCTCCACGCCTGCCGTCACCGACTTCCCCGACGTCGCCGAGATCCCGAAGGTCGTGCGTCCCTACGGCGACCAGACCGGCGACGGCATGGTGCAGGTGTCGTTCACCCTGCCGCTGCCGCACGACAAGCGCGCCGAGGGCGCGGCGCTGCAGCTCGCCGGCAAGATGGGCATCGAGCCCGCCCTGCTCGTGCACGCCAAGCCCATCGGTGACGGCTTCACCTTCTTCGTCGTCTACGGCTCGGTCAAGCACCTCGTCGAGCCCGGCCTCGTCGAGGTCGTCGAGCGGGAGTTCCCGCTGCTGTCCGGCAAGGAGATCAACACCGCGATCAAGCGCCACCTCCGCCGCAAGCTCGTCGTCGTCGGCGCGTGCATCGGCACCGACGCGCACACCGTCGGCATCGACGCGATCCTCAACATCAAGGGGTTCGCGGGGGAGAAGGGCCTGGAGTACCACCGCGAGATCAAGGTCGTGAACCTCGGCGCCCAGGTCCTCGTCCCCGACCTCGTCGAGCGGGCGCGCGCCGAGAAGGCCGACGCCGTCCTCGTCAGCCAGGTCGTCACCCAGCGCGATGCCCACATCCACAACACCACCGCGATGTCGGCGGCGTTCCGCGAGGCGTTCCCCGCGGGCAAGGTGCCGCTGCTCGTCGTCGGCGGGCCGCGCTTCGAGGAGGGCTCGGCCGCCACCCTGGGCGTCGACCGCATCTTCGGCCGCGGCACGACGCCCGGCGAGGTCGCGAGCTACCTCGTGCACGCCCTCGTGCCGCAGGGTGCCGCCACGAGCCACAGCAAGGGAGCATGAGCGCCATGAGCGAGACCGCCGCCACCGTGGGCCGCACCGTCACCCACCGCCGCTACGTCCCCTACAGCCACGCCCACTACGCCGGCAACCTCGTCGACGGCGCCTACTCGCTCGCCGCGTTCGGTGACGTCGCGACCGAGATGTGCATCGTCACCGACGGCGACGAGGGCCTGTTCGCGTCCTACAGCGACGTCCAGTTCCTCGCCCCGGTTCGGGCCGGCGACTGCATCGAGATCGAGGCCACGCTCGTGCGCGTCGGCACCCGCAGCCGCGAGATGGAGTTCGCCGTGCGGGTCGTCGCCCGCGGCAACCCGGAGCGTGGCGAGTCCGCCGCCGACGTCCTCGACCCGCCCGTCGTCGCGACGACTGCCCGTGGCGTCGTGGTGGTGCCGCCGCGCTGAGGTCGGTGACCTACGGTGGCTGCGTGCCGCCGCGAATCCCGTATGCCGTCCGCCTCCTCGGCGCGCTCGTCTCGGGTGTGCTCCTGTGGCTGGCGTTCCCCACGCACGACCTCTGGTGGCTGGCACCGGTCGCCGTCGCGCTGCTCGGCGGGGTGACGGTCGGCGTCGGTGGGCGGCGCGGCTTCGTGCTCGGGCTCGTGGCCGGGTGGGCCTTCTTCGTCCCGGTCCTGTCGTGGTCCGGCGTCTATGTCGGCAAGGTCCCGTGGTTCGCGCTCGCGACCCTCGAGGCGGTCTACCTCGCCGCGATGTGCGCCGTCGTCGGCTTCGTGGGCCGGCGCCTCCGCCCGCGCTGGGGCGACGCCACGTATGCCGTCATCCCCCTCGCGTGGGTGGCGCAGGAGATGGCCCGGGGGACGACACCGTTCGGCGGCTTCCCGTGGGCCCGGCTCGCGTTCAGCCAGGCGGACAGCCCGCTCGCCAACGTGGCGCAGTGGTTCGGCGCGCCGGGTGTGACCTTCGCGGTGGCCCTCGTCGGCACCGCACTGCTGCTGGCCGCCACGACGGTGCGGTCCCACGGCCGGGTGGCCGTGGCGTCGATCGTCGCCGCGGCCACCGTCCTCGTGCTGGCCGGGCTGTCGACGCCGGAGATCAGCGGACGACGGGTCACCGTGGCCATGGTCCAGGGCAACGTCCCGCGACCCGGTCTCGACTTCAACGCCGAGCGTCGCGCCGTCCTCGACAACCACGTCCGCGGCACCGAGCTCGTGGCGGAGCAGATGCGGTCGGCGGACCTCGGGGAGCGCCTCACCGAGCCGCTGAGCCTGGTCGTCTGGCCCGAGAACTCCTCCGACATCGACCCCATCCGCAACCTCGACGCGGCCGCGCAGGTGCAGCGGGCGATCTCGGCGGTCGGCGTCCCCGTCATCGTCGGCGCGGTGCTCCAGGAGCCACAGCCCGAGGTCTCCAACGTCTCGCTGCTCTACCGGCCCGGGGGAGCGGAGCCCGAGCGCTACGTGAAGAACCACCCGGTGCCCTTCGCCGAGTACATCCCCTACCGGTCGTTCTTCCGGAACTTCAGCGACAAGGTCGACCTCGTCACCAAGGACTTCACCCAGGGGACCGAGCTCGGCGCCTTCCGGATCGACGCCCCGTCCGGCGCCTACTGGGCCCTGCCCACGATCTGCTTCGAGGTGGCCTACGACGGTCTCATGCGCGAGTCGGTGACCCAGCCCGGCAAGGACGCGGGACTCATCCTCGTCCAGACCAACAACGCGACGTTCGGCTACACCGCGGAGTCCGAGCAGCAGTTCGCGATCTCGCGGATCCGGGCCATCGAGCACGGCCGTTCGGTCGCGCACGTCTCGACCGTCGGCGTCTCGGGGTTCATCGGACCCGACGGCTCGGTCAGCGGAAAGACCGGGCTCTTCACGGCCGAGCAGCGGATCGGGTCCGTGGCGATCCGCACCGACCGGACGCTCTCGGACACGCTCGGGCCGTGGCCGGAGCGCCTCGCGGTCCTCGTCCTCCTCGGCCTGTGTGCCGCTGCCGTGCTCCGGGCACGGCGGGATAGGGTCAACCGACCCGATTCGACGCGAACCACGAAGGACCCCGTTGACTGAGCGTCCACCCCTCGACCGCGTTGTCGTGCTCATCCCGACCTACAACGAGCGCGAGAACCTCCCGACCATCGTCGGACGCGTGCGCAGCGCCGTCCCCGAGGTCGACATCTGCGTGCTCGACGACAACTCGCCCGACGGGACGGGACGCGTCGCCGACGACCTCGCCGCCGCCGACGACCAGGTCCACGTCCTGCACCGCGCCGGCAAGGAGGGTCTCGGGGCGGCATACCTCCACGGGTTCGCCTGGGCGCTCGAGCAGGGCTACGACGCCGTCGTCGAGATGGACGCCGACGGGTCGCACCGGCCCGAGGACCTGCGCCGGCTCCTCGACGCCGCCGACCGCGCCGACCTCGTCATCGGCTCCCGCTGGGTCCCCGGTGGCAAGGTCGTCAACTGGCCCACCCACCGCAAGGTGCTGAGCGTGGGCGGCAACATCTACACCCGCGTCCTGCTCGGCATGGACGTCAACGACGCCACCGCGGGCTACCGCGTCTACCGCGCCGAGGCCCTGCGCGACCTCGACCTCGCCAGCGTCGAGTCGGCCGGCTACTGCTTCCAGGTCGACCTCACCCGTCGCGCCGTCCTCGCCGGGCTCGAGGTGGTCGAGGTGCCGATCACCTTCGTCGAGCGCGAGATCGGGCAGTCCAAGATGGACCAGAGCATCGTGCGCGAGTCGCTCGGCCGGATCACGGTGTGGGGAGTGCAGCGTCGCAGCGAGCAGGTGAGGGAACGGCTCGCGTCGCGTGCGCGTTGGCACAGGTTGTGAACACCCCGATCGGCTCCACCCCCTATGCACGGCGGCGGCGTCCGCGCTGGCTGACCTACGTGCTGGTGGGCCTCGTCCTGGCCCCCATCATCGAGATCACGGTCCTCGTGCTCGTGGGGAAGACGATCGGCATCGGGTGGACGATCGTCGCCCTGCTCGTGCTCACCCTGCTGGGCACGTGGCTCATGCGTCGCGAGGGCTCACGGACCTGGAGGGCGCTGCGCGAGGCCTCGCGGACCGGCAGGATGCCGAGCCGCGAGATCGCCGACAGCGCACTCGTCCTCATCGGAGGCGCGTTCCTGCTCCTGCCCGGGTTCGTCAGCGACATCATCGGCCTGTTCTTCGTGATGCCGTTCACCCGCGTCTTCGCGCGCCGGCTGCTCGAGGCCTTCGTCGCGAGCCGGGTCCTCGTGGCCGTGCCGTTCCCCGGCAGGGGTCCGGGCAGCCCGGGCCCGCAGGGCACCATCCAGGGCGAGGTCGTCGACTGACGCCACGGGCCACACCCACACCCACACCACACGACTGATGGCCCCACGGCGAGGCGTACCGCCTCGCCGTGGGGCCATCAGTTGGGGGAACCGACTCGTGGTGGGGCCGTCAGTGGCCGGCCCGGAACGCACGTATGCCGTGTGCCCGAGGTGGGCACACGGCATACGCGCTTCTGGGAGGGTGAACCCCGTCAGGCGGACTTCTTCTTGCCCGGCTTCTCGCCGCGCGAGGCGCGAAGGAGGGTGAGGCGCTCCTCGAGGAGCTCCTCGAGCTCGGGGATGGAGCGGCGCTCGAGCAGCATGTCCCAGTGGGTGCGGACGTGCTTGACCGGCTTGGCCTCGGGCTCGGGGCCACCGCCCTGGAGCTTGGCCTCCTCGCCGCAGCGGCACTCCCACACGTGGGGGATCTCGGCCTCGATCGAGAACGGGAGCTCGATCTTGTGGCCCTGCGGGCACAGGTAGGTGGTGATCTGCCGCTCGCTCGGGACGACGTTCTCGTCCGTCTCCATGCTGAGGGCGCCGAGTCGGCTGCCGCGCAGGCTGCGTTCTGCCATGGGGTTACTCCCAACGAATTCGTGGATCCCGGCGGGTGATGGGTGCGCCGGGTGTCACAGGGTGAAACGGATGAGGAACACTCGTTGTTCCGAGAGCAGCGAAGACTTCGCGGCCCGCCTGGCAGGGCTCGTTTCCCCCGTGTGACTGAGCACGCCCGTGAGGACGCGACATATCAGTCTAGCGGATCTAGACGACTGCTGGCACCTCGTTGCCCGCCTCACGGATGCCCCGGCGCATGTCGACCTTGGCGAGGAGGACTCCACCGAGGACGAAGAAGACGATGAGGGCGAGGATCGCGGGGCGGTAGGAGTCGGTGAGCTGGTGGACGACACCGAAGATCACGGCACCGAACCAGCTCGTGCCGCGCTCGAGCGCCTGGTAGAGGCTGAAGAACTCGGCCTCACGGTCGCGGGGGACCAGCTGCGAGTACATCGAGCGGCTCAGCGCCTGGGTGCCGCCCATGACGAGGCCGATGCCCACGCCGAGGGCGAAGAGCGCCGCCAGGGCCTTCTCGGGGACGAAGAAGGCCGCGACGATGACGAGGACCCACATGATGATGCCGCCGAGGACGGTGCGCCACGCGCCGAGCCGGCGGGCCACCTGACCGAAGATCAGCGCGCCACCGAACGCGACGAACTGGACCATGAGGAAGAGCGTGAGCATCGTCGTCTCGGAGAAGCCGAGCTCGGCGGTGCCGTAGAGGCTCGACTGGCCGATGACCGTCTGGATGCCGTCGTTGAAGAACATGTAGGCGACGAGGAACAGCAGCGTTTGGCGCAGCCCGAGGAGGTGCCTGAACGTGTCCGACAGCTGGCGGAACGTCCCGCCGACGACACCGGCCTTGGCGGCGACGGCAGGCTTCTCGACGCCGCGCATCTGCCACATGCCCAGGACCGGGATGAGCGTGAACAGCCCCCACCACAGACCGGCCATGAGCATGGAGATCCGCACCGTCTGCCCGGTCCCACCGAACGTCTCCTCGTTGCTGAGCATGAGGAAGTTCACGGCGAGCAGGAGACCACCGCCGAGGTAGCCCAGCGCCCACCCCCTCGACGACACCTTGTCGCGGTCGTCGGGGTGGGCGATCCGCACGAGGATCGCGTCGTAGACGACGAGCGAGGCGCCGAGCGCGATGCTCGCGACCATGAGCAGCGCGACGCCGAGCTGCCAGTTGGTGCCCTCGACGAAGAACATCAGCGAGGCCGCGACCGACCCTATGCCCGCGAAGAGGGCCATGAGCCGGGCCGGGCGCGTGACCCGGTCGGCGATGGCGCCGACGAAGATGAGGAGCAGGGCCCCGACGAAGGTCGAGAGCCCGACGGTGTAGGGGTGCAGCGAGCCCGGGTCGATCGGGAGCCCCAGCACGTCGAGGTCCGTGGTGCACCTGGCGCCGTCGGCCAGACCGGGGCAGGCGGCCTCCTTCGCGATGGCGGTGAGGTAGGGCCCGAAGAGGACGGTGGCCGTGGTCGTGACGAAGGCCGAGTTGGCCCAGTCGTACCAGTACCAGGGCCGTTGGTACCGGGCGGTGTCCGCGTACTCGTCGATGGCGGGAGCGGCCGACTGCGTCGTCATGTGCCGAACTTTCGCACATGAGGCACGACGAGGGGGCGAGTATCACTACTCACCGAGGACGTGTCGTCCTCAGCCCGCGAACTCCCAGTGCCACGGTTCGGGAGTCGCCCCGCCCGGAGCGGCCCAGCTGGGGTGGAACCAGCCGTAGAGCGGGGCGTTCTGCTTCATCCAGAGGTGGGCGGGGGAGCCGAAGTTGTTGATCCCGCCGCAGAGGTCGAGCGCCATGCCCAGGCCGTGGCGGCTCGTGCCCGGACGGGCCGCGAAGCGACCGCGCTTGGCCTTGGTGACGTACTGCTGGCTCAGCGACCGGTAGGAGTCGGTGACGCAGATCGGGCTGCCGGTCTGCTTGGCGTAGGCCTGGCTCATCGCGTTGAACGCGGCTGCGGCACGAGGGGAGAGCATCTCGCCCGACGCCTGCCACAGCGGGCAGAGCGCGCTCGTGGGGAACAGACCGTTGGGGTAGCTCGTGGAGGCGGTGCTGCACGGCTTGCCGATGCCGGAGGTCGTGATGGCCGAACCCAGCACGCCGACGAGCTTGGTGTAGGCCGCCTTGGCCTCCGGCGTCTGTATGCCGGCGAGGTAGGCCGCGATGGGACCGGCCTTCGCGACGTCGGCGGCGTGCGACTTCTGCAGCGCGGTGAGCTTGGTCTGCTGGGTCTTGAGCAGGACGTCGAGCTGGGCCTTCTCGCGCACGATGGTCGCGGCCGCGGTCGTCGCCGCCGCCTGGGCGTCCGCCCGGACCTCGGTGAGCTGGTTCTGACGTGCCGTGAGGGTGCGCACCTCGTCGACGGCACGGACACGCTGGTCGGTGAGGTAGGACAGGTCGCCCAGAGGGTCACCGACCTTGGCCTCCTCGGCCTTCATCGCGTCGAGGACCGAGAGCATCTCGCCGCTGCTCCCACCCTCGGAGTAGGCCTGGAAGGCCCACTCGCGCACGATCGCCCGGGCGCGCTCGAGACGCGCCTGCAGCACACCGAGCTCGACCTTGGCCTGCGCCGCGGAGGTGGTCGCGGCCGCCTCCGCCGCACGCGCCTCGGTCAGCGACTCGAGAAGCGTGTTGGACTGCGAGGCGATGGTCTGGAGCTCCTTGAGCGCCACGGCCAGTCCGGTGTTGGACGCGGTGATCTGGCTCCAGATCTGCTCGGCGGCGGACACCTGCTCGGCGAGCTGGGTGGTGCTCAGGGTGACGTCGGGGTCGAAGGACCGCGGGCCGTCGTTGGACTGGCCGGGAGCCGGTGGCTGCCACGGCAGGCGCGGAGTGGGGCGCGGGGTCGACGTGGGCCGCGGGGTGCTCGTCGACGGTGGGGGAGTCGTCGTGCCCGGCGTCGGCGTGGTGGTGCTCGTCGGGGTCGGCGGCACGGTCGTCGGTGGCGGGGTCGGCGTGGGAGCCTGCGTCGTCGGCGTGGGCTCGGGGGTCGGCGTCGGGGGCGTCGTGGGCTCGGCTGGCACCGGGTTGGTCGGGAGGACCGGCTCGGCGGAGGCCACGCCGAAGGTCAGCGCAACAGCGGCCGCACTGGCGACCGCGCCTGCCGCGACTCGCGACAGCATGTTGCTTGGCATCGTGATCCACTTCCCGGGTACGCACCGCGCGCTCCCTGCGCCGACGGGTCATGAACCCGCCTGTCGGTGGGCTTCAGCCTAGAGGAGGCCTCCCCACCTGTCAGCCGCTACGGCTTCATGGCCTCGGTCACGGCCTTGGCCAGCGCGGCGTGGCCGGCGTCGTTGGGGTTGGTGCCTGAGGCGACCATGAGGTCGGGCTTGCCCACGAGCGGCTGCTCGGTGTCGAGGTAGGTCAGATCGGCCGCGGTCGCCGCCTTGGACACCGTCGTCGTGAGCTCGCCGAGCGTGTCGGGCAGCGGCCGCAGGTCCCACCACGGGTTGACGACGTAGATCGTGGCGTCCGGCAGCGCCTTGCGCAGCCCGGACAGGGTGGCCGTCACCGCGTCGGACACCTCGTCGGCGGGCAGCCCGGTGTCGTTGCCACCACCGGTGACGATGACCGTCGACGGCGCAGCGGCCACGACCGCCTTGATCGAGTCCTTGAAGCTCGGGCACGCCGCGTCGCCGCACGACCCGTCGGGCCCGACCCGCAGGTAGCCCGTGCGGGCGTGGCCGAGGTTGACCTCCTTGAGGCCGAGCGAGCGTGCCACGAGGGCGGTCCAGCGCTTCGCCGGCGTCGTGGCGCTCTTGCCCTCGGTCACCGAGTCGCCGAGGAACACGACCGGTCCCGCGGCCTTGGTCGGCGTGGGGGTGGGTGTCGCGCTGGCCGACGACGTCGTGGGACGGGCCTGCGTGGTGGCCGGCGAGGAGCCGCGGCTGCGGAGGGAGAAACCGACGAGGACGAGTGTCAGGACGAGGAGCCCGGCAAGAGCACCGTTCTGGAGTCGGTCATTCATGTCGTGCAGTGTTCCACGCGCCCCCACGTGGAGTGCTGCTATGTCGCCTTGTCCGGTGGGTCGCCGGAACCGGACAAGGGCCCGCCAGCGGTTGCCGGGGGTGGCGGGCGCCGAGAGGCTGGCTGCATCCCGTGGACCACCGTCGCCCCACCAGGAGTTCCCATGCGCCATCGCCTCGCCAGATCCCTGTCCCTCCTGCCGGTCGCTGCGGCGCTCGCGCTCACCGCTCCCGCGGTCAGCGGCCGAACCCTGCCCACCGCCGAGGCGGCAGCCCCGTTGACGTCATCGGTCAACCCGTTCGTCGGCACCCAGGACAACGGCAACACGTTCCCCGGGCCGAGTGCCCCCTTCGGGATGGTCCAGGTCAGCCCGGACACCGGGGGAGAGGGTGGCTACGACTACTCGCAGTCGCTCATCCACGGCTTCAGCCAGACCCACCTGTCCGGTGTCGGCTGTCCGGTCGTGGGCGAGCTGCCCGTCATGCCCACGACGGGAGCGGTCACGACGACGGACTCCACGGCATACCGGAGCGGTTTCACGCACGACGACGAGGAGGCGACACCGGGCTACTACCGCGTGGGGCTCACGAAGTACGACGTGGACGCCGAGCTGACGGCCACGGACCGGACCGGATGGCAGCGCTACACCTTCCCCGAGGGCAAGCAGGCCAACGTCCTGTTCAACACCGCGAAGGCCAACAGCACGGTCTTCGACTCCGAGATCCACGTCGTCGGCGACCGGACGATCGAGGGCCGCATCCACAACGGCAACTTCTGTGCCGGCAAGGACGAGCACACGATCTACTTCTCCGCGCAGTTCGAGAAGCCGTTCGCGTCGTTCGGCACGTGGTCCGGCTCGACCCGGACGCCGGGCGCGCGCGACGCCTCGACCAAGGGCGGCGCGAACGGCGCCTGGGTGACCCTGCCCGAGGGCACGACGAGCAGCACCCTCAAGGTCGGCCTGAGCTACACCGGCGTGGCCGGCGCGCGCGCCAACCTCGAGGCCGAGACCAAGGACTCGTTCGACTTCGACGCCACGCGCGCGGCGCTGACCCAGCGCTGGGAGAAGGAGCTCGGCAAGGCGCGCATCACCGGTGGCACCGAGCCGCGGCGCACGGCGTACTACACCGCGCTCTACCACGCGCTGCTCCACCCGAACCTCGCCGAGGACGTCGACGGGCGCTACTTCGGCTGGGACGGCAAGGTCCACACCTCCGACGGCTGGACCGCCCGCCAGAACTTCTCGCTGTGGGACACCTACCGTCCGCAGAACCAGCTCCTCGAGATCCTCGCTCCCGACGTCGCCCGCGACTCCTACCTCTCGGTCCTCGCGATCGGGCGCGAGGGTGGCTGGCTGCCCCGCTGGGCGCTCGCCAACAGTGAGACCAACATCATGACCGGTGACCCCGTGACGCCGTTCCTCGTCGAGGGCTGGTCCAAGGGCTTCCTCGCCGGCCACGAGAAGGAGGCCTACGCGCTCCTGCGCCAGAACGCCACCGAACGGCCGCCGACCGACAGCCAGTACAACGGCCGCAGCGGGCAGCACTACTACGAGAAGCTCGGCTACATCCCGTTCGGGCTCGAGCTCGGCAAGGACTGCGACCACAAGGGTGGAGACAACGACTGCGTCCACCCCGCCTCGGCGACGCTCGAGTACGCCGCCGCCGACGCCTCGCTCGCGATCATGGCCAAGGCGCTGGGCAAGAAGGCCGACGCCGCGATGTTCGACGAGCGCGGTCGCAGCTACCGCAACCTCTACGACAGCCAGACCGGCACCTTCAGGCCTCGTCTCGCGGACGGCACCTGGCTCGACCCGTACGAGCCCGTCGCCGCGTCGCACGCGTTCCACGAAGGTGGTGCCTACCAGTACCAGTGGCTCGTCCCGCAGGACCCGGCCGACCTCGTCGAGCTCATGGGCGGGCGCGCGGCCACGGCCGAGCGGCTCGACCGGTTCTTCGCCTACGACAAGCTGCTCACCGACCCCGAGGGCACGGTGCGCACCGACTGGATCGAGGCGACCTACGCCTACTACAGCAAGCCCACCTACAACCCGAACAACGAGCCCGACCTCCTCGCTCCCTACATGTACGCATGGGTACGGGAGCCGGCCAAGACCGCGACGGTGACGCGGGCGGCATACACGCTGTTCAACCCCGGACCCGACGGCATGACCGGCAACGACGACCTCGGCACGATGTCGGCCTGGTACGTCATGTCGTCGTGGGGTCTGCACCCGCCGATGAGCGGCGCGAACTACTTCGTCGTGTCGAGCCCGCAGTTCGAGCGGACCGACATCACGGTGGGACGGCCCGAGACCGGGACGGAGCGCCAGGGTGGGCACCTCACGATCACGGCTCCCGGCGTCTCGGACGACCGCCGCTACGTGCAGTCGCTGACGGTCGACGGCAAGAAGTCGACGAAGAGCTGGGTCGACTGGGACGCGCTGCGCTCGGGTGGCTCGATCGAGCACGTCGTCGGTGAGACCCCGAGCTCGTGGGGCACCCGCCCGTCGGACGTGCCGCCGTCGGTGTCGACGTCCAAGGGCTCGAAGGCGGTGTCGCTGAGCATGTCGGTCAAGCCCAGCCCGCTCGTGCTCGCGAAGGGCGACACGTCCGGGACGTTCGTCGTCGACCTCCTGGGTCAGGCGCAGAAGAGCCTGCCCGTGAGCGTGGAGGTCACGGCCCCGGCCGGGTGGAAGGCCACCGCCGCGTCGACGAGCACCGTCCTCAAGAGCAACAGCGTCCCGGCGTCGAGGTCCGTGCCGGTGACGCTCACGGTGCCGGCCGGTGCAACCGGTGACCACGAGGTCGTCGTCACCGCGTCCGCGCCGGGCGTGCCCGACGTCGTCCGCACGCTCCCGGTCCGGTTCCAGGTGCCGCTGGCCTGCGCCGGTGCGACGACGCCGTGCGCGGTCGACCTCGCCGGCGAGCGCAACCACGACGGGACCGCCACGGTGTCGGCCTCGACCGAGGGCAACTTCGACGGCGGCGGCTGGAGCTTCGACGCAGCGCTGCTCCCGGCTGCCGGCTCGTGGGTGCACGACGGCGTGACCTATGCCGTCCCCTCACCCTCCGGGACCGCCGCGAACTTCGTGGAGGCCCGCGGACAGACCCTGCTCCTGCCGCCGGGGGAGCGGTCCACGCTCCGGCTCGTCGGCGCCTCGCACGGCGGTGACGTCTCGACGGCGCTGCGCGTGACCTACACCGACGGCTCGGTGGCGGACGTCCCCGTCTCGCTCACCGACTGGGCTGCCGGGAGCGGACGCAACGGCAACACCGTCGCCATCGCCATGGACCACCGGATCCGCGCCGGCCAGGGCGTCGACGGGCCGCCGGTGCAGCTGTTCGCGGCGTCGGGTGCGACGGACGGCAGCAAGCAGCTGCGGTCGGTCACCCTGCCGACCGACCCGCGGTTCGAGGTGTACGCGCTCACTCTCCAGTGACGTGAGGCACGGTGGCCTGCCCGGCGTGGACGACGCCGGGCAGGCCACTGCGCTGCGTGCCCCGAGGGGCGGGCGGTCCCTGCCACGTCGAGACCGTCCGCGCAGCGCTGCTGCAGCTTCCTGCAGCAGCCGGGCGGCACCCGAGCCGATCGCGTTGGGTGGGTCCGGCGGGAAACTCCCGCCACGGACCTCGCCCCGGCGAGTGCCGCACGGAAGGCTCGGCCGCACACCGGCGTCCGGGTCGCACCACGTCAAAGGAGACACCCATGCGCAACACCCGTCGTTACCTCGTTGGCCTCGCCGTCATGGCCGCCGTCGGCATCATCGGCGCCCAGGGAGCGCAGGCGGCCCCGCAGTACATGTGTGCCGGCAAGTCCTTCTGCAGCCCCACCAACTGACGTCCTGCGGCCCCGGGACCCTCGGGTCCCGGGGCCGTGCCGTGTCCGGCGGGGCCCCGGCACCGGTCGTCGCCTGTCGTTGCCGGTCCGCCGCGGTTGTCCACAGGACGTGACGGCGCGGGTCCTCGTCCACAGCGTCGCCTTCGGAGGTGGCGACGCGGTGCCCCCGGATCCCATCCTGTTCGGGCGGGCGTCGGAGCCGCCGACCCCGGAGAGGGGACGGACATGCCAGCTCGAGCACGCAGTACTCCCGAGGAGGCCCCGGCGCAGGCCAGCGTCAACAGCGTCGAGCTCGCCGGGCGGGTGAGCGGGGAGCCGGAGTCGCGTGTGCTGCCCAGCGGTGACGACCTCGTCACGCTGCGACTCGTCGTCGCCCGCCCGGCGGGAGGTCCGGTCGACACGATCGACCTCGCCTGCTGGTCGCGTTCCGCCCGCCGGTCCGCGGCGCGGCTGACTGACGGCGACCACGTGCACGTCACGGGGGCACTGCGCCGACGGTTCTTCAGAACTCCCGGTGGCGCCGCGAGCCGCTACGAGGTCGAGGTGGCCACCCTGTCCCGTCGCCGGGTCAGTGCGTGAGCTTGAGCCCCACGACGCCGGCGACGATCATCCCGACGAGCAGGATCCGGACGAGTGATGCGGGCTCCTGACCGGTGGCCATGGCCCAGCCGACCGTGCCGACGGCACCGATCCCGACCCACACGGCATACGCCGTCCCGACCGGGAGGTCACGCATCGCGTACGCGAGACCGCCCATGCTCAGGACGAGGGCGACGCCGAAGGTGACCGTGGGCGCGAGCCTGGTGAAGCCCTCGGAACGGCCGAGGGCGGTCGCCCACACTGCTTCGAGGACACCGGAGAGGACGAGGACGAACCACGACATGATGAACAGCTCCTGCGGGCCGTCTTGTCGCGTTGCCAGGTACGGCGCCCCTCGTCCGGGAGCCCGGAACCAGGCTCTGCCGTGAGCGTCTCACACGGGGGAGTGGGCGGCAAACCACCGACGACTCGGGTGTGCGGCGTCAGAGCTGCTTCTCGTAGTAGATCGCGAGCGGACCCTCGCCACGCCCCTCGTGGCAGTCGAACCCGAACGACTCGTAGAGGTGACGCGCAGCCTCGTCGTCCTCGGAGGTGTTGAGGTCGACGTAGGTCGCGCCGCGGGTCCGGCAGTGGTCGAGGACGTCGGTGAGGAAGCGCCGACCGAGCCCCTGGTTGCGGGAGTCCGGTGCGACGTAGAGCTCTGCGACATAGGCCTCGGTCTCGTCGGCCCAGGTCGCGGTGCGGAAGCGCACGATCGCCAGGGCCACGGCGGGGTCGCCGGCGAGCAGGACGCTGGTGTCGCCCCCGTCGACGAGTCGGGCGAGGTGACCGGTCATCACGTCGACGTCCGGCACCGGGTCGTCGTACTCACGGTTGAAGTCGGCGAACAGCACTGCTGCAGAACGGAACTCGTCACCGGTGCCAGCGAGCCGAGCCACGTCCACCACCCGAGCGTAGCCGGGTGGTGGACCGCGTCCGTCGGGGAGACGGTGCAAGATCTGGGGTGTGAGCGACTCCTCGGTGAACGCAGACCGGTTGCGCGACCTCGCGCTGCTGAGACGGGTGCGCGACCGCATGGACCGCGAGTTCCACCTGCCCCTCGACGTCGAGTCCCTCGCGCGCGACGTGCACATGTCCTCGGGCCACCTGAGCCGGTCCTTCAGGGCTGCCTACGGGGAGTCGCCCTACAGCTATCTCATGACGCGTCGGATCGAGCGGGCGATGGCGCTCTTCCGTCGCGGCGACCTCAACGTCACCGACGTCTGCTTCACGGTCGGCTTGTCGTCGCTCGGGACGTTCAGCACCCGGTTCACCGAGCTCGTGGGGATGTCGCCGAGCGCCTACCGCCGGCGGGCCGAGCAGTCCGACGGCGAGCTGCCCTCGTGCGTCACCAAGGCCGTCACGCGACCGATCAGGAATCGAGAAGCACCGCAGCCGCCGTCGAACTAACGTCGGCGGCATGGACATCAGCATCCACCACACGTTCCTCCCGCACACCGACCCCGAGGCCTCCCTGGCCTTCTACCGCGACACCCTCGGCTTCGACGTCCTCGCCGACGTCGGTCAGGGCGCGATGCGCTGGATCACCATCGCACCGGCGGGCAGCACGACGCCCTCGATCGTGCTCAACCCTCCGGCCGCCGACCCCGGCATCACCGAGGAGGAGCGCACGACGATCGCCGAGATGATGGCCAAGGGCACCTTCGCCACGATCGTGCTCTCGACCCCCGACCTCGAGGGGACCTTCGACACGGTCCAGGCGAGCGGGGCCGAGGTGACGCAGGAGCCCACGGACCAGCCGTGGGGAGTGCGCGACTGCGCCTTCCGCGACCCCGCCGGCAACCACGTGAGGATCAACCAGGCGTCGTGAGCACGACGAGCTGCTGGGTGGCCCGCGTCATCGCGACGTAGCGGTCGACGGCACCCCGGACGTCCGACGCCCGGCCCTCGTCACCCCACGTGTGCGGGTCGACAAGGACGACGAGGTCGAACTCGAGGCCCTTGGTGAGCTCGGGCGCGAGCGAGCGCACCCGTGGCATGGCGGCGAACGTCGGGTCGCCGACGACGCAGGCGACCCCCTCGGCGTGCTCGTCGAGCCACGCGTCGACCACCGAGTCGCACCGCGTGACCGCCTCGTGCCGCACGGGGATGCCCGTGCTCCGGATCGACGTCGGCACGTTGGCGTCGGGCAGGGCCGCACGGATCACCGGAGCCGCCTGCGCCATGACCTCCTCGGGGGTGCGGTAGTTGATGCTCAACGACGCGAGCTCGACGTGGCTGAGCCCCACCCGCCGCAGCCGGTCCTCCCACGACTCCGGGAACCCCTCCCGGGCCTGCGCGCGATCCCCGACGATCGTCAGGCTCCTCGACGGGCAGCGGGCGAGGAGCGTCTGCCACTCGGCGTCGGTGAGCTCCTGCGCCTCGTCGACGACGATGTGGGCGAACGGTCCCGCGAGCGTCTCCGGCCCAGTACGCACCAGCGCCTCCTCGTCGACGAGGTTCTCGCGGATGTCCGGGTGACGCAGCATCGTCACGAGCCCCTCGCCGTCGTCGTCGGCCGCGATGAGGTCGTCGATGACCGTCGCCACCTGGTCGCGTTCGGCCTGTGCCGCGGCCAGCCGGCGACGCCGCCGGAGCGAGGCCTCGGGGTCGCCCAAGCGGCGTCGGGCGGCGTCGAGCAGCGGCAGGTCCGACACCGTCCACGCCGTGGGGTCCTCCCGTTGCAGGAGCCGCACCTCGTCCGGCGCGAGCCAGGGGGCACACCGCCGCAGGTAGGCCGGGACGGTCCAGAGGTCGCCGACGAGGTCGTCGGCGTCGAGCAGGGGCCAGGCCCGGGAGAAGGTCTCGACGAGCTCGGCGTCCTGGTGCAGGGTGCGCCGCAGCAGGTCGTCGGGAGCGTCCGCCTCCAGCTCGTCGTGCTTGTCCACGAGGATCGTGACGAGCTCCTCCCAGACCTCGTCGCGCCCGTCGTTGTGCGGCGTGCCCGGGGCCGGCGCGTCGAAGGCCACGGCCCAGTCGTCCGGATCGAGCCAGACGTCGGCCCACGGCGTCTGCACCGTCATGCCGTCCCGCGGCGGCTCCTCGTAGAGCCGGACCGCCGGCTCGATGGCACCCACCATCATCGCCGTCGCCTTGAGCGCGGCCACCGCGTCGTCGCACTCCGGCAGCGCCTCGGCCCCCTCGGACACGAGGTCACGCACCGTGCACGTGAGGACACCCTCCTCACCCAGGCTGGGCAGGACGCCCGAGACGTAGGACAGGTACGGCAGGTGCGGGCCGACGACGAGCACCCCGCCCCTGCGGTGCCCCAACCGGGGGTCGGAGTACAGCAGGTATGCCGTCCGGTGCAGTGCGACGACCGTCTTGCCGGTCCCCGGCCCGCCGTCGACGACGAGGGCGCCCTTCGAGCCCGCTCGGACGATGGCGTCCTGGTCGGCCTGGATCGTCCCGAGGACGTCCCGCATGTGCTCGGACCGGTTCGTCGCCAGGCTGGCGAGGAACGCCGACTGGTCGTCGAGGGCCGCGCGGCTCTCGAGCCCGTCCGGAGTGAACACCTCGTCCCAGTAGTCGGTGACCCGCCCTTTGCTCCAGCGGTAGCGGCGCCTGCTCTCCAGTCCCATGGGGTTGGCGTGCGTCGCGCCGAAGAAGGCCTCGGCCACGGGCGAGCGCCAGTCCACGAGCAGGACGTTGCCGTCCGCGTCGGTCAGTCCGAGACGGCCGACGTGGATCGGCTCGGGCTCGTCGGCGAGGACGATGCGGCCCAGGCACAGGTCCACGCCGTAGCGGCCGAGGGTGTGCAGGCGGCCGGTGAGGCGGTGGGTCTCGAGGTCTCGGTCCATCGCGGCCCGCCCCGCCCCGCCGGGTGCCCTGCGGCTGGCTCGAAGGCGCTCACGGAGCTCGGTCACGGTCTCGTCGAGGCTCTGCGAGATGGCGCGGAAGTGCCTCTCGTCAGCAGCGATCAGGGACGGTTCGGCCTTGGGGGAGAGGCGGTCGGGGAGGTCGAAAAAGCTGGTGGTCGTGGGGGTCACGCGGCGCTCCGATCGGCCGGGACGTCCGGCCACGACCGTCAATTCTGGACACGAGCAGCCGCTTGCCACAAGGCCCCCTGTGCGCTATACCTTGGAAGTGGAAGGACGCCTCGGCGTCCTTCTTCTGTTGCGGCACACCGGGTTCGGGCTCCATCGAGTCCGTTCGACGCCGGGGGAGCGGCCTGTCAGAGCGTGAGGATGCGGAACTCGTTGCCGTCGGGGTCGGTGAGCACGGCGGCACCCTCGGCCCCCGTCGGGCGCGTCTGCACGGTGGCGCCCAGCGAGACGAGACGGTCCACCTCGGCACCGAGGTCGTCGGCGGGTGGGACCTCGAGCTCGAGGTGCATCCGGTCCCGGCCCAGCCGCGGCATCAGCGGTGGACCGCTCCAGGTGATCTTCGAACCCCCAGCGGGCGACTGGATCGCGGTCTCCTCGTCCTGGTCCCAGACGAGCGGCCAGCCGAGCACCTCGCTCCAGAAGTAGCCCACCGCCTGCGACCCGTCGCAGTTCACCGCACCGATGACGCCGGTGTCTGCGAGGAAGGAGTTCCCGGGCTCGATGACGCAGAGCTCGTTGCCCTCGGGGTCGGCGAGGACGACGTGGCCGTCGTCCGGCGTCTGACCGATGTCGATGTGCCGGCCCCCGAGGTCGAGCGCTCGCGCGACCGTTGCCGACATCTCCTCGTCCGAGGCGCTCGTGAGGTCGAGGTGGATCCGGTTCTGGTCGAGCTTGGGAGTGTCCGCGGCGCGGAACGCGATCCGGTATGCCGTCCCGTCGTGGGGGAGCGCCACCACCTCCCCGGACAGGTGTTCGACCAGCTCCCAACCGAGCACCCCGGCCCAGAAGCGGCCCACCCGGCTCGGGTCGTGCGCCTCGATGTTGATGCCGTGGAACCTTGAGGTCATGGAGCCACCGTAGGGACGGCTGCGACGGCGCCGCAACGCAGTTCTCTCCGGGTCCCGCGCCGCCGGAGGTCACGTCTAGGGTCGAGCCATGCTCGAGGGTGCGTGGCGTCGATGATCCTGCCGGGGACGCGAGATCCACGGTTCACGACGATCCGTCGTGGCGGGACGCTCACCGACGACGACCACCGGCTGCTGGCGCTCTGGGCCGCAGACTGCGCCGAACACGTGCTCGAGCTGTTCGAGTCCGACCAGCCTGACGACCGGCGTCCACGCACGGCCATCGACGGCATCCGGGCGTGGGCCCGCGGTGAGGTCGCGATGATGGACGCCCGGGCGCTGGGTGGGCACGCCATGGGAGCAGCGCGGCCGATCGGCGGAGCCGCCAGGAACGCGGCCTACGCGGCGGGTCAGGCCGGATGCGTGGCCCACGTGGCGGCACACGAGCTGGGCGCCGCGGCATACGCCATCAAGGCGGTGCGCGAGACGGCTCCGGGCGACACAGGTCTCGAGCTCGGACGACGGGAGTGTGCGTGGCAGCGCGAGCAGCTGCCGGAGCGCATCCGCGAGCTCGTGCTCGACGACCAGCGTCTGCGCAACGACCTCTGCTGGGGCGTCTTCACCGTGTGAGAGCACCCCCTCTCGCACCTCATGAATTACGCCGATAATCAACATTATGTCAAGTAGACGTCAGGGAAGCGCCCACGGAACCTCCCCCTCACCGCCTCAGCCCAGACCGCGGTGCGATCCCCACATGCCGCTGGCACGGGTGGCCGCGGCGTGGATGAGTGCTGCGAGCTCGGGCCGGTCCGGAACGCGGAACGACGTGTAGCCGCCGCGACCACCGGCGACCGGTCGGCCGTACGCTTTGGCGGCGACGTGCCCGTCGGGCAGCAACCGCACGTTGATCGAGGTCAGCAGGAACTGCTCGCCGCGGCGCGAGTCGTGCCACTGGAGCGACTCGGGAACGGTGACGTTGATCGCCAGCGCGCTGACCTCCACCTCGTCGTCGCCCGGGACGGCAGCCGAGCCGTTCATGACACCTCCTGCGTCGAGTCGTCGTGCTGGAGCGCGGCCACGAGCATCCTCAGCCCCTGCGCCTCGAAACCCTCGTCACCGACCTGGTGGGCCCAGGCTGCGGTCGAGACGGCCTCACGCAGGAGCTGTCGACGCCAGGCCCGGGGCTCCCTCGGGTCCGAGCCGTAGCCCTCGACGAACGCGCGCTCGAGGTCCGGTCTCCCGACGAACTGCTGGACGGCCAGCCGGGCCCAGTCTGTGTACGCCGGACGGAGGTCGGCCCGGCCGAGGTCGATGACCCGGACGGTGCCGTCGTCGACCACCCAGTTGCGCGGCTGCCAGTCGCCGTGCGTCGGCACGAGCACGGCGACGTCGTCGGGCCAGCGCTCGACCTCGGCACGCACGCGCTCGACCTGGTCCCCCGGGATCCCGTGCGGACGGTCGAGCCAGGCGAGCATCCGGGCCGTCTCCCGCCCCTCGTGACCGGGGTCCTCGACGGCACTCTGGCCGTGCATCCGGGCCAGCAGCGCACCGGCCTGTCGGTAGGTCTCGGTCTCCCCCTCTGCGCCACTCCCCTGCACCAACGACCCCGGCACCCACTCGGTGACGAGGATGCGCGCGCTCTCGTCACCGAACCGCAGGATCGGCCCCGCCCCCACCGAGGTCCACGGCTCGAGCCACTGCGCGTGGGCCCGGAGCTCATGCACGAGGTGGTGGTCGTCCGGTGCCGCAGCCTTGACGGCATACGTCCTGTCGTCGACCGCGACCTCGAGCACGACCGTGCTCGTGAGCCCCCAGCTGTGGTCCCGCACGACCTGCGCACCGGGCAGCCACGCGTCGAGCAACCCCAGCTGGCGCGGGCTCAGCCGGGACCTCAGGGGATCGGGCACGGCGCACCCTCGCAGCACGGGCGGATGTAACCGCACCCGTCACAGCGCTCGTGGGAGGTCTCCCATCGCATGAGACGGCCGCAGTTCGGGCACGGTTCGGTGAGATCAGCCATATCGTCAAGCCTATGGGCTTCCGTGTCATCCCCCTGGGACCTGACTCGTGGGACGGCTTCGCCGACCTCGTCGACCGCAACAACGGCATCTTCGGTGGCTGCTGGTGCATCGGCTTCCACCTCGACCGTGGTGAGCGCACCGTCGACCACCGCGAGGCCAAGCACGAGCGGGTGCTCACCGACCGCGCCCACGCGGCCCTCGTCGTCGACGACGACGGCGCCGTCCAGGGCTGGGCGCAGTTCGGTGACGTCGAGGAGCTGCCCGGGATCAAGCACCGCAGGGCCTACGAGCAGGACCCTCCCCCGGTGCCGGACTGGCGGATCACGTGCGTCTTCGTCGACAAGCGGCACCGCGGGCAGGGCGTGGCCCGGCAGACGGTCGAGGGTGCGGTGGACCTCATCGCGAGGGCGGGCGGCGGTGTGGTCGAGGCCATCCCCGAGATGACAGCGGGGAGAGACGCCCCCGGCCGGTTCCTCTTCAGTGCCACCCTCGAGCTCTTCGAGGACCTCGGCTTCACCCGGGTGCGGCAGGTCGGCAAGCACGCGTGGGTCGTCAGCCGTCGGCTCGAGCCGGTGAGCTGAGCCGTGGGGCTGGCGAGCGACCTCGGCTACCACCACAGCACGGCCAACCCCGCGCAGGCCGCGGTGCGATGGCTCGGCGGGACCCGCGCCGGCGGCTGGGTGTTCTCACGCACCCTGCGCCACCTCGACACCGCGGTCTCACGCCTCACCGGTGGCCGACACAGCGCACCCGGCCTCCTGACGGGGATCGCCGTCCTCACCGTCACCACGACCGGGCGGCGCTCCGGAGCACGACGCACGAGCCACCTCATCGCCACTCCCCTGGCCGGTGACCTCGCCCTGCTCGGCACGAACTTCGGCCAGGAGTCCACCCCCGCCTGGGTCCTCAACCTCGAGGCAGACCCGGAGTGCACGCTGACCTACCGGGGACGCAGCATCCGGGCGCAGGCACGCCCCGCCACCCCCGCCGAGGTCGAGGAGGTCTTCGCCCGGGCCGCGACGTTCTACGACGGCTACCGCCGCTACCGCTCGCGCATCAACGACCGCAGGCGGGTGCGCGTCTTCGTCCTCAGTGAGAGCGTCAGCTAGTCGAAAACCGTTGCGGCACAACGCGACCCGCCGTCATCGGTGCTCAGACCACCAGGTCGACCCGCAGCTCCACGGCCACGACGTCGCCGAGCTCGACCTGCTCGGCACGCCGCACCCTGTCCTTGAGCGGGACGACGTAGCCGCCGTCCTTGGGCCAGAGCGACGTCGTCCACGACGTGTCGCCGATGCTCACCGCGACGGGCACCATCCCCCATCCGTAGCTCACGACCTCGGCGGCGTCGCGCACCTCGTCACAGAGCTCGTCCGGGACGGACACGAAGTGGTAGGGCGCCGGGCCGCGCCACTCCCACACCTCGGCCTCGAAGGCGAGCTCGACGACGTCCGACGCACCCATGGCGACCACCGTAGGACCTGCGGAGGACACACAGCCCTGACCCGGCATACCAAGTCTTGACTGGCGTCAGACCCGATGCTGACCCGCGCCTTCCTAGGTTGGTCCTGCGTTGCCGACCGGGTGATCAGGGAGTTCGTCCCGGCAGCGCGACGACCGCCCGATTCCTCCCGGGAGGTCCGCAGTCACCCCCACCGGCATCCAGGGGCTCTGAGCCGGTGGGGGTGACGCACGTCAGGGAGTGACGTGGAGCAGGTGGGCGCGCTCGTGGCCGATCGGCTGGAACCCCTCGCGCAGCAGCAGCGGGAGCGACTCGGTGCGCCGCGCCTTGGTGATCGCCGTGTGGCACCGCGCCGTCGCCGCGAGGTCGAGACGGGCGGCGAGCATCGCGGCATACACGCCCCGTCGTCGCGCGTGCGGCAGGACCGCGGCCCCGACGAGCGGTGCGACCTGCCACTCGAAGCCGACGCTGGCACGTCCGACGGGCTCGTCGTCGAGCCAGCCCACGACCCAGGCGCTGCGCGCGTTCTCGAGGTCGTCGAGAACCTCGGCGAGGTGGGCCTCACGGTCGGGCGGGACCGGGTTGCCGAAGACCTCGGCACCGATGGCGACGACGGCGTCGAGGCCCGCCGCGTCCTGGACGAGGGTCACCCGGACACCCGGGGCGAACGCCGGCACCGTGCCGCCGACGGCACGCGCCACGCACACCTGGTCCTCGGTCGTCACCGCTCCGGCGCCGAGCACGAGCTCCTCGAGACCCACCGGGGTCGAGTCGTCGCGGAACCACCACTCGGTGCTGCGCGCTCCGTGCTCGACGAGGTGTGCCGTGAGGTCACCGAAGACGTCGGCGGGCTCGCGCTCGGAGTGGGTCCAGTGCACGACGAAGGGCCGGTCGGGCTCGGCTGGGTAGTGGCTGACGAGCGCCTCGTCGTGCTCGAGCGTGACGTAGCCCCGGCTCGGGACGACGCCGTGACGGGTCATCGCCCGCATGACGAGCCCGGGGAACGGTGGCTCCGGCGTCACCGGCGCGGTCACTCCTCGAAGCGGCTCGGGTCGCCGGCACCCACGCGCACGACCTCGGGGACGTCGCCGGAGAGGTCGACGACGGTGGTGGGCTCGCTGCCGCACTCCCCCGAGTCGATGACGACGTCGACGACGTGGTCGAGCTCCTCCTTGACCTGCCAGCCGTCGGTCATCGGCTCGCTCTCGCCCGGGAGGATGAGGGTCGACGTGAGCATCGGCTCGCCCAGCTCGGCGAGCAGGGCCCGCACGACGGGGTGCTCGGGGATGCGGACGCCGACGGTCTTCTTCTTGGCGTGGAGCAGCCTGCGCGGCACCTCGCCGGTCGCCGGGAGGATGAACGTGTACGGCCCCGGCGTGGACGCCTTGACCGCGCGGAAGACCGAGTTGTCGACGTGGACGAAGTGCCCCAGCTGGGCGAAGTCGGCGCACACCAGGGTGTAGTGGTGCTTGTCGTCGAGCTTGCGGATGTCGCGGATGCGGTCCTTGGCCGACTGGTTGCCCAGTGCCGCGCCGAGCGCGTAGCCGGAGTCCGTCGGGTAGGCGATGAGACCGCCCTCCCTGAGCGTGGCCACGGCCTGGCCGATCGAGCGGGGCTGCGGGTCGACGGGGTGGACGTCGAGGTAGCGGGCCACCGCTCAGTCCTCCCGCATCGTGATCGGCGTGCCGAGCTGGACCGACCTGGAGACGGTGCACAGGCGGTCGTGCGACTGGGCGATCGCACGCGGCAGCATTTCGCGGGCCTTGTCACCCTCGGGACCCTCGGGGAAGCGGACGCGGAAGGTCACCTCGAGGTCGGTCATGTGGTTGCCCTTGACCGGGTCCTTGGCCTTGACCCCGGCGCTCGTGGCGGTGAACTCGGTGGGCTCCGCGCGCTTGCTCGTGATGAAGTCGACGTCGACGGCGCTGCACCCGGCGATCGCGGTGAGCAGCAGCTCCACGGGCGTGAAGTCGTCGCTCTCCCCCGTGCCGATGTGGATCGTCCCGCCACGCACGTTGGTCACGTCGAACTCGCCGTGCGAGGTCCGCGTCATCGTCACCGAGCGGTGGCCCGTGCCCGTGCCGCCCGTCTCCTGCGCGACGCCGTGCTCCGTGTCGGTCATGTGGTGCTCCATTTCTCGTCGAGGGCGCGGACGACCTTGAGGTCGCGCGCCGTGAGGGGCGTTCCGGCGAGCCGTTCGAGCTTGGCCCCGGCCAGCTTGGCCGTGTGGAACTCGCTGTCGATCTCCAGGAGGATGTCGCGCCCCACGACGCGTGAACGCTCCGGCGTGTCCCCGTATGCCGTGAGCGCGGCCCGCGCGTCCGTGCCGACCTCGCCCTTGGCGAACGCGACGTAGCGCCGGGCGCCCTCGGCGAGGAGGGGCGCAGTGGCGTCGACCGCCCTGCGCAGGCCCGCGAGCTCGGCCGGCGACCGCACCATCGTCGGCACCTCGAAGTCGCGCCACTCCAGGAGCAGCTCCTCGATGGCGGCCTCGACCTTGGCCTGCGAGCGCATCCTCGACGTCAGGGCGATGTTGCCGGTCTGGATGTGGGTCTCGACGTCCGTGAACCCGGCTGCCCCGAGGCGTTCGCGCAGCTCGGCCATGGGCACCTTGCGGGTCGGACCGAGGTTGACGGCCCTCAGGAAGGCCAGGTGGCGCGGCATACCGGGATCCTGCCAGAGTGACGACCATGACCGGCGCACCCGCTGTCCCCGAGGGACGCATCGTCCTCGTCCGCCACGGCAAGACCGAGTGGAGCGAGTCCGGGCAGCACACCGGGACCACCGACCTGCCGCTGACCGAGCAGGGCGAGGCGGACGCCGCGACGCTCGCCGAGCGGCTCTCCCCGTTCGACGTCGGTCTCGTCCTGTCGTCGCCGATGCAGCGGGCCCTGCGCACCGCGGAGATCGCCGGCTTCGGCGAGCGGGCCGAGGTCGACGACAACCTCGTCGAGTGGGACTACGGCGCCTACGAGGGCCGCACCACCAAGGACATCCGGGCCGAGCTCGGCTACGACTGGGCGGTCTTCGAGGACGGCGTCGTCCCGGGGGCGACCCCCGGAGAGACCGTCGAGGAGGTCGCTGCGCGCGCCTCCCGCGTCCTGCTGCGGGCGGCGCCCGTCCTCCGCTCGCGCGACGTGCTGCTCTTCGGGCACGGGCACGCGCTGCGGGTGCTCGCCACCGTGTTCCTGCGCGAGCAGCCCCGGGGAGCGGCCAAGCTGCTCCTCGACGCAGGGTCGGTGAGCGTGCTCGAGTACGAGCGGGAGCAGCCCGCGATCAAGCTCTGGAACAGCCTGGGCTGAGGACGCCCGCGTGTCCCGACGCTCCGGGCGTCAGCAGGCTCAGGGCAGCGGCCAGGTGTGCACCGGCTCGTTGCTCGCCATGTGCTCGCTGTAGACCGCCAGCATCTGGTGCAGCGCCGTGCGCCGGTCGCTCCCCCTGTCCTCGAAGCGGCGGACCGCCTCGGTCTGCCACGTGGCCCCGTTGACCCCGGCCCGAGCGCGGTCCTCGATGATCCCGAGGAAGCGGTCGCGCACGGCTTGCGAGACGCCCCACTCCTCGAGCCCCTCGTGGGCGAGCGGCAGGAGGTGGCGCAGGACGAGCTCGTCGGCGCCGACCTCGCCGAAGCCGGGCCAGTACAGGCGCGACTCGATGCCGTCGCGCGCGCCACGGTGGAAGTTCTCCTCGCACGCGGCGAAGCTCATCTTGGTCCACACGGGGCGCTCGGTGGAGGCGAGCTTGCGGACCGCGCCGTAGTAGAACGCCGCGTTGGCCAGGGTGTCCGCGATCGTCGGCCCGGCCGGCAGCACGCGGTTCTCGACGCGGAGGTGGGGGCGGCCCTTGACGATGTCGTAGATCGGACGGTTCCAGCGGTAGACCGTGCCGTTGTGCAGCCGCAGCTCGGCGAGGTCGGGCGCCTCCCCCGCCTCGAGCCGGGCCATCGGGTCCTCGTCGGTGGTCTCGGCCAGCAGCGCCGGGAAGTAGCGGGAGTTCTCCTCGAACAGGTCGAAGATGCTCGTGATCCACCGCTCCCCGAAGAACACACGGGGCCGCACCCCCTGGTTCTTGAGCTCGATCGGCCGCGTGTCCGTGGCCTGCTTGAACAGCTCGATCCGCGTCTCGGCGTGCAGTCGCTGCCCGAAGAAGAACGGTGAGTTGGCGGCCAGCGCCACCTGGACCGGTGACAGCGCCTGGGCGGCGTTCCAGTGGTCGGCGAAGTCCGCAGGCGTCACCTGGAGGTGGAGCTGCACGCTCGTGCACGCGGACTCGGGGGCGATCGAGTTGCAGTAGGTCGCGACCCGCTCCCCGTGCGGGCCGTGGATGTCGAGGTAGATGTCCTCGCCGCGGGCGACGAAGATCGAGTCGTTGAGGGCGGTGTAGCGGTTGTTGTCGCTGATCCACTCGCCCTCGTAGTGCTCGGGCATGATCGTGGGCAGGATGCCGATCGAGACGAGCCGGGAGCCCACCTCGCGCGCCTTAGCGTCGGCGGCGTTGAGCGAGGCCCTGAGGTCCTCCTCGAGCTCGAGGGCGGAGTCGCCGGGCAGTGGGCGCGGTGGCACGTTGAGCTCGATGTTGTACTGCGCGAGCTCGGTCTGGTAGCCCGGGTCGGCGATCGCCTGGAGGACCTCGGCGTTGGCGAAGTGCGGGTCGTAGTCCCCGTTGACGAGGTTGAGCTCGATCTCGAGACCAGTCATCGGCCGGTCGAACTCGAACTGGTCCTGCGTGAGCATCCGCTCGAACACGTCGAGGTTCTGCCGCACCTTCTCGCGGTAGCGCTGACGCTCCTCGCGTGTGTAGCTCTGCGCGCTGACCTCAGCACCCACGCCCATCACCTCACTGTTGGTCGGCGTCGCCCGCCGTGGGGCCCCACTCAATCACCATCCGAGCACGGCGCGCGAGTGCGAACGTCGCGAATCCGCGTTTCGGTCATCGGTCCTGTCGGTGGACCCACCTAGCCTCGGTGACGTGCGCATGATCCACACCTCCGACTGGCACCTGGGACGGGCGTTCCACCAGGTGGGGCTGCACGGCGCCCAGTCGGCCTTCCTCGACTCCCTCGTCGAGGTGGTGCGCTCCGAGTCCGTCGACGCCGTCCTCGTCTCGGGCGACGTCTACGACCGCGCGCTGCCCGCTCCCGACACCGTCGGCCTCCTCTCCGACGCCGTCGAGCGGATCATCGACGCGGGCGCCGCGGTGGTGCTCTCCAGCGGCAACCACGACTCAGCCATCCGGCTCGGCTTCGCGTCCCGTCTCCTCGAGCGGTCGGGTCTGCACATCCGCACGAGCCTCGACGACATCGGGCGCCCCGTCGTCGTCAAGGGCGTGGCTGTGCACCCCCTCCCCTACCTCGAGCCGTCCCTCACGGCCGGTGCGCTCGGCGCGTCCGAGCGCACCCATGCCGGGGTCCTGCGCGCCGCCATGGACCGCGTGCGCGCCTCGCTCGCCGAGAGTGCCCACGAGCGCTCCGTGGTCATGGCCCACGCCTTCGTCACCGGCGGGGCCACGAGCGAGTCCGAGCGCGACATCTCCGTGGGTGGCGTCGCGGCCGTCCCGCCCGAGGTGTTCGACGGCGTCGACTACGCCGCCCTGGGCCACCTGCACGGCCGGCAGGAGGTCGCCGAGGGTGTCCGCTACTCCGGCTCCCCGGTCGCCATGTCGTTCAGCGAGGCGTGCCACACCAAGGGCTCGTGGCTCGTCGACCTCTCCACCGACGAGCCCTGCGTGGAGTTCGTCGCAGCGCCCGTCGAGCGACCGATGGCGCTGCTCAGCGGCACCCTCGAGGACCTGCTCTCCGACCGCAGGCACGACGCGGCCGAGGGCGCGTGGTGCCAGGTGACGCTCACCGACCCCGTGCGCCCCCTCGGTGCCATGGAGCGCCTCCGCGTGCGTTTCCCCCACACCCTCGACCTCCGTTTCGCGCCCACGGGCGCGGTCACGACCATGAGCGCGTATGCCGCCTCGCTCACCGAGCGCTCCGACCTCAGCGTGTGCTGCGACTTCCTCACCCACGTGCGGGGTGGGCACGGTGCCGACGACGCCGAGCGCGCGCTGCTCGAGGAGGCCGTCGAGGGCGCTCGGCTGCGCCGGTCCGCCGCCGACGGCGAGACCGGGTCGACCACCTCGCGCCGGTCGGGAGCGGCATGAGGATCCACCGGCTGCGAGCCACCGCCTTCGGGCCGTTCCCCGACGAGGTCACCGTCGACTTCGACACCCTCACCGCCGCGGGGCTCTTCCTCATCCACGGCCCGACGGGTGCCGGCAAGACGAGCCTGCTCGACGCGATCTGCTTCGCGCTCTTCGCCGACGTCCCTGGGGTGCGTGACCGCCGCGGCATCGTCAGCGACCACGCGGCGCCGACCGCCACCCCGTCGGTCGAGCTCGAGTTCACCTGCGGCACCCGCCGGTTCAGCCTCTACCGCTCCCCCGCACACACCCGGCCCAAGAAGCGCGGCACCGGCACCATCGAGAACCCCGCGACGGTGACGCTCTCCGAGCACGACGGCGCCGGCTGGCGCGTGGTGTCCAACCGCAACGACGAGGCCGCGGAGGTCATCCACGACGTGCTCGGGATGGGCAAGGAGCAGTTCGCCAAGGTGGCCATGCTGCCCCAGGGCGAGTTCGCCGCCTTCCTCACGGCCAAGGACGACGACCGGCGCGCCCTGCTCGAGAAGCTCTTCGACATCTCGCGCTTCGCCGACGTCGAGGACTGGCTCGTGGCCCAGCGACGCGAGAGCGAGGCGGCGGTCGCTGCGGTGCGCTCGGGTGTCGACACCGACCTGGCCCGGCTCGGCGACGTCGTGGCGGCCGTCGGTCTGGTGGACGACCCCGCGGACAGCGGCTCCGAGCACCTCGACGACCGGCTCGCCGCATCGTCGGACTCCCCCGAGGCGGTGCGCGCCCGGCTCGACGCCATCGGCACGCAGCTCGACGCCCAGCTCTCCGAGGCGATGGTGGCGCTCGACGTGGCGGTCAGCGCCGAGGCCCTGGCATCGGTGCGTGCAGAGCACGCTCGGACGGCCGTCGCCCTGCGGGCGCGCGCGACCTCCGCCCGCTCGACACTCGCTGCCCTCGACGCCGTCGAGGACGACATCGCCACCGTGCGGCGGACCCACGACGACGCACGCCGCGCCTCCGGGGTGCGCGGTCACCTCGACACGGTCCAGCGCGCCACGACCGAGGCGGCGCAGCATGACTCCCGGCTCGACCTCGCTCGCCAGCAGGCTGCGGCCCTCGTCCCCGCCGCTCGCAACGCCGAAGAAGACGCCGACGCCGACGACCCGGCAGACCTCGTCGCCCGGCTCCGCGCCCACGACGACACCGTGCGTGAGCTGGTCCGGCTCGAGGCCCAGTCGGCGGCCCGCGCAGAGCGGGTCCGCACGCACCAGCTCGCCGTCGACCACGCCGGCACCGTCCTCGAGACCGCCGACGCCGACCGCGCGGCCGCCGAGCAGCGGGCCCTCGAGGTGGAGGCTCTGCTCGCCGACACGCTCGAGGCCGCCGCCGCGCTGGAGGGTGCCGCCGCGGCGGCGCAGGCCGCACGACAGCGCCTGCGCCTCGCCGAGCGGGTCGTCGCCAGCGAGGTCACGGTCGGGGCCCTCGCCGAGGCCGCAGCCACGGCGAGGACCGCCGCACAGGACGCACGCGATCACGAGCAGGACCTCGTCGCACGCCGTCTGGGCCAGATGGCGGCCGAGCTCGCCGAGGGTCTGGTCGACGGGGACTCGTGCCCGGTCTGCGGCTCCCACGAGCACCCTGCCCCCGCCATCGACGCCGACCGGGTCACCCCGGTCGAGCTGGACCGCGCCCGCGCCCGGCACGCCACGCTGGTCCTCCAGCACCAGCAGGCCGAGTCAGAGGCAGCGAGCGCCGCGGCCCTGCTGGCCGACGGCCTCGAGACGCTCGAGGTCGCATCGGTGCGCGAGGTCGACCTCGGTGCCGAGCGTGCCGCCGCGAGCGAGGCCGAGAGCCGGCACACCGACATCCGTCGCCGTGCGGGTCAGCAGGAGGCCCACGAGCGCGCCCTGGCCGGCCTGCGCGCGGAGGTCGCCCGGATCGACGCCTCGGTCACCGAGGCTCGACGCGACCTCGCACGCGCGACGACGGTCGCCGAGCAGGAGCTCGCGGCCGAGGCTGCGGACCAGGCGGCCGTTCGAGAGCTCGAGGCGGTCCACGACCTCTGCCCGTGCACCCCGACGACGACCGGTGGAGCCGCTCGGGGCGGAGGCACCGGCGCGGGCGACGATGACGCAGCGGAGGGCTCGCCCCCGGTCTCGTCGTCCGCCCGCGAGCTGTCGCGTCGGCACGACCGGCTCGTCACCGCCGCCACCGCCTGGCTCGCCGCGCTCGAGCACCGCGAGACCGCCCACACCCGGCTCGCCGAGTCCACCGCTGTTGCCGTCGAGGCGACGACCGAGGCCGGCTTCGACTCGTTGGAGTCGGCCACCGCGGCCCTGGTCCCTCAGGCCGCCCTCGAGCGACTCGGTGACCGTGTCCGTGACCACGACCGCGCCCGAGCGGCCGCACTCGCCGTCCTCGACGACGCCGCAGTGCGTGAGGCAGAGTCCGCCCCCGAGCCCGACCTCGAGGCCGTGACACTCGCGGCCCAGCAGGCCAGGAGCGCCCTGCTCGAGGCTCAGTCCGCGCAGACCCGGGTCGCTGCCGCCGCGTCGTCGTTCTCGACGGTGCGCACCAGCCTCGTGGCCGGTCTCGACGCCGCCGGGCCCACGCTCGAGCGCCACCACCGGGTCAAGGACCTCGCCGACACCTTCGCCGGGGGCGGGGTCAACAACACCCTCCGGATGCGGCTCACCTCCTACGTCCTCGCGGCCCGGCTCGACAAGGTCGCCCAGCTGGCCAACGAGCGCCTGCGCATCATGGGCGACGGCCGCTACCGGCTCGAGCACTCCGACCGGCTCGCAGCCCGCGGCGCCCGCAGCGGCCTGGGGCTCCGGGTGCTCGACCAGTGGACCGGTGTGACCCGCGAGACCTCGACGCTGTCGGGCGGAGAGGCCTTCATGGCATCCCTCGCCCTCGCCCTCGGTCTCGCCGATGCCGTGCGTGAGGAGGCCGGCGGCTTCGACCTGGGCACGCTGTTCGTCGACGAGGGCTTCGGCACGCTCGACGACGAGAGCCTCGAGCAGGTCATCTCGGTGCTCGACTCGCTGCGCGAGGGCGGGCGAGCAGTCGGCGTCGTGTCCCACGTCGGTGAGCTCCGCAGCCGGATCACGAGCCAGCTCGCCGTCCGCAAGACCGCAAGCGGCAGCACGGTGGCCGTCTCCGCACCCGGCGCGGAGAGCGCCGCCTGACCTGAGAACCAGCGACCCCAGCCGCCGTAGGGAGCCCACACCCCGCGCCTGGCTCCCCTCAACTGCAAGCGACGCGCCGCGCGACCCGAGCGGGTCACGCGGCGCGAGCACACGGCATACGCCGTGGTTCAGGTCAGTCCTCGAACGCCTCCGGCGGGGGGCACGAGCAGACGAGGTGGCGGTCGCCGTAGGCGCCGTCGATGCGGCGGACGGGCGGCCAGTACTTCGCGAGCGGGTCGACTCCCTTGGGGAAGGCCGCCTCTTCGCGCGAGTAGTCGACGTCCCACTCCCCTGCCAGTGACAGGGCGGTGTGCGGAGCGCCGCGCAGGACGCTCGTGGCGGCGTTGCCGGCCGCGCCCACGGCGTCGATCTCGCTCCGGATCGCGATCATCGCGTCGCAGAAGCGGTCGAGCTCGGTCTTGTCCTCGCTCTCGGTCGGCTCGACCATGAGCGTGCCCGCGACCGGGAACGACATGGTCGGAGCGTGGAAGCCGTAGTCGATGAGCCGCTTGGCGATGTCGTCGACGCTCACCCCCGTCGCCTTCGTGAGCGGACGGACGTCGAGGATGCACTCGTGGGCGACGAGGCCGTCCTCACCGGAGTAGAGCACCGGGTAGGAGTCGCGCAGCCGGGCGGCGACGTAGTTGGCGTTGAGGACCGCGACCTCGGTCGCCCGGCGCAGACCCGCCCCGCCCATGAGCCGCACGTAGGCCCACGAGATCGGCAGGATGCCGGCTGAGCCGTAGGGCGCGGCCGACACCGGACCGACGCCGGTCTCGGGTCCGGCCTCGGGGTCGAGCGGGTGGTTGGGCAGGAACGGCGCGAGGTGCTCGCGCAGTGCCACCGGACCGACACCGGGGCCGCCGCCGCCGTGCGGGATGCAGAAGGTCTTGTGCAGGTTGAGGTGCGACACGTCCGCGCCGAACCGCCCGGGCTGCGCGAGCCCGACGAGGGCGTTGAGGTTGGCGCCGTCGACGTAGACCTGGCCGCCGGCGTCGTGCACCATCGCGCACAGGTCCTTGATGGTGTCCTCGAAGACGCCGTGGGTCGACGGGTAGGTCACCATGATCGCGGCGAGGTCGTCGCGGTGCTCCTCGACCTTGGCCTTGAGGTCGTCCATGTCGACGTTGCCGGTGATCGTGTCGGTCTTGACGACGACGACCTTCATGCCGGCCATGACCGCGCTGGCGGCGTTGGTGCCGTGGGCACTCGCCGGAATGAGACAGATGTTGCGCTCGGCCTCGCCCCGCGAGCGGTGGTAGGCCGCGATGGCCAGCAGACCCGCGAACTCACCCTGCGAGCCGGCGTTGGGCTGGAGGGAGACGGCGTCGTAGCCGGTGATGTCGCAGAGCCACTGCTCGAGCTCGCTGACGAGCGCGCGGATGCCCTCGGTCTGGTCGAGCGGCGCGAACGGGTGGAGGTTGGCGAACTCAGGCCATGTGATGGCGAGCATCTCGGTCGTCGCGTTGAGCTTCATCGTGCAGGACCCGAGCGGGATCATGCCGCGGTCGAGCGCGAAGTCACGGTCCGAGAGCCGGCGCAGGTAGCGCAGCATCGCGGTCTCGCTGTGGTGGCTCGAGAAGACCGGGTGCGTGAGGTAGTCCGACGTGCGGTCGAGCGCCTCGCCCCAGCCCGGCTCGGCGATCTCGACGCGACCGGGCTCGGCGACACCGAACGCCCGGCACACTGTGGCGATGTCGTGCAGGTCCGTCGTCTCGTCGACCGACACGATGACGGTGTCGGCGTCGTGCCGCCAGACGTTCGTGCCCTCGGCCAGCGCCGTGGCGACGACCTCGTCCGCACGCCCGGGCACGCTCACGGACAGCGTGTCGAAGCGGGCACCATCGGCGACGTCGACCCCACCCTCCCCCAGGGCACCGGCCAGCGCCTCGGCGTGGGCGTGGATGCGCAGGGCGATCGCACGCAGCCCACGCGGGCCGTGGTAGACGGCATACATGCTCGCCATGACGGCCAGGAGCACCTGGGCCGTACAGATGTTGGACGTCGCCTTCTCGCGACGGATGTGCTGCTCGCGGGTCTGGAGCGCGAGCCGGTAGGCCGGGGCGCCGGTGACGTCGACCGACACGCCCACGAGGCGACCGGGCAGCGTGCGCTCGAGGCCGGCACGGACCGACATGTAGCCGGCGTGTGGGCCGCCGAAGGCCATCGGGACGCCGAAGCGCTGCGTCGTCCCGACCGCGATGTCGGCGCCCCACTCCCCCGGTGAGGTCGCGAGGGTCAGGGCCATGAGGTCCGCCGACGCGGTGACGAGCGCACCCGCGTCGTGGGCAGCAGCGGCCAGGGCGCGGTGGTCGCGCAGCCGGCCGTGGAGGTCGGGGAACTGGACCAGGAGGCCGAAGACGGCGCGACCGCCGGCAGACTCGCCGAGCGCGTCGGCCGAGGTGACCCCGGACAGGTCCGCGACAACGATCTCGATGCCGAGCGGCAGGGCCCGGGTCCGCATGACCGCGAGGGTCTGCGGGAAGACGGCCTCGTCGACGAGGAGCACGGCGTCGGCGGCGGCCTTGCTCGAGCGGCGCATCAGCGTCATCGCCTCGGCGGCGGCGGTGGCCTCGTCGAGCAGCGAGGCACCCGACGTGCTCAGCCCGGTGAGGTCGCTGACGACGGTCTGGAAGTTGAGCAGGGCCTCGAGACGTCCCTGCGAGATCTCCGGCTGGTAGGGCGTGTATGCCGTGTACCAGGCCGGGTTCTCGAGGACGTTGCGCTGGATGACGGCCGGGACGACGGTGCCGTAGTAGCCCAGCCCGATCATCGAGGTGAGCACCGAGTTGCGACCCGCGAGGGCGCGCAGCTCCTTGACGACGGCGGCCTCGGACTCGGCCGGGGCGATGTCCATGGACTGCGTCGCGCGGATCGCGTCGGGGACGGCGGTCGAGGTGAGGTCGTCGAGGCTCGAGCGACCGATGGCGGCGAGCATCTGCGCCACGGCCTCGTCATCGGGCCCGATGTGGCGGCCGGCGAAGGCGGGCAGGTCGGTCGGGCTGAGCGTGGTGTCGGTCATGAAGTGAGGCTCCTGGCGCACGGGACGGGCACGGGCCTCCCCATCTGTCGCGGCCTGAGCCGTCTCAGAGGTGCCTGATCCGTGCGGTCCTTTGCGCCTGAGAGGTTCCGGGGAGTTTGCCCCTTCGGCGCCCCGGTCCCTGACGGGCCGAGGACTCTCCCGCACGGTGTTTGCGGCCCGCTCAGGGTAACAAAACGGTGCGCGCCCCGGAGGGCACGCACCGTCGGGTGGATCAGGTCGGGCGTCAGGCGAGCCGGGCCGCGCGACGGGCGCTCAGCTCGTCGTCCGGGTGCGCCGCCGGGGTCTCGTCGCTCGCACGCTCACCGGGCAGGTGCGAGAGGTCGCCCTCGACCTCGCGCCACACCTTGCCGACGGCGATGCCGAAGACACCCTGGCCACCCTGGAGCAGGTCGATGACCTCCTCGTTCGAGGTGCACTCGTAGACGGACGCGCCGTCGCTCATCAGCGTGATCTGGGCGAGGTCGTCGACACCGCGGTCGCGCAGCACCTGCACGGCGCCACGGATCTGCTGGAGCGAGACGCCCGTGTCGAGCAGCCGCTTGACGACCTTGAGAGCGAGGATGTCGCGGAAGCCGTAGAGGCGCTGCGACCCGGAGCCCGCGGCGCCACGCACCGACGGCTCGACGAGCGCGGTGCGCGCCCAGTAGTCGAGCTGCCGGTAGGTGATCCCGGCCGCCTTGCAGGCCGTGGGACCGCGGTAGCCCAGCTCCTCGTCGAGCTCGGGGAGGTCGTCGGTGAACAGCAGACCCTGGGCCGCGACCGGCACATGCCCCTTGGGGTTCTCTTCGATGGCGTTCACGCCGTCCTCCTGCTGCTCCACGAATGCGCTGTAACTACATGGTCGTCGTTCTCTTGAGGGCGACGCTAGGGGGCAGCGGGGCACGGGTCAACTACCACTCGACCCTAACCTCATGCGTGTCGTGAGTAACACCAGTAACACTCAGGCTCAACTTGACGGTTGTTGTCCCGTGTCGAAGTCGTCCGCCGAGACGTGGTCGAGGAACTCCTTGAACTTCTCGACCTCGTCGTCCTCCTGCTCCCCCGCCATGGCCACACCGGCCTGGTCGAGCAGGTCCTCGGAGGTGACGATCTCGACACCGGCCCGCAGGGCGAGGGCGATCGCGTCGGACGACCGGGAGTCGATGCTCTGCCCGCCACCGCTGGCTCCGCCGTCGATGTCGAGCACCGCGTGGAAGACACCGTCCTCCAGCGAGATGATCCGCACGCGGTCGATCGTGTGACCGAGGTCGGTGAGGACGTTCTTGAGCAGGTCGTGGGTCAGCGGCCTCGGCGGCACCACGCCCTGCTGGGCGTAGGCGATCGCCGCGGCCTCGGCGGCGCCGACCCAGATGGGCAGGTAACGGCTGCCGTCACGCTCACGGAGCAGGACGATGGGCTGGTTCGTCGGCATCTCGACACGGACCCCGAGAACGTCCAGTGGCTTCACTGCTCCACCGTACGTCGTCAGGGTCGGGCCAGACCACCCTTGACCAGGGCCGCGTGCAGCTGGAGGCAGAGCCGGGCCACCTGGGCCTGGTCGGCGGCGCGGCCGCCGGCCCGTCGCGTGCTCATCGCCTGCTCCACGAGCCCGACCTCACGGTCGGCTGCCGTACGGAACGGTCGCAGGTGTCGCGCCTCGATCCCGTATGCCGCAAGGCCGGCTGCCGCGTGCGCCGCCTGCAGGTCCGCGGCCGAGAAGTGGCCGTCGGCGTCGGCGGTGAGCACCCCGAAGCCCTCGAGCGAGGTGATGACGGCGGGCTCGAGACCGGTCGCGTCGGCCAGCTCGTCACGCGTGAGCCGGACGACGCGCTCGGTCCTCAGGTCCGACGCGTCGGGAACGTCCGGGTCGGCAACTGGCCGGGGTGCCTGCGGCCGCGCGTCGCTGTCGGGCGCCGGCTCGAGCCCACGGTCGATGGCGTCGAGCGACTCGCGGATCACCTTGAGCGGCCAGAACCGGTCGCGCTGGGCACGCAGGACGTAGCGCAGGCGCTCGACGTCGCTCACGGCATATGTGCGGTAGCCCGCGGGCGTGCGGGCCGGCTCGACGAGACCCTCGGTCTCGAGGAAGCGGATCTTGGAGATGCTGATCTCCGGGAACTCCTCACGCAGGGCGTCGAGGACCTTCCCGATGGTCAGCGGCCGGTCAGGCCTGCTTTGCGGCATAGAAGACCAGGCGGTACTTGCCGATCTGCACCTCGTCGCCGGTCTGGAGCGTCGAGTCGTCGATGCGCTCACGGTTGACGTAGGTGCCGTTGAGCGAGCCGGCGTCCTTGACGACGAAGCGCCCGTCGGTGCGCTCGAACGTGGCGTGCTGGCGCGAGACCGTCACGTCGTCGAGGAAGATGTCGCTCTCGGGGTGGCGCCCCGAGGTGACGACGTCGTCGTCAAGGAGGAACCGGGCTCCCGTGTTGGGACCGCGCAGGACCACGAGGAGGGCGGTACCGGGGCGGAGCGCCTCGACCGTCGCCTGGTCGGCCCGCGTGAGGACATGCTCGCTCTCGTGGACGATGTCGGACTGCTCGAGCCCGGGCACCGCCTGGAACTGCATCGTCGTCGACGACTCCATCTCGCGGGCAGGCGCCGACTCCCCGGGGTTCGGGTTCGGCTCCGACGCGCGATCGGGCGTGTCGCGACTCTGGTCACTCATCTGTGCGGCTCCTCGTGTCGTCTGGAGCACTCACCCTAGATGACCACTCGAGGGATGACTAGGCATGTGCCCGCCACGCGGGCTGGGAATCAGCTGAGCTGTTGCTGGTAGGCCTCGACGTCGAGCAGGCCGTCGACGGCGCTCGAGTCGCTCGGACGCATCTCGTACATCCAGCCCTCGCCGTAGGGGTCGGTGTTGACGAGCTCGGGCGTCGCGTCGAGCGATGCGTTGACTGCGGTGACCTCGCCGGCCAGCGGGGCGTAGAGGTCGCTGACGGACTTGGTCGACTCGACCTCACCACAGGCGTCACCCACGGCCACGGTGTCACCGACGGCGGGGAGCGACACGTAGACCACGTCACCGAGAGCGTCCTGGGCGAACGAGGTGATCCCGATCCGGACGGTGTCACCCTCGGCGGAGCGCACCCACTCGTGCTCGGCCGTGTATCGCAGGTCGCTGGGGTACTCGAGGTCGCTCATCGGTGAACTCCTTCTGGTCCGGTCAGGACTTGGTGGGACTGGGAATGGGTCGAGCGTACTGAGGCTCGGAAACGCTCTGCAATGCGGACACGGTGACCTCGTCCTTGGTCTCGACACCGGCCTCGCCGCCGACGCTGCGGACGGTGTTGGTGACGCCTCCGGGGATCTCCATCGCGGACGCCAGGGTGGAGCCGTCACCGATCGCCGTGATGACGTAGGGAGCCGACACCTCCTTGCCCGAGATCGAGATCCCACCCTCACCGTCGGTGAAGTATGTGTTGGCCACGATCCGCACGTCGTTGATCTCGACCGCCTCGGCGCCCGCGTCGCGCAGCTCCTGCACGGTGTCGAGCAGCATCGGCGCGGTGACGCCGAACTCGGGGTCGCGGATGGTGAGCACGATGCCGGGTCCACGCGCGGGGGCCGTCCCGGTGAGGATGGCGAGCGAGTCGAGCCGCTGCTGGGCCGCCGTGCGTGCCTCAGAGAGGCTCGTCGTGTCGCTCTGCAGCCGGTCGCGCGAGAAGCGCAGCGTCTGGATCTCCTCGGCGAGCCGGTTGCCGTCCTGGTCGACGGTGTCGAGGATGCGGATGAGCTCGTCCTCGCGGAGGTCCTCGAGGCCCTCGATGGAGGTCTGGCGCACCTGGGCGGCGATGGCGAACCCGAGGCCGATCGCGAGGAGGGTGGCCAGGACGTTGGCCTTGGTGGCACGGGGACGACCGGCACGGATGAGCCGCCGCCACGCCCGCTGCGAGGTCACCGCCGGACCGGGCCGGCCGGGATAGGGCTGCGAGTCGTCGACCGGCTCGGGCTCCGGTGCGGACGGCTTCGCGTGCCGGGCGTGCCACGGCTCCGTCCCGGACGTCCTCGGTGCGGCGGGTGCCGGCACGGGCGCCGGAGCCTCGACGGGTTCCGGACCGGGTGCGTCGACGGGAGCCGCCTCGGCAGGGTCGGCGGCATCCGGGGTGGTCTCGGCGCGGGCGGGCTCCTCGAGCGCCGCAGGCTCTCCAAGCGTGGGCTCCTCGAGCGCCGCAGGCTCTCCAAGCGTGGGCTCCTCGAGCGCCGCAGGCTCTTCGAGCGCGGGCTCCTCGACGACCTCGGGCTCGTCGACGCGGTCGAAGTACGACGGCACCACCGGGACCGACACGGCCCGGTCCATCTCCCGGGTCTCGGCCGGAGCGGACGTCGGGCCCTCCGGCTGCGCCACGACCTCCGGACGTGCGGGAGCAGGGCTCCCCTGTCGACGGGGGGCCTTGGACTTCTTCTTCTTGGCACTCACGACGGGCGGCTCACGCGTTGAAGAGGTGACGACGGATCGAGGCGACGTTGGAGAAGATCCGGACGCCGAGGACGACCACGACGCCGGTGGAGAGCTGGCTGCCCACGCCGAGCTGGTCGCCGAGGAAGACGATGAAGGCCGCGACGACGACGTTGGACAGGAACGAGATCACGAAGACCTTGTCGTTGAAGATGCCGTCGAGCACGGCGCGGACGGCACCGAACACCGCGTCGAGCGCCGCGATGACGGCGATCGGGAGGTAGGGCTGGAGCCACAGCGGCACTTCGGGCTGCAACAGGACACCGACGAACACGCCGATGACGAGACCCAGGGCGGGGATCACGAGGGTTCTCCTTCGGACGAGGGCGTGGCTGCGCCGTCGAGCCTAACCGCGGGGGTCGCGGCCCGTGTCCCCAGCGTCGCCGACGCAGGGATCGTGACCTGTTTGCGCACCACGGTGCTGACGCGGATGCCGAACGAGCTCTTGAGGGTGGACAGGTAGGTGCCCCCGCTGCCGTCGGCGAAGCTCGCGGGCATCTTGCCGGGGTTGCCGATGGCGGTGATGACGTAGGGCCGCTTGAGCGGCCGGTAGTCGACGAGGATCGCCTCGCCGGCGAAGCGGATCGCTGCGGTGGTGGTGAGGCGCTGCCCGTTGACCGAGACAGCCTCGGCGCCGGCCTCCCAGAGGCTGTTGGTGAGGATCTGCAGGTCACGCGCAATGACCTTGCCGTCGGTCGGTCCGCTGTCACCGCGCGGGTCCGAGTTCGTGCCCTGCCCCTGGTTGGTCACGGCGTCGTCGACCGTGACGACGAACCCCGGTCCCTGGACGGGGACGGCGCCGGCCACGAGCGAGAGGCGCTCGACCCGCTGGGCCAGCGCCTCACTGACGTTGCGCAGCGTCTCGGCGTCCAGCCCGGCGATCTCGGAGCGGAGCGCACCGGCCTGGGCGGCCTGGGTGTCGACGGCCTTCTGCTGACGCTCGATGCGCTCGATGAGGCTGGTCTTGGTGCGCTGCTTGGTGGTCTCGCCGCCACGCAGCTGCATGGCGGCGATCCCCACGAGGACACCGATGACGACGGCGAAGACGATGAGGGCCGGTGACCGCAGGCCCTTGGCGCGGGGCAGACCTGCCTTCTCGCGCCTCTCGGCGGCTGCGGCGTACCCGGGGTCGAGGGGACGCTCGAGCATCGAGGTGATGAGGGTCATCGACGCGTCGGGCCGCCTGGCCGGACGCGGTGGCACCGCACTCACGGGGCACCCCGGTCCGCGATGAGACGACGCAGCTGGACGGCATACAGGACCCCCGCCACCCAGTAGAGGACCGTGCCCCACCACGCGAAGCCCCACCCGACCGGACGCATGAACGACGCGAGCCAGCCGTCGCCGTCGGCCATGAGGAGCGCCGGGAACGCGTAGAGCAGGTTGAAGGTCGCGGCCTTGCCGATGAAGTGGACGGGCAGCCCGGTCCAGCCGTGGCGCTTGGCGATGAGCACGACGACACCCATGAAGGCCTCGCGCGCGAAGATCACCGCGACGAGCCACCACGGGATGATGTCGCGCCATGCCAGGCCGAGCAGCGTCGTGACGATGTAGAGGCGGTCGGCGATGGGGTCGAGCAGCTGCCCCACCCGCGAGACGAGGCCGTAGTGCCGGGCGATCTTGCCGTCGAGGTAGTCGGTGATCCCGGACGCCATGAGGATGACGAGGGCGAGCGCGTCGTGCTTGCTCGCGATCGCCCAGATGAACACGGGGACGCCGAGCAGCCGGAGCGCCGAGAGCGCGTTGGGCAGCGTGAGGACGCGGTCGACGGGGGCGCTGTCGGTCCCCCGCAAACTCTCACCGGCAGTCATGTCCTCAGCCTATGTGGTCGTGTCTACAGTCAGGTCATGAGTTCCACTCTCCTCACGGGCGACGCGACGACCTGGCGACCTCGGCGGACCGGCGTCAAGTGGGGTCTCTACGACTCGGACGTCCTCCCGCTGTGGGTCGCCGAGATGGATGCCGAGCCCTGCCGGCCCGTGGTCGAGGCCGTGACCGCCGCCATGTCGCGTGGCGACACGGGCTACCCCCTCGGCGGCGAGTTCGTCGAGGCAGGAGCCGCGTATGCCGTGGACACGTGGTCGTGGCCCCTCGACCAGACGCGCGCCTCCCCCGTGGCCGACGTCATGATCGGGCTCACCGAGGTGCTGCGCGAGGTGACCGACCCGGGTGGCCCTGTGGTCGTGTCGTCGCCCGTCTACAACGCCTTCTTCGACTTCGTCGACATGGCCGGTCGGGTCGTCGTCGACGCTCCCCTCACGCCGGCCGGGCGGCTCGATGCCGAGGCGCTGGACCGGGCGTTCACCGAGGCACGCGCGGGAGGTGGGCGGCCGGCATACCTGCTGTGCAACCCGCAGAACCCCACCGGCACGGTCCACACCCGCGACGAGCTCGAGACCCTGGCCACCCTCGCCGCGCGCCACGGGGTCACCGTCATCGCGGACGAGATCCACGCGCCGATCGTCCACGACGGCACGTTCACGCCCTACCTCACCGTGGCCGGCGGCGAACGCGGCGTGAGCCTGCTCTCCCCGTCGAAGGCGTGGAACCTCGCCGGCCTCAAGGCCGCCCTCGTCGTCACCGGGGACGAGGCGCCGCCGGGCGCCACGCTGCACGAGGTCCACTCGCACGGCGCCAGCCACCTGGGCCAGATCGCCGGCATCGCGGCCTGGACCCACGGTCGCGACTGGCTCACCACCGTGACCGCCGAGATCGACGCGAACCGCAGCCTGCTCGCGCGCCTTCTCGCCGACCGCCTCCCGCAGGTCGGGTATGCCGTCCCTGCCGCCACCTACCTCGCGTGGCTCGACTGCCGCGGGCTCGGGCTGGGCGACGACCCCGCCGCCGTGTTCAGGGAGCGGGGGCAGGTGGCCTTCTCCTCGGGCCCGTCCTTCGGCGAGTCGGGGCGCGGCTTCGTGCGGGTCAACCTCGCCACGTCGCCGGCGATCCTCACCGAGGCCGTCGACCGCATGGCGGGGGCAGTGGCATGAGCGAGCACCGCGACCCGGGCACGACCCCGGACACCGACGTCACGCGCTGGCTGCTCACGGCCGACGAGCGCGACAACCCCCACACGACGATCGACGACCACCACCCCGGCGACCGGGCCTGGTCGACGGGCAACCTCGTCCGCCCCCTGGTCGACGGCGCCACCTACTTCGCCGAGCTGCACCGCGTCCTCGAGGCCACCGTCGAGGGAGACCTCGTGATGTTCGCCGGGTGGCGGATCGACGGCGACGAGCAGCTCACCGACGACCCCGACAGCCGGCTGCTCGCGGTCCTCGACCGCGCCGAGAACCGCAGGGTCAACGTCCGCGTGCTCATCTGGCGCTCGCACACCGAGCAGCTCGACTTCTCCGCCGAGGAGAACCGCGCGGTCGCCGAGGAGCTCGCCGACGACGACGACGAGCACGCCGAGGTCCTGCTCGACATGCGGGTGAGGCGCGGCGGGGCCCACCACCAGAAGTTCGTCGTCGTGCGCCACCACAACGACCCCTCGCGCGACGTCGCGTTCGTCGGCGGCATCGACGTCGCGCACTCGCGCCGGGACACCTCCGAGCACCACGGCGACCCCCAGCAGCAGGCGCTCGCCGACGAGTACGGCCCGAGCCCGGGCTGGCACGACGTCCACTGCGCGATCACCGGTCCAGCGGTCGCCGACGTCGAGACGGTCTTCCGGGAGCGGTGGGAGGACCCCTCCCCCCTCACCCCCGCCCTGCACTCCCGGCTGCGTGACCGGTTGAGCCGCGTCCAGCACGAGCCGACTCCCCTGCCGCCCCGGCGCCCTGCTCCCGACCCGGTCGAGGGCGGCACGCACGTCGTCCAGGTGCTGCGCACCTACCCGCACCGGCACCTGGGGCGTGCCTACCCGTTCGCGCCCCGGGGTGAGCGCTCGATCGCCCGGGCCCACCTCAAGGCCATCGCCCAGGCGCGCCGCCTCATCTACATCGAGGACCAGTACCTCTGGTCCTCGACGGTGACGCGGGCGCTCGCCGACGCACTGCGCGACAACCCGGGGCTGCACCTCGTCGCCGTCCTCCCCCACCGCCCGGACCTGAGCGGCATGGCCGAGCTCCTCCAGCTCGAGGGCCGGTACGAGGCGATCCAGCAGTTCACCGAGGCGGCACCGGACCGCTTCGCGGCATACGGGATCGAGAACCACGAGGGCTGGCCGGTCTACGTCCACGCCAAGGTCGTCGTCATCGACGACTGGTACGCGACGATCGGGTCGGACAACATCAACCGTCGGTCGTGGGGCCACGACTCCGAGCTCGCCGCCCTCGTCGTCGACGATGCCGGGGCCGACCACTCCCCCTACGCCCGCTCACTGCGTCTGCGTCTGGCCGCGGAACACCTCGACCGCCCGCTGTCGGGCCCGGAGCACGACACGGCGCTCGCGGACTGCATCCCTGCCGAGGGCCTCTTCGCGGCCTATGCCGAGACCGCCGCGAGGCTTCAGGCCTGGCACGACGGCGGCATGCTCGGGCCACGCCCGACCGGACGCCTGCGGACGGTGAGCGAGCCCGACATCGGCCGGTGGCCGCGGCGCGTGCTCGAGGTCCCGCAGCGCCTGCTCGGAGACCCCGACGGGCGTCCCTTCGAGCTGCGCCGGCGGCACGACTACTGACCTCGTCGCGCCCGGACGGAACCGATTCGGTCCGGGTGCAGGGCATGGGATATGGTTTCGTTCGCTCGCGCGGAAACGCACGGGCGAGCCACGGGCTGTGGCGCAGCTTGGTAGCGCACTTGACTGGGGGTCAAGGGGTCGCAGGTTCAAATCCTGTCAGCCCGACGCACAGAGGGCGGTCCTCCGACAGAGTCGGAAGGGCCGCCCTCGTGCATGTGCCGGGTCCAGTCGACCCGGCCCTGCCTGCTCGCTGTCAGGCCACGGCGTCGGCGTCCGCGGCGGTGCCGAGCGGGAGCACGAGGACGACCGTCGTCCCCTCGCCCTCGACCGAGTGCAGCTCGAGCTCGCCGTGGTGGGCCTCGACGATCGCCTTGACGATGGCCAGGCCGAGCCCGGTCCCGGGGATGGCCTGCGCCGTGGCGTTGCTCGCCCGGAAGAACCGCGAGAACATCCGCTGCATGTCGGCCTCCGGGATCCCGATCCCGTCGTCGCGACACTGGACGCGCACCCTGGTGGCCTCGACGACGGCCGAGACCGTGACCGATCCCCCCGCCCGCGAGAACTTCACGGCGTTGCCGATGACGTTGGTGAGGGCGCGCCCGAGCTGCAGGGGGTCACCCGAGACGACGCAGGACTCGGGCATGTCGAGGATGTCGAGCCCGACCCGGTTGTCGCCGGCCTGGGGCTGGAGGTCCTGGACGACGTCGGCCACGAGCACCGAGAGGTCGACCGGGACGAAGCTCGGGTCCAGGCCCCGGGTCTCGATCCGGTTGAGCACGAGGACGTCCTCGATGAGACCGCGCAGGCGCTTGGTGTTGCGCTCGATGACCGCGAGTGCCTTGAGCTGCGCGGGCTCGAGCTCGCCGAGATCGCCGTCCTCGAGCATCTCGAGGTAGCCCGCGATCGAGGTCAGGGGGGTGCGCAGCTCGTGGCTGACGGTGCCGACGAACTCATCCTTCTGCCGGTCGAGGGCCTCGAGCCGCTCGACGTGCTCGATCTGCTGGGCCTGACGCTCCTCGGCCACGAAGGCCCGTGCCGTGTGGGCGGTCGCCTGCTGCAGCGCCGTGCGCTCGTGCGTCGTCCAGGTCCGGGGCTCGGGCGCGACGAGCAGCATCGCCCCGATGACGCCGTCGCCCACACCGAACGGGGTGCCGAGCAGCGCGCCGGCCGGCACCTGCTCGGCGATGCTGCCGATGAACGGCCAGTGGCGCAGCTCGTCGTGCTCCAGGTCAGGGGTCTCGAGCAGGCGCCCCGAGAGCCACAGGCCCTGGGCGATGCTCTCGCGCGAGACGGGAGGCTCGAGGATCATCTTCGACTCGTCGATGGCACCCAGGGGCCACGACGCCGCGAGACGCCACGTGGTGCCGTCGTGGTCGGACATCGGGGTGGTGAAGATCAGCGCCACCGTCCCGGTCGCTTCCCCCAGCGCCTCGGCCATGATGCCGAGTGCCTCCTGGCCGGTGACGCGGCTTCGCAGCCGGGTGGCGAGCCCGAGGGTGACCTCGCGCATCCGGATCGCCTCGCGCTGGTCGGCCTCCAGCACGGCGGTCGTCTCGGTGAGGTGGTTGAAGTCGGCGGCGAGCGCGCGCACGTCGAGCGGCCCCTCGTCCTCGTCGGCCCGGGCGTCGCGGTGGCCGAGGCGCTGCTGGTGCACGACCTCGCGCAGGTCCTCGATCGACCCGCTGAGCGCCCGGGCGATCCGCCACCCTCCCCAGAGCGCGAGCCCCGACGACACGAGCGCCCCGACGACGAGCAGGGACAGGGCGCGGCTGAGCTGCCCCGTCGAGTTCTCGCGGGCCTGGACCCGCTGCGCGCGCAGGTCGTAGCCGAGCGCGTCGTTCGTCGTCCGCACCCGGTCGAAGAGCTGCTTGCCGGTCATGAGGTCGAGGTTGCCCCCGGCGGCGAGGCGGGAGCGCGAGGCGTCGGCGTACTCCCACCACGCGGCGACGGCCTCGGACTGGGCGTCGAGCCGGGCCGACCACTGGCCGATGTCGGGTGAGAGCGCCTGGCGCAGTCCGGCCTGGTAGGCCCGCGAGCGTGCCTCGGCACCGTTGAACGGCTGCAGCAGGACCGGGTCCGCGGTGGCGTCGTAGGCGCGCAGGCCGGTCTCGGCGTCGGTGAGCGTCTGGAGCAGCGCGGAGTTCGCGTCGGCGGCGGGGCCGAGGACCGTGGCGAGCCGGTCGACCTGTCGTGAGGCACCGACCACGGCGACCGTGCCGGTGATGAGCGCGAGGAGCATGAGCCCCACGAGGGTGAACACGAGCCGACGCAGCCTCTGGGTGACCGTGAGGTCCGACGAGACGATCGACGAGATGGTCACGTCTTGCCCTCCTCGCCGCCCAGGCCCACTCGGGTCATGGTCCCCCACACCTGCTTCTGCCCGCGCAGGCTGGCCCACCAGCCCTGGAGGCGCCACCACGCGGTGAGCTGGCGGTAGCCGATGTTCTCGGCGATGGCCGCGAGGAGCATCGTGCCCAGGTCCCGCCACCGGGCGTACTTGCGGAAGGTCATCTCCTCGAGCGTCATGGCCGCGAGCGTCACGAGGATGGCGTAGCCGTAGGCGACGAGCATGAAGAGGATGGCGAAGGGGACGTTGATGACGTCGAGCACGAGACCGAGGACCACGAGGAGCAGGCCCACGAACTCGAGCAGCGGCGCGATGAGCTCGAAGAACCAGTAGTAGGGCACCGCGAGCATGCCGACCTTGCCGTAGCGCGGGTTGAACATCATGTGCTTGTACTTCCAGAGGGTCTCCCACAGGCCGCGGTGCCAGCGGGCCCGCTGCTTCTGGAGCACCTTGGCCGTCGACGGCACCTCGGTCCAGCACACCGGCTCACCGACGAACTTCACGCGGTAGTCACGGCCCTCGCGCTTGAGGTGCTGGTGCACGCGCATGAGCACCTCGAAGTCCTCGCCGATGCTGTCGGTGTCGAGACCGCCGACCTCGACGAGGATGTCGCGGCGGAAGACACCGAACGCCCCCGAGATGAGGACGAGCGCCCCGAGACGGGACCACCCGGCACGGCCGATGAGGAACGCCCGGAGGTACTCGACGACCTGGATGCGCGGCAGGAGCTGGCGTGGCATCCGGGGCTCGACGAGACGACCCGCGACGACGCGGCTGCCGTTGGCGGCACGGATGACCCCACCGGTGGCGACCATGCGCGTCGGGTCGTCCGCGAAGGGCACCGTCACCGTCATGAGAGCGTCGGGGTCGAGGATCGAGTCGGCGTCGACGAAGACGAGCAGCTCGCCCCCGGCAGCGTTGATGCCGAGGTTGACGGCGTCGGACCGCCCCGAGTTCGTCTTGCGGATGATCGTCAGCGGCGTCCGCCCGTTGCGCGGGACGTGGACGGAGAGGACCTCGGCCTTGACGGGCAGGTCGGCGGGGATCTCGCGGTCGACCTCGACGAGGTCGAAGGCCTCCTTGAGCACGGCGAACGTGTCGTCGCTGCTCCCGTCGTCGACACCCACGACGTCGTGGTGGGGATAGCGCAGCGACAACAGGGACTGGATGGACTGCACGATGCCGGCGGCCTCGTTGTACATCGGGACGACGAGCGTCACCGGCGGCACGAACTCGCTGGCGACACGCTCCTGCCGGCCGGTCTGCTCGACCCGGCGCAGGTGGTGCACGAAGTCCCACGCGGCCAGCCCGATGAAGATGAGGTAGGAGGTGTTGATGAGGACGAAGTAGACGAGGACCGGCCACTGCACCGCGGCCAGCACGTCGATGACGACCTCCCGCAGCCCGGGGATGATGTCGTCGGGGCTCATCGGGCTCCTCGTCCGGTGTCACGCAGGTCGAGCATCTGGAGCACCCCGGCCACCGCCGACCTCGCAGTCGGAGCCGCGTCGTCGTCGAGGGAGACGGCGCGGATGGCGCTGCGCCCGTGCTCGGACTGGGACAGGGCCGTCGCGGAGGTCACGGCCAGGGAGCGGTCGTCATCGGCGAGCACCCGGACCATGGCGTCGACGGCCATCTGGCCCCCCAGCTCGCCGAGGGCACGAGCCGCCGCGCGTCGCACAGCAGGAGGCTCGTGCGGTGCGAGCAGCCGGGCGATGGGCTCGACGTCGGCGGGACGCCCGACGGAACCCAGCGCCTCGGTCGCGCTGACCCTGACCATGCGGTCGGGGTCGTGGGCCGCGAGCTCGGTGAGGCGCGGGGTGCAGCTGAGGAAGAGACTGTGCCCGGCGACGGCGGCGGCGACGTTGCGCACCCCGGCGTCCTCGTCGGTGAGCCCGAGCGCCACGGCTGGCTCGGACTGGACCCCGAGCTGGGTGAGCGTGCCCATCGCGACCGTCGCGGGGACGCCCGGCGCCGACCTGCGGCTGCGGACGGCACGCAGCACGCTCGCGGCCGCCGACGGACCCGCCTCCGGGCCGAGGGCACCGACGGAGCGCGCCGCCACGATGCGCACCTCGCCGGAGCGGTCGTCGAGCATCCTGACGAGGTCGAGGGTGAGCGCGGGATCGCGCAGCAGGCCGAGGGTTCGCGTCGCCCGTGCCCGCTTCACGCTCGAGCGTGACCCGAGGGCGCGGCGCGCCTTGGCGACGGCGTCCCGCTCGCGCAGCACGCTCACGAGGTCGTCGGCGGGCGTGCCGCGGACCTTGGTGAGGAGATCGACGACGGCCCGGTCGAGATCGGTGCCCGCCTCACGGTCTTGGGCCAGCCGGCTTCGGGCCTGCCCGGACTCGTCCTCACCGGCCCCGACCGCGAGCAGGTCGTGGCGCAGGGGTGCGAGCCGCTGCTTGACCGTCTCGCGCCGACGGGCGATCCGGATGCGGCTCAGCACCACGACGAGGGCCAGCACGACACACAGGACGAGGACCCCGACGAGCACCTCGTCGAGGAAGGCGAGCGAGACCGGCGGCTGGTCGGTCACTGAGAGCGGGAGACGAGGGCCGACACGCGATGCACCAGCTCCCGGGGGCTGAAGGGCTTGATGAGGTAGTCGTCGGCCCCCGTCGAGAAGCCCATGTCCACGTCGGTGTCGCGTGAGCGAGCCGTGAGGAGGACCACCAGGACGCCCTTGAGCGCCTCGTCGGCCCGGACCTCGCGCAGCACGTCGATACCCGACAGGCCCGGCATCATGACGTCGAGCACCGCGAGGGTCGGCGGGTCGCGCCGGATCTCGTCCAGCGCCTCGACCCCGTTGGCACACGCCCGGACGGTGTAGCCCGACTGGGTGAGCTTGAGCTCGACCAGGTCACGGATGTCGTCGTCGTCATCCGCCACCACTACCTGCACCGCTGTCGGTGTCACGCGTACCCCTCTCGTCGAGTCACCAGCGTATAGCCCATGACTAGTCAGGCACAGGTGATTGATCATTCCACGAGCGGCGAGTCCCAGGCCGCCCCACGGGGTGGGTCAGCGACGCGAGCGCTTCTCGCGCACCCGGACCGAGATCTCGAGCGGCGTGCCCTCGAAGCCGAACTCCTCACGCAGGCGGCGCTCGATGAAGCGGCGGTAGCCGGCCTCGATGAACCCGGAGGCGAAGAGCACGAACCGCGGCGGTCGCGTCGAGGCCTGGGTCGCGAAGAGGATGCGCGGCTGCTTGCCGCCACGCACGGGGTGCGGGTGCCCCGCGACGACCTCGCCGAGGAAGGCGTTGAGGCGACCGGTGGGGACACGGGTGTCCCACGACTCCAGCGCCTGCTCGAGCGCGGGCACGAGGCGGTCCATGTGCCGGCCGGTGGCGGCGGAGACGTTGACGCGCGGGGCCCACGGGATCTGCACGAGCTCACGCTCGATCTCGCGCTCGAGGAAGTGGCGGCGCTCCTCGTCGGTGAGGTCCCACTTGTTGTAGGCGATGACGAGCGAGCGGCCGGAGTCGACGACCTGCTGGACGACGCGGATGTCCTGCTCGGTGATCTGGGTGGACGCGTCGACGAGCACGACCGCGACCTCGGCCTTCTCGAGCGCGGTCTGGGTGCGCAGCGAGGCATAGAAGTCGGCGCCGCGGGTCTGGTGCACCCGACGGCGGATGCCGGCCGTGTCGACGAAGCGCCACGTCTTGCCGCCGAGCTCGATGAACTCGTCGACGGGGTCGCGGGTCGTGCCCGCCACGTCGTCGACGACGACGCGGTCCGACTTCGCGAGCTTGTTGAGCATCGAGGACTTGCCCACGTTGGGCCGCCCGAGCAGCGCCACGCGACGGGGCCCACCACGCTGGTAGGCGCCGACCGCGGACTTCTCGGGGAGCACGTCGAGGATGGCGTCGAGCACGTCACCGCTGCCGCGGCCGTGCAGCGCGGACACCGGCCACGGCTGACCGAGCCCGAGGTTCCACAGCGCCGCGGCGTCGGCCTCGGTGCGCTGGTCGTCGACCTTGTTGGCGACGAGGATGACCGGCTTGCCGGAGCGACGCAGCAGCTTGACGACCGCGGCGTCGTCATCGGTCGCACCGACGACGGCGTCGACGACGAAGAGGACGGCGTCGGCGAGCTCCACGGCGATCTCGGCCTGCTCGGCCACGCGCAGGTGGATCCCCTTGGCGTCGATCGCCCAGCCGCCGGTGTCGACGAGGGTGAATCGGGTGCCGGTCCACTCGGCGTCGTAGGCGACACGGTCACGGGTCACACCCGGCACGTCCTCGACCACGGCCTCGCGGCGGCCGATGATGCGGTTGACGAGCGTGGACTTGCCGACGTTGGGGCGACCGACAACCGCCACGACCGGCACGGCCCCCTCGAACTCGTCGTCGTCGACCGAGCCGTCGGCGCGGTCGACGAGCGCGAGGTCCTCGTCGTCCAGCTCGAAGTCGTCCAGGCCAACACGCAGGGCATGCGTGACGGACTCGTCCAGTGACCCGTCGTCGGTCACGGTCTCGTCGGTCTCGGGGGTGTTCATGGCATCCATTCTCCCAGAGATCGCGTCATGCTCCGTCCGTCGCCGGTCCCGTCAGTCCCAGAGGTCGGGAGGGACGTCGCGCGGCAGCTCGATGCCGTGCCGCTCGCTCGCCTCGCGGACGTGCGACGCGAGTGAGGATCGGATCTCCTCCGCCGCCCGCTCCAGCCGGACGCGACCCGGTATGCCGGCCCCCGCAGAGCGTGGGTCCCGCTCCCGCGACACCGCGACCGGCTCACCGAAGTCGACGACGAGCCGGCTGCGCAGCCTGGGCCACGAGTCCGCGAGCTGCCCGGTGGCCCGGGTGCCGAGGCAGGCCACCGGCACGACGGGGGCGTGTCCCTGCAGCGCCAGCCAGGCGACGCCCTTGCCCGCCTTCTCGAGGTCACCGCGGCCGCGTCCGCCCTCGGGGAAGATGCCGACCACTCCCCCGCGCTCGAGCACCCCGAGCGCCGACGTGAGTGCGGCACGGTCACCCCGCCCCTGCTCCAGCGGGATCTGGCCGGTGAGGTGGAGCAGTGGCCCGACGCCGAGCTCGAAGGTCGAGGCCAGCACGAGGAAGTGGGCCGGGCGGGGTGCCATCGCGAGGACGACCGCGCCGTCGAGGTAGCCGGTGTGGTTGGCCGCCAGAATCACCGGACCCGTCGAGGGGACCCGCTGCGCGCCTGACGCCTGCGCGGCATACAGGGAGCGGACGAGACCCTGACCGACGCGGTGGCCGAGCGTGGCCCGCCACGGCGCGGGAGCGAGCTTCTCGTGCGTCACGGGCGGTGACCCTAGCCGAGGTCGCACCGCTCGCGAGCCGGATCGGGCGGGTCAGTCGCGGGCGTGGCCAGCGAGCGAGGCGACGACGGCGAGGACCGCCTCGACGCTCTCGTCGAAGTCGAGGTCGGAGGTGTCGACGGTGACGACGCCGTCGGCCGCGACGGTGAACTGCGAGACGGCCGAGTCGTCGCGGTCACGACGCAGGACCTGGTCGCGGGTCGCGGCGATGGCCTCCTCGTCGGCACTGCCGTGGACCTCGGCGGACCGGCGGCGCAGCCGGGCCTCCTCGCTGGCGGTGAGCAGCAGGCGCACGAGTGCATCGGGCGCGACGACGGTCGTGATGTCGCGCCCCTCGGCGACGACTCCCCCGGTCTCCCGCGCGATGGCGGCCATGCGGTCGCGCTGGGCCTGCTGGAGGATCGGCCGCACCCCCGTGTTGGTGGCGACCTTGGAGACCTCGGAGCTGATCGCGGTGGTGCGGATCTCGGCCGTGACGTCTGTCCCGCCGACGACGACCCGCTGGTCCTGCGGGTCCGTCGAGAGCTCGAGCGGCAGCACCTCGGCCGCAGCGACCACCGCGCCCTCGTCGGTGAGGTCGACCCCCTGGTCCAGGCACCACCACGTGAGCGCGCGGTACATCGCGCCGGTGTCGAGGTAGCCCACGCCCAGCTCGGCGGCCACCGCCTTCGAGACGCTCGACTTGCCGGAGCCGGAGGGTCCGTCGATGGCGATGGTCAGGGGGCCGGTCTCGCGCGTCATGGCGGTCAGCCTAGGCGGTCGCGCAGGCCACTCCGTCTCCCGGATGCCACCCACGAGGCCTCAGCCGTGGAGGCGCCAGCCGCGCTCCTCGAGCCCCTCCGACAGCGCCGCCGCGGATCCGGGGACGACGTCGATCTCGGCCAGACCGAAGGCCTGCCCCAGCCCGTGGTCGAGGTGGAACTCCTCGATGTTGGTGCCGATGGAGCCGACGTCGGCGAAGAGCCGCCCGAGCTGTCCGGGCTCGTCCGGAATGAGCACCCGGACGGTCGTGTATGCCGTCGGCGCGGCTCCGTGCTTGCCGGGGATCCGCGCGTGGCCGGCGTTGCCCGCGGCGATGGCCCGGGCCAGGGTGCCTCGCGCACCGGGCGCGTCGTCGTCGCTGCCGAGCGCGTCGAGGGCGCCGATGACGCCCTCGAGGTCGGTGGCCAGCGCGGCGAGGACGTCGCGCACGGCGTGCGCGTTGCCGGAGAGGATCTGGGTCCACAGGTGCGGGTCGCTCGCGGCGATCCGGGTGACGTCCCGCAGCCCCTGCCCGGCCAGAGCCACCGACGAGTCGGCGAGGTGCTCGAGCCGGGCGGCGACGAGGCTGGCGATGAGCTGTGGCACGTGGGAGACCGATGCCACGGCCGCGTCGTGGTCCGCAGGGTCGAGGGTGACGACCGCTGCGCCGACGCTCGACGCCACGGAGCGCACGAGGGCCACCGCGGAGTCGGCCGTCTCGTCGGTGGGGGTGAGCACCCAGGCGCGACCGTGGAAGAGGTCGTGCCGACCCGCGACGGCGCCGTTGCGCTCGCGCCCCGCCATGGGGTGCGAGCCGCAGAAGCGCGACAGGTCCGCACCGCGGGCCCGGAGCGCGTCGATGATGGCGACCTTGACGGAGGCGACGTCGGTGACGACGGCCTCGGGCCAGCGCTCGAGGGCCTCCGCGACGCACGCCGCCGTGACGTCTGGCGGGGTCGCGACGACGACGAGGTCGGGGTGGACGTCACCGTCACCCTCGCCCGGGATGGCGCTCGAGGTCTCGCCCGCGCCGAGGTCGCGCGCGAGGGCCGCGTTGGTGCTCGAGATGTCCTCGAGCGTCACCACGCCACCGGCGCGCGTCAGGGCCAGCCCCAGACTCGTCCCGATGAGCCCGGTGCCGACGACGTGGACCCGGGCCGGAGCCGGCTCGGTCACATCCCCGCCGCGGAGTAGAGGTCGCCGACCTCACCCTTGGTGAGCCGCCGGAACTTGCCGGGCTTGGTGTCGCCGAGCCGGATCGGACCCACCTGGGTGCGCACGAGCGACAGCACCGGGTGGCCCGCCTCGGCGAGCATCCGGCGGACGATGTGCTTGCGACCCTCGTGGAGGATCACCTCGACGATCGCCTTGCCGGGCTGGCTGTCGACGACGCGGAACGAGTCGACCTTGACGGGCCCGTCCTCGAGCTCGATGCCCTCGCGCAGCCGCTTGCCGAGGTCGCGCGGGACCGGCCCACGGATCTGGGCGAGATAGGTCTTGAGGACGCCGTACTTGGGGTGCTGGAGCCGGTGTGCGAGGTCGCCGTCGTTGGTGAGCAGCAGCAGTCCCTCGGTGTCGGCGTCGAGGCGCCCGACGTGGAACAGGCGCTCCTTGCGGTCCCCGAAGTAGTCGCCGATGTCGATCCGGCCGAGGTCGTCGTTCATCGAGGTGACGACGTTGAGCGGCTTGTTGAACGCGAGGTAGACCCGCGACTCGTCGAGCGTGACGCGCACACCGTCGACGTGGACGACCTGGTCGGCGTTGATCCGGACGCCGAGCTCGGTGACGACCTGGCCGTCGACCTCGACCCGGCCCTCGGAGATGAGCTGCTCGCACACCCGCCGCGACCCCACGCCGGCCGACGCGAGGAGCTTCTGCAGTCGTATGCCGTCGGGGTCGTGGACGTCGACCGGCTTCGCCTTGGGGCGGTTGGGCAGGGCGGTGGGCTGGCTCTTCTTGGTCGTCCCGACTCCGCGGGGACGTCCACCACCGGCGGGCCCGCCGGCGCCACGGCCACCTGCGGCGGCACCACCGGGGGTGCGGCCACGGCCACCGCCGGACGGCTTCTTCGCGGGTCCGCCGCGTCGGCTCTGCGGCGGGGTCATGACCGGCCGCTCTCTGCGATCTCGTCGAGCACGTCGACCTCCGGGAGGTAGGGAGCAAGGGCTGGTAGGTCATCGAGCGACTGCAGGCCGAGCCGCTCGAGGAAGTAGGACGTCGTGCCGTAGAGGTTGGCGGTCGAGTCCTCCTCGGACCCGACCTCCTCGATGAGGCCACGGGTGAGGAGGGTGCGGATGACACCGTCGACGTTGACTCCGCGCACGGCGGCCACGCGCGAACGCGAGACCGGCTGGCGGTAGGCGATGACCGCGAGGGTCTCGAGCGAGGCCTGGGTGAGCTTGGCCTGCTGCCCGTCGAGGAGGAACTTGCTCACGACGGGGGCATAGTCGGAACGGCTGTAGACGCGCCACCCGCCACCCACCTGCCGGAGGGTGAAGCCCCGCAGCTGCGCGGCATACCCCTCCTCGAGCTCGGCGAGGGCTGCCTCGACGTCGGGGACGGGCACCTCGAGGGCCGAGGCGAGGGCGAGCTCGGTCACGGGTTCGTCGACGACCATGAGGACGGCCTCGACGGCGCTGCGCAGACCGCCGGGGAAGTCGCCGACGTCGAAGGCGAGCTGGTCCTGGGGGACCTCCTCGACGACGCCCTCCTCGAGGGGTCCCGGCTCGACGGCGCCCTCGGGCACCGGGTCGGTCAGGTCTGTGTCACTCATGGTCAGCCTCTCGCTGATCGGTGGTCGGTGCGTCCTCGGCGGACGCGGCCTCGGCGGCCGGCACGGCGTCGTCCGGGAGCGTGGCGGCGGGCACTGCGGCGTCCTCGGCGGGTGCGGCGTCGTCGAACTCGTCGTCGACACGGATGTCACCCTCCATCGACCCGGTCCAGCGGACGGTGAGCTCGCCGAGCGCCTCGGCCTGCTCGAAGGTGATGGCCGACTCGCGGAACAGCTCGAGCAGCGCGAGGAAGCGGGCGACGATGACGAGCGTGTTGTCGGCGTCGCGCACGAGCGCGCGGAACGACGACGTCCCGTCACGACGCAGCCGCTCGCCGATGATCGTGGCCTGCTCGCGCACGCTCACGGCGGGCGCGTGCAGATGGGTCAGTCCGACGGTGTCGGCGACCTTGGGGGTGAGCGCACCCGCGGCGATCATCGCGAGCTGCTCGGGCGTGATCGTCATGATGAGCTCGGGAAGCAGCTTGGCGAACTGCGGCTCGAGCCCGGCCTGGCGCGCCGTCATCCGCGACGCCGTCGACATCCGCTCGTCGAAGGTGCGGGCGATGTCCTTGAACGCGCGGTACTGCAGCAGGCGGGCGAAGAGGAGGTCGCGCGCCTCGATGAGGGCGAGGTCCTCCTCGTCCTCGGGGCCCACCTGCGGCAGCAGCCGAGCAGCCTTGATGTCGAGCAGGGTGGCCGCGACGAGGACGAACTCCGAGGCCTGCGAGAGGTCCCAGCTGTCGCCACCCTTGGCCTGCTCGGTCCGGATGTGCGCGATGAACTCGTCGGTGACCTTGGCCAGGGCGATCTCGGTGATGTCGAGCTTGTGCTTGGAGATGAGACCGAGGAGCAGGTCGAACGGACCCGAGAAGACGTCGAGGTGGACCTCGAAGGCCGTCGTCGCTGCCCGCCTCGTGAGAACGCCGCCGGGGGCCTCGGTCATGGTGTCAGGCTGCTCCGCCACGGGCGATGAGCTCCCTTGCGAGCTGACGGTAGGCACCGGCTCCCTTGTGGGTGGAGTCGTAGGTGGTGATCGGCTCGGCAGCGAGCGACGCGTCCGGGAACTTCACCGTGCGGCTGATGACCGTGTGGAAGACGCGCTCACCGAAGTGCTCGACGACGCTGGCCACGACCTCCTTGGAGTGCAGGGTGCGGCTGTCGTACATCGTCGCGAGGATGCCGTCGACCTCCAGGCGCGGGTTGAGCCGGTCGGTGATCTTCTCGATCGTCTCGACGAGCAGCGCCACGCCGCGCATGGCGAAGAACTCGCACTCGAGCGGGATGAGCACCCCGTGGGCTGCCGTGAGGGCGTTGACGGTGAGCAGGCCGAGCGAGGGCTGGCAGTCGATGAGGACGACGTCGTACTCGTCGAGCACCGGTCGCAGGACCCGGGCGAGGATCTGCTCGCGGGCCACCTCGCCGACGAGCTGGACCTCGGCAGCCGACAGGTCGATGTTGGCCGGGATGACGTCGAGGTTCGCGACCTTGGTCTTCTGGATGACGTCGCGGACGTCGTGCCCACGCTCGGTCAGCAGGTTGTAGACGGTGACGTCGAGCTCGTGGGCGGGGATGCCCAGACCGACCGACAGGGCGCCCTGCGGGTCGAAGTCGACGAGGAGCACGCGTCGGCCGTACTCGGCCAGGGCCGCACCGAGGTTGATCGTCGTCGTGGTCTTGCCGACGCCACCCTTCTGGTTGCACATGGCGATGACCCGGGCGGGGCCGTGGCTGGCCAGGGGCGCCGGCTCGGGGAAGGTCGGCAGAGGGCGACCGGTCGGTCCGACGGTGCCGACGGCTGCGTCCTCCGTCCCGGGCAGGTGTCCGTTGCGACTCGCGGTGTCACCCTGGTCGCGGGTCCCGGTGTCGACGGACCCGTCTCGTGAGGTCACCACGGCATCGATGTCTGACGAATACATCTCTCTCCCGGAACTGGCGTGCAGGCGGTCAGCATCCCGCTGATCGGGACGACACTATCAGCGGGCACGGGGGTGGCTCTGTGCGTAGACCTCGCGCAGCTGCTGCACGGTGACGAGCGTGTAGACCTGCGTCGTCGTGACCGAGGCGTGCCCGAGCAGCTCCTGCACGACGCGGACGTCGGCGCCGCCCTCCAGCAGGTGGGTCGCGAACGAGTGCCGCAGGGTGTGCGGCGACAGGTGGCCCCTCAGCTGGGCCCGCTCCGCGGCCGCCCGCAGGATGGTCCAGGCGCTCTGCCGCGAGAGCCGGGAGCCCCGCTGGTTGAGGAAGATCGCCGGGGTCCCCCTGCCCTTGCTCGAGAAGGTGCCCCTCCCCCGCACGAGGTATGCCGTGAGCGCCTCTCGCGCGTACGAACCGAGCGGCACGAGGCGCTGCTTGCCGCCCTTGCCCTCGAGGCGCACCACGCCGGCGTCGAGGTCGACGTCGTCGATGTCGAGCCCGATGGCCTCGGAGATGCGCGCACCGGTGCCGTAGAGCACCTCGAGGAGCGCCTTGTCGCGCAGCGACGCGGGGGTGTCCCCCACCGCAGCGGCGTCGAGGAGCCGCTCCACCTCCCCCAGGCTGATCGCCTTGGGCAGGCGGGACGGCGGTGGCGGCGGGCTCACCGCGGCGGCGGGGTCGGTCTCGACCTCACCCTCGAGCGCGAGGAAGCGGTGCAGCCCCCGCACGGCCACGAGGGTGCGTGCGGCCGAGTTCGCCGCGAGCGGCGGGTGCTCGTCGTCGCCCTCGCGCAGCCGCGCGAGGAACTCGCTCACGTGCCGCTCGCCCACCTTCGCGGGGTCGTCGACACCGATCGAGACGAGGTATGCCGTCCATCGCCCGAGGTCGCGCCGGTAGGCCTTGAGCGTGTTGGCCGAGACCCCCCGCTCGACGTCGAGGTGGGTCAGCCAGGCGCGGACGGCGCGGTCGACCCGGCTCAGCCGAGCACCTCGGCGAGCTCGCGGTGGCCGAGCCCGTGAGCCTCGGCGACGGGAGCGCAGACGATGTCGCCGGCGTGGGTGTTGATGCCCAGGGCGAGCCCGGGGTCGCGGCGCGAGGCGTCGAGCCATCCCTGGTCGGCGAGGCGCACGGCATACGGGAGGGTGGCGTTGGTGAGGGCCCAGGTCGAGGTGTTGGGCACGGCACCGGGCATGTTGGCGACGCAGTAGAAGACCGAGTTGTGGACCTCGTAGGTGGGGTCCGCGTGGGTCGTCGCGTGGGTGTCCTCGAAGCAGCCGCCCTGGTCGACGGCGATGTCGACGAGCACCGAGCCCGGCTTCATCTGGGAGACGAGCTCGTTCGAGACGAGCGTCGGGGCCTTGGCACCGGGGACGAGCACCGCGCCGATGACCATGTCGGCCTCCATGACCTGCTGGCGGATCGCGAGGGTCGACGAGGCGAGCCCGTGGACGCGGTTGTTGTAGCGCCAGAAGCTCATCCGGAGCTTGTCGAGGTCGGTGTCGAGGAGCGTGACGTCCGCGCCCATGCCGAGCGCGATGTTGGCGGCGTTCTGGCCCGAGACACCGGCGCCGATGATGACGACCTTGGCGTTGGCGACGCCACCGACACCGCCCATGAGGACCCCGCGGCCGCCCTGCGGCTTGGTGAGCGAGTAGGCGCCGACCTGGGGCGCGAGACAGCCCGCGACCTCGGACATCGGGTAGAGCAGCGGGAGACCGCCGGAGGGCAGCTGGACCGTCTCGTAGGCGATGGAGGTCGTGCGCTTGGCGACGAGCTCCTTGGTGAGCGGCTCGTCGGCGGCGAGGTGGAGGTAGGTGAAGAGGGTGAGGTCCTCGCGCAGCCGGTGGTACTCCTCGGCGACGGGCTCCTTGACCTTCATGACCATCTCGGCGTCGCCCCACACGTCGTCGGCGTCGTCGACGATCCGGGCACCCTGCGAGACGAACTCGTCGTCGGTGATCGAGGACCCGAGGCCGGCGCCCTTCTGGATGAGCACCTCGTGCCCATGACCCACGAGCTCGTGCACACCGACCGGTGTGATGCCGACCCGGAACTCGTTGTTCTTGACTTCGCTGGGAATGCCGATGCGCACCGATGACTCCTTCGTCGTGGTCGCGGTCGATGTGCCGCAGTGCGAGTCTAGGGCGGGTGAAGCTCTATGCAGACCTGCCCGGACGTCGCCTCGCCCAGATCCTCGCCGACGTCGGCCTCGTGGCCTGGCTGGTCCTGTGGACCTGGGTGGGACGCCGCGTCCACGACGTGACGATGGCGCTCGCAGAACCGGGCCGCCGGCTCCAGGGAGCGGGTGCGGGCTTCCGCGAGAAGCTCAACGCCGCCGGCGACGGCGTCGACAACCTGCCGGTCCTCGACGACCGCATCGCCGGCCCGTTCCGCTCCGCCGCGGGCGCCGGGACCGACATCGAGAGGGCCGGCACCGACCTCGTCGGCGCCGTCGAGCGGTTCGCGGTCCTGCTGGGGTGGACGACGGCCCTCGTGCCGATCCTCATCGTCGGCATCTGGTGGGCGATCGCACGGGCGCGGTTCGTGCGCCGGGCGTCGGCCGCACAGCGCTTCATCGACGCCGACGACGACCTCGACCTCTTCGCGCTGCGGGCCATGGCCAACCAGCCGATGGCCTCGCTCGCGAAGGTGTCGGCCGACCCGAGCGGCGCCTGGCGCCGCGGTGACCGCGAGACGATCCGGGCCCTGGCGATGCTCGAGCTCAGGGACTCGGGACTACGGCCTCCACGGACGGCCTGAGGTCCTGCGCCGGCGGCTGCCACGACTGCGGGTCCGCGTCGACCTGGTCGCCGGACCGGATGTCCTTGACCTGGTGCTCGACGTCGCCGGCCCCCGGGAACCAGACGAACGGGATCCCGCGCCGGTCGGCGTAGCGGATCTGCTTGCCGAACTTCGCGGCGCTCGGCGCCACCTCGCACGGGATGCCACGCGCCCGCAGCGCCCTGGCGACGGCCGCCGACTCGGCGCGCGAGTCCTCCTCGACGACGGCGACGAGCACCGCTGCCGGGGTGGCGCGGGAGGCGGCGACGAGGCCCTTGGAGAGCAGCAGGCCGAGCAGGCGCGACACGCCGATCGAGATCCCGACACCCGGGTAGGTCGTCCTCCCGTCGCTGGCGAGGGCGTCGTAGCGGCCGCCCGAGCAGAACGAGCCCCACGACTCGTGGCCCTCGAGCTGGGTCTCGTAGACGGTCCCGGTGTAGTAGTCGAGGCCGCGGGCGATCTTGAGGTCGGCGACCATCGCCCCTGGGGCGTGCTCGAGCCCGCTGCGGATCACGGCGGCGAGGGCGTCGAGGCCCTCGTCGAGGGTCGGGTGCTGGACGCCGAGTGCGCGCACCCGGTCGACGAACGACAGGTCCTCGGTGCGGATCTCGGCCAGCGCCAGGCACTGGTCGGCCTGCTCGGGCGTGCGACCGGCCTCGACGAGCAACGTCCGGACCTTGTCGGCACCGATCTTGTCGAGCTTGTCGACGATCCGCAGGGTGTCCTGAATCTCTGTGACGTCGTCGATGCCGATTCCGATCCCCTGGTAGAAGCCTTCGGGGATCTTGCGGTTGTTGACCTGGATCGTCATCCGGCCGATCGGCAGCCGCGCGAAGACCTCGGCGATGACGAGCGGCATCTCGGCCTCGAAGTGTGGCGCCAGCTCGCCGACGTCGACGACGTCGATGTCGGCCTGGGTGAACTCGCGGTAGCGCCCCTCCTGGGGCCGCTCGCCGCGCCACACCTTCTGGATCTGGTAGCGCCGGTAGGGGAACGCGAGCTTGCCGGCGTTCTCGAGCACGAACCGGGCGAAGGGCACGGTGAGGTCGAAGTGCAGGCCGAGCTCGGGCTCGCGCGAGGAGCGCTCGGCGCCGGAGTCGGCGAGCCGGGTCACGCCGTAGATCTCCTTGTCGGCGTCGCCGCCCTTGCCGAGGAGCCGCTCGACCGGCTCGACCGCGCGCGTCTCGAGCGAGGTGAACCCGTGCAGCTCGAAGGTCTCGCGGATGACGTCGAGGAAGTGCTGCTCGACGATGCGCTCAGAGGGGAGGTACTCGGGGAAGCCGCTGAGCCTGGTGACCTTCACGCGCTCAATCCTTGCAGGTAGGGGTTGGTGCTGCGTTCACGGCGCATCGTCGTGGCCTGGCCGTGCCCCGGGAGGACGAGCGTGGAGTCGGGCAGCGGCAGCACGACGTCGCGCAGCGACCGCTCCATCGCGGAGCCGTCACCGCCGGGCAGGTCGGTGCGCCCGATCGACCCGGCGAAGAGGACGTCGCCGGAGATCATCGTGCGGTCGAGCTCCTCGGGGGCGCGGACACCGTCGGGCAGCCGGTCGAAGCCGAACATCACCGACCCCTCGGTGTGACCGGGAGCGTGGAGCACGTCGAGGTCGAGGCCGGCGAGGGTGAGCGACTGCCGGTCGGTCACCTCGACGACCTGGCTCGGCTCGGTCCACGTGGCCCTCGAGCCGAACTGCTGCTCGAGCATCCCGACGATCCCGGGGCTCGCGGACCCGAGCGGGTCAGCCAGCCGGTAACGGTCGTCGGAGTGGATGTATGCCGCGGTGTCGCCTCCGCAGACCGGTGTCACCGAGTAGACGTGGTCGATGTGACCGTGGGTGAGCAGGACCGCGGTCGGCTTGAGACGGTGCTCGGTGAGGACCTCGCGCAGGGTCTCCTCGATGCCGATGCCCGGGTCGACGACGACGCACTCCTCGCCCTCCCCCGTCGCGAGGACGTAGCAGTTGGTCCCGAAGGCTGCGGCAGGGAAGGCGATGGTCAACACACCGCAGAACCCTAGTCGGGTGCGCGGACGGCATACCGGCTCCCTAGACTTCCGCGGGTGACCAAGAAGCAGGAACGTGACCGCGCCCGCCGCCGGTGGGAGAAGCAGCAGGCCACGCAGGCGGCCAGGGCCGCCAAGCGCGACCGGACGAGGCGGGTCGCGGCGATCGTCGCGACCGTCGCCGTCGTGGCTGCCCTCGTCGGTGGCCTCGCCATCGCGCTCAAGCCGGAGGGGCCCGCCAAGCCGCAGGCGACGGCTGCCGGCTGTGAGCAGCCGCCCCAGCCGATGGGCACCGCGGCCAAGCTCGAGCTCCCCGACAAGGCGACCGCCAAGGGCGCGACCTGGACGGCCACGCTGACGACGAACTGCGGCGACATCGTCCTCGACCTCGACGGCGCGAAGGCACCGCAGGCGGTCGCCTCGTTCATCCAGCTCGCCAAGGCCGACTACTGGCTCAACTCCCCCTGCCAGCGGCTCGGCATCGGTGACGGCTTCAAGCTGCTCCAGTGCGGCGACCCGACGGGCACCGGCCAGGGCAACCCCGGCTACGGCTTCGGCGTCGAGAACGCGCCGAAGGACGGGACCTACCCCAGGGGCACCGTCGCGATGGCGCGCACCCCGGACCCGGTCAAGGGCAACGGCGGCCAGTTCTTCCTCGTCAACGGCGAGACGAGCCTGCCGGACCCGAATGGATACACGATCTTCGGCACGATCACCAAGGGTTTGGATATCGTCGACAAGGTCGCCGCAGCGGGGGTCCAACCCGGCGGCGAGTCGGAGACCACCGGTGCCCCCGAGGCACCCATCAGCATCCTTCGGGTTGCGGTGACTGAGAAGAAGGCATAGCCGTGAGCGACGAGACGACGAGCAACACCACCGCGGACGCACCCGTGGAGGAGCCGGCACAGGCGTCGGCGCACGCTGCCGCCCCCGAGCCCGAGATGCCGGTGACCGACGAGGCTCCGGCCGTGACGGAGGAGCCGGCTGCGGCTGTCGAGGAGACTGCTGCTCCCGTCGAGGAGGCTGCTGCCCCCGCTGACGAGGCTGCTGCCCCCGCTGAGACGGCCTCGACCGAGCCCGCGGCTGATGAGCCCGCGGCTGATGAGCCCGCGGCTGCCGAGCCCGTCGTCGAGAGCGAGCCGGCTGCGACCGTGCCTGCCCCCGCTGTGGACCCGGAGCCCGCCACCTCACTGCCCACGCCCGCGACCCCGGCGCCCGCCCCGTCGGCGCCCAAGCCCGCGGCACCCTCCCCCGCCGCCCTCGCCTCGCGGATGGCCGCCAGGCCCGCCCCGTCCGTGACGCCCGTCGTCCACGCGCACTCCGAGTCAGCGCGCTTCGGCCGGGTCGACGACGAGGGACACGTCTTCGTCACCGTTGGCGACGAGGAGCGTGAGGTCGGTTCGTACCCCGGCGCCACGCCCGACGAGGCCCTGCAGTACTTCGCCCGCAAGTACGACGAGATCGCCGCCTCCGCCGAGCTGCTCGAGCAGCGGCTGGCCAACCCCGACGTCTCCGCCAAGGAGGTGGGCGAGGGTCTCAACACCCTCAAGGAGCACATCGCCGAGGCGCACGTCGTCGGTGACCTCGCCGCCCTCGACACCCGTGTCGCCGGCATCGAGGCGGCGCTCGTCACCAAGCGCGAGACCGAGCAGGCCGCCCGTGCCGAGGCCCGCGCCGCCGCTGCCGCCGAGCGCGAGGCCATCGTCGCCGAGGCCGAGGCGATCTCCGGCCAGGACCCCGAGCAGACCCAGTGGAAGCAGAGCGGTGAGCGCATGCGCGCGCTGCTCGACCAGTGGAAGCAGCACCAGCGGGGTGGCGCCAAGCTCGACAAGCCCACCGAGAACGCGCTGTGGCAGCGGTTCAGCCACGCCCGCAACCACTTCGACAAGGGCCGGCGCAGCTACTTCGCACAGCTCGACTCCTCGCGCGCCGAGGCACGCGGCACCAAGGAGTCGCTCGTCGCCGAGGCCGAGGCGCTGTCCTCGAGCAAGGACTGGGGTCCCACGGCCCGCGCCTTCAAGAACCTCATGGACCAGTGGCGTCAGGCCGGCCGCGCGTCCCGCTCCGAGGACGACGCCCTCTGGGAGCGCTTCAAGGCGGCGCAGGACGCCTTCTTCAACGCCAAGGACGAGGTCTCGGCCGCCGAGGACGAGGAGTTCCGCGCGAACCTCGCCGTCAAGGAGGAGCTGCTCAAGGAGGCCGAGCAGATCCTCCCGATCACCGACCTCGAGCAGGCCAAGTCCCAGCTCCGCGTCATCCAGGACAAGTGGGACGCCGCCGGCAAGGTCCCCCGCGCCGACATCGACCGCACCGAGAAGGCCATCCGCCGGATCGAGACGGCCGTGCGGGAGCAGGAGGACAAGAAGTGGAAGTCCTCCAACCCCGAGGTCGCCGCCCGCGCCAACTCGATGGTCACCCAGCTCCGCTCGTCGATCGAGTCGATCGAGGCCGACCTCGCCAAGGCCACAGCTGCCGGCAACGACAAGAAGGTCAAGGAGCTCACGGCCAAGCTCGAGTCGCAGCAGGCATGGCTCCGGTCGGCCGAGGCCGCCGGCGACGAGTTCGGCTCCTGAGCGCCTGAACGGCACGCAGAGGGCGCGCCCCGGCTTCGGCTGGTGCGCGCCCTCGCGTCGTCCGTGCCGCGCTAGCGAACCTCCGCCCGCGCGCCGCCTTCGTACCTGACTGACGTCGTGTCCTGGGCGCGCGGGCTGCGGTCCGACGCACGTCCCGAACGACGCCACAGGCGCTGCTGACGCCCGGGACTCCCCGGGCGGGCGCGTCAGGTCTGGGTGATGCGGTAGGCGTCGAAGACGCCGCCGACGTTGCGCACGGACTTGATGACGTGGTCGAGGTGGCTCGGGTCGCCCATCTCGAAGGTGAACTTGAGGGCGGCGACGCGGTCGCGTGAGGTCTGGACCGAGGCGCTGAGGATGTTGACGCCGCTCTCGGAGAGAACGCGCGTGACGTCGGAGAGCAGGGCCGAGCGGTCGAGGGCCTCGACCTGGAGCTGGACGAGGAAGACGCTGTTGGACGTGGGCGCCCACTCGACGTCGATGATCTTGTCCTGCTGGCGCAGCAGCTCGCCGGCGTTGGTGCAGTCGCGGCGGTGCACGGAGACACCCATGCCGCGGGTGACGAAGCCGAGGATGTCGTCGCCGGGCACCGGGGTGCAGCAGCGGGCGAGCTTGATCCACACATCCGACATGCCCTTGACGACGACGCCCGGGTCGCCGGCGCGGCGGCGGCGGTTCGAGATCGGGCGGGGCATGGTGACCTCGGCGAGGTCGTCGCTGGACTCCTCACCGCCCTGGGCGGCGACGAGCCGGGCGACGACGTGCTGCGCACTGACGTGACCCTCGCCGATCGCGGCATACAGACCGTCGATCCCACTGAGCCGCAGCTCCTCGGCGACCCCGGTGAGGGACTCGACCGACGACAGGCGTGAGAGCGGCAGGCTGCGCTTGCGCATCGCCTTGACGAGCGCGTCCTTGCCCTGGTCGATCATCTCCTCGCGACGCTCGCGGGTGAACCAGTGACGGATCTTGTTGCGGGCCCGGGCCGACTTCACGAAGCTCAGCCAGTCGCGTGAGGGTCCGGCCCCGTCGGCCTTGGAGGTGAGCACGTCGACCGTGTCACCGTTGTCGAGACGGGACTCCAGCGGCACGAGCCGGCCGTTGACCTTGGCACCGATGGTGCGGTGGCCGACCTCGGTGTGCACGGCATACGCGAAGTCGACGGGCGTCGACCCGGCGGGCAGACCGACGAGCTGCCCCTTGGGCGTGAAGACGTAGACCTCGCTGGCGTTGATCTCGAAGCGCAGCGACTCGAGGAACTCGCCCGGGTCGGCGGTCTCCTTCTGCCAGTCGAGCAGCTGACGCAGCCACGCCATGTCGTTGGCACCGGTGTTGCTCGTCGACGGGCTGTCGGTGCCGGCCGGGCCCTTCTCCTTGTACTTCCAGTGGGCGGCGACGCCGTACTCGGCGCGGCGGTGCATCGTGTGGGTGCGGATCTGGATCTCGACCGGCTTGCCCTCGGGCCCGATGACCGTCGTGTGGAGCGACTGGTACATGTTGAACTTCGGCGTGGCGATGTAGTCCTTGAACCGCCCCGGCACCGGCGTCCAGCGGGCGTGCATCGCGCCGAGCGCGGCGTAGCAGTCGCGCACCGTGTCGACGAGCACGCGGACGGCGACGAGGTCGTAGATCTCGTCGAAGTCGCGACCGCCCACGATCATCTTCTGGTAGACGGAGTAGTAGTGCTTGGGCCGGCCGGTGACCGTCGCCTTGAGCCGGGCGGTGCGCAGGTCGGACTCGACGCTCTCGCGCACGGTGGCGAGGTACTCCTCGCGGGCCGGGGCGCGCTCGGCGACGAGCCGGACGATCTCGTCGTAGACCTTCGGGTAAAGGGTCTGGAACGACAGGTCCTCGAGCTCCCACTTGATCGTGTTCATGCCGAGCCGGTGCGCCAGCGGGGCATAGATCTCGAGGGTCTCGCGCGCCTTGCGCTGGGCCGACTCCTTGGAGACGTAGCGCCAGGTGCGAGCGTTGTGCAGCCGGTCGGCGAGCTTGATGACGAGGACGCGGATGTCGCGCGCCATGGCGACGACCATCTTGCGCACGGTCTCGGACTGCGCGGCCTGGCCGTAGGTGACCTTGTCGAGCTTGGTCACGCCGTCGACGAGCATGGCGATCTCGGCGCCGAAGTCCTTCTCGAGCTGGTCCAGGCCGTAGTCGGTGTCCTCGACCGTGTCGTGGAGCAGCGCCGCCGCGAGGGTGGGTGGCGTCATGCCGAGCTCGGCGAGGATCGTCGTGACGGCGAGCGGGTGCGTGATGTAGGCGTCCCCGCTCTTGCGCATCTGCCCCTCGTGGGCGCGCTCTGCGACCTCGTAGGCACGCTCGATGACCGAGACGTCGGCCTTGGGGTGGGTCAGCCGGACCGAGGTGAGCAGCGGCTCGAGGACCGGGTGCGCCGAGGGCCGGGCGGAACCGAACCGTGCGAGGCGGGCACGCGCGCGGGCGCGGTTGGAGCCAGCTGCCCCACTGCGCACCGGGATCGGCGTGGTCTCCTCTGCCATGAACGGAGTCTAGGCGTCCCCCACGCCACCGACGACATGGAGGGAGTGCACCGCACGCTCCCCCAGCGCCTCGCGTCCGCCGAGGAACGCCAGCTCGACGACCGTGGCGAGCTCGACCACGTCGGCGCCGCAGTCGCTGAGCAGGTCCCACGCGGCGATCGCGGTGCCACCGGTGGCGAGGACGTCGTCGACGAGGAGCACCCGCTGACCTGCGGTGACCGCGTCGGCGTGGACCTCGATGGTGGCCGTGCCGTACTCGAGGTCGTAGGTCCGCTGGACGGTCTCGCCGGGCAGCTTGCCCGCCTTGCGCACGGGCACGAACCCGACGCCGAGCTCGAGCGCCAGCGCCGCGCCGATGATGAAGCCGCGCGCCTCGACGCCGGCGACGGCGTCGAGACCGTCGAGGCCCTCGACGGATCCGGTATGCCGTGCCGCCAGCGCCCGCACCACGTCACCGAACGCGTCGGCGTCACCGAGCAGGGGCGTGATGTCCTTGAACACCACTCCCGGCTTGGGGAAGTCGGCGACGTCCCGCAGCCGGCTCGCGACGAGGTCGCTGATGGCCTTCGCGTCGGTCATCGACTACTTGCGACGCGACTTGGGCGCGCGCTTGGGCTGGTTGCGCGGGCCCGCCTGGGCGTACTTGTGGACCTGGCGGCCGGTGATCGTGGCCGACTCCTCGTCGGTGGCCATGGGGGCACCCGACGAGGTGACGCCGTCGACCGAGGCGCCTGACGCGGCGGCCGCGGTACTGGAGGCACCGGCGCCGACGGGGGCCGCGGCCATCTCCTTGGCGCGCTTGGCCTCGGAGCGCGACGAGCGCTTGTCGAGGTCGACGACCGCGGGGTCCTTGCTGCGCAGGCTCACGAGGAGCGGCGTCGCGAGGAAGATCGACGAGTACGCACCGACGAGGATGCCGATGAAGAGCACGAGGGCCAGGTCGAGGAGCGTGCCGGGTCCGAGGAACAGGACGCCGACGACGAGCACCGCGAGGATCGGCAGGACACCGATGACCGTGGTGTTGATCGACCGGACGAGCGTCTGGTTCACGGCGAGGTTCGCTGCCTTGGCGAAGCTCATCCGCCCGTTGGCGAATGCCTCGTTGGTGTTCTCACGCACCTTGTCGAAGACGACGACCGTGTCGTAGATCGAGTAGCCGAGGACGGTGAGGAAGCCGATCATCGTCGCGGGAGACACCTCGAACTTGCTGAACGAGTAGATGCCGACGGTGATGATGAGGTCGTGCACGAGGGCGATGAGCGCCGCTGCGGCCATCTTCCAGTTGCGGAAGTAGATCGCGAGCACGCCGGCGACGAGCACGAGGAAGATGATGAGCGCGCGCAGCGCCTGCTTGGTGACGGAGTCACCCCACGAGGGGCCGATGAAGGTCGCGCTGACCTGGTCCTCCTTCACGGAGAACGTCTTGGCGAGCTGGGTGCGCACGTTGGCGCTCTCGGCGTCGTCGAGGCGCTCGGTCTGGACGCGCACCGTGCCGGCGCCGAGCTTCGAGACACGCACTCCGGTGCTGTCCTCCGCGGCTCCGAGCGCGTCACGTGCCTTGAACTCGTAGTCGCTGGGGACGGAGGAGCTCGTCACACGGAACTCGGAGCCACCGCTGAACTCGAGGCCGAGGTTGAGCTTGTTGATGCCCAGCCCGGCGATCGCGATGGCCATGAGGACCAGCGAGACGATGTAGTAGGTCCTGCGCTGGCGGACGACCGGGATGGACTTCTTGCCGGTGTAGAGGTCGTTGCCGAGGTCGGCGAAGTTGATCACGACGCACTCCCTTCGTTGCCCGCGACACGGGGCGGGTTCGTCGTGAACCGGCCACGGCCGGCATACGAGGTCTTCTTCACGGCGCCGAGCTTGTCCGGGTCGAGACCCGACATCGGGTGCCCGCCGCGGAAGAACTTCCGGCGTGCGAGCAGGGTCACGAGCGGGTGCGTGAAGAGGAACACGATGAGGATGTCGAGCAGGGTCGTGAGACCGAGGGTGAACGCGAAGCCGCGCACGCTCGAGCTCGCGAGGACGTAGAGCACGATCGCGGCGAGGAAGTTCACGCCGTCGGCGATGAGGATCGTGCGCTTGGCGCGGTCCCAGCCGGTGGCGACGGCGCTCTCGAGGGAGCGGCCCTCACGCAGCTCGTCACGGATGCGTTCGAAGTAGACGATGAACGAGTCCGCGGTGAAGCCGATGGCGACGATGAGGCCGGTGACGCCGGCCATGTCGAGGCGGTAGTTGTGCGACCAGCCCAGGATCGTGATCGACAGGTAGGTGAGCAGACCCGCCGCGAGGATCGAGGCGATGGTGACGAACCCGAGCACGCGGTACTGGAACAGCGAGTAGATCGTCACGAGGAGCAGACCGATGAGGCCGGCGTAGAAGCCGTAGCGGAGCTGCTCGCCACCGAGGGTGGGGCTGATCTGCTCGCGCGTCTGCAGGTCGAACGAGATCGGCAGGGCGCCGAACTTGAGCTGCTGGGCGAGGTCGCGGGCCTCGGTGATGCCGAAGCCGCCGGTGATGCTCGCCTTGCCGTTGGGGATGGCCTCGTTGAAGCTCGGTGCGACGATGACGCGCGAGTCGAGGGTGGCGGCGAGCTGGTTCTGCGGCTGCTGCAGCGGCACCATCTTGCGGGAGATGTCGGCGTACTGCTTGGCGCCCTCACCGTTGAGGGCCAGCTGGATCTCGACGGTGCTGGTCTGCTGGCCGTTCTGGCCGACCTGGTACCCGGCGCTGGCGTCGGAGATCTTGTCGCCGGAGACCACGACCGGGCCGAGGATGTACTTGGCCGCGCCGTCCGCGTCGCAGGTGACGAGCGGCTTGCTGTCGTCGTCGACGAGGTTGGCGAGCGCGTCCTCCTTGGAGCAGTCGAGGGCGGTGAACGCGGCGGTGAGCTCGGGGGTGATCTGCTCCAGGCTCAGCGGGTCCTTGACCGCGGCACCGCCGGCGCTGGCGCTCGGGCTGGGGCTCGGCGAGGCGCTGGGGCTGGGGCTGGCGCTCGGGCTGGCCGAGGGTGACGGGCTGGCCTCGGTCGTGAAGGCACCGGGCAGCGCGGAGTTGTTGGTCGCCGACGGCGCCGGGCTGGCGGCGGGGACGCTGGCCGACGGCGAGGGCACCGGGACCGCGGAGCCGGTCGGGCTCGGGCTGGGCGAGCCGCTCGGCGAGGCCGAGGGCTCTGCCTGCGGGGATCCGGCCGCGATCGCGAGGACAGGGCGGAACTGGAGCTGCGAGGAGCGGCGGATCGCGTCCTCGGTGCGCTTGTCGGGCGTGCCCGGCATGCTCACGACGATGTTGCGGCCACCCTGCGTGGTGACCTCGGCACCGGCGACGCCACCGGCGTCGACGCGCTGGACGATGATGTCGCGGGCCTGGGCGATCTGCTGGGCCGAGACCGTCTTGCCGCCGGTGACCCGGGGCTCGAGGATGATCTGCGTGCCGCCCTCGAGGTCGAGGCCGAGCTTGGGCGCGTAGCTGCCGTCGCTGAACTGGTTGGCTCCGAAGAGCAGGCCCATGAGGGCGATGGCGAGCACGGCCATGCCGGCGAGGGCACGGCGCGCGAAGCTCAGCTGGCTCATGCGCGCCATGTCAGTCGACCTCGGGGGTGGTGTCGGGGTCGCGCGGCGTCACGTCGGCGCCAGCGGGGTGCTCGGCGCCCGGCTGCTTCATGCCGACGGCGCGACGGTCGACGGTGACCTGGACGCCGGGGGCGATCTCGAGGGTCACCACCGCGTCGTCGAGCGTGAGGATCGTGCCGTAGAGGCCCGAGGTCAGGACGACCGCGTCGCCCACGGCCAGGCCCGACTGGAAGGTCTGGACCTCACGCCCGCGCTTGCGCTGGGTGAACATGAGGAACGCCAGCAGCAACAGCGGCAGGGCGAGCACGAGCAGGTTGCCGAAGCCGGCACCGGAATTCATGAGAGTCCTTCGAGTGTGGGTGCGGGCCCTCGTCGGGGCCGGGCGCGTCAGCCGCCCGGACGAGGCCGGGCAACCGGGTCAGCATAGGTGACGTGGTCACTCTCGCCAACGCGTGACACTCCCCCGTGGTGCCCGCTCCGGCACCTATCCGCGCGGAGACGTGTCTTTGCTCCCGACCACGACGCAAAGACACCCCCATTTGCTGCGCGATCCCGACGCAACCCGCGGTTGCGTCACCAGCGGGAGCGAATGGGGGTGTCTTTGCTCCGGCAGGTGGGGCAAAGACACGTCCCGGGTGGGCACGTTCCGCGTCCGCCGAGAGGACGGCCGAAGGCGGGTCGCACAACGACGACCCCCGTATGCCGTGTGCTCAGCCGCCGAGGCGTCCGGGCCCCTCGTTGAGCGGGAGGGCGTCCTGGGTCGCGAGGTCGCGTGGTGGCGTGAGGCCGAGGTGCGCCCAGGCCTTGGGTGCAGCAGCACGGCCGCGCGGCGTGCGCACCATGAACCCCTCGCGCACGAGGTAGGGCTCGGCCACGGTCTCGACGGTGTCGGACTCCTCGCCGACCGCGATGGCCAGCGTCGAGAGCCCCACGGGTCCGCCGCCGAACCGGCGGCAGAGCGCGTCGAGCACGGCGCGGTCGAGACGGTCGAGCCCCGCGTCGTCGACGTCGAACAGGCGCAGCGCCTGGTGTGCCGCCTCGAGGTCGACGTGGCCCGACCCGTGCACCTGGGCCCAGTCCCGGACCCGTCGCAGCAGTCGGTTGGCGATTCGGGGTGTGCCGCGGGAGCGGCCGGCGATCTCGCTGATCCCGGACTCGTCGGCGTCGACGCCGAGCAGCCCGGCGGAGCGGCGCAGGATCGTCGTGAGGTCGCTCGCGTCGTAGTAGTCGAGGTGCCCAGTGAAGCCGAAGCGGTCCCGCAGCGGTGCGGGCAGCAGGCCCGAGCGCGTCGTCGCACCCACGACGGTGAACGGCGGGAGCTCGAGCGGGATCGCCGTCGCACCCGGACCCTTGCCGACGATGACGTCGACCCGGAAGTCCTCCATGGCGAGGTAGAGCATCTCCTCGGCCGACCGGGACATGCGGTGGATCTCGTCGAGGAAGAGCACCTCGCCCTCGTCGAGCGAGGACAGCACCGCCGCGAGGTCGCCGGCGTGCTGGATCGCGGGGCCCGACGTGATCCGGATCGGGCGCTCGAGCTCGGCCGCGACGATGAGGGCGAGCGTCGTCTTGCCCAGCCCGGGCGGACCGGACAGCAGGATGTGGTCGGGCACGCTCCCCCGGCGCCTCGCCGCCTCGAGGACGAGCGAGAGCTGGTCGCGCACACGGGTCTGACCCGGGAACTCCGACAGCCGCTTGGGCCGCAGGGCAGCCTCGACGACGCGCTCGTCGTCGCTGTCGGCCCCGGCGTCGACGATCCTCGCGGTGGCGTCGAGCGAACCGTCGCCGTAGCGACTCAACTCGTCCACCTCACCTGCGTCGGTGGCCTCGACGATGTCGGACCGGAAGCCGCGCACGCTCCCGCCCAGGTCGTCCTCGCTCGTGGCGGTCGGTCTCATCGCTGCACCCGTCATCGGCCGAGCTCACGCAGGGCCATGCGCAGCAGCGCGGCCACGGAGGCGTCGGGGTCGGCGGAGGAGGAGACGGTGGAGACGGCGTCGGCGGCCTGCTTGCTCGACCAGCCGAGACCGACGAGGGCCTCGGCCACCTGGTCGCGACGCGCGTCGCCGGTGGGGGCCGTCGCGGTCGCGACGTCGGCACCGGCCGGACCGGACGGCATACCGACCTTGTCCTTGAGCTCGAGGACCAGACGCTCGGCGCTCTTCTTGCCCACGCCGGGGATCTTGGTCAGGGTCGCGAGGTCACCGGCACGCAGCGCCGCGCTGACCTCGTCGGGGGTGAGCACCGAGAGCATGGCCAGCGCCAGGCGGGGACCGACGCCCGACACGGTCTGGACCGTCTCGAACATGTCCCGCTCGCCCGCCGACCCGAACCCGAAGAGGGTGAGCGAGTCCTCGCGCACGACGAGCGTCGTCGACACCGTGACCTCGGCGCCGGTGCGCAGGTCGGCCGCCGTGCGCGGCGTCGTGTGGACGAGCATCCCGACTCCCCCGACCTCGACGACGAGACGGTCGAGACCGACGTGGGCCAGGCGGCCCGACAGCGAGGCGATCATCGGGCACCCGCCTTGGCGAGGGCCTCGAGCCGAGCGGTCGCCGCGCCGCGCCAGAGGTGGCAGATCGCCAGGGCGAGCGCGTCGGCGGCATCGGCCGGCTTGGGCGGCGAGGCGAGCTTGAGGATGCGGGTCACCATCATCGTCACCTGGGCCTTGTCGGCGCGGCCGGAGCCCGTGACCGAGGCCTTGACCTCAGTGGGGGTGTGGAAGACGACGGGGATGTCACGCTTGCCGGCGGTGAGCAGGGCGATGGCGGTGGCGTGTGCGGTGTTCATGACCTGGGTGACGTTGGTGTCGGCGAAGACGCGCTCGACGGCGACGACGTCGGGCTCGAACCGGTCGAGCCACCCGTCGAGCTCACGCTCGAGGAACATGAGCCGCTGCGAGGCCTCGGCATCAGAGGGGGTGCGCACGACGCCCACCGCGACCATCGTGGCCCGGCCGGCGCGCCCGTCGACGACGCCGAGCCCGCACCGGGTGAGGCCGGGATCCATGCCGAGAACGCGCACGCGCGCCGCCTTCCAAGAGAACCGAACAGGTGTTCGGTGCCACGCTACACAGCGTGACGGAGGGCGGCGCGCAGCAACACGCAGGTCACTCCTCGTCGTTGAGCTCCGCGAGGACGTCATCGGGGATGTCGCCGTTGGCGAAGACGTCCTGGACGTCGTCGGAGTCCTCGAGGGCCTCGATGACGCGGATCATCTTCTTGGCGCCGTCGAGGTCGAGCGGCACCTGGAGGTTCGGGACCCACGAGGCCTCGGCCGAGTCGTAGTCGATGCCGGCGTCCTGGATGGCCTTGCGGACGGCGACGAAGTCGGTGGCCTCGGAGATGATCTCGAAGGACTCGCCGAGGTCGTTGACCTCGTCGGCGCCGGCCTCGAGCACGACCTCGAGGATGTCGTCCTCGGTCTTGTCGCCCTTGGGCACGACGACGACGCCCTTGCGGTCGAAGATGTAGGCCACCGAGCCGGGGTCACCGAGCTGGCCGCCGTTGCGGGTCAGCGCGGTGCGCACCTCGGCGGCGGCGCGGTTGCGGTTGTCGGTGAGGCACTCGATGAGGATGGCGACACCACCGGGCGCGTAGCCCTCGTAGGTGATGGTCTCCCAGTCGGCGCCGCCGGCCGTGGCGCCCGAGCCGCGCTTGACCGCGTTGTCGATGTTGTTGTTGGGCACCGAGCTCTTCTTGGCCTTCTGGATGGCGTCGTAGAGCGTCGGGTTGCCGGTGACGTCGCCGCCGCCGGTGCGGGCCGCGACCTCGATGTTCTTGATGAGCTTGGCGAAGAGCTTGCCGCGCTTGGCGTCGATGGCGGCCTTCTTGTGCTTCGTGGTCGCCCATTTGGAGTGGCCGGACAAGGTGTCTCCTCGTGCTGTGAACGTGCAGGACTCGGCGTCGATCCTATGTCGTATGCCGTGGAGTCCCGTCGCGACGCCCGGCCTCCACCGTGTCCGGCGCGCCGACGGCATACCCACTGCCCTGCCGGACGCACGGGGTGTGACGGGTCAGGCGCGGCGGACGACGTCGGCGAAGAAGGCGTGGACGCGGTGGTCGCCGGTGACCTCGGGGTGGAAGCTCGTGGCGAGGAGGTTGCCCTGGCGGACGGCGACGGGGTGGTCGGCTCCCCCGACGTGCACGCTGGCGAGGACCTGGACGCCCTCGCCCACCTCCTCGACCCACGGGGCGCGGATGAACACGGCGCGCACCGGCTCGGGGCCGAGCTCGCGGATGCGCAGGTCGTCCTCGAAGGAGTGGACCTGTCGGCCGAACGCATTGCGGCGCACGGTGATGTCGAGACCGCCGAGGGTCTGCTGGTCGCGGTGCCCGTCGAGGATGCGGTCGGCGAGCATGATCATCCCGGCGCAGGACCCGTAGGCCGGCATGCCGGCGCGCAGGCGCTCGACGAGCGGGTCGCGCAGCTCGAAGATGCGGCAGAGCTTGTCCATCGTCGTCGACTCACCGCCGGGGATGACGAGCCCGTCGATCGCCTCGACCTCGCTCGGCCGGCGCACCGCGATGGCGTCCGCACCGGCTGACTCGAGGGCGCGCAGGTGCTCCCTCACGTCGCCCTGGACGGCGAGGACTCCGATGGTGGGATGCGCCTTCACGCCGGGAATCGTACGGGCCCCCGCGGCCAGGTCGCCGACCCGTCGGTCCCGACGCCTACCGTGAGGGCGTGACCGTGACGATCCGCGAACGCCAACCCGACGACCTGCCCGTGCTCGTCACCCTCCTCGGCGAGCAGCAGCCGGCGACGTCCTACCCGCAGCGGTGGCCGCTCCCCTATCCCGCCGAGGAGTTCATCGTCCGGCCGGGCGAGCTGGCGGCGTGGGTGGCGCTGGACGACGGCGAGGTCGTGGGCCACGTCTCCGTCACCGCGCTCACCGACGGCCGGATGGCCGCCGACTGGGTCGAGGCGACCGGGCTCCCGTCCGACGGCGTGGCCGAGGTGTCCGTGCTCTTCGTCGCGGGTGGGCGCCACGGCGCCGGCATCGGAGGGATGCTTCTCGACACGGCGATGGCCGAGATCCGCGGGCGCGGCCTGACGCCGATGCTCGACGTGGTCGGCGAGGACACGAGCGCCGGCCTGTTCTACCGGCGTCGTGGCTGGCGCACCGTCGGTCGGGCCCGGCCGCCCTGGCTCCCGGACCACCGGCCCGACCTCGCGTTCATGCTCCTCGAGGATGAGAGGCTCGAACCATGAGCGACACCGCAACGACGCCCTCCTCGCCGGACACCCTGCGAGCCCGCGCGGCCGAGCTCGACGCCGCCCACGCCTCCACCGACCGGCGCGACGCCTTCCTCCTGCCCGAGGGAGTCATCTACCTCGACGGCAACTCGCTCGGCGCCCTGTCGGTCGCTGCCCGCGATGCCACGGCCAACGCCGTCTCGCGCCAGTGGGGCGAGCAGCTCATCCGCGCCTGGAACGAGTCGTCGTGGTGGTCCGCGCCCGAACGCGTGGGCGACCGCATCGCCGAGCTCGTGGGCGCCCCCGCCGGCTCGGTCGTCGTCGGCGACTCGACGACCGTCAGCCTCTACAAGGCCGTGCACTCCGCCGCCCGGCTGCGGCCCGGACGCTCCGTCGTCCTCACCGACCCCGATTCCTTTCCCACCGACGTCCACGTCACGCGCGGCGTCTGCGACCAGCTCGGGCTGACGCTCGAGCTCGTGTCGCCCGGTGACGCCGTCGCGCGGCTCGACGGCAGCGACGACGTCGCGCTCGCGTCGTACTCGCAGGTCGACTACCGCACCGGCGAGCTGTGGGACCTCGCCGCGATCACCTCGGCGGCCCACGACGCCGGCGCGCTCGCGTGCTGGGACCTGTGCCACTCGGCGGGCGTCGTCGAGGTGGGCCTCACCGCCGGAGGGGCCGACTTCGCGGTGGGGTGCGGCTACAAGTACCTCAGCGGCGGCCCCGGCGCCCCGGCCTTCATCTTCGTCGCGCCCGAGCACATCGCCGCCTTCACCAACCCGATCCTCGGCTGGAACGGCCACGCGACGCCCTTCGCGATGTCGCCCGAGCACGTGCCCGCCGACGGCATCACCCGGGCCCGCGTCGGGACTCCCCCGGTGCTCGGGATCGCCGCGCTGGAAGGTGCGCTCACGGCATACGACGGGTTGGACGTCGCGGACGTGCGACGACGCTCGCTGTCGCTCACCGCGTTCTTTGTCGAATGCCTCGACGGTCTCGGCATCGACCTGCCGGTCGTCACGCCTCGCGACGAGTCGCGCGGCTCGCAGGTCAGCCTGCGGCACCCCGACGCGTATGCCGTGGTGCAGGCGCTCATCGCGCGTGGCGTCATCGGGGACTTCCGTGAGCCCGACATCGTGCGGCTCGGGTTCGCCCCGCTCTACCTGTCGCACGCCGACGTGCTCGCGGCGGCCGTCCACCTGCGCGACGTGGTCGACGGGCGCGAGTTCGAGCGCGCCGAGTTCGCGACGCGTGCGGCTGTCACCTGACCGGGAGAGGATGGAGTCATGGGACGCAAGGCACCGCTGGAGGACGTCGGCGACACCGACCTCGAGGTCGAGGGCCGACGGACGACCGCCGCCGGCGTGCCCGCCGTCGGCCGGGCGATGCGGATCTCGGTCGAGCAGATGGGCACGGTCCGCACCGCACGCACCCTGCTGCGGCTCAACCAGGACAAGGGTTTCGACTGCCCGGGGTGTGCCTGGCCGGACCCGGCTCCGGGCGCGCGCCACGTCGCCGAGTTCTGCGAGAACGGCGCCAAGGCCGTGGCCGAGGAGGCGACCCTGCGCCGGGTCACCCCGGAGTTCTTCGCCGAGCACTCGATCGAGTCCTTGAGGGAGCGGTCCGACCACTGGCTCGGACAGCAGGGCCGGCTCACGACGCCGATGCACAAGCCCGAGGGGGCGGCGCACTACGAGCCGGTGACGTGGGAGCGAGCGCTCGGGATCGTCGCCCGTCACCTGCGCGAGCTCGACGACCCCGACGAGGCGATCTTCTACACCTCCGGTCGCACGAGCAACGAGGCGGCGTTCGTCTACCAGCTGTTCGTGCGTGAGCTCGGCACCAACAACCTGCCGGACTGCTCCAACATGTGCCACGAGTCCAGCGGCACGGCGCTGCTCGAGACGATCGGCATCGGCAAGGGCACGGTGACGCTCGACGACCTCACCTCGGCGGACCTCATCCTCATTGCCGGCCAGAACCCGGGCACCAACCACCCGCGGATGCTGTCGACGCTGGAGCAGGCCAAGGGCAACGGCGCGCGGATCGTCTCGATCAACCCGCTCCCCGAGGCCGGGCTCATGACGTTCCGCAACCCGCAGACCGTGCGCGGTGTCGTCGGCACGGGTACCCCGCTCGCCGACCGCCACCTCGGCGTCCGGCTCGGCGGCGACCAAGCGCTCTTCCAGGCCGTGGGCCACCTGCTCATCGAGCGTGGTGCGGTCGACGAGGCGTTCGTCGCGGAGCACACGACGGGCTTCGAGGCGTATGCCGCGGCGCGCGCCTCCGTGGACTGGCCGACGACGGTGGCCGCCACCGGCCTCACCGAGGCGGAGATCCGCGCGCTCGCCGACGACGTCGCCGCTGCCTCACGCGTCGTCGTCTGCTGGGCCATGGGGATCACCCAGCACCGGCACGCGGTCGCGACGATCCAGGACATGCTCAACGTGCTGCTGCTCGGCGGGCACATCGGGCGCGAGGGTGCGGGGGTGTGCCCCGTGCGGGGCCACTCCAACGTCCAGGGTGACCGCACCATGGGGATCTTCGAGCGGCCCGCCGCCGGGTTCCTCGACTCGCTCGACGCCGAGTTCGGGATCCGTGCCCCACGCGAGCACGGCGTCGACGCGGTCGACACGGTCCGGGCGCTGCGGGACGGGCGGGCCAAGGTCTTCTTCGCGATGGGTGGCAACTTCGTGCGGGCCATGTCCGACTCCGACGTCACGGAGTCGGCGCTCGAGACGGCCGAGCTCACCTGCCACGTCTCGACCAAGCTCAACCGCTCGCACACCGTGACCGGGCGGGAGGCGCTCATCCTGCCGACGCTCGGCCGCACCGAGCGCGACGACCAGCTCGCCGGTGAGCAGGTCGTGACCGTCGAGGACTCGATGGCGATGGTCCACGCCTCGCGCGGGCGGTTGGCGCCTGCCAGCGACACCCTGCTCAGCGAGGTCGCCATCGTCTGCGAGCTCGCGCGTCGGACCCTGCCCGAGTCGCGGGTGGACTGGTCCGGGCTGCGCGGCGACTACCGCCGGATCCGTGGCCACATCTCGCGTGTCGTGCCGGGGTTCGACCGGTTCGAGGAGCGCATCGCCGAGCCCGGCGGCTTCCAGCTTCCGATCCCGCCCCGCCAGCGTGAGTTCCAGGTCGACGGCGGCCGGGCGAGGTTCACCGTGCACCCGCTCGAGTACCCCGCGTGCCCCCCGGGCCGGCTGCTGCTCCAGACCGTCCGCAGCCACGACCAGTACAACACCACGATCTACGGCCTCGACGACCACTACCGCGGCGTCAAGGGCGGGCGTCGCGTCGTCTTCGTCAACCCTGCTGACCTCGCCGACCTCGGGCTCGTCGACGGGCAGGTCGTCGACATCGTGTCCGAGTGGCGCGGTCTCGACGGTGAGGCCGACCTGACCGAGCGGCGGGCCGAGGAGTTCCGGGTCGTCGGGTACCCGACGGCGCGAGGCTGCGCCGCCGCCTACTTCCCCGAGACCAACGTGCTCGTCCCGCTCGACTCGACCGCCCGGGGCAGCAACACGCCCACGTCGAAGTCGGTCGTCGTCCGGCTCGAGGCCCGCTGATGGGCCGGGTCACGTCGCGCCACAAGGTCGTGCGGATCGACCTCGGCGGCGAGGCCACGCGCTCGATCGACACGGTCGCCGGCGAGGAGCCGCTCGAGATCCGGGTCAACGGCTCGACCTTCACCGTGACGATGCGCACGCCGGGGAACGACGTCGACCTGGCCCACGGGCTGCTGCGCGCCGAGGGCGTCATCTCCCGCCGTGAGGACGTCCTCGGGGCGCGGTTCTGCTCCGACCTCGACACCCTCAACGTGCTCAACCTCGACGTCCCGGGCCGTGGCGCCGAGCTCGCCGTGACCTCCACCCGCAACCTGGCCGCGCTCGGCGGGTGCGGGCTGTGCGGCACCACCGCCGTGGACGCGGTCGACGCCGTCGTCGCGCGCCGACCCCCGGAGATCGTGTGGGAAGCGGCGACGGTGGTCGCTGCGCTGGACGACCTGAGGTCGCGACAGACCGTCTTTGCCAAGACCGGTGGGGTGCATGGTGCCGGGCTCGCCGTCGCTGCGTCCGATACGCCCGGCGCGTCCGATGCGTCCGGTGCGTCCGGTGCGGGCGGCGAGGCGGTGCAGGACGCGCAGGGTGCGGAGCCGTTCGCACGTCTGGACCTGGTGCGCGAGGACATCGGACGGCACAACGCCGTCGACAAGGTGCTCGGTGCCGCGCTCGTCACTGGCGTCGCGACTGAGGGCGCGCTGCTCGTCGTGTCGAGCCGGGCGAGCTTCGAGATCGTGCAGAAGGCTGCGGTGTCGGGCGTCTCCGTGCTGGCGTGCGTCTCGGCGCCGTCGTCGTTGGCGATCGAGGCCGCCGACCGGCTCGGCGTCACGCTGGTGGCGTTCGCTCGCGAGCGGCGGATGAACCTCTACACCCACTCGCACCGCATCCCGCACTGACGAGATGGCACCAGCGGCGCTCAACGTGGCCGCCGGCGCAGCCCTGGGTGCGCCGGTGACGTGGCTCTGCGCCGGTGGGCACGTGCACCGTGCACGCCGCCGGCGCCGGCCAACTCACCCGCCCGGTTGTGGCTCAGCCGGGGTCGATCTGCGCCCCGGCCCGGTGGAGCAACCAGAGCAGCTCGTCCGCGTGACGGCGCTGGCCCGCGTTGCGCAGGTCGTTGCCCAGGGGGATCTCGATGGGCTCGGTGCTCACCGAGAGGTTGAGCCGTCCTGTCTGCTCCGAGTCGATCCACACCTCGGCCTGCGAGAACACGCTGTGCAACCCGGCCCTCAGGTGGGTGACGGGGACCAGCCAGGTCGGCGTCGCGACCCCGGCCACGTGGAAGCCGAGCCAGCCGTTCTCCAGGTGCACGACCCCGCTCGTCCCGTCCTGCTCGCGGTGGCCCTGAGGGGTGACCCGGGCGTTCCACTGGCCCACGGGGCTCACCCCCACCGGTGACGCGAGGCGTCCCGCGGCCCATGCCCCCGACGACGTCGTCGTCAGCGGCACCCGGGGTACCCGCGAGCGGACGTAGAGCGCGAGCAGGCCCAGTCCGACGACGACGGGCAGCAGGGTGCCGAAGAGGCCGACCCCGCCGAAGAGCCACTCGGCCGGGTGGGGCAGCGAGACCCCGTCGAACTCGGTGTCCAGCGTCGTCATGGGCAGAGGGTAGCGGCGAGCCGACCACGGTTCCGGCGTTTGGACGACTCCGGGGAAACGGCGACCGCCGCCGCCTCCCGGAAGGGACGGCGACGGCGGTCGACGAGGTCGCGGGGGCGGTCCTGTTCGGACCGCCCGTGCTCACCAGCCGCGCTCGGACAGGCGGTGCGGCTCGGGGATCTCGTCGACGTTGAGACCGACCATGGCCTCGCCGAGACCGCGGGACACCTTGGCGATGACGTCGGGGTCGTCGTGGAAGGTCGTCGCCTTGACGATCGCCTCGGCGCGCTCGGCCGGGTTGCCGGACTTGAAGATGCCCGAGCCCACGAAGACACCCTCTGCGCCGAGCTGCATCATCATCGCGGCGTCGGCCGGGGTGGCGATGCCACCGGCGGTGAAGAGCACGACGGGGAGCTTGCCGGCCTGCGCGACCTCCTTGACGAGGTCGAACGGCGCCTGCAGCTCCTTGGCCGCGACGTAGAGCTCGTCCTCGGGCATCCCGTGGAGCCGGGAGATCTCGGCGCGGATCTTGCGCATGTGGGTCGTGGCGTTGGAGACGTCGCCCGTGCCGGCCTCGCCCTTGGAGCGGATCATCGCCGCGCCCTCGGTGATGCGGCGCAGCGCCTCGCCGAGGTTGGTCGCGCCACAGACGAAGGGAACGGTGAAGTTCCACTTGTCGATGTGGTTGGTGTAGTCGGCCGGGGTGAGGACCTCGGACTCGTCGATGTAGTCGACACCGAGCGACTGGAGGACCTGGGCCTCGACGAAGTGGCCGATGCGGGCCTTGGCCATGACCGGGATGGAGACGGCGTCGATGATGCCGTCGATCATGTCGGGGTCGGACATGCGGGACACGCCACCCTGGGCCCGGATGTCGGCGGGGACACGCTCGAGGGCCATGACGGCGACGGCGCCGGCCTCCTCGGCGATCTTGGCCTGCTCGGCGTTGACGACGTCCATGATGACGCCGCCCTTGAGCATCTCGGCCATGCCGCGCTTCACCCGGTCGGTACCGGTGTGGGAGGTGGTCCGGGAGGCAGCGGCGGGGGTGGTGGTCTCACTCATGCGCGCAAGTGTAGGACCGGCTCAGTCGACCACTGCAGGGGGAAGGTCGTCGTCGAAGTCGACGGGGTGCGGGAGGGCTGCGTGACCTGCCAGGCGGAACACCCGCACCACCGCCTTGCCGCGCACGCGACGCACCTCACGGACCGCGTCGTTGTGGAACCGGCGGGCCAGCTGCACCCGCAGGGCGGTCGACTCGACCCGCGCCAGACTCAGTGCCCCCGGGCCGTCGGCGTCGGTGCGCAGCTCCTCGACGGTCTCGGCCGTGAGCACCGCCCGCAGCGCTTCGGTGAGGTTGGTCTCGGTCCCCTCACGCCCCGCGAAGGTCTGGCCGTCGAGCGGGTCGTGGCTCAGCGGCTGGTGGGTGTGACGCTCGAGCGCCTCGCTGGCGGCGTCGGCGAGCAGGAGCGACGTGGCCGGGTCGACCGCCCCGCTCGTCGCGAGCTCGAGACTGGCCTCGGCCCGCCGCACGAGCTGGGCGTCGAGAGCCGACACGGCACCCTCGACCTTGGCGTGGAGCCGGTCGAGGCGCGAGGCGGAGTACGAGAGGTACCAGGCGGCTCCGAGGACCACGAGCGCGATGATCGTCGCGACCTGGAGGATGTCGATGTCGCTCATCAGGCTTCACCTCTCGTCGGCCAGCGCAGACGGCCCAACAGCCCGCCACGCACCAGGGACTCGGTCGGGGAGTTGTCGGCGCCCTCGATGACGGTCTCGTAGACGGCCATGACCCGCTGGGCCACGACGTTCCAGTCGAACGAGCGCGCCCGCCGCAGCCCGAGGTCGCGCAGCCGGTGCCGCTCGCCCGGGTGTCGCACGAGCTCGATGACCGCGCGGGCCAGGGCCTCGCTGTCCCCCACGGGGAAGGTCAGACCGGCAGGGCCGTCGCCGAGGACGGCCACGAACGCCTCGAGGTCGCTCGCGAGCACGGGCGCACCGGCGGCCATCGCCTCGACGAGGACGATCCCGAAGCTCTCTCCTCCCGTGTGCGGCGCGACGTAGAGGTCGGCCGAGCGCAGCAGCGCCACCTTGTCGTCCTCGGAGACCGCACCGAGGAACTCGGTGGCGGCCCGCACGCGAGGGTCGAGGGCCGCAGCGATCTCGTCGACCTCTCCCGGACCGGCGACGACGAGCCGGGCACCGGGCAGGGCGTCGAGGATGTGGGGCATCGCCGCCACGACGACGGCCAGGCCCTTGCGGGGCTCGTCGATCCGGCCCAGGAACGCCAGGGTCGGGCGCTCGGGCGTGCCTGACCACCGCGTCGTCGCCCCGTCAGGGGTGAACCGGCTCGTGTCGACGCCGTTGGGGATGATGTAGGCGTCGCCGCCGAGGTGACGGCGCACCGTCTGCCGTGCCTCCTCGGAGACCGCGATGCGGGCCCGGATCTTCTCGGTCGAGGGGCGCAGCAGCGGGTTGGCCGCGTGCATCGCCCGGGAGCGCAGGTTGGCCGTGTGGAACGTCGCGACCACCGGCTCGGACGACGCCCACAGCGCCATGAGTGAGGCGCTCGGCGTGATCGGCTCGTGCAGGTGCAGCACGTCGAAGTCACCGTCCTCGAGCCACCGGCTCACCCGCGACGACGTGACGGGCCCGAAGGTCAGTCGCGCCACGGAGCCGTTGTAGCGCACCGGGACCGCGCGGCCGCACGACGTGACGTATGCCGGAAGGTCGGCTTCGGGGTCGTCGACCGGCGCGAGGACGCGGACCTCGTGGCCCTCGGCGAGGAAGAACTCGGCGAGGTCGCGCACGTGGAACTGCACACCCCCGGGCACGTCGAAGGCGTAGGGGCAGACGAGGCCGATCCTCATGACGCACCCGCCCGGGCGAGGCGCTCGAGGTCGAGGTCCTTGGTGAAGACCGGCTGGAGCATGTGCCAGTCCGCGGTGGAGGTGCGCACGGTCTCGCCGAGGGCGTCGGCGCAGGACTGGGTCATGGCGGCGACCTTCTCGCGGGTGGTGCCCGACTGCGGGACGGCCACGGCGTCGTGGAAGGTGATGACGATCCCCCAGCCGTGGCCTCGTCGCTCGTGCCGGATCGAGACCGGGTGGAGCGGTCGGCGACCGGCGAGGGCGAGGGCGGCGGGCCCCGCGGCCATCCGCGCGGGCTCGCCGCAGAACACGACCTCGACCCCGTCGCGCGAGAGGTCGCGGTCGGACAGCAGCGGGATGAGCCCGCGCTCGCGGGCGGCCTCGCGCAGCAACGGGAAGGGCGGTGGCCCGCCGGTGAGCGGGTGGATCGTCATGCCGAGCCCGGTGCGGAACTCGAGGAACTCCTCGAAGACCTCCTCGGGCTCGAGGCGCTCGGCCACCGTCGTCACCGGTCCGAGGTGCACGGCCCCCCAGGCACCGGCGAGGTCCCAGTTGCCGAGGTGTCCGAGGAAGCAGACGACCGAGCCCCCGGCGTCGAGCACCTCACGGACGGGCCCGTCGCCCTCGACCCGCACCCGGGCGGCGAGCTCGTCGGACGTGAGTACCGGCAGCCGGAACGCCTCGCAGTAGTAGCGCATGTAGGCGCGCATCCCCTGCCGCACCAGGGTGTCGAGCTCGGCGTCGCCGAGCTCGGGCCGCACCGTGGCGTAGTTGGCGCGCATCCGCGCGCCGCCACCGCGGGCGACGGTGAGGTCGGCGATCCGGTCGAAGAGCGCGTATGCCGTGCGCTCCGGCATACGTCGGATGAGGGACCAGCCGACCCGGAATCCGGCCACGGTCACGACGTCGGTGGCTCGGGAGACCGCGGCTGCGGGGAAGTGGCTCACGCGACGTCGAGGGCCTGCCGGCGGACCTCGAGCATCCGCTGCACGACGGTGATGAAGCTCGCGAGGGCCAGCAGCGCGAGGACGACGGTGAGGAAGATCTCGGGCACGAACCAGCCGACGAACCCCGTGATGACGAGGACGGCGACGAGGCGCTCGGCACGCTCGGCGATGCCGACGTTGGCCGTCATCCCCAGGCCCTCGGCGCGCGCCTTGGCGTAGGACACGACCATGCCCAGGATGAGGCAGGCGAGGGCGAGGGCGGCCATGACCCCGGGCCGCACCTGGAGCCAGCCGTCGGACCGGAGGTGCTGACCCCCGGCGTAGAAGAGGACGAGGCCGCCGAAGATGGACGCGTCGGCCACCCGGTCGAGCGTCGAGTCGAGGAAGGCTCCCCACGTGCTGGACCGCCCCGAGCGGCGGGCCATGATGCCGTCGACGGTGTCGGAGAAGACGAAGGCCGTGATGACGAGGGTCCCGATGAGGAACTCGCCCTGCGGGTAGAAGACCAGCGCGCCGAGGCTGACGCCGAGCGTGCCCACGATCGTCACGACGTCAGGGCTCACCCCGAGCCTGAGCAGGAGCGAGGCGAGCGGGGTGAAGAGCTGGGTGAAGAACGGGCGCGCGTACTTGTTGAGCATGGTGGCGTCAGCCTAGTGGGCGCCGCTCACTCCCCCGGCCAGGCCGCTGCGAGTCGGGAGCGCGCGTCCTCGAGCAGGACGGGCAGCGCCTTGGTCTGCCCGATGACGGGCAGGAAGTTCATGTCGCCGCCCCAGCGCGGGACGATGTGCTGGTGCAGGTGGGCCGCGACGCCGGCCCCGGCGACGTCGCCCTGGTTCATGCCGATGTTGAAGCCCTGCGGGCCGGACGACTCCTGCAGGGCCCGGATCGCCGACTTCGTCAACGAGGTGAACTCGCTGGTCTCGTCGTCGGTGAGGTCGACGTAGAGCGACACGTGCCGGTAGGGGCAGACGAGGACGTGGCCCGGGTTGTAGGGGAAGAGGTTCATGACGACATAGCAGTGCTCACCGCGGTGGACGATGAGGCCGTCCTCGTCGTCGCGCTCGGGCGCGGTGCAGAACGGGCACCCGTCCCCGGCGGCACGCGAGGGCCGCTCCCCCGTGATGTAGGCCATGCGGTGCGGCGTCCAGAGCCTGTCGAACCCGTCCGGGACGCCGACGAGCTCGTGCTCGGCCTCGGTCGGGATGCCGTCTCCGGGGCGCTGGTCGGTCATGCACCGATCCTAGACAGGACCGCTGGCGAGCCCGAGGAGGCCGTCGCGTGGCGTGGGGTTCGTCGCCTGGCGAGGGGTTCGTCACCTGGCGAGGGGGCGCGGCGCCCCGACCCCTGCACCGGAACGCCGAACCCCTTCACCACCTCAGACGGCGCAGCGCGCCCAGAGGTTGTCGCCAGGAGCGAGATTCCCTCGGTCTGTGGAGTTCTGCCGCAGGACGGCCGATCCGTTGGCGCTTGTCGCCAGCCGGGGTCAGGTCTGGTCGGGGCGCTGGTCAGCGCGCTGCTCGACGCGCTCGTCCGCCCGCCACTCCATGAGGCCGTCCGCGGGGGCGCCGAACCCGGCCCGCACGTAGAGCGACCGCGCCCTCGGGGCGGCGTTGAGCTGCACCCGCTGGACGTCGTTCTGCGAGCACCACTCCCGCAGCGCGTCGAGCAGCCGCGCCCCCAGCCCGCCACCACGCGCGTCCGCCGTGACGAAGAGCAGCGAGACGTGCAGCCAGCGCGAGACCGGACGCCGCGAGCTCGGCAGCTTGGTGACCACCGCGGCCGTCACCACACCGAGCGGTCGGCCGTCCACCGCCTCGGCGAGGAGGGTGACCCGGGCCCGGTCGGCGAGCCACGCGTCGGCGAAGGTGTCGAGGAAGCCGGGCGCGACCGCCGCGCCGCACTCGCGGTCGTCCTGCAGTGTCAGCGCCGCGACGGCGAAGGCGTCACGGGGCTCGGCGAGGCGGATCGCGACGTCCTCCACTCGACCCACCTCGCCGACCCCCGGCTCAGACCTGGGCGCGGGACTCGACGGCGGCGAGCACCTCGGCGATGGCGTCGGCGATCGGCACGCCGTTCTTCTGCGAGCCGTCGCGGTAGCGGAACGAGACCGCACCAGCGGCCCGGTCCTCCTCGCCGGCGATGAGGATGAACGGCACCTTGGACTTGCTCGCGTTGCGGATCTTCTTCGGGAACCGGTCGTCGCTCTCGTCGAGTTCGATCCGGATGCCCTTGGCCTTCATCTGCGAGAGGACGTCCCAGAGGTAGTCGTTGTACTCGTCGGCGACGGGGATCGCCAGCACCTGCACGGGGCTGAGCCACACCGGGAACGCGCCGGCGTAGTGCTCGACGAGGACACCGATGAACCGCTCGATCGACCCGAACTTGGCCGAGTGGATCATCACCGGCTGCTGGCGCGAGCCGTCCGAGGCCTGGTACTCGAGGCCGAAGCGCTCGGGCTGGTTGAAGTCGTACTGGATCGTCGACATCTGCCAGGTGCGCCCGATGGCGTCACGTGCCTGCACCGAGATCTTCGGGCCGTAGAACGCCGCACCGCCCGGGTCGGGGACGAGGTCGACGCCGTACTTGCCGGCGGTCTCCTCGAGGACCTTGGTCGCGGTCTCCCACTGCTCCGCCGACCCGATGAACTTGTCGGCCTTCTCGCCGTCCTCGTCACGGGTGGAGAGCTCGAAGTAGTAGTCGTCGAGGCCGAAGTCCCTGAGCAGCCCGGTGACGAAGTCGAGGAGGTGCTCGACCTCGGCAGGTGCCTGCTCGGGGGTGACGTACGAGTGCGAGTCGTCCTGGGTCATCGCGCGCACGCGGGTCAGGCCGTGGACGACGCCGGACTTCTCGTAGCGGTAGACCGACCCGAACTCGAAGAACCGCAGCGGCAGCTCGCGGTAGGAGCGTCCGCGCGACCGGAAGATGAGGTTGTGCATCGGGCAGTTCATCGCCTTGAGGCGGTACTCCGCGTGCTCGAGCTCCATCGGCGGGAACATCGTGTCGGCGTAGTAGGGCAGGTGTCCCGAGGTGTGGAACAGCCCGTCCTTGCTGATGTGCGGGGTGCCGACGTAGTCGAAGCCCTCCTCGATGTGGCGACGGCGGACGTAGTCCTCCATCTCGCGCTTGATGACGCCACCCTTGGGGTGGAAGACGGCCATGCCCGAGCCGATCTCGTCGGGGAACGAGTAGAGGTCGAGCTCGGCGCCGAGCTTGCGGTGGTCGCGCTTCTCGGCCTCGGCCAGCCGGTCGAGGTAGGCCTTGAGGTCGTCCTTGGTCGGCCAGGCGGTGCCGTAGATGCGCTGCAGCTGCGGGTTCTTCTCGGACCCGCGCCAGTAGGCGGCGGCGCTGCGCATGACCTTGAACGCGTTGCCGAGCACCTTGGTGGTGGGCACGTGCGGGCCACGGCACAGGTCGCCCCACGCGCGGGTGCCGTCACGGCGGACGTTGTCGTAGATCGTGAGCTGGGCTCCACCGACCTCGACGTCGGCGCCCTCGGCCTTGTCGCCTGCGGAGCCGCCCTTGAGACCGATGAGCTCGCACTTGTAGGGCTCGTCGCTCAGCTCGGTGAGCGCGTCGTCGTCGCTGATCTCGCGCCGCACGAAGGTCTGGCCCTCGTTGACGATCTTCTGCATGACCTTCTCGAGCGCCTTGAGGTCGTCCGGGGTGAAGGGCTCGGCCACGTCGAAGTCGTAGTAGAAGCCGTCGCGCACGGGCGGCCCGATGCCGAGCTTGGCGTCCGGGTTGACCTGCTGCACGGCCTGGGCGAGGACGTGGGCGGCGCTGTGCCGCAGCACATCCAGCCCGTCCTGCTCCTGCGCCGTCACCGGCTCGACCTCGTCACCGTCGGCGAGGACGTGGGCGAGGTCGCGCAGCTCGCCACCGACCCGGGCGACGAGCACGTCGCGCCGGCCCTCGAAGAGGTCGCCCGCCGTCGTCCCCGGCTCCACCGATCGCTCGTCTCCGGCGACGTGGACACTGATCTGGGATGACACAGGCTTCTCCTGGGGTGGGAACTGCGGAAGGTATGCCGTGTGCGGACGTCCCGACCCGGCATACCGATGCTATCCGCCGGAATTCCACGGGCGCGACGCAGTTCCGGGCGGGCTCGGTAGGCTCGCCGGCGCTGCACGACCCGCGACCGATCGCAGGAGGAACCCGTTGATCTTCATCACCGCACGTTTCCGCGTCCGCCCCGAGCACGCCGACCAGTGGCCCGAGATCTCGCGGGCCTTCACCGAGGCCACCCGCGCCGAGCCGGGCTGCCTGTGGTTCGACTGGTCGCGCAGCCTCGACGACAGCAACGAGTACGTCCTCGTCGAGGCGTTCCGTGACGGCGAGGCCGGTGCGGCACACGTCGGGTCCGAGCACTTCCGCGCCGCCCAGGAGCAGCTGCCGCCGCACCTCGCGGAGACGCCGCGCATCGTCAACGCCACCGTCCCGGGCACCGAGTGGTCCGAGCTCGGCGAGATGGCCGTCGACCGCGACTGAGCCGTCCCCGGCGGGGTGCGTGGACACCGCAAAACCGGGTGCGCCCGAGGTCCTCGCGGCCCTACCGTCGGGGCATGGACCTCGTCGTCGCCAGCCTCGCCGACCGGCCGGACCTCGCACCGCTGCTGCGGACGTTCGAGGACCCCTGGCCCGAGTTCATGAAGTGGGACCCGGTGAGCGACCAGTACTACTCGCGGGCAGCGACGACGTTCGCCGCGTGGACCCTCGTGGCCTGGGACGCCGCCGACCCGGGCCGGCTCGTCGCCAAGTCGCACTCGATCCCGTTCGCGATGGGCGAGGACCTCGGGCGCACCGAGCTGCCTGACGACGGGTGGGACGGCGTCATCGGGTGGGCCTGGTACGACGAGGTCGCCGGCCGCGAGCCCACGCACGTCTCGGCCCTCGAGGTCGCCATCCGGCCGGACCTGCAGGGCACCGGTCTCGCGTCGCGGATGCTGGAGGCCAAGCGGGAGAACGCTGCTCGTCACGGGTTCACCGATCTGGTCGCACCGGTCCGCCCGAGCCGCAAGCACCTCGTCCCGCGCCTCCCCATGGCCGACTACGTCCGGCGGCTGCGCGAGGACGGCCTGCCCGAGGACCCCTGGCTGCGCCTGCACGTCCGCATGGGCGCCGAGGTCGTCGGCGTGTGCCCCCGCGCCATGACGATCTCCGGCACGCTGACGGAGTGGCGTCGCTGGACGGGGCTGCCGTTCGACGAGAGCGGTGATGTCGAGGTGCCGTTCGCGCTCAACCCGGTCCACGTCAGCGTCGAGCACGACCACGCGGTCTACGTCGAGCCGGGTGTCTGGGTGCACCACCGCATCTGACGTCCTAGGTTGTGCGTCATGACCGCTCTGCCCTTCGGCTCCTGGCCCTCGCCCCTGTCCCCCGCCGCCCTCACCGCGGCCACCCGTGGCCTCGACGAGGTCCGGGTCGACGGCGCTGACACCTACTGGCTCGAGTCGCGCCCGTGGGAGGGCGGACGGGTCGCGCTCGTGCGCCACGTCGGCGCGACCGGTGACGTCGAGGACGTGGTCAGCGAGGGCGTCAACGTGCGCTCCCGGGTCCACGAGTACGGCGGCGGTGCGTATGCCGTCCGCTCCGGGACCGTCGTCGTCACGACGATGCCGGACCTGCGCGTGCACGTCGTGACCGGTGACGGCTCGCTGCGGGCGATCACGCCTGAGGGCGGCTTCCGCTACGGCGGGCTCGTGCTCGGCGACGGGTTCGTCCTCGCCGTGCGCGAGGACCACTCCGGTGACGGCGAGCCGGTCAACACGCTCGTGCGCCTCGACCTCGGCGACAACGCCGATGGTGGGCGCGTGCTCTGGGAGGGCTCGGACTTCGTCTCACGTCCGGCGCTGTCGGCCGACGGCTCGCGGGTCGCGGTCGTCACGTGGGACCACCCGAACATGCCGTGGGACACGACGACGCTGCGCCTGGCCGACCTCGACTCTGCGTCCGACGCAGGTGGTGCGGGTGGCGCGGCTGCAGCGGGGCCTCTCGACTGGGTCGTCGTCGCCGGCAACGAGGACGTGTCGGTGGGCCAGCCGCAGTTCGCCGCGGACGGTGCGCTGTGGTTCGCCTCGGACGAGTCGGGATGGTGGAACCTCAAGCGGCACACCGCTTCCGGCGTCGAGGCGGTGCACCGCGTCGAGGCCGACCTCATGACGCCGCAGTGGGTCCTGGGCATGAGGGACTTCGCCTTCCTCGGCGACGGACGAGTGCTCGTCCACTGGTGGGCCCGTGGCGTCGGCCGCCTCGGGGTGCTCGACCCGGCCTCGGGCGAGATCGCCGACGTGGACATCGAGGGCGTGCAGTTCGACCACCTCCAGGCCGTCGGCGACGAGGTCGCCCTGCGCGTCGGCACCCTGTCGGACCTGCCCGTCATCTTCCGCGGCACGTTCGACGGGGCCTTCACGCCGATCAGGCGCAGCCGCGACGAGGGTCTCGACCCGGCATACGCGAGCAGGGCGGAGCCCTGGACCTGGCCGAACAGCAACGGCGACCCGGTCCACGGAGTCTTCCTCGCGCCCACGCACCCCGAGGCCACCGGACCCGAGGGCGAGCTGCCGCCGCTGCTCGTCTTCGTGCACGGCGGGCCGACCTCGGCGACCGAGGCGGGCCTGCAGCTCGCTCGGGCCTTCTGGACGACGCGCGGGTTCGCCGTCCTCGACGTCAACTACTCGGGGAGCACCGGGCACGGCCGGGCCTACCGCGACCGCCTGCTCGGCCAGTGGGGCGTCATCGACATCGACGACGTCGTCACCGGGGCCCGCTCGCTCGCGGAGTACGCCCGGGTCGACGGCAACCGGCTCGCGATCCGCGGGGGCAGCGCCGGTGGCTACACCGTGCTGCGCGCGCTCACGACGAGCGACGCCTTCGCCGCGGGCACGAGCTACTTCGGCGTCGCGGACCTCGAGGCGCTGGCCACGGACACGCACAAATTCGAGTCGCGCTACCTCGACCGGATGGTCGGTCCCTACCCCGAGGCCAAGGACGTCTACGTCGAACGCTCCCCCGTGCACCACGCCGACGAGGTGCAGGGCGCGGTGCTCCTGCTCCAGGGCGGGGCCGACGAGGTCGTGCCGCAGGCGCAGGCCGAGGTGATGGCGGCCGGGATGCGCGCCGCCGGCGAGGAGGTCGAGCTCGTCATCTATCCGGACGAGGGCCACGGCTTCCGCGCGGCGTCGGCGATCGAGGACTCGCTGACCCGCGAGCTCGCCTTCTACGGCCGGGTCCTCGGCTTCACCCCCAACTCCCACTGATTGCCCCGTTGGGCCCTGCCAGCGTGCCGGCACGGACTGCCGAGGCGGCCCAACGGGGCAATCAGTGGGGTAAGGAAGAAGTGGAGTCAGGCCCGGGTATCGAGGGTGAGCACGAGGTGCTCGGTCTCGGGCCTGCGCGTCGCGCGCAGACCCGCCACGACCGGTGACTGCGTGCGGTCGACGACGAGGTCGACCCTGCCCGGCAGCAGCACCGGCTTCTTGAACCACACGTGCGACGTGCTCGGCCCGTTGACCGAGCGGCCGAGCGCGGCGAGCACGCGCGCCGACGTCCACATGCCGTGGGCGATGGCCTTGGGGAACCCCATCGCCTTCGCCGTGAGCGCGTGCAGGTGGATCGGGTTCACGTCACCCGAGACGGCGGCGTACTGCCGGCCGAGGTCGCCGGGTAGCGACCACTGGGCCGCGGCCACGCCCGTGGGGATGGCCGGCGGCTCGGCGCCACGCTCGGCATCGGGGTTGCCCCGGCCGCGCGCGAGGTAGGTCGAACGACCGCTCCACACGGACTCGCCGGCGACGGTGACCTCGGTGACGAGGTCGACCTGACGGCCCTTGGGGTGCTCACGCAGCGCCTCGGCGTGGACGGCCACGTCGAGGACGTCGTCCGCGGTGAGCGTGCGCCGCACGGTGATCGTGTTCTCGACGTGGACGAGGCCCACGAGCGGCAGCGGGAACGCCTTGCGCGCCATGAGCTCGGCCTGGAGCGGGAACCCGAGGATGTGCGGGTAGGTGTGCGGCAGGACGTCGTCGACGCCGAACCCGCACAGCCGCTGGTAGTCCATGAGGTGCGCCCGGTCGACCGCATGACCCGCGAGGACGAGCTCGCTGGTGGGCAGGGTCGAGCCCGACTTCTTGCCGGCCACGGCGGCGCGCACGAAGACCTTGGCCAGGGACGGCGCGGACGAGAACGTCTCCTGCCGGCCCATCAGGCGCCCATGAGCATCTGGCCGCAGACGCGCACGGTGTTGCCCGTGACGGCGCGGTTGGCGTCCCACGCGAAGTAGCCGATGGTCTCGGCGACGTCGACGGGCAGGCCCCCCTGCGACAGCGAGTTCATGAGGCGACCGACCTCGCGCGTGGCGAGCGGAACCTTGGCGGTCATCTCGGTCTCGATGAAGCCCGGCGCGACCGCGTTGACGGTGACGCCCTTGTCGAGGACCCGCTTGTCGGCGGCGAGGGCCGACGTCATGCCGATGACCCCGGCCTTGGAGGCGGCGTAGTTGGTCTGCCCGCGGTTGCCGGCGATGCCCGCGATCGACGACACGTTGACGATGTGCCCGCCGTCGTTGATCGCCGGGACGAGCGCCTCGTTCATCCGCAGGATCGACAGGAGGTTGACCTGGAGCACGGAGTCCCACCGGTCGGCCTCGGTGTTGGCGAGCAGCTTGTCGCGGGTGATCCCGGCGTTGTGCACGACGATGTCGAACCCGCCGTGACGCGCCGCTGCGTGCTCGACGATCTTGGCTCCGGCGTCCTCAGCCGTGACGTCGAGCTGGAGCGCGGTGCCACCGAGACGGTTCGCCACCTCGGCGAGAGGGCCACCGGCCGCGGGAACGTCGACGGCGATGATCGTGGCGCCATCACGAGCCAGGGTCTCGGCGATGGCGGCACCGATGCCGCGCGCGGCGCCCGTGACGACCGCGACCTTGCCGGCGAGGGGCTGGTCCCAGTCGGCCGGGGCGGCGACGTCACCCACCGGCTCGCTGACGTGGAAGACCTGCGCCGAGACGTAGGCCGAACGACCAGAGAGCAGGAAGCGCACGGTGGCGTCGACACCGGCGTCGGCACCCTCGGCGACGAGGACGGTGTTGGCCGTACCGCCGCCGCGCATCTCCTTGCCGATCGACCGGACGATGCCCTCGACGGCGCGGCGGGCCGCAGCCTGGGCGACCGAGGTCGCGGACTCCGGCGGGCGCCCGACGACGATGACACGACCCGTGGGGGCGAGCGTCTTGAGTGCCGGCGAGACGACCGCACGCAGGGTCTCGAGGTCGGCCGGCGTCTCGATCGCGGTGAGGTCGAGGACGACCCCGGCCACCGACGTCGACGGCTGCGAGGCAACCGTGACACCGGCGTCGGCGAGCAGGTGGCGGACCCGCTCGGCGACGGGGGCGTCGCCGTGGCCCGCGACGAGCACCTCGCTCGGGACGAGCGAGCCGCCGAGCTTGTGACGGCGCAGCCGCGAGGGTCGCGGCAGGCCCAGCGTGGTGGCGAGCTGCTTGCCGATGCCACCGCTGACGAACTGTCCGTAGTTGAACGCCATGGGTCAGGCTCCTTCGAGGATCGCGACGACGCCCTGGCCACCGGCGGCGCAGATCGAGATGAGGCCGCGGCTGCCCGGGCCCTTCTCGTGCAGCATCTTGGCGAGCGAGGCGACGATGCGGCCACCGGTGGCCGCGAACGGGTGGCCGGCGGCGAGCGAGCTGCCGTTGACGTTGAGCTTGCTGCGATCGATCGAGCCGAGCGGCTTCTCGAGACCGAGCCGGTCGCGGCAGAAGTCCTCGTCCTCCCAGGCCTTCATCGTCGACAGGACGGTGGACGCGAACGCCTCGTGGATCTCGTAGTAGTCGAAGTCCTGGAGCGAGAGGCCCTGGCGCGCGAGAAGGCGCGGCACGGCATACGCGGGGGCCATGAGCAGGCCCTCGTCGCCGTGGACGTAGTCGACCGCGGCGACCTCGCCGTCGACGAGCCACGCCTGGACGGGGAGGTTGTGCTCGGCGGCCCACTCCTCGCTGCCGAGGAGGACGGCGGAGGCGCCGTCGGTGAGGGGCGTGGAGTTGCCCGCCGTCATCGTCGCGCCCTCGCCCTTGCCGAAGACCGGCTTGAGCTTCGCGAGCTTCTCGACCGTGGAGTCGGCGCGCAGGTTCTGGTCCTTGGCCAGGCCGAGGTAGGACGTCATGAGGTCGTCGAAGAAGCCGCGCTCGTAGGCCGCGGCGAGGTTCTGGTGGCTCAGCGCCGCCAGCTCGTCCTGCGCCTCACGCGTGATGCCCCACTTCTTGGCCGTGATCGCCATGTGCTCGCCCATCGACAGCCCGGTGCGGGGCTCGGTGTTGGCGGGCGTCTCGATGCCGAAGTCGCCGGGCCGGATCCGCAGCGCACTCTTGGCCATGTCGACCGTGGTCTTGGAGCGGTTGATCCGCAGCAGCTTGCGACGCAGCTTCTCGGTCACCATGATCGGCGCGTCCGAGGCGGTGTCGACGCCACCGGCGATTCCCGACTCGATCTGGCCGAGCTTGATCTTGTTGGAGACGAGGAGCGCGTTCTCGAGGCCGGTGCCGCACGCCTGCTGGACGTCGTATGCCGTGGTCTCCGGTGCCAGGCTCGACCCGAGGACCGCTTCGCGCGTCAGGTTGAAGTCGCGGCTGTGCTTGATGACGGCACCGCCGACGACCTCGCCGAGCCGCTCGCCACCGAGCCCGTGACGGGCGACGAGGCCCTCGAGGGCGGCCGTGAACATGTCCTGGTTCGACGCGTTCGCATAGGGCCCGAACTGCCGGGCGAAGGGGATGCGGTTGCCGCCGAGGATCGCGGCGCGGCGGGGACTGGTTGGTGTCACTGGGGACTCCTGAAGGTCTGTCGGAGGGAGGACGACGTGGTCGCGTGGGACGCGCCACATATCCGGTACTGACGGTAGCAGGTATCGCCTTCCACCTGCTACGGTCCGATCTTGTGACCGGCACCACGAAGACGCAGCGCGACGAGGCGGTGGACGGACGGAGCAGTCGGTGGGAGAGCCACCGCGCCCGTCGTCGGACCGAGCTTGTCGAGGCGACCCTGCGTGCCATCCGTGCGCGCGGCGCCGGGGTCGGCATGGACGACATCGCGAGCAGCGCGGGCACGTCCAAGACGGTCTTCTACCGTCACTTCACCGACCGCGCCGGCCTCTACTCGGCCGTGGCGGAGCGGGTCAACCGGATCATCCTGCGCGACATCACCAAGGCCGTCGGCGACCTCAGTGCGTTCTCCGGCAGCGCTTCCCAGCGTTCGACGGAGCCTCGGGCCCTGCTCGGGGCCGCGGTCGACGCCTACCTGTCCCTCGTCGAGACCGACCCCGAGGTCTACCGCTTCATCGTCGCCGCTCCCCTGGTCCCGCCGTCCGAGCGGACCGAGACCATCGACCTCGCGTCGACGGTGAGCCGCGCCATGGGCGTGCAGATCGGGGCCCTCATCGCCGTGACGCTCGCCGGCGCCGGACGCAGCACCGAGCCTGCCGAGACGTGGGGCCACGCCGTCGTCGGCATGGTCCGCGCGGCCGGTGACGAATGGCTCCGCTCCGGAGCGGCCACCTCGGGCACCTCGCGTGCCACCCTCAACGAACACCTCACCGAGCTCATCTGGGGCGGTCTCTCGTCGGCGTGGCCGACCGAGCCCGCCACCCCCGACAAGGAGTGACCGTGGACGACCTCAACCCGGACCAGTCCGGCACCCGTGCAGCCGAGCGTGCACCTGCCGACCCCACCGGCGACCTCACCACCGAGCTGACCCGGATCCTCGACGGACGCTGGGGCGACGTGCGTCGGCGACTGCGGGCGCACGACGACGTCTCGCGGTTCGCACCGCCGGACGGCCCGCTGTCGATGGAGGAGCACCGCGCCCACACCACGCGCCAGCTGCTCGCCCTCACGGGTGAGGACTTCGCGTCGGCCGGCCTGGCCAAGGGCATGGGTGGCACCGGCGACTTCGGGGCCTCCGTCACGGCCTTCGAGATGCTCGGCCACGGCGACCTCTCCCTCCTCGTCAAGGCCGGCGTCCAGTTCGGGCTGTTCGGAGGCGCGCTCGCCAACCTGGGCACCCAGCGGCACCACACGGCATACGTGCCCGGCATGTTGGACGGCTCGCTCCTGGGCTGCTTCGCGATGACCGAGACCGGCCACGGTTCCAACGTGCAGCACCTCGAGACGACGGCGACGCACGACCCCACGACCGACGAGCTCGTCATCCACTCCCCCACCCCCGGGGCGCAGAAGAACTACATCGGCAACGCCGCACGCGACGGCCGGATGGCAGCCGTGTTCGCCCAGCTCGTCACCGCCGACGGCGAGTCCCACGGCGTCCACTGCGTCCTCGTCCCGATCCGTGACGAGAGCGGTCGGCCGATGCCGGGCGTGACCATCGGCGACTGCGGCGCCAAGGGCGGGCTGCCCGGTGTCGACAACGGGACCCTCGAGTTCGACTCCGTCCGGGTGCCCCGGTGGAACCTGCTCAACCGCTACGGCGACATCTCCCCCGACGGCACCTACACCTCGCCGATCGACAACACCTCACGGCGCTTCTTCACGATGCTCGGCACCCTCGTGCGCGGGCGCGTCTCGGTCGCGGGCGGGGCGGGCGCGGCGACGCGGTCGGCCCTCACCCTGGCGACGCGCTACGCCCTGCACCGTCGGCAGTTCGCCGCACCGGGAGGCGCCGAGGAGCTCACGCTCATGAGCTACCGCGCGCACCAGCGCAAGCTGCTCCCGGCGATCGCGCGCAGCTATGCGCTCATGCTCGCCCAGAACGACCTCGTCGCGATGATGCACGAGGTCGCGGGTCATGAGGGCACCGCTCCCGAGGAGCACCAGCGTGAGCTCGAGGCGCGCGCGGCGGGCATCAAGGTGGCCGCCACCCGCCACGCCACCGACGCGATCCAGATGTGTCGTGAGGCGTGCGGTGGAGCGGGCTACATGGCCGACAACCGGCTCACCGCCCTCAAGGCGGACACCGACGTGTTCACGACGTTCGAGGGCGACAACACGGTCCTGCTCCAGCTCGTCGCCAAGGGGCTGCTCACCGAGTTCCAGGAGACGTTCGAGGACAACTCGCCGCTGGCGATGATCGCGTTCGCCTCGCGCTTCACGGCCTCCTCGATCCTCGAGAAGACGCCGGCCGCGGGCCTCATCTCCAAGCTCATGTCGCGTGCCCCCAGCAGCGACGAGGACGGCGCCGAGCGCCACCGTGGCCGTCAGGTCTCGCTCTTCGTCGACCGCGAGAAGCACCTCCTCGAGGGCGTCGCGCTGCGGCTGTCCAAGGCGGCCAAGGCCGAGCCCGCGGACGCGTTCCGGATCTTCAACAACGCGCAGGACCACCTGCTCGCCGCGGCCGAGGCGCACATCGACCGCGTCCTGCTCGAGGCCCTGTGTGCCGCGGTCGAGGAGTGCGAGGTGGGCCCGACCAAGGACCTGCTCGACGACGTCACCGACCTCTTCGCGCTGTCGACGATCGAGGGGCACCGCGCGTGGTACCTCGAGCACGGCCGGCTCACCCCGGTCCACTCCAAGGCCGTCATCCACGACGTCGGAGTGCTGTGCAAGGACCTGGCCCCGCACGCCCGCACCCTCGTCGACGCCTTCGCGATCCCCGACGCCTGGCTGGGGGCTCCCGGGCTGCTCGAGCCGTTGGGGTCCTCGGCCGGCCAGGACCCGGACGCCGGCGCGTGAGCGAGGAGTCGGCGATCCCACCCAGCCGGTGGGCGCTGGCCGGTGAGGGCACCCACGGCTACGGCCCGCGCTTCGCGGAGCTCGTCGCCGGTGGGGAGGACGTCGACGGCGAGGCCCGCCTCGTCGACGCGATCGCTCCCCGTGGCGCCCGGATCCTCGACGCCGGCGCCGGCATGGGCCGCGTCACCGCTGCCCTGCGCCTGCGCGGGCACGACGTCACGGGCATCGAGCCGGACCCCTCGCTGGTCGCCCAGTCCGAGCAGACCTACCCCGGCATCGACCTGCTCCCCCTCGACATCCTCGAGACGACGCCCGAGGTGCTCTCGGCGCACGGGCGAGCCACGGCATACGAGCTCGTCGTCGCGGTCGGCAACGTCTTCATCCTGCTCGCCGAGGACACCGAGCAGTGTGCGCTGACGATGCTGCGCGACCTGCTCGCCCCCGGCGGGCGGATGCTCATCGGCTTCCACCTGTCGGCGGGTCCGGCGGGCAGCCGCAGCTATCCGCCCGAGGAGTTCCGGCGGGACGTCGAGGCAGCGGGGCTCGTCGTGGACCTGCACGCGGGCAGCTACGAGCTGCACCCGACGAACGCGGAGTATGCCGTGTGGCTGCTCAGCGTCGCCGGCTCACCTCGGGGCGCTCACTCGGCGGGGGGCGCCTGACCGACGCTGGCGCGCATCTCGTCGGAGGCGTCCCAGTCGTTGGCCTGCATGGCCGCGACCACCGTGTCGTCTCGGACCCACCAGGCCCGGAACGGCCCGCTGAAGTCGCCACGGGTGATGACGCGGTCGTAGCCGTCTGGTCCGGTGTGTCCGAAGTACTCCATGCCGAGGTCGTACTGGTCGGTGAAGAAGTAGGGCATCCGGTCGTAGGGTTCGGCCGCGCCGATGATGGTCGCGGCGGCGGCCTTGCCCTGCTCGATCGCGTTGTCCCAGTGCTCGACCCGCACGCGGCGGCCGAGCACGGGGTGCTGCTCGTTGGCGATGTCGCCGACGGCGAGGACATGCTCGTCGGAGGTCCGCAGCAGCTCGTCGACGAGGACACCGTTGTCGACCTCGAGCCCGGCCGCCTCGGCCAGCGCGGTCCGGGGCGAGGCGCCGATTCCGACGACGACGAGGTCGGCCTCGGCGAGGTCCTCCGCAGTCACCGACGTGCCGAGACGCAGGTCCACCCCGTGCGCACGGTGCAGGTCGGCGAAGTGCTGGGCGACCTCCGGCCCGAGCACCGCGAGCAGCGGCAGGTCCGCGCTCTCGTGGACGGTGACGGCCGCGCCCGCGGCCCGGGCCGCGGAGGCGACCTCGAGCCCGATCCAGCCGGCACCGATGACCGCCACCCTGGCGTCGCTCGTGAGTGACGCCTTGAGCGCGAGCGAGTCCTCGACCGTGCGCAGGTAGTGCACCGGCCGGCCCGCCTCGTCGGCGAGACGGAGGTGGCGCGGCTCGGAGCCGGTGGCGAGCACCAGCCACTCGTAGGGCTGTTCGCCTGAGCTGGTGACGACCCGTCGCCCGGCGAGGTCGATCGACTGGACCTCGACGCCGGTGCGGACGTCGACGTCGTGCTCACGCCACCAGGCGTCGTCGTGGACGTAGGCCGAGTCGACCTCCTTGTCGCCGAGGAGGACGGCCTTGCTCAGCGGTGGGCGCTCGTAGGGCAGGTGCTCCTCGACGCCGAACAGGACGATCTCGCCGTCGTAGTCGCGCTCGCGCAGGGCCTCGGCGGTCTTGGCACCGGCGAGGCCGGCACCCACGATGACGACGCTCATGACGCCCACCACTGCCGCAGCGGCACCCGTGGCAGCGCGGACTCGTCGGGGCGGACGGCGAGCACCTGGTGGAGCTGGACGACGTTGCGCTCGAAGCCGCGGCGGCAGCCTGCGAGGTAGAGACCCCACACCTTGGCGGTGCCCTCGCCGACCTCGTCGACGCACTCGCCCCAGTGGTCCACGAGGTTCTCGCTCCACCCCGTGAGGGTCAGGGCGTAGTGCTCGCGCAGGTTCTCCTCGTGCAACACCTCGAAGCCGGTGTCCTGCATCGTCGTGATGATCCGCCCGGAGCCGGTGAGCTCACCGTCGGGGAAGATGTAGCGGTCGATGAACGCACCGGTGCTCTTGGGCCGGTTGTCGGGCCGGGTGATGCAGTGGTTGAGCACGAGTCCGCCTTCCTTGACGTGGGTGAGCATCCAGCGGAAGTACGCCGGGTAGTTGCGCACCCCGATGTGCTCGGTGATGCCGATCGACGAGATGGCGTCGAAGCCGCTCTCGGTGACGTTGCGGTAGTCGTCGTGCCGCACCGAGGCGAGGTGGGTCAGGCCCTCGCGCTCGATGGCCTCCTGCGCCCAGACCGCCTGCTCCTTGGAGAGGGTGACGCCGATTGCGTGGACACCGCGGCGGGCGGCGTAGCGGACCATCCCGCCCCAGCCGCAGCCGATGTCGAGCAGCCGGTCACCGGCCTTGAGCCCGAGCTTGTCGAAGACGAGGCGGTACTTGTTGTCCTGCGCGGCGTCCAGGTCGGTCGCGCGGTCCGGGAAGACGGCGCAGGTGTAGGTCATCGTCGGCCCGAGCACGTGCTCGTAGAACCGGTTCGAGACGTCGTAGTGGTGCTGGATCGCCTCGCGGTCACGGGTGAACGAGTGCCGCAGCCCTTCGGTCACGCGCCGCCACCGCGGGAGCGCCTCCTGCGGCGGTGGGGGCGGCGGGGTGAGGCCTCTCGGCCCGAGGACGCGGGCGAGGTCGAGGACGAGCCGCGGGTCCGGACGGCGGAAGTGCAGCCGTTCAAGGTCGACGAGCACGTCGTAGGGGTTGCCGGGGTGCACGCCCTCGACGACGAGGTCTCCGGTCGTGTAGGCCCGGGCCATCCCGAGGTCGCCCGGCGCGGTCGCGAGGTAGGAGACCGCACGGTGGTTCGCGATGTGGAGACTTCGTTGTGCGCTGTCCGGTCCGGTCTTGGACCCGTCGTATGCCGTGATGCGCACCGGGAGCGGCCCCGTCACCACCTCGTCCACGAGGTCAGCGATCGTCCGGGGCTCTCGGGTCGTACTGGTCATGCGTGTCGCACCGCCTTGTCGTAGAGGTGGGGGAAGCGTCCGTCGGGGTCGTGCGTCGCCTTGAGGACGGCATACGTGTCTCCGCCGTAGAGGGCGTCGAACTGCTCGCGGGAGTAGAAGGACTCGGAGTAGAGGGACTTGTGGCCGGCGAGCTCGTCGACGCGACGCTCGATCGCACGGTTGGTGGCGCCGCGCTCGCCCCCGGGGACGCTGGACCAGAAGCCGATGTTGACGTAGGTCTCGTCGGGGCGCAGTGGGTAGAGGTCCCAGGTCCGCTCGCCGCGAAGACGCAACGGGCACAGCCAGATCGGCTCGATCGGGACGGTGTCGAGGAACCAGTGGAGGAACTCGGCGGTGTGCTCGAGCGGGATCTCGACGTCCTGGACGACGCGCTCGCGCGGCGGGTTGCCCTTGCGGGCCTCCATGCGGTCGGAGAAGTGCGTGCGTTGGTCGAGGGCGACGAGCTTCCAGTAGGCGCTGGAGCGTCGCCAGCGCTTCGGCCACAGGCGGCGGACGCGAGGGTTCTGGGCACCGAAGGCGCGCGAGCACCAGAACCAGTCGGTGTCCCAGCGCCAGAGGTAGTCGAGCGTCGTGAGCAGGTCGCGCTTCGGCTGCGGCTCGTCGTGCTGGATCGAGCGGTAGTAGACCTGCTGCCCGGTGTAGTCACTCGTCGGGCCGTCGTCGTCGCTGTGACGGGCGAGGGTGAGGTAGGCCTCGTCGGCGCTGAAGACGACGCCGTCGACGAAGTCGACCCGCTCCCCCTCGTGCTCGCGGGTCGCGACGACGTCGGCGATGACGGCGCAGAGGGCGTCGAGGTCGTGGAACCGCACGTGGCGCAGGGCGACGTGCCGCTGGACGGGTTCGAGCTCGATGCGCAGCCGTGTGGCGTAGCCCAGCGAGCCGTAGGAGTTGGGGAACCCGCGGAAGAGGTCGGCGTGCTCGTTGTCGGGCGTGGCCGTGACGATCTCGCCGCTGCCGGTCAGGATGTCCATCTCGAGGACCGACTCGTGCGGGAGCCCGTTGCGGAACGACGACGACTCGATGCCGAGCCCGGTCACCGCCCCGCCGAGCGTGATGGTGCGCAGCTGCGGCACGACGAGCGGCATGAGCCCGTGCGGCAGGGTGGCCGCGACGAGGTCCTCGTAGGTGCACATGCCGTCGACCTCTGCGGTCTGCCGGCCGACGTCGACGACGCGGACGCCGGTGAGACCAGTGGTGTCGAGGCCCCGGGTGCGTGTGCTCGTGCGTTCGCGGAAGAGGTTGGAGGTGCGCTTGGCCAGGCGGACCCGCTCGGTCGGCGGGATGGCCGCGAAGCTGTCGAGCAGCCGCTGCTCCCCGCTCGTGCGTGCGGGGGCGGGGAGGGTGCGCTCCATGTTCCGCACGTTACGCCTGTGGTGCGACACCCGTCTGCCGACTTCCCGCAGGGCGGACACTCGTATGCCGTCCGCCCCTGCGCCGTGCTGTGGGATCGGCCCGGTCAGGTGGTGGCGTCACGCCAGACGCGGTACTGATCGGGCAGGCAGGTGTGGCACGGGCGGAAGCCGGCGGCGATGGCCGTGTCCTCGTCGGCGAAGAAGACTCGGTGCGTGACGTACTTGCCCTTGGCGATCCAGCGCAGAGCCCCTGGACAGTCGAGCCGGCCGTAGACCTTCGTCCTCCGGTGACCACCGAGCGTGCCCGGAGTCGGCGACGCGTGGGGCCGGCCGTCCCGCCCGACGAGCGTGTACGTCGTCATCGCTCCTGACCGTATGTCTTCCTCAAAAGGGACAGCTGCGCTCGACGTGGTGTCCTGGCGACCTTGGCGAGGTTCAGCGGCGGGTCCAGCTGGGTGAGTACTTCGGCTTCCAACTGCTCCAGCGTGGTGACGTCGGGGACTGGCACTGTGTTCACGCGGAGGTGCGCATGCATCCATTGAGTCAGCGCTTCCTCGTCGATGGTGTGCCGCCCATGGGCCTTCGCGAGTACCGATCCCAAACTACGTCGAAGAGTCGAGAACTCATGCTTCTTCCCCAAGTGCATCGTCGCGATGCGCCCCCAAAGCGTGTTCGAGGATGGCTTGCCACCACTTCGTGTTGCGCCAGCGAGGCCGGCATAGATCAGACCCGGCTCGATGTCATGCTCCAATCCCCGACTGAGGTCTGCGGCACCCGGCTCGTCGACCCACCAGCTGTACATGCCAGGCACACGGAGCGCCGATCCACCGCTTGCCACGATGTCCTGTAGCGGTCGGGCCAACTTCTCGTCCACGAGCTGAGCGAGGACGTCGGACGTCCTTGACGAGTGCTGGGACTCACGCTGGAGATACCAGGCCAAACGTCTGCCGAAGGACAGCCCCGCAAGCGGCTCGCGAACGTGAGCCCCACGAGGAACGACGGCCCCACGTACGGCCTCGACGTAGGCCGCCCCCGCATGAACGTCAAACACGACGTCAGCGAGTGATCCCGCCGCCTCCTCCAACTGTTGGGCCACCCTTTCTCCCCACATCGCCCTCTCTGCCCGCGAGAAGTCGGGCAGGTAGCGCTCGTAGGGCTCGACCCACTGGTCGGGCCTGACGAGCCCGTGCTCCGCCGAGAGAATGAACCACGGTCGGCCGGCGCCCTCGGCGTACTTCCGCATCTTCAGGAAGTAGTCCGAGGTGTAGAGGTCCTTGGCAGGTGCCCCGTGACCGAGCTTGGACTTCACGCACCCCACAAGCACGCTGTCAGCGACCCGACCAGCCCGGTCCGTGACGTCGTTCGAGGGGGTTTCCGCCTTGACCGGGCGAGGCACTCTGACCAAGGCTCCGGCGTTCCCCTCGCTGTTGATCACGAAGCCGAGGTTCTGCAACCACCGTCGAGCTGACTGGGACTGGAACCGCTGGCGATCGGAAACCCCCGTCGCGAGCGAGATCACCTGCTTGACGGGCCAACGTCGACCGTCGATCTCGACCCAGTACTCACGGACGACTTCTGGAACCTGGCCCGTGAGCCGCGCCCGGACAACGTCAGCACTCAACTCGAATGACTCGCCGTCCATTGTGAAACGCATGCCCATTGATATCGCGGTTGCTGGTTCACGTGAAGGGCACCGACCGCACTGACGAGAAGGACCTGCTGGGGCCGGTGCGCCTGCAGGTCCTGCGACGGGTGGAGGTGAAGGCGGGCCTCAACATGGGCGCCCTAGCTTGTGAGGGTGGACGTGAAGGCGGGCCTCAACACGGGCGCCCGAGCTTGTGAGGGTGGACGTGAAGGGACTCGAACCCCTGACCTCTCGCGTGTGAGGCGAGCGCTCTAACCAGCTGAGCTACACGTCCGGCGCCCACCGCGAGGCGGGCTGGATGAGGATACCCGGCGCCTCTCCCCTCGACGAAATCGGGGCCGCCACGTCACGACTGATTGCCCCAACGGGCCATCAGTCGTGCACTCAGACGCGGGCGGTGGTGCGCATCCACTGCTCGAGCCCGTCGGGGAAGAACCCCGGGATCCCGGAGTAGTGGAACGTCAGCCACAGCACCGTCGCGATGAAGGCGAGGCCGACGATCCCGACCACGGCCTTGACGAAGGGGTTCTGGCGCTTGATCCACGACTCCCATGCACGCACGTGCCGCTTGACGAACTCGAGCACCCGCTGCGCCCGCTCGAATTCGGTGGCCCAGATGGCGAGCCCACCGATGACGACGAGCCAGCCGGGGCCGGGGAACGGGATGAGCAGGATGCCGAGGATCACGACGACGAGCCCGAGGATGAACACGCCGACGCGGTAGACCTTGGCCGACGTGGGGTTGGCGCGGATCCGACGCCGCCAGGCCCAGTCGTCGTCCTCGGCGTCGAGGAAGACGTGGTGGTCTGCGTGGTCCGGGTGATCCGGGTGGTCCGGATGGTCTGGGTCTCCAAGGCGCCGCTCAGCGCCCTCGGCGGGATCCGGGAGCTCGTCGCGCAGGGGCGACCCGCTCACGGGTCCATACCGAGGTCGGCCTCGGCGGTGCGCCAGATCTCGACCATGCGTGCCGTGACCGGGCCGGGGGCCGGTGAGAGCTCGCGGTCGTCGACGAGGTGGACGCCCTGCACGTCGCGCGAGGAGTTGCTGATGATGACCTCGTCGGCCGTCTGCAGCACGTCGAAGGGCAGCACCTCCTCGACGACCTCGAGACCGGCCTCTCGGCACCACTCGATCGCAAGCTCGCGGGTGATGCCGGCGAGGCAGCCGCTGTCGAGCGGCGGAGTGCGCAGGACACCGTCGGTGACGACGAAGACGTTGGACGCGGTGCCCTCGCAGAGCTCCCCGCGCGTGTTGGCGAGCAGCGCCTCCTCGGCACCGCGGGCGCGGGCGTGGGTGATGGCGATGACGTTCTCGGCGTACGACGTCGTCTTGAGGCCCGCCGTCGCGGCGCGCTCGTTGCGCACCCACGGCACGGTGACGACCGCCGCCGACGGCGCGTGCGGCGACGACGGCGTCGACGCGATGACGATGGTGGGCGGGGAGTCGTGCCGGTCCGAGCTCAGCGGGCCGGCGCCGCCGGTCACGGTGATCCGGACGCGACCGAAGGCAATCGGGTCACCCAGCGACAGCACCTCCTTGACACCCTCACGCACCCGCGCGTCGTCGACCTGGGGCAGCCCCAGCCCCGACAACGTGCGCCCCAGCCGACGCAGGTGCCGCGTCATCGCGAACGCCTCGCCATCGACGATCTTGCACGTCTCGAAGGCCCCGTCCCCGACCGTCACCCCGTGGTCCAGCGCTCGTATCGACGGGACGTCCGCGTCCACGACCTGACCGTCCACCCATACCCGGATATCGCTCATGGGTCCGAGCATTGCAGATGGGGCGTGCGCCTCCCATGAGGACATCCCGGAGCCCACCCGAGTCAGCCGCAACCGAGGCGCGAGTCAGCCGCGAGTCGCCGGACGGACCCGACCGCTCGCCAGCGCCATGAGCCGCTTCGCCTTGAGCTCGGTCTCGTGCAGCTCGCCCATCGCGTCCGAGCCCCACGTGATGCCGGCGCCGGTCCCGAACCGGAGCTTGCCGCCGCCACCACCCGCCGCCCCTCGCTCGACCCAGAACGTCCGGATGCCGACCGCGAGCAGCGCCTCGTCGCGGTCGGCGTCGATCCAGCCGATCGCCCCGCAGTAGGGACCGCGCGGCACCGGCTCGAGGTCCGCGATCGCCTGCAGCGCCGTGTGCTTGGGCGTGCCCGACACCGAGCCCGGCGGGAACGACGCGTCGAGCAGCTCGCGCCACGACGCACCGTCGCGCAGCTCCCCCGAGACGTCCGACACGAGGTGCACCAGCCCGGGGTGCTGCTCGACGCGGCACAGGTCGTCGACGCGGACGGTGCCGGGACGGCATACGTGCTGGAGGTCGTTGCGGACGAGGTCCACGATCATGACGTTCTCCGCGTAGTCCTTCGGCAGCATCTCCTCGACCGTCGGCGCGGTCCCCTTGATCGGGCTCGAGCGCACCGTGCGACCACGTCGCTCGAGATAGGCCTCCGGCGAGGCGCACGCGATCTCGAGCGCAGCCTCCGGGATGTCGATCGTCGCGGCATACGGCGCCGGGTTCCCCTGTGCGAGAACGCCGCCCAGCGCACGAATGCTCATCTCCGGACCGACGGAGCAGCTGAGGACGCGGCAGACGTTGACCTGGTAGACGGTGCCGCGCGCGATCCGCTCGCGGACCTCCTCGACCCCCTCGACGTATGCCGTGTCGTCCAGGCTCCCGGTCCACTCCCCCTCGACCCCGGTCCAGCCGACGGCCGGGGTGGGCGACGGGTGACGGGCGACGGAGGGCATGCGGACGGCCGTGAAGGCGCCCTCGAAGGTGATGACGACGGCCCAGAACCCCGACGTGACGTCGTCGATGTCGGAGGTGACGGCGTCGATGCCGCTCGCCTCGATGATGCCCCCGTCCAGGGAGCTGAACCTCGCCCACGCCACGGCGTCGATCGTAGGGGGTGCCCCGCGTGTGAGACCGTGGCGCCGTGCGTGAGACGGAGGCCCGGGCGGCCCTGCGAGCGATGGGCGTGCTGCACGAGCGCGACGGGCGCTCCTGGCTCGAGCTCACGACGTCCGGCACTACCACGTCGCCGCGCACCGTCGTCCGCTCGCTCGCGTCGTGGGAGGACAGCTTCGAGCACGTGAGCCGGCTGACCGGGGTCGGCGCCGAGGACCGGGTGCTCGTGCCCGCACCGCCGACCGGGTCGATGTTCGCGTTCGCCCACGCGCACGCTGCGCATGTCGGCGCCGAGGTCGTCGCGCTCGCCCGCTGGAGCGTCGCCGCGGCCTCCGCGGCCCTCGAGACCTGCACCGCCGCGCACCTCACCCCGGCCATGCTCGAGGCCCTGCTCGACCGCGACCTCGCAGCACTGCGCACCGTCGTCTGCGCCGGCGCCACGCTGCCCGAGTCCGTGCGGCACCTCGCCCGTGACAGGGGTCTCACGGTCGTCGACTACTACGGCGCCGCCGAGCTGAGCTTCGTCGCGATGCGCGTCGGGACGCGGCTCGAGGCGTTCCCCGAGGTCGAGCTGGACCTGCGCGACGGCGTCGTCTGGGCGCGCAGCCCGTGGCTCGCCGACGGCTACGCGCCCGGGCAGACCGGTCCCCTGCGGCGGGACGCCGACGGCTTCGCGACCGTCGGTGACCGCGGCGCCCACGACCCGGACCTCGGGCTCGTCGTGCTCGGTCGCGGGGACGACGTCGTGACGACCGGAGGGGTGACGGTGCTCTGCGCCGACGTCGAGAACGCTCTGCTCTCGCTCCCCGAGGTCAGGGCGGTGGCCGTCGTCGGGACCCCGCACCCCACGCTCGGCGAGGTGGTCGAGGCGGTCGTGGTCGGCACCGACGACCTCGACCTCCCTGCCATGCACGACCGGGCCTCTTCCCTCGTCGAGCGCAGCCACCTGCCCCGACGCTGGCACCAGTGGGACGCGCTCCCCCTCACCGCAGCGGGCAAGCTCGACCGCGCCGAGGTGCGCGCCCGGCTCGCCGCGCGACGACCCGAGGAGACGGCATGAACGACAGCACCCCCGTCATCATCGCGGCGAGGCGCACCCCGATCGGCACGGCCGGACTGGCGCTCAAGGACGTCGACACGACCGGGCTCGCCGCCCCGGTGCTCGGCAGGCTCCACGACGACCTCGGTCACGACCACACCCCCGACCAGGTCGTCCTCGGCAACTGCGTGGGCGCGGGTGGCAACGTCGCTCGCGTCGCCTCTCTCGCGGCCGGCTTCGACGTCGGCGTCCCGGCGCTCACCGTCGACCTCCAGTGCGGCAGCGGCCTCGCCGCCATCACCACGGCGGCGGCGTTCGTCCGCTCGGGCACGGCGGACCTCGTCCTCGCCGGTGGCGTCGAGAGTGCGAGCACGGCGCCGTGGCGCATGTGGCCACCGGCCGATGGCGCTGCGCCACAGCGCTACTCGCGTGCCCCCTTCGCCCCGGCCCACATCGGCGACCCCGAGATGGGAGCGGCTGCCGACGCCGTCGCCGCGCGCTGGGGCATATCCCGCGAACGACAGGACGCGTATGCCGTCCGCTCCCACTCGCGTGCCGCCGCGGCTCGCGCAGCCGGCCGGTTCGACGACGAGCTGGTCGCGCTCCCCCGGCTGGACCGTGACGAGCGCGTGCGGAGCACCCTCAGCGCCACCACGCTCGGGCGGCTGCCCGCCGCCTTCACCAGCGGCGGCACCGTCACCGCGGGCAACGCCTGCGGGATCAACGACGGCGCCGCAGCGGTCGCGGTCGTGAGCGAGGGACGCAGGCGGGCGGACGGCATACCGGGTCTGGCCTGTGTCGACTGGGAGACCATGGGGGTCGACCCCAACCTGCCCGGGGTCGGTCCGGTCCCGGCGATCCGGAAGCTGCTGCGGCGCAACGCCATCACCCTCGACGACGTCGGCGTCATCGAGGTGAACGAGGCCTTCGCGGCACAGGTGCTCGCGTGCTGCGACGAGCTCGCCCTCGACGAGGAGCGGGTCTGCGTCGAGGGCGGCGCGCTGGCCCTCGGGCACCCGTGGGGCGCCTCCGGTGCGGTCCTCGCCGTCCGGCTCTTCAGCCAGATGGTGCGGCACGACGGGCCCGAGCTGGGACTCGCCGCCATCGCCGTCGGCGGCGGCCAGGGCGTCGCCATGCTCGTGCGCCGCGTCGGTTGACCCGAGCCCCGAACCGCGGGACCGACCCACGACCTCCGCAGGCGCGCGGACCGGGACCTTGGGCCCTGTGGGACGTCCGCCGCCACCAGCAGCATGGGGGCATGGACACCGACGGAATCGAGGGTGCAGCAGCGGGGACCAGCGGTGGCACGCGCGCGCTGAGCACCGAGGAGTCGTGGGACCTGCTGCGCCAGGCGGTCATCGGCCGGCTCGCCGTGGTGCACGACGGTGCGCCCGACATCTTCCCGGTGAACTACGTCGTCGACCACGGCACGATCGTCCTGCGCACCGCGCGTGGCACGAAGTACGAGTCGGCGCGCAACCAGCTCGTGGCGTTCGAGGTCGACGGCTACGACCTCGACGACGTCGAGGCGTGGAGCGTCGTTGCACGCGGCCGCGCCGTCGAGGTCAAGGACGTCGACGACTCGATCGCCGTCATGGCCCTGCCCCTGCTCCCCTGGGCCGAGGGCTCGAAGCCGCACCTCATCCGGCTGCTGCCGGACACGGTCACCGGACGCCGCATCCACGTCGTCGGCGGGGTGCGCCGCGCGTGATCGCCTCGACGACGACCGCCCTGTCAGCTGCACTGCGACGTGCGGCCTGGCGCCTCGACCGTCCTCTGCGCGTCGTCGCCGGCGGCAACGCCTCCGTGCCCTGGACGCTGCTGCGGGTGCTGGACGAGTCCGTGCACGAGTACGAGCTGTTCATGCTCAACGCGCCGCACGGCATACCGGCTCGTCCCGGAGTCACCTACGTCACCCCCTTCGTCGGGCCCGGCATGCGCGGTGCGCCCGGGCTCTCCTACCTGCCGGCGCGGCTCTCACACGTGCCGGCGCTGTTCCGCTGGAGCTTCGTACCCGACGTCGTTCTCGTCACCGTGTCGCCGCCGCGCGGTGGTGGTGAGGTCTCGCTCGGCGCCGAGGTCAACCTGCTCCCTGCTGCCATCGACGTGTGCCGGGCCACCGGCGGTCTCGTCGTGGCCGAGTCGCGAGCGGACGTGCCCTACACGTTCGGCGACTCCGAGACCACGCTGGCCGACCTCGACGTCGTCGTCTCGGTCGCCGCACCACGGGCCGCGGCGCGCGTGGCGGCACCACCCGACCCCGACGTGGAGCTCATCGGTGGGCACGTCGCGTCGCGGATCTCCTGCGGCGCCACCCTGCAGCTCGGCATCGGCACCATCCCCGACGCCGTCGTCCCGCGGCTCGCCCACCTCCACGGGCTCGGTGTGTGGAGCGAGATGGTCTCGGACGGCATCCTCGACCTCGACGACGCCGGGGCGCTGGACCCGCAGCGGCAGGTCGTGACGTCCTTCGCCGCCGGCAGCCCGCGGCTCATGGCCTGGCTGCACGAGAACCCGCGGGTGCGCATGCTGCGGACGGAGACGGTCAACGACCCCGGGCGGATCGCCGCCAACCCGGCGATGACGAGCGTCAACACGGCGCTCTCGGTCGACCTCTTCGACCAGGCGAACGCGAGCCACATCGGCTCCAGCCTGTACTCGGGCTTCGGAGGCCAGTGCGACTTCGTCGTCGGCGCGATGAGCTCGCCGGGCGGGCAGTCGATCATGGCGCTGCGCTCGTGGCACCCGCGGGCCGCGGTGTCCTCGATCGTCGGGCTGCTCGAGGCGCCGGTGACGTCGTTCCAGCACACCGCCGTCGTCACCGAGCAGGGCATCGCCGAGATCTGCGGGTGGGACTCGCAGGCGCAGGCCCAGCACCTCATCGACGAGGCCGCGCACCCGTCGATCCGCGACGAGCTGTGGGAGGAGGCCGACGGGCTCGGCCTCGGCGGGCTCCGACGCACCGGTGCCAGGGCCTTGTCCCCACAGGCCTGAGACCAGCAGGCTGGGCACACCCGCAGCGCACGCCCAACGCAGCAGGCGCCGCGAAGCACACCTCCGAAGGAAGGAACCGCGATGCTGGTGTCCGAGGTCATGACCTCTCCCGCGCTGTCGCTCCCGAGCACCGCCACCCTCGACGACGTCGTCGAGCTGCTCGGCGGCTCGGGGATCAGCGCGGTGCCGGTGGTCGACGACGCCGGTCGGTGTGTCGGGATCGTCTCCGAGGCCGACGTGCTCACCGAGCCGCTCCCGCGTGACCCGCGGGCCCACATGTGGACGCCACCGGCATCCGGCGGCCCGTCGCGCACCCTGGACGAGGTCATGACGGTGAACCCCACGTGCGTGGCGTCGACCGACGACTGCGCCGAGGTCGCCGCCCTCTTCGCGCGGTCGGGGTTCAAGAGCATGCCGGTCGTCGACGACGACGTGCTCGTCGGCGTCGTGAGCCGCAGCGACATCCTGCGCGCGATGTCGGTCTCGAACTCCTCGCTCGCCTCAGCCGTCTCCCGCGCCTTCACCTCCGCGGGTATGCCGGAGCGCGCCATCTCGGTGCAGTCCGGTCACGTCGTGGTGTCGCCGGCCGACGACGGCCTGGACGACGCGGTCGTCGCAGTCGTCCAGACCGTGCCCGGGGTGCGGAGCGTGCGGCTCGGCTGACCGCCGGCCAATGCTCCGATCAGGCGGGTCGCAGCTCCCGGCCCGTGATCGTGGTCGGGCGGATCCGGACCCACACCGACATGGTGGGGTCACCGATGGTCCACGGCGCCCCGTCGCTGGCCTCGACCTCGGCGACGACGTCGTCGTCGTCGAGCAGCGAGGCGGTCCCGGTGACCGCCACGCTCCACCCGGAGCGGGTCCCGACGTCGTACTCGTCCACCTCGTAGCTCATGGGGTCGTGGTCGGCGGCGGCCTCGATCTTGCTGCTGCCGCTCGTGCGGAAGCACACGTCGCTGCCGTGCATGACGTGGTGCACCGGCAGCAGGACGACCTCCCCGTCGTGGACGAAGGCCACCCGCCCGATGACGGAGGAGCCCAGCCGCCCGAGGCACTCGTCGGTGCCCATGACCCGGAGGCCGCTGTGGTCGGTGGCGGCGCCGACGTCCATCACGCCTCCCCTCGCTCGGTGTGGATCACGGCGATCGGGCACGGGCGGTCGTGGTGGATGAGGCCCTGGCTCACGGACCCGATGAGCAGACCGACGAAGCCGCCGTGACCACGGCTGCCGACGACGATGAGCTGGGCGCCCTCGCAGTGCTCGAGGACCGCCTCGACGGGCAGGTTGCGCCGCAGCACCGTGCGGAGCTCGACGTCGGGGAACTTCGCGGCCCACGGGGCGACCGCCTCGTCCAGCACCGACTGGTGGTGTCGCTCGAGCTCGACGATGTGCTCGGGGCTGAGCCAGGTGGTGTCGAAGGTGTCAGGCACGTCGAGCGTCCACGCGTGGACCGCCACGAGCGGGGTGCCCAGTCGGGCGGCGCGCTCGAAGGCGAAGGCGAGCGCGGCGTCGTTGGGCGTCGAGCCGTCCACGGCGACCACGATCGGGGCGTGCGGGTCGCTGCCGCTGGGCCGGTCGGCGACGACCACGGGACAGGTGGCGTGGGCCGCGACCTGGGCCGACGTGGAGCCCTCGACGAGCTCACCGAGCACCGAGTGGTGGTGACGACCGACGACGACCATCTCCGCGCCGTCAGCGGCGGTCACGAGCACGGCCGCGGGGGTGCCGACCACGGACTCCGTGACGATCTCGACGGTCGGCGAGAGGGCGGAGACTCGCTCCCGCGCCCTCACCACGGTCTCGCGGTCGAGGTCCTCCGGCCACGGGGCAGCCGGCCCGAAGCCGGGGGCCGTCGACCACAGCATCCCCCGGGCCACGACGACCTTGAGCGGGCGGTCGAGCCGCTCCGCCTCCCTCACGGCCCACTCGAGGGCGATCTCACCGTCCGGCGAGTCGTCGTAGCCGACGACGACGGGGCGGGTGGTCTGGGCGTTCATGGCTCCTCCTGCGCTGGTGTCGGGTTCTCCGTTCCCAGCGTCGCCATTCCCCGGCACCGGCCACAGGGCCCTAGGTCCCGAAGCAGGTGCCCCGTCGGGCCCGCCCTCAGCGACCGTCCGGCGCGGCCGACCCGTGCTTCGCGACGTAGACGGCGGCTTGGGTGCGACGCTCCAGGCCCATCTTGGCGAGCACCGATGTCACGTAGTTCTTGACCGTCTTCTCCGCCAGCGACATCGTCTCGCCGATCTGGCGGTTGGTCAGCCCCTCGGCGATGTGCTGGAGGATGCGCCGCTCCTGCGGGGAGAGCTCGGAGAGCCGCGGGTCCTCGACGTCGTGGCCCCACTGCTTGCGCAGCCGGGCGACGACACCCTCGTCGAGCAGCGTCTCGCCCGCGGCGACCCGGCGGATGGAGTCCACGAGCTGGGTGCCACGGATGTCCTTGAGCAGGTAGCCCGCCGCGCCCGCCATCACCGCGGCCCGCAGCGCCTCGTCGTCGTCGAACGACGTGAGCACCAGGCCGGCGACGGTCGGGTCCACGGAACGCACGTCACGGCACACGTCGATCCCCGATCCGTCGGGCAGACGGGCGTCGAGGACCATGACGTGGGGCCGCAGCGCCGGGATCCGTCGGGTCGCCTCGGCCGCGGAGGCCGACTCGCCCACGACCTCGATGTCCTCCTCGACCTCGAGCAGCTCGCGCAGCCCTCGACGGACCACCTCGTGGTCGTCCAGCAGGTAGACGCGGATCATCGACACCCTCCTTGAGCGGTTGGGCTCATCGTAGGACCGGGCACCGGTCAGATCGCACCGCTTCGCACCACGGCGACCGGCAGCTCGGCCTGGCGGAGGACGCCGCGGCTCACCGAGCCGAGCATGAGCCCCACGAAGCCACCGCCGCCGCGTGCCCCGACCACGAGCAGGCCGGCGTCGCGCGCCTCGGCCAGCAGGACGTCGGGAGGGCTGCCCTGGGGCGTGCGCGCGGACGTCGGCACCCCCGGGTGGTTCCGGGCGACGTGGTCCTCGGCGGCCGCGACGCTGGCCGCGGCGCGGTCGTACTCCTCCCCGGCCAGGTCGGCACCGGGGGTCGACTCGTCCCAGAGCTCGGCGAGCCACGGCTCGACCTCGTGTCCGGACCACGCCGAGACGATGACGAGCCCGACGCCGGCCGTCTCCGCCGCTCGCGCCGCGAACTCGACCGCTCGCAGGGACGCCCGTGAGGTGTCCACGCCCACGACGACCGGTCCTCCCTGACCCAGCCGCCGCTCTCCCTGGACCACGACCACGGGGCAGCGCGCGTGGGCGCTCAGGGCGAACGAGACCGACCCCAGGCTGGCCGTCGGGTGCTCCCGCCTCGTCCGGCGGCCGACGACGACCAGCTCCGCCGACTCCGACATCGCGACCAGCTCGGCCGATGGCCGCCCGACCGCCCCGACGCTGCGGACGTCGAGGTCCTCGTGCGCGCGGCGCGCGAGCTCCGCGCCCCGGCCGGCGACCCGGCCGACGGCGTGCCGCAGGGCGCCGACGTCGGGACCGTGGCGGAGGTCGGGAACGGCGGGCAGCAGCGGGTCGACGGCGCACGCGACCATGAGCCGGCAGCCCTGCCGGTCGGCCCAGTCGGCCGCCCAGACCAGGGCCGCGGCCGCCTCGGGGGTCGCGTCGTAGCCCACGACGACGGTTCCCGCGGGCGCGCTGCGCACCTGGCCGTGGGTGGCGAGGACGGGGGTGGGGTGCAGCTCAGCCATGGCACGACTCTGCGACGAGCTCGGTCCCGGCGACAGGGAACTAGGTCCCGGTCACCCCCGCGGCTCGACGAGGGGCACCCGCCACTCGAGCGTGGCCCCCGAACCCGTTGCGGAAGCGACCCGGAAGGTGCCGCCACGGCTCTCGGCCCGGCGAGCGAGGTTCCCCAGCCCCGAGCGGACGGCGCCGTCGGGGATGCCCCGGCCGTCGTCGGTGACGACCACCCGCACGTCGCCGCCGTCGGCGTCCCCCTCGTCCCCCTCGTCGCCTGCGCCGTCGTCGACCACGACCGTCACCGTGACCGACGAGGCCGAGGCGTGCCGGGCCACGTTGCTCAAGGCCTCGCGCACCACGGCGAGCAGCTCGGGGGCCACGGCCTCGGGGACGTCGGCGACGGGCCCCGAGATCCGCAGCTCCGGTGAGAAGCCCAGGGTGACCGCGGCGTCGCCGCACAGCGTGGCGATCTCGGCACTGAGCGGCCGGCTTCCGGGCACCCGATGGAGCGCGAAGATCGTGTGCCGGATGTCGCTGATCGCCGCGTCCAGCTCGTCGACGGCGCGGTCGAGCTTGGCGCGCACCTCCGGAGGGCTCATCGGTGCCGCGGACTGCAACGACATCCCCGTCGCGAACAGCCGTTGGATGACGTTGTCGTGCATGTCGCGGGCGATGCGGTCACGGTCCTCGAGCAGCTCCGAGCGGGCCCTGTCGCTGCGGGCGCTCGCGGCCCCCAGCGACACGGCGAGGTTGCGCCCGAAGGGCTCGACGTGGACGAGCAGGTCCGAGTGCACCTCGTGCGCCCAGTCGACGACGAGGACGCCGGTCGGTGTCTCACCCAGGGCCACCGGCACCGTGGCGCGGCTCCCGTCCGGACCCGTGGGCTCGATCCGAGCGGGACCGAGCATGGCCGCCAGCACCGCCGGGTCCCGCACCACCTCCCCCTTCTCGAACGCCGGGTGCACGGACTCGGACCCCTCCGACATGTCGACTCCCTCGGACTCCGAGGTGGCCACCACCACGACGTCGGAACCGCGCCGCAGCGCCACCGCGCACGAGTCCGCCTTCGCGAGTCGCCGGACGTGTGCGGTGACCTCGGCGAGGACCTCGTCCTGCGCGGTCCCGGCCAGGAGCGCCTGGGTGGCGTCACCGAGAACCTCTCCCCAGAGCTGCTGGGTGCGGGCGTGCTCGTAGAGCCGCGCGTTGTCGATCGCCACACCGGCGGCCGCGGCCAGGGCGATGAGGATCGCCTCGTCCTCGTCGCTGAACTCCGGGGCGGACCGCTTGTCGGTGAGATAGAGGTTGCCGAACACCTGGTCCCGGATCCGCACTGGCGCACCGAGGAAGCTCGTCATCGGTGGGTGGTGCGGTGGGAAGCCGTACGAGTCCGGGTGCTCGGCGATGTGGCCCACCCGCTGCGGGCGCGGACTGGTGATGATCATGCCGAGCAGCCCGTGCCCCCGCGGGAGCGGGCCGATCGCCGCCCGCTCCTCGTCGCTGACGCCGTGCGTGACGAACTCGACGAGCTCCTCACCACTGGGCCCGAGGACACCGAGGGCGCCGTAGGTCGCGTCGACGAGCGTGCACGCACCGACGACGATCCGACGGAGCACCTCGGCCAGCTCGAGGTCGGAGCTCACGGCGATGACGGCGTCGAGCAGCGAGCCGAGACGCTGCTGGGACACGCGGGCGCTGTCGGCCCTGGCCCGCAGCTCCTCGACGAGGTCGTCGAGCTCGAGGGAGGAGAGCGGCCACCGCTGTGCGGTCCCGGAGGCGTCGCCAGCCGTGGATTCCCCCGTGGGCGACGCGGATCCAGTCACGCCGCGATCCTATGCGGTGCCCTCGCGCGTGCGTCGCGGTTCGACCGACACCACGCCGTATGCCGTCCGCCCACCTCCGTGCGCCGCTCCGGCTCGCCCGCCCGGGACCTCCGACCCTGTCCGGTGGCCGCGAGCCGGCGTGGACTGGGAGTGCGGCGGCACCTCGGCCGCCCCGGAAGGAGCGAACGACCATGAAGGCACTCGTCTACCACGGCCCCGGACAGAAGGCCTGGGAAGAGGTCCCCGACCCCACGATCGTCGATGACACCGACGCGGTGGTCCGGGTCGATGCCGTGACCATCTGCGGCACCGACCTGCACATCCTCAAGGGCGACGTGCCCGCCGTCACCGACGGGAGGACCCTCGGCCACGAGGCGGTCGGCACGGTCATCGAGGTCGGCTCGAGCGTGCGCAACGTCAAGCCCGGCGACCGCGTCCTCGTCTCGTGCATCACGTCCTGCGGTGCCTGCCGCTTCTGCCGGGAGGGCCGCTACGGCCAGTGCCTCGGCGGCGGTGGCTGGATCCTCGGCCACCTCATCGATGGCACCCAGGCCGAGTTCGTCCGGGTGCCCTTCGCGGACACCTCGACCTTCGCCATCCCCGAGGGAGTGAGCGACGAGGAGGTGCTCATGCTGGCCGACATCGGCCCGACGGGATACGAGGTGGGCGTGCTCAACGGGCGCATCTCCCCCGGTGACACCGTCGTCGTCGTGGGTGCGGGCCCCATCGGGCTCTCGGTGATCATGGGCGCCAAGCTCTTCAGCCCGGCGCGGATCGTGGCGGTGGACCTCGCCGACTCACGGCTCGAGGCCGCCAAGCAGTTCGGCGCCGACGTGACGATCAACCCTTCGCGTGAGGACGCGGTCGAGATCGTCCGGGGCATGACCGACGGTCTGGGTGCCGACGTCGCCGTCGAGGCGGTGGGCGTCCCCGAGTCGTTCGAGCAGTGCACCGCGCTCGTGAGGCCGGGCGGCATGGTCGCCAACGCCGGCGTCCACGGAGTCCCGGCCACGCTGCACCTCGAGGAGCTGTGGATCAAGGACGTCACCATCACCACCGGCCTGGTGGACACGTACTCGACCCCCACGCTGCTCAAGCTCGTCGCGAGCCACCAGATCGACCTCGCGCGGTTCGTCACGCACCGGTTCGCCATGGCCGACTTCATGGAGGCCTACGACGTGTTCTCGGCCGCCGCCGACACGCACGCCCTCAAGGTCGTCCTCACGCCGTGACGACGACGCGACGGGGCCGGGTGGGCAGGTCGACGACCTGCCCACCCGGCCCTGTGGTGACGCTCAGCCGGACTGCTCCCACTCGGCCGACCACGCGGCATACCCCTGCACCGCGAACGGCAGCGTCATGAAGATGCGGTCCTCCCCCACCCGGTCGACGAAGCCGCTTCGCCGCAGGTCGTCACGCAGCTCCTGCTTGACGCGGCTGAGCGCGAGGACGATGCCGCGGCGCTCGAGCTCGAGGCGCAGTGTCTCGAGGGTGTCCGCGGCCGTGACGTCGACGGTGACGTTGGCCTCCATGTTGAGCAGCAGCCACCGGGTGGGTGTCGGTGCCCTGTCGACGGCGGCGAGGGCACGGGTGATGAAGTCGTGCGCGTTGGCGAAGAACAGCGGTGAGTCGTAGCGGTAGACGACGAGCCCGGGGACCGGCCGGGCCGTCGGGTAGTCGTCGACGTCGTGCATGCCCGCGACCCCGGGGACGTAGCCGAGGACCCCGTCGTGCGGGCGCGTGACGCGGTGCAGCAGGTCGAGCAGCGACAGGACGATCGCGACGAGCACCCCGGGCAGGATGCCGACGACGAGCACCGCCGTGGTCGTCCCGAGGGCGAGCAGTCCCTCGGTGCGGCGGAAGGCGAAGATCCGCCGGAACTCCGGCAGGTCGACGAGGCGCATCGCGGCATAGACGACGATGGCTCCGAGGGCAGCCGTCGGGAAGTGCGCGAGCACCGGGTTGGCCACGAGGATCGCGAGGACGACGGCCACGAGTGCTGCCAGCGAGTTCACTTGGCTGCGACCGCCGCTGGCCGACACGATCGCCGTGCGGCTGCCGCTGCTGCTCACCGGGAACCCCTGTGCCACACCAGCGGCGAGGTTGGCGGCGCCGAGTGCGAGCAGCTCCTGCTTCGCGTCCAGACCTGCCTCGTGCCGCGGCTCGAACGCCCGCCCGGTGAGGACGTTGTCGGTGTAGGCGACGACCGCGATGCCCAGGGCCGCGGGCAGCAGCGAGCGCAGGTCGACCAGGTCGAGGTCGGGCAGCCGCGGCGTCGGCAGCGCGCGCGGCACCGGCCCGACGACGGCGACGCCTCGGTCCTCGAGGTGCAGGACGACGACGGCCGCCGCGGAACCGAGCACCCCGAGCAGCGGGGCCGGCGCCCGCGGCACGAGCCGCGACACGGCGAGGAGGAACGCCAGCACCGCGGCAGCCAGCACCACCGTCGGCGCGTGCACCTCGCCGAGGTGCTCGAGCACCGACCCCACCTCGGCCACCGTGCTGTCGCCGGTCACGGCGAGCCCGGTCACCTTGCCGAGCTGGCTCACGACCATGAGCACCGCCACCCCCGCCATGTAGCCCACGAGCACCGGCCGCGACAGCAGCTCGGCGAGGAAGCCGAGGCGCAGCGCCCACGACAGCAGACAGATCCCGCCGACGAGCATGGCGAGACCCGCGGCGAGGGCGGCGTACCTGGCCGGCTCACCCCGGGCGAGTCCACCGAGCGCCACGGCGGTCATGAGCGCCGTCGTCGACTCGGGTCCGACCGAGAGCAGCCGCGAGGAGCCCACGAGCGCATAGACGACGATCGCGGTCCCGGCCGCCCACAGCCCCGCGACGGCAGGCAGACCGGCGACGCCGGCATACGCCATGACCTGGGGGACGAGGTATGCCGCGACCGTCACTCCCGCGACGACGTCACCTCTGAGCCACGACCGGTCGTAGCTGCTCAGGGTCGTGCGCACGACGCGTCAGAAGAGCCCGACGACGTTGCCGTCGGCGTCGAGGTCGATGGAGGCCGCAGCGGGGTGCTTCGGCAGCCCGGGCATGGTGCGCATCTCACCGCTGATCGCATAGACGTAGCCGGCTCCGGCCGCGACCCGGACCTCGCGCACCGGCATGCGCCAGCCGCGCGGATCCCCGCGCAGTGTCGGGTCCGACGAGATCGACAGGTGCGTCTTGGCGATGACGACCGGGAAGGCGCCGTAGCCGAGCACCTCGAACCGCGCGAGGTCCTTGGCGGCGACGTCGGAGAAGTCCACGCCGTCCGCGCCGTAGACCCGGGTCGCGACGGCCTCGATCTTGTCGCGCAGCGGCGCGTCGAGCTCGTAGGTGTGGCGGAGCTCGTGCGGGTCCTCGCAGGCCTCGGCGACGACGGCGGCGAGGTCGGTGGCGCCCTTGCCCCCGTCGAGGACGTGGGTGGAGACGGCGACCCGGGCCCCCATCTCCTGCGCGATCTCGGCGACGACGGCGAGCTCGGAGTCGTGGTCGGTCGGGAAGGCGTTGACGGCGACGACGGGAGGGATGCCGAAGGACCGGACGATCTCGATGTGCCGGCGCAGGTTGGCCGTGCCGGCACGCACCGCGTCGGGGTCCTCGAGCACCATCTCCGGTGGCAGTGGGCGACCGGCCACGACGGTGAAGCGGCCGGAGTGCGCCTTGAGCGAGCGCACGGTCGCGACGAGAACGGCGGCGTCGGGCGCCAGGCCCGAGACCCGGCACTTGAGGTTGACGAACCTCTCGGCGCCCATGTCCGAGCCGAAGCCCGCCTCGGTGAGCAGGTAGTCGCCTGTGTGGATCCCGATGCGGTCGGCGACGACCGACGAGTTGCCCGTGGCGATGTTGCCGAACGGTCCGGTGTGGACGAGGACCGGGGTGTTCTCGGTGGTCTGCAGGAGGTTCGGCATGAGCGCGTCCTTGAGGATGACCGCCATCGCGCCGGCGGCGTGGAGGTCCTCGGCCGTGACGGGTCGGCCGCCGAAGGTGAAGCCGACGACGATGCGGCCGAGCCGCTCCCGCAGGTCGGCCAGCGACGACGCGAGCGACAGCACCACCATGACCTCGCTCGCGGCCGTGATGTCGAACCCGGACTGCCGCGGCACGCCGTCGATCCGGGCGCCGAGCCCCTCGACGACGCTGCGAAGCGCGCGGTCGTTGACGTCGAGCACCCGGCGCCACGAGATGTTGCGGGGGTCGATGTCGAGCTCGTTGCCGTGGTGCAGGGAGTTGTCGAGCATGGCGGCAAGCAGGTTGTGAGCGGCCGTCACGGCGTGGAAGTCCCCGGTGAGGTGCAGGTTGAGCGACTCCATCGGCAGGACCTGGCTGAACCCGGCACCCGCGGCGCCACCCTTGATCCCGAAGGTCGGCCCCATCGACGGCTGCCGCAGGGCGAGGGTCGCGCGGTGCCCGAGCTGGGCGAGCCCCTGTGCCAGCCCGACCGCCGTCGTCGTCTTGCCCTCCCCGAGTGGCGTCGGGGTGATGGCCGTGATGACGACGTAGCGCGCCCGCGGACGGTCGGCCAGGTCCTGCTCGGCCGCCAGCTGGATTTTGGCGACGTGCCGTCCGTAGGGCTCCAGCCTCTCGAGGGGTATGCCGGCCACGCGGGCGACCGCGTCGATCGGCTCGAGGTGGGCGGCCCGGGCGATGGCGAGGTCCGAGGGTGGGGCGGCACTGGTCATGGCACCACGGTCCTCCTCGCGACGCCCCACGTCACGGGACAAAGGGCCCGTCGGGCTATGGCCGCACCCTGACCGCGTGTCCTAGCGTGAAGGAGATCAGGGTCGGGCCCCGTGTCCGCCCCCACAACGGAGTGGATGATCATGAGCGAACCGCGTCGAGCCCGGACCCGCACGATCCGCCTGGCGGCCCTGGTGGCCGTCGCCGCACTCACCACGGCACTGTCGGCGCAGACCGCGTCGGCGAAGCCGTCGGAGTCGTGCGCGAACCGCAACAACAACACCTACGAGAAGCTCCTCGAGTGCGTCACCCTCGACGGCGTTCGTGCGCACCAGGCCGCACTGCAGAAGATCGCCGACAACAGCGACGACCCCGTCTACCCGGGGACGCGCGCCGCGGGGACGGTCGGCTACGACCGCAGCGTCGACTACGTCGCCGGTCTCCTTCGCGGGGCCGGCTACCAGGTGACGCTGGACCCGGTCGACATCACCTTCAACTTCCCAGCCAAGCTGCGTCAGCTGACCCCGGCGCCGGCGGCCGACTACGAGACCGGCGTCTTCACGGGCAGCGGCTCGGGTGAGGTGCAGGGCACCGTCATCCCCGTCGACGTCCACCTCACCCCGCCACGGGCCTCGACCAGTGGCTGCGAGGCCGCCGACTTCGTGGGGCTCGACTTCAGCGGCCCCCGGGACATCGCCCTCGTCCAGCGCGGGACCTGCTTCTTCGGGACGAAGGCCTACTACGCCGAGCAGGCCGGCGCCGAGGCCGTCGTCATCATGAACCAGGGCAACACCCCGGACCGCTCAGGACTCATCGTGGCCGACGCCACGAGCGTGGACGACCCCATCCCCGGCGCCCCCGGACCGGTGACGCACGGCATCCCCGTCGTCGGGGCGAGCTTCGCCGACGGTGAGCTGCTCGCGCGACCCGGCTCGACGGCATACGTGCAGGTCCTGCCGGCGGAGACGCGCAGCGACGTCAACGTCATCGCGGAGCTGCCGGGCAGGAACACGGACAACGTCGTCATGGCGGGTGCCCACCTCGACAGCGTGATCGAGGGGCCCGGCATCAACGACAACGGCTCCGGGTCCGCCGCGCTGCTCGAGACCGCACTGAAGATGGCCAAGCTCAAGCCCGAGAACACGGTGCGGTTCGGCTGGTGGGCGGCCGAGGAGCAGGGACTCGTCGGTTCGGCCGACTACGTCACCGGGCTCTCCGCCAAGGAACGCGGCCGGATCGCCATGTACATGAACTACGACATGGTCGGGTCGCCCAACTCCATCTTCATGGTCTACGACGCCGACGAGTCGACGTTCGAGGCACCCGTGCCGGTGCCGGCAGGCTCGGCGGCCATCGAGGACGTCTACGAGTCCTTCTACACGAAGCTGGGTGTGCCCTACGACGACACCGAGTTCTCGGGTCGCAGCGACTACGAGGCCTTCATCAACGCAGGGATCCCGTCGAGTGGCCTCTTCACCGGCGCCGAGGAGATCAAGTCGCCTGCGCAACAGGCGATCTGGGGCGGCACGGCCGGCGAGGCGTTCGACCCGTGCTACCACGCGGCCTGCGACACGTACGCCAACGTGGACCTGCACGCACTCGAGGTCAACAGCGACCTCATCGCCTTCGCCATGCTCACCTTCGCGTACTCGACGGAGTCCGTGAACGGCGTGCGCGGCCAGAAGGTGCCGGGACCGGCGTTCACGCTGCCCGTGCCCGCCGGTCCGGAGGGCACGTTCGCCGGTGAGGCCGGCGGTCTGGCCCCCGGCGCGGCCGGCTGACACCGACAGGTCCACCACCGCGAGCGGCCCCTGGCGCGCACCCCGCGCGCCGGGGCCTTTCGCGTGCCCGGGACCTTCGCCCTGTCGTCGAGGCACGGCCTCGCGGTCCACTGGTCGTGGAGGTCGATGACATGAGTGCGAGATGGCGAGCCGTGTGTGTCGGAGCCGTCGTGCTGCTGCTCCTCGGCGCCTGTGCGGCGTCGGGCAACGAGAGCGCAGGGACCGCGGCCGGGCAGCCGAACTTCTGGCCGGGGCTGTGGCACGGGCTGATCAGCCCGATCACCTTCCTCGTCTCGCTGTTCCGCGACGACGTCGGGATCTACGAGGTGCGCAACTCGGGTGCCTGGTACGACTTCGGCTTCATGGTCGGGGTGTCGATCGCCTTCGGGTCGACGGCCCGCGCCGGTGCGGGCTCGTCCCGGCGCCGCGAGACCTCAGGGAAGAAGGTTGTCGACCGTGGGTGAGTGGGAGGACCGTCGCCCGCCCCGCGCCACCACCGTGGTCGGCGCGCTCTACCTCGTCGCCGCGGGCAGCCACGTGGGACTGGTGAGCGCGGACCCCACGGTCTACCGATCCTTCGCCGAGAGAGGGCTGTTCGCGTTCGTCCGTTCGGGGTGGACCGACGTCGTCATGGCCTCGCCGCGCTCGTGGATCTACGCCCTCGCGGCGGGTGAGGCCACCCTCGGCGCACTCCTGCTCAGCGGTGGTCGCGTCGCGCGCCTGGGTTGGGTCGGCGTGCTCGTCTTCCACGCACTGCTGCTCCTCTTCGGTTGGGGCTTCTGGCTGTATGCCGTCCCCGCCAACGTGCTGCTCGGTTGGCTCGCGCGCCGCGACTGGCCGCGCCTGCGCGGGACCTAGTGCCCTGTGGGCCACTCCCCCGGGCTCGTAGCGTCGACAGTGCAGACGAAGGGAGCAGGTCAAGGTGAAGAAGCTACTGGTGCTCGGCGGAGGAACGGCCGGGACGATGGTCGTCAACAAGCTGAGACGCCGGCTCCCGGTGTCGGAGTGGGAGATCACCGTCGTCGACCGTGACGACGAGCAGCGCTACCAGCCCGGCTACCTGTTCCTGCCGTTCGGCACCTACTCCGCCGACATGGTGGGGCGGAAGCGCCACACGCTCATCCCCGACGGGGTCGAGATGGTGCTCGCGGAGATCGACCGGGTCGAGGCCGAGGCCGACACGGTGCACCTCGAGGACGGGCGCGCCCTCCCCTACGACTACCTCGTCATCGCTACGGGGACGACTCCCCGGCCCGACCAGACGCCGGGGATGCTCGGCGAGCAGTGGCGCCGCAGCGTGTTCGACTTCTACACCTTCGAGGGAGCCCGCGCACTCGCCCACGCACTGCCGGCCTTCGACCACGGACGCCTCGTCGTCCACATCACCGAGATGCCGATCAAGTGCCCGGTGGCTCCCCTCGAGTTCGCCTTCCTCGCGGACTCCTGGCTCCGCAAGCGCGGCGTGCGTGACCGCGTCGAGCTCGTCTACGTGACCCCACTCTCTGAGGCGTTCACCCAGCCCATCGCGGCCCAGCACCTCGGCGCCATGCTCGAGGAGCGCAAGATCCTCGTCGAGCCCGACTTCATGATCGAGCGCGTCGACAACGACCGGAAGTCCATCGTCTCCTTCGACGAACGCGAGATCCCGTTCGACCTGCTCGTGACGATCCCGCTCAACATGGGCGCGGACTTCGTCGCGCGGTCAGGTCTGGGCGACGAGCTCAACTACGTCTCGGTCGACAAGGGCACGCTCCGGTCCACCGCCCACGCCAACGTGTTCGCCCTCGGCGACGCCTCGAACATTCCTGCCTCGAAGGCCGGATCCGTCGCCCACTTCTCCGTCGAGGTCTTCGTCAAGAACTTCCTCCAGCTCATCGACGGCAAGCCGATGACCGGGTCGTTCGACGGGCACGCCAACTGCTTCGTGGAGTCAGGCCACGGCAAGGGCCTGCTCATCGACTTCAACTACGACACGCAGCCCCTTCCCGGCAGGTACCCGCTGCCCGTGGTCGGGCCGCTCGGCCTGCTCAAGGAGACCCGGGCCAACCACCTCGGGAAGCTCGCCTTCCGCTGGGTCTACTGGAACGTCCTCCTCCCCGGCCGGCCCCTGCCGCTACCGGCCCTCATGTCCATGGCCGGCAAGGTCGCGCCGGTCGACACCCCCACCACAGCTGCATCCAAGGAGTGAGCACGATGCCCGTCACGACCATCGACAACCGACCGGTGCACGTCAACGAGGAGGGCTTCCTCACCGAGCCCGCCGAGTGGGACGAGTCGTTGGGCACCGCCCTGGCCGCCCAGATCGGCCTCGAGCTCGGTGACGAGCACTGGAAGGCGATCCGCTTCCTGCGCGAGGACTACGCGACCCGCGGCGAGACCCCGACGCTGCGACGCGTCACGGTCGCGGGCGGCATACCGACCAAGGACCTGTTCCGGCTCTTCCCGAGCAAGCCCGCCAAGAAGCTCGCCTACGTCGCCGGCCTGCCCAAGCCGCACGGCTGCGTCTGAGTGCGCCGACACCACCCACCCGACCGAAAGGCACACCATGACCGCCACCGACACCGCACCCGCCATCGTCCCGAGCTTCGACACCCCGTCGAGCACCGGTCGCAAGCTGGCGATCATCTGCTCCAAGGGCAGTCTCGACATGGCCTACCCGGGGCTGATCCTGGCCAACGCCGCGCTGGGCGAAGGCGTGGAGACCCACATGTTCTTCACGTTCTGGGGCTTCGACATCATCAACAAGAAGACGATGGGTGACCTCAAGTTCACCCCGCTCGGCAACACCGCGACCCACATGCCGCAGGGGCTCGGCGGGATCCCCGGCGTCACCCACATGGCCACCTCGAAGCTCAAGAAGTCGATCGCCGACCTCGACGTGCCCGAGGTCCCCGAGTTCCTCGAGCAGATCGTCGCCTCGGGCGGCCACCTCTGGGGCTGCCGGATGTCCGCGGACATGAACCACCTCACCGAGGATGACCTCTACAACGAGGTCGAGGCCATCATCAGTGCCAGCGACTTCATCGAGAAGACCGAGGGCGCCCAGCTGCTCTTCATCTGAGCCGGCGCGACCACGGCGCCTCACCCCAGGGTGGAGCTGTGGTCGGGCACGTAGGTCGTCTGCTCACGGGGCGGGCGCTCGTAGCCCCGCGGCGCCGGGCGGTCGGGCAGCACCAGCGTCGGCGGCGGCACCTCGACGTACGGGATCGTCGAGAGCAGGTGCGCGATCATGTTGAGCCGGGCGCGCTTCTTGGAGTCGGACTCGACGACGTACCAAGGTGCCTCGGGGATGTCGGTGTGCACCATCATCTCGTCCTTGGCGCGGGAGTAGTCCTCCCAGCGGGTGATCGACTCGAGGTCCATCGGTGAGAGCTTCCACTGGCGCATCGGGTCGCTCAGCCTGGACCTGAAGCGCCGCTGCTGCTCGGCGTCGCTCACCGAGAACCAGTACTTGCGCAGGAGGATCCCGTCCTCGACCAGCAACCGTTCGAAGATCGGGCACTGGTGCAGGAACCGGCGGTAGTCGTCCGGCGTGCAGTAGCCCATGACGCGCTCCACCCCGGCGCGGTTGTACCAGGACCGGTCGAACAGCGTGATCTCACCGGCGGCGGGCAGGTGCTCGATGTAGCGCTGGAAGTACCACTGGCTCTGCTCCCGCTCGGTCGGCCTCGGCAGCGCGGCGATCCGGACGTTGCGTGGGCTGAGGTACTCGGCGATCCGCTGGATGGTGCCGCCCTTGCCCGCGGCGTCACGTCCCTCGAAGATCACGACGATGCGGAGGCCCTCGGCCTTGACCCACTCCTGCACCTTGACCAGCTCGGCCTGGAGGCGGAGCAGCTCGGCCTCGTATGCCGTGGTGCTGAGGGATCCGGCGTCTCGCGGGGGCGCTGCCATGCACCGATCGTAGGGCGGTGCCCGCACGGCCGCCCGGGTCCGGACGAAGCCTCAGTCGGTGACGAGGTCCTCGATCCGCTCGAGCGTCCTCTCCATGTTGCGCCGGGTCGTCGTCGCCATCCGCCGGACCGCCGGCCGACCTGGCCACGCCTCGGTGCTGATGTCCCACGTCTCCCGGACGAGAGTGCCGGCCTCGACGGGCTCGAGCTCGTAGCGCCACGTCCGCCCGGTGAACAGCAGCGAGAGAGGGAACGGCGCGAGGGTGCGCCAGGCGATGCGACGGTCGTCGACGAGCTCGACCACCTCGTTGCGCGTCGAGTACCTCGCGCCCAGCTTCATGTCCATCCCGAACGAGTCGCCCAGCCGCAGCCGCCGCCCGCCCGAGCGTGCCCGCTGCACCGTGCCCGAGCCGTCGATGTCGAGGTGCCGGGCCGGGTCGACCAGCAGGTCGAAGATCTCGCCGGCGGGGGCGGGGATGAGGCGTTCGACGCTCACGCTGTCACGGTCGGTCATGGGGCTCAGGCTACGTGCGGCCCGAGCAGCTCCTCACGTCAGGCCATGCGGTCGCGCCGACGCAGCCGGTCCATCTCGGCCGCGATCCGGCCGGGCCCGGGCTCCGGCGACAGGACGTCCCAGGCGTGGAAGACCAGCCCGATCCCCCAGCCGAGCAGGGGGAAGACCGGCCAGAAGAAGCCGGCCCCCGTGGAGTACCAGATGCCCACGAGGAGCACGTTGACCATGACGTAGGCCAGCACGTGCGCCGTGAGCGCCCGTTTGTCCTGCAGCCGCTTGACGGCCCGCTCCCTCAGCTCACGCTCGTCATCGGTCGTTCCACCCGTCAGGTCTCGCGTCGACTCCGACATCTCGACCATCTCCTCTCCCCTCCAGCATCCACCCGGGCATCCGGCACGGGAGGGGACGTTGGTCCTTCGGCGAGGTCGGCGAGTTCGGCGAGATCGGCGAGATCGGCGACGAGGCCTCGAGCCGTAGGGTGCGGCACATGCGAGCAGGCGACCCGGAGCAGCACGACCACCACGCCGAGATCGCGCACGTGCTCCGCACGTTCTTCTCCGCGTTCACGTCGGGTCCCGACGTCGCCGAGCGCCTCACGGACCTGCACGACCTCTTCCTGCCCGGTGCCACGATCGTCATCGCGGGAGACACCCCCACGGTGCTCGACGTCGACCGGTTCATCACCCCGCGGCTGGCCCTGCTGACCGACGGCAGGTTGAGCCACTTCCACGAGTGGGAGGAGTCGGGGCACACCGAGGTCTCGGGGAGCATCGCCCACCACTGGTGCACCTATGCCAAGGCCGGTGAACAGGAGGGCCTGGCCTTCACCGGGCGCGGGCACAAGACGGTTCAGCTCGTCCGCACCACCGACGGCTGGCGGATCAGCGCCCTCGCCTGGGAGGACGAGCAGCCCTGACACCGGTGCGCCGCCCGGGTGCCCACGAGAACCGAGCCGCTCCACGGCATACGCAGGGGGAAGCCCGGATCGCGCATTCGGCTGCGGACGAGAACCCCACGGCTCTAGGTTGAGGCGCCTCGGAGGTCGGGGGCAGGCAGGACCACGGCACGGGGGATGTCGTCCAGTCGCTCGTTTCGGGTGTGCATGCAGTGCCCGTCGCCGGGGCCTGCACGATTTCCCACGAGCACGGAGGGCACACATGAAGCTGAGAAGTCTCGCGACCGGAGCGGTCGCCGTCGGCCTTTTGGTCACCACCGCACCTGCGGCCAGCGCAACCCTGGTCTCGGCCAGCGCCTCGATCGTCGACCGGAAGTGCAGCTCGCCCCTGAGCTGGACGGGGGGCGAGCCGCAGTACACCCACATCGCCAACTACGACACGCGACCCCGGGGCACCGTCGTCGTCTGCTACGCCGTCTACAAGTTCAGCGACGTCAACAAGACCTACGACTGGTACGCCGCGACGGTCGAGACCCGGTGGAACCGCACCGCAGGCACCCGCACCCACGACGCCGAGATGGGTCAGTACATCACCTCCTCGAAGTGGGCCGTCGACAACGACTACGGCGGCACGAGGACCTACACGTCCAACGTCGACTGCAGTCGCCAGGTCGATGTCGGCATCAGCGCCGGTATCGGTGTCGTGGGCTTCTCCGCCTCGACCCCGATCGTGGCGTGCTCGGGTCAGACCATCACCCGGGGCGCCCTGCGCGGGCTCTCGGCCGGTTGGTACACCCCGTTCGCCGGCAGCACTCCCTACGTGGAGACAGCCTTCGAGCAGAAGGTCACCGTGGGCCGCCCGACCTACACCTTCAGCGTGGAGATCCCGCGCTACACCTACAAGCCCGACTCCAACGCCATCTACCGGCGCACGGCGACGACGGCCTGGGTGACGTACAAGATCTGACGCGACACGGCATACGCACGACGAAGGCCCCGGATCGCTCTCGCGGTCCGGGGCCTTCGTCGTGCTGGTGGGCGATACTGGGTTTGAACCAGTGACCTCTTCCGTGTCAGGGAAGCGCGCTACCACTGCGCCAATCGCCCGTGAGGGGTACTACTCGAGGTGGAGACGGGATTTGAACCCGTGTAAACGGCTTTGCAGGCCGCTGCCTCGCCTCTCGGCCACTCCACCATTGAGGGGTGGCTAACCCTCCGAGCGGATGACCGGGTTCGAACCGGCGACCTCAACCTTGGCAAGGTTGCGCTCTACCAACTGAGCTACATCCGCGCGCTGCTCGAAGTTTCCTTCGTGCGTGCGGAGAGAAACTTAACCGATCCTGCGCGTGAACTCCAAACCGGCTCCGTCAGCGTCCGGAACCGACCCGGATACGAGGGATGACGAGCGTCTCGTCCTCGCTGATCGGGGTGAGCGGGCGACGTGCTGCCTGCCGTATGCCGTCCAGGTCGAGGTCGTCGTCCACGTCGCCGTCGGCGGGCTCCACGTCGTCGTCCACTCCCCCGGGACCGGCCGCAGCAGTGGACGACGCGGGCGCCGCCGCACCGCCGTGCTGGGGCCGCAGCCAGCTCGCGACGCGGGCCCGCAGGCTGCGCTGGTCCTCGGACGGCCAGAGGTTGCGGATGCCGGCGTTGAGGGCTGCGCCGATGAGGACGGCGATGGCGAGCATGTAGAGCCAGATGAGGAGCACGATCGGCGCGCTGAGCGGCCCGTAGATCGACGTGCCGCCGAGCGAGGCCGCGATCGAGCCCCGAACGGCGAAGGACGCCACGACCCAGATGAGGAGCGTGAGCACGGCTCCGGGGACGTCATGGGTCCACGGGCTCCGCACGGGCGTGGACACGTGGTACAGGCTCGTGAAGGCCGCGATGACGAGCAGGGAGACCACGGGCCAGTAGAGGAGCGTGAGGAAGTCCAGCCGCTCCGGCAGGAACTGTCCGAGCAGCGTGGGTCCGATGAGGACGAGCGGGATCGTGACGATGCCGACGACGAGCGCGACGACGTAGAGCGAGAAGCTCAGCACCCGGGTGGGGACGATGCCGCGCACGCCCGACTGGCCGTACATGATCGAGACGGTGTCGACGAGGACGTTGAGCGCCCGGGAGCCCGACCACAGCGACAGCACGAAGCCGACCGAGATGAGGTCGAAGCGCCCGGCCGTGAAGACGTCGTCCACCGTCGGTGCCAGCGTCGAGGAGATGACGTCGGTGGTGAGGAAGCGGCCGGCGAACTCCGTGATCCCGTTGCGCACGGTCTCGACGGTGCCCGTGCCCAGCCACCGGCCGACGTAGCCGACCCCTCCGAAGAGCCCGAGGACGAGCGGCGGCAGGGACAGCAGCGCGAAGAAGCCGGCCTCGGAGGCGAGCCCCGTGACGCGGTAGCGCAGGCAGATCCGGATCGTCTCCACCGTGAGCCTGGCCAGCGCCTCGACGGCAGGGAACCGCGCCAGCCAGCGCCGGAGGCGTCGCTTCGCGTCGGTCACCACCCGTTCACGCTAGCCGCCCACGCTGCGCCGACCTGCCCGTGACACGGTGCGGAGGCGGACACGAGCCGGTCACATCTGCCCCGGGCGCCTCGTGGCACGGGCTAGCGTTCGGGCCGTGCAGACCCACGACGTCGTCAACCAGGTTCCCGACTTCTCCGGGCACGACTCCTTCGGCACCGACGCCGTGGCCGTCGAGGCGCTGCAGCGGTGGGGGCGCCCCGAGGACGTCGCCGGGCTCACCGCCCTCGGGCGCCTCGCCGGGAGCACCGTGACCCAGTCGTGGGCCGACGACGCGCACCGCGACACCCCGCGGCTGCGGACCCACAACCGCACCGGTCAGCGCGTCGACGAGGTCGACTACGCCCGCAGCTACCACGACCTCATGCGTGTCGCCGTCGGCCACGGGCTCACCGCCGAGGCCTGGACCCAGCCGGCCGACAGCGGTGCACACCTGCGACGTGCCGCCGGCTTCGTCACGTGGTCGCGTGCCGAGGCCGGGCACCTCTGCCCGGTCTCGATGACGTATGCCGCGGCGCCCGCCCTGCGCTCGAACCCGACCCTCGCGGACCGCTGGGTCCCTCTGCTCGCCTCGCGGGAGTACGACCCGGTGCTGCGGCCGTTCGGTCAGCGGCACAGCGCCATCGCCGGGATGGGGATGACGGAGAAGCAGGGAGGGTCCGACGTCCGCGCCAACGTCACTCGGGCCGAGGCAGTGGCGGACGGGGCCGTCGAGGGTGGCGAGACCTACCGGCTCACCGGGCACAAGTGGTTCTTCTCGGCGCCGATGAGCGACGTCTTCCTCGTCCTGGCGACCACGCCCGCCGGGGTGACGTGCTTCCTCGTGCCGCGGGTGCTCGACGACGGCAGCCGCAACGCGCTGCGCCTCCAGCGTCTCAAGGACAAGCTGGGCAACCGCTCGAACGCCTCCTCCGAGGTCGAGCTCGAGGAGGCGTGGGCGGTGCGGGTCGGCGAGGACGGCCGCGGCATCCGCACCATCCTCGACATGGTCTCCTCCACGCGTCTGGACTGCATCCTCGGCTCCTCGGCCACGATGCGGGAGTCGGTGACCCGCGCCCTGCACCACGCCCGGCACCGGTCGGCGTTCGGTGCGCGGCTCGTGGAGCAGCCCCTCATGCGCAACGTCCTCGCCGACCTCGCCCTCGAGGTCGAGGCCGCCGAGCTCCTCGGGCTGAGGATGGCGCACGCCGTCGACGCCGGCGAGGGCGACCTCGCCCGGCTGGGAGTGGCGCTGGGCAAGTTCTGGGTGTGCAAGCGCACGCCACCGGTCGTGGCCGAGGCGCTCGAGTGCCTCGGGGGCGCGGGCTACGTCGAGGAGAACGGCCTGGCCCGTCTCTACCGCGAGGCGCCGCTCAACTCGATCTGGGAGGGTTCGGGCAACGTCGGCGCCCTCGACGTCCTGCGCGCCATGACGCGTGAGCCGGCGACGGTCGCCGCCCTCGACAAGGAGCTGTCCGCCGCGCGCGGCCACGACCGCATGCTGGACCGGGCGATCGACGCCGTGCCGGAGCTCGTCGCGACCGCGGCCACCGACCGGGGCCCGTGGCAGGCGCGCAGGATCGTCGAGCACCTCGCGGTGACCCTGCAGGCCTCGCTGCTCACCCAGCACTCCCCCACCGTCGTGTCCGAGGCGTTCATCGCGGGGCGGCTCGACGCGGACGGGCACGGCGCGACGTTCGGCTCGCTCGACGACGTCGGTGCGGCCGAGGTCACGCAGATCCTCGACCGCACCTGGGCGTAGAAGCGCCGGGGCTCAGGGCATCAGGGACAGACGCCTCTGCTCGGCCTCGACGTCGAAGTCCGCCTCGGGCCACTGCGGGTCGAGCGCCTCGAGGTGCTCGAGGACGAGGTTGGTCACGGCGAGCCGGGCGTACCACTTGCGGTCGGCGGGGACGACGAACCACGGCGCGACGTCGGTCGAGCACTTCTCGATGGCGACTTGGTAGGCCTCCTGGTAGTCGGCCCAGCGCGCCCGCTCGTCGAGGTCGCCGGGGTTGTACTTCCAGTGCTTGTCCGGTCGGTCCAGACGCTCCGCCAGACGCGCCTTCTGCTCGTCGCTGGAGATGTGGAGCATGACCTTGACGACCGTCGTCCCGGACTCGACGACCTTCGCCTCGAAGTCGTTGATCTGCGTGTAGCGGCGCGACCACTGGCTCTGCGGCACCAGGTCGTGGACCCGGACGATGAGGACGTCCTCGTAGTGCGACCGGTCGAAGACACCGATGTCGCCCGGGCCAGGCAGCGCGTTGCGGATGCGCCAGAGGAACGGGTGCTTCTTCTCCTCGTCACTCGGCGCCTTGAACGCCGTGATCGCCACGCCCTGCGGGTCGAAGGACCCGACGACGTGGCGCATGATGCCGCCCTTGCCCGAGGTGTCCATGCCCTGGATGACGAGCAGCACCGACCGGCTGCCGCCACCGCGCGACTCGGCATAGAGCCGCTCCTGGAGCTCGGAGAGCCGGTCGCCCAGACCCTCCATCGCCTTCTCCCCGTCGGCCTTGTCCCCGTCGAAGCCCGGCGTCGCGCGCGGGCTGAGGGCGGCGAGGTCAAAGCCCTCACCAGCACGCAGCGCCTGCGTGAAGGTCGCTGGCTCCTCGCCGCTGCCCTTGTCCTTGCCCTTGCCGGACGTCGCGCCGCTGCTCTTCTTCGCCATCCCGGCATCCTGTCAGCCGTCGGGCGCGCCGTGGGGTGACAGACTCGACGTCGTGCGTCTGCTCCTCGACTCCCGGTCCCCTGCAAGCCCCACCACCGCGCTCGGTGAGGTCGGCGACGACGACCTCACCCGGCTCTACGCCTGGCCAGAGGGAGGCGGTGTCCGCGCCAACTTCGTCAGCACCCTCGACGGCTCGGCCGCCGGCGGCGACGGCCGCAGCGGGTCGATCAACACCGAGGCCGACGGTCGCGTCTTCCACCTGCAGCGCGAGCTCGCCGACTGCGTCCTCGTGGGGGCGGGGACCGCTCGCGCAGAGGGCTATCGGCCCGGCGCCACCCCGATCTTCGTCGTGAGTGGTCGCGGCCACCTGCCCGAGACGCTCACCTCCGGAGAGGGTGACGTCGTCCTCGTGACGTGCGCGTCCTCCGGGCTCGAGCCGAGCGACGACGTCTGGGTCGAGGGCGAGGACGAGGTCGACCTGCGCGCCGTCGTGGCGCGCCTCCACGATGCCGGTATGCCGTGCGTCCTCGCCGAGGGCGGACCCTCGCTCTTCCACGACCTCCTCGCCGCAGGGCTGGTCGACGAGCTGGCGCTCACGCTGGCCCCGCGACTGGTCGGTGGCGACGCCACCCGGGTCGTCGCGGGCACCCCGCTCGACGGTGCCTCCGGCCTCGCGACCGAGCTCGTCCACCTCCTCGAGGAGGACGGCTCGCTCCTCACCCTCTGGCGCCTCCCCCGGTGATCAACTCACCAATTCCTCCCCGTAGCCACGGCGTCGTGTGTGGCTACGGGGAGGAATTGGTGAGTTCGCCACAGGGGCGGGGGCGGGGCGGGGGCCTGCGACGGCTTTCGGCCACGAGGCCACAAGGTCACGAACGTCGGCAGCTCGAACCCGACACTTCGTGACCAATAGGTCACGAAATGCCGCGGCCAGGTCAGGAGGCGAGGAGCTCGAGGGCGCGGAGACGGTTGTCGAGCCCGGGCGCGGCGTTCGTCACCATGAGCTCGTCGGCCTGCGCGTGCTCGGCGAAGCGCTCGAGGTAGTCGCGCACCGTCGTGATGTCGCCGACGGCCGAGTACGTCATCATGTGCCGGGCCTGGGCGGCCACCGGCGAGTCCATGAGGGCGTCGAGGGCAGCCTCGTCGAGGCGGCCGGCATACGCCGGGACGCGGGAGGCGAGCGAACGCACGCGTGAGCGGAGCACGGAGGCGGCCAGCGCCTCTGCGTGGTCCTGCTCGTCGGCGACGACGACGTTGAGCGCGGCGATGGCGTACGGCTCGGCGAGCTGCGCGGACGGCCGGAACTCACGCCGGTAGACCTCGACGGCCTGCTGGAGCGCATCAGGGGCGAAGTGGCTCGCGAACGCGTAGGGCAGGCCGAACCGGGCGGCAAGCTGGGCGCCGAAGAGCGAGCTGCCCAGGATGTACAGCGGCACCTTGGTGCCCCGCCCCGGGATGGCGTTGATCGTCGGCACGAGGCTCTCGTCGGAGAGGTAGCCCTGGAGCTCGAGCACGTCGTCGGGGAACCGCTCCGAGGCCCGCGGGTCGGCCCGCAGCGCACGCATCGTCACCTGGTCGGTGCCGGGTGCACGTCCGAGACCGAGGTCGATCCGGTCCGGGTGCAGCTCGGCGAGCGTGCCGAACTGCTCGGCGATGACGAGCGGTGAGTGGTTCGGCAGCATGACGCCGCCCGAACCGACGCGGATGCGTTCGGTCCGGGCAGCGACGTGCGCGAGCAGGACCGCGGTCGCCGCGGAGGCGATCGAGGGCATGTTGTGGTGCTCGGCGAACCAGAGCCGCTCGAACGTGCCCAGCGAGTCGGCCTTCTGCGCGAGCGTCACGCTCGTCTCGAGGGCCGCGCCGATGGGCTGGTCGCGGCCCACCGTGGCGAGGTCGAGCAGCGAGAGCCGCGGTCCTGCGGGGCTCACGCGGGGACCGCCACACGGGTCTCGTCGCGCGACTCGACGCTGTCGGTCTCGTCCTCGTCGAGCTGGAGCCGGGTGTCGGCGCCGCCGAAGGTGTTGGCGTCGTAGACCGACTGGTCGAGCAACCCGTTGCGCTTGGCCACGATCGTCGGGATGAGCGCCTGGCCGGCCACGTTGGTGGCGGTGCGGATCATGTCGATGATCGGGTCGATCGCGAGGAGCAGCCCGACGCCCTCGAGCGGGAGGCCCAGGGTCGACAGGGTGAGGGTCAGCATGACGACCGCGCCGGTGAGACCGGCCGTGGCCGCGGAGCCGACGATCGACACGAAAGCGATGAGGAGGTAGTCGGTGATGCCGAGGTCGACGCCGAAGAGCTGCGCGACGGTGATCGCGGCGAGAGCCGGGTAGATCGCGGCGCAGCCGTCCATCTTGGTCGTCGCACCGATCGGCACGGCGAACGAGGCGTAGTCACGCGAGACGCCGAGGTTGTGCGTCACGACGCGCTGCGTGAGCGGGAGGGTGCCGATGGACGACCGCGAGACGAACGCGAACTGGATCGCGGGCCACGCCCCGGCGAAGAACTTCACCGGGTTGAGTCCGTTGGCACGAGCCACGATCGGGTAGATGACGAGCAGCACGATGGCGCAGCCGATGTAGACGTCGGCGGTGAAGATCGCCAGCGGCCCGATGAGGTCCCAGCCGTAGTTGGCGACGGCCGAGCCGATGAGGGCGGCGGTGCCGAGCGGCGAGAGCTTGATGACCCACCAGACGAGCTTGCTGAAGATCTCGAGGGCGCTGCGGGTCAGGTCGACGAACGGCTCGGCCTTGGCACCCACGGCGAGGGCCGCGGCGCCGATGGCGAGCCCGAGGACGACGAGCTGGAGGATGTTGAACGACGGGCTGGAGCTCAGCGCGCCGCCGTCGTCGGCGGAGGTCGAGACCTCGAGGCCGAGGAAGTTGCCCGGCACGATCGAGGTGAGGAAGTCGAGCCAGCTGCCCGTGTGGTCGGGCGCGGCGCCGGCCGAGGTGTCGAGCGTGGCGTTGGCCCCGGGGTTGGTGACGAGGCCGAGCGTAATGCCGACGACGACGGAGGCGGCGGCGGTGACCGCGAACCACACGAGGGTCTCCCCCGCGAGCCGGGCCGCGTTGGTCACCTGGCGGAGGTTGGCGATCGAGACGATGATCGCGGCGAGCACGAGCGGGACGACGATGACCTTGAGCAGCTGGACGAAGATGCCGCCGACGGTCTTGAGCGTCTCGGCGAGCCAGGCTTGGTCGAACTGGCGGGCCACGAAGCCGAGGACGACGCCGAGTGCGAGGCCGACGAAGACCTGGGCCCAGAAGGGCAGGCCGATCCGACGACGCGGTGACGAGGGTTCGGCCTCGGGTGCGGCCGAGTCAGGGGTGGTGCGGGACATGACGGACTCCTGAGCAGGAAGGGGATGTGGGGGCGGAGGCGGTCAGCGGCGACAACGGTCGCTGGCGTCGAGCCTCAGGTCCACATGCAGACGCCGCCACAGGGCAGGAGTCATCGTCGGGGTGCACACAGTGGCGGCAACCGGGGCCGCCGCGGAACTATTCCCCGCGGACGAAATCGCCGACGACGCGTTCCCACCGCTCGGGGTCGGTGTTCCACTCCTTGCAGTGCCGCGCCACCCGCCACTCCTCGAACGTCACGAGGTCGGGCCGGTGCCGGGCCAACGCGCGCGACGGGCCGACGGGCACGAACTCGTCGTCGGCCGAGTGGATGAGCAGGATCGGGTGGTGCAGCTCGTCGGCCCGGCTCACCCAGTCGGTACGGGCGACGTCCACCGACTCGTGCACCCCGACGAACCGCTTGCCCCAGCCGCGGCCCATCATCGAGCGCGACAGCGTCCCGACCCCCTTGGGCAGACGGTGCAGCCGGGCGTGGTGGTCGAGCACGTCGCCCCAGTCGATGACCGGCCCGTCGAGCACGACCCGCGAGACCACGTCGGCGAGTGGCGAGCGGTCGAGGAACTGGAGCACGATCGCTCCCCCCATGGACCACCCGACGAGGAGGACCTCCTGCGCGCCGGACCGGACGGCATACTCGACTGCCGCCTCGAGGTCGCGCCACTCGGATAGACCGAGGTTGTAACGCCCGTCGGGACCGGCGGGCACGTCCTCGTCGTTGCGGTAGGTCGGCACGAGCGACGTCCAGCCGGCGTCGTGCAGGGCGGGAAGTGCTCGCAGGGTCTCCTGCCGCTGGGCGCCGCGGCCGTGGACGCAGACCGCCCACCGCGACCCGCGCCCGCTCGGTGCCGGGACGACCCAGGCCGGCATCCGCCCCAGCTCGCCGGCGAAGTCGACGGCCTCGGTCCGCAGCCCCAGCGCCTGCTCGGGAGTCCCGACGTAGTGGTAGCCGTTGAACCGCGCGCCGCCGGTGCGCAGCTCGCCGACGTCGACCCCGAGGACCTCGCGCTCGACGGTGTCGGCGGCGACGTCGGTCGAGGTGAGGTCACCGATGCGGACGTGCCCGAGACCGCCGTCGAGCCAGAGCCCGTAGCGCCCGGGCACGACCGTCTCGGCCGTCGCCGTGAGGAGGATCCGATCGCCCCGGACCTCGAGGATCTCGGTGTCGTCGGGGCGTTCCCTTTCGGGGGTGAGGACTCGACGAGCGAAGTATGCCGCGGCGGCCAGCGAGCCGGCCGCGCTCGCCAGCGTCGTCGTAGCCCCCACGGCGGCCGCCGTGACGGCGGCCCGGCGCAGCCCGCGCCCCTCAGCCATCGAGGACGTCGGCGAGGTCGTAGGACACGGGCTCCTCGAGCTGGGAGTAGGTGCACGACTCGGGCTCACGGTCCTCGCGCCACCGCACGAACTGCGCGGTGTGCCGGAAACGCACGCCCTCCATGTGGTCGTAGCGCACCTCGACGACCCGCTCGGGACGCAGCGGGGTGAACGACAGGTCCTTGCCCGCCGCCCAGCGGGAGCCGGCGGCGTTCTGCGGGGTCCGGTTGCCCTCCTCCTGCTTGGCCCACGCCCACGGGTGCTCGTCGAAGTCGGTGACGAGCGGCTGGAGCTCCTCGAAGAGCTCCTTGCGCCGCGCCATCGGGAACGCGCCGATGACACCGACGCTCGCGAGCGTGCCCTCGTCGTCGTAGAGCCCGAGGAGCAGCGAGCCGATGAGGTCGTCGCCGCTCTTGTGGGTGCGGTAGCCGGCGACGACGCAGTCGGCGGTGCGCTCGTGCTTGAACTTGTGCATGGTGCGCTTGTCGGGCTCGTAGGTGCCGTCGAGCGGCTTGACCATGACGCCGTCGAGCCCGGCGCCCTCGAACTGCTCGAACCACTCCCGCGCCTCGACGGGATCCCGCGTGGCCCGGGTCAGGTGGATCGGCGCCTCGACCTCGGCGAACGCCTTCTCGAGCTCGGCACGTCGCACCTCGAACGGCTCGCCCATGAGGTCACGCTCCCCCAGCGCCAACAGGTCGAAGGCCACGAAGCTCGCCGGCGTCTCGGCCGCGAGCTTCTTGACGCGCGAGGCCGCCGGGTGGATGCGCTGCTGGAGCAGGTCGAAGTCGAGCCGGTCCTCACCGGGCCGCACGAGGATGATCTCGCCGTCGACGACGCACTTGTCGGGGAAGTTGGCGAGCACCGCCTCGACGACGTCGGGGAAGTAGCGGGTCATCGGCTTCTCGTTGCGGCTGCCGATCTCGACCTGGTCGCCGGAGCGGTAGATGATCGACCGGAAGCCGTCCCACTTGGGCTCGTAGCTCACCTCGCCCTCGACGAGCTTCTTCGACGGCTTGGCGAGCATGGGCGGGATCGGCGGCACGACCGGCATCCCCCACTGCTCGCGCACCTCCGCGTCGCGCTCGGCCTTGGGCTTCATGTAGTCCTCGTCGGCGCGGTCGGTGCGGCGCTTGCTCGGCTGCACCCGCGGCGGCTCGCCGGGCATCTTCGGGTAGTCCGGCGGGAAGTTCAGCTCGCCGAGGCCGCGCTCGACGTCGGCGTCCCACAGCGCGAGCGCCGGGGCGATGTCACCGACGCTCTCCCCCATGTCGGCCCACGCGTCGCCACGGTCGGCGAGGATCCCGGGGACCGTGAGCACGGTGAAGTCCGACGGCGAGACCGACGCGAGCTCGTCCCAGGTGACCGGCATCGACACCGGCGCGCCCGGCAACGGCCGGGGGCTGTAGGCCGACGCGATGGTGCGGTCGCGGCAGGCCTGGTTGAAGTCGACGAACACCCGCTCGCCGCGCTCCTCCTTCCACCACGACGTCGTGACGAGGTCGGGCAGGCGCCGCTCGAGCTCACGGGCGATGCCGATGACACCGTGCCGGACGTCGAGGAACTCGTGCGTCGGCCTCACCCGCGCGAAGACGTGCACGCCGCGGTTGCCCGAGGTCTTGGCCCAGCCGGTGAGCCCGAGCTCCGCCAGCACCTCGCGCAGCGCGAGAGCGGCCTCGACGGCGTCCGGGAAGCCGCGCCCGGGCTGGGGGTCGAGGTCGATCCGCAGCTCGTCGGGGTTGTCGTTGTCGGCCGTCCGCACGGGCCACGGGTGGAAGGTGACGGTGTTCATCTGCACGGCCCACACCGCCGCCGCGACCTCGTCGACGACGAGCTGCGCGTGCCGCCTCCCCGAGGGGTAGCGGCACGAGACCGTACGGATCCAGTCGGGCATCCCCTTCGGTGGGTTCTTCTGGTAGAACTCCTCGCCGTCGATCCCCTCCGGGAACCGTTGCAGCGTCACCGGCCGGTCGCCGATCGCGCGGACCAGCGGGTCCCCCACAGCCACGACGTATGCCGCGAGGTCGCCCTTGGTGATCCCCTCACCGGGCCACATGAGCCGGTCCGGGCTGGAGAGCCGGACCTCCCGGGTGCCCTCGGGTCCGTCGATCTCGATCGTCGTCGCGCCCGTCATGGCCACACCCTAGTGAGCCGCCACGACATCGTGGCCTCGCGCGCCCGGACGACGAGCCCCCGGGAACGATCCCGGCGCTCTCGTGGTTTGCTCATGACATGGAGTCCACCAACCACACGTATGCCGTCACCAAGTCCGACGAGGAGTGGCGCTCCGAGCTCAGCCCGGAGGAGTACGCCGTCCTGCGCCAGGCCGGAACCGAACGCCCCTACACGGGCGAGTACACCGACGCCAAGACCGAGGGCGTCTACTCGTGCCGCGCCTGTGGCGCCAAGCTGTTCACCTCGGAGACCAAGTTCGACAGCCACTGCGGCTGGCCGTCCTTCTACTCACCGCTCGCCGGCGACTCGGTCCAGTTCCTCGAGGACGCGTCGCTCCCCGGCCGTCCGCGCACCGAGGTCCGCTGCGCCACCTGCGGCAGCCACCTCGGCCACGTCTTCGAGGGCGAGGGCTACGACACCCCGACCGACCAGCGGTTCTGCATGAACAGCATCGCGCTCACGCTGCGCCCCGCGGAGGGCGAGACCGACCAGGCCTGACCCACCAGCCGTCGCGGTGAGCGGCGCACAGCATGACGAGGGGCGCACCCATGGGTGCGGCCCTCGTCACGTTCTGCGCCGGTCGTGCCGGTCGCGCCGCCCCGCCCCCGGCGGGCCGGGACTCAGCGCTGGCGGGTGATGAGGTCCGCAACCTCGACGCGCGGACCCGTGAAGAACGGGACCTCCTCGCGCACGTGCAACCGCGCCCGGGAGGGCCGCAGGTCGCGCATGAGGTCGACGATGCGGTGCAGCTCGTCGGCCTCGAACGCGAGGATCCACTCGTAGTCGCCGAGCGCGAACGACGAGATGGTGTTGGCCCGGACGTCGGGGTAGTCGCGCGCCATCTGGCCGTGCTCGCGCAGCATGTCTCGACGCTCGGCGTCCTCGAGGAGGTACCACTCGTAGGACCGCACGAACGGGTAGACGCAGACGTAGTCGCGCGGCTCCTCACCGGCGAGGAACGCCGGCACGTGGCTCTTGTTGAACTCCGCCGGGCGGTGCAGCGCCGCGTTGGACCACACCGACGACAGGTGTCCGCCGAACTCGGTGCGCAGCAGCCGGTGGTAGGCGTCCTGGAGGTCCTCGATGCGCTCCGCGTGCCACCACACCATGAGGTCGGCGTCGCCGCGCAGCCCGGCGACGTCGTAGAACCCGCGCACGACGACGTCGCGCGACTCGAGCTCGGCGACGAGCTCCTCGACCTCGGCGGTCATCGCCGCACGGTCGCCGTCGCCGAGCCGCTCGGTGACCTCGAAGACCGACCACATCGTGTAGCGGATCGACTCGTTGATCTCGCGCATCCGCGCGGGGCTGGGCTTGCTCGGGGCGGGACGACCGGTCGGGGTGCTCATGGGGTCATTCTCCCGCTCGACCCGCGGGGCGTTCGAGGTGGGTGGCGGTCGCGTCCGCGGCGAGCCGGGCCGACGCGATGACGGCCGGGATACCGACGCCGTCGTAGGCCGCGCCCGCCACCTCGATCCCCGGCACCTCGGCGAGGGCGGCACGCACGCGCGCGACCCGGTCGACGTGCCCGACGGTGTACTGCGGCAGCCCGCCACCCCACCGCTGGACGTGGCTGTCGACGACGGTGAGCGGAGGTGCGCCGACGGCCTCGGCGATCTCGAGGGCGGCGAGGGCGACGAGGTCGGTGTCGTCGCGCTGGAGTGTCGCGTTCTCGCCCGCTCGCCCGACGGACGCCCTCACGTATGCCGTGTCCGCACCTTCCGCAGCGAGCCAGCCCCACTTGGCCGAGCTGAAGGTGCTGGCCTTGATGCCCCGGCCGTCGACCGGGGGGACGAGGAAGCCCGAGCCCGGCCACGACGCCACCTGGGCCGCGGGGACGGCCAGCGTGATGACCGCGACGGACGCCATCTCGATGCCACCCACCACGGAGGCCGCACCGGGCGCCACCGGACCGAGCAGCCGGGCGGCCGCGGGCGGCGGGACCGCTACCACCACGGCGTCCGCCTCGACGAGACGTGGCTGGGTCGTCGGGCCGGTGAGGACCGACCAGCCGTCGGGGGTGCGCTCGATGCCGCGTGCGACGACCCCGGACTCGATGACCCCACCCCGGCGCTCGACGTCCGCGGCGAGGAGCTCGGGCAGCCGCCCGACTCCCCCGCGCAGCCCGACGAACGGCGGGCGCGTCGCACCGGCCTGCGGGTCCACAGGCGGGGACGCCAGCAGGGAGCCTCCCGCCGTGGCCGTGGCCCAGACCGCGGGCATCGTCGCGCGCAGGGACAGCTCACGGGACCGGCCGGCATACACACCGCCGAGGAGCGGCTCGACGAGACGGTCGACGACCGCGTCACCGAGGCGAGAGGCGACGTAGTCGCCCACCGAGATGTCGCTGCCGACCTCGGGCGCCGGAGACTCCGCCCGCATCCGCGCGGCCTCCTCGTCGGTGAGCAGGCCCAAGACGTCGGAGTCCGCGTAGGGCACGCCGATCCGGGTGCGTGGCAACGCATGCAGCGCCCCCCGCGACCACACGCGGGCCGACGTGGTCGTCGGGCTCACGACGTCGGAGGGGTCGGCGAGCTCGGCCAGCAGGTCGACCGCCTCGTGGCGCACGGCGAGCATGGCCTCGGCGCCGACGTCGACGAGGTGGCCGCCGACCGACTCGCGGCGCAGCTTGCCGCCGACCCGGTCGGACGCGTCGAGGACGACGACGCGGGTGCCCGGTCGGCGGACGAGCAGGTCGCGCGCGGCGGTGAGCCCGGCGACACCTCCCCCGATGACGACGACGGTGCGGACCGTGGGGCCGGTGCTGCTCTCTGGGGTCACCTCGCCACTCTCTCACCGGCCGTCACCACATCGTGACCCGGATGAGCGGAACCGGTGACCGCCCGGGAGGAGTCTCACTCTCGACAGGCACACCGCCGTGCCGGGGCAGCCCGGAGGAAGAGAGAGCCACCATGAGCACTCGAGGACAGCACCCCGCTCGCCGCGTCGTCGGCGTGGCCCTCGCCGGGCTCCTCGCCCTCGGCGCCCTGTCCGCGTGTGGCGGCGGCGGCAACGACACCAGCGGCGGCGACAGCGGCAGCAGTGCCGCGCAGGACTCCGCCGCCAAGCCGGCCGACGGGGACCGAGCGGTCGGCGCCGTCTCCCCCGAGTCCGCCCGGGCGAGCGCCGGGCAGAAGCTCGTCCGTCGCGCCCACCTCCAGCTCAAGGTCGGCTCGCTCCCGGGTGCGGCCGAGCGGATCCGCTCGATCGCCGCCCAGCAGAGCGGCGTCGTCGTCACCGAGGAGCTGTACTCCGGTGAGCACGGCGACACCTCCGGCGCCATCACGATCAGCGTCCCGGCGAGCTCGCTCGAGGCGACGATCTCGCTCATCGAGAAGGTCGGCGACGTCCAGTTCCGCAACAGCTCGAGCGAGGACGTTACGGGGACCTACGTCGACACCCAGGCGCGCGTGACCTCGATGACGGCGAGCGTGGCGCGCATCCGCGACCTGCTCGCCAAGGCGTCCAGCGTCAACGACCTCGTCGCCCTCGAGAACGAGCTCTCGCAGCGCCAGGCCGAGCTCGACTCGCTCACCGCGCAGCTCGACAGCCTCAAGGACTCGGTGTCGATGTCGCCGATCTCGATCACGCTGTCGACCGACGACTACGAGCCGGTCGCGGCAGGCGGGTTCCTGTCCGGACTGCGGTCGGGCTGGAAGGCCTTCGTCACCTCGGCCGCCGTCCTCGCCACGGTCGTCGGCGCCGTCCTGCCCTTCGGGGTCGCGATCGCTCTCGTGCTCGTGCCCGTCATCTGGTGGGTGCGCCGTCGCCGGACGCACCCGGCCCCGCTCGTCGCACCCGTCGCACCGGCCGGCCCCGCCGGCCCGATGCCTCCCGCGTCAGCGGGCTGAGTGCTCGTGCACGACCTCGACGATCCTCGTGAGGACGTCGGGGTCGGCGTGCGGCGGCACGCCGTGGCCGAGGTTGAAGATGTGCCCGGGCGCGTTGCGACCCTCGTCGACGATGGCGCGCACCCGGGCCTCGAGGACCTCCCACGGGGCACCGAGGAGAGCCGGGTCGAGGTTGCCCTGCACGGCATACGCGTCACCGAGGCGGGCGACGGCATCGGTGAGCGAGACGCGGTAGTCCACGCCCACGACGTCCGCGCCGGCCTCGCCCATGAGGTCGAGCAGCTCGCCGGTGCCGACACCGAAGTGGATGCGCGGCACACCGAGGTCGGCCACCGCCGCGAGCGCTGCGGTCGAGTGCTTCTGCACGTATGCCGTGTAGTCGGCTCGCGGGAGCGCGCCCACCCAGGAGTCGAAGAGCTGGACGGCGCTGGCCCCGGCCTCGACCTGGACGCGCAGGAAGGCGCCGGAGATCTGGGCGAGCCGCTCGCACAGGTCGTTCCACAACTGCGGGTCGCCGTGCATGAGCGCCTTGGTCCGCTCGTGCGTCTTGGAGGGGCCGCCCTCGACGAGGTAGGACGCGAGGGTGAAGGGCGCGCCCGCGAAGCCGATGAGCGGGGTGCTGCCGAGCTCGCCGACGAGACGCCGGACCGACTCGGTGATGTCCGGGATCATGTCCGGCGTGAGGTCGGGCAGCCGGTCGAGGTCGGCGCGGGTCCGGAAGGGCTCGGCGACGACCGGGCCGGTGCCGGGGACGATGCTGAGGTCGACGCCCACCGCTGCGACCGGCACGACGATGTCGCTGAAGAAGATCGCGGCGTCGACCTTGTGGCGCCGCACCGGCTGGAGCGTGATCTCGGTGACGAGGTCGGGCGTGCGGCAGGCGTCGAGCATGTCCGTGCCCTCGCGCAGCTCGCGGTACTCGGGCAGCGAGCGACCGGCCTGGCGCATGAACCACACGGGGGTGTGCGGGACGGGCTGGCGGGTGGCGGCAAGGACGAGCGGGCTGTCGGCGATCACGGCCGCAGTCTCTCATCCGCGCGCCGGCCCCCCGAATCCCGACTGATTGCCCCACGACGAGGCGTCACCCCACACATCGCCCCGTCTGATTGCCCCACGGCGAGGCGTCACCCCACACATCACCCCGACTGATGGCCCCACGACGAGGCGACACCCCACATGGGCCCTCGCCCTAGGGCAATCAGTGGGGGGACAGAAGGGGTCAGAGGGAGATCACGGCGGCGCCCGCGAGCGCGCAGAGCACACCGACCTGTTGGATCCGGCGCAACCGCTCCCCCAGCACGAGCCGGGCGAGCAGGATCGTCGCGACCGGGTAGAGCGAGCCGAGCACCGCCGCGATGCTCACCTGTCCACGCGACGACGCGGTGGCGAAGAGGGCGTTCGCGAGCAGGTCCGCGAAGCCGATGAGGGCGAGCTGCGGGAGGTCGCGTCGAGACGTGCCACCGACGGACCGCAGCAGGAGCGCGGCGATGACGAACATCGTCACCGAGGTGGCGCGCATCCCCCAGAGCGCCATGAGCAGGGACTCACGCGCGGCACGGTCCAGGGAGAACAGCGCGGTGCCGAAGCAGACCGCCGCGACACCGGCGAGCAGCACCGGCCTCGGGGACACGGCCCCGGACAGCTCGGGTCCCGAGGCCAGGACGATGCCGACGACCGCGACGAGGATGCCGAGCCACACCCACGGCGTGGGGGTCTCCCCCGACGCGACACCGAGCACGACGGGGACGACGACGCCCATCGAGGCGATGGGCGCGACGACACCCATGGTCCCGCTGGCGAGCGCGGTGTAGAACGCGACGAGCCCACTCGCGCCCGCGGTGCCGGCGAGCATCGCCCAGCCCAACCACGCCCCCCACTCCGGCGGGTGACCCAGCCCGAGGCGGACGAGCACGATCGTCGACAGCAGGACGAACGCCAGCCCCTGCGTCACACCGACCACGGCGATCGCCGGCAGCCGCTTCGCGACGAGCCCGCCGAAGAAGTCCGACGTGCCCCACACCGCCGAGGACGCGAGGGCGAGGAGGGAGAGCACCAACGCAGCCTAGGCCCACGTCGGCGTGGCCTTCCCCGCGAAACCCGGCCTCCCGGCATACCCTCATGGGGTGGCAACCCGCTCCCTTCCCGGCCGCGAGTCCCCGGAGTTCACCGCGGCGCTCGAGGCCCTGAGGCACGTCCGGCTGCGTCCGGAGGTCCGGATCACCGAGGTGCCCGCACCCCAGCGCATCGCTCCGTATGCCGTCGCGCTCACCGCCGACGTGCTCGGCTCCGCCGGCGACGACGAGGAGCTCGCATCCGGTCGGTTCGTCCTCCTGCACGACCCGTCGGCGCCCGAGCCGTGGGGTGGCGAGTGGCGCGCGGTGACGTTCGCCCGCGCCGAGCTCGAGCCGGAGCTCGCCGCCGACCCCCTCCTCGGTGAGGTGGGCTGGACCTGGCTCGTCGACGCCCTCGCGGGTCGCGGGGTCGAGGCGACGGCCGAGGCCGGCACCGTGACGCGGGTCGTGAGCCAGAGCTTCGCCGGGCTGTCCGACCGCCCGGCCAGCGTCGAGATGGAGGTCCGCGCGTCGTGGACCCCGATCGGTCCCGACGCCGGCACCCACCTGCTGGCGTGGTCAGACCTCCTCTGCACGATCGCGGGTCTCCCCCCGCTGCCCGAGGGTGTCGTGGCCCTCCCCGGGCCCCGGCGCTGATGGGCCCCGACTCCACCGGGCCCGACGACACGGGCTCGTCCGACGTCGTCGACGCGTCCGACGTCGTCGACGCGACCGACGCCGAGGCGCAGCCGCCTGCTCCCCAGTCCCCGCCGCCGATCCCGCTCGACGAGCCGGCCGAGGGTGTGCCCCACGTCGTCGAGACCGAGCGCGGCCTGAGCGAGGCGGCCGCCGCCATCGCCGCCGGTGAGGGTCCCGTCGCCGTCGACGCCGAGCGCGCGTCGGGCTACCGCTACGGCCAGCGCGCCTACCTCGTCCAGGTGCGGCGCGAGGGCTCGGGCACATGGCTCATCGACCCCATCGCCTGCCCCGACCTCAGCCCGCTCGACGACGCGATCGGACGCGCCGAGTGGATCCTGCACGCCGCGACCCAGGACCTCGCCTGCCTCGCCGAGGTGGGCCTGCGCCCGCGCCAGCTCTTCGACACCGAGCTCGCCGCACGCCTGCTCGGCCTCCCCCGCGTCGGGCTCGCCGCCGTGGTCGAGCACTACCTTGGTCTCGCCCTGGCCAAGGAGCACTCGGCCGTCGACTGGTCGACCCGCCCCCTGCCCGAGCCGTGGCTGCGCTACGCCGCGCTCGACGTCGAGGTCCTCACCGAGCTGCGCAACCTCATGGGTGTCGACCTCGCCCGTCAGGACAAGTCCGAGTGGGCACGTCAGGAGTTCGAGTCGCTGCTGTCGTGGAAGCCGACCGAGAAGGTCGACCCCTGGCGGCGCACCAGCGGCATGAACACCATCCGCAGCCGCCGCGGCATCGCCGTCGTGCGCGAGCTCTGGTTCACCCGCGACGACATCGCCCAGGACCGCGACACCTCGCCCGGCCGGGTGCTGCCCGACGCCGGGCTCATCTCGATCGCCGCCGCCGCGCCGACCTCGGTGTCGGACCTGCCGAGCGGTCACCGCGCCATCAACCGCTACGGCCGCCAGTGGGTCGCAGCTGTCAAGCGCGCCGAGGCCATCGACGAGGCCGACCTGCCTCAGCGCACCCTGCGCTCCGACGGCCCGCCGCCCGCACGCTCTTGGGCCGACAAGGACCCGGTGGCCGCGGCCCGGCTGACGGACGCGCGAGCCGAGCTCACGGCATACGCCGAGCAGCACGAGATCCCCGTCGAGAACGTCTGCTCGCCCGACCCCCTGCGCCGGGTCCTGTGGCGACCGCCGACCACGCCGGACGCCGACGGCTTCACCGAGGCCCTGCTCGGGCTCGGTGTGCGCCAGTGGCAGGCCGACATCGTCGCGCCGATGCTCGCCCGGGCCGTCGAGGCCCACCCCGACGCCGACTGACGCCGCGACTGATTGCCCGTGTGGGACGCCGAGCGCCTGCGAGGTGTCCCACACGGGCAATCAGTCGCGCACCGGCCTGGCTGCGTCTGCGGAAGTGGTGGCTCTAGCAACCGAAGTCGCAGACGCACGTGGCCCGGACCCGTGAGGTGACGGCTCTCACGGCCGACCGGCATACCCGACTAAGCGGGCGCTTAGTAGCCTGAGCGGAGCACCACCGACATCTCCGACCAGAGAGGCCCCACCGTGCCCCGCACCCTGAATGAGGTCGTCTTCGTCGACGGCGTGCGTACGCCGTTCGGCAAAGCCGGCGAGAAGGGCATGTACGCCCAGACCCGCGCCGACGACCTCGTCATCCGCTGCATCCGCGAGCTGCTCAACAGGAACCCCCAGCTCCCCAAGGACCGCGTCGAGGAGGTCGCCATCGCCGCGACCACCCAGACCGGCGACCAGGGCCTCACGCTCGGCCGCCTCGCCGCCCTGCTCTCCGGCCTGCCCAACACGACCCCGGGCTACTCCGTCGACCGCATGTGCGCCGGCGCGATGACCGCGGTGACCAACGTCGCGAGCTCGATCGGCTTCGGCGCCTACGACATCGCCATCGCCGGCGGCGTCGAGCACATGGGCCGCCACCCCATGGGTGAGGGCATCGACCCCAACCCGCGCCTCCTCGCCGAGAAGCTCGTCGACCAGTCCGCGCTCTCGATGGGCAACACCGCCGAGAACCTCCACGACCGGTTCCCGCAGCTCACCAAGGAGCGTTCCGACGCGTATGCCGTGGGCAGCCAGACCAAGCTCGCGAAGGCCTACGAGGCGGGCAAGATCCAACCCGACCTCGTGCCGATGGCGACCCGCCACTCCGAGCGCGGCGCCGGTCTGGCCACCAAGGACGAGCCGCCGCGCCCCGGCACCACCGTCGAGGAGCTCGCCGGGCTCAAGACCCCGTTCCGTCCGCACGGCGCCGTGACCGCGGGCAACGCCGCGGGTCTCAACGACGGCGCGACCGCGTGCATCCTCGCCTCCGAGACCGCCGCCGAGGAGCTCGGCCTCCCGGTGAAGATGCGACTCGTGACCTACGGCTTCGTCGGCGTGGAGCCCGAGGTCATGGGCATCGGCCCGGTCCCCGCCACCGAGAAGGCCCTGGCCAAGGCCGGGCTCACCATCGAGGACATCGGGCTGTTCGAGCTCAACGAGGCGTTCGCCGTGCAGGTGCTCGCCTTCCTCGACCACTTCGGCATCGCCGACGACGACCCGCGCGTCAACGAGTACGGCGGCGCCATCGCCACCGGCCACCCACTCGCCTCCTCCGGCGTGCGCCTCATGACCCAGCTCGCGCGCCAGTTCGAGGAGCACCCGGAGGTCCGCTACGGGCTCACCGCGATGTGCATCGGCATCGGCATGGGTGGCTCCGTCATCTGGGAGAACCCGCACCACGCCGACTACGGGAAGGACGCCTGACATGGCCGACACCACCACTCTCGACGCACCGGCGTCCGCCGAGCGCGCACCGCGGGGCGAGGTCGTCACCCGCGCCCTCGTCCAGGACGTCGCCCTCGCCGGAGACGCCGGGATCCTCGCCCTCATCACGCTCGACAACGGCTTCGACCACACCAAGCCCAACACCTTCGGCCCCGAGGGCATCGCCGGCCTCCACGCCGCCGTCGACACCCTCCGCCAGCGCGCCGAGGCCGGCGAGATCCAGGCGGTCGGCATCACCGGCAAGCCGTTCATCTTCGCCGTCGGCGCCGACCTCTCCGGCGTCCCCACGGTGAGCAGCCGCGACCAGGCGCTGGAGATCGCCCGGGCCGGCCACGCCGCGTTCGCCGCGATCATGGACCTGCCCGTCCCGACGTTCGCGTTCGTCAACGGTGCCGCCATGGGGGGCGGCGTCGAGGTCGCGCTCTCCTGCGACTACCGGACGATCAGCGCCGGCGTCCCGGCCATCGCCCTGCCCGAGACGTTCCTCGGGCTCGTGCCGGGCTGGGGTGGGTGCTACCTGCTCCCCAACCTCGTCGGCCCCGCCAACGCGCTCAAGGTCATCATCGAGAACCCGATGAACACCAACCGCATGCTCTCGGGCCCCGCCGCCGCGAAGCTGGGTCTCGGTGACGTGCTCCTCGAGCCGGCCGACTTCCTCGAGGAGTCGATCGCGTGGGCCGCCCGCGTCATCTCCGGTGAGACCACCGTCGAGCGCCCCGAGGTCTCGCGCGACGAGGCCGAGTGGGCAGCGGCCCTCAAGGCGGCCAAGGGACTCGTCCTGGCCAAGACCGCCGGCCGCTCCCCCGGCCCTCTGCGCGCCCTCGCGCTCGTCGAGGCGGCGCGCACCGCCACCCGTGACGAGGCCTTCGCCGCCGAGGACGAGGCGCTGGCCGACCTCCTCATGAGCGACGAGCTGCGCGCCGGGCTCTACTCGTTCGACCTCGTGCAGAAGCGCGCCAAGCGCCCCGCCGGCGCACCCGACAAGGCCCTGGCCCGCAAGGTCACCAAGGTGGGCGTCGTCGGCGCCGGCCTCATGGCCAGCCAGCTCGCCCTGCTCTTCGCCCGCAACCTCAGGGTGCCGGTCGTCATGACCGACCTCGACGAGGAGCGCGTGGCCAAGGGCGTCTCCTGGGTCCACGGCGAGATCGCCAAGAGCCTCGAGGCCGGCAAGATCGGGCGGGACCGAGCCAACCACCTCACCGGGCTCGTCACCGGCTCGACCTCCAAGGACGGCTTCGCCGACGCCGACCTCGTCATCGAGGCCGTCTTCGAGGAGATGTCGGTCAAGAAGCAGGTGTGGGCCGAGGTCGAGGCCGTCGTCTCGCCCGAGTGCGTCCTCGCCTCCAACACGAGCTCGCTGTCGATCACCGAGATGGCGGCCGACCTCCAGCACCCCGAGCGCGTCGTCGGCCTGCACTTCTTCAACCCCGTCGCCGTCATGCCGCTGCTCGAGATCATCCCCGGCGAGCGGACCGACGACGCGGCGCTCGCCACGGCGTTCGCCACCGGCAAGGGCCTGAAGAAGACGACGATCCTCGTCAAGGACTCGGCGTCGTTCATCGTCAACCGTCTCCTGGGCCGCTTCATGGGCGAGTTCAGCCGGATCGTCGACGAGGGCACGCCCGTGCCCGTCGCCGAGAAGGCGGTGGCCGGTCTCGCGCCGATGCCGCCGTTCGTGCTGCTCGGCCTCGTGGGCCCGGCCATCGCGCTGCACAACAGCGAGACGCTGCACGGGGCCTTCGGTGACCGCTTCCACGTCTCGCCGAACCTGCGGAAGATCGTCGAGATGGGCAAGCCGGGCTACTACCAGCTCGTCGACGGCCGCCCGGTCGTCGACCCCGAGGTCGAGGCGGCCCACATCGCCCCCGAGAACCCCGTCGAGCTCGACGTCGCCGAGGTCCGCGAGCGGATCCTGTCGGTCCTCGCCGAGGAGGTCGGGCTCATGCTCCAGGAGGGCGTGGCGCAGGCTCCGATGGACATCGACCTCGCGCTCATCACGGGTGCCGGCTTCCAGTTCTGGAACGGTGGCATCACCCCCCTGCTCGACCGTGAGGGCATCTCCGAGAAGGTGCTCGGGCGACGCCTCCTGCCGGCCGGAGTGGCCAGCGTCCCGGCCTGACGACGCGAGGTGGGCGGACGGCATACCTGACCTGCTGGTATGCCGTCCGCCCACCTCCGACAGGCCCCTCTGGCTTGCGTTATCTCATATCTGACATACGCTGGATTGCATGACTGAGTCCAGCTACCTCACTCGAATCGGGACCCTCATCCGGGACGCCCGGCGCCACCAGGGCCTCACCCAGCACGAGCTCGCCGACAAGCTCGGCACGAGCCAGAGCGCGGTCGCCCGCATCGAGCAGGGACGCCAGAACCTCAGCCTCGAGATGCTCGCCCGCGTCGGCGAGACCCTCGGCAGCGAGTTCGTCTCCCTCGGCCACAGCGGCCCCCAGCACCTGCGGATCGTCGGCGGCGCCAAGCTGTCCGGCTCGATCCCCGTCAAGACCTCCAAGAACGCCGCCGTCGGCCTCCTCTGCGCCGCCCTGCTCAACAAGGGCCGCACGACGCTGCGCAACCTCGCGCGCATCGAGGAGGTCAACCGGATCATCGAGGTGCTCACCTCGATGGGCGTCAAGGTCCGCTGGCTCGAGGGCACGAGCGACCTCGAGATCATCCCGCCGGCGACCCTCGACCTCGCGTCGATCGACGTGGCCGCGGCCCGTCGCACCCGCACGGTCATCATGTTCCTCGGCCCGCTGCTGCACCAGTTCGACTCGTTCTCGCTGCCCTACGCCGGTGGCTGCGACCTCGGCACCCGCACGGTCGAGCCGCACCTCATGACCCTCCAGTCGTTCGGCCTCGACGTCGCCGCGACGCACGGCTTCTACGAGGCCAAGGTCGACAAGAACACGCGCCCCGAGAAGGCCATCGTCCTCACCGAGCGTGGCGACACCGTCACCGAGAACGTCCTCTTCGCCGCCGCCCTCCACCCGGGCACCACGGTGATCCGCAACGCCTCGTCGAACTACATGGTCCAGGACGTCTGCTTCTTCCTCCAGCGCCTCGGCGTCGACGTGCAGGGCATCGGCACGACGACGCTCACCGTCACCGGGTGCGAGTCGATCGACGTCGACGTCGACTACTCCCCCAGCGAGGACCCGATCGAGGCCATGAGCCTCATCGCCGCGGCCGTCGTCACGGAGTCCTCGATCACCATCGAGCGCGCGCCGATCGAGTTCCTCGAGATCGAGCTCGCGACCCTCGACGGCATGGGTCTGCAGTACGAGCTCTCCGACGAGTACCTCGCCAAGAACGGCCACACCCGGCTGGCCGACATCACGATCCTGCCGAGCCAGCTCACGGCCCCGATCGACAAGATCGCGCCGATGCCCTTCCCCGGCCTCAACATCGACAACCTGCCGTTCTTCGCGCTCATCGCGGCGTGCGCCGAGGGCACGACGATGATCCACGACTGGGTCTACGAGAACCGTGCGATCTACCTCACCGAGCTCACCAAGGTCGGCGCCCAGGTCCAGCTGCTCGACCCGCACCGCGTCATGATCACCGGCCGCACCGCCAAGTGGCGTCCGGCCGAGGTCATGTGCCCGCCGGCGCTGCGCCCCGGTGTCGTCGTGCTCCTCGCGATGCTCGCCGCCAACGGCACCTCGGTGCTGCGCAACGTCTATGTCATCAACCGCGGCTACGAAGACCTCGCCGAGCGTCTCAACGCCCTGGGCGCCACCATCGAGATCTTCCGCGACATCTGACCCCGCGTTGAGCGACTCCACCGAGATCGACTTCAGCGACCTGCGCCGCTGGCCCGACGTCGAGGCGAGCAACCTCCAGGCGTGGGACGCGACCGACCGCCTCGTCCTCGACGAGGCCGGTCCGCTGCCCGGCGGGCCCGACGACGTCGTCGTCATCGGCGACACCCACGGGGCGCTGACGCTCGGAGCGCTCGAGCGCGGCGCCTCGCGGGTGCGCGTGCACCAGGACGGCGTCCTGGGCGAGCGTGCGCTCGTCGCGAACGCCCAGCGTCGTGGTCTCGGCCACGACGGATCCGGTATGCCGTTCGCCCACCACCGTCTCGACGCCTCCCTGGTCGCGGGGGCGCGGCTCGTCCTGCTGCAGCTCCCCCGCTCGCTCGACGAGCTCGACGAGATCGCCCAGCTCGTCGCGGCGCACGCCGACCCGGAGGTCCGCGTCGTCGCCGGTGGTCGCGTCAAGCACATGACACGGGCGATGAACGACGTTCTCGCACAGTCGTTCCAGCAGGTGCAGGCGAGCCTGGCCCGGCAGAAGTCGCGGGTGCTGCACGCCTCCGCTCCGCGCGAGGGTGTGGCCCTGACCTGGCCGCGCCGTGAGCGTCACGACGACGCCGGCCTGACCGTCGTCGCCCACGGCGGCGTGTTCGCGGGGACCGGCATCGACATCGGCACCCGCCTGCTCCTCGAGCAGATCCCGTCGATGCCGCAGGCCGAGCGCGCCATCGACCTGGCCAGCGGCACCGGCGTCGTCGCCGCGGCGCTCGCCCTGGCCCGGCCGGGTCTGCACGTCCTGGCCACCGACCAGTCCGCCGCCGCGGTGGCGTCGACCCGCGAGACCGCGGCCGCCAACGGGGTGGGCGACCGGGTCGAGGCCCTGCGTGCCGACGGGCTCGAGACGGTCGCCTCGGCCTCGGCCCGGCTCATCGTCCTCAACCCGCCGTTCCACATCGGCGCCGCCGTCCACACCGGGCTCGCCGAGCGGCTGTTCACCGACGCCGCCCGCGCCCTCGAGCCGCGTGGCGAGCTGTGGTGCGTCTGGAACTCGTCGCTGGGCTACCGCCCGATCCTCGACAGGGTCATCGGCTCGACCCGGCAGGTCCAGCGCACGAGCAAGTTCACCGTGACGTCGAGCCGCCGCCGCGCCTGACCGGGCTCAGTGCGCGGTCCAGCCGCCGTCCATCGTGAACGAGCTGCCCGTGATCGAGTCCGATGACGGGCCGCAGAGGAACGCGGCGAGGTCGGCGACCTCGTCCGGCTCGATGAGCCGCTTGACGGCGACCGGCGTGAGCATGACCTTCTCGAGCACGTCGGACTCCGGTATGCCGTGTGCCGCGGCCTGGTCGGCCACCTGCTTCTCGACGAGCGGGGTACGCACGTAGGCCGGGTTGATGCAGTTGCTCGTGACGCCCTTGTCGCCGGACTCCAGCGCCACGACCTTGCTCAGCCCCTCGAGGCCGTGCTTGGCGGCGACATAGGCCGCCTTGTAGGCACTCGCGCGCAGCCCGTGCACTGACGAGACGTTGACGACGCGACCCCAGCCCCCGGCATACATGTGAGGAAGGCAGGCACGCACGAGCCGGAACGGTGAGAGCAGCATGATCCGGTGGATCCGCTCGAACTCCTCGACCGGGAACTCGTGGACGGGTGCGACGTGCTGGATGCCCGCGTTGTTGACGAGGACGTCGACGTCGGTGGGCAGCTGCTCGTGCGCGCCGAGGTCGGACAGGTCGACCACCCACGGGATGACGCGGTCGCTGCCGACGCGCGCGACCAGCTCGTCGAGCGCCGCACCGTCGATGTCGACGGCGTGGACCTTCGCCCCGGAGGAGGCGAACCGCTCGACGACCGCCGCGCCGATGCCGCTGCCGGCCCCCGTGACGAGGGCGGTGCGACCGTCAAGCATCGCGTCGACCCGAGGACGTGCGGCTGGCGCGCAGCCGGGCGATGAGGTCGGCGCCCGTGCCCCAGATGCCCTTGCGGAAGAGCAGGACGATGAGCACGAAGATCGTGCCGGTGATGATGCCGATGCCGTTGAAGCCCGACGACGCGAGCTGGTCCTCGAGGAGGACGACGACGGCGGCGCCGAGCGGCCCACCCCAGAGCGTGCCGATACCACCGAGGACGGTGATGAGCACGACCTTGCCGGACGTCTGCCAGATGAGCTCCTGCAGCGACGCGAAGCCGTGGCTCACCGAGAAGACGCCGCCGGCCAGTCCCGCGATGCCCGCGGAGATGACGAACACCATGATCTTGTAGCGCTCGACGTCGTAGCCGAGGGCACGGGCGCGCGCAGGGTTGTCACGGATGGCGAGCAGGACGCGGCCGAACGGCGACGACACCGTGCGCCAGGCCGCGAAGGCCCCGAGCAGGATGAGCGGCAGTGCGGCGTAGTAGAAGTAGAACGGGTCGGTCTCGACGAGCTCGATCCCGAAGAACGACTTCGGGATGCCCTGGAGGCCGTTCTCGCCGCCGGTGATGTCCCGCGCCTGGTTGGCGAGGAAGAAGAGCATCTGTGCGAAGGCCAGCGTGACCATCGCGAAGTAGATGCCCGTGCGCCGCACCGCGAGGTAGCCGGTCGGGATGGCGAGCAGCATGGCGACGAGGGCGCCACCGAGGACGGCGACCGGGAAGGGCAGGCCCAGCCGGATCGCGATGAGACCGGTGACGTAGGCCGACGTGCCCCAGAAGGCTGCGTGGCCGAAGCTCAGCAGGCCGGTGAAGCCGAGGAGCAGGTCGACCGAGATGGCGAACAGGCCCCACGCGAGGATGTCCATCGCCACCGGCGGGTAGATGTACCAGGGCAGGGCGAGCACGACGAGCAGCGCGAGGACGAGCAGCCCGGCCCGCACGAACGGGTTGAGCTTGCGGTCGGGTGCTGCCGACGCCGCGGTCTCGACGCGCGTGGTGTCGGTGAGCTGGGCGCTCATGAGGCCTCCTCGCGGCCGAAGAGTCCCGCCGGGCGGACGAGGACGACCGCTGCCATGAGGACGAAGATGAGGACCTGCGCGAAGGACGGTGCGTAGGCCTGGCCGTACGCCTCGACGAGCCCGACGAGGAACCCGGCGACGACCGCGCCGAGGATCGAGCCGAGCCCGCCGATGACGACGACGGCGAACAGGATGATGATGAAGTTGCTGCCCATGTCGGCGGTGATGGCGCGGAACGGAGCCGCGAGGACCCCCGCCACACCGGCCAGGGCGATGCCGAAGCCGAACACCGGCGTGACCCAGCGCCCCACGTTGATGCCGAGGGCACGGGTGCGCTCGGCGTCCTCGGTGGAGGCGCGCACGATCATGCCGATCCGCGTCTTCGTGAGCAGCAGCCACACGGCCACGCAGAGCACCACCGAGAAGAACGCCGCGAACAGCTGGTAGCTCGACAGGCTCAACCCGCCCAGGTTGATCCGCCCCTCGAGCCCGGCCGGCAGCTGGTACGGCAGCCCGGAGACGCCGTAGCGGCGCTTGACCAGGTCGACGATGAGCAGCGTGAGGCCGAACGTCAGGAGGAAGTTGTAGAGCGGGTCGAGCCCGAGGAGCCATCGCACGAGCAGTCGCTCGACGAGGATCCCGAAGAGGAACAGCAGGATGGGCACGATGACGAGCGCACCCCAGAACGGCACGTCGGCGACGTCGAGGAGCACGGCCGAACCGACGGCACCGAGCATGTACATGGCGCCGTGGCTGAAGTTGACCACCCCCATGACGCCGAAGATGACGGCCAGCCCCAGGGCGGCGAGGGCGTAGAAACCGCCCGTCGCCAGACCCTGCAGCGTGTACTGGATGAATGCACTCATCGCCTACCTCTGATGACCTCTAGGAGTTCCGGTTCGGTGGAGTCCGTGGCTCACATGGAGCAGCCGGACTCCGCCTCCGGCTTGAAGGCCTCCGCTGCGGGGATGGTGGCGACGATCTTCTCGTAGTCCCACTCCTCCTTGACCTCGGACTGCGGCTTGACCTCGGCGAGGTAGACGTCGTGGATGACGCGGTGGTCGCCCTTGCGGACCTCGCCGTTGCGCAGGAAGACGTCGTTGATCTTCTTGCCCTCGAGCTTGGCGACGACGTCGTCACCGGTGTCGGAGCCGGCCTCCTGGACGGCCTCGAGGTAGTTGAAGGCCGCCGAGTAGTTCGCGGCGTGCGCGAACGACGGACGGGTCTTCGTCTTCTCCTGGAACTTGTCGGCCCACTTGCGGTTCTGCTCGTCGAAGTTCCAGTACCAGGCGTCGGTGAAGGTCACGCCCTTGAACTGGTCGGCGCCGAGGCTGTGGATGTCGGTGATGAACATGAGGCCCACGGCGAGCTTGATCTGGTCGCTGATGCCGGCCTGGTTGTACTGCTTGACGAAGTTGATGAGGTCACCACCGGCGTGCATGGTGCCGATGACGTTCGGGTTCCCCGTCGCGGCCTTGGTGATGTAGGTGGCGAAGTTGTCGTTCGGGAACGGCGTCGGGATCTTCTGGCCGACGGTGCCGCCGGCGGCGGTGACCTGGCCGTCGAACGACTTGGTCATGTCCTGGCCGAAGGCGTAGTCGGGGTAGACGACGTTCCAGTTCTTGCCACCGTTCTTGGTGAGAGTGGCGCCGGTGCCGTGCGCGAGCATGTAGGTGTCGTAGGCCCAGTGGAACGTGTACTTGTTGCACTGCGCACCGGTGAGGGCGGTCGTGCCGGCACCGATGTTGATGTAGACCTTCTTCTTCGTCTTGGCCTGCGTCGCGACGGCGAGGGCCGCGGACGAGGTCGGGACGTCGAGGATGATGTCGGCCTTCTGGCGGTCGTACAGCTCCTGCGCCTTGGTGTTGGCGATGTCGGGCTTGTTCTGGTGGTCGGCGGTGACGACCTCGATGTTCTTGGAGACCGCGTCGTCCTTGTGCTTGGCCTTCCAGTCCTCGACGGCCATCTTCACGGCCTCGACCGAGTTGGGGCCGGAGAGGTCCTTGTAGACACCGGACTGGTCGTTGAGCACGGCGAGGACGATCTTGTCGTCGCTGATCTTGCCGCTGGCCGTGGACGGGCCGCCGCCGGCGCTGCCGCAGGCGGTGAGCAGGAGACCGGAGCCGGCCACCATGGCCGCGAGGGTGGTCATTCTGGTGTGTCGCATGTTCCCCTCCTGGGGTGTGTATGCCGTGCCCGGCGGTCTGTGTTGTCGTGCGGTTGTCGTGTGGTGCGGCCTGCCGCAGGGGTACGGCGCCGCGGGGTGTGGTGTGAGCTGGTGCGCGGATGCGCAGCTGCGTGAAGGTGCGCGGAGGTGCGCGGACTCGGGGCTACATACCGAGGTGCTGGAGCAGCTCCTTGGTGCGGGAGCGGAACTCGTCGTTGGGGAGGCTCTCGACGATCTCCCCCTGGGCGAGCAGGTTGTGGCGGTCGGCCACGGTGCCCGCGAAGCTGACGTTCTGCTCGACGAGCAGCACCGCCACGCCCTGGCTCTTGATGTCGCGGATGATCTCGCCGATCTTGTTGACGATGACGGGGGCGAGGCCCTCGCTCGGCTCGTCGAGCAGGAGCAGGCGCGAGCCCGCCCGCAGCGGCCGGGCCATGGCGAGCATCTGCTGCTCACCGCCGGAGAGCTTGGTCCCGGGGAAGTCGCGTCGCTCGCGCAGCACCGGGAAGTGCTCGTAGATCCGGTCCAGGCTCCACGCGGCGTCCTTGTCGACGACGGGCGGGAGGCTGAGGTTCTCGGCGACGGTGAGGGTGGCGTAGATGCCGCGGTCGTCGGGCACCCAGCCGAGGCCGGCGCGGGCGCGCTTGTCGGCGGACCTGCCGTCGAGGGTGGCGCCGTCGAAGGTCACCGAGCCACGGACGTTCCTGTGCAGGCCCATGATCGAGCGCAGCAGCGTCGTCTTGCCGGCGCCGTTGCGGCCGACGAGGGTGACGACCTCTCCGGGTGCGACGTCGAGCGAGACGTCGCGCAGGGCCTGGGCCTCACCGTGGAAGGCCGAGAGCTTCTCGACCGTGAGCAGGGGTGCGGTCGTGGTCGCCGACGACGTCGTGGTCGTCGTGGTCGTCTGCTCAGCCATGGTCGCCTCCCGCGTCCCCGAGGTATGCCGTGATGACCCGCTCGTCGTTCCTGACCTCGTCGTAGGTGCCCTCGGCGAGCACCTCGCCGGACTGGAGCACGGTGACGCTGTCGGCCAGCGAGCCGACGACGTGCATGTTGTGGTCGACGAAGACGACGGTCCGTCCCTGCGACGCCTTCTTGACCAGGGCGATGGTGCGGTCGACGTCCTCGAGCCCCATGCCGGCGGTCGGCTCGTCGAGGAGCAGCAGGCTGGGGTCGTTGGCCAGGGCGAGCGAGATCTCGAGGGCGCGCTTCTGCCCGTAGGCGAGCGAGCCGGCGGTGACGCCGCTGCGGTCGGCGAGGCCGACCTCGTCGAGGAGCTCCATGCCCCGCGCCTTGAAGCGGCTGAGCTGCTTGCGCGAGGACCAGAACCGGTAGCCGAGGCCGGTCGGCGAGGCCAGGGCCAGCTCGAGGTGCTCGAGGAGCGTCATCTGCTCGAACAGGCTCGTGATCTGGAACGAGCGGGCGACGCCCATGTGGGCGATCTGCTCGGGCTGCTTGCCGGCGATGTCGTCGCCGCGCAGCAGGATCTGGCCGGAGGTCGGCGAGAGGAAGCCGGTGAGGAGGTTGAACAGCGTCGTCTTGCCGGCGCCGTTGGGGCCGACGAGGGCGTGGATCATGCCCTCGGCGACGTCGAGGTTGACCGCGTTGACGGCGGTGAACCCGCGGAAGTCCTTCGTGAGGTCGACCGTCCTGAGCATGGTCGTCCCGGACGTGGACACGGCCGTCGCCGTCGTAGACGCGGACGTCGATGCGCGTGGACTCACCAGCACCTCCTTGTGCTCCGCACCGCAGAAGTTCTGCAGGCGGTGAGGCATCACCCTAGGGCGGGGCTCGTGCCGACCGCATGGGGTCCCCCACCACTGTCTTGCCAGGGTCATGGCTCGCCGCACCATGCACCGTGCGCAACGGGCCCCTAGGATCGGCGACATGCACGACGACGTGGATGCAGGAACCCGCCTGCTCGAGCTGCTCGCCGGAGGAGCCTCGGCGGCCGACCTCGCCGCCCTCGACGTGGACCCGCACGCCCGCGACCTGGCCCTGCGGATCGCCGGCGCCTTCGACGTCCAGCGTCGCCGCGAGCAGCAGCTCGCCGCCCTCGTCGACACCGCCGGCGAGCTCGCGTCGATGAGCGACCCCTCTGTCGTGCTCGACGCGATCGTGCGCCGGGCCCGGGCGCTCATGGGCACCGACGTCGCCTACCTCACGCTCTACGACCCCGCCCACGAGGACACCTACATGCGGGCCACCGCCGGCTCGGTGTCCGCCCAGTTCCAGGTCGTCCGGCTCGACTTCGGCGCCGGGCTCGGTGGTCTCGTCGCGCAGTCGCGCAAGCCGTACTGGACCGCCGACTACTTCGACGACGCCCGGTTCAAGCACACGCACTCGATCGACGGCGCCGTCGGCGACGAGGGGCTCGTCGCCATCTGCGGCACTCCGCTCATCGTCAAGGACGAGTTCGTCGGCGTGCTCTTCGCCTCGAACCGCACGCCGCGGCCCTTCACCCACGACGAGGTGGCCCTCCTCGGCTCGCTCGCGGCGCTCGCGGCGGTGACCATCGTCCAGGTGCGTGCCGTCGAGGAGTCCTCGCGCACGCTCGCCGCGCTCTCCGAGGCGACCGAGAGCGTGAGCCGGTATGCCGCGGGGATCGAGCGTGCTGCCGCGGCCCACGACCGCTTCGCCGAGATCGTCCTCGAGGGTGGCGGCGTCGACGACCTCACGCAGTCGCTCTCCCAGCTCCTCGGCGGATGGGCCCTGCTGCTCGACGACGACGGGGTGCCGCGCAGCGTGGCCGGCGAGACTCCCCCGACCGGTGACGCGCTGCACGCGCTGGCCGCCGAGGTCGTCGAACGCGCCGACGGGGTGCGTCTCTCCCGTCTCGACGGCGACGTCTGGGCGATCGGCATCACCGCGACGGGCGAGCCCATCGGCTACCTCGCCATCGGCGACGTCTCGACGATGGACGACTCCGACGAGCGGACCGTCGAGCGGGCCGCGGTCGTCACGGCGCTCGTGCTGCTCGGTGAGCGCAACCGCGCCGAGGCCCGTCAGCAGCAGCGCACCGACCTCGTGGCCGGCCTGGTCGGTGGGCACGGCGACGCCGGTGTCCTCGTGCCGGCTGCACGCTCGGCCGGCCTCGACCTGCGTGAGCCCACCTGCCTGCTCGCCGTGAGGCGCGACGACGGCGGACCTGCCCGCTCCCTCGTCCTCGCGGTCAACGCGGCCCTTGGAGGTCAGGCGCTCGTCGGTGAGGTTGACGGTCACGTCATCACCCTCGTCGCTGGTGACGAACCCGGCTCTCTCGCAGGCGAGCTCGCGACTCGACTCTCCCGCAGCCACTCCGTGACGGTCGGTGCGGCAGGACCCGTGGTCGAGTCCGACGGAGCGGTCCTCGCCGGTCTCGCGGCGGCTCACACCGAGGCGGTGCGGACGGCCGAGGCCCTCGTCGCGCTGGGCCGTCGCGGCGACGGCGCGTCCGCTGCGGACCTGGGGTTCGCGGGACTCATCGTGGGCACCCGACCCGAGGTCACGGCATACGTCGACTCGGTGCTCGGGTCGCTCGTCGACTACGACGACGCGCGCGGCACCGACCTGGTCGGGACGCTCGAGGCGTACTTCCTCGCCGGCTCCAGCCCACGGCACGCGGCGACGAGCCTGCACGTGCACACCAACACCGTCGCCCAACGGCTCGAGCGGATCACGCGGCTCGTCGGCGACGGCTGGCAGTCACCCGAGCGGGCGCTCGAGCTGCAGCTCGCGCTGCGGCTGCGTCACCTCGTCGCGAGCTGACGGTCGACGGCGTCCGCGAGGCACGTGATGGCGGACGCCTCGAGGATGACCGAGTAGTGGTTCGAGTCCGGGACCGGCGTCGTCCGCAGCCCTGTCGGGAGCTGGAGCGCGCGCAGGCGGGCCGGGTCGTAGAGGCCTTGGGGTTCGTCGAGGAGGCCGCGCTGCGCCCAGAGCAGCTCGGTGTCGACTCCCTGCTCGACCGCGCGGTGGACGGCCGAGAGCGTGCCGGGGTCGGCGAGGACGTCGCGCCCGTCGGCCCGGACGGCGTCGAGCACACAGCTCGAGTGCCACCCGTCGCGGGACTCGACGAGGTCGTGGTCGAGGTATCGGCGCAGCCACAGCCCACCCGGCCCGGCGAGCAGCGGCCCGACCGCGGGGTGACGTCGCCAGAACGCGAGGTGGTCGTCGGGTGAGTCGAACACCATCGACAACCGCGTCATGGCCGGCCCGATGACCGCGGTGAGCGCGGCGTCGACGTCACGACTGGCGGGGGCGGGGAAGCCGAGGCCACCGTCGACGAGGACGAGCCCGCGGTAGCGCTCAGGGTCCTTGGCGGCAGCCGAGGCGGCGACGAACGCACCCATCGAATGTCCGACGAGGACGGGGTGGCCGCCGAAGGCCGAGGCAATGGCGGAGGTGTCTGCGGCGTGCGCGGCGATGCCATAGGGGCCCGGCACACCGCTGCTCGCGGCGCGACCGCGCAGGTCGGGTGCGAGGACACGGATGCTGCCGACGCCGTGCCGGCGGACGAGCTCATCGGCCAGGGCCTGCCAGGCGAGGCCGTTGGCCGTGACCCCGTGCAGCGCGAGGACGACCGGCACGTCGGCGCGGGAGGCGCCCGGGGTCAGGTCGTGCACCGCCAGGGTGCCGGTGTCCACCTCCACGGTGAAGGCCGGGTCGACTCGCACTGGCTCACCTCCGCGTCCCGGGCCGGCTCGGGCGCCGCCCCCGGCGAGCACCGTATGCCGCCCACTCCCCTGCGCTCATGGGTCCCGGCCCCACATCCCAACCAGAGGTGTGTGTCTCGCCTCCCTGCCTGCGTCGAGGCTCACGGTGAGGTGCCCGACGGCCGCTCAGTGGCGCGGTTGGGTTGTTGGTGCTCAATTGCAGCGGCGGCTTGCCGTGTCAACGTTCGAGGACGTGGTCGAACAAAGACCTGCCGCCTGTTCGCGACGAGCCCGTCACAACGCTGTGCAGCGCAGTCCGCGAATCAAATGCGGGTTGAAATTCCGTAGTCGCAGCTGCCCACGCGGTTCCAACTGCTGTTGTAGAAACACACTTCGATCCGACCTGTAGCCCGACCCTCAGGCTCCGGAGAGTACCAAGACCCAGAGCCACCGTCGCTGATGGTCTTGGTCGAGTAGGTGTAGAAGCCCGAACCTGCCTGGGACCATTGAAGCTTTGCCACCACGTGATAGCCATCCTTGGCATCTGTGATGTTCCAGTAGTTGCTGTTGGTGTTGAACGCACCCCCACCACCCCATTTGCCTGACGGTGCAAAATAGGAGCCGGTGAAGCTGCTCGCGGCAAAGGCCGGAGTTGCAGTGACCACGACCCCGAATGCCACCAAGGATGAGGTCATGAGGCCAACTCTGCGCGCGCGGAAGAAGTGCATTGATTTCTCCTGACGGAAGTCTCTGCGTTGCTGTCCCCCGACCTCAAAACGTCAAGAGGCTGCCTGATCGGGTCAACGTACTCCCCTCAGTCGTTGACGGTCAAAGGTTTGTTGCACATGCGGGCGGGCCGTCCATTGATTGACCGATTCGCCGGATGGGAGCGCGTTTAGAACCAGTCGCCTCGCCACGGATCGGGCCGAGGCATCTCCGGCTGAATGCGATCGCTGATGGTGAGCAACGTCGGCCCGATCACCTCACCGGCGTAGTCGGGCGCTTCGACCTCCTCAGTCAGCACCCCCCCGAGAGTCACGAGCCTCTCAAGCGTCATTGGAGAAGAATGACCCATCAATGCGAGCTCCTGCCGCGCGGCGTAACTGTCATCGGCACGCATTGAGGAAATATGCGGTCAAGGCGCCGAACCGTCGACATACTTCTGTTCAGTCATGTGAGTCGGCGAGGCCATGTGGTCGTGCCGGGGCAAGGGGAGGTATGGCCATGGCTTCAGGACTGGCATCCATCTCAGGGCGTCAAGGCAGGATGCCGCTGTGATCGATCCGTCGCCTCCCCGCACTCTCCGCAGACTTGCCGTCTGCGGCGTAGCGCTACTCACACTGACGCCGGCCGCCATCTGGTGGGTCGGACATCAGGCCACTCTGCGGGTGAGCGCATCCACCGGCATCCCGCACTGCGAGGGCACCGAGGTGACCACGGTCACTGATCCGGAGAGCAACCTGGAGGAGGCGGCCATTCCGATGACCGACAAATTCGTGTGCACCCTCACGATCAAGGTGATGAACCACGGTCATCGAGAGGTGACGCTCCACCAGGTCACGGTCCCGGTCAGCGGGCCCGGTGCCGGTTCGAGCTTCCAGGTGACGCACATCGGGGATGTGGCAGTTCTTGGAAACGACGAAGTCGACGCCGTCTCCGAGATCTCTTCGTCGCTAGAGCCAGGTGCGGAGGAACTGCTCGACTTGCGGGTGGCCTTCCGAGAGTCAGGATGCACCTCTGAGGGCGCGTCTCAATGGGTCGCCCCAACCATCGAGGTCAATGACTTGCTCGCCTCCCACGACCTCACGATCGCCGACCTTCCACGATTCCTGGGCACCGCCGCCTCCTCATGCGATACCTGAGCGGGCGGGTGATCGCTACTCTCACCGGCATGAGTACGAGCACCTCCATACGGACCTGGCTGTTGCTGGCCGTCGTCGCCGTGATGGTTCAGGAGGCACTCACGGTCTACTCCGCTGAGCAAGGATTTCAGCATGCCTTCTGGGGCGGTATCTCGCTGTTTCTGCTTTATCGCGTGTATCGGGGCGGTGACGTGGCGCGCCGCATCTTCCTTGTTGTCTCCGTCATCGGAACCGGGGTGCTTCTCGGAGCACCATGGCGGTCAGGCGGTGCGGTGGACGTGGCTCGAGTCGCCTTGCTGTTTGTGTCTTACCTGGTCCAGTCGGGCGTGATGCTCGTTCCGGCCGTCAGGCACTGGACGCGGCAGCAACGGCAGGCGATGCCCTCTCCGGTCCCCGTCGGATAAGGGCCCGACAGTCCTCCGGCTCTGCCCCGGAGCTTCTGAAGTTGGCCTCGCGATTTCTCCCGCGAGAGCTTCGTGGGGCGGCATACTCCAGCCCCGAGAGAGGATCCATCCATTGTCCAGTTCCGCCGAGCGACCGAGTCGACAAGACCTGTTCGACCTCTTGACGACGAAGGACGCCGACTTCCTGTACTGCGTGGTCCGGGACTGGAACTGGGCTGATGGCACCTGGCTGCTGAAATGGGTCGCATCGCAGACTGCCTGCACCCGCGCCACGGCTCAGCTGATCTTCTGGACCTGCCAACCCGAGACGTTCCTGCCGACGTCCGCAGGCCGCGCGCAGCTCGACTCAGAGGAGTTCGATCTTGCCGACCTGGTGCTCCAGCGCTGGAAGGCCGGGTTGTACGCGTCCGACCCGCGCAACGTTGGTGACCGGCTGCGCACCGTCATCAGCGGTCGGCACCGGTTCCGCGCCGACGACGGGACCTGGTGTCGGCCGAACCAGGTCGGCTGGTTCCATCCAGCCAACCCGGTTCCGATGATGGAGTCCTACCGCGCGGCCGAGGCGCGCTGCGACCCATCCGCGGTTCCCTGGCAGGTGCCGGACGACCTCGGGCGTATCCAGAGGGACCGACGGCCCAGCTACACGGCATACGACGTCGAGAGCGTGCTGGACGAGTTCGCCCACCTCATCGAGGACGGGGAACGGGAATGAGTGAGCCGACATCGGGCCACTCGTGACGGCCGGTTAGCGGCAGGCAGTCAGTTCGCGCTGGCGAGTCCGACCACGAGGTTGATGGTGGCGGCGACGATCACGGTGCCGAACAGGTAGGAGAGCAGGGTGTGCCGCAGCACGAGGCGTCGCACCTCGGGGGTCTTGAGCGCGGTGTCCGAGACCTGGTAGGTCATCCCGAGGGTGAACGACAGGTATGCGAAGTCGGAGAGGCGCGGCGGGTCGTCGGAGTTGAAGTCGATACAGCCGGGCTCGTTGACCAGGTAGTGGCGGGCGTAGCGCAGGACGTAGGTCGTGTGCAGGGCCAACCAGCCCGCAGCCACGGCGAGGACGCTGAGGAGCCCTTCGAACCCGCGACTCGAGGCAGGGCCCCCGCTGCCGTCACCGAGCAGCATGAGCCCCACAGCCCCCAGGCTCGCGAGGGCGGCGATGACCACGATGACATCGGTCTCGGTGCGCCCACCCTCGGCGCCCTCGAGCGCCCCGGCCGTCGCCGACGCGTCGAGGCGGAAGGCCATGCGGAGCACGGGGACGCAGAAGGCGAGGGCGCCCACGACCCAGCCCACAAGCAGGTGGGCGGGCCACTGCGCACCCGCCGGCAGAGGCACCAGCAGGCCCACGAGAAGGAGCGCTCCGGCCACGGCCAGATGGATCCGGGTGCGTCTCACGAGGCCACGTTAGGCCTTGGTGCACCCGCGCGCCGGGACCTGGACCGGAGTCGGGTCAGGCCACGTCCCGACGATCATCGGTCGACGCTCCACGACGCGCCTGAGGGCGGCCCTCCGTCGTCGATGATCGAGCGCACTGCTGCGACGGCATCGGCAAGAGGGATGGTGTCCGAGTCCTCGTAGGTGTCCACCTGTCCGTTCTCGAGGACGTACCCGTCGCTGGAGCCGGCCGCACCCGGCGACACGGCGTGCTCGCCGGCATCTCCCGCACCATCCATCAGCACGACCATCGCGCGGACGCCGTTGGACACGACGGTCAGGAGCCGCCCGCGGTCACTCTGGAAGTACGTCGTCAGCCGGCCACCGTCGACGTGTGCGGAGACGAGAGCCGCGGCTTCGGTTCCGTCGAGGGTGCGCTCGTCGTCGAGCATGCTCCACGTCTCGCCCATGGGCCGAGGCTACCGAGGCGTGCACCCGATTGGTCGAGTCCCAGCATTCGACTGCCGGAGCCGACGCGAGAGTCGCGCCGAGTCCGGGCAAGGTTCAGCTCAGGGACGCAGGAGGAGCGTGACCGCGACGAAGAGCACCAGCACCACTGCCGCCTGCAGATGGTCGCGGACCGGATGGGTCGGGTGCTCGTCGAGGTCCAGCCCGCACATCATCCCCAAGCGGGGCGGTGCAGCAGGTGAGGGAGCAGCCATGGCGACCTCCGGTCCTGACGCCGTGTGGCGTCGTCACTCCAAGGCTACGGCTGTCCGTCGGGCGACATGCCGAATGCGGATCATCCGCTTCAGCGCTTGCGACGTCCGAACCAGTCGAGGATGAGCTGGGCGACGCGCATCACCTGGCTCGGGTCGCCGCCCCCCGACACCGCATGAGTGCCGAGGAATTCGGCGTTGGGATCGCGGCGCGGTCGCTCGTAGTCGGCGTTCGACTGCCCCGGCAGTCGCTTCTCTGGTCCTGGCATGACGTCCCCCTCGATGTCGTGGCTGCGAGCCTAGGCGCCACGGGACCGCCTCGCTCGGCGACGCACGTCCGGATCCACCGGACCCGCGACGAGAGCCGCCGGCCAGCGTCAGCGCAGCGTGTCGTGGAGCTTCTCTGCAATGGCCTCGGGCGTGAGCCCGACACGGTCGAGCACCTGCCCGCGCGAACCGTGGTCGAGGAACTCGCGCGGCAGACCGAACAGGTCGACGGGGACGTCGGAACCGGTGTCGCGCAATGACTGCACGACGTGCGACCCGACTCCACCGGACACCGAGTTGTCCTCGACGACGGCGACCCGACCGGCCGCGTCGGCCAGCTCGCCGAGCACCGGGTTCACGGGCAGCGCCCACACCGGGTCGACGACCCGAACGCGGAACCCTTCGGCACCGAGCTTGTCGGCCACGGTCAGCGCCGTCGCCGCCATCGACCCGACTCCGACGAGCAGCAGGTCGACGGAACCGTCGTCCGGCTCGGCCAGCACGTCGACGCCACCCACCGACCGGACCGCGGCGATCGCGTCACCCGCCGACCCCTTCGGGAAGCGGATCACGGACGGGGCATCGGAGATGTCGACGGCAGCACGCAGGGCCAGAGGGATCTGCTGCCCGTCACGCGGTGCCGCCAGGTGCAGACCCGGCACGACGCCCACGAGCGACATGTCCCACATGCCGTGGTGCGATGCGCCATCGGGGCCGGTGACACCGGAGCGGTCGAGCACGAACGTCACCCCGGCCTTGTGCAGCGCGCAGTCCATCAAGAGCTGGTCGAAGGCCCGGTTGAGGAACGTGGCATAGATCGCCACGACAGGGTGCAGGCCGGCATACGCGAGTCCTGCGGCCATCGTCGTCGCGTGCTGCTCGGCGATGCCGACGTCGAACGTGCGCTTGGGGAAGCGCTTCGCGAAGGCGTCGAGCCCGACGGGGATCATCATCGCGGCCGTGATGGCGACGACGTCCTCGCGCTCCTCCCCCAGCTGGACGAGGGCATCGCTGAACTCGTCGGTCCAGCTGCGGCCCGAGATCTCGAGCGGCAGGCCGGTCTCGGGGTTGATGACGCCGACGGCGTGGAACTGGTCGCTCTCGTCGTTGACGGCCGGGTCGTAGCCCTTGCCCTTCTGGGTGATGACGTGGACGAGGACCGGCCCGTCGAAGGACCGGGCCCGGCGGAGCGCCTGCTCGAGCGCGGCCTCGTCGTGGCCGTCGACCGGACCGATGTACTTGAGGCCGAGGTCCTCGAAGAGACCCTGCGGCGCGACGATGTCCTTGATCCCCTTCTTGACGCCGTGGAGCGTCTCGTACATCGCTCCCCCGACGACGGGCGTGCGGTGCAGCGTCGACTTGCCCCAGTCGAGGAACCGCTCGTAGCCGCGGGTCGTGCGCAGCGTCGCGAGGTGGTCGGCGAGGCCGCCACGGGTCGGGGCGTAGGAGCGCTCGTTGTCGTTGACGACGATGACGAGGGGCAGGTCGCGCTCGGCGGCGATGTTGTTGATGGCCTCCCAGGCCATGCCCCCGGTGAGCGCACCGTCACCGATGACGGCGATGGTGTGGCGGTCGCGCTCCCCCGCGACGACGCGTCCGGCGGCGATGCCGTGGGCCCACGACAGCGAGCTCGACGCGTGCGAGCTCTCGACGACGTCGTGCTCGGACTCGGCGCGGCTCGGGTAGCCCGACAGGCCGCCCTGCTTGCGCAGCCCGGAGAAGTCGTGGCGCCCGGTGAGGAGCTTGTGGACGTAGGACTGGTGGCCGGTGTCGAAGACGACGGCGTCGCGCGGGCTGGAGAACACCCGGTGGATCGCGATCGTCAGCTCGACGACACCGAGGTTGGGGCCGAGGTGACCGCCGGTGCGGGAGACCTCGTCGACGAGGAAGGTCCTGATCTCCCGGGCCAGGGTGTCCAGCTCGGGTCGGGTCAGGGCCTTGAGGTCGTCAGGTCCCTGGATGCGCTCCAACACGCTCACGCGCTCTCCCTCTCGGTGCCGATGTCCATCCGCAAGAGTCTAGGTGCTCGCGCGCGGCGCGCCGGGCACGGTCGGCTCCTCCCCACACACTCTCACCAGACGCACACGAACCCCACACCTCGCGTCGAGATGTGGGGTCCGTGCGCCGCCTGCCTCAGGGCCGGCAGGGGCCTACTTCACCGACACGGCGTCCCATGCGGCGGCGACCGTCGCGGCCTGGGTCGACGAGGCGCCGTAGAGGTCGCCCGCCGCCTTGATGGTCGCCGCACGCGCGCCGGAGTAGTTCGTCGAGGAGGTCATGTAGACGGTGAGCGCGCGGTACCAGATCTTCGCCGCCGCGTCCCGGCCGATGCCGGTGACGGTCGAACCGTTGCAGGTCGTCGAGCTGTGCGCGACCCCGCCGATCGTCTTGGCGCCCGAGCCCTCGGCGAGCAGGTAGAAGAAGTGGTTGCCGACGCCCGAGGAGTAGTGCACGTCGAGGTTCGCGACCGACGAGCTCCAGCAGTTGACCGACTTGCCGTCCGAGCTCGGGTTGTCCATGCGACGGAACCCGAGGCCCTTGGCGAGGTCGAACTCCTCACCGATGAGGTAGTCGCCCGGGTCGCTCGCGTTGTTGGCGCTGAACTCGACCATCGAGCCGAAAATGTCGCTCGTGGACTCGTTGAGACCGCCCGACTCCTTGGAGTAGGTGAGGTTCGCGGAGTTCTCGGTGACGCCGTGGCTCATCTCGTGGCCGGCGACGTCGAGCGAGACGAGCGGACCGAACGAGGTGCCGTCACCGTCGCCGTAGGTCATCTGCTTGCCGTCCCAGAAGGCGTTGACGTAGTTCGAGCCGTAGTGCACGCGGCTCGGCGAGCCCTTCCCGGTGTTCCAGATGCCGTTGCGGCCGTGGGCGTTCTTGAAGTAGTCCCACGTGCGAGCCTGCCCGTATGCCGCGTCGACGGCCGCGCTCTGGCGGTTGGCGTTGGTGCCGTTGCCCCAGACGTTGTCGGCGTCGGTGAAGAGCGTGCCGGCGGAGCAGCCGATGCCGGCGACGGTGCAGAAGGCGCTGTCGGTCTTGTTGGCCATGTCGGTGACCTGCGAGCTGCCGCGCGTCGTGTCCTTGAGCTGGAAGGTCGAGCCCGACTGGGTCGTCTGGATGGTCACCGTGCCGCTGTAGAGGGAGGCACCGCTGCCGTCGGCCTCGTGGATCTCGTCGGCCTCACCGACGACCCGGCCGGTCGTGGCGTCGACCCAGGTGTGGAGCCGGCTCGGCGTGCCGCTCGCGCGGACCCCGCTGCTGCGCACGTCCCAGACGAGGCGCGGCGTGCCGTCGGTCGCGTCGACCGCCAGCGTGGGCGCCGCCTTGTCGAGGGAGACGCCGGCGGGCGGCGTGGCGCGGGTCGCGGTGCGGGCCTTCGCGGCGCTGATGCCGGGTGTCGTCGAGATGCTCACCGGAGCCTTCAGCGTCTGGCTCACCGAGTCGACGGCGCCGTCGGCGCCGAGGTGGGCGACGAGGTCACCGCCGAGGACGGGCAGGCCGCGGTAGGTGCGGTCCATCCGGACGTGGCTCGCACCCGAACGCTCACCGACGGCCTTCGTGGCGACGAGGTCCTCGCCGGACGAGAGCCGGACGAGACCCGGTGCCGCGCGCAGGGCCTGCTCGGCGCGGGCCCCGACGGCGGAGACGTCGAGCTGGCGGAGCGGACCCACGGGGTCGGCCGGGCGGGCGGTGGCCGCGGGGACTGCGGTGGCCAGGGCTGCGGAGCCTGCGGCGAGGCAGGCGAGGGCGGTGAGCGATCGACGCATGAGGAGGTCCTTGTCGTGTCGAGAGCGCCGCGCGATGCGGCACAACCTCCTCATCACAACCGCTCGCTCCGTCGTCACGGAAGGGACTTGGACAACTTCTTACTCAACGTATACCTCGGTCAAGATCGACTCAGAGCCGTGGGACGAAGGTGTGCCCCTGCATCGCCTCGAGCAGCAGCCCGGCGGCCCGGCGCGCCGCGAGCAGCCGCGCCCCCTCGGCCTCGAGCGCCGCCAGCGAGGCCGCGATCCCCTCGGGGTCGACATGCTCGGCGAGGTCCACCCGAAGACCCCGGTATGCCGTCCGCATCCCTCCCAGCTGCGCGTCCAGGTGGTGCGTGGTCACCCAGGCGAGGGCGATCGGGTGACGGCGCCACACGGCATACATGCGGTAGTCCGAAGGACAGTGGTCGAGCAGCCACCCGACCGCAGGCACCTGCCAGCCGGGCGCCTCGGGAGGCGGCACCCGGTCGGGCCACCCGGGCGGACCGGGTCGGCGCGTCCCGCCGGGTGCTCCCGGGCTCGCCGCACGGCGCAACGGTGGCGGCGCCGATGGGTCGAACATGTGTTCGATGATATCCCCTGCGGGGACCTGTCCGGGGCGGGTCACATCGTGGACCACCCTCACCGCAAGCCATAACCCGCTCTTATGCTTCCCATCAGCATTGGCACCCAATGAGGATCGAGGAACCATGACGAGCGTCGCCTCCGGCAGTCGCGCACTGCGGCCGCCACGCACCGGCCGGTCGCACGGCCAGTGGGCCGTCGACGGCCAGGAGCCGCTCAACCCCAACGAGGCGTTCAAGGCTGAGGACAACGGTCTCAACGTCCGTGAGCGGATCGAGCAGACCTACGCCGTCGAGGGGTTCGACTCCATCCCCGGCGACGACCTGCACGGCCGGTTCCGCTGGTGGGGCCTCTACACGCAGCGCAAGCCGGGCATCGACGGCGGGCGTACCGCCCAGCTCGAGCCGCACGAGCTCGAGGACAAGTTCTTCATGCTCCGGGTGCGTACCGACGGACAGGTCCTCTCCCCCGCACAGCTGCGCGCCCTCGGCGGCATCTCCACGGACTTCGCGCGTGAGAGCGCCGACATCAGCGACCGGCAGAACGTCCAGTACCACTGGATCGCGATCGAGAGCGTGCCCGAGGTGTGGCGCCGGCTCGAGGCCGTCGGGCTCCAGACGACCGAGGCCTGTGGCGACACCCCCCGCGGGTTCCTCGGCAGCCCGGTCGCCGGCGTCGCCGCCGACGAGATCATCGACCCGACCCCGGTCATCCGCGAGATCACGTCGCGCTGGCTGGGCGACACCGAGCTGTCCAACCTGCCCCGCAAGTTCAAGACCGCGATCACCGGGCACCCGAGCCTCGACGTCGTCCACGAGATCAACGACATCTCGCTCGTCGGTGTCGTCCACCCCGAGCTCGGCCCTGGCTTCGACCTCTGGGTCGGTGGCGCGCTCTCGACCGCCCCGCGCCTCGCCGAGCGTCTCGGCGTCTTCGTCTCCGAGGCCGACGCGCCCGACGTGTGGCACGGCGTCATCTCGATCTTCCGCGACTACGGCTACCGCCGGATGCGCACCAAGGCCCGCCTCAAGTTCCTCCTCGCCGAGTGGGGCCCCGAGAAGTTCCGCCACGTCCTGGAGACCGAGTACCTCGGTCGCGCCCTGCCCGACGGCCCGGCACCCGCGCCGGCCAGGGGTCCGGGTGACCACGTCGGCGTGCACCCCCAGAAGGACGGACGCTTCTACGTCGGTGCGGCCCCGGTCGTCGGCCGGATCAGCGGCACCATCCTCACCCGTCTCGGCGACCTCGTCGAACGCGTCGGCGGTGACGGCGTGCGGCTCACCGCGCACCAGAAGCTCGTCATCCTCGGCGTCCCGCAGGACGGCGTCGACGAGCTCGTCGCCGGCATCGAGGAGCTCGGGCTCACCGCGACGCCCAGCCCGTTCCGCCGGTCGACGATGGCCTGCACCGGCATCGAGTACTGCAAGCTCGCGATCGTCGACACCAAGGACACCGCGACGGCCGTCATCGCCGAGCTCGAGGAGCGTCTCGCGGGCATCGAGCTCGACACCCCGATCTCGCTGCACGTCAACGGGTGCCCGAACTCGTGCGCCCGCATCCAGACCGCCGACATCGGCCTCAAGGGCCTCATCACCACCGACGACGCCGGCGCGAACGTGCCCGGCTTCCAGGTCCACCTCGGTGGTGGCCTCGCCTCCACCGAGCGTGACGAGGCCGGTCTGGGGCGCACGGTCCGTGGCCTCCGGGTGCTCGCGACCGACCTTGCCGACTACGTCGAGCGCATCACCCGCCGCTTCCTCGAGCAGCGGGTCGACAGCGAGTCCTTCGCCACCTGGGCCCATCGCGTCGACGACGAGGAGCTGACATGAGCACCCTGACCCGAGCCGGCACCAGGCGCAGCGAGGAGGAGCTCCGGGCGCTCGCACTCGAGGGCGCGGCGCTGGACGACACTGACGCCGTCGCCGTGGCGAAGTGGGCCGCCGAGACCTTCCCCGGCACCTTGGCCGTCGCGTGCAGCATGGCCGAAGGCGTTCTCCCGCACCTCGTCTCGCAGCACGCGCCGGGCGTCGACGTCCTCTTCCTCGAGACCGGCTACCACTTCGCCGACACCCTCGGCACTCGCGCCCGCGTCGCCGACGAGCTCGACGTCACCGTCGTCGATGTCCTGCCCGAGCTCACCGTCGCCGAGCAGGACGCGAAGTACGGCCCGCGCCTCCACGACCGCGACCCGGCGCTGTGCTGCGCGATGCGCAAGATGGAGCCCCTCGCCCGCACCCTCGGCGGCTACGAGGCGTGGGTCACCGGCGTGCGTCGCGACGAGGCGCCGACCCGCACCCACACGCCCCTGGTGACGTTCGACGAGAAGCATGGCCTCGTCAAGGTCAACCCCCTCGTCACCTGGTCGCTGGACGACGTCACCGACTACGCCATCGAGCACGGCGTCCCCGTCAACCTCCTTCTCTCCGACGGCTACCCGTCGATCGGCTGCGAGCCGTGCACCCGTCGGGTCGCCCCCGGCGAGGACCCTCGCGCCGGCCGCTGGTCGGGCCTGTCCAAGACCGAATGCGGGATCCACACATGAGCGCCTCCCTCACCGACCGCCTGGCGACGCCCGCCGTCTCCGACGACGCGCACACCCTGAGCCAGCTCGACGCGCTCGAGGCCGAGGCCATCCTCATCATCCGTGAGGTCGTCGGCGAGCTCGAGCGTCCCGTCCTGCTGTTCAGCGGCGGCAAGGACTCGGTCGTCATGCTCCACCTCGCGACCAAGGCCTTCTGGCCGGCGCCGATCCCCTTCCCCGTGCTCCACGTCGACACGGGCCACAACTTCCCCGAGGTCCTCGAGTACCGCGACGCCACCGTCGAGCGCCTCGGTCTCCGGCTCGAGGTCGCCAGCGTCCAGGACTACCTCGACGACGGGCGCCTGCGGGAGCGCGCCGACGGGCTGCGCAACGCCTTGCAGACCCAGCCGCTACTCGACGCGATCAACGAGCACCGCTTCGACGGCGTCTTCGGCGGTGGCCGGCGCGACGAGGAGAAGGCCCGCGCCAAGGAGCGGATCGTGTCGCTGCGTGACGAGTTCGGCCAGTGGGACCCCAAGAACCAGCGCCCCGAGCTCTGGAACCTCTACAACCCGCGGCACCGCCCGGGCGAGCACGTGCGCGCCTTCCCCATCAGCAACTGGACCGAGCTCGACGTCTGGAGCTACATCGAGCGCGAGGACATCCCCCTGGCCTCGCTCTACTACGCCCACGAGCGCGAGGTCTTCCAGCGCGACGGCATGTGGCTCGCCGTCGGGCCCTGCAGCCAGCCGCGCGACGACGAGACGGTCGAGACGCGCCTCGTGCGCTACCGGACCGTCGGCGACATGTCGTGCACCGGCGCGGTCGAGTCGCCCGCCCGCAGCAACGCCGAGATCGTGCTCGAGGTGGCCGCCTCGACCCTCACCGAACGCGGCGCCACCCGCGCCGACGACCGGATCTCCGAGGCCGCCATGGAGGACCGCAAGAAGGAAGGCTATTTCTGATGGCACCGTCCGCCACCGCAGTTCCTGCCACCGCAGTTCCAGCCACGGGAACCCTCCTCCGCCTCGCCACCGCCGGCTCCGTCGACGACGGCAAGTCCACGCTCGTCGGGCGCCTGCTCCACGACACGAAGTCGGTCCTCTCGGACCAGCTCGCCGCCGTCGAGCGTGTCTCGCGTGAACGCGGGCTCACCGCAGCCGATCTCGCGCTCCTCACCGACGGCCTGCGCGCCGAGCGCGAGCAGGGCATCACCATCGACGTGGCCTACCGCTACTTCGCCACGGCCCGACGCTCGTTCGTCCTGGCCGACTGCCCGGGCCACGTGCAGTACACCCGCAACACCGTGACCGGCTCGAGCACCGCCGACGTCGTCGTGCTCCTCGTCGACGCGCGCAAGGGCGTCCTCGAGCAGACCCGCCGCCACCTCGCCGTCACCGCACTCCTGCGCGTCCCCCACGTCGTCGTCGCGGTCAACAAGATCGACCTCGTCGACTTCTCGCAGGAGGTCTTCGAGCGGGTCAACGCCGAGGTCCAGCAGGTCGCACGCGAGCTCGGCGTCGAGGAGGCCACCGCGATCCCGGTGAGCGCCCTCGACGGCGACAACGTCGCCGAACGCTCCACGCGCACCTCTTGGTATGCCGGGCCCACCCTCCTCGAGCTCCTCGAGGAGATCCCCCCGTCGGACGACCCCGCGCACGAGGCCTTCCGCATGCCGGTCCAGCTCGTCATCCGCCCGCAGGGCGCCGCGCGCGACGAGGCTCACCGCGACTACCGGGGGTATGCCGGCCAGGTCGCCTCGGGCGTCGTGCGCCTCGGCGACGAGGTCGTCGTGCTCCCCTCCGGGACCCGATCGACGGTCACCGGCATCGACCTCGGTGAGCGGAGCCTCGACGAGGCGTTCGCACCGCAATCGGTGACCCTGCGCCTCGCCGACGAGGTCGACATCTCGCGCGGTGACGTCATCGCCGCAGCGGCCGACGCCCCCGTGCCCACGCAGGACCTCGAGGCCGTCGTGTGCTGGCTCGGCGACGCGCCGCTGCGTCCGGGTCAGCGCTACCTCCTCAAGCACGGGTCGCGCACGGTGCAGACCGCGGTGCGCACGATCAACGGGTCGCTCGACCTCGACGACCTGCACGCCGTCCCGTCAGAAGCGCTGTCGCTCAACGACATCGGGCTCGTGTCCCTCCGCCTGGCCTCTCCGGTCCCGGTCGAGGACTACGCCACGTCACGCCGTGGCGGCTCGTTCCTCCTCATCGACGCGCACGACGGCCGCACCGTGGCCGCCGGCATGGTCGGCGCCACCCTCCCCACGGCCGCCGATGCGCCGACCACTCCCGAAGGCGACGAGGCATGGGACATCTGACGACTGCACCGGGCAGCCTGCCCGTCGTCCTCGACCTCACCGGCCGACTCGTCGTCGCGTTCGGCGGCGGCCCGGTCACGGCCGGCCCGCTCCGCTCGTTCCTCCACGAGGGCGCCGACGTCCGCGTCGTCTCCCCCTGGGTCTGCGAAGAGGTGCAGGACCTCCTCGCCGAGCACCCCGAACGGCTGACCTGGGTCCGGCGCGACCACGACGGACCCGGCGACCTCGACGGCGCCTGGCTGGTCCACACCGCCACCGGTGACCCGCTGGTCGACGCCGCGGTCCGCGGCGAGGCCGACGCCCTGCGGATCTGGTGCGTCGACGGCCACGACGCGGGCGCGGGAGCAGCACGCCTCCCCGCTCTCACCCGTGTCGACACCCTTGACGGCACTGTCACGGTCGCCGTCGACGCGGGTGCCGACACGACCCTCGCCGACACCGTGCGCGACGGCATCGACCTCGCCCTGCGGACGGGCGGCCTCGACCTCCGGTCGCACCGTGCACGCGACACCGGCTGGGTGGCCCTCGTCGGGGGCGGACCCGGCGCCGACGGGCTGCTCACGACCCGCGGTCACGAGCTCCTCGCGTCCGCCGACGTCGTCGTCATCGACCGGCTGGCGCCCCGCGGCGTCGTCGCGCGCCTGCCCGAGTCGGTGCGCGTCATCGACGTGGGCAAGACCCCCGGCCACCACCCCGTCCCCCAGCACCGGATCAACGAGATCCTCGTCGAGGAGGCCGCCCGCGGCCACGGCGTGGTCCGGCTCAAGGGAGGGGACCCATACGTCCTCGGTCGCGGAGGCGAGGAGCGCCTCGCGTGCGAGGCACACGGCATACCGTGCGAGGTCGTCCCGGGCGTGACGAGTGCCGTCGCGGTGCCCGCCGCGGCCGGCATCCCGCTCACCCACCGCGGCGTCGCCAAGGCGTTCACCGTCGTGTCCGGGCACGAGCAGATCCCGACGCTGCCGCCGGGGACCGACCACACGCTCGTCCTGCTCATGGGGGTGTCGACGCTGCGCTCCACCGCCGACATCCTCATGGCCCACGGTCGCCCCGGCACCTGCCCGGTCGCGATCATCGAGCGGGGCTTCCTCCCCGACCAGCGGGTCACGATCGGCACGCTCGACGACATCGCCGACACCGCACTCTTCCGGCGGGTCGAGTCACCGGCGGTCGTCGTCATCGGCGACGTCGTCGACCTGGCCCAGCACTGACTCCGGGTCAGCCGACGACGACCTCGAGCCCCGGTGCGTCGCCGGGGCGATCCTGCTCTTCCTCCCCAGCTCCCTTCACCCGTGTCGTCGTCCCGTGACGACGTCGCCGCTCGCCGGTAGCGTCCGGTCATGGACACTGAACGTTCCGACCTCCTCGAGTCCCTCCGACAGCACCGACGGTTCCTGAGGTTCACCGTCCAGGACATCACCGACGACCAGGCCCGCGAACGCACGACGGTGAGCGAGCTGACCCTCGGAGGCCTCATCAAGCACGTCGCGGCCACCGAGGACGAGTGGGCGAGGTTCATCGTCGAGGGCCCTCGCGAGACACCCGACATCGACTGGGGCAGCGTCGACTGGACCAACCCGCCACCGGAGGTCAAGGCCTTCATGGACTCGCACCGGATGACCGAGACGGAGACGTTGTCAGGGCTTCTCGCGGGCTACGAACAGGTGGCCGCCCGCACCGACGCGCTCGTCGAGACGCTGCCCGACCTCGACGCCACCCAACCGCTCCCGAAGGCCCCGTGGTTCGAGCCCGGCGCCGTACGCAGCGCCCGCCGGTCTTTCCTCCACATCATCGCCGAGACGGCCCAGCACTCCGGCCACGCCGACATCATCCGCGAGGCCCTCGACGGACAGAAGACCATGGGCTGAGGCCCGAGTCGCTTCGGGCAGGGGACAGCCGGGACCGGTGCGGGAGGCACCGGCCCCGGCGAGGTCGGCCACGGTCAGTGGCCGTCCCACCAGTCCCGCGTCGTCAGGCGAGGACCGCCCGACGTCGGCCCGCCCCGGCGAGGAGCAGGCTGCCCAGCGCGAGGAGCGCCATGCCGGCGGCGAGCAGCAGTGCCGCATCCGTGCCCGTCTGGGCCAGCTCGCCCATCGACGAGTTCGCGGCGGTTGCGAGCGGAGCTCGTGTCGCTGCACCGCCCCGGCTCGGCGTCGTGGCCGAGTCGTCACGGCCCGGCGTCGGGTCGGACGGAGTGACCGGGTCGGATGGGTCCGTGGGACTGGTCGGCCCTGACGGGACGGTCGGGTCCGTGGGAGCCCCCGGGACCGTCGGTTCCGTCGGAGTCATCGGGGTGGAGCCCCCGGGTCCCGTCGTCGAGCCCTCGGTCGTGGCGTCACCGACCACCGACACCGCGGTGCCGCCGATGGTCACGGGGGCGGTGACCGGAAGGCCGACCTGGTTACCACCGCCCACGGAGTCCTCGCCGGAGGTGACGTCGCCGGGGGTGGCAGGCGCGGGCGACGACGAGGTCACAGCGCCGGTGCTGCTGGCATCACCCAGCACCGCGACGGCGTTGCCACCC
>NZ_BKBA01000010.1 GCF_007992835.1 Knoellia locipacati
CCCCGAGCGCTTCGAGGCCGGCGGCGAGCTCGGCGCCGTTGGCCTGCCACAGCACGGATGGGAGCGCGGCGGCGGCCTCACGGGCTGCGTGCAGGCGTTGCACGCATTCCGTGTAGGTCAGCTCCGTCGCTGTGTTCATGCATCGAACCTACGGGGCGGCACTGACAGTCGTGGGGCGGCGAAACAGGCTGTGGCGCAACCTTATTCGGTCCTGCGTATACCGTTGGTCACCAGTGTCACATCAGGCTCAGGTGTTGCGCTTGGGGTGGGAAAGTCACCCTCCAAAATGGATGAACATACATCGCAGACCCTTCCTCGGCGGTGGGTGAGCGGCGTGCCCCGGAGGCCCCTTGGCACGGGATCAGATCGGCGAGTTGCGCGCTCAGGTGCGGATCCGGCGCCCAGCCACGACGACGAGCGTCGCGACCGCCGCCGTGCCCACCCACATCGCGACGAACGCCGGCACGTCCTCACCTGCCCGAGTGTGCAGCGCGGCGAACACCGCACCCGTCGCCGCGATCCCGATGACCGACCCGAGGACGTCCGCCAGCTGCAACGAGGACGACGCGGACCCGTGGTCGGCCGGCCGCGTGAGCGACAGGGCGAGCACCGACAGGCTCGCCGTCGCCATACCCATCCCCAGCCCCGCGACGGCCAGCGGCACCGCGACCAGCCACGGCCACCACCCCGCCCACGTCACGAGCACGACACCGGCCAGCCCGAGTGCCAGCGTCCCGCCGCCCACACTCACCAGCCGGTCACGTCGCCCGGCGAACGAGTCACGTCCCTGCACCCACGACCCGAGCGACCAGCCGATCGAGCCGATCGCCAGCAGCGACCCGGCCTCGGCCAGCGACAGCCCACGCTCACCGGTGAGCATGAGCGGGATGTAGGTGATCGTCCCGAAAAACGCGCACGGCAGGAAGAACCGACTGAGCATCACCGACGGCAGACCACGCCGCATGGCGAAGGTCCCCGCCGGCAGCAGCCGCGGTGCGCACAGCGCAAGGCCGACCAACCCGAGCAGACCAGCCACGACCTGAGGCGACCACGCCAGCTCCAGCTCGTGCGTACCCCACTGCATCACCCCGGCGGACACGGCGATCCCCAGCCCCAGCCAGGCGGCGCGCACGTGCGAGCGGTGGTCCCGGCTCGAGGGCTCGACCCCGGCATCGGCCGCCTGTATCTGTCCCCGCCGCACGAGCAGCACCACGAGCGCCGCGGCGACGGGCACGACGACGATCCAGAACACCCAGCGCCACGACCACGTGGTCGTCACCCACCCGGCGAGCACCGGACCGATGAGCGACGGCAGGACCCACGCCGCACTGATGACACTGAAGACCCGCGGCCGGATCGACTCCGGATACGTGCGACCGATGACGACGAACCCCGCCACGAACGTCAGCCCTGCCCCGAGCCCCGCAACGGCACGTCCGGCCAGGAACACCGAGAACCCCTCAGACGCCCCGCAGATCCCACACCCCAGCGCGAACAGCACCTGCCCGCTGAGCAGCGACGGCAGCGACCCCGAGCGGTCACACCACACCCCGGCGAGCACGATCCCCAGCAGCTGGGTCGTGAGCATGACCGAGAAGGCCAGACCGTAGGAACGCACCGCGTCCAGCTCGACGGCGACCTCGGGCATGGCCGTCGACACGGCCATCGACTCGAAGGCGATGACCGAGATGAGCGCGACGATCGCGATCGTCAGCGCCGCGAACTCCGGCCCGAACAACCCTCCCGCACTCGGCTGCTCGTCCCTCGAACCCGTCTCCGCCGCGGTCACGTCCCCAGATGTCACGCGGCCACGCTACGCGAGCCGGCCCAGCACGCCGGCAGCCGCCCGAACGACTCAGGCAGCCGGATCCAGCGGGTGCCCGCGCTCGGCGAGCACGTCACGCAGCACGTCGATGTGGTCGGTGACGATGCCGTCGACACCCAGGTCGAGCAGCCGGTGCATCTCGGGTGCGTCCTCGTCGCTCCACGGGTGGAACCACACGTGCACCTGCTTGCCCAGCCGGTGGGCCACCCGCACGAGTCCCGGTGTCACGAGGGTCAGCTCACGACCCCGGATCCGGTGCGCCACCGGCACCTGCAGCACAGGGGCGGTCGTGTGGAGCCACCGGGACAACATCCCCGGTGCATAGCGCAGCAGACCCGTCCCGACCTGCCCGGCAGCCGTCGCGAGACCGGGACCCAGCGCACGACGCGCTGCCCGCACCCGACGCTCGCTGAACGACCCGATGCACACGCGGTCGATGGCGTCGTGGCGCCGGATCGTGTCGACCGTCGGCGCCAGCGCGGTGTCGGCCTTGATGTCGATGTTGAGCCGCGTGGTCGGGAACTCCTCGAGCAGCTCGGTGAGCAGCGGCACCGCGTCGGTGCCGTTGATCCGCGCCTCGCGCACCGCGGCATACGGCAGCTCGATGATCGCGCCCTCGACGTCGGTGACCCGGTCGAGGTGCGTGTCGTGGAAGGCGACGAGCTCACCGTCGGACGTCGCGTGCACGTCCGTCTCGAGGTAGTGGTAGCCCATCGCGACGGCTTCGCGGAACGCGCGCATCGTGTTCTCGAGACCGACATTCGGTGCGTATGCCGCCCCGCCCCGGTGTGCCATCGCGATCGGTCCGCTGTGGTCGAAGTACGCGAAGTCGCCCGCACGTGCCATGGCTCAGAGCCTTGCCCACACGGCGACGTCGGTCGGCACCTGCCCGTCAGCACCCAGCGGCCCCGAGCTCAGGACGACCTCGGCGCCCGAGGGCAGCGCCACCGGCTCCGCACCGAGGTTGACGAGCACGAGCATCCGCCGCCCCGCGTCGGAACCGGAGCCGGACGCGTTGACGACCGCCACCACGTCACCCCCCGAGAGGTCGTGCCACGCCGCCGAGCCCAGCCCGAGCCGGTCCGCGCGACGCACCGACAGCATCGACCGGTACAGCTCGAGCGTCGAGCCCTCGACGCCCTCCTGCTGGTCCACGGCATACGCGCCGTAGGCCTCCGGCTGCGGCAGCCAGGTCGCGTCCGACGGCCCGAACCCCAGGCTGGGGGCGTCGCGCACCCACGGCATCGGGACGCGGCACCCGTCGCGGCCGATCTCCTTGCCCTCGGTGCGGTGGAAGGTCGGGTCCTGGCGGAACTCGTCGGGCATGTCGGTCGACTCGGGGAGCCCGAGCTCCTCGCCCTGGTAGACGTAGGAGCTGCCCGGCAGGCCGAGCATGAGCATCGTCGCCGCGCGGGCGCGCTTGAGCCCCAGCTCGGCGTTCGGCTGCGCCTGGTCGGCGCCGATGCCGTTGGGGCGGGGGAGCGACTGGTCGAGGCCGAGCCGGGAGGCGTGCCGGACGACGTCGTGGTTGGACAGCACCCAGGTCGTCGGCGCGCCGACGTGGTCGTTCTCGCGGAACGACGTCGTGATGACCTCGCGCAGCCGCTCGGCGTCCCAGTGGGTGTCGAGGAAGTCGAAGTTGAACGCCTGGTGCATCTCGTCGCTGCGGACGTAGCGCGCCAGCCGGCTCTCGGGCTTGACCCACGCCTCGGCGCAGAGGATCCGCTCGGGCGCGGGCTGGGCGTCGAGGACGGAGCGCCAGCGTCGGTAGATGTCGTGCACGCCCTCCTGGTCCCACATCGGCGGGCGCGGCCCGTCGCCGGTCTCGTGGATCCGCGCGGACTCCTCCTCGCCCACGGGGAGGGCGGCCTCGGCGCTCGAGTCGGCGGCGTCGAGCATCTGCATCGGGCCGTGCCAGTCCGGCAGGCCCGCCTCCTTGACGAGACCGTGCGCGACGTCGACCCGGAAGCCGTCGACCCCACGCGCACACCAGAACTCGAGGATCGAGGCGAACTCGTCGCCGACCTCGGGGTTGGTCCAGTCGTAGTCGGGCTGGGTCGTGTCGAAGATGTGGAGGTACCACTCGCCCGGCGTCCCGTCGGCCTCCGTGACCCGGGTCCAGCCCTCACCGCCGAAGACGGACGGCCAGTTGTTCGGCGGCTCCTCGCCGTTGGCCCCCTTGCCCTCGCGGAAGACGTAGCGGCCACGCTCGGCACTGCCCGGCCCTGCCGCCAGCGCCGCCTTGAACCACTCGTGCTCGCTCGACGAGTGGTTGGGCACGAGGTCGACGACGACCTTGAGGCCGAGGTCGTGCGCGGTCGAGATGAGCGCGTCGGCGTCGGGCAGCGACCCGAAGACCGGGTCGATGTCGCGGTAGTCCGCCACGTCGTAGCCGGCGTCGTGCATCGGCGAGACGTAGAACGGCGACAGCCAGATGGCGTCGACGCCGAGGTCGCGCAGGTAGGGCAGCCGCGCGGTGATGCCGGGCAGGTCACCGATGCCGTCGCCGTCGGAGTCGGCCCACGACCGCGGGTAGATCTGGTAGATCACCGCGTCGCGCCACCACGGCGCATCGGCCGGGTCGGCGTCGTGGAGGGGAGTCAGGGCAGTGGCGTCAGGGGTGCTCTGGGTCACCGACCCATCGTTGCGTATGCCGTCCGCCCCACCAACTCGCAGCCCCCACCTTCTCGTGCGGGTTGCGTCCGCGACGGTGGTCGCGAAGGTGACCATGGTTGCGGACGCCACCAGCCGGCACCGTCTGCGACTGGTTGCCCCGCTGGGACGCTCGTCGCTGCGCTCCTCCTGTCCCAGCGGGGCAACCAGTCGCGCGGGTGGGTCAGAGGGTGGTGCGACCCTCGGGAGCGGGTCCGGCGTGCTCGTCGGTGTTGACGAGCATGTGGGCCGCCCGCAGGAAGTAGTCCTTCATCGCCTCCGCGTGGCCCTCGTCGAGGTCGAGGGTGTCCATCGCCGCGAGCATGTGGCGCATCCACCGGTCGCGCATGTCGAGCGTCACCGGGTAGGGGGCGTGCCGCATCCGCAGCCGCGGGTGGCCGCGCTCCTGGGTGTAGGCGTTGGGCCCGCCGAAGTACTGCTCGAGGAACATCCGCAGCCGGCGCTCGGCGGGGCCGAGGTCCTCCTCGGGATAGAGCGCGCGCAGCGGCTCGTCCTGGGCGACCCCGCGATAGAACTCGTGGACGAGCTTCTCGAACGTCGGTGCGCCCCCGACCTCGTCGTAGAAGCTCACGGCTTGGCCCCCGTCGGCCCGAACCCGCCGTAGCCGAACGGCCCGACCGGCGGTGCCTTGATCCCGGCGCCGTCGATGGCCGACTTGAGCCGCTGGCGCAGCTCGCGCTGCACCTCGACCTTGGCGCCGGGCGAGGTCTCGGCGAGGACGCGGATCGTCATCGTCTGACCGGTGATGGACTCGACCCCGGCGACGGTCGGCTCGTCGAGCAGCCGTCCCTCCCACGTCGGGTCGGCGGCCATCCGCTCGCCGGCCTCGCGCAGCACTCCGGTGACCCGCGCGACGTCCTCGTCGTAGGCCACGGGGACGTCGACGATCGCGGTCGCCCGGTGCTGGCTGAGGTTGCCGATGCGCAGGACCTCGCCGTTGCGGACGTACCAGGTGACGCCGTCGGCGTCGCGCAGCCGGGTGACGCGCAGCGAGACCTCCTCGACGGTGCCGGTGGCCTCACCGGTGTCGATGACGTCGCCGACGCCGTACTGGTCCTCGAGGATCATGAAGATGCCCGACAGGAAGTCCTTGACGAGGCTCTGCGCGCCGAAGCCGAGCGCCACGCCACCCACACCCGCGGAGGCGAGGAGCGGGCCGAGCGGGATGCCGACGAGGTCCATGACGGTGAGCGTCGCGATGAGCCCGACGACGAACGTCACCATGCTGCGCAGCAGCGACCCGAGGGTCGCCATCCGCTGCTGGTGACGGGCCCGGGCCTGTCCCGTGGCCTGCGCCCAGATCCGGCCGGCGCGCGAGCCGTCGACGTCGTCGTGGCGGGCGCCCGTGCGCTCGGTCATCGTCCGCACGACGCGGGCGATGAGCCGGTGCAGGAGCCACCGGACGACGAACGCGAGGACGACCGTCAGCAGGATCCGGAGCCCGTCGGTGAGCAGCCAGTCCTGGATGCGCTCGGCGGTCAGGAAGGTCGTCTTGAGGTCGAGATCGGTCATCCCTGTGCGTCACGCTCCTGCGCGGCGAGGGCGCGGGTGACCGGGTCGCGGTTCTCGGAGACGAGGCGGCGCAGCGCGTCGGGGGCGTCCGGGTTGGCGTCGAGCCAGGCCTGGGTCGCGTCGCGCAGCTCCGCGCTGGCGAGGCCGCGCGGGTAGAAGCCGGCGACGATCGACTCGATGAGGGCCATCGAACCCTTGTCCTGCACCGTGCCGAGCACCTCGTGATAGCGCGCGACGAAGGGCTCGAGCGCCGCGACGTCGCCGAGGCGACCGAAGCCGAGGCCGTAGGCGTCGACGAGCGAGTTGGACAGCCCGTCCTCGGTGACGGCGGCCTTCCACGCCGCCTCCTTGGCCTGCGCCGTGGGGACAGAGGCGCGCGCCCGGGCGGCGCGCTCCTGACCGGTGGCGGTGGGGTCGCGGTCGAGCTCGGCCTCGATCTCGCCGTCCTGCAGGGCGTTCGCGCCCGCGAGACCGGTGAGCAGCGTCCAGCGCATGTCGGTGTCGAGGGCCAGCCCGTCGAGCGTCTCGGTCCCGTCGAGCAGACCCCGCAGGTATGCCGTGTCGTCACCGGTCGTCGTCATGCCGGCTGCCGCCGTGACGAGCTGGAGCTGGGCGTCGCTGCCGGGCTCGGCAGCCCGGGCGATCTCCCAGAGGCGGGCGAGCGTCGCGCGCCGCGTCTCGTCGCGGTTCTCGGGAGCGGTGTAGAGGTTGACCGCGGTCGCGAGCTGCGCGAACAGCGTGCGCAGCAGGGTCGAGTCGGTCTCGCCCGGCAGGACCTCGAGCACGAGCTCCGCGAACGTGCGCGAGCTCATCTCGGCGTCGCGCGTCATGTCCCACGCGGAGGCGAGGACGAGCGACTTGGGCAGCGAGCTCTCGAAGCCGCGGATGTGCTCGATGGCGGTCGACATCGAGCGCTCGTCGAGCCGGAGCTTGGCGTAGGTGAGGTCGTCGTCGTTGACGAGGACGAGGTCGGGCTGCGACCGGCCGATGAGCTCGGGGACCTCGGTCCGCTCGCCGGTGAGGTCGATCTCGAGGCGGCCGGTGCGCACGAGACGCGAGCCGGCAGCGCCACCCAGCTCGACGGCATACAGGCCGATCGCGAGGCGGTGGGGGCGGATCGTCTCGAAGCCCGTGGCGTAGGTCTGCTCGATGACGGCGCTGGAGATCCGGCCGCGGTCGTCGACCTCGATGACGGGGCGCAGGGTGTTGACGCCGGCGGTCTCGAGCCACGCCTTGCTCCACGTGCGCAGGTCACGGCCCGACGTCGCCTCGAGCTCGTCGAGGAGGTCATCGAGGGTGGTGTTGCTCCACTGGTGCTTGGCGAAGTAGGCGCGCAGCCCGTCACGGAACGGCTCGCGGCCGACGTAGGCGACGAGCTGCTTGAGGACGGAGGCGCCCTTGGCGTAGGTGATGCCGTCGAAGTTGACCTCGACGTCCTCGAGGTCGCGGATCGGCGCAACGATCGGGTGGGTCGAGGACAGCTGGTCCTGGCGGTAGGCCCAGTCCTTCTCGTGCGTGCCGAACGTCGTCCACGCCTCGGTCCACTCGGTGGCCTCGGCCTGGCACGTCGTCGACGCCCACTCGGCGAAGGACTCGTTGAGCCAGAGGTCGTTCCACCACTTCATCGTCACGAGGTTGCCGAACCACATGTGCGCGAGCTCGTGCAGCACCGTGAGGGCGCGGCGCTCGACGATCGCGTCGGTGACCTTGGACCGGAAGACGTACATCTCGTTGAACGTCACGCAGCCGGCGTTCTCCATCGCACCCATGTTGTACTCGGGCGTGAAGATCTGGTCGTACTTCTCGAACGGGTAGGGCTGGTCGAACTCGGCCTCGAAGAACTCGAACCCACGCTTGGTGAGGTCGAAGAGGTTGTCGGCGTCGAGGAACTGCGTCAGCGACTTGCGGCAGAAGATGCCGAGCGGGATCTCGCCCTTGCGGCTCGTCAGGCTGTCGCGCACGACGTCGTAGGGGCCGGCGACGAGCGCGGTGATGTAGCTCGAGATCGGCTCGGTCGCAGAGAACACCCACGTCGAGATGCCGTCGCGGTCGGTCGCGGTCGGCTCGGGGGTGGGGGAGTTGGAGAGCACCTGCCAGTGGCTCGGCGCCGTCACCGTGAAGCTGAACCGCGCCTTGAGGTCGGGCTGCTCGAACACGGGGTACATGCGGCGGCTGTCGGGCACCTCGAACTGGCTGTAGAGGTAGACCTCGCCGTCGACGGGGTCGACGAACCGGTGCAGGCCCTCGCCGGTGTTCATGTAGCGGCCGGTGGCCTCGATCCGCAGCTCGTTGTGCGCGGCCAGTCCCGTGATGGCGATACGCGAACCGTCGTATGCCGTGTCCACCACGTCACCGTTGAGCGTCACCTTCTCGACGGACTCGCCGAGGAAGTCGACGAAGGTCGAGGCGCCCTCGGTCGCGGTGAAGGTGATGGTGCTCGTCGTCGCGAACGTCGTCTCGGACGTCGTGAGGTCGAGCTCGACGGCGTACGCGTCGGTCGAGACGAGCGCTGCGCGCTCCTGCGCCTCGACGCGGGTCAGGTTCTTGCCGGGCACGGGGGAGCCTCCTGGGTCTGCAGGGAAGGTCGGGCTGAAGTCGGTCCCGTCATCCTCGCACGCGGACTCGACGTCGTTGAGGGGGTCGGCGGGTGGCACGATGTGGGCCATGACCGACGAGCAGCGCCACACCGCAGAGTTCTGGTTCGACCCCCTGTGCCCGTGGGCCTGGATGACCTCCCGGTGGATGGGTGAGGTCGAGCAGGTTCGTCCCGTGGACGTCACCTGGCACCCGTTCAGCCTCGCCGTGCTCAACGAGGGGCGTGACCTCCCGGACGAGTACCGCGAGCTCATGGACCGCGGCTGGGGCCCGGCCCGGGTCGTCACGGCGGCGCGCGAGCTGCACGGCCAGGACGTCGTCAAGCCGCTCTACGACGCCATCGGCACGGCGATCCACCCCGGTGGGGTCAAGGACTTCGACGAGGCGATCAAGGTCGGCCTCGACAAGGCCGGACTGCCCGCCGACCTCGCCCGCTTCGCGCACAGCGACGAGTACGACCCGCAGATGCGCGAGTCGACCAAGCAGGCCCTCGACCTCGTCGGCGACGACGTGGGCACCCCCGTCATCTCCGTCGACGGCGTCGCCTTCTTCGGGCCCGTCGTCACCCCGGCGCCCAAGGGCGACGACGCCGGCCGCCTGTGGGACGGCTGCGTCCTCGTCGCCAACACCCCGGGCTTCTTCGAGCTCAAGCGCAGCCGCACCGCCGGCCCGCAGTTCGACTGAGCCCCACCACCTCCTGAAATTTCCTCGACCAACGACGTTCGACCAGGGAGCACCACCAGACATGCGCGTACACATCGGCGGCGACCACGCGGCATACGACCTCCAGCAGGACCTCATCGCGTTCCTCGAGGCCGAGGGCCACGAGGTGACCAACCACGGACCGTTCGAGCTCGACCCGGTCGACGACTACCCGGTGTTCGTGCTGCGTGCGGCCGAGGGCGTGGCGGCGGACGACGACTCGCTCGGCATCGTCCTCGGGGGCTCGGGCAACGGTGAGCAGATGGCCGCCAACAAGGTCGCCGGTGTGCGCGCCGCCCTCTGCTACAACGACGAGCTCGCCCGGCTGGCCCGCGAGCACAACGACGCCCGGGTCATCTCGATCGGGGGCCGGATGAACTCCGTCGCCGAGGCGCGCTCGATGGTGCGGACCTTCCTCGACACGCCCTTCTCCGGCGAGGAGCGCCACCAGCGCCGGATCGACATGGTCTCCGCCTACGAGAGCACCAAATCGCTGCCTGACCTGCAGTGATCCCCGGGGGCGCCGTTCGCGCAGACCTCTTGCGCACGGCCGGCCGTCGGTTACGCTTGCCCTGAGAAGTTCCCAGGACAGGAGTACCGACTGGTGGCTACGGACGTCACCGTCCTCGTCCGCCGACGACCACTGACGGTCGCTCGGCGATTTCGGGCATACGGCATCACGGGACCCCGTCGCGACTGGGTCGTGTTCGCCTCCTTCGCGGTGCTGTCGGTCGCTCTCATCGCGACGGTCTTCACCTTCCCGGGCCGTTTCCCCACGGTGACGATCGCGCCACTCGTCCTGCTCAGCGGTCTGTACCTCCCCACGCGCCACCTCGTGGCGATCTACGTCTTCCTCGCGATCGGGCTGGCCCTCACCGTCCCCAAGCTCCCCACGCCGGGCGGGACCAAGGCCGTCATGCTCATCGCCTTCTCGGCGCTCATGGTGATGATGGTCGTCGTCTCCGCCTCGCGGTTCCGGGTGGGGTCGGTCGGCTTCCACAGCGAGAACCTCCTCGTCGACCTGCGTGACCGCCTGGCCCGCTCCGCGACGCTCCCGGCGCTGCCGCAGGGCTGGACCGCCGAGTCCGCGGTGCTGTCGGCGCACGGCGAGGGGTTCTCCGGCGACTTCATGGTCATCGGCGACACCCTCGGCGGCCGCCACCTCGAGGTCGCCCTCGTCGACGTGAGCGGCAAGGGCCGTGAGGCGGGCACGCGCTCGCTGCTGCTGTCGGGAGCGCTCGGTGCCCTCCTCGGGGCCCTCAACCCGAGCGCGTTCCTCGTCGCCGCCAACAGCTACCTCGTGCGGCAGGGGTGGATCGAGGGTTTCGCCACCGCCGTCCACCTCGACCTCAACCTCGACACGGGCGACTACTCGATCGGCAACGCCGGCCACCCCGCACCGGTGAGGTGGTCCAACGGCACGGGCAGCTGGCAGGTCCTCGAGGGCGGACGCGGTCCGGTGCTCGGCCTCGTCGACGGCGTGAGCTTCCCGCGCACTCGGGGCAACCTCGCCCCGGGCGATGCGCTGATGTTCTATTCGGACGGCATCATCGAGTCCCGCCGGCACGACCTCTCCGAGGGCACCGACCGCATGCTCGGCGCTGCCGCCCAGGCCATGGTTCGCCGCGACTCCGTCGTCAATGCCGTTGTCTCGCAGGCCCGTTCGGGCGAGGCGGACGACCGCGCGGTCTTCGTCATCGCGCGTCGCTGACGCGCGGGCCAAGAGAGGGCGCGCCGGTCCTGCCGCCTGGCCGCGGCAGGGACGGTCCGCCCGACGGCGCTAACCTCAACCCGTGTCCTCGTCGCGCTCCGCCCTCGACCACACCCCTCGACATGGGGTCCGGACGTTCACGCCCCGGTGGCGCACGTCACCGCTGACCGCCGAGCGGATGGAGCGCCTGCTCCCGCGCCACCAGGTCCCGCCGGAGGGGATGCTCGACGCACAGGCGTGGTTCGGGCGGACCGCTCCCGTCGTGCTCGAGATCGGCTCGGGCCACGGTGCGGCCGCGGTCGCCTACGCCGCCGCCCACCCCGACCACGACCTGCTGGCCGTCGAGGTGCACGTGCCCGGCGTGGCCCGGATGCTCGCCGCCGCGGAGCCGCTCGCGCTGACCAACCTCTGGGTGGAGCGGGGTGACGCGATGCCCCTGCTCACCGACCGTGTTCCCAGCGGCTCGCTCGCCGCCGTGCACCTCTTCTTCCCCGACCCGTGGCCGAAGGCCAAGCACGCGAAGCGCCGCTTCGTGCAGCAGCACACGCTGACCCTGCTCGCCGACCGGCTCGCGCCGGGCGGGGTGCTCCGGATCGCGACCGACCACGCCGTCTACGCCGCGCACGTGCGGGAGCAGGTCGCCCACCACGGCGGGTGGGACCTCGTCGAGGGCGAGCGGCCGGACTGGCGTCCTCGCGACGGCTTCGAGGCCAAGGGGCTGGCGGCTGGGCGCACGGTGGCCGAGTTCGCCCTGACCCGGTCCCGCTGACCACCGACGGTCGCCGTGCCGCAGACGACGGATGCCTGCGAGGCGCGTGGCGCGCGTCGCAGGCATCGACCGTCGGGGTAGCCAGATTCGAACTGGCGACCTTCCGCTCCCAAAGCGGACGCGCTACCAAGCTGCGCCATACCCCGGACTCGCCTCGTACGGACCGTGATCAGGACACGAGGACTGTCGGCCGATTTCGGATCCCGCGGAGGCGGCCACTAGGCTAACCCCTGCTCCGAGCCGGACGGTCCAGGCCGTCCACGACGAGCGCTGCGGGTGTAGCTCAATGGTAGAGCTTCAGTCTTCCAAACTGACTACGCGAGTTCGATTCTCGTCACCCGCTCCACGCTTCACAGCCGGTCGGTGACCTTCGTCCCTGTCCGACGTCCGCCCCTCCGGGCGACGCTGGTCGCACAGACCCAGGACGGCACCATGGACACGACCCGCAGCCCCGCCCGCGACGGCGAGCACCGCAGTGCGCCCACCTACGCCGGGATCGCCGACGCGGCCTACCGCCGCGCCTAGTGGTCGCTGGCGCTGTACCCGGTCTCCCTCGTCGTCGGTTTCGTCCTCGGCGAGGGACTGTTCTCGCTCCTCGGCGGCACCGAGCAGGGGGCGCCCGCCTGGACCGTGGTGCTCGCGGCCACGCCCGCCCTGCTCCTCATGGCCGTCCCCGGTGTGCTCGCGTGGCAGCAGGGTCGCCGGGCGGCCCGGTTCGGGCGCCGTGACGGGTGGGTCCCGGGGGTCGTGGGGCTCGTCGTCGCCCTCGGCGTCGTCGGGGTCAACGCACTCACCTTCGTCGTGGGCACCTTCCTGGGCTGAGGCGTCCCGCCCCGGACACGGGTATGCCGTCCGCGCGAGGTGCGCGGACGGCATACCGGGCCGTGCGGGGGAGTCTCAGGCCCGGAAGGCGAGCCAGGCGTCGCTCATCCGCTCGGCCTGACCACGCGTGAACATGTTCATGCAGGAGTCCTGCGTGTAGTCCATGAAGTTGTGGATCGGGTCGAGCCCGGGTGCGGTGCAGGTGTCGGCGCCGACCGGGCAGTTGAACTGCGGCTGTGCCTCGCGGGGGGTGTCCGCGACGTAGTCGCCCGAGGCCGAGCAGCCGTGGGCGAAGGTGTGCTCGAGCATGAGCCAGTGGCCGACCTCGTGGGTGAGGGTGTCGCCGAGGGAGTACTTGCCCGCGGTGCCACCCGGCATCGACTCGTCGAGCATGACGACGCCGTCGATGAAGTCACGGCCGTTGTTGTAGCCCTTGGGGAAGTAGGCCCAGCCGAGGAGGCCGTCGCCGATGTCCGCGACGTAGACGTTGAGCGTGCGCGAGTTGCCCTCGTAGAGAGCGGCCTTCATGTCGCGCTCGACCTTGCCGGGGGTCACGGTGTTCCAGACCGGGTTGACGGTGAAGGTCGTCTTCGTGAGGTTGAAGCGGAACGGGGTGTCGGACGCGTCGGCAGCCGTGGCGCCGGAGTAGGAGTCGTTGAGCACCTTCATCTGCGCGGCGATCATCGTGTTCATGCGGGTCGTCGCGGCCGGGCTGAGCTGCTCCTTGGACACGACGTGGAAGATCGTCGGGATCTTCACCGAGCCGGAGGCCATGAGCGGGCGGTCCTTGATGACGCCGTAGGCGTTGGCCTCGTTCTTGCTGTAGAGCTCGGGCTCCTTGGCGTCCTTCGCCGTGTCCCGCACGCGGGCGGCCGAGGTGGCTCCGGCGCCCGGGTCGCACGCGGCGACGGCGGGGGGCGGCGTGCCGGCCGCACTCACGCCGGCGGGGGCCGAGATCGCGAGGGTGGAGGCGGCGAGCGCCAGGACTCCGAGCGCGGGACGGATGAGACGTCGTGACATGGGGGTCTCCTCATGGGCTGCGGGCCGGGTCCGGCCACTCGCTGGAACGTACTCCGGCGCGGGCGCCTGCGGGGGGCGGACGCGACGGCGATTCGGCGCCGGGTGCCATGGCCGTTAGCATGGGGAGGAGTTTGATCTCGTTCGATGTGCCGTGCGCCTGTGCGCGCACGCCCGCGCCGTCCCGGCGATGGAGTCGCACACCGATCCGCGATCGCATCCGCGGGCCGCAGGCCCGCACCGACCACTGATCCCAACACGTGTGGAGTGCCTGAAGTGAAGAGTGCCGTCGAGACCCTCAGCCCGACCCGGGTCAAGCTCATCGTGGAGGTGCCCTTCGACGAGCTGAAGCCCGACCTGGACAAGGCGTACCAGACGATCGGCAGCCAGATCCAGATCCCCGGCTTCCGCCAGGGCAAGGTCCCCGCGCGCATCATCGACCAGCGCGTCGGCCGTGGCGCCGTCGTGCAGGAGGCCGTCAACGAGGCCCTGCCGCGCTTCTTCGCCGAGGCTGTCGACGCCGAGGGCGTCAAGGCCATCGGCCAGCCCGAGGTCGACGTCACCGCCGTCCCGCTCGAGGACGGGCAGGACTTCGAGTTCACCGTCGAGACCGACGTGCGTCCCGAGATCGAGCTCCCCGAGCTCGAGGGCATCGCCGTCGAGGTCGACGAGGTCAAGGCCTCCGACGAGGACGTCGAGGAGCGGCTCACCGAGCTGCGCCAGCGCTTCGGCACCCTCTCGACCGTCGAGCGCGCCGTCGAGTCCGGCGACGTGCTCTCGATCGACCTCTCCGCCGTCATCGAGGGCGAGGAGATCGACAGCGTCGAGGGCGTCACCTACGAGGTCGGCTCCGGCAACATGCTCGAAGGCCTCGACGACGCCGTCACCGGCGCCAAGGCCGGCGACACGGTGACCTTCACCGCCCCGCTCGCCGGTGGCGACAAGGAGGGCCAGGACGCCGAGTGCACCGTCACCGTCCAGTCCGTCAAGGTCCGTGAGCTCCCCGAGCTCGACGACGACTTCGCCCAGCTCGCCTCGCAGTTCGACACCCTCGACGAGCTCCGCGAGGACGTCGTCAAGCAGGCCGAGCAGGCCAAGAAGTTCGAGCAGGGCGTCCAGGCCCGCGACAAGGTCCTCGAGCACCTCCTCGACTCGGTCGAGGTCCCCGTGCCCGACGGCATCGTCGAGGCCGAGGTCAACAGCCACCTCGAGGGCGAGGACCGCCTCGAGGACGACACGCACCGCGCCGAGGTCGACGAGAGCACCCGCAAGGCGCTCAAGGGCCAGTTCCTCCTCGACGCCCTCGCCGAGAAGCTCGAGATCTCGGTCGAGCAGCCCGAGCTCATCGAGTACCTCATCATGAGCGCGCAGCAGTACGGCATGGACCCGAACCAGTTCGCCCAGGCGATCGACCAGCAGGGCCAGGTGCCCGCCATGGTCCAGGAGGTCGCGCGTCGCAAGGCGCTCGCGGCCGTCCTCGAGAAGGCCGTCGTCACCGACACGGCCGGCAACTCGATCGACCTCAACGAGCTCGTGCCCCAGGCCGAGACGGTCGACCCCGAGCTCGAGGCCGACGACGACGAGGCCGCCGAGGTCGCCGAGGCCGAGACCGAGGAGACCGCGAAGGCCTGACGCCTTCGACGCAACCACGACGTATGCCGTGTGCCCACCGAGAGGTGGGCACACGGCATACGTGCTTCCCGGGGTCCGCAGGTTGCACTGCGCGCCGATCCGTGATGAGGGTGGGGGCATGAGCGACGACAAGCAGATCACCGTGTCCCGCACGATCGATGCTCCGGCCAGCGAGGTGTTCGACGTGCTGAGCAACCCGCAGCGCCACCAGGAGCTCGACGGCTCGGGCTTCATCCGGTCCGTCGAGCAGGCCGACCGCATCCAGAAGGTCGGCGACGTGTTCACCATGAACATGTCCGGTCCCCACATGGGTGGCGACTACCAGACCGACAACCACGTCACCGGCTACGACACCAACTCCCTGCTGGCGTGGCAGACCACGCCGGCCGGCACCGACCCGCTGGGCTGGGAGTGGGTCTGGCGCCTCGAGCAGCAGGGGCCGGACCAGACCCTGGTGACCCACACCTACGACTGGTCCAAGGTCACCGACAAGGACGTCCTCCAGAAGGTGTCCTTCCCGCTCGTGAGCGAGCACCAGCTCGAGGAGACGCTCGGCCGGCTCGCCGAGGCCTCGTCAGGCTCCTGAGGCTCGCCGGGATCTCAGGGTCGCCGGGTTCCTCAGGGTCGCCGGGTTCCTCAGGCTCCTGAGGAGCCCGGCGCCCGGCCGGTCGAGTCCCCGACGCGCAACCGCACCTCGAACGGCGTGCTCGCCGGGGACTCGCCCGCCAGCGCGCGTCTGGTGAGGTCACCCAGGAGGCGCCCCTTGGCCTCGCCCGGCTGCTCGATCGTCGTGAGCCGGGTGTCGAGCCACGGCAGGTCGACGCCGTCGAAGCCCGTGACGGACACGTCCGCGGGTACGGCCAGTCCCAGTGCCCGAGCGGCACGGACGACCCCGGCGGCGAGCAGGTCGGACTGGGCCACGATGCCCGTCGGCCGGTGCTCGGGGTCGACGTCGAGCAGCAGGCGTGCCGCGGCCTCGCCCTCCGCCACGTCGGGGTGTTCGGCCTCGACGACCGGGCTGCCGTGGGGCGCCAGGTCGAGGAAGCCGAGGGCGCGTTCGCGCGAGTCCGGGTAAGTCGCAGCCTCGAGGTCGTCGACGTCGAGGGTGTGCGTGGGGCGGGGCGCGCCCAGCGGCATCGTCACGTGCGCCAGGCGGGTGTGACCGAGCTCGACGAGGTGCCGGGTCGCAGTGGCGGAGGCGCCGCGCTCGTCGATGACGACGTGGACGACCTCGTCGTGCACCGGCGCTCCTGCGCCGACCATGGGGATGTGCCGCGCCGTGAGGTGGTCGACGATCGGGCTGTCGCTCCGTCCGCAGAGCGGGAAGATCGCGGCATCGACGGCATGGGCCGCCAGCGGGTTGTCGGGGGAGTCCGCGTGGTCGGCAAGGAGCAGCATGCTCGTCCCCATGGCGTCGAGCTCCTGGGCGAGGCCGTCGAGCACGGCGAGGGCGAACGGGTCGCGGAAGGCGTGCAGCAGCCGGTCCTCGACGATCACTGCGACGGTCCCGGACCGGCCCTGGCGCAACGAGCTGGCGAGCGGGTCGGGCCCGGCGTAGCCGAGGTCGGATGCTGCGCCCCGGACCCGCTCGGCGGTGGCGTCGGCCACCGGTCCGCGGCCGCTGAAGACGAGCGACGCGGTGCTGATCGAGACGCCGGCCCGGTCGGCGACGTCGCGCAGCGTCACCTTGCGGGTTTGACGTGGGCGGCTCATGGGAGAGAGACTATCGAATCGATTCGACTCGATCGACCTCGACCCCGAACCTCCTTCCCTCCGCGCCGTCAGCGTCGTGATCGCAGCACCGACGGCGCGGTGGCCCGGCCACAGCTCCTAGGACCCGCTCCATGACCACCACCGCCCTGCCGCGCGAGCGCGTCGTCGCCGCCCGCACCGCCGTCTTCGTCGTCTTCGCCCTCGCAGGCATCGCCTTCGCCACGTGGGCGTCGCGGATCGCCGATGCCAAGGCCGGACTCGACCTCTCGGCAGGCCAGCTCGGTGCCACGCTCTTCGCGATGTCCGCGGGCTCGATGCTCGCCATGCCGTCGACGGGTCGCCTGGCCGAGAGGTTCGGCGTCGTGCCGACGATCCGTGTCGGCATGCTCATCGGGATCGTCGGCTTCGGGGTCGTCGGCGCCGGCGTCGACCTCGCCGAGTCCCGCCTCGTCGTGGCCGGCGGACTGTTCCTCATCGGCTCCGGGGTGGGCGTGTGGGACGTCGCGATGAACCTCGAGGGCGCCTCGGTCGAGCGGCTCCTCGGCAAGACCGTCATGCCGCAGTTCCACGCCGCCTTCAGCGGTGGCACGGTCGTGTCCGCCCTCGTCGGGTCGGGGATGTCCTGGGCCTCGGTCCCGCTCCTGCCGCACCTGCTGGGGTCCGCGCTCATCGTCACCGCCGGTGGGTTCGTGGCCATGCGCGCCTTCCTCCCGCGTGAGGTCGAGGCCTCCGAGCACGAGAAGGACAAGGCGGCCGAGGCGGACGCGCGCGCCGAGGACGCCGCGGGCGCAGGGTCGACCGCCGCTCCGGCACGCTCGGCGTGGCTCGAGCCCCGCACCCTCCTCATCGGCCTCGTCGTGCTCGTCGCGGCGTTCACCGAGGGCACCGCCAACGACTGGCTCGCCGTCGCCTTCGTCGAGGGGCACGACCTGCCCACCTGGGCCGGGGTGCTCGCCTTCGCGACGTTCCTGTCCTTCATGACCATCGGGCGCCTCCTCGGGACGCGCTGGCTCGACACCTACGGCCGCGTCCCCGTGCTGCGCGCGACGTTCGTGCTCGCGGTCCTCGGCTCGCTCCTCGTGATCTTCGGCAGCGACTGGATGGCCTTCGTCGGTGCCGCCGTGTGGGGTGTCGGCGTCTCGCTCGGGTTCCCCGTCGGGCTCAGCGCGAGTGCCGACGACGCCCGGCGCGCCCCGGCCCGCATGTCGGTCGTCGCGACCATCGGCTACTTCGCCTTCATCGCCGGCCCGCCGGCCCTGGGCTTCCTCGGCGACCACGTCGGCGTGCTCCGGAGCCTGCTCGCGGTCGGCACCATGGCGCTGCTCGTCCAGCTCATCCTCGAGAGCGTGCGCGAGCCCTCCCGGGTGGCGACGACCTCGGAAGCCGAGCCGGTGCGCGGCCCGGTCTGACCGGCATACGCCGTCGGTCCGGGCATTGTGCTCAGGGCGAACATCGCCCGGGGGCGGGAGTGTCCCGGCGGACACGCGCGTTAGGGTCAGCGAAAGGCACGACCCCACATCACGGCAGGAGCGACCAGCGTGAGCAGCAACGAGATCGTCGCAGCCGGTCCGGGCGACAAGCTCGGCCTCGACGACAGCATCTACAACCGCCTCCTCAAGGAGCGGATCATCTTCCTCGGCTCCGAGGTGCGCGACGAGAACGCCAACGCGATCTGCGCGCAGATGCTCCTCCTCGCCGCCGAGGACTCCGACAAGGACATCTGGCTCTACATCAACAGCCCCGGTGGCTCGGTGACCGCCGGCATGGCGATCTTCGACACCATGCAGTGGGTCCCCAACGACGTCGCCACGGTCGCGATGGGCATGGCCGCCTCGATGGGGCAGTTCCTGCTCTCCGCGGGCACCCCGGGCAAGCGCTACGCCACCCCGCACGCCCGCGTCATGATGCACCAGCCCTCGGGCGGCATCGGCGGCACCGCGTCCGACATCAAGATCCAGGCCGAGCAGCTGCTCCACATCAAGAAGCAGATGGCCGACCTCATCGCCGAGCACACCGGCCAGACGCCCGAGCAGATCGAGGCCGACTCCGACCGCGACCGCTGGTTCACGGCGAGCGAGGCCAAGGAGTACGGCTTCGTCGACCACGTGTTCTCGCGCGCCGACCAGGCCGGCAACACGTCCGACAACCCGGTCACCGACTGACCCGGCGACCAGGAGAGATACCAGACATGAACGCGAACTACCCGACCCGCACGAGCGGCCTCACGGTCCCCGGTCCGTCGAGCCGCTACATCCTGCCGCAGTTCGAGGAGCGCACCTCCTACGGCATGAAGCGGACCGACCCCTACACGAAGCTGTTCGAGGACCGCATCATCTTCCTCGGCGTCCAGGTCGACGACGCGTCGGCCGACGACGTCATCGCGCAGCTCATCGTGCTCGAGTCGCAGGACCCCGACCGCGACATCCTCATGTACATCAACAGCCCCGGTGGCTCGTTCACGGCCATGACGGCGATCTACGACACGATGCAGTACATCCGTCCCGACGTGCAGACGTTCGTCGTCGGCCAGGCGGCCTCGGCCGCCGCCGTCCTGCTCGGTGCCGGCGCCAAGGGCAAGCGCTACGCCCTGCCCAACGCCCGCGTGCTCATCCACCAGCCGGCGATCGAGGGCACGGGTGGCATGGCCTCCGACCTCGAGATCCACGCCAACGAGGTGCTGCGGATGCGCGAGTGGCTCGAGGACACCATCGCGCTGCACGCCGAGCGCGACGTCGAGCTCGTCCGCAAGGACATCGAGCGCGACAAGATCCTCTCGGCCGCGGCCGCCAAGGAGTACGGCCTCATCGACGAGGTGCTCGTCTCCCGCAAGGCGGCTCTCGAGAGCTGACCCTCTCGGTCCACACGCACACCATGTATGCCGTCCGCTCACCCGAGCGGACGGCATACCTGCGTTCTGGCTCCGTGACACCCGGCCCGGCCCCGGTTGTCGGGCCCATCGTGCGTCGTCGGGCCCAGATGTGGCCCCGACGTCGCGAGATGGTGGCGACAACCGCGTCCGGGTGCTCAGGCGCCCAGGTCGAACCACGCGCTGCGCCGCTCCGGGGTGATGCCGACCTGCGCGAGGATGGCGGCGAGGCGGTACTTCTGCACTGCCTCCGCCCACACCCACCGAGCCACGCGGGCCTGCCTGCGCAGCCGGTCTTCGCGCTTCTTCTCGGCCCAGACGACGCGCTCGACGTCCTGCGCGCTGCCACCGGGCGGGACGCGGTACTTGAGCCGGCCGTCGAACTCCCCGGCGACTCCCTTCCAGCCGAAGTCGGTGTCCCCGATGTGCCCCAGGTCGTCGTGGAAGGCCACCTGGAGCTCCGGACGGGGGAGCCGGAGCACGAACATCTGCACGCGCGAGAGGCTCTCTCCGTGCGACATGCTCCGACCGTCGGCGAGCTCTGCCACGAGACCAGCCGCACCACGTCCGTGACCGCGCGCGGGGATGGATGTCGCCTCGTCGAGCAGCTCGGCACGCGTGCAGAGGCCGTGGCGCAGCGCGTGGTCGGCGGCGGTGACGGCGTCGTGCAAGGTGCCGGTCCGGGCCAGGTCGACGACTGTGCGAGCCACGGAGGTCACGAGGAGACCGTCGACGTCAACGGGCTCGGCCTCGGTGCCGAGGAAGGGGCGCAGGACCGTGGCGCCGCTGACACCCCGGCGGGTGACGAGGTGGTGGACGTGGGTCGGCCACGGCGTGATGCGGGGGAGCCCCCAGAGTGCGGCGGCGGCCTCCCGGGCGAACACGAGCTCGCCGGGACCTCGACGCGTGAGCGCGGAGGCGTGCACGAGAGCGGCGTGCCGGTGGAGCGGGTCCATGGCCGCGAAGGCGTCCGCCCGGACCCAGACCCCGTGCCTCACCTGGTGCCACGCGCCACGGGTCGGCTCGATGCCGAGCCGCCGCAGGTCGGCCGCGAGGTGCAGGCACGTGGGGTCGAAGGCCGGGTGGGCCGGTGGTCCGAGCATCGACCCAGCGTGGCAGCGATCGCCCCCGGCGCCGTTGCGTCATCCACAGGCAGTGGGCTGTCGGGGGCTTCCTGCGTCGTCGGGTGGAGATCATGAGGCGACGACGCGAGATGGCCCCGACAACGCCACGGTGGGTGGTGAGGTGAGCGTTCAACCATCACTGGGGAGTGGCTTGCCGCCGCGCGTGGGCACCGTTCTGCCGAGAGCGGACAAGCGCGACTCACCCCGTGTCGGAGGCGTTGAATGGGTTGCGTCGACGCGCTCTCGAAGTAGTGTCGGTGACGTCGCAGCAGCCCGACCCCGGGTCGTGCCAGCGGCACCAGTCGTCAAGCGAAGGGACCGGACCCAGTGGCACGAGTCGGAGAGACCAGCGATCTGCTGAAGTGCTCCTTCTGCGGCAAGTCCCAGAAGCAGGTCAAGAAGCTCATCGCCGGACCCGCGGTCTACATCTGCGACGAGTGCATCGAGCTCTGCAACGAGATCATCGAGGAGGAGCTCGCCGAGTCCTCCGAGCTCGGTGGCCTCGACGAGCTGCCGAAGCCCAAGGAGATCTTCGACTTCCTGCAGCAGTACATCATCGGGCAGGACGTCGCCAAGAGGTCGCTGGCCGTCGCCGTCTACAACCACTACAAGCGGATCCAGGCGGGTGACGCGATCGGCAAGAAGGACGCCGACCACGTCGACATCTCCAAGTCCAACATCCTGCTCATCGGGCCGACCGGCTGCGGCAAGACCTACCTCGCGCAGACCCTCGCCAAGATGCTCAACGTCCCCTTCGCCATCGCCGACGCGACGGCCCTGACCGAGGCCGGCTACGTCGGTGAGGACGTCGAGAACATCCTCCTCAAGCTCATCCAGGCCGCCGACTACGACGTCAAGAAGGCCGAGACGGGCATCATCTACATCGACGAGGTCGACAAGATCGCCCGCAAGTCCGAGAACCCGAGCATCACGCGTGACGTGTCGGGTGAGGGCGTGCAGCAGGCGCTGCTCAAGATCCTCGAGGGCACGACGGCGAGCGTTCCGCCCCAGGGTGGTCGCAAGCACCCGCACCAGGAGTTCATCCAGATCGACACGACCAACGTGCTCTTCATCGTCGGCGGCGCCTTCGCCGGCCTCGAGAAGCTCATCGAGTCGCGCAACGGCAAGAAGGGCCTGGGCTTCGGCTCCGAGCTGCACACGCCCAAGGACCTCGCCGAGTCGATCCACGAGGTCATGCCCGAGGACCTCATGAAGTTCGGGCTCATCCCCGAGTTCATCGGCCGCCTCCCCGTCATCACGACGGTCACGCCGCTCGACACGAGCGCCCTGGTCCAGATCCTCACCGAGCCGCGCAACGCGCTCATCAAGCAGTACCAGAAGATGTTCCGCATCGACGGCGTCGAGCTCGAGTTCACCGACGAGGCCGTCGAGGCCGTCGCCGAGCAGGCTCTCGCCCGCGGCACCGGCGCCCGTGGTCTGCGCGCGATCATGGAGGAGGTCCTCCTCCCCGTGATGTTCGACGTGCCGAGCGACGACGAGATCACCAAGGTGGTCGTCACCGACGAGGTCGTCCGCAAGAACGTCCTGCCGACGGTCGTGCGCCGCGACGCCGGACCCAAGCGGCGCAAGCGCACCGCCTGAGCCCGTCGTCCCCGCACGGGGACGCGGACCCGGACGGCGAACGGCCACCGGCACGACCGGCCGAGGTGCCGGCCGTGTGCCCGGACCGCCGGCCTCACCGAGCGCGCGGTTCAGTGCTCCCGGCGCCGAGCCCGGAGCCTTGGCCTTCGGCGAGCGCGACTCAGCGCTCGCGGCGCTGCACCGGAGCCTTCGCGAGCGAGAGCCAGAGCGCCAGTCCGAGGAGCGCGAGTGCCGCCAGCGCGGCATACGTCGCCACCGGGTCCCCGCCGGGACGGGACGCCGTCTGCGACACGAGCAGCGCCCACACCGGGACCGAGAGCCCGAGGACGGCCAGCCCACGGCGCCCCCAGCGCTCGACGCTCGCACGGGGGACGGGCGCACTCTGCGGCAGCGTCGCCGCCAGTGCCGCCGCGAGGTGGATCGTCAGCAGCCCGCACGCCATGACGAGGGTGAGCACCCAGTCGCGCATCCCGTCGGGGACCGTGTTGCTCATGAGCCAGTGGAGACCGTGCAGGGTGATGAGCAGCGCCGTGATCCGCGACCCCGGGTCGAGGACGACGAAGGGCGTGAGGGCGGTGAGCAGGAGTGCGGCGACCACCGAGCCGAGCGGGCCCACCGTCACCGTGAGGATGGCGAGCCCGACCGACACGACCGCGATGACGGCACGCAGGACGTTCTGCGAGCGCGACCTCATCGGGTCACGACCCTGGGTGAGCGTCGCTGGCGGGCGATGTCGCGCATGACGAGGTCGAGGGTGCCGGGGCCGACCCACGGAACGATGGGTACGCCGCTGAGCCGGGTCCGCGACACCTCACGCGAGCGCTCGAGGAGCCGAAGCCTCCAGGCGAGGCGGGCCGTGGCCGACGCCGAGCGCTCCGGGACCAGCCCGGCGAGCTGCTCGTCGGTGAGGTCCCCGGTGGCCATGGTGCGCGGAAGCGTGTCGACGACGATCGTCGAGGTGCCGCGACGGGCCAGCTGAGCGGCGTGCGCGAGCACCTGGACCGAGACCGCCGGGGTGAGGAACACGACGAGGGTGCCGGCCGAGACGGGGTGCTGGAGCTGCCCGCGCAGCCGCTTCTCGTCGACGACGCCGCCGTCGGCGACCCGCACCCGGGCGAGGACGTCGAGGATGCGGCGCAGCTGGTTGGTGCCGAGTCCGGGAGCCAGACGGGGACTCTGGTGTGCCCCGAGCACCTGCACCCCCACACGGTCCCCGGCGCGCAGGTAGTGCTCCGCGACGGCCGCGGCGGCACGGACGCCGTTGTCGAGGCTGCTGCCCTCGCCCTCGAAGCCGGTGCTGCGGCCGAGGTCCTGCATGGCGTCGACGAGCAGGAGGATCTCGCTGTCCTCGTCGGCGTACGTCGTCGTGACGTGGAGCTCACCGGTGCGCACCGAGACCGGCCAGTGGATGCGACGGAGGCGGTCACCGAAGCGGAAGGCGCGCACGTCCGCGAGCTCGCTGCCGTCGCCCTGGTGCCGCGAGCGGCTCCGCCCGACGAGCCCGTCGGGGTCCGGAGCAGGGCTGCGGGCCGAGAACGCCTCGGGCAGCGGGACGGTCGGCACGAGGGGCGCGTGGACGGGCCCCGGCTCCCACACGTGCGCGCCGAACGCACTGCCCACGGCGCAGGTGGCCGGGCCGAGACGCCGCAGCCCCCACCGCATGCTCTGGCAGAAGACGTCGAGCCGCACGGGCCCACCCCGCACGTCACCCACGGTCACCGCCTGGCTCGTCGGGGTGTAGCGCGTGAACTCGGTCTCGGTGACCGCGAGCCCGACGTCCTCGACCCCCGGCCCGGGCTCGACGGAGGCGGTCCACGCCGTCGTCTGGCCCTCGCGCAGGACCGAGTGGCGCAGCCAGGCGTGCACGACCGGTGACACGGTGGGGCGTCGTACGTGCGCCCAGACGGCGACGACGGCGAGCGGCGTGCCCAGCGCGACGGCGTCGGGGCGACGCATCACCGCACCGATGCCGAGGAGCAGCAGGCTCACCACGATGGCGCGGGTGTGCGCTGGCGTGGGACGCCAGCGCGCCGAGAGGGCGGTGCCCCCGGGCACCTCCGCCACGGCGGTGCCGCCGGCCGGGGAGTCGCCGGCCACGGAGTCGCCGGCCACGGAGTCGGTGTCGCTCACGGCCCCTCGTACCCGGTGCGCCTCTCGCCCTCGGTCGGCGAGGGCGTCGGCACCGACGACAGGATCGCGCTGATGACGCTCTCGGCGGTGACGTCGTTGATCCACAGCTCCGGCCGCACCGTGACGCGGTGGTCCAGCGCGGCGTGCGCGACGGCCTTGACGTCCTCGGGGGTGACGTAGTCGCGGCCGCGGACCACGGCATACGCGCGGCTGGCGAGCATGAGCGCGAGCGAGCCGCGCGGAGAGGCCCCCAGGACGAGACTCGCGTGCGAGCGGGTCGCGGCGGCGAGCCGCACGCAGTAGCGGCCCACGCTCTCGTCGACGGTGACCGTCTCGACGGCCCGCTGCATCGCGACGAACCCGGGGGCGTCGGTGATCGCCGGGACGGTCTGCGCCTCCTGTCGGCGGTCGATGCGGCGGCGCAGGACCTCCCACTCGTCGGCCGCGCCGGGGTAGCCGAACGAGACCCGCAGCAGGAACCGGTCGAGCTGCGCCTCGGGGAGGGGATAGGTGCCTTCGTACTCGACCGGGTTGGCCGTCGCGAGGACGTGGAAGGGGCGATCGAGGGTGAACGTCTCGCCCTCGACGGTGATCTGCCCCTCCTGCATCGCCTCGAGCAGCGCGGCCTGCGTCTTGGGAGGGGTGCGGTTGATCTCGTCGGCGAGCAGCAGCTGCGTGAACAGCGGCCCGCGGCGGAAGACGAACTCGTGCGTGCGCTGGTCGTAGATGAACGCGCCAGTGAGGTCGCTGGGCAGCAGGTCGGGCGTGAACTGCGCCCGGGCGAAGTCGATGCCGAGCGCCTGCGCGAACGACCGCGCCGCGAGCGTCTTGCCGAGGCCGGGGAAGTCCTCCATGAGGACGTGACCGCCGGAGAGCAGACCCGCGAGGACGAGCTCGAGGCTCTCGCGCTTGCCGACGACGGCCCGCTCGACGGCCGACAGGATCTGGGCGGAGAGGTCGGCGACCTCACGCAGGGTGGGGGTGTCGCTCACTCAGTGCTCCTCGAGGGTGGTGATGAACGATGCGAGCTCGTCGGTGGTCACCGGGCGAGGTGTCGCGGAGGTCAGGTATGCCGTGAGCGCAGGTCCCAGCGCGGCTCGCGTGGCGTCGTCGGTCGGGGTGGGTGCCAGCCGCTGCGCGGTGAGGCTGGCCTCGGCGGCGGAGCGCACGAGCTCGCGGACGTCGGCCCGCGCCGCCTCGTCGCCGGTGAGCGCTGCGTCGATGGTGCGCGAGAGCGAGGTGACCCGTCGGTCGCTGCCACGGACGCGTTCGGGTGTGCCGCCGCTCGTCGTCCACTCGACCTCCCGGTGCGAGCGCAGCAGCCAGATCGCCAGCGCGGCGACGACGAGCAGGAGGCCCGTGGAGGCGAGGAGGAGCAGGGGTCGCTCGAGGACGGGGACCAGGCTCACCGCGAGGCCGAGCACGGCGGCGACCGCGACGGCGGTCGCGATCTCGTTGCCGCGCACGAGGTCGGCAAGGCGCTGACTCATCGCCGGGTCCCGCCCATGGCCTGCAGGGGGCGGGTGAGCTCCTCGCGCACCGTGCGCAGGGCCTCGCGGGCGGCACCCCGGTGCGCCTCGCCGATCGGGTGGACGGAGAAGCGGGCCTCACGGTAGAGCGCGGCGAGACGCTGGATGGACGGCCGGTCGACGTCGTAGCCCTCGAGCACCGCCGCGACGAGCTCGGTGGGTGTGCGCGCGAGGTCGTCGTCGATGCCGACCTCGAGGGCCGTCCGCTCGAGGGCGAGCCACGCGTTGATCACCGCCTCGCTCGAGGTGCCGCGGTCGAGCTCGGCCTCGCTCGCCCGGACGCCGGCGAGGAGCACGTCGGGCAGCACCGGCGCCTCGACGTCGTCCTTCGGGGTCACGGTGTCGCGGCGGAGGCGGCGCAGGACCGCCCGTGCCACGAGCAGCGCGACGACGAGGACGACGACGACGAGGAGGACCCGCAGGGTCCACGCCACGATCGACGCGATGAGCTCGTTGTCCTCGACACTCCTGACCCGGTCGGCGCCGGGGGTGCGCGCGTCACCGGTGTCGGGCTCGACGAGCTCCCCGAACTCGTTGTCGGTCGGTGGGCTCAGCCCCGGCGTCGTGAAGGCGGCGATCGGGCCCGCCACCGACACCCAGGCAGCGAGCAGCAGCGCGGCCGCGGTGCCTGCCGTCCATGCCCATTCGCGTCGCCCCATGTGACGTGAGCCTATGCCTCCGGGTCGCGTCCGGGACGGAGAATCCCCGCCGTCGGGGACGTGACCGGGGCCGGTGCCGAGCCGCGGGCGCACCCGCATGTGACGTGCCGGGGACACGCCGGAGAAGGGGGCTGGCGGAGTGGGGGCGGGAGCGGCGAGGATGGCGTCGTGGCCACCCCCTACCGACTTCGCGCCGGTGACACCGGCCCGGTCCAGCAGTCGCCGGTGACGTGCGGGTCGGCCTGCCTCACCGTCGCCCGGATGCTCGTCGACCCCGCCTTCGCGAGCTGGGTGCGGACCGGCAGCCCCAACCCGCCGGGGTCACCGGCGGGGGCGACCGAGGGTGAGCGGTTCGCGGCCTACGAGCGTGTCGTCATGCGACGCACCAACGGTCTGTTCGCGGGCCCGAGCCGGGTCAACCTGCCTTGGCCGCGCGCCCTGGGAACTCCGCCGTGGGGAGCCAAGCGCGAGCTCGAGTACGGCGCGGCGACGACCGGCACGCTCTACGACGTGGACGCCCTCCGCCCCCTGTCGGGGGCCAGCCTGCGCACCGCCTTCGAGCGCCTCCTCGACGTCGTCGCGGAGGGTGAGCCGGGGCTGCTCTACGTCGGGAGCACGACGCTGCCCCGCCACGTCGTGCTCGTCCTGCCCGGCGACGGGGACCGCATCCTCGACGTCTACGACCCCGGCACCGGACGCGTGGGGCACCTCCGGCGCGACACGCTCGTCGAGCACCGCCTCGGCCTCAGCGGCTGGGACGTGCCGTGGTTCGTCGTGCAGCCGACCGGGCACCGTCGCATCCGCTCGTGGGCGACCGAGCGGTCGATGGGCGGCGTGCGGGCCCCGTCGAACGCCTGACCCTCCCGGGGCGCGGCAGAGCGAAGGCGAGGAGCAGCCTCGGGCCGGTCAGGGCGTCGTCGGTGTCCCCGAGGTCACTGCTGGGGCTTGGGCTTCTCCACCGGGATGAGCTCGACGTCGCTCGCGCCCCAGGCGTCGGCCGGGACGAGGTCGAGCGAGCCGGTGATCTTGCCCGCGGCGCGCAGGTCGTCCTCGCCCGCGCGGACGTGTGCGAGCAGGTGCTCGGGACCGCCGAGGGTGATCCGTGCGACCTCGGCCCGCATCGACAGCTTGGCCTCGGACTTGCTCTTGCGGACCGTCGCGAGGGCCGAGCCGACGGCACCGAGCATGCCGGGGTCGACGCCGTCGTCGGCGGCGGCGACCTCGTCGGACGTCGGCCACGACGTCACGTGGACGGAGCCGTCGTGCCACCACGACCACGCCTCCTCGGTGACGTAGGGCAGGAACGGCGCGAGCAGCCGGAGCACGACGTCGAGCGCGATCCGCAGCGTCGCGCGGGCGGACGCCGCCTCGGCGTCACCCTGCGAGCCGTAGGCGCGGTCCTTGACGAGCTCGAGGTAGTCGTCGCAGAACGTCCAGAAGAACGTCTCGGTGACCTCGAGCGAGCGGGTGTAGTCCCACGACTCGAAACCGGCGGTGGCCTTCTCGACGACCTCGCGCAGACCGGCGAGCAGCGCCCGGTCGAGCGGGTTGGTCACCTGCGCGGCCAGGTCGCCGTCCACCTCACCGAACGAGAGCGCGAACTTCGAGGCGTTGAGGACCTTGATCGCCAGGCGGCGGCCGACCTTCATCTGGCCCACGTCGTAGGCGGCGTCGGTGCCGAGGCGACCCGAGGCCGCCCAGTAGCGCACGGCGTCGGCGGAGTGCTCGCGCAGGACGTCCTCGGGCGTGACGACGTTGCCCTTGGACTTGCTCATCTTCTTGCGGTCGGGGTCGAGGATCCAGCCGCTGATCGCCGCGTTGGTCCACGGCACCGTGCCGTGCTCGAAGTAGGCGCGCACGACCGTCGCGAAGAGCCAGGTGCGGATGATGTCGTGGCCCTGCGGACGCACGTCCATCGGGAAGACCTTGTCGAAGACGGGGTCGGTCGTCACCGAGCCGGACTCGTCGACGCTGCGCCAGCCCGCGGCGATCTGCGGCGAGAGCGACGAGGTCGCCCAGGTGTCGAGCACGTCGGGGTCGCCGGTGAAACCGCCGGCCTGGCCGCGCTGCGACTCGTCGTAGCCCTGGGGCGCCTGCGACACGGGGTCGATCGGCAGCGACTCCTCGGTCGGCACGATGGGGGAGTCCCACACCGGCTCGCCGTCGGCGTCGAGGGGGTACCAGACCGGGATCGGCACACCGAAGAAGCGCTGGCGCGACACGAGCCAGTCGCCGTTGAGGCCGGCCACCCAGTTGGCGTAGCGGGCCTGCATGAACGACGGGTGGAAGTCGATGGACTGGCCCTGCCCGATGAGCTTGCCGTTGAGGTCGGCGTCGCGGCCGCCGTTGCGGATGTACCACTGGCGCGAGGTGACGATCTCGAGCGGCTTCTCGCCACGCTCGTAGAAGTTGGCTTTGCGCTGGGTCGCCTTGGGCTCGCCGTCGAGGTCCCCGGTCTCGCGCAGCGCGGCGACGACGAGCTCGCGTGCCGAGTGCACGGTCTTGCCGGCGAGCTCGCCGAACAGCTCGGCGCCCGGTCCGCCGGCGATCCACTCCGGCGTCTCGGCCTGGATCCGTCCCTGGCGGGTGATGACCGACCGGGTCGGCAGCTGGAGCTCGCGCCACCAGATGACGTCGGTGAGGTCACCGAAGGTGCAGCACATGGCGATACCGGCGCCCTTGTCCATCTCGGCCATCGGGTGCGCCACCACTGGCACCTCGACCCCGAACAACGGTGACGTGACCGTGGAGCCGAACAGGCCGGCATACCGCTCGTCGTCCGGGTGGGCGATGAGAGCGACGACCGACGGGATGAGCTCGGGACGCGTCGTCTCGATGTGGATGGGTCCGTCGGCGCCGTGGAACGCGACGCGGTGGTAGGCGCCGGGGTAGTCGCGCGCCTCGAGCTCGGCCTGGGCGACGGCCGTCTGGAAGGTGACGTCCCACAGCCCGGGGGCCTCGGCCTGGTAGGCCTCGCCGCGGGCGAGGTTGCGCAGGAACGCCTGCTGCGCCGTCGCGCGGGAGTGGTCGTCGATGGTGCGGTAGGAGATGTCCCAGTCGAAGGACTGGCCGAGCCGGCGGAAGAGCGACTCGAACGCCTTCTCGTCCTCGACGGTCAGCTCGTCGCAGAGCTCGATGAAGTTCTGGCGCGAGATCGGCATCGCGTCGCCCGCGCGCAGGCTCTTGGCGTCGCCCCGGTGCGGCGGCTCGAACGTCGGGTCGTGGGGCAGCGAGGCGTCGCCGCGCACGCCGTAGTAGTTCTGGACGCGCTTCTCGGTGGGCAGGCCGTTGTCGTCCCAGCCGATCGGGTAGAAGACGTTGAAGCCGGCCATCCGCTTGTAGCGCGCCATGCAGTCGGTGTGCGTGTACGAGAACACGTGACCCATGTGCAGGCTGCCCGACGCGGTCGGCGGGGGAGTGTCGATCGAGAAGACCGCCGAGCGCGGCCCGGCGAGCGCCGCGTCACGGTCGAACGTGTAGGTCTGCTGCTCCGCCCATACCTGTCCCCACTTGTCCTCGAGGCCGTCCAGCGAGGGGCGCTCCGGAATCGTGGCAGCGCGAGACGAGGTGAGGTCAGCAGACATGAGCGGAATTCTCCCAGAACCTCACCTGTGCTCCCAACCGGGTTCCTCGGCCGCGGTATGCCGGCCCACCCAGAGCGTGGGACCCGCGCCCCCCGACCGCTGCCCGTGCGCCGTCGCGCGTGAGCGCGGACGTCTCAGGACCGTTGCGGTTGGCGCAGCATCCGGGCCATGCCGAGCCCGAGGACGGCCGCGCCGACACCGAGGAGGAGCCAGAGGACGGCGTTGCGGTCGGGTGCTCGCGGGTCCGGCGCCGGGGTGAGGTCGATGGTCGACACCGCGGGTGGGGGCGTCGGCCGGGCCACGCCACCGGGTGCCACCGGGCCGGCGACGGTGTCGTCGAGGACGGCGGTCATCGCCTCGTAGGGCTGGACGACCCCCCAGCCGGCGGCGTCGTTGCGCACGGTCCGGGACCCGCGGGACGCGGTCGCCTCGAGCCGGTGGGCGATGACGGCGGCCGAGGCCTGGGGGAACTTCTGTCGCAGGAGCGCCGCGGCCCCGGCGACGTAGGCGGTGGCATAGCTGCTCGACTGCTGCTCCTGCGAGAAGACGCAGTCGCCCCACGAGCGGAACGTGGAGATGACGTTGTCGCCCGGGGCCGACAGGTCGACCTGGGGCCCGCGGATGGAGTTGGCGGTGACGACGTCGGCGCCGTTGGTGGCGGCGACCCCGATCACTCCCGGGTAGGCGGCGGGGTAGCGCAGCCCGTCCTTGGCGTCGGCCGCCTGCTCGCGGTTGCCCCCGGACGCGACGACGATGACACCGGCCTTGACGGCGGCAGCGACGGCGCCGCGGACGTCGGCGCGGTTCGCGGTCGTCGAGAGGGAGAGGTTGATGACGTCGGCGCCGGCGGCCACCGCGTAGGCGATGCCCGGCGCCAGGTTGGCCGAGCGCTGCTGCTCCTCGTCGCCGCCGTCCTGCCCGCCCGTGATCTTGACGGGGAGGATCGTCGCCGCGGGGGCGATGCCGACCACGCCGGACTTCTCGCCGATGTCGCGCGCGGCGATGACGCCCGCGATCGCCGTGCCGTGACCGGACTCGTCGGTCGTGGCGGCGCCACCGACGAAGCTCTTGCCGGGCAGGACCGAACCCCGGGGGAAGTGGATGTTGTTGGCGGCGACCCCGGAGTCGACGACGGCCACGACCACGCCGGTGCCGGTGGACAGCGACCACGCGGTCGGGGCGCCGAGCCGGGCGACGGCCGGCGGCGCCTGCTGGACGAACCGGGTGACGCCCTCGGTGCACTCACGGGCCTCGGCCCGCGCCGACGGCGCAGCGACGGGTGCGACGAGGCTGCTCGCGACGAGGGCCAGCGCCCCCGTGGCGGTCACGACGCGGTGGTGCCTCACGACGCGGCGGCCACGGTGGTCTGGGCGGCCTCGACACTGAGCTCGGGTCCGGTGCGGAAGAGCTCGGACCAGGCCTGGGGCACGGGCGCGACGTCCTCGGGTCGGTAGCCGAGCCGCTGCAGCAGGTCGGGGGTCGAGCCGTCGATGGCGTAGGACGTGCCGGTCTGGTCGATGGCGAGCAGCGGTCCGGCGCTCAGCGACCCGGCACCCACGGCGCGGACCAGGGCCCCGGTGCCGAGGTCGACGGTCGTCTTGGTCCCGCTCGCCTGGGGGCGCACCGACGTCGACGTGGAGAGGTCGACCTTGGGCTGGTTGCCGCGCGACGTCGTGAGCGCGGCGCAGGGGGCCTCTGCGACGGGTGAGGGCAGGGACGTCGGCCACGCCGGGGGAGCCACGCGCTGCGGGCCAACCTTGAGCTGGGTGACCTGGGCCGGGGTGACCGGGAGGTCCTCGGTCGTGCTGCCCGAGCCGATCCGGTAGAGGGCGTGCGCCAGGTCGGGCAGCGGCTCGAGCTCACCGGCGGAGTTGACGAGGTAGCGACGTGCGGCCTGTCCGCTGTTGGCGACGGCGAGCACGGAGCCGACGGTGGCGCCGGGCGGGAGGCCGGGTGCGGGCTTGCCGAAGGTGGGCAGGCGCAGCGGCTCGAGGGCCGGGCCGAGCGCGAAGAGGTTGGTCCACACGGCCGGGGCGGCCTGCGGGGGCCTGCCGTCGAGACCGAGGGCGAGCGTCACGGCGGAGAGGTTGGCCGCCGCGACGGGGTAGCGCATCCCGCCGGCGATGACGAAGGTCTCCTTGCCGGTGGTGACCACGCTCGCCTCGTCGACCGCGGGAGCGCTCTTGGCCGAGGCGCCGACGGCGGTCGTCACCCCACCCTCGGTGCCGAGGCACGACACCCAGCCGCTGTTGGTCAGGGCGTCGGGGGGCGTGAGCGAGTCGGGCGCGCCGAGGATGCCGATGGTGGAGCCACGTTTCTGCTTGGCCAGCTTGTCGTCGGCGACGGTGATGACCTCGAAGCTGTTGGCCGGGATGAGCAGCCGGGCGCTCGTCGTGTTGAGGACGGGGTGCAGCGTCTCCTTGATGGAGATGTAGCGCGCGCCGCTGGTCTTGGCGATGACGAGCTTGTTGTCGCCCCAGTTCTGCGGCAGCGACCCCTTGAGCCACCCGAAGGCCATGCTGCCGATGACGAGGACGACGGTGAGCGCGAGACCGCCGATGACGGCCTTCATGGGTCGGTGCGGCTCGACCTCGCGGCCGCCGGGGCTGCCGCTGACGAAGGCCGTGGTGAGTCGGCGCTTGCTGAACGACTGGGCCTCGACGAGGTCCTTCTTGGTGGCCATCGGGCGCTCAGAGGAGACCGACGGCGAAGGCCGCCAGCGGGAAGAGGGCGACGAGGGCGACGCCCTCGATGGCGTCGGCGACCCGGCCGAGCTGGACCCGCGTGCGGGGCAGGACGAGCGCCAGGGCCACGACGACCGCGGCGGCGCCCGCGAGCCCCAGGGCCAGGAGTGGGCGCCAGTCGGGGTGGGTCTGGGCGGCCGAGACGGACGCGACGGCGAGCCCGGTGATGCCACCGATCATCGCGATGAGCACCGTGACCCGGGTGCGGCTGTGCCGGGTGCGAAGCAGCGTGGCGACGAAGCCGACGAAGGTGAGCATCGCGCCCGCGGCGCCGGCCGCGACGAGCTGCGGGGTGCAGAGGATCATCACCGCGGCGCTCGCGACACCCAGCGCGACGATGAGCTCGTGGCCGGCAGCCACCTGCCGGCGCACCTCGTCGCGCTCGACCTCGGGGACGTCCTCGAAGATCTCGAGGTCGGTCTTGGGCGGGTGCGTCGTGAGCCGACTGGTGGAGATGCCCACCCACGGCAGGACGTTGCCGACGAGGGCCGCGACGATGAACGTCGCGGCGGCGACGGTGGTGAGGCTCCAGCCGACGTAGTGGCTCAGCGCGCCGAGGGCGATCATCGCGATGCCGACGGCGGCAGTCGCAGCGACGAGGAGCTGGTGGCGCGTGACGGCCACGGCACCGAGGACACCGACGACGGCGACTCCGGCGCCGGCATACAGCAGGCCCTCGCCCCAGAGCGCGGCGTCCGGGACGGAGGCGAAACCCGAGACACCGGCATACACGACCGCGGTGAGCGCGAGCGCGACCGCAGCGGCGGGCTGCTTGCGCACGTGCGCGAGGACGGCGGCGGCGCCCACGAGGAGCAGGGCGCAGACGCCCGAGAGGGCGGCGATGAGGATGCCGCTGTCACGTGCGGTGAACAACGCGTATGCCGCGGCGAGGAAGAGGACGACCGACGCACCGACCGCGGTGCCCGCGCTGTTGGCCGCGGTCCACGGGGTGAACTGGGTCTCGACGAGGTCCGCGACCGCCTCGACCACGTCGTCGTAGACCTTGTCGCCATCGGCTCGGTTGGGCTCGAGGGCCAGGACCGAGCCGTCCTCGATGCCCTGTGCCGCAAGGCTTCTGTCGCTCTCGACGGGTGAGCCGTCGGCGCGCAGCAGTCGGTAGCCGAGGCTGGCGGAGTGGGGTTCGAGCACCCCCAGCTCGCGGGCGAGGTCCGGGATGATCTCGGCGACCGGGATCGACCCGGGGATGCCGAGGTCGGCGCGTCGGGTCCCCGACGACACGGACAGCCGAACGAGCGACGCAGCCGTGCTCTGGCTCACGAGTGATCCTCCCCGATGGTGCATGACTTCTGGACCCCGCGCCACGGCGCCGGACGACCCGAGCATAGACGGGGAGTTCTCCCCATTGGCCGAGGGCATTCGCCACCGTATGGTCTTCCCTGTCAGGACTTCGGGGGATCGACCAAGGCCGGGGTCCAACCACCATGAGTGGTCGGTAGGACCACCGCCAGGTCCCTGGGACCAGGAAGAGAAGGGAAGTGACATGGGAAGCCAGAACATCAAGGTCGGCGCAGGAGCCATCGGCAAGAGCGCCCAGATCGTGGATCAGGCACGGACGGACCTCAAGCAGAAGCTCAACACGCTGCAGGGGCAGATGGAGCAGGTGAAGGCGCACTGGGAGGGTGCCGGCGCCGGGGCGTTCCAGAACGTGCAGGTCGCGTGGACGACGCAGGCGAAGGACCTGGTCGACATCCTCGACCACTTCCGCGAGAACCTCACCAGCAACGACAAGCAGTACACGTCCGACGACCAGATGTCGTCCGACCTGCTCAGCAAGTACAGCTCGCAGATGGGGGGCAAGTGATGGGTGGCCAGAACATCAAGGTCGGCAGTGGCGGCCTCGACACGCTGATCGGCGACATGGTCAAGGGCGTCAACGACCTCAAGACCAAGGTCTCCGACATGGAGAGCGACCTCCGTCCGCACATGGGCGAGTGGGAAGCCGGCGCCAAGGGCGCCTTCGAAGAGGTCAAGAAGAAGTGGGGCACCGAGGTCCAGGACCTCAACGAGCTCCTTCTCGACATCAAGAAGGCCGTCGAGCAGTCCAAGGAGGCCTACCTCGCCGGTGAGCTCCGCAACAAGAACAGCTGGTCCTGACCACCAGGTCATGACGTGACCGTTCGTGCCGGCACCCCGACGCGGGGT
>NZ_BKBA01000011.1 GCF_007992835.1 Knoellia locipacati
GCGGGGTGCCGGCACGGACCGCGTCACCGGCACCGCTGCTCGACCGTGCCGCAGGTGAGAACGACAGCAGCACCGCACCACCGCACCACCGCACCACCGCACCACCGCAGGACCGCACCACCGCACCGACGAGAAGTTCAGGGGAGGAACCATCCGTGTCAGGCGAGAACGAGGTCGAGTACCCGACCGAGACCATGACCACCTTGGCCAACACCAGGCAGACCAAGTGGGACACGGACGCCACCGAGGGCGTCAAGAAGATCCGCGACGCCCTCGCGGACAGGAGCACCTTCGGTGACCTGCCGGTGCTCGCCTCGTACGGCTCGGTCTTCGAGGAGGTCCGCACGATCTACCTCGAGACCCTGCGGGGTGCGAAGGCGGACCTCGAGGCCGTGGCCCAGGGCATCCGCACCTCCGCCCAGCAGATGAAGGACCGCGACGACCAGGCCGGCGCCGCGTTCGTCGACCTCTGGCAGCGCTGGGAGAACGGGCCGCTCGAGAGCACGCGCAACCACGAGCAGGCCTCGTCGACCGAGTCGGCGCAGACCGCCGCCGAGACGGCCGACTCGGCGCAGTCCGGTGCCGCGGCGCCCGGCGGCACCCCCGCCGAGGGCGGCGAGGTCCCGACCGGCGAGAACCCCGACACCCAGTCGGAGGGCGCGATCCCCACGGGCGACGCCCCACCCGCCTCCGGTGACGAAACGGACACCACGACCTACGACGCCACCTCCGGCCAGCCTCAGTCGCCGTACTTCCAGTGACCATGGCCCCGCGTCCGCTCCGCCTCCGTCGCGCGTTCGCCGTGGCCGCAGCCTCCGCTGTCGCCTCGGTGGCGCTCGTCGGCGCGCCCGCCGCGACGGCGGACCCGCTCGACGACGGTCAGTGGTGGCGTGCGGCGATGGGCGTCGACGAGCTCAACGGCGCCGGCGCCGGCCAGGGCGTGACGGTCGCGGTGATCGACGGGCCGATCGACTCGAGCGTCCCCGAGCTCAAGGGCCGGGTCGCGGCCTCGAGCACCGAGTGCCTCACGAAGACGGGCGGCCGACAGGCATCCACCGCCACGGGGGCCGCCGCCGACCACGCGACGAGCATGGCCTCGCTCATCGTCGGCAGCGGCAAGGGCACCGCCGCGGGCGGTCGCGGCATCGCGGGGATCGCCCCCAGGGCGACGCTGCGCCACTACGCCGTGCTCTACGCCGACACCACCGACGGCGGTCGCGACGGCTGCCGCCTCGACGTCTCGGGCCTCGACCAGTCGGGCAAGGCCACGGCCCGGGCCATCCGCCAGGCCGTCAAGGACGGCGCGAAGGTGCTGAGCATCAGCCTCTCCGTGGACTACGACGCAGACCTGGTCGGCGCGCTGCTCGACGCCTACAAGGCCGGCGCCATCGTCGTGGGGTCCACCAACAACGACACCACGAACGTCCGTTGGCCCGGGATCGGCAACGGCGTCGTCACGGTGACCCACGTCGACCGCAACGGCAACCTCGACTCCAGCGCGCTGCGCAAGAGCCCGCTGCTCGACTTCGCGGCTCCCGGAAGCAAGGTCGCCTCCGGCGGTTCGGGGTCGTCGGGGTGGCGCAGCGACGTCATCGCCGACGGGGCGTCGCAGGCCACCGCGATCACCGCGGGCGGGCTGGCCGCCATCTGGTCCGCACACCCCGACGCGACCGGCAACCAGGTCCTCCAGGCGGCGCGCCAGGCGGTGGGCATCCGCGCCAAGGACGGCAAGTACCTCACGTGGTTCCGGCGCGTGGGCAGCAACCTGCCCGCGGCCACGGGCAAGACCGAGTCCTACGGTTTCGGCATCTTCGCCCCCGCCGACGCCGTCAAGCTCGACGTCGAGACGCTGCCCGACACCAACCCGATGATCGTCGACAAGGGCGTCGTCGAGCCGACCGCGGAGCAGATCGCCGCGGCCACCGCCGGCGCGGCGAGCGCCGCGCCGACCGCGCCGAGCACGTCGTCGAGCAGCTCACCGGCCGCGTCGACCTCCCCGAGCGTCGACGCGGCCGCCCCGACGGGCACCCCCGACGACGGTGACGCCGACGGCGGAGGGTCGGGCTTCGCGTGGCTCGCCGCCGGGATCGGCGCGCTGGCCGTCGTCGCGGTGCTGGTCCTCCTTCTCCGGCGCAGGTCGGGCGGACCCGGAGCGGCTGACGGCGTGGTCGCGTCCCGCGCCCACGACACGAACGCCACCCACGACACGAACGACACGAACACGAACGACACGACGGCAGCGACGGATGGGGTCGCTGCCACGACGAAGGAGCACAGCAATGGCGTTGATCGCTGACGGCGGCGGGGGCGGACCCACGCTCAACCCCAAGGCCAAGCACTTCGAGCGCGAGCTCTTCAAGGTGTTCGCGGCCAGCACGTCGACCATCTGGCTGACGCAGGAGGACTGGCGGGGGGCCAAGACCCAGCTCGAGGACCTCGCCAAGGACGTCCAGCAGGTCAAGTCCGAGCTCCAGGCGCCGGGTGACGGCGGCAAGGGCTGGCAGGGGCCCGCCGCCGAGGCCGCCCTGGCCAGCCTCGACAAGCTCAGCACGACGCTCGACGGGCACGCGGCCAAGGTCGGCGAGGTCGACACCAGCCTCGGCCAGGTCTACAAGGCGATCAGCGACGCCAAGGCGGGGTGGTACTCCGACGTGGCGAGCATCTCGACCTACGTCGACCCCTCGGCCCACACCCGCCTGCCGGCGCCCTACCTGCCGACCCCGGAGAACAAGGCCCAGTACAGCGTGCCCGACGCCGAGGCCGCGGCCGCGGCCGAGGACGCCCTCTGGGAGCAGCGCAACCAGGCCGCCAAGGGCGTGCTCGAGCAGCTCGGTGCAGACACCCAGACCGCGACGGGCACGATGCCGATCGAGTCCAAGACCAAGTCCGAGACGCCCTACGCGCCGACCGGTCCCGGCCCGAGCACCAACTACCCGACGGGGACGTCCACCCCGTCGGGCGGTGGTGGCGGCTACCAGATCGGCCAGCCCGTCGGTCCCGGCTTCCAGGTGCAGCCCACCGACACCGGGGGCGACCCCGACGACGAGAACCCGATCCCGATCCCGGTCCACGAGGAGCCGGAGGAGATCACGATCGGCGACCCGCCCGGACCGGACCCCGACCCGACCTCCTACGAGGACCCGATCAGCTCCGACGGTGACGTCACGGGCTCGACGAGCGTGAGCACCGGCACGACCGGTGGCCAGACGTCCTTCCCGACCGGTGGTGGCGGTGGCGGCGGCGGACTCGGTGTCGCCGCTGGTGGCGTCGGCACGGGTGCCGCCGGAATCGGCGGCCTGCTCGGCGCCCGTGGCGGCGGCCTGTTCGGCTCCCGCGGCGGTGGCATGGTCCCCACCGGCGGCGCCCAGGGCCGCGGCACGGGGGCGGGGGCCCGCGGGACGGCGTTCCGCTCGGGCGGTGCCGCCGGCGCCACCGGTCGTGGTGGCCAGATGGTCCCCGGCGGTGGGCAGGGTCGCGGCGCGACCTCGGCCCGTGGCTCGGCGGTCAAGGGTGCCACCGGCTCGGGCCGCTACGGCGTCCCCAAGCTCGACGGCAAGGGCGGCGTGGCCGCCGGCTCCGGGCAGGGCGCCAAGGGCGGTGCCCGAGGTGGCGCCGGTGCCAACGGTCGTGGCTCGTCCGCGCGCGGCGGCGCAGCCCGCGCAGGTGCTGCCGGTGCCGCTGGCGGTCGTGGCTCACGCAAGGGCGACCGCGACCAGGCGCAGGACGTCGACAAGCTGACCCATGAGGACGAGGAGAGCTGGTACGACGGCACCGAGGAGTCCAGCCCCCAGGTCTGGGAGTAGCTCCCTTCAGGACGACATCCGGCGGGTGGCCTCAGCCCGAGGTCATCCGCCGGATTGCTTCGACACCACCCGCGGCGACGATGCCCAGGGGCAGCGACAGCGCCACGGTGAGGGTCTCGATGGCGTCGGCGAACCGCGACATCCGCGTCGAACGGTAGCCGCGCACGATGGCGGAGGAGCTGAGGACGCTGATCCAGGCGATGCCGGTCGCGACGACGAAGAGGACGACCGGGGCGGCGGACCACCCGGTCGCCAGCAACGCGTAGGCCGCGGCGAGCAGCAGCGACGCGCACGCCGCCAGCATGCTGTAGCGGGGGAGCCTGTCGCGCACCGATCGTGACTGGTAGCCGCAGGCCAGCGCGGCCCCGACGAGGAGGGCGACCGAGCCCCAGCGGACGACCGGGTCGCTCGGGGCGGAGCTGACGAGCAGCCACCCGCCCACGGCCGTCGTGAGGGACAGGTATGCCGTGCCGATCGCGACGATCTCACGGGCCGCGTCGAACCGCGCCCGCATGTCGCCGCGGGTGATCCGCTTGCGCCGGCCGAGGCCGCGCTCGCGGACCGACCAGATGGTCGTCGAGAGCCGCTCGGTGTCGACGAGCTGGTTCGCGTCGACGGTGAGGCTGGTCGTCGGCAGCAGGCGGATGAGCAGTGGTCCGAGGCCGGTGACGACGGCGGCGATCGAGGGGCCGGGCCAGTCGAGCACGGTGCCGAGCCCGACGAGCAGCCCCATCCCACCGATCGCCGACAGCACGGTGCGGTCACCGGGGGAGTCGACGGCGACCCGCGAGCGGGTGATCGCGAGGGCTAGCACGGCGACGGCGCAGCCGACGACGACCGCCACGGACTCGCGTCCGGGCGAGCTGGGCAGGGGGAGGGTCAGGCCGGCGGCAAGACCGAGGGCAGGAGCGGTGGCTGCTGCGGCGAACCGGTGTGCCCGCTCGCTGCTCAGGGCGGCGAGCCCGATGGCGCCGACGGCCAGGAGACCCGCGGCGACCGTGGGCATCCACGCCGAGGACAGTCCCCAGACAGTGAACCCGCTGACGTCGCCGTTGCTGCGGGCCAGCGTCCAGGCGGCGACGAGGCTGATGACCGCGCCGAACGCCGCGGAGAGCCAGATGAGCTGGGAGGCCACCGTGGGCACGGGGGCCACGGTGGGCGTGCGGCGGACCTCGCGCACGGTGGTGAGACTCGAGCGCGGGCCGGTGACCTCGGGGACCGGGACCGGTGCCGCCTCACCACGGCGGCGGGTGGACTCGTCGACCTCGGACGCGCTCGGCACGGGGTCGGGCTCGTCGCGGTGGCGTCCGCCGGAGCCGGCGGGTGCGCTCGAGCGGGCCCCGCCGGCGCTGCGGCCGCGGTCGAGGTTGAGGATGTCGCGGGTCACCGCGTGCGTCGTCACGGGGACGACGCTGAGGATCGACCCGGTCGGCACCGACTCGTCGAACGCGTCGTGCGGGCCGAGCACGCGACCGCTCGGGGTGGCGATGGCGTGGGGGTTCGCGCGCGACGCGATGCCGAGCACGGAGAGGACGTCGGTGACCCGGGCGCCGTGGGGCACGACGAGGTCGTAGCGGCGACCACCCGCGGTGAGGCTGATCTGGAGCCCCGCGGACGTGTCGGTGCCCGGCATACCGTCCCCCTCTTCTCCCAAGTCCCGTTCATCACGAAGAATAGGCCGCGGGGGAGCACCGTGGTGCGCCACCTCCATCCTGCCTGCGCGCCGTATAGGTTGGCCCAGGCATCAGCACACTCGGGGAGGGAACTCGTGACCGCGACAGTCGGAGGCACGCGCCAGGAGGCGCCGGCCGTCCCGTCGGGACGGATCGTCCTGCAGCCGCCACCGGAGATCACCCCCGCCGAGGGACTGAGCAACGTCCTCATGCAGGCCGTGCCGATGCTCGGCAGCGTCGGCTCGATGGGCTTCGTCGCGCTGTCGCAGCCGGGTCCGCGCGGCATCATCGGTGCTGGCATGTTCCTCGTCGCCTCGCTGGGCTTCGTCTTCGCGAGCGGCGTGCGCCAGCGCCAGCAGCACACGACCGAGGTCATCTCCAACCGGCGCGAGTACCTCGCCTACCTCGCCGAGGTCCGCGGCACCGTGCGCGACGCCGCGGCCAAGCAGCGTGAGGCGGGGCTGTGGAACTATCCGGCGCCGGCCTCGCTGCCGCTGCTCGCCGAGGAGAAGAGCCGCGTCTGGGAGCGCCTGCCCAAGGACGACGACTTCCTGCACGTGCGCATGGGCACGACCTCGCAGCCGCTGTGCCTCACGCTCGAGCCCGCCGAGACCCCGCCCCTGGCGCAGCTCGACCCGGTCGCGGCCTCGGGTCTGCACCGCCTCCTCACGACCCACCGCGTCCAGCACGGCCTGCCCGCGTCGGTGTCGCTGTCCGCGTGGGCACGGGTCCAGGTCACCGGTGAGGCCGGCCCGGCGCGGGCCCTCGCCCGCTCGCTCGTCGTCAACGCCGCGGTGATGCACTCGCCCGAGTCGCTCGTCGTCGCGGCGCTGGTCGGCCCTGACGTGCGTGACGAGTGGGACTGGCTCAAGTGGCTCCCGCACGCCCTCAGCCCGCGCGAGCGTGACGCGATCGGTCCGATGCGCCTCGTCGCCGAGTCGGTCGACGAGCTGCTCGAGCTCCTCCCCGACGACATCACCGACCGGCCGCGGTTCGGGCCGAGCGCCCAGCCGTCGACGCCGCACGTCCTCGTCATCGTCGACGGCGCACGCCTGCCGCGGCACAACCCGCTCGTCACCGAGGACGGCGTCCTCGGGGTCACCGTCCTCGACCTCCCGGAGCAGTGGGGAGAGCTCGACTCGACGACGACCCTGCGCCTCGCGGTCGACGCTGCGCGGCAGGGTATGCCGTCCGCCCAGGTCCCGTTCGAGATCCTCAGCCTGAGCCGTGGCGGGGCCAAGGGCCTCGCCGACCAGATGAGCATCACCGAGGCCGAGGCCGCCGCCCGACGTCTCGCGCCGATGTTCGTCAGCGGTGAGGTCGAGGTCCGCGACGCGCTCACGAGCAGCACCGAGCTGGTCGACCTGCTCGGTCTGGGCGACGTCCGCGACTTCGACCCGGCGACCGCGTGGCGCCCGCGTCTGCAGCGTGACCGGCTGCGGGTGCCGATCGGTGTCGGCGGCAACGGCCAGGTCGTCGCCCTCGACATCAAGGAGTCCGCCCAGCAGGGCATGGGCCCGCACGGTCTCGTCATCGGCGCCACCGGCTCCGGCAAGTCCGAGCTCCTGCGCACGCTCGTGCTCGCGCTCGCGATGACCCACTCGTCCGAGCAGCTCAACTTCGTCCTCGTCGACTTCAAGGGTGGTGCGACGTTCGCGGGCATGGCCGACATGCCGCACGTCTCGGCCGTCATCACCAACCTCGGTCAGGAGCTCACGCTCGTCGAGCGCATGCAGGACGCCCTGCAGGGAGAGATGACCCGCCGCCAGGAGCTCCTGCGCTCGGCCGGCAACTTCGCCAACGTCACCGACTACGAGAAGGCGCGGGCGGGTGGGGCCGATCTGGAGCCGCTCCCGGCGCTGCTCATCGTCGCCGACGAGTTCTCCGAGCTGCTCTCGGCCAAGCCCGAGTTCGCCGACCTCTTCGTCGCCATCGGCCGCCTCGGCCGGTCGCTCTCGATGCACCTGCTGCTCTCGTCGCAGCGCCTCGAGGAGGGCAGGCTCCGCGGCCTCGAGTCGCACCTGTCCTACCGGATCGGTCTGCGCACGTTCTCCGCGGGCGAGTCGCGCACCGTCATCGGCGTTCCCGATGCCTACGAGCTGCCGCCCGTGCCGGGTCTGGGCTACCTCAAGCCCGACCAGACCACGCTGCTCAAGTTCAAGGCCGCCTACGTCTCCGGTCCGCCGAAGGGACGTCGGCGCCGGTCGACCGCGGGCACCGGTGGCACGTCGATGCAGGTCCTGCCGTTCACCTCGACCAAGGCGGTCTCGGCGCTGCAGCGCGTCGACGAGGCGCCGGTCGCCACGAACGAGCCCGAGGAGACCCGTGCGGTCTTCGACATCGCCGTCGAGCGGATGAAGGGCAAGGGCAGGCCCGCCCACCAGGTCTGGCTGCCCCCGCTCGACGTGCCGAACTCCCTCGACCAGCTCCTCGGCGACCTCGCCACGGACCCGCAGCTCGGGCTGGTCAGCCGGCGCTGGCGCGACCGCGGCAGCTACGTCTTCCCGATGGGCATCGTCGACCGGCCGCTCGAGCAGCGCCGCGAGATGTTCGTGCTCAACCTCGGTGGGGCCGCCGGACACGTGGCCGTCGTCGGTGGACCGCGCACGGGTCGCAGCACCTTCGCGCGCACGCTCGTCAGCTCGATCTCGCTCACGACGACGCCGTTGGAGACGCAGTTCTACATCCTCGACTTCGGTGGCGGCACGTTCACGCCCTTCGCTGGGCTGCCGCACGTCGCCGGTGTGGCCAACCGCAACGAGCCCGACGTCGTGCGCCGCACGGTCGCCGAGATCAGCGGCATCATCGACAAGCGCGAGGCCTACTTCCGGGCGCAGGGCATCGACTCGATCGAGACCTACCGCCGCCGCCGCGCCGAGGGGCGTGCCGACGACGGCTACGGCGACGTCTTCCTCGTCGTCGACGGCTGGCCCACGATCCGGGCCGAGTTCGACGAGCTCGAGCAGTCGATCAGCGGCATCGCCGGGCGTGGTCTCACCTTCGGCATCCATGTCGTCATCACGACCTCGCGCTGGATGGACTTCCGGATGCAGATCCGCGACGTCCTCGGCACCCGCGTCGAGCTCGGGCTCGGTGACCCCGGCGACTCCGAGATCGACCGCCGGGTCGCGGCCAACGTGCCCAAGGGACGTCCCGGACGAGGCATCACGACGACCAAGCACCACTTCCTCGCCGGCATCCCGCGCGTCGACGGCTCCGGCCGGGTCGACGACCTCGGCGAGGGTGTCGACGACATGGTCGCCAGGGTCTCCGCCGCGTGGCAGGGTCCCCGGGGTCCCAAGCTCCGGCTCCTGCCAGAGCGGATCACGCTCGAGGCGATCCGTGCCCAGGCCGGTCCCGACGACAAGCGGGTCCTGCTCGGCATCGACGAGAACAACCTCGAGCCGGTCGGCGTCGACGTCACGGAGGAGTCGCACCTCTACCTCTTCGGGGACTCCGACTCCGGCAAGTCGGCGATGCTGCGCGGCTACGCCAGTGAGATCGCCCGCCTCTACACGCCCGAGCAGGCCAAGCTCTTCGTCGTCGACTACCGACGCGCCCTGCTCGGCGAGCTGCCGCCGGACCACGTCGCCGAGTACATGACGACCGAGGAGCAGGTGACGGCCGAGATGGAGGGCCTCACGGCGTTCCTGCGCACGCGCCTGCCCGGCCCCGACGTCACTCCCGAGCAGCTGCGCTCGCGGTCGTGGTGGTCGGGCTCGGAGGCGTTCATCCTCGTCGACGACTACGACCTCGTCGTGACGTCCGCCGGGTCGCCGCTGCGCCCGCTCGTGCCGCTGCTCGCCCAGGCGACCGACGTCGGCCTGCACCTCGTCGTGACGCGTCGCTCCGGTGGCGCCTCGCGGTCGAGCTACGAGCCGGTGCTCCAGGCGCTGCGCGACCTCGCGAGCCCCGGCATCCAGCTGAGCACGCCGCCCGACGAGGGTGCGCTCGTCGGCAACGTCCGCGGCTCGCTCCAGCCCGCCGGACGCGGTCGGCTCGTGACCCGCGACAACGGCAACCAGGTCGTCCAGCTCGCCTGGCACCCCGCCAAGCACAGCTGAGCGACGGCGCCGCGACGGGGAGTGCTCCCCATCGCGGCGCGGCGGGGGCGTCACTAGGTTTGGGGCACGACGAGGGATGACGACATGGCGAGGAGGGGTCCATGAACGACTTCAGGGTCGAGATCAGCCAGCTCGACACGGTCAACGGTGTGTTCAGGCTGCAGACGGGTCACCTGGGCAAGGTGCAGACCTATGTGCAGAGCAACTGCAACGCCGGTAGCGGTTTCACCGGTCTGGCGGTCGCGCCGCTGCAGGGGCACTACGACCGCGCCTACCAGATCGCCGACACCGGCACGGGTCAGGGCAAGGCGATCTCGCAGAACTGCACGACCACCATGAACACGACCAAGACCGAGTACCTCGCGCAGGACCGTGCGGCATACGACCGCATGGCTGCGCAGATGCGCCGGACCGGACAGACCCCGCCGCCCTACCGCGCGCCCGGCCAGGGTCCCGCGCCGCAGCCGGGAGCCTCGGCCGCCAACGTCCCGTCGGGTGACAACACCTGGTGGAAGTACACCAAGCAGGGGCTCTCGGAGACGACGAACGTCCTGGGCTACGCCGACAAGGTGCGCAGTATGGGGCCGTTCGGCCCGGGGATGGAGGCGCCGAAACCGCCGGAGTACCCCGACAGCCTCAACCCGGCGAAGTGGCGCGAGTACGCCATGAACAAGCGGCTCTACGACACCGTGACCCACCGCTGGGACTCGCGCACCGCCGCCGAGCACAACGCGCGCAACACCAGCGGCAACGACTCCTGGACCGAGGAGGACGCGCGGCGCTCGCGCGAGGACGGCTACACCCGTGACCGCCAGGCGGCGCGCGACGACTTCTGGGAGCGCGTCGACTGGGCCGAGGCCGACCGCCGCAACGGTGCCGACACCACCGGCAACAGCTCGGTCACCGCCGACGACATGCGGCGCGAGCGGGAGAGCACCTACCGCAACCCGGCGCCGACCGACGGCCGCGGCACGACGTGGGACGCGAACCAGACCTTCGGTGCCGCGCAGCGGGCCGTGGGGCTGCCCGGCGCACTCATCAGCACGACCGAGGGGCTCGTGAGCACCTGGCAGCACGGCCAGGACGCGAGCGACCTCAGGCAGGACGTCAACGCGTCCGTCGACGGACCATCCAACAGCGGCTCGGTCGACTGGGCCAACAGGAACGGGGGACAGTGGTGAGCACCATTGCAGAGCAGGTCGACGCGTCGAGCGCGCTCGTCCCGCCGGCGAGCGACGAGGGCAACTTCGTCGAGGACCTCGAGGCCAGCTCCGGTCTCGTGCTGCGACCGATCCTGTGGTTCATTCGCAAGGCGTTCGGCGTGAGCCCGATCGAGGAGCTCGTCAAGCCGATCGCCGGCGACTGGAACCAGCTGAGCCGGGCCAAGGACGCCTGGGGCCGCACCGAGATCGCGTGCAACGGCGTCGGCAAGAACTTCGGCGCCCTCAAGACCTCGACCACCGAGTGGACCGGCCCGTCGTCGGTCGCCTTCCGCGACCGGATGGGCAAGCTCGAGGAGAACTACACCAAGTACGGCACGGGGTGCGACCAGATCGGCCGGCTCGTCGGCGCCCTCATCGACATCACCAAGTCGGTGGCGAGCACGATCGCGACGATCATCGGGTTCATCGTCGACGAGATCACCTTCCTCGCCGCGTGCGCGTCGATCCCGGGGCCGGGCTGGCTCGTGGGTGGCGCGAAGATCGCGACGAGCATCCGCAAGTACTGGAACCTCATCCAGCGCGGCTACAACGCGATCCGCCGGGTGCTCATGGCGATCAACAGCTTCGTCAAGGGCTGCTACGCCGTCGTCAACGTGCTGCGCGTCCTCACTGTCCTGTCCAACACCCTCATCGCGCTGCAGAACTACGGCACCGGCACCGACATCGACGACGCGCAGGCCAACAACTTCGGCGTGCCGCCCGGCACGGTGCCCGCATGAGCGGGGCGTCGTTCGAGGAGTCCAGCCGCGAGGTCGAGGCGATCCTCGCCGAGCTGCTCGAGCTCCGGCACGAGATCGACGCCGAGCGCGAGGAGCTCGTCGACCAGTTCGTCTCCGACCCGACGACGGACCACCGTCGCGACTACGACGAGATGAGCGACAAGGCTCGTGCCGGTGAGCTCGGACCCGAGTGGCAGAAGCTCCAGCGCCGGGTCGACCTCGACGAGACCTCGCTCGACCGGGTCTTCTCCAGCGAGGACACGAGCTCGGAGGCCGAGTTCGTCCGTTCCGTCGCCGACGAGAAGGCCAGCAGGCTGCTCGAGATGCAGGTGGAGCCGGAGGCCGAGGAGGACCTCAGGCTCAACATGTCGACCTTCGCCGGGGTGCGCGAGCAGCAGGCCGAGATCGCGCGGATGCTGGCCGAGCTCAAGGACCTGCCGCTGCCCCCTCTGGACTGACCTCGTCGTCGGTGGCCGGGCGACCGGCCACCATGATGAAGCTCTCGCGTCGCGTCAGGGCCGACACCGAAGCTGCTCCGAGGACGAGCACGCCGAGCAGTCCGGGCAGCGCGAGGAGCAGCGTCCCGCCGACGCCCTCGGGCAGGCCCTCGCGGCCCCCGGCGGTCCGCGGCGGCAGCCAACCGGTGGGGTCGCGGAGCACGTCGACCGTCGTGCCGACCTTGGGCGCGACGTACTCGTTGCGCGACCCGAAGCGTTGGCTGAGCAGCGAGATGCCACGCTCCGACGTGCCGTCGGGGAAGGCGAAGGTCACGGCAACCGGCCCGCCCTCGCGCGGGGCGTCCGCGGCGCTCACCGTAGCGGTGGTGCGGTCCATGACGAACTGGCCGTGCAGGGCCATCGTCGCCATCGACGCATAGACGGGCGTCGGCCAGAAGAGGAGGAACGCGATGCCGATCGCGAAGGCCCTGACCCGCGAGCTCACCTGGAGCAGGAGGCCGACGAAGAGGACGAACCAGACGATCGCGGCCACCGGGTTGGGCAGGCCGATCGCCAGCCAGCCGTCGTCGAGGTCAGGGCGCAGCGAGGTCCACAGGGCGGCGAGGAACGCGAGCAGCGTCAGGCCCACGAGGACGACGCGGCGGGAGCGCCGCATGCCCTCCTCGACGGGTCGCTCGGGGCTGGCGACATCGGACGCTGGTGTCGGCTGGCTCACCGGCACGACGATAACCAAAGTCACTCCGGCTCGCTTTCCGACGCAACCTACGGACCCGTAGGCTGCGTTTCATGGAACCCGTGTACAGCTCGGTCATCACCACCGCCCGGGGCGTCTTCGCCGCCCAGGGCATCACCTTCCGGATCGAGGGCGAGCACAACGTGCCGACCACCGGAGGGGCCGTCATGGCGATCAACCACACGGGCTACTTCGACTTCACGTATGCCGGTCTCGCAGCTCGTCGTTCGGGTCGCCTCGTGCGGTTCATGGCGAAGAAGTCGATCTTCTCCCACCGGGTCGCCGGCCCCCTCATGCGCGGCATGAAGCACATCCCCGTCGACCGCCGCGACGGTCGCGCGTCGTTCATGCGCGCCGTGCAGGCCGTCAAGGACGGCGAGATCGTCGGTGTCTTCCCCGAGGCCACGATGTCGCGCTCGTTCGAGCTCAAGGAGTTCAAGCCCGGCGCCGCCCGGATGGCGCAGGAGGCGGGCGTCCCGATCCTCCCGACGACCATCTGGGGCTCGCAGCGCGTGTGGAGCAAGGACCTGCCCAAGCACCTCGGCCGGCACCGGATCCCGATCTCGATCGTCGTCGGCGAGCCCTTCCACGTCGGCCCGGACGAGAACCGCAACGAGGCCACCGTCCGGCTCCAGGCCGTCATGGAGGCGCAGCTCCACGCCCAGCAGGAGGCCTACCCGCGCCTCACCGGTGACGACCTCGTCTACCTACCGGCGCGGCTCGGAGGCACGGCCCCGACGCCCGAGGAGGCCGCGGCGCAGGACAACGCCGACATGACCCGCACCACCGACAAGTTCAACAAGGGCCGCCGCGACAGGTAGGCCCTCAGGCCGCGCGAGTCACGAGCGAGTCGCGCGGAGACCCGTGGAGCGAGGCAAGTGCAGGTTCGCCGAGGCGCTGCTGGAAGGCGCTCGTCCCGGGAGCGCCGTGAGTGTGTGTTCGCCGCTGGCTGGGCCTGGCGGGAGCACGGAGCGCGCCCAGCGCGCGCAGTGCGGATGGGACTGCGGCGAACACACACTCACGGCGCGTTGAAAGGGAAGACGAAGCGACTCAGACCGGGTGGCCGAGGTGGCTGAGCGCCTGGCGAAGCAGGACGCCGTGCCCGCGCTCCATCTCGGCGAGCACGCCAGGGTCGAGGGCCTCGTCGGGAGTGAGCCAGGCGAGGTCGAGGGCGTCCTGCTGGGGCGCACAGTCGCCCGAGACGGGGACGACGAAGGCGAGCGAGACGGCGTGCTGGCGCGGGTCGTGGAAGGGCGTGACGCCGGGGGTGGGGAAGTACTCGGCGACGGTGAAGGGCACCGGCGAGGTCGGGACGCGGGGGAGCGCCATCGGGCCGAGGTCCTTCTCGAGGTGACGGAGCAGGGCGTCGCGCACGCGCTCGTGGTAGAGCACGCGCCCCGAGACGAGCTCGCGCCGGATGCGTCCGTCCTCGGACGCCCGCAGCAGCAGCCCCACGGCGGTGACGGCGCCGCGGTCGTCGACCCGGACCGGCACGGCGTCGACGTAGAGGATGGGCAGGCGCTCGCGCGCGTTGTCGAGCTCCTCCCGGCTCAGCCATGCGGGGGTGTTGTCGAGTTCGAGGGGACCCATGGGCGCGATTGTGCCAAAGGGCCGGGGGCTCAGGTCGGCGGGCTCGCAGGGGTGAACTCGACCGGCGCCTCGAACGCGGCCTTGCGCGCCGCTCGACGCAGCGTGCGGAGCACGACGCCGCCGGTGAGGCTGATGAGGACGACGTTGGTGAGGGCCCGGCCGAGGTCCCACCCGAGCGAGGTCGCGAGCGAGAAGATCCCGAACCGGTGCAGGTTGTCGAGCAGGGGCGCCCCCGCGACGAACGACAGCTCGCCGTCGAGGCCGCTCGCGAACGGCCAGAACATGAGGTTGAGCGCGAAGCCGTAGAGCAGCCCCGACACCGCGCCGTAGGCCGCGAGGAGCGCGATCTCTGCCCGGCCCCTCAGCTGGGGCAGGAGCCCTCCGCCGAGACCGACCCAGGCGGCGCCGAGCATCTGGAAGGGCAGCCAGGGCCCCACGCCGCCGGTGATGAGGGCCGACGCGAAGAGCGTCGTGGCACCGAGGACGAACCCGAACCCGGCCCCGAAGACGCGTCCGCCGAGGACGAGCAGGAAGAAGACCGTCTCGAGCCCGGCGGTGCCGGCGCCGAGTGGACGCAGGGCGGCGCCCACGGCCGACAGGACGCCGAGCATCGCGATCGCCTTGACGTCGAGACCGCCCTCGGACACCTCCGCCATGACGACGGAGAGGAGCAGGGGCATGAGCAGGCCGAAGACGAGGGGCGCGTCGGTCGAGTGCGCGAACGCGGTGCCGGGGTCGACGAGCAGGGGCCAGCCGAAGGCGACGACGCCGGCGAGGCTGACGATGACGATCGCGGCGACCGACCGGGGCCGGAGCCGGATGGCGCGGGTCCGGTCGGAGGACGCCCGCACGGGCGAGAGGGTGCTCACGACGGCTCCCCGACGGCATACCGGACGTCGTCGACCGTGAGCCACGGCTGCGGTGAGGTGATCTTCGCGACCTGCGGGGCGAAGGCCGGGCTGGCGACGACGACGTCGGCGGTTGGTCCGTCGGCGACGACCTCGCCGGCCGCCATGACGACGACACGGTCGGCGGACTCGGCGACGAACTCGACGTCGTGGGTCGAGACGACGACGCTGCGGCCACGCTCGACGAGCCGACGCAGGGCGCGGCGCAGGGCCGCCTTGCCGGCGTAGTCGAGGCCACGGGTGGGCTCGTCGAGCAGGAGGACCGGCGGGTCGGCGGTGAGCTGCACGGCGAGGACGACGGCGAGGCGCTGCCCCTCGGACAGGTCCCGGGGGTGGCGGTCGTCCGGTATGCCGGGTGCCAGGTCGTCGAGCAGGCTGCGGCAGGTGCCCGGGTCGCGCCCGCTCTCGCGGTCGGCCTGCGCACACTCGGCGCCGACCGTGTCGAGGTAGAGCAGGTCCGCGGCCGACTGCGGGACGAGCCCGACATGGCGACGGCGCTCGGCGGCGTCGAGGGCGCGGACGTCGGTCGCGTCGGACGTCGTGCCGTGACGGCGCCTCACCGAGCCCGAGCGCATCGGACCGGAGCCCTGGAGCGCCCAGAGCAGCGAGGACTTGCCGGCGCCGTTGCGGCCCATGAGGGCGGTGACCTCGCCGGCGCGCAGCGACAGGTCGACCTCGGCGACGGCGACGACGGTGCCGTGGGTGACGGTGACCCGGCGCGCGTCGAGCAGGGCGTGGCCGGGGGCGGCGACGGGGGGACGCGGTGCGGTCGGCAGGGACCGCCACGGTGCGGCCCGGCGGCGGGCGTCGCGCACCGAGAGCGGCAGCGGCGACCAGCCGGCCCAGCGGCCCAGCTCGACGACGGGCGGGGCGACGTCGGCGGTGAGCATGACCTGCGCCGGGTCGCCCTGGGTGACGACGCCGTGCGCGCCGACGTGGACGAGGGTGTCGGCGTACTGGAGCACGCGCTCGATCCGGTGCTCGGCGACGACGACGGTCACGGCGAGGTCGTGCACGAGCCGGGTGATGGTCGCGAGGACGTCCTCGGCGCCGGTGGGGTCGAGGGCCGACGTCGGCTCGTCGAGGACGATGACCTTGGGGTGGGTGGTGAGCACGGAGCCGATGGCGACGCGCTGCTGCTGGCCACCCGAGAGCTCGCGCAGGGCGGCGCCGCGCAGGTCGGCGATGCCGAGCACGTCGAGGGTCTCCTCGACCCGCTTGCGCATGGTCGAGGCGCCGAGACCCAGCTGCTCCATGCCGTAGGCGAGCTCCTCCTCGACGGTGTCGGTGACGAAGCCTGCGAGGGGATCCTGGCCGACGACGCCGACGACGTCGGCGAGGTCGCGGGGCCGGTGCTCACGGGTGTCGCGGCCGGCGACCCGGACGGATCCGGCGAGTGTGCCGCCGGTGAAGTGCGGCACGTGCCCGGTGATGGCGCCGAGGAGCGTGGACTTGCCGGAGCCGGTGCGGCCGACGACGAGGGCGAGCTCGCCCTCGTCGACGCGCAGGGACACGTCGCGCAGGACGGGCTCGGTCGCGCCCTCGAAGGACACGGACACGCGGTCGAGCTCGATCATGGGTGCACCTCCGTGGCGACCGGTCGAGGGCGGGCCACACTCCTCGGGGCGGGCGGCGGGGGTTCGGGTGTGAGGAAGGCGGGCAGGGCGGCCACGAGCAGGCCCGCGAGGGCGAGCAGGGGGAGGGCCGGCACCCCGAGCGGGTCGAGCGGGACGCCGAGGGCCGCCGCGTCCGAGCGTCGGACGAGCTGGACGGCGACGGCGGCGGCAGCCCCGCACCCGACCGTGAGCCACTCGGCGGCGCGCCACGGGTCGGGACGGTAGGTCGTGCGGGCGTTGGCGGCGCCGCCGAGCCAGATGCCCAGGAGCGACAGGGCGACACCGGCAGCGAGGACGGGCAGGCCCATCCACCCGGGGGTGGTGGCGTCGAGGACGCCGTAGGTGCCGACAGCGCTCGCGAGCAGCCCACCGAGGGTGCACGCGGCGGTGAGGGCACGGCGTCCCGGTGCCACCTCGCGTCGGCGCCCGTAGCCGCGCGAGTCCATCGCCGAGGCCAGCATGAGCGAGCGGTCGAGGGTGTCCTCAAGCACCGGAAGGGCGACCCGGGGCACGGCGCGGATGCCACGTGCTGTGTCGCCGCGTAGGGCTCGGGCACGCATGACGCGCTGGACGCTCTCGGCCAGCTGGGGCGCCACGCTGATCGTCACGACGACGGCCGAGCCGATCTCGCTCAGCGCGCCGGGGAGGCTGCGGAGCAGGCGCTTGGGGTTGGCCAGTGAGTTGGCGGCGCCGATGCAGGCGATCATCACGGCGAGGCGCAGGCCCTCGGTGAGCGCGCCGACGAGACCGTCGAGGCGCACGTCGCCGAGCAGGTTGATGCCTGCGGCCCACGACGGCAGCGACACCTCGGGCAGCGGGAGGATGACGGGCTCGCCGAACTTGAGCCCGACGAGCACGTGCAGCACCGCCCGGACGCCGACGATGAAGCCGCCGAGCCAGAGGTAGAGACGGAACGACCGCGCCCACGGCGAGGACCCCCGCCGCGACAGGACGACGAGCGCGGCGACGGACAGGGCGGTGAGCAGCAGGAACGGGTTCGTCACGGTGCTCACCGCGACGGCCAGACCGATCGCCCAGAGCCACCACGCGGCCGGGTGGACCGCGCGGGGCAGGGGCGGCGTCAGCGGGCCGGCCATGCCGCCACCGCCCTCTCGTGGAGAGGGGGCGGGGCGACGGACGTCATCACACCGACGTCTGGGCCTGACGTCGACGCAGCCCGACGAAGGCCACGGCCGAGGCGAGGCCGGCGAGCAGTGCACCGCCGCCGAGGAGCCGGGCGGTGCCCGACCCTCCCGACCCGTCGGACGAGCGGCCGTCGGTGGGCCCGGCGGCGACAGCGTCGCTGCTGGACTCGGACGCGCTGGCGCTGGGCTCACCCGTCGCGGACGGGGAGGCCGACGACGGCGTGCTGGGTGTCGGGGAGGCGGTGGGGCTCGCGGCCCCAGGCGTGGGGGTGGTCCCCGGGGCAGCGTTCGGCGCCCGGGTCGCCCCTGCCGCCCCGCTCGTGGCGGGGGGCGCGGTGGTGCGGCCGGACGGTGCCTGCGTCGTCGACCGAGGAGTGTTCGGTGCCGTCGTCGCCCTGCGCGGCGTGGGCTTGGGCGCCGCCGTCGTGGGCCTGGGCGCGGCGGTCGTCGGCTTGGGAGCCGAGACGGTCGCCGGCTGGGTGCCGGGGGCGGTGCCCGACCCGAACCGGAAGCCGACCGACGAGCCGGGCTTGGGGTCCCAGCCCTTGATGCCGATCTGGCTGTAGGTCCACGAGCCGCCGTTGGGTGCGTGCCAGAACGACCAGTAGGCGCTCGCCGGAGGCATGTTGACGCACGGGTCCGACTTCGGGAACCCGTCGATCCGGCAGAGGGCGTCGGGGAAGCGCTGCACCGCGGTGAGCGAGAACCCGGCGGACTGCAGGGCGCCCCACGCCGAGCCGGGGTCCCCGCTCGCGCAGCGCACCGACGTGCCGTTCGAGCTCTGGACGACGACCGTGACGCCGCTGGTGCTGGAGCAGGCGGCCGCCTGCGCCGGGGCGGCCGCGCCGGTGAGCGCGGCTGCCCCGACCGCGGTGGCCGCGGCGAGCGAGAGGAGTCGCCGGAGCAGCATCAGGCGTGCACCCCGCGGCGGCGCGACAGGAGCACGAAGGCGGCTCCCGCGAGCAGCAGCAGCGATGCCACGGCGAGGGCGGGCCAGACCACGGCTCCGGTGTAGGCCAGACCGGGGGACGGGTCGCCCACGGGCTGGGCCCCGCCGCCTCCGACGCCGTCGGCCGAGCCGCCGCCGGTGCCGCCGGTGCCGGGCGTTCCCGCGGGGGGCGTGCTGCCGGGCGGGGTGCCCGTGCCGGGGGCCGTCGGCGTGGGGGTGGGGGTCGGCGTCGTGGGGGCGGCGGCCGTGACGAGGGTGTCGAAGCCGGGCAGCCCGAACGCGAGCATCGCCTGCGGAGTGGCGCGCTCCCACTGGTCGGTGCTCGTCGCCGCACCCGCGGCGAAGGCCTCGGGGGAGTAGGCGATGGCGCCGACGTTGGTCGTCGCGGCGTTGCTCGCCGGGAGGACCTGGAGGCCGGCGACCCAGGCGCGGCCCCTGCTCACGGCGTCCTCGGCGTCGGCCGATCCCGGGTGCTCGTCGAGGTAGGCCTGGAGCGCCTGGACGGCGAGACCCGTCGAGTTGGTGTTGACCGTCGTCGTGAAGCCGTCGTTGGCCCACCCGCCGGTCGTCGTGGCGGCCTTGGTGAGGAAGCCGACGGCGCGGGTGAGGTTGGACTCGGGCACGTCGACGCCGGAGCGGTCGGCCGCGAGCATCGCCTGCAGGCCCATGGCGGTGGCGTCGACCCCGACGGAGTCGGTGCCGTCGGCGCAGGGGGCCTTGCCGTGTCCGAGGCGGAACCCGCCGGACGGGCACTGCTGGGTGAGCATCGAGCCCAGGACCTTGGCGTCGAGGGCGTCGGCGCGGGCCAGCGCGAGGACCGCGATGGTCTGGCCGAACCCGTATGCCGGGGAGTTGCCGGAGTCGAGCACGGCACCGGTGTCGTCGATCTTGGAGACGAGGGTCTTGGCGACGTCGAGGCCACCGACGTCGTGGACGTCGTCACGCACGGCCTCGGCGGCGAGCATCGCCTTGGCGGCGGACGGACCGTCGACGTAGGACGTGCCCTCCCAGGTGAAGTCGACCCACTCCGGGATCTGCTTCTCGATGGCGGCCCAGAGGCCGGGGATGGCCTCGTGCTTCGGGTTCTGCGCGACGAGACCGAAGAGCATGTCGATCATGAGACCGGGGTTCGTCCCGTAGGACTGCAGGTCGTAGGTGCCGTCGCCCTGGAGGGCGCGCGAGACGAGCCACTGCGAGGCGAGGTCGGCGCGACCCGGGCCAGCGGGGGCCGTCGGGGTGGGCGTCGGCGTCGTCGGGGTCGGCGTCGGGGTGGGCGTGCTCGTCGAGGGCGTGGTCGACACCCGGGGCGCCGGGGCGTCCGGGACGTTGTCGACGAGGGACAGGGCGACGAAGGTGCCCGTCGGGGCGCCGGTCTCGTGGGCGCCGGTCTCGGCCTGCTTCCAGCCGGTGTCGGTGCCGGTCCAGAAGGACCACCACACACCGGTCCAGGCGTCGCACGGGTTGGTCGACGGGGCAGCGTCGACCTGGCAGATCTGCGGGCCGAAGCTCGTCGCCTTGGTGAGGACGTCGAAGCCGGCGTCGGCGAAGGTCTGGAGCGAGTTCGTCGACGAGTAGGCCGCGCCACCGGTCGTCGTGACGCAGCGCGCCACAGCGGGGTCGCTGCCCTGAAGGTCGATCACGGCGGTGACGCCGTCGACGTCGGGGGCGCACACCCCGGCGGTGAAGGTCGTGCCCGGTGCGGGCGGCAGGCCGGCCGGAGCCGCGGCGGGCGCCTTGGGCGTGGTCTGCGTCGCTGACGGGGTCGCCGTCGGGGCCGGCGCGGAGCCGGTCGGGGCGCTCGGCGACGGGGTGCTGCTCGCGGAGGCGGTGGGGCTGGGAGCGGACGCGGTCTCGGCGACGGCAGCGGCCGGCATACCGAGGACGAGGGCAGCCAGCGCGAGCGGCGCGACGGCGCGCAGGCGGGGGGAGCGGAGCATGTGGGGGACAGCCTTCCTGAGCGGTTCGTGACGAACGCCCGACCCGGCCACGAGTGGCTGCCCGGGCTCCGTCCCGTGACCTCGACGGGTGATGTGGAGCCGCTCGCGCCTGCGGGGCAGTCCGGCTCGCCACCCTCGCGGGTGGCCTACGGTTGCGGGTCAGCGCCGGACTTGGACCGGCTTCCCCCCGCGGACGCGGTTGGTGTCGCCGATCGCTCGGCAACCCGCCCACTGTAGCGCCATCCTGAGTGCCCCCTGACAGCCGCTAGACTCAGGTCACAGGCGTTCGAGCCGTCATCAGCGGCGAGCCTCCGGAAGAACGGCGTGACCCTCGCGAGGGGGCCGGGCCCACTAGAACCGGACGTACGGGTCACGTCACGACCTGGAGCAAGAGCGGTCGTATGCCGGACGCCCACGAGGGCGCGCGGCTGCGGCAAGCGAGGTGGTACCGCGGAGGGGCCCGGCCGGCATACGGCAGGGAGCCTTTCGTCCTCGTCCAGATGACGACGCGACGACCCGCAGGAGCCCCCGACATGACCTACCCCAAGGTCTCCACCAGCCAGCCCGGCGCTGCCTTCGGCGTGCCCTCGAGCCCGCGGTTCCCGCAGATCGAGGAGGCCGTCCTCGCCCACTGGGAGGCCGACGACACCTTCCGCGCGTCGATCGAGCAGCGCGAGGCGGGGGAGAACGGTGAGAACGAGTTCGTTTTCTACGACGGTCCGCCGTTCGCCAACGGGCTGCCGCACTACGGCCACCTGCTCACCGGCTACGTCAAGGACCTCGTGCCGCGCTACCAGACGATGCGCGGCCGCCGGGTCGAGCGCCGCTTCGGCTGGGACACCCACGGCCTGCCGGCCGAGCTCGAGGCGATGAGCCAGCTCGGCATCAAGACCAAGGACGAGATCGTCGAGCTCGGCATCGAGAAGTTCAACGACGCGTGCCGCACCTCGGTGCTCAAGTACACCGGTGACTGGCGCGAGTACGTCACCCGCCAGGCGCGCTGGGTCGACTTCGACAACGACTACAAGACGCTCAACGCGCCTTACATGGAGTCGGTGATCTGGGCGTTCAAGTCGCTCCACGACAAGGGCCTCGTCTACGAGGGCTTCCGCGTCCTGCCCTACTGCTGGAACGACCAGACGCCGCTGTCCAACCACGAGTTGCGGATGGACGACGAGGTCTACCAGATGCGCCAGGACCCGGCGGTCACCGTCGGCTACCTGCTCGACACCACAGGCTCGGACCCGGTGCTCGACGGCGCGCACCTGCTCGTGTGGACGACCACGCCGTGGACCCTGCCGAGCAACCTCGCCGCCATGGTCGGCTCCGACATCGACTACGTCGTCGTCGAGGCGCCGGTGCCGGGGCTCGAGGACGGGGCTCCGGCCCGCTACGTGCTCGCCGAGGCCCGGCTGGGCCACTACGCGCGCGAGCTCGGCGAGGACCCCGTCGTCGTCGGTCGCTACAAGGGCTCCGACCTCGTCGGCCGTTCGTACACGCCGCCGTTCTCCTACTACGCGGGCCACGAGAACGCCTTCCGGATCGTCGCCGCCGACGACGCCGTGACGACCACCGACGGCACCGGGGTCGTCCACACGGCCGGCGCGTTCGGTGAGGTCGACAAGGAGGTCACCGACCGCGAGGGCATCGAGCCGGTCATGCCGGTCGGGGCCGACGGTGCCTTCACGTTCCCCGTGTCCGAGTACGAAGGGATGCTCGTCTTCGACGCCAACGCGCCGATCATCGAGCACCTCAAGGCCGCGACGCGTGGCTCGGGCGAGGTGGGCTCGGTGACGCCGGGCACGGTGCTGCTGCGCCGCGAGACCTACGACCACTCCTACCCGCACTGTTGGCGCTGCCGCGAGCCCCTCATCTACAAGGGCGTCTCGTCGTGGTTCGTCGAGGTGACGAAGTTCCGTGACCGCATGGTCGAGCTCAACCAGCAGATCCAGTGGGTCCCCGACCACGTCAAGGACGGCCAGTTCGGCCGATGGCTCGAGAACGCCCGCGACTGGTCGATCACGCGGAACCGGTTCTGGGGCAGCCCCGTTCCCGTGTGGCGTTCGGACGACCCCGAGTACCCGCGCATCGACGTCTACGGCTCGTTCGAGGAGATCGAGCGCGACTTCGGCCGGCTGCCCCTGAACGCCCAGGGTGAGCCGGACCTGCACCGGCCGTACGTCGACTCGCTGACCCGTCCCAACCCCGACGACCCGACGGGGCGCTCGACGATGCGCCGGGTCGAGGACGTCATGGACGTGTGGTTCGACTCGGGCTCCATGTCGTTCGCGCAGGTGCACTACCCGTTCGAGAACGCCGAGTGGTTCGAGCACCACTTCCCGGGCGACTTCATCGTCGAGTACATCGGGCAGACGCGTGGCTGGTTCTACACGCTGCACGTGCTCGCGACCGCGCTCTTCGACCGTCCCGCGTTCACGTCGGTGATCTGCCACGGCATCGTCCTCGGCAACGACGGCCAGAAGATGAGCAAGTCGCTGCGCAACTACCCCGACGTGCGGGAGGTGTTCGACCGCGACGGCGCCGACGCGATGCGCTGGTTCCTCATGTCGTCGCCGATCCTGCGCGGTGGCAACCTCATCGTCACCGAGGAGGCGATCCGCGAGGGGGTGCGCCAGGTCCAGATCCCGCTGTGGAACAGCTGGTACTTCTTCACCCTCTACGCCAACGCCTTCGGTTCCGGTTCCGAGGGTGGTGACGGACAGGGGTATGCCGCGCAGTGGTCGACCGCGTCGACCGCGCCCCTCGACCGCTACCTGCTCGCCAAGCTGCGCCAGCTCGTCGAGACGACGACCAAGCAGCTCGACGGGCTCGACGTCGCCGGCGCCTGCGACTCGATCCGTGGCTTCGTCGACGTGCTGACGAACTGGTACATCCGCCGGTCGCGGGAACGCTTCTGGGACACCGGTTCTGGCGAGGGATCGGAGTCGGGTGCCGACGCACGTGCGGCGTTCGACACGCTCTACACCACCCTCGAGGTGCTGACCCGGGTCACCGCGCCGCTGCTGCCGCTCGTCTCCGAGGAGATCTGGCGCGGCCTCACGGGTGGGCGCTCGGTGCACCTCGCCGACTGGCCGTCGGCCGACGACCTGCCCTCCGACGACGAGCTCGTCGCGCGGATGGACCAGGCTCGGACGATCTGCTCGGTCGCGTCGTCGCTGCGCAAGTCCGAGAAGCTGCGCGTGCGGCTCCCGCTGCGCGACCTCACGGTCGTCGTGCCGGACGCCGCCGGCCTCACCGACTTCGCCGGGATCGTCGCCGACGAGGTCAACGTCCGCCAGGTCTCGCTGCTCGACCTCGACGCCGCGGGGGAGAGTGACTTCGGCGTGACCCAGAAGCTCACGGTCAACGCCCGCGCCGCCGGCCCGCGCCTGGGGCGCGAGGTGCAGACAGCCATCAAGGGCTCGAAGACCGGCGACTGGTCGGTGGCCGAGGACGGCACCGTGGTCAGCGGCGGGCTCGAGCTCGTCGAGGGCGAGTACCAGCTCGAGACGGTCGTCGAGGGTGGCGGCGAGTCCTCGCGTGCGACGGCCGTCCTGCCCGGCGGCGGGTTCGTCGTCCTCGACACCGAGGTCACGCCCGAGCTCGCGGCCGAGGGCCTCGCCCGCGACGTCATCCGCGCGGTCCAGCAGGCCCGCCGCGAGGCCGGGCTCGACGTGAGCGACCGCATCTCGCTCACGGTCACCGGGTCGCAGGCCCTGTGGGAGGCGACGGTCGCCCACCAGGCGCTCATCGTCGAGGAGACCCTCGCGACGCAGTTCGGCTCGGCGCCGCAGCTCGAGGCGCTGCCGCTCGGCGACGGTGTGAGCGTGGCCGACCTCAGCGACGGTGAGCAGGCCCGGATCCTCGTCACGAAGCTCGGCTGACCGGCATACCCCTGCCTACACCTCGACTGATTCCCCAGTGGGACACGAGCCGGAGGCCTTCGGCCAACGGAACGTGTCCCACTGGGGCAATCAGTCGCAGCAGGGTGTGGCGCGGGTTACGGCGGCGAAAGCTACGCGTGAGTAGGGTGCGGCGCCATGGACAGCCCGTGGGAGATCGTCAGCAACCCGACGCACGACCCGGTGACGTTCGCGCTGCCCTTCTTTGCGCTGTTCATCGTCCTCGAGCTCCTCGCCATCCGGTTCCTCGACGACGACGAGCGGGAGGCGCCGCGGCAGGGCTACTCGGCACCGGACACCGCCGCCAACCTCGCGAGCGGTGTCGGCTCGGTCGTCATCAACCTGGGCGCCCGGTTCGCGGCGCTCGTCCTCTACTTCGCGCTGTGGTCGGTGGCGCCGTGGCAGCTCGACGCGAGCAACCCGTGGACCTGGGTGTTCACGCTGCTCGCCGTCGACCTGCTCTGGTACGCCTATCACCGGGCCAGCCACCGCGTCCGGATCCTCTGGGCCGCGCACCAGGCACACCACTCGTCGGTCTACTTCAACTACTCGGTGGCGCTGCGGCAGAAGTGGAACCCGTGGGGCGAGCTGCTCTTCTGGACGCCGCTCCCGCTGCTCGGCGTGCCCCCGTGGATGATCTTCTTCGCGTTCTCGCTCAACCTCATCTACCAGTTCTGGGTCCACACCGAGACGATCCCCAAGCTCTGGGCGCCGGTCGAGTACGTCCTCAACACCCCGAGCCACCACCGCGTCCACCACGCCAGCCAGAAGCACTACCTCGACCGCAACCACGGCGGCATCCTCATCGTCTGGGACCGGCTCTTCGGGACCTACGCCGAGGAGGACGACGTGCCGGTCTACGGCCTCACGGTGCCGGTGACGACGCACAACCCGCTCCGGCTCCAGTACGGCGAGTTCCTCGCCGCCGTCCGCGACGTCCGCCGTGCCCGGTCGTGGCGCGAGCGCGCCGGCTACCTCCTCGCGCCGCCCGGGTGGAAGCCGGGGGAGCCCACCCTGCCGCCGGAGTCCGAGGTCGTCACCCGCTGAACCTAGGCTGGCCGTGTGCCGATGCCCGTGTCCCGACCCGTGCGTCGCGTCCCCGGTGACGCGCTCGTGCACCTGCGCCGGGCCCGCGACCACATCGACCGGCACTTCGCCGAGGAGCTCGACCTCGACGAGCTCGCGGCGATCGCCCTCATGAGCAAGTTCCACTTCCTGCGCTCGTTCGCGGCGGTCTACGGCATCACCCCGCTGGCCTACCTGGGGGAGCGGCGGGTCGAGCGCGCCCAGGACCTGCTGCGCACGAGCAACCTCACCGTGACCGAGGTCTGCCACGCCGTGGGCTACACGAGCCTCGGCTCGTTCTCGAGCCGATTCCGCGAGATCGTGGGCGAGACTCCCAGCGCCTTCCAGAGGAGGTATGCCGTCCGCGGCGCCCCTCGCATCCCGGGCTGCTGGGTCTTCATGGCGGGTCTCGTCGAGAGGCGAGCCGACAGCGGGAACGGGGCGGACGGCATACGGAGCAATGCGGGAGAAGCGCCGCGCTGAGGTGACCTCGTAGCGTCGCTCGCATGATCACCAACGTGTCCCTCGTGTCCGTCTGGGTGAAGGATCTCGACGAGTCCCTCGCCTTCTACACCGACGTCCTCGGCTTCGCCGCCGGCGACGACGTGGTCCTCGGGGAGGACTTCCGGTGGGTCACCGTGACCCACCCGTCGCAGCCCGAGCTCCACCTGCACCTCACGACGCCGAGCAAGCCGCTGTCGGACGACCTCATCGCCGCGATGCAGCGGGCCCAGCTCGAGGGTGGGCTGCCGGGCGTCGGGCTGCACGTCGACGACTGCCGCAGGACGGTCGAGGACCTCAAGGCCAAGGGCGTCGAGTTCCTCCAGGAGGCCGAGGACCGGCCCTACGGCGTCGAGGCGCTCATGCGCGACAACTCGGGCAACTGGATGGTGCTCGTCGAGCCGCGCGAGTACACCCCGGAGGACTTCGAGGGCGTCTCGTTCGACTGAGCGCGGGCCGGTGCCGCGCGGCTGAGACACTGGACGCATGGCACCGGCTCCCGACTCCTCCCAGCGCGAGGCTGCACGCACCCTCGAGATCCTCAAGCGACTGCGCGAGATCGAGGAGTCGATCCTCGCCCGGGCGCCCGAGCACGACCTCGAGCCCTCGCTCGACCGCATCCGCGCCGTCATGGAGCTGGCCGGAGAGCCGCAGCGCACCTTCCCCGTCATCCACCTGACGGGCACCAACGGCAAGACGACCACCGCGAGGGTCATCGAGTCGGTGCTGCGCGAGATGGGGCTCAAGACAGGCCGGTTCACCTCGCCGCACCTCCACACGATGCTCGAGCGGATCGCCATCGGTGGTGCTCCGATCGAGGCCGAGAAGTTCCTGCGCGCCTACGACGAGGTCATCGGCCTCATCGACATCGTCGACGCCAGGTCGGCCGCCGAGGGCGAGCCGCGGATGACGTACTTCGAGGTGCTCGTGGCCGTCGCTTATGCCGCGTTCGCCGATGCCCCGGTCGATGTGGCGATCGTCGAGGTCGGCATGGGGGGCAGCTGGGACGCGACCAACGTCGCCGACGGCGTCGTCTCGGTCATCACGCCGATCGCGCTCGACCACCAGCACTTCCTCGGCGACACCGAGACCGACATCGCCCTCGAGAAGTCCGGGATCATCAAGGCCGACGGCATCGCGATCTCGGCGACGCAGGCCGACCCGGCCGTGGCGACGATCCTGCGCGAGCGCGCCGAGGAGGTCGGCGCGCAGATCGCGTCCGAGGGGGAGCAGTTCGGCATCGAGGGCGCCGACGTCGCCGTCGGCGGTCAGGCACTCACCGTGCGCGGGCTCGCGGCGACCTACGAGGACCTGTTCCTGCCCTTCCACGGCACCCACATGGCGCAGAACGCTGCCGTCGCGATCGCGGCGGTCGAGGCCTTCCTCGGCGGGGGCGAGCAGCCGCTCGACATCGACGTCCTCAAGGCCGGGCTGGCCGCGGCCACGTCACCGGGCCGGCTCGAGGTCGTCCGCCGCAGCCCCACCGTCCTCGTCGACGCGGCCCACAACCCGGCCGGCGCCCGCGCGCTGCGGGACGGGCTCGAGGAGGCCTTCACCTTCACCACACTCGTCGGCGTCGTCGCGATCCTCAAGGACAAGGACGCCACCGAGATGCTCGAGATCCTCGAGCCCGTCCTCGACGAGGTCATCGTCACGCGCACCACGTCGCCGCGGGCGATGCGCCCGAACGACCTCGGCGAGATCGCCAAGGGCGTGTTCGGTGAGTCCCGCGTGACGGTCGTCGACGACCTGCCCGACGCCCTCGACCGTGCCGCCGGCATCGCCGACGGGGCAGGGGTGGGCGGAGGAGTGCTCGCCACCGGGTCGGTCATCACCGCCGCCGAGGTGCGGATGCTCCTCGGCGTCACCGACGCCTGATCGGATCCGGTCTGCGAGGCCGCCTGGTCTGCGAGGCCGCCTGGTCTGCGAGGCCGGCTGGTTCGCGAGGCCGGTTGGTCCGCAGGCCCGGGACCGCGGAGCGCAGCACGGTGTGCGAAAAGGGCCGATAGCCAATAAGTGTCCGGGCTGGACACTTATGGGTGATCGACCCTTCGCGACACCCACACGAGCCGGACCCCGCGGTCAGTCGATGTCCTCCCCGGCGAGGGCCTTGGCGGCGAGGTGCTCCTCGCTCGCGACCTCCCACACCTCGGCGGCAGCGTGCACCCCGAGTGCGACGATGCCGAGGCCGAGCACGATGTCCGGCCACCCCGAGCCGGTGAGGGCGGTGACGACGCCCATCGCGATGATCGCGACGTTGACGAGCACGTCGTTGCGGGCCGACAGGTAGGCCGCCCGCGACAGGCTCCCGCCGTCCGTGCGGACCCGGGCGAGCAGCCAGGCGCAGAGCCCGTTGACGAGGGCTGCCGAGCCTGCTGTGGCCACGAGCCAGCCCACCTGCGGCGGAACGGGGTCACCCCACTTCTGGACGGCCTGCCAGACGGCAGCGGCCGCCGGCACGAGCAGGATCCCGGCCATGACCTTGCCGGCGAGCGCCCGGTGCCGCACGCCCCAGCCGAGCGCCAGCGCGATGAGCAGGTTGATCGCCGTGTCCTCGAGGAAGTCGACGCTGTCCGCGAAGAGCGCCACCGACCCGATCGCCAGGGCGACGGCGACCTCGACCCAGAACCACGCGAAGTTCAGCGCGGCGACGGTGAGCACGACCCGGCGCAGCGGCCCGGCGTCGAGCAGCCGGTGCGGGGGAGGCGGCGAGGAAGGCGGCTCGGGTGAGCCGGCGGGAAGGGGCACCCGTCCATCCAACCAGCGCACGCGGCATACCCTCGTGCCATGACCCCGATCACGAAGCTGGTCCTCCTCATCGCCGTCGCGGTGCTGGTGTTCTGGCTCGTCACCCGGCTGCGCAACAGCACCCGCCGCGACAGGGTGAGCTTCCGCCCGGTCGAGGACCTGCCGCAGGACGTGCAGCAGTCGATCGACCACGCCCTGGCCCACGACAAGAAGGTCACCGCCATCAAGCTCTACCGTCAGGCCACCAAGGCGCCGCTCGACGCAGCCAAGGCCGCCATCGACGTGCGGGAGTGGAAGCGCGGATGAGCCGCATCCCGTTGACCGGCACGCTCGGCAAGTTCACGTGGCGGATGCTCGCCATGGTCCTCGGCAGCCAGGGGGTCGTCCTGCTCCTCGGTGCGCTCGTCGCCCGCGGCACGGCCCTGGCCGAGGGCGCCGACAACGCCCACACCCTGCTCTGGCTGGGCATCGCCCTCGCCGTGCTGTCCTTCGTCGCCGCAGGGATGATGCGCGGGCCCCTCGGGCTCCCCGTCGGATGGCTCGTCCAGCTGCTCACGTGGGCCAGCGCCGTCGTCGTCCCGGCGATGATCGGGGTCGGCCTCGTCTTCACGGGCCTGTGGCTGCTGTGCCTCGTCAAGGGCCAGCAGGTCGACGCCATGGTGGCTGCCCGGGAGTCCGGCGCCGCCGACGCCGAGGCCGCTCGCTAGGCTGGCCCGCGTGACTCTCGAACGTTCGCTCGTCCTCGTCAAGCCTGACGGCTACGCCCGCGGTCTCTCCGGGGAGGTGCTGCGCCGCATCGAGGCCAAGGGATACACCCTGGTCGCGCTGGCCGTGACCACGCCCGACCGCGACCGCCTCGCCGCCCACTACGCCGAGCACGAGGGCAAGCCGTTCTACGAGCCCCTCCTCGACTTCATGTCGTCGGGCCCCGTGACCGCCGCGGTCATCGAGGGCCAGGGCTGCATCCCCGGGTTCCGCTCGCTCGCCGGCGCCACCAACCCCACCGAGGCCGCGCCGGGCAGCATCCGCGGCGACCTCGGTCGCGACTGGGGCGAGAAGGTCCAGAAGAACATCGTCCACGGCTCCGACTCGCCCGAGTCGGCCGCGCGTGAGATCGGCATCTGGTTCCCCGAGCTCTGACCTGACCGACATCCCAGGTATGCCGGCCGCTCACCTTGAGCGGCCGGCATACCTGCGTCTGCGGCCAGAAGAAATCTCGTCGAGCGAACTCGCGGGTAGCGCCCTAGGTTGAGGATCGCGTGGACAACGGTGTCCGCGCGTCCGTGGATCGAAGGAGCCAGCATGAGGATCACTCGAGTCGGGCCGGGGGTGGTCTCGGCGGTCGCGCTGGTGGCCGCCGGGCTCGCGGGCGCCGGTGTCGCCGCCGCGGCGCCACAGCCCAACGCCCAGGACGACAAGGTGCAGATCGTCACCGTGCACGCGGCGACCCAGAAGGAACGCTCGGCCGTCGACGCCCTGGGCCTGGACACCACCGAGCACGCCGACGAGCACGGTGTGGACGTCGTCCTGCACGGCGCCGGCGACGTCGCGCGACTGCGGGCCGCGGGCAAGAAGTGGACCGTCAAGGTGGCCGACCTCGCCGCGGTCGAGCGCGCCAACGCCAAGAAGGACAAGGCCTACGCCGCGAGCGTGGCGTCGTCGCAGCTGCCCAGCGGCCGCACGAGCTATCGCACCCTCGCCGACTACAACGCCGAGATGGCCGCGCTCGCCAGGAAGTACCCGACCAAGGTCAAGCCACTCACGCTCGCGAACCCGTCGGTGCTCGGCAAGCCCATCAACGGCATCGAGATCACCGACGGCGCGGCCAACACCGCCGACGGCAAGCCGGTGTTCCTCATGATGGGAGCGCACCACGCCCGCGAGTGGCCGTCGTCCGAGCACTCGATGGAGTTCGCCTACGACCTCCTCGAGAGCGGCGACGCCCGCAACGCCGCGATCCTCAAGGGCGTGCGCACGATCGTCGTGCCGGTCGTCAACGTCGACGGCTTCCAGATCTCGCGCTCGGCGGCCCCGCTCGGCGACTTCAGCACCTTCGACTACGAGATGAAGCGCAAGAACTGCTCGATCAGCACGAAGACGCCGGCGCAGTACACGACCGGCACGTGTGACAACAACCTCGCCGGACGGCTGCGTGGCACCGACCCCAACCGCAACTACCCCGGCTTCTGGGGTGGCCCGGGTGCGTCGTTCACGTGGAGCAGCGACACCTACCGCGGTGACGGCCCGGGCTCCGAGCCCGAGGTTGACGCCGTCCGCAAGCTCATCAGCAGCCGGCAGGTGACCGCCCTCATCACCAACCACACCTACAGCAACCTCGTGCTGCGCCCGCCGTCGCTGGCCTCGACGGGCTTCAGCCCTGACGAGATCCAGTACCGCGCGCTCGGCGCCGACTTCGCCTCGCACAACGGCTACTCCAACATCCCGTCGTTCGGTCTCTACGACACGTCCGGCTCGGTCGAGGACTGGAGCTACTGGAACACCGGTGGCTACGGCTTCACCTTCGAGATCGGCACCGAGGGCTTCCACCCGCCCTACGAGACCGGCGTCGTCGCCGAGTACGCCGGCCTGGCACCCGCCGCGGGCGCAGGCAAGGGCGGCAACCGTGAGGCCTACTACCGCGCCGCCGCTGCCGCTATGGACAAGGGCATGCACTCGACGATCACCGGCAAGGCACCCGCCAACACCACCCTCACGGTCCGCAAGACCTACCAGGGCATGACGTCGCCGGTGCTCCAGCCGGGTGGCACCACGAGCCCGCCGATCCCCTACACGGACGTGCTCAGCTCGTCGCTGGCCGGCAAGGGCGGCTCGTTCTCGTGGGCGGTCAACCCGTCGACCCGCCCGCTCGTCGTCGGTCGCTACGGCCGTGACCCGGTGGCCCCGACGGCGCCGAGCCAGACCATCGCGAACCCCGCGGGCGTGCCCGCTGTCGGCGCGTCGGAGTTCTCGAACGTCACGATCCAGGGCCTGCCGACCTACGACAACGGCAAGGTGGTCTTCAACTTCAGCTGGCCCGGTGGCACCGCGGTCGACTGGGACTTCTACATCTACGACGCGGCCGGCAACCAGGTCGCGTCGGCGGCCACAGCCGACAACCCGGAGACGGCCACGGCGCTCGACCCGGTGCCCGGTGGCTACCGGATCGAGGCGAACAACTACGACGGCGGCTCCACCTCGACCGACTGGTCGGGCACGATGTCGTTCCTGCCGCCCGACCCGGCGATCGTCACCGGCGTCAAGGAGGCGTGGAACCTCACCTGCACGAGCACCAAGGGCAAGGTCCTGTCGACCCGCAGCGTCATCGTCGACCGTGGCCAGTCCGTGGACGTCGGCAACCCGTGCAACCGCGGCAAGAACCCCCGCTGACGCAGGACGCCTCCCACCCTCGTGAGGGGTGAGGAACCCCGAAAGGTATGCCGGCCGCGCACCCCGCGCGGCCGGCATACCTCTGCCTGCGGGGCCTTGCGTCCGCAAAGGTGGTCGCGATGCCGACCAGTGTCGCGGACGCAAGCGAGCAGGGACAGCGTGTTGGGCCGGGGAGGCGAGCGGGTCCGCGCGTAGCATCGCGAGCGTGGCTGGACTGAACCGGTGGATGGGCGGGCGTGACCTCGCCATCGACCTCGGGACGGCCAACACCGTGATCTACGAGCGGGGGCGCGGGGTCGTCCTCGACGAGCCGTCGGTCGTCGCCGTCCGGGCCGGGACCTCGCAGCTGCTCGCGGCCGGGCACCGCGCCAAGGAGATGCTCGGGCGCACCCCCGACTCCGTGACCGCGGTGCGACCGCTGCGCGACGGCGTGATCTCCGACGCGGACGTCACCGAGCGGATGCTGCGGTGGTTCGTCGACCAGGTCTCACCCTTGCGCATCCTGCGCCCGCGGATGGTCGTCTGCGTCCCGAGCGACATCACGAGCGTCGAGCGGCGGGCCCTCGAGGACTCGACGCTGCGCGCGGGCGCGCGGCGGGTGCACGTCATCGAGGAGCCCATGGCGGCGGCGATCGGTGCCGGTCTGCCGATCGAGGAGACGATGGCCTCGATGGTCGTCGACCTCGGTGGCGGCACGACCAACGTCGCCGTCATCAGCCTCGGCGGGATCGTGACGAGCCGCTCGATCCGCACCGGCGGCGACGAGGTCGACGAGGCGATCATCGCCCACGTGAAGTCCGAGTACTCCCTGCTCCTGGGCGAACGCAGCGCCGAGCAGATCAAGGTGGCCGTCGGCTCGGCGTTCCCCATGCGCGAGGAGCTGAGCGAGCGGGTCCGCGGGCGCGACCTCGTCACGGGGCTGCCCAAGACGGTGTCGATCTCGTCGGTCGAGGTCCGTCGCGCGATCGAGGGGCCGGTCCTGCAGATGGTCGAGCTGGCCCGGGCGGTGCTCGACGTGTGCCCGCCCGAGCTGGCCGGCGACATCCTCGACCGCGGGGTGACCCTCACCGGTGGGGGAGCGCTGCTGCGGGGTCTCGCCGAGCGGATGCACCACGAGCTCGGCGTCCCGGTCACGGTCGCCGACGACCCGTTGCGCGCCGTGGCCCGCGGAGCCGGCCGGTGCGTCGACGAGTTCGACACCCTGCACCGCGTCCTCGTCGACAACCGCCGGCTGTGAGGGGCGACGCGCCCGACCGCCGGCGGCGTCGTCTCGTCACGCTCGCGGTGCTCGCCACGTGCGCCCTCCTGCTCGTCGACCTCGTGGGCGGGCCGGGGCCGGGTGTGCTGCGCCGTGGTGCGGCCACCGTGCTCGGACCGCTCGAGCGGGTGCTCGCGCCGTCGGGCCGGGCGAGCGAGGACGAGCTGCGTCGCGACAACGAGGACCTCCAGAACGCACTGCGGCAGGCCGAGGTGGCCGGCCGCGAGGCGTCCGAGCTGTCCGCGCTGATGGCGTCGCCGGCGACCGCCGGGGCGCGGGTCGTCCCCGCTCGCGTCGTCGGGGTCGCCGCTCCCGGGCCGCAGGGCGTCGTCCGGCTCACCATCGACGTCGGCAGCCGCGACGGCATCGACGTCGACCGCACCGTCGTCGCGGCCGGTGGTCTCGTGGGGCGCGTCTCGTCGGTGGCGCCGTGGACGAGCGACGTCCTCGTCGTCGGCGGACCCGACGTCGTCATCGGGGCGCGGGTCGGAGCCGCGGGAGCGCTCGCGACCGTGAGTGGGGCCACGGTGGCGGCGACGGACCGGGCGCCGGGGGAGCTGGGGCTGGCCCTCGTCCAGACCGGAACCCTCGCCGTCGGGGACGACGTCCGCACGCTCGGCAGCGTCGACGGGCGTCCCTTCGTCCCCGGCGTCCTCGTCGGGCAGGTGACCGCGGTCGAGCCCCAGCGTGGTCGCCTCGCACCGTCGGGCACCGTGCAGCCGGCCGTCGACGTGGGGACGCTGTCGGTCGTCGGGGTCCTCCTGAGCCCGCCGCGCGCCACACCCCGCCCGGCCGCCACCGGGGGTGCGAGGTGACGCCGGCCGGTGCCCTCGCCCGCGCCGTCCTGCTCCTGCTCGGCGGCGTCCTCGGTGTGACCCTCGCTGCGCGCCACCTCTCCCCGCTGCCGGACCTCGTGCTCGTCGTCGTCGTCTCCGCCGCGCTGCGGGCCGGGCCGCGGGTGGGCCTGCTCACCGGGCTCGTCGGCGGCTGGCTCCTCGACCTCCTGCCGCCGGGTTCCGCGGTGCTCGGGACCCAGGCCCTCCTGTATGCCGTCGCCGGACTCTGCGTCGGCGCCCTCCGTCGTCCCGGGCCGGTGCCGGTGGTCTGGGTCGTGCTCGTCATCGCCGGTGCCGCGGGCGGCCTGGAGCTCGCCCGTGCGGTGCTCGCCCTCGCGCAGGGAGTCCCCGTCGACGTCGTGTCGTCGGCCCTGCGGGTGCTCGCCACGGCCACCGTGGGACTCGTCGTCGTCCCGCTCGTCAGCGCCGTCGAGCGCCGCTCCGAGAGGCGGCGGTTCGCGTGACCGACGTGGGGCTGCGGCCCCGGGACGGGTCCGGCCACCAGGGCCGCTTCGTCGCCGTGGCCGCCGTCGTGGGTCTGCTCTTCGTCGTCCTGTTCGGCCGGCTCGCCCAGGTCCAGCTCACCGAGCACTCCGACTACACGGCGGCTGCCGCGCAGCTCAACACCCGGACGATCGTCGTGCCCGCGGTGCGCGGCCGGATCCTCGACCGGACGGGCAAGGCGCTCGCCGACAACACGTCGGTGACCGTCGTGACGCTCGAGCGGCGGGTGGTGGCCGAGAGCGACGACGGCGCCCGCGGGCTGCTCGCCCGGGTGGCGACGGTCCTCGACCGTCCCGTCGACGAGCTCCTGGCCCGCACCCACCTGTGCGGCGAGAAGGGCGCGGCGCCCGCGCCGGCGTGCTGGGCCGGCTCGCCGCAGGTGCCGATCCCCGTCGCCAGCGGGGTCGACCCGCAGCGGGCGCTGAGCCTCGTCGAGCGACCCGGGGAGTTCCCGGGGGTGGCGGTCGAGGCGCTGCCGGTGCGTCGCTACCCCGCGCCGCTGGGCGTCAACGCCGCCCACGTGCTCGGCTACCTCGGACGGGCCACCGAGAATGAGGTGACGGCGTCTGCCGGTGCGGTCACCGCGGACGACCTCGTCGGCCGGGCGGGGCTGGAGCAGCAGTACGACACGGCACTGCGCGGGACCCCCGGTCGCACGGTCGTCTCGGTCGACCCGCGCGGTCTCGTGACCGGGGTCGTGTCCCGCGTCGACCCCGTGCCCGGCCGCGACCTCGTCACGAGCATCGACGCCGGGGTGCAGGCCACCACCGAGAGGGCGCTGGCCCGCGAGATGGCCGCGGCACGCAAGCGCGGACTGCCCGCGGACTCGGGCGGCGCCGTCGTCCTCGACGTCACCACCGGGCAGGTCGTGGCCTCGGCGAGCGCCCCGACCTACGACCCCAACGTCTGGACCGGCGGCATCTCGGCCACGCAGTACTCCGCGCTCACCGCGCCGAGCGCCGGGACGCCGCTCCTCTCGCGGGTCACGGGCTCCGCCATGGCGCCGGCGTCCACGCTCAAGGCACTGAGCGTGCCGGCAGCCGTGGCCGCCGGGAACTCGCTCACCCGCACCTACGAGTGCGGCTCGGCCTACCGCATCGGCAACCGGTCGTTCCGCAACTTCGAGTCACGCGGCTACGGCCCGATCACCTTCCACCGCGCCCTCGAGGTCTCGTGCGACACCGTGTTCTACGACGTGGCCTACCGGTCGTGGCTCGCGCTCGGGGGACTGAAGGGGAGTGACGCCAAGGACCCGTTCATCACGACGGTCCGCGACTTCGGGCTCGGCGCCCGCACCGGCATCGACCTCCCGGGCGAGAGCGCCGGACGCATCCCCGACCGCACGTGGAAGCGCCAGGTCTGGGAGGACACGAGGGACGAGACGTGCAGGCGGGCGAAGTCCGGCTACCCCGAGGTGGCGCGCGAGGACCGCGCGCGGGCGGCATACCTCACCGCCCTCGCGAAGGAGAACTGCCAGAGCGGCGCGCAGTTCCGCGCGGGCGACGCGGCGAACTTCTCGATCGGCCAGGGTGACGTCGCGACCACGCCGCTCCAGATGGGTGTGGCCTACGCCGCCATCGCCAACGGGGGAGTCGTCCACGCTCCGCGGGTCGGGGTGCGGGTGGTCGACCCCGTCTCGGGTGCCGCCGAGGCGGTCGCGGCCGGCCCCGCGCACCGGACGGCGCTGCGGGCGGACGTCGCGGCCTACGTGCAGACCGCCCTGCGCGCCGTCGTCGTGAGCGGCACCGGTGCGCCGACCTTCAGGGGCATGGCAGCCGACTGGCCGGTGTCGGGCAAGACGGGCACGGCCGAGGTCTTCGGACGCTCGGACACCTCGTGGTTCCTGTCCTACGCACCGACCACGAGACCGCGGTATGCCGTGTCCGTCGCGGTGAGCCAGGGTGGGCACGGGAGCGAGACGGCGGCGCCGATCGCCCGCTCGATCCACGAGGCCCTCCGCGTCATGCGGTGAGCGGGGCGCCCACTAGGCTTGGCGACATGGCTGACTTCGATCTCGTTGTTCTCGGTGCCGGTCCCGGAGGCTACGTCGCGGCGATCCGCGCCTCGCAGCTCGGGCTCAAGGTGGCCGTCGTGGAATCCAAGTACTGGGGCGGTGTCTGCCTCAACGTCGGGTGCATCCCGTCCAAGGCGCTCATCAAGAACGCCGAGCTGGCGCACACGCTCCAGCACGACAAGGCCAAGTTCGGCATCGAGGGCGACGCGACGATGTCCTACGGTCCGACCCACAAGCGCTCCCGCCAGGTCTCGGCCGGCATCGTCAAGGGCGTGCACTTCCTCATGAAGAAGAACAAGATCGAGGAGATCGACGGCTGGGGCACGCTCACCAGCCCGACCTCGATGGACGTCGCCCTCAGCTCGGGCGAGAAGCGCACCGTCTCGTTCGACAAGCTCATCATCGCCGCCGGCGCCGTGACCCGGATGCTGCCCGGCATGCAGGTCTCCAAGAACGTCGTGACCTACGAGGAGCAGATCCTCACCGAGGACCTCCCCGGCTCGATCGTCATCGCCGGCTCGGGTGCCATCGGCGTCGAGTTCGCCTACGTCATGAAGAACTTCGGCGTCGACGTCACCATCGTCGAGTTCCTCGACCGCATGGTGCCCACCGAGGACGCCGACGTCTCCAAGGAGCTGCTCAAGCACTACAAGAAGCTCGGCGTCAAGGTCATGCTCTCGACCAAGGTCGACGGCGTCGAGGACACCGGCTCGGGCGTCAAGGTCACCGTCTCGCCCGCCGCCGGCGGCGACGCGCAGGTCCTCGAGGCCGACAAGTTCCTCTCGGCGATCGGCTTCGCGCCGCGCACCGAGGGCTACGGCCTCGAGTCGCTCGGGGTCAAGGTCAGCGACCGTGGCGCCATCGAGATCGACGAGTACTGCCGCACCAACGTCGAGAACGTCTACGCCATCGGCGACTGCACCGCCAAGATGATGCTCGCCCACGTCGCCGAGGCCCAGGGCGTCGTCGCCGCGGAGCACATGGCCGGCGCCGAGACGATGCCGGTCGAGTACGACTTCATCCCGCGAGCGACCTACTGCCACCCGCAGATCGGCTCGTTCGGCTACTCCGAGGAGCAGGCCCGGGAGAAGGGCTACGACGTCAAGACGGCGCAGTTCCCGTTCAGCGCCAACGGCAAGGCGATGGGGCTCGGCGACGCCGTCGGCTTCGTCAAGATCGTCGCCGACGCCAAGCACAACGAGATCCTCGGCGCGCACATGATCGGCCCCGACGTCACCGAGCTGCTCCCGGTGCTCACCCTCGCGCAGAAGTGGGACCTCACCGCCGACGAGGTCGCCCGCAACGTCTTCGCGCACCCGACCCTGTCGGAGTCGGTCAAGGAGGCCATCGAGGGCATCGCGGGGCACATGATCAACCTCTGAGCCCGACCAGGCTCTGCACCGAGCGGCCCTGTGCCGCAGCGGTGCTCGTATGCCGTCCGCCCTTGTGGCGGACGGCATACGGCGTTCTCACCCCATGCCGGTGCCGAGGTTGAGGATGTTGCCGTCGGGGTCCTGGAACCAGACGCTGCGGAAGGAGGTGTCGCCCATGCTCATCGTGGCGACGCCGTCCTGCCACTGTGTGTCGGGCATGTCGTAGGTCTCGAAGCTCACGCCCTTGGCGCGCAGGTCGCTGATCTGGCCGTCGAACGCGTCGGCGGGGACCTCCATCATCATCGACGTCGCCTTGTTGGTGCCGGCGTACTCGGACTCGTAGACGAAGAGGCCGCCGGACCCGGCCTCGTAGGCCACGCCGCCGGGCATGTCGCGTCCGGGGGTGAGCCCGAGGACGCCCTCGTAGAACTCGCGTGCCCGGCCGAGGTCCTTGACGGCCAGGGTCGGGACGGGGGTGTGGTCACCGATCATCGTTGCTCCACGGGCGGACCGGACGACCCTCGTGCGGTCGGCCCTCTCCGAGCGTAGGCACCCGTGGGCGGTGGCGCCATGGGTCGAACCGGCCTGCCCGCAGGGTCCTCCGGGCCAGCCCCGGGCAACGGGTCAGGCAGGGTTCGCGGCCTGGGGCTCGCGGGCCACCGGGGGCAGGGCGGAGCCCGTCTCGAGCAGGCTCTTCATCGAGTCGAGGATCCAGACCCAGCCGTCGCGCACGGTCTCCGAGGTGAGCGGGCTCTGCTCGAGGGCGCTGTGGGTGAGCCGGAGGTGGGTCAGGCCCTCCCCGGCGGCGGTGAGCTCCCAGGCCACCCGGCTCGGGGGCTCGGCGGCGAGGTCGTCGGAGTAGACCGGGTGCCACGTGTGGACGAGCCGGTGCGGCGGCGTGACCTCCTCGACGACACCGTCGACGGCAGTGCTGCCGTCGGGCAGGAGCGTCGAGAACGCCTCACCGGCCACCGGTGGCGAGGTCCAGTGCGTGGCGTGGAAGTACTGCCGGGTCGCCTCAGGGTCGGTGAGCGCCCGCCACACCTCCTCGACCTCGGCGCGGATGTAGGTCTGGTAGACGTGCTGCGTGGTCATGGCTGCTCCCTGTCGGACGAGGCTCGGTGCGTGCTCTCCGCGACGCGCCGGACGTCGAGCACGGCGCGGGTGAAGGGTTGCGCGTACTTGCTGACCCAGCGGTCGGCGAGCAGCGCGATGGGGACGGGGTTGAGGTGGTGGCGCTTCTCGCGCCCCACGCGCTCGGTGCTCACGAGGTCGGCCTCCTCGAGCAGGGCGAGGTGCTTCATCACGGCGAAGCGGGTGACGTCGGGGAAGAGGGCCACGAGCTCGCCGACGCTCTGGCCGTCGGCCTCGAAGAGCGCGTCGAGCAGCGCCCGCCGGGTCGGGTCGGCGAGCGCCCTGAAGACGACCTGCTCCTCATCCACAGCGCCTATTATGTGACCGAAAGGTCACATGTTCAAGAGGTGCGCATCACCGCGCGGTATGCCGTGACGACCGCCTCCGCGCTCCGGCTCGCCTCGACCTCGTCGGTCTCGAAGCCGATGACCGAGAACCGCATCGCCTCACGCCCTCGCCAGGACGAGCCGCCGACGAAGCACACGCCGTCCGAGCGGATCCGGGCCACGGTCTCGCGGGTCACCCGGTCGCCCTCGTCGGCGTCGAGGCCGGCGCCGAACCGCACGAGCACCTGGTTGAGCCGGACGTCGCCCAGGACCTCGATCCCGGGCTCGGCCCGGAGGCGGTCGGCGACGAGGCGGGCGCAGGTGCAGTGCCGGTCGACCATCTCCTCGATGCCGTCGCGTCCGAGCGTCCGGATCATCGCCCAGGTGGCGAAGCCTCTGGCCCGGCGGGACAGCTCGGGCACGACGTGCGACGGGTCGCGGTCGCCGTCGCCCGACACGGGCAGGTAGCTCGCGGCGATCGTCATGGCGCGCTCGTGCGCCTCGCGGTCCCGGACCACGACGTAGCCGCAGTCGTAGGGCGTCTGGAGCCACTTGTGGCCGTCGACGGCCCACGAGTCCGCGGCCTCGACGCCCTCGGTGAGCTCGCGCGTCCGGCCCGAGGCCCGGGCCCAGAGCCCGAACGCGCCGTCGACGTGCACCCAGGCGCCGGCGTCGTGGGCGGCCGGCACGAGGGTGGCGAAGTCGTCGAAGGCGCCGGTGTTGAGCTGTCCGGCCTGGAGGATGACGATGGCGGGCTCGTGCACGGCGGCCATCGCCTCGAGCGCCGCGTCCGTGACGATGCGCCCCTGGTCGTCGGCGGGCAGGCGCACGACGCGGTCGCGCCCCAGGCCGAGGAGCTGCAACGCGGCATACGCGGTCGCGTGGGCCTCCTCGCCGATGAGCACCGTGACGCGTGGGGCGCCGAACAGTCCGTCGCTCTCGACGTCCCACCCGACGGCGCGGAGCACGGCGCTGCGGGCGGCGGCCAGTGCCGTGAAGTTCGCCATCGTCGCCCCCGTGACGAACCCGAGCGAGGCTTCGCGGGGGAGGTCGAGCAGCTCGAGGAGCCAGCCCGCGGCGACCGTCTCGGCGGCCGACGCCGCGGGTGACGCCTCGTGGTTGCCGGCGTTCTGGCCCCAGGCGCTCGTGAGCCAGTCGGCGGCGACACCGGCCGGGTGGGAGCCGCCGATGACCCAGCCGAAGAAGCGCGGTCCGGTCGGCGTCATGAGCCCGGAGTCGGCGAGGCGCACGAGATCGCCGAGCACCTCACCGGGGTCGGACCCGGTGTGGGGCAGGGGAGCCGAGAAGGCGCGCAGCGACGCGGCGTAGTCGTCCTGGGGGGCGGCCGCCCGGTTCGGCACGTCGTGCCGGAACGCGATGGCCGCCTCGCACGCGCGGCGCCACAGCGGTGCGACGTCCTCGGGGCGCGTCCTCGCCATGGAGCGTCAGTGTCCTCCTGCCCGGTGGGGCGCGCCAGCGTTTGGGCAGTCCTCGGGCGGGGGCGGGGCGCGGTTCAGCGTGTGGTGCGGGCGCGGTAGGCCGCCGTCTTGGTGCGGTTCTGGCACGAGGTGGAGCAGAAGCGCCGGCTGCCGTTCTTGGAGGTGTCGAGGTAGACGACGTCGCAGCGCTCGGCCTCGCAGGTCCCGAGCCGGCCTGCCCAGCTGCTGCCGAGGGCGAGCGCGAGCCCCGTGGCGCACCCCGCGGCCCACCCGACGGCGAGGCTGTCGTCGGCGCCGTGGAAGTGGACCTGCCAGGCCCCCTCGCGCTGGTCGAGCTGGGGGCGGGCGCCGGTGGCGAGGAGCATCGGGTTGAGCAGGCTGGCGGCCGTGTCGAGGTCGTTGGCGGCGGCGGCCACGAAGACCTGCCGGAGGTCGTGGGCTCGTGACACGAGGAGCTCGGCGTCGGCCCGGGTCACGCGTGGCACGCGCCCACCCTCCCGGGCGAGCGCGGTCGCGGTGGCCGCGATCCGGTCCTCGGACGACGTGGGTGGGGTGTGCTCCACCCCGCGGGCCCAGTCGCCGGTGTGGGCGTTGACGAGCCGCGCCGCGACATCGACGAGGGCCACCAGGTGACTGTCGAAGTCCATTTGACCAGTCACCTCCGTCCGTCTAGGTTGGCGTCGTCGGCGTGACCGACAAAATCTGGTTGACCAGTGACAGGAGCGTAGCCCACGTGTCGAGGACCCGACCTGCACGACACCCGCTGCCACGCACGGTGCGCGTCCTCGTCGCGGCCCGGGCCGTCAACCGCCTCGGTGCGTTCACGCTGCCGTTCCTCACGGTGACGCTCGTCGAGGAGCTGGGCGCCTCGGTGGCCGACGCCGGCTGGGTGCTCGCCGGCTTCGGGCTGGCCACGATCCCGTCCCGCCTCGTCGGGGGCCGCCTCAGCGACCGCCTCGGGGCGCGGGCGACGATCACGCTCGGGCTCCTCGGCACGGCCGCCGCCCAGCTCGGGGTGGCTGCCTCCCGGTCGCTCGTCCAGGCCGTCGTCGCCGCGGTCGTCCTCGGGCTCGTCTTCGAGGTGTACGAGCCCGCGAGCCAGTCCCTCGTCGCGGACGTCACGCCACCCGATCAGCGCCCCGCGGCATACGGGATGCTCGCCGCCGCGATGGCGGCTGCAGGGATGGGTGCCGGTCTGCTGGCCGCGATGCTCGCGAGCATCGACCTCAGGTGGCTCTTCGTCGTCGACGCCGTCACCTGCGTGGCGTGCGCGGCCGTCGTCCGCGCGCTGCTGCCCGGACGCGCGGCACCCGAGCCGGACGCCGCAGCGAGGGCCGACCCCGACCTGGGCGGGAGCAGTCCGTGGCGTGACACCCGGCTGCTCGCCATGCTCGGCATCGGGACCGGCTTCGCGCTGACCTACCTGCAGATCACGATCGCCCTGCCCCTCACGCTGAGCGCGCGTGGGCTGGCGCCCTCCACGCTCGGGCTCCTGCTCACCGTCTCGGCAGCGACCCTCACGGCGGGTCAGCCACTGCTCCGCCGGACGGCGCTGGGTGGCGACCACGTCGTCGCCATGACGGTCGGCTACGTCGTGCTCGCCGCCGGGCTGCTCGCCAACGGGTTCGCGACGACTCCGTGGATGTTCGTCGTGGCGACCGTGGTGTGGAGCGTGGGGGACCTCCTGCTCCTGGGTCACGCCCACAGCCTCGTCGCCGCGCTCGCGCCCGACGGCTCGCGTGGCCGCTACCTCGCGGTCCACGGCCTGAGCTGGGGCTTCGCCGCCGTCCTCGCGCCGGTGATGGGCACGCAGCTGCTCGAGCGCACCGGGCCGACGACGACGTGGGTGGCCGTCGCGGCGGGGTCGTGCGCGCTGGCCCTGGCCCAGCCGTGGCTGAGGGTCCGCCTGCGGGGCGCGGAGGTGGTGGCGCACGCCTGACCCCCTGACCGGGACAGGCGCCGGGGCGGTCCTAGGATCACCGGGTGAGCTCGCTGTTGATCCGTCAGGCCCGCGTCGTCCCCGTCGGCGGGGTGCCTGCCCCCTCCGGTCCGGTGGACCTGCGCATCGTCGGCGACCGCGTGCTCGAGGTGGCACCGTCGCTGCGTCCGGAGCCGACCGACGAGGTCCTCGAGGCCGAGGGTCGCTGGCTCGTCCCCGGTCTCTGGGACCAGCACGTCCACCTCGGACAGTGGGCGGCGAACGCCTCGCGGCTCGACCTCTCCGCCACGACGAGCGCGGACGAGGCGACCCGTCTCGTCGCCGCCGAGGTCGGCTCGCGCGCCGGGGGAGCCCCCGGCACCGTCATCCAGGGCTTTGGCCACCGGACCGCCGGATGGGACCGCCAGCCGACCGTCGCCGAGCTCGACGCCGTGAGCGGTGACCTGCCCGTGGTCCTCATCAGCGGGGACGCGCACCACGGCTGGCTCAACTCCGCCGCCCTCCGGCTGCTCGACGTGCCGCCGCGTGACGGCGTGGTCGAGGAGAACGACTGGTTCCCGGTCTTCGCCCGTCTCGACGAGGTGACGCAGACCGCGGAGGGCAAGCGGACGGCATACGCCAAGGTCCTCGACGCAGCCGTGCGCCGCGGCGTCGTCGGGATCCGCGAGATGGAGTGGGCCGACAACGCGACCGAGTGGGCCGAGCGTTCCGACTCCGGTCTCGACGTCATCCGCGTGCGGACCGCGACGTATGCCGTGGGGCTCGCCGAGACGATCGCGGCCGGCCGCCGCAGCGGGGACGTCCTCGACGAGGCCGGGCTCGTGACGATGGGTCCGCTCAAGATCATCAGTGACGGCTCGCTCAACACGCGGACGGCCTTCTGCCACGACCCCTACGTCGGTGCCGACGTCCTCGAGCACCCGCGGGGGAGGGCCAACAACTCACCTGAGGAGCTCGCCGACCTGCTCGCGACGGCGACGGCGAACGGGCTCGACGTCGCCGTGCACGCCATCGGTGACGCGGCGGTCGGTGTCGCGCTCGATGCGTTCTTGCGCACCGGCGCCCGTGGCTCGATCGAGCACGCCCAGCTCGTCGCGACGCCCGACGTGGAGCGCATGGCCCGCCTCGCAGTGGTCGCGAGCGTCCAGCCGGCCCACCTGCTCGACGACCGTGACGTCACCCACCAGTGCTGGCCCGACCGTGCCGACCGCTGCTTCCCGCTGCGGTCGATGCTCGACGCCGGGGTGCGCCTGGCCCTCGGCTCGGACGCGCCCGTCGCGCCGCTCGACCCGTGGGAGGCGATGGCCGCGGCCGTGCACCGCACGGGCGACGAGCGCGAGGAGTGGAACGCCGCCGAGGCCATCACCGTCGCGCAGGCGCTCGCGGGGAGCGTCGACGGCGCCACCACCGTCACGGTGGGCAGCCTGGCCGACCTCGTGCTGCTCGACGGCGACCCGCTGGACGGCGCGCCCCAGGGACCGGAGGCCGCACAACGCCTGCGCGCGACCGAGATTCACACCACCGTGGTCGCAGGACGGCCCACTCGGACAGGCCGTTGACCTGTCCTGACTAGCCAGAAGTAGTCCGGTCGCCCGGTCCAGATTTCCGGGTGGGTGGACTTACAACGATTTGGCGACGCTGGCGAAGAGGCGCGCCCTAGCGTGATCGCGTCGTCACCAACTGGCGACACGGCAGGTCACCAGGGGTGCAGGTATGTCGAGGTCGCAGATACTCGCTCGACGGTCGGTCATGATCGGCTGGGACGCCCTGGCGTGGGTTCTCGCGCTGGGTGGGTTCCTCATGGTCCGCCACGAGTTCTCGCTCAGCGAGCGCGTGTGGATCACCGCCGCCACCTATGTCGGCGCTGCCGTCACCCTGCAGGTCATCGGGGGTTTCTGGACCCACCTCTACCTCGGGCGCAGCAAGATCGGGAGCTTCGACGAGGTCACCTCGCTGGGCACCCTCGTCCTCGGCATCAGCCTCGTCCTCGGGGCCACGTCGTTCATCGCCGCACCGCTGTTCTCCCGCGGGATCGTCGTCGTCATGCCGATGCTGGCGCTGCTCATCATGGCCGCCGGCCGGTGGATCTTCCGCGCGACGCGTGGGGAGGACCGCCGACGCAACGTCGAGGTGCCGGGGGTGCCGGCCCTGGTCTACGGCGCCGGTGACGCCGGGCACCAGCTCGCCGGTCTCGTCGACCACTCCGCCGACCCGCCCTACGCGATCGTCGGCTTCATCGACGACGACCCGAGCCTGCGGTTCTTCCGCGTGCGGGGCTACCGCGTCCTCGGGCGTGGCAGGGACCTGCTGTCGGTAGCGCGGCGCACCGGCGCCGAGGCTGTGGTCCTCGCGGTCAGCCAGGCCTCGCCGCAGCTCATCCAGGACGTCAACGACGAGTGCACCGCGGCCGGTCTCGAGCTCGTCGTGGTCCCGCCCGTGCGCGAAATGATCTCGGGGCGGCTCGAGCTCGACAAGCTGCGCGCCTTCAACGTCGCCGACCTCCTCGGCCGCCGCCCCATCGAGACCGACCTCTCCGAGATCGCCGACTACGTCGCGGGCAAGGTCGTCCTCGTCACCGGCGCCGGCGGATCGATCGGGTCCGAGCTCGCCCGGCAGGTCCGGGCCTTCGGCCCGAGCAAGCTCGTGCTGCTCGACCGTGACGAGTCGGCGCTGCACGCCACCAAGCTCTCCCTCGACGGCAACGGCCTGCTCGACACCGACGACACGGTCCTGTGCGACATCCGCGACCGTGAGGCCGTCTGCGCCGTCTTCAGCCGGCTGGCCCCCGAGGTCGTCTTCCACGCGGCGGCGCTCAAGCACCTGCCGATGCTCGAGCGCTTCCCCGAGGAGGGGTGGAAGACCAACGTGCTCGGCACGCGCAACGTGCTGGAATGCGCTGCCACCAACGGTGTCCAGGCGTTCGTCAACATCTCGACCGACAAGGCGGCGGACGCGACGAGCGTGCTCGGCCAGACCAAGCGACTCGCCGAGCGCCTCACGGCCTGGTATGCCGGGCAGACCGGGATGCGCTACCTCTCGGTGCGCTTCGGGAACGTCCTCGGCTCGCGGGGTTCGGTCCTCGACACGTTCCGCGCCCAGATCGGCCGCGGCGGACCGGTCACCGTGACCGACCCCGAGGTCAGCCGGTTCTTCATGACGATCCCGGAGGCCTGCGAGCTCGTGCTGCAGGCAGCGGCCATCGGTCGCCCCGGCGACGTCCTCGTCCTCGACATGGGCGAGCCGGTGCGGATCGTCGACGTGGCCCGCCGGCTCATCGAGGAGTCCGGCAAGGACATCCAGATCACGTACACCGGCCTGCGCGACGGCGAGAAGCTCCACGAGGTGCTGCTCAGTGCCGGTGAACGCGGACAGGGCACCGAGCACTCGCTCATCACCCAGGTGTCCGTGCCACGACTCGAGCCGGGGGACCTGCTCGCCACACACGCCGACCTGGTTCAGGTCGAGGGAGCACTGCCGATGCAGGGCAACGTTGCAGGAAAGGGAGTCCGATGACCGACCACATCACGATGACGAGGCCGTTCCCGGCGCTGCCCGGGGGTGTCCGGCTGGCCGTCGTCGGCCTCGGCTACGTCGGCCTGCCGCTGGCGGTCGAGTTCGGCAAGACGATGGACGTCGTCGGCTTCGACATCAACGGCGCCCGCGTCAAGGAGCTGAGCACCGGCACCGACTTCACGCTCGAGGTCGAGGACGAGGCGCTCGCCGGCTCGCTCGGGCTGCACTTCACCGAGGACCCCGAGGACATCGCCGACTGCAACGTCTACATCGTCACGACGCCCACGCCGATCGACGCCGCCAAGCAGCCCGACCTCTCGCCGGTGCTGTCGGCCACCGAGACGATCGCCAAGGTCCTGAGCCCCGGCGACACCGTGATCTACGAGTCCACGGTCTACCCGGGTGCGACCGAGGAGCAGTGCGTGCCGGTCCTCGAGGACCTGTCCGGCCTCCTCGTCAACGTCGACTTCTTCGTCGGCTACAGCCCCGAGCGGATCAACCCCGGGGACAAGGAGCACCGGCTCCCGACCATCGTCAAGGTGACGTCGGGCTCGACCCCCGAGGCCGCCGACTTCGTCGATGCGCTCTACTCGTCGATCATCACGGCGGGGACGCACCGGGCCTCCTCCATCCGGGTCGCCGAGGCTGCCAAGGTCATCGAGAACACCCAGCGCGACGTCAACATCGCGCTCATCAACGAGCTCGCGATCCTCTTCAACCGTCTCGACATCGACACCGAGGAGGTGCTCCAGGCCGCCGGCTCGAAGTGGAACTTCCTCGGCTTCCGCCCGGGTCTCGTCGGGGGCCACTGCATCGGCGTCGACCCCTACTACCTGACGCACAAGGCGCAGGCCGTGGGCTACCACCCCGAGATCATCCTCGCGGGTCGCCGCCTCAACGACTCGATGGGGTCCTACGTCGCCTCGCAGCTCGTCAAGCGGATGACGAAGGAGCGGATCCCCGTGCGGGGTGCCCGCGTGCTCATGCTCGGGCTGACCTTCAAGGAGAACACCCCGGACCTGCGCAACTCGCACGTCGTCGACATCCTCACCGAGCTCCAGGAGTACGAGATCGACGTCGACGTCTACGACCCCTGGGCGCGCGCCGAGGAGGCGCAGAAGCACTACGGCATCGACCTCGTCGAGCAGCCCGAGCAGGGCGCGTATGCCGCGGTGATCGTCGCGGTGAGCCACCACCAGTTCGTCGAGATGGGGGCCGCGGGGATGCGTGCCTACGGTGACCCGGCGGGCCACATCCTCTACGACCTCAAGTACGTCCTCGACAAGTGCGAGTCGGACCTCCGGCTGTGACCCCCTCGACGCCCCTGCCCTCCTCGTGGGCGAGGGCGTGCCACGCCGGGGCGAACCGGCCGTGACGACCTTGTGGGGGGTGCTCGTGACCTACCGCCGTGAGGCGCTGCTCGCCGACACCCTCGCCCGGATCGCTGACCAGAGCAGGCCGCCCGACCAGCTCGTCGTCGTCGACAACGGCTCCGACCCGCGGGTGCGCACGGCCGCGGGACGGGCGGGCGCGGTCTACATCGACGCGGGCGACAACCTCGGGCCGGCCGGGGGCATCGCGCTGGGGATGGACTTCGTCCTCGAGCGGGCGGGCGACGACGACTGGCTCATGCTGTTCGACGACGACGACCCGCCTGAGACCTCCGAGGCGGTGGAGGAGGTGCTCGCCTTCGCTCAGACCTGCCTCGCGACTTCCCCGCGCACCGCGGCCGTCGGTCTCGTCGGGGCGCGCTACGACCGGTCCCGCGGTCGCGTCGAGCGGGTGCCGGACGACGAGCTCTCGGGCCCGGTCGAGGTCGACTACATCGGTGGCGGCCAGCTGCCGGTCTACCGGTGCGCCGCCCTGCGCGACGTCGGGGTCTTCGACACCTCGCTCTTCTTCGGCTTCGACGACCTCGAGCACGGGCTGCGCCTGCGGCGGGCGGGGTACTCCCTCTTCGTCGACGGAGGACCCTGGCTCGAGCGGCGCAGGCGACACGGGCGCACCGGGGCGACCCGCTCCGGGCTGCGCAGTGCGTCTCCGCCGTGGCGCACCTACTACTCGGCCCGCAACCTCGCCCTCATCGCCCGTGAGCACGCCTCGGGAGCCGCCTCCTGGCGGGTGGCCGTCCACGGCGCGCTCGCCGGTGCCGCGGCCGCCACGCGACCGGGCGGTGGCGTGGCCGGTGCGACTGCCGCCCTGCGCGGTGCGGGTGATGCGCTGCTGGGACGGCGCGGACGCCGGGTCGAGCCGGTCGTCGTCAGCAAGGACGTCGTCGTCACGTGTGGTGAGTCGTGAGCACCGCGGCGCACGCAGCATCCGGTGCGACGAGACTGACGACAGAGACGGCACCGACGGCACCCCAGGCCCGTGTGGCACCGGTCCTCACCATCGTCGTCCCGGTCTTCAACGTCGAGGAGTACCTCCCCGCAACGCTGCGGTCCCTCGCACCGTCACTGGGCCCCGAGGTCGAGCTCGTCCTCGTCGACGACGGCAGCACCGACGACAGCCTCCGCACGGGCCAGCGCGTCCTCGACGAGCTGGGCGTCACGGCATACCGGCTCCTCCGTCTCGACAACGGAGGCGTGAGCGTCGCCCGCAACGTGGGCCTGCGCGCCGCCACGGGCGACTACGTCCTCTTCCTCGACGGTGACGACCAGGTCTCGCCTAACTTCTTCGCGACGGTGCGGGCCGCGCTCGCCCCGGCGACCCACGACATCGTGTGCTGGAGGTACCGGTCCGCCGCGCGCGACGGCGCGAGCCAGCACGCGCCCGCACCGGCCGGGACGCCGGTCGTGCGCAGCCTCACGGGTGCCGACGCGTTCGAGGAGTTCCTCGGCGGGCGGCTCGACGTCTGGACCGGCAGTGCGGCGTACTCGCGGACGTTCCTCGAGCGCAGCGGGGTGACGTTCACGGAGGGGTGCGTCGCCGGGCAGGACCGGGAGTTCATCCACAAGGCGTTCGGTGTGGCCGCGTCCGTGGCGCACGTCGATGCCACCTGCTCGTTCTGGATCCAGCGCACGAGGTCGATCACCCACAGCTTCAACATCCGTCGCTTCGACGCCGTCGAGGCGCACCGACGCGCGTTCGACTTCCTCGAGGAGCGGTCGGTCGACGTCGGCCCCGGGCGCGACGTCGACGAGCTGCGCAACCGGGCGATCGTCGGTCACTACTTCTTCAACCTCCGCAGCTGCATTCGGTCGGCCCAGCCCGCGGACCGGCGCCGCATCCTCGCGCTCCTCGACGCGTCGTACCCCGGTCTCAACGCCGAGATCCGCCAGCGCGTCAGTGTCGGGAGCCCCTCGTTCGAGACCCGTCTCTATGTCCGGGCGCCGCGGCTCTACACGTCCTGGGTCGTGTGGCGCGGGGGAGTGGTCGAACAGCTCGTCACCGCGAAGCGCACGGCCCTCGCCATGCGCACCCAGCTGCTCGCCCCGGCCCGCGGACGGCACGCGGCTCACTGAGAAGCGTTGCGGCTCAGGCCTTCTGGGCCTGAGATTCGAGAAACCGCGCGAACCTGGCGTTGATGGGGTCGATCGCGTACTCCGTCTCGAAGCGGCGTCGAGCGCGCGCGACCGTGTCGGTGAGGACGCCCCGTGCGACGAGGACGTCGTCGAGGGCCCGGGCGAGCGCGACCGGGTCGCCCTGGGGCACGAGGGTGCCGCACTCACCCTCGGCGAGGACCTCGCGCGAGGCGGGGATGGAGGAGGCCACGATCGGACACCCCTGTGCCATGGCCTCGAGCAGGACGCCCCCGATGCCCTCGCGCGACGACGGGAGGCAGAAGGCGTCCGCGGCGGCCAGCAGCCGTGGGACGTCCTCCCGGTGCCCGAGGAACCTCACGGGCAGCGAGTGCTCGGCGACCGTCGCCCGGAGCGCGTCCGAGGCGCGCCCGTCCTTGCCGGCCACGAGGACGACGAGGTCCGGGTGGCTCGCGGTGAGGTGGGGGACGGCGGCCAGGAGGTGGTGCAGTCCCTTGGGGGGGTCCAGCCTCCCGACGGAGAGGACGACCGGTGTCCCCTCGGCGATCCCGAGCTCGGCGCGGACCCGGGCCCGCCACTGCGGAGAGCGGAAGTCGTACTTCTCGGGGTCGCGACCCCGCGGGATGACCTCGACCCGGTCCGCGCGGATGCGCAGGCGTGGAGCGACGCTGCCGGCGATGGCCGCGGTCACGGCGTGGAAGCGCGAGACGAGCCGACCCGTCGCGGCGTCCAGCGACTGCGCCGCCCGGAGCTTGACCCGGTTGCTCTCGGCGTAGTGGGTGGCGTCGTAGGCATCGCTCACGAGGCTGCCGGTCACGGGGACGCGGAGCAGGCGCGCGCCCAGCCGCCCGGCGATGTCGGCCTCGAAGAGTGTCGTGTGCACGAGGTGCGGCGCGATGTCCCGGCCCACCGTGACGACGCGACCGACGTTGCCGGCCCGGCCCTGGTGTGGGCTCGGGGGGTGCACGGTCGCACCTGCGCGTTCGAGGTCGCCGCGCAGGTCGTCGCGGGGGCCGAGTGCGAGCACGTGGAGGTCGATGCCGTTCTCCCGCAGGCCCGGCGCCATCTCGACGAGCGACGTCTCGGCCCCACCCGGTGCGAGTGAGTCGATGACGTACAGGACGCGCGTGGTGTCCACCGAGGTCCTAGAGGATGCCCGCGTGGGCCAAGGACTGCCGGTAGAAGTCGCTGCTCTCCCTCAGGGTGGCGGGGGAGTCCATCCTCGTCATCCGGCCGTCCTCGATCACCATGATCCGGTCGCAGATGTCGAGGGTCGACATCCGGTGGGCGATGATCACCACCGTCATCCCCTGGCGCAGCTCGGACAGCGTCCTCCTGATGAGGGCCTCGCTGGCACCGTCGAGGGCCGACGTCGGCTCGTCGAGGACGAGCAGCTCAGGGTCCGCGGCCAGGGCACGGGCGATGGACAGCCGCTGGCGCTGACCACCGGAGAGCTGGCCACCGCGTTCGCCGAGGTGGGTGTCGAAGCCGTGGGGGAGCGCCTCGACGTCGGCGAGGATGTTGGCCCGCCGGGCGGCCGAGCGCAGGGCGTCGTCGTCGATGCCCTCGCGGAAGAACCGGATGTTCTCGGCGACGGTGCCCGTGAAGAGGTTGGCGTCCTGGGGGACGAACCCCACCCGGGAGCTCCACCAGGAGCGGTCGACCTCGCGCATGTCGACACCGTCGACGCAGAGGGTCCCCGACGTGGGCTCGCGCAGGCCGAGGAGCAGCTGGGCCAAGGTCGACTTGCCGGCACCGGACGGGCCGATGATGCCGATGGCCTCGCGGCTCTCGATGCGGAAGGTGATGTCCGACAGGGCGACCCTGTCGTTGGGGTACCTGAAGTCGACACCGGTCGCGGTGAGCGGCGTCATGGAGCCCGGGTGACGGGACCCGCCGCTCGCCTTGGCCTCGGTGTACTTGGCGACGGTCTCGGACACGGCCTCGAGGAACGGCACCGCGGCAGCGAGCGAACCGAGGGCGGCGGTCAGCTGCTGGCCGTAGCTCAGCGAGCGGAGCATGAGGAGCATGACGCCACCGATGACCGCGAGGTCCTTGTAGCCCGTGAAGGCAAGGACGGCGACGCCGCCGAGGATGGCGGAGTACGCGATCGCGAGGTAGGCCGGCGCCATCGTCGCGGTGAGGAAGTCGACGCGCCGCTGCTTCACGGCGGCCTCCACGGTGAGCCGGTCCATCTCGTCGGCGAACCGCTGCTGCACACCGAAGGCCTGCATCTCGATCCCCAGCGAGCCGAGCTCGGAGACCTTGGTCGCGAACTCGAGGTTGGCCACGGCGGACGCCGCGGCGCGCCGGCGCACCCGGCGTCGGATGGGCACGAGGACGGCGCCCACGACGGTGAGCGCGGCGAGGACCGCCAGGGTCGAGGCCGCGTCGACGATGAACCCCGCACTGAGGAAGGCCAGCAGGCTCAGCAGGGCCGTGACCGCGTTGGCGAGCGTCGTGATGGCCCACGAGACCTTGACGACGAACGACGTGAGCAGCTCCTGGAGCCGACCCGACGGCTCGGCCTGCTGCACCGCCCAGCTCGAGCCGAGGTAGGCGTGCGACAGGCGACGGCGCTCGGTCTGGGTGATCTCGGCGGTGAGCCGGGTGCCGGCGCTCAGGCTGGCGAAGTTGAGGGCGAGCCGCAGGGCCAGCGCGACGGCGCCGATCCCGAGTGCGGCGCCGGTCGTGATCGTCTCGCCGAGGAAGGGCCCGATCGTGCCCGAGCCGTTGACGAGGGCCAGTGCGGTCGCGGTGATGAGGACGAGGAAGGAGGCCTCGAGCAGTGCCCCGGCGAACGACGAGACCGCCAACGCCACCACGAGCCGTCGGTGCGACCCGACGGCCTGCGACAGCACGGACAGGTACGCCGACTGCCGGTCTTCTCCCTTGTGCCGCTTCATGGGGTCCTCTGCGTCGATGGGTGGGTCGTGAGGGACGTCGGGCCGACCTGTCGTGCCGGCTCCAGGACGTCGGCCGCGACCTGTCGCCATTGCGCGGCTCCGGCCGCGATCGAGTAGGTGTCGATGCAGTGCGCACGAGCACGCACACCCATGATGCGTCGCAGGTCGGGGTCGCGCAGGAGATTGGCGGTCCTCGCCGCCAGCTCGGTCACGGAGTCGTCCGCCACGACGTGGCCGGTCACGCCGTCCACGACCACGTCGGCGGCGCCGGCGGAGGAGGTCGTGACGACGGGGACACCGGTGAGACCCGCCTCGATGCAGACGCCGGGCATGCCCTCGGTGTCGGCCGCGCTCGTCATGACGAGCACTGCTGCATCGCGCAGCCAGTCGGGGACGTCGTCGCGCACCCCGAGCATCGAGACCCCGAGCTGCTCGGCTCGGGGACCCACCACGGAGCGCAGCTCACCGTCGCCGATGATGACGGGCGTGAACTCCACGCCGTCGTGGCGCAGGCGTGCGACCACGTCGAGGAACAGCTCGGGTCGCTTCCCGGGCTCGAGCTGCCCGACGAAGAGGACCCGGGGCGGGCCCGCTGCGTCCTCCGCGACCGAATCTGCGCCCGCAGCCCCTGCATCGGGGTGGTAGGTCTCGGGGTCGCGCGCGTTGGGGACAACCCGCAGCCGGTCGGCCGGCATCCCGAGCACGTCGCGCATCTGGTCGCGCACGGCCGTCGAGACGGCCACGCCCATCGCGGTGCGTCGTGCGAGAGCCCGGTAGAGACGCCGGCGCCACGGCCGCGCCAGCTCGGCGGTGGACAGGCCGATCTTGTAGTAGACGACGGGCACCCGCCCGCTCGCGAGGACGGCATACTTCATCGACTCCCCGCCATGGGCGACGACGACGTCCGCGCGCTCGTGCCTCACGAGCGTGTGCAAGCGCTGTGCCGCAACGGGATCCAGCCCGAGACGTCGCGCGACGCCGGGTCGCCCGGACGCCACCAGGTCGGGCCGCAGCCCGGCGGCGGGGGCGTCGAAGAGGGCCACCGCCACGTGCCGCTGCGTGTCGTCGCGGGCAAGGGTGTCGCGCAACCGGCCGGCATACACCTGCGCTCCGCGCCACGAGTCCTGGGGGACGACGTGGAGGACGGTGAGGCGGCTCACCAGCCGAGGTCCTTGTCGTCCGCCACCGACGCGTAGGTCGCGAGCGACGTCGCGGCGACCCGGCGCTGGTCGAACTCGGCCAGCGCCCGCTCGCGTGCGGAGCTCCCGAGACGGGAGCGCAGTTCCGGGTCGTCGATCAGCCGGGCGACCGCCTCGGTGAGTGCGGTGGCGTCGGCAGCCGGGACGAGCAGCAGGTGCTCCTCGGACGTGCCGACCTCGCGGCAGCCCCGGATGTCGGTGAGCACCATGGGTCGACCACAGGCCGCGGCCTCCATTCCCGCTCGGGAGAACCCTTCTCGGTAGCTCGCGAGGACGAAGACGTCAAGGGCCGAGTAGACGGCCGTCATGTCCCGGCGCTCTCCGACGAACTCCACGGCACCGTCGTCGGCGTCGTGGGCCTCGCCGTCGTCCGGCCCGATCCACACGAAGCGGGCGCGCCCGGCGAGCGCCGACGACATGGCGACGAACTCGCGCTCGCCCTTCTCGACGACGCGTCGTCCGACGGCGCCGACGAGGATCTCGTCGTCACCCACCCCGAGCTCGGCGCGCACCCGCGCCCGGCCCTCGGGGTCGGGCTGGAAGCGTTCGAGGTCGATGCCGTTGCCGACGACCCGGCTGCGCCCCCGTCGCAGGGCACGTCGCAGGGTGTGCTGGTCCTCGGCGTTCTGGAAGAGCTCGTAGTCCGAGAAGCGCGACGCGACACCCTCGAGCCCGTAGACGAAGACGCGGCGCTTGAGGGAGTCACCGGGGCGGGCCCAGAGCCCGTGGCACGTGTTGACGACGACTGGTATGCCGCAGGCTCGCCCAGCGATGCGGCCCATGACTCCCGTCTTCGGGTTGTGCGTGTGCAGCACGTCGAGGTCGAGCCCGCGCAGCACACGGACGAGCTCGGCGAAGCCCCGCAGGTCGGCCTTCAGGCCCCAGCTGCGGGACAGCGACGGCACCGGGACGTGCCGGACGCCCAGGGCCTCGACGCGCTCGACGTAGCGGCCGGGCGCACTGATGCCGACGACGTCATGCCCCGCCTCGAGGTCGACGGTGAGCTCGGTGGCCAGCAGCAGGGCCAGGCTCATGTCGCTCGTCGTGAGGTGCGCGATCCGCAACGGACGCGTGGCGGTGCGGCCGGGGGGCCGGACGGTGCCGCCGGACGTGGCTCGCAGGTGGAAGCTCAGCACGAGCGCTCGCCACCTCCCACCACGCATCCCGTCGGACCCAGCGGTCCCAGACGCCCGAATCGATCAGCCGGCGCAACCGCTCACGGGGCCGGGCGCGTTGCACGTGTTCGAGCTGGAGACACCGCTCGGGTTGCCGGTGAGACCACCCATGCGGCTGCCACAGGCGCCCTGGCTCGGTGTCGCGGTGAACCGGAGCTTCATGTCGCTGTAGCGGTAGGTCGGGGTGCCGTTGCGATCGAGGCACTTCACGGCGACGCGGGCGCAGCCGTAGACGCAGCCGGCGCCGATCGCGCCACCACCGACCTTGCCGAGGATGAAGCCGGCACGCGGTCCGACGCCGGGGACGTTCCACGTCGTGTTGGTGACCGTGAGGGCCGAGCCGCCGGTGCAGTCGCCACTCGAGGAGGTGTCGAACCAGCTGACTCCGCTGGCGGTGACCGACTGGGGCGCGGCTGCGTCGAGGGAGTCACCGTCGCACGGGCAGACCGTGCCCGCGTTGGCGACGTCGGCATAGACGAAGAGCCACTTGTCGCCCGGGGACGGGCAGTAGCGCACGACGGTGAACGTCGGCGTGAGTGACGTGGGGAAGCACTTGGGGGTGCAGGTCGAGGTCGAGGCGCTGGCCGGTGCCGAGGCCACCACGGGGGTGGCCCACGCCAGCACTCCGACGGCGCCCCCCTTGGCCACCAGCGAGCGGCGTCGGATGCCTTGCGGCACCTTCTCGCCCGTCGTCGTGGCCGTCGCCCGATCGCTCATCTGTCCCACTCACCCTGACACTGCCGGGGTGGGACTCTGGTCGTCCCACGCCTTCGGATTCGAGGATATCTCCCGGTCGCAGGCTTCCGAGGGGAAACCGGGAAACCTGCGCGGGTTCCCGGGAGACAACCCAATTCGCCTCGTCCGCCCTAGGATGTGCGCGCGGGAACGCGCCTGCGCCGACCCGCCGGAACCGCCTCGTCGAGTGCGGACGGGAGCAGGGGACGAGGTGCCATGCGACGCCACCCGGAGACGATCTGGCGTGCAGCCCCGGGCTTCGTCGCGCTCGCCCGGCCGGGCGGCGAGATCCTCACCGTGACGGGTCCGGCCGCAGGACTCTGGGAGCTGCTCGAGCAGGGCACGACCCCGGCCGAGGCGGCGGAGGTCCTGGCCGGGCGCCACGGTGCGACGGTCGACGTCGTCCTCGCCGACCTCGAGCCGCTCTGGGACCGGCTACGTGCCGAGGGGCTCCTCGATGGCTGAGCTCCCGGCGCTCGTCGTCGCCGCGGGCTGGGGTCTGCCGACGACCACCGGCAGTGCCGTCGTCGACGACTCCGACCGCGACCGGTTGCTCCACGGTGCAGGGCGCGACCGGCTCGGTGGGCTCCTGGCGGCAGCGGTGGGGGACGGGTCGGTCGTCGTCTCGGCCGACCTCGCGGCGGAGGTGACGGCGACGTGGCACGAGCAGCTGGCCGCGTCCGTGACCGTCGAGTGCCTCGTCCCGCCCGTCGCGGACCTGCTGCACGGTGCCGGCGTCGACTGGCGGCTGACCAAGGGGCCGGCGCTGGCCCATCTCGACTATCCGGACCCGTCCCTGCGACCCTTCGGTGACGTCGACGTCCTCGTCCGGCCCGGGCAGTGGCAGGTGGCCCTGGACGCGCTCGCCGAGGGCGGGTGGGTCCGGGTGTCGCCCGAGCTGGCGCCGGGCTTCGACGAGAGGTTCGGCAAGGGAGCCACCCTCACCAACGCCGTGGGCCTCGAGGTCGATGCGCACCGACGGCTCGCCGCCGGTCGCTTCGGGCTGCGTCTCGACTCCGAGCAGCTCTTCGAGGACGTCGAGTGGCTCGAGCTGGGTGGCCGGCAGGTGCCGTGCCTCGCTGCCCGGGACCGGCTGCTGCACGCCTGCTTCCACGCCTCGCTCGGGGGCGCCCGACGGCTGCGTGCGTTCCGCGACGTCGCCCAGCTCCTGCTCATGACGGAGGCGGACTGGGAGGGCGCGGTCACCGCCGCCGAGCGCGCGTCGGTGCAGGCCGTGGTCGCGAGCGCGGTCGTGGAGACGTGGCGACGGCTCGGTCTGGCGACCGAGCACCCCGCCCTCGACTGGGCTCGCGGGGTCCGCGTGGGGGCGGTCGACCGTCGGGCCCTCCGGCTCTTCGAGGAGGAGCGGAGCTATGCCCAGCAGGCGCTGACCGCGGTCCCGGACCTGCTCGGCAGGGGAGCCGGGCGCTACCTCTGGGCTCTCGCGGTCAAACCCGGTCACCGTGCAGCGGCCCCGGCTCCACCGCGAACGGCGACGCATCCCTGAGCAGGCCGAGGCGGTCGAATTCCTCGACGGCTGCCACGACCTCATCGGTCACGGACCGGCCAACCCGCTCCCCGAGACGGTCGGCCATCGCGCCGACGCTGGTGGAACCGTCGACCGCGAGCCACACGAGTGACGCCGACTCGTTGAGCTCGTGCACGCCAGCGTCCCGGTCGTCGAAGAGCACGACCCGGTCGAGGACCTCAGCCGTCTCGATCGCCGGGTGCCGGCTCGGCGTCGACCCGAGCGCGTCGAGAGAGCTCGTCATGAGCCCAGCTCCGTGAGCAGCGAGGTGAGGGTGGTGTCGGCCTGCGCCAGGTCGTCGACCTCGAGCGTGAAGGCGGGGACGGAGAGCCCCAGGTCGACGACCTCGCGAAAGCCCGCCCGACCGTGCTCGCGTCGCAGCGGGAGGTGAGCAGCCAGGGCCCGCACCGCGCTGGCAGGGTGGGCGTCGCTCAGGGTCCCGTCGGAGCCGGGCCGGTGGGTCGGGAGGACGATCGCGGTCAGGGGCGCGCCACGGCTGAGGCTCCCGAGGGTCGAGGCGGGGACGAGTGACTCCGACCGAGCCTCGAGCGGTGCGCCGGGCCGTCCCCCGGGGAGGGCCGACCGGTGAGCGGCAAGGAACGGGTCCAGCGGGCTGGGGTGACGCACCCCCACCGGGCGGGGGAAGGGCCTGACCTCCCACGACCGCTCGTCACTGCGGGTCACGAGGGCGACCTCGTCGGTGAGGAACTCCCAGCCGTGGGCGGTGAGCCAGCCCGCGAGAGTGCTCTTGCCCGCGTGGGACTCTCCGGCGAGGACGATGGCCCGGCCGTCGCGGGCCACGGCCGCGGCGTGGACCGGCGTCACACCCTCGGTGCGTTCGAGGAGGAGCCGGGTGACCTCCCAGAGCACGTAGGGCACGAGGTAGTCCTCGGTCACGCGCTCGCACGGCTCGAGGTCCCGCCACAGCTGCCACGGGTGGGTCGTCGACGGCGGGTCACGCCGCGCGACCGTGAAGGTGACGTTGGCGTCCCCGCCGTCGGCGCTCGGGCCAGTGCGCGGGTCGGTGCGCAGGTCGGTGAGGACCGCGTCGAGCTCGGCGGCGACCGCGGGCTCGTCGGCCTCGATCACGAACCTCACCGAGCCCGCGGCGAACGGACCCACCCGGACCGGCGCGTCGAGCACCGGGCGCGTGTCATCCTGCAGCGGTGGCCTCACGTCCCCGATTGTCGCCGACCCGACGCCTCGGCCGGGTCGAAGTCGTGGCAATCGTCGCGCTCGCCCTCTGGCTGGTCTGGGCGGTGCTCGCGGCGGCCGCCCACGGTGAGCTCCTCCCCGTCTCGTCGCCCTACGTCCTCAGCACCCTCGCGCTCGGGGGCGGTGTCGTCCTCGGCGACGTCGTGTCGCGGGCGGTCCCGACGGCGCACGTGGCCATGGGCGTCGTCGCCCTCGTGGCGCTGCTGCTCGTCGCGACGCTGGTCTCGCCGGGGGTGACCGGACTGCCCCTGGGCTACGCCAACGCCAACGCCGCGCTGGCCATCCAGGCCATGGCCCTGTCCGGGCTGCTGCTCGTCCGGGTGCGACCGAACCGCCGGTGGGTCCTCATGGGGGCGGTCGCGGCGGCGTTCGTCGTCCTCGCCCTGAGCCGGTCGACCGCGGCGACGGCGCTCGCCGTCGCGCTCGTCCCGGTCCTCTGGTGGGCCGCCGGTCGTGGGTCGGCCGCGCGCCGCGCCGAGGCGCCCAGCACCGCGTCGTCCCGCCGCGCTCCGCTCGTGGCCGGTCTCGTCTCCGGCGCCGCGGCAATCGCGGTCGTCTGGCTGGCGCGGACCGACGAGTGGCCCAGCGGACTCGAGGCCGCACTCTCCACCGCGCGGCACACGTTGTGGCGCGACGCCCTGTCGGGCGCCACGTCCCATCCGCTCGTCGGCGTCGGCCCGGGCCACCTGGCCGAGGTGAGCTCGTTGAGCACCGACGTCGACCTCGGAGCGGCCCACTCGGCGGTGCTCCAGGTCGGTGCCGAGACGGGGTGGCCCGGGGTCGTCCTGCTGGCGCTGCTCACCGGGACGACGCTGGCATGGGCTTCACACCGCGGCGCCGCGGCCGCCACCATCGGCTCGTCCGCGGTCGCCGCGTTCACCGTGCACGCGCAGATCGACCACCTGCTCGAGTTCGCGCCGCTGCTGCTGCTCCTCGGAATCGTCGTCGGGGTGGCCGGTGCCCCGGCGCGGTCAGAACAGCTCGACGTCGCCGAGGGCGAGCGACCAGTCGCCGGGCGAGGGAGGGGTCCGGGCGAGTGGTCGCGACGTGAGGATCGGTCCCTGCCCGGGTAGCGGCAGCAGCCCGGGCCGGCGCCGGCGCGGGAGCCCGATGGCGTAGTCGGCGCCCGACTCGGCGAGCACCCGCCGCACGAGACGGATCGCGGTGACCGAGTCCGGGACGAGCTCCTCGATGATCGCCGCCTCGAGGGCCCGACCCCGCCGACGGACCCGGAACACGAGACCACCACGCGAGGGGTCTGACTCGGAGGCGAGGACGACCCGGTAGTGCAGGGGGCCGAACGACGTGCGCCACCGCAGGTACTCGGGCGAGCGCTGGGTCCGCACACCGGTCGTGGGCGCATGAAGCAGCAGGCCCGTGACGACGGCGTCGTCCACGAGCGCCTCCGCGGCGGGTCGTCCGGCAGTGGTCTCCTGCGACCAGAGGTCGGCGGCCTCGCGGGCCCGGAGCATCACCGCGGCCGAACCCACCCGTCGCGGCATGACACCCACCGGCAGGCGGCGGCTCACGGTCCAGCCCATCTTGAGGTAGCCGGGACGGCTCTGGTCGTTGGGCGTGTTGAAGATCCACGCGTCGCCCTCGCGGGTGAGGTCGGCGACGGCCTCGAGGGTGAGCAGGCGGAAGATCCCCCGGCCTCGGTGGTCGGGGTGCGTCACGGTGTCGACGGCACGCACGCAGCGCAGCGGCTTGCCGTCGTCGTCGAGGAAGGTCCAGCGCAGGAACGTGCGGTAGCCGACGACCTGCCCGTCGAACAGCGCCACCCACGCGGGGGACTCGCCGAACGGGTTGAGCCGGTGCTTCCACCAGAAGAAGTCCTCGTCGTGCCCGCCCGCGTCCCAGCCCATCGTCTCGCGCAGGAGCCCGAGCACCGCGGCGTCGTCGGAGGCCTGCGCCCGGCGGACCTCCACACCTCCGCCCTTCATGTCACCCATCAGGTCGTCCATCCCGTGAGGTCGAGCCAGGACTGCATCATGAGGACCGTCCACAGCCGGTAGTCGTGGTTCTCGCGCCCGGCGAGGTGGGACTCGAGCGCCCGGGTCACCGGCTCGGGGCGGATGAGCCCCTGCCGGCGCAGCCGCTCGGGTGCGAGGAGGTCACAGGCCCACTCCCGCAGCGGTCCCCGGAGCCACTGCGCGAGGGGCGGGTCGAAGCCGACCTTGGGCCGGTCCCAGAGCTCGCGCGGGACGTAGCGGTCGAGCAGGTCGCGCTCGATCCACTTGCCCTGTCCGCCGCGGATCTTGCTCGTGGCCGGCAACCGCCAGGACAGCTCGACGAGCCGGTGGTCGAGGAACGGGACGCGCACCTCGAGGGCCACGGCCATGCTCGCGCGGTCGACCTTGACGAGCATGTTGTCGGGGAGCATGACCTGCTGCTCGGTGAGGAGGAGCTCGGCGAGCGCGTCGTGCGCGGACGGCACGGAGCGCGGCAGCAGCGCGGGTGACGGGGCCAGCATGAGGCTGGACGGGACCCACATCGTCGCGAGGGCGGCATACGCGTCCGTGACCGAGTCGGCGCGCACCGCGTGGGCGAGCTTGTGCGCCTTGGTGCCCACGTCCGGTGTGCTCATGCCTGCGCGCGTCGCGAGGGCGTCCCACCGCGTCACCGGAACCCGACGTATGCCGTGCGCGATCCCTCGTCGGACCGGCGACGGGAGGGCGCGTACGCGGCTGAGGGTGCCGGTCGCGACCCGGTGCCGGTTGTAGCCGCCGAACAGCTCGTCGGCGCCGTCGCCGCTGAGGCACACGGTGACGTGCTCCCGCGCGGCGGCGCACAGGACGGTGGTCGGGACGGCCGAGGGGTCGGCGAACGGCTCGTCGTAGGTCGCGGCCACGCGCTCGGCCAGCGTGAGGGCGTCGAGCTCGGGCAGGGGGAGCGTGGTGTGGTCGGTGCCGAGGTGGGCGGCGATCTTGGCGGCGTGCCCCGACTCGTCGTTCGTGCCGCCGACGGCCACGGTGAAGGTGCGCACCGGCCCGGAGCTCACCGCCTGGGCGACGGCGGCGACGACCGAGGAGTCGACCCCGCCCGAGAGGAAGGCGCCCACCGGGACGTCGGCCACGAGCCGTCGTCGCACGGACGTCCGCAGGGCCTCGTCGAGGTGGTCGGTGAGCTCGGCGTCGTCGCCGACGAGGGGGTCGCCCAGCCCCGAGCGGCTCGCGTCCGCGAGCGACCAGTACGCCACGGGCTCACCGGCCTGGCCGGCGGCGTCGACGGTGAGCAGGCTCCCTGGCGGGAGCTTGCGGACCCCGGGAAGGATCGACAGGGGAGCGGGGACGTAGCCGAGCCGGAGGTACTCGGTGAGGGCTTCGGGGTCCGGGCTCGTCGGTGCCCCGGGCAGGAGCCGCAGCGCCCCGAGCTCGGAGGCGAAGGCGAAGAGGGGCCCGACGCGTCCGTAGAGCAGGGGCTTCTCGCCCAGCCGGTCCCGGGCCAGCGTGAACTCGCGGGTGTCGCGGTCCCAGACGCCGATGGCGAACATCCCGTCCACCGACCGCAGCGCGGACTCGACACCGTCGAGGGCGACGAGCTCGAGCAGCACCTCCGTGTCCGACGTGCCCCGCAGGTGAACACCCCTGTGCGACAGGCGTTCTCGGTGATCTGCGTGGTCGTAGATCTCGCCGTTGAGGACCAGGACCCAGCGGCCGTCGTGCGACGTCATGGGCTGGGCGCCGGTGGGAGAGAGGTCGACGATCGCCAGGCGGCTGTGGCCGAGACCGACGCCGCGGTCCTCGTCGCTCCACACGCCGTCGCCGTCGGGTCCGCGGTGCACGACTGCCTCGACCATGCGCTCGACCAGCGGCCCCGCCGACTGGTTCCGGGCACCGAGGATGCCCACGATTCCGCACACGGCAGGGCCTCCCGTCGCCGCGCCACCGATTGCCGGATGACACCTCGGATCGTAGGTCCGTTCGTGTTCAATGGGGCCGTGTCCGACGAATTGCCCCCAGCCGTGCGCGTGCTGTGGCTCATCAAGGGGCTGGGTCCCGGGGGAGCCGAGCAGCTGCTCGTCTCTGCCGCCGAGGTCGCCCGCGACGAGCGGTTCGCCTACTCGGTCGCCTACGTGCGGGCGGACAAGCAGCACCTCGTGGCCAAGCTCGCGGCGAGCGGCGTGCCGGCGACCTGCCTGGCGACCGGCGTCGGCGGCGCCCGCCTCTGGCCGCTGCGCCTGCGGCGCCGGCTGAGGGACGTCGACATCGTGCACGCCCACTCGCCCCTGCTCGCCGGGGTCGTGAGGCTGCTCGCGCGCACCCTCCCCACGGGAGCCCGACCCAAGGTCGTGACGACCGAGCACAACGTGTGGCGCAGCTTCTCCACGCCGACACGCTGGCTCAACCGGCTCACGTCCGGCCTGGACGACCACCGGTTCGCGGTCTCGGACGAGGTCCGCAGGTCGATGACGCCGCGGGCGTCGCGCCACAGCGAGGTCCTCGTCCACGGCATCAACCACGAGTCGTTCGAGCGGACGGGGGAGTCGCGCGACGCGGTGCGCACCGCCCTGAGCCTGCGCCCGGACACCGTGGCGGCGCTCACCGTGGCCAACTTCCGCACCGAGAAGGACTACCCGAACCTGCTGCGTGCGGCGGCGACCGCCTGTGCGGCCGATCCCCACCTCACGGTGCTCGCGGTGGGCCAGGGCCCCCTGGAGCACGAGGTCCGTGAGCTGCACGCCGCGCTCGGGCTCGGGGACCAGTTCGTCCTGCTCGGCTTCCGCGACGACGTGCCCGACCTCATGCGCGCCGTCGACCTCTTCGTGCTCGGCTCCGCGCACGAGGGACTCCCGGTGGCGGTCATGGAGGCCCTGGCCGCCGGGCTGCCCGTCGTCGCGACCGACGTCGGCGGGGTGGCCGAGGCCGTGGTCGACGGCCAGAACGGCTTCCTCGTCCCGTCCCGCGACCCGAAGGCGCTCGCGGCCGCGATGCTCCGGGTCGCCGGCGACCCCGGGCTCAGGGCCGTCCTGTCCCGCGGAGCGCGCGCGGGATCCTCGCGGTTCGACATCCGCACGGCCCTCACGAGGCAGCAGGACGTGTATGCCGTCCTCGCGGCTTCCTGACGAGGTCCGCGAACCGCCTGTGCCGCGAGTGACGAATGGCTACGATCGCCACAGGTCAAGGAAACACGTGGCGTCGTCGCGGAGTTTCCGAACCCAGGGGTGAGGAGACCCGTTGACGCTGCGCGACTATCTCATTGTCTTCAGGCACTACGGCGCGCTCATCGTCGCGACGATCCTGGCGGCTGCCACGCTCACGTGGGTGCTCACGCCTGCGCACGCCCAGGGGCCGGTGACGTCCTACACGGCGACGGCGACGCTGCTGGCGGCGAGCTCGGAGAACCCCCAGCTGCCACCGAGCCTCCCACTGGGCCGCATCGCCCTCTATGTCACCACCGGCGTGGTGCCGGTGCGTGTCGCCAAGAAGGTCGGCTTCGTCGGTCAGCCCACCGAGCTCGCGGGCCGCATCGACGTCGGCCAGGACTCCGAGGCGATGGCGCTGACGATCACGAGCAGCAACACCGACTCCAAGCGAGCGGGCCTCATCGTCAACACCTTTGCCGACGAGGCGGTCGCCTTCTTCTCCGGGACGCGCCCCGAGGCCGCCGGGACCCGGCTCTCGATCCTCCAGCGGGGGATCCCGGTCGCAGAGGCCCACAAGGGCACGCTCATCCCGCCGGGTCGCCCGCAACGCACCGGTCTGGCCGCAGGGCTCGGGCTCCTGCTCGGTCTGGCCATCGCCCTCGTCCTCAACCGCCTCGACTCCCGGATGCGCTCGCGCGAGGAGATCCAGGAGGCTCTCGGGCTGCCGATCATCGCGGAGGTGCCCAAGCTCGCGAGGGGCCAGCGGGCCTCGGCCGGGACGCTCGTCGTCACCGAGCCGCTCAGCCCGTTCGCCGACGGCTACCGCGCAGCCCGCACCGCGATCTCGCACACCCTCGGCCGGTCGGCGAAGCCGTCCGACATGTCACCGCGCGAGCGGCGGGGGACTCGCACCAACCACACGCCATGGGTGCTCGTCACGTCGGCGAACCCCGGTGACGGCAAGACGACCAGCGTCGGCAACCTCGCGGCGTCGTTCGCCGAGTCCGGCAAGAGCGTCCTCGTCCTCGACGCCGACCTCCGCTCGCCGGACACCCACAACGTCTTCGACGTGCCGCAGGGCGCCGGGATCTCCGACTACCTCACCGACCCCGACTTCGGCCCGCTCTCCAACCTCGTGCGGCCGACCAACCTCCCCGGCGTCAAGATCATCACGGCCGGCACCCAGCTCGAGCACCCGACGTCGCTGGCCAGCCGGATGGTGGCCCTGCAGGAGGGGACCCGCCAGCTCGCCGACGTCGTCATCGTCGACAGCGCACCGCTGCTCGCGGCGAGCGAGGTCTTCGACCTCCTGCCGCTCGTCGACACGATCATGCTCGTCGTCCGCAGCGGCCGCCTGTCCGAGACCTCGGGCAACCGGGTCTCCGAGCTGCTCGGCCGCTTCCGGGTCCCGGTGAGCGGCGTGCTCCTCATCGGCACCTCCCGGTCGCGCGGTCACGGCTACGGCTACGGCTACGGCTACGGCGAGTCCGGCCGGCGCCGCTCCGAGAAGCCCGTGGACCACCGGGCGCAGCGGGGCGCGTTCGACCCGGCGGCCGACGAGGACGGACAGTCCTCCGACATCGACACCCACGGGTCGAGCGGTCCCCGGTCCGCAGCAGTGCCCGGGTCCGGGGCCCGCAGCCCGCGGGCCAACCGAGCCACCGGCTGAGCGCCGTGCAGCACCACGGCGCGATCCGGGTGGGGACGGTCGCCCTGGGGTTGGTGGCCGGTGCCGTGGCCGGAGCGGTGTTCGTCTGGGCGCTCGACACCGGCAGCTACAACATCTGGGGGGCGATGGTCGTCATCCCGATCGTCGTCCTCGTCGACCTGCTCGTCCTCTCGTCGGTCCTCAAGCGCGAGGCCGACCCCTGGGTGCGGCGCGTCATCATGGCCGGGTTCCTCGCCAAGCTCGTCGGCATCCTCGCCCGCTACTTCGTCACCTACGTCGTCTACGGCGGGACCTCGGACGCGGAGCGCTACAACCAGTACGCCGCGTTCAAGTACCTCCGGTGGCGGGCCGGCGACCTCGACATCAGCTCGATCCCGCTCGAGGGCACGCAGTGGATGGAGCTCACGACGACGGCCGTCTACACCGTCATCGGACCCTCGCCGCTCGCGGCCTTCTTCGTCTTCGGGTCGGCGGCCTTCTGGGGCGTCTACCTCTGCTACCGAGCCTTCCGCACGGCCTTCCCCGGCGGCGACGCCCGGCGCTACGCGCTGCTCGTCTTCCTCCTGCCCTCGATCCTCTACTGGCCCTCGAGCATCGGCAAGGAGTCCTGGCTCATGCTCTTCGTCGGTGTCACGTCCCTGGGCGTCGCGCGGTTCTTCGCCGGCCGGACCGACGCCATCCCGCTGCTCGTGGCCGGGGCCTTCGGGACCGCCATCGTGCGGCCGCACATCGCGCTCATGCTCTTCGGCGCCCTGACCATCGCCCAGCTGTTCCGCCCCTCGTCCGGGCACGCGACGAGCATCCTGTCCAAGACGGCGGGGTTCGCGGTCCTCGCGCTCGGGGCGGTGCTGCTCGCCAGCCAGTCGGCGGCATTCCTCGGCATCGACGACCTCTCCGTGGGGTCGATCAGCGACCAGCTCCAGGAGCGCGGCGAGAACGCCACCCAAGGCGGGTCGTCGTTCACCGCGACACCGGCCCTGTCACCCCTGGCGTGGCCCGTGGCCCTCGTGACGGTCGTGTTCCGCCCGTTCCCGTTCGAGGCCAACAACGTCCAGCTCCTCGTCCAGAGCATGGAGGGTCTGGCCCTCATGGTCCTGTTCTACCGACAGCGCGCCCAGCTGCGCCAGCTCCCGAGCACCCTGCGGCGCAACCCCTACCTCGTCTTCGTCGTCTCCTACGTCCTCATCTTCTGCTGGGGGTTCTCGAGCATCGGCAACTTCGGGATCCTCGCCCGGCAGCGCGTGCTCATGCTCCCGCTGCTCGTCGTCCTGCTCGCCCTGCCACGCGTGCACCGCGACGTGCCCAAGGTCGCCCGGCGGAGGTTCCGTGTCACCGCCGAGTGAGCAGGCCGCCTCCTTCGGTGTGCGGGGGAGGGTCAAGAGCGGGCTGGCTCGGCTCGACCGCGGCGCACCCGCCAGCGGGGCGACCCTGCTCATCTACCACCGGGTGGGCGGGGACACCGGAGACGAGCTCGACCTCGCGACCGACAGCTTCACCCGGCAGGTCGCCCTGCTCGAGGGACACGACGTCCTGAGCCTCGACGCCGCGCTCGACCGCCTCGACGCGGGCGACGAGCGGCACAGCGTCGTGCTGACGTTCGACGACGGCTTCACCGACGTGTTCGACAACGCCTGGCCGCTCCTGCGCGAGCACGGGCTGCCCTTCACCATCTATCTCGCGACCGGGTTCATGGGCGAGACGATGCGCTGGGAGCACTCGACGGCCAGGGGCGCGCCCGGCCGGGGGCTGTCGTGGCGCCAGCTCGAGGAGATGCTCGCCTCGGGCCTGTGCACGGTCGGCAACCACACCCACCGCCACGTGCGCCCCGAGGAGCTCACCGAGCACGAGCTCGACGCCTGCTCGTCGGCCGCCGAGGCGGCCCTGGGGGTGCGGCCCCGGCACTTCACCTACCCGTGGGGGATCGCCGTGCCGGCCATGGAGCGCGCACTGAGGGAGCGCTTCCGCAGCGCCTCCACGGGCGAGCTCGGCCGCAACGCGCCCGACTGCGACCGGATGCGGCTGCGACGCGTCCCGGTGCGCCGCACCGACCCCGACGAGTTCTTCGCGGCCAAGCTCACCGGGCGGCTCGTGCCCGAGCGGGCCTACGCCACGACGGTGTCCGCCGCCAAGGCGCTAGGCGTACGCGCCTGACGCCCTGAACCACGCGACGGTCTGCGTCAGCCCGTCGCGCAGGCTGGTCGGCGCGACGTCGGGGAAGTGGGCCCGTAGCCGGTCGTTGGCCGCCTGCGAGTCGCGGACGTCACCGACCCGCGGCTCGACGTGCTCGACACGGACGTCGTGGCCGAGCACCTCGGCGAGCTCACCGACGAGCTCGTTGAGGGTGGTGCGGGTGCCGAACGCGAGGTTGACCGGCTCGAGGTCGGTGACGCGGTGCAGGGCCGCGTCGGCGAGCACCCGCGTCACCGTGCCCACGTAGGTGAAGTCGCGGGACTGCTCCCCGTCGCCGTGGATCGTCAGCGGTTCACCGCGCATCGCCGCGTCGACGAACGACGGGATGACCGCGGCATACGCGTGCCCGGCCGCCTGGAGCGGCCCGTAGACGTTGAAGAACCGGAACGCCAGCGTCGGGAGGCCGTACGCGTGGGCGAAGGCCACGGCATACGACTCGGTCGCCTGCTTGCTCACGGCGTAGGGCGAGATCGGCATCGTCCGCAGGCCCTCGTGCTTGGGCAGCTCGGGGTTGGCGCCGTAGACCGACGACGACGACGCGACGACGACGGGCAGGTCGCCGGCCCGGCGCGCGGCCTGGAGCACCTCGAGGGTGCCCGTCGCGTTGGCGTGGTGCGAGGCCACGGGGTCCTTGACCGAGCGCGGCACCGACGGGCGGGCGCCGAGGTGGACCACGGCGTCGACATCCCGGCACACGGCGTCGAGCGTCGCGGGGTCGAGGATCGTGCCCTCGGTGAGCTCGACGTCGACACCGTCGAGGTTGGACGCGAAGCCGCTCGACAGGTCGTCGAGCACGGCCACGCCGTCGACCTCGTCGCGGGACAGCAGCTCACGGCACAGGTTCGCGCCGATGAAGCCGGCCCCGCCGGTCACGAGAACCTTCATCGTGGATCGCCCTCCGCTCGCACGACCGGGCGACTGCACGCCGGCCCTTCGGAGGCTAGCAGCGGGCACAGTGTCTCCGGGCCGCCTTGGGAACTCCCGTCCCGGGTCTACGGTGAAGCCCATGGGCATGCGGTCGAAGGCGGTGGACGCGAGGGCGGTGGACACGGGCGACGGCGCGTTCCGCGTGCTCTTCGTCTGCGCGGCCAACATCGCCCGGTCGCCCTACGCCGCGCGGCGGGCGACCCACCTCGCGGAGCCCGGCCGGCTCGTGGCTGCCGGGGCGGGCATCCCGGGCTCGCCGGGACGCGGTCTGGACCTCGAGATGGTCAAGATCCTCAAGGAGCACGGCGCCGACCACCTCGGTCACGTGAGCAAGCGGCTCGACGGCGACGACCTCGCCTGGGCCGACCTCGTGCTCGTCATGGAGTTCTCGCACCAGATGCGGATCTACGACGAGTGGCCCGAGCACGACGCCAAGGTCTTCGGCCTGCTCCAGTTCGCCGAGACGATGCGCCTCACGCCGCCCTCGCCGCAGGACGACGTCACCGCCTTCGCCTTCGAGTACGCACCGCCCAACTCGATCGTCTGGGACGTCGAGGACCCCTACGGCCGGGGCGCCGCCGCGGCGCGGGCCGCGAGTCAGGTCATCGACGACGCCCTGCACATCCTCGTGCCCCACCTCCGCAGGCCGGAGGCCGCCGGCGAGACCCCCGTCGCCGATTAGGGCGGTTCCGACCGCCTCGGGTAGCCTTGTCCCGCCGTGAGAATCGGCCGCGGATCCATAGAGCCCCGGTGAACCAGCCCGGGAGCGCCGCGCAACCGTACGAGAAGGAGTCAGTCGCCCATGCCTTTGGACGCAGACGTCAAGCAGAAGATCATGTCCGAGTACGCCACGACCGAGGGCGACACCGGCTCCCCCGAGGTCCAGATCGCGCTCCTCACCCAGCGCATCCTCGACCTCACCGAGCACAGCCGTGAGCACAAGCACGACCACCACAGCCGTCGAGGCCTGCTGCTCCTCGTCGGCCGCCGCCGTCGCCTCCTCCGCTACCTGGAGAGCATCGACATCGAGCGCTACCGCTCGCTGATCAAGCGCCTCGGCCTGCGTCGCTGACGCCCCCGGATCTCCGTCGGAGCGGCTCTCCACTCCTGGAGGGCCGCTCTTTCGGATGTGTAGGACCACAACTTCATAGCTGGACCGCACCACCAGAAGACCGCCCGTGCACAACGACGATGCACGAGGTTCGTTGGACTGACAGAAAAGGAGGACCCATGGAGGGTCCTGAGATCACTTTCGCCGAAGCCACCATCGACAACGGCTCGTTCGGCACCCGCACCGTCCGGTTCGAGACCGGACGCCTGGCCAAGCAGGCCGGCGGCGCCGTCGCCGCATACCTGGACGAGGACACGATGCTCCTCTCCACCACCACTGCAGGGAAGTCCCCTCGCGAGGGTTTCGACTTCTTCCCCCTGACCGTCGACGTCGAAGAGCGCATGTATGCCGCGGGCAAGATCCCCGGCTCGTTCTTCCGTCGTGAGGGCCGCCCGTCCACCGAGGCGATCCTCACCTGCCGTCTCATCGACCGCCCGCTGCGCCCGACCTTCAAGAAGGGTCTGCGCAACGAGGTCCAGGTCGTCATCTCGGTGCTGGCGCTCAACCCCGACGCGCAGTACGACGTGCTCGCGATCAACGCCGCGTCCGCCTCGACGCAGATCTCCGGTCTGCCGTTCTCGGGCCCGATCGGCGCCACCCGCCTGTCGCTCATCGACGACCAGTGGGTCGCCTTCCCGCAGTTCTCCGACGTGGAGCGCTCCACGTTCGACATGGTCGTCGCCGGCCGTGTCGCGGGTGACGACGTCGCGATCATGATGGTCGAGGCCGAGGCCACCGACAGCACCTGGAACCTCGTCAAGAACGAGGGCAAGACGGCCCCCACCGAGGACGTCGTCGCCGAGGGCCTCGAGGCCTCCAAGAAGTTCATCAAGGTCCTCTGCGAGGCCCAGGCCGAGCTCGCCGCCAAGGCGGCCAAGCCGGTCCAGGAGTTCCCGGTCTTCCTCGACTACGAGGACGACGCCTACGCCGCCGTCGAGGCCCACGTGGGCTCCGACGCCGCTGCCGCCCTGCAGATCGCGGGCAAGCAGGAGCGCGAGGACCGTCTCGACGAGATCAAGGACTCCATGAAGGAGTCGCTCGCCGGCCAGTTCGAGGGTCGCGAGAAGGAGCTGTCCGCCGCCTACCGCGCCGTGCAGAAGAAGCTCATCCGCGAGCGCATCATCACCGACAAGGTCCGCATCGACGGCCGTGGCCTCGCCGACATCCGCGCGCTCAGCGCCGAGGTCGAGGTCCTGCCGCGCGTGCACGGCTCGGCGATCTTCGAGCGTGGCGAGACCCAGATCATGGGTGTCACGACGCTCAACATGCTCCGCATGGAGCAGCAGCTCGACACGCTGTCGCCCGTGACGCGCAAGCGCTACATGCACAACTACAACTTCCCGCCCTACTCCACCGGTGAGACCGGTCGAGTGGGTTCGCCGAAGCGTCGCGAGATCGGCCACGGAGCGCTCGCCGAGCGTGCGCTCATGCCGGTCCTGCCGACCCGCGAGGAGTTCCCCTACGCGATCCGCCAGGTGTCCGAGGCTCTCGGCTCCAACGGCTCGACGTCCATGGGCTCGGTCTGCGCCTCGACCCTGTCGCTGCTCAACGCCGGTGTGCCGCTGCGCGCCCCGGTCGCCGGCATCGCGATGGGCCTCGTCACCGCCGAGGTCGACGGCAAGACGCAGTACGCCGCGCTCACCGACATCCTCGGTGCCGAGGACGCGTTCGGCGACATGGACTTCAAGGTCGCCGGTACGCGCGAGTTCGTCACGGCCATCCAGCTCGACACCAAGCTCGACGGCATCCCCGCCGACGTGCTCGGTGGCGCGCTCACGCAGGCCCGTGAGGCCCGCCTGCACATCCTCGACGTCATGAACGAGGCCATCGACGCGCCCGACGAGATGAGCCCCTTCGCTCCACGCGTCATCGCGGTGACGGTCCCCGTCGACAAGATCGGTGAGGTCATCGGCCCGAAGGGCAAGATGATCAACCAGATCCAGGACGACACCGGCGCCCAGATCTCGATCGAGGACGACGGCACGATCTACATCGGTGCGACCGACGGCCCGTCGGCCGAGGCTGCGCGTGCGGCGATCAACGCGATCGCCAACCCGCAGATGCCCGAGATCGGCGAGCGCTTCCTGGGGACCGTCGTCAAGACGACGACCTTCGGCGCGTTCATCTCCCTGCTCCCGGGCAAGGACGGTCTGCTCCACATCTCCGAGGTGCGCAAGCTCGTCGGTGGCAAGCGGATCGACGCGGTCGAGGACGTCCTCGCGGTGGGCCAGAAGGTCCAGGTCGAGCTCAAGGAGATCGACCCGCGCGGCAAGCTCTCGCTCGCTGCGGTGCTCGCCGAGGGTGAGGGTGACGCGCAGAGCGACGACGCCCCCGCCTCCGACGACGACGCGGACGTCGACGCCCCGTCGGCCGACCAGGACAACGACACCGACTCCGACGAGTCGGGCGAGTCCACCGAGGGTGGCGAGGAGCGCGGCGAGCGTCGCCAGCGCAGCCGCCGCCGTGGTGGCCGTGGTCGCGGTCAGCGCTCGGACGCGGGAGACGCCTCCGGCGACGAGTGACCGACGTACCCACGTCAGGCGACGGGGCGGCATACCTTCTCGGTATGCCGCCCCGTCGGCGTTCCGGGACGGCTCACCCGGGCATGTCGCTGCCGTCCGCAAGGACCGCGGAGTCAGCCAAACGCCGGTCGTGGGCGGGCCGGGAGTCCTACCGTGGTGCGGGAGGTCGAGACGTCGGCCGCTGACGGGAGGGCCGCCATGGAGCAGGAGCAGCCGGGAGCGCCCCGGGTCAGCCTGGGGATGCCGGTCTACAACGCCCAGCGCTACCTGCGGGCCGCGCTCGACTCGGTGCTCGCCCAGGACCTCACGGACTTCGAGCTCATCGTCAGCGACAACGGATCGACCGACGACACGTGGCAGATCTGCACCGAGTACGCCGCCCGCGATCCGCGAATCCGGTTGTACCGCAACGAGACCAACATCGGCGTGGCCGGCAACTTCAACCGCGTCGTCGAGCTCGCGCGCGGTGAGCTGTTCCGGTGGGTCGCCTACGACGACCTGCTCCACCCGACGCTGCTGAGCGCGTGCGTGCGCGAGCTCGACCGGTCGGGCAGCGGCACCGTGCTCGCCTACCCCCGGACCGTCCTCATCGACGACGAAGGGGAGGTCGTGAGGCACTACGTCGACGGACTCGACCTCCGCCAGCCGAGCGCGAGCGCCCGCGTCGCAGCGGCGGCGCTGCGGTGGGACCTGCTCAACCCGCTGTACGGCGTCATCCGGCTCGACCAGCTGCGGCGCACGGGCCTCGAACGGGCGCACGTCTCGGGTGACGTGCCGCTGTTCATGGAGCTGGCCGCCCTCGGCGAGGTCCACGAGGTGCCCGAGGAGCTGTTCTTCCGTCGCTTCCACGTCGGGTCGAGCACGGGCCAGTCGGCCGCCTGGTACACCCCGCACAAGCCGGGCGCCGAACGGTTCGCCGCGACCCGTCTGGGGGCACGGACCGCGCGGGCCCTCGCCGGCTCGGACCATCCCGGCACCACGCGGCTCGCGGTCTCGGCGACGTATGCCGGTGCGTGGGGCTACCGCGAGGGCCGGGCCGCGCTCGCCCGCACCAAGCGGCGGCTCAAGGGGCTTGCTCGTGAGGGGCGTTCTGCCGCAGGGCGTTCCGGTCCCCGGGCCAGGTCGGCAGGCTGACCTCACGAGGCTCGGGGAGGGGGACGTAGATGCGCGGCGCCCACCCCGTGCCGGCGCTGCGTGCCGCGAGCTGGGCCGACACCTCGTCGACGAGGTCCCAGGTGAGCAGGACGACGTCGCTCGGCCGGGCGGCGAGGAGGTCGTCGACCGAGCGGATGGGGACCGACGTCCCCGCGATCCGCCTTCCGGTCTTGGCGGGGGAGAGGTCGCAGGTGAAGGGGAGGAGGTCGCGGTCGACCCGGGCGAGGGCGAGAAGCACCGGCGCCTTGGAAGGGGCGCCGTAGCCCGCGACGGTGCGGCCTCGGTCGCGCAGGTCCTCAAGGTGCTCCCGGAAGGCCCGGGCGACGACGCGACCCCGGGTGCCGAAGCCCTGGAGCGCGGCGACGTCGGCGAGCCCGTCGCGCCGCTCGCCCTCGCGGACCTCGGCGACGCCCGGGTCCACGACGGGGTCCTCGGAGGCGCGACGGGCAGTGAGCAGGAGCGAGCCGCCGTAGGAGGGCACCTCCTGAGCCCGGGTGACGACGAGACCGTGCCGCGCGAGCAGCGGCTCGGCGGCGAGCAGCGTGAGGTAGGTGAAGTGGCCGTGCCGGATCGTGTCGACGAGCGTGCGGGTCACGAGCGGGCGGCCGTGGAAGACCTCGGCGACGAGGACTCCACCGGGGGCGAGCCGGGCCGCATGGCGCCCGACGACGGCGTCGAGGTCCTCGTCGTGCATGAGGTGGTGGACGTCGACGAGGACGTCCACGTCACCCGCGCCGGTGGCGTCGGCCTCCTCGAGCCCGGCCTCCTGCAGGAACGGCGCCCACGAGCACCCGTGGCCGCTGTCGTAGGCCGCGAACCGGGCCCCGGGGGCGATGCCCTCGTCCTCGACGAGCCGCGCGACGGAGGCCCTCGCGTGGTCGAGGGCGGTCTGCGAGTCGACCGCGATCGGCGTCTCGGGTGCGCTCGGTGCGGTCGGTCCGAGCTGGAGCAGCAGGCACGCGCTGCAGACCACGAGCCGCAGTCCCGACGCAGGGTCGGGGCCGGGGTCGTCGGCGTCGGGGAACGCGTCCGAGGGTGGGACGAGCCCGAGGTCCATCACCTCGACGAGCGCCTCGCTGCGGCACGAACGGCAGCCCCCGTGAGCGGTCACCGTCGCGCCGCGTCGTCGGGCAGCGTGATGCCGGCTTCGGCGAGCGTCGGCGCCGTCCGGTCGGCCTGCGACATCACCGTGACCGGCAGTGGCCACGGGATCGCGAGGACGGGGTCGTCGTGCGCGAACGTCGCCGCCTCGGTGGGGTCGTGCTCGCGGTCGATCCGGTATGCCGTGTCCGCCGGCTCGGTGAGCGCCTGGAAGCCGTGCGCGCAGCCGGCAGGGATGTAGACGGACTGCTGGTTGTCCCCGGTGAGGTCGAAGGACTGCCACTGCCCGAACGTGGGGCTGTCCTCGCGCAGGTCCACGACGACGTCGAAGATCGCCCCCCACGGGCACCGCACGAGCTTGGCCTCACCACGGCCGCGCCGCACGTGCAGGCCCCTCACCACCCCGCGGAGGGAGCGGCTCTGGCTGTCCTGGACGAAGGCGTACGGGTCGAGCCCGGCGGCCCTGGCGACCTCGACGTCGAACGTCCGGCTGAAGAAGCCGCGCTCGTCGCTGACCGGGGTCGGGGTGAACAGCAGGCAGCCCGTGACCGACGTCTGCGAGACCTTCATGGCACCTCCTGCAGCGCAGGGTAGACCGTCGTCGGCCGGTGCGTGGCAGTTCGTCGAAACGCCTGTGCCGGCTCAGCGGCTGCGCGATCATGACGACAGGAAAGGGGTCGCTGATGCGCTGTCTTGTCACGGGGGATCGCGGTTACGTCGGTGCGGTCATGGTGCCGAAGCTCCGGGCCGCAGGTCACGAGGTCGTCGGTCTCGATGCCGACTGGTATGCCGGGTGCGACTTCGGTGCCCCGGTGGAGGGGTACGAGCAACGGGTGGGTGACATCCGGGATGCCACCCCCGAGGACCTCGAGGGGTTCGATGCGGTGATCCACCTCGCCGCGATCTCGAACGACCCGATCGGCCACCTCAACCCGGAGGCGACGTACTCGGTCAACGCGCACGGCGCCGTCCACATGGCCAGGGTCGCCAAGGCAGCCGGTGTGCCGAGGTTCCTCTTCTCGTCCTCGTGCTCGCTCTACGGCGCCGCCGGTGACGCACCGGTGGCGGAGGACTCGGCGTTCAACCCGGTGACGCCCTACGGCGAGAGCAAGGTCATGGCCGAGGAGGGCATCGGCGAGCTGGCCGACGGGACGTTCAGCCCCACCTACCTGCGCAACGCGACGGCATACGGCTCCTCGCCCCGGCTGCGCGCCGACATCGTCGTCAACAACCTCACCGGCACCGCCTTCACGCGAGGCGAGGTCCGGCTCCAGTCCGACGGGACGCCGTGGCGTCCGCTCGTGCACGTCGCCGACATCTCGAACGCGTTCCTCACCGTCCTCGACGCCCCCCGCGAGGCGGTCCACGACCAGGCCTTCAACGTCGGTCGGGACGAGGACGTCGTCCAGGTCCGCACCATCGCCACCGAGGTCTCCGAGCGGCTCGCGGTGCCCGTGACGTTCGCCGAGGGTGCCGGGCCGGACGCCCGCGACTACCGCGTCGACTTCACCAAGATCACCGAGCAGCTGCCGGGGTTCGTCCCCCGCTGGACGATCCTCGACGGGATCGACGAGCTCGCCCGCGACATGGCGGCCAATGGCCTCACCGCGGAGCAGTTCGAGGGGCCACGGTTCGTGCGCCTGGCGAGGATCAACCAGCTCATGGGCGAGGAACGGATGGACTCCGACCTGCGCATGCTCAGCCTGGAGCGACGCTGATGTCCGCGCCCGTGTGCCGGCTCTGCGGCACCGTCCTCGACACGACCTTCGTCGACCTCGGGATGTCGCCGCCCTGCGAGAGCTTCCTCAGGGCCGACGAGATCGACCAGGGCGAGGTGTTCTATCCGCTCCACGTGCGGGTGTGCCACGACTGCCTGCTCGTCCAGCTGCCGGCATACATCCCGGCGGAGGAGATCTTCGACGACTACGCCTACTTCTCCTCCTACAGCGAGAGCTGGGTGGCGCACGCCGGCAGGTTCGTCGACACCGCGGTCGAGCGGCTCGGGCTCGGCGAGGACTCGTTCATCGTCGAGGTCGCGAGCAACGACGGCTACCTGCTCCAGCACGCCGTGGCGCGCGGCATCCGGTGCCTGGGCATCGAGCCGGCGGCCAACGTCGCCGAGGCGGCGCTCGCCAAGGGTGTCCCCACCGAGGTGACCTTCCTCGGGGAGGTCACCGGCCAGAAGGTCGCGGCGCAGCACGGGCCGGCCGACCTCGTCGTCGCCAACAACGTCTTCGCGCACGTGCCCGACATCGTCGACTTCTCCAAGGGGCTGCGCGCGATGCTCGGCCCCGAGGGTGTCGTGAGCATCGAGATCCCGCACCTGCTGCGGCTCATCGAGGGCAACGAGTACGACACGATCTACCACGAGCACTTCTCCTACCTGTCGCTGCTGACGACCCAGCGGGTCCTCGCGAGCGCCGGGCTCAGGGTCGTCGACGTCGAGGAGCTCGGCACCCACGGCGGGTCGCTGCGCACCTGGTCCAGGCCGATCGAGGTGGCCGGGCCGCCCTCCGAGGCCGTCGCCCGCGTCCTCGCCGCCGAGGCCGCCGCCGGGCTGCACACCGTCGAGGGGCACCGCGGGTTCGCGGCCAAGGTCGCCACGGTCCGCAACGACCTCGTCTCCTTCCTCGTCGAGCAGTCCCGCGCCGGACGCACCGTCGCCGCCTACGGCGCCCCGGGCAAGGGCAACACCCTGCTCAACCACTGCGGGATCCGGTCCGACCTGCTGCAGTTCGCCGTCGACCGCAACCCCTACAAGCACGGCCGGTTCCTGCCCGGGACGCACATCCCGGTGCGACCCGTCGAGGCCCTCGCCGAGGCGAGGCCGGACTTCGTCCTCATCCTGCCGTGGAACCTCCGGACCGAGATCTCGGCGCAGCTGCGCTACGTCAGTGAGTGGGGAGGGCGCCTCGTCGTCCCGCTGCCCTCGCTCGAGATCCTCGACCAGCCCGACGACGTCATCGACACCGAGGTGGTGGCAGCGAGATGAAAGTGGTCCTGTTCTGCGGAGGGCTCGGGATGCGGATGCGCACCGGAGCTGAGTCCCTGCCCAAGCCGATGACCCCCATCGGGAGCCGCCCGGTGCTGTGGCACGTCATGCGCTACTACGCGCACTTCGGGCACACCGAGTTCATCCTCTGCCTCGGCTTCGGCGCCAAGGCCGTCAAGGACTACTTCCTCAACTACCGCGAGACCGAGTCCAACGACTTCGTCCTGCGGATGGGCGGCTCCGAGGTCGAGCTCCTCGAGACCGACATCTCCGACTGGCGGATCACCTTCGTCGACACCGGCATCAACACCCCGATCGGCGAGCGGCTGAGGCGGGTCCGCAGCCACCTCGACGGCGACGAGTTCTTCCTGGCGAACTACGGCGACGTGCTCACCGACGCACCGCTCGACTCGATCGTCGCCGACTTCAAGGCCACCGACGCCGTCGGCACGCTCCTCGCGGTCAAGCCCCAGGACTCCTTCCACGTCGTGCACATCGACCCGACCAACCACATCACCGGTCTCGAGGCCGTGGCCGAGATGCCGATGCGGATCAACGGTGGCTACTTCGTCCTGCGCCAGGGCATCTTCGACTACCTCCACGAGAACGAGGACCTCGTCATGGACGCCTGCACGCGGGCCTCCGCCGACGGCCGGATGCTCGCCGTGCCCTACGACGGCTTCTGGGCCCCGATGGACACCCTCAAGGAGCGCACGGCCCTCGAGTCCATGTACGCCACGGGCAGGAGCCCGTGGGCGCTGTGGCGCACGAGCGGCAACGGGATCAGCGCCCCCGTCGTCGTGGAGATGCCCGACGTCGCCCTCACCGGGGGACCGGTGTCGTGACCCAGGCACCTCCCGCGCACCCCGCCGCGGCCACGGGCTCGGAGTCCGCCCGCGTCGCGGCCGAGCTCGCCCGGCTCGTCCCGGGAGGCGCCCACACCTATGCCAAGGGGCCGGACCAGTACCCCGAGGACCTGGCACCCGTCATCGCACGCGGGCTGGGCGCCCACGTCTGGGACGTCGACGGCCGCGAGTTCGTCGAGTACGGCTCGGGCCTGCGCAGCGTCACGCTCGGTCACGCGCACCCGGCCGTCGTCGAGGCGGTGAGCCGACAGGTCGCGCGCGGCACGAACTTCGCGCGGCCGGCGCTCATCGAGCTCGAGGCGGCAGAGGCCTTCCTCGAGGCCGTGCCCACCGCCGACATGGTGAAGTTCGCCAAGAACGGCTCCGACGCGACGACCGCGGCGGTGCGCCTGGCGCGCGCCCACACCGGTCGTGACCTCGTCGCCATCTGCCGCGACCAGCCGTTCTTCTCCACCGACGACTGGTTCATCGGCACCACGCCCATGCCGGCGGGCATCCCCGAGGCCGTGACGCGGCTGACGACGACCTTCCCGTTCGGTGACCTCGCCGCCGCCGAGGCGATGCTCGAGGAGCACCGGGGCGAGGTTGCCGCGCTCGTGCTCGAGGCGGGGGGAGCGGCCGACCCCCCTGCCGGCTACCTCCAGGCGCTCGTGGACCTCGCCCACCGCCACGGGGCGCTCGTCGTGTTCGACGAAATGATCACCGGCTTCCGGTGGTCGCGGCACGGGGCCCAGGGCCTCTACGGCGTGACACCGGACCTGTCGACGTTCGGCAAGGCGCTCGGCAACGGCTGTGCCGTGTCCGCGCTGACCGGCCGGCGCGAGCTCATGCGGCGTGGAGGCCTGGACCACGACGACGAGCGCACCTTCCTGCTGTCGACCACCCACGGCGCCGAGGGCCACGCGCTCGCGGCCGCGATCGCGGTCATGGAGGTCTACCGGCGCGAGGACGTCATCGGACGGATGGAGCGGCTCGGCACGACGCTGCGCGCCGGTGTCGAGGAGGCGGTGGCCGCCGCCGGTGTGGGTGAGCACGTGCTCGTGCGCGGCCGGTCCTCGAACCTCGTCTTCGCCACGCTCGACGAGGCGGGCGCGCCGTCGCAGACCTACCGCACGCTCTTCATGCGCCAGCTCCTCGAGGGAGGCATCCTCGCCCCGTCGTTCGTCGTGAGCGCCGCCCTCACGGACGAGGACATCGAGCGCACGGTCGAGGTCGTCGCACGTGCCGCGCAGGTCTACCGTCGCGCCCTCGACGACGGCGACCCCTCGCCCTGGATGGGCGGTCGGTCGGTCAAGCCGGTCTTCCGTCCGCACGCCTGACACCCGGAAGGAGGACGAGAGCATGATCGGCGTGACCCTGCCGGGCCCGCTCACGGTGCTGTGCATCGGTGCCCATCCCGATGACATCGAGATCGGTTGTGGCGCAACGTTGCTCGAGCTCGCCGCCCGTGGTGACACGTCGTTCACCCACGTGCTCCTCACCGGCTCCCCGCAGCGCGTCGACGAGGCCCGCACGGCCACCGAGCTGTTCGTGCCCGGCGCGGACCTCGTGACCTTCGACCTGCCGGACGGCCGGCTTCCCGCGCACTGGGGTGCGGCCAAGGAGGCCCTCGAGAGCGTGGCGCAGGGGCTCTCGCCCGACCTCATCCTCGCCCCGCGGCTGAAGGACGCCCACCAGGACCACCGGGTCGTGGCCGAGCTCGTCTCGACGACATGGCGCGACTGCCTCACGCTGCACTACGAGATCCCCAAGTGGGACGGCGACCTCGGGCAGCTGACCCACTACGTCACCGTCCCCGAGGAGACGGCCCGTCGCAAGGTCGAGCTGCTCCACAAGGCCTACCCGTCGCAGCAGCACCGCGACTGGTGGGACGACGAGATGTTCCTCGGGATGATGCGGGTGCGCGGCATGGAGTGCCGCAGCCGCTACGCCGAGGCCTTCGAGGTGGCCAAGGAGCTCCTCACCCTGTGACGTCGCGACGCCCTCACGTGGCGGAGAACGCGCGCTGCGTGGTGTCGTCGCGGGCGAGGCCGACCGTGTCGATGAGGTGCTCGTAGTGGTCCGACAGCGTCGCGCGCAGCGCCGGCAGTCGCTCGCCCACGACGTCCCCGATGTCCTCGGTGCTCTGCTCGACCCGCTGTGACGCCGACACGAGGTCGGCGGCCGAGAAGGCGTCGACGTCGAAGCAGAGGTCGGACTGGCCCATGTAGTCCATGAGGGCGTCGGTCTTCGCGTGGTACGACATGCCGATCGCCGGGCGGCCGATGAGGTAGGGCAGCAGGATGCAGTGGAACCGCCCGGCGACGACGTAGTCGCACCCGGCCAGCGCCTCGAGCAGGTCGTCGACGGTGTCGATGAGGGGCCGCTCCACCTGCTCCAGCAGCGCGGGGTCGAGTCGCTCGGCGAGCAGCGCGAGGACGTCGTCGCAGACGAGCGGGTCGACACCGGTCTGCGAGTAGACGAAGACGAGCCGTCGCCCACCGGTGAGGACCCATTCCGCGTAGTCCGCGACCTTGGCGACGTACGCGGCATACCTCTCGTCGTCGACCGCGGGCCAGTATCGGCGGTCCATGTAGGGGATGGGGTTGAGCCCGACACGGACCTGGCCGTCGGTGGCGCCGGGACGCGGCCAGCCGCCGTCCGGGACGGGCAGGCTGATGGCGAGGTCGGGGACCACGCTCATCGGGCCGCGCACACCCAGACCGCGCACGAGGTCGGCCGAGGCCTCGTCGCGGACGCTGCGGAAGGCCGCCCAGCGCAGCGGCCCGGCGAGCAGGTAGCGGGACAGCCGGTGGTCGATCGGTCCGGCGCCCACCCCGAGGAAGGCGAACGGCACCCCCTTGAGCCGGGCGAGGAGTGACCACTTGAAGATCGTGTAGGGGTGGCTCCACGGCCCGCGCCAGTCGTCGGAGACGGGTCCGCTGCCCGCGACGACGATGAGGTCGATGTCGTCGAGCCGCTGGAGGCTGCGCCGGAGGAAGGCCGCCTCCGCGCCGAGGTCTCGCACCCGGGCGGCCAGCCGGCGTGCCTCGCGAACACCCCGGTGGTCGGAGCGCTTCGTGAGGCGCTCCTTGACCTTGCTCCCGGTCGGGTGCTGCGGCGGGCCACCACTGGTGAGCCGCTCCGCCGCCCAGCGCAGCGGGAGCGCCGGCATGCCGTGGCGCTCCTCGGTGTCCCTGGGCGACTGCGAGACCCCGACGAGCGACACCGAGGGCAGGCGCCGGCGCAGGTTGGCGGCGATGGTCGAGACGACGACCTCGTCGCCGAGGTTCCCACCGTGGTAGTGCCCCCAGATCGCCACGCGGGGTGGGCGTCCACCGCTCCGACCGGTCATGTGGCGTGCTCGCTCTCGTGGTGGCCGAGGAGGTCGGCCAGGCCCCCGAAGGTCAGCGTCTCGAGCCGGCCCTCGGACCTCAGCTCGGCGGCCAGCCGGCACAGGCTCTCGAGTCCCCGCAGGGCGTTCGCGGGGTCGGGCTGCAGGTTGTGGGGGTGGAACCAGACGTGGAACAGCCCGCCGTGCCGGGCGGCGTGGCGCAGCCGGCGCCGGTGCTGCCACTGCCAGAGCCGGGCGCGGCCCTGGTGCAGGTCGGCGCCGTACATCACGGTCGCCGGGAAGTTCCACAGGTCACCCTCGAGGACGGGCCGCACCACCGACCTCGGTGTCGGGATGAGGAGGTCGCCGACCCGGGCCAGCGGTCGCAGCCGCCCGTGGATCGAGCCGAACAGGTCGGGGCGCACCCCGCGGTAGGCGATGTAGCCGTGGCGCCGCAGCACGTCCTGGTGACCGATCGAGTTGCGGGGGTAGACGAACGAGCGCAGCTCGACGTCGTAGGGCTCGGCAGCGGCCCTCGCGGCGGCGAGCTCGCTGTCGAACACCTCGGCCGAGCAGCCGGGGTCCCCGACGATGAGGTGGGAGAAGCCGTGCGAGGCGACCTCGTGGCGGGTGCGTCGCTCGAGGATCTCGCGCACGAGGTCCGGTGCGTACCACCGCGAGTCCTCGGTGGCGGGGGCGCACGGGTCGTCCTCGAACCAGTCCTGGGCCAGCCACGGGTAGTCGGGCCGGGCGATCTCGGGGTGGACGTCGCCCTCGACGTTCTCGCACCCCTCGAGGAAGAGGTGGCCGACCGTGGCCCAGGTCGCAGGCACGTCGTACTCGTCGAGGATGTCGAGCAGGGACCGGAGGACGTCACGCTCCTCGGGCCAGTGGTAGCGGTTCGGTGAACCGTGGTGGACCGCACCCCACGCCATCTCGGTGTCGATCGAGATGAGCATGACGCCGCGGCTGAGCTCGTGGGTCACGAGGGGACGCTCCTTCCACGGTGCTCGCGCACACGCAGCGCCATCGCCGCGTGCCGGAGCCGAGAGCTGACCGAGGCGGGCATCCGCGCCGGGGTGAGCGAGCAGGACACGACGTCGTGGGCACCCGTGGCCCACCGCGCCTTGTAGGCGTCGGTCCCGCGCCCGAAGTTGAGCACCCGCACCCCGGAGCCGAGGCAGGCGGTGGCCACCTCGGACAGGAGGATGTGCCCCGGACCGAACTTCGCGTGGGCCGGGTCGAACGCGGGCTTGTGGTAGTAGTACGTCTCGCCCACGTGGTACCCCAGGCAGGCGGCGATGGGCTCGTCGTCGAGGTGCAGCGTCGAGAGCCAGGCGTCACCACGAGCGGCGAGGGCGGTGACGGCGTCGCGGGCGAAGGCACGCGCCGGGCCGTTCGACAGCAGTCCCTGCTCGCCGGCGCGTTCGGCCCACCGCAGGTCGTAGACGCGGAGCAGCTCGTCGAAGCCGGGGTCCACGGGCCGGTGGAGGTCGATGCGGACCTCGCCGCGCTCGGCGAGCCGCCGCCGCAGCCGGGGCACGTCGCACTTCTTCGCCCGCGCCGCGAGCTCCCGCTCCGGGTCGGCCAGCGCGCCGAGGTCGAGCACCGGGCAGGTCGACCGGCCCTCCTGGGAGACCCTGACCCGCTGCCGCCACGGGTGACCGGTGACGAGGGCGTGGTCGTCACCACTCTCGCGCAGCCGGGGGACGTTGACGCCCCGCCGCCCACCCTCGACGAGAGGGCCGAGGGCGTCGAGGAGGGCCGAGCCGTGCTCGCGTGCGTCGCCGAGGACGAGGAGACCCTCGTCCGCATGGTCCTGGCCGAGGGGCGTGAGGAGCTCGAACGACGCCGGGCCGACTCCGAGCCGGGTCGGGTGCAGCGCCGTCATCGCGACGACCTCGCCGTCCCGGTGGACCGAGACGACCTGGACCGGGCGGCGACGGCCCAGCGTCTGCCACCACGCCTGCACCCACTCCCAGGTCTGGAACGCCGTGAGCGCCCGGGTGCTGCCCTCGAGCCGGCGCCAGTCGTCCTCGAGCACGGCGAGGTCGCTCACGACCCGGGTGGACGTGGGCATGCGTCGGTCCGTGCGCATCATGCGGACCCCGCCTTCCTCCGAGCGCGGCCGACGAGGCAGGCCGTGCTGTTGAGCCACTTTCCCATCGAAGCGCCCTGCCTTCAGGGGCTTTGGCGGAAATGGCCCGTTCGGTGGACGCACGAGCCGTCCACGGCACGAGGGGCGCGGGCGTTCCTTCCGGAACGTGACGGGACCACGACGAGGGGTATGCCGTCCCGTCCCGTCCTGCTGCGCGGCGCGCCCCGCTCAGATGAGGCTGTCGACGTCCCCGCCGACGACCGTCGGCACGCCCTTGTCGTCGATCGTCACGGCCAGGGTCAGGGCTGCTCGGAAGCGCAGCGCGTCACGGCTCCCGGACTGTCCGATGACGGCGGCGAACTCCGTGTTCTCGAAGAAGACGCTCTGGCCGGGCTTGGCGACGTAGTCCACCCGCACGAGATAGCTGACGAGCGCCACGTGCCCGCTCGCCGTCCTCGCGACCTGGACCGAGCCAACCGGTGAGGTCTGGTCCTTCTCGTCGGGCGCCCACAGGGTCGCCATCGCCCTGGACGACGCGAGGTAGGACTTCGGCGTGCGCCACCCGGCGAGGAAGTCGGCGACGTTCTCGGGCAGCGCCACCGCACCCCTGCCGGTGTTGAGCTTCGTCGTGACCCGCGCGACGGCCGCGAGCACCTGGGTGGTGTCGGTCGGGCGCGCTCCGACGGCAGCGGTGTCGAGCGGCTGCGGCAGCGCCTTCCTCGGTGCCGGGGACGACGCCATCTTGCGCCAGGGCGTCGTGACGCTCTCGCGCTTCATGGCGACGAGCACCTCGGCCGGAGGAGTGGGTGTGGCCGGTGCCTTCGGCGCGGGCACGACCTTCCACGTCTCGGTGCCCGCGACGAGCGCGTACATCGGGTAGGCACCGAAGGACGGTGCGAACACGCGGTCGACGGTCGTCGTGCCCTGACCTGTCGCTGCAGGCCTGACCAGGCGGTTGTGGGCGGCGGCGTACTGGTCGCTCGCGAAGACGATGCCGGTGTCCACCTGCTGCCACGCGCGGGCGTCGAACGTCGTGGACGCCGTCCTGGTGGCCGCGGTGTTGCGGGCGTCGTAGGCCTTCATCGCCGCGACCGCCTCGGGGCGCGTCAGGGCGGGCTTGGTCAGGGTGTCGGGCTGCCAGGCCTGCACCTGGGTCGGCGCCAGTCCGCAGCCCGCCATCGTCGGGATGACGGCGAGGGCGAGCAGCGGAGCCGGCCGGCGCCCGGCCCGCGCCGGGGGCGCCGGGTCGCCGACGTCGCGCGACACCGAAGAGTGGTGCCGGCGGCGCTGACGGCGACGCAGCAGCAGGCCACCGGCCGCCACGAGGACGCCACCCACGAGCGCCGTGACGGACAGGGCGAAGCCGTGGGGGACCACGATCCCGCTGGTCACCTCGAGATCGCCACCCTGTCCGAGCGGGACGATCACCCAGGCGGTGGGGGAGCCGTCGAGGTCGAGAGAGAGGGACCGTGTGCCCGTGCCGGTGGTCCTGTCGGTCCAGAACGTCTGCACCGTCGGGTCCGCGGGCACGACCGTGGCCCTGCCCTCGACCACCTCGCCCGACAGGCCCGACGGCCCGACCCGGGTCACGGCATACGTCGGCACGTCCTTCAGGTAGCTGCCCACGTCGATCGGGTGCGCCCGGCCGAGGAAGACGCGACCCCCGTCGCGACGGGCGCTCACCCGCATCGTGGTGTCGCGGAACGCGAGGAGGCCGGGTGTCGACACGACCGCCTTCGCCCCGCCCAGCCTGAGGGTGGTGGTCGGGGAGTCGACCACGTCGTCGCTGCCGACGAGCACGATGCCCGCGACACCGACGCCGGCGAGCACCAGCCCCACGAACGCCACCAGGGTGGCCAGCGCCTTCTTCATGTGTCCCCGTCCGTCACGAGGGTCCCTGCCCGGATCCTCCTCGCAGGAGTGTGCCAGTGAGAGGCGGCGTCAGCCGGCCGTCGTCCACAGGCCCCGGGGACGGGGTGCGTCGGGTGGGGGAGTCAGGACGCCTTGGGGACGCGGCGCACGATGGCGGGCGCGCTCCAGCGCATCTCCATCCGCGTGCGGCCGTCGACGGTGACCGGCACCCAGCGCATCGTCAGGCAGGCCGGGCCCGTGGCGGTCGTCGAGACCTTCTTCATGGGTGGCTCCTCTGCATGCCTGGGACGTGGGACGGCACCGTGCGGGCCGTTCACCTGTTGTTCACCCAAGGGTAGCGCAAAGATGAACAGAAGGTGAACGAGCCCGTGAGACGCGCGGGTCGCGCCGTCGCGAACCCCGCACCCCGAGGGGGCGCCCGACCCGTCGCTACAGTTCGGGGGTGAGCAACACGAAGGTCTCGGTCATCGGCGCATCCGGTCGCATGGGCTCGGAGGTGTGCCGCGCGGTGGAGTCCGCCGACGGTCTCGAGCTCGTCGGGAGGTTCGACGTGGGTGACGACCTCGGCGACCTCTCCGGCGCCGACGTCGTGGTCGAGTTCTCTGTCCCCGCGGCCTCGGCCGGCAACGTCGCACACTGCGTCGACCGGGGCGTGCACGTCGTCGTCGGCACGACCGGCTGGGACGACGCGAAGCTCGCCGACCTGAGCACGCGGCTCGAGGCCCACCCCGAGGTCGGTGTCCTCATCGCCCCCAACTTCGCCATCGGCGCGGTGCTCATGATGGCGTTCGCGAGCAAGGCAGCCGAGTTCTACGAGTCGGCCGAGGTCATCGAGCTGCACCACCCCGACAAGGTCGACGCCCCCTCGGGCACGGCTGCCCGCACCGCCGAGCTCATCGGGGCCGCCCGCGACCGGGCCGGGCTCGCCGACGTCCCCGACGCGACCACGAGCGACCCGGACGGTGCGCGCGGGGCGCGGGCACACGGCATACCCGTGCACTCGGTCCGGCTGCGTGGCCTCGTCGCGCACCAGGAGGTCCTCTTCGGGCAGACCGGCGAGATGCTGACGATCCGGCACGACTCCTTCGACCGGGTCTCGTTCATGCCGGGGGTCGTCGCCGCGGTGCGCAAGGTGGGGGAGCACCCCGGTCTCACCGTGGGGCTCGAGCACTACCTCGGGATCTAGCCCCAGCCCATCGCGCGCAGGACGCCGGCCACGACGGCCGCGCCGATGACGACGACGAGGAAGTTCGCCCGCAGCAGGAGCAGCACGACCGCCGCGCCCACGGCGGCGAGCCGCGCGTCGACGTGGAGCGAGCCGCCGCTGCCACCGAACGTCTGGATCGCCACGAGTCCGGAGAGCAGGGCCACCGGCAGCAGCGTGAGGACGCGGCTGCGCCTCGGCCCCTCGACCCACGACTCCGGCACGAGGTGGCCCGCGAGCTTCGTGGCGTAGGCCAGTCCAGAGGCGAGCAGCACGACCGTCCAGGTGCTCATGACTCGTCCACCTCGGCCCGTCGCTCGTGCCGTCCGCCGCCGGAGAGGCCGACGACGACCGCGGCCACGACGGTGAGGATGACGGGCACCCCGACCGGCAGCACGGGGGAGGTGAGCAGCGCGATCGCGACGGCGAGGACCATCGTGGCGGCGGCGTCCCGGCTGCGCAGCCGCGGCCAGAGCAGCGCCGTGAAGGCCGCGGCGGCCGCGGCGTCGAGGCCCCACCGCTGCGGGTCGCCGAGCGCGTTGCCGACGACGGCACCGAGGAGCGTCATGAGGTTCCAGCAGACGAAGACCGCGACCCCGGTGACGAAGAAGCCGAGCCGGCCGGCCCGCCGGTCCTCGCGGCCCACCGCGACCGCGGTCGACTCGTCGATGGTGAGGTGCGCGGCCCAGAGCCGGCGCAGCCCGCGGACGTCGAGGATGCGTGAGGTCTGGAGGGCATAGAGCCCGTTGCGCACACCGAGCAGCGTCGAGGTCGCCACGGCCGCGGAGCCGGTGCCGCCCGCGCCGAGGATGCCGACGAGCGCGAACTGCGAGCCGCCGCTGAAGAGCAGCACCGACAGAGCCATCGTCTGCAGGATGCTCAGCCCGGACGCGACCCCGAGCGCGCCGAAGCTGATGCCGTAGGCCCCCGTCGCCAGGCCGATCGAGAGCGACTGCCGGACGACGGCCCGGCGCGTGTGGTGCTCGAGGGGCGCGTATGCCGTGTGCCCGCCGGCCGCCGCCTGCTCGCCCTCGGCGTCGGCGGCCCCACTGGTCACTCGGGGTCGTCCGTCGCCAGGGAGGCGACGAGGCGGACCTCCCGCAGGGTGGAGCCGTCGGGGGAGACGACGCGGTCGCGCCAGGCGCCGTCGGGGCCGAGCCCGGAGTCGGCGAGGAACGCGCGGGTGGCCTCGTCGTCGGCGAGCACCCAGATCGCGACGTCGTCGGCGCCGGCGCCGCGCAGGGTGTCGACGCAGGCGTTGAGCAGGCGCGAGCCGTGGCCCAGCCGTCGTGCGCCCGGGTGGACGCCGATGGCCGTCACCTCACCGCGAGCCGGTCCGGCGTCGGCGTCCTGGCTCGGGCCGATCGCCGCGAAGCCGACGACCTGCTCGCCGGCGCGGGCCACGAGGAGCCGGTGCACGCCCTCGGGCGGGTTCTCGAGGGACTGCCGCCACGCCTTGGCGAAGGCGGGGGCCTCGAAGAGGGCGACGACGTCGTCGGGGACGCGGCCGGCATACGCCTGGGTCCAGACCGCGGACTGGACGACACCCACGGCGGGTGCGTCGGTCGGCTTGGCGGTCCGGACGCTCGCGTCGGCGACGGGTCCGGGCTCGTGCGAGTGGTCGTGGCTCATCGGCCCTGGAACTCCGGGGTCCGGCGCTCGCGGAAGGCCGAGCGTCCCTCGCTGAGGTCATCGCTCGACCAGGCGGTCGCGAAGGCGGCCTCGTAGCGGGCGACGTCGGCGTGGTCGCCACCGTGCGTGTCGAAGCCGAGCTTGGACCCGGCCTGGGTGAGCGGCGCGAGGTCGACGGCGCGCCGGGCCAGCTCGAGGGCGGCGTCGAGGTCGCCGCGCACCTGCGTGAAGCCGAGCCGCCACGCGTCGTCGGCGGTGAGGACGGCACCGGTGAGGACCATGTGGCGCGCGGCGCCCTCGCCCCAGAAGCGGGTGACGCGCTCGAGCGTCCAGTGGTTGACCATGAGGCCCAGCCGGGCGACGGGCACCGCGAACGCGGCGTCGTCGGTGACGACCCGCAGGTCGCACGCGACGGCGAGCTGCATGCCCAGCCCCATGCAGGACCCCGAGATCGCCGCGACGGTCGTGATCGGGGCCCGCGACAGCAGGTCGAGGACCTCGGCGAGCCGGTCGGTGAAGCTCACGTCCTCGAGCTCGGTGAGGTCGGCGCCGGCGCAGAAGTGGCCGGCGGCACCCGTGACGACGAGCGCGCGGGACTGCGCCACGGCGTCGACGATCCCCGCCTCCAGCTCGTCGAGCGCGTCGTGGTTGAGCGCGTTGCGCCGCTCCGGACGGTCGAGGGTGAGGACGGTGACCCGGTCGGTGGTGCGTGAGGAAATCATCACGCGGTCGAGCCTAACGGGACGACGTTTGTGAGGATGGGGCGCGTGTCCCTGCTGCGCCGTCCCTCGAAGCCGCACCCGACCTTCCGGCCGCTCGCCGTCGCCGAGGTCGATCCGGTCGCCGAGCACGCCGTCTCGATCGGGTTCGACGTGAGCGAGATGCCCGGCTTCCTCGACTACGAGGCGGGGCAGTACGTCACGCTGCGCGCGCTCGTCGGGGGCGAGGACGTGCGCCAGTCGTACTCGATCTGGGTGCCGCCGAGCCGGGCCCGTCGCGAGGGGGTCATCCGGGTCGCCGCCGCGGCGGTGCAGGGCGGGCGCATGTCGCCGTGGCTGGCCAACGAGGTCCGCGTGGGCGAGGTCATGGGCGTCCTGCCGCCGCTCGGTGAGTTCGTCCTCGACCACGCCGACGGTCCGCGCCACCACGTCGGCATCGTCGGCGGGTCGGGGATCACGCCCGTCCTCGCCATCGCGGCCGCCGCGCTCGAGCAGCACCCCGGCTCGACCGTCGACCTCGTCGTCGCCAACCGCACCCGCGAGTCGACCGTCCTCGGGCGCGAGGCGGCCGAGCTGGCGGACGCGTCCGGTGGCCGGCTGCGCGTCGAGCACGTGCTCAGCCGTGAGCGCGTCGACGGGGTGCGGCACGGTCGGATCGACCCGCTCGTCGTGCGCAGCGTCCTCGCCGACGTCGGCGGCCTCGAGGAGGTCGACGACTGGTGGCTCTGCGGTCCGGAGGGGCTCATCGCCGACGTCGAGGCCTGGCTCGGGGGAGAGGGTGTCGCCGCCGAGCACATCCACCGCGAGCGGTTCACCTCGACCGGACCGGTCGACCCCCGCAAGCCCGCCACGTCCGCCGGCTGAACGGCATACCGCTGGTCCCGCGGACGCCCGTGCGTCAGCGCTCGTAGGTCACCCAGGCGAATCCGTCGCGCTCCTCGCGCGCGCTCTCGTGCCACACCGCCGGGTCGATCTCGGGGAACGTCACGTCACCCTCGGGCTCCTGCTCGACCTCGGTGATGAGCAGCCGGTGCGCGAAGGGCATCGCCTGCGCGTAGATCTCCCCACCACCGGCGACGAAGACCTCACCCACCGGGCCCGCGAGCCCCAGCGCGTCGTCGAGCGAGTGCACGGTCTCGACGTCGGGGTGGCGCCAGTCGGCCTGCCGCGTGATGACGATGGTGCGGCGACCCGGCAGCGCCCGGCCGATCGAGTCGAAGGTCTTGCGCCCCATGACCATCGCGTGGCCCATCGTCGTGCGCTTGAAGAACGCGAAGTCCTCCGGCAGGTGCCACGGCATGTCGTTGTCCGAGCCGATGACGCCGTTGCGCCCGACCGCCGCGATGAGGGTCACCTGGGTCATGGGCTCACCCTAGGGGCGGGGACGGCACGACGTCACGGTATGCCGGGTGCGCGCCGTGGGCGCGCGGCCCACGTCCGCCGTGGCTCAGACCGCGATGGGGGCCTTGATCGCGGGGTGCGGGTCGTAGCCGACGAGCTCGAAGTCGCCGAGGTCGTAGTCGTCGATGGCCGCCTTGGGCGTGATGCGCATCGTCGGCAGCGGGCGCGGCTCGCGGGTGAGCTGGAGGCGGGCCTGCTCGAGGTGGTTGGAGTAGAGGTGGGCGTCGCCGAGGGTGTGGACGAACTCGCCGGGCTCGAGGTCGGTGAGCTGGGCGACCATCATCGTGAGGAGGGCGTAGGAGGCGATGTTGAACGGCACGCCGAGGAAGACGTCGGCCGAGCGCTGGTAGAGCTGGCACGAGAGCCGCCCGTTGCTCACGTAGAACTGGAACAGCGCGTGGCACGGCGGCAGCGCCATGTCGTCGACGTCGGCGACGTTCCAGGCGCTGACGATGTGGCGACGGCTGTCGGGGTTGGTGCGGATCGACGCGATGACCTTGGCGATCTGGTCGACGTGGCGTCCGTCGGGGGTGGGCCAGGAGCGCCACTGGTGCCCGTAGACGGGGCCGAGGTCGCCGAGCTCGTCGGCCCACTCGTCCCAGATCGAGATGCCGCGCTCCTGGAGCCAGCGGACGTTGGTGTCGCCGCGCAGGAACCACAGCAGCTCGCCGATGATCGACTTGAGGTGCAGCTTCTTGGTCGTGACGACGGGGAAGCCCTCGGACAGGTCGAACCGCATCTGGTGGCCGAAGACGGAGCGGGTCCCCGTGCCCGTGCGGTCGGACTTGTCGACGCCCTCGTCGAGGATGCGGTCGAGGAGGTCGAGGTACTGGCGCATGGTTCCAGAGCGTAACCGCGAGCACCGTCGGCGTCGGGACGACGCCCGCACAGCAGCGACTACCCTGAGGCCCATGACGACGAACCCCTTCGGCCGGGTCATCACGGCCATGGTCACACCCATGCGCCCCGACGGATCCCTCGACGAGGTGGGCGTGCGTGCCGTCGTCGAGCACCTCGTCGCCAGTGGGCACGACGGCGTCGTCGTCAACGGCACGACGGGGGAGTCGGCCACCCTCACCGACGACGAGAGCATCGACGCGGTGCGCATCGTGGTCGAGGCCGCGGCCGGCCGCCTCGCGGTCACCGCCGGTGTCGGGTCCAACTCCACCGCGCACAGCATCGAGATGGCCGAGCGCGCCGTCGAGGTCGGCGCCGACGCGCTGCTGCTCGTGTCGCCGTACTACAACAAGCCGACGCAGGCCGGGCTCCTCGCCCACTGCCGCGCCGTCGCGGACTCGACCGAGCTGCCGATCATGCTCTACGACATCCCGGGTCGCACCGGTGTCGCCTTCAGCACCGAGACGCTCGTCGAGCTCGCCGCCCACCCGCGGATCCTCGCGGTCAAGGACGCCAAGGCCGACCTGTGGGCCTCCACCCACGTCATGGCCGCGACCGACCTGCTGTGGTTCAGCGGTGACGACGTCCTCACGCTGGCGCACCTCGTCCAGGGGGCCGTCGGCTGCGTCTCCGTCGTCGGCCACGTCGCGGGCAAGGAGTATGCCGCGATGCTCGCCGCCGTGGACGCCGGCGACCTCGCGACCGCGCGCGAGATCCACCAGCGCCTCATCCCCGTCGTCGACGCGATCATGACGCCCTCACAGGGCGCCATCATGGCCAAGGCCGCGCTCGCCGAGCTCGGCGTCATCGAGTCGGCCTTCGTCCGTCTGCCACTCGTCGAGTCACCACCGGAGCACCTCGAGGCCCTGCGCTCGGGTCTCGTGGAAGCAGGCCTGCGATGAGCCACCCCCACCCCGAGCTGTCCCTGCCCGCACCGCTCAAGGACGGAGGCGTGCGCGTCGTCGCCCTCGGCGGTCTCGGCGAGGTCGGCCGCAACATGGCGGTCATCGAGCACAAGGGCCAGCTGCTCGTCATCGACTGCGGCGTCCTCTTCCCCGACGACCACCACCCGGGCATCGACCTCATCCTCCCGGACTTCAGCTACATCAAGGACCGTCTGGACGACATCCAGGCGATCGTGCTCACCCACGGTCACGAGGACCACATCGGCGCCGTCCCGTTCCTACTGCGCCTCAAGCCGGACATCCCGCTCGTCGGCTCGACGCTGACGCTGGCCCTCATCGAGGCCAAGCTCAAGGAGCACCGGATCAAGCCCTACACGTTCTCCGTCAAGGAGGGCGACCGTGAGAGCTTCGGCGTCTTCGACTGCGAGTTCGTCGCCGTCAACCACTCGATCCCCGACGCGCTCGCGGTGTTCGTCCGGACGTCCGGCGGCACCCTGCTCCACACCGGCGACTTCAAGATGGACCAGCTGCCCCTCGACGGGCGCCTCACCGACCTGCGCGCCTTCGCGCGGCTGGGCGAGGAGGGCGTCGACCTCTTCCTCACCGACTCCACCAACGCCGAGGTGCCCGGGTTCACCACCCCCGAGAAGGACATCGCGCCGGCGATCGACCGCGTCTTCCGCGACGCGAAGCGCCGGATCATCGTCGCCTGCTTCTCCTCGCACGTGCACCGCGTCCAGCAGGTGCTCGACGCCGCCGAGAAGTCCGGCCGCAAGGTCGCCATGGTCGGGCGCTCGATGGTCCGCAACATGGGCATCGCCGCCGAGCTGGGCTACCTCCACGTGCCCGACGGGATCCTCGTCGACTTCAAGAAGCTCGGCGACCTGCCGGACAACAAGGTGACGCTCATCTGCACCGGGTCCCAGGGCGAGCCGATGGCAGCGCTGTCCCGCATGGCCAACCGCGACCACCAGATCGAGGTGGGCACGGGCGACACCGTCCTCATGGCCTCCTCGCTCATCCCGGGCAACGAGAACGCCGTCTACCGCGTCATCAACGGCCTCATGCGGCTCGGCGCCGACGTCGTGCACAAGGGCAACGCCAAGGTTCACGTCTCCGGTCACGCCAGCGCCGGCGAGCTCCTCTACTGCTACAACATCGTCAAGCCGCGCAACGTCATGCCGGTCCACGGAGAGTGGCGCCACCTTCGGGCGAACGCCGACCTCGCCCTCGCGACCGGCGTGCACCCCAAGGGCGTCGTCGTCGTCGAGGACGGCGTCGTCGTCGACCTGTTCGACGGCAAGGTCAAGGTGGCCGGCGCGGTCGAGTGCGGCTACGTCTACGTCGACGGCTCCTCCGTCGGCGAGGCCGACGAGACGCTGCTCAAGGACCGGCGCATCCTGCGCGACGAGGGGTTCGTCTCCGTCATCGTCGTCATGGACTCCACGAGCGGCAAGATCGTCGCCGGGCCGGAGATCACCGCCCGCGGCTTCGTCGAGGACGACGTGGTCTTCGACGACGTCATGCCCCAGCTCACGCGGGCGCTCGACGAGGCCACGGCCCAGGGGGTGTCCGACACCTACCAGCTCGAGCAGGTCATGCGGCGCACCGTCGGTGGCTGGGTCGGTCGCAAGATCCGTCGCCGCCCGATGATCATCCCCGTCGTCATCGAGGCGTAGCCACCTCGCTGACTCCGTGGGCCCACCCGTCGTCATCGAAGCGTCACGGCCCCACCCCAGTGGCCACACCAGCCACACCAACCACTTGTCCCGACGACAGCATTATCGGGTGACCCGAGAAAGGGCCGCTCGACCCCGCATGCCAACTCGGGTCGAGCGCAGCATTATCGGGTGACCCGATAATGCTGCGGGCCCGGGGTGGTGCGCGTGTGACGCGTGTGTCTGAGGTGACTTTGGCCTAGGGTGCGGACCATGGCCTCACGCTCGACGACCCCTGCGCGCTCCCGCACGGCATCCTCCCGTCCGGCGAACCGTCGGGCCCCTGCTCGCACGACGACGCGCAAGAAGGCCCCCGCCAAGGGCGGCACCCCCATGCCGGTCGCCGCCGTCCGCGGCGCGTGGATGGGTCTGGCCCACGTCGCCGGAGGCACGGCCCGCAAGGTCTCGCACGCCGGTCAGGACCTCGAGCCCGAGCACCGCCGCGACGGCGCCGGACTCACCCTCATCGCCCTCGCGGTCGTCGTCGCCGCCCGGGAGTGGTGGGGCCTCGCCGGCATGGTCGGCGACGCGACGCACGCCGTCGTGGCCGGCACCTTCGGCCGGGTCGGCTACGCCCTGCCCATCGTCCTGCTGCTCTTCGGCCTGCACCTGTGGCGCACCCCGCGCGAGCACCCCGCGACCAACAGGATGAGCATCGGCACGGCCGTCCTCGCCTTCGCCACGTGCGGCATCGCCCACGTCGCGGCCGGCATCCCGGAGCCCCCGGCCGGCGCCGACGGCATGCGCGCGGCCGGTGGCATCATCGGCTTCCTCGCCTCGAGCCCGCTCGAGGCCGCCGTCTCGATCTACGGCACCATCCCGCTCCTCATCCTCATCGGCATCTTCGGCCTGCTCGTGCTCACGGCCACCCCGGTGCACGAGATCCCGGACCGTCTCGACCAGCTGCGCGCCACGCTCCTGGGGCACCCGGCATACGCCGAGGAGGACGTGACCGACGAGGTCCCGGTCAAGAAGCCGCGCCGCTCGCGCGCGAAGACCGACGAGCCGTTGGTCGGTGACGAGGCCTACGAGCAGGCCGCGATCGTCGACTACGAGGACACCAAGGGCCGCAAGACCCGCCGCGTCGCGCCGACCGCGGACGTCGAGGAGGGCGCCCCCCGTCCCGGGGAGAAGCGCCCCACGGCTCCCGGCGTCCTCGCTCCGTCGGCGACCGCCAAGGCTCCCCTCGAGCCGACCCGACTCGAGGCCCCGCCGACGACCCCGCTGCCGCAGCGCGTCGAGCAGCTCTCGCTCGCAGGCGACGTCACCTACACGCTTCCGGACAACTCCGTGCTCAAGCAGGGCGCACCCCACAAGGAGCGTTCCGAGGCCAACGACCGCGTGGTCGAGTCGCTGACCACCGTGCTCGACGAGTTCGGCATCGACGCACAGGTCACGGGCTTCACCCGCGGCCCGACCGTGACCCGATACATCGTCGAGCTCGGCCCCGGCATCAAGGTCGAGCGCGTCACGGCGCTCTCCAAGAACATCGCGTATGCCGTCGCCTCGGCCGACGTGCGCATCCTCAGTCCCATCCCGGGCAAGTCGGCGATCGGCATCGAGATCCCGAACCCGGACAAGGAGATGGTCTGCCTCGGCGACGTCCTGCGCAGCCGGGTCGCCCGCGACAACCACCACCCGATGGTCATGGGGGTCGGCAAGGACGTCGAGGGCGGCTACGTCATCGCCAACCTCGCGAAGATGCCCCACCTGCTCGTGGCCGGTGCCACGGGTTCGGGAAAGTCCAGCTTCGTGAACTCGATGATCACCTCGATCCTCATGCGGTCCACCCCCGACGAGGTCCGCATGGTGCTCGTGGACCCCAAGCGGGTCGAGCTCACGGCATACGAGGGCATCCCGCACCTCATCACGCCGATCATCACCAACCCCAAGAAGGCCGCCGAGGCCCTCCAGTGGGTCGTGCGCGAGATGGACGCCCGCTACGACGACCTCGCGGCCTACGGCTACAAGCACGTCGACGACTTCAACAAGGCGGTCAAGGCCGGCAAGGTCCAGCCCCTGCCGGGGTCGAAGCGGGTCATCCAGGCCTACCCGTACCTCCTCGTCGTCGTCGACGAGCTCGCCGACCTCATGATGGTCGCCCCGCGCGACGTCGAGGAGTGCATCGTCCGCATCACCCAGCTGGCGCGTGCCGCCGGCATCCACCTCGTCCTCGCGACGCAGCGTCCCTCCGTCGACGTCGTCACCGGTCTCATCAAGGCCAACGTGCCGAGCCGCATGGCGTTCGCGACGTCCTCGCTCGCCGACAGCCGCGTCGTGCTCGACCAGCCGGGTGCCGAGAAGCTCCTCGGACAGGGCGACGCGCTCTTCCTGCCGATGGGCGCGAGCAAGCCGATGCGCGTCCAGGGCGCCTGGGTCACCGAGTCCGAGATCCAGGACGCCGTCGCGCACGTGACCGGTCAGCTCAAGCCGACCTACCGCGAGGACGTCGCCGTCGTCGCCCCCAAGAAGGACCTCGACGACGACATCGGCGACGACCTCGACCTGCTGCTGCAGGCCACGGAGCTCGTCGTGACGACCCAGTTCGGGTCGACGTCGATGCTCCAGCGCAAGCTGCGCGTCGGGTTCGCCAAGGCCGGCCGCCTCATGGACCTGCTCGAGTCCCGCGGGGTCGTGGGCCCATCCGAGGGCTCGAAGGCGCGAGACGTGCTCGTGCGCCCCGACGACCTGCCGACGACCCTCGCGCTCCTGCGCGGCGACGAGGTCCCCGAGACCGACACGGCGTTCGACAACGAGGCCTCCGACGGGTTCGAGGACGACTCCACTCCGTCACAGGTGGCGGACGCGGGGACGGCGCAGCCGCAGGCCGCAGCGCACGACCGATACGGCTCGGACGCCGTCGCCGACGACCTCGCCAGCCGCCCGCAGGCCGAGGCGTGGGACGAGGACGAGGACGACAGCGAGGACGCCTGGGAGCTCACCGGACGTCGGTGAGCCCCAGCGGGCGCCGGGGTCGACCGGGTGACCGGTGCTCACCGATCGCGGGTGAGCTGTCCGTCCTCGACGAGGCGGGCCTGCGCCTCGTGGTGGTGGTGCCCGGCGTCGTCACCGTGCGGGGCTGGCCCTGCGGTCACGCCGTGGGTGGCGGGCGCCGTCGGCTCGGGCAGCGACTCGCGCAGGACCTCGGCGACCTCGTCGAGGAGCTCGAGGACCTCGTCGGAGCCCGACACCGGACCGCCGGCGAGGTGGCCGTCGATGCCGAGGAGGACGGCGCTGGGGGAGTCGGTGAACCCGAACGCCTCCCACGCCAGTCCCGCGTGGTCGACCAGCGTGCCGGCAGGGGGCGGGCCGAGCGAGTCGACGATCGGGATCGAGAACACCAGCCGGACGTCGACGAGGTCGAAGCGCGCGTCCCACGCGGTGGCCTGTGCCATCGCCTCGCGGGTCGAGGCGCAGTAGCAGTTGACGAAGACGAGGAGCTGCGCGCGCTCGGCGGAGAGCTCGTGCAGGGTCACCGGGCCGCTGGCGAGGTCGTGGACCACCAGTCGCGGCGTGGGCGTACGGACGTAGTCGCCGTCGTCCCACGCGTCGCCGGCGACGAGGTCGTCCCGGCCGACCGGGTCCGGGGTCGCGACGACCGCTGCGTCGGAGCGCGGTGCGCCGAGCACGAGCCCGGTGACGGTGCAGGCCAGGGCGGCGAGCGCGAGCCACCACCAGTCGCCGGCGGTGGCGTCGCCGAGGAGCGACAGCGTCGTGCGTCCCGACACCGCCAGGGCGACCGTGGCCGCCGCGGCGAGGACGAGGAGCGTGTTGCGCAGCAGTGTCCGGCCCGTGATCTGGTGCTCGCCCGCCTGTCCGAAGCAGCCGCACGACGGGCGCGGGTGCAGCGTCAGCCCGCGCGCGATGAGCGCCCAGTAGACGAGCATAAGCACGAGGCAGGCCACGGCGGTGACGGTGAAGAGCGGCTGCGTGGTGCCGACGAGGAACAGCGCGAGGACGAGCTCGAGTCCGGGGATCGCCCGCGCCAGGGGCTTCGGGAGGATCCGGTCGGAGAGGTGGAGGTTGCGCACGATGCTGCGCAGCGACTCGCCCTTGCCGACCTTGGTGACGGCGCTGAAGCAGAGCACGGCCGCGAGGACGAGGGGTGGGACGACCCACGCGACGTGGTGCATGTCGTCATCCTAGGTCGGGCCCACGCCTCCTGTACGCGCCTAGAGTGACGCCCATGGAGACGACGCTCTGGGACGACCTGCGCGAGCCGCCGACCCGCGCCCAGCGGTGGCGGGCCGTGCTCCGCAAGCAGCCGTCGGCGTTCCTCCTCGGGGTGCAGCTCGTCGTCATCATCCTGCTGCCCTGGCTGCAGGACCTCGAGTACGGCCGGGTCGCCCTCACCGTCCTCAGCCTGTGCGCCCTCACGGTCGCGGTCTTCACGGTCCGCAGCACGCCCGCGCTGACCTGGCTCTCCGTCGGTCTCGGCCTGCCTGCCGGGGTGCTCGAGGTCTGGTCCTCGATCTCGGCCGACAACACCCTCGTCGTGGCGCTGGCCCACACGGCCCTGTCGCTCTTCTACTTCTACACGGCATACGGGCTCGTCTCCTACATGTTCGAGGACGCCTGGGTGACCAAGGACGAGCTGTTCGCCGTGGGTGCGGCGTTCACCGTCCTGCTCTTCGCGTTCGCCTACCTCTTCCTCGCGGTCCAGGAGATGTGGCCCGGGTCCTTCATCGGCCACGGCGCCGGCGACAAGCGCGACTTCCTCGAGCTGCTCTACTTCTCAGGCGCCAACCTCACGAGCGTGGGCCTGTCCGACGTCCTGCCGGTGGGCCCGCAGGCACGGGCGGTGTCGATCATCGAGCAGCTCGGCGGCGTCATGTACGTCGCGATGGTGATCTCGCGCCTCGTCGCGCTCACCGTGATGCGCAACCAGCGCTGACGGTCAGGCGCCGGCCACCCCGTCGAGGTCCTCGATCCGGGCCAGGCTCGGACCGCGGTCCGACAGGTCGTGCGCGGTCTCCTCGACGCCCTCGAGCACGCGCAGCGCGTTGCTCCACGTGAGCCGCCCGAGGTCGTCGTCGGACCAGCCGCGGTCGGCGAGCGCCTCGAGCAGCCGCGGGTAGCCCGAGACGTCCTCGAGGCCGGTCGGCAGCTGGCCGACGCCGTCGTAGTCCCCGCCGAGTCCGATGTGGTCCACGCCCGCGACCTCGCGCACGTGCTCGACGTGAGCGACGACGTCGTCGATGGTGGCGCGCGGCTGGGGGTGGCTCACCTTCCAGCGTGCGATGAACGCGCTGTATGCCGTGTGGTCGGCCCAGTGGACGTCCTCGGCCGCCGCGGCGTCCGCCGCCTCGAGGTCCCACTCGCGCACGGCGGGCGAGATGAACTTGGGGACGAAGGTGACCATGCACAGCCCACCGTTGGTGGCGAGGGTGGAGAGCACTTCGTCGGGGACGTTGCGCGGGTGGTCGCAGACGGCGCGGGCCGAGGAGTGCGAGAACATCACCGGCGCCGCGGTGGTGGCGAGGGCGTCGCGCATCGTGTCGGCGGAGACGTGGGAGAGGTCGACGACCATGCCGATGCGGTTCATCTCGCGCACGACCTCGTGGCCGAAGGAGGACAGGCCTCCGAGCACCGGCTCGTCGGTGGCCGAGTCGGCCCACGGCACGTTGTCGTTGTGGGTCAGCGTCATGTACCTCACGCCGAGCGCGTGCAGCATGCGCAGCGTCCCGAGCGAGCTGTCGATGCTGTGGCCGCCCTCGGCGCCCATGAGCGAGGCGATCCGCCCGGAGGCGCGGGCCCCGCGCACGTCGGCCGAGGTGACCGCGAGAGCCAGTTGGCCGGCATACCGGCTCGTGAACGTCCGGACGAAGTCGACCTGCTCGAGCGTGGCCGTGACGGCGCGCTCGCCGGCCCACTTGGCGTCGACGTAGACCGACCAGAACTGCGCCCCCATGCCACCGCGGCGCATCCGCGGGAGGTCGGTGTGGGTCGAGGCGACGTCGCCGCCGATGTCGAGGCGGTCGAGGTCATACGCGACCTGCTCGCGAGCCGCCCACGGGAGGTCGTTGTGACCGTCCCAGACGGGGTGGCTCGCGAGCAGGTCGGTGATGCGCTGGGGCGACGACGTCATCGCCCCAACCTAAGGGGGTCAGCCGCGGTTGGCGCGCTTGGCCAGGCGACCGGCGAACTTCTTGGCCTTGGCGACGCGGGCGCCGCCGGCCGCACGACCGGTCTTGGCGGCGTCGTAGCCGGACCAGTCGTTGCGGGTGCCGATGACGCGGACCGAGACGGTGCCGCCGGCCGTGCCGCCCGCGACCGAGATGACGTTGGTCGCGCCGTTGGTCGTGATCCACAGGTTGGGCATCGGGCCCGAGTTGGCGGACACGAGCGAGACGGCGTCGGTGAGGTCGACGTCGTCGCTGCCCGGACCGGTGAGGTCCCAGGTCGCCGCGCCGGAGCCGTTGAGCGTGAGCTTCGTGCTGTAGACGACCTCGGGGCCCATGGCGGAGGTGACGCCGTAGACGACCGCACCGCCCGCGGTCTCGACGACCTCGTGGCCCTCGATGAAGTAGAGGTCGCCGATGGAGACGACGGCCGGGACGCCGATCGGGGAGATCGCGGCGATGCCGACGCCCTCGCCACCGTCGGCCCAGAGGCCACCGCCGGAGCCCTCGCCCGAGTTGCTCGTCGAGAGGTTCGTGGCCTCGACGGCGAAGCGGTCGAGGTTGCCCGTGTTGGCGAGGACACCGGTGTTGTTGACACCGCTGGCGGCCAGGCCGGCGCCGGTGGCCGCGCCACCGGTGTTGGCGGCGGAGAGGCCGTACTTGGTGCCCGCGCCGGTGCCACCGGCGAAGCCGTTGTTGTTCTGGCCGAAGAAGTAGGCCGCCGCACCCGTGCCGGTGTTCTTGACGGTCAGGGTGATGGCCGAGCCGTTGCTCACGAGCGTCGTGCCCGCGGCGCCGGCGCCGTTGGCGCGGCCGGCGAGGATGGCCTGGCCCGCGGCAGCGGAGGCGCTGGACGCCGTCGCGACGGTGCCGACGGTGGCGGCGGTCGCAGCCGCGCCGACGGCGCCGACCCGGATCGCGGAACGACGGTCGAGGGCGGAGTTTGCCTTCTTGGACATGGTGGGGGCCCCTTGGTGGAGAGAAGTGAAGGTGACAGGAGTCGGGGCGAGTATCCACGCTCTGACCTGCGGTGCATAGGGTTTTCTGGAAATTTGCCGAGAGGTCGTGGCGGCCGAGCACGGGCCCCGCGTGGCGCATCGGCGGTGGTGGCCGTGGCGGCGTCGGGGAGGGCCACCCGGCGCAACTAGAGTGGGTGCATGCCAGCACCCGAGACGACCTCACGTTCGGTGGCAGTCGTGACGCTGGGGTGCACCCGCAACGACGTCGACTCCGAGGAGCTCGCCGGCCGACTCGCCGCCGGGGGCTGGACGCTCGTCGACGACGCCGCCGAGGCCGACGTCGCCGTCGTCAACACCTGCGGCTTCGTCGAGCAGGCCAAGAAGGACTCCATCGACAGCCTGCTCGAGGCGTCGTCGCTCAAGGAGCACGGGCAGACCCAGAAGGTCGTCGCGGTCGGCTGCCTCGCGGAGCGCTATGGCCAGACCCTCGCCGACGAGCTGCCCGAGGCCGACGCCGTGCTCGGCTTCGACACCTACGCCGACATGTCGACGCACCTCCGCACGATCCTCGACGGCGGCACCGTCGCGAGCCACGTGCCGAGTGACCGTCGCAAGCTCCTGCCGCTCTCACCCGCGACCCGTCAGGACGCCTCCGCGGAGGTGGCGCTGCCCGGTCACTCCGCGCCGCGCGCCCGTCTCGACAGCGGACCCTGGGCGCCGCTCAAGATCGCCTCGGGCTGCGACCGCCGGTGCGCCTTCTGCGCCATCCCGATGTTCCGTGGCTCGTTCGTGTCCCGGCGCCCCACCGACGTCCTCGACGAGGCGCGCTGGCTGGCCGGGCAGGGAGTGCGCGAGCTCTTCCTCGTGAGCGAGAACTCCACCTCCTACGGCAAGGACCTCGGCGACCTCGCCCTCATGGACGCCCTGCTGCCCGAGCTCGCCGACATCGACGGCATCGAGCGGGTCCGCGTGTCCTACCTGCAGCCGGCCGAGGTGCGTCCCGGGCTGCTCGACGCGATGGTCGCCGTGCCCGAGGTCATGCCGTGGTTCGACCTGTCGTTCCAGCACGCCTCGGCGCCGCTGCTGCGACGGATGCGCCGCTTCGGCGGCACCGACAGCTTCCTCGGCCTCATCGACGACGTCCGACGTCGCTCGCCCCTCGCGGGCATCCGCAGCAACGTCATCGTCGGCTTCCCCGGTGAGACCGATGCCGAGGTCGACGAGCTGGCTGAGTTCCTCACCGCCGCGCGGCTCGACGTCGTCGGGGTCTTCGGCTACTCCGACGAGGACGGCACCGAGGGCGAGCTCCTGCCCGACAAGGTCGCCCCGGAGGCCATCGCCGAGCGCGTCGCCCGGATCACCGACCTCGTCGAGGAGCTCACGGCCCAGCGGGCCGAGGACCGCATCGGCGAGACGGTGCGCGTCCTCGTCGAGGAGGTCGACGCGGTCGACGGTCCCGACGGCCACGTCGTCGGGCGGGCCGAGCACCAGGGACCCGACGTCGACGGCACGACCCGGGTCCACGGCGTCACCGCACGCGTGGGGGAGACCGTCATCGCCACGGTCGTGGGGACCGAGGGCATCGACCTCGTCGCGGAACCGACATGAGCGAGCGGCCCTCGCCGGTCGCGCGCATGGCGCCGAGTGCCTGGAACATCGCCAACGGCCTGACGATCCTGCGCCTGCTGCTGGTGCCGGTCTTCGGGTGGCTGCTGCTCTGGGGTGAGGGACAGGACGCCGCCACCCGGTGGTGGTCGTTCGGCGTGTTCGCCATCGCCATGGTCACCGACCGGATCGACGGCGACATCGCCCGCAGCCGCGGCCTCATCACCGACTTCGGCAAGGTCGCCGACCCCATCGCCGACAAGGCGCTCGTGACGATGGCCCTCGTCGGGCTGTCGATGATCGGTGAGATCCCGTGGTGGATCACCGTCGTCATCATCGTTCGCGAGTGGGGCATCACCGCGATGCGGTTCTGGGTGATCCGGCACGGCGTCATGGCGGCCGGGCGCGGCGGCAAGGTCAAGACCCTGCTGCAGGCCCTGGCCCTCGGCTTCTTCGTCATCCCTCGCTTCTCGCTCCCGCTCAGCGGGGCCCTCGACGCGATCGCGTGGTTCACCCTCGTCGCCGCCCTCGTCGTCACCGTGGTCACCGGCGTCGACTACGCCGTCGACGCCTTCCGGCTCCGGCGGACGAGCCCGCGCGCCCTCGCCAAGAAGGCCGCACGAGCCGCAGCGCGCGACGACTCCATCGAGCCGTGAGCCCGGCCGAGTCCCTCGTCGCCACGCTCGTCGAGCAAGGGCTCACCGTGGCCACGGCGGAGTCGCTCACGGGCGGCCTCGTCTGCGCGGCCCTCACCACCGTCGCGGGCTCGTCCAAGACCGTGCGGGGCGGTGTCGTGTCCTATGCCACCGACCTCAAGGCCGACCTGCTCGGCGTGGACCCCGACCGGCTGCACGAGGTCGGACCGGTGGACGCGCAGGTGGCCGAGGAGATGGCCCTCGGGGCCGCGCGGCTCCTCGGCGCAGACGTCGGTCTCGCGACGACCGGTGTCGCCGGTCCGGGACCTGCCGACGGTATGCCGGCCGGCACCGTCTTCGTCGCGGCCGCCGGTCCGTGGCCGGGCGGCGTCAAAAGCCGGCGGCTGGCGCTGTCGGGGGACCGCGACGAGGTGAGGCGCGCGAGCGTCGACGCCGTCCTCGACCTGCTCGACGAGCTGCTGCGCGGGTGAGCCCGGGCGCGGGAATACCCCGGCTCGGGGAAGTCTTCGACGGAAGGACACCCTCCCGATGTAGCGTGGAGGCAGACGACCACCGGTCACGACGAAGGGAGGCCCGATCATGATCCTGCTGCGACACGAGCTCGGTGAAGCACTGCGCGAGCGGCGGCAGCTCCAGGGCCGCACCCTGCGCGACGTGGCCGCGACCGCCGCGGTGTCTCTGGGATACCTCAGCGAGGTCGAGCGTGGCGTCAAGGAAGCCTCCTCCGAGCTGCTCTCCGCGATCTGTCTCGCGCTCGACGTGCCGCTTTCCGTCGTGCTCGACGACGTCAGCCGCCGGGCCGCCCACATGGAGTCGCTCAGCGCTCCCGTCTCGCTGCCGGTGGCCGGACGCTCCGAGGACGTCTCCGCCTCCGCTGCCTGAGCAGCCGCGTGGTGCCCGCCGAGTACGTCGAGGGACGTCCCGCACCATGGTCGGTGCCCGTCGTGCTGCACGACCCCGACCCGCAGTGGCCATCGCTCTTCGAGGCCGACGCCGCCCGGATCCGGGCCGTGCTCGGTGACGTGGCGCTGGCGGTCGACCATGTCGGCTCCACCTCGGTGCCGGGGCTGCCGGCCAAGCCCGTCATCGACATCCTGCTGCAGGTGGGCGACCCCGCGGACGAGGACGCCTACGTCCCGGACCTCGTCGAGCTCGGCTACTGGCTGCAGATCCGCGAGCCCGACTGGCTCGAGCACCGCGTGCTCTACCGGCGGCTGGAGCGCGGCAGTGATCACGACATCAACGTGCACGTCCTCGCGCCCGACACCGGGCGCGAGGAGGTCGACCGGCTGCTCGGCCTGCGTGACTGGCTGCGCACGCACGACGACGACCGCGAGCTCTATGCCGCCGAGAAGCGACGGCTCGCGGCGCGGAGGTGGCGCCACGTCCAGGACTACGCCGACGCGAAGTCGGGGGTCATCGAGGAGATCCTCGAACGGGTGGCCCGGGCGCGCAGCTAGGTGGTCGTGTGCCGGTGGCGTGACCGGCGCACTCCGTAGGGTCTCCGGCCCGGAGCAGAACGTGGTGATCGGCGCAGAACGTCGTGACCGGCGCAGCGATGGGAGCGCCGGTCGTCATGCTGTGCGCCGGTGGTGCCTGACGCAGCGACGGGGACGCCGTTGGCGCTCGGCGCACCGACGGGGACGCCGGTGGACTCCCTCGACCGGGGTCGGCGCCGGCTGGACCCCGGGTCGCTCAGGCGCGCCGGTAGGGCGTCGAGCGACCACCTGAGGAGCCGAGCGGACGCTGACGGCGCCCGTCGTCGGTCGGGGCGAGGCCGCCCTGGCACGTGGGGCAGTAGAACATCGTCCGCTCGCGGCCGGGAGGGCCGATCATCGAGACGCGGATGGTGTCGCCGCACCGGCGGCAGGGACGACCCGAGCGGGCGTGGACGTAGTGCTCCTCGCCCTTGCGGCGGACGCCGGTGCTCGACTGGACGGCGTGGTGCCGTGAGACGTCGAGCAGGCGGGAGATGCGTGCGATGAGCGGGTCGACCCGCTCTCGACCGAGCTCGGCCACGGCCGTCCACGGTCCGATGCGCTCGAGGAAGAGCGACTCCGAGGCCCAGAGTGTGCCGACCCCGGCGAGCACCCGCTGGTCGAGCAGGGCGGCGCCGACCTCCGTGCTCGAGGCCAGGAGCCGGGTGGCGGCCTCGTCGGGGTCCCAGTCGGGACCGAGGACGTCGGGGCCGAGGTGCCCCACGACCTGGTCCTCGTGCTGGGTCGGGACCACCTCGAGCAGCCCGAGACGCAGCCCGAGCGCCGACCAGGTGTCGGTGCCGACGGCGGCGCGCAGGTCGGCCCGGCGCAGCCACCGGGGCGTGTCCTCGGGGCGCTCGACGCGCCACTGCCCCTCCATCTTGAGGTGCGAGTGGATCGTCAGGCCCGAGTCGACGCGGTGCAGCAGGTGCTTGCCGCGGCTCACGACCTCGGTGGTGCGGCTGCCACGGAGGTCGAGGGTGGCGATCTCGGGGAAGCGGAAGTCGCTCAGCGTGATGACCTCACCGGCGAGGGCACGGTGGAGGCGGTCGGCCGAGCGCCAGACGGTGTCGCCCTCAGGCACGGCAGGTCACCGTCGCAGCCGCAGGCCGCGTGGCGTCGCGTGGAAGCCGGCCTGGGCGAGCGCGTCGACGAGCGGGTGACCAGAGCCGAGCAGGGCGCCACCGTCGGCCTTCTCGACGGTGAGCCGGCCGAGGGCGCCCTCGCGCACGGCGAGGGCGAGGGCATCGGCGGAGGCCTGCAGGCTCATCGGGTCGTCGGTCCACGAGAGCAGGGTCTTGCCGCCTCGCTCGACGTAGAGGACGAGGTCGCCGTCGACGAGCACGACGAGGGCACCCGCCTTGCGCCCGGGCTGATGACCCTTGCGGGCCGTGGACTCTCCCTCGTCGGCGGACGGGCTCACGGGACGGTCCGGCCAGGGCAGGGCGGCGCCGTAGGCGTTGGCGGGGTCAGTCGCTGCGAGGACGAGTGCGTGCTGCGCGCCCGCGTCGGGCGTCGAGCCCAGCACGCGTGCCCCGGCTCGGAGCCGGTCGATCGCGCCGGTGGTCGCGAACTGGGCGGCACCGAGCGACTCGACGAAGTAGCCGCGGCGCACCCGGCCGGACTCCTCGGCCGCGGCGAGCACGCGGTAGACCGCTGCGAAGCCCCCGGGGACGTCCTCGGCGACCACGCTGCCCCGGGTGAGGACGCCGTAGCGGTCCTGGAGGATCTCGGCGGTCGCCAGAGTCCGCACGGTCGTGTCGGCCTCGACCTCGGGCAGCAGCGCCCACCGACCTGCCGCGGCCCCGGGCGCGGAGCGGGCCACCGGGACCGGACGCGAGCCGCGACGGCCGCCGAGGGTGCCGAGCGAGCCGGCGCGACCGGCATACCTCGTCGACCGTGGTCCGGACGTGGCGCGCTTGTGCGCGGTGCGGCCACCGGCGAGCAGGGCCCGCACGGGAGCGAAGGTGTCACCGGAGACGTGACCGGACCAGACAAGGGACCAGAGGTCGTCGAGGACTTCGCTGTCGGAGCCCTCGACCGCGTCGGCGAGACCACGGAAGAAGTACGCACCGCCTCGGGCGAGCACGTCGAGGATCGACTGGGCGCGGTCGCCGAGCTCGGTGTCGTCGGGGGCGCTCATCGTGAGGTGCGCGGTGTCGGCGAGGTGCAGCGACACCCAGCCGTCGTCTCCGGGCAGCGAGCCGTGGCCGCGCCACACGACCTCGCCGACGCTCATGAGCTCGTCGAGCATCGCGGGGGAGTAGCCGGCGACGCGCGCCGGCAGCACGAGCGTCTCGAGGGCGCTCGCGGGTAGCACGGCGCCGGCCAGCTGCTCGACCGCGCGGATGAGACCCTCACGTCCGCGCAGGCCGCCACCGACGGACTGCCACTGCGGCAGGAAGCGCGCGAGCTCGACGGCGGCCACCGGCTCGACCTCGGCGCGCAGGGCGGCGAGCGAGCGGCGCCGCAGCGTGCGCAGCACCTCGGCGTCGCAGTAGTCGAGGCCGTGGACGCCGCCGCCGCTCTCGGTCGGCAGCAGCTCACCCTCGACGACGCGGCCGGACGAGACGAGGCGACGCAGTGCGTCGAGCGCCACGGCGGGGCCGACGCCCCACCACTGCGCGACGGCCGACACGGGGAAGGGGGCGTGGGTGCGGGCGTAGCGGGCGACGAGGTCACCCAGCGGGTCGGGCACGGGGTCGAGGAAGGTCTGCGGCACCCCGACCGGCAGCGAGACGCCGAGGGCGTCGCGCAGGCGGGAGGCGTCCTCGATGGCGGCCCAGCGCTCCTCGCCGGCGATGCGCACCCGGATCACGCGGCGCGCGCCCTCGAGGTCGACGAGCCACGTGCCGATGTCGCGCACGCTCGCGCCCTCGCGGGTGCGTCGCTCGATCTCGGGGAGCGAGAGCGGCCCGAGGGTGCGGAGCAGGTCGGCGACGTCCTCACCGTCGCGGCAGCGCCGCTCCTCGGCGAGCCGCTGGAGCTCGGACTCGGTGCGGGCGACGGCCTCGGGGTCGAGGAGGTCGCGCAGCGAGAGACCCTCGCCGCGGCCGAGGAGCTCGGCGAGCAGCGTCGGGTCGAGCGAGAGCGCGGCGGCGCGCTTCTCGGCGAGCGGGGAGTCGCCCTCGTAGAGGAACTGGGCGACGTAGCCGAACATCAGCGACCGGGCGAAGGGTGAGGGCTGGGCTGACTCGACGTCGACGAGCGTGACCTCACGGGACGCGATCGACGTCATGAGCGCGGTGAGCCCGGGCACGTCGAAGACGTCCTGCACGCACTCGCGGACGGTCTCGAGGACGATGGGGAAGGAGGCGTACTGGCTGGCGACCTGGAGCAGCTGGGCCGCGCGCTGCCGTTGCTGCCACAGCGGCTGGCGCCGGTCGGGACGGCGCCGCGGGAGCAGCAGGGCGCGGGAGGCGCACTCACGGAAGCGTGCGGCGAAGAGGGCGGACCCGCCGATCTCGCCGGTGACGAGGTCGTGGACGTCGTCGGGCTCGAGACGCACGAGGTCGAGCAGCTCGGCGGCGGCGCCGCGCCCGCTCGACCCCTCACCGTCGAGCTCGAGGTCGGGCAGGCGGAAGACGATGCCGTCGTCGCCGTGCATGGCCTGGACGTCGACACCGAAGCGCTCGCGCATCCGCGCGGACACGCAGAGGGCCCACGGGGCGTGCACCTGGCCGCCGAACGGGCTGTGGACGGCGACCCGCCAGTCGCCGATCTCGTCGCGGAACCGCTCGACGACGATGGTGCGGTCGTCGGGGACGTGGCCGGTCGCGGCGCGCTGCTCCTCGAGGTAGGCGACGAGGTTGTCGGTGGCCCACTCGTCGAGCCCGGCCGCGGAGACGCGGGCGCGGGCCTGCGCGGGGGTCGACGCGGCGACCTCGCGCACGAACGCGCCGACCGCCTTGCCGAGCTCGGCGGGCCGCCCGAGTTGGTCGCCCTTCCAGAACGGGAGCTTGCCGGGCTGGCCCGGCGCCGGGGTCACGAGGACGCGGTCGTGGGTGATGTCCTCGATCCGCCACGTCGAGGTGCCGAGGGTGAAGACGTCACCGACCCGCGACTCGTAGACCATCTCCTCGTCGAGCTCGCCGACCCGGCGACCGGTGCCCTCACCGGTGGCGAGGAAGACGGCATACAGGCCTCGGTCCGGGATCGTGCCACCGGAGGTGACCGCGAGGCGCTGGGCGCCGGGGCGACCCGAGAGCACGCCGGTGACGCGGTCCCAGACGATGCGCGGGCGCAGCTCGGCGAACTCGTCGCTGGGATAGCGGCCCGACAGCATGTCGAGCACCGACTCGAGGATCGACCGGGGGAGCGAGGCGAACGGCGCGGCCCGGCGCACGACCTGCTCGACCTCGTCGACGGTCCAGTCGTCGAGGGCGGTCATGGCGACGACCTGCTGGGCGAGGACGTCGACCGGGTTGGCCGGGACGTGCAGCGACTCGATCGCGCCCACACGCATGCGCTCGACGACGACCGCGGTTTGGACGAGGTCGCCGCGGAACTTGGGGAAGAGGACGCCGCGCGAGACGGCCCCCACCTGGTGCCCCGCGCGCCCGACCCGCTGCAGCCCGCTCGCCACCGACGGCGGTGACTCGACCTGGACGACGAGGTCGACGGCGCCCATGTCGATGCCGAGCTCGAGGCTCGAGGTGGCGACCACGGCGGGGAGCCGACCGGCCTTGAGGTCCTCCTCGATGACCTGGCGGTGCTCCTTGCTCACCGAGCCGTGGTGCGCCCGCGCGAGCACCGGTGGCGCACCGGACGACGTGCCGGCCTGCGCCATCATCTGCGCGGGGGTCCGGACCGACGAGGTGTGCCGGCCCACGCTGAGCGTGGGACCCGCGCCCCCGTCCGCGACCGGCTCACCGTCGTCGCCGGTCTCGGCCCGCGCTGCCTCGGCCGCCTCGGCCGCCGCCGTGAGGCGCTCGTCCCAGATCTCGTTGAGCCGCGAGGTGAGCCGCTCGGCGAGGCGGCGTGAGTTGGCGAAGACGAGCGTGGACCGGTGCGAGGCGACGAGGTCGACGATGCGTTCCTCGACGTGCGGCCAGATTGACGCGCGCCGCTCTGCGCCGGACGCCGGCCCGCTGAGGTCGTCCTCGACCACCTCGCCGAGCGAGGACATGTCGGCGATGGGGACGACGACGTCGAGGTCCCACTCCTTGGTCGAGGGTGGGCGGACGATGTCGACGGGCCGGCCGCCGGCGAGGTAGCGCGCCACCTCGTCGACGGGCTCGACCGTGGCCGACAGCCCGATGCGCTGGGCCGGGGTGTCGAGCAAGGCGTCGAGGCGCTCGAGCGACAGGGCCAGGTGGGCGCCGCGCTTGGTGCCGGCGACCGCGTGCACCTCGTCGAGGATCACCGTCTCGACGCCACGCAGCGCCTCGCGCGCCTGCGAGGTGAGGATGAGGAAGAGCGACTCGGGGGTCGTGATGAGGATGTCGCTCGGGGTGCGGGCGAACGCCCGGCGCTCGTTGGCCGGTGTGTCGCCGCTGCGCACCGACACCGTGATGTCGGGCTGGGCCTGGCCGAGGCGGGTGGCGGCGTGCCCGATGCCGACGAGCGGGCTGCGCAGGTTGCGCTCGACGTCGACGGCGAGGGCCTTCATGGGTGAGACGTAGAGGACCCGGCACCGCTTGAGCCGCTCCTCGGGCACGGGCTCGGTGCCGAGGCGGTCGAGCGCCCAGAGGAAGGCCGAGAGCGTCTTGCCCGAGCCGGTCGGTGCGACGACGAGCGCGTGGTGGCCCGAGCTGATCGCCTCCCAGGCACCGGCCTGGGCCGCCGTGGGCGCGCTGAAGGAGTCCCGGAACCACGTGGCCGTGGCCGGGGAGAACCGCTCGAGGACGTCAGAGGTCATGAGAGGACCAGCCTCTCACTCGGGTCTGACACCGGTCCGGGCTCGGTCCATCTCTCGCCACTCCGGTCTGAGCCCCGGGACGACGGTCGAGACGAGGTATGCCGTGCCCGCCACTCCCAGCGCCGGCGCGGCTCCCAGCGCGGTCACCGCGAGGCCGCCGACGACACCGCCGACCGGCAGCCCGGCCCAGGCGAGGGCGTCGGCGAGCGAGCCGACCCGCCCGACGAGGTGGCGGGGGACCCGCTCGAAGAAGAGGGCGTTGATCGTGGGGTTGATGAACCCGGCCCCGAGCCCGGCGACGACGTTGGCCGCGAGGATGACCCAGAGCGGCGCGCCGAACGCGAGGGCGAGGTAGCGGGGAGCACCGGCGAGCGTGAAGCCCACGAGGAACGCCGTGCGCCGGCTGAACCGGCCGGCCATCGACGTCGCGACGACGCTCGAGGCGACGGCCGCCCCGCCGTAGAGCACGCCGACGAGGCCGACCAGCCCGGCGTCGTAGCCGTTGTCGTAGGCCCACTTGGGCAGCATGACGCCGATGTAGGCGGCCTCGAGGAGGTTGGTCACCGCGATCATCGCCAGGATGCTGCGCAGCAGCCGGTCGCCGCGCAGGTAGTCCACGCCCGCCCGCAGCTGACCGAGGTAGGAGCCGGGGTCGTCGGGGTGGGTCGACGTGAGGTGGGGGACCACCGCGGCCACGACGACGGCGCTGAGGAACGAGGCCGCCGCCGTGACGGTCACCGCCTGGGCGGCGCCGAAGGCCGAGACGAGCAGACCGCCCACGCCGGCGCCGACGAGCCCGCTCGCGCGGTCGATGGTGCTGTCGATGCCGGTGATCCGCTCGACGGGCATGCCGACGGTCTCGGCCACCCCGGGGATCATCGCGTTGCGCGCGCCGTCACCCGGGCCGCGCACCGCGCCGGCGAGGGCCACGAGGGCCAGCAGCAGCGGGAGGCGGTCGGGGAGCGAGAGCTGCCCCGCGGCATACAGGATCGGGATGAGGACGAGGAACGCGCCGCTGACGAGGTCGCCGACGACGCTGATCCGGCGTGGGCCGTAGCGGTCGACGAGGGGTCCGCCCAGCGCCTTGGACGCGACGTAGGGCGTCATCTCGGCGGTGAGGACGAGACCGGCGAAGGCCGCGGACCGCGTCTCGCTGTAGACGAGCCAGGGCAGCGCGATGGTCGCGACTCGGGTGCCCGCGATCGACACGCCCGACGCGAAGAGCATGCCGTGGAGACTGCGCCGCGAGGGGCGCGCGGAAGCGCTCACTCCGTGGGCATCCCGGGGGCGAGGAAGACCTCGAGGTTGACGGACACCGGGCGGGCGTCCTCGGGTGCGTCGGTCGTGCCCTGGTGGGGGCGGTAGCCGCGGATGAGCGTGGTGAGCTCGGAGATGAGGGAGGCCGCCTCGTCGGGGGTGAGCCGCAGGGTGAAGTTGCTGAACGTCCCGGCGTCCTCCCACTCGCTGGGCAGGGTGGCGATCTCGGCGATTGCCCGCTGGGCGTTGTCGGCGTAGCCCGCGGCGACGGCCGACAGGTAGGCAGCGGAGGTCTCGGTGTCGGCGTCGTGGGTGTCGAAGTAGGTCCGCGCGTGGGCGGCCCGCCACCACCGGTCGCGGGCGTTGCCCATCTCGGTCGCCTCGACGACGAACCCTGCCTCGGCGAGCTGGCGCACGTGGTAGCTCGTGGCCCCCGTGTTGACCCCGAGGTGCTCCGCGAGACGCGACGCGGTGGCCGGTCCGTGCAGCCGCAGCGCGCTGAGGATCCGGGGACGCAGGGGGTGCGTCAGGGCTTTGAGGGTCGTCGCGTCGAGGACGAGATCCCGCCTCGGGTCCGGCTCCAGTGCACGCGACATGACGATGACCTTACAAAGGAAGTTCTGGAAACGCAGTATAGAGCCCGCGAGTCCGGCGCGGCAGGGCCCGACCGGGGGGTGTGACACACTCGCGGCCATGCGGATCAGCCACTTCTGGACGCTGATGAACGACGAGTTCGGTGAGTCCTACGCACCCACCCTGGCGCGTGACCACGTCCTCGGAGTCCTCGGCGGACGCAGCGTCGCCCAGGCCCTCGAGGACGGCATGCACCCGCGCCTCGTGTGGCTCGCGCTGTGCGACGACATGGACGTCCCGCAGGAGCGCCGGCTCGGCCGGGACGACCCCGCTCGGCACGGCTGACCCGTGACCCTCCTCGACCGGCGGCTCGTCCTCGCGCCCATGGCCGGAGGGCCGAGCACGGTCGAGCTCGCCGCCGCCGTCACCGCTGCCGGGGGCTTCGGCTTCCTCGCCGGCGCCTACCTCGCGCCCGACCGGCTCCGCGACGACATCGTCCTGCTGCGCTCGGCCGTCGGGGGAGCAGCGTTCGGTGTCAACCTCTTCGCGCCCTCGCCCTACGAGCCGGGCAGCGCCTCGCGCGTCCTCGAGTACGCCGCCCGCCTGCAGCCCCTCGCCGACAAGGCGGGTGTCTCCCTCGGTGAGGCCATCCACGACGACGACTCGTTCGACGCCAAGATCGAGGTGGTTCTCGCCGAGCGGCCGGCCGTCGTGTCCTTCGCCTTCGCGTGGCCGCCCGCCGACGTCGTGGACCGGCTCCGGGCCGCCGGCATCGAGGTCTGGGCCACCCTCAACGACGCGAGCGAGACCGCGTGGGCCGACGAGCTCGGCGTCGACGCCGTCGTGGCCCAGGGGTGGGAGGCCGGCGGGCACCGCGGCGGACCCGTCGACACCGGACACCCCCAGGCGCCGACCCGCGCGCTGCTGCAGGGCATCCGGCGGCTCACCTCGCTGCCGGTCATCGCCGCCGGCGGTGTGGGCGACGGCGCGCACGTCGCCTCGCTGCTCGAGGCCGGCGCCCACGCCGTCGCTGTCGGCACGTCGTTCCTCCGGGCCGACGAGGCCGGCACCGCCGAGGTGCACCGTCACGAGCTCACCCACCGCACCGAGACCGTCGTGACCCGCGCCTTCACCGGCCGCAGCGCCCGGGCCCTCGTGACGTCGTGGACCGAGGTGTTCAGCGAGGTCGCCCCCGCGGCGTACCCCCAGGTGCACCACCTCACGGCGCCGTTGCGGCGTCACGGCAGGGCAACCGGTCAGCCCGACCTCGTGCACCTCTGGGCCGGCACCGGCCACCGCAGCGCCCGCTCGGCGCCGGCCGCCGACATCGTCACCGACCTGCTGTCGCGCACCTGAGCCGAGGCCGACCGGCTCGCCGCTGGCCGGGTGCTGCTCGCGGAGGGGTTCAGGCCTCGGCGGTGCCCTGGTGGAACAGCTGCTGCCAGTGGCCCTTGTCGCGCACCCACAGCGAGGAGCGCAGGGTCGAGCCGGTGTCGGTCACCGAGCGCCAGGTGAGCAGCAGGGCGTCCTGGGTGGCCGGGATGCACGCGATGACGTCGAGCCCGACCTCCTCGGGGAGCGGGCCGATCTCGTCGAGCATCTCCTCGCGCGACCACAGCCGACCGGACCGGCCCACCTCGGACCACTGCGGGTGGAGCAGGGCGGCGACGGCGGCGGGGTCGCTGCGCACCTCGTCGGTGAGCAGCGAGCGCTCGAGGGCGATGACCGTCTCGGCGTCCGAGGCGGGGGAGTCCTCGGCGAGCTCCGAGAAGAGGTCGGGCTCGGGTGACGTCGTGACCGGGGCCGCTGGTGCGGGCAGGCCGGGGGCGTCGCTGCCGCGGCCCTCCCACCCGGGACCCGGGTCGGGTGCACCGCCCTTCTGGTATGCCGTGGCCGCACCGTTCGCGAGCCGGTCCGCCTCCTCGTTGAGCGCGTGTCCGGAGTGGCCCTTGACCCACTCGAAGCGGACGCGTCGGCCGGTCATCGCGGCATCGAGCGCCTTCATGATCTCGACGTTGAGGACCGGCTTGCCGTCACCCTTCCTCCACCCCTTGCGCTTCCAGCCGGGCATCCACTGGGTCACGGAGTTGATGACGTACTTGCTGTCGCAGTAGACGACGAGGTCGTCGTCGGTGCCCGCCGTCTGCTGGAGGAGGTCGAGGACCGCGGTGAGCTCGCCCTGGTTGTTGGTGCCGTGGGGCCAGCCGCCGGCCGCCCAGTGGTCCGCGTCGACGTACCAGGCCCACCCAGCGGGTCCGGGGTTGCCGAGGGCCGAGCCGTCCGCTGCCGCAATGATCGTCACGGCGCAGGAGTCTGCCAGTTCCCTAGAGTGGCTCCGTGGACCAGCCGGACGACGACCTTCGCGCCCAGCGCTTCGCCGATCTCGATCCCCTTGTCGCATACCGGTTGTGGGCCCTGCGCTCGCGGGTGTTCGTCATCGAGCAGAAGGCGCTCTACCTCGACCTCGACGGCCGCGACACCGAGCCGGGGACGTGGCACCTGTGGTGCGCCGACGGCGACGGCGCTCCCGTCGCGACGCTGCGCGTCCTCGACGACGGGGCCGTGTGGCGCGTCGGTCGGGTCGCCACGGATGCCGCCCACCGAGGCCGTGGGCTCGCCGGTCGCCTCATGCGTGGGGTGCTGGAACGGTGGGGGAGCGGGCCGGTCGTCCTCGACGCCCAGGTCTACCTGCGGGACTGGTATGCCGGGTTCGGCTTCGTCGAGTCCGGTCCGGTCTTCGAGGACGAGGACGGCATCCCGCACGTCCCGATGCGACGCGAGGGCGCTGCCCGCTGAGTCGTCGCGGCGACACGCGGCGTGTCGCCCTTGCGGTCCCGGCGTCGAACACGTGTTCGTCTACTGTTGTCCACAGGTCGCCGGACCCGCAGCACCTGTCCACAGCCTCCACGGCAGCTGCAGACGGCTGTCGGTGCGGCGACCTAGCGTCTGACCCGAGATCGCGACGAGACCGACCGCGGACACGGGTCGCCGGCGGGCGCGCACATCGAACGACACAGGAAGAGCAGGTGCGACATGGCTGCAGCAGCCGTCACCAACGACCGCACGAAGTCCCTGGGGCTGGTCCTCGGGCAGATCGAGAAGCAGCACGGCAAGGGCGCGATCATGCGTCTGGGCGACGACGTGCGTCCCCCCATCGAGGTCATCCCCACGGGGTCGATCGCCCTCGACATCGCGCTCGGCATCGGAGGCCTGCCCCGCGGTCGTGTCGTCGAGATCTACGGCCCCGAGAGCTCGGGCAAGACGACGGTCGCCCTGCACGCCGTCGCCAGTGCGCAGCGGGCCGGTGGCATCGCCGCGTTCATCGACGCGGAGCACGCCCTCGACCCGGAGTACGCCGCCAAGCTCGGCGTCGACACCGACAACCTCCTCGTGTCCCAGCCCGACACCGGTGAGCAGGCGCTCGAGATCGCCGACATGCTCATCCGCTCCGGTGCGCTCGACATCATCGTCATCGACTCCGTCGCCGCCCTCGTGCCGCGCGCCGAGATCGAGGGCGAGATGGGTGACAGCCACGTCGGCCTCCAGGCCCGCCTCATGAGCCAGGCGCTCCGCAAGATCACCGGTGCCCTCAACAACACCGGGACGACCGCGATCTTCATCAACCAGCTCCGCGAGAAGATCGGCGTCATGTTCGGCTCGCCCGAGACCACCACCGGTGGCAAGGCACTGAAGTTCTACGCCTCGGTCCGCCTCGACGTGCGCCGCATCGAGACGCTCAAGGACGGCACCGACCCGGTCGGCAACCGCACCCGCGTCAAGGTCGTCAAGAACAAGGTCTCCCCGCCGTTCAAGCAGGCCGAGTTCGACATCCTCTACGGCCAGGGCATCTCCCGCGAGGGCGGCCTCATCGACATGGGTGTCGAGCAGGGCTTCGTCCGCAAGGCCGGTGCCTGGTACACGTACGAAGGCGACCAGCTCGGTCAGGGCAAGGAGAACGCCCGCAACTTCCTCAAGGACAACCCGGACCTCGCCGACGAGATCGAGCGCAAGATCAAGCAGAAGCTCAACATCGGTCCGCAGGCCGACAAGCCTCTCGAGGTCGTGCCCGAGGTCCCGGTCGACTTCTGAGCAGGCGGCGACCTCGATGCCGTTTGCCGACTCGGACGCACCTCCGCCCTCGTGGGTGGAGGTGCGTCCTCCGTCCAGCCCGCCGCCGCCCGACGCCGCCGTCGAGGGCGTCGAGCCCGACGCCCATGACGTCGCGCGCCAGATCGTCCTGCGTCAGCTGACCAACGCCCCCAAGTCGCGCGCGCAGCTCGAGCAGGCGCTGGCCCGCAAGGGGTGCGATCCCGACGTCGCCGCGACCGTCCTCGACCGCATGGAGGAGGTCGGCCTCGTCGACGACGAGGCCTATGCCGGGATGCTCGTCCGGTCGCAGCAGGCCGGCCGTGGACTCGCCCGACGCGCCCTGGCGCAGACGCTGCGCCAGAAGGGCGTGAGCGACGAGGTCGCCGAATCCGTGCTCGACGAGGTCGACCCGGCCGACGAGGAGGAGCGGGCCCGCGAGCTCGTCGCCAAGAGGATGCGCCGGCTCCACGGTCTCGACGCCACGGTCCAGACCCGCCGGCTCGCGGGGCTGCTCGCGCGCAAGGGATACCCGTCCGAGGTGTCGATGCGGCTCATCCGCGAGGCGATCGCCGAGGCCGACGAGCACCGCCGCGACTGAACCGTCCCGACGAGCGAGGGGCCGGTGTCGCCGGAGCGGCGCCGCCCATGGTGGGCGAGGGCATGACGAAGGGCGAGGACCGCGTGGTCCTCGCCCCTCGGGTGTCCGGGAATGGTCAGGCGACAGCCGGGACCTGGGCGATCGCGGAGATGTCGAACTCGAGCTTGACCTTCTCGCTCACGAGGACGCCACCGGTCTCGAGGGCGGCGTTGAAGCTGAGGCCCCAGTCGCCACGGTCGATCGTCGTCGCACCCTCGAAGCCGATGCGGGTGTTGCCGTAGGGGTCCTTGGCCGAGCCGGTCTCCTCGAAGTCGATGGTGACGGGCTTGGTGACACCGTTGATGGTGAGGTCGCCGGTGATGGCCCAGTCGGCGACCTGACGCGCGACGGAGGTCGACGTGAAGGTGATCGTCGGGTAGTTCTCGATGTCGAAGAAGTCGGGGGTCTTGAGGTGACCGTCGCGCTGCTCGTTGCCGGTGGTGACCGAGGCGGCCGAGATCGTGACGTCGACCTTGGAGGCGGCCGGGTTGGCGGTGTCGACGTGGGCGGTGCCCTCGAACTCCTCGAAGCTGCCGCGGACCTTGGTGACCATCGCGTGGCGGGCCGAGAAGCCGAGACGCGAGTGGCTCGGGTCGAGGACGTAGTCGCCGGTGATGTCGGAGACGAAGCTGCTGGCCGGCTCGGTGGCGACGGGGGCCGCCTGGGCGGCGGGGGTGGAGGTCTTGGTGGAGCGGTTGAACAGGCCCATGAGGAGTTCCTTCGGTGTGGAGTAGTTGTACCTTCAACCAAGAGCATGTCGCACATTGGTTGTCTTGTCAAGTATTGGTCGATCCCGGTTCGACGGGCCCTTGGGTCTGCCCATGCGAGCCATCACGGAGGGGGACTCCGCCACCCCGGAGCACCACTGCCGCTGACGTCACCGGGGTCTGGTGGCCGGTGTGCACCGCGGGCACTCTTGACCCCGACGGCGCAGCGGCGGTGTGGACGGACGGGAGACCCCAGGGCCGATGAACGATGGCGATGCGGTGACTCCTGCCACGTGGGAGCCCGGAGCCGGTCCTCGGTGGGTCACCGACGGGGGTCTCGAGACGGACGTGATCTTCAACCACGGGGTCGTCTTGCCCCACTTCGCGGCGTACCCGCTGCTCGACAGCCTCGAGGGGCGGGCGCTGCTCACCGACTACTACGCCGGGTACGCCGCCGTGGCGAACCAAGCGGGCGCGAGCCTGCTGCTCGAGACCCCGACGTGGCGCGCGAGCCCGGACTGGGTCGCGACCGTCGGCGGCCCGGCGACCGACGTGCACCGGGTCGCCCTCGAGAGCGTCGTCTTCCTCGCCGCCCTGGGTGAGTCGCTCCTCGCCTCCGGTGCGCTCCCCGCCGGTCGGCACGACTACGGCAGCTTCCGGGTGAGCGGGACGATCGGCCCGCGCGGCGACGGCTACGTGGCGGGGGAGCCGGCGCCGTCGGACGAGTTCGCGGCCTACCACTCGCACCAGGTGGCGGCGTTCGCCGAGAGCGGGGCCGGCAGGGTCGCGGCATACACGCTCACGACCGTCTCGGAGGCGGTCGGGGTGGTCCGGGCGGCGCGGGGCCACCGGCTCGACGTCGCCGTGTCCTTCACGGTCGAGACCGACGGGCGCCTGCCCGACGGCACCACGCTGGCCGAGGCGGTGGACAACCTCTGGGGGCAGGCGGCGCCCGACGAGCTGCTCGTCAACTGCGCGCACCCCAGCCATGTCGCCATGGCCCTCGCCGACGACGACACCTGGGCGTCGCGCGTCACGGGCCTGCGGGTCAACGCCTCGCGACAGTCGCACGCCGAGCTCGACGCCGCCGAGGTGCTCGACGCCGGCGACATCGACGACCTCGTGCGCGAGCACGACTCCCTCGCGGCGCGTCTGCCGAACCTCGACGTCGTCGGCGGCTGCTGCGGCACCGACGTCCGCCACGTCGCCGCCCTGTGGGGCGTGGACGCCTGATCGAGCACGTACCCTTGACGGTGCCATGAATGACCTCAAGACGTACGACGTGCGCACGCACGGCTGCCAGATGAACGTCCACGACTCGGAGCGCCTCGCGGGGCTCCTCGAGACGGCGGGCTACGTCGACCTCGCCAGCGTGCCCGCTCAGGAGCGACCGGCCACCGCCGACGTCGTCGTGTTCAACACGTGCGCCGTGCGCGAGAACGCCGACAACAAGCTCTACGGCAACCTCGGGCAGCTGCGTCCCGCCAAGACGGCCAACCCCGACATGCAGATCGCCGTCGGCGGCTGCATGGCCCAGAAGGACCGCGCCAGCATCGTCCAGCGCGCGCCGTGGGTCGACGTCGTCTTCGGCACCCACAACATCGGCAGCCTCCCCGCTCTGCTCGACCGGGCCCGCCACAACAAGCGCGCCGAGGTCGAGATCCTCGAGTCGCTCGAGACCTTCCCGTCGACCCTCCCGACCCGACGTGACTCCGCGTACGCCGCGTGGGTCTCGATCTCGGTCGGCTGCAACAACACCTGCACGTTCTGCATCGTGCCGAGCCTGCGCGGCAAGGAGACCGACCGCCGGCCGGGCGAGATCCTCGCCGAGATCCAGGCGCTCGTCGACCAGGGCGTCGTCGAGATCACCCTGCTTGGCCAGAACGTCAACACCTACGGCGTCGAGTTCGGCGACCGCCTCGCGTTCGGCAAGCTGCTGCGGGCCTGTGGCGAGATCGAGGGCCTCGAGCGCGTGCGCTTCACCAGCCCCCACCCGGCTGCGTTCACCGACGACGTCATCACCGCGATGGCGGAGACGCCCAACGTCATGCCCAGCCTGCACATGCCGCTCCAGTCCGGCTCCGACAAGGTCCTCAAGGACATGCGGCGGTCCTACCGGAGCGCGAAGTTCCTCGGCATCATCGACCGCGTCCGCGAGCAGATCCCCGACGCCGCGATCACCACCGACATCATCGTGGGCTTCCCCGGCGAGACCGAGGAGGACTTCGCCGAGACGCTGCGCGTCGTCGAGCAGTCGCGCTTCTCCAGCGCCTTCACCTTCCAGTACTCCATCCGCCCCGGGACCCCGGCCGCGACGATGGAGGACCAGGTCCCCAAGGCCGTCGTCCAGGAGCGCTTCGAGCGTCTCGTCGCCCTCCAGGACGAGCTGTCGTGGGCCGAGAACCGCGCGATCGAGGGCCGCACCGTCGAGGTGCTCGTCGCGCCGTTCGAGGGCCGCAAGGACACCGAGACCTCCCGGATGAGCGGTCGCGCCAAGGACAACCGCCTCGTGCACTTCTCGGTCCCCGAGGATGGGGACCGGCCGCGCCCGGGCGACGTGGTGAGCGTCGACGTCACCTATGGCGCGCCGCACCACCTCGTCGCCGACGGTGCTCTGCACGGCGGGACGTATGCCGTGCGTCGCACCTCCGGTGGTGACGCGTGGGAGTCGCTCCAGGACGCGCCCGTCCCCGGCAAGCCCTCGGTGAGCCTCGGGATGCCCTCGATCGGCAAGCCCGCAGCCGCGCCGGTGAGCGCCCCCGCCTGCGACATCTGACCGGGATACCGGATCCAGGGGGCACCGCCGACCGCTCCTGACACGCGAAGGCCCCACCACGCTCACGTGGTGGGGCCGTTGCGCTGCGGGTCAGGCCGGGGGAGGCGGCGTCGCGTCGCCCCGCTCGCCGATCCTGTCGTCGAGGGCGTCGCGTCCCTGCTCCACCCGGTCGGCGTCGACGCCCCTGCTCTCGGCGAAGTCGCCCGCCCGGTCGAGACCCTGGTCGCTGTACTCCTCGACCTTGTCGGCGTGCTCCTCCGCCAGCTCACCGACCTTGTCGCTGTGATCGGCGATGAAGTCCTTCGCCTTGTCGAACATGCTCATGGTCGCTCCTCACCTCGTCGGACACGGACGGTTCCACTGTGCCGCACCCGTCGCGTCCCGTGGACCCGGAGGCGCGGGCCATCTCCGGTGATCTGAGAGAATCGGAGCATGACGATCCGCCCCATCACCATCACCGGCGAGCCGGTGCTCCACCGACGTGCCGAGCCGGTCGAGGTCATCGACGACGGCATCCGCGAGCTCGTGGCCGACATGTACGAGACGATGGACGCCGCCCGCGGTGTCGGTCTCGCGGCGCCGCAGGTCGGGGTGGGGCTGCGGATCTTCACGTGGCAGATGGACAACCACGATGGCATCCCGGCGCGGGGCGTCGTCATCAACCCGTTCGTCTCCGCGAGCAAGCCGGCCGTGGGTGACCCCGACCCGCACGAGGAGTCCGAGGGTTGCCTGTCGGTGCCGGGTGAGTCCTTCCCGCTGCGGCGTGGCGAGAGCGCGACGCTCACCGGTCTGGACCTCGACGGCAACGAGATCTCCTACACCGCGACCGGGTGGTTCGCCCGCATGTTCCAGCACGAGTACGACCACCTCAACGGCTTCCTCTACGTCGACCGCCTCCAGGGCAAGTGGGCCCGCAAGGCCAAGAAGGCCGTGAAGTCCCACGAGTGGGGCAAGCCGGGCCTCACGTGGATGCCGGGCCAGGACCGCGACCCGTTCGGCCACGACGACGTCGACGAGGACGAGTTCGAGGCAGAGGGCGGGCACGCCGAGGACCACACCCGGTCCGAGGACGAGCTTGCCCGCTGACGCCCCGGGCGGGAGCCCGCTCGTCGTCGCGGTCGTCGGGCCCACTGCGAGCGGCAAGTCCGAGCTCGCCCTGCGGGTCGCGGAGAGGGTCGGTGGCGAGGTCGTCAGCGCCGACGCCATGCAGCTCTACCGCGGCATGGACATCGGCACCGCGAAGCTCCCGGTCGCCGAGCGCAGGGGAGTGCCGCACCACCTCATCGACGTCCTCGACGTCACCGACGAGGCGACGATCGCCCGCTACCAGGTCGACGCCCGCGCCTGCATCGACGACATCCGTGCCCGCGGTCTGCACCCCGTCGTCGCGGGCGGGTCCGGTCTCTATGTCCGGGCCGCACTCGACCACCTCGACATCCCGCCCACGGACCCCGACGTGCGCGCGCGCCTCGAGGCGGCCGCGCAGGAGCGTGGTGGTGACGCCATGTATGCCGTCCTCACCGAGCGCGATCCCGTTGCGGCACAGGCGATCGAGCCCCGCAACGTCCGTCGTGTCATCCGTGCCCTCGAGGTCGTCGAGATCACCGGACGGCCGTTCAGTGCCTCCATGCCCGAGCGGCGCCACCTGCACCCGACGGTCACCGTGGGGCTGCGCCCGCCGCGCGACGTCCTCGACGAGCGCATCGACCGCCGCGTCGAGCAGATGTGGCGCGACGGTCTCGTGGACGAGGTCCGCGCACTCGTGCCCCACGGCATACGGGAGGGGCGGACGGCCTCGCGCGCGCTCGGCTACGCGCAGGCGCTGGCCGAGATCGACGGCACGATGGGCGCTGCCGAGGCGCAGGCCGAGACGGCGCAGCTGACCCGTCGCTACGCGCGCCGGCAGGAGTCCTGGTTCCGCCCGGACCCGCGCACGTGGTGGGTCGACCCCACGGCCGAGGGTGCCCTCGACGAGGCGCTCACCCATGTCGAGAACGCCATCGCGGACAATGGCTGACATGTCAGAGCTGCGGTTCACCAAGGGGCACGGCACCGAGAACGACTTCGTCGTCGTGCCCGACGTCGACGCGCGCCTCGACCTCGACGCCGACCTCACGCGACGTCTTGCCGACCGGCACGCCGGGGTGGGTGGCGACGGGGTCATCCGCGTCGTGCCCACCGCCGCGGCCATCGACGAGTCCGTGCGTGCGATGGCCGACCGGGCGCCGTGGTTCATGGACTACCGCAACGCCGACGGCTCGGTCGCCGAGATGTGCGGCAACGGCACCCGGGTCTTCGCGGCCTACCTGCGTCGCGAGGGTCTCGAGACGGCAGACGAGTTCGAGATCGCGACGCGCGCGGGCATCAAGGGCATCCGGTTCGAGGGCGACGTCGTCGCGACCAACATGGGCCGGTGGCACCTGCCCGAGGAGGAGAGGGCGCGGGCCGACGGCTTCGACGCCCTCGTCCACGTCGTCGGGCACGGCGACCCGTGGTCGGCGCTCTCGGTCGACATGGGCAACCCCCACACCGTCGTCGCGCTGCCCGAGGGCGTCGACCTCGACGGGCTCGACCTCCTGCACGTCCCCGAGGTCCGACCAGTGCCGCCGCACGGCACCAACGTCGAGTTCGTCCGGATCGTCGGGCCGGCCCACATCGCGATGCGCGTGCACGAGCGCGGCGTGGGCGAGACGCGGTCGTGCGGCACGGGTGTCTGCGCCGCCGCGCTGGCGACGAGCTTCTGGGCCGGTGAGGCCGAGCCGACCCAGGACTGGACCGTCGACGTCCCGGGTGGTCGACTGCGCGTCCGTGCCCTGCCGCACCACGAGGTCGAGCTCGCCGGGCCGGCCGCGCTCGTGGCCGACGGCATGATCGACCTGTCGAGCCTCTGACCCGACGGCGCACGGCCCACGCCCGCCGGCGTCAGGCGGGACGGACCTCGAGGACGCGGAAGCCCTTGCTCGACGCGAGCCGGGCACACGGCATACGCAGCTCTGCCTCGATCCACCGCTGGAGGCTGTCGGAGCCGAGGTTCTTCTGCACGACGAGGTAGGCCCTTCCGCCCGGTGCCAGCCGAGGCAGCCAGAGCCGGAGCAGATCGTGCAGCGCGGCCTTGCCGATGCGGATCGGGGGGTTGGACCAGATGAGGTCGTATGCCGTCCCGTCCGCGACCGCCTCCGGCGTCACCGCGCGGACGTGGCTCAGACCCAGGGCCTCGGCGTTGCGGTTGGTGAGGTCCACGCTGCGCTCGTTGACGTCGACCGCGACGACGTCGGCGTGGGTCGACAGCATCCCGAGCGTGAGCGCGATCGGGCCCCATCCGCAGCCGAGGTCGAGGAACCGTCCCGAGGGTGGGGGAGCGGGGACCTCCTCGAAGAGGACCGCCGTGCCCTTGTCGAGTCCTCCGGGGCTGAAGATGCCCGGGGCGACCTCGACGGTCACGCGCCGGCCGGCCAGGGTGACGTCGAGTGGGCGGCGCTCGTCCGGGGTGGCCGGGTTGGCGGTGAAGTAGTGCTCGCGCGAATCCGTTCGCCCCGAGTCGGTCATAGGTGAGACCCTAGACGGAACATGACTGCACGACACGACTACCTTTCCGGCCAGGCCGAGGCCCTCTCCGACGACGCCTTCGACGACGACGGCTTCCTGACCGAGGCCGACGGCGACGAGGCGAAGCCCTCCGCCCTCTACGACGGTGACCAGCTCGAACGCGAGGAGCGCGCTGCGCTGCGCCGTGTCGCCGGTCTCTCCACCGAGCTCGAGGACGTCACCGAGGTCGAGTACCGCCAGCTCCGTCTCGAGCGGGTCGTCCTCGCGAGCGTGTGGTCCGAGGGGACCCTCGTCGACGCCGAGAACTCGCTGCGCGAGCTCGCCGCGCTCGCCGAGACCGCTGGCGCCGAGGTCCTCGAGGGCCTCATCCAGCGCCGCCAGAAGCCCGACACCGCGACCTACCTCGGCAAGGGCAAGGCGCAGGAGCTGCGCGACATCGTCGTGAGCGAGGGCGCCGACACCGTCATCTGCGACACCGAGCTCGCACCCTCCCAGCGGCGTGCGCTCGAGGACGTCGTCAAGGTCAAGGTCATCGACCGCACCGCCCTCATCCTCGACATCTTCGCCCAGCACGCCAAGAGCCGTGAGGGCAAGGCGCAGGTCGAGCTGGCCCAGCTCCAGTACCTCCTGCCGCGCCTGCGCGGCTGGGGTGAGTCGATGTCGCGCCAGGCCGGTGGCCAGGCGGCCGGCGGCCAGGGCATGGGCTCGCGCGGTCCGGGTGAGACCAAGATCGAGCTCGACCGCCGACGGATCAACACCCGTGTCGCCAAGCTCAAGCGCGACATCGCGGGGATGAAGACGCACCGCGACACCAAGCGTGGCAGCCGTCGCGCCAACGGCATCCCGAGCGTCGCGATCGCGGGCTACACCAACGCCGGCAAGTCCTCGATCCTCAACCGGCTCACCGGTGCCGGCGTCCTCGTGCAGAACCAGCTCTTCGCCACGCTCGACCCCACGGTGCGGCGCAGCGAGACCCCGGACGGGCGCGAGTTCACCTTCGCCGACACCGTCGGGTTCGTCCGCCAGCTGCCCCACCAGCTCGTCGAGGCGTTCCGCTCGACCCTCGAGGAGGTGGCCGACTCCGACCTCCTGCTCCACGTCGTCGACGGCGCCCACCCCGACCCCGAGGGCCAGATCTCGGCCGTGCGCTCGGTGCTCGCCGACGTCGACGCGACCGACGTCAAGGAGATCATCGTCGTCAACAAGGCCGACATTGCCGACCCTGAGGTCGTCGACCGGCTGCTGCGCCACGAGAAGCACGCGGTGGCCGTCTCGGCGCGCACCGGTGCCGGTCTCGACGAGCTCCGGGCGCTCATCGCCGACGAGCTCCCGAGCCCCGACATCGACATCGAGGTGCTCCTGCCCTACGGCCGTGGCGACCTCGTGAGCCGGATCCACGACGAGGGCGAGATCCTCGCGAGCGAGCACGTCGGCGAGGGCACGCGCGTCACCGCGCGGGTCAACGCCGACCTCGCCGCCGAGCTCACGGCATACCGTTCCTGAGTGATGGCCGACGTCGGGGTGGAAAAGATGTCCCTGCGCGCCCCGACGCTGCTCACCCGTCGGCTGCGCCTGCGTCCCGTCGTCGCGGGTGACGCCGACGCGCTCTTCGACCTGCTGAGTGACGCCCACGTCCTGCGCTACTGGGACGAGCCGCCGTGGACCGACCGCGCGTCGGCGTCACGGTTCGTCGAACGCAGTGACGCGCTGGCCCGGTCGGGCAGCGGTGTCCGCCTCGTCGTCGAGCGGCTCCAGGACGGGGAGTTCCTCGGGTGGCTCAGCCTGACGGGGTGGAACCCCGACTTCCGCAGCGCCTCCCTGGGCTTCGCCTACACCGAGGCGAGCTGGGGTCACGGGCACGCGACCGAGGCTGCGAAGGCGCTGCTGGAGTGGGGCTTCGCGACGTGGGACCTCAACCGGGTGCAGGCCGAGGCCGACACCCGCAATGTCCCGTGCGGGAGGGTCCTCGAGAAGCTCGGCTTCGTGCGGGAGGGGACGCTGCGCGAGGACTGCATCGTCGACGGGGTCGTCTCCGACTCGTGGGTCTACGGGCTGCTGCGTCGCGACGTGGAGGCCGCCCTCAGTCTTGCGAAAGGTTCGCAATAAGGTGTCCGTATGCCGTCCCCGAACGTCGTCGAGACCACCCGCCTGATCCTCCGGCCACCGACCGAGGCGGACCGCGACGCCTGGGTGCAGCTGCACCGCGACCCCCGGACCTACTGGCACGCCCCGCACGCGATGTCGCAGACCGACGACGACGCGGCGGCCTTCCTCGAGCGGACGCTGGCGCACTGGGACGAGCACGGCTTCGGTCTCTGGCTGGCGCTGGACAAGGTCACCCGCGAGGTCGTCGGCGTGTGCGGGCTCAAGGACGTCGAGGGTGCCTTCCTCAACCTCTACTACCGGCTCGTCTTCGTGGGGCTCGGGCACGGTCTGGGGCGCGAGATGTCGCGCGCCTCGGCCGCACACGCGCTCGAGTTCCTGCCCGCCCTCCCGGTGCGCGCGCTCGTCAAGGAGGTCAACATCCCGTCGGTGCGGACCGCTCTCGGCACCGGCTTCGAGCGGGTCGGCACCAGGGTGCTGCACGACGACCTGCCGGACGAGCCGCCGTCGACCGTGTTCGAGTCGCCCCGGGTCGAGGCGGTGACGACGTTCGACGCCGCCGCCCGCGAGCAGGTCCTCGACCTCTGGGTGCGTACCAATGACGCCGGCGGCTCGGTCGGCTTCCTCCCCGGCGCACCCCGCGACTCTGTCGACGCGGCGCTGCGGGCGCACGAGGACTCGATGGCGGCAGGCTCGACCGTCGCCGTCCTGCTCCGCTCCGCCGTCGACGCCCGGGTCCTCGGGACGTCCTTCCTCGAGCGGGGGTCGAACCCGCTGCTCGACCACACCCGCACCGTCTACCGGGTCATGACCGATCCCGACCGGCGCGGCCAGAACCTCGGCCGGCTCCTCATGGCCGCCACCCACCGCGTCGCCCGCGAAGCCGGAGTCGAGATCCTCAGCCTGGGGGTGCGCAGCGGCAGCGGGCTGTCGAGGTTCTACGGCTCGTGCGGCTACGTGGAGGCGGGGCGTGTGCTCGGTGCCATCCGCGTCGCGCCCGGTGAGGAGCGCGACGACATCACGCTGACCCGCCGGCTCGACGACCGCACCCTCATCCCCGACCTGCGCGGCTGAGGGCGCCTCCGTCGCTTTTCGTCGCGATGGGGTGCAAGGGGTCGGAATCGAGTCAGGATCAGCTGGGTGGCGGCCGCTCGGCGTCGTCCGTCAGGTTGGCGATGCCGGTTGCGGTCACCAGGCACAGCCGCTGGACGTCGATGCTCGTGACGTAGTCCTCGACACGGTCGAGGAAGTATCGGGTCGTGGGCTGCGACTCGTGCTCGGCGAGGGCGTCTTCGCTGCTGTAGAGCTCGTAGAAGATGCGGACGTCGGGCTCGCCGTCGAGCGTGTGCACCGCGTAGGCCAACGTGCGGGGCTCGTTGTCGGCGATACCCGCCACGGTGTCGCGCATCAGTGCGTCGAAGGCCTCGGCCCGGCCGGGCCTGAGCGCGAACCGGACCACCAAGCCGAACTGGGACATGCGCACCTCCTCGGTAAAAGCTGACTCTCCCACGCCGTGGCACTGCGAACATGCTGAAGAGGGAGACCGCCAAGCCGGGAGCAGAGATCAGCGCTACGAGCACCCGCGCGATCCGCGGCATGAGCAGTCCTTAGCTGAAGAGGCGCCTCAGACGAGTATCTGTGTGTGCCACGAGCTCAGGGGTCACTGTGCCTACTCCGCCCGACGCCAACCAGTCAGCCCAAACCTCGTCCAAGGCTTCTTGAGCGGTCGCGTACGTTGGCGGTGGACGAAGCAGCCAGATTCGGCCAGCAGGGCGCGGAGGGAGACCCACATCGTGCAGTAGAGCGTTGATGTCGGCTTCCAGCTCGGCGTACTCAGCCGTGGTCCACGGCAGACGCTCGGTGCGCCCGTCGCTCCAGGCCCTCGTCATGTGTCTGACCCGAACATCGCGGACCCAACTTCGCTCCCGCGCGGGCCAGATCGCTGGGATGAAGCACCACAACGGCGCCTCATGCGCCGGCCGGAAGCCCGAGGAACGTGCGGCTTGGACCTCCAGAACGTCCTCAACCGAATCCGAATAGACAGGCTCCCACGGCAGGCCGCTCGACCCGAAGGACCCCTCAGGATCGTCCACGCCCCAGTCAGGTTCCACCATGGCGAGATCTTTCCACGCGCAGAGGTTGCGACAGGCCCATGGGAAGGATGCTGACGCTTCGTTGCACCGGAATGCGGCAGAAGCGGATGTTCGGGCTGCTCACAGCGGATGTCGCTTGCGGCCCAGCGCCGCACAAGTCATGGATGATGCACACGTGAGTTCGGGATATGTGGTCACTGAGGACGTCGCCGGTCGAGTCGACTTCGACGTCCGAGCCGAATGGTCCCCCGTCTTGCGAGATGCCTTCATGGGAAGCGGTGCAGACGGGCTGATCGCCAACTACGCTCGCGGCTTCTCCGGAAGAGATATCAACTTCGTCCGCGATCTGCCCCTCCGCCGACTCAACATCTTGGATCGCGGGATCTCCGATCTGACGCCCATTCACGACCTCGGCGGCAGCCTTGAAGAGTTACGCGTTCAGTCAGCACCCGGCTCCCACATCGATCTCGCACTGCTCCCTGGTTTGAAGGTCCTGTCCTGCGCGTGGGCGCAAGTATCGAGTTCGATCGACCGGGCTGAACATCTCGAGGAGCTTTTCCTCAGCCCCTACGCCGAAGCGGACCTCTTACCCCTCAAGCATCTGACCTCATTGCGAACGCTTGGGATGAAGCAAAGACCACGTGTGCGCTCGCTGGACGGCGTCGAGGCCATGCCGTGGCTAGCCCGTCTCGGAATCTATGGCGCACCTCTAGAAGACATCTCAGCCCTGCGCCGCCTAAGTTCACCCGTCCTCAGCCGACTCGACCTTGCCTCGTGCCCTCGCTTAGCCTCACTAACGGACCTCAGCGCACTCATAGGCCTGCGAGAGCTTGACGTGAGCGAGAGCGGCAGTCTCGACAGCCTCCTCCCGATTGGCGGGCTGGCACGCCTCGAGCGGCTCTACCTGTACGGCTCGACCACCATCGCCGATGGAGATCTAACGCCTCTTCTGTCCATGACTCACATGCGTGACCTACGCATGATGAACCGCCGCCACTACCGCCCGACGGTCGACGGCGTACGCATGCGACTTGGTCTGAGCGAATAGCAACACCTCCTCCTCGACGGCAGTGCAACGCCCCCAAAGGCAGTTCAGGCCATCCGAGACACCGCCGATGCATTTACCGGAACTCGGCAGATCCGGACGTTCGCTGCCAGATGGCGCCTCTCCAGCGGCTGGCGTAGCGGACCATGCGCTGCTTTACGGCGTGGGGCGCTCGGAGCCACATATGGACCCGAGCACCCGCACCTTCGCGCAGAGGTCTCCGTGCATCCGGGTTGGTCAGAGCCGCCGAACAGCAGTGGCGGCGATGACGAGCTCGCCCGAGGCGTCGCTGGCGTCGAGGTCGACGACGGCCTCGATGCCCCAGTCGCGGTCGTCCGCCGGGTCGGCGAGGACCTGGCGGACGCGCCAGATGCGGTGCTCGCTCTCGTCGTCGAGGCCCGGGACGACGTCGGTGGCGGGCTCCACCTGGAGCAGCTCAGGACCGCGGGCGTCGGCATCGGTGCCGATGGTGCCGTGCTCGTCCCAGTAGGCGCCGAGTGCGACGTCCCAGGCGTCGAGGTCCATGACGCGGGTGCGACCGTCCTCGGGGACGGCGGCCGAGTCGGCCTCGAGCCGGGCGAGCGCCTCGATGTCGTCACGCTCGGCGAGCTCGACCCGTCGCCACATGGCCTGGCGCACCATCGCGCGAAAAGCCCTGTCGTTGGCCGTGATCGGGCGCGGCGGGGGTGGGGCATCGCCGTGGGCAGCGGCCGCGTTGCGCACCGACTCGGGATCGGTGAGGGCGGCCCACTCGTCGATGAGGGAGGAGTCGGTCTGGCGGATCGTCTCGCCCAGCCACTCGATGATGGTGTCGAGCTCCTCGCCGCGGTGCACCTCGGGCACGGTCTGGCGCAGCGTCCGGTAGGCGTCGGAGAGGTAGCGCAGCACGACACCCTCGGAGCGGGTGAGCCCGTAGCGGCGGATGAGGTCGCCGAAGCTCATCGCCTGCTCCCACATCTCGCGCACGATGCTCTTGGGGTCCAGGGCCTCGTCCGGCAGCCACGGGTGCGTCTGCCGGTAGGTCTCGTAGGCCGGCTCGAGCATGTCGAGGAGCGGCCGGGGCCAGGTGATCTCTTCGACGATGGCGGTGCGCTCGTCGTACTCAACACCCTCGGCCTTGAGCTCGGCGATCCGCTCGCCCCGTGCCGCCCACTGCTGGGCCCGCAGCACCGGGCGCGGCGAGTCGAGGACGGCCTCGACCACGGAGACGACGTCGAGGGCGTGGGTGGGGGAGTCGGGGTCGAGGAGGTCGAGCGCCGCGAGGGCGAAGTGTGCCAGCGGCTGGTTGAGCGCGAAGTCGGCCGGCAGGTCCACCGTGAGCTCGACGGTGCGCCCGTCGGCGGCAGGCTCGGGCAGGCGCACGACCACCCCGGAGTCGAGAAGCGACCGCCCCAGCCGGATCGCCCGTCGGGCCAGCTTGGCCTGACCGACCAGGGACTCGTGGTTGTCGCGGACGAGGCGGCTCACGGCGGCCACGGGGTCACCGGGTCGGGCGATGAGGTTGAGGATCATCGCGTTGTCGATGCGCATCTTCGACGTCAGCGGCTCGGGCTCACTCGCGACGAGCTTGTCGAAGGTCTGCTCGGTCCAGACGATCGACCCCTCGGGCGGCTTGCGGCGCTGGACCTTGCGGAGCTTCTTGGGGTCGTCGCCGGCCTTGGCGATGTTGCGCTCGTTCTCGATGACGTGCGGCGGCGCCTGGACGATGACCGAGCCACTCGTGTCGAACCCCGCGCGGCCGGCGCGGCCGGCGATCTGGTGGAACTCGCGCGACCGGAACACCCGGTCCCGCTGCCCGTCGAACTTCGCGAGCCCGGTGAACAGCACCGTCCGGATGGGGACGTTGATGCCCACGCCGAGGGTGTCCGTGCCGGCGATGACCTTGAGCAGTCCGGCCTGCGCGAGCTGCTCGACGATCCGCCGGTAGCGGGGGAGCAGCCCGGCGTGGTGCACGCCGATGCCCCGGCGCAGCAGCCCGGACAGCGTCTTGCCGAAGCCGGCGGCGAACCGCACCGGAGCCAGCCGTTCGGCGATTGCGGACTTCTCCTCCGGCGTGAGCAGCTTGAGGGTGATGAGCGAGGCGGCGTGCTCGGCAGCGAGCTGCTGGGTGGGGTGCACGACGTAGACCGGCGCCTGGTGGGTCGTGACGATCTCCTCGACCATCTCGGCGAGCGGCGTGAGCGACCACGTGAACGACAGCGGCACGGGGCGCTCGGCGGTGGTCACGAGGGCGACGTCGCGGCCCGTGCGGCGCTCGAGGTCCTCGCTGATCGTGCTCATGTCGCCGAGCGTGGCCGACATGAGCAGGAACTGTGCCTGCGGCAGCTCGAGCAGCGGCACCTGCCAGGCCCAGCCGCGCTGGCCGTCGGCGTAGTAGTGGAACTCGTCCATGACGACGAGCCCGACGTCGGCCGACGAGCCCTCCCGCAGGGCGATGTTTGCGAGCACCTCGGCGGTGCAGCAGATGATGGGGGCGTCGGCGTTGACGGCGGCGTCGCCCGTGAGGAGGCCGACGTTCTCGGCGCCGAAGACGTCGCAGAGCGCGAAGAACTTCTCGTTGACGAGGGCCTTGATCGGCGCGGTGTAGAAGCTGACGCGGTCACCGGCGAGGGCGGCGAAGTGGGCGGCGACCCCGACGAGCGACTTGCCGGACCCGGTCGGGGTGGCCAGCACGACGTTGCGTCCCGACACCACCTCGATGACGGCCTCGTCCTGGTGGGGGTACAACGCGATCCCGGACTCCTCCGCCCAGGCCGCGAAGACGGCATACAGGGTGTCGGGATCGGTCGTGACGGACGTCAGGGCGCGCTCGGCCAGCGGGTGCGAGGTCATTGCCGTGCATCCTCCCACCTCCTCGGACCGGACCTGCGTGCCACAGTGTGGGCATGACGTCGGTCGAGCCCGAGCAACGACCACAGACCGAGGAGCACCGGCGGCTCGAGCACTCACCGGACGACGGGGACCCGTGGCGCGCCTGGGGTCCGTACGTCTCGGGCCGGCAGTGGGGGACCGTGCGCGAGGACTACTCGGCCGACGGTGACGCGTGGTCGTTCTTCCCGTTCGACCACGCCCACGCCCGCGCCTACCGCTGGGGCGAGGACGGCATCGCCGGCCTCTGCGACCGCTACGGCTTCCTCAACCTCGCGGTCGCGATGTGGAACGGCCGCGACGACCGGCTCAAGGAGCGCTGCTTCGGGCTCACCAACGGCGAGGGCAACCACGGCGAGGACGCCAAGGAGTACTGGTGGCACCTCGACGCCACCCCCACGCACAGCTGGGCCCAGCACCTCTACCGCTACCCGCAGGCAGCCTTCCCGTATGCCGTGCTCCGGGAGACGAACGCGGCCCGCGGTCACGAGGATCCCGAGTTCCAGCTCGTCGACACCGGGGCCCTGGCCGAGGACCGGTTCTTCGACGTCGTCACGACCCACGCCAAGGCGGCACCCGGTGACGTCCTCGTCACGGTCGAGGCCACGAACCACGGACCCGACCCGGCGCCGCTCGACCTCGTGCCGCAGCTGTGGTTCCGCAACACCTGGGCCTGGGGCCGGGACGACCGCACACCGGTCATCGAGGTCGTCGAGGGCACGCCTCCCGGCGGTGTCGTGCTGCGGGCGACCCACGCCCACCTCGGGGTCGTCGAGCTCCACGCCGAGGGAGCGCCCGAGGTCCTCGTCTGCGACAACGAGACGAATGTCGAGGCGGTGTTCGGGGAGGGCGAGAGCCGCAGCCCGCACCCCAAGGACGCCGTCGACCGCGCGGTCGTCCACGGTGACCGGAGCCTGCTCGCCACCGACGGACGCGGCACCAAGGTGGCCCTGCGCTACTCCTTCGCCGAGGTCGCGCCGGGGGAGACCGTCCGGGTCCGGCTGCGGCTGCTCGACGACGCCTGGGCCGACGGCGCCCGCCCGGAGGCGCCGGCGCCCGGGCCCCCAGCGGGCGGTGGTGTGTTCGGTGGCGGCTTCGACGACGTGCTCGCGACGCGTCGACGTGAGGCCGACGCGTTCTATGCCACGGTCATCCCCGACGGCGTCGGGGATCAGGAGCGGCTCGTGGCCCGACGCGCCTTCGCCGGGCTCAACTGGGGCAAGCAGCTCTACCGCTACGACGTGCGCGAGTGGCTCGCGGGCGACCCGGCCGGACCGCCACCACCGGACTCCCGCCGGGCCCGAGAGCCGCAGGGCCGCAACACCTCGTGGACCCACCTCGCCCTCGCCGACGTCATCTCGATGCCCGACGAGTGGGAGTACCCGTGGTTCGCCGCGTGGGACCTCGCCTTCCACACCGTCGCCATCGCCCACATGGACCCGCAGTTCGCCAAGAACCAGCTGCTGCTCATGTGCCGCGAGTGGAGCCAGAACCCCAACGGCCAGCTCCCGGCATACGAATGGCAGTTCAGCGACGTCAACCCGCCGGTCCACGCCTGGGCGGCCTGGCACGTCTACGTGCTCGACGGCGCGCGGGACCACGGCTTCCTCGTGCGGGTCTTCACCAAGCTGCTCTTCAACTTCTCGTGGTGGCTCAACCGCAAGGACTCCGACGGGTCCAACCTCTTCGAGGGCGGCTTCCTCGGGATGGACAACATCAGCGTCTTCGACCGGTCGCGCGAGGTGCCGCAGGGGTGGCGGCTCGAGCAGTCCGACGCGACGAGCTGGATGGCGTTCACCTGCCTTCAGATGCTCCGGATCGCGCTCGAGCTGAGCCGGGTCGACCGGTCGTGGGACGGGCTGGCGACGACCTTCCTCGAGCACTTCTTCTCGATCGCCGAGGCGATGGAGACCTTCGGCACCGAGGGCGTCTCGCTCTGGGACGACGAGGACGAGTTCTTCTACGACGTGCTCGTCGACGCCGACGACCAGGGGTCACCGGTGCGGGTGCGCTCGCTCGTCGGCCTGCTGCCCCTCATCGCCGTCGCCAACGTCCCGGCGTGGGCGTTCGACGAGCTCGGCGACTTCACGTCGCGCCTGCAGTGGCTCCAGGACCGCCGGCCCGACCTCACCGACTCGCTGCTCCACAGCCAGGACGGTGAGGTCGTCCACAACAGCCTCACCCCGGTCGTGCGCCCCCGGCTCGAGGCGATCCTGCGACGCCTCTTCGACGAGGGGGAGTTCCTCTCACCCCACGGGATCCGGTCGCTCTCGGCGGCCTACCGCGGCGGGGCCGACATCGACGCCGGTGGCACCGCCGTGCACATCGAGTACGACCCCGGCGAGTCGACCACCGGCATGTTCGGCGGCAACTCGAACTGGCGCGGACCCGTGTGGTTCCCGACCAACGTGCTCATCCTCGACGCGCTGCTCGTCATCGCCGAGGGCGCCGACAGCGACGTCCGCGTCGAGTTCCCCACCGGGTCCGGGCGCGAGGTCGCGCTCGAGGAGGCGGCCATCGGTCTGCGCGACCGCCTCATCGCCCTCTTCCTGCCGGGCGAGGACGGCAGGCGCCCCGGCACCCCACGCGAGTATCCCGGCGGCGACCTGTGGGACGTCCACCCGACGTTCAGCGAGCACTTCAACGGCGACAACGGCGTCGGCCTCGGGGCCTCGCACCAGACCGGCTGGACCGCCCTGGTCGCCCACCTCATCTGCACCCCACCCGACGCCCTGCGCGAGGAGATCGACACATGAGCACCGCCGTCCCACACCACCGCCCGCTCGAGGGCAAGGTCGTCATCGTCACCGGCGGCAACAGCGGTATCGGGGAGGGCATCGTCCGCGAGGCCGCGGCCCAGGGCGCCAAGGTCGTCATCGACTACGTGTCCGAGCCCGAGGCGGCGCAGGCGATCGTCGACGACATCGTCGGAGCCGGGGGAGCGGCCGTGGGCTGCGAGGCCGACGTCTCGAAGGTCGCCGACCTCCAGCGGCTCGTCGACACCGCCGTGAGCGAGTTCGGCCGGCTCGACGTCATGGTCAACAACGCCGGTGTCGAGCTCGGTGAGACGCTCGCGACCCTCACCGAGGAGAAGTACGACCTCCTCATGGGCGTCAACCTCAAGGGCGCGGTCTTCGGGTCGAAGCTCGCCGCCGAGCAGATGCGTCGGCAGGGTGACGGTGGCGTCATCGTCAACATCACCTCGACCCACGAGGACTGGCCGATGCCGAGCGACCTCGCCTACTGCGTCTCCAAGGGCGGCATGCGGATGCTCACCCGCACGTCGGGGGTGGAGCTGGGCCCGGACCGCATCCGCGTCGTCGGGGTCGGGCCGGGGGCCATCGACACGCCCATCAACGACGACGACACCCCCGCGGAGACCAAGGCGCTCGAGGCCGCCGTGCCGCTGGGTTACATCGGTACGCCGCAGGAGATGGGACGCGTCGTGTGCTGGGCGGCGAGCGACGCCGCGTCGTACGTCACGGCCACGACGGTCATGGCCGACGGCGGTCTCATGCAGAAGCCCGGCGCCGTCTGAGCGGCGGCCCGACCTACCGGGGTGGTTCGTCACGGCCCTGTGGAGGGCCGCACCGTGGCGTCGGCGGGACGGCATAGGCTGCTGCGGTGCCGACCCTCGACGACCTCCTTGCAGCCGCTGTCAGCGGGGTCAAGGGCAGCGAGCGGCCCGGCCAGGTGTCGATGGCCAAGGCGGTCGCGCACGCGATCGACAACGACGAGCACCTCCTCGTCCAGGCCGGCACCGGCACCGGCAAGTCCCTCGCCTACCTCGTCCCCGCGGTCCAGCACGCCATCGACGCGGGCAAGCCCGCCGTCGTCGCCACCGCGACCCTGGCCCTCCAGGCGCAGATCGTCGACCGTGACATGCCCCGCGTCGCCGACGCGCTGACGCCCCTGCTCGGCCGCCGCCCGACCTACGCGATCGTCAAGGGGCGGCGCAACTACCTGTGCGCCCACAAGCTCGAAGGTGGTTTCCCCGACGACGAGGAGGGCCTGTTCGGCGTCGGCGACGTCGACAAGCAGGCCGGACGCCTCGGCCAGGAGGTCGTCCGACTGCGCGAGTGGGCCGACGAGACCGAGTCGGGCGACCGCGACGAGCTCGTCCCCGGTGTCTCCGAGCGCGCCTGGCGCCAGGTCTCGGTGAGCGCCCACGAGTGCCTCGGCAGCAAGTGCCCGATGGTCGCCGAGTGCTTCGTCGAGCGCTCGCGCGAGGCCGCCAAGAGCGTCGACGTCATCGTCACCAACCACTCGTTCATGGCCATCGACGCCTTCGAGGGCAGGCAGATGCTGCCCGAGCACGACGTGCTCGTCGTCGACGAGGCCCACGAGCTCGTCGACCGCGTCACCGCGACGATCACCGACGAGGTGACGCCCGGCATGGCGCGGCTCGCGGCCAAGCGCGCCGGCCGGCAGGCCGACTCGAGCGAGACCGTCGACGACGCCGGCACCTTCCTCGAGTCCGTCCTCGACGAGATCCCCGAGGGCCGGCTCACCGGCATCCCCGACAACCTCGCGCTCGCCCTCGCCCGGCTGCGCGACACGACCCGCCAGGTGCAGACCGAGCTCAAGCCCGCACAGGGCCAGGAGGTCGACGGCTCGCGCCAGGTGGCGCGCGCGGCCATCGACGAGCTCCACGAGAACGCCTCCCGCGTCCTCGAGGAGCGCGAGCTCGACGTCGTCTGGGTGAGCAAGGACCCGCGGCGGGGCAGCGTCCTGCGGGTCGCCCCGATGAGCGTCGCGATGCTCGTGCGCGACAAGATCTTCGAGGAGCGCACCGTCGTCCTCACCTCGGCCACGCTCGAGCTCGGCGGCACCTTCGACGCCGTCGCCGGCACGATCGGTCTGCGCGGCGAGGGTGCGCCGAAATGGACCGGCCTCGACGTCGGCAGCCCGTTCGACTACCCCCAGCAGGGCATCGCCTACGTCGCCAAGCACCTCCCGCCGCCGGGCCGCGACGGTGCCTCGCCCGAGACCATGGACGAGATCGAGACGCTGGTCCGCGCCGCCGGGGGGCGCACGCTCGGGCTTTTCTCGTCGATGCGTGCCGCCCGCGCCGCCACCGACGAGATGCGCGATCGCCTCAAGGACCTCGACGGCGAGGTCGCCGTGCTCTGCCAGGGCGAGGACCAGATCTCGACCCTCGTGCGGCAGTTCGCGCGCGACCCGCGCACCTGTCTCTTCGGCACCCTCAGCCTCTGGCAGGGCGTCGACGTCCCGGGCTCGAGCTGCCAGCTCGTCATCATCGACCGCATCCCGTTCCCCCGGCCCGACGACCCGCTGGCGTCCGCGCGCTCGCAGGCCATCGCCCGCATGGGTGGCAACGGCTTCATGGCCGTGTCCGCGACCCACGCGGCGCTGCGCCTCGCGCAGGGCGCCGGCCGCCTCATCCGCCGCGGTGACGACCGTGGCGTGGTCGCCTTCCTCGACTCCCGCATGATGAGTGCCCGGTATGCCGGGTTCCTCCAGCGCTCGCTCCCGCCCTTCTGGCCGACGTCGGACCGCACCCTCGTCCTCAACGCCCTCAAGCGGCTCGACGCCACCGCGCCCCCGCCGCTCGAGGTCGCCGACCCGGCCCTGCGCGGACTCACCGGCGCCGTCAAGGGCACGTCGATGGGCGACGCCGGGGTCAAGGGCCAGGTCGACGCGACCGACACCCGACCCGTGGCGACCGCACCACCCGTGGCCCCGTCCGCCCGCACGGCGGTGACCCAGGGACATGCGTGGACCGACGAGGAGGACGAGGAGCTGCGGGACGGGGTCGACCTCGGTCTCGACGTCGAGGAGCTGAGCGAGTCCCTCGAGCTGCCGGCCGACGTCATCGCGGCCCGGCTCGACGGCCTGGGTCTCGAGGCCGGCGCGGGCTCCACCCTGAGCTTCGACTGAGACCGAGGCTCTCGCAACGTCTGTGGGGAGGGCTCTGCCAGCGACCTTCGACGCTGACGTCGCGGGTGACGGGGCAGGGCGACGTCGGAGCCGCGTGGCAGAGTGACCGCCGTGAGTGATCTCGTCGAGGTGCAGCGCCGGGTGCCCCCGCTCGTCCTCATCGCCGGGCCCGAGCAGGTCCTCGCCGAGCGCGGTCTGGGCGAGGTCCTCGAGTCGGTGCGCGAGCGGACCCCGGACGTGGAGGTGATCCGGCTCCACGCCGCCACCTACGAGCCCGGCGAGCTCACCGTGCACGCCAGCCCGTCGCTCTTCGGCGGCGACAAGGCGGTCGTCGTCCACGACCTCGACGAGGCGACCGACGAGCTCCAGCAGGACCTCCTCGCCTACCTCGCTGCGCCGCCGGACGACGTCACGCTCGTCGTCGTGCACAAGGGCGGCAACCGCGGCAAGAAGGTCCTCGACACGCTCAAGAAGGCCCGGGCACGGGTCATCGACGCCCCCGCGATCAAGACCGACCGCGACAAGGCCGACTTCGCGATGAACGAGTTCCGGCGCGCCAAGCGCCGGGCGACGGGCGAGGCCGTCCAGGCACTCGTCGACGCCATCGGCAAGGACCTGCGCGAGCTCGCCTCGGCGTGCCAGCAGCTCATCGCCGACACGACCGGCGTCATCGACGAGCAGGTCGTCCTCACCTACCACGGTGGCAAGGTCGAGGCCACGGGCTTCAAGGTCGCCGACGCCGCCGTCGCCGGTGACGCGGGGGAGGCCCTGCGGCTGCTGCGCCACGCCATCGCGGTCGGTGTCGACCCGGTCCCGATCGTCGCCGTCCTCGCCCAGCAGATCCGCCAGCTCATCAAGGTGGGCTCGGCCGGACGCGGACGCTCCGCCGACCTCGCCCGCGACCTCGGCATGGCGCCGTGGCAGGTCGACAAGGCCCGCCGCTCGCTCCAGGGGTGGACCGCGGAGGCGCTCGCCCGGTCGCTGCGCGCCGTCGCCGCCGCCGACTTCGAGGTCAAGGGCGGTGGGCGCGACCCCGTCTACGCCGTCGAGCGCGCGGTGCTCACGATCACCCGCGAGAAGGCCGAGGGCGACCGCTGAGCGGTGGGGGAGCACACGGCATACGCACGCGTTCGGGCGTTTTGCCAGTGCCAGCGTCCCGCTGGTAGATTTGCCCCTTGCGTGCGCGCTCAGGTCGTGCGCGTACGTAGTTCCATCCAGAGTGGTTCAGCAAGGGTGTCCCCACTCCCGGTCCCGAGCCGCATCTGCCGCCCTCTAACGGCAACCACCGACCTCTCAGAAAGTTCTCTTCGTGGCAAACATCAAGTCCCAGCTCAAGCGCATCAAGACCAACAAGGTCGCGACCGAGCGCAACAAGGCCGTCAAGTCCGACGTCCGCACCGCGGTCCGCAAGTTCCGCGAGGCCGCCGACGCGGGCAAGGTCGACGAGGCCAAGGACGCCCTCAAGGTGGCGTCGGCCAAGCTCGACAAGGCCGTCAGCAAGGGTGTTCTGCACCAGAACAACGCGGCCAACAAGAAGTCGGCCATGGCCAAGAAGGCCGCCGGCCTCTGAGCCAGCGACACCGCGGTCAGTGACCGCACGCACGAGGGCCCGTCACCATCGCGGTGACGGGCCCTCGTGCGTCTGCCGGCGGCGTCATCCCAGGGCGAGCGCCTTGAGCCGGGTGAGGTCGCCGTTGAAGGCGTTCTTGTCGAGCGGGCTGCTCGTGTACTGCCAGAAGGTGTAGTAGCTCCAGCCCGCGGGCAGCACGCCCGGAGAGGTGTTGTAGCGCGCGATCCACAGCGGGTTCGTCTGCGAGAACTGGCTCGTGTTGCCGGTGCACTGCGTCCACCAGTCCAGGGTCGTGTAGATCACGGCGTCGCGCCCGGTGCGGGCCTTGTAGCGCGAGGTGAAGGCGGAGATCCAGCTGCGCATCCCCGCTTGCGACAGTCCGTAGCAGGTGGCGCCGTAGGGGTTGTACTCGATGTCGAGCACGCCGGGCAGGGTCTTGCCGTCGCGCGACCACCCGCCGCCGTTGTTGACGAACCAGTCGGCCTGGGCCGTCCCGGTCGAGCTCGCCGGAAGGGCGAAGTGGTAGGCGCCGCGGATCATGCCGACGTTGTAGGAGCCGTTGTACTGCTGGGCGAAGTAGGGGTTCTTGTAGGTCGTCCCCTCGGTCGCCTTGACGTAGGCGAACTTCATGCCCTGCCCCCACCAGTAGGCCCAGTCGACGTTGCCCTGGTGGGACGAGACGTCCATGCCCGCGGTCGTCGCCACGGCCGCGGTGGCCGCCGTGGTGCGTTGCTGCACCGGCGTCGTCTTGGCGGTGGCGGTCTGGCCCGCCAGCGGGACGAGGGCGAGGGAGGAGGCGGCGGCCACCCCGGCGAATCTGCGGATCCTGGACATGAGCACTCCTGGTGTTCGCGCTCGGGACCCCCCCGGGCGGACTTTCAGCCAAGGGCCCCCCGGGATCCGCCGCAACCGGAGGGGAGGTTTTTTGCGAAGTCTTTACCTCCTGCGGAACATGTTCACGAGCCGGTCGAGGGGCGATCGCCGCCTGCCCCCCGCACGGTCGGACTGGGGGTGCGGGTGGGCGGCGTGCGCGGCGACGACCTCGTCCCACCTCGCCCGGTCGAGCACCGCGCCTTCGCGTCGGATCGTCGCCGGGTCGATCCGCACGACCCGGTTGACCCGCACCTCGGAGGGGCGCCCCTGGCCGTCCCAGCCGCCGGAGCCGACGTCGACCCAGAACCGCCCGGCGCGTGCCTCCTGCTGCGCGTCGCGGTCGTGGTCCTTGCTCGTGAGCTGCATGCCGAGCACCCAGCGACCGTCCCGACCCACGACGAGCACGGGTCGGTCCTTGCCCCGGTTCGGGTAGTCCTCGTAGGCCACGAACGCCCACACGACCTCGCCCGGATCCGGCTCGCCGTCGACCTCCGGCGCGTACTCGGGGTCGAGGGGGCCGTCGTAGTCGCCGGGATAGCTCGCCATGGCGCCCACGCTACCCAGCGGGCGCGAGACGACAGAGGTATGCCGTGGCGCACCACGGCATACCGGCTCGGCTCGTGCGGTGACCGGCGGAGGAGGTGCGCGGTTCGGTGCGGCAGCCTCGCCGTGGGAGACTGTCCCGACTCCCGATCCGCTCTTCCCGAGGACTTGACGCCTGTGTCTCCCCGCGCCCGCACCGTGCTGCAGCCGCACGCCACGCCGCCGGAGGCGATCCGCAACTTCTGCATCATCGCCCACATCGACCACGGCAAGTCGACCCTCGCCGACCGGATGCTCCAGATCACCGGTGTCGTCGACGACCGGGCGATGCGCGCGCAGTACCTCGACCGCATGGACATCGAGCGTGAGCGCGGCATCACGATCAAGAGCCAGGCCGTGCGCATGCCGTGGGAGACCGTCGATGCCGAGGGCCGCACCGGCGACTTCATCCTCAACATGATCGACACCCCGGGGCACGTCGACTTCACCTACGAGGTGTCGCGCTCGCTGGCCGCCTCCGAGGGTGCGGTCCTGCTCGTCGACGCGGCGCAGGGCATCGAGGCGCAGACCCTGGCCAACCTCTACCTCGCGATGGAGAACGACCTCACCATCGTCCCGGTGCTCAACAAGATCGACCTCCCGGCCGCCCAGCCCGAGAAGTACGCCGAGGAGCTCGCCGGTCTCATCGGCTGCGAGCCCGAGGACTGCCTCATGGTGTCGGGCAAGACCGGCGTCGGTGTCGAGCCGCTGCTCGACGAGATCGTCCGCCAGATCCCGCACCCGGTCGGCGACCCGAACGCACCCGCCCGCGCGATGATCTTCGACTCCGTCTACGACACCTACCGCGGCGTCGTGACCTACGTCCGCGTGGTCGACGGCAACCTCAACCCGCGCGAGAAGATCATCATGATGTCGACTCGGGCGACGCACGAGCTCCTCGAGATCGGCGTCATCAGCCCGGAGCCGGTGCCCGGCAAGGGCCTGGGCGTCGGCGAGGTCGGCTACCTCATCACGGGGGTCAAGGACGTGCGGCAGTCCCGCGTCGGCGACACCGTCACCAACGAGCGCACGCCGGCCGCCGAGGGCCTGGGTGGCTACCGCGACCCCAAGCCGATGGTCTTCTCGGGGCTCTTCCCCATCGACGGCTCCGACTACCCGCTGCTTCGCGACGCCCTCGACAAGCTCAAGCTCAACGACGCGGCGCTCGTCTACGAGCCCGAGACGTCGGTCGCCCTGGGCTTCGGCTTCCGCTGCGGCTTCCTGGGCCTGCTCCACCTCGAGATCGTGCGCGAGCGGCTCGAGCGCGAGTTCGACCTCGACCTCATCTCGACCCAGCCCAACGTCGTCTACGACGTGACGATGGACGACGGCTCGGTCATCGTCGTGACCAACCCGAGCGAGTTCCCCTACGGCAAGGTCGCCGAGGTGCGCGAGCCCGTCGTCAAGTCGACGATCCTCGCGCCGAGCGAGTTCATCGGCGCGATCATGGAGCTCTGCCAGGGCAAGCGCGGCCAGCTCCTCGGCATGGACTACCTCTCCGAGGACCGCGTCGAGCTGCGCTACTCGCTGCCGCTCGCCGAGGTCGTCTTCGACTTCTTCGACCAGCTCAAGTCGCGCACCCGCGGCTACGCCTCGCTGGACTACCAGGAGGCCGGCGACCAGGTGGCCGACCTCGTCAAGGTCGACATCCTGCTCCAGGGCGAGAACGTCGACGCGTTCAGCTCCGTGGTCCACAAGGACAAGGCCTACGCCTACGGCAACATGATGGCCGGCAAGCTCAAGGAGCTCATCCCGCGCCAGCAGTTCGAGGTGCCGATCCAGGCCGCCATCGGCGCCCGGGTCATCGCCCGCGAGAACATCCGCGCCATCCGCAAGGACGTGCTCGCCAAGTGCTACGGCGGTGACATCAGCCGCAAGCGCAAGCTGCTCGAGAAGCAGAAGGCCGGCAAGAAGCGGATGAAGAACATCGGCACCGTCGAGGTCCCGCCGGAGGCCTTCATCGCCGCGCTGTCCTCCGACGACGGCGGCGACACCAAGAAGAAGTAGGCGCCGCCAGCCGCCTCGCGGCTGGTTGCGTCCGCAGAGGTGGTCGGGTTCGCGACCAGGGTTGCGGACGCACGAGGGCGAGCGGCGGGTGAGGGGCGCCACGCGGCGTGGGCGGACGGCATACCGAGAAGTAACATCGCCGTATGCCGGAGACCTTCGCCCTGTACCGCACGCTCACCTCCCTGCCGCTGGGCCGGAAGGCGTTCTCGTTCCTGTTCGCGCAGAAGGCGCCGTACTTCTGGACGGTCCGCCCGCAGGTGCGCGAGGTCCGCGAGCACCACGCCGAGCTCGTCATCAGGAAGCGGCGCGCGGTGCAGAACCACATCGGCACCGTCCACGCGATCGCCGTGTGCAACGGTCTCGAGGCGGCGATGGGGCTGCTCGCCGAGGCGACGACGCCGCCCGGGCGCCGCTGGATCCCCAAGGGCATGGAGGTCGCCTACACCGCGAAGTCGACGACCGACCTGCTCTGCACCGCCGACACCGACCCGGCGGACTGGGCCGAGCCCGGTGACGTGCCGGTGCGCGTCAAGGCGATCCGCGAGGACGGCACCGTCGTCGTCGAGGGCGTCATCACGATCTATGTGAGCGATCGGAAGAAGTAGCCCCATCCATGGTGTTGTGGGTGTCATGACGATCACCGGAACGTACGTCCCGAGCCCGAGCGCCTGGGTCCGCAAGCAGGTCGAGACCATCGAGGAGACCGGGACCACCGGGTCCGTCGACATCCAGGGCAGGCCGGTCGTGCTGCTCACGATGAACGGCGTCACGGGGTCGGTGCGCAAGGTGCCGCTCATGCGAGTAGAGCACGACGGCGTGTATGCCGCCGTCGCGAGCAAGGGCGGGGCACCCGACCACCCGAAGTGGTACGCGAACCTGCTCAAGAACCCCGTCCTCGAGCTCCAGGACGGCGAGCGCTCGTGGGTCGCGCGAGCGCGCGAGATCGAGGGCGCCGAGCGCGACGAGTGGTGGGAGCGGTGCGTCGCGGCGTTCCCGAACTACGCGGAGTACCAGCGCAACACCGAGCGGCTCATCCCCGTGTTCGTGCTCGAGCCGGTCGACGCCGACTGACCTCAGGCGGGCGCGACCGTCGACTCGTCGACGTCGCCGAGCGCCAGTGGTGCGCCGGCGACGGCGGTGTCCTCAGCCGTCACGCGGTCCCGGATCGCGAGCAGGTCGCGCGGCCAGATCTCCTCGGTGGTGGCGGCCAGCTCGTCGCGGGTCCACCAGTGGTGGGCCGTCATCGTGGCGAGCTCGACCTCGGTGTGGCCGGCGGTCGACACCTCGAAGCGCTCGCACCGGACGAACCAGAACTGTTCGTCCTGGGTCGTCACCACGTCGCTGTAGCCGTGGACGACGACCCGCTCGGCGAGCGGCCCGACGAGGGCGGACTCGCTGATGGCCAGGCCTGTCTCCTCGGCGACCTCGCGCACGGCGGCCTCGAGGTCGCTCTCGCCGGGGTCCACGCCACCACCGGCCGTGATCCAGAAGACGGGGACGGGGGTGAGGCCGGGGTCGCTGTCGCGGAAGAGCAGGATGCGGTCGTCCTCGTCGACGAGCAGCACGCGCATGGCCCGGCGGCGGTTGCGCGGCCGGGTGTCCGGGTCGGGTGCGCCGAGGACCGGGAGCGCGCTCGTCACGTGGTGAGCCGCTCGCGCAGGCGGTCGATGTCGGCGGTGGACCACCCCTGCTGCGTGAGCCAGCCGGTGGCGCCGCCGAACTCGCTCTGCACCGTGTCGAGGATGGTCTGCATCGTCTCGGGACGGGGCCGCTGGTCGTCGACGCTCTGCTCGCGCAGCGCCTTGCCGTAGAGGTCGCGAGGCATGAGGCGGGCGATGATCTGCTCGATCCGCTCACCGGTGAGGGCGTAGTCCTCGACGATGACGTCGTGCGGGACGCCGGCCGCGTCGAGGGCCAGTGCCACGACGGTGCCCGTGCGGTCCTTGCCGGCGGCGCAGTGGACGACCGTGGCGCCCGAGCTGCGCGACACGACGTCGAGCGCCGCCGAGATCGAGTCGGGGCGGGTGGAGAGGTAGCCGAGGTAGTGCTCGGACCAGAACGTCGCGTCGCGCACGGGGCGGGTCGAGTGCTCGGGGACGGCGAGAGCCTGCTCGGCCGTGACGGCGCGCCCGTCGCCGAAGAGCGAGTGGTGGTGGTGGGTCAGCGACTCGACGTGCCACAGCGGCCCGGGCCCCTCGGTGCTCACCTCGGTGTCGCTTCGCAGGTCGACGATGTCGCTCACACCCAGCACGTCGACGACGTGGCGGACATCGGCCGGGCTGAGGTCCTGGAGGTTGTCGGAGCGGAGCAGGCGGCGCGGCTGGACCGAACCGCCGTCACGGGTCGGCAGCCCGCCGGAGTCGCGCATGTTGACGACCCCCTCGAGCTCGACCCAGCGCTCGGTGGCGGACACGTCGGACCTGCGGTCATCGCTCACGCCGCCATCGTAGGTCCCTCAGATGTCGACGACCTGCCCGGTCCGCGTCCCCTCGGCCCGGGCGGCGACGGCGCTCGCGACGACGAGGTCGCAGATGCCGGTGCCGAGGTTCGAGACGACGAGCCGGCCCTCGGGACGCGGGGCGTGGAGCAGGTGGCCGGTCCACGCGGTCGCCGCGGGGTAGCCGTCGAGCTTGCCCCTCACCGCCCGGACGGCGGCGAACTGCACCGGGTCGTCCGAGGCGAGGACGGCGGTGTCGGCCAGCGTCGCGTCCACCGAGCTCGCGTAGTCGATGGGCAGGAGGAGGGCGTCCTCGCGCGGCCACGTCGACGGGATCGCCATGTCGGTGAGGCCGATGGAGAGGCCTGTGATGACGACGTCGGCGTTTCGCACGGCCGCCTCCCGCGACGGAGAGACGAGGACACGTATGCCGGGTGCGGCCTTCTCGGTCTCGCGCACCAGCGCGTCGATCGCCTCGCGCCGACGGGCCCAGACCGTGACCTCGGTGTGGCCGAGCGCCTCGAGGACGCGCAGGTGCGAGGCGGCCTGGACGCCCGCCCCGAGGAACGAGACCGAGGCGTCCGGGGGAGCGAGCGCCCGCACGCAGGCGCCGGTGACGGCCGCGGTCCGGACGGCGGTGAGCTCGGCAGCGGGAAGGAGGGCGGACGGCACACCGGTCGTGCCGTCGTTGACGACCATGACGCCGGTCGCGGTCGGCAGGCCGCGCACCGGATTGTCGGGCACGACGCTGATCCACTTGCAGCCCAGCAGGTTCCGCTCCGGGTAGGCCGCCGGCATGGCGTTGGCGAACATCCCGGGGGAGGTGCGCACGGTGGGTTTGGGCGGGACGTCCGCGCGGCCCTCCGCCAGGGCGGTGAGGGCGTCGGCGACGAGGCCGACCACCTCGACGAGCGGTGGGAGGCAGGCCCGGACATCGGCGTCGGTGAGGATGCGCACGGTCGCCAACCTAGCCGGGGGAGGCACGGGGGTAAGGGGAGCGCGGGGCACATAGGTGAGGGCCTCGGAAAGTATGAGTTTCCGAGGCCCTCGACAGATCAAGAACCGAAGTTCTTTCTCTGACGCTCTCACCGAGGTGAGTGCGTAAGGCATTTCTAGTCGGGCGGGTGGGGGCGCGCAAGGGTTCGGTCGGAATTGGTCGAACTTTCTCGGCCCGCGCGGCGTGTCACGCTGGACACGCCGCGCACGAAGCGCTGGTGGTGGTGCGCCGCGGTCCTCCGAGCCGCTGGACGGGGCCCGGTCGCGGGGGTGGGAGGATCTGCGTCATGCCCCGACTGCCCGACGGCGACCCCGCGCCCGCCTCCGGAGAGCTCCCGTCGCAGTCGATCGCGGCCCTGGGCAGCCGGCCGTTCGGCATCTACCTGCACGTGCCGTTCTGCCGGGTGCGGTGCGGCTACTGCGACTTCAACACCTACACGCTCACCGAGCTCGGTCCCGGTGCGAGCACGTCGACCTTCGCCGACACGGCGCTGGCCGAGCTCGACCTGGCACGGTCGGTGCTGGGTGACGCCGTGCCTCGCGTCGACACGGTGTTCGTCGGTGGCGGGACGCCCACGATGCTGCCGGCGGCCGACCTCGTGAGGGTCGTGGACGGCATACGGGAGCGGTTCGGGCTGGCCGACGACGTCGAGGTGACGACCGAGGCCAACCCCGACTCGGTGACCCCCGAGTCCCTGCGCGAGCTGGCCGACGGCGGGTTCACGCGCATCTCGCTCGGCATGCAGTCGGCGGCGCCGCACGTGCTCGCGACCCTGGACCGGACTCACGAGCCTGCCGGGGTGGGGCGGGCGGTCGCGGCCGCTCGCGACGCCGGGCTGGTCACGAGCGTCGACCTCATCTACGGCACGCCGGGGGAGTCGCTCGACGACTGGCGGCGTTCGCTCGACGCGGCGGTCTCGCTTGCGCCGGAGCACATCTCGGCCTACGCGCTGGTCGTCGAGGAGGGGACGAAGCTCGCCGCGCAGGTCCGTCGTGGCGAGGTCGAGCGGCCCGACGACGACGACGAGGCGACGAAGTACGAGCTCGCCGAGGAGGTGCTGTCCGCCGCCGGGTTCGGGTGGTACGAGGTGAGCAACTGGACCCGCACCCCGGCCGGGCGGTGCCGCCACAACGACGGCTACTGGACCGGCGCCGACTGGTGGGGCGTCGGACCCGGCGCACACAGCCACGTCGGCGGGGTGCGCTGGTGGAACGTCAAGCACCCCAGGGCGTACGCCGACAGCCTCGCCTCGGGTGCGTCTCCGGCGGCGGGGCGAGAGACCCTCACGGTCGAGCAGAGGCGCGACGAGCAGGTGCTGCTCGGCGTGCGGGTCCGCGACGGGCTGGCGGTCGACGACCTCGACGACGTCGGTCGGCGTGCCGTGGCAGGACTCGTCGCCGACGGGCTCGTCGACGGGGTGGCCGCCGTGCGCGACCGCCGGGTGATCCTCACGCTGAGGGGCCGCCTGCTCGCCGACGCCGTCGTCCGCCGCCTCCTCGGCGTCGACACCTGACCAGGACCGTTCGCGAACCGCTTCGTGGCTCGCAAGCCTGATCGAACAGGCCCGGGAGCAACCCAGCGGATCGCGAACCGGAGTTGGCCGCCCGCCCCTGCTGACCGGTCGCGCCTAGGGTGGCGCGCATGACTGCTGCGACGCACACCCGACGGCTCGAGGGCCGCACCGCCATCGTCACCGGAGCGAGCCGAGGGATCGGTCTGGGCATCGCCGAACGTCTCGTCGCGGAGGGCGCCCGGGTCTGCATCACGGCCCGCAAGCAGGATGCCCTCGACACCGCCGTCGAGTCGCTCGGTGGGGCGGACGTCGCGATGGCGGTCGCGGGTCGCGCCGACGACCCGGCCCATCAGGACGAGGTGCTGGCCGCGGTGGCCGAGACTTTCGGCCCCGTCGACCTGCTCGTCAACAACACAGGGATCAACCCGGCATACGGACGGCTCGTGGACCTCGACCTCGACGCCGCCCGCAAGATCGTCGAGGTCAACTGCATCGCGGCGCTGTCGTGGATCCAGAAGGCCGTGGCGGGCGGGCTCGAGGAGCGGGGAGGCGCCATCGTCAACGTCTCGTCCGTGGCCGGTGTCCGGCCGGCGCCGGGCATCGGCTTCTACGGCGCGAGCAAGGCGATGCTCACCCACCTCACCGAGGAGCTCGCGGTCGAGCTCGGCCCGACCGTGCGGGTCAACGCCGTCGCGCCGGCCGTGGTCAAGACGCAGTTCGCGACCGCGCTCTACGAGGGGCGCGAGGAGAAGGTCGCGGCCGGCTACCCGCTGGGGCGGCTCGGTGTGCCCGAGGACATCGCCGGGGTCGTGGCGTTCCTCCTCTCCGACGACGCGGCCTGGATGACCGGCCAGCTCGTCGTCGTCGACGGAGGGCTCCTCCTCAAGGGCGGCGTCTGACCCGCACCCCCCACAACTGATTGCCCCACGGCGCGCGCCGTGGGGCAATCAGTTGAGGTGGCCGGAAGGTCAGGTGGGCTGCGCTCAGCTGACGAACCGCGGGGTCAGCGGCGGTGACCACTGCTGGCCCTCGTTGGCGCGCAGCGCGCCGATGATGTGCAGGACGAACGCGATCGCGAGCGCGATGAAGTACGTCGCGAAGCCGACGAGCAGGAGCATGAGCGGGAAGCTGATGAGCAGCACGATGCCTGTCATGATCTGGATGTTGAGCGAGTTCGCGGCGTGCTGCCGGACGAAGTCTCCGCGGTCCTTGTACATCACGTAGATGACGAGCGACCCGACGAAGCCCAGCAGGCCGGCGCTCAGCACCATCGCGATGAGCGGTATGACGTGGGCGAGCATGCCCCACTGGCGCTGCTGCGCGGGCTCGAGGACCTGCTGCCCGTATGCCGTGGCCTGGGCCGGGTAGCCCTGTCCCGGCTGGGGGTAGGCCGGCTGCTGGTGGCCCGGCTGCGCGTAGCCCTGGCGCGGCTGCGCGTAGGACTCGGCCGGCGGCGTGTGGACATGACCCGGCCCCGGGTTCGCGGGCTGCGACTGCGCGGGCGGGGGCGGCGGGGGAGTCGAGCCCTGCGCCGACGACGGCGCCGGGGTCGGCGGCGGGGTGGACGGGTCGGCCGTCGGGTCCTGCGGCTGTCCCTCGAGCTCCGGGTTCGGAGTGGTGGTCATCGTGTCCTCCTTCAGGGGACGGGGTGCTGTCACCCAGTCAAACCCATCGGCGCCGCGTTTGATCCCCACTTCGGGGTGCGGTCAGGGTGCGCTCAGGGGCGACCCTGCCGCGGGAGGCGGGCACACGGCATACACCGAGGTTCACGCCCCGAAGCGTCCGCAAGGTTGGTCGCAGAGCCGACCACCTCTGCGGACGCAGAACGCGCGAGCGAGCCCGGTCAGGGGGCGGTGACGAAGTCGATGAGCTCCTCGACCCGGCCGAGCAGCGAGGGCTCGAGGTCGGCGTAGGTGCGCACGGTGCCGAGGATCTGCTTCCACGCGCGGGCGATGTCGGCCTGCTCGTCGTGGGCCCAGCCGAGGTGCGCGCAGATGCCGTGCTTCCACGACGTGCCACGCGGGATGACCGGCCACTGCGCCATCCCGAGACGCTCGGGACGTACCGACTGCCACACGTCGACATAGGGGTGGCCGACGATGAGGACGTGTGGCGCGTAGGGCTGCAGGCGCGACGCGGCCTCGACGACCCGCGTCTCCTTGGTGCCCGGCACGAGGTGGTCGACGAGCACGCCCATGCGCTTGCCGGGTCCCGGTCGGAAGTCGCGGACGGCGGCCTCGAGGTCGTCGACCCCGTCGAGCATCTCGACGACGACACCCTCGACGCGCAGGTCGTGGCCCCAGACCTTCTCGACGAGCTCGGCGTCGTGTCGACCCTCGACGAAGATCCGCGAGGCGCTCGCGACCTTGGCGGGCGCGTTCGCCACGGCACGCGACCCGCTCGCGGTGCGCGAGGCCGCCTGGCGGGCGACCGCGAGCTGCGCCGAGCTGGCTGCCGTCGGCCGGGTGAGCGTCACCGGGCGCCCGTCGACGTGGAAGCCCGGGCCCAGGGGGAACGCCTTGGTGCGACCACGCCGGTCCTCGAGGTGGACGACCTGGATGCCGCCGGCCTTCTCGACGCGGACCACGGCGCCGACCCAGCCGGTCTCGACGTCCTCGACGACGACGCCCACCTCGGCGGCGAGGGGGGTGGAACGGCCGCCGCGCGGCGCCTTCCAGTCCCCGGAGAGCACGTCCTGGCCGTAGCGATCAGTCACCTGCGCGAGGGTAGACGTAGAATTGGCACTCACCAAGCATGAGTGCCAGCAACGGGAGGAGGTGTCGCAGATGAGTGAGGACCGTCGGCTCGCGGTCCTGCGGGCGATCGTCCAGGACTACGTCGAGACGTCCGAACCGGTGGGCTCCAAGGCCCTCCTGGAGCGTCACTCCCTCGGCGTCTCCGCGGCGACGGTGCGCAACGACATGGCCGTCCTCGAGGAGGAGGGGCTCATCGCGGCCCCACACACGAGCGCGGGCCGCATCCCCACGGACGCCGGCTACCGGCTCTTCGTCGACCGGCTCAGCACGCTCAAGCCGCTCAGCGGTGCCGAGCGGCGGGCCATCAGCGCCCTGCTCGACGGGGCCATGGACCTCGACGACGTCGTCGACCGCACGGTGCGACTGCTCGCGTCGCTGACCCGTCAGGTCGCCGTCGTGCAGTACCCCTCGCTCACTCGTTCGTCGGTCCGCCACATCGAGCTCGTCCCGCTCGGTGCCTCACGGCTGCTCGTCGTGCTCATCACGACGACCGGCCGCGTCGAGCAGCGCGTCCTCGAGACCGGCATGGACCTCGCCGACCCGGCCACCGAGCGGATGCTGTCCTCGCTGCGCTCCGACGTCAACGGCGCGACCGTCGGCAAGACCCTGGCCGACGCGGCCGGTGGGCTCGGCGAGCTGCCGACGCAGGTCGACCCGGGCGCCCGCGGGCTGCTCGCAGCCATCGCCGCTGAGCTCACCGAGGTGCTCGTCGAGCAGCGCGAGGAGCGGGTCGTCATGGCCGGCACCTCCAACCTCGTGCGCGCCGGCGAGGACTTCCCCAGTTCGATCGGCCCGGTCCTCGAGGCGCTCGAGGAGCATGTGGTCCTGCTCAAGCTCCTCGGTACGGTGACGGAGCAGGGTTCGGCCGTCGCCGTCCGGATCGGTGCCGAGAACCCGTATGCCGGGTTGCACTCGACGTCGCTCGTCACCTCGGGCTACGGCACCGGATCCGACCTCGTGGCCGGCCTCGGTGTCGTCGGCCCGACCCGCATGGACTACCCGACGACGATGGCCGCGGTGCGCGCCGTCGCGACCTACGTCAGCCGGATCCTCGCGGAATGACCGGGTGACTCCCGGCCTTTGCACTTCCAGCCCCACTCCCAGCCCCACCCCTGAACCGAACAGCCCCCAGCGAAGGACGTCCTCCGAAGTGAACGACTACTACGCCGACCTCGGCGTGGCCCGTGACGCGAGCGCCGACGAGATCAAGAAGGCCTACCGCCGCGCGGCCCGCAAGCTCCACCCCGACGTGAACTCCGGCCCCGAGGCCGAGGAGCAGTTCAAGAAGGTCTCCCAGGCCTACGACGTGCTCTCCGACGCCGAGAAGAAGCGCAGCTACGACATGGGCGCCGACCCCTACTCCGGCGCCGGGGCGGCCGGCTTCGGGCAGGGCTTCTCGTTCAGCGACGTGATGGACGCCTTCTTCGGCGCCGGTGCCGGGCAGGCCCAGGGGCGCGGCCCGCGCTCGCGTCAGGCCCGTGGCCAGGACGCGCTCGTCCGGCTCGACCTCGACCTCGTCGACGCCGTCTTCGGCGCCGAGAAGGAGCTCACCATCGACACTGCCGAGGGCTGTGGCACGTGCCACGGCGCCGGCACCCAGCCCGGCACGGGCACCCGCACCTGTGACGTCTGCCAGGGGCAGGGTCAGGTCCAGCAGGTGCAGCGCAGCTTCCTCGGCCAGGTCATGACCTCGCGTCCCTGCGTCAACTGCCAGGCGACCGGCCAGGTCATCGAGGCGCCCTGCTACGAGTGCTCGGGTGACGGTCGCGTGCGCACGCGTCGCACGCTGACCATCCGCGTCCCCGCGGGCGTCGACACCGGCACGCGCATCCAGCTCGCGGGTGAGGGCGAGGTCGGCCCCGGCGCCGGGCCGTCCGGTGACCTCTACGTCGAGGTGGCGGTCCGTCGCGACCAGCGCTTCCAGCGTCAGGGCGACGACCTGCACGCCACGGTCGAGCTGCCGATGACGGCCGCCGCGCTCGGGGCGTCGGTGCCGTTCGAGACCTTCGACGGCGAGCAGGAGCTCGACATCCGCGCGGGGACCCAGTCCGGTGAGCAGATCCTGCTGCGCGGCCTCGGCGTGACCCACCTGCGCGGCTCGGGTCGCGGCGACATCATCGTGCACGCGATGGTGGCGACCCCGACCAGGCTCAACCAGGAGCAGGAGGACCTCCTGCGCCGCCTCGCGACGCTGCGTGACGAGGAGAAGCCCACCGGGCGCATCGCCAACCCGACGGACGGCTCGATCTTCGGCAAGCTGCGCGACGCCTTCAAGGCCCGCTGACCACCATGCCCACCCGTACGACTCATTGCCCGATCGGGACGTTCGCTGGCGCGGTGGCGCCCGATGCCGCGTCCCGACGGGGCAAGAAGTCGGGTGCCGTGGCCTCGGGTGCCGGGGCCTCGGGTGCCGGGGTCTCCGCTGCGGGGCGGACCGGGCGATGAGCCTCGCGCTCTACCTCGTCACCGCCGGGAGCCTCGACGCGACCCGTGCCGGTGACCTCGTCGTCCTCGACGGACCCGAGGGGCGCCATGCCGTGACCGTGAGGCGGACCCAGCGCGGTGAGCGCCTGCGTCTGGCCGACGGCGCCGGACGCGTCGTCACCGGCGAGGTGGAGTCGGTCGACCGGGCCGAGCTGTCGCTGCGGGTCGACGCGGTCGAGACGGCCCCCGAGCCGTCTCCGCGCTTCGTCCTCGTCCAGGCCCTCGCCAAGGGAGACCGCGACGACCAGGCCATCGAGGCGGCGACCGAGCTCGGCGTCGACGAGGTCGTGCCGTGGCAGGCCGGACGGAGCATCGTCCAGTGGCGTGGCGAGCGCGGTGACAAGGCGTGGCGCAAGTGGGACGCCGTCCTCGTCGCCGCCACCAAGCAGTCCCGCCGCTCGCGCCGTCCGCTCCTCGCCCCCGTCGTCACGACCGCGGGTCTGGCGGCACGGATCGCGGCTGGTGGCACGGCATACGTCCTGCACGAGGACGCCGACGTGCGCCTGGCCGCGCAGGACCTGCCGGACGACGGAGAGGTCCTGCTCGTCGTCGGGCCCGAGGGCGGGATCTCGCCTGAGGAGCTCGAGGCGTTCACGGCGGCGGGCGCCCACACGGTGCGCCTCGGCGACACCGTGCTGCGCTCGTCCAGCGCCGGCCCCGCGGCGCTCGCGGTCCTCAGCGCCGCCACGCGCTGGCGCTGATCACCGCACCACGAACCCCACGACCCGCTCGGCGAGCGGCGACCCGTCCTTGGCCGACGAGGTGAGCGCCCGGAACGTCCACGACCCCGCGTCGAGCCGACCGAGGTCCACAGTGAACGTCCCACGGCCCGGCGCGCCGATGGATGCCGTCGTGAACCCCTTGCGCACGACCCGGTCGCCCGAGCGCAGCTCCCACTCGACGTTCGCCTCGAAGGCCACCGCCTGGCCGCGCACGACCACCGCCCGGGCGACGTCGACCGAGGCCCCGGGCGTGGGGCTGTCGAGCCAGATGTCACAGAGTGCATCGGCGGGAGTGCCGGCCCTGGTGAAGGTGCGCGACGGGTCGACGAACCCGAGGAGGAGGCCGGGTGATCCGGACTGCACGGTGACGGGCAGGTCGCCGCGGCCGACGGCGGCCTGCGCGGTCCACACGAGCGACGAGATCGCGAGCTCGGCCGTGCGGGCGTCAGATGCTGCCCGTCCCGGCCCGGTCAGCACGATCGTGATCCGGTTGCGGTCCACCTCGAGCCGGTCGAGCGCAGTGCCCGCCCACAGCGCCGGCTGCTCCGAGGTCCGGATCGACTCGACGACCGCGAGGCCGGCCCGGTCGGACTCGGGTGCGTCGCCACCGAGGGGAGCCGTCCAGAACACCCGGACCAGCCCCGGCCGGTTGGCCGTGCCACCGTTGGTGCCGACCGTGTAGATGCCCAGGGACGTCGTGCCCCCGGCCACCGGACCGGTCGGGCCCGTGGCCGACGGTGTCGGGTCGGGCGACGTGGAGGTGCTCGCCGACGGGGTGGACGCCGAGGTGGGGGACGGGGACGGCGAGGCGGCTTCCGACGGGGTCGAGCTCGTCGACGGCGGCCCGCCCGGCAGGGTCGCGGGGGAGTCGGGGCGCGACGCCCAGACCGTGCCGGCGACGACCGCCGCCGCCGCCGCGACGGCGAGGCCGACGAGCCACCGGCTGCGACGGGCGACGGGCGGCGGGGCGGACGCCTCGCGCAGGATCGCGTCGAGCCGTGGTGACGGACGCACCTCGCGGGCGCGCTCGGAGAGGGCGGCACGCAGCTCGCGCTCGATCCGTGACTGCTCGTCGTAGGTCGTCATGGCCGCGCCTCCATCTCGGTTCGCAGCGCGGCCAGACCGCGGTGCGCGTGGGCCTTGACCGACCCGGGCGCGATCCCGAGGGCGTCGGCGATCTGGGCCTCGCTCAGGTCGAGGTAGTAGCGGAGCACGAGCACCTCGCGTTGTCGGGTGGGCAGCCCCTGCAGCCGCTCGAACATGTCGGCGGAGGCGACCGCGGCGACCGCCTCGTCCTCGGCGCTCGCGACGGCGAGCCGGCGTGGCCCGGGCCGGATCGAGTCGAGGTAGCGCTGCTCCACCTTGTGGTGCCGCAGCGCGGACCGCGCACCGTTGACGACGCACTGCCGCAGGTATGCCGCACCGCTGGCTCCCGTGACCTCGTGCCACTTGCGGTGGAGCGAGACGAAGGCCTCCTGGGCGATCTCCTCGGCGAGGAGGTCGTCGTGGACGAAGAGCCACGCGAGGCGGACCATGGGAGCCCAGTGGACGGCATACAGGCTCGACACGCCGTCATCCGCGGCGGCGCGCGCGGCAGCGTCACGTCCGAAGCCCACGGAAGTCATTGTCACGCCCGGAAGACGCCCGAGCAGGCCGATCGGTTTACTGTCGGTGGCATGAGCGCTGCCGCGACCGACCCCGACTGCCTGTTCTGCCGGATCGTCGCCGGCGAGATCCCGGCCGAGGTGGTGGCCGAGACCGACACCAGCCTCGCCTTCCGCGACGTGAGCCCGCAGGCGCCCACCCACGTCCTCGTCGTGCCGCGCCGGCACGTGGCCGACGCCGGCGAGCTGGCCGACGTCTCGCCCACCGAGCTCGCCGAAGTCACGCTCCTCGCGCGCACCGTGGCTCAGCAGGAGGGGCTGGACGGCGACTACCGGCTCGTGTTCAACACCGGACCCGGCGCCGGCCAGAGCGTCTTCCACGCGCACCTGCACCTGCTGGGTGGGCGGGCAATGAAATGGCCTCCGGGCTGAGCCGAACCGTAGACTCGGGGTGACATGACAGACGCACCGCATACGCCCACGTCCGACCAGCCACCGGCGCACACCCCGGTCCACACCGTCACGATCCCCGGGGACGTGTCGATGGTGGCCCTGCTGGGGCCGCGCGACGAGCTGCTCCGCACCATGGAGCGCCAGTTCCCCCTCACCGTGATCCACGTGCGCGGCAACGAGTTCCACATCTCGGGCCCCAGCGCCGAGGTCGCCCTGGTCGAGCGGGTCATCGACGAGCTGCTCGCCGTGATCGACGGCGGGCAGGCGCTCAACCGCGACTCGGTGGAGCGCTCCATCGGTATGCTGCGCGCCCAGACGACCGAGCGCCCCGCCGACGTCCTCACGATGAACATTGTCTCGTCGCGGGGCCGCACGATCCGCCCCAAGACGCTGGGCCAGAAGCGCTACGTCGACGCGATCGACGAGCACACCATCACGTTCGGCATCGGTCCCGCGGGCACGGGCAAGACCTACCTCGCGATGGCCAAGGCCGTCGCCGCCCTCCAGGCCAAGCAGGTCAACCGGATCATCCTCACGCGCCCCGCCGTCGAGGCGGGGGAGCGGCTCGGCTTCCTGCCGGGCACCCTCAACGACAAGATCGACCCCTACCTGCGGCCGCTCTACGACGCGCTGCACGACATGGTCGACCCCGACTCGATCCCGCGCCTCATGGCCGCCGGGACGATCGAGGTGGCCCCGCTGGCGTTCATGCGCGGCCGCTCGATCAACGACTCCTTCGTCATCCTCGACGAGGCCCAGAACACCACGCCCGAGCAGATGAAGATGTTCCTCACGCGTCTCGGCTTCGGCTCCCGGATGGTCGTCACCGGTGACGTCACGCAGGTCGACCTGCCCGGCGGCACGCAGAGCGGCCTGCGGGTCGTGCGCGAGATCCTCGAGAGCCTCGAGGACGTCCACTTCGCCGAGCTCACCGCCCAGGACGTCGTGCGCCACCGCCTCGTCGGCGAGATCGTCGACGCCTACGGCCGCTGGGACGCCCGACACCAGTCGCACGCGGCGGGGTCCACCCGTCCCGCGCGCCCGTCCCGTCGCCCGGCGAAGGCCAGCCACGACGCCGGCGACATCCCGCCCGAGGCGACCGGCGCGACCGGGTCCACGGGGGGAGAGGCATGAGCATCGACGTCCTCAACGAGACCGAGTTCGCGCTCGACGAGCTCGAGCTCGTCGCGTGCGCGCGCTACGTCATGGGTGAGATGAAGGTCCACCCGCAGGCCGACCTCTGCCTGCGCCTCGTCGACGAGGCCGCGATGGAGACCCTGCACGTGCAGTGGATGGACCTCCCCGGCCCGACCGACGTCATGAGCTTCCCGATGGACGAGCTGCGCCCGGGCCGCGACGGCGACGAGCCCGAGGAGGGCGTTCTCGGCGACATCGTGCTCTGCCCGAGCGTCGCCGAGAAGCAGGCCGCGACCGCGGGGCACGCCACCGAGGAGGAGCTGCTGCTCCTCACCACCCACGGCATCCTCCACCTCCTCGGCTACGACCACGCCGAGCCCGAGGAGGAGAAGGAGATGTTCGAGCTGCAGCGCCAGCTCCTCCTCACCTTCCTCGCGACGAGGGGCCGGAACGGTGCCTGACCCAGCCAGTCCCGACGCCCGCGCGGTGTCGGGGACCGGGGCGGTGCGGTCATGACCCGGCTCGTCGTCCTCACCGTCGTCGGCGTCATCCTGTCCTTCCTCCTCTCGGCCGCCGAGGCTGCCCTGCACCGCATCTCGCGGGTGCGTGCTCAGGAACTGCTCGACGACGGGCGCGCCGGGTCGCAGTCGCTCGCCACGGTCGTCGGTGACAGCGCGGCATACCTGTCGGTCCTGTCGTTCGTCCGCGTCATCGCCGAGATGACCACGGCGGTCCTCGTGACGACCGCGGTCTACCGCGTCGTCGACGGGACGTGGAAGCCGCTCCTCGTCGCCATCGCGATCCTCGCGTTCGTCTCCTTCGCGCTCGTGGGCGTCTCGCCGCGCACGCTCGGCGGCCAGCACGCGTCCCGGGTGTCGCTCGTCGCGGCGCCGGTCGCCATCTGGCTGCGACGCGTGCTCGGACCCCTCGCGCGCCTCCTCGTGCTGCTCGCCAATGCGGTGACCCCCGGGCGTGGCTACCGCGACGGCCCCTTCGACAGCGAGTCCGAGCTCCGCGACCTCGTCGACCTGGCGGGGGAGTCGGCCCTCATCGAGGCCGGCGAGCGGCAGATGATCCACTCCGTCTTCGAGCTCGGCGACACCCTCGCCCGCGAGGTCATGGTGCCGCGCACCGACATGGTCACCATCGACAGCGACCGCGTGGCCCGCCAGGCGATGAACCTGTTCCTGCGCAGCGGCTACTCACGCATCCCGGTGACCGGCGAGGACTCCGACGACGTGCTCGGCCTCCTCTACTTCAAGGACGTCGTCCGGCGGGTCACTGCCGACCCGGCGAGCGCCACCACCCCCGTCGCGGACTTCATGCGGCCGATGCCGTTCATCCCCGAGTCAAAGCCGGTCGACGCGCTGCTGCGCGAGATGCAGCGCGACCAGACGCACTTCGCGCTCGTCGTCGACGAGTGGGGCGGCACCGCCGGGCTCGTGACGATCGAGGACATCATCGAGGAGATCGTCGGTGAGATCGCCGACGAGTACGACCGCGAGACGCCCGACCTCGAGGACCTCGGCGACGGACGCTGGCGGGTCGACGCGACGATGGACATCGACGACCTCGCCGACGAGCTCGGCGTCACCATCGACGAGGACGAGGTGGACACCGTCGGTGGCCTCATCGGCAAGACGATCGGCCGCGTGCCGATCCTCGGGTCGTCCTGCGAGGTCGCGGGGCTGCGGCTTACCGCCGAGCGCATGGCCGGCCGCCGACACCGCATCGCCACCGTGATCGTCGAACGCGTCGCCACGACCCCGCACGACCTGATGGAACCAGCCGAGACCGGGAGCACCCATGACTGACGACGCCGCCGCCGACACCGGCGCGAGCACCGCCCAGCCGTATGCCGCAGGTTTCGCCTGCCTCATCGGACGCCCCAACGCCGGCAAGTCGACGTTGACCAACGCCCTCGTCGGCGAGAAGGTCGCCATCACGTCGAGCAAGCCGCAGACCACCCGTCACACCATCAGGGGCATCGTCACGTCTCCGACGAGCCAGATCGTCCTCGTCGACACCCCGGGCCTGCACAAGCCCCGGACCCTGCTCGGCGAGCGGCTCAACGACCTCGTGCGCGAGACCCTGCTCGACGTCGACGTGGTGGGCTTCTGCCTGCCGTCCGACCAGCGGATCGGGCCCGGTGACCAGTTCATCGCCCGCGAGCTCGTCGAGCTCCGGCAGGCCAAGCGCACGCCGATCATCGCCCTCGCGACGAAGTCCGACAAGGTCGACCGCCAGCGGCTGGCCGAGCACCTCATCGCCATCGACCAGCTCGGCGACTGGGCCGAGATCGTGCCGTGCTCGGCGACGAGGGGCGACCAGGTCGACACCGTGGCCTCCGTCCTCGCGAAATACCTCCCAGCCTCGCCGGGGCCGCTCTATCCCGACGACGTGCTCACCGACGAGCCCGAGGCCATCATGATCGCCGAGCTCGTGCGCGAGGCGGCGCTCGAGGGCGTGCGCGACGAGCTCCCGCACTCGCTCGCCGTGGTCGTCGAGGAGATGGTGCAGCGGCCCGACCGGCCGGAGGGCAAGCCCCTCATGGACGTGCGGGTCAACGTCTTCGTCGAGCGCTCGTCGCAGAAGGCGATCATCATCGGCCGCGGCGGCTCCCGGCTGCGCGACGTCGGCGCGACCGCGCGCCAGGGCATCGAGAAGCTCCTCGGCCAGCGCGTCCACCTCGACCTCCACGTCAAGATCGCCAAGGACTGGCAGCGCGACCCCAAGCAGCTCCAGCGTCTGGGGTTCTGACCCTCCTCGTCCCGTCACATCGTTGTGGCTCCGTGACCGAAGTTGCCCCTCGCGGGGGAACTCCGGCATGGTGGTGCGGTTGCCCCGAAGGGGTGTACGCGACCTGAAGCAGACGGCATACGCGCCGCAGACGAGACTGACGAGAACACGAAGGAGCGGCGTTCGCGCCGGATCACCTGTGACAACGAAACTCATGAAGACTGGCCCGACCGCGCCGGGGGACGCCGCTGGAGAGCGGACCATCCTCGACGGCCCGCTGCACGAGGAGCCCCCGCACCCGGCGCTCGACCACGAGGTCGAGGAGCATGCAGCCGAGGAACCCCAGAAGCTCGACAAGGTCGTGTTCGGCGTCACCGCCGCCATCGCCATCGGCTTCGTCGTGTGGGGCTTCGTCAGCACCGAGACCCTCGGCTCCGCCTCCGCCTCCGGGCTCGGCTGGGTCGTCCACAACATGGGCTGGCTGTTCGCGCTCGTCGCGTCCGGCTTCGTCGTGTTCGTCATCTGGCTGGCCGCCAGCAAGTTCGGCCGCATCCCGCTGGGGCGTGACGACGAGCAGCCCGAGTTCCGCACCGTGTCGTGGATCGCGATGATGTTCTCCGCCGGCATGGGCATCGGCCTGATGTTCTACGGCGTCTCGGAGCCGGTGTCGCACTTCGTCACCCCGCCCCCGGGCACCGGTGCCGCGGGCAACCCGCAGGCCGTGCAGACCGCCATGGCGACGACGCTCTTCCACTGGACGCTGCACCCGTGGGCCATCTACGCCGTCGTCGGCCTCGCCGTGGCCTACGGCGTGTTCCGCCGCGGTCGCTCGCTGCTCATCAGCTCGGCGTTCGCGCCGCTGCTCGGTGAGCGTCGCGCCTCCGGACCGGCCGGTCGCATCATCGACATCCTCGCGATCTTCGCCACGCTCTTCGGCTCGGCCGCCTCGCTCGGCCTCGGCGCCCTGCAGATCGGCTCCGGCCTCGAGATCGTCGCCGGTCTCGACAGCACCGGCAACGGCATCCTCGTCGCGATCATCACGGTCCTCACGCTCTGCTTCATCCTGTCCGCGGTCTCGGGTGTCTCCAAGGGCATCCAGTGGCTGTCCAACACCAACATGGTGCTGGCCGTCGTGCTCGCCGTCTTCGTCTTCGTCGTCGGCCCGACCGTGTTCATCCTCAACCTCGTCCCGACCGCCGTCGGCAGCTACTTCCAGGACCTCGCGATGATGTCCGCGCGCACCGACGCCGCTGGCGGCGACGCGATGCAGACCTGGCTGTCGGGCTGGACGATCTTCTACTGGGCCTGGTGGGTCTCGTGGACGCCGTTCGTCGGCATGTTCATCGCCCGCATCTCGCGTGGTCGCACCATCCGCCAGTTCGTCACCGGTGTCCTGCTCGTGCCGAGCCTGGTCTCGCTCGTGTGGTTCGCGATCTTCGGTGGCGCAGGCATCTTCACCCAGCGCTCCGGCACCGACCTGGCCGGCGCCGAGACGCCCGAGGCCACGCTCTTCGGCATGCTCGACACGATGCCGTGGGCGACGGTGACCTCGATCCTCGTCATGCTGCTCGTCGCGATCTTCTTCGTCTCCGGCGCCGACGCCGCCTCGATCGTCATGGGCACCCTGTCCGAGCGCGGCACCCTCGTGCCGAGCCGCCCGACGGTGATCTTCTGGGGCGCCGCCACCGGAGCCGTCGCGGCCGTCATGCTCGTGGTCGGTGGTGCCGACGCGTTGTCGGGGCTGCAGAACATCACGATCGTCGCGGCGCTGCCCTTCCTCCTCGTCATGGTGGGACTGGCGTTCTCGCTCGTGAAGGACCTGTCGAACGACCCGCTCGTCGTCCGCCGCGCGTATGCCGTGGCCGCGGTCGAGCAGGCCGTCGTCGCCGGTGTGACCGAGCACGGCGACGACTTCACGCTCGCGTTCGAGGAGTCCGCTCCCGGTGAGGGTGTCGGCGAGCTCGTCACCCTGCCCGGCTCGTCCTCGAACGGGTCCAACGGCTCGAACGGGTCGAGCGACAAGGCAGCCGACGACACCGACGAGGAGTCCGCCCAGCCGGCGCCCACGTCCTGATCGTCTGACGCACCCGACTCGCATGGCTCCTACACTTGGCGCCATGCGAGTCGGTGTTTTCGGAGCGACCGGTCAGGTCGGCAATGTCATGCGCGCTCTCCTCGAGGAGCGCGGCTTCCCGGTCGAGGAGATGCGCTACTTCGCCTCGGCGCGGTCCGCCGGCAGCACGCTGCCGTGGAAGGACACGCAGGTCACCGTCGAGGACACCGCCACCGCGGACTTCGGCGGGCTCGACATCGCGCTGTTCTCCAACGGCGGCTCGACCTCCAAGGAGTGGGCCCCCCGGGTGGCGGCCGCCGGTGCCACGGTCATCGACAACTCCTCGGCCTGGCGCAAGGACCCCGACGTCCCGCTCGTCGTCGCCGAGGTCAACCCCGAGGACCTCGACACCATCCCCAAGGGGATCGTCGCCAACCCCAACTGCACGACGATGGCCGCGATGCCGGTGCTCAAGCCGCTCCACGACGTCGCCGGGCTGGTCCGCCTCACGGTCGCGTCCTACCAGGCCGTGTCCGGCTCCGGCGGCAAGGGGGTCCAGGAGCTCGACGGCCAGCTCAGGGGCGCGTATGCCGCGGGCTCACCTGCCGATCTCGCGCTCGACGGCCGTGCCGTCGAGGTTCCCGCGCCGAACGTGTATGCCGTGCCCGTCGGCTTCAACGTCATCCCGCTCGCTGGCTCGGTCGTCGACGACGGCTCGCACGAGACCGACGAGGAGCAGAAGCTCCGCAACGAGTCGCGCAAGATCCTGCACGTGCCAGACCTGCGCGTGTCGGGCACTTGCGTGCGCGTCCCCGTCTTCACCGGGCACTCGCTCGCTATCCACGCCGAGTTCGCCGACGACATCTCGCCCGAGCGCGCCCTCGAGCTGCTCGCCAAGGCGCCTGGCGTCGTCGTGACCGATGTGCCCAACCCGCTCGACGCCGCCGGTCGTGACGAGGTCTTCGTCGGTCGGGTGCGTGCCGACCAGTCCGCGCCCGAGGGCAAGGGCCTCGTCCTCTTCGTCGTCGGCGACAACCTGCGCAAGGGCGCTGCGCTCAACGCGGTGCAGGTCGCCGAGGAGCTCCTCAAGCGCCGATGAGCGCCATCGACGAGGGCCGGGCCACGCGCCCGGCCCGGCGACGACGTGGCGCTGCCGTCACCGTCGCCGGCGCTGCGGCCACGGTCGCCGCGCTGCTCGCAGGCTGCTCCTCCGGTGGTGACGGGGGAGCGGACGCTGCCTCGTCGACGGCACCGGCGACGACGAGTCCCAAGGGCGGGGCAGCGGGACTCGAGGGGACGGCATACCGGGTTCCGCAGTCCTGTGGTCGGCTCAAGGCGCAGCCGGGAGGCGCCATCGCGGGCCCGGCGCTGGCCGCCTGCTGGGGCGACGCGCTCGAAGCGCACGGATCGGTGCGTGCCTGGACCAACGGCCCGCCCGACATGGAGGCCGAGGTCGTCCTGGGGGCGTCGCAGCGGCTGCGCACGCAGGCCTCGGACGGTCGGGTCGTGGTCGTCGTCGACGGTGCCTCGTGGTCGCGCAGCGGCGATCGCTGGGTGGCCGGGGTGCTCAACTCGCAGGACGAGGACGAGGCGCTCGGCGCCGCGACGGGCGAGTTCGCCTGGGCGACACTGTCGTTGGAGGGGATGACCCGAGGAGTCGGGGAGTGCGCGACGTGGAAGGTCGCCGCCGACCGGGCTCCGGTGACGCTGCACGACGGCGCCTCGTCGTCGGGCCTCGTCCGCCTGGACTGCATGACGCCGTTCGAGGTCATGGGCGCGACGACCACGGCCGCCTCGCTGTGGGTCCGTGCCGACTGGACCCCCGTCCGGCACGCCTCGACGCTCACCCTCTCGGGTGTCGCGGTCGAGTCCCTCGTCGAGCTCACCGGCCACGGCACGCGGTTCGACATCCCGGTCCCGGCCTGACGCGGGAGGGCTCTCAGAGGTCGGTCATCCAGTGCCGCCACGTCTGCGTCACGTGCATCCCGACGTGCTCGTAGAGGCCGAGCGCCCCGGTGCGTGAGTCGGTCGACAGCTCGCTGACGCTCGCCCCGTGCTCGCGAGCGCGGGCGAAGGCGTCGGCGAGCAGCGCGCGGGCCAGGCCCAACCCGCGCTGGTCGGCGCGCACGGCGATGGCGTCGACGTAGCCGGTCGCCCCGGCGAGGATCGTGTAGCAGACCCCGACGTCGGTGCCGTCGGCGTCCGTGACGAACCGGATCTGCCACGGCTCGAACCCCGGTCGCAGCGGCCCCCGGGGAGCCCAGTCGTCGTAGCTCGACGGCTCGCGGTCGGGCCACTCGTTGAAGGCGTCCTCGATGAGGTGGAAGGCCGTCCGGCCGTCCTCGCCGCCACGGAACTGGCGCAGCGCGTAGCCGTGGGGGAGGGGCTGGAGCTCGATCGTGGCGTCGGGCGGGAGCTGGAGCACCCAGGACGTCCAGCCCTCGCGGTAGCCGCGGTCCCGGAAGAACTCCTCGGCGCCGCTCCCGCCCGGGACGGTCTGGCCGACGAGCCGCGAGCCGGTCGAGCGGGCACAGTCCTCGACCCACCCGGCGAGCCACGTGCCGATGCCGCGCCCACGGTGCTCCGGGTGGACCCCTGCGTCGGCCCGGCGTCCCTTGAACACCTCACCGGCCGCGACGAGGCGGCTGCCGTCCCAGAGCCCGATGCTCTGCGTCGCGAGGTCGAAGCTGCTGCGCGCCCAGTCGCCCTGGATGTCCTCGAGCTCGATGGCCGCCTCGCCGGCGTCGACGAGCTCGGTCGCGGCGACGAGGTCGCACACGGCCTGCGCGTCGTCGAGGGTGTGCGGTCGCGCGGTGAGTCCGTCGGGGAGGGCCATGGGGTGAGAGTGCCCGACCGTGGGTCGGGCTGTCACCGGAATTGTGGGGTGGTCGCCGGCGCACGACTGTGAGAGGGTTATTTCGAGAGAGTCCTCTCACATCTGAACGGAGACCCATGGCCAACCCCTACGGCGACATCGAGCTCACCCCGCGGAGCATCCGCGCGCTGGCACACCCGGTGCGGCTGGCCATCCTCAGCCGGCTCCAGGGGCACGGGCCGAGCACGGCGACCGCTCTCGCGCCCCACGTCGGGGCGACGCCCTCGGTGACGAGCTGGCACCTGCGCCACCTCGCCGAGCACGGCCTCGTTCGGGATGCCGCGGTCGATGCCGACGGACGGCAGCGGTGGTGGGAGGCGGCCGCCACGGGGTTTCGGTTCACCCCGGCGGACGACGCGGCCGGGCAGGACGCGGCGAGCCTGCTGTCGCGCGTGATGTTCGACCAGGCGGCAGGGCTGCCCGAGGCCTGGGCCCGCGACACCGAGCCCCTCCTCGAGAGGCAGTGGCGCCGCTCAGCCGGACTGTCCAACACGTCCATCGTCGCGACGGCCGACGAGCTGGCCGGCATCGAGGCCGCGGTCGAGGCGCTGCTCGCGCCGTACGTCCTGCGCAAGGGGGCCGACGAGCCGACGCCGGGGGCTCGCCGGGTCCGGCTGCTCCGCTACGTCCTGCCCTCGGCCGAGGTCGAGCAGGGGGACGAGGACGCGGACGAGCGGGTCGGCGAGGCCGGTGCAGGGGGTGGGAGGGAGTGAGCGACACCGCCGTGCGGACTCCGCTGTGGCGGGAGCGCCGCTTCGCGACCTACTGGGCCGGGCAGGGCATCTCGCAGTTCGGTGACCGGATCACCGGCCTCGCGCTGCCCTTCATCGCCGTCACCACGCTCCACGCCAGCGCCCCCACGGTCGGCCTGCTCACCGCCGCGGTGTGGGCGCCGAACATCCTGTCGCTGTTCGTCGGGTCGTGGGTGGACCACCAGCCCCGCAAGAGGAGCCTGCTCATCGTCGCCGACGTCCTGCGCGCCGTCGTCCTCCTCAGCCTGCCGGTCGCGCACTGGCTCGGCGTGGTGACGATGACCCAGCTCGTCGTCGTCGCGCTGCTCGCGGGACTCGGGCAGGTGCTCTACCAGACGGCATACCCGAGCTTCTTCGTCTCGCTGGTGCGTCGTGACCAGTTCGTCGAGGCCAACGGGCTGCTGAGCTCGACGAGGTCGCTGTCGTTCGTCGCCGGGCCCGCCGTGGCCGGTGGCCTCATCCAGGTGCTCACCGCACCCGTCGCCCTCGTGGTCGACGCGGTGTCGTTCCTCCTCTCGGCGCTGCTCCTGCGGCGCGTCCGCGTGGAGGACCGACCCGTCGAACCGCCGGACACGAGCCTGCTCGCCCGCTCGCGCGACGGCCTGCTGCTCGTGGTCCACCACCCGTACCTGCGGGCGTCGCTGGCCTGCGTCACCACGATCAACTTCTTCAACTTCGTCGCGGCCGCCCTGCTCATCCTCTTCGCCAGCCGCGAGCTCGGGCTGGGGGCCGGCAGCATCGGCCTCGCGCTGGGTGTCGGCGCGACGGGTGGCCTCCTCGGCGCGGTCCTCGCCGGCCGGGTCACGCGCCGGCTGGGGGTCGGCGTGACCATCGCGGTCGGCGCGGTGCTGTTCTCGGCCCCGTTCGCGGCCCTGCCGCTCGCCGACGGGCCGGTCGAGGTGCGGATGGCCGTCCTCGGACTCGTCGAGTTCGTCTCCGCCTTCGGCGTCATGCTGCTCGACGTCCCGCTCAACGCGCTGCAGACCGCCGTGACCCCGGACGCCGTGCGCAGCCGGGTGGTCGGCGCGTTCAGCACCATCAACTACGGCATCCGTCCGGTGGGCGCGGTCCTCGGCGGCTTCCTCGGGGAGTGGATCGGGGTCGGCACGACCATGGTGGTGTCTGCGGTCGGCGGAAGCCTGGCCGTCCTGTTCCTGCTCGGGTCACCGATCCTTCGGACCCGGACCATCGAGGAGCTCGACGACAGCACCACCGAGATCGCCGGACGGCCTGCCTGAGTCGGTCGCCGGCGGGCGGGGATGGGCGCATAGGGTCGGACCCGTGACTCGTCGAACCGCCCTCGTCCGTCGTCCCGGTCCCCGTCTCGCCGACGGACTGGTCACCCATCTCGAGAAGACCCCGATCGACCTCGACCTCGCCATGCAGCAGTGGGATGCGTATGCCGCGTGCCTGCGGTCCGCGGGCTGGGAGACCGTCGAGGTCCCCGCGGCCGACGACTGCCCCGACGCCGTCTTCATCGAGGACGCCGTCGTCGTGGCCGGCGACGTCGCCGTGCTCACCAATCCCGGTGCGGCGCAGCGCAAGCCGGAGGTCGCCGCGGTCGAGGGTGTCGTGCGCGACCTCGGCTACCGTGTCGTGCGGATCGAGGAGCCCGGGACGCTCGACGGGGGAGACGTCCTCAAGGTCGGGGACACGGCATACGTCGGTCTGGGCGGGCGGACCAACGGCGCCGGCATCCAGCAGCTGGCGACCCACCTCGGGTCCGTCGGGATGCGCACCCAGGCCGTCACGGTCGAGCGCGCCCTCCACCTCAAGTCGGCGGTCACGGCTCTGCCCGACGGCACGGTCATCGGCTGGGACCCGGTCGTCGACTGGCCCGGCGCCTTCCCGGCCTACGAGGGCATGCCCGAGGAGGGCGGCGCGCACGTCGTGCTGCTCGACGACGCGACCCTGCTCATGGCGGCCAGCGCGCCCCGCACGGCCGAGCTGCTGCGCGGGCGCGGGCACGAGGTCGTCACCGTCGACATCAGCGAGTTCGAGAAGCTCGAGGGCTGCGTCACCTGCCTGTCCGTGCGCTGCCGCGGCTGACCACCTTCACCCCACCGTTGCCCCCCGTTGCCCCCGTTGCGTCTGCGGAAACGGCGGCTAGAGCAACCGTTGCCGCAGACGCAACGAGCGCGACGTGCCCACAGTGCGGACCGGAGGGCGACGCGCAGGTGGGCGGACGGCATACTCGATGCCGTGCGGTACTCGCGGCTCCTCCTTCTCTGCCGCGGCGAGGCCTGAATCGGCCCTCCTCGTCGCGGAGCTCGCTGTGCCCCGGCTGAGCACATGACGAGAAGTGAGTAGAGGAAGCACCATGAAGCACCCCCAGCAGACCAGTGGGATGCCAGCGACGAAGTACCTGCCCTTCCAGGAGCAGATCGACGTCCGGCTGCCCGACCGCACGTGGCCCGACCAGGTCATGTCCAAGGCGCCGCGGTGGTGCGCCGTCGACCTGCGTGACGGCAACCAGGCGCTCATCGACCCCATGGACTCCGAGCGCAAGATGCGGATGTTCAAGCTCCTCGTGAAGATGGGCTACAAGGAGATCGAGGTCGGCTTCCCGAGCGCGAGCCAGACCGACTTCGACTTCTGCCGTGAGCTCATCGACGGTGGGCACATCCCCGACGACGTGACGATCCAGGTGCTCACCCAGTGCCGCGACCACCTCGTCGAGCGGACCTTCGACGCGATCCGCGGCAGCAAGCAGGCGATCGTCCACTTCTACAACTCCACCTCGGTGCTCCAGCGGCGTGTGGTCTTCGACCTGCCGAAGGAGGGCATCATCGACATCGCGCTCCAGGGGGCGCGGCTGTGCAAGAAGCTCGAGGAGACGATCCCCGAGACGACGGTCTACTACGAGTACTCGCCGGAGTCCTACACCGGCACCGAGCTCGAGTTCGCCGTCCGGGTCTGCAACGAGGTCATCGCCGTCATCGACCCGACGCCGGACCACAAGATGATCATCAACCTGCCGGCGACCGTCGAGATGGCCACGCCCAACGTCTACGCCGACTCGATCGAGTGGATGATCCGCCACCTCGACCGGCGCGAGTCGGTCGTCGTCAGCCTGCACCCGCACAACGACCGCGGTGAGGGTGTCGCGGCCGCCGAGCTCGGCTACCTCGCCGGCGCCGACCGGATCGAGGGCTGCCTCTTCGGCAACGGCGAGCGCACCGGCAACGTCTGCCTCGTCACCCTCGGCATGAACCTCTACAGCCAGGGCATCGACCCGCAGGTCGACTTCTCCGACATGGCCGAGATCCGGCGCACCGTCGAGTACTGCAACCAGCTGCCGGTGCACGAGCGCCACCCGTGGGGCGGCGACCTCGTCTACACGGCGTTCTCCGGGTCGCACCAGGACGCGATCAAGAAGGGCCTCGACGACATGGAGCGTCGGAGCCGGGCCGCGGGCAAGACCGTCGACGACCTCGACTGGGGCGTGCCCTACCTGCCGATCGACCCGCACGACATCGGCCGGTCCTACGAGGCGGTCGTCCGCGTCAACAGCCAGTCCGGCAAGGGCGGCTCGGCCTACCTGCTCAAGACCGAGCACGGCCTGGACCTCCCGCGTCGCCTCCAGGTGGAGTTCAGCCAGGTCGTCCAGCGGCGCGCCGACTCGCAGGGTGGTGAGATCACGGCCAAGGAGCTGTGGTCGATCTTCCGCGACGAGTACCTGCCGGCCAAGCCGGGCAAGCGCAACGACTGGGGCCGGTTCACACCCGTGAGCCACACCCTCGTCAGTGCCGGCGACGGGCGCGACCACATCACCGCGGTCATGCTCGACGGCGGCCAGGAGATCACCGTCGACGGGTTCGGCAACGGCCCGATCGCGGCGTTCATCGACGCGCTGTCGACCGTCGGGGTCGACGTGCGGGTGCTCGACTACTCCGAGCACGCGCTGTCGTCCGGTGGCGACGCCAAGGCCGCGGCCTATGTCGAGTGCGCCGTCGGCGACCGGGTCCTCTGGGGCATCGGCATGCACTCGTCGATCGTGGGCGCCTCGCTCACGGCGGTGCTCTCGGCGGTCAACCGCGCCGTGCGCGACGACGCCGCCGCCTGACCCGCCCCGAAGGGGCGCCGCGCGCCTCACGACCGGACGGAACCTTCGGGGTCCGGAGGGGAACCTTCCCTCCGGACCCCGAACCTTCCCTCATGGGGAGCAAAAGCTGAGGTATGCCGTCCCGCTCAGCCGACGGTGACCGTCGCGGTGCGGCTCACGCCGTTGACGACGACGGTGAGTGTGCCGGTCCCGGCGCGCAGCCCGGTGAGCCGGCCGGTCGCGGGGTCGTATGCCGCCACGGCACTTCCCGGGGCCCTGCCCGATCCGACGTGGACGCCGTTCCCGGACCAGGCGGCGCTCACCGGGTAGGCGAGTGGGAACGACCTGGTGCCCTGGATGACCGTCGTCGCCACCGGTGCCGACTCGCCCACGGCCACGCTCGGTGCCGACACCGTGAGCTCGTCGACGTGCGGCCGGATCTGGACCCGGGCCCACGAGTGCGGTCCGGGGGCGGCGGGGTCTGCGCGGAAGAGCCTGGCGCCGGGGGTGCGTGGCGCCTCGGGGTCGATGCGCACCGTCGTCCATCCCGAGAACCCGCCCTCGTCCGGTGAGGTCGACGGTGCCTTGCCCGAGTTGCCGTTGACGACGTAGGGGACGGCGTCGACCCGGCCGGCTGAGAACGCGCCGACGTGGCCGCCGACGAAGAGTGCGCCCTTGCCGCTGCGGAGCCGGAAGTCGGACAGCCAGCCCTCGACGGTCTCGGCCTCGACCCGGTCGGTCATCTGCGAGCCCTTGACCGGGCTGGGGTCGCGCGGTGGGTGGTGCCACCCGACCACGACACCGTGGACGGCGTCGTTGCGCTCGGCGTCGTCGAGGGCGGAGCGCAGCATCTGCCACTGGTCGAACCCACCTCCACGCAAGGTGCCGGTGGAGGAGTCGAGCAGGACGAACCGCGTGCCCTTGTGGACGAAGCTGTGGTGGGTCTCGCCGAAGACGGCGCTGAAGTTGCTCGTCGAGCCGGGGCCGTAGATCTCGTGGTTGCCGGGCAGGTAGTACCACCGCAGTCCCTTGGCGGTGAGCTCCTCGTCGATGACCTTCTTGGCCAGCGCGAAGTCGGCCGGGTAGCCGGTGTCGACGAGGTCGCCGGTGATGACGACGAAGTCCGGTCGGCTGGCGACGATCTCGCGCATGGTGCGCCGCACTGCGGGGACGAGCGACTGGTTGTCGGCCGTGAACTGCCCGTCGGACATCACGGCATACGTGAACTGCTCACCCGTCGTGCTGAGCGCCGTGTGCTGCTGGACCACCGGGTCCTGGGCCACCGGCGTGGCCGGCGCGCTCACGGGCGGCGCAGTCTTGACGGTGAGGTCGTCGAGGACGACGGCGCCGGTGTAGGAGCGCGCGGCGCCGGTCTCGATGGTGGCGACGAAGTTGAGGGTGACCGGGCCCGGGAGGGTCTGGGGCACGGGGACCTCCATGTACTTCCAGCCGGTCCACGTGACGTACGGGCCGTAGAGCGAGGCCGCCTTGCCCTGGCCGTCGCTGATGCCGAAGGACGTCCACGCACCCTTGCCGTCGCCGTGCACCCACACGCCGAGGGCGAGCGGCTGCCCCTGCGTGATCGTGATCGGTGTCGGGGGCCGCGCGTAGCCGACCCGGGTCGCCGTGGACTGGGTGAAGTCGTAGGTCATCTTCAGTCCGGTGCCGCCCTCACGCCCGGGGGCCGGCTCGACCGACCCGGCGGCGCGCGCCTGGGTGAAGCGCCACGAGGCGGCCTCGTCGAACGTGCTCAGGGTGGTGCTCACGGACCCGATGGCGACCGGGACGTGCGTCACGACGCCTCGGGCGGTCGCCCTGACGACGAGGGCGCCGGTGGTGACCCCCGGCTTGGCCCGGACGGTGAAGTCGACGCCGTCGCCGGTGACGCTCACGAGCGAGTCGTCGGCGTCGAGGGTGACGTCGCCGGCCTCGAGCGGGGTCTCGAACCCGTTGGCGTCCGAGCCGACGATGCGGAACGTCGCCGGCTGCGTGGGGTCGAGGATCGAGACCTTGTCGACGCTCGGTCGCAGCCGCTGCAGCGCTCCGAGGACGGTGAGGTCGAGGGACTCCTTGACCGCGCCGATCTGGGCGGTGACCGTCGTGGTCCCGGGTGCGCTGGGCTTGACGAGACCCGTCGGCGAGACGGTCGCGGCGTTCGTCGCCCGGTATGCCGGCGTCGTGGCGACCGGGGCGTACGTCTCGTCGTGCCCGAGGCCGGTGAGCTGCCGCGTGAGCCCAGGGAAGGCCCGGAGCAGGTCGGGGTTCTCCTCGTCGGAGGCCGTGACGAGCCGGAGGCCGCGCACCTGGCCGGACCCGGCGTCGGCGAACAGGCCGATGCCGTCGGGCACAGGGCGCAGGCCACCGTCGGAGGGCTGGTTCTCGACGTCGAGGTCGTCCTCCCCGGCCTCACGGGCGAGCATCGTCGAGGAGCCGCCGCCGTCGAGGTTGATGGCGTCGTCGGCGCCGACCTCCTTGAGGAAGGCACCGGTCTCGGCGTAGGTCATGCCGCGCGAGTCGGCCATCCGCCCGTCGACGGTGAGCAGGAACATCGTCGAGCCGTCGGCGTCGAAGCCGACCGCGGTGCGCGGGTGGATCGCCGTGTCGCCCTGCGGGACCACGGCGCCGTCCTCGAGCAGCATCGTGTTGCCCGAGATGGCCATGGCGAGGTTGTCGCCGTCGTTGCGCAGCGAGTAGTCGAGCGCAACCTTGTCGCCGACGGCCAGGCCGGCGAGGCGGTCGGCTCCGGTGCCACGCCCCACGAGGGCGACCTGCGACGGGGCCAGCTGGCCCTCGCCCGCAGTGGTGGCGACGGACTCGACGGCGCCGTCGCGCACGATCACCTCGCGCACCTTGGTGGCGCCGCCGGTCACGCGCGAGCGGGTGTAGGCACCCCAGGCCGGGGTGAACGCGGTGACGCCGTTCGCCGGGATGGCCGACTGGTTGAGTCCGTCGAGGGTCGTGCTGGTACCGCTCCACGACACCGTGCCCTGCAGGAACATCGAGCTGATCCGACCCAGACCGTCGGCGCCGACGCCGAGGGCGCGGTTGTGACCGGGGTTGGGTCCCTTGACGATGGTGCCGTCGAGCTTCTTGGCGCCGCCCTGCGGTGCGTTGGAGTTGTTGATGTCGAAGTAGTCGCCGTTGACGGCTGCAACCGTGCGCCGCGGGTCGGCGAGCTCGGTGAGCGGGCTCGCCGAGGCGACCTTGGCGGCGTTGATGTAGTCGGGCCTGACCGACCCTGCGGCGAGGTCGACCTTGAGGAGGTCACCGCGCATGAAGCCACCCGCGTCCAGCCACTCGAACGACCTCAGGGACACCGCCGGGGCCACGGGGCGGGTCACATCGCTGAGCCACAGCCGGTTCGCGGTCTGGACCGCGGTCGGCGCGAGGACCCTCGGCTCGGCGAGGTCGGAGCTGGCGGCCGGGACCCGGCCGGTCGACGGGTCGGCGCCACTGGTGACCGGGGCCGTGCCGGTGGCGTCCGGACCCCCCGGCGCGGCGTACGCGGTCGGGGCGGCGACGACGAGTGGGAGCGCGGCGAAGGCGACGACGGCGGTGCGCCGCAGGCGTGACGAGAGCGAGGGCGGTGTCATGCTCCCGATCCCACCCGACCCCGATGACATAGGAACAATGTTGCGGCCAACGTCAGGCAAACGTGACTTGTTCACATGACGAGGATGGCACGCACCCGCCTGCCGCGCTCGTCGAAGCGGAGTCAGCGGATCCCGCGTGGTCGGAACTGGATCGAGATCCTCGGGCCGACCGGCTTGCTCGTCTTGGGGATGGCGTGGTCCCAGGTGCGCTGGCACGACCCACCCATGACGACGAGGTCGCCGTGTCCGAGCGAGAAGCCGATGGATGCCCCGCCACCGCGGGGTCGCAGCATGAGCGAGCGCGCCGAGCCGACCGAGAGGATGGCGACCATCGTGTCCATGTCACGGGCGCGGCCGATGCGGTCGCCGTGCCACGCGACTGAGTCGCGGCCGTCGCGGTAGAGGCACATCCCGGCGGAGACGAAGGGCTCGCCCAGCTCACCGGCATACGTGCGGGACAACGCTTCTCGCGCCTCGGTGAGGGTCGGGTGGGGGAGCGCCTCGCCCTCCTCGTAGAACTTGAGCAGGCGGGGGACGTCGACGACGCGTTCGTACATCTCGCGCCGCTCCGCCTTCCACGGGACCTCGTGGTGCAATGCGTCGAAAAGGAGGTCGGCGCCGGCCAGCCACGCCGGTTGGTAGTCGACCCATGCGCCGCGCGACAGGTGGGTGCGCGTGGGCGCCAGGTGTCCGAGCTCGATGGCGTCACCGGTGTCGAAGAGCGAGTGCTGCAGGACCGCGTCCATGGGACGACCCTATCGCAGGTCGAACACCTGTTCTAGTCCTTTCCAGTGCGTGTCGAGCGCTGCGACCCGGCCGACGGGACGGTCCGCCGGTCAAGCCCGTCCGTCTCGCGGATCGTCGCCCTGCACCTCGGGAGAACCCGAGTACACCGAGCCGCCGATGGTCGACCACCCAAACCACCCGCCCTCCGGGTAGTCCGCGTCGGGCACGTGCCACAGCACCCGTGCGCGGGTGCTCGCCTCCCGCACGGCCACCAGGTCGAGCGGCACGAATGTCTCGGGGACCTCGAGCGCCTCCCACTCGACGACCAGCTCCGCGTCTCGGTCGGGGACGGGGTGCAGCCACCACGACTGGGTCGTCCTGAGCTCGCCCCCGCCACCGCCGTTCATGACGAGGCTGGGACGCTCGGGGGACCCGGGCTCGTCGGGGGCGACGTCAGGGGAGTGCCCGGGCTCGCCCGAGCCGAGCTTCGTGCCGTCGCCGAGCAGGATCCCGAGCCGCGGCTCCTCGGGGAGGCCGTGCACGCCCGCCGCTCTCACCGCAGCCTCCGGGTGGACCCACGCCTCGAGGCGCAGCAGCATGCCCCGGTCGAACACCTGGATCTCGGGCACCCGCACGACGACGGAGTCGCTCACGAAGACGTCTGCGTCGACCGGCACCGAGACCGGTACGACGTTCATCGGCGGCGTCCACGGGAGGTTGACGAACCCGCCCGGCTCCTCCATGTCGTCCGCAGGCGGGAGGGGCGGTTCGAAGAACGGGGCGCGAGAGCTCATGGCGACACCGTAGGGCTTCGGGCGGCACGGCATACCGGCATTGTCGGAGGCTCGGGAGACAATGGGGCGTGCCGCTCTACCGTGACCAGGGGATCGTGCTGCGCACCCACAAGCTGGGCGAGGCAGACCGCATCATCACCGTGCTCACGCGCAGCCTGGGCAAGGTCCGCACCGTCGGCAAGGGCGTGCGCCGCACGAAGTCGCGCTTCGGCGCACGGCTCGAGCCGGGGATGCTCGTCGACCTCCAGTGCTACGAGGGACGCAACCTCGACACCGTGACCCAGGCCGAGACGCTCGAGTCGTGGGGCGACGTGTGCGCGCGCGACTACGACGCGTGGACCGCGGCCAACGCCGTCCTCGAGACCTGCGACCGGCTCACCGAGGAGCGAGAGCCGGCGCTCCAGCAGTACCTCCTCGTCACCGGCGCGATGCGCTCGCTCGCGGGCAAGGAGCACGACCCCAACCTCGTCCTCGACGCCTACCTCCTGCGCGCGCTCGCGGTCGCCGGCTGGGCGCCGAGCTTCCACGACTGCGCCAAGTGCGGCGCCGAGGGTCCTCACCGCGCGTTCCACATCGTGTCCGGTGGCGCCGTCTGCTCCGTATGCCGTCCGCCCGGCTCCTCCGCCCCCGCACCGGAGACGTTGCGCCTGCTTGCCGCGCTGCTCGCCGGTGACTGGATGATTGCCGACTCGTCCGACGTGCGGCACCGCCGTGAGGGCAGCGGCCTGACCACGGCGTTCTTGCAGTGGCACCTCGAACGCGGGGTGCGCTCGCTCCGTATGGTGGAGCGGTGACGAGCCGCCCCTTCCCGCACCCCAGTGGAGCCCAGCCTCCGGCCGTTCCGGCGCAGCAGGTCCCCGGCCACGTGGCGATCGTCATGGACGGCAACGGGCGCTGGGCCAACCAGCGTGGACTGCCGCGCACCAAGGGCCACGAGGCCGGCGAGGGCGCGCTGCTCGACGTCGTCGCCGGTGCGATCGAGGCCGGCGTGACCCACCTGTCCGCCTACGCGTTCTCCACCGAGAACTGGCGCCGCTCGCCCGACGAGGTTCGCTTCCTCATGGGGTTCAACCGCGACGTCATCCGGCGCCGGCGCGACCAGCTCCACGACTGGGGCGTGCGGATGCGGTGGGTCGGCCGCCGGCCGCGGCTGTGGAGCTCGGTCATCAAGGAGCTCGAGATCGCCCAGGAGCTCACCCAGCACAACACCGGGCTCACCCTCTACTTCTGCGTCAACTACGGCGGCCGGGCCGAGCTGGGCGACGCCGCGCGGGCGATGGCCGAGGACGTGGCGCGGGGTCGGCTCAAGCCGCGCAACGTCGACGAGAAGGCGCTCGCGCGCTACCTCCCCGAGCCCGACATGCCCGACGTCGACCTCTTCGTCCGCAGCTCGGGGGAGCAGCGCACGAGCAACTTCCTGCTGTGGCAGAGCGCCTACGCCGAGATGGTCTTCCTCGACACGCTGTGGCCCGACTTCGACCGTCGCGACCTGTGGCGGGCGATCGAGATCTATGCCGACCGCGACCGTCGCTACGGCGGCGCCGTCGACGCTGCGGCCGAGACCGCCACCGACGCCTGACGAGTCGAGTTCAACGACGACTGATTGCCCCGCTGGGACACGTCGTGGAGGCCTTCGGCCGAGCGGACGTGTCCCAGCGGGGCAATCAGTCGCTGCTTTTCAGTGTGAGGTGCAGGTGCCGAACAGCTCGATGGTGTGGGTGACGTCGCTGAACCCGTTCTGCCGTGCCACCTCTGCGGCCCAGGTCTCGACCGCCGGTCCCTCGACCTCGACGGTGCGACCGCACTCGCGGCAGACGAGGTGGTGGTGGTGGGCCTCGGTGCCGCACGAGCGGTAGACGCACTCGCCGTCGTCGGTGCGCAGGACGTCGACGTCGCCGTCCGCGGCCATGGCCTGGAGGTTGCGGTAGACCGTCGCCAGACCGACCGAGTCGCCACGTTCCTGGAGCTTGGCGTGCAGGTCCTGCGCCGAGAGGAACTCCGAGGTCGTCGACATCAGCTCGGCGAGGGCCGCCCGCTGACGCGTCGGTCGCCGAGCCGCGCCAGCCGTGGCCTGGTCGGTGGGGTGGATGGTCATCGGGCGACCTCCTCGGTCTGCTGGCCTCCGGGCCCGTCGGCCCCGCTCTCGTGCGTGTGGCCGTCGTGCTCGTCGTAGTGGTCCCGGTGCGGCGCGTGCCGGTGCCCGTCGTGGAGGTAGTCCACGTGCCCGTCGTGCTCGATCGCCGGGTGCCCGCAGGCGGGTCCGTGCTCGTGGTCGTGCCGCTCGGCGCGCTCGTGCGCTGCGCGTCGCGCCCGCGCCACCACGCCGGTGAGCACGCTCGTGACGAGGAAGGTCGCGATGGCCAGCAGCACGATCGTGCCGCCGGACGGCGTCTCGGCGTAGAACGACAGCACGACCCCGCCGACGCTCGACAGGATGCCGATGACCGAGGCGGCCAGCAGGCTGCTCCGGAAGCTGCGCGAGACGAGCTGTGCCGTCGCGTTGGGGATGATCATGAGCGCGGTGATGAGCAGCAGTCCGACGACCCGCATCGACACGACGACCGTCACGGCGGTGAGCACCGACAGCGCGATGTTGTAGCCCATGACCGGCATGCCCGCGGCTCGCGCGAACTCCTCGTCGTTGGCGACGGCGAAGAAGCGGTGGCGCAGCGCCCACGTCACGGCGACGACGACCACGGCGAGGGCGGCGAACACGGCGATGTCGGTGCGGCTCGTCGTGAGGATCGCGCCGAAGAGGTAGCCGGTGAGGTTGCCGGGTGAGGTGGCGCTCGACTTCGAGATGAGGACGACGCCGAGCGCGATGCCGCCGTAGAACATCACGGCGAGGGCGATGTCGCCGCTCGTGCGGCCCGCGGCGCGGATGAGCTCGACACCGACCGCTGCGGCGACCGCGGCCACCAGCGCCGTGAACACCGGCATCGAGCCGGTGAGGATCCCGATGGCGACACCGGCGAGGGCGACGTGGCCGATGCCGTCGCCGATGAGCGACATGCGCCGCTGCACGAGGAACGCGCCGACCAGGGGTGCGGCGAGGCCGACGAGAACGGCCGCGACGAGCGCTTGGCGCATGAAGTCGAGGGAGAGCAGGTCGCTCATGGCCGCACCTCCCTCGTCGGGAGGGTGTCGGTGACGATGCCGGCGAGACCGGGTGAGTGGCCCGCCTCGGTGGGGGACGGGTGGTGGTGGGCGTCGCCGGCCTCGTGGCCGCGGTGGCCGCTGGCCCACGCCGTGGGCGCCCCGTCGAAGTCGACGTGGCCCGCGTCCATGCAGACGATCCGGGTCACGACGTCGCGCAGTGCCGCCAGCTCGTGCGTGACGATGAGCATCGACGTGCCCCGCGCGGCGAGCCCGGACAGCACCTCGGCGAGCACGGCCTGGTTGGCGGCGTCCACGCCGGCCGTCGGCTCGTCCATGACGAGGAGGTCGGGGCCGGCCGCGAGGGCCCGGGCGATGAGGACGCGTCGCTGCTGCCCGCCGCTCAGGGTGGCGACGTCCTCGCGCTCGCGGTCGCGCAGGCCGACGGCGTCGAGGGCCTCATCGACGGCTCGCGCGTCCTCGCTGCCCGACGGGCGCCAGAACGGACGCAGCGGCAGGCGGCCGACCTCGACCACCTCGCGGACGGTCGCGCGCACGGACGACGACAGCGAGTGGCGCTGGGGGACGTAGCCGATGCGCGGCTTCTCCCTGAAGCGCGCCAGCGGCGTCCCGAAGAGGACGACCTCGCCACCGAGGTGGTCCGACAGCCCGAGCAGCCCCTTGACGAGCGTGGACTTGCCCGAGCCGTTGGGGCCGAGCAGCGCGATCACCTCGCCGGGCCCCTGCGTGAGGGTGACGCCCTCGACGACCGTCCTGTCGGCATACCCGAAGGTCGCCGAGCGGAGCGAGATGAGCGGGGTGTCGGTCATGAGCAGCCCAGACCCTTCCGGAGCGCGGTGAGGTTGCTCCGCATGATCTCGAAGTAGTCGCTCCCGGCGGAAGCCTTGCTCAGCCCCTCGATCGGGTCGAGGACGGCCACCGTCGCACCGGACTCCTTGGCGATGGTCTCGGTGAGGTCCCGGCTCACGAGCGGCTCGGCATAGATCGTCGTCACCTTGTGCTCCCGCACGTGCTCGACGATGTCCTTCATCGTCGCGGCGTTGGGCTCGGCGTCGGGGGACAGGCCGGAGACGCCCGACTGGTGCAGGTCGTAGCGGTCCGCGAGGTAGGCGAACGCCACGTGCCCGGTGACGAGGTCGCGGTTCGTGCAGGTCTTGAGCCCGGTCGCGAACTCGGTGTCGAGCGTGGTCAGCTCCGCGACCATGGTCTCGGCATTGGCGCGGTATGCCGTCGCGCCGGCCGGGTCGACCGCTGCCAGCTTCTTGGCGATCGCCTTCACTGCCGAGGCGTAGCGGGTCGGGTCGAGCCAGAAGTGTGGGTCCACGGCGCCCTCGTCCCCGTGCTCCTCGCCGCCGCCGTGGTCGTGCCCGTCGTCGGTGGCGGCGACCGTGAGGTCGACCTCGGTCGCGACATCGAGAGCCTTGGAGGCGTCGACCTGCGAGCCGATGGCGTCGTCCACGGCGGGCTGGAAGCCCTTCTCGTAGACGACGAGCGAGGAACGGCCGAGGTCGGCGACGTCGCGTGGGGTGAGCTCGACGTCGTGCGGCTCGGCGCCGGGCTTGGTGAGCGAGGTGACGTCCACCCGTTCCCCACCGACCCGCTCGAGCGCGTAGCCGAGCGGGTAGAACGCCGCGACGACCGGCAGCGCACCCGGCTTCGCCGAGCCCGACGACTCCGCCTCCGAGCTGCCGCCACATCCGGCGACGACGAGTGCTCCGACGAGCGGGGCGGTGACGAGGAGGGTGCGCTTCATGACAACCATTCTCAACTCACATGAGAATGGTTGTCAACAAGGAGCTCATCTGATTGCCCATGGACGAGGCGTCGCTGCGCTCCGCCCCCGTCCAGGGGCAATCAGATGGGCGGCGACGCCGCGCGGTGGGGCAATCAGATGAGCCGGGACGCCGCGCGGTGGGGCCATCAGGTGTGGAGCGTCAGCGGGGGACGGCCTGGGTGACGGTGATGGCGAGCGCGATCGCCACGACGGCGATCCGCATGAGGCGCTCGGGCGTGGTGAGCCGCGGCCAGCCGAGGACGAGCAGCCAGGTGAGGAAGAGCGTCACGACGGCGAGCAGCACCCAGCCCCATCCGGGGATGAAGGCTCCCGCGACCATGAGGGCCAGGACCGCGAGGAACGGCACGGCGCGGGGGAGCGAGGCGATCGTCCGCAGGGCCGGCGCGCTCGCGTTCTCGAGGGATTCGCGAAGGGGTGACACGAGCGTGCAGCCTACGGGAGCGGACGGCATACCCGATCGGCCCCTCGTCAGCGGCAGCGCAACCGCCGGGGTCGGTCAAACCGGTGCAAGGAGGTGTCCGTGCGGCCAGTAACCTTGCGCGCATGGCCAAGGAGACCTCCACCGTCGATACCGTCGTCAACCTCTGCAAGCGGAGGGGTTTCGTCTTCCCCAGCGGCGAGATCTACGGCGGCACCCGCTCGGCCTGGGACTACGGGCCCCTCGGCGTCGAGCTCAAGGAGAACATCCGCCGCCAGTGGTGGAAGTCCATGGTCATCGGCCGTGACGACGTCGTCGGCCTCGACTCCTCGATCATCCTGCCGCGCGAGACCTGGGTCGCCTCCGGCCACGTCGGCACCTTCACCGACCCGCTCACCGAGTGCCTCAGCTGCCACAAGCGCTTCCGCGTCGACCACATGCAGGAGGCGATCGCGGACAAGCAGAACAAGCGCGCGGCCGCCGACGCGCAGGTCGACCCCGACTCGATCCCGCTCACCGAGATCGCCTGCCCCAACTGCGGCACCCGCGGCCAGTGGACCGAGGCCCGCGAGTTCAACATGATGCTCAAGACGCACCTCGGTGTCATCGAGGACGAGGGCGGCCTGCACTACCTGCGCCCCGAGACCGCGCAGGGCATCTTCGTCAACTTCCTCAACGTCATGCAGACCTCGCGCAAGAAGCCGCCGTTCGGCATCGCCCAGACGGGCAAGAGCTTCCGCAACGAGATCACCCCCGGCAACTTCATCTTCCGCACCCGCGAGTTCGAGCAGATGGAGATGGAGTTCTTCGTCAAGCCCGGCGACGACGACGAGTGGTTCCAGTACTGGATCGACGAGCGCACCCGCTGGTACGTCGACCTCGGCATCAACCCCGACAACCTGCGCCACTACGAGCACCCGGCCGACAAGCTGTCGCACTACTCCAAGCGCACCGTCGACATCGAGTACCGCTTCAACTTCGCCGGCAGCGAGTGGGGCGAGCTCGAGGGCATCGCCAACCGCACCGACTTCGACCTGTCGACCCACAGCACGCACTCGGGCACCGACCTCGTCTACTTCGACCAGACGAGCGGCGAGCGCTACACGCCCTACGTCATCGAGCCGGCGGCCGGCCTCTCGCGCAGCCTCATGACGTTCCTCGTCGACGCCTACGCCGAGGACGAGGCGCCCAACACCAAGGGTGGGGTCGACAAGCGCGTCGTGCTCAAGCTCGACCGTCGCCTCGCGCCGGTCAAGGCGGCCGTGCTCCCGCTGTCGCGCAACGCCGACCTCTCGCCCAAGGCCCGCGACCTCGCGGCGGCCCTGCGCAAGAACTGGAACGTCGACTTCGACGACGCCGGTGCCATCGGCAAGCGCTACCGCCGCCAGGACGAGATCGGCACGCCGTTCTGCATCACCGTCGACTTCGAGACGCTCGAGGACCAGGCGGTGACGATCCGCGAGCGCGACACGATGGCGCAGGAGCGGGTGGCGCTCGACCAGGTCGAGGGCTACCTCGCCCAGCGCCTCCTCGGCTGCTGATGCGCACCCCGCGCCGGGCGCGCACGAGCTCGTGACCGGCGCGGCGCGCACGGACGTCACGCGGGAGTCCGCGCCGGGCGGCCACTCGCGACGCCACGCGGGGCTGCTCCTCACGCTCGTCCTCGCCGGCATGGCGATGCTCGGCCCGTTCTCGATCGACACGCCGTTCCCCGCCTTTGCGCAGATGCGCGGCGAGTTCGGGGTCGGCGTCGACGAGATGCAGCTCGTCGTGAGCGCCTACATGCTCGCGTTCGCGGTGATGACGCCCTTCCACGGGCCGCTGTCCGACGCCGTCGGCCGCAAGCCGGTCGTCATCGGTGCGCTCGCGGCCTACACGCTCGCGAGCATCGGGTGCGCCCTGTCGCCCAGCCTGCCGGTGCTGCTCGTCTTCCGTGTCCTGCAGGGCATCTCGGCCGGCGGCTCGACGATCATCGGGCGCACGATCATCCGCGACCTCTTCGACGGGGCAGAGGCGCAGCGGGTCATGAGCCGCGTCATGATGATCTTCGGGTTGGCGCCCGCGGTGGCACCGATCATCGGTGGGCTGCTGCTCGGTCTCGGGCCGTGGCCGACGATCTTCTGGTTCGTCGGGGCGTTCGCCCTCGTCCTCGCCGTCGTCGTGCTGCTGGTCGTCCCCGAGACCCACCCGCGCGAGCGCCGTCGCCCGCTGCGGCTCGGCCCGATGCTGCGCGACCTCGCGCACGTCGCGCGTGACGGCCGGTTCGAGCGCATGGGCTGGGCGATCACCCTCGTCTTCGCGGGGCAGTTCATCTACATCGGCGGTGCGGCGATCTTCGTCGTCGACCTGCTCGGCAAGGGCGAGGGCGACTTCTGGCAGTTCTTCGTGCCGATGATCAGCGGGGTCGTCGTCGGGTCCTGGGTGAGCGGACGTGCGGCGGGCCGGGTGGACCCGCGACGGCTCATCACCTGGGCCTTCGCCGTGTCGGCCGTCGCAGCCGTGGTCAACGTCGCGCTCGCCGCGATCTTCGGGCCCTCCCTGCCGTGGGCCGTCGTCGGGCCGAGCCTCATCGCGATCGGCACGGGCACGGCGTTCCCCACGATCCAGGTCGCGCTGCTCGACCTCTTCCCCGCCGTCCGGGGAGCGGCGGCGTCGGTCGCCGGGGTCATGCCGCTGGCGACCAACGCGCTCGTCGCGGCCGCCCTCACCCCGCTCGTCACCGGGTCGGTGACGACCCTCGCCGTGGCGAGCCTCGTCCTCGTGCTCCTCGGTGTCCTCATGTGGGTCTGGCACCTCGTCGTCGACCCGGCCCACGGTCGCGCGGAGCAGCCGGACCCCACGCCCGTCGCGACCTGACTCGGAGACGCCCCACCAGGCCGTTATCGTCGGCGTCATGGGCGAGAGCACGCAGGACGGTGCCGACGGCGCCGTCGCCGACGCCGCCGGTCGTCTGTATGCCGTCCCGCTCGCGGACTTCGTCGCGTCGCGCAAGGCGCTCGCGGCCGAGGTCAGGGCAGCGGCGGGCGCGCCCGCCGCCAAGGCCGTCCTCGCCCTGCGCAAGCCGACGCTCACGGCGTGGGCGATGAACCTCGTCCCCCGAGGTGACGCGAGCGCGCTCGCCGAGCTCGTCGGCCTGGGCGCCCGGATGCGGGCCGCCCAGTCGCGGCTCGACGCCGCCCTGCTCACGTCGGTGAGGGGCGAGCGTGACGCGGCGCTCACGGCATACGTCGCCTCGGTCGTGACCGCCGCGGAAGGTGAGGGAGGGGCGCTGTCGGTGGCCGCGCGCGACGAGGTGAGGGCCTCGGCGATCGCCGCGCTCGCCGACGAGACCGCGGCGCAGGCGCTCGCGTCCGGTCAGCTGACCCGGGCACTGAGCTACAGCGGGTTCGGCGAGGTCGACCTCTCCGGCGCCGTGGGGGTGACGAGCTCGGGATCGATCATGTCGGTGCTCCGGGGTGGCGGGCAGGGTGTGGTGGACGGGGGAGACGAGGGAGACGAGGTCGCGGCCGGCTCCGCCGAGTCGCAGGACGACGACGGCTCCGACGACGACGAGCTCACCCCCGAGGAGCTGGCCCGCGCCGTCGCGGAGGCCAAGGCGGCCAAGGCGCAGGCGAAGGCCCTGGCGCGGGAGCGTCGCAGGGCCGAGGACGAGCTCGAGTCGGCACAGGCGGAGATGGCGCAGGCCCAGTCGGCCCTCGACGCCGCCGAGCAGGAGGCGCGCACGGCTCGACGGGCTGTCGTCGACGCCCAGTCACGCCTCGACGCGGCCCGTTCCGCGGTCGCCGCGCTGCCGGTGCAGGGCAGCTGAGACTCACAGGTTCCGTCCAGCGATCTCCGTAGGATGTGGCGCATGGATCGCCCCCGAAGTCCCATCCGGAACCTGTCTGAGCGCCCCGCCAGGAGGTTCCGGTGAACCAGGACACCGCACTCGCCTTCGGGCTCGTGCTCGTCTTCGTCCTCGTCGGTGGCATCTTCGCCGCGACCGAGCTCGCGCTGGTCTCGTTGCGGGACACCCAGCTCGGGGCGATGGAGCGCAGCAGTGGCCGCGGGGCGAAGGTCGCCCGGCTCGCGCGCGACCCCAACACCTTCCTCGCCGCCGTCCAGATCGGTGTCACCGTCGCGGGCTTCCTCTCCGCGGCCTACGGCGCGACGACGATCGCGCCCGACGTGGCCCCGCTCCTCGAGCGGCTGGGAGTGCCCGAGGGGGCGGCAGGGACGCTGGCCCTCATCCTCATGACCCTCGTCATCGCCTACCTGTCGCTCGTCTTCGGCGAGCTCGTGCCCAAGCGGCTCGCCCTCCAGCGGGCGGCGCCGATCGCGCTCGCCGTGGCGCCGCCGCTGTCGCGCTTCGCGACGCTCATGAAGCCGGTCATCTGGCTCCTGTCGCGCTCGACCAACGCGGTCGTGCGGCTGCTCGGTGCCAACCCCGAGGCCGCCGGCGACGAGATGAGCGAGGAGGAGCTGCGTCACCTCGTCGGCCACCACAAGGACCTTGAGGCCGACGAGCGGCAGATCCTCAAGGACGTCTTCGCCGCCACCGACCGCAACCTCAAGGAGGTCATGCGCCCCCGCGGCGAGGTCGACTTCCTCGACTCCTCCTCGACCCTGGCCGAGGCCCGTGAGGTCATCAGCAGGACGCCGCACTCGCGCTTCCCGGTGACCCGCCGCCACTCGGTCGACGACGTCGTGGGGTTCGTCCACGTGCGCGACATCCTCTCGGCCGACGCCGGTGCCGGCGCGGGCGGTGACGGCACGGGTGCGGCCGCCACGATCGAGCCGCTGGTCCGCGAGATCACCGTGATGCCGAGCAGCGGCCGCGTGCTCTCGGCCCTGACCCGGATGCGCGAGGGCGTGCACATGGCGCTCGTCGTCGACGAGTACGGCGGCACCGACGGCATCGTCACGCTCGAGGACATCGTCGAGGAGCTCGTCGGTGACATCCGCGACGAGTACGACCCCGCCGAGGAGGCGTCGACGGGTGAGGAGCCCGGCGAGGGCGAGCTGCCGCTGGACGCCACCACCGAGATCGACGGCGGCACCCACCTCTCCGACTACGCCGAGCTCACCGGCACCGAGGTCGCCGTCGAGCGCTACTCCACCGTCGCCGGGCTCGTGCTCGAGCACCTCCAGGACATCCCGGTGGTCGGGGACAGCGTGGTCGTCGACGGTCGCCGGCTCACGGTCCTCGAGATGGATGGGCGCCGGGTGGCGCGGGTGCGGGTCAGCGGCGCGGCCGACACGGTCCCTCGCGACGCCTGACGCACTCCTCGGGCGGGGGAATGTGCGCGAGCCTGCCGTCGTTCAGGTAGGTGAATCGTCAACTAGTTAGCAGAAGGAGTGGGCCAGATGGAGTTCGGCATCTTCACCGTCGGGGACGTCACCATGGACCCGACCACCGGCGAGGCGCCCTCGGAGAACGAGCGCATCAAGGCCACCATCGCCATCGCGAGGAAGGCGGAGGAGGTCGGGCTCGACGTCTTCGCCACCGGTGAGCACCACAACCCTCCGTTCGCTGCTCCGGCCAACCCGCCGGTGCTGCTCGCGGCCATCGCCGCGCAGACCGAGCGCCTCGTCCTGTCGACGTCGACGACGCTCATCACGACGAACGACCCGGTGCGCATCGCCGAGGACTACGCCTACCTGCAGCACCTCTCGGACGGCCGCATGGACCTCATGATGGGCCGAGGCAACACCGGCCCGGTCTACCCGTGGTTCGGCAAGGACATCCGCGACGGGCTCGACCTCGCCGTCGAGAACTACGCCCTCCTGCACCGCCTGTGGCGCGAGGAGGCCGTGAGCTGGCAGGGCAAGTTCCGGACCCCGCTCCAGGGCTTCACGTCCACGCCCCGCCCGCTCGACGGCATACCGCCGTTCGTCTGGCACGGCTCGATCCGCAGCCCCGAGATCGCCGAGCAGGCCGCGTTCTACGGCGACGGGTTCTTCCACAACAACATCTTCTGGCCGCTCTCGCACACCAAGCAGATGGTCAACCTCTACCGTCGCCGCTACCAGCACCACGGCCACGGCAAGCACGACCAGGCCATCGTCGGCCTGGGTGGCCAGGTCTTCATGCGCAGGAACAGCCAGGACGCCGTGCGTGAGTTCCGTCCCTACTTCGACAACGCCCCCGTCTACGGTCACGGCCCGTCGATGGAGGACTTCACCCTCGAGACACCGCTCACCGTCGGTTCGCCGCAGCAGGTCATCGAGCGCTACGGCGCCATGGCCGACCACGTCGGCGACTACCAGCGCCAGCTGTTCCTCATGGACCACGCCGGCCTGCCGCTCAAGACCGTCCTCGAGCAGCTCGACATCCTCGGTGGCGAGGTCGTGCCCGAGCTGCGCAGGATCGCTGACGCCCGTCGTCCCGCCCACGTGCCCGCCACGGCACCCCGTCACGCCGAGCGCCTCGCCGCGCTCGACGGCACCCCGGTGGAGGTCTGACATGACCCGTCGCATCGTCGCGGTCACCGCAGGCCTGTCCGAGCCCAGCTCGACCCGTCTGCTCACCGACCGCCTCACCGAGGCCGTCGACCGGCACGTCACCGCCCACGGTGAGGACGCGGCCATCGAGGTCGTCGAGCTGCGCCCGCTAGCGAAGCTCATCGCCGAGCAGATGCTCACGCGCTTCCCCAGCGGCGAGCTCACCGCGGCGATCGAGAAGGTCCTGTCCGCCGACGCGCTCGTCGTGGTGACGCCGGTCTTCTCGGGGTCCTACAGCGGGCTGTTCAAGTCCTTCTTCGACAACCTGGACGTGGGCGCCCTGGACGGCAAGCCGGTCCTGATCGCCGCCACGGGCGGGTCCTCCCGGCACTCGCTCATGCTCGACCACGCGATGCGTCCGCTGTTCTCCTACCTCCATGCCTCGGTCGTCCCGACCGGTGTCATGGCGGCGACCGACGACTTCGGCACGACCGGGCTGGACCGCAGGGTCGACCGGGCCGCCGCCGAGCTCGTCGCGGCGCTGCTCGGCGCCGCCGCGGGAGCCTCCGCGGGGCGGTCGGGGTTCCTGCCCGCCGAGGGTGAGCAGCGCGAGGCCGGATTCACCGACCGCTTCGACGACGTGCCGGACTTCACCGAGCTGCTCCGCCGCGCCTCGTCCTGAGGTCCGGACACGCCAGCAACCACCCTCTCGATGGGTGGTCAGCGGGTGAAGGCTGCTACCGTTGCCACGTTGCCTTTCAGACCACGTCCTGCGTGGCCGACATGACCGACTCGCCCTGCGAACAGTTCGCGGTGTGACCGGGTCGGGAATCGGCGGCAATGAGGACTCCACACGGGAGTTCTCGCAACACACAGAAGAGGCAACACCAGTGGCAACCGGCACCGTGAAGTGGTTCAACAGCGAAAAGGGCTTCGGCTTCATCGAGCAGGACGGCGGCGGCGCCGACGTCTTCGTTCACTACTCGGCGATCGAGAGCAGCGGCTACCGCGAGCTCACCGAAGGCCAGAAGGTCGAGTTCGACGTCACGCAGGGCCCCAAGGGCCCGCAGGCCGAGAAGGTCAAGGGTCTCTGACCTTCGATCACCTTCGAGACTCCGTTCTCAGCGAAACCCCCCGACCGCGAGGTCGGGGGGTTTTCGTATGCCGTGGTGCCCGGACCGCTTCCCTGACCGGGTCCGTGGCGGGACAGTGGGGAGGTGACCAGCCCGCGACGCGAGGTCGACGCCGACTTCGCCGAGTACGTGCGCGCGAGGCAGCAACAGCTGTTGCACGCGGCATACCTCGTCTGTGGTGACGCGGAGCTGGCTGAGGACGTCACCGAGTCCACGTTCGCCGCGCTGCTGCTGCGGTGGGGACGGCTGCGGGACGACGACCCCGACACGTTCACCCGCAGGGTCCTGCACCGCGCCGCACTCACGCGCCATGTCCGCCGCCACGGCCGGGGCGCGGCTGCCGCACCGTCAGGTTCGGACCGGTCCAGAGGCCCCCGGCTCCCGCCGGAGCTCGCCGGCCTGACCCGCCGGCAGCGCGCCGTCGCCGTCCTACGGCGCTTCGAGGGCCGCTCCGAGGTCGAGACGGCGGAGGCCCTCGCGATGTCCGTCGCCGCGGTGCGCCGCCAGCTCCCGTCCACCACGGGGGACGAGCTGTCGGATGCCGCGGCCCCGGTGGGGGAACTCGACTTCGTCGACCGGGCCCGGACCCGGGCCCGGTCCCTGCGGCGGCGCACGCGCCGCACCCGGCTCGTGTCGCTCGTCGGGGTCGCGGCGGTCGTGGCCGCCGTCGCCGTCGTCCCGCGGGGCGAGGGTGGGTCGGTGACGCCGGCGCCGGCACCCATCCCGTCACCGTCGCAGGACCGACCCGAGTCCTCGACGGTCTGGGACCGCGCGCCCTTCGAGCTGCTCGGCACCCTGGCGCAGGTGGGGCCCGCGCCGGGGCAGGTTGCCGAGCTGCCGCGGATCGACGACCTCACCCGCGGCCAGCTTGCCCTGCCCGACGTGCTCTCGTTCGGCCCGCGCACCGTGATGCGTGACCTCAGCGACCTCGGGGGCAGCAGCGCACCGGTACGTGCCGTCCTGCTGCGGCACACGTCCGACGGGTTGCGTGCGGTCCTCGTGCGACCGACCCTGAGCGACCCCTTCGTGCTCCTCGACACGGTGCCGCTCGTGCCCAACGTCGACGAGGCGGGCAACGAGACGGCACCGCTCGAGGTCAAGGCCATCGCGGACGACCGGCGGCGGGTGCTCTTCGTCCAGCCCGGCAGGGTCGTCGTGCTCGACGCCTTCACCGCGCAGGCGACGACGTTCGCCGTCCCCGACCGCTACCTCACCGCCGGGGGCTGGGCACCCGACGGCCGGTCGGTGCTCGTGTGGTCGCGGACGCGGCGATGGCGGGTCACCCCCGAGACCGGCACCGTCCGCGACGTCCACCGCGCCGCGCTCTCCGTGCACCCCGGCGCCTACGAGGTGCAGGTCCAGCCGCCCGACGAGATGCGGGTGCTCGGCTTCGACGGGCAGGGCTCCGGCTCGTCCACGCGGACCGGGCCGGCCGCGCTCTCGGGGGTGTGGGGCTCCACCTTCGCCTCGGGGGAGCGGTTCGCCACCGGTGGCTTCCTCGGGCAGGAGGCGGCGCTCGCGGCGAACCGGCGCCGTCCGGCGGGGTTGTTCCAGGGTGTCTACGCCGCCGCGGCCGACGACTCGGTGACCCCGCGGCTGCTCATCTCGCCGGAGAGCGAGGGGGTGACGCTCGGCTGCTGCGAGGTGCTCGGCTGGGTCTACCGGGACCAGGTCCTCGTGCGCTGGCACACAACCGACCTGCTCTCGTGGAACACGACCACCGGAGCACTGCTCCGGGTGGCGACCCTCCCGGGCGCTGAGGAGCGACCGGTGCCGGGCAGCCCGGCCGAGTCGGTCGCGATCGCTCCCTGACCGAGGCACCGAGTCATTTCGTGACCTGCCCAACCTGACAGGGCAGTGGAAGCGTTGGGAGGGTGTGACCATGCACCGGGGACCCGGCGAGGTCGACGAGGAGTTCGCCGACTACGTCCGCTCGCGCCAGCAGCGGCTGCTGCGTGCCGCCTACCTCGTCTGCGGCGACGAGCACCTCGCCCATGACCTCCTGCAGGGCGCACTCATCAAGCTGGCCCTGCACTGGCCCAAGGTGCGCGACGAGCACCCGGACGCCTACGTCCGCCGCATCCTCTACCGCGACGCCGTCTCGGCATGGCGCCGACGGCGACGCGAGGTCGTCTCGCCCGGCGATGCGCTGGCTGCCGTGCCCGCTCCGGAACGACTCGAGGACCGGGTCGACCGGGTCGACCTCATGCGGGCCCTCGCCCAGCTCGCGCCGAGGCAGCGCGCGGTCATCGTGCTGCGCTACTTCGAGGACCGCAGCGAGCGCGAGATCGCGGAGATCCTCGGGGTGAGCCCCGGCACCGTCAAGAGCCAGGCGCACGACGCGCTGCGCCGCCTGCGAGAGATCGTTCCCGACCTCACCCTCGAGGCACCCGGAGGTGTGCGATGACCCACCGGCTCAAGGACCTCCTGGAGGCTTCCGCCGAGCACGTCTCGGGTCCCGACCTCGCCGCGGGGGCGTGGGGCGCGGCGCAGACCGTTCGACGGCGACGGCGTCTGCTCGGTGCTGCCGCAACCGCCGTGGCCGCGGCCGTGGTCGTCGCCGCGATGGTGCTCCCGGACGACAGAGGCGGTTCCGACACCCTGCCCGCCTCCACGCCGACCTCGACGCGTCCCACGCCCTCGGCGACCGGTCCCCAGCCGTGGAGGTCCGCGCAGCCGGTCGACGTCATGGGGGTGAACACGACCTTCGGCCCGACGGTGGAGCAGGTGGCGTCGCTGCCGCGCGTGGACGACCGGACTGCCAAGGTCGTGGGCCTCCCGCAGAGCCTCAACCCGTCGGCGAGGGAGGTGCGTCCCCTCACGCTCGAACAGCCGGCGCTGGCCGCCTCGGGTGACGCCGGTGCGCCGGTCACGGCGGTGCTGCTCCGCCACGGTTCAGACGGCGCCCTGTTCCCCCTGCTGCACCGCCCCGCGCTGTCCCGGCCGTGGCAGGAGGTGGACGCGCTCGCGCTGCGTCCCGTGACCGACTCCGGTGGCAACGAGTCCGACCCCATCGGGGACCGGGCGGTCTCGCCCGATGGCCGCCGGGTCGCCTTCCCCCAGCCGGGCAAGGTGGTCGTCCTCGACGTTGTGACCGCGCAGGTGCGCACCGTCCCGGTCGACGACCCCTACCTCGAGGACGTCGGCTGGCTCGGGGACGGGTCGGCCCTCGTCGCCCGTTCCTCGGGGCGGCAGTGGCGGGTCGACCCGGCTACCGGCGGCGTCACGGCATACGGCGACCACGCCTATGCGGGGCGTTACGAGATCTCCGTCCTGGGAGATGACGTCACCCTGGGGACCCAGGGCGACCAAGGCCTGACGACCCAGCAGCGAAAGCTGCCCGGTGTGCTGTTCGAGGCGGGGGACACCGTGAGCGGACGGGCCGACCGCGCCGCCGTCGGGGCCTTCCTCAGCCCGGCGGCGCAGGAGTCCTCGCCCACCCACGAGGGTTATGCGCCGTACCAGGGCATTCTCACCGTCGACGCGCGAACACCAAGCCAGGTCGCGCTGCTCCTCGTCCCGGACTCCATGGACGGCGGGTTCTCCAAGGGCTGCTGTCGCCCCCTCCGGTGGCTCGGCGACGATCGGCTCCTCGTCCAGTGGAGCGCCGACCTCCTCGTCTGGGACCTCGCCGGCCAGGAGTTCGCTCGGGTGTCGGTGGCCCCCCGGACGGAGGGGTCGACGAGCGAGACGCTCCCGCCGGGCACGCTGTCCTCCTCGTACGCGGTGGCTCCCTAGCGTGCGGGACCGGTCTCGACCGGGCGGTCGGGGTCGGTGATCCAGTGGCTCCAGGACCCGATGTAGGGCGTGGCGTCGATGCCCGCCAGGTGCAGGGCGAGCGCGGTGTGCGCGGCGGTCACACCTGACCCGCACGACGTCCCGACCTCGCCGGCGCCCGTCACACCGAGCCCGGCGAAGTAGGCCCGGAGCTCGTCGGCCGACCGGAACCGGCCGTCGGCCTCGAGCTGCTCGGCCATCGGAGCGTTGCGCGCACCGGGGATGTGGCCGGCCACCGCGTCGATCGGCTCGGTCTCGCCCCGGAAGCGCTCTCCCGCACGGGAGTCGAGGAGTATGCCGTCCAGCGCCACTCGCGCTGCACCGTCGGCGTCGAGGACGGCGACCGAGCCGGGTCGCACCGTGACGGTGCCCGGTTCCACCGCGGGCACGTCCGTCGTCACCGCGCCGCCGGCGGTCTGCCAGGCGGCCAGCCCGCCGTCGAGCACGCGGACGTCCGTGAGGCCCGCCCAGCGCAGCACCCACCACGCCCGCGCCGAGGCCAGCGAGGTCTGCTGGTCGTAGACGACGACGGTGTCGCCGTCGTCCACCCCGACGGCGCGCAGCCCGGCCTCGAGCACCGACGGGTCCGGCAGCGGGTGCCGCCCACCGGCGCCGGGCGGACCGGCGAGCACGCCGTCGAGGTCGAGGTGAGGTGCGCCCGGGAGGTGCGCCACGGCATACAGCGCAGGTCCGTCGCCGGCGAGGGAGTACTGGACGTCGAGGACGCGGACGGCGCCGGCCTCGATGGCGGAGGCGAGCACGCCCGGGGTGATGAGCGTGGACATGGAGCCAGTCAACCAGTGGGACAATCGTGCGGTCATGACTGCCGCACCCACGACCTCCAGCACCCCCGTCCTGCCGCCCCTGCAGATCGGGCGCCACACGATCGAGTCCCCGGTCGTGCTCGCGCCGATGGCCGGCATCACCAACCGGGCGTTCCGCCGGCTGTGCCGTGAGTACGGCTCGGCCGGGTCCGCCGCCGGTGGCGCCACCGGGGCGACGAGCCTCTACGTCAACGAGATGGTGACCTCGCGCGCGCTCGTCGAGCGGACCCCCGAGACGATGCGGCTCATCAGCCACGGCCCCGAGGAGAACCCGCGCTCGGTGCAGCTGTACTCCGTCGACCCGGCCACCGCCGGCCTGGCCGCACGGATGCTCGTCACCGAGGACCTCGCCGACCACATCGACCTCAACTTCGGCTGCCCCGTCCCCAAGGTGACCCGCAAGGGTGGGGGAGCGGCGCTGCCGTGGAAGACCGAGCTGTTCCGCGGGATCGTCAGCAACGTCGTGCGTGAGGCCAGCCCCTACGGCGTGCCCGTCACGGTGAAGATGCGGATCGGCATCGATGCCGACCACATCACCTACCTCGACGCCGGACGGATCGCCGAGGGTGAGGGCGCTGCCGCCGTCGCCCTGCACGGAAGGACTGCGGCACAGGCCTACTCGGGTCAGGCCGACTGGTCCGCGATCGCCCGGCTCAAGGAGGCCGTGACGTCGGTGCCGGTGCTCGGCAACGGCGACATCTGGTCGGCCGAGGACGCCCTCGAGATGGTGCGGCAGACCGGGTGCGACGGTGTCGTCGTCGGTCGGGGCTGCCTCGGGCGGCCCTGGCTCTTCACGGACCTCGCGGCCGCGTTCGCCGGCAGCACGGCCCGGGTCCAGCCGGGCCTGCGCGAGGTGACCGACACGCTCCGTCGGCACGCGGCATACCTCGTCGACTTCTACGACGGCGACGAGCTGCGCGGCTGCCGCGACATCCGCAAGCACATCGCGTGGTACCTCAAGGGCTTCCCGGCGGGCTCGACCTTGCGCAACCAGCTCGCGCTCGTCGACAGCCTCCAGGCGCTCGACGACCTCATCGGCACGATGGACCTCGACGCCCCGTGGCCGGGCGAGCCGGCCGAGGGCCAGCGAGGCCGCGCCGGCTCCCCGCGGGTCGTCGCGCTCCCCGAGAACTGGCTGCGCTCGCGCGACCTCGACGAGTCGCAGCGGGCCCAGATCGCGCACGCGGAGCTCTCTGTCTCAGGCGGCTGACAGACTTCGGTCCATGGGACAGATCGGTATGCCGGGTGGTTCCGCAGAGCGCCCCGCGGTCTTCTTCCGCGACGCGGCCGAGTTCCGGGCCTGGCTCGAGGCCAACCACGAGAGCGCCACCGAGCTGTGGATGGGGCTGCACAAGAAGCACGTGCCCGACCGCGGCCTCACGTGGGAGGACGCCGTGCCCGAGGCCCTGTGCTTCGGCTGGATCGACAGCGTCTCGCAGACCATCGACGAGGACTCGCGCCGCCAGCGGTGGACGCCGCGCAAGTCGTCGAGCGTCTGGAGCGCGGTCAACATCGCGCACGTCGAGCGGCTCACCGCGGCGGGTCTCATGCGTCCTGCCGGTCTCGCAGTGTTCGAGCGGCGCAAGCCCGAGCTGAGCGGCTACTCCTACGAGACCCGTCAGCGGCTCGGTGACGACCAGCGCGCCCGGCTGCTCGCCGACCCCGCGGCCGCGGCGTTCTGGGAGGTCGCGACGCCGTCCTACCGCAACGTCGCGGAGAACTGGGTCGCCACGGCCAAGCGCGAGGAGACGCGCGAGTCCCGGCTGGTGCAGCTCATCGACGACAGCGCACACGGGCGCCTCATCCCCAGCCAGCGCTACGGCACGACGCCCAAGTGGGTCGAGCGGGCTGCAGCGGCAGCCGCAGCGGCGTCGACAGGAGGGACGGCGTCCACGCAGGACGCCGGCGCCTAGCCCTTCCCGACGAGGTTGGGCGGCGGCGCGATCGCCTCGACCGCCGAGCCCCACCCGGTGAAGACCGACGTCGTGACCTCGTCGCCGGCGGTGACGACGAGCTCGAGGGGGCGCCGGTCGCCGTCGACGCAGATGCGTGCCGACTGCGGCGGCGGACCGTCACCGGCGTCGGCGTCCGGGTCGGGCCCGAGCGCGAGGGTGTGGCAGGTGGCGGCCTGCGCGGCCACCGTGGCCTTCTCGGTCTTCGTGACCTTGGTGGCGTTGTCGAGGTGGCCGAGCAGACCGTCGAGCGTGACGTCCTCGAGCCGCTCGGTGGTCTCGGCGGCGGACAGCCTGGTCCAGCGGTTGTTCGACTTCCGGGCGGTCTGGTCCTTGAGGTAGCCGACACCGTCGACGACGTCGAGCGTCCAGATCTCCTCGCCGACGTGGAGCACCCGGCCCGAGGGCGGCTCGGTGAGCTCGACCTCGATCTCCTCGTGGGTCGTGTCGTCCGCGTCGCTGCCCGAGGTCGTCGTGCGCGTGACGACGACCGAGCCGGCGGCCAGGGCCGCGTCCTTGATGGGTGCGGTCGTGTCCGAGGGCTTGGCCCGGCGCGGCGTGCTCGTCGACGACGTCGCACCGTCACCGGAGCCGTCGTCGCCGCTGCCGTCGTCCGAGCAGGCGGACACCACGAAGGTGAGGGCGACCGCGCCAGCGGCCACCCGTGCCAGACGTGTGCGCACCGCCACCTCACTCCCTGGGTCGTCGTCGGCGCCCGGCTCCTTGCCCCGCGCAGGAGCAACCCTAAGCGGGCGGGGCCGCACCCTCTAGTGTCGTGCGCGTGACGTACACCGCCCGCGACCGGGAGCGCTGGGTCGCCGAGGACCCGGCGCACAAGCGTGCCGACCGTGACGACTTCGCCCGCGACCGGGCCCGGCTGGTCCACTCGGCCTCGCTGCGACGACTGTCCGCCAAGACCCAGGTGCTCCAGCCGGGCAGCGACGACTTCATCCGCAACCGCCTCACGCACAGCCTCGAGGTGGCCCAGATCGGCCGGGAGTTCGGCGCCGCGCTCGGCTGCGACGCCGACGTCGTCGACACCGCCTGCCTCGCGCACGACCTCGGCCACCCGCCGTTCGGTCACAACGGCGAGACGGCGCTCAACGAGGTCGCGGCCGACATCGGCGGGTTCGAGGGCAACGCGCAGACGCTGCGGATCCTCACCCGCCTCGAGCCCAAGCGGTTCCAGGCCGACGGTCGCCCGGCCGGCCTCAACCTCACCCGGGCCTCGCTCGACGCCACGACGAAGTACCCGTGGCCGCGTGGCGAGCTCGCTGGCTCCGCGAAGTTCGGGGTTTATGCCGACGACCTCCCGGTCTTCGCGTGGTTCCGGGAGGGTGCCACCCCCGGACGCCGGGCGTTCGAGGCCGAGGTCATGGACTGGTCCGACGACGTCGCCTACTCGGTGCACGACGTCGAGGACGCCATCGCGTCGGGCCGTCTGGACCCCCGCCGGCTGCGCGACACTTCCGACGTCGACGCCGTCCTCGACGTGGCGACGGCGACCTACGCCTCGGACCTCAGCCGCGACGCCCTCGGCGCCGCGCTGGAACGCATCCTTGCCACGGGGACCGTGCCCACGGCATACGCGGGCACGCGCAGCGACCTCGCCCTCCTCAAGGACATGACGTCACGGGTCATCGGCCGGTTCGTGCACTCGGTCGAGGCGGCGACCCGTGACCGACACGGCGCCGGTGCGCTGGTGCGCCACGAGGCCGACCTCGTCGTCCCGGTCGCGACCCGCGCCGAGGTCGCCGTGCTCAAGGCGGTCGCGGCGCACTTCGTCATGAACGCCGCCGAGCGCGTCGAGCTCATGGCGGGTGAGCGCGAGGTCATCGCGGACCTCGTCGGCGCCTACCGGAAGGACCCGACGCGCCTCGACGCCGACCTGCTCGCCGACCACGAGGCCGCCCCGGACGACGGCGCGGCCCTGCGGGTGGTCGTCGACCAAGTGGCCTCGCTCACCGACGTCCGTGCCCTGGACCTGCACCGACGGTGGTGCTGAGGCAGCCTCTGGGGACATGCCGCCACCGCCCTCCGGAGCACGCGGCATACTGAAGCCCTCACTGGTGCACACGAGGACGGGAGGCGCGCGTGGCGGGGCGGATCAACGCTGACGACGTGCAGTCCGTCAAGGAGCGGTCCTCGATCGAGGACGTCGTGCGCGACCACGTGACGCTGCGTCCTGGCGGTGTCGGCTCGCTCAAGGGGCTGTGCCCGTTCCACGACGAGAAGACCCCGTCGTTCACGGTGCGCCCGGCCGTCGGCGCCTACCACTGCTTCGGCTGCGGCGAGGGCGGCGACGTCATCTCGTTCGTGCAGAAGGTCGAGCACCTGACGTTCGCCGAGTCGGTCGAGCGACTCGCGGCCAAGATCGGCATGGAGCTGCGCTACGAGGAGGGCGGCGGTCCCCGCACCGAGGGTGGCATCGGCCGGCGCTCGCGGCTCATCGAGGCGCACCGCGTGGCCGAGGAGTTCTATGCCTCGATCCTCGTCGACCGGCCCGACGCGAGGCCCGGGCGCGACTTCATGCGCGACCGCGGGTTCGACCGCAAGGTCGCCGAGAAGTTCGGCATGGGCTTCGCGCCCCGTGGTGGTGAGGAGCTCACGCGGCACCTGCGCGAGAAGGGCTTCACCGAGGACGAGATGGTCACCGCCGGTCTGAGCGGGCGGGGGAGCCGCGGCCTCTACGACCGCTTCCGCGGCCGGCTCGTCTGGCCGATCCGCGACGTCACGGGCGACACCGTCGGGTTCGGTGCGCGACGCCTCCTCGACGACGACCGGATCGCTGCGAAGTACCTCAACACCTCCGAGACCCCCATCTACAAGAAGTCGATGGTCCTCTACGGCCTCGACGCGGCGAAGAAGTCGATCGCCAGCGAGCGCCAGGCCGTCATCGTCGAGGGCTACACCGACGTCATGGCCGCCCAGCTGTCCGGTGTCGAGGGCGCCGTGGCGACCTGCGGCACGGCGTTCGGGCTGGACCACATCAAGATCCTGCGACGCATCATGCGCGACGAGGCCGACGGTGCGCCGGCCAAGGTGATCTTCACCTTCGACGGCGACGCCGCCGGCCAGAAGGCCGCGATGAAGGCGTTCGGCGAGGACCAGCGGTGGGCCTCGCAGTCGTTCGTCGCCGTCGCGCCCGACGGCATGGACCCGTGCGACCTGCGACTGGCCAAGGGCGACGAGGCGGTCAAGGCGCTCGTCGAGGACGCCGTCCCGATGTTCGAGTTCGCGGTCCGGACGACGATCAAGCGCTTCGACCTCGAGACCGCCGAGGGGCGGGTCCAGGCGATGCAGGCGGTGGCGCCGATCATCAACTCGATCCGCGACTCCTCCCTGCGCCCCGAGTACATCCGCACCGTCGCCGGCATGCTCGGGGTCGAGGTCGAGCAGGTGCGCAGCGAGGTGCAGCGCGCCGGACGGGTCAAGGCGCGCGAGGCGACCGAGGGCCCCTCGGGGCGGCCGGGTGACCGCACGCCCGCGTCCACCGACGACGTGCCCGAGCCCAACGCCCAGGAGGGGATGGCGGCCATGCCCGCGCCCAACCTGCGCGACCCCGTCGTCATGACCGAGCGCCAGCTGCTCCAGGCGCTGCTCCAGTACCCCACCCGCTTCAGCACCGAGACCATCGACGCGCTGCCGTCGGTCGCCTTCACGGCGCCGGCCCACGCGGCGATCTTCGACGGCATCCGCACGGTCGCCGCGCGCGCCTCGCAGCTCTCGACGGCGGGGTGGACCTCGGCCGTCGCCGAGGCTGGGCCGCTGGCCGTGCGTGGGCTGCTCGCCGAGCTCTCCGTCGCGCCGCTGCCGACCCGGGTCGACCCAACGACCGGGCTCCCGCCGCAGCGCTACCTCGACTCGCTCGTCATCGGCGTCCACGACGCCGGGCTGAGCCGCCAGATCGCCGACGAGACGGCCGCCATCCGCCGGCTCCAGAACTCACCCGAACCCGCACCGGAGGCCATCCGTGAACGCTCCCGCCAGCTCATCGAGCTCGAGATGAGCCGGGCCCGTCTGCGCGACCGGCTCACCTCATGAGGCTCTTCGGCCGGCTGGGCCGACGCGGCCCGGACGTGCCCGACGAGGTGTCGTCGGTCCTGGGTGACCGCGCACGTGTCGTGCTGAGCGTCGCGCGCGACGAGCGTTCCGGCGCGGACCTCGTCGCGACGACGACCCACGTGTATGCCGTCCGCTCCGGTGACGTGGTCCTCGAGCGTCCGTGGCACATGGTCGACACGGGCTCCTGGGACGACCAGACCCGTCAGCTCACCGTCCAGTGGGTCGACAAGGCGCCGGCGTCGGTGTGGGAGGTCGAGCTGCCCTCGACGTTCCCCCAGGTGCTGCGCGAGCGGGTCCAGGCGACCGTCGTGCTCTCCGACGAGGTGGACCTCGGGTCGAAGCGGCGGGCGCGCGTCGTCGTCCGCAAGGACCTCGCGACGCAGGCGCTGCTCGGTCAGACGATCCTCGGCAGGGGAGTGCGGTCCACCGATCCCGGGGTGCGTGACGAGACCCGCGCGGCGCTCGACCGGCTCCGCGAGCAGGTCGGTCTCGACTGACCTGCAGGCCCCGGCCGGGGCCGCGGGAGCCGTTTTCGTGACTGGCCCCACCCTTTGCTATCGTTGCGCAGCGCGCCGCCCGCGGCACGCCACGTGCGTCAGTCATCACTGACCGACCTGCGTTCCCCTGTAGCTCAATTGGCAGAGCAGCCGACTGTTAATCGGCAGGTTGTTGGTTCGAGTCCAACCGGGGGAGCAACCGGATGTCGTCCGACGTCCGCGACAGCCGGAGCCACGACCTGTGGGTCCGGCTCTCGCGTTTTCGAGCCCCCACCTGCGGCGATGCCCCAGCACCTCGTCCTGCGCGTCGTGGCCCTCGAGGGCGTGCAGTGGCCTGCGGCTGACCTATGCTGCCGGAGTGTTTGATGAGATGTACTCGGGAAGGTTGGAGCGCTTGCTCGATGCGGCGGAGGCGGCTTCCCCGGTGGAGGCACTCGAGACGGTGACGCGCGAGCTCGGCCGGGCGTTCGGTGCGACGGAGGTGTCCTTCCTCATCGCCGACCTGTCCGGGCGCGCCCTGGTCCGCCTCACGCACGTGCCCCTCGCGGACTCGGTGTTGGCCCGCGTGACCGCATCCGGCGAGCGCGGCGAGGCCCGGGAGCGCGCCACGGTCCTGCCCTTCGACGGCGGGCCGACCGAGCAGGCCGTCCGGACGCAGACCGTCCAGGTCGTCCCGCCCGAGGGCGCTGGAGGTGAGACGGCGGGAGCCTGGACCCTCCTCGCGCCCATCACCGAACGCGGCGAGGTCATCGGCGTGCTCGAGATGCTGCTGCGCGAGGAGCCGGGCGCTGACACGAAGGAGCGCATCGCCCAGATGGCGCACTTCCTCGCGTTCGTCGTCATCGCCAACCGGCGGCACACCGACCTCTTCGAGTGGGGGCAGCGCAGCCGTCCGTCCAGCCTGTCCGCCGAGATCCAGCAGCGGCTGCTCCCCGCGTCCCGCACGTGCGAGGCCGGTGCGTTCACGCTCTCGGCGTGGCTCGAGCCGGCCAGCGACATCGCCGGCGACACCTTCGACTACAGCCTGGCCCGCGACCACCTCCACCTCTCGGTGACCGACGCGATGGGTCACGGTGTCGCGGCCGCGCTCACCGCGACCCTCTGTGTGGGCGGGCTCCGTGGTGCGCGGCGTCGTGGCGCCTCGCTCCTCGAGCAGGCCGCCTCGACCAACGCCTCGCTGGTCGCGCACGCCATCGACAAGACGCTCGACGACTACGTCACCGGCATCGTCGGACGCCTCGACCTCAACACCGGCGTCCTCGAGCTCGTCAACGCCGGCCACGTCCCGCCCTATCTCGCCCGCGGTGACGAGGTGCGGTCGCTCGACCTGCCCGCGGACCTGCCCTTCGGGCTGTTCACCGAGACGTCCTACCGCGCCACGAGCCTCACGCTCGAGCCGGGTGACCGCCTGGTCTTCGTCACCGACGGCATGCTCGAGCGCAGCGCGGCCGGGCTCGACCTGGCCGGCGTCATCGCACGCACTCGCGACCTGCACCCCCGTGAGGCCGCGCGCTACCTCGCCGACAGCATCCTCGACGAGACCGGTGAGGACCTGCGCGACGACGCGACCATCCTGCTCGTGGACTGGTACGGCGAGCACGGGCAGGTTCGCACGACCGTCTCCGGAGCGGATCCCGCCCGAGCCAGCGCCCGACTGGTCTAGGTATACGAGACAACGACGAAGGGCCCGGATCCGTGACGGATCCGGGCCCTTCGTCGTCGCTGCTCGGCGGACTGTCGCCGCTCTGCGTCGGCGGCGTCAGTCGGCGGCGGCCGCGCCGGGCAGGGGAGCAGGGGTGGCGTGCGCCCCGCCTGCCGTCTTGCCACGGCGGTTGAGCCGCTTCTCGACCGTGACAGCCAGCCGGGAGAGCAGGTAGTTCATCGTGATGAACAGGATGGCGGCGACGATGTAGGCCGGCACCGTGTTGGTGAAAGCCGACCCGAGCGTCTTGGACCACGTGAGCAGCTCGGTGTAGGTGATGGCCGTCCCCAGTGCCGAGTCCTTGAGGATCGTCACGAACTGGCCGATGAGCGCCGGCAGCATGGCCGTGAGGGCCTGCGGGAGCTGGATCGAGCGCAGCACCTGTCCAGTCGTGAGGCCGACGGAGAGCCCGGCCTCGCCCTGTCCCTTGGGCAGGGAGTAGACACCCGAGCGGACGAGCTCGGCGATGACCGCACCGTTGTAGAGGGTGAGGGCCGTGACCACGGCGGCGAGGGGGTTGATGTCGTTGGCGAAGACGCCGTTGCGGGTGTAGACGCCGAACGCGAAGATCATCATGATCAGCACGGGGACGGCGCGGAAGAACTCGACGACGACGCCGCAGATCCACCTCACCGGACGGATCGTCGAGAGCCGGCCCACACCGAACAGCAACCCGAACACGCCCGCGAAGACGATCGAGATGAGCGCGGCCTTGATGGTGCCCCAGAGGCCCTTGAGGAGGTAGTCGCGCCAGACCGACCGGTCGGTGAGGAACGGCTCCCACATGTAGCCCTGGAGCTGGTTGGCCTCCTGCATCTTGCGGACGACGAAGTACAGCGCCACGAGGGCGATGACTGCACCCACGGCCGCGAGGATCGCGTGCCGACGGCGCGCCCTGGGTCCCGGTGCGTCGAAGAGGACGGACTGCGCGCTCATCGCTTCACCGCCAGTCGACGGGACATGCTCGTGAAGAGCAGCCCGAGGGGCAGGGTGAGGATGACGAAGCCGATGGCGAAGATGAGGAACACGCTGAACCGGCTTCCCTCGTTCTCGATGATCGTCGACATGAGGTTGGCGGCCTCCCCGGCGCCGATGACCTGCGCCACGGTGCTGTTCTTGATGAGCGCGATGATCGTGGACCCGATGGGGGCGACCGAGCCGCGGAAGGCCTGCGGCAGCAGGACATGCTGCATGCTCTGCCCGAAGGTCAGGCCGATCGCGCGCGCCGCCTCGGCCTGGCCCGCCGGCACGGTGTTGACGCCGGAGCGCAGCGCCTCGCAGATGAAGGCGCCGTGGTAGACCGACAGCATCACGACGGCCCAGCGGAAGACGTTGCTGCTGACGTCGGTGGTGTTCAGCTGGATCCCGAGGATGAAGCTCAGCCCGAGGATGCTGAAGACCATGAGCAGCGTGAGCGGGGTGTTGCGGAACGTGTTGACGTACCAGGTGCCGATCCACTGGAAGACCCGCACCGGGGAGAGTCGCAGGATCGCGACGATGGTGCCGAGGAGCATGGCGCCGACCGTCCCGAGGATCGACAGCTGGATGGTGCCCCAGAAGGCAGCCAGCACGTCGTAGTTGCTCAGGATCTCACCCATGCAGGGGACCTTTCCTTGCTGTCGTCGTCGTTCGCGGGCTCAGGTATGCCGTCCGCCCGGGTGAGCGGACGGCATACCCGAGACGCCGTGGAGCCGGTCAGATGCCGGTCAGGTGCCGGTCAGGAGCAGGCGTCGGGCTTCGGCGGGTTGACCGCCGTGTCGACCTTGAACCCGGCCGGGCCGAGGTTCGCGTCGACGGCCTTCTGCCAGTCGCCCGAGCTGACCATCTTGGTGAGGGCGGTGTTGATCTTCTCGCAGAGGGCGGTGTCGCCCTTCTTGATGCCGACGCCGTAGCGCTCCTCGGAGAAGGTCTTGCCGACGACCTTGAGCTTGCCCTTGTACTGGTCCTGCGAGGCGTAGCCGGCGAGGATCGTGTTGTCCGTCGTCAGGGCGTCGACGCCCTTGGAGACGAGGGCCGCGACGCACTCGGAGTATGTGCCGAACTCCTGGAGCTGGACGCCGGGGTACTTGTCCTTGACCTTCTGGGCCGAGGTGGAGCCGGTCACCGAGCAGAGCTTCTTGCCCGTGAGCGTCTCGGGGCCGGTGATCGAGCTGTCGTCACCGCGGACGAGGAGGTCCTGGCCGGCGACGAAGTACGGGCCGGCGAAGGAGACGGTCTCCTTGCGCTTGTCGGTGATCGAGTAGGTCGCGAAGATCATGTCGACCTGGCCGGTCGAGATCAGGGTCTCGCGCTGCGCGGAGGGGGCCTGGACCCACGTGATGTCGCCCTCGCCGCTACCGAGCTCCTTGGCGACGTACTTGGCGACGTCGACGTCGAGACCGGCGTAGTCGTTGCCCTTCTTGAGGCCGAGACCGGGCTGGTCGAACTTGATGCCGATCTTCACGGCCTTGCCGGTGCTGCCGCCGCTGGCGTCGCCACCGGAGCCGGAGCCGCTGTCGTTGGCGCTGTCACCGCAGCCGGCGAGGCCGAGGGTGAGTGCCGAGGCGGCGAGAACCACGCAGAGCTGACGAACCTTCATGTGTTTTCCTCCTGCTTGGGTGCTGACATCAGTGGGTGAGGATCTTGCCGAGGAAGTCCTTGGCCCGGTCGCTCTTGGGGTGGGTGAAGAACTCCTCGGGGGTGTTCTCCTCGACGATCTGTCCGTCGGCCATGAAGACGACGCGGTTGGCGGCCTTGCGGGCGAAGCCCATCTCGTGGGTGACGACGATCATCGTCATCCCCTCCTTGGCGAGACCGACCATGACGTCGAGAACCTCGTTGATCATCTCGGGGTCGAGCGCCGAGGTCGGCTCGTCGAAGAGCATGACCTTGGGGTCCATCGCCAGGGAGCGGGCGATCGCGACGCGCTGCTGCTGGCCACCGGAGAGCTGGGCGGGGAACTTCTGCGCCTGCTGGGCGACACCGACCCGCTCGAGCAGCTCCATGCCGCGCTTCTCGGCATCGGCCTTCTTCTGCTTACGGACCTTGATCGGGCCCAGCGTGACGTTGTCGAGGATCGTCTTGTGCGCGAAGAGGTTGAACGACTGGAAGACCATGCCGACGTCGGCGCGCAGCTGCGCGAGGGCCTTGCCCTCCTCGGGCAGCGCCTTGCCGTCGATGGTGATGGTGCCGGACTCGACCGTCTCGAGACGGTTGATCGCACGGCACAGGGTCGACTTGCCGGAGCCGGACGGGCCGATGACGACGACGACCTCTCCCTTGCCGATCTCCAGGTTGATGTCGCGCAGGACGTGGAGGTCGCCGAAGTGCTTCTGGACGTCCTTGAGGACGACGAGGGGCTCAGTCATGTGCGGCAACCTACCGCCATGTGCCGGTCACGACGGTGCACTGGCCCGATGCGACACCGATTCGCAACGTCCTCCGGCGCACCACGACGCGGTATGCCGGGTGCCCACCACCCGCAGGTAGGCTCGGCTCCGCTTCAGGGGCGGTAGCTCAGTCGGTCAGAGCAGCGGACTCATAATCCGTCGGTCCTCGGTTCAAGCCCGAGTCGCCCCACTGACCCGAGACCGCCGAGGTCGAGGTAGCACGACATGCCGCGCGACTGCCCCCGCCACGGCGTGTCGTGCTCTCTTGACTTGGGGGAGAAGTGACCGGGGTGTCCCCGTGGTGTTCGTGGTGCTTGTGCGGCATGATGTGGCACACGGTTCACGAGTTCGCTCGTGAGGCGACAAACAGCGGCGCGGAGTGCGCCCTCAGAGCCAGCTGGCCGGCATACATCATCTGCCGCCTCCGAAGACTGCGTGCGACGGCGTTGGGGAAGACGTCCCTTGCACACCAAGGAGGCCAGGATGTCTGTCGCAACGCGACGTGTGTCGACCCGGGGAGTGGTGTTCATCCACTCGGCCCCGGCAGCGCTGTGCCCGCACATCACCTGGGCGCTCGAGTCCGCGACGGGCTTGCGCGTCACCATCGACTGGACCCCGCAGCCTGCCGCGCCCGGTCTCAAGCGCGGTGAGTTCTCGTGGATCGGTGAGCAGGGCACCGGTGCGCGCATCGCCTCGACGCTGCGCGGCTGGCAGGGCGTGCGCTACGAGGTGACCGAGGACCCGAGCGCCGGCTGTGACGGCTCGCGCTGGTCGCACACCCCGAGCCTGGGCATCCACCACACGACGACCTCCGCGAGCGGCGACGCCGTCATCAACGAGGAGCGCCTCAAGGAGATCCTCCTGCTCGCGCAGGGCTCGCCCGACGCGATCGAGGAGATGATCGAGGAGGTCCTCGGCACCGAGTGGGACGCCGAGCTCGAGCCGTTCCGCTACGCCGGCGAGGGCGCACCCGTCCGCTGGCTGCACCAGGTCGGCTGAGGCGCCGCACCACCTGCACGACCCACACACGTCGCGAGGCCCGCTCCGGTACAGGGGGAGCGGGCCTCGTGCTGCTTCGGGGTGGCTGGTGCATGCGGAGGAGACCTTGAGGGTCCGGAGGGACATGTTCCCTCCGGACCCGCAAGGTTCCCGCACGGGGAGCAAAAGCTTGGGCGCGCGGCTCTCGCTACAGCGGGATGTTGCCGTGGTCCCCGCGTCGCTGCGGCGCCTCGGCGATGGCGGTGGCCAGAGCCGAGCGGGTGGCGGTGGGCTCGACGATCTCGTCGACCACGCCGATCTCGACGGCGCGGGCCAGACCGCCCGACATGAGGTCGTGCTCGTCGGCGAGCTGCTGCTCGACGGCCGCGCGCTCGGCGTCGTCGACCTCGGCGAGGCGGCGACGGTGCAGGATCCGGATGGCCGCGACCGAGCCCATCACCGCGACGTGCGCCGTCGGCCAGGCGAAGACCTTGGTGGCGCCGAGCGAGCGCGAGTTCATCGCGATGTAGGCGCCGCCGTAGGTCTTGCGTGTCACGAGCGTCACGCGGGGCACGGTGGCCTCGGCGAACGCGTGCAGCAGCTTGGCGCCGCGGCGCACGACGCCGTCCCACTCCTGGCCCACGCCGGGCAGGTAGCCCGGGACGTCGACGAGGACGATGAGCGGCACGCCGAACGCGTCGCACATGCGCACGAACCGGGCGGCCTTCTCGGCGCTGGGGGAGTCGAGGCAGCCGCCGAGGCGCATCGGGTTGTTGGCGATGACGCCGACGGTGCGACCACCGAAGCGACCGAGCTGGGTGACGATGTTGGGGGCCCACCGGGGGTGCAGCTCGACCGAGTCGGCGTCCTTGTCGAGGACGTTGTCGACGACGGGGTGCACGTCGTAGGCGCGCTTGGCCGACTCGGGGAAGGTCTCCTCGAGGTCGAGGTCCTCGATGCCGGAGACGTCGAGCGTGCCCTGGTCGGCGAGCAGCGAGCACAGCTGACGGCCGCGCTCGTAGGCCTGCTCGGTCGACTCGGTGACGACGTGGACGACACCGCTGCGACGGCCGTGCGGCTCGGGGCCACCGAGCCGGAGCGCGTCGACCGCCTCACCGGTGACCGAGCGGACGACGTCGGGTCCGGTGACGAAGATGCGACCGTCGGGCGCGAGGATGACGATGTCGGTGAGGGCCGGGCCGTAGGCCGCGCCACCGGCGGCGGCGCCGATGACGACCGAGATCTGCGGGATCTTGCCCGACGCGCGGGTCATGATCGCGAAGACCTCACCGACGGCGTGCAGGCTCACGACGCCCTCGGGCAGGCGTGCGCCCCCCGAGTGCCAGATGCCGACGACCGGTATGCCGTCCGCCAGCGCCCGCTCGTAGGCCGCGAGGACGACCTTGCAGCCGGCGACGCCCATGGCGCCACCCATGATCGTGGCGTCGGAGCAGAAGGCGGCCACGGGCGTGCCCTGGCAGGTGCCGACGGCGGCGAGCATGCCGGAGTCGTCCTCGGGCGTGATGAGCTCGAGCGAGCCCTCGTCGAAGAACTCGGCCAGCCGCAGCCGCGGGTTGCGCGGGTCGGTGGCGCGGTCGGGCTTGGGCTTGGTGGCGGCGGACGCGGTGGCGGACGCCTCGTTCGGCTGGTGTGCCATCAGATGCTCTTCACGGCGAGGGCGACGTTGTGTCCGCCGAACCCGAACGAGTTGTTGAGGGCAGCGATGTCGCCCTGGGGGAGCTTGCGGTGCTCACCGCGCACGACGTCGAGCGAGATCTCGGGGTCGAGGTTCTCGATGTTGATCGTGGCCGGGGCGATCCGGTGGTGCACGGAGAGAATCGTGAAGAGCGCCTCGAGGGCGCCGGCGGCGCCGAGCAGGTGGCCGGTCATCGACTTGGTGCCGCTGACGCACATGCCGTCGGTGGCGTCGCCGAACGCGCGCCGGATTGCGTTGGCCTCGGCGACATCGCCCACGGGGGTCGACGTGGCGTGGGCGTTGATGTGCACGATGTCCGCGGGGGTGAGGCCGGCGCGCTGCACGGCCTCGCGCATGGCACGGGAGGCCCCGGCGCCCTCGGGCTCGGGGGCGGTGATGTGGTGGGCGTCCGACGACATGCCCGCGGGTGCCAGCTCGGCGTAGATCCGCGCTCCGCGGGCCCGGGCGTGCTCCTCGGACTCGAGGACGATGACCGCCGCGCCCTCACCCATGACGAAGCCGTCGCGGGCGGTGTCGTAGGGCCGGGAGGCGTGGGCCGGGTCGTCGTTGCGCGTCGAGAGGGCCTGCATCTGGGCGAAGCCGGCGAAGGGCAGTGGATGGATCGCTGCCTCGGTGCCACCGGCGATGACGATGTCGGCGCGGCCCGAGAGGATCTGGTCGACGGCCAGGCCCATGGACTCGGCGCCGGAGGCACAGGCCGACACCGCGGTGTGCGCCCCTGCCCGCGCGCCGAGGGCGAGCGAGACGTTGCCGCTGCTCGTGTTGGGCATGAGCATCGGGACGGCGAGCGGGAAGACTCGGCGCACGCCCTTCTCACGCAGGTTGTCCCACTGGGTCAGGAGCGTGTGGACGCCGCCGATGCCGGTGCCGATCGCGACCATGAAGCGTTCGGGGTCGACCTCGGGGCTGCCGGCGTCGGCCCAGGCCTCGCGCGACGCGACCATGGCGTACTGCGCGCTGGGGTCCATCCGGCGGCACTCGACCTTGGTGAGGACCTCTTCGGGCGAGGTGTGGATCGTGGCGGCGAAGGTGACGGGGAGCTCGTACTTCTCGACCCAGTCCTCGGTCATGGGACGGGCGCCGGGGGTGCCGGCGAGGATCGCGTCCCAGGTGTCGGTGATCGTCCCACCGAGCGGGGTGGTGGCTCCGAGTCCGGTGACGACGACGCGACGTTCGGTGCTCATGTTCGGTGACTCCTTGGCGTGGGACGGTCCCGGTGCCGCCCCAGGACATGGGGCGGCACCGACGGATCAGCTCTGGTTGGACTGGATGAACGAGACGGCGTCGCCGACGGTGCGGAGGTTCTTGACCTCGTCGTCGGGGATGCGCACGCCGAACTTCTCCTCGGCGTTGACGACGATCGTCATCATCGACAGCGAGTCGATGTCGAGGTCGTCGGTGAACGCCTTGTCGCTCTGGACGGTCTCGGGGTCGAGGCCGGTCTCTTCGTTGACGATCTCTGCGAGACCCGCGAGGATCTCCTGCTCGCTCTGAGCCATGTCGTGCTCCTTCATGGTTCGGGTCCGCCGGATGCGGACGCCCTGGGGTGGGGTGGTGCTGTCGTGCATGGTCCGTGGTGACCCGTGGACCGCGGGAGTTCTAGGGCAGGGTGATGACCTGCGCGGCATACGACAGGCCGGCACCGAAGCCGATCTGGAGGGCGAGGCCGCCGCGCGGGGCAGCGCCCTCGCGCAGCATGCGCTCGGTCGCGAGCGGCACCGAGGCGGCCGAGGTGTTGGCGGAGTCGACGATGTCGCGCGCGACGGCGACGTGGTCGGGCATCTTGAGCTGCTTGCACATGGCGTCGATGATGCGGACGTTGGCCTGGTGCGGGATGAAGGCGTCGAGCTGGTCGACGGTCACCCCGGCGACCTCGAGGGCGCGCTGGGCGACGGGTGCCATGCTCCAGACGGCCCAGCGGAAGACCCGCTGGCCCTGCATGCCGATCGTGGGCCAGTCGAGCTTCTGCTCGTGGACGTCGATCCAGCTCTCGTTCTGGGCGATGACGTCCCACTTGTCGCCCTCGGACCCCCACACGGTCGGGCCGATGCCCGCGGTGTCGGAAGCGGTGACGATCGCGGCGCCCGCGCCGTCACCGAAGATGAAGGCGGTGCCGCGGTCGGTCCGGCTCGTGAAGTCCGACAGGCGCTCGACCCCGACGACCGCGACGTTGCGGGCGCTGCCGCCACGCACCATGTCGCTGGCGAGCGAGATGCCGTGGCAGTAGCCGGCGCACGCGGCCGAGATGTCGAAGGCGGCGGGCTTGCCCATGCCCATCCGGTCCGCGAGGGCCGGGGCGGCGGCGGGCGTCTGGTAGGGGTGGGTCACCGTGGCGAGGATGACCGCGTCGACCTCGCCGGCCTCGATGCCGGCCATCGCCAGGGCGTCCCGGGTCGCGAACTCGGACATGTCGATGACGCTCTCGCCGTCACCGGCGAAGTGCCGGGTCTTGATGCCGGAGCGCTCTTGGATCCACTCGTCGGAGGAGTCGATCGCCTCGACGAGCTCGGAGTTGGGGACGACACGGCGCGGGCGGTAGGCGCCGATGCCGGAGATGCGCGCGTGGGCGGCGCCGCTCGGCGGGGTGATGAGTCCGGTCATCCGACTCAGCCTTCCTGGGGGTGCAGACGGAGGACGGGCTGGCCGGGGGAGACCGGGTCGCCGTCCTCGACGAGCCACTCGACGACCCGCCCGCCGTGTGGCGCGACGACCTCGTAGGTGTCGCGCAGGGTGCCGACCGTGGCCACGACGCTGCCGGCCTCGACCGCGGTGCCGACCTCGCTGTGGGTGAACGAGACCATGCCCTTGGCGGGGCTGATGACGAGGCGCCACGTCGGGTCCTGGGCGGCCCCGGTGGACTTGCCGTGCTCCTTGACCATCCGGTGGGCCTGCTCGAGGTCGTCGGGGGACTTGAGCGCAAGGATCTCGACGTCCTTGAGGACGCGCTTGGCGAGTCCGGACAGCGTCCCGGCCGGCGGGACCTCGATGATCCCCGTGACGCCGAGCTCCTTGAAGGTCTGCATGGTGAGGTCCCAGCGGACCGGGTTGCTCACCTGGCTCACGAGGCGGCCGAGCACCTCGCGACCGCTGTGCACCACGGCACCGTCGCGGTTGGACACGAGGGGCACGCGCGCGTCGTGCGTCGACATCGCCTTGGCGTAGCCGGACAGGACGTCGACCGCGGGTGCCATGTGCTCGGTGTGGAACGCTCCCGCGACCTTGAGCGGGATGACGCGCGCCTTGGCCGGCGGCTCGGCGGTGAGGGCCGCGAGCTGCTCCAGGGTGCCGGCGGCGACGACCTGGCCGGCGCCGTTGATGTTGGCGGGGGTGAGGCCGTGGCGGGTCAGCGTCGCGGTGACGTCGTCGGGGTCGCCGCCCATGACGGCGCTCATCCCGGTCGGCTGGACGGCACTGGCCTGCGCCATGGCCCGGCCGCGCTCGCGGACGAAGACCATGGCCTGCTCGGCGGAGATCACGCCACCGGCAGCGGCGGCGGTGATCTCACCGACGGAGTGACCGGCGCCGGCGCCGACGAGGCGGAAGCCGTCGGCCGGGTGCTCGAACAGCGCGAGCATCGAGACGAGGCCGGAGGCGACGATGAGGGGCTGCGCGACGGCGGTGTCCTTGATCGTCTCCTCGTCGGACTCGGTCCCGTGCTTGACGAGGTCCATGCCCGCGACGGCGGAGAGCCAGCCGAGACGTTCGCGCACGCCGGGGATGGCGAGCCAGGGGGTGAGGAAGCCGGGGGTCTGGGAGCCCTGTCCAGGGCAGACGATCACGAGCACCCCTTCAGCGTGTCGGTCGGGCCCCCATCCCGGCGCAGCCGGCGGCGACGATTCTCGGCGCCGAGTTCTGTAGGGTTCCTACAACTCGCGGCGGGCTGGTCGCGCGGTCCGCTGGGAGGGCCCGGGGGCTACCCGTCCGTAGGCCAGGGCCAGCCTCACGGTCTGCGCGTCGTGCGGGTCGGTGAGGTCGTAGCCGATGGTGTCGGCGATCTTGCCCAGGCGGTAGCGCACCGTGTTGGTGTGGACGAAGAGCTCACGGGCCGTGCCCTCGAGCCCGAGCCCGCCGTCGAGGTAGGCCGCCGCGGTCTCGAGCAGGTTGCCGCCGCCGCTGGCAGACAGGGGCGCATAGACGCGCGACACGAGCGAGGCCCGCGCGGGCAGGTCGCCGAGCAGCGCGCGCTCGGCGAGGAGGTCGTCGCTGCTCACCGGTCGCGGGGCCTTGGGCCAGGCGTGGGCGGCCGTGTGGCCCGACAGGGCGGCACGCGCGCTGCGCCCTGCGGCATACAGGTGCGGGACGACGGGACCGACGACGATCGGGCCGTCCCCGAAATGGTCGCCGAGGTGCGACGCGGTGACGAGCGGGTCCGAGACCTGCCCCACGATGCAGACGACGCGGCGACCGTGGATCGCGACGAGGACCTCGACGCCGAACCGCTTCGCGGAGCGGTGGAGCTGGTCCACCACCTGTGCTGCGCCCGTGCTCGGGGTCGACCCGACGATGACGCACACGTCGCTCGTCGTGCCCCAGCCGAGCGCGGAGGCGCGCGACTGCATCGAGTCGTCGGCCTCGCCACGGATCACGGCGTCGACGACGAGGGCCTCGAGACGGGCGTCCCACGCGCCTCGCGCCTCGGCGGCGTGCGCGTAGACCTCGGCGGCGGAGAACGCGATCTCGCGGCTGTAGAGGAGCACGGCCTCACGGACCTTGACCTCGTCGCCGCGCGCGGCCAGTCCCATCGACTCGCGCTCGACGACGTCGACGACGGTCCTCACGAGGTCGAGCGTCTGGCCGAGGCTGATCGAGCGGGTCAGCTCACGCGGCGCGGTCCCGAACACGTCGGCCGTCACGTGCGCCTGGTCCTGGCTGCCGGTGAACCACTCGATGAACGAGCGGATGCCTGCCTGGGCGACGAGCCCCACCCACGAGCGCTCCTTCGGCGGCAGGGCGCGGTACCACCCGTGGGAGCCCTCCATCTGCTGCACCGCCGCGGCGCCGAGCTCGCCGGCAGCGCGCTCGACGCGGCGTCGCGTGGCCGCGGACGGGCGGCTTCTCGAGGTGGGCACCTCCGGAGTCTATTTGTATGCCGTGCACAATCCGCATCCCGTGTCCACCGGTGTCGCGCATCGTGAGACGCGGGTCCGGGTCAGGCCTGCCAGCCGAGGAGGGACTCGCCGAGCGTCATCGCCAGCCACCACACCGCGGCGGCGACGAACGGCATCGCGAGGATCGGCCACGGCCACCGGGTGAACCAGCGGATCGCCGTGGTGAGGAGGGCCAGCCAGAACGCGAGCAGCAGCACGACCGCCCACAGTGGCGCCGCCAGCCCGGCGGCGACGTAGAAGGGGAGCACGGCGAAGAGGCCGAGCACGCCGAGGGTCGCGACCACCCTGTCGAGGATCCGCCGTCCGTCCACCGTTGCTCCCGTCACCACGACCGATTGCCCTTCCGGGACATCCTCGCTGGCGCTCGGTGTCCCGGAAGGGCAATCGGTCGAATGCGTCAGTCGGTGCCGAACTCCATGGCCGCCCGGTCGAGGGCGTCGTCGACGGGGCCGTCGGAGCCGGGGTTGTCGGTGATCCGGTCGTACCCGCCGGCGGGCAGGTCGCCGAAGAGCGTGCCGTTCTCGACGAGCAGCTGGCCCTGGTCGACGGGCTGCTCGGCGTAGAGCTCGAGCTTGGCGCGGCTGTCGGCGATGTCGAGGTTGCGCATCGTCAGCTGGCCGATCCGGTCGAGCGGGCCGAAGGCGGCGTTCTCGACGCGCTCCATCGACAGCTTGTCGGGGTGGTAGCTGAAGTTCTCGCCCCGGGTGTCGACGATCGAGTAGTCGTCGCCGCGCCGCAGCCGTAGGGTGACCTCGCCGGTGACGACGGAGGCGATCCACCGCTGGATGGCCTCGCGCAGCATGAGCGACTGCGGGTCGAGCCACCGGCCCTCGTAGAGGAGGCGGCCGAGCCGGCGGCCCTCGTTGTGGTAGTTCGCGACGGTGTCCTCGTTGTGGACGGCGTTGATGAGCCGCTCGTAGGCGATGTGCAGCAGCGCCATGCCCGGCGCCTCGTAGATGCCGCGCGACTTCGCCTCGATGATCCGGTTCTCGATCTGGTCGGACATGCCCAGGCCGTGACGCCCACCGATGGTGTTGGCGAGGTCGACGAGCGCGACGGGGGAGAGCTCCTCGCCGTTGATCGCGACCGGCCGGCCCTGGACGAACCGGACGGTGACGTCCTCCTGCTCGATGACCACCGACTGGTCCCAGTGCTTGACGCCCATGATCGGCTCGACGATCTCCATCGACTCGTCGAGGTGCTCGAGGGTCTTGGCCTCGTGGGTGGCGCCCCAGATGTTCGCGTCGGTCGAGTACGCCTTCTCGGCGCTCGAGCGGTAGGGGAGATCGCGCTCGGTGAGCCACTCGCTCATCTCGTGCCGACCGCCGAGCTCACCGACGAACGCCGGGTCGAGCCACGGCTTGTAGATGCGCAGGCTCGGGTTGGCGAGCAGCCCGTAGCGGTAGAACCGCTCGATGTCGTTGCCCTTGAAGGTCGAGCCATCGCCCCAGATCGAGACGTCGTCGGCCTGCATGGCGCGCACGAGCAGGGTGCCGGTGACAGCGCGGCCCAGGGGAGTGGTGTTGAAGTACGTCCTGCCACCGCTGCGGATGTGGAAGGCGCCGCACGCCAGCGCGGACAGCCCCTCCTCGACGAGGGCGCTGCGGCAGTCGACGAGGCGCGCGATCTCGGCGCCGTACTGGCCGGCGCGGTCGGGGACCGTGTCGATCTCGGGCTCGTCGTACTGGCCGAGGTCGGCGGTGTAGGTGCAGGGCACCGCCCCTCGCTCGCGCATCCAGGCGACGGCGACGGAGGTGTCGAGACCTCCGGAGAAGGCGATGCCGACGCGCTCGCCGACGGGCAGGGAAGTGAGTACCTTGGACACGTTGCAAGACTATACAGTCGAACGCATAACCACAAATGCGGCCGTATGCCGGTCCCTCCCCGCCGCGTGCCCGTCACCTGGCGTCCACGTCCTCGACAGGCGAGACGCCCGGCGCCGCCCTACGTTGGTCGGCATGAGACGACCTCTTCTCTCCGCCCTGCTCGCCGCCGGTGTGGCCCTGACGACCGTGGCCGCCACCGCTCCTGCGGGGGCCGACGCGCCACCGAGCTCGCAGGGACGCGCCCAGTTCACCGAGCCGCTCGTGCACGCCCACCGCGGCGCCTCCGGCTATCGGCCCGAGCACACCCTCGCGGCCTACCGGCTGGCCGTCCAGCAGGGCGCCGACTACATCGAGCCCGACCTCGTCATGACGAGGGACGGTGTCCTCGTCGACCGGCACGAGCCGGAGATCGGCGGCACGACCGATGTCGCGGCCCACCCCGAGTTCGCCGGCCGCAGGGTCACCAAGACGCTCGACGGCAAGGCCACGACCGGCTGGTGGGTCGAGGACTTCACCCTCGCCGAGCTCAAGACGCTGCGGGCCAAGGAGCGCATCCCGGCGACCCGCCCCGAGAGCGCCAGCTTCGACGGCCAGTTCGAGGTGCCGACGCTCGAGGAGGTGCTCGCCCTGCGCGAGGAGCTGAGCGCCCGCACCGGCCGGACGGTCGGCGTCATCCCGGAGATCAAGCACTCGACCTACCTCCACGACGCGGGCCTCGACCCCGAGGTCGCGCTCATGGCGGCCCTGACGAAGCACGGGCTCAACCGGCCCAACGCCGCCCTGTGGGTGCAGAGCTTCGAGCTCACGCCGCTCGTCCGACTCGACAACGAGCTCGGCTACAAGGCCAACCTCGTCTTCCTCGTGAGCGCGAGCGGTCGGCCCTACGATCTCGAGGCGCAGGGCGACTCGCGCACCTACACCGACCTGCTCACCCCGACGAGCCTCAAGGCGCTGAGCAAGGACCTCGACGGTCTCGGTGTCGACAAGAGCCGGGTCATCCCGCGCCGCAGCGACGGCACCCTCGGGACGCCGACCACGCTCGTCGCCGACGCCCACCGGGCCAAGCTCGACGTCACGCCGTGGACCTTCCGCGCCGAGAACCAGTTCCTCCCCGTCGACTACCGCATCGGCACGAACCCGGCGGCGCACGGGCGGATGGCCGACGAGGTGACCCGTTTCTTCGAGGCCGGCGTCGACGGTGTGTTCTGCGACCAGCCCGACATCTGCGTCGCCGCGCGGGCGGAGTTCCTCGCCGCCCCCTGACAGATGTCATGGCGAGGTCGTGTCTCCCGGCACTGTCGGGCAGACGGGTGTCGCGACGAACCTTGAGGCATGACCAGAGCTGACACGCCCGCCGTCGAGATCACGGCACTCACGAAGTCCTTCCCGAGCCGCGCCGGGACCGTCCAGGCGGTGCGCGGCATCGACCTCACCGTCGCCCGCGGTGAGGTCGTCGCCGTCCTCGGCCCGAACGGCGCCGGCAAGACCACCACCCTCGACGTCGTCCTCGGGCTGACCGCACCGACCTCCGGCGAGGTCCGCGTGCTCGGGAGGTCGCCGCGCGAGGCTGTCCGTACCGGCCGCGTCTCGGCGGTCCTGCAGACGGGCGGGCTCCTGCGCGACCTCACCGTCCGCGAGACGGTCGAGCTCATCGCGAGCACGTATGCCGTCCACGCACCGGTCGAGGACGTCGTGCGTCGCGCGAACCTCACCGGGGTGTCGTCGCGCAAGGTCTCGAAGTGCTCCGGCGGCGAGCAGCAGCGGCTCCGGTTCGCCCTCGCGCTCCTGCCCGACCCCGAGCTGCTCATCCTCGACGAACCCACGGCCGGGATGGACGTCTCGGCGCGACGGGCCTTCTGGGACGCGATGCACGCAGAGGCCGCGGCCGGCCGCACCGTCCTCTTCGCGACGCACTACCTCGAGGAGGCCGACAGCTTCGCGAGCCGCATCGTGCTCGTCGCCGACGGCCGGGTCGCCGCCGACGGACCCACCGACGTCATCCGGGGCCAGGCCCTGGGTCGCACCGTCGCGGCCCGCCTCGACCTCGACGCGGTCGACACGGCCGCCACCGCGCTGCGCTCCCTGGTGTCCGTGCGCGAGGTCCGGGTCGACCACGACCGCCTCACCGTGACGACGTCGGACTCCGACGCCGTGGCGCGTGTCCTGCTCACCGAGCTCGGCGCCCGCGACCTCGAGGTGACGACTGGTTCGCTGGAAGCCGCCTTCGTCGCCCTCACCTCCGCCCCCGAAGGAGCAGCAGCATGACCACCACCACGAGCACCTCACCCGACCGCGTCGGCGACGACGACCCCACCTCCACCCCGGACCTCGGCACCACGGGCGGCGAGCCGCGCACGCGAGGGGAGCGGACGGCATACGTGCGTCTCGAGCTGCGCCGCACGCTGCGCGACCTCGTGACGATGTTCTTCGTCGTGGGGCTGCCGGCGTTCATGTACGTCCTCTTCGGGGCGAGCGCCGGCTACTCGCAGGAGAGCGCGGGCAACGGCAACGTCGCGCTCTACGTCATGATCTCGATGGCGGCCTACGGCGCCGTCACCGCGACCGTCGGCATCGGCGGCATGGCCGCCGTCGAGCGGATGCAGGGCTGGGGACGCCAGCTCGGGCTCACCCCGCTGGGGGACGGGACCTACGTCGCGACCAAGGCCGTCGTCGCGCTCGTCGTCGCGACCCTGCCGATCCTCGTCGTCTACGTCCTGGGGGTCCTCACGGGGGCCGAGGGCACGGCGGTGGCCTGGCTGGGCAGCGCGGCGGTCCTCGTCGTGGGCGCGGTGATGTTCGCGCTCTACGGCCTGATCTTCGGGCTCGCGTTCCGGTCGGAGGCGGCCGTGACGGCGGCGTCGGGCTCGCTCGTCGTCCTCGGCTTCCTCGGCAACATCTTCTTCCCGCTCAGCGGCTTCCTGCTCGACGTCGCGCGGTTCACGCCGCTCTACGGCTACGTGTCGCTGGCGCGCTACCCGCTGACCGAGGGCTACGTCATCGACACCGAGGGCGGGCTGGTCCGCGAGGCGCTGTGGATGTCGGTGGCTAACGTTGCCGTGTGGACGACGATCTTCGCAGTGCTCGCGACGTGGCTGGTGCGACGAAGCCGCGGCCGGCAGTAGCCGTGCCCGCCCCGGCGGAGGCGTCGCTGCAGACCCACCCCTGGCAGCGCTGGGGGTGGGTCATGGGCGGGGTGTGGCTCGTCTTCCTCGCCTTCCCGGTCGCCGGGGTCGTCGACAGCGGCGAGAGCCGGCCCCGCGTCGTCGCGGGGGTCGCCCTCTTCGTCTTGTTCGCCGCGGTCTACATCCACGGGTTCCGGACGATGGCGCGGTCCGCCTCGGACGCCGAGGTGGTGCGCAGCGGCGTGACGCACCTCGTGGCACTGGTCCTCATCTGCGTCGTCATCCACCTGCTCGTCGGACCCGCGTCGGTCGGCGGGGGTCCCTACCTCGTCGCGCTCGCGATGTTCGTCCTGCCGATGTGGGCCGCCGTCTCCCTCACCGCGGCCGTGGTGCTCACGACCGTGGTGGTCACGGCGTTCTCGGACGCCCTCACCGACACGTGGTACCTCCCGGGCATCGTGCTGCTCGTCGCCGTGGTCACGGGCGTCGTGCGGGCCATCGAGCGGCGCAGCATCCTGCACGACGAGCTCGCCGCCGAGCTCACCGTCTCGGCCGAGCGCGACCGGCTGGCCCGTGACGTCCACGACGTCATCGGCCACACCCTGACCGCGATGAGCCTCAAGGCCGACGTCGCGGAGCGCCTCGTCGTCACGGACCCGGAGCGCGCACGCCGTGAGATCGCCGAGGTCGGCGTGCTCAGCAGGCAGGCGCTCGCCGAGGTGCGCGCCGCGGTCGGTGGGATCCGCTCGGCGCGGCTCGACGACGAGATCGCCTCTGCCGAAAGGGTGCTCGCCTCCGCAGGTATCGCCGCCGACATGCCGACCGACCTCACGGTCGTCGACCCTCGCCACCGGGTCGTCCTCGCCTGGGTGCTCCGGGAGGCGGTCACCAACGTCGTCCGCCACAGCGAGGCCTCCGTATGCCGTGTCGCCCTCGGCCCGTCGTCCCTCACCGTCGAGGACGACGGGCGCGGTCCGTCGGGGCTGCGCGAGGGCAACGGGCTGCGCGGGGTGCGTGAGCGGGTGGATGCCGCCGGGGGAGTGCTCCGCGTGCTCGACGCCTCGCCCGGGACCCGGCTCGTGGTGACGCTGTGATCCGCGTGCTCGTCGCCGACGACCAGGCCCTCGTGCGGGGAGCCATCGTCACCCTGCTCGGCCTCGAGCCCGACCTCGACGTCGTCGCCGAGGCGGGGCGTGGTGACGAGGTGCTCGACCTGCTCACCGCGCACGACGTCGACGTCGCGCTCGTCGACGTCGAGATGCCCGGGCTCGACGGGATCGAGGTCTGCCGGGCGATGACCGCGGCCGGACTGCCGACCCGGGCGCTCGTCGTGACGACGTTCGGGCGACCCGGGTTCGTGCGCCGGGCACTCGAGGCCGGCGCCGCGGGGTTCGTCGTCAAGGACACCCCGGCCTCGGAGCTCGCGGACGCGGTGCGCCGGGTCCACGCCGGTGAACGCGTCGTCGACGGCGCCCTGGCCGCGGAGTCCCTCATCGAAGGCGCCAACCCGCTCACCGCCCGTGAGCAGGACGTCCTGCGGGCGGCGCTCAGCGGGGCCCCGATCGCGGTCGTGGCGAGGTCGGTGCACCTGTCCGAGGGCACCGTGCGCAACCACCTGTCGTCGGCGATGGCCAAGACGCACACCTCGACCCGGGCGGAGGCCGCGAACCATGCCCGTGACCGCGGCTGGCTCTGACCCGGCGCCGACGGCTCCGGTCAGCAGCGCATCCCCGACACGGCGAGCCAGGTGCCGTCCTCGAGGTGCGCCAGCTCCAGCGAGGTCGCGCCGGCACGCGCGGTGACCGACTCCCTCGACCCCGGCGCCGGTGTCGAGAGGGTCCACTGCTCCGCCGGGGTGGGCGAGTAGTCGCGGTTCGCATGCAGGTACGCCGCGACCGCCCCCGTGGGGGTGCCGGCCCCGGAGGCATCCGGCGTGAGCGAGATGGCCCACCCGGCGCAGGCCGCTCCCGGGCCTCCGTTGGGCGCCGGGCTGTCGAGAGCAGGAGTGCCGAGGGGCGAGGGCGGGGTGCGGGCGCCAGAGGGCGAAGGGGCCATGGAAGAGGGGGTCGGAGGAGCCGCGGTCGTCGGCGTGCCCGTCCCCGTGCCTGCACCGGGTGCGGCCTCGGGTGCCCGGGTCGTCCCGCACCCGCCGAGCACGGCCACCACCAGACCGAGGACGGCCGCGGTCGTCGCGGGTCGCAGGCTCCAGCGCGTCTCCATGCCCTTTCGACGCACGGGTCCCTCACCCGGTTCCCTGCCCCCACGGTCCGGGACGGGCGCGCGGAGGCGGAGGCACGGCATACACGGCACTGCGCCCGCCACCCCGGGAGGGTGACGGGCGCAGGAGGGACCTCAGGTCAGCTGTCGCCGCCCTCGTTGCCGCTCGTGCCCGCGCGGACGTCGAGGAGGTCGTACTTCTCGGCGGCCTTGCCCGGCACGTCCGCGGGCACCTCGCCGCGAGCGGCGAGCACCTGGAGCGTGCGGACCGCGAGCGACGGGCCGTCGACGTGGAAGAAGCGTCGCGCCGCGGGACGGGTGTCGGCGAAGCCGAAGCCGTCGGTGCCGAGCGAGTGGAACTCGCCGGGGACCCACTGCGCGATCTGGTCCGGGACCGCCCGCATGTAGTCGGAGGTCGCGAGCACCGGGCCCTCGGCGTCCTTGAGCTTCTGCGCGACGTAGGGGACGCGCTTGTCGTTCTCCGGGTGGAGGAACGCCTCCTCGTCGCAGGAGAGACCGTCGCGGCGCAGCTCGCCCCACGACGTCACGGACCACACGTCCGCGGCCACGCCCCAGTGGTCGGCGAGGAGCCGCTGGGCCTCGAGGGCCCACGGCACACCGACACCGGACGCGAGCAGCTGCGCGCGGGCCGCGGTGTGCGTCCAGCCCGACGTGTCGGCCTTCTCGATGAGGTGCATGCCGCGCAGAATGCCCTCGGCGTCGACGTCCTCGGGCTCGGCCGGCTGGACGTTGGGCTCGTTGTAGACCGTGAGGTAGTAGATGAGGTCCTCGGGCGAGTCGCCGTACATCCGCTGCAGACCCTCGCGCATGATGTGCCCGATCTCGTAGCCGAACGCCGGGTCGTAGGTCACGACCGCAGGGTTGGTCGAGGCGAGCAACGGCGAGTGGCCGTCGGCGTGCTGGGTGCCCTCACCGGTGAGCGTCGTGCGCCCGGCGGTGGCTCCGATGAGGAAGCCCCGCGCCATCTGGTCGGCGGCCGCCCAGATGGAGTCGCCGGTGCGCTGGAACCCGAACATCGAGTAGAAGATGTAGATCGGGATCATCGGCTCGCCGTGCGTCGAGTAGCTCGTCGCCGCCGCGGTGAAGGCCGCGACGGAGCCCGCCTCGTTGATGCCGAGGTGCAGGATCTGGCCCTGCTCGGACTCGCGGTAGCTCAGCATGAGGTCGTGGTCGACCGGCGTGTAGTTCTGCCCGTGCGGGTTGTAGATCTTGAGCGTCGGGAAGAAGCTGTCCATGCCGAAGGTGCGCGCCTCGTCGGGGATGATCGGCACGATGCGCTTGCCGAACTCCTTGTCGCGCATGAGGTCCTTGAGCAGGCGGACGAAGGCCATCGTCGTGGCGATCGTCTGCTTGCCGGAGCCCTTCTTGACCTGCTTGTAGGCGTCGTCACCGGGCAGCGAGAGCTGGGTGTACTTGCTGCGTCGCTCGGGGATCTGCCCACCGAGGGCACGACGGCGCTCGAGCATGTACTGGAGCGTCGGGTCGTTCTCGCCGGGGTGGAAGTACGGCGGCTGGTAGGGGTTCTCCTCGATCTGCGCGTCCGTGATCGGCAGGCGCAGGACGTCGCGGTAGCCCTTGAGGTCGTCGACCGTCATCTTCTTCATCTGGTGCGTCGCGTTGCGACCCGCGAAGCCCTTGCCCAGCGAGTAGCCCTTGATGGTGTGGGCGAGGATGACCGTCGGCTGGCCGGTGTGGTTGACCGCGGCCTGGTAGCCGGCGAACACCTTGCGGTAGTCGTGGCCACCGCGCTGGAGGTCGTGCCAGATCTGGTCGTCGGTGAGCCCCTCGACCATCTTGCGGGTGCGGGGGTCGCGACCGAAGAAGTGCTCGCGGACGTAGGCGCCGTCGTTGGCGCGGAACGTCTGGTAGTCACCGTCGGTCGTGGTGTTCATGATGTGCCGCAGGGCGTGGTCGCGGTCGGCCGCGAGCAGCGGGTCCCACCCGCGGCCCCAGATGACCTTGACGACGTTCCAGCCGGCGCCGCGGAAGAACGCCTCGAGCTCCTGGATGATCTTGCCGTTGCCGCGCACCGGGCCGTCGAGCCGCTGCAGGTTGCAGTTGACGACGAAGGTGAGGTTGTCGAGCTCCTCGGTGGCCGCCAGCTGGAGCAGACCGCGCGACTCCGGCTCGTCCATCTCGCCGTCGCCGAGGAAGGCCCACACGCGCTGGTCGGTCGTGTCCTTGATGCCGCGGTTGTGGAGGTACTTGTTGAACTGCGCCTGGTAGATCGCGTTCATCGGGCCGATGCCCATCGACACCGTCGGGAACTGCCAGTAGTCCGGCATCATCCGCGGGTGGGGGTAGGACGACAGCGCCCGGATCTTGCCGTCGACGAGGTGGCTCTTCTCCTGGCGGAACCCGTCGAGGTCGGTCTCGCCGAGGTGACCCTCGAGGAAGCTGCGGGCGTACATGCCGGGGGAGGCGTGGCCCTGGAAGAAGATCTGGTCACCACCGCCGGGGTGGTCCTGACCGCGCCAGAAGTGGTTGAAGCCGACCTCGTAGAGGGTGGCGGCCGAGGCGTAGGTGGAGATGTGGCCGCCGACGCCGACGCCCGGACGCTGGGCCCGGTGCACCATGACCGCGGCGTTCCAGCGGATCCAGCGGCGGTACTGGCGCTCGACCTCCTCGTCGCCGGGGAACCAGGGCTCCTGCTCCTGGTCGATGCTGTTGACGTAGTCGGTCGCCGTGAGCGACGGGACGCCGATGGCGTTCTCACGTGCCCGCTCGAGCAACCGCAGCATGAGGTAGCGGGCGCGCTGCCGGCCCCCCTCGTCGATCACCTGGTCGAGCGAGTCCAACCACTCCGAGGTCTCCTCGGGGTCGATGTCGGTGAGGCTGCTCGGGAGGCCATTGAGGATCGGTCCGGCTTCCTCGCGAAACGTCACGACGGTGTCCCTTCTTCTTGCGGATTCGACCAAGAGGTGGTCGCGACCATCCTGTCACTGGGGAGTGGCAGCCGTCACACTCGGGTCTGCTGGCAGGCTGTGGCCATGACAACCGAGCTCGACCCGGGCGCCGTCACCCTCCGCGGTGGCGAGCTGCCGTGGCGCCCCGTGAGCCCCGCCCTGCGCACCGTCCGCCTCATCACGCTGTTCGCGTGGCTCGTGCCGTTCGTCGTGGCCTTCGCCGTGCCCGCCGTGCTCGTCTCCGCGTGGTTCTGGATCGGCTCCGTCGTCCTCGTCGCGGTGCTCGGGTGGGGAGTCTGGCTCATCGGCCGCCAGGTCTCGGCGATCACGTGGATCGAGCTGCCCGACGAGATCGTCATCCGCAAGGGTCGCCTCTTCCGGTCGCTGGTGAGCATCCCCTACGGCCGGCTCCAGTACATCGACGTCGAGTCGGGTCCGCTCATGCGGTCGCGGGGGATCGCGTCGTGTGAGTTCCACACCGCCTCACCGGAGAGCGGCGGAACGCTTCCCGGACTGCCGCTGGACGAGGCCGAGGCCCTGCGGGGCCGCCTGGCCGCCCGTGGCGAAGCCCAGCGAGCGGGCCTGTGACAGAGCCGGATCCGTCCATCTCCAGCGTCGAGGGACGCGCGGCGCACGACCTCGGGCTGCACGAGTGGCAGCACCTCCACCCGTTGTCCCCCATCGTGCGCGGCGGTGTCGTCGGCATCGCGGTGATCGGGTATGCCGGGTCGCAGCTCGTCGACGACGTCTTCCGTGGGATCGGTGGGGGAGACGGCGGCGACGACCCGTCGGAGGGCGGCCTGCGTGACGGGCTGGGGTTCCTCTTCGACCACTCGCTCGTCACGAGCGCCGTCGTCCTGCTCGCGCTCCTCGTCGTCGGTCTCGTCGGCTGGCTCTCGTGGCGCTTCTCGAAGTTCCGCGTGACGGGCGGGCAGATCGAGCTGCGCAAGGGCTGGCTCTTCCGTGAGCACCGCCAGGTCCCGCTCGAGCGCGTCCAGGCCATCGAGATCAGCCGCCCGCTCATCGCCCAGCTCACCGGCCTTTCGCAGGTCATCGTCCAGTCCGCCGGCGGTGGCGACTCGCACCTCAAGCTCGCCTTCCTCAGCGCCCGACGGGCCGACGAGGTGCGGCGCGAGCTGCTCGCCCTTGCCGGTCGGCGTGACGAGGCGCGACCCGGTCGCGTCGCGGTCCCGGGCGTGGATCTCGAAACCGGCGTCACGCCAGACGGCCGGCCCACGGGCGTCGGCGTCGGGGCGACCGGTGGCACCACGGCGCTCCTCGACCCCGACGAGGGTCGCGAGGTGCTGCGGGTCCCCAACTCGCGCCTCTTCGTCGCGACGATCCTCCACGGCGGCACGATCTTCCTCGGCGCGGTGGCGCTCGTGGCCGGGAGCCTCGCGCTCGCGGCATACGGCTCGTCGCTCGAGGTCCTGACGGGAGTCGCGATCGCGCTCCCGGCCCTCGGACCGCTCGCGTTCGGCATCGCCGTCAACCGTGTCGGCGAGCTGCTCAAGCACGGCAACTTCCGCCTCGCCGACACCGGCTCGTCCGCGCGGATCCAGCACGGTCTCACCGACAAGCGGACGACGACCGTCCCGCTGCACCGCATCCAGGCGTTCGGCATGGTCCAGCCGCTGTGGTGGCGTCCGCTCGGGTGGTGGCGGGTCAGCGTCAACGTGGCCGGCATCGGCCACGACCCGACGGGCGACGACGGTGACAACGACACGACCGTCCTGCCCGTCGGCACGCTCGACCAGGCGCTCGACGTCCTCGCCCTGCTCGACCCCGCGATCTCCGAGGACGACCTGCGCCGGGCGGCGCTGGGCGAGGGGCGCGAGGGTGGGTGGACGCTCGTGTCGGAGCGGGCCAGGTCGCTCGACCGGCTGAGCTGGCGGCGCAGCGGCTTCGCCGTGTCCCCGCACTCGCTCATGGTGCGCAGCGGACGCCTGTGGCGGCGCGTCTCGGTCATGCCCCACGCCCGGGTCCAGTCGCTCACCCTGTCGCAGGGCCCGCTCGAGCGCCAGCTCGACCTCGCGACCGTCACCCTCGTCTCCACCCCCGGCCCGGTCTCGGTGTCGATCCAGCACCTCGGGACCGACACCGCGCAGGACCTCCTGCGCGACGAGACCTCACGGTCCCGGGAGGCACGCCAGCCCGTGGGAGCAGCGGCCGCCCGCGGCACCGACGACACCCAGCACACTCAGCACACCCGGGAAATCTCCGGAACCGCTTGCATGAGCGAGGACCTTCCTAGTCAACTAGAGCTCCCACCGCCGTCCGAGGAGAGGTAGCCCACCGTGAACACCCCTGCAGCACCTGCCGCCGGAACCGGGTCAGCAGACCCGGCGTCCGCCGACCCCGGGTCCCTCGACTCGGGCACCGTCGGGCGCCTCGGCTTCGTCGCGGAGCAGATCGTGCAGGAGTTCGGGTGGGACGCCGACGTCGACGACGACTTCCGGTTCGCCGTCGAGGACGTCATCGGCTCCGACCTCGAGGACGAGGACTACACCGGCGAGACCGACGCGGCGCTGCTCTGGTGGCGCTCCGGCGACGGTGACCTCACCGACGCGCTCGTGGACCTCGTCGGCGTGCTGCAGGAGGGCGGGTTCGCGGTCGTCCTCACCCCCAAGGACCGTGATGGGGGAGCCGTCGACCCCGCCGAGATCGACGAGGCCGCGGGCACGGCCGGGCTCCACACCGCCGGGGCCTTCCACGCCTCGCCGCGCTGGCGCGCCTCCAAGCTCGTCGCACCCAAGGGACGGCGCTGACCCGCACTGCGGCAGACTGGAGGGCATGACGAACGACGTCCTGACCGGTCTCTCCGTGGGGGAGCGAGCTCCCCTGTTCACCTTGCGTGACCAGAACGGCGCGGACGTCTCGCTCTCGGACCACCTGGGCCGGCGCCACGTCCTGCTCGTCTTCTACCCGTGGGCCTTCTCGGGCATCTGCACCGGAGAGCTCACCGAGATCCGCGACAACCTCGGAGCCTTCGTCACGGAGGACGTCCAGGTGCTGACGATCTCGTGCGACGCGATGTTCTCGCTGCGCGCCTACGCCGACCGCGACGCCTACTTCTTCCCGCTGCTGTCCGACTTCTGGCCCCACGGCGAGGTCGCCCGGGCCTACGGCGTCTTCGACGAGAAGGCCGGTGTCGCCCGGCGCGGCACGTTCCTCGTCGACCCCGACGGCATCATCCGGTGGTCGCTCGTGAGCGGCATCGGCGAGCGCCGCGACTTCAGCGGCTACCACGACGCACTCGCCCGGGCCTGACCCGGTCCTGACACAATGGGCGACCGCACGCGGCCCAGCGTCGTGTCGGGGCCTGTAGCTCAGTTGGTAGAGCACCGCGTTTACACCGCGGGTGTCGTCGGTTCGAGGCCGGCCGGGCCCACGTGACCACCACCCTCAAGGACGTCGTCGACGTCCTCGACCGTCTCTACCCGCCGCGGACCGCCCAGTCCTGGGACCAGGTCGGGCTCGTCACCGGGGACCCCGAGCAGCCGGTCGAGCGCATCCTGCTCGCCCTCGACCCCACGCTGGCCGTGATCGAGGAGGCTCGCGACCTGCACGCCGACCTCGTCGTGACCCACCACCCGCTGCTCCTGCGCGGCATCCACTCCGTCGCGACGACGACCGCCAAGGGTGCGAGCATCACCGGTCTGGTCGTCGGTGACATCGCCCTCTACGTCGCGCACACCAACGCCGACGTCGCCGCCAACGGGGTGTGTGAGGCGCTCGCAGCCGCAGCCGGTCTCACCGACACCTCGCCCCTCGCCGTGGTCGAGGACCAGCCGCTGGGCCGGGTCGGGCGTCTCGCGGCACCGACGACGCTCGGTGCCTTCGCGACGGCCCTGCACGCCGCCCTGCCCGCCGCCGCGAGCGGCCTGCGGGTCTCCGGCCCGCCCGACGCGCCCGTCGAGACGGTCGCCGTGCTCGGTGGCGCGGGCGACGACCAGTTCGCGGCCGTGCGGGCGAGCGGCGCCGACGTCTACGTCACCGCGGACCTCCGGCACCACCCGGCGCTCGAGGCCCGCGAGGAGTCGCGGGGCGGTGCGCCCTACCTCGTCGACGCCGGTCACTGGTCGAGCGAGGCGGTCTGGCTGCAGACCCTGCGGGACGCCCTCGCCGGTGCGCTTAGGGTGGACATCGACATCAGCACAGTGCGCACCGACCCGTGGACCTTCACGGTCGGCGCGGAGAACCTCGGAGGTATGCCGTGAAAGCCGAACCAGCCCGCCAGTCAAGGCTGCTCGACCTCCAGGCCATCGACACACGGCTGTCCCAGATCGAGCACGCCCGCCGGACGATCCCGCAGCTCGCGGAGATCGCCGACCTCGAGGGCAAGGCCCGGCTCCTCGACGACCAGCTGATCCGCTCGCGCACCGAGCTCGGGGACGTCAAGCGTGAGATTACCAAGGCCGAGGGCGACGTGCAGCAGGTGCGCGACCGCGCGACGCGCGACCAGCAGCGGCTCGACTCCGGGGTCGGCAGCGCCAAGGACCTCACCGCGATCCAGCACGAGCTCGGCTCGCTCTCACGGCGCCAGGCCGAGCTCGAGGAGGTCGAGCTCGAGGTCATGGAGCGCGCCGAGGCGATCGAGTCCGACGTCGCCGAGCTCGAACGCGGCCGTGGCGAGCTCACCGAGCGGCTCAGTGCGCTCGAGAAGGCCCGTGACGAGCGCCTCGCCGAGCTGAGCGCCGAGGAGGACCAGGTCGCCGCCCCCCGTGAGACCGTCGTCGACGAGGTCGGCGAGGACCTCGTCGCGCTCTACGAGAAGATCCGCTCGACCAGCGGCACCGGAGCAGCACCCCTGCGCCAGCGCCGGTGCGGCGGGTGCCAGCTCGAGCTCAACCCGGTCGAGCTCCGGACGATCAAGGACGCGCCCGAGGACGAGGTGCTCCGCTGCGAGGAGTGCCGCCGGATCCTCGTGCGCACGCCCGAGTCCGGTCTCTGAACGACCCGTCGGGGCGAGCCGCCGCGACCCTAGGCTGGGTCGCATGACCTATGCCGGTGACGTCACCCCCACCGAGGCGTATGCCGCGGTGACCGCCTCCGAGGACGCCGTCCTCGTCGACGTGCGCACTCGCGCCGAGTGGGCCTACGTCGGTGTCCCGCAGCTGGACCCGCAGCGCCAGCCGCTCTTCGTCGAGTGGCAGCGCTACCCCGACGGGAGCATCAACGAGGCCTTCGTCGACGAGCTCCGTGCCGCCGGGGTGGGGGAGGGTACGTCGATCTACTTCGTCTGCCGCTCCGGCGTCCGGTCGATCGCGGCGGCGGAGGCGGCCACGGCCGCCGGTCTCGGGCCGGCATACAACGTCCTCGAGGGGTTCGAGGGTCCGCACGACGCCGCCGGGCACCGGACGGTCGCAGGCTGGAAGGTCGCCGGCCTCCCGTGGAAGCAGGGCTGAGATGAGCGACGACGCCGGACGGGCGTTCCGCCCCGAGACCCTCGCCGTGCGGGGAGGGTTGTCGCGCAGCGGTTTCGACGAGACGAGCGAGGCGATGTTCCTCACCTCGGGCTTCGTCTACGAGTCCGCCGAGCAGGCCGAGGCGGCGTTCAAGGACGAGATCGAGAAGTTCATCTACAGCCGCTACGGCAACCCCACGGTGAGCATGTTCGAGGAGCGGCTGCGCCTGCTCGAGGGGGCAGAGGCCTGCTTCGCCACCTCGTCGGGCATGTCGGCCGTCTGGGTGGCGCTCGCCGCTCTGTGCGGCAAGGGCGACCGGATCGTCTCGTCGCGCGCGCTCTTCGGCTCCTGCTTCGTCATCATCGACGAGATCCTCCCGAGGTTCGGTGTCGAAGCGGTCTTCGTCGACGGGCCCGACCTCGCCCAGTGGGAGGAGGCCCTGTCCGTGCCGACGGCCGCCGTCTTCTTCGAGACGCCGAGCAACCCGATGCAGGAGCTCGTCGACATCGAGGCGGTCTCCCGGCTCGCCCACGCGGCCGGTGCCACGGTCGTCGTCGACAACGTCTTCGGCACACCGGTCTTCTCGCGCCCGCTCGACCACGGGGCCGACGTCGTCGTCTACTCCGCCACCAAGCACATCGACGGCCAGGGGCGCGTCCTCGGCGGCGCGGTGCTCGGCACCTCCGAGTTCGTCGACGGACCGGTCAAGAACCTCATGCGGCACACCGGTCCGGCGATGTCACCGTTCAACGCCTGGGTGCTCGTCAAGGGTCTCGAGACGATGACGCTGCGGGTGCGCCAGATGGCCGACAACGCCCTCACCCTCGCGCGCCACCTCGAGTCACGTGACGGCGTGGTGAGGGTCGTCTACCCGCTCCTCGAGAGCCACCCGCAGCACGAGCTCGCTCGGCGCCAGATGACCGGGGGCGGGACGGTCGTGACGTTCGAGGTCGAGGGTGGCAAGGAGGTGGCGTTCAAGGTCATGAACGCCCTCCAGCTCGTCGACATCTCCAACAACCTCGGCGACGCGAAGTCGCTCGCCACCCACCCCGCGACGACGACGCACCGCCGCCTCACCCAGGAGGCCCGCGCTGCCGTCGGCATCACCGACGGCACCATCCGGATCTCGGTGGGGCTCGAGTCGGCGCTCGACCTCGTCGAGGACGTCGAGGCCGCGCTGGCCGGAGCGCTCCCGGGCTGATGCCGTCCTACCGCGTTACCGTCGACGTCGTCGGTGTGCGGGACGGTGTCCCCCCAGCGGACGTCCTGCCTGCTGCCGAGGCCATCCTGGCCAAGACGCACGTCGTCGAGGACCGGTTGCTCGATGTCGCCGACGTGGCGTCGCCCCGGCCACAGCCGCAGCTCCACCTGAGGTTCGTCGTGCCGTCCTCCGAGCGCGTCACCGAGGACGCCGAGGCCCAGGCCGTGGTGCGCCTGCTCGTGGACGAGCTCGACGCGTTCGCCAGGTGCGGGCGCTGGCAGGTCCGCCGTGGCCCCGGCAGGCGCTGGACCTTCGTCGCGAGCGGGAGCGCCGTCAGCGGGTCGTGACGTCGAGGACCCAGGGTCGGCCGCGTCGGGCCGGGGCGGTGAGCTCGACGTCGAACGCCTCTCCGACGATCGCGGCCAGCCTCTCGGGCGTGCGCGCCCGCTGGCCCTCGACGCAGAGGTGGCGGGCGACGAGACCTCGGGTGTGCTTGGCCATGTGGCTGGCGCCCGGCACGCGGACCTGCACCCAGCGGTCGGCGACCTCGCCCGTGGGAGTCCAGGCGACGGCATACGTCGAGCTCCGGCAGTCGACGACGACCTCGCGCCCGGCAGCAGGGGCGAGCACGTCGTCGAGGACCGGTCGCCAGGCGGCCGCCACCGGTCCGAGACCGGGCAGCCGGACGTCCATCGACAGCCGGTATGCCGTGATCCTGTCCTTGGGTCGCACGGCACCGTGGAGGGCCGAGACGACGACGAGCCACGAGTTGGCCCGGCGACGCGCCGCTGGGTCCATCGAGGCCAGGTCGAGCGCGTCGTAGAGGACGCCGGTGTAGACCTCCGCGGCCGGTGTGGCCGGTGCCGAGTCGAGGACGAGGTTGCGCGCGACCTCGTCGGCCAGACCGGGGCTCACGCCGAGATCGGCTGTGGCAGTGGGGGACTGGCTCACCTCTCGCAGGTGCCTCGCCACGAGTGCTCGCGTCTCGGCGAGCTCGGGGAAGGACCAGCTGCTCGGGTCGGCGGGCCGCCCACGGCGACGGTTCGACTTCGACTCCGACGGGGGCAGGAGGATGAGCACGCGGTCACCCTATGCGGGCCCCGCTTGGGTAGGTTGGCTGGCATGCCCCAGCGCCAGATCCGCCTCGCCCCGGCCGACGCGACGACGTCCGAGTCCCTCCGAGAGGCGCTGCTCGCCCGCTTCACGGCGATCCGGGCCGAGCTCGGGGTGAGCGAGGAGTTCCCGCCCGAGGTCGACGCCGAGGCTCAGGCCGTCGCCACGAGGCCGGTGGACCTGCCGGAGCGCGACGAGACGGCGGTGCCGTTCTTCACCATCGACCCCGCCACCTCGATGGACCTCGACCAGGCGATGCACCTCGAGCGCGACGGCGACGGCTACCGCGTGCGCTACGCGATCGCCGACGTGCCCGCCTTCGTCTCACCCGGCGGTGCCATCGACACCGAGGCCCGCCGGCGCGGACAGACCGTCTACTGCCCCGACAAGCGGATCCCGCTGCACCCCACCGTGATGAGCGAGGGCGCGGCCAGCCTGCTGCCCGGCGAGACCCGTCCGGCCTTCGTCTGGGACCTGCGCCTCGACGCCGAGGGCGAGGGCACGAGTGCCGAGGTCTACCGCGCCATGGTGAGGTCCGTCGAGCGGTTCGACTACACCGACGTGCAGAAGGCGGTCGACGCCGGCGCGACCGACGAGCGCTGGGTCCTCCTCGGCGAGATCGGCGAGAAGCGGATCCGCCAGGAGCAGCTGCGCGGCGGCGCCAGCCTCCCGATGCCCGAGCAGGAGGTCCACCTCGGCGACGACGGCGACTTCACGCTGGAGTTCCGCCCGCCGCGCCCCGTCGAGGAGTGGAACGCCCAGATCTCGCTGCTCACCGGCATGGCCGCCGCCGACATGATGCTGCACGCCCGCATCGGCATCCTGCGCACGATGCCCGAGGCTGAGCCGGGTGCGGTGGCGCGCTTCCGCCGGCAGGCCAAGGCGCTCGGCGCCCCGTGGCCGGCCGAGCAGGGCTACGGCGACTTCCTGCGCAGCCTCGACCGCACCAACCCCAAGCACCTGGCGCTCATCTACGACGCCACCTCGCTCTTTCGCGGTGCGGGCTACACCCCGTTCGACGGGGACGTCCCGGAGCAGGTCGAGCAGGCGGCCGTCGCCGACGCCTACGCCCACGTCACGGCACCCCTGCGGCGACTCGTCGACCGGTTCGGACTGGTCATCTGCGAGGCCGTGAGCAGCGGCACCGACATCCCGGCCTGGGTCCGCGAGGCGCTGCCGACCCTGCCCGAGATCATGAAGGAGTCCGACCGCGTCGCCGGCTCCGCCGAGCGCATGTGCGCCGACGCCGTCGAGGCGGCAGTCCTCAGCCCGCGGGTGGGACAGACCTTCTCGGCCGTCGTCGTCGACCGCGACGACCGTGGTCTCGAGATCCAGCTGCTCGACGTGCCCGTCGTCGCCCGGGCCAAGGGCGAGGCCGAGCTCGGCGCGACGGTCGACGTGCGCCTCGAGTCGGCGGACGTCCCCACGGGCAGGGTGGCCTTCGTCGTCGCGTGAGCGGATGGCGCACCGGGTGCTCGTTCCGGGTGCTCGTTCCGTATGCCGTCCGCACACCTCTATGCTGGGCGCGCGGACGAGTCAGTCCGACGGTCGCGTCGTGGGCAACCACGTCGAGGAAAGTCCGGGCTCCACAGGGCAGGGTGGTGGCCAACAGCCACCCGGGGTGACCCGCGGGACAGTGCCACAGAGAACAGACCGCCTCCCGGCCCCGGTCGGGCGGTAAGGGTGAAACGGTGGTGTAAGAGACCACCAGCGGTTCCGGTGACGGAGTCGGCTAGGTAAACCCCACCCGGAGCAAGCTCAGACAGTGTGCGTTCGAGGGCGGCCCGCCCGAGTACACGGGTAGAGCGCTGGAGGCCACTGGCAACAGTGGTCCGAGATGGATGACCGTCAGCGTGACCCGGGCAACCGGCCACGTGACAGAACCCGGCTTATGACTGACTCGTCCGCCCTCCGAGCCGGGCACCGGCATACGGTGAGGACATGCGACTGACCCACCTCGGACACGCGTGCCTCCTCGTCGAGATCGGTGGCGAACGGATCCTGCTCGACCCGGGGAGCTTCACGCCCGGGTTCGAGGGGCTGCGCGACCTCTCGGCCGTCGTGGTGACCCACCAGCACGCCGACCACCTCGACCAGCAGCGGCTGCCGATCCTGCTGCACCACAACCCCGACGCCCGGGTGCTCGCGGACCCGGGGAGCGCGCAGGTGATCTCCGGCCTCGGGCTCGACGCCGAGGTCCGCAGCGGGACGACCCGAGTCGGTGCGGTGACGCTCACGCCGGTCGGCGAGACCCACGCGCTCATCCACGACGAGATCCCGCGCATCCCCAACGTCGGGGTCGTCCTGCGCGCGGTGGGGGAGGCGAGCCTCTACCACCCCGGCGACAGCCTCGACGGCGACCCCGGTGACGTCGACGTCGTGGCGTTCCCGCTCAGCGCGCCGTGGCAGGCCAGTCGCGAGATGACCGGCTTCCTGCGGCGGCTCAACCCGTCTCAGGCCGTGCCGATCCACGACGCCCTGCTCAGCGCCGAGGGTCGCAGGCTCTACCTGTCGCAGGCCGACTCCCTGGGTGGCGCCGACACGGTGATCCACGACCTCGCCGCTCGAGGTGCGGTCGAGCTCGCGCCTCAGTAACCTCCGAGCAGCGACGTCGCGAGGGGCGGCGTCGACGACACGGAGGGGACACACGTGAAGGCATCACGCAGGGGCATGGTCGTGGCAGCGACGGCGGCGATCGGGGTGCTCGCCGGCGCGACGGCGGCGTACGCCGGCGGAGGCACGGGTGGCAACGGGTTCAGGGCGTCCGCGTGCCCGGGCTCGGTCATCGGCACCTACTCGCTGCAGGCCTCGGGCGGGGCGACCCACCCGAACGCGCGGGTCAAGGTCTACTACTCGACGGCGAGCGGCGGCACGAACTGCGCCGTCCTCCTCGACAACGAGGCGGGGGACCACTACATGCGCGTGACGATCGGGGGGCGGCCGGAGGTCCCGGTCGACTGGGCGAGCGACTACGGCACGTTCTCGTCGTATGCCGGCGCCGTCGGCATCCGCAACACCAACGGGCGGTGCGTCCACATCACCGGGACGATCCGGGACAACGGTCGCGACTACGACTTCGGCCGCTACGCCTGGTGCGGCTGACCCGGACCCGTCCGGGTCGCGGACCCGAGTTGGAGAGATAGGTAAGGCTCACCTACTCTCGATTGCGTGCCCCAGGTCTCCGCGAAGAAGAAGTGCTGCAAGGACAGGCCCCGCTGCAAGGCGTGCCCGGTCGTCCTCATGCGCCTCTCCAAGATGGGCTACGCGGAGCAGCTCTCGACGGGCAAGAAGCCCAAGTACGACGTCGAGAAGAACATCCCCAAGAAGGCGATGGTCCTCGCGCGTCAGCGCTGACCCGGCACAGCACGGTTCGCGAACCACGCAGTGGCTCGCAGTCCGGTTCGATCCGGACTGCGAGGCAGGTCGCGGTCCACGAACCGGTGGTGCCCGCCTGGCCCCAGAACCCGCTCAGTGCGAGTCGTGGTACTCCTGCGCGAGGTGGGCGGCACCGATGATCCCGGCCTTGTTCTCGAGCACGGCCGGCACGATCTTGGTCCGCAGCTTGAGCAGCGGCAGGAACTCCTCGTGGTCCTTGGAGACGCCGCCACCGACGACGAAGAGGTCGGGCCACAGCAGGTTCTCGAGGTGGCTGTAGTAGCGCTGCAGGCGCTCGGCCCACTCGGCGTAGCTGATCCCCTCGATGTCCTTGATCGACGAGGCCGCGCGCTTCTCGGCGTCGTAGCCGTCGATCTCGAGGTGGCCCAGCTCGGAGTTCGGGATGAGCGTGCCGTTGTGGATGAGCGCGCTGCCGATGCCCGTGCCCAGGGTCGTGACGATGACGAGCCCGTCCTGGCCCTTGGCGGCGCCGTAGTGCAGCTCGGCCACGCCCGCGGCGTCGGCGTCGTTGACGAGGACGATGTCGTGCCCGAGCTTCTTCTCGAGCATCGGCTCGGCGTCGAAGTCGAGCCACGACTTGTCGATGTTGGCCGCGGAGCGGACGACGCCCTTGGTGACGACCCCGGGGACGGTGATGCCGATGGGGGAGTCACCGCGCACGTCCTCGAAGTGGTCGACGATCTGGTCGATGACGTCGGCGACGGCCTCGGGGGTGGACTTCGCCGGGGTGTCGATCCGCTTGCGCTTCGCGGCGAACTCACCCTTGCCGAGGTCGACCGGGGCACCCTTGATGCCGCTGCCGCCCACGTCGATGCCCAGCGGCAGACCGGTCTTCTTGCTCATGGGGACTCCTTCGTCCGGGTCGTGCGTCAGGGGAGGGTGAGGATCTCGTTGCCGCGGTCGGTGACGAGGATCGTGTGCTCGAACTGGGCCGAACGCTTCCGGTCGCGGGTGACCACCGTCCAGTCGTCCTCCCACATGTCCCATTCCTCGGACCCGAGGTTGAGCATCGGCTCGATGGTGAAGGTCATGCCGGGCTCGATGACGGTGTCGTAGGAGGGCGCGGCGTCGTAGTGCGGGATGATGAGCCCGGAGTGGAACGAGCGACCGATGCCGTGGCCGGTGAAGTCGCGGACCACGCCGTAGCCGAACCGCTTGGCATAGCTCTCGATGACGCGGCCGATGACGTTGACCTGGCGCCCCGGGGCGGCTGCCTTGATGCCGCGCATCATCGCCTCGCGGGTGCGCTCGACGAGCAGCCGGGACTCCTCGTCGACGTCGCCGCAGAGGTAGGTCGCGTCCGTGTCGCCGTGGACCCCGCCGATGTATGCCGTGATGTCGATGTTGACGATGTCGCCGTCCTCGAGCCGGCGCGAGTCCGGGATGCCGTGGCACACGACCTCGTTGACCGACGTGCACAGCGACTTCGGGAACCCGCGGTAGCCCAGCGTCGACGGGTAGGCGCCGTGGTCGAGGAGGAACTCGTGGCCGACCCGGTCGATCTCGTCGGTGGTGACGCCGGGAGCGATGACGGCGGCCGCCGCCTCCATGGCCTGCGCGGCGATCCGGCCGGCGACGCGCATGAGCTCGATGGTCTCGGCGTCCTTGACCTCGGGGGAGAGGTTCTTGTCCGGCGCGGGCCGGTCGACGTACTCGGGCCGCTCGATCGAGGTGGGGACCGGGCGCCTCGGGGAGACCTCTCCCGGAGCGACACTTCCGTACGTCAGCGGCATACGGTGGAGTCTAGGCAGAGTGCCGATCCGGAAACCGAGGAGGACGACGTGGCGTACTGGTACAACATCGCGACCAAGCAGGTCGAGACCGACGAGAACCGCAGCCGCAACGACGACGTCATGGGTCCCTACGACACCGAGGCCGAGGCCAGCAACGCCATCGCGTCGGCCCACGCGAAGACCGAGCAGTGGGACGCCGAGGAGCGCGCCTGGGAGGGCGAGGACTCCGAGGCCTGAGCCGGCCGGCTCCGCGGGACGGAACAAGAGGCGGTATGCCGGGTGCGCACCCGGCATACCGCCTCTCGTCTCGTCGTGGTCCGGCCTTCGGCCTACTCCTCGAAGGAGTGCTCCGAGGCCGGGAAGGTGCCGGACGCGACCTCGTCGGCGTAGGCGCGGGCCGCGTTGCCCAGGTCGGTGCGCATGTCGAGGAACTTCTTGACGAAGCGGGGCGCGCGCCCGCCGCGCAACCCGGCCATGTCCTGCCAGACGAGGACCTGGGCGTCGCAGTGGGGACCGGCGCCGATGCCGATGGTGGGGATCCGCAGCGCCTCGGTGACCTTGGCGGCCACCGGCGCCGGGACCATCTCCATGACGATCGAGAAGCAGCCGGCGGCCTCGAGCGCGAGGGCGTCCTCGAGCAGCCGGTCCGCGCCGTCGCCGCGGCCCTGGACGCGGTAGCCACCGAGGACGTGCTCGCTCTGCGGGGTGAAGCCGATGTGGCCCATCACCGGGATGCCGGCCCGCACGAGCAGCTCGACCTCGGGGACCATCGGCTTGCCGCCCTCGAGCTTGACCGCGTGGGCCAGGCCCTCCTTCATGAAGCGCGTGGCCGTGGCGAGCGCCTGCTGGGGGCTCGCCTGGTAGGAGCCGAAGGGCAGGTCGGCGACGACCATGGCGTGCTTGGCGGCCGACGTCACGGCGCGGCAGAGCGGCACGAGGTGGTCCACGGTGACGGGCACCGTGGTCTCGAAGCCGTAGACGTTGTTGCCGGCGGAGTCTCCGACGAGGAGCACCGGGATGCCGGCCTCGTCGAAGATCTCGGCGGCATACATGTCGTAGGCCGTGAGCATGGCCCACTTCTCGCCGGTCTCCTTCATCTTCTGGAGGTGGGGGACGCGGATCCGCTTCTGCGGCGCGGCCTGGGCGCCGGTGCCGTAGGGGTTGGTCGTCTCGGCCGAGGGGGAGGGCTGCTCGCTCATGCGCCCGATCCTGTCAGAGAGGCCCGCGTGTCCGAGGACTGAGCCGGAAGGTAAAGGGGGAGTAAAAGATCACTCCGGAAACCGCACAAACCATTGTGCAATCCGAATGCACATGTTTCTCTGCAATGGCCCGCCTGACCCCTGGCTGGCGATCACATTCGGAGGAAACGTGACACGACGACACACTCGCGCCCTGGCCGGTCTGGCCGGAGCCGCGTTGGTGGTGAGCCTCGCGCCGATGGGTGCGCAGGCGAAGGACGCCGCCCCGCCGGCCAGCGACACCAAGGCCTCGACCGCGAAGAAGGACGACCTCCCCAACCCCCTGGGCGACGCCCAGCGTGCGCTGCGCCAGGAGGCCATCCAGGCGCTCGTCAAGGGCGAGGCGACGACCGAGACGCGAGGTGGCCAGCGGGTCATCAAGATGTCCGGCGACACCAAGACCGCGAAGGCGGGCAAGGGCGAGAAGGCCAACAAGCCCCGCTACGTCTCCTACCCGGTCGAGCGCGAGGAGGACATCTTCACGATCCTCGCCGAGTTCGGCACGCAGTCGAACCCCAAGACGGGTGGCACGGCCGGTCCGCTCCACAACCAGATCCCCGAGCCCGACCGCACGTGGGACGGCAACGCGACCGACGACAACTCGACCGAGTGGAGTGCGGACTTCAACCGCCAGCACTACCTCGACATGATGTTCGGTGACGGCGAGTCGTTCAAGGACTTCTACGCCAAGCAGTCCAACGGCCGCTTCCTGGCCAAGGGCGACGTCTCCGACTGGGTCAAGGTCCCCGGCAACGCCGCGACCTACGGCAGCAACAAGATCTCCGACGCCGAGGGTGCCTGGCCGTTCGTCCAGGACTCCGCCAACGCCTGGTACGACGCGCAGAAGGCGGCCGGCAAGACCGACGCCGAGATCAAGACCTACCTCGCGCAGTTCGACAAGGTCGACCGCTACGACTACGACGGCGACGGCAACTTCAACGAGCCCGACGGCTACATCGACCACTTCCAGGCCATCCACTCCGGTGAGGGCGAGGAGGCCGGTGGCGGCGCCCAGGGCGAGGACGCCATCTGGTCGCACCGCTGGTACGCCTACTCCAACCAGATCGGCAAGACGGGCCCGGCGCAGAACAAGGCCGGCGGTGTCCAGCTCGGCTCGTCGGGCATGTGGATCGGTGACTACACCACCGAGCCCGAGAACGGCGGCCTCGGCGTCTTCACCCACGAGTTCGGCCACGACCTCGGTCTGCCGGACTACTACGACACCGCGGGTGGCGACAACGGCACCGGCTTCTGGACGCTCATGTCCGGTGGCTCGTGGCTCAACCACGGCACGGACTCGATCGGCTCCACCCCGGGCTACATGGGTCCGCTCGAGAAGCTCCAGCTCGGCTGGCTCGACTACACGGTCGCCGACAAGAGCGGCAAGTACACGCTCGGCCAGGCCGACCTCGACGGCGCCAAGACGCCCCAGGCGATCGCGGTCCCGCTGCCCGACAAGAAGGTCGTCACCAACTACAACAAGCCGCACAGCGGTGCCAACGAGTGGTGGAGCGGGTCGGGCAACGACCTCAAGAACGCCATCACGCGTGACGTCGACCTGACCGGCAAGAAGACCGCCAGCCTCTCGGCGTGGCTCGACCACGACATCGAGAAGGGCTACGACTTCCTCTACGTCCAGGGCTCGACCGACGGTGGCGCCAACTGGACCGACATCGACGCGGTCGACGGCAAGAGCGCCGGCTGGGTGCAGAAGACCTGGGACCTGTCCCAGTTCGCCGGCAAGCAGACCAAGCTCCGCTTCCGCTACGTCACCGACGGTGGCCTCGCCCTCAAGGGTGCGTTCATCGACGACATCTCGATCACGGCCGACGGCGCCTCGCTCCTCAGCGACAACGTCGAGTCGGGTGCCAACGGCTGGACCGCCGAGGGCTTCACGATCATGTCGGGCACCACGGACAAGATGTACCCGCGCTTCTACCTCGTGGAGAACCGCGTGTACTCCGGCTACGACAAGACGCTGCAGACCGGTCCGTACAACTTCGGCTGGTCCTCGACCAAGCCCGACTGGGTGGAGCGCTTCCCCTACCAGAACGGCATGCTCGTCTGGTACGTCGACGGCTCCTTCGCCGACAACAACACCTCGGCCCACCCCGGTGGCGGCCAGTCCCTCCCGGTCGACGCCCGTCCGGCCCCGGTCAAGTTCCCCGGCGGCCAACTGCTCGGCAACCGTCGCCAGCCGTGGGACGCCACCTTCGGCCAGGAGAAGACCGACAAGGTCACCTTCCACCGCAACGGTGTCCCGGTGACCATCGACAAGCAGGCGGCGATCCCGACCTTCGACGACACCGACCCCAACAAGTACTGGACCGCGGACAACCCGTGGAACTCGGTCAAGGTCGCCGGTCTCGGCAACAAGATCACGGTCGCCAAGACCACCAAGAAGGGCACCGAGATGGAGCTCGACATCCAGCTCGGCGCCAAGTGACCGCAGCCACGAGCTGAGTCACCCCAAGAGGGGGAGGGCCCCGGAGCGAGATGCTCCGGGGCCCTTGCCCTGCCTCCCCCTAGGATGCCGACATGGATCGTCAGCAGGAGTTCGTGCTCCGCACCATCGAGGAGCGGGACATCCGCTTCGTCCGTCTCTGGTTCACCGACGTCCTCGGTGCGCTCAAGTCCGTCGCCGTGGCCCCGGCCGAGCTCGAGGGGGCCTTCGCCGAGGGCATCGGGTTCGACGGATCGGTGATCGAGGGCTTCGCACGCGTCTACGAGGCCGACATGCTGGCCAAGCCGGACCCCTCGACGTTCCAGGTCCTGCCGTGGCGTGGTGAGAGCCCGGGCACGGCCCGCATGTTCTGCGACATCACGCTGCCCGACGGGGCCCCGAGCATGGCCGACCCGCGGCACGTCCTCCAGCGCACGCTCGCCAAGGCGGCCGACCAGGGGTTCACCTTCTACACCCACCCCGAGATCGAGTTCTTCCTCTTCGAGCGGGGCTTCAAGCCGGGGGAGCAGCCGACGCCGATCGACCAGGCCGGCTACTTCGACCACGTGCCGCACGGGTCCGCCCAGGACTTCCGCCGCGCCGCCATCACCATGCTCGAGTCGATGGGCATCAGCGTCGAGTTCAGCCACCACGAGGGTGCTCCGGGCCAGAACGAGATCGACCTCCGCTACGCCGACGCCCTGTCGACGGCCGACAACATCATGACCTTCCGGACGGTCATCAAGGAGGTCGCGCTCGAGCAGGAGATCTATGCCTCGTTCATGCCCAAGCCGCTCGCGGACCACCCGGGCTCGGGCATGCACACCCACATGTCGCTCTTCGACGGCGACAGCAACGCCTTCTACGAGGCCGGCGCCCCCTACCAGCTGAGCAAGACCGGGCGGCAGTTCATCGCGGGCCTGCTCCACCACGGCGCCGAGATCACCGCCGTGACCAACCAGTGGGTCAACAGCTACAAGCGGCTCTGGGGTGGCGGTGAGGCACCGGCGCACCTCACGTGGGGTCACAACAACCGCTCCGCCATGGTGCGCGTCCCCATGTACAAGCCCAACAAGGGACAGAGCAGCCGCGTCGAGGTCCGCTCGATCGACTCCGCGTGCAACCCCTACCTCGCCTTCGCCGTCCTGCTGGCCGCCGGTCTCAAGGGCATCGAGGAGGGCTACGAGCTCGCCCCCGAGACCGAGGACGACGTCTGGGGCCTCACCGACTCCGAGCGCAAGGCCATGGGCATCAAGCCCCTGCCGGCCTCGCTCAGCGAGGCGATCGAGGTCATGGAGGAGAGCGAGCTCGTCGCCGAGACGCTCGGCGAGCACACCTTCGACTTCTTCCTGCGCAACAAGCGTGCCGAGTGGGCCGACTACCGCGGCCAGGTGACCGCGTTCGAGCTCGAGCGGTACCTCCCGCGGCTGTGAGGGGCGCAGCGTGAGCGCCCGTATGCCGTCCGTCCCGGGCGACCTGACCCGTCTTGGTTTCGGGGAGTCCCGTCGCGCCGAGACGCTGCTGGCCGACAAGGCGCTGGTCCCGCTGGTCAAGGACCGCGCGCGGGTCGAGGCCGACGGGCTGGCCGTCGCGCTGTCCAGGGTGGCCGACCCCGACCAGGCGCTGCTCGCCCTCGTCCGGCTCATGGAGGCGGTGGCCGCTCCGGCTCGCGCGTCGGTGCGTGACGAGCTCGTCTCCGCCCTGCGCGAGCCGGGCCGGTCGCGCGAGCGGCTGTTCGCCGTCCTCGGCGCCTCGACGGCGCTGGGGGACCACCTCGTCGCACGCCCCGAGCACTGGAGCGCGGTGGCCAACGCCTTCCCGCTCGAGGTCGAGGAGCGGATCGACCTGCTCACCGCAGCGGTGCGCGAACCCGCCGCGGGCGTCACGCCCGAGGACGCCCTGCGGATCGAATACCGCCGCCAGCTCCTCGGCATCGCCACCCTCGACGTCGCCCGCCCCGACCCGCAGGCCCGGCTGCCCGAGGTGGCGGCCGCGCTCGCCGACCTCGCGGAGGCCGCCCTCGAGGCCGCCCTCGTCATCGCCCGCGACGCCGTGGGCGAGGGCGCCGACCGGTGCCGCTTCGCCGTGATCGGCATGGGCAAGACCGGTGGGCGGGAGCTCAACTACCTCAGCGACGTCGACGTCATCTTCGTCGCCGAGCCGGCCGAGGGCACCGACGAGGACACCGCGCTCGCGATCGGCACCGAGCTCGCCACCCGGCTCATCAAGATCTGCTCGAGCGCGACCACGGCCGGGTCGCTGTGGCAGGTCGACCCTGCGCTGCGGCCCGAGGGCAAGAACGGCCCGCTCGTCCGCACCCTCGACTCGCACGTCTCCTACTACGAGCGCTGGGCCAAGACGTGGGAGTTCCAGGCGCTGCTCAAGGCCCGCCCGGTGGCGGGGGACAGGGCGCTGGGACGGGCCTACGTCGACGCCGTCGCGCCGTTCGTGTGGAGCGCCGCGTCCCGCGAGAACTTCGTCGAGGACGTCCAGGCGATGCGGCGCCGGGTGGAGGACAACGTCCCGCACGGCGAGGCCGACCGCCAGCTCAAGCTCGGCCCGGGCGGTCTGCGCGACATCGAGTTCAGCGTCCAGCTGCTCCAGCTCGTCCACGGCCGCGCCGACCGCTCACTGCGGTCCGGCACGACGCTCACGGCCCTGGCCGCCCTGTCCCAGGGGGGCTACGTCGGGCGCGAGGACGCGCAGACGCTCGCCACGGCATACCGGCTCCTGCGCACCCTCGAGCACCGGATCCAGCTGCACCGGCTCCGCCGCACCCACCTCATGCCGACGGCGCCCGGAGACCTGCGCTGCCTCGGCCGGGCGCTCGGCCACCAGAGCGACCCCGAGGACTCCGTCGTCGCCCAGTGGCGCACCGCCGCCCGCGAGGTCCGCCGGCTGCACCAGCGCATCTTCTACCGCCCGCTCCTGTCGGCCGTGGCGCGGCTCGGCCCCGACGAGGTGCGGCTCACCCCCGAGGCGGCGCGCGAGCGTTTGGCCGCCCTCGGCTTCCGCGACCCCCGTGGCGCCCTGCGCCACCTCGAGGCACTCACCGACGGCGTGAGCCGGCGGGCGGCCATCCAGCGCCAGCTGATGCCGGTCATGCTCGGCTGGTTCGCCGACGAGGCCGACCCCGACGCCGGGCTGCTCGCGTTCCGCCGGATCAGCGACGCGCTCGGCACGACCCACTGGTACCTCCGGCTCCTGCGCGACGAGGGGAGCGCGGCCGAGCGGCTGGCGCACACCCTCGGGCGCAGCCGGTACGCCGCGGACCTCCTGCAGCAGGGGCCGGAGTCGGTCCAGATCCTCGGTGACGCCGGGGGTCTCAAGCCGCGCTCGCGCGACGAGGTCCAGGGCCGGATGCGGTCGGCGGCCAGGCGCAAGGACGACCCGCAGGCCGGGGTGCTCGCCGCGCGTGCCGTGCGGCGCTCCGAGCTCTTCCGGCTCGCGGTCGCCTCGCTGCTCGGGCAGGTCGGGCTCGACGACCTCGGCCGGGCGCTCGCGGACCTCAACGGGGCGCTCATCGACGTCACCCTCGAGATCGTCCTCGCGGGCGTCGAGGAGCAGACCGGGGCTCCCGCGCTCAGTCGCCACCTCGTCGTCGGGATGGGGCGCCTCGGTGGCGGTGAGTCCGCCTTCGGCAGCGACGCCGACGTGCTCTTCGTGCACGACCCCGTCGAAGGGGCCGACTCGCGGGCGGCCCAGGAGCAGGCGCTCGAGGTCGTCAAGGAGCTCATCCGGCTCCTCGGGCTGGCCGCGCCCGACCCGCGTCTCGAGGTCGACGCGGGGCTGCGGCCCGAGGGCAAGAACGGCCCGCTGACCCGGTCGCTCGACTCCTACCGCGCCTACTACGAGCGGTGGTCCCTCGTCTGGGAGGCCCAGGCGCTGCTCCGGGCCAGCCCCGTGGCGGGCGACGCCGACCTCGGTGCGGCGTTCGTCGAGCTCATCGACCCGCTGCGCTGGCCCGAGGCAGGGCTCGACGCCGGGCAGGTGCGCGAGATCCGCACGCTCAAGGCCCGGATGGAGTCCGAGCGGCTGCCGCGCGGCGCCGACCGCAAGACGCACTTCAAGCTCGGCCACGGCGGGCTGAGCGACGTCGAGTGGTGCGTCCAGCTCATCCAGCTCGAGCACGCCCACGCGCACGAGGGCCTGCGCACCACCTCGACGATGGGTGCCCTCGCCGCCGCCCAGGCCGAGGGGCTCGTCGACGCCGACGACGCGAAGGCGCTGGCCGAGTCGTGGCGCCTGGCGTCCGAGATGCGCAACGCCGGGCTGCTCGCGCGTGGGCGTGCGGTCGACTCGGTCCCGTCCGACCTGCGCGACGCCGACGGCATGGCCCGCATCATGGGGCTGCCGCCGAAGTCGGGTCAGGAGCTCGCCAACCGCTACCGCCGGGTCGCGCGTCGTGCCCGCCATGCGGCCGAGCACGTGTTCTACGGGGACGCTACCTAGACTGGGAGCCATGATCCCCGTCCTCGACCTGCGTGGGCGCGCGCCCGGTGTCCGTGAGCTCAGGGGGACGCTGCCCCGTGCCGAGCTCGACGTCGAGGCCGCGCTGGCCACCGTCCGTCCTGTGTGCGACGACGTCGCCGCCCGTGGCGCCGCCGCCGTCCTCGACGCCTCCGAACGCTTCGACGGCGTGCGACCCGACGCGCTGCGCGTCCCGGCCGGCGTCGTCGCCGCGGCCCTGCACGACCTCGACCCCGACGTCCGTGCCGCCCTCGACGAGTCGATCCGCCGCGCGCGCATCGTCCACGCCGACCAGCGCCGCTCCGACACGACGACGACCGTCGTGGACGGCGGGACGGTCACCGAGCGCTGGGTGCCGGTCGACCGCGTGGGCCTCTACGTCCCCGGGGGTCGGGCCGTCTACCCGAGCAGCGTCGTCATGAACGTCGTCCCCGCGCTGCTCGCCGGCGTCGGCTCGCTCGCCGTCGCCAGCCCGCCCCAGAAGGACCACGGCGGCTGGCCGCACCCGACGATCCTCGCGGCATGTGCGCTGCTCGAGGTCGACGAGGTGTGGGCGATGGGTGGCGCTCAGGCGGTCGCCGCGTTCGCCCACGGGTTCGACGGCGAGGGCGACGCGCAGCTCGAGCCGGTCAACCTCGTCACCGGCCCGGGCAACATCTGGGTCGCCGCGGCCAAGCGCCTGCTCAAGGGACTCATCGGCATCGACGCCGAGGCCGGCCCCACCGAGATCGCGATCCTCGCGGACGCCACGGCCGACCCCGACCACGTCGCCGCCGACCTCATCAGCCAGGCCGAGCACGACCCGCTGGCCGCCGCCGTCCTCGTCACCGACAGCACCGACCTCGCCGACGCCGTGCAGGCCGCTGTGTCCCGTCGGGTGGGGGAGACCAAGCACTCCGACCGCGTCCGCGAGTCCCTCACCGGGCGTCAGTCCGCCGTCGTCCTCGTCGACGACGTCGAGGTCGGGCTCGACGTCGTCAACGCCTACGCCGCCGAGCACCTCGAGATCCACACCGCCGACGCCGCCGCCGTCGCCGCCCGCGTGCGCAACGCCGGCGCCGTCTTCGTCGGCACGTGGTCGCCGGTGAGCCTGGGGGACTACTGCGCCGGGTCCAACCACGTCCTGCCCACGGGTGGCTGCGCGACCCACTCCAGCGGGCTGTCCGTGCAGTCGTTCCTGCGCGGCATCCACGTCGTCGAGTACACCGAGGCCGCCCTGCGCGACGTCGGCTCCCACGTCGTCACCCTCGCCCGCGCCGAGGATCTGCCCGCCCACGGCGACGCCGTCCTCGCGCGTCTGCCCGACCTCGCATGAGCACCTCTCCTGTGAGCCCGATCGACCAGCTGCTCCGCGAGGACCTGCGTGGGCGGACGGCATACGGCGCACCCCAGCTCGACGTGCCCTTCGCGCTCAACACCAACGAGAGCTCGTATGCCGTGCCCCCTGCAGTCGTCGACGACATCGTCGCCGCCGTCGCGGCCACGGCCGGGGGCCTGAACCGCTACCCCGACCGGGAGTTCACGGACCTGCGAGGTGACCTCGCGGCATACCTCTCGCGCAGTGGCACGCAGGTGCGCCCGGAGCAGGTCTGGGCCGGCAACGGCTCCAACGAGGTCCTCCTGCACCTGCTCCAGGCGTTCGGTGGTCACGGGCGCACGGCGCTCGGCTTCACCCCGGCGTACTCCATGCACCCGATCATCACCGCCACGACGGGGACGACCTGGGTCGACGGCATGCGCGGCATCGACGCGCGTGACGGAGGCGGCGGGGGAGCGTTCGACCTGTCGCTCGAGTCGGCCGTGCAGCAGGTGAGGGAGCACGACCCGCACGTCGTCTTCCTCTGCTCGCCCAACAACCCGACCGGGACGGCCCTCACACTCGACGTCGTGACCGCCGTGCACGACGCGGCGCCGCGGGCGGTCGTCGTCGTCGACGAGGCCTACGCCGAGTTCGCCCGTCCCGGCACGGTGAGTGCGCTCAGCCTGCTCGAGGGCAGGCCTCGGCTGGTCGTCACCCGCACGATGAGCAAGGCGTTCGCGTTCGCCGGTGGCCGTCTCGGCTACCTCGCCGCCGACCCCGAGCTCGTCGACGCGCTGCGGCTCGTGCGGATGCCCTACCACCTGTCGTCGCCCGCCCAGGCGGTCGCGCGCGCCGTCCTGCGCCACGCCGACACCATGCTCGGCACGGTCGACGCGATCAAGGAGCAGCGCGACCGCATCGTCGCCACGCTCAGCGGGCTCGGGCTCGACCCCGTGCCGAGCGACGCGAACTTCGTCCTCTTCGGCGGCCTCCGGGACAGCGCGACGACCTGGCAGGCGCTCCTCGACAAGGGGGTTCTCGTCCGGGACGTGGGGATCGACCACTATCTTCGAGTCACCGCCGGGACCCCGGAGGAGACGTCGGCGTTCCTCGACGCCGTGGCCAACCTCGGGCCCGACCACCTGGAAGGACAGTCGTGACCACCAACCGCACCGCGACGGTGACGCGTTCCACCTCCGAGAGCAGCGTCGAGCTGAGCCTCGACCTCGACGGCACCGGCGTCGGTGACGTCAGCACGGGGGTCCGCTTCTACGACCACATGCTGTTGTCCTTCGCCAAGCACTCGCTCATCGACCTGCGGGTCAGGGCCACCGGTGACGTCGACGTCGACGCCCACCACACGGTCGAGGACGTGGCGATCGTGCTCGGTGACGCGCTGCGCGAGGCGCTCGGTGACAAGAGCGGGATCTCGCGGTTCGGCGACGCCACCGTGCCGCTCGACGAGGCCCTCGTCCACGCCGTGGTCGACGTCGCCGGCCGTCCCTACGTCGTCCACACCGGTGAGCCCGCGGGTCAGGAGTACGCCGTCATCGGCGGCAACTACATCGGCTCCCTCACCCGCCACGTCCTCGAGTCCTTCGCGTACCACGCGGGCATCGCCCTGCACGTCCGCGTCCTGGCCGGCCGCGACCCGCACCACGTCGTCGAGGCCCAGTTCAAGGCCGTCGCGCGGGCCCTGCGTGCCGCCGTCGAGCGCGACCCGCGCGTCGTCGGCATCCCCAGCGCCAAGGGTGCGCTCTGAGCCGTGAGCACCGCTGACCAGTCCCCACCCCTCGGACACGGGCTCGTCCTCGTCCGGGGTAGCGCCGCCGCGTCCGCGCGGTGGGTGCGCCGCGGGCTCGCCGCGGTCCGGGTCGCGCCGTTGCAGGGCTGGACCGGCGTGTGCCTCGCCGAGGACCTCGCGCTCACCGCCGCGCCCTACGACGTGGGTCTCGAGATCCTCGCGGCGCGACGGGTCCCGACCCGGCACCGGCCGGCGGTCGGGCTGTTCGTCATCGACGGGTGTGCCGTCGTCACCGTCCAGGCCCGCGGGTGGCGCCTCGAGCAGCGGTGGCTCGTGTGGGAGCCGGGCACCGGTGTGCGCCGCACCCCCGACCTGCCCGCGCTGCCCGCCGGCCTCATCGTCGACGTGGCGGGTGCGCGCTCGCGCACGTCACCGGCCGAGGTGACCGAGCACTTCGCCGACCCGGACGGCGAGCCGCTCGACGTCCTCGTCGGCCTCATGCGGATGCTCGGGCTGCCCGGCGAGGAACTACTGCGCGACGGCGCCGACGAGAGCTACGAGCGCATCGACCCCAGTCCTCGTTCCATCGCCGCGTTCGACGCGTTGGTCGCCGAGGAGTCGGCCCACCGCACGGAGTCCGAGCAGTGACGGCGCGACGGGTCGTCGTCCTCGACCACGGCAGCGGCAACGTCCACAGCGCCGTCCGCGCCCTCGAGCGTGTCGGTGCCACGGTCGAGCTCACCGCCGACCGCCAGCGCGCCCTCGACGCCGACGGCCTGCTCCTGCCCGGTGTCGGCAACTTCCACGCGTGCGTGCGGGGGATGCGCGCCGCCGACGCGCCCCGCATCATCGACGTCCGACTCTCCGGTGGCCGCCCGGTGCTCGGCGTCTGCGTCGGCATGCAGGCCCTCTTCGAGTCCTCGACCGAACCCAGCGCCGTCGCGGAGGAGGGCCTCGCCGAGTGGCCCGGCACCGTCGAACGCCTCGAGGCGCCGGTCGTGCCCCACATGGGGTGGACCGAGGTCGACGTCCCGGCCGGCTCCACCCTCTTCGCGGGCGTCGAGTCCGAGCGCTTCTACTTCGTCCACTCGTATGCCGTCCGCACCTGGACGATGCCCGAGCCCACCGGTCACTTCGCGGTCGTCGCACCGAAGGTGACCACGGCGACCCACGGTGACCGCTTCGTCGCCGCGGTCGAGAACGGACCGTTGTCGGCCACCCAGTTCCACCCCGAGAAGTCGGGCGAGGCCGGCCTGCACCTCCTCGAGACCTGGGTCCGCTCGTTCTGAGCCGACCCGCCTGACTGCCCAGCCCGAACGACCGATCCCGACGATGAAGGTGTCATGACCTCGCCCCGCCTCCAGCTCCTGCCCGCCGTCGACGTCGCCGGTGGCCGCGCCGTCCAGCTCGTCCAGGGGGTCGCCGGCACCGGCGGTGAGTTCGGCGAGCCTTTGGAGGCCGCGATGCGCTGGCAGGAGCAGGGCGCCGAGTGGCTGCACCTCGTCGACCTCGACGCCGCGTTCGGACGCGGTGACAACGCCGAGCTGCTCGCCCGGATCGTCGGCTCGCTCGACATCCAGGTCGAGATGAGCGGTGGCATCCGCGACGCCGAGACCCTCGAGCGGGCGCTCGCGACCGGCTGCCGCCGGGTGAACCTCGGCACCGCCGCGCTCGAGGACCCCGAGTGGACCGCGTCGGCCATCGCCGAGCACGGTGATCGCGTCGCCGTCGGGCTCGACGTCCGCGGCACGACGCTCGCCGCCCGTGGCTGGACCCAGGAGGGTGGCGACCTCTGGGAGACCCTCGAGCGCCTCGACCGCGAGGGCTGCGCCCGCTACGTCGTCACCGACGTCAACAAGGACGGCATGCTGGCCGGCCCCAACGTCCAGCTGCTCCGCGACGTCTGCGCCCGCACCGACCGCCCTGTCATCGCCTCGGGCGGCGTCTCCACCCTCGACGACATCGCCGTGCTGCGCACCATGGTCGGTGAGGGTGTCGAGGGGGCGATCACGGGATCGGCGCTGTACCGCGGGGCCTTCACCCTGCCCGAGGCCCTCGACGTCGCGGGCCGCCCGTGACCCGCGACCTCGTCTTCACCGGCTTCGAGGGTGACGACGGCTCGGCCCCGGCCGCGCTGACCACGGCGCTCGAGAACGACGACCCGGGCGCCCTCATGACGGCCCTCGCCGACGCCCGCCTGCTCGTCCCGATCGTCGCCGAGCCCGTCGAGACGGCGACCGAGGGCGGCCTCACGGTCGACAAGCAGACCGACATGGCAGCCGTCACCCTCGTCGCACCCGACGGTGAGCGCGCCCTGCCCGTCTTCAGCAGCCTCGACGCCCTCGCCGCCTGGGACCCGTCGGCCCGGCCCGTGCCCGTCACGGCCGCCCGCGCCGGCCAGGCGGCGGTGAGCGAGCGCTGCGACGTCGTCGTCGTGGACGTCGCCGGCCCCCGGACCCGCGTGCTGCGGCCCTCGATGGTGTGGGCCCTGGCCCAGGAGCGCGCGTGGACCCCGCCGCACCTCGACGAGTTCGTCGCCGGCGGCGTGGCCCGTGCCGTCGCCGAGGAGCCGCAGGTCGTCTCGCACTCCGTCGAGGAGGGCGCCCCCGCCGGCCACGGCATCCTCGGCGTCGCCCTCGAGCTCGCACCCGGCCTCGACCCTGCCGAGGTCCAGGCCGTCGCCACCCGCGTGGGGGAGCGCCTCGCCACCGACGGCGAGCTCCGCGCCCGCATCGACGGCCTCGCCTTCCGCATCCGCTGACTCTCCAACTGATTGCCCCTAGACGAGGCCCTGCCTCGTCCAGGGGCAATCAGTTGGAAGAGGCCGTGGGGCGCGAGGGGCGACATGGACCCCGGCGGTGAGTGGACGGCATACGACGAATTGGTCGTGAGTCGTGGGGCTGCTACTGTTGGCGGCTGACCGGCTGTGTCCCTCGGGGCACGGTGCGCAAGTGAAGCTCGCTTCCACCCGCGAGGACCTCAGGGTCGCCGGGTTCTCCATCTCGGTCACGGCATCCGTGTATGCCGTGGACGGCCGACATGGTCGGATGTGGGGCTTCTCGTGCGCAGCGCGAGGAGCCTCTTCTCATGTCCGGGCACGAGCACAGACCAGTGTTTCCGTCCAGAAGGAGTTCGACATCAGCGAGCCTCGCATCAACGACCGCATCCGGGTTCCGGAGGTGCGGTTGGTTGGCCCCAACGGCGAGCAGGTCGGCATCGTCCGCGTCGAGGATGCCCTGCGCCTCGCCGCCGAGGCAGACCTCGACCTGGTCGAGGTGGCCCCGATGGCCAAGCCTCCCGTCGCCAAGCTCATGGACTTCGGCAAGTACAAGTACGAAGCCGCCATGAAGGCCCGAGAAGCGCGCAAGAACCAGGTCAACACGGTCATCAAGGAGATCAAGCTCCGCCCGAAGATCGACCCGCACGACTACGCCACCAAGAAGGGGCACGTCGTCCGGTTCCTCGGTGGCGGTGACAAGGTCAAGGTGACCATCATGTTCCGCGGTCGCGAGCAGTCGCGCCCCGAGCTCGGCTACCGCCTCCTCCAGAAGCTGGCCGAGGACGTCATCGAACTGGGCACCGTCGAATCGGCGCCCAAGCAGGACGGGCGCAACATGATCATGGTGCTGGCCCCGACCAAGAAGAAGTCCGAGGCTCGCGCCGAGCAGCGTCGCAAGAAGGATGACGCCGTCGTGGCGACCGAGGCCCCCGCCGAGGCAGCGACCGAGTCCGACGTCGCGACCGAGGCGGCCCCCGAGGCTCCGGCCGAGGCGCCCGCAGCGAAGGCCGACAAGGCCGACGAGGCCGTCGCCGCCGAGTAGGCGTCGACCCCAAGTTTTCCCGCAAGCAGCACCACAGCAGCACCGACAGCGAAGGAGATCGGCAGCCATGCCGAAGAACAAGACCCACAGCGGCACCAAGAAGCGCTTCCGCGTCACCGGTTCCGGCAAGGTCATGCGCGAGCAGGCCGGTCACGTCCACAAGTTCCACGAGAAGACCCCCCAGAAGGCCCGCGCCCTCTCCAAGGACGTCCTCGTTTCCAAGGCCGACGTCAAGAAGGTCAAGAAGCTCCTCGGCATCTGAGCCGAACCCCCCGAACGTCCAAGAACAGCAAGGAGTACTCACGTGGCACGCGTGAAGCGGGCGGTCAACGCCCACAAGAAGCGCCGGGTCGTCCTCGAGCGCGCGAGCGGTTACCGCGGTCAGCGGTCCCGTCTCTACCGCAAGGCCAAGGAGCAGGTCACCCACTCGCTCGGCTATGCCTACCGCGACCGTCGCGCCCGCAAGGGTGACTTCCGTCGTCTGTGGATCCAGCGCATCAACGCTGCGGCCCGCGCCAACGGCATGACCTACAACCGTCTCATCCAGGGCCTCAAGGCCGCTGAGATCGAGGTCGACCGTCGCATGCTCGCCGAGCTCGCGGTCAACGACGAGGCCGCCTTCGCCGCCCTCGTCGAGATCGCCAAGGCCAACGTGCCTGCGCAGCAGCCGGTCGCCGAGAAGGCGTCCGCCTGAGCCACCTCCGGGCGCACCTCCGCGTCCTCGTAGCGCCGGGAGAGCCGTGCTGACCAACGTCCGATCCGATCGGGTCAAGTCAGTGCGATCGCTCTCCCGGCGCTCGGTGCGTGAGCGGACCGGTCGCTTCGTCGTCGACGGCCCGCAGGGTGTGCGCGAGGCGATCCGGTATGCCGCGGCGCGCGTCGACGACCTCTACGTCACCTCCGCGGCCCTCGAGCGGCACGACGAGATCGTCCAGGCCGCACTCGAGGCCGAGATCCGCGTGCACGAGACCGACGACGCCGTGCTCGAGGCGATGTCCGACACCGAGTCGCCGCAGGGCCTGCTCGCCGTCGTGGCGGCCGAGGCCGCGACGCTCGACGACGTCCTCGCCGGCAGCCCCCGGCTGCTCGTCCTGCTCTCCCACGTGCGCGACCCGGGCAACGCCGGGACCGTGATCCGTGGCGCCGACGCGTTCGGCGCCGACGCGGTGCTCGTCACCGAGGGGTCGGTCGACGTGCTCGCCCCCAAGGTCGTGCGCTCGACGGTGGGCTCGATCTTCCACCTGCCCGTCGTCACCGGGCTCGACGTCGAGGCGACGCTGGGCGCCCTGGCGAGCCACGGCATACGGACGTTCGCAGCCGACGGAGTCGGCGACACGCTCCTGCCCGACGTCGACGTGAGCCGACCGCACGCCTGGGTCATGGGCAACGAGGCGTGGGGCCTGCCGGTCGAGGTCCGCGACCGCTGCGACGAGGTCGTGCGCGTCCCGATCTCGGAGCGGGTCGAGTCGCTCAACCTCGCGATGGCCGCCACGGTGTGCCTCGCGGCGTCGTCGGGGGCGACTCGACGCGTCTGACGTGATGGGATGAGGCCATGGACCAGCAGGTACCCGAAGAGCCCGTCCTCACCGTCTCGCACTCGGCCGCCTCGTCGGCGGCCGAGATGCTGCCCGACGGCCTCATCGCGGCGGACTCCGAGGGCATCGTCTCCTCGGTGAACCAGCGCGCCGAGCAGATGCTCGGACGGCGCGCCGCGGAGCTCGTCGGGCACGACATCCGCGAGGTCCTGCCCCTCGAGACCCGCAACGGTGAGTCGTGGTGGGCGATGACCGACCCGTGGAACGGCCTGCGCACGCGCACCGGCCACCGCGAGAAGCTGCTCCAGCTCCCCGACGGGATCGAGCTGCTCATCACCGCGCGCTACCTGCGCGCCGGACGGGCCGGGCCCCTGGGCGCGATCCTGCTCTCGCTGCGCGACGCCGAGGCGCGGCGGCGGGCCGAGCTCGACCACGCCGCCCTCATCTCGACGATCGCGCACGAGCTGCGTTCGCCGCTCACGGGCGTCAAGGGCTTCACCTCGACGCTGCGCCGGCGCTGGGACCAGTTCAGCGAGGAGCAGCGGCTGACGATGCTCGAGGCGATCGACGCCGACGCCGACCGGCTCACTCGGCTCATCACCGACCTGCTCGACGTGTCGCGGATCGACTCCGGCCGGCTGCGGATCCACGAGGTCCCGCTGCCCACACGTGACATCTTCGAGCACCACGTGAAGCGCCACGTGGCCGCAGGCCAGGACGAGCAGGACTTCACGATCACCGTCGGCGAGGGCGCCGAGGAGATCTTCGCCGACGCCGACCGGCTCGACCAGGTCCTGTCCAACCTCCTCGAGAACGCCGTGCGGCACCGCGCCAAGAACGTCACCCTTGAGGCGTCACCGTGGTCGGGGCCGACCGGGCCCGGCGTCATGATCAGCGTGAGCGACGACGGCACCGGCATCCCGGCCGAGCAGCGCCGGGCGGTGTTCAGCCGGTTCTGGCACGGCCCGAGCGGCGGGGGCACGGGCTTGGGCCTCTACATCGTCAGGGGTGTCGTCGAGGTCCACGGCGGATGGGCCGAGATCGACGACGCACCCGGTGGCGGCGCGGTCGTGCGCGCGTTCTTCCCGGCCGAACCCTCCTGACGCGGACCGCCCCGGCACGCTCCCACCGGACGACCTAGGCTGCTCCCCGGTGCCGTCCGGCGCCAGGGGATCGAAGAGGGGTGCCAGGTGTCCGTCGTGTCGATCGCGCCCTACCGGGCCGCGCTCGCCAGCCCGGGTCTGAAGTCGGCGCTCCTGCTCGGTGCCTTCGTCCGGATCCCGGTCTTCTCGGCCGGTGTGCTGCTCACCGTGCACGTCGTCACCACCCTGGGGAAGTCGTATGCCGCGGCCGGCTTCCTCGCGGCCGTCGCCACCGTGGCCATCGCGGTGAGCGGACCGTGGCGCGGCCGCCTGCTCGACCGGGTCGGGCTGCGGCGGGTGGTGCTGCCCTCGACGCTCGTGGCGCTCGGGTGCTGGTCGGTCGCGCCGTGGGTGGGCTACCTTCCGCTGCTCGTCCTCGCGGCCGTCGCCGGGCTGTTCGTCATCCCGACCTTCTCGATCATCCGCCAAGCGGTCATCGCGGCCGTCCCGACGACCGAGCGCAGGACCGCAATCTCGCTCGACGCCGTCGCCGTCGAGCTGTCGTTCATCGTCGGCCCGGCGGCCTCGATCTGGGCCGCGTCGCACTGGGACACGCGGTGGGTCCTCTTCACGATCCAGATGCTCGGCGTCGTCGGTGGCGTGACGCTCTGGCTCGTCGACCCGGTGCTGCGCTCCGAGAGCGAGGACGCCGACGAGGCGGCGAGACCACGCCGCTCGGACTGGTTCGGGCTGCCCTTCGTCGCGGTGTGCCTCGCCGCCTCGTGCGCGACCTTCGTGCTGTCGGGCACCGACCTCGGCATCGTCGCGCGGATGCGGGAGCTCGACCAGCCCACCGCGATCGGTCTCGTCCTCGCCCTCTGGGGGCTCGGCTCACTCGTGGGCGCCCTCGTCTACGGCGGGCTGAGCCGGCCGATCTCCACGTTCTGGCTGCTGGGCGTGCTCGCGCTGGTCACGCTGCCGATGGCCATGGCAGGCGGGGCCCTCGCCCTGGGCGGGCTGGGCTTCGTCGCGGGGCTGCTCTGCGCACCGACGATCACCGCGAGCATCGACCAGGCGACCCGGATGGTCCCCGCCTCGGCGCGTGGTGAGGCCATGGGCTGGCACGGCTCCGCCCTGACCCTCGGTGGTGCGCTGGGCGCGCCGTTCGCCGGTCTGGCCATCGACCGCGTCGGGGCCGGCGGCGGCTTCGTGGCGCCGGCCCTCGTGGGACTCGTCGTGGCCGTCCTGGGCGCCGTCGCGGCGCAAACCCGACGGCGTCGCCGAGCGCCTGCGCGATAGGCTGGACCCATGTCGTCCGCCCCCGGCCCCCGCACTCCCCGTGCCGTGCGCCGATTTACCGTGCCCTCGGGTGCGATGACGCCTGCCTGAGCCCTCGTGCACCGGGCGCCCGGCGTCCGCCGCACAGCCCGAGGGCGCCGCGACCTCCCAGAGACGTCCCAGCCTTCCCCGGCGCGAGTGAGTCGCGCCCCGCGACGAGAGTGGAACCCATGTCAGGACCCAACACGAACTTCGACCCGGTCGAGGTCGCGGCGCTCGACCCCGAGCACGTGGAGTCGGCCGTCACCAGCGCCCTCGACGCCGTGGCCGCCGCGAGCTCCCTCGACGAGCTCAAGACGCTGCGGGCGACGCACACCGGTGACAAGTCGGCCCTCGCCCTCGCCAACCGCGAGATCGGCGCCCTGCCGCCCAGCGCCAAGGCCGAGGCCGGCAAGCGCGTCGGCCAGGCGCGTGGTCGCGTCAACGCCGCCTTCGCCGCGCGTCAGGTCGAGCTCGAGGCCGAGCGCGACGAGCGCATCCTCACCGAGGAGGCCGTGGACGTCACGTTGCCCACGGGCCGCCGCCCGCTCGGTCGCCGGCACCCGATCGAGCTCATGTCGCAGCGCATCGCCGACCTCTTCGTCGGCATGGGCTGGGAGATCGCCGAGGGCCCCGAGATCGAGGCCGAGTGGTTCAACTTCGACGCCCTGAACTTCGACGCCGACCACCCCGCGCGCCAGATGCAGGACACGTTCTACGTCGACCCGCCCGAGGACGGCCTCGTCCTGCGCACGCACACGTCGCCGGTGCAGGCGCGCACGCTGCTCGACCGCGGGGTGCCCGTCTACGTCGCCGCGATCGGTCGGGTCTTCCGCACCGACGAGCTCGACGCGACGCACATGCCCGCCTTCCACCAGGTCGAGGGCCTCGCCGTCGACGAGGGCATCACCATGGCGCACCTCAAGGGCACGCTCGACCGCCTGGCGAGCGAGCTCTTCGGTGACGGCATCACCACCCGCCTGCGCCCGTCGTTCTTCCCGTTCACCGAGCCGAGTGCCGAGATGGACCTCCGCTGCTTCGTGTGCCGCGGCGAGGACCCGGACTGTCGCGCCTGCAAGGGCACCGGCTGGATCGAGTGGGGCGGCTGCGGGATGGTCAACCGCAACGTCCTCACCGCCTGTGGCGTCGACCCCGACCGCTACACCGGCTTCGCCTTCGGCATGGGCATCGACCGCGCGCTGATGTTCCGCTCGGGTGTGAGCGACATGCGCGACATGATCGAGGGCGACGTGCGCTTCGACGCCCAGTTCGGACTGGAGATCTGATGGCCGCCACCGCTGTCCCCGCACCCCGCCCGGGTGCCCCCGTTCCCGCCGGCATGGAGATCTGATGCGCATTCCCGTCGAATGGCTCCGCGAGTACGTCGCGGTCCCCAAGGACGCCCGTGGTCTGCAGATCGCGGCCGACCTCGTCAGCGTGGGGCTCGAGGAGGAGGGGCTGCACACCGGCGGTGTCACCGGCCCGCTCGTCGTCGGCCGCGTCCTCACCCGCGAGCCCGAGCCGCAGAAGAACGGCAAGACGATCAACTGGTGCACCGTCGACGTCGGCGACGCCAACGGCACCGGTGAGCCGCAAGGGATCGTCTGCGGTGCCCACAACTTCGAGGTCGACGACCTCGTCGTCGTCATCCTGCCCGGTGGCGTGCTCACGACGCCGCAGGGACCGCTCGAGGTCAGCGCCCGCAAGACCTACGGCCACGTGTCGGCCGGGATGATCTGCTCCGAGCGCGAGCTCGGCATCGGTGACGACCACGACGGCATCCTCGTCCTCACCCGCAAGTTCGCCGGCGACGACGCGCTCCTGGCTCGGCTCACCCCGGGCACGGACGCGATCCCGCTGCTGGGCCTGGACCGCGAGACCGTCGAGGTCAACGTCACCCCTGACCGCGGCTACTGCTTCTCGGTGCGTGGTGTGGCCCGCGAGTACGGCCACGCGACCGGGGCCACCTTCACCGACCCGGTGACGGCCCTCGACGCCGCTGCCCCCCAGCCCACGACGGGAGGCTTCCCGGTCGAGCTGCGCGACGAGGCGCCGATCCGCGGGCGCGACGGCTGCGACCGCTACGTCGCGCGGGTCGTGCGCGACATCGACGTCACGGCACCCACCCCGCCGTGGATGGCGGCCCGGCTCACCGAGGCTGGCATGCGGCCGATCTCGCTGCCGGTCGACGTCACCAACTACGTCATGCTCGGTCTCGGCCAGCCCCTGCACGCCTTCGACCTCGCCTCGCTCGAGGCCCCGATCGTCGTGCGGCGCGCCCGCGCGGGGGAGCGGCTCACCACTCTCGACGCCACGGACCGGGCCCTCGACACCGGAGACCTGCTCATCACCGACCGCGGAGGCGAGCGGCCCGTCGCCATCGCCGGCGTCATGGGTGGCGCCGAGACCGAGGTGGGCGCCGGGACGCGCGACGTGCTCATCGAGGCGGCACACTTCGAGCCGGTGAGCATCGCCCGCTCCGCCCGCCGGCACAAGCTGCCGTCCGAGGCGTCGCGCCGCTTCGAGCGCGGTGTCGACACCGCCCTCGCGACAGCCGCCGCCCAGCTCGCGGTCGATCTGCTCGTCGAGCACGGCGGAGGCGTCGCCGACACCGAGGTGACCGACGTCGGCTCCCCGGCCGCACCGGCACCCGTCTCGATGCCGGTCTCGTTCCCCTCGCGCATCATCGGCGTCGACTACCCGGAGTCCGAGATCGTCACGATCCTCGAGGCGATCGGGTGCACCGTCACGCGTGACGCCGACGTCCTCACCGTCGTCCCGCCGACCTGGCGGCCCGACCTCACCACCGCGGCTGACCTCGTCGAGGAGGTCGCGCGCATCCACGGCTACGACGCCATCCCCTCGGTGATCCCCACGCCCCCCGGTGGGTCCGGCCTCACCCACGGCCAGCGCGTCCGGCGGATCGTCGCCGACGTGCTCGCGGGCCAGGGGCTGTCGGAGGTGTGGAGCGCGCCGTTCGTCGGCGCCGACCGCTACACCGCACTCGGGCTCGACGCCGACGCCGAGGTGGCTCGCTCCGTCCGTCTGGCCAACCCGCTCTCGGACGAGCAGCCCCTCATGCGCACGCGCCTCCTGGCGACGATGGTCGACGCCCTGCGCCGCAACGTCGCCCGCGGCAGCCGCGACGTCGGCCTGTTCGAGGTGGGCCTGGTCGTCGACCTGGACGGGGAGCAGCGGTCCGCGCCGACCGAGGACGTCGGCATCCGCCCGTCCGACGAGACCCTGGCCGCCATCCGGGCCGCGGTGCCGGCCCAGCCGCGCCACGTGGCCTTCCTGCTCGCGGGCGACCGCGACCGCGCCGGCTGGTGGGGCGCGGGACGCAGGGCCGACGTCACCGACGTCATCGAGCTCGCGCGCGTCCTCGGTGAGGCGCTCGGGGTCGCGGTCACGACGGTGGCCGACACGGTGGCGCCCTTCCACCCCGGCCGGTGCGCGCGCGTCGAGCTCGAGGACGGGACCGTGCTGGGCCACGTCGGCGAGCTGCACCCCAAGGCCGTCGCCGGCCTGGGCCTGCCGGCCCGGACCGTCGGTGGTGAGCTGGACCTCGACGTGCTCACCCGCGCGGCCGAGCCACCGGTGCTGGCTCGCACGCTGACGACCTTCCCGATGGCCCAGAGCGACGTCGCGCTCGTCGTCGACGACTCGGTGACCGCAGCGGCGGTCGAGTCGGCCCTGCGCGACGGCGCCGGACCGTCGCTGGAGTCGGTGTCGCTGTTCGACGTCTACCACGGCGACCAGCTCGAGGCGGGGCGCAAGTCGCTGGCCTACCGCCTCACCTTCCGGGCGCCCGACCGGACGCTGACGACCGAGGAGGTCTCCGGCCTGCGGGACTCGGCCGTCGCGGCCGCCGCCTCACGCACCGGAGCGGTCCAGCGGTGACCACGCCCGTCGCGGTCGTCACCGGGGCCTCGCGAGGGATCGGGGCCCACCTCGCCGACGCCCTCGAGAAGGACGGGTATGCCGTGGAGCGCGGTTCGCGCTCCACGGCCGAGGTCACGGACCGCGAGGCGGTTCAGGCCTGGGTGGCCGACATCGTCGAGCGTCACGGCCGGATCGACCTGCTCGTCAACAACGCCGGGGTCATCGACGCCGAGATCCCGCTCGTCGACAGCGACCCCGACGAGTGGTGGCGGACGGTCGAGACCAATGTGCGCGGTCCCTACCTCATGACCCGTGCGGTGCTCCCGCACCTGGCCCGGGGCACCGGTCGCATCGTCAACCTCAACTCCGGCGCGGCGTACCGCAACGTCGACGCGGCGACGGCATACAACCTCAGCAAGGGCGCCCTCGCGCGCCTCACCTCGCAGCTCGGGCTGGGGGAGGGGCGCACCGCGCTCGTCTTCGACCTCGCGCCGGGTGTCGTGCGGACCGACATGACGCTGGCGATGACGATGCACCGCGGCCGGACCGAGTGGACCTCACCGACCGAGGTGAGCGACCTGCTGCTCGCCATCGCGCACGGTGACCTCGACGCGTGGAGCGGCCGCATGGTTCGGGCCGGCACGGACACCGTCGAGTCCCTCCGGGCGCGCGCGGCTGCGGGGCTGGGCGAGACGGACCGGACGCTCGGGCTCGTGCCCTGGGGCCAGGACGACCCGCTGCGCTGAGCTCGTCAGCTGCCGTTGACGCGGAGCAGGGCGAGCACCGCGTCGTCGAGGGCCGCTCGCAGCCGGAGGCAGGACCCCCACAGGAGGTAGGCCTCGGGCCTGCTGCCAGGTGGCCAGCCGCTGACGTCCCCCGGGTCGGACTCCGACACCTCGAGGACCGACCGGGTGTCGTGGGGGTCGACCGGCGGCCACGGACCGACGCAGGTGCGAGCCCGCGCGACGAGCTGGACGGCATACCCGCCGTCCTTCTCCTGCGACCATCGGGCCACCTCCGCGGGTGTCGTGGAGGCGAGGTCGGCGACCGACTCGACACCGCGCCTCGACAACTGGGCGGTCCAGCGGGCGCCGACGCCACGCAGCGCCCGGACCGACAGCGACCCGACGAGACCGGCGACGCCGCCCGGGTCGGGAGCCGGCCCCTCGCCCGGAGCGGTCGACTGCTCCCGCACGAGGCCCGACGGACGCATGACGACCTCGGCCTGCCAGACGATGTCCTCCCAGGGGGTCGTGTCCGTGGCGGGTCGTGACCCGATGCGCCCGACGACCCGCTCGACGGTGAGCACGCCGGCGGCGTCCATCGCCCGGAGCGCCCCCGCGACGCCGGCGTCGGCCTCGCGGGCCACGAGGGCGGCCAGCTCTGCAGGGCCCACCGTCAGGCCTCGGTCCGGAAGCGGATCTCGATCTCGCCGAAGACGTCGGCGCGCTCGTTCGGTGTGCCGGGTTCCGTCGTCGTGACCGGAGGGCGGACGTGCAGCCTGAGGTCACGGATCCCGTCGAGGACCTCGGGCCTGAGGATGGTCGCGCGCGGACCGACGAGGTCCCCGATCCGGCCCGCGGGCAGCCCGCCGAGCACGGCCCGGGTGACCGCGGGCGTGAGCCCCGATGTTGCCGACCGGGCGGGGGTGGGGTCGGCTGCCGCGCGACGCACGGTGGTGAACGCGAGCTTCGCCCGGAGCGTGCCGCCGTCGACGAGCACGCGGGGGACTCCTCGACGCCGCACCTCCTGGACCGACTCGAGGTGACGTCGGGCGAGGAACAGCGCGACGGCGTTGCGGATGGTGCCGACGTCGCCACTGGAGAGACCGCCGTCCCGTGCCGGCACCTTCAGGTCGAGCTCGGCGAGCACCTCGGGGCTGGGAGTGGGGCCACCGACCACCACGGTCGAGCCACCCTTGCCGTCGGGGAAGAGCTCGACGAGGGTGAGGTCGACCATGCCCCCGGTGATCGACGTCGCGGCCACCTCCTCCGGGGTGACCCCTGCGGCGGCGTCGAGCGCCCGCAGGCGGTCCTCCTGGCTGGCGTGGGACGCGACGATCGAGTCGAGGGTCTCCACCAGGAGGACCGCCACGAACTCCGCGAACCCCACGTCGGACACATCGCTGTCAGGCATGGCTCAGGCTCCTTCGGGGTCGAGGCGTCAGGGGGTGTCGAGCGGCAGGTAGTCGGTCTTGAAGTTGATCTTCACGCCACCGGTGATGGTGACGTCGACCCCCGAGCTCGAGCCGCTCGCGGTGTTGCTCGTGCTGACGTTGACGGACGTGTAGGCCGTGCTCGCCGACGCCTTGACCCATGCCGACAGGATGCTTCCCGTCTGCGCGTTGGCCTTGAACTGGAACTGCTGGCTCGAGTAGCGGCTCGAGTTGTTGCGCAGGAAGTCCGAGCCGTACGAGTGGAAGTTCAGACCGGTCTCGATGGTGCCGTCGGTGACGACCAGGCGCAGCATGCCGAGCTTGACCATCTCCTTGAGCAGCGTGTACTTGTTCGCCGCCACGCGCTGCGCGACGGCCTCGCGGAGCGTGTCGATCGCCTTGTCGTCGAGGTTGCCGGCCTTGGCGGCCTTGTCGTTGGACACGGCGTTGGTGGCGGGGTCGGTGATGGTGAGCGCGGTGTTGATGGCCGACGCCTCGTCCGCGCTGAGCTTGCCGCCGGCGGTGACCGCCGTCGGGCTGTCGCTCGTCGCCGGCGTCTCGGTGTTGCGGGGCGCGATGGCCGTGAGGACCTGCATGATCTCGCCGGGACCGATGTCGTCCTTGGTCTCGTTGACGTAGGTCGTGAGTGACTTGCTCGTGGCCTGCAGCAGCTCGATGAAGGCCTGCTGCTGGCGGAGGTTGGAGGCGACGAGAGTGTCGAAGACATCGCTCACGAGCTTGGTCGTGAACTCGACGAACCCGATCTCCCCCAGGCGCGTCGCGGCACCGATGGCGTCGTTGACACCGGACATGGTTGTTCTCCCTCGTGACAGGACATCCGCCCAGTGCGGTGTCGCAACGGGGAGGAGGGGCCGCAGCGGCGCCCTGATACCGCTCGGACGAAATTGCATACAGTTGTGACCGCGTGCAAGACTATGCACATGCTGAGAGTCGCAGTCGCCGGAGCGAGCGGGTACGCCGGAGGCGAGGTCCTGCGATGGCTGCTCGGGCACCCCGAGATCGAGGTCGGCGCGGTGACGGCCGGTGGCAACGCCGGGGCCGGTCTCGGCACGATCCACCCGCACCTCTTCGGTCTCGCCGACCGCGTGCTCCAGGAGACGACACCCGAGGTGCTCGGGGGGCACGACGCCGTCGTGCTCGCCCTCCCGCACGGTCACTCCGCCGCGGTCGCCTCCGCACTCGACGACGACGTCGTGGTCGTCGACTGCGGTGCCGACTTCCGCCTGCGCGACGAGTCCGCGTGGACGACGTTCTACGACACCCCGTATGCCGGGTCGTGGGCCTACGGTCTTCCCGAGCTGCCGCTCGTCGGGGGAGCGAGGGGTCGTGACTCCCTCGCCGGTACCCGCCGCGTCGCCGTGCCCGGGTGCTACCCGACCGCGGTGTCGTTGGCCCTGGCCCCCGGCCTCGCCGCCGGCGTCATCGAGCCCGACGACGTCGTGGTCGTGGCTGCCTCGGGCACCTCCGGAGCCGGCAAGGTGCTCAAGCCGCACCTGCTCGGGTCCGAAGTCATGGGGTCGATGTCGCCCTACGGCGTCGGCGGCGTGCACCGGCACACCCCCGAGATCGAGCAGAACCTCACGGCCGCGGCCGGCGCCCCCGTGACCGTCTCGTTCACCCCCACCCTCGCCCCGATGCCTCGTGGCATCCTCGCGACCTGCACCGCCCGAGCAGCCCACGGGGTCACGGCGGAGTCGGTCCGGGATGCCTGGCGGACGGCATACGAGCACGAGACCTTCGTCCACGTCCTCGAGGAGGGCGCGTGGCCGACGACGTCCGCGGTCGTCGGCAGCAACCACGTCACCGTCCAGGTCGCGCTCGACGAGCGCACCGGGCGCGTCGTCGCCGTCGCGGCGGTCGACAACCTCGCCAAGGGCACGGCCGGCGCTGCCGTCCAGTGCCTCAACCTCACCGCCGGCCTGCCCGAGGCGACCGGCCTCCTCGGATCGGGGGTGGCGCCGTGAGCGCCATGCCGCTGCACCTCATGACCCACCCCGAGCCCCTCGTCGTGGCACGCCTCGACGGTGGCTCCGAACCCGTCTGGGACTGGACGCCGGGGCCGTTCGCGTCCCTGACGCGGACCCCCAACGAGACGTCGGTCGTCTGCCTCGCCGAGCTCGTGCCCGACGGAGTCCTCACAGAGGGGCCGTTCCGCGGCGTCGAGGTCGCCGGACCGCTGGCGTTCGAGGCCGTCGGTGTCATGGCAGAGATCCTCGCGCCGCTGGTGAGCGCGGGCATCAGCGTGCTCGCCATGTCGACCTTCGACACCGACTGGGTCCTCGTCCCCGAGCAGCACATCACCACGGCGTCCGAGGCGTGGCGCAAGGCCGGCCTCATCGTCACGCCGACGGTCCTCACCGGCCGGGGCGACCGGTGAGCGTCACCTCGGCGCAGGGCTTCCGGGCCGCCGGCGCCACGGCCGGGCTCAAGGCGTCGGGCTCGAGCGACGTCGCCCTCGTGGTCAACGACGGGCCCGACCACCACGTTGCCGCCGTCTTCACGTCCAACCGGGTCGAGGCCGCGCCGGTGACCTGGTCGCGGCAGGCCGTGAGCGACGGACGGGCGGATGCCGTCTTCCTCAACTCCGGTGGCGCCAACGCCTGCACGGGTGCCCGGGGCTTCCAGGACACGCACCGCACGGCCGAGCTCGTCGCCACCACGTTGGGCTGCAGCGCACTCGACGTCGTCGTGTGCTCGACCGGGCTCATCGGCGAGTTCCTGCCGATGGAGCGGATCGAGGCGGGGGTCGGACTCACCGCCGAGGCCCTGGCGACGGACGGTGCGGACGATGCGGCCCGCGCGATCATGACGACGGACTCGGTCCCGAAGCAGGCGACCGTCTCGCGCGACGGCTGGTCCGTCGGCGGGATGGCCAAGGGAGCGGGCATGCTGGCGCCGGGTCTGGCCACCATGCTCTGCGTCGTCACCACCGACGTCGTCACCGATGCCGCGACCCTCGACGCCGCCCTCAGGACGGCCACCGCCTCGACGTTCGACCGGGTCGACTCCGACGGCTGCATGTCGACCAACGACACCGTCGTCCTCCTCGCCTCCGGCGCCTCGGGCGTGCAGGCCGACGCCGACGAGGTGACCGCGGCCGTCACCGAGGTCTGCGCCTCGCTGGCCCGCCAGCTCGTCGCCGACGCCGAGGGCGCCAGCCACGACATCGCGGTCGAGGTGCGTTCTGCCGCAACCGAGCTCGAGGCCGTCGAGGTCGCCCGGTCGGTGACGCGGAGCAACCTCTTCAAGGCGGCCATCTTCGGCAAGGACCCCAACTGGGGTCGTGTGCTGGCCGCGGTCGGCACGACCGACGCCGCCTTCGACCCCACGACGATCGACGTCGCGGTCAACGGGGTGCAGGTCTGTCGCTCGTCGTCGGTGGGGGACGACCGCGACCTGGTCGACCTCGAGCCACGTGAGGTCCGCGTCGTCATCGACCTCCACGCCGGGGACGCCACCGCCACCGTGTGGACGAACGACCTCACCCACGAGTACGTCCACGAGAACTCCGCCTACAGCACGTGAGGACCCACCCGTGACCGACGAAGTGAACCGGCTCAAGGCGCGCACCCTCGTCGAGGCCCTGCCCTGGCTCGAGGAGTTCCGGGGTGCGCTCGTCGTCGTCAAGTACGGCGGCAACGCCATGGTCGACGACGAGCTCAAGCTCGCCTTCGCGCAGGACATCGCGTTCCTGCGCTACGTCGGCCTGCGCCCTGTCGTCGTCCACGGTGGTGGGCCGCAGATCAAGGCGATGCTCGACCGGCTCGGGCTCGAGAGCGAGTTCAAGGCAGGTCTGCGTGTCACGACCCCCGAGGTCATGGACGTCGTCCGCATGGTCCTCACCGGGCAGGTGGGACGTGAGCTCGTCGGCCTGCTCAACCAGCACGGACCGCTCGCCGTCGGGCTCTCCGGAGAGGACGGCGCGCTCTTCGGCGCGCGCCGCCGCGGGGTCGTCGTCGACGGCGTCGAGGTGGACCTCGGGCTCGTCGGCGACGTCGTGTCCGTCAACACCCAGGCCGTGGTCGACCTCCTCGAGGCCGGCCGCATCCCCGTGGTGTCGACGATCGCCCCAGACCTCGACCACGAGGGCCAGGTCCTCAACGTCAACGCCGACACCGCCGCCGCAGCCCTGGCCGTCGCCCTCGGCGCCCGCAAGTTCGTCGTCCTCACGGACGTCGAGGGCGTGTATGCCGCGTGGCCCGACCGGTCCTCGCTCCTCTCGACCCTGCCCCTGAGCCAGGCGCGCGAGCTCCTGACGCGCGTCGACGCCGGGATGATCCCCAAGCTCGAGGCCTGCATCCGCGCGGTCGAGGACGGCGTCCCCCAGGCCCACGTCATCGACGGCCGCGAACCCCACTCGCTGCTCCTCGAGGTCTTCACCTCGGAGGGCATCGGCACCCTCATCGAGGAGGACGCATGAATGCACCCCACGAAGTTCTTCCCCCGCTTCGCTCCTCCGATACTTCGCGGGGACCCCGCACGAACGCCCCCGAAGGCTCGAGCTCACAGGCCGAGCTGCTCGACCGCTACGCACACTCGCTCATCCCCGTCTTCGGGACGCCCCAGCTCGTCCTCGAGCGGGGTGACGGCGCCTGGGTGTGGGACACCGACGGCAAGCGGTACCTCGACCTCGTGGGCGGCATCGCCGTCAACGCGCTCGGACACAACCACCCTGCCCTCGTCGCCGCGGTCTCGAAGCAGGTCGCCGAGATGGCGCACATCTCCAACTTCTACACGTCGCGTGCGCAGATCGAGCTCGCCGAACGGGTGCTCGAGATCGCGGGTGCGCCCGCCGGCTCCGGCGTCTTCTTCGCCAACTCCGGGGCCGAGGCCGTCGAGGGTGCGATCAAGCTGTCGCGCCGCACCGGCCGGACCGGCCTCGTCGCTGCGGAGGGTGCGTTCCACGGACGGACGACCGGCGCACTGGCGCTCACCTCCAAGGCCGCCTATCGCGACCCGTTCGCCCCGCTCATCCCCGACGTCACGCACGTGCCCTACAACGACAACGAGGCCCTGCGCGCCGCAGTCACCACCGAGACCGCAGCGGTGGTCCTCGAGCCCGTCCAGGGCGAGGCGGGAGCGATCGTCGCGGACCCGGCATACCTGCGTGCCGCCCGCGAGCTGACCACGGCGGCAGGAGCGCTGCTCGTCATCGACGAGGTCCAGACCGGGATCGGCCGCACCGGCGACTGGTTCGGCTTCCAGGAGAGTGGGATCGTGCCCGACGCGATCACCCTCGCCAAGGGACTCGGCGGAGGACTGCCGGTCGGCGCGCTCGTGACGTTCGGCCCCGACGTCACCGGGCTCCTCACCGCAGGCCAGCACGGCTCGACGTTCAGCGGCAACCCGCTCGTCGCGGCGGCCGGGCTCAGCGTGCTCTCGACCATCGAGGCCGAGGGCCTGCTGGACCACGTCGTGCAGATGGGCGAGCACCTCGTCGGCGCCGTGGCCGCTCTCGGCCACCCCGACATCGAGGGGGTCCGCGGGCGTGGGCTGCTCCGCGCGGTCGTGCTGCGCTCCGAGCTGTCGTCCGGCATCGCCTCCGCTGCCCGTGAGGCCGGCTTCCTCGTCAACCCCGTCGCGCCCGACGCCATCCGGCTCGTGCCACCACTCGTCGTCACCCGCGAGGAGCTCGACCTCTTCGTGGCCGCGCTGCCCTCGCTCATCGCCACCGCCAAGGAGCCGACCCCATGATCACCCCACAAAGTTCTCCCCCGCTTCGCTCCTCCGATACTTCGCGGGGACCCCGATCGACCACCACCCCCAGGCACTTCCTCCGGGACGACGACGTCACCCCGGCCGAGCAGGCCGAGATCCTCGAGCGCGCGGCCGCCATCAAGGCGCGTCCGTTCAGCGACCGCTGCCTCGAGGGCCCCGAGGTCGTCGCGGTGCTCTTCGACAAGCAGACGCTGCGCACCCAGGTCTCGTTCGCCGCGGCGATCTCGCACCTCGGCGGGTTCCCGCTCGTCATCGACGGCAAGCTCGCCCAGGTGGGTGTGCGTGAGTCGATCGCCGACGTCGCCCGCGTCCTGACCCGCGAGGCCAAGGCCATCGTCTGGCGCACCTACGGCCAGGAGCGCATCGAGGAGATGGCCGCGCACTCCAGCGTCCCCGTCGTCAACGCGCTCACCGACGAGTTCCACCCCTGCCAGATCCTCGCCGACCTCCTGACGATCAAGGAGCACAAGGGCACGCTCGCCGGGCTGACCTTCGCCTACGTCGGTGACGGCGCCAACAACATGAGCCACAGCTACCTGCTCGGCATGGCGACCTCTGGCCTGCACGTCCGGATCGGCACGCCCGCGGGCTACCAGCCCTCACCAACGCTGCTCGCGCGCGCCGCCGAGATCGCGGCGACGACCGGTGGGTCGGTCACCGTGGTCGAGGACCCGGCGGAGGCCGTGACCGGGGCCGACGTCGTCGCCACCGACACGTGGGTCTCCATGGGCTTCGAGAAGGAGAAGAAGTCCCGCCAGGGGTCGGCGAGCCCGTTCGCCCGCTACGCCGTGAGCGCCGAGCTCATGGCCCTCGCCAAGCCGGACGCGATCTTCCTGCACTGCCTCCCGGCCTACCGCGGGTTCGAGGTCGACGCCTCCGTCATCGACGGGCCGCAGTCGGTCGTGTGGGACGAGTCCGAGAACCGGCTGCACGCCCAGAAGGCCGTCCTGTCGTGGCTCATCGAGCGGAGCGGCGGGCAGCGCCGATGACCGTCTCGTCGAGCCGCACCGGCCGCCAGCGACGCATCGTCGAGATCCTCTCCAGCCGCCCGGTCCGGTCGCAGACCGAGCTGCTCGGCATCCTCGGCGAGGACGGCATCGACGTCACGCAGGCGACCCTGTCGCGCGACCTCGTCGACGTGGGTGCCGAGAAGGTCCGCGTCGGCAAGAACCTCGTGTATGCCGTGCCGGGCGAGGGCGGCGACCGCACCGTGCGCGTCGCTCCCGACGCGGAGGAGACCTCGAGCCGGCTGGCACAGCGGTGCCACGAGCTCCTCGTCTCGGCCGAGCAGTCGGCCAACCTCGTCGTCCTGCGGACCCCGCCCGGGGCGGCGAACTTCCTCGCCTCGGCCATCGACCACACGAGCGTCCCCGGGGTGGTCGGGACGATCGCGGGGGATGACACGATCATGGTCATCACGACAGGCACGGCGGCGTCGCGCAAGGTCGCCGCCCGACTCATGGGATACACCCGCAAGGAGAACGTGTGAGCACGACGGACGCCAACGAGCCGGCCCGGACCGGGCTGAGCCTGTGGGGAGGCCGCTTCAGCGGAGGCCCCGCCGACGCCCTCGCCGAGCTGTCGCGCTCCACGCACTTCGACTGGCGCCTGGCGCTGCACGACATCGCCGGGTCCCGCGCCCACGCCCGGGTGCTGCACGGCGCCGGGCTGCTCGCCGACGACGACCTCACCGCCATGCTCGACGCGCTGGCCCGGCTCGCGGCCGACGTCGAGTCGGGGGAGTTCGTGCCGGCCCCCGGCGACGAGGACGTCCACACGGCTCTCGAGCGCGGGCTCATCGAGCGGGCCGGGCCCGACGTCGGTGGCCGCCTGCGGGCCGGCCGCTCCCGCAACGACCAGGTCGCCACGCTCGTGCGCATGTACCTGCGCGAGCACGCACGCACCGTCGCCGGCCTCGTCGTCGACGTCGTCGACGCCCTCATCGCGCAGGCCGAGCGGCACCCGTCGGTCGCCATGCCGGGTCGCACGCACCTGCAGCACGCGCAACCGGTCCTGCTCGCCCACCACCTCCTCGCGCACGCGTGGCCGCTGCTGCGCGACGTCGAGCGGCTGCGCGACTGGGACGCCCGAGCGGCGCTGAGCCCCTACGGCTCCGGGGCCCTCGCCGGCAGCTCGCTCGGGCTCGACCCCGAGGCCGTCGCGGCGGACCTCGGCTTCGACGGGTCGGTCGAGAACTCCATCGACGGCACCGCCGCCCGCGACGTCGTCGCCGAGTTCGCCTTCGCGACGACGATGGTCGCGGTCGACCTCTCACGCATCGCCGAGGAGGTCATCCTCTGGGCGACCAAGGAGTTCGGCTTCGTCACGCTCGACGACTCGTACTCGACCGGGTCGAGCATCATGCCGCAGAAGAAGAACCCCGATGTTGCCGAGCTCGCCCGCGGCAAGGCCGGCCGCCTCGTGGGCAACCTCACCGGCCTGCTCACGACGCTCAAGGGCCTGCCGCTCGCCTACAACCGCGACCTCCAGGAGGACAAGGAGCCGGTGTTCGACTCGATCGACACCCTCGAGGTCCTCCTGCCCGCCTTCAGCGGGATGGTCGACACGATGGTGTTCGACACCGGGCGACTCGAGTCCCTCGCCCCCCAGGGCTTCTCGCTCGCGACCGACATCGCCGAGTGGCTCGTGCGCCAGGGTGTCCCGTTCCGGGTCGCGCACGAGGTCGCGGGGGAGTGCGTGCGGGTCTGCGAGTCGCGTGGCATCGAGCTCTGGGACCTCGACGACGACGACCTCGCCGGCATCTCCGAGCACCTGACGCCGGCGGTCCGCGACGTGCTCTCGGTCGAAGGCTCCTTGGCGTCGCGCGACGCCAAGGGCGGCACGGCGCCCCGACGGGTGGCCGAGCAGCTGACCCGGGCCGTGGGCCGGCGTGACGAGGCTCGTGCCTGGGCCGCCTCACTCCCCGAGATCCGGTGACCCTGGACCGGTCGTTCTTCGCTCGGCCGGCGCTGGTCGTGGCGCCCGAGCTGCTCGGGTGCACGATCGTCCATGGCGGCGTCACCGTGCGCCTCACCGAGGTCGAGGCGTATGCCGGTGAGGGCGCCGACCCGGGGTCGCATGCCTTCCGCGGGCGCACGCCGCGCACCGAGGTGATGTTCGGCGAGGCCGGGCACCTCTACGTCTACTTCAGCTACGGCATGCACTGGTGCGCGAACGCGGTGTGCGGCGACGAGGGCGAGGCCCAGGCCGTCCTGCTCCGCGCCGGTGAGGTCGTCGCGGGCCACGAGCTGGCAGCGGCCCGGCGCGCGGGCGTTCCGGAGCGGGACTGGGCCCGTGGTCCCGCGCGCCTGACGTCGACCCTGGCGATCGACCGGGCCCACGACGGTGTCGACGTCTGCGGTGACGGTCCGGTGCGCTTCGAGGCACCCGCCGTGCCGGTCGATCCCGGCTCCGTCCGCACGGGACCACGCGTCGGCGTGAGCGGCCCCGGTGGTGACGGGACGGCATACCCCTATCGGTTCTGGATCGAGGGGGAGCGGACGGTGAGCGCCTACCGGCCCGGCGTCATCCGCCGGCGTACGCGCTGATCTCGTCGCGGACGCGCCGCTTGACGTCGTCGGGGGCGTAGCTCACGTCCACGGCCGTCCTTGCGAGGTCGGCCAGACCGGACTCGTCGAGGTCGAGGAGGTCGGCGGCGATGGCGTACTCGCGGTTGAGGGTCGTGCCGAACATCGGCGGGTCGTCGCTGTTGACCGTGACGACCACGCCGGCGTCGCGCAGGGGGCGCAGAGGATGGTCCTCGAGCCGGTCGACGCACCGTGTCGCGATGTTCGAGGTCGGGCACACCTCGAGCGGGATGCGCTCTGCGACAAGGCGTTCGACCAGTCGTGGGTCGTCGATGGACCGGATTCCGTGGCCGATCCGCTCGGCACCGAGGGCGTCGAGCGCGTCCCACACGGACTGCGCGTCGGTCGACTCACCGGCGTGGGGGAGTGACCGGAGGCCGGCTGCACGCGCGCGGTCGAAGTGCGGCTTGAACTGAGGGCGCGGGACCTCGGGGCCCCCGAGCCCGAAGCCGATGAGCGACTCCGGCCCGTGGTCGATCGCGTAGCCGATCGTCGCGTCCGCGGAGTCGAGACCGGCCTCGCCGGGGATGTCGTAGACCCACCGCAGGACGATGCCGTGGTCGCGCTCCGCCGCCCGGCGCGCGTCCTCGATCGCCTCGGTGTAGGCCTCGATCGGGATGCCCATCCGCACGCTCGTGAACGGCGTCATCGTCAGCTCGGCGTAGCGGACCCGCTGTGCCGCAAGGCGTTCGGCGACCTCATAGGTCAGCAGGTGGATGTCCTCGGGCGTCCTCAGCAGCGACACGACGGCGAGGTAGACATCGATGAAGTGCGCGAAGTCCGAGAACGTGTAGAAGTCCCGCAACGCCTCGATGCCCTGCGGCACACCGGAGTCGGGGTGCCGCTCCGCCAGCCGCGCGACCGTCTCGGGCCGCGCGGACCCGACGTGGTGGACGTGGAGCTCTGCCTTCGGCAGCCCTGCGATGAAGTCGTCGTATGCCGTCCGCTCACCCATGTGCCGCAGTCTGTCAGTCGGACAGGACCTGGGTGACGGCACGGGCACCCAGCGGCGCCAGGGCGTGCCCGCGCGGCTCGTAGATCCAGTGGGCGATCCGGCCCTGGATGGCCGCGCACGCCCTGCCCCAGGCCCACGAGACGTCGTCGACCTCGAGCAGCGCGCGGAACCGCTCGCGACCCGGTCGGTCGAGGACCCACCACGCGGGGGTGAGGTCGGTCGCGGCGTACCCGGTCGTGAGGGTCCCGAAGTCCAGCAGGCCCACGAGGTCGTCACCCCGGGCGACGAGGTTGCCCGGGATGAGGTCGGCGTGGAGCAGGACCCGGGTGGGATCCGGCGTCCCGGCGGCCAGGGCCTCGTCGACGACCGCCCGCACGGGGGTGGCGTCGAGCGGTCCGGAGACGGCGTCCTCGCGCTGGTCGAGCCCCTCCGCCCTCTCGCTCAGGTGCCCGCCGCGTGCGCCGCGTGGCCAGTCCTCCTGCGGGACCTCGTCGAGGTCGACCGCCCTCAGAGCCGACAGGGTGGCCGCGAGGGTGTCGGCCCACCCCGCCGGCACGTCACCGGAGAGCACGCGCGCCGCCACGTCCTCGCCGTCGATCCAACGGTTGACCATCCAGGTGTGGGGATAGTCCTCGGTCGGGGTCCCGACGTGCTCGACCACGGGGACCTCGAGGGGCAGCCGCCCATGCAGCCGCGGCAGCCAGTCGACCTCCTTGCGCAGCCCGGTCTCGGCGTCCGCGTCGCGCGGCACCCGGACGAGCAGCTCCTCGCCGAGGCGGTAGGTCGTGTGCTCGGTGCCGGAGGTCGTCATCGCCCGGAGGGGCAGCCCCCGCCAGCGCGGGCACTGCCTGTCCACGAGGGAGCGCACGAGCTCGTCCGTCACGGGCGTCTCGCTGTCGAAGAGGGTGGGCATGCGCCACATCCCACACGGCGACGCGGTGCGGCGTCCACCGAGTTCGTCGTGGCAGGCTGACGTCCGTGAACGACATCCTTGCCGAGCTCCAGTGGCGCGGCCTCGTGGCGCAGACGACCGACGAGGGCGCGCTCCGCGACGCCCTGACCCGCGGGCCCATCACGGGCTACTGCGGGTTCGACCCCACGGCTCCCTCGCTGCACTTCGGCAACCTCGTGCAGCTCATCGTGCTGCGTCATCTCCAGCGGGCGGGGCACAGGGTCATCTGCCTCGTCGGGGGGTCGACCGGTCTCATCGGTGACCCGCGACCGAGCTCCGAACGCGTGCTCAAGACCAAGGAGCAGACTGCCGAGTGGGTGGGGCGCATCCAGCAGCAGGTGCAGCCGTTCCTCGACTTCGAGGGCGACAACCCGGCCGTGATGGTCAACAACCTCGACTGGACCGCGCCGATGTCGGCGCTCGACTTCCTGCGCGACATCGGCAAGCACTTCCGGGTCAACCAGATGGTCAAGAAGGACGCCGTCGCCGCACGGCTCAACTCCGACGAGGGCATCTCGTACACCGAGTTCAGCTACCAGATCCTCCAGGGGCTCGACTTCCTCGAGCTCTACCGCACCCACGGGTGCACGCTCCAGACCGGCGGGCAGGACCAGTGGGGCAACCTCACCGCCGGCTCCGACCTCATCCACAAGGTGGAGGGGGAGTCGGTCCACCTGCTCACGACGCCGCTCGTGACGGACGCCGCCGGCAACAAGTTCGGCAAGAGCGAGGGCAACGCCGTCTGGCTCTCGTCCGACATGACGAGTCCCTACGCCTTCTACCAGTACTGGCTCAACGTCGAGGACGCCTCGGTCGTCAAGCTCCTGCGGATCTTCACCGACCGCACGCAGGACGAGATCGCCGAGCTGGAGCGCCAGGTGGAGCACGAGCCGTTCCGGCGAGCGGCCCAGCGGACCCTGGCCGCGGACGTCACGACGCTCGTCCACGGGGCAGGGGCGACGGCATCGGTCCAGGCCGCCTCCGAGGCGCTGTTCGGCAAGGGTGACCTGGCCGCTCTCGACGCCCGCACGCTGGACGACGCGACGGCCGAGCTGCCCGGTGGTGAGGTGGCGCCTGGGATGACGATGACCGATGCCCTCGTGGCCGTCGGGCTGGTCGAGTCACGCAACGCCGCACGGCGTGCGATCGGCGACGGCGGAGCCTCGGTCAACGGCGAGAAGGTCACCGACCCGGAGTTCACGCTGTCCGACGAGCACTTCCTGCACGGCTCCGTGGCCATCCTGAGGCGCGGGCGCAAGTCGATGGCGGCTGGTCGACGCGCGTAAAGCGTTGTCGCACAGCCGTATCGGGCCCCTCCATGCCGCTCCAACGGCGACCGGAGGGGCCCGATTTGGTTTCTGGCGAGAACGTCCTCTAAGGTTCTCGATGTCAGCCCGAGAGGGAGGAACGGACACCACTGCGCAGGGCCCACGGCCCCGCACGAAGTAGGCCGGTCCCGGGGTTGGCCCCAACAGCTCGACACAGTGGCGACACTGTCGACGGCGTGGCGCCCACGAGGAGCCACGGTTGGGAGTGACCGACCGTCACGAACCAGCGGATGACGCGGGTTTGGAACGCGGCCCCAGGGCTGCTACGGTGGGC
>NZ_BKBA01000012.1 GCF_007992835.1 Knoellia locipacati
ACCACCTGATTTCCCCCGAGGAGACTCTGCGTACCGCTGGTGTCGTCCGCGTGGGCCTGGGCGGAGAAGAGGATCCCCCCACCGACCACGAGGGAGATCTGGAGCCCTCGTCTCATGTATGCGTGCATGGTCGTTCCTTTCCTGGTTGATGCGTGGACGCCCGCAGGTGCGGGCACTGCTCGGACGGCGCCACGAGAGGCGCCGGAGCGGCATCAACCAGGTCGGGAACCCGGCTCCAGGACGGGGCCGGTCGGGAGTGAGAGCGCGCGCGACGGCGCTGCGGGACAACGGCTGTGGGGCAGAGCGAACACCTCAGGCGTCAGGGCGACATCCACGCCGCCGCCGGAGGACCGGGTGGACGCAGAGCCACCGGAGACACCCGTGAGTCCGGGAGCCGGCCCGGGCGCGAACGGCCCCGGGCCCGGGGCTCCGGCCGGCGCAGTCGACGGGGAGGCGTCGACCGCGCCGGCACGACTGGGCGTCGGCACGTCGCTGACCGCAGCTGACGCGTCCTCGACACCGACAGTCGACGAAGGCCCGGCGGCCACGCTGCCGCCCACGGTGGGCGCAGCCACGACACCCGGGAGGTCGGTCGCGACGACGACGTGCGGCGCCCACGGCTCGGCCGCAGCCACGGGGGCTGCGGGAACGGGCACCACCGGCGCCGCGGGAGCGATGACGTCGAGCACGTCGTCGACGACAGGGACCTCCAGGGACGTGTCGGCGTCCGACGTCCCGAGGACGGGAGCCACGACCGCGGCGACCGGCTCGAGCACCGGGCTCGTGACCGGGGCTGCCTGCTTCACGGTGCTGACGACGCGAGAAGTGGTGTGCGACAACGCTTTGCGGGTCGACGTCACCGCTGCCTGAGCAGTCACGTCGACCACTCGCGCGGGCTTCGCGACCACGGCCGCGACCTCGACGACGGGCTTCGTCACGACCTCGGCCACCGGAGATGCCGGCGTCGCGGCCGTCGTCCCGGCCACGGTCGTCGTCGCGGTCTCGAGCACCCGCTCGACCGTCGGGACCGACGTCGTCACCGCCCCCAGCAGCCCTCGGTCGTCGGCACGGGCACTCGTCCAGGACGCGAGGACGAAGCCGCAGGCGATGAAGCCGGCGCACAGCAACAGCCTGGTCAGGCTGACGCGACGGGACCACGCGATCATCGACTTCACCCCCCTACAGAACTAGTCCAAGACTGGTTCCTCCCCACTTCAGCGTAGTCAGGACCGCCGCGGCTATCCCCCGAACGGGTGGTTTCTCAGCACTCGGGTCATGATCCGCACCGTGAGCACCGCTCAACGAGAGACGCCGGTATGCCGTGGCTCACGGCATACCGGCGTCGTGGTCTGTGCGACGGGTCTCGCTACTTCACGAGCGACCGAAGGACGTACTGGAGGATGCCACCGTTGCGGTAGTAGTCGGCCTCACCGGGAGTGTCGATGCGCAGGACGGCGTCGAACGAGACGTCCTCACCACCCTCCTTGGACGCGACGACCTTGACCGTCTTGGGCGTGCGGCCCTCGTTGAGCTCGGTGACGCCGGTGACCGAGAAGGTCTCGGTGCCGTCGAGGCCGAGCGACTCGGCGTTCTGACCCTCCGGGAACTGCAGCGGCAGGACGCCCATGCCGATGAGGTTGGAGCGGTGGATGCGCTCGTAGCTCTCGGTGATGACCGCGCGCACGCCGAGGAGTGCGGTGCCCTTGGCGGCCCAGTCACGCGAGCTGCCCGAGCCGTACTCCTTGCCGGCCAGGATGACGAGCGGGATGCCCTCGGCCTGGTAGTTCGCCGACGCGTCGAAGATCGTGCTCTGCTCGCCGCCCTGGGTGAAGTCGCGGGTGAAGCCACCCTCGACCCCGTCGAGCAGGAGGTTCTTGAGGCGGATGTTGGCGAACGTGCCGCGGATCATGATCTCGTGGTTGCCGCGTCGCGAGCCGTAGGAGTTGAAGTCCTTGCGCTCGACGCCGTGGTCGGCGAGGTACTTGCCGGCGGGGCTGTCGGTCTTGATCGCGCCAGCAGGGCTGATGTGGTCGGTCGTGACCGAGTCGCCCAGCTTGGCGAGGACGCGGGCGCCCTCGATGTCGGTGACCGGCGTGGTCTCCATCTGCATGCCGTCGAAGTACGGAGGCTTGCGGACGTAGGTCGAGCCGGCGTCCCAGTCGAAGGTGTTGCCCTCGGGGGTGGGCAGGCCCTGCCAGCGCTCGTCACCGGCGAAGACGTCGGCGTAGTCGTCGGTGAACAGCTTCTGGCTGATCGCACCGGCGATGGTCGCCTCGACGTCGTTCGGGCTGGGCCAGATGTCCTTGAGGAAGACGTCGTTGCCGTCGGTGTCCTTGCCCAGCGAGTCGGTCTCGAAGTCGAAGTCCATCGTGCCGGCGAGGGCGTAGGCGATGACGAGCGGCGGCGACGCGAGGTAGTTCATCTTCACGTCGGGGTTGATGCGTCCCTCGAAGTTGCGGTTGCCCGAGAGGACCGAGACGACGGCGAGGTCGTTGTCGTTCACGGCCTTGCTCACCTCGTCGATGATCGGGCCCGAGTTGCCGATGCACGTCGTGCAGCCGTAGCCGACGAGGTGGAAGCCGAGCTTCTCGAGGTAGGGCCACATGCCGGCCTTCTCGTAGTAGCCCGTGACGACCTTGGAGCCCGGCGCCATCGACGTCTTGACCCACGGGGCCACCGACAGGCCGCGCTCGACGGCGTTCTTGGCGAGCATCGCAGCCGCCATCATCACCGACGGGTTGGACGTGTTGGTGCACGACGTGATCGAGGCGATCGCGACGATGCCGTGGTCGACCTCGGTCGCCTGGCCGTTGATCGTCAGCGCGACCTTCTTGGTCGGACGGTCGGAGCCGCTGCCCTGGTAGGCCGGCTTGTCCCCACCGTTCTGACCGTCGGGCGAGCCCTGCGGCGTGGGGTCGCTCGCGGGGAACGAGCTCGCCGTGCCGTCGTCACCCTCCTCGTGCGAGACGTAGGTCGGGAGGACCTTGCGGAAGGACTCCTTGGCGTCGGACAGCGCGATGCGGTCCTGGGGACGCTTCGGGCCGGCGATCGACGGGACGACCGTCGACAGGTCGAGCTCGAGACGCTCGGAGTAGCGCGCCTCGGGCTGGTCGGGGCCGGCGTTGAGCCACAGGCCCTGCTCCTTGGCGTAGGCCTCGACGAGGGCCACCGACTCCTCGGAGCGACCGGTGAGGCGGAGGTACTCGAGCGTCACGTCGTCGATCGGGAAGATCGCGCAGGTCGAGCCGAACTCGGGGCTCATGTTGCCGATCGTGGCGCGGTTGGCCAGCGGGACGGCGGAGACGCCCTCGCCGTAGAACTCGACGAACTTGCCGACGACGCCGTGCTTGCGCAGCATCTCGGTGATCGTGAGGACGACGTCGGTCGCCGTGGCGCCCTGGGGCACGGACCCGGAGAGCTTGAACCCGACGACGCGCGGGATGAGCATCGAGACGGGCTGGCCGAGCATGGCCGCCTCGGCCTCGATGCCGCCGACGCCCCAGCCGAGGACGCCGAGGCCGTTGACCATCGTCGTGTGGCTGTCGGTGCCGACGCAGGTGTCGGGGTAGGCGACGGTGCGACCGTCGACCTCGCGGGTCATGACCGTGCGCGCGAGGTGCTCGATGTTGACCTGGTGCACGATGCCGGTGCCCGGGGGGACGACCTTGAAGTCGTCGAACGCCGTCTGGCCCCAGCGCAGGAACTTGTAGCGCTCGTTGTTGCGCTGGTACTCGATCTCGACGTTGCGCTCGAAGGCGTCCGAGCGACCGAACACGTCGATGATCACCGAGTGGTCGATGACGAGCTCGGCCGGCGCGAGCGGGTTGATCTTCTCCGGGTTGCCGCCGAGGTCGGCGACGGCCTCACGCATGGTGGCGAGGTCGACGACGCAGGGGACGCCGGTGAAGTCCTGCATGATCACGCGACCCGGCGTGAACTGGATCTCGGTGTCGGGCTGGGCGTTCTCGTCCCAGCCGCCGAGGGCGCGGATGTGGTCGGCCGTGATGTTGGCGCCGTCCTCGGTGCGCAGGAGGTTCTCGAGGAGAACCTTGAGGCTGTAGGGAAGCGTCTCGCTCCCCTCGACCGCCGCGAGGCGGTAGATGTCGTAGGCCTTGTCGCCCACCTGGAGTTCGCCGTGTGCCTTGAAGCTGTCAGTGCTCGTCACGAGCCTGCTCCCTTCCGCGCGTCATCGCGTGTGTCGGTCCACCGAGTTATCTTGACGTCAAGATACTAGTCGAGGAGTCCTGCTGTCCAACCTTCCCACGCCGCATCCGGTAGTGGAGACGCAGTGCCCGCGCCCTCCCGACGCGCAGCTCGTGGTCGGTCCTCAGCTCGCCGCGGTCGTCGACGTGGACGACGAACTCCTCGTGGATCGGCACGCGGGCGGCCCAGGCCTCACCCCGTGACCCGTGGACGACGACGTAGGCACCGTCACGGCCGAACGCCCGGCTCGCGGACGACAGGACGAGGGCTCCGTCGGCCCGCACCTCGGGCCGCAGGAAGACCTGCACGTTGCCCTTCTCGAGCGGGAAGGTCACGTGCACGCTCGGGCGAGCGGCGCCGGGAAGCGAGCGGACGGCATACGCACCGCTGAAGAGGAACTGGCCAGTGCGGCGGAGGCGACGCAGCCACGCGGCCGAGACCTGGCGACCCTGTCCGTCGACGATCCCGACGATCTCGCTGTCGATCCCGTGGCTCACGTCCAGCGGCTGGACCGGCAGGGCGAGCTGCTGGAGCCGGCGCCCGAAGAGGTGCTCGACGAGCATGCCCCCGGGCTGGAACAGCGGAGACCAGCTCGACCACGCGTCCATCGTCCACGCGCCGGTCCGCTCGTAGAAGTCACGGACGTCCGGCGCGAGGTCGTCCGCCGAGAAGCCGGGTCCGTCGAGCGCCGCGAGGTCAGGAACGAGGCCTCTCTCGCCGCCGCGCTCGACCGTCCCGGACACCGCGGCGGCTGCCGCGTCGAGCCACGACGGCCCGATGACACCTGCCTCGGCGGCCGGGGCGCGCAGCCACGCGTGCTCACCGTCGAGGTCGACCCGGCGCCCCACCGTGCGCCACCACGCACGCGTGCCGGCGTCGAGGACGCGGTAGGCCCTGTCGGCGCTCACGCAGGCGCCGGCTCGAAGATCGCGACGCACTCGACGTGGTGCGTCATCGGGAACGCGTCGAAGGCTCGCAGCGAGGTGAGCGCGTAGCCCCGCTCCATGAGGTATGCCGTGTCCCGGGCGAGCGCTGCCGGGTCGCAGGCGACGTAGGCCAGGGCGCGCGGACGCAGGGCGACGACGGCGCCGACGACGGCCTTGCCGGCGCCGGTGCGCGGCGGGTCGAGGATGACGAGGTCGGCGCTGGGCGGGAGCTGGCCGTGCGGCCGCCGCGGCGCGCTGCGGCGCCGGCCCTTGCGCGAGCCTGCGACCCGACCGGTCGACTCGACGCCGAAGACGTGGTCGACCTGGCCCTGGATGTAGTGCACCCACGGGGTGCGCTCGACGTTGAGCCCGGCCTGTGCCACGGCGACCGCGTCGGACTCGACGGCGACGACCTGACCGGACGGGCCCACGGCCTCGGCCAGCGCGGAGGCAAACACGCCCACGCCGGCATAGAGGTCGAGGCAGCGCTCCCCCGGCTGAGGCTGGAGACCGTCGATGACGGCGTCGACGAAGGTCGCGGCGGCACCGGGGTGGACCTGCCAGAAGCCGCGCGCGCTGACGTCGAACTCGCGCGAGAGGTTCTGTGCCGCAACGGTCTCGGTGACGACAGGTGCGACCGCCTCGTCGGAGGGCACCCGCACGACGACCGCGGGACCGTCGGTGGGCGCGACGACGTCGACGGCCTTCTCCCCGGGCCAGTGGCCCTGCAGGACACCGGTGCCCACGACCTGCTCGTTCGCGATGAGGCAGTCGTCGACGGGGATGAGGTCGTGGCTGCGGTGCCGCCGCATGCCCGCGCGACCGGACTCGTCGACGGCGAACTCGGTGCGGGTGCGCCAGCGCAGGCCGTCGACGTCGCCCGGCACCGGCTCGACGACGACGTCACGCTCGACGTGGGCCAGGCGGCGCAGCTGCTCCTCGACGACGGCGGCCTTGAGCCGTCGCTGCTCCGGGACGGCGACGTGCTGGAAGTCGCAGCCACCGCAGAGGCCGGGACCGGCATACGGGCAGGGAGGTTCGACACGTGCGGGCGACGGCTCGAGGACCTCGACCGCGTCCGCACGCAGGAAGCGGTCGCCGGGACCGCCCTCGGTGACGCGGGCGCGGACCCGCTCCCCCGAGATGGCGTGCCGGACGAAGAGGACACGGCCCTCGTGGCGCGCGACGACGAAGCCGCCGTGCGCGATCGGCCCGGCCTCGACGACGACCTCGTTGCCCACGGAGAGCTCGTCCGCCGCGACCGGGGGCTGGGACTCGCTCATCCCTCGCCGCGCCGGACGTCGCCGGCCACCGGTCCGTCGAGGCGCTCCTCCATGCCCGCCGAGGACGCGAGCTGCCAGGGCACGCTCGACACCATGACGCCGGGCGTGAAGAGCAGGCGGCCCTTGAGGCGCAGCGCGCTCTGGTTGTGCAGGGCCTGCTCCCACCAGTGGCCGAGGACGTACTCGGGGATGTAGACGACGACGATGTCGCGCGGGCTGCCCGAGCGGATCGACTTGACGTAGTCGACGACCGGCCGGGTGATCTCGCGGTAGGGGCTGTCGAGGGCCTTGAGCGGGAGCGGGATCTGGCGGCGGTCCCACTCGGCCTGCAGCGCCTTGGTCTCCTCGGGGTCGACGTCGACGGTGAGGGCCTCGAGGATCGAGGGTCGCGTGGCCCGGGCGTAGGCGAGGGCGCGCAACGTCGGCTTGTGGATCTTGGACACGAGCACGATGGCGTGCACACGGGAGGGCAGCATCTGCTGCTTGGTGTCGGACTCCTCGACGCGCAGCTCGTCGCGGACGCGGTCGTAGTGCTTGCGGATGCGCGTCATGAGGAGGAAGAGCACGACCATGGCGGCGATGGCGTATCCGGCGCCGTGGGTGAACTTCGTGATGAGCACGACGACGAGGACGGTGCCGGACATCGTCGCGCCGACGGCGTTGATCGCCCGGCTGCGCATCATCCGGGCCCTGGCGACGGGCGACTTCTCGAGCCGCAGGTCGCGGTTCCAGTGCCGGACCATGCCGATCTGGCTCAGCGTGAACGAGACGAACACGCCGACGATGTAGAGCTGGATGAGCCGCGTGACCTCGGCGTCGTAGAGGACGACGAGGCCGGCGGCGGCCGCGGCCAGGATGATGATGCCGTTGGAGAAGGCCAGCCGGTCGCCACGGGTGTGCAGCTGGCGCGGGAGGAAGCCGTCGCGGGCGAGGATCGAGCCCAGCACCGGGAAGCCGTTGAACGCCGTGTTGGCGGCGAGCACGAGGATGAGGCCCGTCGTGATCGACACGAAGAGGATGCCGAGGTCGAAGCCGGAGAAGACCGCCTTGGACACCTGGCCCATGACCGTGTCCTGGACATAGCTGTCACCGACCGGCACCCCGTCGCGCAGCAGCTGGCGGGAGGGGTCCTCGGCGAAGTGGACGTCGGTCCAGCGGGACAGCGTGACCATCGAGATGAGCATCGTGATGGACATGGCGCCCATGAGGACGAGCGTCGTGGCGGCGTTGCGGCTCTTGGGCTTCTTGAACGCGGGGACGCCGTTGGAGATGGCCTCGACACCGGTGAGGGCGGCACACCCCGACGAGAAGGCGCGCAGCAGGAGGAAGACGAGGGCGATGCCGCCGATCGTCTCGTAGCCCGGCTCCGGGGCCAGCTCGAGCGGCGCGCTCTCGGCGCCGGGCAGCGTCCCGGTGAGCTGGCGGTAGAGCCCGACGAGCGCCATGCCGAGGACCGCCACCATGAAGAGGTAGACGGGGATCGCGAACGCGGCACCGGACTCGCGGACCCCGCGCAGGTTCATCGCCGTGAGCAGTCCGATGATGACGACGGCGACCACGGCCTCGTGCCCGCGGACGAACTCGAAGGCGGAGGCGGCGTTCTGGACCCCGGAGGAGACCGACACCGCGACCGTGAGGACGTAGTCGACGAGCAGGGCGCTGCCCACCGTGAGCCCCGCCTTGGGGCCGAGGTTGACGCTGGCCACCTCGTAGTCGCCACCGCCCGACGGGTAGGCGTGGACGTTCTGCCGGTAGCTGAGGATGACGACCACCATGACCGCGACGACGGCGAGGGCGATCTTCCACGAGCTGGTGAGCGCCAGGGCCCCACCTGCCATCCCGAGGGTGAGCAGGATCTCGTCCGGGGCGTAGGCGACGGACGAGAGCGCGTCGCTCGCGAAGACGGGGAGGGCGATGCGCTTGGGGAGAAGGGTCTCGCCCAGCCGGTCCGAGCGCATGGCCCGGCCGAGGATGACGCGTTTGACCACGCGGCCAGAGGAACTCACGGCGCCACTCTATGCACCCGCGCGCCCCCTCGCGGCCACGGTGAGCCGGTGTAGCGTCTGATCGTGCATTTCGTCATCATGGGCTGCGGCCGCGTCGGCGCCTCACTGGCCAGGGCTCTCGAGCGAGCCGGCCACGAGGTCGCCATCATCGACCAGGACGAGTCGGCGTTCCGCCGGCTCGGCGCCTCCTTCGAGGGACGCCGTGTCGTGGGGGTCGGCTTCGACCGCGACACCCTGCGCGAGGCCGGGATCTCCGGTGCGTACGCCTTCGCAGCGGTCTCGAGCGGTGACAACTCCAACATCCTCGCGGCCCGGGTGGCGCGCGAGAAGTTCGGCGTCGAGAACGTCGTCGCCCGCATCTACGACCCGGGCCGCGCCGAGATCTACCAGCGCCTCGGCATCCCCACCGTCGCCACGGTGAAGTGGACGAGCGACCAGGTCCTGCGCCGCCTGCTCCCCCAGGGCCACGTGCCCGAGTACACCGACCCCAGTGGTCGCGTCGTCATCGCCGAGATGCCGGTCAACCCCGCGTGGGTGGGTCGCCGCGTCATGGAGATCGAGGAGGTCGTGGGCGGACGCGTCGCCTACGTGAGCCGCCTCGGCGAGGGCATGATCCCCACCCGCGACACCGTCTACCAGGACGGTGACCTCATCCACTTCTCGCTCGACCGCGCCCGCCTCGCCGAGGCCGAGCGAACCCTCGACGCCGCTCCCCCGGCGCACTGACCTCACGACACCCAAGGACAAGCACATGCGCGTCGTCATCGCCGGGGCCGGGAGCGTGGGCCGCTCCATCGCCCGCGAGCTCATCCGCAACGGCCACCAGCTGCTCCTCATCGACCGCGAGGCCGACGGCGAGCGGGTCGCCAAGGTCCCCGACGCCGCCTGGCTCCAGGCCGACGCGTGCGAGCTCACGGCCCTCACCGAGGCCGGGGTCGCCGACTGCGACGTCGTCGTCGCCGCGACCGGTGACGACAAGGCCAACCTCGTCGTCTCGCTGCTCGCCAAGACCGAGTTCGGCGTGCCGCGCACCGTCGCCCGCGTCAACAACCCCAAGAACGAGTGGATGTTCGACGACGCGTGGGGTGTCGACGTCGCCGTCTCGACGCCGCGCCTCATGACGGCCCTCATCGAGGAGGCCGTCTCCGTGGGTGACCTCGTGCGGATCTTCGAGTTCCAGCAGGGTCGCGCCGCCATGGTCGAGATGACACTGCCGGCCGGGAGCCCGTATGCCGGCACCCGGGTCGGCGACATCGCCTTCCCTCCCGACACGGTACTCACCGGCATCATCCGCGGCGGGCACCCCATCGCGCCGAGCCGCGACGACGCCCTCGAGCCGCTCGACGAGCTGCTCTTCATCACGACGACGGACGGCGAGTCCGACCTCGAGTCGATGCTCAGCCCCGGCACCCGTCAGAAGCGCGAGATCGACGACTGATTGCCCCACCGGGAGGCCCCTGGCTCTGCAACTGATTGCCCCACCGGGAGGCTTCGCCTCCCGGTGGGGCAATCAGTTGGAGCGACCGGGCTCGCGGTGGGGCAATCAGTTGCGGCTGGTGGTCAGTCGGCGTCGGAGGCGCGAGCAGCCGTGTCGCGGACGGCCTCGAGCTCCTGGGGCGTGTTGCCGCGGACGAGCAGCCAGCCCATGACGGCCACGCCGCCGATCCACAGCGGCCAGCCGAGGACGATCTTGGCGACGCCGAGAGCCTCCACCTGGGCGGCGAGGTAGAGCGGGACCTGGATCGACAGGCGCACGGCATACAGCGCGACGAGGACCCAGGTGAGCCGCGAGCAGACCCGGACCATGCCGGAGTCGCGGCGCCAGCCGAACGGGTCCTCGGCGGCGCGGGGGTCACCGGCCCCGACGAGGAAGCCGACGACCGGCCAGCGCACGAGGATCGAGACGACCGTGCCGACGAGGTAGCCGCCCGAGAGCAGCATGCCCGGCAGGAAGGCGTCCTCGGCCTTGCCGCTGCGCATCGCGAAGAAGGCGGCCAGCGCGGTGGCGAAGACGGCTCCGAGCACGTGCTGCAGGCTCGAGCGCTGCACGAGGCGGGCGATGGCGAGCACGACGGCCACGCCGACCGCGCACCACACGGCGAGCTTGAGGTCCTGTCGCCACGACCAGACACCGATGAAGGCGATCGTGGGCAGGGCGGTCTCGACCGAGCCGCGCCACCCACCGAGCGCCGTCGACAGGCGGTGCCGGATGAGCTCCTCGACCGTCTCGTCGCTCGTGCGCTCGGTCGGCGTCACCTCGGGGGTCGCGTCGCGGCTCACTTGGTCGGGACGATCTGGTAGGTCGGGTTGAAGATCGTGGGCTGGCCCTTGACCTTGGCGATCCGGCCCTCGGCCGTGAGGAAGACACCGGGGTCGATACCAGCGATCCGGCGCCGGCCCACCCACACGAGGTTGACCGAGCGCTCACCATCGAAGAGCTCGGCCACGAGGACCGGCACGCTCTGCTTCGGCGGGATCGTGATGCAGCGGATGCACCCGGCGACCTTGGCGGGGCGACGCTCGACGAGCTCACCGGCACAGGCCACGGCGGCGTCGGGGTCCGACAGCGTGCGCTCGCGGATCTCGGCCGCCTCGAGCTGCGCGTCGGTCCGGGTCAGGTCGCGGATGCGCTCCTTGAGGCCCATCACCTCACCTCGGTGATCTCTGGTCCGCGTTCGAAGGGGTTGAGGTCGTCGGTCGACGTGGGACCGGCGTCCGGTGCGCCCGGCGCCTCGGGCATCGGGGTGGCCTCCTCCTGCGGCAGGCGCAGCGGGAGCAGCTCGCGCGGAGCCATCGGGTCGCTGCCGCGGACGACGACGGTCTCGCGGAACACCTCGAGCAGCGGGGCGGCGGCGTCGTCGTCGATCGCGCCGCGACCGGAGATGACACCGCGCAGGAACCAGCGCGGGCCATCGACACCGAGGAAGCGCGCCGGGGCGAAGACCGTGCGGCCGTCGGGGCCGGCGCTGGGCATGCGGGTGCGGAGCTCGGTGCCGAGCGGGCCGTCCTCGAGGTCGGCGGTGCCGCCCTGCGTCTCGATGGCGGCGCCGATCTCGGTGCGGATGTCGGCCCAGACGCCACCGGAGCGGGGTGCCGCGAAGGCCTGCAGCTGGAGGGCGGACTCGCCGAACACGGCGGTCGCGGCCACGACGTGCTGCTGCTCCTGGTCGATCTCGAGCCGGAGCTCCATGCCCTCGGCGCCGCGGATGCGCAGCGAACCCAGGTCGAGCCGGCCGTCGTCGTCCTCGACCTCGGTGGCGTCGTAGGGACCGGAGGTGCGGTCGACGGGCGCGTCCGGGGTCACCTCGGGCGCGTCGGTGTCGACGTCCTCGGCCCCGTCGACGACGTCGAGCTCGGTGTCGGTCCCGGCGTCTGCCGCGGTCTCCGCATCGGCCTTGCGCCGGCGAAAGATGCTCACTGCGTGGTCACTTCCTCAAAAGGGTCAAGTGGGGTACTCGTTCCGAATCCCCCGGTGGATCCATGTCCAGTGTCCCCCCGGACGCTCTCCGGGAGCGAGTCGGCCTCGGAGAACTCGGCGTGGAGGTATTCCTGCACGACGAGCTGGGCGATCCGGTCGCCCACCTCGACGGTGAAGTCCTCGCGCGGGTCGAGGTTGACGAGGTTGACGAGGATCTCTCCCCGGTAGCCCGAGTCCACCGTCCCCGGCGCGTTGACGACGGTGATCCCGTGCCGCGCCGCGAGGCCGGACCTCGGGTGGACGAGCCCGACGGTGCCCGCCGGCAGCGCGATCGCGATGCCGGTCGGGACGAGGGCCCGCTCCCCCGGGGCGAGCGTCACGCTCGCCACCGCGGTGAGGTCCGCCCCGGCGTCACCATCGGACGCGTATGCCGGGATGCGGGCTTCCGGAGTGAGCCTGCGGAAGGTCACCGGAATGCGAGAAGGGCCAGTCACGGGGACTGACCCTATCTCGGTCTCAGGCCCTCGCGGACCGCGTGTCTGCACCGCTCAGGCGGCGCACTCGCTGCAGATCATCTGGCCGTTCTTCTCGGACGCCAGCTGGCTGCGGTGATGCACGAGGAAGCACCGCGAACACGTGAACTCGTCGGCCTGACGCGGGATGACCCGCACCGACATCTCCTCGCCCGAGAGGTCGGCGCCCGGGAGCTCGAAGCCCTCGGCCTGCTCGGTCTCGTCGACATCCACGCTGGAGGATCGCTTGTCGTTGCGACGAGTCTTGAGCTCCTCGATGGAGTCCTCGGACAGCTCGTCGTCGGTCTTGCGTGGCGCGTCGTAGTCAGTCGCCATTGCGCTCCTTTCCAAAGTCCTGTGGTCAGTTCCGGAGGCAGTTCCGGGACACTGACGGTCCTGCTTCGCCCAGTCAACGCATGGACCGGCGATTTTGTGCCCGTGCGAGCGGCGATTGTGCACCATCGGCGAGTTTCCCGCCACGGCGGGGCTGAGACTAGCCCTCCAGGTGCCGCCGCGTCCCCGTTTCGACGACGTCCGGGAAGGCGTCGGCGAGCCCGGGGGCGCAGGCCCACGTGAGCGCCTCGCCCGGCCCGTCGAACCCGCCGACGTGGACGCCCGCCTCGAGGGCGACGAGCCACCCGGCGGCGAGGTCCCAGGGGTTGAGCCCGGTCTCGTAGTAGGCGTCGACCCGACCCGCGGCCACGGCGCACAGGTCGAGGGCGGCGCTGCCCGCCCGGCGGATGTCGCGGATCTGCGGGAGGAGGTCGAGCACGAGGCGACCCTGACGCTCACGGCGCTCCGCGGCATACCCGAACCCCGTGGCCACGAGGGCCTGGCCGAGCGAGTCGCAGGCGGTCGGCGCCAAGGGGCGCTGGCTCTCGCCGACGACGAGGCGTGCGCCGGCTCCCGCGCGGGCGCTGAAGAGCTCGTCGGTCACCGGGTTGAAGACCACGCCCGCGAAGGGACGCCACCCACCCGGGACGGACGGGTCGCCGACCACGGCGGCGACGGACACGGCATACGCAGGTATGCCGTAGAGGTAGTTGACGGTCCCGTCGATCGGGTCGATGACCCAGGTGATGCCGGAGGTGCCGGTCGCTCCCCCGTCCTCCTCGCCGAGGACCGCGTCGTCGGGGCGGGCCTCGCGCAACCGCGCCAGGAGGTGGTCCTGCGAGGCCTGGTCCATCGCGGTGACGACGTCGGTGGCGGTCGACTTGGTCGCCGCGACCTCGACGGCGTCGGGCCGTTCGTCGACCACGAGACGGCCGGCGGAGCGGGCGACGTCGGCGGCGAGGGCCTCGAGGGCGGCCGCGAGGGTGTCGTCGGGGAGCGTGAGGTCCATGTCAGTCCCGCCCGCAGAGCGCCGGCTTGGCGGCGCGCAGGTTCGGGCAGCAGCCGCCGGCGCAGATCGAGGGCCGCACGTCGCCGCCGTCGGCCTGGGCGGGCACCACGAGCTCGTCGCGGGCCTCGGCGGCCCGCTCGTGGACGAGGTCGACGAGCGCCTCGACGAAGAGCGGGTGGGTGCCGGCAGTGGGGACCCGGGCGAAGCGGACGTCCACGCGGTCGGCCGTCTCCTTGGCCTCGCGGTCGAGGTCGTTGACGACCTCCATGTGGTCGGAGACGAAGCCGATCGGTGCGACGACCACGGTCCGCACGCCCTCGGCGGCGAGCTCCTCGATGCGGTCGTTGACGTCGGGTTCGAGCCACGGCGTGCGCGGGCTGCCGGAGCGCGAGCAGAAGACGAGCTCGTGCTCGAGCGAGGTGCCCGTGCGCTCGGCCAGCCCCTGCGCGACGAGACGGCCGGTGCGCAGGTGCTGCTCGACGTAGAGGTTGCCGTCGCCGTCACCCGGGCCAGAGGTGTCGTCCATGGCGTTGGGGACCGAGTGCGTGACGAAGAGCAGCCGGGTCGTGGCGGGGTCGAGGTCGGGGATGGCCTCGACGGTCTCGACGAGGTGCTCGGTGTTGACGGCGACGAAGCCGGGGTGCAGCGCGTAGGGCCGGATCTTGTCGATGACGAGGTCGGCGGCGGCGATGCCGAGCTCGTCGGTCGCGGCGGCGAGGTCCTCGCGGTACTGACGGCAGCCGGAGTACGACGAGTAGGCCGACGTCACGACCACGCACAGGCGCAGCAGGCCCTCGGCCCGGGCCGCACGGAGCGTGTCGGTGACGAACGGGTCGCTGTTGCGGTTGCCCCAGAGGACCGGGACCGCCGAGCCGCGACCGGCGATCTCGGTCTCGAGCGCGGCGAGCAGGGCGCGGTTCTGGTCGTTGATCGGGCTGCGGCCACCGAAGTGGTGGTAGTGGGTGGCCACCTCCTCGAGGCGCTCCTCGGGGATGTCGCGCCCGGCGGTCACGCGACGCAGGAACGGCATGACCTCCTCGGGCGCCTCGGGGCCACCGAAGGAGAGCAGGAGGACGGCGTCATAGGGGGCGAGGGCGTCCTCGTCGGACTGGATCGGCATACCCACAACCTAACGAGCCCCGGATGAGGAGTGGCGCCCGGCGTGGGCTGCTTTGGAACAGGGGTCGAAGGTGGCACAGTCGAGGGTGTCCAGACCACAGCCCGGGAGATCACTGATGAAGGACCTTCGTCTCATCGGCGTCCACGAGGACGGCGACCACGTCCTCCTCTCCGACGTCGAGGGCCAGCGCTACCGGGCACCCCTCGACGAGGCCATGCGCGCGGCGGCCCGCCGCGACCGCCCCCGTCTGGGGCAGCTCCAGATCGAGATCGACGGCGGCCTGCGTCCCCGCGACGTCCAGTCCCTCATCCGCTCCGGCCTCTCGACCGAGGAGGTCGCCGACCGCGCCGGCTGGACGGTCGAGAAGGTGCAGCGGTTCGAGGGCCCTGTGCTCGCCGAGCGCGAGTACATCGCCAACCAGGCCCGCGCCTGCGTCATCGGCACGGTGCGCCTCACCTCGGGTCCGAGCGCAGGCACGGTCACCGAGCAGACGCTGGGCTCACGGGCCGACGAGCGCTTCAAGGAGCGCGGCGTCCCCGGCGAGCTCGTGCGCTGGGACTCGGCCCGGCTCGACGACGGTCGCTGGACCGTCACCGCGACCTTCCCCGCCGGTGGGCGTGAGCGCGCCGGCGCCTGGACCTTCGACCCCCGGCTCAAGTCGCTGCTGGCCACCAACGACGAGGCCCGCTGGCTCAGCGAGGAGGCACGGAGCGACTCGGCCATCCCGACGCCGCACATCGCGACGACCGCCAACCCGGCGAGTGCCGTCTTCGACGTCGAGGCCGAGGGTGGCGTCGACGACCCGCGCCCCGCCCGCAAGGACTCGGCACGCGAGCCGATCGACCTCATGGCGGCGATGCGCGAGCAGTCCAGCCGCTCGCGCCGTGGCCGTGGCCGCACCCGGTCCACCCCGACCCGCACCCCGGGCGACGAGGCTCCTCGCGAGGACGCCCTGCCGCTCGAGGAGCTCGTGGGCGACCCGGCCGAGGCTCCGGAGCCCCCTGCGGCCCGCGGCGCCCACCCCATCGCCGCCCACCTCGACGAGCGCGCCGGCACCGTCACCGAGGACGACCTCGTCCACCTGGCCCGCATGGACGCGCTGCACGACGTCGAGTCCGACGAGGACCTGCCCGAGGAGCCCGCCGACGAGGCGGAGGACGAGGTCGAGGACGAGGTCGAGGACTCCACGCCCGAGCCCACCCCGGCACCGGCCCCCGCTCGCAGGAGCACGGGACGCAAGAGCGGTCGCAAGAGCGTCCCGAGCTGGGACGACATCATGTTCGGCGGAGGACGCGGCGGCGCCTGAGCCACCCACCACCCACGGCTGACACGTGCGAGAGGGCCCACGCCCCAGCCGAGCTCAGCCGCGGGGCGGCACCGGGCAGACGTCGAGGTCGTCGAACGGCAGCACGTCCGGCGTGGTCGACGCCAGCCGTGCAGCGTGGCTGCTCATCCGCCGCATGTAGTGACGCCGGCAGAGCACCTCGTACTCGACGAGCGTGTCGCTCGCGGTGGCCGTGTCGCCGACGACGACCTGCTCGCCCTCGACCACCATGACGCCGTCGATGATGCGGGCGTTGTGGGTGGCGCGGTCACCGCACCAGCACAGGGCCGCGACCTGGAGCACCTGGACGCGGTCGGCGAGCTCGAACAGGCGCTTGGACCCGGGGAAGAGCTCGGTGCGGAAGTCGGCGGTGATGCCGAAGCAGTTCACGTCGATGCCGAGCTCGTCGACGATGCGGGCGAGCTGCTCGATCTGGGCGGCGGTGTAGAACTGCGCCTCGTCACAGATGAGGTAGTCGACCCGCTGGGCGTGGGTGAGGTGCTCGACGACAACGTCCCAGAAGTCGAGGTCGTCACCGACCTCGTGGGCCTGGGTGGAGAGGCCGAGCCGCGAGGACAGCACCGACTCGCCCATCCGGTCGAGCTTGGTGAAGATCAGCCCGACCCGGGAGCGCGCCCGGTGGTTGTGGTCCATCTGGAGGGCAAGGGTCGACTTGCCACAGTCCATCGTTCCCGAGAAGAAGACGAGCTCAGCCACGAGGCGACACCTTATGTCGACCGCGCCGCGACGTGGAACATCGGCACGGGCACCTCGTCGTCGGTGAGCGACCCGTGCAGCCCGATGAGGGCGAGGAGCTCGGGTCGGTGGTGGCGTGAGTCGACGACGGCGTGGTCGTCCCGCATCGCGACGACGACGTCGCCGATGCGTGCCAGGTGCTCGTCGTGCACCGCTCCGAACAGGCCTTCGGCCACGGCCTGCTCCCGGGACAGCACCCACGCGAAGCTCCCGATCCGCGCCTGCCACGTCGCGAGGACGTCGTCGGTGGCTCCGGGCTCGCAGTAGAGCTGCGGAGCCCGCGGCTCACCACCGGAGTGGCGCACCCCGGCGGCCAGCTCCGTGTCGTGGGCGAGGTCGAGGCGGTTGGCCATCGGCACGTCGACCATGCCGTGGTCGGCGGTGATCGTCAGCGAGCAGTCGTCGGGCAGGCCCTGGGCCAGCCGCGCCAGGGCCCGGTCGATCGTCTCGAGCTCGTCACCCCACTGCCACGACTGGCAGCCGTGGACGTGCCCGACCTTGTCGAGCTCGCCCCAGTAGAGGTAGGTCAGGGTGCGCTGCTTGGTGCGTGCGTGCGCCAGCGTGGCGTCGACCCGGGCGTCGAGCGACTGCGCCGCGACGAAGCGCCCACCGCGCAGGGCAGCCCGCGTCAGCCCGGACCCGTCGAAGAACCCCGGCCCGATGCGGACCACGTCGAGGCCCGCACCGGCGGCCCGCTCGAACCACGTCCTGCGCGGCTGCCAGCGCTCGGGCACGGGGCCGTCCTCCCAGGACAGCTCGTTGAGCAGCCGATCCTCGCCGGGGACGAGCACCTCGAACCCCACGAGCCCGTGAGAGCCCGGGGAAAGGCCTGTCCCGAACGACCCCATCGAGACCGGGGTCGTCGACGGGAAGCCCGACGCGATGCGCCGCCCCGCGCCGAACTGTCCCCGCAGCCACGGCGCATGCCCACCACGGCGCCGGAGCAGGTCGTAGCCCAGCCCGTCGACGAGCACGACGACGGCGCTCCTCGCCGGCGGCAGGACCCAGCGAGCCGGGAGCCCCTCGTCGCCGGCCGGCTCCCCCACGCCGAGCGCCGAGACGACCGAGGGCAGGACGTCGCCGAGACCGCCCTCGCCGTAGGCCGGCGCGGGCGCCGGCGCGCCCCCCGGCCCGCCCGCCGGCATGCCTGCCGTCACTCGCCGAGCGAGGCCGAGAGCGCATGCGCGAACGAGATCGCCTGCCGCAGGGCCGGGTCACCGTCGGCGGTGGCCGACACGCGCAGGGCGATGTCGTCGCTCGAGATCGTGCCGTCGTAGCCGTGGTCGGCGTCGCAGCCGGGCTCACCACACGTGGCGGGCAGCAGGTCGACGCGGCTCACCGCACCCCAGCCGAGGGTGAGCGTCAGCTCGCGGCCGAGGGAGCCGGGCACGTAGTTCTGGGGGTCGGGGACGACGTGGGTCAGCATGACGCCGCGGACCGCCGACAGCGGGATGCTCTCGGTCGTCGCGGTCGCGACCTCGCCCTCGGCGGTGCTGGCGCCACTCACCGCACCCTCGTCGGCGTGGTCGTCGGCGTGCGCGATGACGAGCCGTGAGGAGGTGAGCACGAGCACGGTGACGTGGCGACGGATGACGTCGCGGTCGAAGGTCGTCTCGAGGTGGACGAGGTGCGAGAGCACGTCCTCACCGGCCAGGGCCGCGGAGACCACGTCGGCGACGAGCGCCGGGTAGTAGCCGGCGCGCTCGATCGCATCGGTGAGGTCGCCCGGCAGGGTCGGGACGTCGAACGTGCGCTTCATGCCCCCATTCTGCCGCACCGGGCGACATCGGCCTCCCACGCCGGGGAACGGCTCAGGTGAGCGAGCGCCGCCCGGGGTCGGCCCGGCGCGCGACCGGTGCCACCGTGACCTCGGCGCCGAGCACCTGGACGCCGCCGGGATGGGCGTTGACCGGGTTGAGCTTGAGCGAGACCACCTCGGGCATGTCGTCGCTGATGACCGAGACCCGGGCGATGAGGTCCGCGAGCGCCGCCCGGTGGACGGGCGTCGACCCACGGTGGCCGTGGAGCACGGGAGCGGCCTTGACCGACGAGATGAGCTCGGAGACCGCGACGTCGGTGAGCGGCGGAATCCGGTGCGCGATGTCGTCGAGCAGCTCGGTCGGCAGCCCGGACACCCCGAAGCTCACGACCGGCCCGAACAGCGCGTCCTCGTCGGCGGTGACGACGCACGCCACGCCCGGGGTCGCCATCCGCTGGACCTCGAGCTGTCCCGCGGCCAGCGGCGACAGCCGCTCGTGCAGCGACGCCCACGCCTCGCGGACCGCCTGCTCTCCCCCGAGGTCCACGCGCACGCCCGTGACACCGCCCTGGTGCCGCAGCATCGGCGCCGTCGACTTGAGCACCACGGGGTAGCCGATGGCCTCGGCGGCGGCCACCGCCTCCTCGACGCTCGTCGCCTTGCGGGAGGGCCAGACCTCGATCCCGTATGCCGTGAGGAGCGCGGCGGTCTCGTCGGGGTCGAGCCGGCGCCCCTCGGGGCTCACCGAGAGCACCGTCTGGACGACGTCCTCCGCGACACGGCGGTTGATGCCGGCCGGGGCGACCGGGATCCCGTGGTCCTTCTTGCGCCACTCGGCGTACTTGGTGGCCTTGGCGAGAGCGTAGGCCGCGTCCTCCGGCATCGCGTAGATCGGGATGGCCTGCCCCGTGCCGCCCTCGTCCATCGAGGTCGACGAGTCCACGCCCCGCATGCCGAGGAACGTGGCGACACAGGTCTTGTCGGAGCCGCGCGCGGCCATCCGCACCGCCTCGGTGACGTCCTCGTCGTGCGCGACGATCGGCGGGATGAAGCAGGTGAGCACCGAGTCGACGTCGGGGTCGTCGAACGCGCGCGCGAGTGCCTCGCGGAACTCCTCGACCGTGGCCTCGGTCGGCAGGCTGACCGGGCCGTGCGTGACGGTGAGGCCCCGCCCGGCCACGGCGCCCGCGGACAGCGCCCCCAGCGCCGCCGAGTTGCCGACGATCGCGATCCGGCGCCCGGCTGGCAGCGGCTGGTGGACGAGCAGCTGGGCGACGTCGAACATCTGGTGCACGTTGGACACGCGGATCGTCCCGGCCTGACGGAGCATCGCGGCGAACACGGCCGGCCGGACCTTGGTCGAGCGGACCCGGTGCCCGGGCGGGACGCCGTAGGACGAGACACCGGACTGCACGACGATGACCGGCTTGATGAGCCCGAGGTTGCGCGCGATCCGCGAGAACTTGCGCGGGTTGCCCATCGACTCGAGGTAGAGCCCGACGGCGTGCGTCTCGTCGTCGTCGATCCAGTACTGCATGAGGTCGTTGCCGGACACGTCGACGCGGTTGCCCGCGGAGGCGAAGACCGAGATCCCGAGGTTGCGGCGGGCCGCCGAGGCGAGCACCGCGATGCCGAGCGCACCCGACTGCGCGAAGAGCCCGAGGTGCCCGTGCGGGGGCATCGACGGCGACAGCGAGACGTTGAGCGAGAAGTCCTTGTCGGTGTTGATGAGCCCGAACGAGTTGGGGCCGACGATCCGCATGCCCGAGCCGCGGACCCGGCGCACGAGCTCGGCCTGCAGCTCGTCGCCCTCTCCCCCGCCCTCACCGAAGCCGGAGCTGACGACGAGCAGCGCCCCCACGCCCGCCGCGGCGCAGTCGTCGACGACCTTGAGGACCTTCTCGGCCGGGACCGCGACCACGGCCAGGTCGACCGGGCCGGGGACGTCCGCGATCGTGTCGTATGCCGTCCGCCCCAGGATCTTGCGTGCCTTGGCGTTGACCGGGTGCGCCTCACCGGTGAACCCGGCGTCGAGGAGGTTCTTGAGGAAGTGGTGGCCCATCGACTTCTCGGAGCGCCCCGCACCGATGACGGCGACCGTGCGGGGCCGCAGGATCCGGCTCACGCTGATCGCCTCGGCGCGGTGCTCGCGCGACATCGCCACGGCCTTGGACCGGTCCGTCGGCTCGATGTCGAAGTGGAGGGCGACCACGCCGTCCTCGACCTTGCGGGTGACCTCGTAGCCGGCCTCCGAGAAGACGGTGAGCATCTTGCGGTTCTGCGGCAGCACCTCGGCGGTGAAGCGGGTGATGCCGAACTCCTGCGCGATGGCGGCGAGGTGCTCGAGGAGGACCGACCCGACGCCGCGGCCCTGGTAGTGGTCGCTGACGTTGAACGCGACCTCGGCCGAGCCCGGCTCGATCCGGTCGTAGCGACCGATCCCGATGATGTCCTCGCGCAGCGTGAGCACGAGCGCCACGCGGTCCTCGTAGTCCACGTGGGTGAAGCGGTGGACGTCCTTGTCGGACAGCCGCTTGAGCGGTGCGAAGAACCGGAGGTAGATCGACTCCTCGGACTGGCGCGAGTGGAACTCGTGGATCGCCGCCTCGTCCGACGGGCGGATCGGCCGCAGGTGGGCCACGCTCCCGTCGCGAAGCACGACGTCGGCCTCCCACTGCACCGGATAGCCCGGCGGGAGCTCGACGTGCTGGGTCATGCCGCAATCGTGTCACGAGACGATGGGGGCATGGATCTCATCGACGCGGTGTCGCGACGCCGGATGGTGCGGCGCTTCGACCCCGACCGCGCAGTCCCGCTCGACACGGTGACCCGGCTCGTCCGGCTCGCGCAGCACGCCCCGAGCGCCGGGCACACGCAGGGCTGGGACGTCCTCGCCCTCGTCGAGCCGGCCGACCGGGATCGGTTCTGGGAGGCGAGCCGCGAGGGCGAGGCGACGCCCGACGCGTGGCTGCGCGGCGTCTCCGCCGCCCCGGTGCTGCTGGTCATGCTCTCGGACCGGACGGCATACCTCGACCGCTACGCCGAGCCCGACAAGGGCTGGACGGACCGCTCGCCCGACCGCTGGCCCGTCCCCTACTGGGACACGGACACCGCCATGGCGGCGATGATCGTGCTGCTCGGGGCGATCGACGCCGGGCTCGGCGCGCTCTTCTTCGGCGTCCCGGGGCCGCGCCACGACGCGGTCAGGGCCGCGTATGCCGTCCCTCCCGACCGCCGGATCGTCGGCGTCATCGCGTTGGGTCACGAGGCGCAACGGGTCCGCAGCCCCTCGCTGCGGCGCGGGCGCAGGCCCCTGGGTGACGTGCTCCACCTCGGGAGGTTCGGCGCGTCGGGGTCGGGGCCGTCGGAGCCGTGAGGAAGGATGAGGCGATCGCTCGCAGCACCTCCGCGAGGCACCGACAGCACTGAGGACCAGCACCGCCCCATGGCCAAGCGCACCAGCAGCACTCCACCCGAAGAGATCGCCGAGAACATCGTCGACATCGACGTCGGGCTCGAGATGCAGAACGCCTTCCTCGAGTACTCCGTGTCGGTCATCCACTCGCGCGCCCTGCCCGACGTGCGTGACGGCCTCAAGCCGGTGCAGCGCCGCATCCTCTACTCGATGAGCGAGATGGGGCTGCGCCCCGACCGGGGCCACGTGAAGTCCTCGCGCGTCGTCGGCGACGTCATGGGCAAGTACCACCCGCACGGCGACACCGCGATCTACGACGCCCTCGTGCGGATGGCGCAGCCGTTCACGATGCGGTTGCCGCTCGTCGACGGCCACGGCAACTTCGGCTCGCTCGACGACGGCCCCGCGGCCTCGCGCTACACCGAGGCCCGGCTCGCCCCGGCCGCCCTGACGATGACGGCCAGCCTCGACGAGGACACGGTCGACTACGTCCCCAACTACGACGACCAGCTGCTCCAGCCCGGCGTCCTGCCCGCGGCCTACCCCAACCTCCTCGTCAACGGCGTGGCCGGCATCGCCGTCGGCTTCGCGACCAACATGGCGCCGCACAACCTCGTCGAGGTCGTCGGTGCCGCCCGCCACCTCATCGCGCACCCGGACTGCAGCCTCGACGACCTCATGAAGTTCGTCCCCGGCCCCGACCTTCCGCTCGGCGGCCGGATCGTCGGCCTCGACGGCATCCGCGACGCCTACCTCACCGGCAAGGGGACGTTCCGCACCCGCGCGACCGCACGCATCGAGAAGATCACACCGCGCAAGTCCGGCATCGTCGTCACCGAGCTGCCCTACCTCGTCGGCCCCGAGAAGGTCATCGAGCGGATGAAGACCCTCGTGCAGGGCAAGAAGCTCCAGGGCATCAGCGACGTCAAGGACCTCACCGACAGGAAGCACGGTCTCCGGCTCGTCATCGAGGTCAAGAACGGCTTCAACCCCGAGGCCGTGCTCGAGCAGCTCTACAAGCTCACGCCGATGGAGGACTCGTTCGGCATCAACAACGTCGCGCTCGTCGGCGGCCAGCCGCAGACCCTGGGCCTCAAGGACCTGCTGCGCCACTACGTCGAGTTCCGCATCGACGTCGTGCGGCGGCGCACGGCCTTCCGGCTGCGCAAGGCCCAGGACCAGCTCCACCTCGTCGAGGGCCTCCTCATCGCGATCCTCGACATCGACGAGGTCATCCAACTCATCCGCGGCAGCGAGGACACCGCCACCGCGCGGGCCCGCCTCATGGACGTCTTCGACCTCAGCGAGACCCAGGCCAACCACATCCTCGACCTCCAGCTGCGCCGGCTGACGAAGTTCTCGCGGCTCGAGCTCGAGCAGCGGCGCGACGAGCTGCAGAAGCAGATCGAGGAGCTCGAGGCCATCCTCGGCGACGAGAAGCTGCTCCACCGCACCGTCTCGAGCGAGCTCGCCGAGATCGCCAAGAAGTACGGCACCCCCCGGCGCACCGTGCTGCTCGAGTCCGCCGGCAACCCGGTAAGCACCGCGGCGCCGCTCGAGGTGAGTGACGACCCCTGCCACGTGCTGCTCTCCTCGACCGGGCTGCTCGCCCGCACCTCCAACGCCGAGCCGATCCCGGCCGAGGGGCCGCGCGCCAAGCACGACGCCGTCATCGCCGCCGTGCGCACCACCGCGCGCGGTGAGGTCGGACTCGTCACGAGCCGGGGCCGGATGATCCGGATCAGCGCGCTCGAGCTCCCGACCCTGCCGCCGCTCGGTGGCGCCCCGTCACTCTCGGGTGGCGCCCCGCTCGCGGCCTACGTCGACCTCCCCCGCGGCGAGGAGCCGGTCACGGTCGTCTCGCTCGACCCCGACGGTCCGGGGCTCGCCCTCGGCACCGCCCAGGGCGTCGTCAAGCGGGTCACGCCCGACCAGCCGAAGTCGCACGACTGGGAGGTCATCTCGCTCAAGGACGGGGACACCGTCGTCGGCGCCGGCCAGGTCGTCACCGGCGACGAGGACCTCGTCTTCGTCACGACCGACGCCCAGCTGCTCCGCTTCCCCGCGTCGGCGGTCCGGCCCCAGGGACGCACCGCCGGGGGCATGGCCGGGATCCGGGTCACCACGGGCCAGTCGGTCGCGTTCTTCGGTGTCGTCGACCCGAGCCGCGAGGGTGTCGTCGTCACCGCGAGCGGGTCGGCCGACGCGCTGCCGGGCACGCAGCCCGGTGCCATCAAGGCCACCCCCTACGCCGAGTACCCCGCCAAGGGCCGCGGCACCGGTGGCGTCCGGGCGCACCGCTTCCTCAAGGGCGAGGACACCCTCGTGCTCGCGTGGGTCGGCGCCACGCCCGCCCGCGCCAGCGGAGCCGGGGGCGTCGCCATCGAGCTGCCCGAGGCCAACGGTCGCCGCGACGGCTCGGGGATCCAGGGCTCCGCTGTCATCACCGGGATCGGCGCGCCTCCCGCGTGAGACGTGCACACGGCATACGCATGTATGCCGTCTCGGCGCCACGGAGTCGGCGCTCGCGTTACGGGATCGTGACCGGACAATCTCCAAGAACTGCTGACGGGCGCATGTAACCGCTTTTACACTGCGAGGCGGATCACCCTCAGCGCCGAGGTCCAAGCCATGGCCACGGCGCGTCCACCGCAAACAGATGGAGGCGGGCAATGGCCCTCAAATCAACGCGCCGTTCGGCGAAGGTCCTCGCGGCCCTCGCGACGGTCTCCCTCGGACTCGCCGCGTGCGGCGGGTCCGATGACGGTGGCAGCACCGACGCCGGCAAGGACTCGGGCGCCACGAAGATCGACTGTGCTCCCTACAAGACCTTCGGTGACCTCAAGGGCAAGACGGTGACGGTCTACACGACCATCGTCGCCCCCGAGGACGGGCCGCACATCGCGTCCTACAAGCCGTTCGAGGACTGCACCGGCGTCAAGATCAAGTACGAAGGCTCGCGCGAGATGGAGGCCCAGATCTCCGTGCGCGTCAAGGGTGGCAACGCCCCCGACATCGCCTACCTCCCGCAGCCCGGTCTGCTCAAGACCCTCGTGGCGACCGGCAAGGTCATCCCGGCCCCGCCGGAGACCGAGGCCAACGTCGACAAGAACATGCCCGACTGGAAGACCTACGGCACGGTCGACGGCAAGTTCTACGCCGCCCCGCTCGGCGCCAACGTCAAGTCCTACGTCTGGTACTCCCCCACGGCGTTCAAGGACAAGGGCTACGAGGTCCCCAAGACGTGGGACGACCTGCTCAAGCTCACCGACAAGATCGCGACCGACAACCCGGACGCCAAGCCGTGGTGCGCCGGCATCGAGTCCGGTGACGCCACCGGCTGGCCGGCCACCGACTGGGTCGAGGACGTCATGCTCCGCACCGCGGGCCCCGAGGTCTACGACAAGTGGGTCGCCCACGAGATCCCGTTCAACGACCCGGCCGTCGCCACGGCGCTCGCCGAGGTCGGCAAGATCCTCAAGAACCCGAAGTACGTCAACGGTGGCCAGGGCGACGTCAAGACCATCGCCTCGACGTCGTTCCAGGACGCGGGTCTCCCGATCCTCGACGGCAGCTGCTACATGCACCGTCAGGCCTCGTTCTACTCGGCGAACTTCCCCAAGGGCACCAAGGTCGCCGAGGACGGCGACGTCTGGGCCTTCTACCTGCCGGCCAAGGACGAGTCCACCAAGCCGGTGCTCGGCGCCGGTGAGGTCACCGCGGCCTTCCGCGACGCCCCCGAGGTCAAGGCGTTCCAGACCTACCTCTCCTCGACCGAGTGGGCCACGGAGCGTGCCAAGACCTGTGGCACCGGCGGCTGCCTCACGGCCAACATCAACGTCGACCCGGAGCTGCTCAAGAACCCGATCGACAACCTGTCCGCCAAGACCCTGACGGACAAGAGCGCGACCTTCCGGTTCGACGGCTCCGACCTCATGCCGGGCGCCGTCGGCGCGGGCACCTTCTGGAAGGGCATGGTCAACTGGATCACCGGGCAGGACGACAAGGCGACCCTCGACTACATCGAGAACTCCTGGCCCAAGTCCTGACCTGATCCGCACCGGGCCGCCGAGGCGGTCCGGTGCGACGGTCACACGCCGGGGTGGGGTGGGTTCCGCCCCACCCCGGCTTTCCTTCGTTGTGCACCCTCACCCCTGGAGGTGGAGTCATGGTCGCGACCCTGCTGAGTGCCGCGCCGTCCGGAATCCCGGAGCCCTTCCTGCGTGCCGAGAGCACGCTGGGCAAGTTCATGCTCATGTTCTTCGCGATCGCCTTCTTCGCCGCGGTGTTCGGGCTCGTGCTCTTCCTGGCGTCCCTGTTCAAGGGGCGCACGGGTGAGAAGGCCCAGGGCGCGATCTTCGCCGCCCCCGCCGTCCTGCTCCTCGCGGTCGGGCTCATGTACCCCGCGATCCTCACGATCATCCAGTCGCTGCGCGGCAAGTCCGGCGACGGCAGCTTCTCGTTCGCCAACTACTCGGCGATGTTCACCCAGCCCGAGCTCCTCACGGTGCTGCGCAACACGGCGCTCTGGGTCATCCTCGTGCCGTTCCTCGCCACCGCGATCGGCCTGCTCTACGCCATCCTCATCGACCGGGCCCGGGGCGAGGCGTTCGCCAAGGCGCTGATCTTCCTCCCCATGGCCATCTCGATGGTCGGGGCGAGCATCATCTGGAAGTTCGTCTACCAGTACAAGCAGACCGACCGCCCCCAGATCGGACTGCTCAACCAGATCCTCAAGGTGTTCGGGTTCGAGACGCGGCAGTTCCTGCTCGACGCACCCGTCAACACCCTCATGCTCATCATCGTCATGGTCTGGATCCAGGCCGGGTTCGCCATGACCATCCTGTCGGCGGCGATCAAGGCGATCCCGGACGACATCATCGAGGCCGCCCGTCTCGACGGGGTCTACGGCCTTCGGATGTTCCGCTACATCACGCTCCCGAGCATCCGCGCCGCCCTCGTCGTCGTCCTCACGACGATCGGCATCGGCACCCTCAAGGTCTTCGACATCGTCAGGACCATGACGGCCGGCCAGTTCGAGACCTCCGTCGTCGCCAACGAGTTCTACAACCAGAGCTTCCGCTACGACGCCCCGGGGCTGGGAGCCGCCATGGCCGTCCTGCTCTTCGTCCTCGTCATCCCGATCGTCACCTACAACATCGTCCAGATGCGCAAGGAGGCCTGAGTCGTGAGCACCCTGCAACCGGCAGCCACCCCCGAGTCGGTCTCCGACGAGGTGATCGCACCCCGCACCAAGGTCAAGAAGCCCAAGAAGTCCGCCGCCGGTGACGCTGCCGGTGCCCTCAACTCGCGGTGGGCCAGCTTCGTCGCGGTCGTCATCGCCGTCCTGTGGACCACCCCGACCGTGGGTCTCCTCGTCACGTCGTTCCGCTCCCAGATCGACATCAACAAGAGCGGGTGGTGGAACGCCTTCGCCAACCCGGGCGCGTTCACCCTCGACAACTACCGCCAGGCCCTCGAGCCCGGGAGCTCGGCGAGCTTCACCCAGTACTTCATCAACACGATCGTCATCACCGTCCCCGCGGTGCTCCTGCCGATCTTCCTGGCCTCCCTCGCGGCCTACGCGTTCGCGTGGATGCCGTTCCCGGGCCGCAACGTGCTCTTCGTCGCCGTCTTCGCGCTGCAGATCGTGCCGCTGCAGATCGCCCTCATCCCGCTGCTCGACATCTACACCAACAAGCTCGGGTTCGGTGCGTCCTACTGGAGCGTGTGGATCTCGCACACGATCTTCGCGCTACCGCTCGCGACGTTCCTCATCCACAACTTCATGCGCGAGCTCCCGGGCGAGCTCATGGAGGCCGCCCGCGTCGACGGTGCCGGGCACGTGACGATCTTCTTCAAGATCCTGCTGCCCCTGCTCACGCCGGCGATCGCGGCGTTCGGGATCTTCCAGTTCCTCTGGGTCTGGAACGACCTGCTCGTCTCGTTGATCTTCCTCGGTGGCACACCCGAGGTCGCACCGGTGACGGTGCGGGTGGCCGAGCTCGCCGGAACCCGAGGAAGCGCCTGGTACCTCCTGTCGGCCGGAGCGTTCATCTCGATGATCGTCCCCGTCATCGTGTTCCTCGCGCTGCAGCGGTTCTTCGTCCGCGGTCTCCTCGCAGGTGGCCTGAAGGGCTGACATGTCTGCTCCCGACCGCCGTCGGCGGATGAGCACGATCACGGATGTTGCGCGGGAGGCCGGGGTCTCCGTGGCCACGGTCTCCCGCGCGCTCCGTGGGCTCGACCGCGTGAGCCCGCGCACGCGCGAGCGGGTCTTCAAGGTCGCCACCGAGCTCGACTACGTCGCGAGCCCGACGGCCACCTCCCTCGCCTCCGGGCGGACCCAGGTCGTCGGTGTCGTCGCGCCGTTCCTCACCCGGTGGTTCTTCGCCACCCTCGTGAGCGCGATCGAGAAGACGCTGCGCCGCCACGGCCACCACGTCCTGCTGTTCGACCTCGAGGACGAGGCCTACGACCGGCGGCTCCCCCTCTCGCAGAACATGCTGTGGAAGCGCGTCGACGGCGTCATCACTCTCAACCTGCCGATGACCGACGAGGAGCTCGAGCTCGTCGACCGGCTCGGTCTGCCCCTCGTCGCGATCGGCACGCCGGTCGCCGACCGGCCCAACGTCCGCATCGACGACGCCCACGCGATGCGCCTCGCCACCGAGCACCTCGTCTCGCTGGGGCACGAGCGGATCGCCTACGTCGGTGCGGTCCCCTCCAACGTCGCCCACATCCAGACGCCCCAGGCCCGGCTCGACGCGTTCCGTGACGTCATGCGCAGCCACGGGCTGGCCGAGCACAAGCAGTGGATCCTCGGCTCCGACTGGACCGCCGACAGCGCTGCCCACGACACCCGCACGCTCCTCGCCGCCCCGGACCGGCCGACCGCCGTGGCCGCGGCCTCTGACGAGATGGCGATCGGGGTCATGGCGGCCGCGCGAGCGCTCGGGCTGCGGATCCCCGAGGACCTGTCCGTCATCGGGATCGACGACCACGCGCTGAGCAACGTCCTCGGGCTCACCACCGTGCGCCAGGACGTCGCGGCGCAGGGGCGGCAGGCCGCCGAGATCCTCCTGCAGGCCCTCGGCGTGGACGCCCCGGGCGGCACGGCGACCGAGGTCGTCGTCGACACCGAGCTCGTCGTTCGCCGCAGCACCGCGCCGCCCGGCTCCTGAGGAGCGGGGCGGCGCCGGAGTGCGTCGGTGGCCGCGGCTCGTCCCGCGGCGAGGCCGCGGACCGTCCCGCGGCGTGCCCACGGATCGTCCCGCGGCGTGGCCGCGGCTCGACCGCAGCCGGGACGCTCAGCCGTGGTGGGCGTGGTCGGGGTCGTCGAGCTCCTCGGGGTCACGCATGTAGGTCTTCTTGGCGAAGAAGAACCGGTTCGCGACCCAGGTGAGCGCCCAGAGCAGCACGCCGACGGCGAGCAGCCCACCGGCGATCTTGTACTGCTCCTGCTGCTCGTCGCTGCGCGCCCACGGACCGGCGAGGAACGCGCAGAACGCCGCTCCGAGGTAGGGCAGGATGCTCGGCGCCCTGAAGTGGCCGTGCTCGACGGGGTCACGGCGCAGGACGAGCACCGCGATGTTGACGACCGTGAAGACGCAGAGCAGCAGCAGGGCGGTCGTGCCGCCGAGGAGCGACACCGTGCTGGCGCCCTCCTCGCTGCCGTTGGCCCGCACGACATAGGTGATGAGACCGAAGGCGATCGCGGTCGTGAAGAGGATCGCTGCCCAAGGGGTGCGGCGGGAGCGGTGGACCTTGCCCAGGAACGGCGGCAGCACCTCCTGCTTGGCCATGCCGTAGAGGAGGCGGCTCGCCATGAGCATGTTGATGAGGGCCGAGTTGGCGACGGCGAACATCCCGATGAACGGGAAGATCTTGTCGAACGGGAAGTTCGGGGCCCCGGCCGCGACCACCTGTGTCAGCGCCGACCCCTCGTCGGGGTTGGACAGGGTGCCGACGGGCACGAGGGCCACCGCCGTGATCGAGACGAGGACGTAGATGAGCCCGGTGATCCCCAGTCCGGTGAGCATCATCTTCGGGAAGTTCTTGGCGGGCTCGTGGGTCTCCTCGGCCATGTTGACCGAGTCCTCGAAGCCGACCATCGCGAAGAACGCGAGCGAGGTCGCCGCCGTGATGGCGAAGAACGTGCTCTTGTCGCTCGGGGAGTCGAAGACCACGGTCCGGGAGAAGTCCGCCTTGCCCTGGGTCACGGCATACAGGCCGATGAAGATCACGAGGAGCAGGCCGGACAGCTCCACGAGGGTGAGCACGACGTTGGCCTTGACGCTCTCGCCGACGCCGCGGAAGTTCACCGCGGCCACGAGCGCCATGAAGGCGAGGGCGATGACGAGCAGCGGCGTCGAGCCGTCCGGCCACTCGTCGGTCATCCCGAAGCCGTCACGCAGGAAGCCGGCGAAGGCGTTGGACGCGGTCGACGCGGACGTGATCCCCGAGCACATGACCGCGAAGCAGACGATGAAGGTGAAGAAGTGGATGCCGAACGCCTTGTGCGTGTAGAGCGCCGCACCGGCCGCCTGCGGGTACTTCGTCACGAGCTCGAGGTAGGAGAAGGCCGTGATCGTCGCGACGATGAACGCCACGAGGAACGGCGCCCAGGCCGCGCCGCCGACCTCGCCGGCCACCGACCCCGTGAGGGCGTAGACACCGGTGCCGAGGATGTCCCCGACGATGAACAGGAGCAGGAGCTTGGGCCCCATGACCCGCTTGAGCTCGGTCTGGCCCTCCGCGGGCGAGTCGAGAACCTCGGTGCCTCCGTGATCGCCCGTGTGGCCACTCATGTGTTGCCCTCCCGCATCAGCGGCCCCGGTGTGCCGACGCCTGTTCCGGCCCACTGTGTCCCACATCACCGCCGAGGGCAACGACAGACGCGCCCGTATGCCGTGGCGCCCGGTCGGCCTCCACGGCGGCGAAACGCGTGGTCAGGCGTCGATGCGCTCCCGGTCGAGCTTGGCCGACCCCGCGACGATGAAGTCGCGACGGGGGGCGACCTCGTTGCCCATGAGGAGCTCGAAGATCCGCTCGGCGTTCTCGGCGTCGGCCATCGTCACCTTGCGCAGGGTGCGGTGGTGCGGGTCCATCGTCGTCTCGGCGAGCTGGTCGGCGTCCATCTCGCCCAAGCCCTTGTAGCGCTGCATCGGCTGCTTGATGTTGCGGCCGCGCCGGGTGAGCGAGGCGACGGTCTTGCGCATCTCGCCCTCGGAGTAGGTGTAGATGAGCTCGCTCTTACGGGCACCCGCGCCGGCCACCTCGATGCGGTGCAGCGGCGGCACGGCGGCGTAGACCTTGCCCGCCTCGACGAGGGGCCGCATGTAGCGGAAGAAGAGGGTGAGCAGCAGCGTGCGGATGTGGGCGCCGTCGACGTCGGCGTCGGTCATGATGATGACCTTGCCGTAGCGGGCGGCGTCGACGTCGAACGTGCGACCGGACCCGGCCCCGATGACCTGGATGATGGCGGCGCACTCGGCGTTGCCGAGCATGTCGGTGAGCGAGGCCTTCTGGACGTTGAGGATCTTGCCGCGGATGGGCAGGAGCGCCTGGACGTCGGAGTCGCGGGCGAGCTTGGCGGTGCCGAGGGCGCTGTCGCCCTCGACGATGAACAGCTCGGTGCGCTCGATGTCGTTGCTGCGGCAGTCGGCGAGCTTGGCCGGCAGCGACGAGGTCTCGAGCGCGTTCTTCTTGCGCTGGGTCTCCTTGTGCAGCCGCGCGCTGATCCGCGACTTCATCTCGGCGGTGACCTTCTCGAGCAGCTGGGCGGCCTGCTGCTTCTCGCCGCGCTTGGTCGAGGTGAGGGTGCTCGTGAGCTCGCGCTCGACGACCTTGGCGACGATGGCGCGCACGGCGTTGGTGCCGAGCACCTCCTTGGTCTGGCCCTCGAACTGCGGCTCGGCCAGACGCACGGTCACCACGGCCGTGAGCCCGGCGAGGATGTCGTCCTTGTCGACCTTGTCGCTGCCGACCTTGAGGCGGCGGGCATTGACCTCGAGCTGCTTGCGGAACACCTTGAGCAGCGCCTGCTCGAAGCCGGCGAGGTGGGTGCCGCCCTTGGGCGTGGCGATGATGTTGACGAACGAGCTCACCTTGGCGTCGTAGCCGGTGCCCCACCGGACCGCGATGTCGACCTCGCACTCGCGCTCGACGTCCTGCGGGGTCATGTGCCCCTTGGAGTCGAGCACGGGGACGGTCTCGGTGAAGCTGCCGGTGCCCTGGAGCCGCCACACGTCGGTGACCGAGGGGTCGGGTGCGAGGAACTCGGCGAACTCGCTGATGCCGCCGTCGTGGACGAAGACCTCCTCGTGCGGGCCGCTCTCCCCCGCGGTGCCCGGCAGCCCGCGTTCGTCGCGGATGACGAGGGTGAGGCCGGGCACGAGGAAGGACGTCTGGCGGGCACGGGCGACGAGCCCGTCGTAGTCGAACTCGGCGTCCTTGAGGAAGATCTGCGGGTCGGCCCAGTAGCGGACCCGGGTGCCGGTGGCGCCGCGCTTGGCCTTGCCGATGACGGCCAGCTCGCTCGTGCGCTCGTAGGGGGTGAACTCGTGGTCGGGGCTCTTGTCGGCGCTCGCCACGTCGGGGAAGTAGCCGGGCTCACCTCGCCGGAAGCTCATCGCGTAGGTCTTGCCCGCGCGGTCCACTTCGACGTCGAGCCGGGACGACAGCGCGTTGACGACGGACGCGCCGACGCCGTGGAGGCCACCGGACGCGGTGTAGGAGCCGCCACCGAACTTGCCGCCGGCGTGCAGCTTGGTGAAGACGACCTCGACGCCGGTGAGGCCGGTGCGTGGCTCGATGTCGACGGGGATGCCTCGAGCGGTGTCGCGCACCTCGACCGACCCGTCCTTGTGCAGGATGACGTCGATGCGGTCACCGTGACCACCGAGGGCCTCGTCGACGGCGTTGTCGATGATCTCCCAGAGGCAGTGCATGAGCCCGCGGCTGTCGGTGGACCCGATGTACATGCCGGGCCGCTTGCGGACCGCCTCGAGCCCCTCGAGGACCTGCAGGTGGTGCGCGCTGTAGTCGGACGTCGACTTGCTCGTCGCGGCCTTCTTGGCGGTGGAGGTGGGGCTCATGCGTTCCTATCCGAGATCGTGCCGTCGGTGCCGGGTGACGACGACGTATGCCGTGTGCCGGCTGCCGCCTTCGCGTCGCCCGGGCGTCCGCCTCAGGCTAGCTCCGCCCTCCGACAGCCCCGACGAGGCGCGCTGTCAGGGTCGTGGGCAATGATGGCGCTGTGCATCGGAAAGGTCACATCACGGTCGCCTCCCACCCGGGAAGAGTCCGGCGTGTTTGACTGTTGCATCGCTTGACGCCCACGCAACCGCGTGGGCCCACTGACGAGATCAGCCGAGGAGGCCGATGTGACCACCGCACTGGCACCCACCCTGACTGCCGCGGATCGCTGCGACCGCTGTGGTGCCCAGGCCTATGTTCGCGCGACTCTCCACGTCGGCGGTGAGCTGCTCTTCTGCGCCCACCACGGCCGAGAGCACCTCCCCAAGCTCCGCGACCACGCGGAAATCGTGGACGAGAGCGACCGACTCACGGAGCCGCCCGCCGTGGCTGACATCGACGTCTGACGTCCCGTCCGTGAACCTCCTGCCGGAGGGCACCGACGTCTGGGTGCCGGCGATCCTCATCATCGTGGGGATCGTCGGCATCGTCGTTCCGGTCATCCCCGGGCTGTTCGTCGCCGTGCTCGGCGTGCTCCTGTGGGCCTACGAGACCGGCGGGTCCACCGCCTGGACCTTCTTCTTCCTCTGCCTGGCGATCTATGTCGCGGGCGTGGCCATCCAGTTCCTCGTGCCCGGCAGACGGCTGCGCCAGCAGGGGGTCAAGACCTCGACCCTGCTCCTGGCCGTCGTGCTCGGCGTCATCGGCATGTTCATCATCCCGGTGGTCGGCTTCTTCGTCGGCTTCGTGCTCGGGATCTACCTCGTCGAGCACGGGCGCAGCCGGGACCGGGTGCAGGCGTGGACCCGCACCAAGCACGCCCTCAGAGCGATCGCCATGAGCATGGGGATCGAGCTCTGCGCCGGTCTGCTCATCGCGACGACCTGGGTCATCGGCGTCCTCGCCACGCGCTGAGCGCCGCCGCATTATCGGGTGACCCGATAAAGTCGCGCTCCACCCGGGGAGGCGACCAGGGTCGAGAGCCGCATTATCGGGTCACCCGATAAAGTCGCGGCCCACCTGACAAGGCGCGTGCCCGCCCGAGAAGCTCGCGGCGGAGGGTTCGAAGGTGGTGGAGGTCAGCTCCAGTTGTCGCGGCCGCGACGATCCCAGCGGTCGTCGAGCTTGTCCATGAAGCCGGAGCCGCTCTTCTGCTTGCGTCCGGAGCCGGCCGGGCCGGTGGTGCCGTCGTCACGCACGACGGCGAGCTTGCCACCGCCACGACGCGGCGGGGTGAGGGCGAACGCCACGGAGGCCACCATGACGGCGAAGCCGGCCGCGCCGACCCACATGGTCGTGTTGATGCCCACGAGGACGAGCCCGAGCCCGACGAGCCCACCGACGATGCCGATGATCCATCGCAGCCGGGTGGGACCGCCCCGTCGGGACCCCTCCATGCTGGAGGCGAACTTCGGGTCCTCGGCAGCGAGGGCCTGCTCCAACTGCTCGAGCATCCTCTGCTCGTGCTCTGACAGCGGCACGGCGTCCTCCAGGTGTGCGGCGCGTGACCTGCGCCCTCGTTGATGATCTTCCACCAATGACAACGCTCGGCGCTGCGGTTTCGTTGCTTCGCCAGCGAATGTGCTGGTTCTCTCAGGATAGGTCGCGATCGTCCCGGGCGGTAGATCGGCCTCGGTCGATCAGACTGGCGGGCCGGACCGACCCCGCACCGAAGCGTGCACTGGCCCGGTCGACAGCGCGGTCCGCCTCGCGCCAGCCGTTGTCGGCCTCGCCCAGCATCCCCTGGATCGGGGCCGCCTCGACCGCGACGAGCTTCTCGAGGCGCACGCCGACGAGCCGGATGCGGGCGCGCTGGAGGCCGAGGGCGTCGAACAACGACGTCGCCGTCTCGTAGATCTCGCGGCTGGTGTCGGTGGGCTCGCGCAGGGTGCGGGCCCGGGTGATCGTCGTGAAGTCCGAGAAGCGCACCTTGATCGAGACGGTCCGCCCGGTCATCCGGGCCCCGCGCAGCCGGGCGGCGACCCGGTCGCTGAGCTTGAGGAGGTGGCGGTGGATCTCACGCGGGTCGTCGATGTCGTACTCGAAGGTCTCGTCGGCGCCGATGCTCTTCTCGCGGTGCTCGCGCTGCACCGACCTCGGGTCGCGACCCCAGGCGAGCTGGTGGAGGTGGTTGCCCGTGGCCTCGCCGAGTCCGCGGACGAGCGTGGGCAGTGGCGTGTGGGCGATGTCGGCGACGGTCCGCAGCCCGAGCCGGAGCAGCTGCTCCTCGGTCTTCTCCCCCACGCCCCACAGCGCACCGACCGGCAGCTGCTGGACGAACGGGATGATCTCGTCGCGTGGGACGACGACCATGCCGTCGGGCTTGGCCAGGCCGGACGCGATCTTGGCGACGAACTTCGTGGAGGCCACGCCGACCGAGCACGTGATGCCCTGCTCGTCGTGGACCGTGTCGCGGATCTGCGCACCGATCGCGGCCGGCGAGCCGAGGCGACGCACCGCACCCGAGACGTCGAGGAAGGCCTCGTCGAGCGAGAGCGGCTCGATGTCGGGGGTCACCGCCCGGAAGGTCTCCATCACCGCAGCCGAGATCGCGGCATACAGGCGGTGGTCGGGCGCGAGGACCGTCGCCTGCGGGCAGAGGCGACGGGCCCGGGTCATCGGCATCGCCGAGGCGACCCCGAACCGGCGCGCCTCGTAGGTCGCCGAGAGCACCACCCCACGGTTGCCACCGCCGATGATCACGGGCGTCCCGACGAGCTCGGGGTGCGAGAGCAGGGTCGCCGAGGCATAGAACGCGTCCATGTCGACATGAAGGATGGTGCACCCGGTGTCGTCGGGCGGCTCGCTCGACGAGCGCTCGGGGAGGCTGAACTGGCGACGGCTCATGGCCGCTCTCAGGTGCGGGTGGCGATGACGTGCAGGGACGTGCCGAGGTCGGCGAGCACGGCGAACTCGGGATGCGTCGCCACCGCCCGCTCGAGGTCGATCAGAGCGGCCCTGTCGGCGTCGGAGTCGACGAGCGCCGACGGCACGAGGTCGCTGAAGATCCGTATGCCGTGTGCTCCCGTCGTCGTGAGGCCGGCGGCCTCGACGAGGGCGAGCACGGCGCTGCGGTCGAAGCGGCGCGGCACCGGGTCGGCGTCGCCCCAGCGTCCGTCGGCGCGGTCGAGGGCGGCCCTGGCCTGGGCGAACTGCCCGGCGAGGGCGCGGGCGATGACGGCGGCGGAGCGCTGCGGCACGACGAGGCTGAGGACACCGCCGGGAGCGAGCACGCCGGCGATGAGGGCGAGGGTGGCCCCGGGGTCGTCGACGTACTCGAGGGTGCCGTGGCAGAGGACGAGGTCGGGCCGGTCGCGCCCGACGAGCGACTCGAGCGTCTCGGCGTCACCCTGCACGGCGCTGACGCGCGAGGACGCCTGGGCCTCGGCCGCGCGACGGCGCAGGGAGGCGAGCGCGTCGGGGCTGGGGTCGACGACGGTGACGTCGTGCCCGGCGAGGGCGAGCGGGACGGCGAGCCCTCCGGTGCCACCACCGAGGTCGATGACACGCAGCGGGCGCCCGAGCTCGGCGGTGCGGGTCCGCACGACCTCGTCGACGACCGCCCACATGGCGGCGGTGCGGGGGGAGGCCGAGACGCCGGTGCGGCGCGCGGTCGTCGCGTCCTGGCTCACGGGTGCACCTCGTTGTCGTCGGGGCCGTCTCGTCGCGGCCGGGGCGTCGCGCGGACCATGCCCTCGCGTCCCGCAAGTCTAGTTGCCGCGCACGACAACGCCCTCAGCCGACCGCCTTGGTGACGAGTGTCGCGATGAGCTTCTCGTCGGCCTTGCCCAGCGTGGTGATCGCGTAGGCCGTGGGCCACATCGAGCCGTCGTCGAGCCGGGCCTGCTCGTTGAACCCGAGCTCGGCGTAGCGGGCGCCGAACTTCGAGGCCGCCTTGAAGAAGCAGACGGCCTTGCCGTCGGCGTCGGCGTAGGCCGGCATGCCGTACCAGGTCTTGGGCATGAGCTGGGGTGCGTGCTCGGTGACGATGGCGTGGATGGCCTCGGCGAGGACCTTGTCGGCCTCGGGCATCTCGTCGATCTTGGCGAGGAGGTCGGCCTCGCCCTTCTCGCGGTCCTTGGCGCCCTTGGCCTCGGCACGCAGCTCCTTGGCGCGCTCCTTCATGGCGGCGCGCTCGTCGGCGCTGAACCCGTCGGCGGACGCCTTCGCTGCGGTCTTCTTCGCTGCGGTCTTCTTCGTGGGGGTTGCCTTCGTGGCAGTGCTCTTGGTGGTCATGGCTTCACGGTAGGACCGCGGACGGAGCCGTGCTTCTCGATTCCTGACCGGCTTCGTGTGACGCGACCTGCCGCGCAGGAGGTGTCGTGGTCACAGCACCTCCTGCGCGGTGGGTCCTGCTGCTGGTGACGCTCCGGCGGCGGTCAGTGGCCCGAGCTGCCGGGGCTGGAGTGCCACAGTTTGCGCGGCGACGTGCCGTGCTCGGGGACGACGACCGACGCGACCCGGTGCCCGTCCTGCGTCGGCGAGCCGGCCGGCTTGATGTCGGCGTAGGGCGACTGCTTGAAGCCCGACGCGTGGACGAGCACCCGGCGCCTGCCCCCGGTGTCGGCCTCGCGCTCCCCCGCCTCCGCCCGGGCCACCGCCTCGGCGTCCGCGGTCTCGAGGGCCCGCACCACCGCGGAGTGGCCGCCGTCGCGCCAGGCCTCCCAGAGCCCGGCGAGCTCCCACGCACCCGTCGCCCGCACCGAGATCCCCCGGGGCCCGGTGCGCCGGACGACACCGCGCACGAGGAGGAGCCACGAGTGGAAGACCGTGGCGGCATACGGGCCCTGGACGTCCTCGAAGAAGGTCGCGTCGACCGGACCGGTCGCGTCGTCGAGGGTGAGGAAGACGACGCGGCGACCGGAGCGGATCGGCGGGGTCTGGGTCGCGACCTTGACCCCGGCGACCCACACCTCGCTGCGGCTGCGCGCCCCGAGCAGGTCACGGCTGCGGACCACCCCGAGCGCGTCGAGCATCGGGCCGTAGAACTCGACGACGTGGGCCGAGGCGTCGAGCCCGAGGACGTCGAGCTCGGCCCGGACCCGCTCGGTGCCGGTCATCTCGGGCAGACCGGTTCCGGGAGTGAGCTCTGGCCGGTCGCCGAGGTCGAGGGTGAGCTGGACCGACTGCTCGGCGGCGGCGACCACGGGACGGGCGGCCTGCGACTGGGCCGCGGCCCGCTCGCGCACGAGGTCTGGGCCCAGGCGCGGTGGCGGGACCCTGCGTCGTGAGGACCGCCCGGTGCTGGCCCGCTCCCACCGGTCGAGCTCACCGACGTGGAGCAGGAGGTCGCGGCGGGTGATGCGACCACGACGGCCCAGCCCGGAGCCGGTGGCGCCGATGCCGTGCATCGCGTCGAACGCGCCGGCGAGGACGAGCCGCTCGACGACCGGACGGCTCACCGTGGCCCGTGACCAGAAGTCTCCGAGGTCCGAGAACGGCTGTCCTGCGACGATGCTCGCGACCTCGGCGTCGCTGATGCCCTTGACGTCGGTGAGCGAGAGGCGGATGCCGTAGTCACTCGCGTCGGGCAGGTCGGGGTGCACCGGGCTGAAGTCGGCGCCACCGCCCTCGAGCCGCTCGATGCGGTAGGTGTCGCCCGAGCCGTTGACGTCGAGGCCGAGCACCGCGATGCCGAGCGAGCGGGCGTCGTCGAGGATGAGCCGCTTGGGATACATGCCCGGGTCGTGGGTGAGCACGCCGGAGAGGAACGCCGCCGGGTGGTGGGTCTTGAGCCAGGCCGAGTGGTAGGTCGGGAGGGCGAAGGCGGCCGCGTGCGCCTTGCAGAAGCCGAACGACGCGAACGACTTGAGGACTTCCCAGATCCGGTCGACGTCGTCGGGGGCGTAGCCGCGGGCCCGGGCGGCGGGTCGCCACCACGCCTCGATGTCGAGCTGCCCCTGCGGCGTGCCCATCGTGCGCCTCACCTCGTCGGCCTGGGCGAGGGTCACCCCGGTCGTCTCGGCGACGATCCGCAGCACCTGCTCGTGGAAGACGACGACGCCCTCGGTCTCGGCGAGCGCGGGCTCGAGCGTCGGGTGGAGCAGCCGCCGCTTGGACCAGCCGTGACGGCTCTCGAGGAAAGGCGTGATCATGTCGGACTTCACCGGCCCGGGGCGGAACAGCGAGATGTCGATGATGAGGTCGCCGAAGCGCTCGGGCCCGAACTTGCCGATGAGCTCACGCTGCCCGGGACTCTCGATCTGGAAGCAGCCCAGGGTGCGCGAGGTGCGGATGAGCCGGAAGGTCGCCTCGTCGTCGAGCGGCACCTGAGCCTCGTCGTCGAGGTCCACCTCGACCCCGTCGACCCGGCGCACCTCGGCGACGGCGTGGGCCATCGCCGACTGCATCCGGATGCCGAGGACGTCGAGCTTGAGCAGCCCGAGGGTCTCGACGTCGTCCTTGTCGAACTGGCTCATCGGGAAGCCCAGCCAGCTCGCCTCGACCGGGGTCCGGTCGAGCAGCCCGGCGTTCGAGAGCACGACCCCGCAGGGGTGCAGGGCGATGTGCCGGGGCAGCCCGTCGAGGCGCTCGACGAGCTCGAAGAAGGTGTCGAGCCGGGGCGCGTCCAGCCCGCGGGAGCGCAGCTCGGGCAGGTCGGCGATCGCGCTGCGAGCATCGCGTGCCCGGATGTGCGGGAACGCCTTGGCGATCTCGTCGACCTCGATGGGCGGCATGCCGAGCGCGGCACCGACGTCGCGGATCGCGTGGCGCACCTTGTAGGTGTCCATCATCGACACGCACGTCACCCGGTCACCGCCGAACCGGTCGAGGATCGCTTGGTAGATCTCGGTCCGTCGCGCCGACTCGACGTCGACGTCGATGTCGGGCAGCTCGGCCCGCAGCGGTGAGCAGAACCGCTCCATGAGCAGGTCGTGCCGGATCGGGTCGACCCCGCTGATGCCGAGGAGGTAGTTGACGAGCGACCCTGCGCCGGAGCCGCGGGCCGCGACCCGCACTCCCCTGGCCTTGATGAGGTCGGTCACCTCGGCGACGGTGAGGAAGTAGGTCGGGTACCCGAGGTCGGCGATGACGCGCAGCTCGTCGTCGAGACGGGAGAGCACCGTATGCCGTGCCCCGTCACCGATCCCGGGGTAGCGGCCGCCGACGGCGGCACGGCACCGCTGCGTCAGCACCTGCTGGGGGTCCACGCCGGCGTCGATGCCGAGGATGCCCGGCTCGGGCAGGTGGACGGCGCCGATGCCGAGGTCGGCCCGGGGGTCCTGGACGCACTCGTCGGCGAGCGCGAGGGTGGCACCGACGAGCTGAGCGGCGCGACCGTTGTCGCCGGTGACCTCGTGGGCCCGGACCCACATCTCCTCGCTGCTCGCGAGGTGCCCGGCGTCGGTGACCCGGTCGAGGTGGCGCGAGTCGAGCACAACGAGCCGTCGGGCCGCGTCGAGGACGTCGACGGTGCGCACGCCGTCGCGGTCGGCGTGCCGGACCGCCGCGGTGAGGACGGCCGGAACCCGGGCATCGTCGGCGAGGGCGAGCATCCGGCGGGCATGGACCCTCGACCCCGGGGTGCCCTCGGGCCCGCCGTTGCCGACGATCTCGAGCGCGAGCGCCTCGGGTGGCAGGAGCGCGCGCCAGGCCTCGAGCCGGGCCCGGGCCTCGCTGGTGCGACGCGCGAGGACCGCACGACCCACGTCGGAGTCGGGTCCGAGCAGCACCCTGAGCCGGCTCGGCTCGGGGTGGCGGTCCCAGTCCTCTCGCCGCTCTCCCCCACGGCACCACCGGGCGAGCAGCTCCGGCAGCGTGACAGGGGTGCCGCGCTCACCGCGCAGGTGGGTGTCGGTGACGAGGCGGCACAGGGCCGCCCACCCCAGACCGCGGTCGACCCCCGCGCCCCGACCCCGGGCGAGCACCGTGACCCGCGGCAGGCGGAGGTCGACGACCGCTCCACCACGCACCGGGGTGCGGACCCGGGCCGGGGGACGCCCCGGCCTCGGCTCCTCACCGACGGCGAGGTCGACGCCGAGGACCGGGTCGATGCCGGCCCGCCCGCAGGCCATCGCGAACCGGACCGCGCCGTAGAGCCCGTCACGGTCGGTGAGGGCGAGGGCCGGCTGCCCGTGCGCCGCAGCGCGCTCGACGAGGTCCTCGGCGGTCGAGGCCCCGAAGCGCATCGAGAAGCCGGAGGCGACGTGGAGGTGGACGAAGTCGGGGCTGGTGCTGGTCATGAGCCGGGTCCTAGTCGTGGTGGTCCTCCCGCAACGTCAGCGTGGGTGGTCGCTCTGGCGACCGTTCACGCTGACGTTGCGAAGATGGGGTCAGGCGGTCTCGCGGGCGGCGGCGAGGCGGTGCACGACCGGCTCGGCGGACGGCATACCGAGGGCCGAGGTGACGTGACCGACGAAGGTCTCGGCGGCCCGCAGGAGGTCGTCGGCCTCGCGCACCGACACCCGTCGCGAGTGCGACTCGACCTCCCGGCGGTGCACGGCGGCGAGGGCGAAGAAGTCGGCCCACTCACCGAGCTCGGGAGCGTGGACGGCGAGGAGGGGCCAGAGGTCCTGCGGACCGGTGCGACCCTGCCTCGCGACGAGGGCGGCCGCGGCACGCATCGAGGCGTCCTGGGAGGCGACGAAGCGGGCGGCAGCCAGCTCCGCGGCATACGCCTCCGCAAGGCTCTGGCGGGACTGCTCGAGGAGCGCGAGCGCGGGACCGGCACCCATGGCGCTCAGTCCTGCGCCCGGAGCAGGACCCACGGGTCGCTGCAGCCGTCGGCGGCGTCGGAGGCGAGGTCGTAGACACCGGTGCCCGCCGCACTGCCGGCCTCGACCCGCCACACGTGGCGCTCGGGACGCTCACCGAGGTCACCGAGGTCGCGCCACCACGAGCGGCGCTCGCTCCAGTCGTCGAGGACGTCACGGATGACGAGGATGCGACCGCGCCAGACGAACGCGCGCGGCCTCGGACGGAGGGCGAGCGTGCCGTCGACGGTGGGCAGCGCCGCCTCGACGCGCACCTCGACGGGTTCTTCGTACCGGCGCACCACGACATGGCCTCCTCAGGGCAGGATGGGATGGAGTCGGATGCTCTCGGACATCCGCTGCGTGTCGAACACCTGTTCGAACAACTCCACTGTACAACCGTCGGACGCGGGGCCGTCAAGCCCCTACGCTGACGCCATGACCGAGCCCGGCGACCCCGTGTCGGAGCGTGACCTCAGCGAGCACCCGTCCGTGGCGGTCGTGCTGAGCACGCTTGCCGCACACCACGTCCGGCCCGTCGTGCGCTACCTCCCCGACGCGGTGCGCACGGCCCGCGCCGCGGCCGACGCCCTCGGCGTCACCCCCGGCGAGATCGCCAACTCGCTCGTCTTCGCCGGGCGACGCCACGACGGGAGCACCGAGCCCCTCCTCGTCCTCGCCTCGGGCGGTCACCGCGTCGACCAGGACCGGATCGCCGGGCTGCTCGACCTCGCCGCCGTCGACAAGGCGACGCCCGAGGAGGTGCGCGAGTGGACCGGCTTCGCGATCGGCGGCGTCGCCCCGGTCGGGCACCCCGCTCCCCTGCGCACCGTCGTCGACGTCACGCTCGGCAGCTTCGACCGCGTGTGGGCGGCGGCCGGGCACAGCCACTCGGTCTTCCAGACGACCTACGACGAGCTGCTGCGCATCACGAGCGGCAAGGCCATCGAGGTCGACTGACGCGAGACGGCCGCGTCGCCGGGATGACGAGCGCCCCTCCACCCTCATCGTCCCGGCCACGCGGCCGCAGGGCTACTCTCCCGAACCGCGGGTGGCGCCGGGATCCGTACACATACTCAGATCCGTCCGCCCGGGATACTCAGACGTCGCGGACGGCCGCTCAGCGCGCGCCCGTCGACAGCCCGAGGTTCTCGTGGACCTCGAGCGTCGCGGTGGAGCGGTTCATGGTGATGAAGTGCAGGCCGGGCGCACCCTCGGAGAGCATCCGCTGGGCCAGCTCGGTCGCGATCTGCACCCCGACCGAACGCACCGCGTCGGCGTCGCCGGCCACGGCCTCGAGCCGGTCGACGACCGCACGCGGCAGGGGCGTGCCCATGAGCTGGGCCATCCGGGTGATCTGCTTGAGGTTGGTCACGGGCATGAGCCCCGGCGTGATCGGCAGGTCGCGGTGCTGCGCCACCCGGTCGCGCAGCCGGAGGTAGGTGTCGGCGTCGAACACCATCTGGGTGATCGCAAAGCTCGCACCGGCGTCGGCCTTGCGGACCATCACCTCGACGTCGTGGTCGAGGTCGGGCGAGGCGGGGTGGACGTCGGGGAACGCGGCGACGCCGATGGTGAAGTCGCCCAGCGTGCGGATGAGGTCGACGAGGTCGGTCGCGTGGTCAAGCCCCTCGGGGTGGGCCACCCACTCCCCGCCGGGGTTGCCCGGCGGGTCGCCGCGCAGGGCGAGGATGTTGCGGACGCCGGCTGCGGCGTACTGGCCGACGACCCGGCGGATGTCCCCCACCGACGCACCGACGCACGTGAGGTGGGCCAGCGGGGTGAGCGTGGTCTCGCGGGCGATGCGCTCGGTGACGCGGACGGTGCGGTCCTGGGTGGTGCCGCCGGCGCCGTAGGTCACCGACACGAAGTCCGGGTGCACCCGCTCGAGCCGCCGGATGGCGTCCCAGAGCGCCGCCTCGGACGCGTCGTCCTTGGGCGGGAAGAACTCGAAGCTCACCGAGGGTCGCTGACCGGCGAGGAGCTCTGGGATCGACCGGGCTGGCATAGGGGTGAGATTAGTCGAGCAGGCAGGCCGTAGGCTCGTGATCCACACACCGTGAGATGGCAAGGAGCGTTCGTGACCAGCCCGTTGGACGAGCTCGCTCGTGACGAGGACACAGCGCGACCCGAGGGAGCGACGATGACCAGCCCGCTGGACGAGATGGACCTGCGCGCCCGCGTGCAGGCCTGCATCGACCAGGAGCTTCGCACCCAGGCGACCGTCCTCGACGAGCTGGGCCCGGACGTCACCGACCTCCTCGACCGGATCGGCTCGCTCCTCGTCGGTGGCAAGCGCCTGCGCGCCGCCTTCCTCTACTGGGGCCACCGCGCCGCCGGCCGTCCGGACTCCGACGCGCTCGTGCGCCTCGCCACGGCCATGGAGTTCTTCCAGGCCGCCGCCCTCATCCACGACGACGTCATGGACGACTCGGACACACGACGCGGTATGCCGGCCGCCCACCGCGCGCTCGCAGCCGTCCACACCGAGCGTGGCTGGGGCGGGGACGACGAGCGCTTCGGTGTCGCCGGCGCCATCCTCGCCGGCAACCTCTGCCTCACCTGGACCGACGAGCTCGTCGCCACGAGCGGCCTCCCCGTCGACGACCTCGCCCGGGGGCGTGAGGTCTTCGACCGGATGCGGACCCAGCTCATGGCCGGGCAGTTCCTCGACGTCGTCGACTCGGTGCGCCCGTGGGACGACCTGCCCTCGGCCGAGCGGATCGAGCGGGCGCAGCGGGTCATCCGCTACAAGAGCGCCAAGTACACCGTCGAGCACCCGCTGCTCATCGGCGCCACGGCCGGCGGCCTGCCCGACTCCGACCTCGCCCACCTGTCGTCGTACGGCCTCGACCTCGGTCACGCCTTCCAGCTGCGCGACGACCTCCTCGGCGTCTTCGGCGACCCGGAGTCCACCGGCAAGCCCGCGGGCGACGACCTGCGCGAGGGCAAGCGCACCGTCCTCATCGCGCACACGCTGAGTGGCACCGACGACGCAGGCCGCCAGCTCCTGCGCACCCACCTGGGCGACCCGGACCTCGCCCCCGCCACGGTCGACGACCTGCGCGACGTCATCACGGCGTCCGGTGCCGTCGACGCCGTCGAGGACGAGATCTCGACCCTCGCCTCCCACGCCCGCGCCTCCCTCGAGGCCGCCACCGGCATCGCCCCCGACGCCAGGCCCGTCCTCGACGCCCTCGTGGAGATCAGCACAGCCCGCACCGCCTGACCCCAAGGCGAGCCGCAAAAAGCCTGGACGGAGCCGAAAGGTGACCGGTCCGGGAGAGCGCGGTTGTGCCGATTCGCCGCTGGCTGGGCCTGGCGGCGGGTCCCACGCTCTGCGTGGGCGCGCGGAGCGCGCTCAGCGCGCGGAGGGCGGATGGGACTGCGGCGAACCGAGACAACCGCGCGACTCAGCGGACCCAGCCGAACGGCATACGAAGAAGGACTAGAAGGCGAGCTCCATGGCCCGCCGGCGCACCTCGGTCTTGAACCCGCCGCGCAGCGCGTCGATCGGCGCACCCTCGACGGGGAGGGTGGCGTCGGGGGTGAAGAGCCAGCGCAGGATCTCGTCGTCCTTCATGCCGCCGTCACCGAGCACGGTGAAGGTGCCCTTGAGTGCGGAGAGGACGCCCTCGTCGTCGAAGAACTTGGCGGGGACGGCGACGACGTGGCGCTCACCGATGCGTGCGGCGAGGATCTCGCGGTCGTCGATGAGCCGTCGCACGTCGGCCAGTCGGACGCCCAGGCGCTCGGCGATGTCGGGGACGGTCAGCCACTCGCCGACGAGGGTCTGGAGCGGGGTCTCCTCAGTGTTCACGGAGGTCAGCGTGCCACAAGTCTCGCGCGTACTAGTCACAGCCGCTACTCTGTCATCGCCTGCCACAGGAGACCCACAGACAACACGGCGTCGACCCCGTCGTCGCGGAAAGGACGGCCTTCCATGGTCATCGCCCTCCCCCCGGCGACCGTGCCGCCGACCGCAGTCATCCCGACGCACGCGGTCAGCCACAGCTCCCCCGCCCCGCACGGCTGGACGACCTACACGGTGCGCAGCGGCGACACGCTCACCGGTCTGGCTGCGACGTTCCGCACCACGCCGCGCTCGATCGCGGTCAAGAACGGCATCACCGACGGTCGCCGCCTCTGGGCCGGCTCGACCATCCAGGTGCCGGCGCGCGCGAGCGCCACGGCGAAGGCCGCGCCCCGCAGCACCGGCCGCCACCTGGCCTCGCACCGGGTCCGCAGCGGCGAGACGCTCTACGACATCGCCGCCCGCTACGGCACGACCGTCTCCGCGATCGCGAAGGCCAGCGGCATCTCCCCGCGCTCGTTCATCCAGCCGGGCCAGACGGTCCGCGTCCTCGTCCGCGGCGGTACGTCCGGCGTGAAGGCCACGTCCTCCGGCGGCACGACGTCGCGCGGAACCGGCTACCGCGTCCAGCCCGGCGACACCCTGCTGGGGATCGCCGCCACGCACGGCCGCACGGTCTCCTCCCTCGTCAAGGCCAACGGGCTGCGCGGCACGACGATCTATGCCGGCCAGCGCCTCGTCCTGCCCGGCACCGCGGCCCGCAGGTCGAGCCCGAGCTCGCTGCCGAACACCTTCGCGGGCCGGACCTACCCCGCCAAGGTCGTGCTCAACGCCGCGCGCAACCGGCAGATCCTCGCCAAGCGCCACACGCCCACCCGCGCGCAGACCAAGGCCCTCGTCGCGGCAACCGCCCGCCGCCACGGCGTCGACCCGAGGCTGGCCCTCGCGATCTCGATGCAGGAGTCCGGCTGGAACCAGAAGCAGGTCTCGGTGGCCAACGCCGTCGGCATCATGCAGGTCATCCCGTCCGGTGGCGACTGGGCCTCCTCGCTCGTCGGCCGCAAGCTCGACCTCCTCGACCCGCAGGACAACGTCACCGCCGGCGTCGTCATGCTGCGCGCCCTGACCCGGATGGCCGCGACCGAGGACCAGGCCATCGCCGGCTACTACCAGGGGCTCGCGTCCGTCCGCTCGCGCGGCATGTTCACCGACACCAAGGGCTACGTCACCAACATCAAGTCGCTCAAGGGCCGTATGTGACACCCGCGGGGTCGAGCGCCGGGGTCCACGGGCTGCCCTCGGGCAGTCCGTACACTCGTCGGGTGTCCACCGCCCCCTCCGACGACCTCGTCGGCGAGACCCTCGACGGTCGCTACCGCGTCCTCGAGCGGCTGGCCGACGGTGGCATGGCGACGGTCTTCCTCGCGCTGGACACCCGCCTCGACCGTGAGGTCGCGCTCAAGGTCATGCGGCCCCACCTGGCCCAGGACGAGTCGTTCCGCTCACGCTTCCACCGTGAGGCCCGCTCCGCCGCACGCCTGTCGCACCCCGGTGTCGTCGCCGTCTTCGACCAGGGCGAGGACGCCGGCCGGATGTTCCTGGCGATGGAGTACGTCCCCGGGCAGACCCTGCGCGACGTCATCCGTGCCGAGGGCTCGCTGACGCCCCGGGCCGCGATCGACATCATGCTCCCGGTGCTCGACGCGCTCGCCGCCGCGCACCGCGCCGGCATCATCCACCGCGACGTCAAGCCCGAGAACGTCATCCTCCGGGAGGACGGCGCCGTCAAGGTGGCCGACTTCGGGCTGGCCCGTGCGGTGACCTCCCACACGGTGACGTCCTCCTCGGGCCTGCTGCTCGGCACGGTCGCCTACCTCTCGCCCGAGCAGGTCGAGCGCGGGATCGCCGATGCCCGCAGCGACGTCTACGCCGCGGGGCTCCTGCTCTTCGAGATGCTCACCGGCTCCAAGGCCTTCGACGGCGACACGGCGATCAACGTCGCCTACCAGCACGTGCACGCGGGGGCGCCCCGGCTGCGCGACCGCGACCCGCACGCGCCGGAGGTCCTCGACGAGCTCGTCGCGACGGCGACGGCTCGCGACCCCGACGGGCGCCCGGTCGACGCCGCGGCGTTCGCGACCCTCCTGCGCACCGCGCGACGTGAGCTGACGCCGGACGAGCTCGACGACCGACCCGACGCGGCCGACGCCGCTGCCGCCGCAGCGGTCACGACCCGCACCACCGCGCTCCCCGTCGAGCGTCCCGCGACGCGCGGGTCCCACGCCCAGCCCTCGGCGTCGCTGCGTGACCAGGTGCGCGGCGCTCCCCCGGCCACCGCCGGAGGTGTGGCGGTGCGCACGTCCGGGCCGCGCGGACCTCGCGGTCGCCGCCGCGCCGTCTGGCCCTGGATCCTCGTCGTCGTCTCTGCGGCCATCGCCTCGGCGACCGCGTGGTTCTTCATCGCCGGGCCGGGCGCCCCGACGATCGTGCCGGCCGTGGTGGGCAAGCCGGTCGTGGCGGCCGAGTCGTCCATGCGTGCACAGCACCTCGACCCCTCACGGCGCGACGGCTTCAGCGAGACGGTGGCCAAGGGCGTCGTCATCTCGACCACCCCCAAGGCCAATGACGAGGTCCGCCGCGGCACGACGGTGACGCTCGTCGTCTCCAAGGGCCCGGAGCGCTACTCCGTCCCCACCCTCGCGGGCGCAAGCCTCGCCGAGGCGACCAACCAGATCACCGGGGCCAACCTCGCCCTCGGCAAGGTGACCGAGGCCTTCGACGAGGAGGTCCCCGAGGGCCAGGTCGTCGCGAGCAGCCCCAAGGCCGGCACGTCCCTCAAGCGGGGCAGCGTCGTCGCCCTCACCGTGAGCAAGGGCCGCCAGCCGGTCAAGGTCGAGAACTTCACCGGCAAGCCGCTCACCGGCGCGCGCAACACGCTCGGCAAGGCCGGTCTCGTCGTCGAGGTCTCCGGCGAGGAGAACAGCGACACCGTCCCGGCCGGCTCCATCATCAGCCAGGACCCTGCCGGCGGCACGCTCTTCAAGGGCGACAAGGTCACCATGGTCGTCTCCAAGGGACCCGTCCTCGTGACGGTGCCCGGAGGCCTGATCGGCAAGCAGTTCACCGTCGTGCGGCAGATCCTCACGACGGCCGGTTTCAAGGTCACCGAGAAGCAGGCCATCCCCGGCATCAACTTCGGCACCGTGCAGGGACTGAGCCTGCCCGAGGGGTCGCAGCAGCCCAAGGGCTCCGAGATCGTCGTGACGACGGTCTGAGGTGGACACACCTCCCTCCCCCGTCCACGACGGGCGGGCCCGCCTCGCCGTCCTGCTCCTGCTCGCGGTCACCGCTGTCTGGGGCTCGACGTTCTTCCTCATCCGCGACCTCGTCGAGCACGTCCCCTCGGCCGACTTCCTCGCGGTCCGCTTCGGGATCGCCGCGATCCTCATGTTCGCGCTCTTCTCCCGACAGACGCTGTCCCTGACGCGTCGTGAGCTCACGCTGGGTGTCGGTCTCGGTGTCCTGTATGCCGTGGCTCAGCTCCTCCAGACCGTCGGACTCGAGACCACGGCGGCCTCGGTGTCGGGGTTCCTCACCGGCACCTACATCGTCCTCACCCCCGTCCTCGGGGCGCTGCTCCTGCGCGACCACGTCCCGCGGGTCGCGTGGGTCGCGGCGGTCATCGCCATGGCTGGGATCGGGGTCCTCTCGCTCCAGGGACTGGCGATGGGCTTCGGCGAGTCGCTCACCCTGGGCTCGGCGGCGATCTACGCCCTGCACATCCTCGCGCTGGGCCGCTGGTCCACCGCCTCGACCGCGCTGGGCCTGTCGACCGTGCAGGCCGCGGTCATCGCCTTGGTCTGTCTCGTCGCGGCCGTCCCGGACGGCGTGACCCTCCCCGCGACCGGGGGCCAGTGGGTCTCCCTGCTCTACATGGCCGTCGTCGCGGGCGCCGGCGCGCTCCTCGCTCAGACGTGGGCGCAGGCGCACCTCACCGCGACCCGGGCGGCGATCGTCATGGCGATGGAGCCCGTGTTCGCGGCGGTCTTCGCGGTGCTCTTCGGCGACGAGGCGGTCACCTGGCGGCTCCTCGTCGGCGGCGGGCTCGTTCTCGGCGCGATGTACCTCGTCGAGCTCCGGGGAGTCACCCACGACGCGGGCGTCTCGGCCCTCGAGGACCCACCCGCCGAGATCCTCCACCACGACGTCTGACCCCGACCGGTCGCCCCGGCCGAGCACTCAGGGGTGGAGCTCAGCGAGAGAGCAGGTCGACGAAGACCTCGGTCGCGGCATCGGTCCCGGCGTCGTCGACGTCGAGGTGCCAGACCAGGCGCACGCCCTGAGGCCCTGCGGCATACGTGCGTATGCCGCGCGCACCGGCGGCGTCGACGAGCTCGGCAGGTGCCCAGGAGGTCTCGGACAGGTCGAGCATGACGATGTTGGTCTCGACGCGCTGCGGGCCGACGACGGACGGCGCCACGGCACCGACGGCCTTGGCGAACCGGGCCGCGCGTGCGTGGTCGTCGGCCAGGCGGTCGACGTGGTGGTCGAGGGCGTGCAGACCGGCCGCGGCGAGGATGCCGACCTGTCGCATGCCGCCACCGAAACGCTTGCGCCAGATGCGTGCTCGCGCCATCTGCTCGGCCGAGCCGACGAGCACCGAGCCGACCGGAGCGCCGAGGCCCTTGGACAGGCAGACGCTCACGGTGTCGAACTCGCGGCCGTAGTCGGCGAGCGGTATGCCGGTCGCGACGTGGGCGTTCCAGAGACGGGCACCGTCGAGGTGCATCGCGACGCCGGCCTCGCGGCTGGCCGCCCGCACCTCGCGGATCGCCTCGAGCGGCTGGATCGTTCCACCGCCGAAGTTGTGGGTGTTCTCGACGACGATGAGGGCCGTGCCCACCTGGTAGGGCCCGGCGCCGGTGCTCATGAGGCCCAGCGGTGCCGACGGCTCGAGCCGCCCGCGCTCGGCGGCCCAGGAGCGCGAGGAGATGCCCGAGAGCACCGCGGCCGCACCGAGCTCGGCGCGCAGCACGTGCGCGAGCGAGTCGGCGATGACCTCCTCGCCGGCCTCGACGTGCAGCCGCATGCCGAGCTGGTTGGCCATCGACCCGGTGGGCGTGAAGAGGGCGTCCTCGTGCCCGAGGAGCTCTGCGACGCGTCTCTGGAGCTCGGTGACCGTCGGGTCCTCACCGAAGACGTCGTCGCCGACGGGGGCCTGCGCCATCGCCGAGCGCATCGCCCGGGTCGGCTGGGTCAGCGTGTCCGAGAGCAGGTCCGCGACCCAGCGACGCGGCATACCGGATTCGTCGTCCGTCACGTCAGTCGCGACTGAGCATCTCGGCGACGAGGAACGCGAGCTCGAGCGACTGCTGGTGGTTGAGCCGCGGGTCGCACACCGTCTCGTAACGCTTGTTGAGGTCGGCGTCGAGGATCTTCTCGGAGCCACCGATGCACTCGGTGACGTCGTTGCCGGTGAGCTCGACGTGGATGCCGCCGGGCACGGTGCCCAGGCCCTGGTGGACCTCGAAGAAGCCGCGCACCTCCTCGACGACGTCCTCGAAGTCGCGCGTCTTGTAGCCGGACGCCGACTCGAAGGTGTTGCCGTGCATCGGGTCGCAGATCCACGTGACCGCGGCACCGCTGGCCGTGACCTTCTCGACGATCGGCGCAAGCGCCTCGCGCACCTGCCCGGCGCCCATGCGGGTGATGAAGGTGAGGCGGCCGGGAGTGCGCTCCGGGTCGACGAGGTCGATCATCCGCAGGAGGTCGTCGACCTGCGCCTTGGCCGAGACCTTGACGCCGATCGGGTTGTGGATGCGGCTCACGAAGTCGAGGTGGGCACCGCCGAGGTCGCGGGTGCGCTCACCGATCCAGATGAAGTGCCCCGACGTGTCGTAGAGGTTGCCGGTGCGCGAGTCGACACGGGTCAGCGGGCGCTCGTAGTCGAGGATGAGCGCCTCGTGGGCGGCGAAGAACTCGGTCGTGCGCATCGCCTCGAAGTCGGCGCCACAGGCCGCCATGAACTTCATCGCCTTGTCGATGTCGCGGGCGAGCTTCTCGTAGCGCTGGTTGGCGGCGTTGGCGACGAACCCGCGGTTCCAGTCGTGGACGTGGCGCAGGTCGGCGAAACCACCGGTGGTGAACGCGCGCACGAGGTTCAGGGTCGCGCTGCTCGCGTGGTAGGCACGCACCAGCCGCTGCGGGTTGGGGTGGCGCGCCTCGGGCGTGAACTCGAAGTCGTTGACCATGTCGCCGCGGTAGGCCGGCAGCGTCACGTCCTCGCGCGTCTCGCTGTTGCTGCTGCGGGGCTTGGCGAACTGGCCCGCCATGCGACCGACCTTGACGACCGGGACCGACGCGCCGTAGGTGAGGACCGCCGCCATCTGCAGGATCGTCTTGATCCGGTTCTTGATGTTGTCGGCGGTCGCGCCGGCGAAGGTCTCGGCGCAGTCGCCGCCCTGGAGGACGAACGCCTCACCGGCGCCCGCCGAGGCCATCCGGTCGCGCAGCACGTCGCACTCACCGGCGAAGACGAGCGGCGGATAGGTCGAGAGCTCGGCGACGGCCGACTCGAGCGCCGCAGGGTCCGGCCAGACCGGCTGCTGCGCAGCGGGCAGGTCGGGGGTCGCTTCGAGGAAGGTGCTGAGGTCGGGGCCGATGGTCGTGCTCACGCGACCAAGGATAGGCGCGTCTCGTGATGTGGCCTGCGGCGCCCGTATGCCGGTCAGCCGCCGGTGCCGCCCGGCGCGTCCTCGAGCCCTCGCGCGAGCGCGAAGCGGACGAGCTCGACGCGGTTGTGGAGGTGCAGCTTGCCGAGCGTGTTCTGGACGTGGTTCTGGACGGTGCGGTGCGACAGGACGAGCTCGGCGGCGATCTCCTTGTAGGACATGCCGGTCGCGACGAGGCGCAGGACCTCGGTCTCGCGGTCGGTGAGCTCGGGGATCGGCCGGTTCGCCGGGGCCGGCGCCACCTCGCCCCCGTCGTCGCCGGTGGCCATCCGCCGGAACTCCCCCAGCACGAGGCCGGCGAGGCCGGGCGTGAAGACCGCCTCGCCCCGCGCGGTCGCGGCCACGGCGTCGACGATCTCCTGGCCCGAGGCCGACTTCACGAGGTAGCCGGTGGCTCCCGCCTTGATGGCGGCGAGCACGTCGAGCTGCTCACCACTGGCCGAGAGGATGAGCACCCGCGTCTCGAGGTCGCCGAGCGCCCGGCAGACCTCGTCGCCGCGCAGCCCGGGGAGGTTGAGGTCGAGCACGAGGACGTCGGGCCGCGTGGCCCGGGCCCGGCGCACGGTCGACGGCCCGTCGGCGGCGGTCGCGACGACGTCGAGCCCGGCCCGCGCGAGGTCGCGCTCGAGCGCACCCAGCCAGAGCGGGTGGTCGTCGGCGACGAGCACCCGCGTCCGTGGGGACGGCGCCGGGGTGGGGTGGTCGGTCATGCGGACTCCTCGCGGGGCACGGTGATGACGACCCGGCAGCCTGCGCCGGGTCGGGTGATGACGTCTGTGGTTCCGCCGAGGTCGCGCACGCGCCCGACGATCGACTGGCTCATGCCGAGGCGTCCTCGCTCGGAGGCCGAGAGCAGGTGCGCCGGCTCGACCCCGACGCCGTTGTCGCGCACGGTGACCGTGACCGTGTCGCCGTGGTCCTCGAGGAGCAGCCACGCCTTGGCGTCCTCCCCCGCGTGGCGGATGACGTTGTCGAGGGCGGCGAGGACGGCGGCGTCGAGCTCCTCGGCGCGGGTCTGCTCGAGCGGGACCGGACCTCCGGGGAGCGAGACGCTCACCCGCTCGCCCTCGTGGGCGCCGAGGAGCAATCGCAGGTCGCGCCGGATCTCGCCCTCGACCGACGCGGCGAGCCGCGGTCCGAGGACGTCCTGCGACACGAGACGTCGCAGCGCCCGCTCCTGGTCGGCGGCCAGCGCCCCGAGCTCGGCGCCCTGCCCACCGATCTCGTCGCCCCGCCGGTGGATGAAGGCGAGCGTCTGGAGCACCCCGTCGTGCACGACCCGGGCGAGCCGCTCGCGCTCTCGCAGGCGCTCGCGCTCGGCGACGACCTGCTCGTAGCGCTGCAGCCCGCCACGACCGAGGTCGACGGCGAGCCCGATGAGCCCGCCGAGCAGGAAGAGCAGGAGGATGTTGTGCCAGGTGCCGCCGTTCGGGGTGCCGATCTCGACGAGGTCGGCGGCGGAGATGATGCCCGCGACGACGATCCCGCCGAGGCGTCCATGGAGGACCGCGGCGCCGACGACGCCACCAGCGGCCCACATCGTCGGGAGCGTCAGGGTGCCGGCGGCGACGTCCTCGGGGTGGTCGGCCAGCAGCGTGGCGAAGATGCCGCCCACGGCCAGCCCCACCTCGACGGCCAGCAGCCAGGTCGTGCGGCGCCGGAAGGCGAGCACCAGCAGGCTGAACCCCATGAGCACGGCGATGACCGTGAACGCGACCCAGGGACGCAGCATCGTCTCGTGGCGGCCCCAGACGAGGATCCCGGCATACAGGGCGGCCATGGGGCGGAACCAGTCGAGACCGCGCGAGAACGCCTCGACGATGACCGGCTCGGTCCGGCCGGTGCGCACCGACGTGTCGACCACGCCGAAGAGCGCCCCCCGGCGCCCCGAGGGCTCAGCCGGCACGCTGCTCGTCGGCACCCCGGGTCCCGTCGGTGCGACCGGTCCCATCGGCGTCCTCGGCCGCATTCTCGGCGGCGTCGAGCTCGCGCTCGAGCTCGTCGACGGCACGGCCGGGTTTGGCGGCCTCGTCCTGCTCGCGCTGGAGGATCCGCTTGGCCCGGGTCATCCGGTCCTTCATCGAGCCGGCATACATGTCGACGTACTCCTGGCCGGAGAGCTCCATGAGGGCGTACATCACCTCGTCGGTGATCGACCGGAGGACGAACCGGTCGTCCTCCATGCCCTTGTAGCGGGAGAAGTCGAGCGGCTTGCCGATGCGCACCCCGACCCGCATGACCTTGGGGATGACCTTGCCGGTGGGCTGGGCCTTGTCGGTGTCGATCATCGCGACCGGGATGACGGGGACCCCCGCCTCGAGCGCCATCCGGGCCACACCGGTCTTGCCCTTGTAGAGGCGGCCGTCGGGCGACCGGGTGCCTTCGGGATAGAGGCCGAGGAGCTCACCGCGGCGCAGGATGCGCAGACCGGAGTTGAGGGCGGCCTCGCTGGCCTTGCCGCCGGAGCGGTCGACGGGGACCTGCCCGACGCCCTTGAAGAACGCCGCCGTGAGCCGGCCCTTGAGACCCACCCCGGTGAAGTAGTCGGCCTTGGCCAGGAAGGTCATGCGACGGGGCACGACGAGCGGCAGGAAGATCGAGTCGGAGAACGAGAGGTGGTTGCTCGCGAAGATCGCCGCGCCGTCCTCGGGGATGTTCTCCTCGCCGTCGACCCAGGGCCGGAAGAGGATCCGCAGGATCGGTCCCAGGAACACGGTCTTGAGCACCCAGTAGAACACCAATGTCCCTTCCGTCGAGTCGGGCACGACTCTAGTGCACACCGTGCCTGCGCCCGCCGGACTAAACCCGACACCGGACGCGTTGCCGATGTCGTTCGGGTCACCGGCGACTCCTGTCGTGGGACCATGTGTGCAGTTCGTCCCAGAGACCCGTGAGGCCACCATGAACGACCGTGACATCGATGCGGAGTTCGACGCGATCGTCGCCCACTGGGACGACGACGCCGCGACACCGCCACCGCCGCGGACCGTCCAGGACATCACTGCGGCGTATGCCGCCCTCTCCCGTCCCGAGACCGACCCGGCGGCTCCCGGGGACGAGCCTCCGGCAGCCGAGGCACCCGGGGTCGAGCCGCCGGCGGATGCCGCAGCCGACAGCGAGGCCACGGCCGGCACCGACGCCCCCGCTGCCCCCGCCGCGCGCCCGCCCGCCCCGAAGGCACCGCCGCGAGCCTGGTCGATGACACCTCCGACCGCGCCTGTGCAGCCCCGGCCCGCGCAGGCGCCGGACGCCGAGGCGGACGCGGAGCCCGAGGCGGAGGCCTGGCGCCAGGGCCCGAGCACCGACGACGAGGACGACCACTTCGAGCCGCCCGAGGTCCAGCTGCCACCCGGCGAGGACCTCGGCTACTGGGGCGCGCTGTTCGGCCTCATCGGTGGGCCCCTGCTCCTGCTGTGGGTCGTCGTGACCAAGCCGTTCTACGGCGGGTGGTGGACGCTCGGCGCGATCCTCATGTTCTTCGGCGGGTTCGCCCTCCTCGTCATGCGCGACCCGCACGACGGCGACCCCTGGAGCGGCGACGACGGCGCTCGCGTCTGACCCGCACCTTTCCCACCCGAAGTGGGTTCGGGTCACATCGCAGGGGAACCGCGGTGCTGCGCAGTCACTCCTTCCCCTGCTCAGTGGCCCCGATCTCCGCGGCCTTGGCCTCGGCGTCGCGCACCATCTCGTCCGTCACCGACTCGCTCGCCCGGGCCGAGGCCTCGTCGGCGCGCTCCTGGACGGGGGTCGGCTCGCCGAGCCGGATGTCCACCCAGGTCGGACGGTGGTCGCTGCCCGCGACGAGGTCGGCCTCGGGCAGGTCGAGGTCGGCGTGCGGCTCCACCTGGAGGCCGGCCGACGCGAAGATCACGTCGAGCACCTTGCGCGGCCGGGTCGCCGGGAAGGTCGGCGTCATCGGCGAGACCGGGCGCATGACACCGGCGAACGCCTTCCACGCCTGACCCGACTCGTTCTCGTTGAGGTCACCCGCGAGGACGACCTCACCGCCGACGTTGACTGCGCGCAGGATGACCTGCGCGTGCGCGGCGCGCTCACGCGCGTCGAGGCTGAGGTGCACGCTGGCCACCGCGATCGGCTCACGACCCGGTGCCGCGACACGGGCGAGCGCGAACCCGCGGGTCCGCTGGAGGAAGGCCACCCGCAGCCGCTGGTGGCGCGACTCGACGACGTCGACGCGCAGCGAGGTGAAGATCGTCGTCCCGCCGCTGCCCCGGTGGCGTCCGGACCAGAACATCCCGCAGTCACGGGCGAAGTTCGCGACCCGCTGGGTCGAGAACAGCCGTCGTGGCACCTCCTGGAGGCAGAGCACGTCGGGGTCGATGGCACGCACGACGCGCGCCGCGGCATACGGGTCCTCCAGGAAGTCGCGGGTGTTGTAGCTCGCGATCCTGATGGTCGTCATGCGCGGGCCACCTCGGACGACCTCACTCGGACGCTTCGTTGCGAGCGAGGTCCGCGGCACCGATGAGCCCGGCCTCGTTGCCCAGCCGGGCCGCGACGATCTGCGCCTCGGGCCGGTAGCCGCGACCGGTGAGCCGGCGCCGGAAGGTCTCGCGCGCGGGGCCGAGCAGCAGCTCGCCGGCGGCGGAGACGCCGCCACCGATGACGAACGTGCCCGGGTCGAAGGCGGCCGCGAGGTTGGCGATGCCGATGCCGAGCCAGTGCCCGATCTCGGCGAGCAGCTCGGTCGACGTCGCGTCGCCGTCGCGGGCGGCCTCGGTGACGATCGGGCCGGTGAGCTCGTCGGCGCGGCCGTCGACGCGCGCGGCGAGGTCGGTCGCGACCGGCGAGTTGGCGAGGATCATCGCCCGGGCCTCACGCACGAGGGCGTTGCCGGAGGCGTACTGCTCCCAGCAGCCCCGGTTGCCGCACTCGCAGCGCTGGCCCTCGGGCACGACCTGCATGTGCCCGAACTCGCCCGCGATGCCGTAGCGCCCGCGGATGAGCTCGCCGTGCATGAGGATCGCACCGCCGATGCCGGTGCCGAGGTTGACCATGACGACGTCGGACTCGCCCTGGGCGGCACCGAAGCGCCACTCGGCCCAGCACGCGGCGTTGGCGTCGTTCTCGACGAGGATCGGCGCGTCGATGCGCTTGCTCAGCGCGTCACGCAGCGGCTCGTGGCGCCACGACAGGTGGGGCGCGAAGACCACGGTCGCGCGGTCGGCGGCGACGAACCCGGCCGCGCCGATGCCCACGGCCGTGATGTCGGGGCGCTGGGCGCGCAGCTCCTCGACGACGTCGACGATGGTGTCCTCGACGACGCGCGGACGCTTGGAGCGGTGGGGGGTGTCACGACGGGTGCGGACGAGGACCTGTCCGTCCTCGTCCACGACTCCCCCGGCGACCTTGGTCCCGCCGATGTCGATGCCGATGGCCAGGCTCATGGGGTGTCCTCCTCGTCGACGACGGTGATGGGTTCGGTGCGTGGGGTGCGGTCGGTGCTCGTGGGCCTCGCGGCGCCGCCCGCCGCGGACGACTCCGTATGCCGGGTGGCCAGGTCCGCGAGGACCGTTGCCGCGCTCGTCGCGAGGTCGGCGAGACGGCTCAGCGTCTCGGGGCTCACCCCACGCAGGACGGAGACCGACCGGCACACGGGGCACCAGGTGCAGGTCTCGGCGTCGCCCATCGCCACGTGGACGTGCTCGTCACTAGTCTGTCCGGAGCCGTCCTCGGCCGTCGGGTCCTCGGCCGTCGGGTCCTCGGCCGTCGGGGGCGCAGCCGTGTCCTCGCTCGGACGGTGCTGCGAGCGGCCGAGGGCCTCGAGCAGCCTCGTGGCCTCCTCGGCCACCGAACCCACGGCAGCGTCGAGTCGCGCGTCAGCGTCCACGGGGCCACACCTCCTCATCACGCACGAAGCGCACCCGGAGCTGTCCGGAGCGCACCCCAGCATTCTTGACGATGCACCGCCGCAGCACCGAGGGCAGCGCGATGACCCTGCGCACACCACCCACGTCGACGACGAGGTCGTCTGCCCGGCGGGCGAGGTCGACGTCGCCCGAGCGCGCGAGCGGGAGCGGCAGCAGGAGCACGAACTCGTCCCCGTCGGCCTCGACCCGCAGGCCACCCACCCGCACGGGAGCGTCGAGCGGCGCGAGCTCGCCGTCGAGGGCCGAGGTCTGGCCGGCGAGGTCCGCGAGCGCGTCGGCGCCGGTCGGCTCACCGGCGAGGTAGGGCGCGACGAGCACGGGCGTGCCGTGGAACGACGAGGTGATGGTGGCCAGGCCGGCGGACTGCGCGGCGTTCCACGCCGCGCGCCACGGGTCGTCGTCCACGGGGATGACGCGGTTCACGACGACGGCGTCCACGGCATACCCGTGCAGGGACAGGGAGGTGAGGATCCGGCGGGCCTCGGCGATGACGACGTTCTCGGGAGTGAGGACGATCCGCACGCTCGCGTGCTCGGAGGTGAGCAGCGCTCGGACGTCGGCCATGTGGGCGCGCCACGTCGTGATGACGTCGAGCACGTCACCGTCGGGAAGGGGCAGTCCCGCGGCCTTGGCTGCGGCCGGTCGCATCGCGGTGAGCAACCGGCGCTGGGCGGGCAGGAGCCGGTCCAGGTGCCAGCCGAGCACCTCGGGCAGGGCGAGGAGCCGCAGCGTCTCCGCCGTGGGGGCGCAGTCGACGACGATGACGTCCCACCGACCGCTCGTGGCGTGGTGCCCGAGGGTGAGGAGGGCACTGATCTCGTCGGCTCCGGGCAGCGCGGTGAGCTCCTCGGCCACCACCGGGTCGACCCCGACCGAGTCGAGGACGGTGAGGAGGTAGTCGCGCAACGTCCCCCAGTCGGCGGCGACGCTCGTGCGCGAGCCGACCGCCTGCGCGTGGAGGCGCTCCTCGACCGGCAGCGTCTGCTCCCACGTCGGTGAGGTCCGCAGGTCGACGTCGAGGGCGTCGCCGAGGCTGTGCGCGACGTCGGTCGACATGACGAGGGTGCGTCGACCCGCGCGCGCCGACTCGACGGCCATCGCCGCCGCGGTCGTCGTCTTGCCCACCCCGCCCTTGCCGGTGACGAGCACGACGCGTGGGGTGCTCACGGGGGTGGTGTCGCCGCGACGGCCCGTGCCGCCGGTGGCGGCCGGGTCGGTGACGTCGGCGGGGGCGACGGTGTCAGTGGGGTCGGTGGCGCTCAGGCGAGGGACTCGACGCGCTTCTTGAGCTCCTTGAGAGCCGTGTCGGTGATGAGCTTCTCGGCCTTGCGCTTGAGCATCCCGATCATGGGGATCTTGACGTCCACCGCGAGGGCGTAGTCGACCTGGGTGCCGGCGTCGGTCGCGGTGAGCGTGTAGGAGCCGTCGAGGGCCTTGAGCACGCCGGCCCGGACGAGGTTCCACGACACGAGGCCGGAGCCGTCCTCGGCGATGCCGTCCCAGTTGTACTCGAGGACGTAGGTGTCCTTGACCGCGCCGGCGTCGAGGACGTACTCGACCTGGTCGGCCCACCCGTCGCCGTCCTCGCTGAGGATGCTCACCCTCTTCACCTGCTCGGCCCAGTCGGGGTAGGCCTCGAAGTCGGCGATGACGTCGAGCACGGCGCCCGGCTCGGCGGCGATGGAGATGGAGGAGGACGTGCTTTCTGTCATGGGCGCAGGTTACCGAACCGGCGCTACCTCTAGGATCGGGCCACGGCGGATCTCGTATCGGCCGGACAACCACTGGTGACCAGGCCCGACGATGTCGTCGATCGGTCGGCCGAAGGAGAGCACGTTGCACGAGAAGTCCACTCCCGCCCTCGCCCCGGCGACCACCGAGGGCAGCCTGGCTGACCTTCCCGCACGTCATCGTCGCGACCACCCCACCAAGGCCGTGTTCGCCGTGCGGTCGGGCTCCGGCTGGAGCGACGTCTCCGCCAAGGACTTCGCCGACCAGGTCGAGGCCCTCGCCAAGGGCTTCCTCGCCGCGGGCGTGACCCCCGGCAGCGCCGTGGGCATCATGAGCCGCACCCGCTACGAGTGGACGCTCACCGACTTCGCGCTCTGGACGGCCGGTGCCATCCCCGTCCCGATCTACGAGACCTCCTCCCCCGACCAGGTCGAGTGGATCCTCAAGGACTCCGGCGCCGTCGGTGTCGTCCTCGAGACCGAGAAGCACAAGAGCGCGCTCACCGGCCTCTCCGGCGACCTGCCGACGCTCGAGCACAGCTGGGTCATCGACAACGGCGACCTCGACCAGCTCGCCTCCACCGGCTCCGGCACCGACGACGCCGCCCTAGAGGCCGCGCGCGCCGACGTCGACCGCACCTCGACGGCGACGATCATCTACACCTCCGGCACGACCGGGCGCCCCAAGGGCGTCGAGCTCACCCACGGCAACTTCCTCGACCTCACCGAGAACACCGTCGAGAAGCTCAAGGACGTCGTCGCCAGCGAGGGCGCCTCCACGCTGCTCTTCCTCCCGCTCGCGCACGTGTTCGCCCGCTTCATCGAGGTGCTCTGCGTCGCATCCGGCGCCAAGATGGCGCACTCGGCGGACATCAAGACCCTCCTCGACGACTTCGCGAGCTACCAGCCGACGTTCATCCTCGCGGTGCCGCGCGTCTTCGAGAAGGTCTACAACTCGGCCGAGGCCAAGGCCGTCGCCGGCGGCAAGGGCAACATCTTCGCCAAGGCCGCCGAGACCGCCATCGCCTGGTCCGAGGCCAACGAGGCCGGCTCGGTCGGCTTCGGTCTCCGGGCCAAGCACGCCGTGTTCGACAAGCTCGTCTACGGCAAGCTGCGCGACGCCATGGGCGGCAAGGTCCAGTACGCCGTCTCCGGCGGCGCCCCGCTCGGCACCCGCCTCGGCCACTTCTTCCGCGGCATCGGCGTGACGATCCTCGAGGGCTACGGCCTCACCGAGACCACCGCGCCGATCACCGTCAACCTCCCCGAGCGGCTCAAGGTCGGCACCGTCGGCCCGCCGCTGCCGGGCACGACGGTGCGGATCGCCGAGGACGGCGAGATCCTCGTCAAGGGCGTCAACGTCTTCAAGAGCTACCGCAACAACCCCGACGCCAGCGCCGAGGCGATCCGTGACGGGTGGTTCCACACCGGCGACATCGGCGAGCTCGACGAGGACGGCTACCTCAAGATCACCGGGCGCAAGAAGGAGATCCTCGTGACCGCGGGCGGCAAGAACGTCGCCCCCGCCGTCCTCGAGGACCGCCTGCGCTCGCACCCCCTCGTGTCCCAGTGCATCGTCGTCGGCGACCAGAAGCCGTTCATCGCGGCGCTGCTCACGCTCGACGAGGAGATGCTGCCCATGTGGGCGAGCAACCACGGTCTCGACGGCATCACCGCCGCCAAGGCGCGCACCGACGAGACCGTCCTCGCCGAGCTCCAGAAGGCCGTCGACGAGGCCAACACCGCCGTCTCCAAGGCCGAGTCGATCCGCAAGTTCGCCGTCCTCGACGGCGACTTCACCGAGGAGTCGGGCCACCTGACGCCGTCGCTCAAGCTCAAGCGCAACGTCGTGATGCGCGACTTCGCGGATGAGGTCGATGCGCTCTACGGCGGCTGACCCCACCTCGCCCGCGACTCGCCCGACCGGCTCCACCAGCACGACGACCGGGTATGCCGTCCTCGCCCTGGCGGCGTTGTGGCTGGCCTGCCTCGGCGTGCTCCAGTGGAGCGTCGTGCGGTTCCGCCTCCCGATCGTCCTCACCCTCACACTGGGGGCGGTCGGGCTCGGGATCTGGCTGTGGCGCCGGACCGAGATCCGTTCTGCCCCACCATGGCTCGTCCCCGTCGTGCTGCTCGCGTCGGTGGCGACCACGTGGGCGGTCCCCCTCTTCAGCTACCTGCGCGGCGGCTCGCTCACGGCGGCGCTCGTCGCCCTGTCGGTCGTCGGCACCGGCGCCGCTGCGCTGCTGGTGCAGCCGAGTGCGGCACGGGCGCGGACGGCATACGGGCTCGCGGTGCTCGGCCACGTCGTCACCGCAGCGATCGCGACGATCGGTGACCCGGCTCCCAGGATCGACGTCTGGGTGACGCTGCAGCAGGCCAGCGACGCGCTCGCCCGCGGCGAGAACTTCTACGACATGAGCTGGACCGACTCCCCCGGCATCCAGGACGCCTTCACCTACCTGCCGTGGACGACCGTGCTCCTGGCACCCGGTCGCTGGCTCGGCGGCGACGTGCGGTGGGCGATCGCGTTCTGGTCGGTCGTCCTCTTCGTGGGGATCTGGGCGCTCGCGCGGCCGCGCCCCGGTGACGCGCCCACGAGTGCGCGAGCGACCGCGCTCCGGGCCGCCGTCCCCGTCACCGCCCTCGTCGTCGCCCCCGGCACCCTCACCCAGGTCGACCAGGCCTGGACCGAGCCGCTGCTCGCCGCCGGGCTCGTGTGGTGGGCCGTCCTCGTCCGTCGCGGGCACGCGTGGTGGGCGGTCGTGCCGCTGGCGCTGGCCTGCGCGAGCAAGCAGCACCTCGCGCTGCTGCTGCCGCTGCTCCTGCTGTGGCGGCCGTTCGGTCCCCGGCGGGCCGTGGCGACCGGCGCGCTCACCGGCGTGCTCATCGCGCCGTGGTTCCTCGCCTCACCGTCGGACTTCGTCCACGACACCGTGACGCTGCTCGTCGGCTTCCACCCGATCCGGTTCGCCAACACCTGGTACCTGTACTTCCTCAACGAGCACGGCGTGACGCTGCCGTTCTGGGTCACCGGGCTCGTCGTCCTCGGTGCGCTCGGTGTCGCGGCGTGGCTCGTCGCACGCCGCCAGCCGGGGGTCGACGAGCTGCTGCGGTGGTTCGCCTTCGTCCTGCTCGCGGCCAACCTCGTCAACAAGCAGGCGTTCTACAACCAGTACTGGCTCAGCGCCGCCCTCGTCGCGATCTCGCTGGCGGTGCCACCTCGCGCGCGACCGGGCCGGGGAGCCGACGTCACTTCGGAGCGGCCAGCTGGTTCAGCTCCGCCAGCCACGCCTTCGTGAACGCCGCCCGGGTGGTGCCGAGCACGTCTGCGAACGCGCGATCCATCGCCGAGTCTGCGTCGGCCGGCGAGCTCGCCACGCTCGACGCCTCGTAGAACGCCTCCAGGCGCGCCTCACCGTGACGCCGGGCGATGAGGTCGACCGCGAGCCACGACGCGAGATAGCTCGGCGCGATCTCTCCCTGACCGGGGTCGAGGTCGCCCTGCGTCGGCAGACGCGTCGGACCGGAGCCGTTCCTCACGCGCTCGAGCAGGGGCGCCGCGAGATCCGCGCGGCGGCGGTCCGAGGCGGCGTAGCCCACGTGGTCGGCATAGCCCTCGACGAGCCACAGCGGCGGCGCGCCGGGCAGGGAGCTGCGCACGGCGACGTGGGTGCTCTCGTGGGTGAGGACGAACTGGCGCCCCTCGGGGGTGAGCCGGGCGAACGCGTCGGGGTTGAGCAGGATGCGGTCACCGGTCGCGCGCCCGTCGGCGCCGAGCGGCCCGTCGGTGATCGCGGCGACCTGGCTGAGGTCGTCGGCGCGCCCGACCTGCTCGCGGAACGCGGTGGCGTCCTTGGGGGCGATGACCGTCACCCGCCGGGGCCAGGGGCGCTTCCAGCGTTTCGACACCTCCGCGACGGCCCGGTCGGCCATCGCGGCGTATGCCGTGAGCGTCGCCTCGTCGACGGTGCCGGTCACGGTGCTGGCACGTCCCTGCACGGTGCGCGCCCCCGGCAGCGGGGTGGCGGGTTCGGCGCCGGCCGGGGGTGACGCCGCGAGGGTGGGCGGCGCGGTCGGCGCGGGCTGCGCGGACTCGGGCGCGGTCGGCGTCGCGACGGACGCGCGCGGGGCCGGGGTGTCGGCGTCACGGTCGCAGCCCGCGGTGAGGGCCAGCGCCAGCACACCCAGGGTGACGACGACGGCGCGGCGGGCACGCGAGGGGCGCCACGGCATACGCGTCGTCGGGTCGGTCAGGGGCACGGCCCCATCGTGTCAGGCGGAGCTCAGCCGACGGCACGCCCGAGGGTGAACGGCGCGCGCCGCGACCGCACCGTGGCGGCGGACTCGGCCGTGATGAGGCCGGCGCGCACGCAGGCCGTGACCGCGGCACGCTCGTCGACGTCGAGGGGGAGGTCGCTGCCGAGCCCCATCGAGTCGGGGTCGACCATGGCGGTGACCATGCAGTCACCGCAGTGGAGGTCGCGCACCGGACAGCGCGCGCAGACGATGGTCAGGCTGTCGGAGGTCAGGTCGTGGGTCATGTCGTCACCTCTTTCTCGGGTTGCCACCACGCTATGAGCCCCCACTGACAGCGCCTCCCGACCGCCGCGCCGAGCCGCCTCCGCGGGGCTGTCGGACCCCGCGCCTAGCCTCCTCGCATGCGGATGGTCCAGGGCACGCTCGACGACCTGGGCACACCCCTGTCGGACGTGACGTTCGTCGTCGTCGACCTCGAGACCACGGGTGGCAGCCCCAGCGAGTGCGGCATCACCGAGATCGGTGCCGTCAAGGTGCGCGGCGGCGAGGTCCTCGGCGAGTTCCAGACCTTCGTCAACCCCGGCGAGCCCATCCCCGCCTTCATCTCGGTGCTCACCGGCATCACCGACGCGATGGTCCGCGACGCGCCGCGGGTGGGGCCCGCGCTTGTGGCCTTCCTCGAGTTCGCGGCCGGGTCGGTGCTCGTCGCCCACAACGCGGGGTTCGACATCTCGTTCCTCAAGGCCGCGTGCGCCCGCGCCGACCGTGACTGGCCGCGCTTCCCCGTCGTCGACACGGTCCACCTCGCCCGACAGCTCGTGAGCCGTGACGAGGTGCCCAACCACCGGCTGGGTTCTCTCGCACGGCTGTTCAACGCCACGACCACCCCCGACCACCGTGCGCTGCACGACGCCAAGGCGACGGTCGACGTGCTGCACGGCCTCATCGCGCGCGTCGGGTCGCTCGGCGTGCACTCCCTCGAGGAGCTCAGGGCCTACTCCGCCAAGGTGCCCGCGGCGACGCGCCGCAAGCGCCACCTCGCCGACGGTCTGCCGGAGGCGCCCGGCGTCTACATGTTCAAGGACGGACAGGGCCGCGTCCTCTACGTCGGCACGTCGGTGTCGATCCGCACCCGCGTCCGCAGCTACTTCACCGCCTCCGAGCAGCGTCGGCGCATGTCCGAGATGGTGCGCATCGCCGAGTCGGTGACCCCCATCGTGTGCGCGACCGCCCTCGAGGCCGAGGTGCGCGAGCTGCGGCTCATCGCCGAGCACAAGCCCCGCTACAACCGTCGGTCACGCCACCCCGAGCGCACGTGGTGGGTCAAGCTCACCGTCGAGCCGTTCCCGCGCCTGTCGATCGTGCGCCACGTCGCCGACGACGGCACCCGCTACATCGGCCCGTTCGCCTCACGTGGCTCGGCCGACGACGCGGTCGCCGGCGTCCACGAGCTGCTGCCGCTGCGCCAGTGCCTCGAGCGGCTGTCGGCGACGAAGCCGCGCTCGGCCTGCGCCCTCGCCGACATGGGTCGGTGCGGCGCCCCGTGCACCGGCGCCCAGAGCGTCGAGGACTACGCCGCGGTCGTCGCCGAGGCCGTCGAGCTCCTCGCCGGCGATGCGCGCCGGGCGGTCTCCACGTGGCGCGAGCGGATGGACCGGCTCGCCGAGCAGGAGCGCTTCGAGGACGCCGGAGTCGTGCGCGACCGGATGCTCAGCCTCGTGCGGGGCGCCTCCCGCGCCCAGCGCCTCGACCCGCTCTCGCGCACGTCCGAGCTCGTCGCGGCCCGTCGCAGCGAGACCGGCGGCTGGGAGGTCATGTGCATCCGGCACGGGCGCCTGGCCGGCAGCACCGTGGCCCCCCGTGGCGCCGACCCGATGCCCTACGTCGAGGCGCTGCGCGCCAGCGCGGAGGTCGTCACTCCCGGCCTTTCCCCCGCCACGGCGGCGACGCCCGAGGAGAGCGAGCGCATCCTGCGCTGGCTCGACGCGCCCGGCGTCCGCCTGGTCGAGATCGACGGCGAGTGGACCTGCCCGGTGGGTGGCGCGACCGGTGTCCGGCACGAGCTCGAGCCGGTCGAGACCTCGCGTCGCCTCACGCCGGGCTTCCGCTCGGCCTAGTCTCGGTCTCGTCGTCCACGGAGGCGGTGCGCCGCCGTGGAGCCGCAGTCGAGCTCGAGGAGTGGCACGCCATGTCCTATCCCCCGCGTCTCTACACCGGCGAGTCCGGCGAGCGGTCGGCCTGGGTGACACCGGGCGACCGGGAGCCCGACCTCGTCTACCCCAACGGCAACCGGGTGCACTACGTCGCGCGCGGCGAGGCCACGGGTGGGCTGTTCGGGCTCTACCGGTGGGAGTTCGCCGGACCGCCGAGCGGACCCGGTGCCCACTTCCACCGCACCATGTCGGAGTCGTTCTACGTGCTCGACGGGACCGTGACCGTCTTCGACGGCGACGCCTGGGTCAAGGCGCGCTCGGGCGACTTCCTCCACGTGCCCCCGGGCGGTCTCCACGGCTTCCGCAACGAGGACGGCCCGGCGACGATGCTGCTGCACTTCGCCCCCGGCGCGCCTCGCGAGCCCTACTTCGAAGGGCTGGCACGGCCGGGTGGCGTCGCGGAGATGACCGACGACGAGCGCGACGAGTTCATGGCGCGGCACGACAACTTCTGGGTGCAGGAGTGAGCCGACTACGCTGCGAGACGTGATCACTGCCATCGTTCTCATCACTGCCGACGTCGACCGGATCCCCGAGGTGGCCCAGGAGGTCGCCGAGCTCGACGGCGTGAGCGAGGTCTACTCGGTCGCCGGCGACGCGGACCTCATCGCCATGGTGCGGGTGCGTGAGCACGACCAGCTCGCGAGCGTCATCGCCGACCGGCTCAACAAAGTCAAGGGCGTCACCGGCACCGCGACGCACATCGCGTTCCAGACCTACTCCAAGCACGACCTCGAGGCCGCCTTCAGCCTCGGTCTCGAGTAGCCGCCCCGCGCCTCACGCGGCCACGGGACGGTCAGGCGGACGTGACCTCGCGGCTCGCCGTGACCCACCGGTCGAGCTGAGCCGCCGCGGCACCGGAGTCGATCGTCTCGGCAGCCCGGACGACACCAGCGCGGATCGCCTCGTGCACGTCGGCGGCGGACGTGCCGACGGCCCCGGCCGCGACGGCCAGTGCCGTGCCGACGTTGAGCAGGACGGCGTCGCGCGCCGGGCCCTGCTCGCCCGCGAAGACGCGGCGGGCCACCTCGGCGTTCTCGTCGGCGAGGCCGCCCTTGATGCTGTCGATCGTCGAGACCTGCAGGCCCACGTCGGCCGGGTGCACCGAGACCTCGGTGACGGAGCCGTCGCGCACCCACAGCAGGGTGGTCGGACCGGCGATGGACATCTCGTCGAGGCCCTCGTCACCCCGGAAGACCGCAGCCGTGGTCCCGCGGTCCGCGAACACCCCCGCGATCACCGGGAGGAAACGGGCGTCCGCGACGCCGACCGCGGCATACGTCGGCTGTGCCGGGTTCGTCAGCGGTCCCAGCAGGTTGAACGCCGTGGCGACACCGAGCTCGGCACGTGCGGGTCCGGCGAACCGCATCGAGGGGTGGAAGGTCTGGGCGAAGCAGAAGGTGATGCCCGCGTCGAGGGCGACCTGACGCACCTGCTCAGGGCTCAACGTGAGGTTGACCCCGAGGGACTCGAGCACGTCGGCGGAGCCGGACTTCGAGGAGGCGGCGCGGTTGCCGTGCTTGACGACCTGGAGGCCGGTGGCGGCGATGACGACGGACGACATCGTCGAGATGTTCACCGTGCCGAAGCGGTCACCGCCGGTGCCGACGATGTCGATGCTCTCGCCCGGGACGTCGATCCGCCGGGCGTGCTCGAGCATGACGTCGGCGAGCCCGCGCACCTCGGCGACGGACTCGACCTTGGCGCGCAGGCCGACGAGGAAGCCGGCCACCTGGGCCACGCTCGCCTCGCCGCTCATGATCTGATCCATGGCCCAGCGCGACTGCTCGAGCGAGAGGTCCTCGCGGGCGAGCAGCCGGGTCAGCAGGTCGGGCCACGACGGGCCCGAAGGGTCCGTGGCCACCACGTCAGCGTGCCGCGACGCGTGTGCGCGCGAGACCCGCGATCGCCTCGGCGACCTTGATCGGGTCGAGGGGGTGGGACACGGCGTCGTCGGCGAGCGACCACGCGGCGAGCCAGCCGTCCTGCGGGCGTCCGGTGAGGACGAGGACGGGCGGGCAGTCGTAGATCTCGTTCTTGAGCTCGCGGCACAGGCCCAGGCCGCCGTTCTTGGCCGCCTCGCCGTCGAGGACGACGACGTCCCAGCCACCGGCGTCGAGCGCCTCGGTGACGGCGAACGCGGTCGCGCACTCGAGCCATCGGGTGACCTCGACGTCACGGGCCGGGCGCCGTCCTGCGGCCGCACGAACGGCGTCGCGCGTGGTGATGTCGTCGCTGTAGAGGAGGACCGACACCCGGTGCACAGCCGCACCTGCGGAGGAGGTCGAGCCCGCCGTCGCGAGGGAGTCCGCGTGGGGGGCCGCATGCGCTGAGGTCATGGCCTCATCCTAGCCACGCGCCCATCTGCGAGCCGACACCCCCAAACCCGGGGGTCGGTGCAGCGCTCGAAGAGGATTGAGGCAATAATGACGCTCGTGGCGACTGCAGAAGCAACGACTCGAGTGTCCGGTCCGGTTCCCAGCATCCCGGACTACGGTCCGGCGACCCGTCCCAACATGGTTGCGGTCGGGACGATGGTCTGGCTCGCGAGTGAGCTGATGTTCTTCGCAGCTCTGTTCGCGTTCTACTTCTCGCTCCGTGGGCACCTCCCGGACATGTGGCGCACGGAGACGGAGCTGCTCAACGTGCCGTTCGCGTTCGGCAACACCATCGTCCTCGTCATCTCGTCCGTCTGGTGCCAGCTCGGCGTCTGGAAGGCCGAGGCCGGACAGGTCGCCCGTACCGGCTCGCTCCTGAAGTTCAAGGAGTGGGGCATGCGTGAGTGGTACGTCCTCACCTACATCTTCGGCTCGATCTTCATCGCCGGTCAGGTCTACGAGTACGCCCACCTCGTCGCCGAGGGCGTGACGCTGAGCACGAACTCCTACTCGTCGATCTTCTACCTCGCCACGGGCTTCCACGGCATGCACGTCACCGGCGGCCTCATCGCCTTCCTCCTCATCATCGGGCGCACCTTCACGACCCGCCGCTACACCCACCTCCAGGAGACCGGCGCCGTCGTCACCTCCTACTACTGGCACTTCGTCGACGTCGTGTGGATCGCGCTGTTCGCGATGATCTACCTGCTGAAGTGAGTGTCGGCACCGCCGACTAGCGTGAATCCCTCCCCCGGACCCCACATCCCCGAGACCCCGACAGGACCCTCGTCGTGAACGCACTGGCCGCCCGCCGCCGCCACCCGGCAGCGATCGCCATCCTGCTCATGCTCGGCCTCCTCGTGACCGGCTTCGCGTATGCCGCGGTCGCGCCGCAGCCGGCCAAGGCAGAGTCCAGCTCGGCCGAGGACGTCGCTGCCGGCAAGCAGCTCTTCCAGGCCAACTGCGCCTCCTGCCACGGCGTCAACGCCGAGGGTCGCGCGACCGGCAACGGTGACAAGATCGCCGGACCCGCCCTCGCCGGCGTCGGCGCCGCGGCCGTCGACTTCCAGATGGGCACCGGCCGCATGCCGATGCGCGCCCCTGCGGTCCAGGCCCCGCGCGGTCAGGTCCAGTTCACCCAGGACCAGATCGACCAGGTCGGCGCCTACATCGCCTCGCTGGCCCCCGGCCCCGCCGTCCCGTCCGAGGAGGACGTCGACGCGAGCAAGGGCGACCCGGCCAAGGGTGGCGAGCTCTTCCGCGTCAACTGCGCCATGTGCCACAACTTCGCCGGCTCCGGTGGTGCCCTGACCCGCGGCAAGTACGCCCCGTCGCTCATGGGCGTCGAGTCCAAGCACATCTACGAGGCCATGGAGACCGGCCCGCAGTCCATGCCCGTCTTCAACGACGGCAACATCGCCCCCGAGGACAAGCGTGACGTCATCGCCTTCCTCAAGTCCGTCGAGGACACCCCGCAGCAGGGCGGTCACGCCCTCGGGTCCCTCGGCCCCGTGACCGAGGGCTGGTTCGCCTGGTTCTTCGGTCTCGGCATCCTCATCGCAGCAGCCGTCTGGCTCGGACAGAAGTCCGCCTGAGCCATGCCGCCCACCGCTCCTCACTCTCCGTCGACAGGATCGATCATCCGATGAACGAGCAGGACAGCCAGCCCACCGGAGGCGAGGTCACCCCCACGGGTGAGTTCGGTTCCGGTGCCGTTCGCCTCGACCAGGGGCACGTCATCGGAGACGGCGGGATCCCCGCCCGCTTCGAGAACCCCGGTTTCCCCCCGCACCCGCACCGCGGCACCGACCTCGACGAGGGCGCTGCCAAGCGCGCGGAGCGGGTCGTCGGAGGCCTGTTCATCCTGTCGGTGCTCGGCACGCTCGGCTTCATCGTGGCCTACTTCGCCATCGACTCCGACGCCACGGTCTTCGTCCCCGGCATCGGCATGACCAACGCGCTGCACCTCGTCCTCGGCCTGACGATGGCCGCCTCCCTCCTCGGCATCGGTCTCGGCGCGGTCCACTGGGCCAAGACGCTCATGCCCGACCACGAGGAGGTCGAGATGCGCCACACGATGCGCTCCGACGCCGAGCACCGCAAGGAGTTCGGCACGATCCTCGGTGAGGGCGCCGAGTCCGCGCACCTCACCCGTCGCCCGCTCATCAAGTACGCCATGGGTGGCGCCCTCGGCCTCTTCGCCGTGCCCGTCATCCTCCCCGTGCTCGGTGGCCTCGGCCCGATGCCCGGCGACGACCTGTCCGTGAGCTTCTGGAACGGCGACCAGGAGGAGGACGGCAAGTACCCCAACAAGCCGCTCCGCCTCATGCGTGACCCGCAGAACACGCCGATCAAGGCCAGCGAGGTCACGATCGGCTCGGTCTTCCACGTCATGCCCGAGGGCCTGCTCGACCTCGAGGAGCACATCCTCGAGGCCAAGGCCAAGGCCGCGGTCATCGTCATGCGTCTGGACCCTGACGACATCAAGGTCCAGAAGGAGAAGGACTGGGGCCACCAGGGCATCGTGGCGTACTCCAAGATCTGCACCCACGTGGGTTGCCCGGTGGGTCTCTACGAGCAGCAGACGCACCACCTGCTCTGCCCGTGCCACCAGTCCACGTTCGACGTGACGCAGGACTGCAAGGTGATCTTCGGCCCGGCCAAGCGCCCCCTTCCGCAATTGCCGATCACCGTCGATGATGAGGGGTATCTCATCTCCAAGGGTCCCTTCAAGGAAGCCACTGGACCGAGTTTCTGGGAGCGTGGTTCCGCATGAGCACCGACACCTTCCCCGCCGGCCGTCCGGCGGACCGACTGCGCGACGGCGACCAGCCCGCCGACCGGGCACCGAGCGCCGCAGCGCGCAAGGCCGGTGGCGTCGCGGGCTGGATCGACGACCGCACCGGCTCCGCCAAGGGCGTCAACTACCTGCTCCGCAAGGTCTTCCCCGACCACTGGTCGTTCATGCTCGGCGAGATCGCGATGTACTCGCTCATCATCTGCCTCATCTCGGGTGCGCTCCTCACGCTGTGGTTCGTCCCCAGCGCCGGGCACACGATCTACGACGGCTCCTACGTGCCGCTGCGTGGCCAGCAGATGTCCGAGGCCTACGCCTCGACGCTCAACATCTCGTTCGACGTTCGCGGTGGCCTCATCGTGCGCCAGATCCACCACTGGGCCGCGCTGATGTTCATCGTCGGCCTCACGGTGCACATGTTCCGCGTCTTCTTCACCGGAGCCTTCCGCAAGCCGCGTGAGCTCAACTGGGTCATCGGCACGGTCCTCGCGCTGCTCGCGGCCATCGAGGGCTTCGCGGGCTACTCCCTCCCCGACGACCTGCTCTCGGGCACCGGTATCCGCGCGATGGAGGGCTTCGTCCAGACGGCGCCGGTCATCGGCTCCTACCTCGCGTACGGCATCTTCGGTGGGCCCTTCCCCGGTGAGGCGATCATCCCTCGCCTGTACTCCGCGCACGTGCTGCTCCTGCCGGCGATCCTCGTCGGTCTCTTCACGGCGCACATCGTGCTCGTGGCGGTGCAGAAGCACACCCAGTTCCCCGGCCCGGGCCGCACCAACGACAACGTCGTCGGCTATCGCGTCATGCCGGTCTACGCCGCCAAGGCGGGCGGGTTCTTCTTCATCGTCTTCGGTGTCATCGCCCTCATCTCGGCGCTGTTCACGATCAACCCGATCTGGGCCTACGGTCCCTACGACCCCTCCCCCGTGACGGCGGGCTCGCAGCCCGACTGGTACATGGGTGCCTACGACGGTGCACTTCGACTGCTGCCCGGCTGGCTCGAGTTCAGCTTCCTCGGCTTCACGATGTCGCTCAACATCGCGCTCGGCGCCCTCGTGCTGCTGCCGCTGGTCTACATCGTCGTGGGTGTCTACCCGTTCGTCGAGCGTTGGGTCACCGGTGACGACCGCGAGCACCACCTGCTCGACCGTCCCCGCAACAACCCGACCCGCACCGGCATCGGCATGGCCGGCATCGTCGCCTACTCCGTGTTCATGTTCGCGGCCGGCAACGACATCATGGCCATTAAGCTCGGCATGTCGATCAACGACATCACCTGGGCGTTCCGGATCGGGCTGTTCGTCCTCCCGCCGCTGACGTTCTGGGTGACGAAGCGGATCTGCCTCAGCCTCCAGCGCCGTGACCGCGACCTCGCGCTTCACGCGCGGGAGTCGGGGCGGATCATCCGCGGCGCCGACGGCTCGTTCCACGAGCGCCATGACGCCCTCACGGACCACGAGCGCTGGATCCTCGTGCAGCACGAGCCGGTCGAGCCGCTGCAGCTCACGCCGGATGTCGACGAGAACGGCGTGGCCCGCCCCGCGGCCCGCAAGGACCGTCTGCGTGCCAAGGTGTCGCACTTCTACTTCAAGGACGCGGTCAACCCGGTCACCCCGGCCGAGCTGGCGGCGGCGCACCACGACGGCCACCAGGCCGAGGCGATCGAGGCGCCCTTCGACTACGAGGGCATCGAGGGCGACTCGGACCACACCCCCGGCACCGGTGGTCAAGGCGCCGACACCGACGCCGGCCGCTCCGAGGCCGCCGAGCGTGGCATCGGCAGCGCCAGCCGCCTGCGGGAGTGAGCAGGACCTGACCTCGCGCGCCACCCACGGCGACAGACAGCGACCCCCGGACCATGTGTCCGGGGGTCGCTGCTGTCGGCGGGGCCGTTGGCGTGACAGGGTCGTCAGCAGGAACGCGCGGGGCCGCGGTCCGCGGATGTCGAGGAACGGCATACGGCTCCGTCCCCGTGGTGTCGGCGGTCACGAGGCCGCCACCGAACCCAGGAGAGACCATGGCGAAGTACCTGCTCCTCAAGCACTACGTCGGCGGACCCGAGCGCCGGCCGCAGGGCACGGTCCCGATGGACCAGTGGACCCCGCAGGAGGTCACCGACCACATGGCGTTCATGCAGCACGTCGCCGACACCCTGAAGGAGCGGGGTGAGTTCGTCGACGCCCAGGCCCTCTCCCCCGAGGGCAGCTTCGTGCGCTACGACGGCGAGGGCCGGCCGCCGGTCACCGACGGTCCGTTCGCGGAGACCAAGGACCTCATCGCCGGGTGGATGGCCATCGACGTCGACTCGCTCGAGCGGGCCCACGAGGTCGCCGCCTTCCTCTCCTCGGCGCCAGGTCCCGGTGGCGTGCCGCTCGAGGAGTGGCTCGAGGTCCGCCCCTTCCTCACCGACGTCCCGCAGGTCGACGCCTGAGCCGCCAGACGCCTGCCATGACCGATCTGGGCGCGCTCTTCAAGGACCTCGGTCCACGGGTGCTCGGCGTCCTCGTGCGACGCGGGGCGGACTTCGCCTCGGCCGAGGACGCCGTCCAGGAGGCGCTCATCGAGGCGCACCGGCGCTGGGGGGAGGACACGCCGCGCGACCCGTTCGCCTGGCTCGTCACCACGGCGTGGCGCAAGCACCTCGACGTCGTCCGCTCGGAGTCCTCACGGCGCCGGCGCGAGGTCGCCGACCACCTCGAGCCCGATCCGGGCCCAGTCACGGGCACCGACGAGACGCTGCTCCTGCTCTTCCTCGCGTGCCACCCGGCGCTCTCGCCGTCGTCGGCCGTGGCCCTGACCCTGCGCGCCGTCGGAGGCCTCACGACGCGTCAGATCGCCAGTGCGTACCTCGTCCCCGAGTCGACGATGGCCCAGCGGATCTCCCGTGCCAAGCGCACGCTGTCGCGGGAACGTCTCACCGAGCCCGGTGACCTCGCCGTGGTGCTGCGTGTGCTCTACCTCATCTACAACGAGGGGCACAGCGGCGAGGTCGACCTCGCGGACGAGGCCATCCGGCTCACCCGTCAGCTGCTGTCGTCGGCGCCCGAGCCGGAGGTCGCCGGTCTGCTCGCCCTCATGCTCCTGCACCATGCGCGCCGGCCGGCCCGATGGTCACCCGACGGCGCCCTCGTCAGCCTCGACGTGCAGGACCGCAGCCGGTGGGACACCGGGCTCATCAATGAGGGTGTCGAGATCCTCCAGAGCGCACTGTCGCTCGACCGGCTCGGGGAGTTCCAGGTGCAGGCGGCCATCGCAGCGCTGCACGCCGACGCACCGGTCGCGGAGCAGACCGACTGGCCCCAGATCCTCGAGTGGTACGACCTGCTCATGGAGCTCAACCCCACCCCCGTCGTCGAGCTCAACCGGGCGGTCGCCGTCGGCGAGGTCGACGGCCCGCGTGCCGGGCTGGCAGCGGTGGCACGGGTGCCGGACTCGGTGCCGAGACACACGGCCGTGCGTGCCCACCTCCACGAGCGTGCCGGAGACCTCGAGACCGCCCACAGCCTGTATGCCGTCGCGTCCCGTTCCGCAGCCAGCGCGGCCGAGCGCGACCACCTCACCCGCCAGGCAGCCCGGGTGCACCAGCGGCTGCACCGGGCGTGACAGGCTGGGGCCGTGGATGCCGTCGCCCCGGAGCAGTTCGAGTCGATCGTCGAGGAGTCGCTCGACGAGGTGCCCGAGGAGCTCATGGCGATGCTCGACAACGTCGTCTTCCTCGTCGAGGACGAGCCGCCGGCCGACGACCCCGAGCTGCTCGGGGTCTATGACGGTGTGCCGCTCACCGAGCGCGACGCCGGCTGGGGGCTGGGCAACCTGCCCGACCGGATCACGCTCTTCCGTGGTCCGCTGACGCGCATGTGCGAGGACCTCGACGACCTGCGTGACGAGATCGCGATCACCGTCGTCCACGAGATCGCGCACCACTTCGGCATCGACGACGCCGCCCTGCACGAGCTCGGCTGGGGCTGACGCCGGGCCGTCGGGCCGTCGGGCCGTCGTCCCACGGACACCGCATCGCTGGCCGGACCCGGCGGATACGGTTCTCGGGTGAGCACCCCCGCCGACTCCCGGCACTCCTGGAACTCCCGGCCCACGCCGGTCGACGATGTCCGTGACCGCCGGCTGCTCGCCTGGGTCGGTGCCGGGCTCCTCGCAGGAGGCATGCCGGTGCACGAGGTCGAGGAGGACGTGCGTGACGTCGCCCGGGCCCTGGGACACACGGGCACGCAGGTCGCCTGCTCCCCCACCGGACTCATGGTCTCGCTCCGGTCGGGCGATGCGTCCACCTTCGAGCAGGTCGATGGAGGTCTGCGGCTGGACCAGCTCGCCGACGTCCTTGCCCTCCAGGTCGGGCTCCGGACCGGTCGCACCACGCCCGAGGCCGGGCTGAAGCAGCTCGCCCGGCTCCGCGCGCAGCCGCACCGCTACCGCACGGTCGGGTTCGTCGCCGGCGCGATGCTGTCCGGCGTGGGCATCGGGCTCATCCTCGCGCCGTCGCTCGCGACCTTCCTCTTCACCGTGGCCGTCGCCGCGCTGACCCCGGTCTTCGTCCGGCTGGGAAGCCGCGGGAGCGCCCTTCGCACGCTCACGCCGTTCGTCGCCGGTCTCGTCGTGGCGCTCCTGGCCTTCCTCGCTGCGGACCAGGGGTGGCTGGACGCCCCGCTGCGCAGTCTCGTGGCTCCGATCGCGGTGCTGCTGCCCGGAGCCCTCATCGTCACCGGGCTCACCGAGCTCGCCGCCGGGGCCATGGTGGCCGGGAGCTCGCGCCTCGCGTTCGGGCTGGTCCAGCTGCTGCTCTTCGTCCTCGGCGTCGGGGCCGCCCTGGCGGTGGTCGGCGGCCCGGCGGTGCTGCTCGACACCTCTGCCCCCGAGGGCCCCGGCTGGTGGGCACCCCTGCTCGGACTGGCTGTCGTCACGGTCGCGATCGCGCTCCTGGAGTCGGTGCCGGTCCGTCAGGCCCCGTGGCTGGCCGCTGCGATCCTGGCGACCTTCACGGCGCAGGCCCTCACGGTCGCGGTCGTCGACACGCGCTGGGCCGGCGCCTTCGTCGGCGCCGTCGTCGCCGCGCTGCTCTCGACGCTGCTCGAGTACGTCCGTCCGGAGCTGCCCCGCATGGTGACCTTCCTGCCCAGCTTCTGGCTCCTCGTCCCCGGCTCGCTGGGGCTCATCTCGCTGGCCCAGTTCGAGGTCGGCGCCGGTGAGGCAGCCACCGCCCTGGCCGATGTCGTCGTCGTGGTCGCCGCCATCGCCCTCGGCGTCATCGTCGGAGCCGCTCTCGCCGCGCCGCTGCGCCGGCTGGCCCGTCAGCTGGGGCTGCCCCACCTTCGCCGGCTCATGACGACCCGGCGTCGGCGCTCCCAGGCCTGACGAACCTCGCCCGCCGACCCGGGACACCACCGCAGCGACAACAGGACCGGCCCCGTCAAGAGACGGGGCCGGTCCTGTTCGCACGGTGCGCGAGAGTGGGGGATCAGAGGGCGTGCGGGCCCTTCCAGTACTCGAAGACCCAGCCGACGAGCGCGGGGATCGTGAAGAACGCGCCGAGGGCGACGAGCCACCAGCCGATCGCCAGGCCGAGGAAGATGAGCGCCGAGGAGGCCGCGAGCCACAGCGGCCACCAGCTGTGCGGGCTGAAGAAGCCGTAGTCACCGGCGATGTCGCTGATCTCGCCCAGGGGGTCGTCCTCGGGCGGGACACCGTCGAGCTTGCGACGGGTGATGTTGAGGTAGCCGGCGATCATGAAGCCGAGCAGGGCGCCGAGGGTCAGCCCGACGACACCCACGGGCTCGGTGAAGTCGTTCCAGACGCCGTAGACGACCGCCATGAGGGCGGCGAAGCCACCGAAGAGGTAGCCGATCCGTTCCATTGCCAGCATGGGTCAGCTTTCCTTCTTGGTCGTCGAGGACATCGACTCGTCACCGAGGTCCGCGGCGCCCATGGCCCGCACGAGACCGGACCGCTCGTAGCCGGCCGGGGCCGCCTCGGGGTGGTTGAGGTCGAAGGCGGGGCGCTCGGAGCGGATCCGCGGGATGGAGTTGAAGTTGTGGCGAGGCGGCGGGCAGGACGTCGCCCACTCGAGCGAGGCGCCGTAGCCCCACGGGTCGTCGGTCTCGACGAGCGGCGCGTAGCGCCAGGTCTTCCAGACGTTGTAGAAGAACGGGATCATCGAGGCGCCGAGGAGGAACGCACCGACCGTCGACACCTGGTTGGCGAACGTGAAGCCGTCCTCGGGGAGGTAGTCGGCGTAGCGACGCGGCATGCCCCAGATGCCCAGCAGGTGCTGGATGAGGAAGGTCGTGTGGAAGCCGATGAACAGCATCCAGAAGTGGACCTTGCCGAGCGTCTCGTCGAGCATCCGGCCGGTGAGCTTGGGCCACCAGAAGTAGAAGCCGCCGAACATCGCGAACACGACGGTGCCGAAGACGACGTAGTGGAAGTGCGCCACGACGAAGTAGCTGTCGGTGAGGTGGAAGTCGAGGGCCGGGCTGGCGAGGATGACGCCGGTGAGGCCACCGAAGAGGAAGGTCACGAGGAAGCCGAGGGCCCAGAGCATCGGCGTCTCAAAGCTGAGCTTGCCGCCCCACATCGTGCCGATCCAGTTGAAGAACTTCACGCCGGTCGGCACCGCGATGAGCATCGTCATGATCGCGAAGAACGGGAGGAGCACCTGACCCGTGCCGTACATGTGGTGGGCCCACACCGACACCGACAGCGCGGCGATGGCGATGGTCGCGTAGACGAGGGTCTTGTAGCCGAAGATCGGCTTGCGCGAGAACACCGGGAGGATCTCGGAGATGATCCCGAAGAACGGCAGCGCGATGACATAGACCTCGGGGTGGCCGAAGAACCAGAAGATGTGCTGCCAGAGCATCACACCGCCACTGGCGGGGTCGAAGATGTGCGCACCGAACCGGCGGTCGGCACCCAGCGCGAAGAGCGCGGCGGCCAGGGCCGGGAAGATGAGGAGCACGAGGATCGACGTGATGAGGACGGTCCACACGAAGATCGGCATCCGGAACATCGTCATGCCGGGGGCGCGCATCGTCAGGATGGTCGTGATGAAGTTGACCGAGCCGAGGATGGTGCCGAAGCCGGCGAGCGCCAGGCCGAAGACCCAGAGGTTGCCACCCGCACCCGGGCTGTAGGACGCGTCCGACAGCGGGGTGTAGGCGAACCAGCCGAAGGCGGCCGCGCCGTCACGCGTGAGGAAGCCACCGGCGGCGATGAGGCCACCGAAGAGGTAGAGCCAGTAGGCGAACATGTTGAGCCGCGGGAACGACACGTCGGGCGCGCCGATCTGGAGCGGCATGAGCGCGTTGGCGAAGGCCGCGAACAGCGGCGTCGCGAAGAGCAGCAGCATGATCGTGCCGTGCATCGTGAAGAGCTGGTTGAACTGCTCCGGGTTGTCGACGACCTGCATCCCCGGCTGGAACAGCTCGGCGCGGATGATGAGCGCCATGAGGCCGCCCATGAGGAACCACGCGAACGAGGTGATGAAGTAGAGGTTGCCGATGACCTTGTGATCGGTCGTGGTGATCCACTTGACGACCGTGGCGCCCGGCGACACCCGCGCGTGGCGGACGGTCTCGCGCTCACGGAGCATGGTGCGGGTTTCGGTTGCGGCACTCATGGGTTTACTTCCTCAGTTCTTCGGGCAGGAGCTCCTGCTCGCCCGGCACGAGACCCTCGCGGTTCAGGTCGGTGCCGAGGAGCCCGGTCTGACCCTGGGACTTGAGGTCGGCCATGTGCGCGTCGAACTCGGCACGCGGGACGACCTTGACGTTGAACAGCATCTGGGAGTGGTAGGCGCCGCAGAGCTCGGCACACTTGCCCTTGAAGGTGCCCTCCTCCGTCGGCACGACCTGGAACTTGTTGACCTTGCCCGGGAGCATGTCGAGCTTCTGGAGGAACTGCGGGACCCAGAACGAGTGGATGACGTCACGCGACGTGAGCACGAACTCGACCCGCTCACCGACCGGGAGGTACATGGTCGGGATGGTCTCCTCGGCGCCGGGCTCACCGGTGAGGATGGCCTGCGTGCCGACCTCGTGGACGTCCGCCTCGACGTAGTTGAAGTCCCAGGACCACTGCTTGCCGACGACGTTGACCGTCACGGCGGGGTCCTTGGACGTGTCGAGCAGCGCCGACTGGTCCTTGGCGGTGTAGAAGAAGAACACGGCGACCATGAAGATCGGGACGATCGTGTAGAGGATCTCGAGCGGCACGTTGTAGCGCAGCTGGACGGGGAGCTCGTTGTCGTCGCGGCGGCGGCGGTAGGCCACGATGCACCACGCGGTGAGACCCCAGACGAGGACACCGACGGCGAGGCACGCGATCCACGCACCGATCCACAGGGCGCGCACGCGCTCGGAGTTCTCGGTCACTCCCTGGGGGAGGAAGCCGTTCTCGAACTTGCCCAGCTCGCACCCGCTGAGCGTCACCATCGCACTCACGGCCACAGCGGCCCACAGGGCCAGTCGGCGGCCTCGTGGGCGGGGGTTGAAGTGGTCGTGCTGGCGCACCGTGGCACCCTCCTGCGTCGTCTGCTGGAACACGACCAAACACTAGTGCATGGGGCGGAACTTCCATGGGACGGGTGGCGTTACGGTCGACCTGTGCTGGACGCCACCCGCAGCCCTCTGCACCCTGCTGCTCGAGACACCCTCCTCGCCGCTCTCGACGCCGGCTGGGCGGACCCGCGGCGCCTGCACCGGGAGGCCCGCCAGGCCCGCCACCTGCTCGACCGCGCCCGCGAGAGCATCGCCACGTCCATCGGGGCCCGGCCCGACGAGGTGTCGTTCCACCCGAGCGGCGCCCATGCCCTGCGCGTCGGCGTGGCGGGACTGAGGCACCCCCGTCGGCGCACCGCCGAGCGGCTGGTGACGTCGGCCGTCGACCGGGCCGTGCTGCTCCACGAGGCCCACGAGGCGGACCCGGCAAGCGTCCCCCTGCCCGTCGACCGTCTCGCCCGCATCTCCCCCGAGACCCTCGGGATGGCCCTGGCCACCGGCCCCACCGCGCTCGTGGCCCTCCAGCACGCCAACGGCGAGGTCGGGACGGTGCAGCCGGTCGCTGCGCTCCACGACGTGTGCCGTGAGGCCTCGGTCCCGCTGCTGCTCGACGGCACCGCATCACTCGGTCGCATCGCGACGCCCGGCTCGTGGGACGCGCTCGTCGGCGACGCCGCGACGGTGGCCGGCCCACCCGTGGGCGTCCTCGCGGTGCGGACGGGGGCTCGCTTCGACCTCCCCGGCCCCCGCTGGGAGCCTGAGCACGGGCGCGAGGTCGAGGACCCGTGGGTGCCGCTCGTCCTGGCTGCGGCCGAGGCGTGGCAGCAGGCGCTCCACGCGCAGGCCGCCGAGGAGGCGTCGGCACTCACCCTGACCGAGCGGATCCGCGCGGCAGCCGCAGCCGTACCCGATGTCGAGGTCGTCGGTGACCCCGACGACCGGCTCCCCCACGTCGTGACCTTCAGCGCGCTCTACGTCGACGGCGAGAGCATCGTCGACGCCCTCGACCAGAGGGGGGTCGCGGTCGCCTCCGGCTCGGCGTGCACGTCCAGCCGGCTCGAGCCCAGCCACGTCCTGGCCGCGATGGGTGCGCTGACCCACGGCAACGTCCGGGTCACCCTCCCGCTCGAGGCGGTGCGTCCAGAGCGTGCCGACGACGTCGAGCGCCTGTGCCGCGAGCTGCCCGCTGTCGTGGCCGACCTGCGGGCCCGTCTCGGGGTGGGCGACCTGTGAGCCCTCCCATCGGACCCGTCGAGGACTCCGACGACCCGGCACCCGACCTCGACGCGCGGGGCCTCAAGTGCCCCCTGCCCGTCATCCGGCTCGCCCGGCTGGCCCGCGACCTGCCGGCGGGCACGACGCTGCACGTCCTCGCCGACGACCCCGCCGCGGAGTCCGACATCCCGGCCTGGACCCGGATGCGCGGGCACACGGTGACGCTCGAGAGGCGAGGTGGGCACACGGCATACGCCGTCGTTCTCGGCTGAGTGCTCAGCCGAAGCGGACGGCCGGGGCTGCGAGGGCCGCTGGGAGGGCGTCGAGGTAGCGCCGGCGTGGCCACTCGACGACGCCGAGCCGCTCGAGGTGCTCGGTCGCCCACTGCACGTCGATGACCCGTCGCTCGTCACCGTCGGCGTGGACGATGTCGACGAGCGCCGCGAGGGCCACCTTGGACGCGTCGCGCTCGGAGTGGAACATCGACTCACCGGCGAAGAGGCCGCCGATGGCGATGCCGTAGAGCCCTCCCACGAGCGCGCCGTCGCGCCAGGCCTCCACGCTGTGGGCCCAGCCCAGCCGGTGCAGCTCGGTGTATGCCGTGACGATCTCGTCGGTGATCCAGCGCCCCTCACGCTCGGGGTCGGCGCAGCGTCGCATGACGTCGACGAACGCGGTGTCGACCCGGATCTCGAACTTGGCCCGGGCCTTGGTCAGTGAGCGCCGCTCCCGGAAGCCGCCGGGCAGCAGGACCCCGCGCGGGTCGGGCGACCACCAGCCGATCGGGCGCGTGCCGTGCTCGCCGAGACCCATGGGGAAGAGCCCGGCTCGGTAGGCGGCGAGCAGCGTGCCGGGGGCGAGGTCCGCACCGGCCGCGACGAGGTCCTCGTCGTCGGTGGGGCGGAGCTGGCCGAGCGCCCACTCGCCCGCGGGCGGCTCGACAGGGGGGAACGGGACGGTCACGGCCGGGAGGTCAGGGCCTCGCGCACGTGATGTGCGGCTCGACGTCGGCGGCCGAGTCGTCGCCGTAGGCCTGCGCGAGGCGGTCGAGGAACGCCTTCTTGTCGAGGACGTACTCCTGGGTGCCGATCGTCTCGAGGACGTAGGTCGCGAGGAGCGATCCGATCTCGGCGCAGCGCCGGTGCTCGAGCCCGGCCGACAGCCCGGTGAGGAAGCCGGCGCGGAAGGCGTCGCCGACACCCGTCGGGTCGGCGCGGCGCGTCTCACCGGCGATGGGGACCTCGATCGGGTCCTCGCCGCGGGTGATGATGACGGCGCCGTCCTTGCCCTTGGTGATGACGCGGGTCGTCACCTGCGCCTGGATGTCGTCGGCGCTCCACCCGGTCTTCTGCTCGGTGAGGTGCGCTTCGTACTCGTTGGTGAAGAGGTAGTCCGCGCCCTCGATGAGCGTGCGGATGAAGGGGCCGTCGGCGAAGGCGAGCTGCTGCGAGGGGTCAGCGACGAAGGTGATCCCGCGGGTGCGGCACTCGTCGGTGTGGCGCAGCATCGCGTCCGGGTCGTTGGCGCCGACGAGGACGAGGTCGAGACCGTCGGCGGCGATCGGGCCGAGCTCGATGAGCCGGGCCTCGCTCATGGCCCCGGCGTAGAACGTCGCCATCTGGGCCATGTCGTCGTCGGTCGTGCAGACGAAGCGCGCCGTGTGCTTGGTGTCGGAGATGTGGACGTGCTCGCAGTCGACGCCGTGGCGGGTGAGCCAGCTGCGGTAGTCGCCGAAGTCCTCACCGGCCGCGCCCACGAGCAGCGGCCGTTGGCCGAGGACGGCCATGCCGAAGCAGATGTTGCCGGCGACTCCCCCTCGGCGGATCTCGAGGGTGTCCGCGAGGAACGACACCGAGATCTTGTCGAGCTGCTCGACGACGAGGGAGTCGGCGAACCGACCCCGGAAGGTCATGAGGTGGTCGGTCGCGATGGACCCGGTGACTGCGATGCGCACCACGGCAACCTACCCCGTCGACGAGCCCCGCCACTCCCCCGCCGGAAACCCCACTGTGGCCGGGTGTTCAAACTCCACATCGTCAGGTACTTGACATCGCATAGTACTGGGCGACACAGTGGAGCCATGCCCGCACATGACCCGCAGATGCTCAAGGGAGTCCTCGGGCTCCTCCTCCTGAGCGTGCTGTCGACCGGCGACAACTACGGCTACGGGCTCGTGACCCAGCTGCGTGCCGCCGGCTTCGACGACCTCGCCGAGGGCACCGTCTACCCCGGCCTCACCCGCCTCGAGGCTGCCGGGCTCCTTGACTCCCACCTCGTCCGCAGCGACGCCGGCCCCGCCCGCAAGTACTACCGCCTCACCGATGCCGGGCACGCCGAGCTCGCCGCCCGGCGCACCGCGTGGACCGACCTCGTCCAGTCCGTGCAGACCGCCACCGCCGCCACACTCACCGCAGGGGAGACCGCATGAACCTCATCGACCGCACCCGGATCGAGACCGCCGTCGCGCGCTACGACTTCTGGCTCGAGATGCGCGGCGTGCGCGGGTCGCGGCGCCGCGACCTGCGCCGCGAGCTGCGCGCCAACCTCACCGAGGCAAGCGCCGACGTGGGCACGACGCGGGCGCTGTTCGGCATCGGCTCACCCAAGGAGCTCGCGTATGCCGCGACCGACACCGACCCGTCCCGCCCACGCTGGTCCCAGGGCCTCATCTGGGGCGCCGCCACGCTGGCGCTCCTCGTCGCGTGGCTCCTCGTCACGAGCCTCACCATCGTCCAGAGCGTCGAGGCCGCGGGGGTGACGCGGGCCGTCGACGTGCACCCCTTCCCGTGGTTCGGCACGACGTTCACCGTGCAGTCCTCCCCCGGCACCCTCCAGGCGAGCATCTCGCCGCTCTGGCAGCTCCTCGCCGGACCGCTCTTCGTCTTCCTCTTCGTGGCCCAGCCGTGGCGGCTCCTGCGCCGTCGGCGCCCTGCTCTTGTCCACGACGCGTCGAGCGAGCAGAGTGCCTGACATGGACTCCCCCCGCTGGCAGGACGCCGACTACACCGGCCTCAAGGCCTTCGTCTTCAACTGCACCCTCAAGCGCTCACCCGAGACGAGCCACACCCAGGGCCTCATCGACGTGAGCACCGCGATCATGGAGAAGCACGGCGTCGAGGTCGAGGTGCTGCGCGCCGTCGACCACGACATCGCCACGGGCGTCTACCCGGACATGACCGAGCACGGCTGGGAGAGCGACGCCTGGCCCGAGATCTGGGAGCGGGTGCTCGCCAGCGACATCCTCGTCATCGCCGGCCCGATCTGGCTCGGTGACAACTCGAGCATCACCAAGCAGGTCATCGAACGCCTCTACGCGATGAGCGGGCTGACCAACGACCACGGCCAGTACATCTACTACGGCAAGGTCGGCGGTGTCATCATCACCGGCAACGAGGACGGCATCAAGCACTGCGCGTCCAACGTCCTCTACAGCCTCCAGCACCTCGGTTGCACGATCCCGCCGAACGCCGACGCCGGCTGGATCGGCGAGGCCGGCCCGGGCCCGTCCTACCTCGACGAGGGCAGCGGGGGCCCCCAGAACGAGTTCACCCAGCGCAACACGACCTTCATGACGTGGAACCTCATGCACCTCGCGTGGCTGCTCAAGCAGCAGGGCGGCTTCCCGACCGGCGGCAACGAGCGGGTCAAGTGGGACCGGGGCGCGAACTTCGACCACCCCAACCCCGAGTACCGCTGACCGACCACAGCACGTGCGACTGAGCGCACGTCATACGCCAAGGGCCCCTCACCACGTGGTGAGGGGCCCTCGATGTATGCCGTGGGTGCGGCTCAGCTGAACGAGTCGCCGCAGGCGCAGGAGCTGCCCGCGTTGGGGTTGTCGATGGTGAAGCCCTGCTTCTCGATGGTGTCGGAGAAGTCGATCGTGGCGCCCTCGAGGTAGGGGCCGCTCATCCGGTCGACGACGACCTCGACACCGTCGAAGTCGCGCACCAGGTCACCGTCGAGCGAGCGCTCGTCGAAGTAGAGCTGGTAGATGAGGCCGGAGCAGCCACCGGGCTGCACGCCCACGCGCAGGCGCAGGTCGTCGCGACCCTCCTGCTCGAGGAGGGAACGGACCTTGCCGGCCGCGAGGTCGGTGAGGAGGACGCCGTGGGCCGGGGCCTCGGCAGCCGCGTCGACGGTCGTGGTCGTGGTGTCGAGCTCGCTCATGGGTGACTCCTGTGCTGCGTCGGGGCTCGGGTGGTCAAGGGTGCTGCATGTGGTCGCAACTGTCGGCGGCCACGATCTGTTCCCGGGCGTGACTTCAGGATACGACTTCCCACCGTCGTCACCGACCAGCGGACCACGTCCTGGCCACCCGCGCCGCACGGGCGCGCAGCGTGCCCACGGGGTCGAGCAGCGCCGCGTCGACCTCCTCGGGAGTCTCGGCGACGGCATACGTGCCGCTGATCCCCAGCCCCATCGTCTCGCGACGGCCCACGAGGACCTGACCCGCGAGCACGACGCTCGGGAGGCCGGCCTCGAGCGCCGCGACGGCGACACCGGCCGCGACCTTGCCCTGCAGGCTCTGCCAGTCGAAGGTGCCCTCACCCGTGACGACGAGGTCGCTCTCTCGCACGACGTCGTGGAAGCCGACGGCGTCGAGGACGAGGTCGACCCCGCTCACCCGCCGTCCACCGAGGAGGAACAGGGCGTAGCCGAGCCCGCCCGCGGCGCCCGCGCCGGGCTCGCGCTCGAGGCGGCGGGGACTGCCCGTGAGCAGGTCCAGGGGTGAGGGCAGGGTGCGGGCGACGATCTCGGTGAAGCGTCCGAGCGCCCCCTCGAGCTCTTGGGCGAGCTCGGGCGAGGCGCCCTTCTGCGGGCCGAACACCGCGCTCGCACCCTTGAACCCGAGGAGGGGGTTGTCGACGTCGGTGGCGACGACGAGGTCGACGCCCGAGAAGCGGTCGCGGGCGGCGAGCAGCCCCGTGAGCGCGTCGTCGGGTGCCTGTGCGAGCGCACTGCCGCCGCGGGCGAGGACGTCCGCGGGGCCGGCGCCGAGCGCGGCGAGCAGTCCCGCGCCCGCGTCGTTGGTTCCGCTGCCCCCGAGGCCGACGACGATCCGGTCGACGTCCTCCTCGAGCGCGGCGAGGACGAGCTGACCCACGCCCCACGTGCTCGTGAGGGCCGGGTTGCGCTCGTCGGCCGCGAGCAGGTGCAGGCCGGCCGCCTGCGCGGACTCGACGTATGCCGTCCGCCCACCCTCGTGCTCGACGACGAGGACCGCTGCGGGCACCTCGCGGCCGACCGGGTCGCTCACCGTGAGGGCGACGGTCTCGCCCTCGAGCGCTCGCCCGAGGACGTCGAGGAAGCCGGGGCCGCCGTCGGACAGCGGGAGCAGGGTGAGGGCGTCGCCGGGCGCGGTGTCGTGCCACCCTGCGGCCATGGCCTCCGCCGCCTGGGTGGCCGTGAGGGTTCCGGTGAAGCAGTCCGGGGCGATGACGACGTGCACGGCACGCACGGTATCGGGTCCGTTCCGCCGCCGGAAGCACGGCGGCTCCGGGGCCGGGAGCGCAGCGGCGGGCGACCGGCGTCGGGAGCCGAGGCCACCGGCATACGATCGTGCCGTGACGACGACGCCTGCCGCTCCGCTCCCCCTCCTCGTGCTCGGCCAGGGCCGCGACCTGCACTCCGAGCGGGGCGTCGAGTGCCCCGGCGACCTGCCGGCCGCCTCCGACCCCGACCTCGTGGCGCGCGCCCGCGCCGCCAAGGAGGCGCTCGGCGACAAGGTCTTCGTCCTGGGTCACCACTACCAGCGCAACGAGGTCATCGAGTTCGCCGACGTCACAGGCGACTCGTTCAAGCTCGCCAAGGAGGCCGCCGCCCGCCCGGACGCGCCGTGGATCGTCTTCTGCGGGGTGCACTTCATGGCCGAGTCGGCCGACATCCTCACGAGCGACGAGCAGACCGTGATCCTGCCCGACCTCGCCGCCGGGTGCTCGATGGCCGACATGGCCGCCATCGCGCAGGTCGAGGACTGCTGGGACGAGCTCGTCGCCGCCGGGGTCGCCGACGACACCGTGCCGGTGACCTACATGAACTCGTCGGCGGCGATCAAGGCGTTCACCGGCCGGCACGGCGGGACGATCTGCACGTCGTCGAACGCGAAGACGGCCCTGACGTGGGCGCTCGACCAGACCGGCGGCACGAACGGCACGGGCAAGGTCCTCTTCCTCCCCGACCAGCACCTCGGGCGCAACACCTGGGCGCGCGACCTCGGCGGCTCGCTCGAGGACTGCGTGGTCTGGGACCCGCACCGCCCGATGGGTGGCCTCACGGTCGAGGAGCTGCAGGCGGCCCGGATGATCCTGTGGCGCGGGCACTGCTCGGTGCACGGCCGGTTCACCACCGAGGCCGTCGCTGCCGCGCGCGCCGAGATCCCCGGGGTCAAGGTCATCGTCCACCCCGAGTGCCGTCACGAGGTCGTCGAGCTCGCCGACGAGGTCGGCTCGACCGAGAAGATCATCCAGACCATCGCCGCGGCACCTCCCGGCACGGCGTGGGCGGTCGGCACCGAGCTCAACCTCGTCCAGCGCCTGGCCCAGATGTTCCCCGAGCAGCGGATCGCGTTCCTCGAGAAGAACGTCTGCTACTGCTCGACGATGAACCGGATCGACCTCCCGCACCTCGTGTGGGCGCTCGAGTCCCTCGTCGACGGTCGTGTCGTCAACGCCATCCGCGTCGATGAGCAGGTCGCCGCCGACGCCCGTCGGGCTCTCGACCAGATGCTCGCCTTGCCGGGCGAGACCTCCAAGGACTGACGCGTCCTCAGGCGATCCGGACCCACGTCTGGCTCGCACCCGCGCCACGCGTCCTCAGGCAGGCGCCGGGCGGCGTCCGCGTCGTCATCGTGTCGTGGAGGATGACCAGCGAGGTGAACGCCAGGTGGCACGGCGGCGGCCCGGTTGCCGCATCGGGCTGGAAGACGGGAGGGCCCGCCCCGGGCATGACGACGCGCCCTGACTGGTCGGGGTCGCTCTTCCCGTCGCCGTCGTCGTCGAGGACGTAGCGGAGGAGCTCGCCCCGCCAGGGGCGTCCCATGGCCAGCAGCGTCCCGCTCTCGACGTGCAGCCACACGCCTTCGACGAAGGTCGACTGCGGGAGGAAGCCCGGCTCGGTCGACGGTCGGGGCCGGCCGAGCTCCCCACCGAGGAAGGGCTGCGGCGAGACGCGCTCGAGGAGCGTCTCCTCGGTCTCCGGACCGAGTGCCGGGTCGCAGGTGGTCCGCTGTCCGGACAGCGCGGCGGACCCGGGGGCCACGATCCTGATCCGCACCGTCTCATCACAGCCGTCCTCGGTGTGCACCGTGTAGAGGTCACCCGAGCGCGTGACGACCCGGTCCTTGAAGTCCGCCTCGAGGAAGTCGCCGGCGGTCGGGTCCACCGACACGCGGCCGTCCGCGACGAACGCCCAGACCCGACGGTTGTCGGGGACGGTCCGCCACGTGCCCACGAGCTCGGCCGGGACCAGCGGGCGGTCCGTGGTGGGCGGCCGGGCCGGGAGTCTCTCGGACCCCCTGTCGTCCCCGGTGACGGCCAGTGCACCGGCGACGGCCGCTGCGAGGACCGCGGCGGCGGCGACGAGACCCCACCGTTGGCGCCGGTGCCGCAACCCGACCGGACTGCGTCCGGGACCGGCCAGGGCAGCGACGAGGTCGCGCTCCATCCGGGCGACGTCGTCGTCGGCAACCGGGAGCGCGTCCACCGCGTCGTGGAGCGCCTCGCGCAGCCGCGCCTCCGTCGTGCTCATGGCGCCACCCCCATCCGGTCGTGCAGGGCGGCCAGGGCTCGGCTCGCGTGCTTCTTGACCGACCCCACCGAGATCTGGAGCAGGTCGGCGGTCTGCCGCTCGGTGAGGTCGAGGTAGTAGCGGCACACGATGACCTCACGCTGGCGCTGGGGCAGGTGGCGCACCTGCTCGACGATGCGCCGCGAGGCCTCGTGGGCCAGGGCTTCGTCCTCCGCGCCCGGCAGGGCCACGAGCTCGGGCCGGAGCGGCTCCGTCGCACGCACCCGTCGGGCGCGGTCCCGGTGCACGGACCGGCACCGGTTCACGACGGCGGCCCGCAGGTAGGCGTGGATCGCCGACCGGTCGCGCAGCGTCCGCCAGTGACGGTGCAGCGAGACGAAGGCGTCCTGCACGGCCTCCTCGGCCGCTCCCCGGTCCCCCGTCAGGGCGTAGCCGAGGCGGGTGAGGTCCGCGCAGTGCGTCCGGAAGAGGACGGTGAGCGCCTCCTCGCGCTCGAGGTCGGTGGCGGGGGCACCGGGCCCTCGCTCACCGACCGCTCGCAGGAGTGGACTCACACCAGCAGAGTCGCACCGGCGGACCACAAGGTTGACCGCTGAGGCGAACTGGCACCGCTCGAGCGCCAAGCGGTCCTGCCAGTGCTCCTGCCGGGGTCAGAGCGAGATGAGGCCGTCCGCGCCGATGTGGGGGTTGTGCGCGGTCGGGACCCGCTCGGACTCCGGCGGCGGGCCGGGAGGGGTGCCGTCACCGAACGGCCGCCCACCGAGCGACTCGCGCCCGTGGAGCTCGGCCCAGCCCGACAGGTCCGGCCCCGCCGGGACGACCCCGGTCGGGTTGATGTCGCGGTGGACCTCGTAGTAGTGGCTCTTGATGTGCACGAAGTCGGTCGTGTCACCGAAGCCCGGCGTCTGGAAGAGGTCGCGGGCGTAGGCCCACAGGACCGGCATCTCGGTGAGCTTGGACCGGTTGCACTTGAAGTGGCCGTGGTAGACCGCGTCGAACCGTGCCAGGGTCGTGAAGAGCCGGACGTCGGCCTCGGTGATCGTGTCGCCGACGAGGTAGCGGCGGGTCGACAGGCGCTCCTCGAGCCAGTCGAGCGCGGTGAAGAGCCGCTCGTAGGCAGCGTCGTACGACTCCTGGGTCCCCGCGAACCCACAGCGGTAGACCCCGTTGTTGACCTCGGTGTAGACGCGCTTGTTGACCTCGTCGATCTCGGCGCGCAGGTGCTCGGGATAGAGGTCGGGGGCGCCGTCGCGGTGGAACTCGGTCCACTCCCCGGAGAGGTCGAGGGTGATCTGCGGGAAGTCGTTGGTGACGACTCCCCCGCTCGGCACGTCGACGATCGCGGGCACGGTGATGCCCTTGGGGTAGTCGGGGAACCGCGCGAGGTAGGCGTCCTTGATCCGCGGGATCCGCAGCACCGGGTCGAGCCCGTCGGGGTCGAGGTCGAAGGTCCACGAGTCCGAGTCGTGCGTCGGACCGCAGATGCCCATCGAGATCGCGTCCTCGAGCCCGAGCAGCCGGCGCACGATGATCGCGCGGTTGGCCCACGGGCAGGCGCGCGCGACGACGAGTCGGTAGCGCCCCGCCTCGACGGGCCACTGCTCACCCCCGCGCGTGATGCGGTCCTCGATGTATGCCGTGTCGCGGTTGTAGTCCGCCTCGACGTAGGTGCCCTGCCGGGTGTCCGTGGTGCCGTCGGTGCCCATGGTCAGCCCCTCCCCATGGCGCCGAGACGCGCGAAGAGGACGGCCTCTGCCACGCACACCCTCTCGAACTCGCCGAGGTGCAGCGACTCGTTGGCGCCGTGGGCGCGGGTGTCCGGGTCCTCGACGCCGGTGACGAGGATGGCCGCGTCCGGGAAGCGCTCGGCGAACGCCGCGACGAACGGGATCGACCCGCCGACGCCGATGTCGACCGGCTGAGTGCCCCACGCGTCGGCGAAGGCCGCCCGCGCCTGGTCGTAGACCGGGCCACTGGCGTTGGCGGCGAACCCTGAGCCCTGGTCGTCGAGCGTGACCTCGACCTTGGCCCCCCACGGAGCGTGCTCACGCAGGTGCTTCTCGAGCGCGGCGAACGCCTCGGTCGGCACCTCGTCGGCGGCGATGCGCATCGAGAGCTTGGCCGACGCACTCGGCACGAGGGTGTTGGAGGACTTCTCGACCGACGGTGCGTTGATGCCGATGGTCGTGAGGGACGGCTTGGTCCACATGCGCGAGAGCAGCGAGCCCGAGCCGATCGTCGACACCCCGTCGAGCAGACCGGACTCCTCGCGCAGCCGCTCCTCGGAGAAATCGAGGTCGGCCGCCTCGCCGGACTTGAGCCCGGCGACGGCGACGTTGCCCTCGTCGTCGTGCAACGTCGCGATGAGGCGGACGAGCGCCGTGATCGCATCCGGCACGGCGCCACCGAACATGCCGGAGTGGACGCCGTGGTCGAGCGTGGACACCGTGACGACGACGCGGACCAGACCGCGCAGGGTGGTCGTGAGGGCCGGCGTGCCGATGTCCCAGTTCATCGAGTCGGCGAGGACGATCGCGTCGGCGGCGAGCTTGTCGCCGTGCCGCTCGAGGATGGTGAGCAGCGAGTCCGAGCCGACCTCCTCCTCGCCCTCGACGAACACGGTGACACCGACCGGCAGCTTCCCGGAGTGTGCGCGCAGGGCGGCGATGTGGGCCATGACCCCGGCCTTGTCGTCGGCGGCGCCGCGGCCGTAGAGGCGGCCGTCGCGCTCGGTCGGCTCGAAGGGCGGGCTGTCCCAGTCGGCGTCGTCGCCGGGCGGCTGGACGTCGTGGTGGGCATAGAGGAGCACGGTCGGCGCACCCTCCGGTCCGTCGATGTGGCCGATGACCGCGGGCGCCCCTCCCTCACGGACGATCTCGACCTCGAGGCCCTCGGCGCGCAGCAGCTCGGCGGTCGCCAGCGCCGAGGCGTCGACGTGGGCCTGGTCGAAGGCGGGCAGCGAGACGCTGGGGATCCGGGTCAGCGCCTCGAGGTCGGTGCGCAGCTGCGGCATGAGCCCACGGACGGTCTCGCGCAGGCCGGAGAGCTCGTCGTGGTCGGTCGGGTCGTTGAAGTCGGTCACGCTCCCGACCCTACTCAGCGGGAGGCGACGAGGAGGACCCAGCCGGACGGCATACACTCAGTCGGTGTTCGGACGCAGCAAGACCACCAACGAAGAGCTCGCGGAGCAGACCGTCGCGACGTCCCGCGAGGGCGCCAAGAACCGCCCCACGCCCAAGCGGCGCGAGCAGGAGGCGGCACGCCGACGCCCCTTGGTCGAGACCGACCGCAAGAAGGCGCGCAACGCCGACCGCAGCAAGCGGCGCGAGCAGATGGCCAAGCAGCGCCAGGCCATGCTCACCGGTGACGAGACGCACCTGCCGCCGCGCGACAAGGGCCCGGCCAAGCGCTTCATCCGCGACTACGTCGACGCCCGCTGGGGCATCGGCGAGTTCATGCTGCCCGTCATGCTAATCGTGCTCGCGCTGTCGTTCGTGCGTCAGTCGTGGGCGATGCTCATCGTCTTCGTCATGGTCTACGGCCTCATCGCCGCCGCCGTCATCGACACGTTCCTCATGTGGCGACGCGTGAGGAGGAAGCTCGTCGCGAAGTTCGGCGAGTCCGCGGTGGCCCGCGGCGACGGCTTCTACGCCGCCATGCGCGCCTTCCAGATGCGGCGCACCCGGATGCCGCGCCCGATCGTGGCGCGCGGCAGCTACCCCAGCTGACAGCACCCGACTCATTGCCCCACGACGAGGCCTCGGGCCTCCTCGTGGGGCAATGAGCTGGGAGGGGCGGGGTCAGACCGAGGCGTCCAGCGGCATCGGTCCGTAGACGTGTCCGCCGTCGCGGTGCAGCGTCACCGCGGCGACGTCGGCCTCGGCCAGCTCGCGCCACACCTCGCCGAACCAGTTCTCGGCGTCCGACTGCGTCGGGAAGGCGGTGTCGGTCGTCGGCTCGCCGGTGACGGCAGCGCCGTCGGCGTCCTCGTAGGTCCAGGTCCAGGCCTCGGTCACGATGCGTTCTCCTCTGGTGTGGTCGGTGCGGACGCCGCCCCGGCCACCTCGACGGTCGGCTCGAGGACGACCTCCGAGGTGAGCGAGCTGGCGATGAAGCAGCCCTCGTGGGCCTCGTGCATGAGCTCGTCGAAGCGGCTGACGTCGCTGCCGGCGGCGACGAGGACCTTGGGACGCAGCGTGATGCGGGTGACGCGCATCGGCTTCTCGCGTGCGGGCATGAGCCCCTCGGCGTCGTCGGTGTAGTCGAGGACGTCGAGCCCTGCCGTCGCCGCCACGTGGAGGAACGACAGCATCTGGCACGAGCTCGCGGCGAGGACGAGCAGCTGCTCGGGGTTGGCCCGGGTCGCGTCCCCGCGGAAGTGCGGGTCGGCACTGAGCGCGAACGACCCCGCGGCCGGCGGCACCGCCCCTTCGTGGTTGCGCGTGTATGCCGTGTAGCCACCGCCGGTCGAGCCCTCCGACCCGTCCCAGGCGAGGGTGGCGCGATAGGTGTGGTCAGCCATGCCGGGCCCCTCAGGACTCGCGGACGCCGACCTCGACGAACGGGGGCTTGGTCACCGTCGCCGGGACCTCACGGCCACGCACGTCGATGACGACCTCGTCGCCGACCGCGACCGAGCGCTCGAGCTGGGCCAGGGCGATGCCCTCCTTGCGGGTCGGGCTGAACGTCCCGGAGGTCACCTCGCCGACGACCTCGCCGTCCTTGAGGACGGAGCAGTGCGCGCGCGGGATGCCGCGACCGGTGACGACGAGACCACGGTTGAGACGCGAGGTCTTGGCGGCGCGCTGCTCGGCGAGCGCCTCCTTGCCCCAGAACGTGTCCTTGTCCCAACCGACGGCCCACGCGGCGCCGGCCATGACGGGCGTGATCTCGGTGCTGAGGTCGTTGCCGTGCAGCGGGTAGCCCATCTCGGTGCGGAGGGTGTCGCGCGCGCCGAGACCGGCCGGCATACCCCCCTGGTCCGCGACCGCGGAGGCGAGGGCGTCCCAGAGACCCGCCGCGGCGCCCCAGGTCGGCACGAGCTCGTAGCCGCGCTCACCGGTGTAGCCGGTGCGGCACACGATGACCGGCTGGCCCTCCCACTCGGTCTCGGCGAACGACATGTAGTCGTGGTCGACGGGGAGCCCGAGGGACGTGAGGACCTCGTCGCTGCGCGGACCCTGGACGGCGAAGACGGCATACGCGTCGTGGAGGTTCTCGACCTCGATGCCCTCGGGGGCGGCCGCGCGGAGCAGCTCGACGACGGCCGTGGTGTTGGCCGCGTTGGGGATGAGGAAGACGTCCTCGTCGCTGCGGACGTAGGCGATGAGGTCGTCGACGACACCGCCGTCGTCCTGGCAGCACATCGTGTACTGGGCCTGGCCGGGGCCGATGCGGCGCAGGTCGTTGGTGAGGCAGGCGTTGACGAAGTCGACCGCGCTCACGTCGCCGGCGCGGCCGCTGACGCGGGCCTTGCCGAGGTGGCTCACGTCGAAGAGGCCGACCCGCTCGCGCACCGAGGTGTGCTCGGCGACGACGCCGCCGCCGGGGTACTCGATCGGCATCTCCCACCCGCCGAAGTCGGCCATCTTGGCGCCGAGGGCGACGTGACGGTCATGGACGGGAGAGTGCAGCAGATCGGTCATGTGGGCACGCTATCGCGCGGCCCGGATGACCGTCACGGCTAGGGTGCGACGCGAAGGGGCGACGATCTCGCCCGCCCGCAGACCTGTCAGGAGTGACCGCAGTGCCCAGCCTGAACCTCTCCACCCGCGACCTCGCGACGCTCAAGGTCGACGCCCTCGTCGTCGGCTCCGTCTCCACCGGCTCCGGTGCCGAGCTGGCGTCCGGCCACGGCCTGCCCAAGGCCGCCGCGAGGCACCTCGACGCCGTCCTCTCCGACCTCGAGGCGAAGGGCAAGCCGGGCGAGGTCGTCCGCGTCGTCGCCGTCCCCGACGTCGACGCCACGGCCGTCGTCGTCACCGGTCTCGGCCCCGCCGCCGAGGTCACCCCCGACGTCCTGCGTGCCGCTGCCGGCTCCGCGCTTCGCTCGGTCGCGACCAAGTCGTCGGTCGCCGTCGGTCTGCCCGCCACCGACGAGGCTGCGCTCGCGGCCGTCGCCGACGGTGCGTATGCCGGGTGCTACACCTTCGACGCCTCCTCCACCCGGGTGTCGGTCGGCTCGAAGAAGACCGCGGCTCCCGCGTCCACCGGTCCCAAGGTCACGGTCGTCTCGACGCTGGGCCAGGGCAAGTCGGTCAAGGCCGCCGTCGAGCGCGCCGCCGTCATCGGCTCCGCCCGCGACCTCGCGCGCGACCTCGTCAACACGCCGCCCAACCTCCTCACGCCGCAGACCTTCGTCGAGCGCGTCAAGGCCGCCGTCGCCGCGTCGTCGGGCAAGGTCTCGGTCTCCGTCCTCGACGAGAAGGCCCTCGCCAAGGGCGGCTTCGGTGGCATCGTCGGCGTCGGCCAGGGCTCGGCCAACCCGCCGCGCATCGTGACGATGACCTACTCCCCCAGCGGTCGTGGCGCCAAGGGCGGCTCCGTCGCCCTCGTCGGCAAGGGCATCACCTTCGACTCGGGTGGCCTGTGCATCAAGCCGGCGGCCGGCATGCTCACGATGAAGTCCGACATGGCCGGTGCTGCCGCCGTCGCAGCGGCCGTCCTCGCGGCCGCCGAGCTCGGTGGGCCCGTCGCGGTCACCGGCTACCTCTGCCTCGCCGAGAACATGCCGAGCGGCACCGCCCAGCGTCCCGGTGACGTCGTGACGATGCGCAACGGCACGACCGTCGAGATCATCGACACCGACGCCGAGGGACGCATGGTCCTCGGTGACGGCATCTGCCTCGCGAGCGAGGCCAAGCCCGACGTCATCGTCGACATCGCGACCCTCACGGGTGCGCAGATGGTCGCCCTCGGCAGCCGCGTCGCGGGTGTCATGGGCAACGACGACACCTTCCGCTCGGCGGTCGTCGACGCCGGCGCCGCCGAGGGCGAGGACTCGTGGCCGATGCCGCTGCCGCGCGAGCTGCGCGCCGGGCTCGACTCGGTCGTCGCCGACCTCGCGCACAAGGCCGACCGCTGGGGCGGCATGCTCACCGCCGGCCTGTTCCTCCAGGAGTTCGTCGGCGAGGGCATCGACTGGGCGCACGTCGACATCGCCGGCCCGTCGTTCAACGAGAAGGGTGCCGACGGCGCGACCCCCAAGGGCGGCACCGGCTACGGCGTCGCCACGCTCGTGCGGCTCATCGAGTCCCGCACCGCCTGAAAAACCCCCAGACGCACTGATTGCCCGTTCGGGCCCCTTGACGCCGCGGTTCTCCGCAGCGTGCCGGGCCCGAACGGGCAATCAGTGAGTGCGTCAGCCGGACTTGCGGCGGAACATCTGGTCGCGGCCGGAGGTCTCGGGACCGTGGCCGTGGTCGACCTTGGAGCGCTCCGAGGTGTCGGAGACGTCGGCGCCGCCGTGCGCGTGCTTCTTGTCCAGAGCCTCTCGGAACTTCTTCTTCATGTCCTCGCTCGGGGTCGGGCGCGGACTCTTCGAATCGGACACGGGGCCTCCTGGATCGGTGGTGCGGTCTCCCTCACTCTCGCACGGCGGCGGTCGCGACTGCCACAGGCTTTGCGACACGCGAGCTCTGCGACGCGGAAGTCGCCAACACCGGGACGCCGACCCCGCGCGGGTGCGATCTTGTGAGGATGTCGGCGGGTGCGTGGCTGGACCGGGTGACGCTGGGACCTCGGCGTCGCCGCCGCCTCATGCGCCGACGCCTCGCCGAGCTCGACCGGCTCGACGCCGCGACCGTCGTCGCCGGTCCCGCGTGGCCCGCCCCGCTGCCGACCCCGTATGCCGTCGCGCCCGCCTCGCGTCGCCGTCGTCTCACCGCCCTGCCGCTCGTCGTCCTGGTGCTGACCGGCGGCCTGCTCTGGGTGCGCACGGCCGCGACCGACCAGATCGACCACGTCGCCGCCGTCATCCCCGTCGCGGACGGACGCCCTCCCGTCGCGCCCGACTCGCGCCCGAGCCGGCTGCTCCCACAACCCGTGGCGCCCGGTGGCTCGGGTGGCTACACCTTCATGGCCGAGAACACGCTCGGGCCCGCGGCCTACGACCCGTGCCGCCCGCTGCACCTCGTGGTCAACGGCGAGGCGGCGCCCGAGGGTGCCGACGGCATCCTGCGCGAGGCCCTGTCGATGATCTCGCCCGCGGCGGGGCTCCAGATCGTCGTCGACGGCCCGACCGACGAGCGCGCCAGCGAGCAGCGACCGGCCGTCGACCGCGCCAGATACGGCAACGAGTGGTCCCCCGCCCTCATCGCCTGGACGACCCCGCAGGGCGACCCGCGCCTCGAGGGCGAGACGCTCGGCATCGGGGGCAGCCAGGCGGTCGCCGACGACAGCGGCCGGCTCCGCAGCGTCACCGGCATGGTGCACCTCGACGGGCCCGACTTCGCCCTCATGCTGTCGCGGCCGCGGGGCCACGTCGACGCCGTGGCCGTCGTCGCCCACGAGCTCGGCCACCTGCTGGGGCTCGGGCACGTGGACGACCCGGACCAGCTCATGATGGCGCGCTACGAGGGCCAGGTCGGTCTCGGCGACGGCGACCGTCGTGGCCTCGCCCGGCTGGCGGACGCACCCTGCGCCCACGGGGTGTGAGGCTCAGCGACGACGCTGGCGCGAGTTCCAGTCGCGCATGCGCTGGGGGTAGCCCGTCTGGTTGACGTCGTAGGTCGGCAGCTGCAGCTCGGTGGCGAGGCGGAAGCCGTCGTCGCGCGAGGGCACCGCCCGGCGCATCCACTCCCCGTCGTGGGCGATGAGGATGACCGTGGTCGCCGTGACGTTGGTGGCCGGCTCGACGTACGCCTCGACCCCACGGTGGCTCGTCGCGAACTCCGTGAAGTTGGCGCGCGCCCGTCGCAGGTCGTCCTTCGACGGTGCCGTCGCACCTGATGCGGCCTCACGCCGCTTGCTTCGCCTCCACCACGCCATGGCGACACGATACGGGCGCACGCTGGGCGTGGGCTGGAACCCGCCGTGGCGGGTGGGCGCGGGTCCGCGCCCTGCGTGGGGACGGCGCACGGGACCGGTTCGCGGTGGACCTGACCTCGTGTGACGCCCGCCACGACGCAGTGACAGGATGGGCCGGAACTGGCGCGACGTCGACGAGACCCGATCGAGCGGGCGCCCCTGACCCACAGAGGGAGCAGCACCCATGCCGGCCACCGCCGAGGACAGCTACGACGTCGTCATCCTGGGAGGCGGGAGCGGGGGCTACGCCTGCGCCTTCCGCGCCGCGGAGCTCGGTCTGCGGGTCGCCCTCGTCGAGAAGGCCAAGCTCGGCGGCACCTGCCTGCACGTCGGCTGCATCCCGACCAAGGCCCTGCTCCACGCGGCCGAGGTCGCCGACAGCGCCCGCGAGGGCGCGCAGTTCGGCGTCCGCACGACGCTCGAGGGCATCGACATGGCCGGCGTCAACGCCTACAAGGACGGCGTCGTCAGCCGCCTGCACAAGGGCCTCATCGGACTCGCCAAGGCGCACAAGGTCGTCATCGTCGAGGGGTCCGGACGTCTCGTCGACCGCTCCACCGTCGAGGTCGACGGCCGTCGGGTCACCGGCACGCACGTCGTCCTCGCGACCGGCTCGTACCCGAGGACGCTGCCCGGTCTCGAGATCGGCGGCCGCATCATGACGAGCGAGCAGGCGCTGCAGCTCGACCACGTGCCCGACCGCGTCGTCGTCCTCGGCGGCGGGGTCATCGGCGTCGAGTTCGCATCGGTCTTCCGCTCGTTCGGCTCCGAGGTCACGGTCGTCGAGGCGCTCCCGCGGCTCGTCGCCGCCGAGGACGAGGCCGTGTCCAAGGTCCTCGAGCGCGCGTTCCGCAAGCGCAAGATCACGGCGAAGACCGGGGTGAAGTTCACCGGCGCCACCCAGGACGGCGACGTCGTCACCGTCACCCTCGAGGACGGCACGAGCATCGAGGCCGACCTGCTGCTCGTCGCCGTCGGGCGCGGTCCCGTGACCGACGGCCTCGGCTACGAGGAGGCAGGAGTCACGCTCGACCGCGGTTTCGTCACCACCGACGACCGCCTCCGGACCAGCGCCGAGGGCGTGTATGCCGTGGGAGACATCGTCCCGGGCCTCCAGCTCGCGCACCGCGGGTTCCAGCAGGGCATCTTCGTCGCCGAGGAGATCGCCGGGCTCAAGCCCGCGACCATCGTCGAGAGCACCATCCCCCGCGTCACCTACTGCGACCCCGAGATCGCGTCCGTCGGCCTGACCGAGGCGCAGGCCCGCGAGGTCCACGGCGAGGTCGAGACCTACGAGTACAACCTCGGCGGCAACGGCAAGTCCCAGATCCTCCAGACGCAGGGTTTCGTCAAGCTCGTGCGCTCCAAGGACGGGCCCGTCGTCGGTGTCCACATGGTCGGCGCGCGCATGGGCGAGCAGATCGGCGAGGCCCAGCTCATCGTCGGCTGGGAGGCCCACGCCGAGGACGTCGCACCCCTGATCCACGCCCACCCGACCCAGAACGAAGCACTCGGCGAGGCCCATCTGGCGCTCGCCGGCAAACCCCTGCATGCTCACAACTAGAGTTGACGCACGCCACCGTCGATAGGAGAACACCCACCATGTCCGAACGTGTGACCATGCCCGCCCTCGGCGAGTCCGTGACCGAGGGCACCGTCACCCGGTGGCTCAAGAACGTCGGTGACCAGGTCGAGGTCGACGAGCCGCTGCTCGAGGTCTCGACCGACAAGGTCGACACCGAGATCCCCTCCCCGGTCGCCGGGACGCTCCAGGAGATCCTCGCCGAGGAGGACGAGACCGTCGCCGTGGGCGCCGACCTCGCCGTCATCGGTGACGGCGCCGCGGGCGGCGACGACTCCGGTGCACCGGCCGAGCAGCCTGCCGAGCAGGAGAGCCAGGCTCCGGCCGAGTCCGCTCCCGCGAGCGAGGACAGCTCCGGTCAGTCCGGTGACGGCGACGCCGTCGACTCCCCCCAGCAGCAGGACGAGGTCGCCGCAGCCGGCGACGAGGGCGGCCAGGAGCCGGCCACCCCGCACACCGAGGCTCCGGCCGAGACGTCCTCCGACAGCGGTTCGTCCTCGGGCGGTGGCGGTGGCGGTGGCACGACCGTGACCATGCCGGCGCTCGGCGAGTCCGTCACCGAGGGCACGATCACCCGTTGGCTCAAGGCCGAGGGTGACGAGGTCGCCGTCGACGAGCCGCTCCTCGAGGTCTCGACCGACAAGGTCGACACCGAGATCCCCTCGCCCGTCGCGGGCACGCTGAGCAAGATCCTCGTCCAGGAGGACGAGACCGTGCCGGTCGGCGCGGACCTCGCCGTCGTCGGTGGTGGCGACGGTGGGTCGCAGTCCGCCCCGGCTGCCGAGGCCGCCCCCGCCGAGCCGAAGCAGGAGGCACCCCAGCAGGAGGAGCCGAAGCAGGAGGCCCCCAAGCAGGAGGAGGCCCCCGCCGAGCAGACGTCCGAGGCCCCGGCACAGCAGCAGGCCGCTCCCGACGAGCCCGCCGCGTCCGAGGGTGAGGTGGCCCGGGCCGCCGCGCCCGCGCCGCAGTCCTCGGCTCCCCAGTCCTCCGTGCCCGCGTCCTCGGCGTCGAGCGACGACCAGGACGCCTCCGCCTACGTCACCCCGCTCGTGCGCAAGATCGCGGCCGAGAACGACATCGACCTCGCCAGCATCAAGGGCACCGGTGTCGGCGGTCGGATCCGCAAGCAGGACGTGCTCGCCGCTGCCGAGGCCGCCAAGGCCCCGGCCGAGGCACCTGCCGCACCCGCCCCGGCTGCTGCCGCTCCGGCGCAGTCGTCGGGCTCCAAGGCCGCCTCGCCCGAGAGCGACCTGCGTGGCACGACCCAGCCGATGACGCGCCTGCGCAAGGTGATCGCCAAGCGGATGGTCGAGTCGCTGCAGACGTCGGCGCAGCTGACGACGGTCGTCGAGGTCGACGTCACGAAGATCGCACGACTGCGCGACCGGGCCAAGGGTGACTTCGCCCGCCGCGAGGGCACCAAGCTGAGCTTCCTGCCCTTCTTCACGCTGGCCGCCATCGAGGCGCTCAAGGTCCACCCCACGGTGAACGCGAGCATCGAGGGTGACAACGTCATCTACCACGGCAGCGAGAACGTCGGCATGGCCGTCGACACCGACAAGGGCCTTTTGGTCCCCGTCGTCAAGAACGCCGGAGACCTCAACATCGCCGGCCTCTCGCGCAACATCGCCGACCTCGCGGAGCGCACCCGCACCAACAAGATCACCCCCGACGACCTGGCCGGTGGCACCTTCACCATCACCAACACCGGGTCCAGGGGCGCGCTCTTCGACACCCCGATCATCAACCAGCCGCAGGTCGCGATCCTGGGCACCGGCGCGGTCGTGAAGCGTCCGGTCGTGGTCAAGGACAGCGACGGCGGCGAGACCATCGCGATCCGCTCGATGGTCTACCTCGCCCTGTCCTACGACCACCGGATCGTCGACGGAGCCGACGCGGCCCGCTTCCTCACCACGGTCAAGGAACGGCTCGAGGAAGGCGCGTTCGAGGCCGACCTCGGTCTCTGAGCCCATGACACAGCGCATCGCCGTCGCCGGCTCCTCCGGTCTGATCGGCGGTGCGCTGTGTCGTTCGCTGCGCGACCGCGGAGATGACGTCGTCCGTCTGGTCCGTCGCCCGCCGGAGCACGCCTCGGAGGTCCAGTGGGACCCCGCTTCGCGCCACCTCGACCCGCACGTGCTCGACGGCGTCGACGCCGTGGTCAACGTCGCGGGCGCGAGCCTGGGCGACAAGCGGTGGTCACCGTCGTTCAAGGCCGAGCTCATCTCGTCACGCACCGACGGGACGACGGCTCTGGCCGGGGCGATCGCCGCGACCGGACGCCCCATCCACCTCGTCAACGGGTCCGCGGTCGGCTACTACGGCGACCGCGGCGACGAGGTGCTCACCGAGGACAGCGACGGGGGCTCGGGCTTCCTCAGCGACCTCGTGCGCGCCTGGGAGGGCTCGACCGAGCCCGCACGTGCCGCCGGCGCGCCGGTCGCCCTCCTCCGGACCGGCATCGTGCTCGCCGCCCGAGGCGACGCGTTCAAGCCGCTGCTCCTGCTCACCAGGCTCGGGCTCGGCGGACCGCTCGGCAACGGTCGCCACTACTGGTCGTGGATCACCCTCGTCGACGAGGTCCGCGCGGTCCTGCACGTCCTGGACCAGGGGCTCGAGGGTCCGGTGAACCTCACCGGGCCCGAGCCCGCGCCCCAGCGCGAGATCGTCGCCGAGATGGGTCGCCAGCTCCACCGCCCGACGCTGCTGCCTGCGCCGGCGTTCGCCCTGCGTGCCGTGCTGGGCGAGATGTCGAGCGACATCCTCGCCAGCCAGCGCGCCCTCCCCCAGCGTCTGCTCGACAGCGGCTTCGAGCACGAGCACGCCACACTGCCGGACGCCGTCCGGTGGCTGCTCTCGGACCGCTCCTAGGCCTCGCGCACGTCGTGCACGCGCCACCCCGAGTCCGTGTGTACGACGTCGAGGAGGACGGGTGCGCCGGCCGCAGGTGGCCGCGCCACCTCCCCGGCCGGGCCGCGGACGACGTGCGCACCGGTGTCGATCCGGGTGCGGATCGTCACGATCACGCCCCGGCGCGCGACCACCTCAGCGTCACGCACGGTGAACGCGAGCCCGACGTAGCGCTGCCGGGCACGCTGCACTGCTGCGAGGACCTCGGTGTCCCGGGCGAGCGCGGGCGACCGTGGCGCGTCGACCTCGACGAGACGCGCGGCGACGCCGGCTGACCACGCGACGGACCGTGCGTCGGCCAGGGCCTGCACGAGGGCTGTCGGGTCGCGCTGGGGCGCATCGACGAGCGATCGGGGGTCCGCGCCACCCCGGCTCCGGCGCGCGTCGGGTGAGGCGCCGGGACCGTCGGGACCAGGAGCCCGTGGCGTGGTCGCGGCTGTGGTCCCGGCTGTGGTCGTGGCTCGGGCGTCGTCACGAGAACCGGTCCAGGCCAGGGCTCCCAGCACCACGACAGTGACGACGGCCGCCACCGCGACCCACGGCAGCAGGGTGCGGGCGACCACTGCGATGCGGTGCGGGGTGGCCCCGACGACCCCCGCCCCCACCACCGCTGGGCGGGCCGCAGCGCGGATGCGTCGGGTCAGCAGTCCCACCTCGTCACTCCCCCGGGCGAGGACGACGGGCTCGGGCGGTGCGCTCTCGAAGATCGCCACGGCCAGCGCGTCGGCGTCCGGCCGCTCCTCCGGCCGGGTGCGCAGCGCCAGCTCGACCGTCTCGACCAGCTCGTCCGGCAGTCCGTCGACGTGCTCGGCAAGACGCCCACGCACCACTGCCGGCCCGGGCGCCTCCCCGGTGAGGCAGAACCAGGCGAGGGCACCGAGCGAGTGCACGTCGGACGCCGCGCTGGGAACAGCACCGGCGAGCACCTCGGGCGCCACGAAGCCCTCGGTGCCGCGCAGCCCGGCAGGATCGGCTCCCGCGATGCGCGCGACCCCGAGGTCGGCGACGAAGGGACGCCCGTCGAGGTCGAGCAGCACGTTGTCGGGCGACAAATCACCGTGGACGACACCGAGGCCGTGCAGGCGCGCCACGGTGGACGAGACCGGGCTGAGCAGGGTGACGAGCTCGCCGGGAGCGAGGTGCCCACGGGTCCGCACCACCGTGCCCACGGTGCCCCCGGCGAGGTGGTCGAGCACCAGTGCGACGTCACCGCTCGGCAGGGTGGTCGCCTCGTGGAGCCGCACGAGGTGCGGGTCGCGGATGCGGCCGAGCACCGCGAGCTCGACGAGGGCGTCGTCGGCGTCGACGGCCGGCACGACCTTGATCGCGACCGTCGAGCCGTCGGGTGCCACCGCCGACCACACGGTGCCCGTCCCGCCCTCACCGATCGGCTCGACGACGTCGTAGCCGGGAAGGCTGGGAGCCGTGTGGTCCACGATCCGGTGGCGGCCGGCATACCGGGTCGTGGTGGTGCGCTCCGAGGTCTCCATGCACCCACGGTCCACGAGATCGAGGACACGGCCGCGAGCTTTTCCACAGGCCCGGCTAGGGTCGCCGCATGCCAGCTCCGCAGCCCACGATCCTCGCCACGTCCGGTGGCTACCGCCCCGCCAGCCGCACCTACCTCGAGTTCGACGCGCTCGTGCACCACGCCGTCGAGCTGTCGGGTGCGCAGGGTCGCCCCAAGGTGGCGTTCCTCGGCACGGCCAGCGGTGACCAGCGGTTCTTCAACGACCACGTGCACCAGGCCGGCCGGGTGGCGGGCTTCGACATCTCGACGCTCGACCTCTTCCCGATGCCGAGCGTCGACGACGTCGCCGGCCACCTCCTGGAACAGGACGTCGTCTGGGTCAACGGCGGCTCGGTCGCGAACCTCCTCGCCGTCTGGGGCGTGCACGACCTCGACTCCGCGATGCGCGGCGCGTGGGAGGCGGGAGTCGTCCTCTCGGGTGTCTCCGCCGGCTCGATCTGCTGGTATGCCGGTGGCACCACCGACTCGTTCGGCCCCGAGCTGCGTGCCGTCACCAACGGTCTCGCGTTCCTGCCCTACGGCAACGGTGTCCACTACGACTCCGAGGCCCGACGGCGGCCGCTCGTCCACGAGCTCGTCGCGAACGGCACGCTGCCCGACACGCACTGCACCGACGACGGGGTGGGCCTCGTCTACCACGGCACCGAGCTCGTCGAGGCGGTCTCGGAGCGCGACGGCAAGGGTGCCTACGTCGTCACGCGTGACGGCGACGCCGCCGTCGAGGAGCGGATCGAGCCGCGTCGCCTGCGCAACCCCTGAACGGGCCCGTCGCTCAGCGGAACCGGTCGGCGCTCTCCTGGAGCCGTTGCCGGTAGGCCACCCACCAGTGCACGTCCTGCTCCGGGAGGTTCGGCGCATCGGCCCGCATGCCGGTCGCGCCGTCGACGAGCTCGCGGACGATGTCCATCTGCCCGGTGTGCCGGTTGGTCTCGGCGATCATGTGCACGAGGAGCACGTGCACCGGCACCGTCTCGCCGCCCTCACCCCACCACGAGACGGTGCCGGTCGCGTCGAGGTCGAGGTCGGCCAGCACGGCGTCGGCGTGCGCGCACGCCCGGGTGTAGAGGTCGACGATCGCCTCGCGGGACTCCTCGGCGGTGGCCCACATGTCGCCGTTGTCCGCGAGGGTGTCGTCCATGAGGGCGGCGTACCAGTCGGGCAGGTCCGGGAGCGGCCGGCCGAGGCAGTCCCCGAAGTAGCCCGCTTCCATCGCGGCGAGGTGCTTGACGACGCCGAGCAGGTTGGTGCCCGTCGGCGTCATGGGGCGTCGGACGTCGTACTCCGACAGGCCGTCGACCTTCCAGCGGACGGCGCTGCGGGCGACCGTGAGGTAGCGCAGCAGGACGGCCTTGGGGTCGTCGTACACCGTCACGCCTCCTCGGCGCGGGGCCGGGTGCCGGGCGTGATGACCTCGACGACCCGGCCGTCCTCGGCGCTCGTGCGGGCCGCGTCGATGACGGCGAGGGTGTGGACGGCGTCGGAGGGGTCGACGGGCATCGCGGCCTGGACGTCCTCGGCAGCGAGCGCTGCGCCGACGGCGCGGTAGAAGTCGACCTGGGTCGAGGGCGTCGTCGGCACCGGCTCGCGCTCCTCGCCGCGGTAGAGCCAGCCGCAGTGCTCACCGTCGGAGTCGGCGGTGTCGGGGAAGACGTTGATGTCGTTCTCGAAGTCGTTCTGGACGTAGGCCGCGTCCCGCCCGAGGAGGCGGACGCGGGGACCCGGGGCGCCGGCGACAGAGGTGGCACCGAGGTGACTCGTCACGCCCGACTCGTGACGGCATACGAGGAAGGCGTCGTCCTCGGCGGGAGTCGTGCGCGACGCGACCGTCGCGAAGACCGTCTCGACCGGGCCGAACAGCTGCACGGCCATGTCGACGAGGTGCGAGTGGAGGTCGAGCAGGATGCCGCCGCCCTCGGTCGGCGGGGCGTTCTCGCGCCAGCGGTCCTTGGCGACCGGACGCCACCGCTCCCAGCGCAGCTCGCACCGGAACGGTTCTCCCGCAAGGCGATCGGCGACCACAGTCGCCAGGGTCGTGAACTGAGAGTCGTAGCGCCGGTTCTGGAAGACCGTGAGAGGCACCTCGGCGTGGGCCGCCGCGTCGACGAGTGCGAGGGCGTCGTCGGCGTCGACGGCCAGCGGCTTGTCGACGACACACGGTATGCCGGCCGCGATCACCTTCTCGGCGTGCTCCACGTGGCTGCCGCTCGGGGTCGCGAGAACGACGACGTCGAGCCCCTCGACCTTCAGGAGCGCGTCGAGGTCGTCGACGGCCAGCGCGTCCGGGAAGTCGGCGGCCACCTCCGCACGACGCTCCGGGTTCGAGGTGGCCACCGCCGCGAGCTCGAGGCCCGCGTCACGGATGAGTGGCGCGTGGATCCCGCGCCCGGCCGATGCGTACCCTGCCAGTCCGACTCTCACCATCCTCTGGACCCTAGTGGGCCGAGGTGCCGAGGGTGCCAGTGGTGTCGGAGGTCCTGGGGGTCTCGGGTGTCCCGGGTGTCTCGGGGGCCTCCTCGACGCGCTCCGCCTCGCTCGGCGCCACCCGGTCCCCCGCCAGCCTGGCCGGCCACCAGACCTTCGGGCCGATGTCGTGCGCGAGCGCCGGGACGAGCAGGCTGCGCACCACGAAGGTGTCGAGGATGACACCGAAGGCGACGATGAACGCCACCTGCACGAGGAAGACGAGCGGCAGCACCGTGAGCGAGGAGAACGTCGCCGCGAGGACGATGCCGGCGCTCGTGATGACTCCCCCGGTGACCGCCAGCCCCACGAGGATGCCCGGCCGGGTCCCACGGCGCACGGACTCCTCGCGCACCCGCGTCATGAGGAAGATCGAGTAGTCGATGCCGAGGGCGACGAGGAACACGAACCCGTAGAGCGGGATCGCCGGATCGCTCCCGCCGAAGCCCAGCACGTGGTCGAAGACGAGCGCCGAGACCCCGATCGTCGCCGCGAACGACACGACGTTGGCGACGACGAGCAGCAGCGGCGCGACGAAGGAGCGCAGGAGGAGGCAGAGGACGAGGAAGATCACGACGAGGATCGCGGGCACGATGACGCGCAGGTCGCGCCCGCTGGCCTCGAGCACGTCGAGGTTGATCGCCGCCTGGCCGCCGACGATCGCGTCCGGGCTCACGGCGTCGAGCGAGGTCCGCAGCCGCCGGACCGTGTCCTCGGCCTCGGTGCTGTCGGCGGCACCGGTGGCGGTCCCCTGGACGAGCTGGAGCCCGTCGACGGGGGCGGCCTCCGGCGCCGGCTGGCCGGGCACGGGCGGGGTGAGGCCGATGTAGGCGGACTCGATCCCGGGGTCCGCGTCGAGTGCCGACCGCACGGCCTCGGCGCGGTCGCTGGGCACGACGACCTGGATCGGGCTGCCCGCGCCGGCGGCGAAGTGGCGCTCGATCGCCTGCTGCGCGTCGACCGAGTCGGTGGCGACGAGGAAGGTGTCCTTGATCGTCACGCCCTCGGCCTTGAACGTCGGCGCGAACGCTGCGGCGGCGAGCAGCACCGCGAGGGTGACCACCCAGGTGCGGCGTGGGTGGCGCCCGACGAGCCCCGACACGCGGCCCCAGAGGGCACGGGTGCCGACGGCGTCCTCCGCGTGGTGGTGGTCGACGCGAGGAGCGAAGGGCCAGAACGCCCTACGCCCGAAGAGCAGCAGCACCGCCGGCAGGAAGGTCAGCGACGCGAGCAGCGCACCGGCCACGCCGAAGGCACCCACCGGCCCGAGACCCGCCGTGTTGCGCAGCGACGCGAGCATGAGGCAGAGCAGGCCGAGGATGACGGTGGCGGCGCTCGCGGCGATCGGCTCGACCGAGCCGCGCCACGCCCGCTGCAGGGCGACCCACGCGCTCTCGTGCTCGTGCAGCTCCTCACGGAACCGGCTGACGAGGAGCAGGGCGTAGTCGGTGGCGGCACCGACGACGAGGATGAACATGATCCCCTGAGACTGTCCGGAGAGCTCGATCGTGCCGTTCTCGGCGAGCGGCCGGATGACGAGCACCGCGAGGCTCAGCCCGAAGACGGCGCTGAGCAGCACGGCGACGGGCAGGATCGGGCTGCGGTAGACGACGAGCAGGATGACGAGGACGACGACGAGCGCGACGAGCAGCAGCACCCCGTCGATGCCGGCGAACGCCGCCGAGAAGTCGGCGACCAGCCCCCCGGGGCCGCCGACGCTCGTCGTGAGCCCGGTGCCGTTGAGCGCCACGCGTGCCTTGACCCGCAGCTCCTCGGTGGCCGCGACGATCGGTGCCTCGCCGTCGACGACGTCGGACACGGCCGCCTCGGTGAGCGGGACGATGAGCAGCGCGGCCCTGCGGTCCTCACTGGGCACCGGCACGATCTGGGCGCCGTCGACGACGTAGTCCCCGAGGGTCTTGTCGAGACCCGGCAGCGGCACGGCGGGCAGCTCACGAGCCAGCTGCAGCAGCGCGAACCCGTCCCGCTCGTCGAGCTCGCCGCCGTCGCGCTCCTCGGCGATGAGGAAGAGCGGGATCTCGTCCTCGTCGCTGAACCTGCTCACCGCCTCGAGCACGGCGGTCGACTCGGCGTCGGTCGGAAGGAAGGACGCGTTGTCGTTCTTCTGGACCTCGGACAGGCGGCCCGTGGCGGGCCCTCCGACCGCCCCCACGGCCAGCCAGCAGAGCAGGACGGCGAGGGCACCGAGCAGCACCCGGCGAGGCAGGCGCGACCGGTGCTGTCCCCTGTGGTGCGTCACCCGCCTCACCCTAGGTGCCCGTTGGCGCCCGAGGAGGCGAGTCGGAAGGTTCGCGCGGTTCCCACGCTCTGCGCGGGACGGCATACGGTGGGGTCATGCGTTTCGTGCACCTGGGCTTCGCTCCCGACTACGTCGACTACCTTGATGGCTGGGAACGCCAGCGCGAGCTGCACGCCGCGGTGGCCGAGGGCCGCGAGCCCGACACGACGCTGCTCCTCGAGCACGCCGCCGTCTACACCGCGGGCAAGCGCACCCAGCCCGAGCAGCGGCCGTTCGACGGCACGCCCGTCGTCGACGTCGACCGCGGCGGGCTCATCACGTGGCACGGTCCGGGCCAGCTCGTCGGCTACCCGATCGTGCGCCTGCCCGAGGTCCCGATCGACGTCGTCGCGCACGTCCGTCGCCTCGAGGAGGCGATGATGCGGATGACGCGCGAGTTCGGTGTCGAGACCGTGCGGGTCGAGGGACGCAGCGGCGTCTGGGTGCTCGCCGACGACCGCGGCCCCGACCGCAAGCTCGGCGCGATCGGTGTGCGCGTGAGCCGGCGCACGACGATGCACGGCTTCGCCCTCAACTGCGACGCCGACCTGTCGTGGGCCGACAACATCGTCGCGTGCGGCATCGCCGATGCCGGCGTCTCGTCGATCAGCCGCGAGGCCGGTCGCACCGTCACCGTCCAGGACCTCCTCCCCTACGCCGAGAAGCACCTCACCGACGTCCTCGGCTGAGTCCTCCTCACGACGGTGCCGTATGCCGGTCCGCGCAGAGCGTGGGACTCGCGCCCATCGTTGCCCCCGGCGACCCGGGCGGATGTGGGGGGTGTCTCACCCGCGGCGTACTCTGGAGCGCGTGACTGTCGCACCCGAAGGACGTCGTCTCCTGCGTGTCGAGGCCCGCAACGCCGAGACCCCGATCGAGCGCAAGCCCGAGTGGATCCGCACCACCGCCAAGATGGGGCCGGAGTACACCCAGCTGCACTCCATGGTGAAGAAGGAGGGCCTCCACACCGTCTGCCAGGAAGCCAGCTGTCCCAACATCTTCGAGTGCTGGGAGGACAAGGAAGCCACCTTCCTCATCGGCGGTGACGTCTGTACCCGCCGCTGCGACTTCTGCGACATCGCCACGGGTCGCCCGACCTCGCTCGACCTCGACGAGCCCCGTCGCGTCGCCGAGTCCGTCCAGCAGATGGGCCTGCGCTACTCGACCGTGACCGGCGTCGCCCGCGACGACCAGCCCGATGGCGCCGCCGGCCTCTACGCCGAGACGATCCGCCAGATCCACGCCCTCAACCCCAACACCGGCGTCGAGATCCTCCCGCCCGACTTCGGCGCCAAGCCCGAGCTCGTGAGCCAGGTCTTCGACGCGCGCCCCGAGGTGTTCGCGCACAACCTCGAGACCGTGCCGCGCATCTTCCGCCAGATCCGCCCCGCCTTCACCTACGAGAAGTCGCTCAAGGTCCTGTCGATGGCGCGCGAGGCCGAGCTCGTCACCAAGTCCAACCTCATCCTGGGCATGGGCGAGGATGACCACGAGGTCGAGCAGGCCATCGCCGACCTCCACGACGCGGGCTGCGACATCCTCACGATCACCCAGTACCTCCGGCCCTCCAAGCTGCACCACCCGATCGACCGGTGGGTCAAGCCCGAGGAGTTCGTGCACTGGAGCACCGTCGCCGAGGACATGGGCTTCAAGGGCGTCATGGCCGGGCCGCTCGTCCGCTCCTCCTACCGCGCCGGTCGCCTCTGGGCCACCGCGATGACGAAGTGGGGTCGCCCGATCCCCGAGCACCTGTCGCACCTCGCCCAGGCCGCCGGTGACCCCGCCCGCCAGGAGGCCGCGTCGCTGGTGGCGCGCTCCGCCCGGGCCGTATCCTGATCCTCGAGAACCCGCTCGCACCGGCGCGCCCCACGCGCGCCACCAACTGACGCAGGAGCACGCCCCCGTGGCCAAGGCCAAAGAGAGCACCGAAGAGAAGAAGCCCGGACGGTTCGCCGAGATCCGCCAGGGCTACCGCGCGGTCAAGCAGGTCGATCCGAAGATCGGCTGGTTCATGCTGCTCGCCGCGGTCGTGACGTTCCTCGTCATCGTCGGCATCGGCTTCCTGCTCGGTGGGCTCTGGCGCTGGTACCTCATCCTCATCGCGATCCCGGCTGCCCTGCTCGCGGCGACGTTCGTCATGAACCGCAGGGGCAACAAGGCCATGTACGGCATGCTCGAGGGCCAGGCCGGCGCCGCGGGTGCCGCGCTACAGAGCATGGGTCGTCGCGGCTGGTACGCCGCGACCGAGCCCGTCGCCATCGACGCCAACCGCGCCTCCAAGCCGAGCGACCTCTCCGGGTCCGCCATGGTCTTCCGCGCTCTCGGGCGACCCGGCATCGTCCTCATCGGCGAGGGCCCCAAGCAGCGCGTCATGAAGCTGCTCAAGGCCGAGGAGAAGAAGGTCAGCCGCGTCGCTCCCGGAGTGCCCGTGCACCTGTGGGTCGTCGGTGACGGCGAGGGCGAGGTCAAGGTCAGCAAGATCAGCTCCAAGCTCAGCCGGATGCGCCCGGTCCTCACCAAGGACGAGACGTCGGTCGTCAACAAGCGCCTCAAGTCGCTCGGCGGGCTGCGCACCGGCGTCCCCGCCGGCATGGACCCCACCCGCGCGCGCGTCGACCGCAAGGCTATGCGCGGGAAATGATCCGCAGCGGGCGGAGGGTCACGGCCGAATAAAGAGGCCGGGGCCCGGGGGACGCGGAGGGACATTTCCCGCCAAGAGCTCCGACGTAGTCCTGTGTGCGGAATTCCCTCGCCGTGTGGGGGTGGCCGGGTCCACCATGGTGCGTATGCCGTCCGCTCCCACCCTCGCTGCCTTCGCCGGGGCCTCGCTGATGCTCATCCTGCTGCCCGGCCCGGCGATGCTCTTCCTCGTGGCCCGCGGGGTGGCCGGTGGGCGTCGCGTCGGCATCATGTCGGCCCTCGGGGTCGACTCCGCGACGGCGACGTTCGTCGTGGCGACGGCGCTCGGGCTCACGGCGGTGCTCGCGACCTCGGCACTCGCGCTCTCGGTCGTGCGGTTCGTCGGCGCGGGCTACCTCGTGTGGCTGGGCATTGGTGTCCTGCGGCGTCGCGGCGCCGACGCCGTCACTGCTGTCGAGACACCGACGGCTGCCCCCGCACGGCAGAGCGACTGGACGAGCTGGCGGCAGGGCTACGTCGTCGGCATCGCCAACCCCAAGGTGGCACTGTTCTTCCTCGCGTTCTTCCCGCAGTTCCTCGACCCCGCCCGTGGGTCGATGACGGTCCAGATCCTCGTCCTCGGGGCGGTGTTCGTCGCGATCGGCACGGTCTTCGACACGAGCTACGGCGCCCTTGCCGGGACGATCTCGGCGCGGATGGCCCGACGTCGTGCCGAGCGCAACGGGTCGGACCAGCGTTCGGCCAAGGGCCGGATAGCGATCGGCCTGACCTACATCGGGCTGGGCGGCTTCACCGCAGCGACCGGGACCCGCGCGCTCTGAGCCTCAGCGGCGGACGATGACGGTGCCTGCGGCCGCGTCGTGCAGGCCGCGCCCGTTGCGGTCGTTGAGGATCGCCGGGATGAAGAGGCACAGCAGGGCCGTGCGGACGAGGACCTGCAGCGGGAACGAGCCGGGGCGGACCTGGAGCACCTGGAGGCCGAGGAGCGCCTGACCCGGGGTCGCGGCGAACGCCGTGATCGACAGCACGTTGAGCACCGCGAGGATCCCGAGGGGGACGAACGACTGCGCTCCTCCGCCGCCCAGCTGGGCCCCGAACGCCAGGGCGGCCACGACTTGGACGAGCACCCAGTCGACGAGCAGGCCGAGGGCGCGACGCCACAGCGGAGCCATCGCCCCGGGTCCGGCGGCCGGCATACCGAGGTGCTCGCCGGCATACGACTGCGGTTCTTCCATGCTCACCCGAGGACTGTATGCGGTCGGGCCATGGACGCCCGCGACGGGTCGGGGGCAGCTCTGGCAGGGTGTAACACCGGTGAAACATTCGGGTCATGGCCGAGAAACCGCGCACCTCTAGGGTTCTCGACATGTCCGGGCACCGCCCGCCGTTCCCTTTGCCTAGGAGGCCCCACTTGTTCAGCTCCGCTGACGAGGTCCTGTCGTTCATCAAGGACGAGGACGTCAAGTTCGTCGACATCCGTTTCTGTGACCTCCCCGGGGTCATGCAGCACTTCAACGTGCCGGCCGAGAGCGTGGATGAGGACTTCTTCACCAACGGCCAGGCCTTCGACGGATCCTCGATCCGCGGCTTCCAGGCGATCCACGAGTCCGACATGAAGCTCATCCCGGACGTGTCGTCGGCCTACCTCGACCCGTTCCGTGAGCACAAGACGCTCATCATGAACTTCTCGATCGTCGACCCGTTCACCGACGAGCCCTACAGCCGCGACCCGCGCAACATCGCGGCCAAGGCCGAGGCCTACCTCACGTCGACCGGCATCGCCGACACCGCCTACTTCGGTGCCGAGGCCGAGTTCTACGTCTTCGACGACGTGCGCTTCGAGACCAAGGCCAACGCCTCCTACTACTACATCGACTCCATCGAGGCGGCGTGGAACAGCGGCCGCGAGGAGGAGGGTGGCAACAAGGGCTACAAGACCCGCTACAAGGGTGGCTACTTCCCCGTCCCGCCGGTCGACCACTTCGCCGACATGCGCGACAACATCTGCCTCAACCTCGACAAGGTCGGCATCAAGGTCGAGCGCAGCCACCACGAGGTCGGCACCGCGGGCCAGCAGGAGATCAACTACCGCTTCGACACGCTGCTCGCCTCCGGCGACGACATGATGAAGTTCAAGTACGTCGTCAAGAACACGGTGTGGGCCGGCGGCAAGACCGCGACGTTCATGCCGAAGCCGATCTTCGGTGACAACGGCTCGGGCATGCACACCCACCAGTCGCTCTGGAAGGACGGCGAGCCGCTGTTCTACGACGAGCGCGGCTACGGCGGTCTCTCGGACATCGCCCGCTGGTACATCGGTGGCCTGCTCAAGCACGCCCCCGCCGTCCTCGCGTTCACGAACCCGACGGTGAACTCCTACCACCGCCTCGTGCCCGGCTACGAGGCCCCGGTCAACCTCGTGTACTCGGCGCGCAACCGCTCCGCCTGCGTGCGCATCCCGATCGCCGGCGACTCGCCCAAGGCCAAGCGCATCGAGTTCCGCATCCCGGACCCGTCGTGCAACCCGTACCTCGCGTTCGCCGCGCAGCTCATGGCCGGCCTCGACGGCATCCGCAACCGCATCGAGCCGCCGGAGCCTGTGGACAAGGACCTCTACGAGCTGCCGCCCGAGGAGCACGACGCCATCGAGCAGGTCCCCGGCTCGCTGCCCGCCGTCCTCGACGCGCTCGAGGCCGACCACGAGTTCCTCCTCGAGGGCGACGTCTTCACCCAGGACCTCATCGACACCTGGATCGAGTGGAAGCGCAAGAACGAGGTCGACCCGATCCGCTTCCGCCCGCACCCGCACGAGTTCGAGATGTACTTCGACATCTGAGTAAACCCGCAGGTCAGGGGCCTATGAGATCCTCTGAGTCCGCAACGAGTCCGCACGAGCAGCCAGCACTTGTCCCACGGCCGCCCGTGCGGACTCGTCTGCGTCGGGCCACAGGTGTCCGTAGGTGTTGAGCGTGGTGGTCGCGCTGGCGTGCCGCAGGCGGGTCTGGACGACCTTGATGTCCAGGCCGCTTCCGATCAGCAGGCTGGCGTAGTAGTGCCTGAGGTCATGGAACCGCAGTTCCCCGGGGATGTTGGGGTTGCTGGCCTTGGCGGCGGCGATGGCCCGGCGCACCGCCCACGGGGTGGTGGCCCTTCCTGCGGCGTCGGTGGCCAAAGTGGTGCCTCCGCTTCGCTGCAGGGCACCAGCGAGCTGCAAGGCGAGGTCCTGCGGGATGGGCACGGGCGCGCCACTCGCCGTCGACTTGAGGGGCGTGTCGCCGTGCTGCACCGCTGGCGCGACGACTCCACGTGTGAAGTCAACGTCGTCGGCCCGCAGCGCCACTGCCTCCGAGATACGCAGGCCCGCGAAGGCACCCAGGAGCACGGCGGGCCGTAGGTGTTCCGAGAGTGCGTCGTAGAGGGCGAAGACCTGCTCCGTCGTGGGGACGAACGGGCGCTGAGGTGGCTGTCTGGGAGAGGTTCGCCGGGAGCAGGGTGAGCGAGGGATCAGGCCGTCGTGGGCCGCGTCACCGAGGAGCTGGGCCAGCCGTCGGTAGTTGGAGTAGATGGTGGACTCCTTGAGGCCCTCCGACGCCATCTCTGTCGTCCAGGCCTTGATGTCCGAGGGGCGGAGATCCGCGAGTCGGCGGGCACCGAAGCGGGCGACGATGCGCCTCAGCTGCACCTGGGCTTGGCGCACGGTTGCGGGTCTGCGACTTGAGTAGGTCTGGATCCAGCGCTCGGCCCACTCTTGCACGGTCATGCGTGCCCGGGTGGGGTCCACGTAGTGTCCTGTGCCGATCGCCGTTGTGACCTCGTCGAGGTAGCGCTGCGCGTCGACCTTGCGGGTGAAGTGTCGGGCGTGCTCCTTGCCAGAGGCATCCCGGTACCGGGCGCGCCATCGACCGTCAGGCCTCTTCTGAATGCTTGCCATCGTCCCTTCCTTCGGGCACTAGGACCACTTGACGGTTAGGGGGGCTATCGACTGCCAACAACTGCCGTTCCACTTTCTCCCAGCGGTTCTGAAGCTCGCGGCGCTGGGCGGCGAGGTGCTCTCGTTCCGCCATGAGAGCGGCAACGTGGGCGTCCTCATCCTCGCGGTCCACAACCAACGGCAGGAGCCGATCAGCGTCGACGCGCAGGATCCATGCCAAGGCCGCGAGGTGGTCGATGCCGACCATGCGGTCGCCTCGCTCCATCTTGGCGATGGAGGACTGTGTTCCACCGGAGCCGAACCTCAGCAGCGCCCTTGCGACCTCGTCCTGCGTCATGCCTCTCTGCTCGCGGGCCTCGCGCAGCGACCTACCGAAGGACTGCCACACCTGGGACTTGAACGACTGCATTGAGGTCTCCTGTTGGTCGGACGGCGAAGGTGGTCGGGAGATGGGGTTAGCATCCCTGATGAGACTATCTCATGCATAGGGAGACTGCCATGAACCTGACGACCTCTGAGGCTTCAGCCCGTCTGGGCGTGCCCGCGGCGACGCTGCGATGGTGGCGTCATCGTGGTGAGGGCCCACCATCCTTCCGCCTCGGAGGCCGGGTGTTCTACCGCTCTGAGGACCTAGAGGAGTGGGAACAGGAGCAGTACGAGGCCACCCTCGTGGGCGGCGAAGCGCCCTCACGACCTCCGAGAGACGGGCCTTCCCGACCGGGAGTGCCGCGCTTGGGCAGGTCCGCGGGGTGACTGGCGGCCGTCCTTAGGTTGAAAACAGATGGTCGCCTGTGCGTTCTTAGGCAGGCGATGAGCCCCACCCCTGCACTACTCCCGGAGCGCCGGTAGTGCTCGTCCCAACGAGAGACAACGTTGGGCAGGAGGCCAGGCAACTGACCTCAGAGGGCGGGGATGCAGCCCGCGCTAGCTTCCGGGGAGAACCCGGAGTCGGTAACTCGACACCTGTAGGGATCGTCGCCGCACCCCTGTGCCTAGGGGGGGGCGGACATGTACCCCGTGAAGTGCCGAAGGAGGTGCGAGACCTCCCCCGAAGAACTGGAGAAAGTCCAGGGTTAGGGCTTCCGCCACCCAGACGCAATGGGTAAGGGCGAGATATGCCCCGAACCCTGGAGCACCCACAAAGACAAGAAGAGCGACGAACTTCAAGAAGGACAGTTGGAGGCAACTGCTTCTAACTGACGGCACAAAGAGGAGATATGGCATGGATGACCAAGAGCTAGAGCAGCTCCTTCGGGGAACTGAGCGGCGTAAGGAAGTCGCTATCCCAAGCCCAGAGCTCGTGGAGTCCTACCTAAAGCCACTGGCGGAGGAGGGCGACGCACTGGCCGCGTACCTTCATAATTCGCTTCAGCACGGTGTTAGCCGTGGGCGGTTCCATGACCTGCTCGGTGCAGCAGAAGTGCTCGGCGTGCCAAAGCACATGATGCAGGCCGCGCTCATCAAGGCGACCGCGGAGGCCCCGAACTGACGGCGATGTTCAGCTCTGAGTCCGCCCCTCGTGGAGCGCGGCAAGGAACTGCTCCTTGGTTCCACCGACCAGAACTGGATGCTCCGTGACTGGCTCAGGGCCGCCGACGCGTTCGAGCTGCAGGAGACGGGACCGCTGGGCCATCACCTTCAGCACCATCTCAGCAGCTTTGAGGTCTCCAGCTGTCGCGGCAGGGTAGAAGGCGCGCTGGAGAGAGTCCAGACGTGCGAGCTCGAGGGTGCGGAGCTCATCGATGGTCTCAGCCTGCTCTTGGGCCAGAGTCTGCTGGACGACGCGGTGCACTGCTCCGCGAGATGAGTACCCCTGCTCGTCAGCGACCTCTTGATACGTCTTCCCTTGCAGAATGCCCTTGACGCACTCCAGACCACGGCGGCGTGCCTGCACCTTCTTCTGACTCTTCGAAGACTTGCGACGGCTTCCGTCATTGCCTGCCCCCTCAGAACCACCATCCGCGTCTTCACTCATGCGTCCATAGTCTCGCGCAGCGCAATAGCGCCGACCTGCGAACAATGCAAATTGCGCCCAATTTTGGTATAATTAAGGGGTGGGATAACCTCGTCAAATTGCAGACAGGAAAACCCTTAAGGCTCTTTCGCTGAGGGAGAGCCCTCGGCCTCGACCACACGGTCGGGGCTTTCTTTCTGTCAAAGAACGGAGTCAGCATGTCCATCCAAAGCGTCACCTCGGTCCAAGGCCGCACGACGTTCGACAACCGTTTCGAGGTTGCGTCCCAAGTCCTGGCCGCCGGGAGGCAAGAGGTGGCCGTTCGGGTGCTCCCGCCACTGTCCGGGCCGCAGCGAGGTCAGGTCGCAGTTCGCGTCGGCAGGGTCTTGGTCTACGTCGCCAACAGGGAGGCGCTCCACTCCTTCCTCGACGCCTGGACCGAGGCAGCCCAGCACGCCGACGAAGCCTTCGGTCCCCTCCCTCCCCAGTAGCACTCCACCACCCCGGGCCCGGTCATTCGACCGGGCCTTCGTCATGTCCAGAAAGGAACACGCATGTCCGCAGGAAGCATCTACCGACGCACCAAAGTTGACGGTTCTCCTGGCCGCTGGCACGCCGTCATCGACCTGCCACCTCGACCCGACGGCCAGCGCAGGCAGAAGACCAGCACCCACGACACCAGACGCCAAGCTCAGGCGTGGCTGGCCAAGACAAGTGAAGAGGTCCGCACCGCAGACCTGCCCGACGACACCATCACGGTTGGCGTCTTCCTCAGTCAGTGGCTCGAGGGGAAGCGAGGCCTGCGCCCCTCGACCAAGGTGGAGTACCAGCGTCACCTCGACCAGGTCTTCATCCCCGAGCTCGGCAGGCTCAAGCTCGTCGACCTTCGCTCCCGACACATCGAAGAGGTCCTCGAACGGCTCCAGAAGGCCCAAGAAGCCCGTCGACAACCGATCTCCGCCCAGACCTTCCGCAGGATCCACGCCACACTCCACAGCGCCCTGTCGACCGCGGAGAAGCGTGGCCTCATCCGACGCAACCCCGCGACCACCGTCGAGCTCCCGAAGCCCGTCAGGTACCGGGCGAAGATCTGGACCCGTGAGGAAGCCGACCGCTTCCTAAGGACCACCAAGAACGACCCGCACGGCCTTCTCTTCCGGCTCATGCTCATCACCGGGATGCGCCGAGGAGAGGCCATCGGCCTGCAGTGGGGTGACGTCAACGCCTCTGACAGCTCGGTCCACATCCAGCGAGCGATCACCCTGGTCGCCGGTGAAGTCCTCATCGGTCTGCCCAAGAGCGAAGCCGGGATCCGGGTCGTCTTCCTCGACGCCACCACCGCCGACCAGCTCTCCAAGCTCCAGCGCCGGGCACTCCTCGAGCATGACTGGACCAGCTCGATGGACTTGGATGACACGTTCATCTTCACCACCACCCGAGGCCCGCTGCACCCCGCCTACGTCAGCCGACGCTTCACCACCTTGTGCAAGCAGGCCGACGTCCCCAAAATCCGGCTGCACGACCTGCGAGGAACCTCAGCCTCCCTCGGTCTCACCGCAGGGGAACCCCTCCTCCAAGTGAGCAGACGGCTCGGGCACTCCTCCATCACCGTCACCGCCGACACCTACAGCCAGGTCATCCCCGAGGTCGCCAAACAGGCCGCCTCAACCCTGTCCGACACCATCACCGGCACCTGAAAGGAGCCACCATGCTCAACTCGCTCCCTCCCCTCCTCACCCGCTGCGTCTGCAGTCTCAAGAAGCTCGCGGCGGCACTGCAGGCCACCGCAACACAGCTCTGGCGAACCCACCTCAAAGCCACCCGAACCTCACCCACCTACGAGATCGCCCTCCTCGCCCTGTTCGACCTCATCCTCGGACACCGGGTCGACCTCCACGACATCGTCATCCGTCTGCTCACCCGCCTCAAGCGGATCACACCCCAACCCGACGACCTCGAAGGCTGGGCGTACTAGAGCCCAGCACCGTCACACCAGCCCCTGCGCCACATGGCCGGGGGCTTTGCCATGCCCCTTCAGGCAACATCACGCACGAGAAAGAGAACGACCCATGTCCAGAGAGACACTCCAGCACCTCAACACACACACCCTCATCGGGATGACCAGCCAGCGCGGCACCGCCTGGCACTACCGCGCCGAAGAGCAAGGCGACGAGACCAACCACTACGACGGACCCATCCCCGTCCAGGACGTCGAACGCCGCCTCTTCCACTGGACCGCCGTCTCACGACGCATCGCCGTCGAGACCCCGTCCGACTTCGAGGGGATGACCCACCTCGACCCGCATGGCTCACCAGTCCAGTGGGCGACGCTCCCCGACCGGCAGGCCATCACACGCTCCGACACCAACGCCGTCCTCGGCCTCTTCGGCACCGGCTACGTCATGCACCAGTACCGCGAGTGGCTGCTGAGCACCGTCGCCAACATCATCGACGACGACCTCGTCATCTCCTCCGCAGGACTTCTACGAGGTGGAGCCATCGCCTGGGTGGAAGTCTCCGTCCCCGAGACCATCACGACACCAATTGGGTACGACTTCCGACCGAACCTGCTAGCCACCACCAGCTTCGACGGATCCATCTCCACCACCTTCAAGCGGACTGTGACCGCGACGGTGTGCGACAACACCCGCGATCTCGCCCTCAGCGAGCAGGGACAGCAGTACAAGGTCAAGCACACCCGGTACTCCGCGGCCAAGATCACCCAAGCCCGAGAAGCCCTCGCCGTCGTGCACACCCTGAGCGACGACTTTTCCCGCGAGCTCGAGATCCTCGCTCACACCACCATCACCGACAGCCACTGGCGGGCCTTCCTCGACCACGCCGTCCCGCTCAACGACGGTAAAGGGCAGGCGCTCGAAGGACGTGCTCGCACGATGGCAAGGCGCAAGCGTGAGGAGCTCGAGAACCTCTACCGCGACGACCATCGAGCAGCCCCATGGACTGGGACCGCCCTTGGTGTCCTTCAGGCCACCAACACGTGGGCGCATCACTTCGCCGCCCACCGAGGTGTATCCCGACCCGAGCGCAACATCTTTCATGCTGTCAGCGGGAACACGTCCATCAGCGACCGAGCTACCACGTCAGCTTTGCTCGACCTGATCGCCGCATAGTTTCTCCGCGTCGGCCGTCCCAACTTCACCCCAACGTAGACGGTTGCGACACTGCCCCCTCCCACACAAGTGGGAGGGGGCTCGTCGTCCTTTTTTGCGTTAAGCAGCCCTCAGCTGCGGCGTCAAGGGACTCTTTGATAGAAGTGCGCCCTTGGTGGGGCAACCCCTAGCGAGCTGCAGACATAGGCAACGACGGCCACTGAACGATGCGGAGACTGCATGCCGAGCCGCAAGTAGAGCACCAGGCATCGGGCGATTCCACTGCCGTGCGAAGGCCGAGACAGCTCAATTCAGCGCGACAAACTCCAAGAAGCTGGCTTGATTCAACTGACTCTGGGTGAAGCTGAGCAGGTCATGTGCGAGTTGCTGTGCCCGGTCCTCCGCGAGAACCGATGGTGTCGCGTCCTTATGGATGGGAAGCCCGACCCGCTCCACAACGGTCTCGCCTGCAGTCGAGAGCACCCCGTCGTGAGCAAGGCCGGGTAGAAGATCCTGCAAAGTCAGCAGAAGTGTCGTGCCATAGCCATGTCCCGGAAGCGCAGCGGCCGCCATCCTCAGAAGTGGGGGGTTGCCTAGGTCGGGCCTGTCGTCGCCGCTCGGGACTGAGAAGCCCGAGGACACCTCTGCTGCAGCGGCCACCGTCCCGTCCTGAAGAACAAGCACAAACACGTGCAGTTCATTCAGCTCGTTCGCCGTTTTGATCAGGGCCCCGTGACCGCTAGGGAAGTCGCCGCACTCAGAGAGATGCATGCCGCCGACCCTACTGTGGGGTCACAGACTCTCCATCGATCGGATCCCGAGCCAACGACCGTGAGAAGAAGGCAACCAGCCGCAACCGTCTCGCCTTAGGCTAAACCCATGGACGAAGACGTGGATCCGGCACGCGTAAAAGAGATCGTCCAAGAACTCCTGAATGATTGGGACGACTTCTGCCGTGATGGCGAGATGAAACTCCGTCCTCGCCGAAGGAAGAGCCGAGAGCAGATTGCGGTCGTTTTGGCGCTCACTGCGCATGTCCACGAGTGCGCCAGGGCACTGCTTCCGTACCTGCCCTTCCAACTGACAGCAGCCCACGCCCCAGTTGCTCGGACCGCACTGGAAACAGCTCTCACCGTCATGTGGATCGACAAGAAGCCTGACGCCGCTGGCGCGTTCACGAACGAGGAACAGCGGCATCGCCGATCTATTGCTACAACCATGCGCGCCCAAGGCCGTCTCGCCGAAGCACAACGTGTCGCACACGTCGGTGATGAGGCGTGGCCGTCCAGTGCTGGGAGCCAGAATGAGGCCCGTCGATTCGAACAACTCACCAAGGAAATTGGTGCCGAGGACGTCTACTTGCTGTATCGGATCCTGTGCGGCCTTACCCATCCATCAGTGAGCTTGACCGACGAATACTTGATAGTTGACGATGCCCCGGTCGGATTTCGGTTCGTCCCCACCCCCCAACCTCTGCAGATGTCAGAATCCCTCACTTGGCTATTGGCCGCCAGCCTCCTTTGGTCATCACGACGCGTCGACTATCTCGAAGGGAGCCCACGACGAAGCGTCCTCCGGCGCTACGGGCAAGAGTTAGGCACCTCACCAGACGCGGGCAGCAAGTGAGGCCTCTTGTTACCGCCGAGTTCGCGCAGCCATCTTTCGCAACCTGCACCAATCGAACAGCCAGTGTGCTCCGGCATTAAGTGCGGGGCCCCGTGGCCGGTTCGAAGGTTGCGCACCGCCAACAAGCGATCGGATCCGGTATCCGATGCTGGCCCCCTGACCAGCAGCGATGCTGGCGATCTCACAGAGATCTAACCATCCAGCGTCCCACGCCCTAGGGACTTGCGTGGTGGCCACCTAGGACCTGGCCCGAGCCGTCGAGCAGATGGACTACACCCCCGACATTCTCCGCAGCCAATCTGAACTGCTTGGAGACCACGGTTGTGGACTTGCCTGGTCGACGACGGGAGTCCCTTCCCCACCTCGGCTGGTAGATGACAGGGACCGTCTGCACTCCGTCCTTCCAAGCCAGGCGAAACTCTCCCTCCGATGTTTCCCAGACAGACAGGTTGGCGCTCACCCGGACAGCCCGGGGGTCAAGAGCTAGGGCACTGGCCCCCTCCGAGTTCACCTCAATGATGGCGACCTCGCGTGCAAGGGGTTTTCGTGGCCTCCAAGTCCGGGTGCGGGTCGGATGCTTGATCATCGACGAGACTTCCTCGGCGATATCTGCCCGGGCCTTGACCCCTTGGTGAATCCAGTCAGGCGAGAAGCGGGACGGAACGCCGCTGGCGCGGGCCAACACTGCGCTCACGAACGAGCACGAAAGTTCACGATGTGCAGGGATCTCCGAGTGCTCGGGGAACAGGATGCTGTAGCCGCCAAGTTCGGCATGGTTCTCCGCGTACTGGTCCACTCGCGGCTCAACTGACAGGTAGTCGTGGACGAGGCGCACCACCACAGCCACCTCCTTCTCGAAAGCGGGGTCTAGTCCGGCATGGTGATTCAGTTGCAGCCAGAGCCTCTCCCGAGACTCGCGCAGCTTCCACCGCACCTGTTCCGGCGTCAGCAGGGCCGCGTCGGCCAGCTCCCCAACGCGGTCCTTCACGTCATCCAAGGCATACAGCTCGTTGCGAACCTCGTCGAGCGCTTCCTGGACCTCGAGTGCAGCGCGAGACTTCCACCTGTCACTCTCTTCCAAGTGCCGCTCGAGATCCCGGAGTTCATCGCCGTCCCCACGATCACCAAGGAACGCGTCACTCACCCTGAAGGCGATGTCCTCATAGCCAGATTGCAGCGCTTGAAGGGCGTTCATCAGGGGCGTACTCGCGCCTACTTCATCGATCCACGCCTGGGTTCTCGCCGCCCGAAATATGGCAAGCGCGTCGTGCTGCGTGAGCGCCTGGACCCCGGCGGTGCCTCGAACGACATACTTCGGTCCGACCCTGTGCGGAGGGCTGGCGGGCCGGACCTCCACCACGAGGATTGGGGTGCTCGTGCCTGTCATCTCCTCGGAGATGGTGACGTGTGGGGGTGGAACCACGGCGTCACGGATCTTCTGTTCCACTCGAAGGCGTAGTTGATCCAGATCCTCCACCCGAGAAGAGTCATCGAGGCAACCGACTGGTTTGCCCCGCGTCACCCCGTTTTCGAGGCGCTCCTCCGCCACGCCGAGCAGGATCGTGTGGACCTCAACTTCGGGGTTCAGGGCAACGTAATTCGCCCCCGCGGCGGCTTGCTCCGCGATGCTGCTCGGCACTTCAGTCTTGAACTCGACATGCGCTTGCTCACCCCCTGCGAGCAGATCCCTCGTGCGCTTCGTCAACGTCTTGAATCGGCGCACCCCTGTTTGATCCACCTCGGGACCGTCCCTTTGCGAGGGAGAACTCGGCAGAGGCGGTGTCACCGTCAACTACTCCGCGAGCTGAGCTTCTAGGGCAGCCGCGACAGTTTCGAACTCGGCGAGTGCTGCTGTCAGGTCCTCCACGATCTCGCGGGCAATGACGTCAGGCGAGGGAAGGTTGTCGAGGTCCTCGAGGGAGTCGTCCTTGAGCCAGGTGATGTCGAGGTTCGCCTTGTCGCGGGCGATGATCTCGTCGTGGGTGAAAGGCTTCCATCGCTCCGACTCGGTCCGCTCACTGCGGGGCATGCCTGGCTTGTAGGCCTGGACGAAATCGTCGAGGTCCGCTCGTCGCAGTGGATTCTGCTTGAGGGTGAAGTGCTTGTTGGTCCGCAGGTCGTAGACCCACAGCTTCTCGGTCCACGGCTGACCGGGACGGGCGACCTTCTTGTCGAAGAACAGAACGTTGGCCTTGACACCCTGGGCATAGAAGATGCCAGTTGGCAGCCGCACCATCGTGTGCAGATCGAAGTCGGTCAGCAGCTTCCGACGGATGACTTCGCCCGCGCCGCCCTCGAACAACACGTTGTCGGGTAGCACGACCGCTGCGCGGCCATTGGTGTCGAGGATCGTCATGATGTGCTGGACGAAGTTGAGCTGCTTGTTGCTCGTCGTCGAAACAAAGTCCTGGCGCTCGATCTCGAGATCTTCACGGACCTCTCGACCGTCCGCACCGACCATCGTGAGCGAGGACTTCCGTCCGAATGGAGGGTTGGACAGCACCACGGACCATCGCTCCCCCGGGTCAGCGATAAGCGAGTCCTTCACCTCGATCAGCGACTCCCCGCTCGACGTTCCTATCCCGTGCAAGAGCAGATTCATCGCGGCGAGGCGGGCCGTGCCGTCGACCAGCTCGACACCGGTGACGAAGTCGTCGCGTAAGTGCTGACGCTCGGTCGGGGTCATCGACGACGCGGTGGACGCCGCGTACTCGTGGGCAACCAGGAGGAAGCCGCCTGTTCCGCAGGCCGGGTCGACGACGGTGTCATCCACAGTGGGGCGGACCACGTCGACAATCCCGTGGATCAGCGCCCTCGGAGTGAAGTACTGCCCCGCGCCCGAGCCCTTGTCGGAGGCCCCCTTGGAAAGGAGCTCCTCGTAGGCGTCGCCCTTGATGTCGGTCCCGGACTCGGACCACTTCTCCTTGTCGATCAGGTCGACGATGAGGCGGCGGAGCTTGGCCGGGTCCTGGATGCGGTTCTGGGCTTTGCGGAAGATCGTACCGATGACCCCCGGCTCCCGAGCCAGCCCCAGAAGGATCTGGGTGTAGACCACCTCGAGGTCGATCCCCGTGGCATCCAGCAGGCGCTGCCAGGAGTACTTCTCCGGGACGATCTCCTCCCGTCCGAAGCCCCCGGGACGGCGGGCACGTTCATCAGCCATTTTGAGGAAGAGCAGATAGGTAAGCTGCTCGGTGTATTCGAGCACACCGACCCCGTCGTCCCTCAGGACGTCGCAGTATGCCCACAGCTTGTCGACCAGTCTTCGGGCGTCGCTCACAGGTTCTCTCTCGGGTGAATGTCGTCAGTCATGGGCACAGGAGGGCGTCACAAGCCCTCGAAGAAGTCCTCGTCCAGCCGGACCAAGGTGGCGACTTGCTCGGTCTGCACCCCGACGCCGTACTGGACAAGGAGCTCAGCGAGACGGATGCCGTCAATGAGCTCGATCCGGGCGTTGATCTTCTCCGCCTCTTGACGGGCACCCGACGTGAACTTCGAAGTCGTGATGAACACCCCCCGGTCCCCCTGCTTACCCAACAGCGCACCCGCGAACGTGTGAATCTTGGGGCGGTCGATGGCCTGATCCACGGCGTACCTTTTCGCCTGGACGTATATGCGGTCTAAGCCCAGAGGGTCTTGGCTGATGATCCCGTCGACTCCCGCGTCCCCGGTGGCGCTGGTGCGCTCGACGGAGCCAGCCTGCCCGTAGCCCATCGCTGCCAGGAGCCGCACCACCAACTCCTCGAAACCGGTAGGCGAGAGCGCGAGAGCAGCCCTGATTACCTCCCCCTCCACCGCTGCCCTGTTCGTCGCCACCGCTCGCTCCACAAGGTCCGTGGGCGTCGCGGTGGGGGCTTCCGTGATACCCGCCGTGGCTACGGCGGCGGCCTTCTCCCGCGTCCTGTCGCGAAACTCCAGGTATGCCGGGTAGCCTTCCAGGGTCTTCATGTCGACGCGATCTGGGTTCGCTGATAGCGCTGCCCGACCCTCGTCGGTGAGAGCGACTAGCCCTCTGCTCGGTCGTGTCGCGAGGCCCGCTTGCGTCAGGTAGGTGAGCGCCCACCCCACCCGGTTGTCGATGGTGCGCTGTCGGCCGCTCGGAAGCAGCTCGGCCCGCTCGGCATCGGTGAGCCCAAATTCGTCGGCCATCGCGTCCTTAACTTCCCGGCTACGACGGACAGCACCATCAGCCAAGGACGCCAGGACAGGTCGCATGAGGGTCTGAAAGTCCGGGATCGTCACTGGGCAAGCTCCTCGTGGACCTCGTCACAGGTGGACCGTCCAGCTAGCGACCCCGAGAAGGCCGCCCGCAGCAGGCTTCGCCTCAGCGCGGCCGACTTGCGCTGCTGAGCCCGCAACGTCGTCAAGAGAACTACCAAAGTCGACTCCACCTCAGCTAACTTGTTGACGATGGACTCCTGTCCTCGGGGGTTCGGGACGGGTATCTGAACGGCTGCGATGGCCGCCTGATCGATCTTGGGCATAGATCCAGCCAGTCCCTTTGCCCGTGCGCGGAGAGACCGATGGGCCCGCTCTGACCGCAGGACAGCGCACATGAACGCGCTCGAGATCACTTCCTCATCGGGGCGAACCCGGATGAGCAGATCGGGAAAAATCGCCCACTCCCGAGGGCCTTCATATCGAGCCGTCGTGCCCACAAGATCGGGGGTGTTAGACCGCTGGACGAGGATGTCGCCAGGCTCCAGCCAAAGGCCACGAGCCATATGGGGAGAGGTCGTCGTCAACTTGGTGTTCACGTCGGTGAACTCGTTCCGAGTCACAGCGGTGAGGGTCAGAGCGCGGATTCCGGCACTGCCCTTGGTGACAGCACGATCTGAGCGGCCGTTCCGCATCGGCTCTCGAAGGAGAGACCCAAGTTCTCGCGTGGAGTAGCCAGGGCTCCAGATCAGCTCGTCCGCCATCGAGGCAGCCCAGCCGTTCATACGTTTAATGTTCTGCACAAGGTACCGATCTCCGGCATCGAGACGAGAGAGGTGATCTTCGAGGGTGTCGACGATCCGCCTCTGCTCTCGCAAGTGGGGAATCGGCACTGGCATGCCCCGCATGGAGGCCTGGGTCAACTTCAGTCGCGTAGTCCCGTTTGCATACCCGCGGTAGTCAAAGACATCCAAGTAGTAGCGGAGGAACTTGCGATCCAGACCATCGCGAGGCCGCAGCACGTGAGCGTGGTTGTTGACCCACGAGGGCCCATCGACCAGGTACGCCTTGGACTTGTAGGGGTCGAGGAACGGCGCACCGTCCTCCCCCAGCAGTACGAGGGGCTCATCGAAGATCGCTCGATCGATGGTTCCCGCCTGACCGGTGGCCCCGTAGTAGGGGATTTCCCCACCCCGGACCGCTCGATCGCTCGCCTTGACAGGTATCCGACGTGCGTCCAGAACGTCCACAACTTCGGCTAAAGATCTCGTCTCCCAAGAGCTCGGAAATGTCACGCCGTGAGCTCCGCGTTGAGGGCTACCAGCAAGGCAGGAGCCCGGTCGTTGCCGAGGTCCCGGAGCGCCCCGTCTATGCCGCCCTTCTCAGTGAAGGGTGCTTGGTCAAGGTCGTTCGGTTGGATGCCCGCAGAGGTCGCGATGACGTCGACCATTCGGTCCAACCACCACCTCTCCAAGGCCGAGAACTTGCTCCCGGCCTGCTCCTGTTGGGCCAGCCACCCGACGTACCGCTCACTGACGCGGTCGGCGTAGGGAACCAGCTCGTTGTCGACCCCGACGCTATATCGGAGCAAGGACACCAAGTCGGTCAGGGTGTGCCGGTCGCTGTGACGGACCTTCCCGATGTGAACAGCCTCGTAGGCACTCCACAGCAGGTCCGGGGTCCAGTTGTGCGGTGGCCTGCCTATCCGGTCGGCGAGCTGCTTAATGTCGGCGAAAGCGATGCGCCGCTCCTTGGCCGTCTGGAGGAGCTGGATAGCGGTGATCTCGTCGCGGTGCTGGACCAGGTAGGCCTCCCAAGACTCGACGAGGGAGCGGGCCCGGTCGGGGTCCACTACGCCGTAGGCGTCGATGAGCCTGTCCCCGTTGACGTCGTCGATGACCCGATCGTGCGCAGCTCGGAGTTCGATGATCCGCTGACGTAGAGCCGGGTTGGCGGCAATGGGTTCTACGGCACGGTCGAGTAGGTCTTGGACGGCCGGGGGACTTTCGTCACTGTCTGCGATTGTGTGAGCCTGGGTGTCGGGGTCAACGGCGTCCACGAGGGCGCGGACGATGTCCCTAACGGGGGCACCGGCGACGACGTCGAGTTCCTCTCGTTCAGCGGGGGTGAGGTCGAGTTCCAGCTTGGCGAGGCGGGAGGCCAGGGTTGCAGTCTCGTCCTCGGTGAGCTCGAGGGCGGCAGCCTTGTCGAGTAGCCGCTTGAGGGAGACGCTCTTGACTCGGTTCAGCGGCGGGTCGACGAACTCGTGCTCCGTGACCCCGACTGCGTCCACGATGACAAACCGCGTCTTGGTTGGGGCGTCGGGCGTGACCGCCTGGAAGTCCGCAGGGGCGATGGTGCGGGCTCCGCGGCCCTTCATCTGCTCGAAGTACTGGGCGGAGCGCACGTCGCGCATGAAGAAGACGCACTCCAACGGCTTCACGTCGGTTCCAGTGGCGATCATGTCTACCGTCACCGCAATTCGCAGTGTGGGGCTGGTGCGGAACTTTTGAAGCTGGCCCTTGGCGTCGTTGGCGGAGTAGGTGATCTTGGCGGCGAAGTCGTTGCCCTTGCCGAATACCTCTCGCACTGTGCCGACGATCTCCTCGGCATGGGCGTCGTCCTTGGCGAAGATCAAGGTCTTAGGCACCTCGGATCGGCCCGGGAAGATCTCCGTGTACAGCCGGTCGCGGAACGTCTCCAAGACCAAGCGGATCTGATTCTTGGCAGTCACTGCACGGTCGAGCTGCTTGTGCGTGTACTCGAAGTCCTCCTCGAGGGCCTCGAGGCGCTGAACCCTGGTGCGACGGTCGACCTTGGGGACCACGGTGTTGGCTTCGATCTGGCCCCCCTTCTCGGAGATCTCGGTGCGGATCCTGTAGATGTCGAAGTCGACGTTGACCCGGTCTGCAACCGACTGCGGGTAGGTGTACTCCGAGACCAAGTTCTGGCGGAAGAACGCGAACGTCTGCTTGCCTGGCGTGGCGGTCAGGCCAACGACGTGGGCGTCGAAGTACTCCAAGACGCCACGCCACACCCCGTAGATGGAGCGGTGGGCCTCGTCGACGATGACCAAGTCGAACGCCTCCGGTGGCAGCTCCTGGGCGTAGGACACGGTCACGGGGGCGTCGGGGACGAAGTCGTCCACGCCGGGGTCGTCGACGTCAGCGACCTGCTCGCCTTGCAGCACCTTGTAGACCCGCTGGATGGTCGAGATGACCACACTGCTCGACCCGAGCATGCCCGCTGAGGTCAGCTTGTTGACGGGGTAGAGCTCGGTAAAGCGTCGTCCGTCCCCGGGGGTTCGAAAGTTTTGGAACTCAGCCAGAGTCTGGTCGGCCAAGTTGTTGCGGTCGACCAGGAAGAGCACTCGCTGGAACCCGCCGTAGGTCAAAAGCCGGTAGGCAGCAGTCACTGCCGTGTAGGTCTTACCCGCTCCCGTGGCCATCTGTACCAGCGACCGATCGTGGCGCTGCTCGACCAAGGACTGCTCGATGCCTTCGATGGCGGTGATCTGAGCGGGACGTAGGGCGATGGTCTCTAGCGCCGGGAGGTCGCGCACCTTGGCACGCCAGGTGGGACGGTCGGGCTCGGTCTCGGCGTCCCGGATGACCTTGGCAAGGCTCTCAGGTCTTGGGATGCAGAAAAGTCGCCTCGCCCGCGCATCTGGGTCGTAGCCATTCGTGAAATGGGTTTCCGACCCGTTGGCTTCGACGATGAAGGGCAGTCGCCCCTCTATCGTGACGGCTCGCCTGGCGATCGCCTCCGGGAGGCCATCGGCATACATCGCCGACTGCCACTCCACCCCGCTCAGCGTGGTCCCTTGCGGCTTGGCCTCGATCACCCCGACGGCGCGACGGTTGACGTACAGGAGGTAGTCCGCCCGCCCATGTCCCGGCTTCATCACTACTTCCCGAACGGCCACGCCCGGGCCCGCGAAGAGGTTTAGGTCTTTCCGGTCTTGGACGTGCCATCCAGCATCAGTCAACTGCCGATCGATGAGCGCACGAGCGCGTAGCTCGGCCGGAAGCGCATTTTGAGCCACCTCATCCCCCATACGCGCACCTTAGCGATGGACATCCATGATCGCGGGACCTTCGGCGGCCCATCATCGGCCGTGTACCGAAACGGAGGACGCTCACGTCTTGACGCCCTGATGCTGAGTTGAGGATCTCGCCTTACAGGGTGAAAGGGGACCCGCCCCGACTACGGTGACATCTGAGCGTCCTGCTCTATTTCACCGTACTTAGCCAACTCATGAAGGTGGGGAATGATGCGGAAAGCGACGTTAGCGGTCTCCATGCTGGCCCTGACGACGGGTTGCGGTGCATCGGGTGAAGCGCCCAGCGCGACGGTCACGAAAACGGTAACGGCGTCTGCCACTGCGTCGATCCCACCAACAGAGAGCTTGGAATCTCCAACAGCGGAGCCCGAAGAGTCTGAACCAGCAGAGCCGAGGAATCCGGTTCCCATTCTGAAACGCGTCCGCGGATGTGTGGCGGAGGCGGCCACCGAAGTTGGTGAAACCGATCTGAACGGGAATCGATACGCTTCATGCAGCTTCTTCGATAACTCAGGTACCGCCGGAACCAACGTCACGGTGCGCACGTATCCGGGCGACCCGAAGGTGTGGGACACGATGCCCGAGAACCTCCGCTCGGATGACTCCCACAAGGTGATCATCGGCGAGGACTTTCTGGCCTCAATCACTGGCGACTGGAACTCCTACTCGAAGCACATCAACCCATCCACCATCGCAAAGCAGGTCGGCGGCAAGTTGATTCCTCCCAAGTGACCCAGTGCTGGAGTCGCGTGCGCTCGTGCCAGTCGACCGCGACGACGTCATCGCGAGACCCGTTCGGCTGAGCCGTTGTCGGGTCGGACTCCTTCCAGTGGGGATCTCTCGTCCCCAAAGGTCGGGTGCCAACCTAACCGTCAGCAGTCCCGTCGGTCCACGGGAGCGCATGAACCCCCCCCCCCCCCCCCCCCCCCCCCCCCCCC
>NZ_BKBA01000013.1 GCF_007992835.1 Knoellia locipacati
CCCCCCCCCCCGCCCCGGGGGGACGTTCATCCCTCTCTATCTCAGAGTGGAGGTCCACAGGGCGACGTCAAGGTGCCGCAGCATGCCGTTGGGGTCACCCACTGACACTCCGTCCATCCCGGCTGCCTCGTCAACGATGTCCCGCAGGGCTGCCATGAGCTCGTTGTCGCTCAAGAGGTGACAGAAGACCTGCCAGTCAGCCGCGTAGGAGCGCAACTCCCACGTCCCGAGAAGCTGTCGCACCCGCTTGTCCCGAATGGGAAAGAGGTCTGGACGCTTCCGCGCACAGAGCTTGGAGGCGGTCACCCATGCGTCGGAAGTCTTTGCTGCCACGGGTCGAAGGGCCGCCTTAACGCCGTCGTAGAACTCGCTCATCGCGTCCAGCGTCTCGGGTCCGGCGGTTTGCAGATTGAGGTCCACCGCCAGGGCGTTGCTCGCGAGCAGCCGGTTGAGATGCGTTGATGTGGGGCAGGGCTCGGTCAACCGGCGCACAGCGATCTGAGGAATATCAACAGAGAGAAGGTGCACTGCAAGCAGGTCGCTTCCTCCGATCGAGAAGGGATCGTTGGGGTTGAGCTCGGAGAAGGTTGCCCCGGCGTAGTTGCTCTCGCGCCTGTAGTAGGCAGCCACCCGTTCGGCAACGTCATCGGCGCTCAGGACTTCCCGAGTTCTATCCGCGGCGTGACCCAAGATGTTCGGAGCGGTGGGGGTCCAAGCTTCGGGTAGTCCAGCAAACACTTAGACGTCCTGTCGTTGAGCGGCGCGATCGGGAGGCGTGGCGTCATCGCCGCAGCACCCAACCCGACACTAAGACCCCCCTCCGACTTTGGGGGTGAACCGTCACGGAGAATGCAGTCGCTAGGGCTCAGCGGTCGCTGCGGCGTGCTAGACCATGGGCGTGACCAAAGCCAACCGACCAACCGGGCTCGACTTCGTCCAAGGCAAGACCCGCTTCGACATCATCGTGGAACTGCTCCGTGAAGTCGGTGACGACATTGCCTCCCGCGATCGGATCGCCTTGGCGACATCGTTCTCACACGGTGAGAGTGCGTGGGTTGCCGAGACGGCTTGGCAGGCGGCCCACCGGGGGCTGCACGTCAAGCGAGAAGCCTCCGTTGGCGGCGTGCCCCGCGTTGACCTAGAAGTGGCGGGCACCGCGGTCGAGTTCAAGTCGACCTTCGCGTCATGGGCTCTCAATCCCGCTACCGCGACCGAGTGGGAGAAGTGGCTTGGCGCGGACGTCGATAAGCTCAAGGCAGGAAAGAACCCAGGGGTCGTTGTCGTCACCACTGCGGCTCTCACCATGGGCGTCGCGCATCAGCGCCAGGCCTTCAAGGTCATGTACGGAGACCCCGCCCATGGCGATCTCGATCCGCAACAGCTCCTCGAAGAGGGTGTCCGAGCGATCGACACGGTTCTGCGACCTCGCTGCGCTCAGGTGCATCGCGTGGACCTGCACCCGGGCACTGTCCCGCTGAACGGCGGCTCCGTGTTCCTGACCGCGCTGGTCGGGGCGGTAAACATGCAAGCCGTTCGTGCGGGTGCTTAAGGGCGGACTGGGCATCAGCCGTCGAGCCAACCGGACCGTACCAGTCCCCCAAGGCAGTCCGTGGGTGCTTCACTGAGCCACATGGACAGTGCTTGGGTCGGGGTTGTAGGTGCCGTTGTCGGAGCGGTGGCGTCCTATCCGTTTCAAGTGCTCCATGCCAAACGTACAGACGCGTACTCCCGGTCACAGCAGTTGCGGACCGAACGAGTCGCGGTCTACAGCAGCTTCGCCGAGAAGATCATGGACTGGCGACGGTCCCAGAACCGCCGGAAGAAGCGCAGTTTCGGGCGGGAAGCCTCAGGCAGCGCAGACCCAGTGATTAGTGACGAGAACCAGCGCGTGCGAGCCGCCGCTTGGTCGGCCTACTACCGGGTGAAGCTCCTTTGCGACGACCCCGAAATCGACCGAGTGGCGTTCGAAGCTCTTGAGTGCGTCAGTCGGATGAAGGACGCGCTGACCCTCGAGGAGGTGCAAGCCGTAGGTGAAGAAGTCCGCGCAAAGCTGGAGCGCTTTCTAAGGGAAGCATCCCGACAGACTCGGTCATCCACCTGACTAGCTCACGCATGCGTGCGCTCTCTGCGTGCGTTGTGCGGGTGATGGGAGCAACCCAGCGACCCCAGCTCTTGATGGCCGTTCATGCCGACTCGCTCGACGCCCAGTGGGCTTAACACCTGGCCCTACATCTGTCTGCTCGGACGACGGCAGAGTTCTGGCAAAAGACACTGAGCAACAGTTGACGGGTTGTATATCCAGGTTAGGAGGGCAGAGTTCGGCCCTAAGAGACTGCTGGCAATCCCAAGCGGTCCTGAGAGCTGCGAACTCTCCCACCAACCGGTATCCGTGGTCAGTGTGGGGGCAGGTGTCTGGACACCCACCAACCTCCGCTTGTGAGGCCGTCGTCCGGAGGATCACGTTCTCCCTGATCCCTACCGCGGGCTAGCTCTGGGTCTCCACACCCTCGCGGGGTCCTGTGCGGCGGTCCGAGACACAGGCCGTACCCAGAGTCATCCACACCGCGTCGTTGAGGTGCGGACCCTTCTACCTGACAGTCAACACCCGATGCGGACTGACGCAAGACCCTCAGACCGCTCAAGACAGGCTCGAGGGCAGGCTGCGCCTCTCCGACGAGACCAAGGCGAGCCGTTCGCTTCAGATCCCTCCACTTCAATCCTCTTCGCTGAAGCGGCGCAAGCGGCCAAGTTGACCTCGCCAACGGTCCGCAAAAAGTCCGCAAGAGGATCGAGCACCACCACTTCTCACCAACGCTATCAACGCAAACGCGCAGGTCAGGGCCGCGCCACCAACGCTGACCCGCACTCACCAACATGCGGGGCGATCTCGAGATGTACTTCGACATCTGATCGAGCGTGTGTTCCCCGTGCGGGAACGTTGAGGGGCCGGAGGGAACATTTCCCTCCGGCCCCTCAGTCTTTCCTCCGTATGCCGGGACCTTGGGCCCATCTCGCGCGTCACCGCTGTGGCGATGCTGGGGTTCATCGACCCGCGAAGGAGGACACCATGCGAGCACTCCCGGGAGACCACATCATCCTGGCGCCGCCGTCCGTCGACGGCCCGCTGCGTGAGGGCGAGGTGATCGAGACGAGGGGTCAGGAGGGCCAGCCGCCCTATGTCGTGCGATGGAGCGACGGGCACGAGGGACTGCTCTACCCCGGACCGGGTTCGGTCCTGCGCGTGGAGTCGGCCCACGGGAGCCACACGGCGCTGGAGCCGGTGGCCGGCGGCGAAGCGGCTGCGTCGGTGGCTCCCCACCCTGAGCACGCGCCCTCGGGCATGCACCTGCACGCGAGGGACTGGACCGTGAGGATCAGCGTGCTGGGTGACGAAGACGATGCGGAGGCGCGTGTGGTCCTCGTGGCCGACTCGCCCCGACACCTCACCGCCCACGGTCACAGCCACCGGAGCTCCGGCGACCGACCGGTGCCCGAGATCGGGGACGAGGTCGCCGTGGCCCGGGCCCTGCGGCGGCTCGCGGATCGCCTGCTCGGCACTGCTGCCGACGACATCCAGGGCGTCACGGGTGAGCACGACGTGACGCTCCGCAGCCGCTAGACCTCGGGACGAGATAGCACGACACGCCGCACCCGGCGCACGGGAACGGCGTGTCGTGCTACCTCGACGGGCGGTGCCCGGTCGGGCTCAGTCCTCGAAGAGGTCCTGGCCGTCGATGGTCTCGGCGTTCTCGTCGATGGCCTCGACGAGCGCGGTCGGCTCGGCATCCGCCTGGGGTCGCCGGTCGAGGTGGACGCCGGCGATCATGCAGCGCACCGAACCACCGGCGAGCTCGATCGTCGGGATGTCGACCGCGATGATCTCGCACGACTCCTCGATGGCGGCCACCTGGTCGGGCCGCAGGCTGCGCCGGGCACGCGCCGACATCGCCATGACGTAGCGGCGCTTGCCCGTGTCGGTGCGCCCGCACAGCTCGACGGCGTTGCCGGCGAACTCACGGATCTGCTCCTCGGTGAGCTCGACGATCGTGCGTCCGGTGACGGAGAGCCGTTCGCGGACCTGCTCGCGGCGGACCTCGTCCGGGATCATGTCGAGCGCAATGAGGGCGACGTCGGTGCCGATGCAGGCGATGACGTTGGTGTGGTAGACCGGCACGCCCTCGGAGTCGACGGCGTCAAACGCCATCGGCTCGTAGCCGAAGTCGGTGCAGAAGCGCTCGAGCACGGCGATGTCGGCTCGGTGGCTGCGTGCGGTGTACGCGACCCGTGAGACGTGGTCGAGGACCATCGCGCCGGTCCCCTCGAGGAAGATCCCGTCCGGCTCGAGGCCGGAGTAGTCGACGATGGCCTGCACCCGGTAGTCGCTCTTGAGCATCTCGAGGACGTCGGCGCGCCGCTCGTGGCGGCGGTTGGAGGCGTACATCGGGTAGACCGCGACGTAGCCGCCCGCGTGGGTCGACAGCCAGTTGTTGGGGAACACGCTGTCGGGGCGGGTGTGGTCCTCGTCGGCGAAGACGTGCACCCGGACGCCGGCCTCCCTCAGGGCAGCAGCGAGGGCGTCCATCTCGGCGAGCGCGGTCGCCGAGACCGTCTCGTCGCTCTGGCCCGACGGCACGTCACGCTGGAACGCGTTGTCGGCGGCGGTGGCCGGGTTCGGCAGGAACTTCTCGGCGCGGACGAGGATGACAGCGGAAGGGGCCTGAGCACTCACGGACGGAATGTAGTCCATGGGGACTCAGGCCCCGAAACTCCCGCTGGTCAGAACCCGCCGCCGAAGTCCCCTCCCCCGAAGTCGCCACCGCCGAAGTCACTGCCACCGAAGTCACCGCCACCGAAGTCGCCACCACCACCGAGGTCCGAGCCACCGACGTCCGAGCCACCGCCGTCGGACACTCCGGAGTCACCGACGCCAGCGTCGCCAGCACCGTCTCCACCGCTGCCGTCACCGGTCCCGGCGTCCCCGCCCGCACCCGAGTCGCCCGAGTCACCCGAGTCGCCGGCCTCGGCCGCCTCGGGCGAGGAGCCGTAGTCGTTGAACAGGGCGTCGGCGATGGCCGACCCGACGACGACACCGGCGATGGTGCCCATCATCGAGCCCATGAGCGTGCCGCCCATGCCGGCGCCACCGAACCCGCCCCGTCCGAACGTGCGCTCCAGCGTGCCGGGCTGGCGCATCTCGGCACGGGTCGCAGCACGGGCGAGGTCCTGTGGCTGGGCGCTCATGGGCGCCTCGCCCTGGGGTGCGTCCTGGCGCAGCCCCTCGAGGACCTGCTGGCGCTGGTCGGGGGTGAGGCGTCCGAACGCCTCGGCGTGGACCTGCTCGAGGGTCTCGGGCGGCGCCGTGCGCAGGAGGTAGCGGTAGCGGGCGATCGCGCGGGCGTCGTCACCCGACGCCCCTGCGTCACCCGACGCCCCACCCGCAGCCGACGCCCCGCCCGCACCTTGGAACTGCTGGGACTGCTGCTGTGGCTGTCCGGACGACGTCCCCTGCGTCGTCCACGACCCGCCCCCAGCACCGGGCGCACCCGCCTGGCCCTGCATGCGTGGCTCGCGTCCGAGGAGCTTGTCGAGGAAACCCATCGTTCGTCCTCCCGTCGTGGCGCATCCGGTGATGCGGCCTCGCTCCCAGCATGCCCCAGACGGAGGTCAGCGAGTCAGGGCGAGCGACCCCAGTGCGACGAGCCAGCTGACGAAGCTGCCGACCAGGAAGTACTCGGTGACCTGGTCGATGCCATCGCCCTTGATCGTGGCGTCGTCCTTGATCGTGGAGTCGTCCTTGGCCGACTGCAGCTCCGGGAAGCGGATGAGGCCCTTGGCGGCGATGACGACGCTCGCCGCGGTGATCTGGCCAGCGAGCCCGAGCCCGAGGATGAAGATGCGCTCCATCGGACCCAGCAGCCGGCCGCCCTTGAGCCGGTCGGAGGGCTCGCTCTCACGCGTGTGGCCCGAGCGAGCCGACGGTCGCATCGCGCCCACGCTCACGAGCACGAGCCGGACGATGACGTTGCCGGTGGAGAGGTTTGCGACGAACAGTCCTGTCACGAGCAGCAACCGGTCGACCGGCTCGTCGCCGGCGAACGGCAGGTCCGCCCACCCGAGCCAGTCAGCCAACGGACCACCGGCCGTGCTGGCCAGCCCCGAGGTGGCCACGAGCGCGACCGCGGTCCCACCGAGGACGAGCAGCGCCTGTGCGTGCCCGCCACCTCGGCGCAGGGAGCGCTCGGACAGCGCGACCCAGCCGACGAGGGGCACGACCGAGGCGATGAGCGCGACGAGGTCGGCCGCACCGGTGAGTCCGGCGAGCAGCCCGACCCCGACGACGACGAGCGCGCCGACCGGCACGGCCGAGCGTCGGACGAGCCGGGAGTCGACGGCGCGGAGCAGGTCGGCGGTGCCGACGCCGAGCAGCCAGACGGCGAGCCACGTCATGGCAGCGTCCTCAGCAGGTCGTGGCAACGCAGGATGACCGCGAGGCCGTCGGCCCGCACCCGCTGCGACACCGCCGACGGGCTGATGCCCTCGGCCTCGGCCAGCTCACGTTGTGTCATCCCCTCGAGCAGTCCTCTCAACAGTCGCCCCGACCTCGCTGACAACGAGCCAACCATGTGGTCCTGACAGTGCAGGGCGGCGTCGACGGCGACCGCGGTCCCCATCTCGTCGCGCTCCCCCTCTGCGAGCCGGTATGCCGTGTGCACCTGTCCCAGCGCGGCCCGCTGCGCCTGGTCCTCGACGGCGACGATGGCCTCGCGGGCCGCCCACCAGGCGGGCCCGTCCTTGATGCCGCGCACCTCGTCGAGCGTGGTGGTCGTGCCCCGCCCGAGCCCGTATCGGGTGTCCGCGTGCGGGAGGAGGACGACCCGGGCGCGCAGTGCGGCGTCGAGTGCGGCCCCGAGGTGGGGGTAGACACCCTGGAACTCGTCGCCGACCGTGACCTCGAGCGGCTCGAGGTGCTCGACCCGGTCGTTGGTGTCGGCAAGGGCGGCCTCGACCGCACGGTGCAGGCCGCGACGGTCGGTGCTCGCGCGTGAGGCCACGACGTCCCCGATGAGGACGACAGGTGAGAGCTGAACTTCCGGCATCTTCAGATCATACCTTCATTTGCCGCAACTTCAGTGCGTTGCTTCATATCCACCGAATGAAGTCCCTGGCTGAAGGTCCACGAACTCCAGGTCCACCCTGCGCGTCTGACCACGCGCTCGCGTTCGCGAGGTCCATGATGGGAGGACGACCCCAGTGGGGCGTGACGACGGGACTCGCCGGTCCCGGACCGCGAGGTTCCCGCCGCCTGACCACCGAGCTGTGGAGGCGTCATGAGCGGCATCACTTCCCCCGTCCGCACCGAGCGGATCGTCGTCGGCATCGACGGGTCGGCGCACGGATGGGCGGCCCTGGCCTGGGCGGCCGAGCACGCCTCCCGGAGGTCGATCCCGGTCCACATCATCCATGCCTTCGCCCCCGACATCCCGATGCTCGGCTTCGGCAGCACGGACCAGACCTCGATCAAGAACGAGGGCGAGCGACTCCTCACCACCGCTCGCGCCCGTGCCCACGCGATCGACCCCACGCTCACGCTGACGACGTCGCTGCCCCCGGGCTTCGCCTCACCCGCCCTCGTCAAGGCCTCACACGACGCGACCATGGTCGTGCTCGGGGCCGTCGGCCACGGGCTGCTCAGCCGGGCGACGATCGGTGCAGTGGCCCAGCAGGTCGCCGCCCACGCCACGTGCCCGGTCGTCATCGTCGGGCACGAGGGCCACAGCGAGACCCCGCACCACCGCGTCGTCGTCGGCGTCGACGGCTCCACGCCGTCGGCAGCGGCCCTGCACAGCGCCTTCGACTACGCCGCCTCGCAGGAGTCCGAGCTGGTCGTCGTCCACGCCTGGGAGGCCAAGGGCCCCGAGGACCCGACCCTGAAGACCGACTCGAGCTGGCCGGCATACGAGAGCGACCTCGAGCAGCGGGTCGACCGGGAGATCGCGGCGAGCAGCGCGGCCCACCCCGCGGTCAAGGTCCGGCACGAGGTCGTGCGCGACTCACCGGTCGCCGCCCTCATCCAGGCCGCCGACACGGCCGACCTCGTCGTGGTCGGCGCGCGCGGCACCGGCGGCTTCCCGGGCCTGCACCTCGGCTCAGTCTCGAGCCGGCTCCTCGGACGCACGGCCTGCCCGCTCGTCCTCGTGCACCCGCGGGAGCTGTGAGGTCGCGCCCAGCTGGTCGAGGACGAACGCCCACTCCCACGCCACCTGCTCCCACGCGGCGTAGCGCCCGCTGCGACCGCCGTGGCCCGCCGACATCTCGGTGCGCAGCAGGATCGGACGGGTCTGCGGGTCGTTGGTGACGGTGGCCCTCAGCCGCGCCACCCACTTGGCCGCCTCGGTGAAGAACACTCGTGTGTCGTGCAGGCTGGTCGTGGCCAGGATCGCCGGATAGTCCTGTGCCGCAACGTTCTCGTAGGGCGTGTAGCCCTTCATCACGGCATAGACCTCGGGGTCCTCGAGCGGGTTGCCCCACTCCTCCCACTCCCCCACCGTGAGCGGCAGGTCGGGCCGCAGGATGGTCGTGAGCGCGTCGACGAACGGCACGGCACCGTGGGCGACGCGGAACCGGTCGGGCGCGAGGTTGACCACGGCGCCGACGAGCAGGCCGCCTGCCGAGCCGCCCTCGAGCCCGAGGCGGTCGGGCGCGACCCAGCCGAGCTCGATGAGCCGGTCGGCGCTCGCCACGGTGTCGGTGAAGGTGTTGGGCTTGGCGAGCAGCTTGCCCTGGTCGTACCAGTGACGGCCCATCTCGCCACCACCGCGCACATGGGCGGTCGCGTGCACCACGCCACGGTCGAGCAGCGACAGCCGGGCCACCGAGAAGTAGGGGTCGCTGGAGTGCTCATAGGCGCCGTATGCCGTGAGCAGACCCGCGTTGGTCCCGTCCGGTCGCAGGCCCACCCGGTGCACGACCGAGATCGGCACCTGCGTGCCATCGGCGGCGGTGGCCCACTCTCGGCGCTGGACGTAGTCGGAGAGGTCGACGCCGCCCAGGACCGGCTGCTGCTTGAGCACCGTGCGCTCGCCCGTGACGAGGTCGAGCTCGAGCACGGTGTGCGGGGTGACGAAGGACTCGTAGACGACCTGTACGCGGGTCTGGCCCGGCTCGGGGTTGTCGCCGAGACCGACGGCATAGATGGGCTCGTCAAACGCGACCGGAACCGGTGCGGCATACCCGGACTCGCTCGACGCGTCGACGGGGAGGACCGTGAGGGCGGTGAGGCCGCCGCGGCGCAGCGAGAGCACCGCGACGTCGTCGAACGCGTCGACACCGAGGAACCGCTCGCCCTCGCCCGCGGCGAGCAGCGGTCGCCACTGCTCGTGGCTCGTGGCGTCGAGCGGCGCCCAGGCGAGGTCGGAGTCGGGGTGGTCGGTGTTGTGGACGATGAGCAGGCGGTCCGAGGCGGGCTCGACGTCGTACTCGATGCCGTCACGCCGGGGTGCGACCACGCGGAAGTCGGCGGTCGGGGTCGTCGCGTCGAGGAGGCGGACCTCCGACGTCGTCTTGGAGCCCAGCGCGAGGATGAGCCAGCGGTCGTCACGGCTCGAGCCGACCCCCATCCAGAACCGCTCGTCGGGCTCCTCGTGGACGAGGACGTCGGTGCCCGTGTCCGCACCGACTTGGCGGCGCCACAGCTGGTGCGGCCGCCAGGCGTTGTCGACCCGCGTGTAGAAGATCGTGCCGCCGTCGTGGGAGAACTCGACGCCGTAGCCGATCCCGGTGATGGCGTCGTCGAGGGTCTCGCCCGTCTCGAGGTCGCGGACCACGAGGTCGAAGCGCTCGTCGCCGGTCGTGTCGGTCGCCAGCGCGAGGCGGGTGTGGTCCGGGCTGACGCTGAGGGCGCCGATGGCGAAGAACTCGGAGTCCCCGGCCTCGACGTTGCCGTCGACGAGGACCTGCTCGCCCTCGGGTGTCTCGCCGGGAGCGATCACCGGTCGCTGCGCCGGGTCGGTCACGGCGACGCGCGCGTGGATGGCGTACTGCTGGCCCTCGACGGTGCGCGAGTAGTACCACCACGGCCCGGAGCGCACCGGCACCGAGAGGTCGGTCTCGAGCACCCGCGACTTGATCTCCCCGAAGATGCTGTCCCGCAACGGTTTCAGGTGCTCGGTGCGGGCCTCGGCGTAGGCGTTCTCGGCGGCGAGGTAGGCCAGGACATCGGGGTCGTCGCCGTCGCGCAGCCACTCGTAGGGGTCGAGGACGCGGTCGCCGTGGTGCTCGCGTACGTGCTCGCGGGCCTCTGCCCGCGGCGGCGTCAGGTCAGCCACCGGTGAGACACCTCGCCCCGAGCAGGACCTTGAGGTCGCCGAAGAGCGACTCGCTGGCGTTGACCCGCAGCGCGTCGTCGAGCTTGATGAGCGTCGTCCGGCCCGGCTTGGTGAGCTTGAGGTGCACCTCGGTGGTGCCGGGGTGGTTGGCGAGGACGCCCTTGAGCTCCTCCATCCGACCCGTCGTGGCACGCAGCGTGTCGAGGGTGACGACCACCGGGCCGCGCGGGCCCTCGGTGAGCTCGGGGAGCGTGAGCTCCTGCGCATAGATCGACACCGAGTCGTCGCGCCGGTTGACCTTGCCCCGGACGACGGCGACGACGTCCTGCGACAGCATCGTCGACACCGTGAGGTAGGAGCTCGGGAAGAACAGGCACTCGACCGCACCCTCGAGGTCCTCGACCGTCGCGATCGCCCAGAGGTCGCCCTTCTTGGTGCGCTTGATCTGGAGTCCGGTGATGAGGCCGGCGACGGTGACCATCGAGCCCTCGGGCTTGCCGTCCTCGGCGCTCAGGGTGGCGATGGCGGTGTCGGCGTGCTGCTGGAGCACGTGCTCGACACCGAAGAGCGGGTGGTCCGAGACGTAGAGGCCGAGCATCTCGCGCTCGAAGGTGAGCAGGGTCGACTTGTCCCACTCGACGGTCGGGACGGGCGTGAGGCCCATCATCGTGTCGTCGCCGCCCGCGGCGTCGTCGTGGCCGAAGGAGCCGAACAGCGAGTCCTGGCCGATCGCCTCCTGGCGCTTGATCGACACGAACGCGTCGACGTACTCCTCGTGGATGCGTAGCAGGCCGGCGCGCGACTCCCCAAGCCCGTCGAAGGCGCCACCCTTGATGAGCGACTCGATGGTCCGCTTGTTGCAGACGACGGCCGGGCACTTGGAGAGGAAGTCGCGGAACGACGTGAAGGCGCCCTTCTCCTCGCGGGCCGCGATGATGCCCTCGACGACGTTGTGGCCGACGTTGCGGATGGCCGCCATGCCGAAGCGGATGTCGGTGCCGACGGCGGCGAACCGCGCGACGGAGTCGTTGACGTCCGGCGGGAGGACCTTGATGCCCATCCGCCGGCACTCACCGAGATAGAGCGCGGACTTGTCCTTGTCGTCACCGACGCTCGTGAGCAGGCCGGCCATGTACTCGGCCGGGTAGTTGGCCTTGAGGTAGGCGGTCCAGTACGAGACGAGCCCGTATGCCGCCGTGTGGGCCTTGTTGAACGCGTAGTCGGAGAAGGGGACGAGGACGCCCCAGAGGGCCGCGATCGAGGCCTCGTTGAAGCCCTTGGCCTTCATGCCGCTGGAGAAGGGGACGTACTCGGCGTCGAGCACCTCCTTCTTCTTCTTGCCCATCGCGCGCCGGAGGAGGTCGGCGTTGCCGAGCGTGTAGCCGGCGAGCTTCTGGGCGATCTCCATGACCTGCTCCTGGTAGATCACCAGGCCGTAGGTCGTGCCGAGGATCGGCCCCAGGGCGTCGATCATCTCCTGCTGGAGCTTGCCCTTGAGCTGTGGGTCGAGCGGCGTGAGCTCCTGCTTGCCGTTCTTGCGCAGCGCGAAGTTGGTGTGCGCGTTGACACCCATCGGGCCCGGTCGGTAGAGCGCGAGGGCGGCGGAGATGTCCTCGAAGTTGTCGGGCTGCATGAGCTTGAGCAGCGTGCGCATGCCGCCACCGTCGAGCTGGAAGACGCCGAGCGTGTCACCGCGGGCGAGCAGGTCGTAGGTGGCCTTGTCGGTCATGTCCTTGGACAGGGCGTCGAGGTCGAGGTCCTCGCCGCGGTTGGTCTTCACGTTCTCGATCGCGTCGTCGAGGATCGTGAGGTTGCGCAGGCCCAGGAAGTCCATCTTGACCAGGCCGAGCGTCTCGCAGGTCGGGTAGTCGAACTGGGTGAGGACCTGCCCGTCCTGGAGCCGCTTCATGATCGGGATGACGTCGATGAGCGGCTCGCTCGACATGATGACGCCGGCGGCGTGGACGCCCCACTGCCGCTTGAGGCCCTCGAGGCCCTTGGCGGTCTCGACGATCTCCTTGAAGTGCGGCTCGGTCTCGACGAGCTCGCGGAACTCCTTGCCCTCGCCGTAGCGCGGGTGCTCGGGGTCGTAGATGCCCGACAGCGGCACACCCTTGCCCATGACGTCCGGCGGCATGGCCTTGGTGAGCTGCTCGCCGACGTTGAACGGGTGGCCCATGACACGGGCCGAGTCCTTGACCGCCTGCTTGGCCTTGATCGTGCCGTAGGTGACGATCTGGGCGACGCGCTCCGAGCCGTACTTCTCGGTGACGTAGCGGATGACCTCGCCGCGTCGGCGCTCGTCGAAGTCGATGTCGAAGTCGGGCATCGAGGCGCGCTCGGGGTTGAGGAAGCGCTCGAAGATCAGACCGTGCGGGATCGGGTCGAGGTCGGTGATCTTCATCGCGTAGGCGCACATCGAGCCGGCGCCCGAGCCACGGCCCGGGCCGACGCGGATGCCGTTCTTCTTGGCCCAGTTGATGAAGTCGGCGACGACGAGGAAGTAGCCGGGGTAGCCCTTGGAGACGATGACCTCGATCTCGAAGTCGGCCTGCTTCTGGGCGTACTCCGGTATGCCGTCCGGGAACCTGTCGTGCAGGCCCGTCTGGACCTCCTTGACGAACCAGGACTGCTCGTTCTCCCCCGGCGGGCAGGGGAACTTCGGCATGTAGCGGCCCTCACCCTCGGTGAAGGACACCTCGCACATCTCGGCGACGAGGAGGGTGTTGTCGCACGCCTCCGGCAGCTCACGCCAGATGTGGCGCATCTCGGCCGCGGTCTTGAGGTAGTAGCCGTCACCGTCGAACTTGAACCGGTTGGGGTCCATGAGAGTCGAGCCGGACTGGACGCAGAGCAGGGCGCCGTGCGCCTGCGAGTCCTCGGGGTAGGTGTAGTGGCTGTCGTTGGTCGCGAGGAGCGGGAGGTCGAGCTCCTTGGCCAGCCGCAGCAGATCCTTGATCGTGCGCCGCTCGATCTCGTTCTGGTGGTCCATGACCTCGCAGAAGTAGTTCTCGGCGCCGAAGATGTCGCGGTAGTCGCTCGCCGCCTGCCTGGCCTCGGCGTACTGACCGAGCCGCAGCCGGGTCTGGATCTCGCTCGACGGGCAGCCGGTCGTGGCGATGAGCCCCTGTCCGTGCTTCTCGATGAGCTCGCGGTCCAGACGGGGCCACTTCGCGTAGACCTGGTCGAGCGAGGCCTGGCTGTCCATCTGGAAGAGGTTGCGCAGGCCGTTGTTGTTCTTGGCCAGCAGCGTCATGTGCGTGTAGGCGCCCGACCCCGAGACGTCGTCGCCCTGGCGGGTCCGCTCGTCGCCCCACTTGACGCGGGTCTTGTCGGTGCGGTGGGTGCCGGGCGTGACGTAGGCCTCGAGCCCGATGATCGGCTTGACGCCGGTCCCCTGGGCCTTGCGCCAGAACTCGTGCGCGCCGTAGAGGTAGCCGTGGTCGGTCATCGCGAGGGCCGGCATACCGAGCTCTGAGGCGCGGGTGAACAGGTCACCGATACGAGCAGCTCCGTCCAGCATGGAGTACTCGGTGTGGACGTGCAGGTGGACGAAGCTGTCCGTGCTGTCCGGGGCTGGGGAGGTGGTGGGCGACGACATCGTGGATCATCCTAGGTCGCTCCGGTGACAGCCTCGAACGGCTCGCCACGGTGTGAAGGATGTGACGACTGAGACCGCCAGAGGGTGCGCCGCGACACGCCGTGCGGAGCCGCCGAGGCACCCTCGGGACGGGTCGGGCGAGTCGTCAGAGACGGTCGAGCGCGTCCTGGAGGTCCTGCGGGTACTGGCTCTCGAAGGTGACCCACTCCCCCGTGCCCGGGTGCTCGAAGCCCAGGCCGACGGCGTGCAGCCACTGGCGCTCCAGCCCGAGCTTCTTGGCCAGGGTCGGGTCCGCGCCGTACGTGAGGTCGCCGACGCACGGGTGACGCAGCGCCGAGAAGTGGACGCGGATCTGGTGGGTGCGGCCGGTCTCGAGGTGGATCTCGAGCAGGCTCGCGTGCCGGAACGCCTCGAGCAGCTCGTAGTGCGTTACCGCGTGCTTGCCCGACTCCATGACCGCGAACTTGTAGTCGTGGCCGGGGTGGCGCGCGATGGGGGCGTCGATCGTGCCGACGAGCGGGTCGGGCAGGCCCTGGACGAGCGTGTGGTAGGTCTTGTCGACCGTGCGTTCCTTGAAGGCACGCTTGAGCAGCGAGTAGCCACGCTCGCTCTTGCAGACCACCATGAGTCCGGACGTGCCGACGTCGAGCCGCGAGACGATGCCCTGCCGCTCGCTCGCCCCGCTCGTCGAGATGCGGTAGCCCGCGGCGGCGAGCCCGCCGAGGACCGTGGGCCCGGTCCAGCCGACGCTGGGGTGGGCGGCGACGCCCACCGGCTTGTCGACCACGACGATGTCGTCGTCGTCGTGGATGATCCCCATCCCCGGCACCGGCTCGGCGATGACCTCGAGGGTCGGGCTGGGATCGTTGCTCGGGAGCGTCACCTCGAGCATGTCGCCGCCGTGGACGCGGTGCGACTTGCCGACGTGCGAGCCGTTGACGGCCACACCGCCGTCGGCAGCGAGATCGGCGGCCCGCGTGCGGGAGAGCCCGAACAGCCGGGCGATCGCCGCGTCGACGCGCTCACCCTGGAGCCCTTCCGGCACGAGCATGGTGCGGCTGTCAGACATCGTCGGTCTCCGTCGTGTCGGCGGGTGCCTCGTGGCGACCGTGGGTCACGCCTTCGAGCGGTATGCCGCGCAGCGCGAGGATCGCTCCCGCCACCGCCGCCACGACGATCGCGATGTCCGCGACGTTGCCGATGAACAGGCCGAAGTAGTCGATGAAGTCGACGACGTGCCCGCGCCCGAACCCCGGGGCGCGCAGGATGCGGTCGATGAGGTTGCCGACGGCGCCGCCGAGGAGCGTGCCGAGCGTGGCGGCCCAGGCGCGGTGCCCGACGCGCGTCGCGGCCCGTCCCACCCACACGACGATCCCGAGGGCGACGAGGGTGAGGAGCCAGGTGACGCTGTCACCGAGCGAGAAGGCCGCACCGGGGTTGCGGATGAGGTTGAGCCGCAGCAGCGGGCCGAGGAGGTCACGTGGCTCCCCCGGCGTGAGAGCGCGCAGCGCCCACACCTTTGACCCCTGGTCGAGGACGAGCGTGACGACGCCGACCCCGATGAGGAGCGCAAACAGCCGCGACCGGCCCTGGCGATCTTCCGGGGCCGGTGCGGGGGTGGACTGGGGGCTGGAGGTCAGCGGCGTTCCTGTTTCATCTTGCATGGCATGCATAGGGTCGCACGAGGTGCGGCCTGGAGGCGAAGTTTGCCGATCGGCTGGCCGCAGGACTCGCACACGCCGTAGGTGCCGTTGTCGAGCCGCTCGAGCGCGTGCTCGTTCTGCAGGAGCATCTCGCGGGCGTTGTCGGCGAGGGCGATCTCCTGCTCACGCTCGTAGGTCTTGGCGCCTGCGTCGGCCTGGTCGTCCCCGGCGCCGTCGCCGGAGTCACGCAGCAGGTCGGAGAGCTCGGACTCGGCCACGGCGAGCTCGGCCTTGAGCCGGGCGATGTCGCCCTCGATCTCGCCGCGGACCTCGCGCAGCTCCTTGGCGGTCCACGGGGACTCGTCCTCGCGCACGACGAGGGCGACCTTCTTGGCCGCTCGCTTCGCCGGCGCCTTCTTCGCCGCCGGGGCAGAGGGTGCGGGTGCCTTGGCGGGCGCGGCCTTGGTCCCTGCAGCCTTCGTGGGCGCGGCCTTGGCGGCCGGGGCCTTCTTCGCGGCGGCCTTGGTGGCCGGCGCCTTCTTGGCCACCGTGGCCTTCTTGGCGGGTGCCGCCTTCGTCGCCGAGGCCTTGGCCGTCGACGCCTTGGTGGCACTCGCCTTGGTGGCAGCGGGCGACTTCTTGGCACCCGTCGCCTTCGTCGCCGTCGTCCTGGCGGTGGTCTTCGTGGTGGCCGCCTTCTTCGCGGCCGGCGCCTTCTTCGCGGTGCTCTTGGCGGCGGCTGCCTTCGTGGCCGGCGCCTTCTTCGCGGTGCCCTTGGCGACAGCCGCCTTCGTGGCCGACGCCTTGGTGGAGGGCGCCTGCTTGGCGGCCGTCGCCTTCGTGGCCGCGGCCGTCCCGGAGGCCGGGGAGCCCGCCTTCTTCGCCACCGCCCGCGAGCCAGCGGTCTTGCCGGATCCAGCCTTGGTGGCCCCCGAGGGAGCGCGCTTGGCAGCCATGCCTGTCCTCACTGCTCAACAAAGGCCGGGCCCGGCAGGGCTCGACCACGTGCGGCGAGGATAAGCCCTGATGATGCCGACCACAACGCAAAACGCCACACGACCTGCACGGGTCCCACACGGCATACCTGGTCGTGGGAACGCCGAAGGGCGCCTGGTCCAAGACCGGGCGCCCTCCTGCGTCGTGGTTCAGTGACGGGTCACTGGTTCTGCTTGGCGTCTTCCTCGACCTCGACGTCGACCGCCGTGTGGTCGAGCTCCTTGAGCTGACCCTCGATGTAGGTCTTGAGGCGGCTGCGGTAGTCGCGCTCGAAGCCACGCAGCTGCTCGATCTTGCGCTCGAGCACCGCCCGCTCCTCGCTGAGCTCCTGCAGGATGGCCGCCTTGCGCTGCTGCGCCTCGTGGACCATGCCTGTGGAGCGCTCGCGCGCCTCGGTGATGAGCTCCTCACGCTTGGCGTTGGCCTCGGCGAGCATCGTGTCGTGCTGCGTCTGGGCCGTCGTCACGAGGTCGTCGTGCTGGGCCTGAGCCGTGCTGATGAGCTCGTCGTGGCGGGCCTGTGCGGTGCTCACGAGCTCGTCGTGCTTGGACTGACCCGTGGTGACGAACTCGTGGTGCTTGGCCTCACCGGTCGAGATGAGCTCGTCGTGACGGCTCTGCGCCTCGCGGACGAGCTCGTCGCGGCGGGACTCACCGGCGGAGACGTGCTCGTCGTGCAGGCGCTGGGCGAGGGCGAGGACGCCGGCGGCGGAGCCGGCTCCGGCGCCACCGGCACCGGCGAGGGCCGCGAGGTCACCCTGGGGGGCCTCGGCGGGGGCGGCGGCGTTGGCGGTGCGCTCCCTGGACTCGGACTCGGCCTGCTCGGCCTCTGCCTGGGCCTTCTGGATCCGGCGCTGGGCGTCGGCCTCGGCCTCCTCGACGCGGGCACGCAGGGTGGCGAGCTGCTCGTCGGCGTTGTCGTTGGCCTTGTCGTAGACCGCCTGGCGCTCCTGCTCGTTCTTGGCGGACGCGGCTTCGTACTCGGAACGCTCACGGTCGCGCTCGGCGAGGACGGAGTCCCGCTCGCCGCGCAGGTCGTCCCGCTCGGCCACGAGGGAGTCGCGCTCACCGGCCAGCGAGTCGTGGCGACCGCGGATGTCGGCGAGCTCGCGCTCGGACTCGGCGAGCTTGGCCTCGAGCTCGCGGACCCTGGACTCGAGCTCGTTGTTGCGCTGCGAGAGCCCGTCGACCTCGCCGTCGTTCTGGGCGAGCTGGTTCTTGCCCTCGAGCTCCTCGAGCTCGCGGACGCGGGCCTCGAGCTCGGTGTTGCGGCCCTCGAGCTTGGCGATCTCGGCCGAGCGGTCGGGGGTGACGGCGGCCGGCGCCGGCATCGCGGCGGTGACCGGCTCGAGCCCACGGCCCTGACGGCAGTCGTTGAGCTGCTTGCGGATCTCGTCGTCGGTCTTGGTCATCCGACGCATCTCGGCGACGATGTCATCGAGGAAGTCGTCGACCTCGCGCTCGTCGTAGCCACGTCGGAACTGGGTGGTCGTGAACGTCTTGTTGAGGACGTCCTCGGGCGACAACGCCATGTCAACTCCTCTGTATCGATCGGTTCAGGGTGCCGTGAGCCTCACGAGCCCCACGGGGTTCAGCGATCCAGCCTAGAGGATCGCGATCAGCAGATAGAGACCGAGCACCAGGACGAGAAAAGCGAGGTCGATCGAGGCACCCCCCAGACGCAGCGGCGGGATGACCCTGCGCAGGGCGTTGAGGGGCGGGTCGGTCAGTGTGTAGACGGCCTCGGCGAGGACGAGCACGATCCCCCGGGGTCGCCAGTCGCGGGCGAAGACACGGATCCAGTCGAGGATGAGCCGCCCGAAGACCACCATGAGGTAGAGCCAGACGATGAATTTGAGCGTCGAGAGCACGGCGTCCATGGCGACAGTGTGCGTGAACGGTCTGTGGGCCAGCTGGGCCGGGGGTCAGCTCTGGTTGAACAGAGTGCGTCCGGGGACCGCCACGGACTCCTCGGCGTTGACCTCGACGGTCGACGGAGAGAGCAGGAACACCTTGGCGGTGACACGCTCGATGGCGCCGTGGAGCCCGAAGACCAGGCCGGCGGCGAAGTCGACGAGACGCTTGGCGTCGGCGTCGTCCATGTCGGTGAGGTTCATGATGACCGGCGTGCCCTCGCGGAAGTTCTCGCCGATGGTCTTGGCCTCGTTGTAGGTGCGAGGGTGGATCGTCGTGATCCTCGAGATGCCCGACGCCTCCTGGGTCCGCACGACCTGGGCGACGCTGCGACGCGTCGTCAGGGGCGTGACCTCGGCCGGGCGCTCACGCGTCTCGCGTGCGTCCTCGGCCTCGAAGGTCTCGTCGGTGTCGTACTCGTCGTAGGCCTCGTCGTAGTAACGACCCTCGTCCTCGGCCAGCCCGAGGTAGACCATCGTCTTGCGCAGCGCGCCAGCCATGAGTACTCCTAGTGCGAATCGGCGGTCACCGTGACCGTGTTCGTGAAAAGAAGTTACCCAAGTGACGGACGAGAACCGAGTATTGCGGTCCCGACACGCAGGTGTGTCGCCCCTTCGGCGACGGCGTCCTCGAGGTCACCGCTCATCCCGGCCGAGATCCAGGTCGCGTCGGGATGACCTGCCCGTATGCCGTCCGCGACCTCCCGCAGCCGCGCGAACGCGCGCCTCGGGTCACCGTCGAGCGGTGCCACCGCCATGATGCCTCGCAGCCGCAGCGACGGTGCCCCGGCGACGAGGTCGGCGAGGGCGGGCACCTCGTCGGGTGCGGCTCCTCCCCTGCCGTCGGCGCCGTCGAGAGCGACTTGGAGCAGGACGTCGAGCCGTCGACCGTGGCGCTCGGCGCCGCGGTCGAGGGCGGTGACGATCTTGGGCCGGTCGACCGACTGCACGACGTCGGCGTAGCCCGCGACGTGGCCGGCCTTGTTGGACTGCAGCTGCCCGATGAAGTGGACGGTGACGTCGTCACGGCGCGCGAGCTCGGCGACCTTGGCCGCGGCCTCCTGGTCCTTGTTCTCGCCGATGTGTCGCACCCCGAGGTCGACGAGGTGGTCGACGTCGCTGGCCGGGAAGTACTTGGTCACGACGACGAGCTCGAGGTCGTCGGCGTCCCGGCCGGCGGCCTTCGCAGCCGTGTCCATGCGCGCCCGGACCTCCCGGAGCCGGCCCGCCAGCTCGTCGCGCCGTCCGGTCACGACACGCCTCGCACGATGACCCCGGCGAACCGTCCGGTCGTCCCGTCGCGGCGGTAGGAGAACAGCGAGTCGTCCTCACGGGCGCAACCCGCGACCCAGGTGAGGTCGTCCACGCCGGCTGCTCGGAGCTGTGCGACGACGCCCGAGGCCACGTCGATGGCGGGTGTGCCCGTCCAGGACACGGCGCGGGCCTCGGAGGTCACCGCAGCCGCGGCCTCCCGCATCTCGAGGGGGACCTCGTAGCAGCGACCGCACACGCTCGGGCCGACGGCGGCGGCGATCCGGCTCGCCCCGAGGTCGTGCATCGCCGAGATCGCCTGTGCGAGAACGCCCGTCGTCATGCCGGGACGCCCGGCATGCACCGCGCCGATGACTCCGGCCTCCGCGTCGGACAGCAGGACGGGGGTGCAGTCGGCGACGAGGACCGCCAGGGCGAGGTCCGGCTCGGCGGTGACGACACCGTCGACGGGCAGCGCGCCGTCGGGCTTCTCGGTGACGACGGCGACATCGCTCCCGTGGCACTGGTCCATGAAGACGAGCCGCTCGACGTCGACGGCCAGTGCGGCTGCCACGCGGGTTCGGTTCTCGCGCACCGCATCCGAGTCGTCGCCGACGTGGCCCCCGAGGTTGAGGCCGGCATACGGAGGGTCGCTCACCCCGCCGGCGCGGTCGGTGAAGGCGCGGCGGATGCCGCCCAGGTCGTCTCGCCAGAAGAACACGGGACCACCGTAGACGCGACGAGGGCGACCGGCCACGGCCGGTCGCCCTCGTCGTGCGTGCGTCAGGTCGGTGCCTCAAGTCGCGTGGTGGGTCACTTCAGGAAGTCGGGCACATCCAGGTCGTCACCGTCGTCGAAGGTGACGGTGCGCGGCGGCGTGGGACGCTGCTCGGCCTCGGCGGTGCGCTGACCGTGCGACACCTCGACTGGCTGCCGGACCGGCTCGCTCGCCGGGACGACGGGCGGGACGGCCGGAGCCTGGGTGGCCGGGCGCTGCGGGTCGGGCTGGCCCGCACGCTGCAGGGGCTCGGGCTGCACCGGCGCCTGGCGCTGCGGCGGGGTGTGGTTCGAGGAGCCCTGCTGTGCCTGCTGGGCGGCAGCCGCCTGCTGGGTCTTGCTCGGACCCTGGATGCTGCCGATGCCACGCTCGTCGGGACGCTTGGCGGGGGTGCCGCCGTCGAACCCGGCCGCGATGACCGTGACCCGGACCTCGTCGCCCAGGGCGTCGTCGATGACGGCGCCGAAGATGATGTTGGCCTCGGGGTGCGCGGCCTCCTGGACGAGGCGAGCCGCCTCGTTGATCTCGAAGAGACCGAGGTCGCTGCCACCCTGGATGGAGAGCAGGACACCGTGGGCCCCGTCGATGCTGGCCTCGAGCAGCGGGCTCGAGATGGCGAGCTCGGCGGCCTGGACGGCGCGGTCCTCACCGCGCGCCGAGCCGATGCCCATGAGCGCCGAACCGGCACCCTGCATGACGGACTTGACGTCGGCGAAGTCGAGGTTGATCAGGCCCGGCGTGGTGATGAGGTCGGTGATGCCCTGGACACCGGAGAGCAGGACCTGGTCGGCGCTGCGGAACGCGTCGAGCATCGAGACGGCGCGGTCGCTGATCGAGAGCAGCCGGTCGTTGGGGATGACGATGAGGGTGTCGACCTCCTCGCGCAGGCTGCCGATGCCGGACTCGGCCTGGTTGGCGCGGCGACGGCCCTCGAAGGTGAACGGGCGCGTGACGACACCGATCGTCAGGGCGCCCAGGCCCTTGGCGATGCGCGCGACGACGGGGGCGCCACCGGTGCCGGTGCCACCACCCTCACCTGCGGTGACGAAGACCATGTCGGCCCCCTTGAGGACCTCCTCGATCTCCTCGGCGTGGTCCTCGGCGGCCTTCTTGCCGACCTCGGGGTCGGCGCCGGCGCCGAGGCCGCGGGTCAGCTCACGACCGACGTCGAGCTTGACGTCGGCGTCGCTCATCAGGAGGGCCTGCGCGTCGGTGTTGATCGCGATGAACTCGACACCCTTGAGCCCGACCTCGATCATCCGGTTGATGGCATTGACACCACCTCCACCGATGCCGACGACCTTGATGACGGCCAAGTAGTTCTGTGGTGTTGCCACGGTGTGGGGCCTTCCCTGAGAGTGCTGAGGTTCTGGTGCTGGGTGCTCGACTGGTTGGTCGGGGCCGGAGACCTCCGGTGAAGCCTCGACCTGAAGTCAAGAGTCACAGTTTGGTCACGACCCGATGAAGCGACGCTAGGCGTCAGCGTGGCCTCATGCAACGAGCGCGTGGGCGTGTCGCGCGCGAGTCCGGACCATTCTCGCCCACGGCCACCACGCGAGTCACATCACCCCCACCAGCCCCACCCGTCACTGGGGGAAACCCTCACTTGGACGGTGACGGTGAGGGCCCTCCGCGCGTCACCGGCGAGTCTGGCGCGCTCACGTCGATGACCTCCGGCTTGGTCGGGAGCAGCGCCCGCAGGATCACCAGCTTGCGGTCGGCGTCGTCGGCGCCGCCCCAGACGACGTCGACCCCGCCGAGCGTGAACGACACGAGGTTGGCGGTGCTCACCTGGATCGACGAGACCCGGGAGGACAGGTCCGGCGGCAGGGTCCGGACCATCGACAGCGCGGCCTCGAGGGCCTCCTTGGTCGTCCCCTTGGGCGACGCGGCCGTGACGAGCGGGACCCCGGCTGGCGGGGCCTTGACGACGTCGTACGAGACACCCGTCGCGTCCACAACCTCAAGTTGACCCTGAGGGTTCTTGAGCACGAGCGCGGGGTGCCGCTGGATCGTCCGGACCCGCAGTGTCGAGGGCCACCCGCGTTCGACCGACACCTCGGCGATCGTCGTGCGGCTGCGCACCCGCTCCTCGACGGCCTCGAGGTCGACCCGCGCCAGGGGCGTGCCGGTCGGGACCCGCACGAGGCCCACGACCGCGGTGCGATCGGCGCCGGTCACGCCGGTCACCTCGACCGAGCGGACGGCGAGCAGCGGGCTCCAGAAGGCGACCCAGGCGAGACCGACGAGCACGGCCACCGCCACCGCGGTCCAGAGTCCGCGCAGCCAGGGACGGCGTCGACGCTGGAGGGCGCGTTCGCGGAAGCGGGGGTCGGCCTGGGCGAGGCCGCGGCTCACGCCGACGCCGCTCATCGCTCCCCCAGTGCCGTGAGGACGTGGACGGCGAGCTCGGTGACGTCGCCGGCGCCGACGGTGAGGACGAGGTCGCCCTCTCCCGCCACGGAGGCGAGCAGCGCGGCGACCGACTCGAAGGTCCCTCCGACGTGGACCGAGCGCTCGCCCGGGAGCAGCCGCAGCGGGGTGGCGACGAGCTCGCTCGTCACGCCCTCCATCGGCTGCTCACGGGCGCCGTAGACATCGAGCAGGACGACCGTGTCGGCAGGCGCGAGCCCGTCGGCGAAACCGTCGGCGAAGTCGCGGGTGCGCGAGTAGAGGTGCGGCTGGAAGGCGACGTGCAGCCGACCGCCGCGACGGCCCGCGATCTCGGCGGCGGTGGAGACGACGGCGGCGACCTTGCCGGGGTTGTGGGCGTAGTCGTCGACGACGGTCACGCCACGGACCTCTCCGCGGACCTCGAACCGGCGGCGTGCGCCGTCGAAGCCCGCGAGCCCGGCGAGGGTGCGTGTGCGGTCCGCACCGAAGCCCTCGGTGGCGGCGAGCAGCGCGGCCGCCGCGTTGAGCGCGTTGTGGGCTCCGGGCGTGGCCAGCCGCAGGGTCTCGACGCCTCCGCCGGGCAGGTGCAGCGTGGTCGTCGTCCCGATGCCCTCGGTGTCGGGGCGGTGCCCGGACAGCCGCAGGTCCGCCGACGGGTCGAAGCCGTAGGTGAGGACCCGCGTGCCGGTGGCGGCCACGCGTGCGGCGAGCCGGGCCGAGCCCGCGTCGTCGGCGCAGGCCACGAGGAGCCCACCGGGACGCAGGGAGGCGGCGAACTCGGCGTAGGCCCTCTCGACCTCGTCGAAGGTGCCGTAGAAGTCGAGGTGGTCGGGCTGGACGTTGGTGACGATCGCGACCTCGGGCCGGTAGACGAGGAACGAGCCGTCGCTCTCGTCGGCCTCGACGACGAAGACGTCGCCGTCGGCCCACGCCGCGTTGGTGCCCTGTCCCGTGAGCTCGCCTCCGGACGCGAAGGACGGGTCGAGACCCGCCTCCTGCAGCGCGACGGTGAGCATCGACGTCGTCGTGGTCTTGCCGTTGGCGCCTGCCACGGCAGCCGGGCGTGCGTCGTGCATCGTGGCGGCGAGCCCCTGCGAACGGTGCAGCACGAGGAGCCCGGCGGCACGCGCCGCGGCGAGCTCGACGTTGGACTCCGGGATCGCCGACGAGATGACGACCGTGTCGACGTCGGCCACATGGGCCGGATCGTGGCCGACGCTCACGTGGGCGCCGAGGTCGCGCAGGCTCTCGAGCACCGCGCTGTCCTTGGCGTCGGAGCCGCTCACCGCCACACCGCGCGCCAGCATGATGCGGGCGACCGCGGACATGCCCGCCCCGCCGATCGCGATGAAGTGGACCCGACCCAGCGTCTCGAGCCCGGGGACCTCGCTGGTGAAGTCGAACCGGGGGTTGCGCGACATGGTCAGACCTTCCCGGACGCCGCGTCCACGACGAGGTCGGCGAGCAGCTCGTCGCCGTCGCGCTCCCCCACCGATGCGGCCGCGGCCGCCATCTCGCCGAGGCGGGTGGCGTCGCGCAGCAGCGGGACGAGGGTGGTCTCGATCCAGGCCGGCGTGAGGTCGGCGTCCTCGACGACGAGGCCACCACCGGCCGACACGACGGCCTCGGCGTTGAGCCGCTGCTCGCCGTTGCCGATGGGCAGGGGGACGTAGGCCGCCGGCAGGCCCACCGCGGTGAGCTCGCAGACGGTGTTGGCTCCCGAGCGCGCCACGACGATGTCGGCCGCGGCGTAGGCGAGCTCCATCCGGTCGGCGTAGGGGACGACGACGTAGGGGGCGCCCGCGCCGGACTCCTCGACAGGGAACTCCTTGCCGACACCGGTGACGTGGAGGACCTGGACCCCCGCCGTGCGCAGCGAGCCCATCGACGTCCGGAACGCCTCGTTGATCCGCTGCGCCCCGAGCGAGCCGCCGGTGACGAGGACGGTGGGCCACTGGGGGTCGAGCCCGAAGGCGGCCAGCGCCTCGGCGCGTCGGGCCTTGCGGTCGAGCAGCGCGATCTCGCGGCGCAACGGCATACCGGTCACCGTGGCCCCGCGCAGCGGGGTCCCCGGGAAGGTCACCGCGACGTGCTTCGCGAAGCGGGCACCGAGCTTGTTGGCGAGGCCGGGTCGGGCGTTCTGCTCGTGGATGACGACGGGTATGCCGCGTCGTCGCGCCGCGAGGTAGGCGGGCGTCGAGACGTAGCCGCCGAACCCGACGACGACGCGGGCGTCGGCCTTCGTGATCGCGGCGTCGGCGGCGGCCACGGCCCGGCGCAGCGAGCCCGGCAGCCGGAGCAGGTCGCCGGAGGGCCGGCGGGGCATGGGGACCTTGGGGACGACCTCGAGGTCGTAGCCGCGCGCGGGGACGAGTCGCGCCTCGAGGCCCTCGGCGGTCCCGAGCGCGACGATCCGCACGTCGGGCTCGCGGCGGCGCAGGCAGTCGGCGAGGGCCAGCAGCGGCGACACGTGACCGGCGGTGCCGCCCCCGGCGAGCAGGACCGAGCCGACGGTGAGCTGGGTGCTCATCGCCCGGACCTCCGCTTCGGGATGACGGCGAACGACCGCTTGATGAGCGAGGGGCGGCCGGCGAGGGCCTTGGCGCACCCGGGCTCGGCGCGGGCGAAGGAGAGCAGGATGCCGAGCGCGAGCATCGTCGTCACGAGCGACGACCCACCCGAGGAGACGAGCGGCAGCGGGACGCCGATGACGGGGAGCAGTCCGATGACCGCGGCGACGTTGATCATCGCCTGGACGACGATCCAGCTCATGATGCCGGCCGTCGCGACGCGGACGAAGAAGTCCGACGTGCGCATGACGAGGCGGTAGCAGGTGAGGGCGAGGACGACGAAGAGCGCGAGCACCATGATCGTGCCGGGCAGGCCGAGCTCCTCACCGATGATGGCGAAGATGAAGTCGTTGTGCGGCTCCGACAGCCACTGCCACTTCTCTCGCGACTGCCCCAGCCCGACGCCTGTCCAGCCACCGTCGGCGAGGGCGTAGCGGCCCTGGATCGACTGGCGTGCGGCACCGAACGGGTCGGTGTCGCGACCGAGCCAGACGTCGAAGCGACCGAGGCGGTTGGGGCTGGTGACGACGAAGGTCACCGCCACCGCGGCGAAGCCCGCCGCCGCCATGGCGAACCAGCGACCGGGGACACCGGCGGTGAAGAGCACGCCGCCCACGACCGCCGAGAGGATGAGGACGGTGCCGAGGTCGTGGCCGAGCAGCACGAGACCGATGGCGAACATCGCGACCGGCAGGACGTAGGGCACGAGCGCGTGGCTGACCTGTCCGAGCTGCTTGCGCTTGGCCGACAGGATGAGCCCGCCGCTGAGGGCCAGACCGACCTTGAGCAGCTCCGAGGGCTGCATCGAGAAGACGCCGAAGTCGAGCCAGTTGCGGTTGCCCTTGACGTCGACGCCGAGCGGCGTGAACACGAGCACCTGGAGCACGAGGCCGGCGCCGAGCAGGGGCAGCGACAGGCGTTTCCAGGTCGCCACCGAGAGCCGTGAGGCGATGAGCAGGGCGGTCCCCCCGATGAGGGCGAAGACCGTCTGGCTGATGACGATCGAGTAGGCCGAACCGGAGTTGGTCGCCTGGAGCGAGGAGACGGTCGAGGCCGACAGGACCATGATCAGCCCGAAGCCGACGAGCACCGAGGTGACGCCGACGAGGACGTAGTAGGTCGTGACGGGACGGTCGAGGCGCTCGAGCCACCCGGGGACGACCCCGAAGCCGCGCTCCGCGCCGGAACCGGTCGTGCTGCTCACTGACTCACTCCTCGGAAGCCGATCGGCGGAGCACCGCCTCGGCGAAGGCGTCTCCGCGTGCGCCGTAGTTGTCGAACATGTCCATGGACGCCGCGGCCGGTGCGAGGAGCACGACGTCGCCGGGCTGGGCGAGCGAGGTTGCCTCGGTGACGACGCGGTCCATCGCTCCAGTGTCGGTCTCGGCGACCTCCACGACGGGGACATCGGGGGCGTGTCGGGCAAGCGCCTGCGCGATGGTCGCGCGGTCGCGCCCGAGGAGCACGACACCCCGGAGCCGGCCGGCCGCCGACCGCACGAGGTCGTCGACGTCGGCCCCCTTGAGGAGCCCTCCGGCGACCCAGACGACGTGCTCGTATGCCGTGAGCGAGGCCGCCGCTGCGTGCGGGTTCGTGGCCTTGGAGTCGTCGACGTAGCGCACCTCGTCGATCGTCGCGACGTGCGCGATCCGGTGCGCCTCGGGCCGGAAGGCCTTGAGACCGGCCCGCACCGCGCCCGGCTCGACACCGTGGGCGCGGGCCAAGGCGGCGGCTGCGAGCGCGTTGGCGACGAGGTGGGGGGCGACGTCGGGGGCGTCTGCGCGCAGGTCCTCGATCGAGGCGAGCTCGGCGGCTGCGTGGCGACGCTGCTCGACGAACGCCCGGTCGGCGAGGACGTCACCGACCACACCGAGCATCGACGGCGCCGGGGTGCCGAGCGTGAAGCCGACGGCGCGACAGCCCTCCTGGACGTCGGCCTCCTCGACGAGGCGCTCGGTCTGGGGGTCGTCGACGTTGTAGATGCAGGCGATCTCGGTGCCCTCGTAGACCTTGCCCTTGGCGGCGAGGTACGCGTCGTAGCTGCCGTGCCAGTCGACGTGGTCGGGTGCGACGTTGAGACACACGGACGCCTGCGGACGGATCGAGTCCGACCAGTGCAGCTGAAAGCTCGAGAGCTCGACGGCGATGGCGTCGAACGGCTGGGGGTCCATGACCGCCTCGAGGATGGGCGTGCCGACGTTGCCCGCGCTGATCGCCCGCTCCCCCGCTGCCCGCAGGATCGAGGTGAGCATCTGCACGGTCGTCGTCTTGCCGTTGGTGCCGGTCACCGTGAGCCACGGTGCGGCCCCCTCGGTGGGGCGCATCCGCCAGGCCAGCTCGACCTCGCCCCAGATCGCGACACCGGCCTGCGCGGCGGCCGCCAGCAGGGGCTGCGTCGGCGCCCACCCCGGTGAGGTGACGACGAGGTCGACGGGGTCGGACGGCATACGGGAGACGTGCTCGGGACCGAAGCGCAGCTCGGCGTCGAGGATCTCGAGGATGCGCGCCCGCTCGGCCATGGCCGGAGAGGCGTCGGGCGACGAGCCGTCGACGACGATGACGTGGGCGTCGCGCTCGAGGAGGGCGTCGGCGGCCGCGAAGCCGCTCACGCCGAGGCCGGCGACGAGCACGCGCAGGCCGGCCCAGTCGGACTCGCGCGAGGTGAGTCCTGACAACCTCGAGGCGCGACTCGGGTCGTTCGAGGTCATGCCGCGCCCACGACCCATTCGGCGTAGAAGAGGCCGAGCCCGAAGGCCACGAAGAGGCCCGCGATGATCCAGAACCGGATGACGATCGTGACCTCCTGCCAGCCGAGGAGCTCGAAGTGGTGCTGCAGCGGCGCCATCCGGAAGACCCGTTTGCCGGTCGACTTGAACGACGCGACCTGGATGATCACCGACAGCGTGATCGTCACGAAGAGGCCGCCGAGGATGACGACGAGGAACTCGGTGCGGGTGACGATGGCCAGACCGGCGAGCAGACCACCGAGCGCCAGCGACCCGGTGTCGCCCATGAAGATCTTGGCCGGCGAGCCGTTCCACCACAGGAAGCCGAAGCAGGCACCCATCGCCGCGGCAGCGATGATGGCGAGGTCGAGCGGGTCGCGGACCTCGTAGCACTTGATGCCAGCGTTGGTCTGGCAGTTCTGGTTGAACTGCCAGATGCCGATGAGGACGTAGGCGGCGAACGTCATCACCGAGGCTCCGGTGGCGAGGCCGTCGAGCCCGTCGGTGAGGTTCACGCCGTTGCTCGTGCCGGCGATGATGACGTTGGCGAAGAGGATGAAGAGCAGGACCCCGACGATCGTCCCCGCGAAGGCGAGGTCGATGTTGGTGTCGCGGACGAACGAGATCTTCGTGGACGCCGGGGTGCGACCCGAGCCGTTGGGGAACTGCAGCGCGAGGATCGCGAAGATCACGCCGACGAGCCCCTGGCCGAAGAGCTTCTGCTTGGACCGGAGTCCCAGGCTGCGCTGCTTGCTGATCTTGATGTAGTCGTCGAGGAAGCCGACGAGCCCCAGCCCTGCCATGAGGAAAAGGACGAGCACCCCGCTCCAGCTCGGGGCCGTCCAGAACGCGAGGTGCGCCGCGCCGTAGGCCGCGATCGTCGCGGCCACGATGACCGCGCCGCCCATCGTCGGCGTGCCGCGCTTGGTGTGGTGCGAGGTGGGTCCGTCGTCGCGGATGAACTGGCCGTAGCCGCGCTTGACGAGGACCTTGATGAACATGGGCGTGCCGAACAGTGCGACGACGAGACTGACCACCGCAGCGACGAGCACGGCCTTCACTGGGGATCCTCCTGGGTGGTGCGGTCGGTGGTGGTGAGTCTGTCTCCGAGCCACCGTAGACCTGCATCGCGGCTGGACTTGAACAACACGACGTCGGGTGGCGCCACTTCGGCGCGGAGGACGACCTCGGCCGCGTCGGCGTCCTCGACCCAGCGGATCCGGGTGTCCGGCGTGGCCGGGATGTCGGCCATCGGACGGGCCGTCGGGCCGACGACGAGCAGCTCGTCGACGCCACGGCGCTGCGCCTCGGCACCGACCTCGGCGTGGTCGTCGTCGGACTCGTCGCCGAGCTCGAGCATCGAGCCGAGGACCGCCCAGGTGCGACGTCCCGTCCCCATGGTCTCGAGGGCGGCCAGCGCCGCGCGCATCGAGTCGGGGTTGGCGTTGTAGGCGTCGTTGACGATGGTCACGCCGTCGGGACGCTGCGTGACCTCCATGCGCCAGCGGCTCACGACACCGGCATCCGCGACGGCGGCGACGGTGGCGTCGAGCGACATCCCGCACTCGAGGGCCACGGCGATGACGGCCAGCGCGTTGCCCACGTGGTGTCGGCCGACGAGCCGCAGGTGGACGGGGGCCTCCCCCGCCGGCGTGACGACGCGGAAGCTCGCGCGCCCGTCGCTCGCGAGGCCCACGTCCTCGGCGCGCACGACGGCGTCGGACGCCTCGCCGACGAGGACGACGCGGGCCTCGGTGCGCTCGGACATGGAGCGGACGACGGGGTCGTCGGCGTTGAGGACGGCGACACCGTCTGCGGGCAGGGCCTCGACGAGCTCGGCCTTGGCGCGGCCGATCGCCTCGCGGGAGCCGAACTCGCCGACGTGGGCGGTGCCGACGTTGAGGACGACGCCGATGCGCGGCGGTGCGATGCGGGTGAGGTACTCGATGTGCCCGATCCCGCGCGCGCCCATCTCGACGACGAGGAACCGCGTGTCGTCGGTGACGCGGGTGACCGTGAGCGGCACGCCGACCTCGGAGTTGTAGGAGCCGACCGGCGCGATCGTGGGCCCGCTCGTGGCGAGGACGGTCCCGAGGAGGTCCTTGGTGCTCGTCTTGCCCGAGGACCCGGTGATGCCGATGACGGTGAGGTCGCGGGCGCGGTCGAGCACGGCGCGCGAGAGGGCCACGAAGGCGGCCTGCACGTCGTCGACGACGACGCACGGGAGCTCGTCGACGACCCGGCTCGTCAGCGCGGCGACGGCGCCCTGGTCCCGGGCTGCGGCCACGAAGAGGTGGCCGTCCATGCGCTCCCCGATGCGGGCGACGTAGAGGCTTCCAGGCTCGGCCTCCCGGGAGTCGGTGACAACGGCGCCGGTGACGACGGGCGCCGCGGCGGGCTCGACGCCGTGGGGGGCACCGCCCGTGAGCTCGGCGATCTCGGTCAGGGAGAGGGCGATCACCCGGTGGTCTCCTCGTCGGTGTCCGTGGTGGTGGTCTCGTCGTTGGTGGTGCCGCCAGCAGCGCCGGCAGCGCCGGCCTCGCCGTCGGCGGCGTCGAGCGCGGCCCTGAGCTCCTCGCGGTCGTCGAACGGGTGCACCACGCCGGCGACCTCCTGGCCGGTCTCGTGGCCCTTGCCGACGACGGCGACCACGGAGCCCGGGCCACCCTCGCGGGCGAGCCGCACGGCCTCGCGGATGGCCTCGCGCCGGCCGCCGACCTCGACAAGCGTGGAGCTGCTGTCGACCGAGCGCGCGCCCTCGAGGACGGCGGCACGGATGCTCGACGGGTCCTCGCCGCGCGGGTTGTCGTCGGTGACGACGACGGCGTCGGCGAGCCCGGCGGCGGCGCGTCCCATGCCCTGGCGCTTGCCGCGGTCGCGGTCACCGCCGGCACCGAGCACGACGACGAGCCGGCCGGTGGTCGAGGGCCGCAGGGCGGCGAGGGCGGCCTCGACGGCGTCTGGAGTGTGGGCGTAGTCGACGACGGCGAGCAGGTCGTCGCCGTCGGTGGACGAGGTCACCCGCTCCATCCGGCCCGGCACGTGCGGGTCGGTGAGGATGGCCCGGCTCACGGCGTCGGTCTCCTCACCGAGGAGCAGGAGGGCGACGGCAGCCATGGCGGTGTTGGCGACGTTGAAGTCCCCGGGCAGGGCCGAGCGAAGGTCGAGCTCGATGCCACGGCCGCGCAGGACGAAGCGCGACGGCTCCTGCTCGTCCACGGTGACGGTCCAGTCGGCGTCTGCGTCGGGCAGGGTCGTCAGGGTGGTGACGGGGACACCGGAGCGCTCGACGAGCCGGCGACCCCAGACGTCGTCGACGCAGACGAGCCCGCGCAGCGAGTGCTCCGTGCTGAACAGCCGCGCCTTCGCGCTGAAGTAGTCCTCCATGTCGGCGTGGAAGTCGAGGTGGTCCTGCGACAGGTTCGTGAAGAGCGCGAGGTCGAAGACCACACCGTCGACGCGGTGCTGGCTCAGCGCGTGGCTCGACACCTCCATGACGCACGTGTCGGTGTCGCGCTCCTCCATGACGGCGAGGATCGCGTGCAGGTCCGTGGCCTCGGGCGTGGTGCGGACACTCTTGATCCGCTCGTCGCCGATCCGGGTCTCGACCGTCCCGATGAGACCGGTCCGGTGCCCGAGGACGGCCAGCGCGCTCGAGACGAGGTATGCCGTCGTCGTCTTGCCGTTGGTCCCCGTGATGCCGACCATGGTCAGGCTCTGCTCGGTCGTGTCGTAGATCCGGGCCGAGAGGGCGCCGAGCACCGCACGGGGCTGCTCGACGACGAGGGCCGGGAGGGCGACAGCGGCGGCGCGGAGCCGCTCGGCACCGTCGGCGTCGGTGAGCACCGCGCTCGCGCCGGCCGCCTGCGCCTGCGCGGCGAAGTCGGCGCCGTGCGCACGGGCGCCGGGCAACGCGGCATACAGGTCACCGGGTTGGACGGCACGGGAGTCGAGGGTCACTCCGGTGACCCCCACGTCGAGGTCCGCCGATGTCTCGATGGAGGCGTCGACGAGCAGCGCGAGCTCACGAAGGCTCGAGCTGTCACGGGAAGCGGGTCGGGGAGCAGACACGACCAGTCAGACTACTTGGCCGGGTGACGTGCCTTGTCACGCAGCGTGTCCGGGTTGGACAGCGCCTCCTCGGGCGTCACCGAGAGCGTGATGGGCGCGGCCGCGGTCCCCGTCGGCGGGACCTTGAGCTCCTGGAGCGCATAGGTCATGACGTCGTGGAAGACCGGCGCCGCGACCGTGCCGCCGTAGATGCTGGCGCTCGGCCGCTGGAGGATCACGGCCACGACCAGCTCGGGGTTGTCGGCGGGGGCGTAGCCGATGAAGCTCGCGGTCTTGCCGCTGTAGCGCTTGAGCCGGGCGTCGTAGAAGTCGGCGGTCCCCGTCTTGCCGGCGACGCGGTAGCCCGGGATCTGGGCCTGCGGCGCCGTGCCCTCCTTGGAGACGACACCCTCGAGCATCGCGTTGACCTTGGCCGCGGTGTCCTCGGAGACCACCCGCGTGCCGGGCTTCTCCGCCGCCTTGGTGAAGGTGCCGTTCTCGGCCGTCGTGCCCTCGATGAGCGAGGGGGTCATCCGCATGCCGCCGTTGGCGATCGTCTGGAACACCGACGCCGCCTGGATCGCGGTCACCGAGAGTCCCTGGCCGAACATCACGGTCGAGCGCTGGGTGCCGCTCCACTTGCTGGACGAGGACAGCAGTCCGGCCGACTCACCCGGGTAGCCCATGCCCGAGCGCGACCCGAGGCCGAACTTGCGGAAGTACTCCTCGAGCTTCTTGGGCGGCATGGTCTCGCCGATGAGGATCGTCCCGATGTTGCTCGACTCGGCGAGCGTGCCGGCGACGGTCCGGTAGAGCGTCGGGTGGTCGTGACTGTCCTTGAAGCTCGCGTCGAAGCGCTGCATGCGGTTGGGGATGACCACCGGCTGGCCGGGCGTCACGAGCTTCTCCTCGAGCGCCGCCGCGACGGTCATGACCTTGGCGGTCGAGCCGGGCTCGAAGACGTCGTTGAGGGCCTTGTTGACGAGACTGCCCTTGGCGCTGGCGATGTCGTTGGGGTCGAACGTCGGGTAGGACGCCAGCGCGAGGACCTTGGAGGTCTTGGCGTTCATCACGACGGCGGTGCCCGACTGGGCACCCATCTTGGCCATCTGCTGCGCGAGGGCGTTCTGGGCGTACCACTGGATGTTGGAGTTGACCGTGAGCATGACGTCCTGGCCGTCGTCGGCCGGGGCGCCTCCCTGACGTCCGCCGGGGATCTTCGACCCGTCCGGGGCCTTCTCGAAGATCGAGTAGCCGGCGGTCCCCTTGAGGGCGGTGTCCATCATCGACTCGAGCCCACCACCGGCGGCGCCGTCGTTGGTCACGAAGCCCACGAGCGAGGCCGAGTTCGGCCCCTGCGGGTAGACGCGCTCGGGCACGGCCTCGGCCGAGTCACGGTAGATGCCGGGGATGCCGAGGTTGGCGATCTTGCGCCAGGTCAGCGGGCTCACCTTGCGGTCGAGCACCTGGTAGCGGCCCGACCCGCCGAGCCGCGGGCGCAGCTCGTCGGCGGTGCGGCCGAGGAGCGGAGCGAGGGCCTTGGCGGCGAGGTCGACGGCGACGCCGCTCGTCGCGGGGTCGCAGGTCTTGGTGCTCTTCTGCTTGTAGGTGCAGACGGCGGTGGGGTCGGCGACGACGGTCTCGCGGGCCCGGCTGGAGGCGAGGACGACCCCGTCGGAGGACGTGATCTTGCCGCGCAGAGCGGGGATGACGACCTTCTCGGTGCGCTGCTCGAGCGCCTGGGCCGCCACGGCCGACGAGTCGAAGCCCTGGATGCGGAGCAGCTGCGCCGCGAAGATGCTGAAGACGAAGAGGACGGCGATCGTCATGCCGCGCATCCGACGACGCGGGTTGCCCGGTGACCGGGTCGCCTTGCGGCGCGCCGGCGGTCGCCGTGGCGGACCGGTGCGGCGTGCCGTGCTGCGCGGGGGGACACCTCGTCCGGAGCCGGCGCGAGAGGCCGTGGCCCTCGAGGTCGACGAGCCCGAGCCACGAGCGGCGGACGTCTTGGCGGCGGTCGCCTTCGACGCGGTCGCCGGGCGCTTGGCCGCGGGACGCTGCGTCCGGGCGGCACCGGCTGCCGGGGGCTGGCGCTTCTTGGCCGGACGCGCCGGGCCGGTCGCGGGCTTGGCCGCGCCTGAAGCAGGACGTGCACCTGAGGAAGGACGCGCGGAGGAGCGAGGAGTGGAGGCGGAGCGAGGAGTGGAGGCGGACCGACCAGACCGCCGGGGCTCGCGCCCTCCGGACGGAGGCGGGGTCCGGGGGGTCACGGCGTCGTCGTGGCGCTCGGCGCCGGGTTCGGGTCCGTGGACGAGGCCGACGGGGACGGCGAGGAGGACGCCGAGGGCGAGGCGCTCGGCGAGGCCGAGGACGAGGACGAGGACGAGGACGAAGGCGCGGGCGTCGAGGACTCGTCGGCCGACCGGGCGCTCTTGGTCGACGTCGTCGCGGTCGTCTCGCCGGTGCGCGAGTCGACACTCGTGGTCGTGACCTCGATGTTGCCCCCCTTGAGGGTCGTCACGGTCGTCGTCGTCACGGTGCCCACCGTCTTGACCGTCGTCTGCGGGGTCGTCGCCGGACGGGCTGCCGCGGCAGCGGAGCTGCCTTGTGTGGCCACCGTAAATTCCTTCTGCGCCGTTGCGCCCTGCGCCACGCCGAGGACCTTGCCATCACTCAGGCGGAGGAAGGCTGCCGTCTCCGAGGGGACCATGCCCATGTCGAGGGCGCGCTGGGCCAGCACCGAGGGCGCGCTCTGCGCGTCGATGGCGTGGCTCAGCGCCTCCTCGGCGTCGGCGAGCTGGTTCGACTGGTCCTGGAGGTCGCCGAGGACGAAGGAGCCCTTGGCCATGGCGGTGTTGAGCATGAGCACCCCGAGCAGGCCCGCGACGAGCAGCGCGAGGCACGCGGCGACGAACGCCGGCTGCCCCTGCTGGGGCTGCTGGCGGACCACGCGCAGCGGCTGCGGCCTCGTGGGCCGAGCCGGTGAGCGGTGGAGTTGGCGTGCGGTGGCGGTCGTGGTCATCGCCGGGCTCCCTGGGTGGATCGTGTGCGTTCTGCGACCCGCAGTCGTGCGGAGGCGGATCGTGGGTTGGTGGACTGCTCGTCGGCCGGGGGCTCCTCTGCCCCTCGGGTCAACAGGCGGAGGTATGCCGCGTGCTCGGGGAGCTCGACCGGCATACCGGGCGGTGTCGTCGAGGTGGCACCGGCGACGAGGGCGCGCTTGGTGATCCGGTCCTCGAGCGAGTGGTAGGACAGGACGGCGATGCGGCCACCGACGGCGAGGACGTCGATGGCGCCGACGACCGCGCGCTGCCATGCGCCGAGCTCGTCGTTGACCTCGATGCGCAGCGCCTGGAAGGTCCGCTTGGCCGGGTGCCCACCGGTGCGCTGCGACGCGGCCGGGACCGCGTCGCGCAGCAGGTCGACGAGGCGCGCCGAGCGGGTGAAGGGCTCGACCTCACGCTCGCGGACGATGGCCGAGACGATGCGCTTGGCGAAGCGCTCCTCGCCGAAGTCGCGCAGCACGCGGATGAGGTCGCCGGGGGCGTAGGTGTTGAGGACCTCGGCGGCGGTGATCCCGCTCCCCTGGTCCATCCGCATGTCGAGGGGTGCGTCCTGGGCGTAGGCGAAGCCGCGGTCGGCCTCGTCGAGCTGGAGCGAGGAGACACCGAGGTCGAACAGCACACCCTGCACCTCGCGCAGCCCTGCGTCGGCGACGACGTCGGCGATCTCGTCGTAGACGGCGTGGACTGCACGGAAGCGGTCCCCGAACCGGGCGAGGCGCTCACCCGCGAGCGCGAGGGCCTCCTCGTCGCGGTCGATGCCGATGACGGTGGCCTCGGGGCAGCGCTCGAGGAAGGCCTCGGTGTGCCCACCCATGCCCAGGGTCCCGTCGACGAGCACCGACCCAGGCGCCTCGAGCGCCGGGGCGAGGAGGTCGACGATGCGGTCGCGGAGCACGGGCACGTGCCGCTCGTGGGCGGCTCCCCGTGACTCCATGTGGTGCTCCTCGTCTGACTGGCGTGTGGGTGGGACTGGCGGTGCGGCGGTCGTGGTGCGCGGTGGTGGGTGTCTGCGTCGTGCTGGAGGTCGATCCCTGTGGTGGTCCTGTGCCCCGGCCCCTGGTCCCCATCCGTCCGGGGCCCGGCACGGGGGAAGTCGTGTCGGGAACCGGTCGGCTGGAGGCCGGGAGCCGGGGCAGGTCACATGAGTCCGGGGATGACCTCCTCCGACTGCTCGGAGTAGGCCTGCTCGGTGCTGGCGAGGTAGTCGTTCCACGCCTCGGTGTCCCAGACCTCGACGCGCGAGCCCGTGCCGATGACGGTGCACTCGCGCGAGAGGCCGGCGTACTGGCGCAGGTGCGCGGGGATGGTGACGCGGCCCTGCTTGTCGGGGATCTCGTCGCTCGCACCGGAGAGGAAGACGCGGATGTAGTCGCGGACCGCGCGGTTGGTGGTCGGCGCCTCCTGCATCTGCTGGGTGACCTTGGTGAACTCGTCCATCGGGAAGACGTAGAGGCAGCGCTCCTGGCCGCGGGTGACGACGAGGCCGGTCGAGAGGCGCTCGCGGAACTTCGCGGGGAGGAAGAGACGGCCCTTGTCGTCCAGGCGCGGCGTGTGAGTACCGAGGAACACCGCGCTCACCTCCCCATCCGTTTCGACCCGTGGGCGACACTTCTCTCCGGTGTCCCCCACTTTACTCCACCTTTACTTGAAATCAAGTCGTTACAGTCATCTGAACCCCCTTTTTCCGCAGGTCAGCAGCGGTGGTGCAAAGTGGGGCACTTTTGCGCTGAAAGCACGGTTCCGGGGTCCCCGAGCCCACCGCAGACGCCCGTATGCCGTCCGCTCCCCCTGCGCCCGCACCTGCACGTTCGCTGTGAACTCCGTTTTCGGGCGCGAGGCCCTCCCCCGGTGGAGGAATGTGGGGCAAGATCGAAAGCCCCGGTGGCGCAGGGCCCCGGGAGCACTCATCACAGGAGTTCCGGTGCCCGCACACGACGAGGTCCACCCGGCCCCCGAGCACGTCCGCACCGAGCGAGCACCGCACACCGGGGCCGCGCTCGACCAGGTCCTCCAGGTCGCGAGCTCGCTCCAGAACGCGATGAACTCGGTCATCGAGGGCAAGCCCGCGGCGGTGCGCACGGCTGTCATCGCGCTGCTCGCCGAGGGTCACATCCTCATCGAGGACGTCCCGGGCGTCGGCAAGACGATGCTCGCCAAGACCCTGGCGCGGTGCATCGACGCGTCCGTGCGACGGGTGCAGTTCACGCCCGACCTCCTGCCGAGCGACATCACCGGTGTCAGCGTCTACAACCAGGACGTGCGCGACTTCGAGTTCCGGCCGGGCGCGATCTTCGCCAACGTCGTCGTCGGTGACGAGATCAACCGCGCCTCACCCAAGACCCAGTCGGCGCTGCTCGAGTCGATGGAGGAGTCGCAGGTCACCGTCGACGGCACGACCTACGCGCTGCCCCGTCCGTTCATGGTCCTCGCGACCCAGAACCCGATCGAGATGGAGGGCACCTACCCCCTGCCCGAGGCACAGCGCGACCGCTTCATGGCGCGCATCTCCATGGGCTACCCGTCCGCACGCAGCGAGCTCGAGATGCTCGACCAGCACGGGGCCGGGTCGCCGCTCGAGGCCCTGCGCCCGGTCACCGACGCCACGACGGTCATCTCGATGATCGAGGCGGTCCGCCGGGTCCACGCGTCGCAGGCGCTCAAGCAGTACGTCGTCGACGTCACCCAGGCCACCCGCACGAGCTCGGCGCTGCGCCTCGGCGCCTCACCTCGGGCGAGCCTGCACCTGCTGCGCGCCAGCCGGGCGCACGCCGCGCTCGCCGGGCGCGACCACGTCCTGCCCGACGACGTGCAGTCGATGACCACACCCGTGCTCGCCCACCGACTCATGCTCACCGGCGAGAGCCAGCTCGCGCACCGTTCGGCTGCCGACGTCCTCGCCGACCTGCTCCAGCGCGTGCGCGTGCCGGCGCCCACCCGCTGAGGGAGGGACATGCGCCGGTTCCGTGAGTCGCTCACGACACGAGGTGCGGCCTTCCTCGCGTCGGGGATCGTCCTGGTGCTCTCCGGGCTCGCGCTCGGGCAGCACGACCTCAGCCGGATCGGCACGGCCCTGTGCGCCCTGCCGCTGCTCGCCGGGATGCTCGGCCGACGTCACGACCTCGCGCTCGTCGTCGAGCGCGAGGCCCATCCGTCACGGGTGACGATCGACGAGCCGGCCGTCGTCGGGGTGACGATCTCCAACCCGTCGTCGTCGCGCTCCCCGGTACTGCTCGCCGAGGAGCACCTCGACTACTCCCTCGGCGACCGGCCGCGTTTCGTCGTCCCCGGACTTCCCAGCGGCGGTGTCACGCACGTGGAGTATGCCGTCCGCGCCCACGCGCGTGGTGCGCACCGGCTCGGCCCGCTGGGTGTCCGCGTCCAGGACCCGTTCGGGCTCACCCTGCGCCACACCTCGATCAGCAGCCACGACGAGCTGCTCGTCCTCCCCCGTGTGGTCACCCTCTCGGACGGCCGGGCACTCGGGCGCGGCCTCGGTGCCGAGGGTTCGGTCCCCCACCGCGTGGCGCTCCACGGCGAGGACGACCAGTCGATCCGCGAGTACCGCGACGGCGACGACCTGCGACGCATCCACTGGCCCGCCACCGCCCGCACCGGCGAGCTCATGGTCCGGCAGGAGGACCGCCCCGCCAAGCGCCGCGCCGTCGTCCTGCTCGACACCCGCGCCCGGGCCCACGGGGGCACGGGGCCGGCCGGCTCGCTCGAGTGGGCCGTGACGATGGCGGCCTCCGCGGTCAACCACCTCCTCGACTCCGGGTTCGCCGTGCACCTCCTCACCCCGGACCCGGGGCAGGAGTCGGGGGTGCGCGAGGACGGTGACCTCGACGCCGCGCTCGAGACACTCGCCCGGACCACACCGTCGGACGAGACCGGCGTCGGCAGCATGCTCCACGCCGCGAGCGGGGCGACCGCACAAGGCGGCCTCGTCGTCGCCATCATGGGCGCCCTCGACGACGACTCGGCCCGGGCGCTGTCGTCGCTGCGCCAGCCCGGCGGACCCGGGCTGGCGTTCGTCGTCGACGGCTCGACCTTCGCCCGCGGCGAGCAGGCGCGCGGCGGCGACCTCGAGCCGAGGGCCACCACGGCCGCCCTCTCCGGCGCCGGCTGGGCCGCCCTGCCGGTGACGCCCGACCTCGCGGTGGCCGACGCCTGGGCCGCCGTCGCCGGGTCGCGCCGGATGGTGGGTGCCCGATGAACCGCGCCCGCCCGGTCGAGACCCTGCTCGCGGCCCTGGCCAGCTTCACGGTCGCGCTCCCGCTGCTCACGCTTTTCGACTCCAACGCCTGGGTGCGCCCCACCCTCGTCGTCGTCGCCACCATCGCCGTCGTCGGGCTCGTCCTGCGCTCGGTCACGGCGTCGGCCCTGCGGGTCTTCGCCGGCCAGCTCGTCGCGGCGACCCTCGTCGTGTCGTGGCTGCACGGGCGCGGACACCTCTACTACGGCGTGCTGCCCGGACCCGACACGATGCGGACCTTCGGGATCCTGCTCGGCGAGGCCCAGCAGACCGTCATGGCCTTCTCCGTCCCGGTGCCGACCGAACGCGGCGTCATCGTGGGCATCACCATGCTCGTCGGCCTCACGGCCCTGGCCACCGACGCCATCGCGGTGACCCTGCGCCTGCCGGCCCTGTCCGGGCTCGGTCTCCTCACGGCATACCTCGTCTCCGCGACGAACTCGGGTGAGGGACTCAGCTGGAAGTACTTCGTGCTCCCCATCGCGTTCTGGCTCGGGCTCGTCGCGAGCCAGGGCATCACCAGCGTGCGGCGTTGGGGCACAGCGGTTCCGCGCACCGCCGACGGTGAGGACCACGACCCCGTCCTCGGTGTCGCAGGGACGGCGCGGCTCCTCGGGGCCGGCGCGCTCGCCCTGGCCGTCGTCGTGCCCGCGGTCGTGCCGCACCTGCCCACGACCTACCTCGCCGAGGGCCTCGGGCGCACCGAGAACGGCACCGGTGGGGGCTCGGTGCGGCTCAACACGACCCTGGACCTGCGCCGCTCGCTCGAGAGCCAGTCGCAGCAGCCGGTCATCGACTACAAGACATCGACGAGCACGCCCGTCCCGCTGCGGGTCGCGATCCTCACCGATTACCGCAACGGCGAGTGGAGCACCGGCTTCGACGCCAACCGGGTCGTCACCAACGGTGTCGAGCCGGCCGTCGGGTCACCCGACGTCAAGCGGACCGACGTCAAGGTCGAGGTCACCGAGAACCGTCTCGAGGCGCCCCAGATCGCGCTGCCCACTCCCCTGCGCTCCGTCGACCTCGACGGCGCGCCGTTGCGCCGGAACTTCGTCGGCGGCTACGAGGTCGACCGCACGCGCGGCGACTACTCCGCGACCTACAGCGAGCTCGCTCCCGAGGAGAGCGACTTCTCCGGCAACGGTCCGGAGCCGGCGGGGTCCGAGCAGGGCCTCTACACCGAGCTCGGCGGCGAGGGCATCCTGCGGCTCAGCGAGCTCGTCGACTCGGTCGTGCCGAGCGACGCCACCCCGCTCGAGACGGCCCGGCTGCTCCAGGCCCACTTCCGCAGCAGCCAGTACACCTACTCGCTCCAGCTGCCGACGCCCACCGACCCGGTCTCGGGTCGCACGATGATGTCGGACCCGCTGTCGAACTTCCTCGTCTCCCGCACCGGCTACTGCGTCCAGTTCGCGTCGGCCTTCGTCATGGCGGCCCGGCTCAAGGGGATCCCGGCCCGGATGGCGATCGGCTTCCTGCCCGGCACGTTCGCCAACGGCGGCTACACCGTGCGCGCTGCCGACGCCCATGCCTGGCCCGAGCTGTGGTTCCCCGACCTCGGCTGGACGCGGTTCGAGCCGACGCCGGGCGTGCGTGCCGGTGCCGCGCCCGTCTACAGCCTCATCCCCTCGCAGGCCGACCCCACCGCGAGCCCCTCGGCGAGCGCGACGACGTCCGCTCCCGCCCCGACGGCCAGCGAGCGACCCGACAGCGACCAGGGAGCAGTCCGCGACACCACGTCGTCGCTCCCGGGCCCGCTCAGCTGGGCGCGCGACAACCTCCTGACGATCGGGATCGTGCTCGGCATCATCCTGTCGCTCCTGCTGTTGCCGGTCGCCGCGTGGGTGCGGCGCCGACGGATGCGCCTCGACGCCCGTGACGACGCCGAGCGGGTCGAGGCCGAGTGGGCCTCGCTCATCTCGCGGCTCGGCGACATCGGCATCGCACCGCCCGCCGGCAGCACGCCAGGCCAGGCCGGGGCGCGGCTCACCCACGACGCCATCCTCACCGGTGACTCCAAGGCCGCGATGGGACGCATCGTCGACACCGTCGAGCGGGCCCGCTACGCCCCACCGAGCACGCCGATCGACGACGTCGGCGAGGACGCCAAGGCGGTGTGGAAGGCTGCGGTCTCGGCCCGGCAGCGCGGTGACCGGGCGCGGGCCTACCTCGTCCCCGGCGACGGGGTGCAGCAGTGGAACGACGTCAAGGACGCCGCCCTCGACTGGCCGCGCCAGGCCTGGGCGCGATTGCGCCGCCGCTGAGCCCGTCCCGACGGCCGGCGTGAGGGCGCTGCCCCAAGACGCACGTATGCCGTGTGCCCGAGGTGGGCACACGGCATACGTCGTGCGTGGGGTGCGGCTCGCTCAGTCGAGGTAGTCGCGCAGCGCCTGCGACCGCGACGGGTGACGGAGCTTGCTCATCGTCTTGGACTCGATCTGGCGGATCCGCTCGCGGGTCACGCCGTAGACCTTGCCGATCTCGTCGAGGGTCTTGGGCTGGCCGTCGGTGAGACCGAAGCGCATCGACACGACACCGGCCTCGCGCTCGGAGAGGGTGTCGAGCACCGAGTGCAGCTGCTCCTGGAGGAGCGTGAAGCTCACGGCGTCGGCCGGCACGACCGCCTCGGAGTCCTCGATGAGGTCACCGAACTCGCTGTCGCCGTCCTCGCCGAGCGGGGTGTGCAGCGAGATCGGCTCACGGCCGTACTTCTGCACCTCGACGACCTTCTCGGGCGTCATGTCGAGCTCGAGCGCGAGCTCCTCGGGGGTGGGCTCGCGGCCCAGGTCCTGGAGCATCTGGCGCTGGACACGGGCCAGCTTGTTGATGACCTCGACCATGTGGACCGGGATACGGATCGTGCGCGCCTGGTCGGCCATGGCGCGGGTGATGGCCTGGCGGATCCACCACGTCGCGTAGGTCGAGAACTTGTAGCCCTTGGTGTAGTCGAACTTCTCGACCGCACGGATGAGGCCGAGGTTGCCCTCCTGGATGAGGTCGAGGAAGAGCATGCCGCGACCGGTGTAGCGCTTGGCCAGCGAGACGACGAGTCGCAGGTTGGCCTCGAGCAGGTGGTTCTTGGCGTTCTTGCCGTCCTGCGCGATCCACCAGAGCTCGCGCTTGAGCTTCATGTCGATCTTGTCGCCGGAGTTGAGGCGCTCCTCGCTGAACAGGCCGGCCTCGATGCGCTTGGCGAGCTCGACCTCCTGCTCGGCGTTGAGGAGGGCGACCTTGCCGATCTGCTTGAGGTAGTCCTTGACCGGGTCGGCCGTGGCGCCGGCGGTGACGACCTGCTGGACGGGCGCGTCCTCCTCGTCGTCGTCGCGCAGGACGAAGCCACCCGCGGTCTCGGGGACGGCGTCGGCCTTGGCCTTGTCGTCGCCCTCGCCGTCCTCGTTGTCGTCGTCCGTGTCGGTCGCGCCGGCAGCGGCGGGGGTGGACTCGACCTCGGCCGTGACCTTGGCGAGCTCGGCCTCGTCGACCTCTTCGGTCTCGGCGTCAGCGTCGGCGGTCTTCTTGGCGGCGGCCTTCTTGGCGGCGGCCTTCTTGGCGGCAGGCGCCTTGGCCGCGGCCTTCTTGGCCGGGGCGGCCGCAGCGGCGGCGGCCTTCTTGGTCGTGGCGGCCTTGGCCGCGGTCTTCTTGGCGGGCGCTGCCTCGTCGTCGCTCGCAGCGGCCTTCTTCGCGGGTGCGGCCTTCTTGGCCGGGGCGGCCTTCTTGGCGGAGGCAGCCTTCGTGGTGCTCGCCGACGTCGTCTTCTTGGCGGTCGCCTTGGTCGCGGCCACGGCGCGCTCGGGGGCGATCATGACGACCTCGATGCCCTGACCGGCGAGCGCCTTGAGGACGATGCGACCCCGGTTGGCACGCACCCCCGCGGCGACGATGGCCTGGGAGACCTGCTCACCGGTCACCTGACCGGTGGTGCGGCCCGTGCGGACGAGGTCCTGCAGGGCGGGGTGGCTGAACTCGGCGGGGAGGGGCGTCTCGGGGGCGTTCGTGGACACAGGCGACACCGACAACCTTTCGTCACGGGGGGCGCGCGGTGGTGCTCACGCTCGGGCGGAGCACTGACCGGCTGGTCTGTTTGGTGCCCCTTCTGACGTGATCCGCAGGGGTGAGGATCGGCCGTTGCTCGAAGGGTGCATCACCATTATAAATCGCTGCGACCCCCCTGCCCTATTCCAGGGGGGTCGCAGCGCGTTGCCGGGGGTGCCGGGTCAGCTCTTGACGGCCAGGACGGGGCACGGGGCGTCGAGCAGGATGCGCTGCGCGTTGGACCCCAGGATGAGCTTGCCCACGGGGGTGCGGCGGCGCAGGCCGATGACGATGAGGTCGGCCTTGATCTCGTCGGCGACCGCGATGAGGTCCTCGGCCGGCTCGTTGCCCCGGATGAGCTGGCGGACCGTGACACCCACACCCTTGGCCTTGAGCTCGTCGCCGAGTCGGTCCAGCTCCTCGGAGTCGTCCCCCGATCCGTCGCGACCCGAGTTGATGACGACGAGGTCGGTCTTGCGCAGGAGTGCTTCCTCGCCGGCGCGAGCCAGGGCGGCTGCGCCTTCCTTGGTCGGGATGTATCCCACGACGATCGCCACGAGTGTCTCCTTTGGTCAGCTGCTCAGCCGGATGGCTCTTGGCTGGACGCTACCGGAGTTTGTGACACAGGACACGGAGGCCGGAGTCTCGTTTGACGCCGCACGTCGCCGTCCTCGCCGGGTCACGACCGGTCGGCGCCGAGCGCGTCCCGGATGACCGCGCCCACCTGCTCGATCTCGATGAGGAAGCCGTCGTGCCCGAACCTCGACGTGATGTGCCGCAGGGTGGTCCCCGGCCGCAGCGCCGCGATCTCGTCGGACAGGCGCTCCGGATAGAGGCGGTCGGTGTCGACGCCCGCCACGACGAGCGACCCTTCGAAGGCCGCGAGCGCCGCCGCAACGCCGCCGCGTCCGCGGCCGACGTCGTGGCTGTTCATCGCCTCGCTGAGGACGACGTAGGAGTTGGCGTCGAACCGACGGCCGAGCTTGCCCGCGTGGTGGTCGAGATAGGACTCGACCGCGAACCGCCCACCCCGGTCGAGCGGCTCCTCACCTGCCTGCGCCTCGCGACCGAACCGCTCGGCCAGCTCACCCTCGTGCCGGTAGGTCACGTGGGCGATCCGCCGGGCGATCCCGAGGCCGTCGCTCGGCACGACACCGTGCTCGTAGTAGTCACCGTCGTGGAAGGCAGGGTCGCTGCGGATCGCGAGCAGCTGCGGCTGGCACCAGGCGATCTGGTCGGCCGTCGCGTATGCCGTCGACGCGAGGACGATGCACGTCGCCACCCGCTGCGGATGGGACGTGGCCCACTCGATGGCCCGCATCCCGCCCATGGAGCCACCGAGCACGGCGGCCCACACGCGGATGCCGAGGCGGTCGGCGAGCAGGGCCTCGACCGCAACCTGGTCGCGGATGGTCACTGCGGGGAACCGCCCGCCCCAGGCGCGGCCGTCGGGGGCATCGCTCGAGGGACCGGTGGTCCCCTGGCACCCGCCGAGGACGTTGCTCGCGACGACGAAGAACCGGTCGGTGTCGAGCGGCCGGCCGGGGCCGATGAGACCGTCCCACCAGCCGGGTGTCGGGTGCCCGGCTCCCGGTGGGCCCTCGACGTGCGAGTCACCGGTGAGGGCGTGCTCAACGAGGACGGCGTTGTCGCGGGCGGCGTTGAGGGTGCCCCAGGTTTCGTAGGCGACCGTCACGTCGGGCAGGGTCCCACCGCGCTCGAGGACGACGGGGCCCAGAGCGGCGAACTGCCGGTCGCCCGGGTCGTCGCCGGGGCGCCAGAACGACGTCGTCGGGAGGTCGGTGATGGTCATCGGGGGTGCTCCTCGGATCGCGCTTGCCCGCCGGTGCCGACGGGCCGTGTCTTCACCCGGGGCACCCCACCGCGAGGAGGGTTGCCGCCCAGCAAGCCGGGGCTTGTCGCTGGGACTCATGACCTTGGGACCGAGTCTAGGCGCGCCGCGCCACGCTCCGGGAGCCCTGTCCGCACCGTGAGAGCACCTCAGGCGGCCACCTCGCTCCACGGGTGTCGCGGCCGCATCTGGTGGTGGACCATCTGCGAGAGGTACCCGGCCAGCGTGTAGCCCGGGTGGACGCGCAGGGCCCGCTCGGCGGCGTCGCCGGCAGTGGCGCCGTTGCCCACCCCCCAGGCGACACAGCCGGCCACGGTGCACATCGCCGCCGCCTCCAGGGCGAACTCGTCGGGGATGCGGGTGGCGACGTGCAGCACCCGCCGGAGCACGACCTCGGACTGCTCCGAAGTCGTCGTCGGACCCGCGGGCACGTGCTCTCCGAGCAGGGCGCGCGAGGCGTCGTCGACGAGGTCGAGCGGGAACATCACCGGTGACATCCATGCAACGAGCGAGTCGCGCCACTCCTTGTCCACGAGGGAGTGCGCCAGGCGAGCCACCTCGTCGTCGGACACGGCGAAGGTGTCGCCGCGCTCCCCGACCGGGGCCAGGACCTGCGCCCACAGGTCCGGAACGCGGTCGAGCTCCCGGATGCGTGCCCGGATGCGGGAGAGCGCCTCGTCCAGCGCGGCCTCCCGCGCGGCGCGTTCCTCCTCGCCCTCGTCGTCGTCATCGCCCCACGAGTCGCAGCAGTCGCACTCCGAGCGGCACGCCCCCCCGCGCTCCTCGTCGTCACGCGTCCCGCACGGCAGGACCCCCTCCGCGTCGATCTCGTCGTCGAACCGCTCCCCGAGGTTCGCGAGGGCATCACCGACCCCGTGGCTCACGGCCGGGTCCTCGGCCACGAGGGCGCCCAGCTCGTCGCGGCTCGCGAGCGGAGCACTGCCGCGGGCGATGAACTCGGCGACGGCGGGCACCGTGGCCTCGTCCGGCAGGGGGTGGCCGTCCACGTGCTCGGCCAGGAGCCCGTCGAGCTCGTCGCCGGGCCGGCAGCACCAGCCCCACCATCGCCCGTCACGTACGACGACGTGGTCGATGATGCCGATGCCCGCCGCGACCATGCCCTTGTGCAGGGCGCGCAGCAGCGACCTCGACTCGCCGGGCACGGTGTCGTGCCCGACGAGCATGGCTGCCTGCGGCCGGACCCGTCCCAAGCTCTCGAGCAGGTGCTCGGCCGTCGGGCCGACGTCCTTCTCGGGCGGGATGTCGATGCGCGCGACGGGGCCCAGGACCCGGTCGGTCACCATGATGATGGCGACGCACTGCTCCGGCCGGTGCCCGAGCTGGTGCGGCAGCACCGCCAGCAGCTCTTCGGTGGTGGAGATCTTCACTGAGGTCATGACCCCAGCGTCAGGAGGAACCGGCTCCCCCGGGAAGGGTCAGGTCACGCACCTGTGGAGGGCGGACGGCATACGAGGTGCCTGTGGACGACGCTCACGCACGAGGCGAGGCGGAACCGCCACGCAGGCCGTCGTCGACGACCTCACCGGGCACCGCGTCGGCAGCCGAGCGGGGCCCCGCTCCGTGGCCCGACCCACGACCGGTCGCGCGCTCCCACTCGAGGAACGCCTCGGTCTCGGTGACGAGCTGGGCGGCCAGCCACGAGCCGACCACGGCGTCGTCGGCGAGCCCGAAGGCCCCCAGCAGAGCCTCGGGCAGCAGGTCGACCGGCGAGACGAGGTAGCCCGCAGCGCCGGCGATCATGAGCAGCCGGCCGACGGAGGTGCCGGTGTACTCACCCGAGCGCACCGCCTTGACCAGCCGCGGCACGGCCTGGGCCCGCTCGACCATCGAGGGCCCACCTGGCCGGGTGGCGATGCGCACCGCCGTCGCGAGGCTCTTGAACGTGGTGACCTTGGAAGCCATCGCCATGGGTCAGCCCTTCGCGATCTGCGCTGACGCCGTGGGGAACTCGCGCCGCGCGTTGTCCGAGATCCGCTTGAGGAGCCACCCGTCGAGCCCGGCGCCGACGACGCCGCCGACGAGCGGGACGTTGCGACCGAAGCGCGAGAACGTCTTCTTGCCGGCGGTCGACAGCAACCGGAACCCGATCGCCTTGTTGACGACCATGAGCGCCGGGCCGGGCAGTCGCTGGGCCGCGAGGTTCGTGAGGCGACCGGTCGGGGCGACCATGCCGGCCTTGGCGAGCAGGTCGTCGGCGTCCGCACCCACGAGGGTGAGGAGGACGGCCGTGCGGATCTGCGGCTGGCTGATGTCGTGGCCACGCACCTGGGCGATGGCGCCCGTCATGCGCGTGGCGATGAGGTAGAAGCCGAGGACGTTGGCCGGCAGCGAGACCGGCAGAGTGATGAACCCGCCGAGGCTCGTGACGAAGCCGCCGGCGGCCGCGAGCTTGAGGTGGCTCTTGACGATGTCGTCGACCGCGGCGTCGGCGTTGCCGCCGTTCTTCCTGAGCGCGCCGGCGGCGACCTTGGCCGCGGAGTCGAACGGGCCCTTGCCGTCGATGCCGGTGTCGAGGAGGTTCTCGACGACCTTCGTCGCGGAGTTGCCGACGAAGCCCTGGTCCTTGGGGGCCTCCTGGGCCTGCTCGAGCGCGGACTTGGTCTGCGCGATCTGGTCCTTGGCGTCCTTGGCGTCGTCCCTGCCGAGTCCGAAGAGTCCCACTGATGACCTCCTGTGGCGTCCGGGTCGCCCCGGCGCCGTTGCGAAGCTGTCTCGTCGCTGTCGCGACACTGCTGTCCCGACCGATCCTGCCACGTCAGAGCGGGTGCGCCGCTCGCGTGCGGAGGTGTCCTGACCCTCACCTAGGCTTCGCCCCATGCCACCTCCCGGCGGCCCCGCCGACCTCGTCGCCGCCGTCGTCCACGGTGGCCGCGCCGCGCTCGTCGGTGACGGCGTTCGCCTCGTGGGATCGCTCCCGGACCTGGCTCGCGAGATGGCCGGGTGGGAGTCCGCCTCCCGACCGCGGTGGGTCTGGTGGTCCGCCCGGTATGCCGGCGAGCTGGTGTCCGCGCTCGGCTCCCCCATCGCTCGGGCCTGGGACCTCGCCGAGGGCCACCGGATCCTCCACGGCGGCTGGAACGCCGAGCCCGGACGGGTCTGGGCGGGAGCGCACGGCATACCGGTCACGACGATGCCGGCGCCGTCGGCAGGTGACCTGTTCGACTTCTCCGCGGGTGACGAGGTGGGGCCGGACGAGCTCGTGCGGCCCGACGGCCACCTGCGGGCCGATGCCGCGTCGGGCTGGCTCGAGAGTGACGACCACCTGCTCCGGTGGGCCGAGGCGGCGCTCGAGTGCGCTGTGCGACAGCGGGATCGCGCCGAGTCGTTGCGCGCCCGCACCGTCGCCACGATCCACTCCGAGTCCGCGGCGGCCCTGATGTGCCTCGAGCTCGAGAGGGGCGGGCTGCCCGTCGACCGGGTCGTGATGGAGCGGCTCATCGGCGAGTTCGCCGGCCCTCGCGCCGCGTCCGAGGAGGCCGCGGTCGCGGCCCGTCGCGAGCGCGACGCCGAGGTCCTGCGCCACGTGCCCGGCCGCGAGTCGACCGACCTGCGCAACCCCCAGCAGGTGCGCGACATGCTCGCCGGGGTGGGCGTCGACGTCCCCAACACGCGCAAGTGGGTCCTCGACGCCTACCGCCAGGTGCACCCCGTCGTCGACGCCCTCCTCACCTGGCGCAAGGCCGAGCGGATCGCGACGACCTACGGCTACCGGTGGCTCGACGAGTGCGTCGGTCCCGACGACCGGCTGCGTGGAGGGTGGTCGGCCTGTGACGGCGCGGCCGGGCGGATGACTGCCGAGAACGGCCTGCACAACCTGCCCGCGGCCCTGCGCTCCGGGGTTGCAGCGCACCCCGGGCACGTCTTCGTCCGGGCCGACCTCGGGCAGATCGAGCCCCGCGTCCTCGCGGTGGTGTCGGGCGACCCCGTGTTCGCCGAGGCCACCCGGGCCGACGACCTCTATGCCCCAGTCGCCTCCCGGCTCGGGGTGGAGCGCCCGGTGGCCAAGGTGGCGGTGCTCGCGGCGATGTACGGCCAGCGCAGCGGCGCCGCCGGTGAGGCGCTGCGGGGGCTGGAGCGGGCCTACCCCGTGGCGATGGGGCTGCTCGACCGGGCCTACGACAGCGGGGTCAAGGGCGAACCGCTGCGGACGTTCGGTGGGCGGCTCATCCCCACCGGCCGCTTCCTCGCCCAGTCCCCCGTCGGCACCAACCCGGCGCTCGACGCGGCCCGCGGCCGGTTCGCGCGCAACGCGATCATCCAGGGCGCCGCGGCCGAGCTCTTCAAGGCGTGGGCGGCGACGGTGCGGGCACTCGGCGGACCGCTCGGTGCCCAGATCGTGCTGTGCCTGCACGACGAGCTGCTCGTGCACGCGCCGGCGGAGCGGGCGGACGAGGTGGCGGCCCTGGTCGACCAGGCGCTGGCCGACGCGTCACGCCGGTGGGCGGCTGGGGCGCCGGTGCGGTTCGTCGCCGACACGTCGGTCATCGCCCGCTGGTCCGACGCCAAGGACTGACCCACCGGTCCGGTTGTCGCCGCCATCCTGCGTCGTCGCCGGCCGATTCGCCGGCGACAGCGCGAGGTGGGCCCGACAACGGGGCGGGGGCGGCCGGCATACCCCCTCGAGGTTCGTCAGTCGTCGCTGACGTTGCGGAGGAACTCCTCGATGTCGGCACCGAGCTCGTCGGCGGACGGGAGGTCCTCGGCCTCGGTCGCGAGCAGGCTCGGGCGCTCCTGGCCCTCGACGAACGCGTCGTACTGCTGCTCGAGCGCGCTGACGATCTGGCCGGCCTCGGCATTGTCGTCGAGCTCGGCCGCGATCTCGCGGTTGTTGACCCCGGCCTTGGCGACGAGCTCGTCGTTGGGCAGGTTGAGCCCGGTCGCGTCGGTGATGGCGTTGAGCGCGGCGAGCGCACCCTCGGCCCACTCGGCCTGTGCGAGGTACTGCGGCACGTGGATCGCGAACCCGAGGGCATCCCGGCCGGCCTCGCCGAGGCGCAGCTCGAGCAGCGCCGGGAAGCTCGCCGGGACCTGCACGGTGCCGAACGGCGACTCCTTGTCGCCGACGAGGCGCGGGTCCGTGGCGTGCGCGGTCATCCCGACGGGTCGGGTGTGCGGAACGCCCATGGGGATGCCGTGGCTCGTGACGACCAGGGTGATCCCGAGGATCTGGATGAGCTGGCGGATCGCCTCGATGGCCCGCTCCCACTGGAAGTCCGGCTCGGGGCCGGTGAGCAGGTAGTAGGTCTGGCCGTCGCGGTCGCTCATGCGGTAGAGGACCATCGACGGGTCGGCGTAGCTCTCCCAGCGGTTGGTGTCGAACACCATCGCCGGGCGGCGCCCGCGGTAGTCGAGCAGCGCGTCGACGTCGAACGTCGCGACGACCTCCGCGTGGGAGGTGTCGACGAGGTGGGTGCCGAGGATGCGCTGGATGTTGCCGGCGTCGATGAAGGCGCCGAGGAGCACGATGAGCGCGCCCGGCTGCCGGGTCGGCGGCTGGACATCGATCTCGAAGCGGTAGAGGTCAGACGGGTTCTGCACGGGAACAGCCTCTCAGGGGGGTCACGTGTTCGGTCAAACGTGCCGGTGGCCGCGGAGATTCCCTCATGGCGTCACCGCTGCGATCGCGTTGCGCACGCGCTTCTCGCTCACAGGGTGGGCGGTGCCCAGCGACTGGGCGAACAGGCTCACCCGCAGCTCCTCGATCATCCACCCGATCTCGGTCACCTCGGGTGCCCGTGCCCCGCTCGGCGGGAGCGCGTCGAGCAGGTCGGCGTATGCCGTCTCGATGCTGTCGACCTGCTGCTGCAGCTGTGCTTCGCGCGGGTTCGTCGCGGCCTTGTCGAGACGCTGGAGCATCGCCTTGAGGTAGCGCTGGAGGTGCGGCATCCGGGCGAGGCCGCTGTCGGCGACGAAGCCGGCGCGCACCAGCCCGTCCAGCTGGGCCCGGACGTCGGCGGTGGTGACCGCGAGGCTGCGGGCGGTGGCTCCCGACTCGATCGCGTCGAGGCGGCGCCGGACGTCCCCCGCGAGCGCGAGGACGGGTTCGACGGCCTCGATGGTGAGGAGGACGCGGGTGACGACGTGGGTGCGGACGGCGGCGTGCGCGGTCTCGAACTCCGACCTCGTGCGGACCTCCCCCGCGACGTGCTCGGCGACGATGGCGTCGACCGCAGCCGCGAGGCAGTCCTCGAGCAGCGCCGGGACGGAGCCGTGGGGGTTCTGGCCGAGGGCGAGCTTCTGGGCGTTGGACAGTCGCGCGAGGACCCGCTTCCAGGGAGCGGTCGTGTTGAGCAGGAGCAGGCGACGCACGCCCTGCCGGTGTGCCGCGGCAGCCGTGCCCGGGTGGTCGAGGACGCGCAGCGCGACCGACGAGCCCTCGTCCACGAGCGCAGGGAAGCCCTGCACGGTGTGACCGGCGGACCGGCCCTCGAAGGTCCTCGGCACGTCGTCGATGGTCCACGCGGTGAGGCCACGGCGCTCGATCGACGCGCCGGCCTTGGCCATGCGCTGGCGCACGGCGCCCTGCGACTTCGGCCGCAGCTCGTCGAGGTCCTTGCCGCGGGCGACGACTCGCCCGCCCGGCGCCTCCACCGAGAACGTCAGCCGGAGGTGGTCGGGCACGCGGGCCCAGTCCCACTCCGCGGGCGGGATGCTCACACCGGTGCGCTCACGCAGGACCCGGGCCAGCTCGTCGGTGAAGGCCGCGCCGGACGTCGGGTCGGCGGCCGCCAGCGCGGCGCGGGCATGGTCCGGTGTCGGGACGAAGTGCCGGCGGGTCGCCTTGGGCAGCGACTTGAGCAGGGCCACGGCGAGGTCCTCGCGCAGCCCCGGCACCTGCCAGTCGAACCCGGCGGTGTCCACCCGGTTGAGCACCGCGGTGGGGACGTGGACGGTCGCGCCGTCAGCGGCGTCGCCGGGCGAGAACTGGTAGGTGACGTCGAGCTCGAGGTCGCCCTGCCGCCAGGTTCGCGGGTAGTCCCCGGCCGACACCGTGTCGGCGTCCTCACGGGTGAGCAGCTCCTCGGTGAAGGTCAGCAGGTCGGGGCGGCGTCGCTGCTCGCCCCTCCACCAGCGGTCGAAGTGGCGCACCGACGTGACGTCCGGCGGGATGCGGGCGTCGTAGAACTCGAACACCACCTCGTCGTCGACGATGAGGTCGCGGCGGCGGGCACGTTCCTCGAGCTCAGAGAGGCGCTGCAGGAGTGCGGTGTTGGCCTTCCAGAACGCGTGGTGGGTGTCCCAGTCGCCCTCGACGAGGGCGTTGCGGATGAAGAGGTCGCGGGCCTCCTCCTGGTTGATCCGGCCATACTGCACCGTGCGGTCGACGATGAGGGGGACGCCGTAGAGGGTGACCCGCTCCGAGGCGATGACGCTCCCCTGCGACTTGCTCCACCGGGGCTCGCTGAACGTCCGCTTGACGACGTGGGCGCCGATCTCCTCGGCCCACACCGGGTCGATGGCGGCGTTGACCCGGGCCCAGAGCCGGGTGGTCTCGACGAGCTCGGCGGCCATGACGACGTCGGGCTGCTTCTTGAACAGGCCCGAACCGGGGTTGATGCCGAACCGCGAACCGCGCGCGCCGGCATACTCGCGCTTCTGCTCGTCACGGACGCCGACGTGCGAGAGGAGACCGGCCAGCAGCGCGCGGTGGACGGTGTCCCAGTCGGGCTCACCGCCCTGCGCGGCCGTGCTCTGCTCCGGGTCGATCCGCGCCGACTTGCACGCGCTGCGGAGCTGCTGGTGGAGGTCCTGCCACTCGCGGATCCGCAGGTAGTGGAGGAACTCGGCCTTGCACATCCGGCGAAAGGCGCTGCCGGACAACGCCTTCTGCTGCTCCTTGAGGTAGCGCCACAGGGCGTGGAAGCCCGCGAAGTCCGAGGTCTCGCTCTTGAAGCGCGCGTGCTGCTGCTGGGCCTGCGCCTCCTTGTCGACCGGCCGCTCGCGCGGGTCCTGGATCGACAGCGCGGCGACGATGACGAGGACCTCCTTGGTGCACCCGAGTCGCCCCGCCTCGATGATCATCCGCCCCATCCGGGGGTCGAGCGGCAGCCGTGCCAGCGTCTTGCCGTCGGCGGTGAGCCGCCTCTCTCCCCTCCTCCCCTGTCCGTCGCGCAGCGCCCGCAGCTCCTCGAGCAGCCGGACGCCATCGGCGATCTGCTTGGGGTCGGGGGCGTCGACGAAGGGGAAGCGGGCGATGTCGCCGAGGCCGAGCGAGGTCATCTGGAGGATGACGGCGGCGAGGGAGGTGCGCTGGATCTCGGGCTCGGTGAACTCCGCGCGGTTGTCGAAGTCCTCCTGCGAGTACAGGCGGATCGCGATGCCGTCGGCGACGCGCCCGCACCGGCCGGAGCGCTGGGCTGCGCTCGCCTGCGAGATGGGCTCGATGGGCAGGCGCTGCACCTTGGTGCGCTGGGAGTAGCGCGAGATGCGGGCGGTGCCGGTGTCGATGACGTAGCCGATGCCGGGGACGGTGAGCGAGGTCTCGGCGACGTTGGTGGCGAGGATGATCCGGCGCCCCTTGCCCCGGGTGAAGACCCGGTGCTGCTCGGCCGCCGACAGCCGGGCGTAGAGGGGCAGGATCTCGGTGCTGGGGAGGCCGAGGGCCGTGAGCGCGTCGGCGGCGTCGCGAATCTCTCGCTCTCCCGAGAAGAAGACGAGGATGTCGGTGGCCGTGTGGCCCGGCGGGGTCTCGGTCCAGAGCTCGGTCACGGCGTCGCACACGGCGGTGACCTGGTCGCGCTCCTCGACGACGTGTCCGCCCTCCGCGCGCTCGACGAGAGGGCGGTAGCGGATCTCGACGGGGTAGGTCCGGCCCGAGACCTCGATGACCGGGACCTCGCGGACGACCTTGCCGTGCACGTCCGTCGCGAAGTGCTCGGCGAAGCGCGCGGGGTCGATGGTTGCCGAGGTGATGACGACCTTGAGGTCGGGACGGCGCGGCAGCAGCGACTTGAGGTAGCCCAGGATGAAGTCGATGTTGAGCGAGCGCTCGTGGGCCTCGTCGATGATGATCGTGTCGTAGCGGCGCAGGTCGCGGTCGCGCTGCATCTCGGCGAGCAGGATGCCGTCGGTCATGACCTTGACCCGGGTGCGGTCGCTCGAGTGGTCGGTGAAGCGCACCTGGTAGCCGACGAGGTCGCCGAGCTCGACCTCCATCTCCTCGGCGATGCGCTCGGCGACGGACCGGGCGGCGATCCGGCGGGGCTGGGTGTGCCCGATCTGGCCGCCCCCGCCGAGGCCGAGCTCGAGGCACATCTTGGGCAGCTGGGTGGTCTTGCCGGAGCCGGTCTCACCGGCGATGACGACGACCTGGTGGTCCCGGATCGCGGCAAGGATGTCGTCGCGACGCTCGACGACGGGGAGCTGCTCGGGGTACCTCAGCTGCGCGGGGTCGACGGGGCCACGGTCGGTGACGACGGATCCGGGCTCGGGCACGCGCTCAAGGATAGGTCGGTCTCGCGGCCTTCTCCTCCGGCTTTGTGTCCACCGCCAGACGACGCGCCACGGGCAGTGTCTTCTCGAGGGTGACTCCCGCGGCGAACATCTTCTGGGCTCCCGGCCCACCGGCGGACGCGAGGCGCCACTGACCGACCACCGAGGCATCGACCTTGGCCTGGGCCGTCTGGCGCAGCCGGGCGTGCCACGGGCCCGAGACCTTGGTCGGACGGATCGGCGTGGCCCTGACGACCTTGGACCTGAACGACATGGGCGACGTGGCCCACTGCTCCCGCGCGCCGGCGAGGGTGCGTTGGCGCATCGTCAGGGAGGGCCGGCCCGACACCACCGCCCCACGGCCGACTCCTCGGCGGGTGGCGCCGACCTGCGAGCCCTTGACCAGCCCTCCGGCCGCGTGGAGTCCGGCTGCCGTCGCGGCAGTGACCGCGACGTCGCGCAGGCTGCCCTCGTCGTAGGCGAGGGCCAACGTGACGCGCGACAGCCCCCCGACGGCGGCCGTGGCCCCCATGGCCTGCGAGGCGCCCGGAACCTTGCCGAGGGCCAGACCCGCCCCCGGGAAGCTCCCGGACGCCCAGGCGAACCCGGCGTCCATCGCGGTGGCTGCCTCCTCGGCCCGAGCGACGACCATGTAGTGCCAGCTGTCGTCGAGCACGTCGTCGGCGAGGGCACGCAGCCTGCGCGCGAGCCGGCGGTCCGCCTCGACGAACTCGCTCGTCGCCCGGGCGTGTGCCTGCTCGGCGTCACGAAGCCGCGCCAGGACCGTGCCCGCCACGTGGCGGAGGACCTCGAGCTCCGCCGCGTCGCCGGCGGCCGCGTCCATCTGGATCTCGAGGCCCCGATGGACCTGCAGGTGCTCGGCGTACATGGAGCTCGCTGCCTGAGCCTGCGCCTGGGAACGTTCGTGCACCTCGACGAACGTCCGCAACGCAGCGGCAGCGCCGGCATACCGGTCGGTCAGAGCATCGAGCAGGGGCGGGGACGCCGCCACGGCCGAACCGAAGGCCACACCAGCAGGACTCTCCCACGCGCTGCCGGCCCTGATCCCGGCGAGCACGGACGCGATGGAGCTCAACCGGGCGGCACCGGACGTCAGCGCCGCCGCGAGGGCACGCACCGACGCGGGGTCGCCCTCGATCGGTGGCAGCACCCGGTCACTCGTCACGCCAGGCCGCCGAACATGCCGCGCTGCGCGCACTCCGTCTCGACGTAGGCCGTTCCGGCGTGCTGGGCCTTGTCACCCAGGTCGCGCAAGGACTCCGCCAGCACGAGACGACTGCGTCGCCAGCCGGTGAGCAGGTGGTCGAACGCCGCCGACGACTCTCCCCCTCCGAGAGCCCAGCGGTCGACCGACCCGTCGCGGGTCGCCTCGAGGTCGGCCGCCACCTCACCGAGCGAGACGCCGAGAGCGGCCACCACCTCTGCGTCGATGCGCATCACTGTCATGGGCCCGACGCTAGGACGGACCGCAACATCGGCCGTGGAGTTGTCCACAGCCCCTCGCAGGACCCCCGCAACTGATGGCCCGTGGGTGAGGCGCTCGCTGGCGCTCGGCCTCGCCCACGGGCCATGAGTTGAGGTGGAAAGAGGACTCAGGCGCCCTTGGCCGCAGTGAAGCCCTGCTCGAGGTCGGCGAGGATGTCGTCGATGTGCTCGATGCCGACCGCGAGCCGCACGAGCCCCGGCGTCACACCGGCTGCCAGGCGGTCCGAGTCGGGTCCTTGCGAGTGGGTCGTCGTCGCCGGGTGGATGGCGAGCGAGCGCACGTCACCAAGATTGGCGACGTGCGAGTGCAGCCGCAGCGACTCGACGAACGTCCGGCCCGCGTCGACGCCACCGGCGATCTCGAACGCGAGCACCGCGCCCGAGCCCTTGGGCGTGTACTTCTGCGCGAGCTCGTAGTTGTCGTCGCCGGGCAGCGAGGCCCAGCGCACCGACTCGACCTGCTCGTGGCCCTGGAGGAACTCCGCGACGGCCCGGGTGTTCTCGAGGTGCCGGTCGATGCGCAGGCTGAGCGTCTCGATGCCCTGCGCGATGAGGAACGCGTTGAACGGCGCCACCGCCGGTCCGAGGTCGCGCAGCAGCTGCACCCGCGCCTTGAGGATGTAGGCGAGGTTGGCCCCCAGCGCCCCACCGACGCCGAGGTCCCGCGCGAACACCAGGCCGTGGTAGCTCTCCTCGGGCGTGTTGAAGTTCGGGAACTTCTCGGGGTCCTTGCCGAAGTCGAACGTCCCACCGTCGACGATGACGCCGGCGATCGTCGTGCCGTGGCCGCCGAGGTACTTCGTCGCCGAGTGCACGACGATGTCGGCGCCGTGCTCGAGGGGGCGCAGCACGTAGGGCGTCGCCACCGTGTTGTCGACGATGAGCGGGACACCGGCCTCGTGCGCCACCGCCGCGACCGCCTCGATGTCGAGGATCTCGATCTTGGGGTTCGAGATCGTCTCGCCGAAGAACAGCTTCGTGTTGGGGCGCACCGCTGCTCGCCACGACTCGGGGTCGGCGGGGTCGTCGACGAAGGTCACCTCGAGGCCGAACTTCGGCAGCGTGTGCTTGAGCAGGTTGTAGGTCCCGCCGTACAGCGACGGGGACGCCACGACGTGGTCGCCGGCCTCGGCGACGTTGAGGATCGCCAGCGTCTCGGCGGCCTGTCCCGACGCGACGAGCAGCGCGCCGACGCCGCCCTCGAGCGAGGCGATGCGCTGCTCGACGGCGTCCTGCGTCGGGTTCATGATGCGGGTGTAGATGTTGCCGAACTCCTTGAGCGCGAACAGGTTCGCCGCGTGCTCGGTGTCCTTGAAGACGTAGGAGGTCGTCTGGTAGATCGGCAGCGCCCGCGCACCCGTCGTCGGGTCGGGCTCCTGCCCGGCGTGGATCTGCCGGGTCTCGAAGGACCAGTTCGGGGTGCCGGAAGTGGGGTCGTCGGCCATGGCCTTGCTCCTTGTGTGTGCCGTGCTTGCGGGACGTCGGTCGACGTCGCGCCCGGTCTTCACCCGGGGCACCCCACCGCGGTTGGAGGGTTGCCGGCCAGCGAGCCGGGGCTTGTCGCTGGCACTCATGACCTGCGGACCACGGTAGCCGCGCGTGACCGGCATACGACATTCCCGTCTCGGGAGGTGGACGGCCCGGGAGTGACGGCGGACGCGGGCATGATGGGGCCATGACCTTCCACGTCGACGAGTACAAGGCGGCCGCGGGCCGCTACCGCGCCGGTATGCCGTTCCGCCGGGTCGGGCGGTCCGGTCTCGACCTGCCCGCGATCTCGCTTGGCCTGTGGCACAACTTCGGTGACGACGTCCCGCTCGAGCGCCAGCAGGCCATCCTGCGCCGCGCCTTCGACCGGGGCATCACGCACTTCGACCTCGCGAACAACTACGGGCCGCCCTACGGCAGCGCCGAGCGCAACTTCGGCACGCTCTTCGCGCGCGACTTCAAGCCGTACCGCGACGAGCTCGTCATCAGCTCCAAGGCCGGCTACGACATGTGGCCCGGCCCCTACGGCCAGGGCGGTGGCGGGCGCAAGTACATCCTCGCCAGCGCGGACCAGTCGCTCAAGCGGATGGGGCTGGACTACGTCGACATCTTCTACAGCCACCGCTTCGACGAGACGACCCCGCTCGAGGAGACGATGGGCGCGCTGGACTCGCTCGTGCGACAGGGCAAGGCGCTCTACGTCGGCATCTCGTCCTACTCCGGCCCGCGCACCCGCGAGGCCGTCGAGATCCTGCGTGAGCTCGGCACTCCCCTGCTCATCCACCAGCCGTCCTACTCGATGCTCAACCGCTGGGTGGAGGAGGACCTGCTCGACGTCCTCGGCGAGACCGGCGTCGGGTGCATCGCGTTCTCACCGCTCGCGCAGGGGATGCTCACGAGCAAGTACCTCAAGGGTGTCCCCGAGGGGTCACGCGCCTCCCAGGGCAAGAGCCTGTCGCCCGACCTGCTCACCGAGGAGTCGCTCACGCACGTCCGGGCGCTCGACACGATGGCCAAGAAGCGCGGTCAGACGCTTGCGCAGATGGCGCTCGCCTGGCTGCTGCGCGACGACCGGGTGACGTCCGTGCTCGTCGGCGCCTCGAGCGTCGAGCAGCTCGACGACAACCTGCTCGCCGTCAAGAACCTCGACTTCGCCGCGGACGAGCTCGCCAGGATCGACAAGCACGCCGTCGACGCCGGGATCAACCTCTGGGCGACGTCCTCGGCCCACTGAGGATCACGCGTCCGCGCGGGCCCCGTCGGGGTCCGCGCGGAGGCCTGCGTGACGCACTTTGTTGAGCCACCAGATGCCGAGCACCGGCAGGACGAGCGGCACGTAGCCGTAGCCCGAGCCGAAGTGCGACCAGACGGTCTTGTCCGGGAAGGCGCTCGGGACGGCATACGACATCGCGCCGACGACGAGGACGCCGACGAGCTCGACGGTGCACGCGAGCAGCGCCACCCGGGTGCTCGCCCGGTCGCCTCGGGCCATGCCGATCGTCGCGACGATGTAGATGACGGCCGCGAGCGCGGAGAGGACGTAGGCCAGCGGGGCGCGGCTGAAGTACTCGAGGATCTGCAGGATCGAACGCCCCGTCGCCGCGAGCGCGAGAACGCCGTAGACCGCGACGAGGATGCGTCCGGGTCCGCGGCCGGAGTGGGTGACGGCGGCGTCAGGCATAGATGTCCCAGATCTGCTGGAGGCGGAGGGTCATGACGATGACGGCGAACGCGCCGACGGCGACCGAGGCCATCGCCCAGCGCGTCTTGTCCTTGATCGCGCCCCAGGTCGTGATGCCGAGCACGAACGGCAGCGTGACGATGTATGCCGCGTACGTCGCGCGGTGCCCCTCGAGCGTGCCGATGCCGAGCAGTCCGGTGACGAGCTGGACGACGACGCCGAGCTCGACGAGGGCGACGAGGCCGAGCAGCCAGTTGTCGATGAGCCGGTCGAACAGCGTGTAGGCCAGGGCCATGAGGGTGAGCAGGGCCGCGGCAGCGACGAGCACCTGGGTGAGCGGGAGGAGCACGGCGGACAGCCTACGTCGCGGCCGTTTGGTTGGATGCAGGCATGACCTCAGCGCAGATCGGCGACGTCCGCATCGAGTACGTCGTCGACGGTCCGGACGACGCCGAGCCGATGCTCCTCATCATGGGGATGGGCGCCCAGCTCGTCGCGTGGCCGCAGGACCTCGTGGACCTGCTCGTCGAGCGCGGCTTCCGGGTCATCCGCTACGACAACCGCGACCAGGGGCTGTCCTCGTTCACCGAGGCGCCGGCGCCGACGCGTGGCGACGTCGCCCGTGGCCTCGCGGCACGACGGCTCGCCCGGGCCGACTACACCCTCGGCGACCTCGCAGCGGACGCGGCGGGGCTGCTCGCGCACCTCGGCATCTCGTCGGCGCACGTCGTCGGCGCCTCGATGGGCGGGATGATCGCCCAGGAGCTCACCGTGACCCGTCCCGAGATGGTGCGCTCGCTCTGCTCGATCATGTCGAACACCGGTCATCGGCGCTACGGCCGGACCTCGGCGAAGCTGCTCCCGGCGCTCGTGCGTCAGATCCGCGCGAACCCGCCGCGCAACCGCGACGAGGCCATCGCGGCCAGCGTCGAGGCGTTCCGGGTCATCGCCGGGCGCGACTTCGACGCCGACGAGATGCGGCTCATGGCGCAGGCGCACGTGGAGCGTGGGGCGGTGACGTCGGTGAGCCGGGACCGTCAGCTCAACGCGATCAACGCCTCACCGGACCGGACGCCCCGGCTGCGGCGCATCACCGCGCCGACGCTCGTCATCCACGGGCTCCGCGACCGGCTGGTCCTGCCCAGTGGAGGGGTCGCGACGGCGCGGGCGATCCCGGGTTCGCGCCTGCTGGTGTTCCCCGAGATGGGGCACGACCTCCCCCGCGGTCGACGCGTGGAGATGGCCGACGCGATTACGCAGAACGCGCGTCGCTCCCCCGTCCAGCCGTGAGGGCCACCGCAGAGACGGCGACGGCGGCAGCGGCGACGAGGGCGAACGCACCCACGACCTCGGATCGGGGCTCGTCCGAGAAGCGGCCATAGGCGAGCCACGCGAGCCCCCACACGGCCGCAGCAGCCACACCCCACCGCGTCGGCTCGGCCCGCATGAGGGCGACGGCGACCGACGTGACGAGCGCGAGCGCGAGGACGGCCGCGAGCACGGCTCCGCCGCCGGTGACGTTGACGCCGCTGCTGCCGAGCGCCGCTGCGACGTTGGCGAACGTCGCGACCGACACCCAGCCGAGATAGAGACCGACAGTGATCCGCACGAGCCACGTCCCCACGGGACCTGCGGCGTGTTCGCTCGTCGAGGCGAGCTCGAGGGCGAGCCGGGCGAGGACGAGCAGCAGCGCGAGGATGACGAGCACGCTCACCCAGATCCACCCCTGCTGGGTGACGAGCAGCCACGCGGCGTTGAGCACCATGGAGGCGGCGACCATCCACCCGGTGCGGCGGGCGAGCTCGCTGCGCCCGGGGCCGGGGAGCCACTGCCAGACCGTGTAGGCGGCGAGGCCGACATAGATGACCGACCAGATCGAGAACGCGGGCCCCGCGGGGGCGAGCAGCGTCGCGTCGGCAGAGAGCGAGCCACCGGACGACTCCTCCACGCGGGTGCCGATGACACCGACACCGACGAGGGTGCCGAGGACGCAGAAGATCTCGGCGAGGGTGACGACGACCTGGCGTGTGCGGTCCGACATGTTCACGGGCACCAGCCTCTCACCACCACCGGACCAGCGGCCGCACGACGTCCCCGGAAAAGGGCATCACCGCAGGTCCGGGCTGTGGAGCGCCTAGACTTCGGCCGTGACCTCCACCTCTCCCGCGGCGACCCCCGTCGACGCGATGCTCGCCGCCGCTCGCACCATGGACGAGCGCGCCCTTCGCGCGCAGCTCCGTGACGAGGCACGCGCTCTCGGCGTGAACGCTGCCATCACCGACGTCGTGCTGCCGTTCCTCAACGCGTTGGGCCAGGCGTGGGAGCGCGGTGACTGCTCTGTCGCGTCCGAGCACTTCGCCAGCCAGGTGACGCGGTCCTGGCTCACGGGGGCAGCGGTCGGCGACCCCGACGCCTCGTCCACCGCCATGGACCCGGTCGTCCTGGCCTGCCCGCCCGGTGAGCGTCACGACCTCGGGCTGCTGTGCTTCCACGTCCTGCTCGTGCGGTCGGGGGTGCCGTCGCGCTTCCTCGGCTCCGACACGCCGCTGCCCGGGTTGGCCAACGTGTGCCGGGCCATCGGGGCGTCGGGTGTCGTCGTCGCCGCGACCCGTCGACGGGTGTTCGAGGCGCACGGCAGCGCGCTCCAGGTGCTGGCGCGGCAGTACCCGCTCGCCATCGGCGGCGCCGGGGCCGATGCGGACATCGCCGAGAACGTCGGCGCCACCTTCCTGCCAGCGGACATGCGGCGCTCGCTCGCCCATGTCGTCCGCTGGCACCGGGGCGAAGCCGGCGGCATCACCGTCTCTGCCTGACCGCGGCGTCAGGCCTCGAGCGAGGCCTTGACGGCCGCGACGAGCTGGTCGACCTCGTCCTCGGTGATGACGAGCGGCGGGGCGAGGCGGATCGTCATGCCGTGCGTGTCCTTGGCGAGGATCCCGCGCTCCATGAGGCGCTCGCACAGCTCGCGCCCGGACGGGCCGCCGGGCGTCACGTCGAGGCCGGCCCAGAGCCCGCGGACGCGGACCTCGTCCAGACCGTTGCCCACAAGCGGCTGCAGGCCGGCGAGCAGCCGCTCACCGAGGCGGCGCGCGCGGTCCTGGTACTCGCCGGTGGCGAGCAGACGGCATACCTCGTGCCCGATCGCGGCAGCGAGCGGGTTCCCGCCGAAGGTCGAGCCGTGCGAACCGGGCGTGATGACGCCGAGGACGTCGGTGTTGGCCGCGACGGCGGAGACGGGGTAGAGACCGCCACCGAGCGCCTTGCCGAGGATGTACATGTCGGGCACGACCCCCTCGAGGTCGCAGGCGAACGTCGTGCCGGTGCGTGCGAGACCCGACTGGATCTCGTCGGCGACCATGAGGACGTTCTCCTCGGAGCACAGCACCCGCAGGTCGCGCAGGAAGCCCTCCGGCGGGACGACGACGCCGCCCTCGCCCTGGATCGGCTCGAAGAGCACGGCGACGGTGAACTCGTCGATGGCCGAGCGGACCGAGTCGATGTCGCCGTAGCGGACTGCGCGGAAGCCCGGCGTGTAGGGGCCGTAGTTGTCGTGGGCGACCTTGTCGTCGCTGAAGCTGATGATCGTCGTCGTGCGGCCGTGGAAGTTGCCCTCCATGACGATGATGTTGGCCTGGTCCTCGGGCACGCCCTTGACCTCGTAGCCCCAGCGACGGCTCACCTTGATCGCGGTCTCGACGGCCTCGGCGCCGGAGTTCATCGGCAGCACCATGTCCTTGGCGGTGAGCTCGGCGAGGGCCTTGGCGAACGGTCCGAGCTGGTCGTTGAAGAACGCGCGGCTCGTGAGGGTCAGGGTGCCGACCTGCCGGCGGGCGCGCTCGACGAGCTGCGGGTGCGAGTGGCCGAAGTTGAGCGCGGAGTAGCCCGCGAGGCAGTCGAGGTAGCGCTTGCCGTCGACGTCGGTGACCCAGGCGCCCTCGCCACTGGCCAGCACGACCGGGAGCGGGTGGTAGTTGTGCGCCGCGTAGCGCTCGGTCGTCTCGATGTGCTGCTCGCTGCTCAGGGCGGCGGTGGAGCCGTTGTCGGGCGTCATTGCGGTGTCACTTCCTTCGTCGTGTGGGTCGCGCACACTGTATCCGCGCCGGGTCAGGGCTGACGACGGCTCAGGGTCCAGGCGCCGGGCTCGTCGAGCCCGCCGTCGGAGGTGCGGGTGAAGACGAGCCGGTCGTGCAGCCGGTTGCGCCGTCCGCCCCAGAACTCGACCTCGTCGCAGACGATGCGGTAGCCGCCCCAGAAGTCCGGGAGGGGCACGTCGTCCGCGTTGCCCCGGTCCGGCCAGCGGACGGCATACGCCTCGTATGCCGTCTCGAGCTCCGCGCGCGAGGTGACCGGTTGCGACTGGCGCGAGGCCCAGGCGGAGATGCGAGAGGCCCACGGCCGGCTCGCGAAGTAGTCGGCGACCTCGGCCCGGTCGAGGAGCTCGGCGCGGCCGCGGAACCGGACGGCGCGGAACATCGCCGGCCAGGTGAGCGACGCGGCGATGGCGTCGTTGCCGTCGAGCTCGGTGCCCTTGGCGGACTCGGTGTTGGTGAGGAAGCCGGGGCCGCGCTCGTCGAAGTAGCGCATGAGGACGGTGCGGACGTTGGGCACGCCGTCGCTGTCGACGGTCGCGACCGAGAGGGCGTGCGGCTCGGGCACGTCGGCCTGGGCCCGCGAGCGCTCGACGGCCTCGTCGAGCCAGAGCGTGGCCTGCTGCCACGGGGTGTCGGCGACCTCGTCCTCGGACAGGCCGGTGCCGGTGTAGTCGATGCGGGTGACGTCGTTGTTCACGATCCCGAGCGTATGCCGCCCGCTCCCGTGCCGCTGCCGCCTCCCCTTGGGTGGCCCCGCGACCGTGGGCGGTTGGATGGGCGTGTGCTGACGATCTCCGCCGCCGACCTCTCCGACCCGGAGCTGCTCGACTTCCTGCAGGCCCATCTCGACGACCTCGCGCCGACCGCTCCCCCGGAGAGCCGCCATGCCCTCGACGTGGACGGGCTGCGTCGCGCTGGTGTGCGGATGTGGGTGGCGCGGGATGAGGCGCGGCTCGTGGGCACGGTGGCGCTGGCTCCTCTCGAGGTGGGTCACGAGGAGCTCAAGAGCATGCGGACCGACCCGGTCTCTCGAGGGCGCGGGGTCGGTGGCGCGCTGCTGCAGCACGCCCTCGACGATGCCCGGGCTCGTGGCGTCGGGCAGGTCTCGCTCGAGACGGGGAGCATGGAGTTCTTCGCGTCCGCCCGCTCGCTCTACCGGCGGGCGGGGTTCGTGCAGTGTCGGCCGTTCGGGTCCTACGTGGAGGACCCGAACAGCACGTTCTTCACGCTGATGCTCTAGGACGCGGGGACAGTCCGGCCGGCGAACGCGGCGAGGCGGTCTTGGACCGGGGCGTCGTCGTCGGTCTCGACCTCGGGCTCGAAGGCGCCCGTTCGGTTCTCCGGGGTGAGGTTGGCGGTCATGAACCCCAGAGCCTTCTCGGCGACCTCGTCGTCGAGCCTCCTGCCGCTGTCGATGGAATGGGCGAGGTCCCAGCCGTGCACCGCGAACTCGGGCAGCGCGGCGCCGGACACGGTCTCGGCTCCGTCGTCACCGACCTGCTCGAGGAGCGCGTCCGCCGACGTCCGGAACTCGGCCGCGGGGTCCTCGCCCACGTCGGGCGCTGCGGCCCAGTCGACGTCCTTGCCGGCTGCCATGTCGGCGAACTTCTGCGGTGCCGCCACAAGGTGCTTGACGAGGTCGCCGACAGTCCAGTCGCTGCAGGTGGACGGCTTCGCGTACTGGTCCGGGCTCACCTCGCCGAGCAGGCTCTCGGTCTGGTCGAGAGCGCGGGTGAGCAGGGCGCCGGCGTCGGTCTGGGAGCTCATGGGTGCAACCTTCCGTGGACGATGGGCTGTGCTCTCGACGCTAGTGACGGGCACCGACACGGTGGGGGTTTGCGGTGGGCCAATTCCGTGAGTGGCGCCGGTAGCCTCACGCCCACCATGGGGATCCACAGCTTCCACCTCGCCACCGTGCCACCGCTTCTCGCTGCCCGGGCGCTCGTGGGCGGTGCGCGCGAGACGGCGTCGGTCGCCGGGCTCGAGCACGTCGAGCACCTCTCGCTCATGACGCTCGGCGCACCCGCGGTCTCGCTCGAACGGGTGCAGCTGCGTCGGCACGCCGTCTTCGCGCAGTGGGAGTCCGAGGCGGCGCTCGACTCCTATCTGGCCCGGCATGCGTTCGGGCGCCACCTCGCGGCCGGGTGGCACGTGCGGCTCGAGTTCGTGCGCCGGTGGGGTGCCGTCTCGGGGCTGGACCGGCTCCGGCCGCGGGTGGGTTCGATGGAGCCGGACGAACCGGTCGTCGCGGTCACCCTGGCTCACATCAAGCTGCCCGAGCTGCGGCGCTTCTTCGCGTGGGGTCGCCCCGTGGAGCGTCAGGTGCGCGACTCCCCCGGGGCGACGCTGGCGTTGGCGGCTGTGCGTCCCCCGCGGACGTTCTCGACGTTCTCGGTGTGGCGGTCCGTGCAGGAGATGCGCGAGATGGTCGAGGGCCACGGTGCGGGAGCGGGCGTCGGGTCGGCGGCGCAGCGTCACGCAGGGGCGATGGTCGAGCGGGAGCGGCGGGACTTCCACAGCGAGTTCACGACCCTGCGGTTCCGGCCACTCTCCGAGCACGGGTCGTGGCAGGGGCGGAGCGGGATCGTTCCCCAGGGCTGAGGCGGCGGGGTGTCGTGGTGCGCCAGGGCGGTGGAGGACTCGGGCTCGTACAGCCGACTGTCAGGGCCCGTCGTTAGGGTGCGAAGTCCCCTGCCACGAGGAGCTCGTTGTGCCGACCAAACCGACCCCTGCCCGCTGGGACACCCGCGCCCGGCGCCAGCTGGCGAGCGCCCTGCGGTCCCGCGTCGCCGGTGACGACGCCGCTGCGAAGGCCGCCGTGATCTGGGGTGCCGAGGGCGAGCGGTGGTTCACCCCGGAGGACCCGATCTGGCGGGTGCACGCCGATGCCGCGATGTTCCCCGGTGGGATCCGGGCACTCCTGCTGCAGTCACTTCACCCCCTCGCGATGGCGGGCGTGGCCGGGCACTCGGGCTTCAAGGGCGACCCGTGGGGCCGCCTCCAGCGCACGAGCGAGTTCCTCGCGACGACGACGTTCGGCACGATCGAGCACGCCGAGACCCAGATCGCCCGGGTCCGCACGATCCACGAGCGGGTGCGCGGCAAGGCCGCTGACGGCCGTCCGTATGCCGCGAGCGACCCGCACCTCCTGCTCTGGGTGCATGTCACGGAGGTCGACAGCTTCCTCGCGTCGTTCCAGCGCTATGCCTCTGAGCCCCTCACGGATGCCGAGGCCGACCTCTACGTCGAGCAGACGGCGGTGGTCGCTCGGCGGCTGGGCGTGCTCGACCCGCCGGTGTCGACCGCCGAGCTGGCGGCGACGATCGAGGCTTATCGCCCGGAGCTCGAGTCGACGGCCGCCTCGCGGGACGCGGCCCGCTTCCTGCTGCTCCACCCCCCGCTGCCGTTGGCGGCCAAGCCGGGGTATGCCGCCCTGGCCGCAGGTGCCGTGGCTTTGCTGCCTCGTTGGGCACGCCGTCCGCTGCGCCTGCCGTGGCTGCCGTTCACCGAGATGGTGCTGGCCCGCCCGCTCGGCGATGCGGCGACCGCGACGGTCCGGTGGGCGATGACGGACCCGGCCGACGTCCGCACCGTCGCGGAGCAGTCCCGGGCGGGGTGACCGGGCGTCACCTGGCCCGACCCCGCGCTAGCTCGAGAGCTGCTCCAGGAATTGAGCAACCGAGTCGAGGACCCGGTCGGCGTCCTGTCCCTCCTCGGCCAAGGTCTCCACGCCGGATCCCACGATGTAGGCCATCAGGTAGGCGGCGTTGCCCTTGTAGTTCTTGTCCAGGTCCTCCAGCGACGGGCCCGGTGCGAGCTCCTGGGTCCGATCACGGTCGGCCTCGCGGACGCGCGTGAACAGGTCGTTGAGCATGTCGAGGCACTCCTCACCGCGGCGGCGACCCGCCAGGAGGATGACCTCGGACGGCGGGCGTGGGATCACGACCTCCTGCGACACGTCGCCGTCCGGCGCGCCGAAGGTGTCGGTGAACGCCACGAGCGCCATGAAGCACGCATACGTCAGCGGATACCCGTGCTCGTTCCACGCGGCCTGACTGGACTTGAGCAACTGGGGCGGGGTTCGACGTGTGGAGATGAGGTCCAACGCACGTTCAGCAGAGGGATGCACATCCCCACCCTAAGTCTCCGCCCGGCGCAGGCACCTCAGGCTTCGACAGCTGCCGCGCAGTCCCGGGGCGGGCTCAACCGGCGTCAGCTGGCGATGCGCTCGGCGACCTGAAGGAGCTCGTTGGGGACGGCATACAGCTCGTCGCCGATCCGGACCTGGCTGCGCGTCGGGAAGGTCGCTTCGACCTCACCGACCACTCCGTGCATCGGCCCGTCCGCGACGACCTGCACCTGGGCGCCGATCGGGAACGTGATGTGTGCCGGCGTGGGCGGGGCGGCAGCGTCGGCGCGCCGGATCACGGCAGCTCCGTGGCGGCGGATGATCTCGTCGAGCTCTTCGCGGTAGGCCTCGCCCATGTCGACGCGTCGCCCCTGGTAGGTCCACGTGAGGATCGAGCTCGCGTCGAACCCGGGGTGGCAGGTGAGGCAGCTCAGCACCCGACCCGGTCTGCGGTGGCGGGTATAGGTGTGGCCGGCCGGGCACTCGCCGCGCCAGGGACCCTCGACGTGCGGTGAGCTCGCGTCGACGGTGCGCTGCCCGCTGCAGCCGATCTCGAGGGCCTTGCTTCGCCAGACGTCGTCGTGACCGTGGGCGGGGCCGACGAGCGCGTGCGCGATCTCGTGCAGGAGCGTGTCGCGAACCTCGGACTCGTCGTGGAGGCGGGTCAACGGGTCGCTGAGGGAGATCGTGCGGGCGCCGAAACGGCACACGCCGGCTCGGGTCTTGGCCCGGTCGGTCGTGACGCGCCAGTGCTCGAGCCCGTGGTCGCGCAGCAGGCTGCGACCCAAGGCGAGTGCTGACGAGATCTCCATGAGGCAATGCTGCCAGCGACCACCGACAGAGCCCATGAGCCCTGTGGAAAAGTCCGCGGCGCGTTGCGCCATCCTCTCCAGACTCGCTCTCATGACCTCGAAGCATTCGTATGCCGTTGCCACCCTCGTCGTGTCCACCTCACTCCTGCTCGCTGGATGCGCACCGGAGGACACTGCTCCGGCGCGCCCCGCCTCGTCCCCGACGGTGTCCGCGAGCCCGACCACGACGCCGCTTTCTCTCTCGGTCCAGCAGGGCAAGGCCATATCGCTGTTGAGCCAGCGCGCGACCGGGAACGTCTATCCGGGTGCTCCGCGCCTCGATGCGCTCGACTGGGAGGTGTGCGGCGAGAAGCTCTCCGCAGCGGCTGGTGCGACGTGGCTGACCGGTTCGAGCGCCAACCCCAACGGCGACACCAAGGCGTCCTCGGAGCTGGCGAAGGTCACCCTCGGTGGCGCCTACTCGGTAGTGACGGTCCTCGAGGGTGCCGCAGAGCGGGAGACGTGGGACGCTCGCCTGAAGAAGTGGGCGACTGGTTGCACGGATCCGGACGGGTCGGTCACGCCCAGCACCGTGGCCACGCCAGGTGTCGACGCCTCTTTCACCTACACGCAGATCAGGCCCAAGGCCGACCTCACCGAGCGGCACGTGTCGGCGGTCGTGGCCAGGGTCGGCAACGTGGGAGTCATCTGCTGGCTGGCCGCCAAGGACCCGGCGACCGCCGCATCGGCCGCAGCCACCTGCGCGCGGGACACGGTGCAGGGCTCACGGAGCCTCGCCGATCTTGCCTCAGCATCGGGTCCTCTCGGGGCCAGGGCCGTGCTCGCGAGTGTGGTCGCGAGACCGAAGGCCAAGAGCGAGGTCACGTTCGACCCTCAGCTCACGGTCGGACCGCCCTGCGGCCCCATGAAGGAGAGCCTCATGACATCCGAGTCAGCCTTCGCGACCTTCCGACCTTCCGGGACGGACATGTACGAGCCGGCCACGGCTTCGGCCGCGGTCACCGCCATGAAGGATCCGATGGCGGCCAAAGCCCGTGTGGCGCAGGCACTCACGACCTTCGGAGGCTGCACCGGCAGGTACACGTACGCCGCAGGGACGAGGACATTCCCTGCGCGAGTGCTCGGGCTGGACGACGTGGCCTTCGGGGACGGCGGGTTTGCCATTCGCGACGAGGTCAGCTTCGGCGCGGACAAGCCCCAGCCGGGCTACACCGCCATCTTCAGCGTCGGACGATTCGTGGTCCAGGTCGACCAGTGGCGTGCTGGATACGGCCGGCTCGTCGCCCAGGAGATTGCCGAGGCCGCCGCGTGAGGCGTATCCGGCGTCAACGACGAACGCCCTTGGGAAGGCCCGCACAGTGTCGTGTCAGGGTGTTGCGTTGACTCCCATGGCGATCGCGCGCGCCATCCATCTGGCCCGCTCGTCCGTGATCTTGAGGTCTTTGGACGACACGACCACATGCGTGTTCGTGCGTGCGGTCACAGTGGTCTGCTTGCCGACGATCGGCTGTCCCGTGGCGACCCAGAGGCCGGTTGCGCTATCCCAGGTGTTGTCGTAGGCCGTGCCGTATACGACGCGTCGCTGGCTGGCCGAAGACACGAACTGGAAGTCGCTCGGGCGGTACTCGGCCTGTGTCTGCAGGGTGAGAACGACTGTGCTCGGATCGTCGAGGCGGGTTCCCCACGAGCATCCGGCTCGTGTGGCGACCGGATGGACGGTGCGTCCCACGATGTCCCCCACTTGTGCCGCGGTCAATCCAGAACAGGTGCTCGCGGGTACGACTGGTGCTGAGGTGGAGCGTGGCTTGGCCGCGGAGCCCTTCACTGAGGGTGTGGGCGTCGACGTGGGTCTCGCGGATCCACTTGGAGACGACGTAGCGGCAGTTGTTGTCGCGAGCGACGGCGAACTCGCCGAAACGGCATCAGCGATTCCTCCCAATATGAACGTGGGGATGACCTTCGTTACGAAGACCAAGGCGCCAGCCATGAAAGCCAGAGCAACGAGCGTCCACACGATTCGGCCGAGCACTCCACGGCGACGAGGCGCCACACGGGCTACCGGCGTGGGGCGCCGGGCTACCCGTGCCTTCGGGCGCCGGCCGTGTCGACTGCGGGTTCTAGAGGCCTGGGAAGCGGCGCCCATGGCGGCGAGGAGGTCCCGATCCGTGGTCGTCGAGGGGAAGCTCGTCATGAGCGTCACCGCCGCCCGCTCCACGCCCTCACGTTCGAGTCTGTAGGGCTGCGACTTGAGCCACGCCGCAATTCCCGAGGCCGAGATGACCCACACCCCCCGAATGAACTGCGCCTCACCGAACTCTGCCTCGTTGTGCCCAGCCAGGCAGATGACAGGAGTCACCGGCATGCCGGCTTCGGCCGCCATGTAGGCAGCCATCCCGTGCACCTTCGAGATCTCTCGGTGCTTGCTCACGCTCTGGCGCGAATCACGGGGGCCGATGTGCTGGTAGAGGTTGCCCTCCCACGAGGTGATCGAGCCCTTCCAGTTCTTGGCGTCGATGAAGTAGGCCCCACTCGGGCCAACCACGACATGATCGAGGTTCACCGCCGATAGGCCAGGCGACAGGAGTCGGTCGTGAAGCACGATCCAGGTCTCAGGCAAGGCCGACAGGTGTGCCGCGACGCGACGCTCCCCTTCTGCGCCGGCAGCCCAGGCTCCGGCTGCCCCATCCCCCGCAGCTGCGAGATCCTCGGCCCTACGATCCGCGCTGCCACCCCCGACCGCCATCAGCGCCGCCCACCCCGTAGGAAAGTCACGAACGGAGCGTATGGGAACCAACTTCTTCGCGCGTGGATAAAGCAGAACCCGTCGGGCAGCGCTACATCGCCGTTGGGCGTGAGGCCTCAAAGGAGGCCAGCGCGGTCAGCGATGATCCCGACTCCCACCCTGTTCTGCGCGCCGAGCTTGTCCTGTGCCCGAGCGAGATGTGACTTCACGGTGGCCTCACCAAGGAAGAGCTCCGCCGCGATCTGAGCCGTCGTCATCTCCTTGGCGACCAGACGCACGACGTCGCGTTCTCGCTCGGTCAACGTCGACACGAGCGCCTCAGCCGCGCGTCGTTGCTCCGCAGCGTCGTCGGACTGGATTCGTCTGAACACTTGGCCGGCGCTCCTGGCCGACAGCGCACCGTGGCCGGACGCGACCGACCGCACCGCGCCGATGATCTCCTGTGGACTCGCAGTCTTGAGCAGGAACCCGGACGCTCCGGCATGGACCGCCCGCATGAGGACGTCGTCGTGGTCGAACGTCGTCAACATGATGACCTTCGGGGCCGCCGCCATCGACGACAGCGACGCGGTGGTCGTGATGCCGTCCTGACGTGACATCCGGACATCCATGAGCACGATGTCGGGCCGGTGCCGATGGATCGCTTCGATGACCTCGTCACCGTCGTGGACGCTCCCGACGACGACGAGATCGTCAGCCGACCCGAGCATGGTCTCGAGCGCACCGCACACCAAGGGGTCGTCGTCGACGAGGAGCACCCGGGTCATGACACCGCACCTCCTGTCACTCCCTCGCCCGGAGTCCAGACGGGACCGAGCTCCGCCGCCCATAGCCACGGCAACCTCACCGCGACCCTGAACACCCGCTGCCCGTCGACGAAGCAGCGGAAGTCGCCGCCCAGCGCCGTCACCCGGTTGCGTATGCCGTCGAGCCCGCTTCCCGGGCGGAAATCGACCGGTACGTGCGAGGGCAGATGGTTTCCCACCACGATCTCCACGCCGAGCTCGGGAGTGGCGCGGATCGCCACGCGCACACCAATACCGGGAGCATGCCGGCGGGCGTTGGTGAGCAGTTCCTGGACGATCCGGAATGCGCTCCGGCTCGTGGTGTCGTCCAGTCGCGCCAAGGCTTCGAGCTGGACGGTCGACACGATGTTGACCCCGGTCGCGACCGTCTCGTCGATGAGCGCCGGCACGTCGTCAAGGCTTGGGACGGCCGCCGCGACATCGGGCGAGTCCGGCTGGCGCAGCATGGCCAACAGCGAACGAAGGTCGGCCATCGACTGCTGGGCATTGGCGCGCACCAGGGCTGCCGACTCCGCCACGCGTGGGTTGTCCTCCGAGGTGACTTCGAGCGCGCCCGCGTGGAGCGAGAGCAGGGAGAGGCGGTGCCCGAGCGCGTCGTGGACCTCTTGCGCGATCCGTTCACGCTCGGCCTGGCGACCGACCTCATCGCTCAGGTGGTCGACGGCCGCACGCTGCTCCTCGACGACGAGCTGGACCTGCGTCAGGGAGCTGCGGCTGCGCAACAGCAGGGCCATCCCCGCCACCACACCCACCAAGGCAACGGTGATCAGCGCGACGACCCACCACGGCAGCGGCGCGAACGTCGCGCTCTTGTCGTTGGAGCGGAGGAACTGCCAGAACGACGAGTCGATCGTGGTGCCCCTCGAGTCGCGCCACGTGGCAGCACCCGTCGCCGCGGTGACGAGGACTCCCAAGGCGGCTGTCACCCGGTCGAGCCGACGCACCATGAGCGAGCCGAACGCGATGAGCGCGGCCACCGGGTCGATAGGCAGGACGAGAGTCACGAGCGCTGCCCACAGGACCACCAGCTCAGGAAGCCGACGGCGCCACGCCAGGCTCACGGCCGCCGCCATCGCGACCAACCAGACCCCTACCGCGAGGTTGGACATGACACCTTCGACGTAGCCACCTCGCCTGTACTCGAACGCCCCGAGTGCCAACGAGCTGCTCATCGTGCACAGCGGCAGGTACAGCAGCCATGTCCGTACCTGGTGCCGGCGCAGTCGCTCGCGCCACAACTTCACGCCGGGACGGCGCACGGGGGCGGGGGCGGTGGTCATGGCGACAACCTAGAGGCGGCGGCCGACAGCAGCGTCCACCGAAAGGCTGGACACGGCATACGCGATCTCCTCATTTCGGGTCACGAAGGCGAGCGGTTCCGTGGGAGACCGGAACCCGGCATACGCGATGAACTCTGCCCACATCGACAACCGGGCCGATACGCGGCCATGACAAGGGAGAGCGACATGAGCGAGCACCCCACCCACAACCCCCAGCAGCCGCAGCAGGGACAGTGGCATCCGGCCTATCCGCCGGCGCCGCCAGTGAAGCAGCGGAACTGGTTCATGCGGCACAAGATCATCACGGGCATCCTCGGCCTGGTGGTCGTCGGCACCATCGCCGGCGCACTCGGCGGTGGAGGTGACACGCCCAGCACGGCCACGGCCGAACCGACGTCGGCAGCGTCGCCAGCAGCCGGTGGGGCGAGCTCGTCTCCGGCGGCTGCGCCTGCCGCACCGAAGGTCGACCCGGACGATGTCGGCAACGAGGCGAACCCGGTGACGATCGTCGAGGGCAAGGCGTTCGACATCCGCAAGTTCACCTACGGGGCCGGATGGAAGATCACGAGCAACGACTTCGGCATGGAGGTCACGAACCTCAAGGTGACGAACAACCGCGACGACCGCGACGGCGCCATCGTCGAGATCAAGTTCATGAACGGCTCCGAGGTCCTCGCATCGGTCGACTGCACGTCCGACCAGATCCTTCCCGGCCAGACGGTCACTCTCAGCTGCATCTCCGGCGACAAGAAGCCGAAGGGTTACGACCGGATCACCATCAACGACATGTCCTGAGTTCGACTGGGGGACAGACCTTTTCGTATGCCGTGTGGTCGGCTCGGGTGGGCGCGTACGGGGGTGCGCCCACCCGCATCCGACCCGATTGTCGCGGGCGGGACAGCTCCTTCGCGTGCGCCACACCTGCGCGCGAGGAACGGTGGCTGTCAGTGGTCAGCGACAGAATGGTTCTCGGCTCGGTGGGGTGGCACCGGGTCTCAGCTCGATCGACAGTCCAGGAGGACGCCATGACCAATCCCGGCTACACACACCTGACGCTCGTCGTCGACCGCTCGGGCAGCATGGCGCAGGACCGCGTCGAGGCGGAGGCCGGCATCAACACCCTGCTCGCGGAGCAGTTCGCCCTCGACGGGGAGCTCACGGTCACCCTGACGCAGTTCGACGACCGCGTCGAGACGGTCCAGCGAATGTCGGGCAAGACCTTCACCTACGAGCTCCAGCCGCGCGGAATGACCGCGCTGCTCGACGCCGTGGGCGCCGAGGTGGTGCGGACGGGTGAGGACCTCGCAGGCCTGCGCGGGGCGGACCGACCGGGTCGTGTGCTCTTCGTCGTCGTGACCGATGGCCAGGAGAATTCGTCCCACGAGTACCCGCTCGAGCGTGTGCGCGACCTCCTTCGTGTCCAGAAGGAGCAGTTCGGCTGGGAGGTGCAGTTCCTCGGCGCCGAAGACGCCGTGTGGCAGGGGAACGCACTGGGTGTCCGGACGACGAAATTCGCCAACACGGGACGCGGCAAGACGGCCGTGTTCGAGAGCATGTCGGCGTCGATGCGCGTCTACCGGGACGCACCGCAGGCGGTCGGCTTCGCCATGCCCAGCGAGGTCGGCAACGACTGAGCACAGAGGGTATGACCCATTTGCCACGATGGGAGGCATGAGATGAGTGAGCATCGTTTCGTCGACGGCGCGTGGATCGACGACAACATCGACGCCGTCGGCACGGTGCCCGTCGAGCCCGGGTCTCGTGAGGTGGCCGAGTTGCAGTCCTTGTTGTCCGGTTGGGCGGAAGCCTTCTGCGCCGCCCGGGACGACGTCGAGTCTCCAGGTCTTCGTACCTCCAGTCGTGGCCTCTTGCGCGACGAGGCGCAGTCGTTCCTGCGAGCGATCAAGGACGGTGCTGTCCGGGTGACCGACACGGGCCACTTCATGGTCACCTGTGTCCGCGCCAAGCCGAACGGTGGGGTGTACTCGCTTCTGAGCAAGAGTGGGGATGGCGTGGCGCTGAATCTCGAGTACGTCATCCAGGCCGGCGCGACGGCAGAGCTCGCCCGCGACCACGGGTGGCTCACAGAGGCCCTCGACTTCGAGCGCGGCGAGTTCGACGCCTTCGGGTATGGCCCGGATGGCCGCGTTCTGCTCGCCATGGAAGCAAAGTGCCGTGCTCGCGGTACCGACAGCGTCGAGAAGCTCCTGCGGGAGTGGCTTCGGTTGAGCGAGGCGGGAGCCGCGGGCGCGCCGACCAATGCCGGTCGGAAGTACGCCGAGCTGCTGAGACTCTGTGAAGCCGGGACCGTCGTCGTGTGGCTGGTGGCGGCCAACCTGCGCTGGGCCTTCTCGGCGACGACTGACGATGCGCGCCTCTTTCTCCGCCCACTCGCTACCTTCCCGACCCATGGCGCACTGTCCTCCGGGCCCGGCGAGTCAGGCCGCGCCGTGCTGTGGGTCGAGCCGCACGATCCAGCTCTGCACAGGGCGGGGACGAAGGGTGCACGTGGCGGATGCTCTTGGTTCTGCGCCGAGCGAGCGCAATGGTCAGTGGGGGTTCGTGAAGCGGGCGACTCGGAGAGCGTGTTCGCGCTGTGCGACCCTCACCGGGCCCGAGTCGAGACCGTCTACGGGTGACGGCTCGGCGCCTTGGCTGGGACACCCAGAGTGCGGCAGGGGAGGGTGCTGCGCGAAGGCCGGACGGTTCTCGGTCCTAGGTCAGGAGGCGCCGATGCGCAGTCGTCTTGCCACATCAGCGCCACCCATCTCCTTGATGAGCTCAGGGTCCCCCACGACCACAAGCTTGTGCGTCGCACGGGACAAACCCACGTAGATGCGCTCACGACTTCGCTCCCCTGCCCGCTTGTCATTGACACAGAGGACGACCACCTTGCGCTCCAGTCCCTTGCACCCCAGCACGTGGCCGTAGAACACCGAGTCCCTGTCCCAGAACGTGTCCCAGTAGCCCTCTTGTCCGAGCAGCTCCTGAAGGTTGACCTGCTCCTCGTGCCGAGCACCAGTCGTCAGCAGACAGATGTCCTCCGGCCGCCACCCCTCGTCGAGGAGGACATCGATCTGATCGCTCGCGACGTCGACCGCATCCTCGGGCGCGCAGGAAAGATAGGCGACTTCCGGGCCGTCACCACCCCGGGCGATCATCCGCGTGGGAGTCAGCGACCCGAACGTGTCTGCGATCTGCCGTGTGTTCCGAAGGTTGTGATCGAGAATGAGCGGCGCGAGCGGAACAGGAGGTCGGCCGAACCGCGCGAAGACCCGCTGGTTCTCGTCCGAGTAGACGAAGAGGCCTCCCTCCTCCTCGTCACGCAGCGATCGGACGATGGGCGTCCACCAGAGGTCGGCGAAGTCCTGCGCCTCGTCCACGACGACGGCGTCAAACTTCTTGCCCGGCGGGAGCGCATCCACGAGCTCTGCCATCTGCTGCGGAAGCGTCTCCTCCCAGAACTCCGGCTCGTCACGAGTCCCGAACTCCTCGACACCTAGGAAAGAGGCGAACTCCTCGAAGCGCCCGACGAACGCTGGTCGGTTCTTCCGGTTCTCCCCGGCGAAGTAGCGCTGGAACCAAGTGGCAAGCCCGATCGAGTAGCAGAGCAGTGCCACCCGTTGCGGCTTGACTCCCTGTCCGCCGCGCGTCAACGACTTCGCCTGGGTCATCGCCAGGAGTGTCTTGCCACTGCCGGCTCCCCCACGCACCTCGACGCGGTTGATGAGTCTCGTGACCTTGAGGATCGTGGCCTGCTCGACGGTCAGGCGGTCCGCGAGGTCCTCCTGCTCCTGGGCTTCGGCCAGGACCGAGCGTTGGGGCAGACCACGGCCTTTGAGGATCTCGGTGATGAGCTCGCAGTCATCGAGGCTGGGGACTCTGTGACCGTTCTCCTGCAGCTTCGGTACATCCCGGAGACGACTCACCAGGGCCTTGAGATCGCCGCGGTCGTGGATGCTCCAGCGAGGGCAGTCCGGCATCTCGAAGTCGTCGGGGAGGTCCGTGTAGGGCACGACCACGGAGTGCCCGAAGCGCACCCGAGTGCGGCTCGACTCGCGCCACCGCGGGTCACGCTCGACGTACTGACGGAGCGCGTACTTCCCGTCTCTCGCCTGGTCGATGGGGTGGATGACCCTGTCCTCGCCTCGTGACGACTGGCGCCATCGACCGTGCGAGTCGACGTGCACCGAGCCGCCCTTGACCTCCACGACAACAACGCCGATGTCGGGCATGAGGACGATGAGGTCCAGCTCATGGTCCTTCTTCTCGTCCGTCAGCCGGACGTTGGCGAGCACGGTCCAGTCTTCGTCCCCCTTCTCGAGGACGGTGGACCACACCTCCCGTTCCGACTCGGTGGAGAACGAAGGCGATTCAGGTATGCCGCGCGCAGTCATCTTGGCATGGTGGCAGGGTCGCGCGCCCTTCGAGGCCAAAGGCGGGACAGGCTGTCCTAGG
>NZ_BKBA01000014.1 GCF_007992835.1 Knoellia locipacati
CCCCTGCACGTCGCCCTCGTTGGCAGCCGCGCGCGGGGCGGAGACACCGATCAGTGCAACCCCGAGCAGGGCAAGCAGGATGGTTGTCTTCACAAGAGTCAGCCCGCTCTTGCGCTTGGCGGCCACCCGATACACAGCGAGAATGTAACCAGCCCGGCTGTTGGAATACTCGGGAACCGGGAAATCGATCCCGTCCGACGCCTGATGCTCACAGTGATGCGGTCAACCGCAGCGATGCCACCTCGCACCGCCACGTCCACCAGGGCAGGCGCCGGACCCTGACCCCTGAGCGCAGACCCGCCGTTCCGGCTCGGACCGCGGCCGGTCGTGCTGGGAGCAGTCTCGACCGCCACGGTCACGGTGATCGCGAGCATCGGGGTGCTGGCGATCGGCTGAGCCGACCGCCCCCCGGGGCTGGTGCGGGCGCGCCTGTCGGCTTGCCCTCAGCCGCCCAGCGCGGCGCCGACGACCTCCTTGGCCTCGGCCTGCACCTGGGCGAGGTGCTCCTCGCCCTTGAAGCTCTCGGCGTAGATCTTGTAGACGTCCTCGGTGCCGCTCGGCCGCGCCGCGAACCACGCGGAGTCGGTGACGACCTTGAGCCCACCGACCGCGGCGCCGTTGCCCGGCGCCTCGGTGAGCTTGGCGGTGATCGCCTCGCCCGCAAGGGTCTCGGCCGTGACCGCGTCGGGGGTGAGCGCGCCCAGCCTGGCCTTCTGCTCGCGGTTGGCGGGCGCGTCGATCCGGGCGTACGCCGGCACGCCGTGCTTCGCGGTGAGCTCGGCGTAGTGCTCGCTCGGGCTCTTGCCGGTGGCGGCGAGGATCTCGGAGGCGAGCAGCGCGAGGAGGATGCCGTCCTTGTCGGTCGTCCAGACCGAGCCGTCCATGCGCAGGAACGACGCACCCGCCGACTCCTCGCCGCCGAACGGTCCGGAGCCGTCGAGCAGCCCTGGGACGAACCACTTGAAGCCGACCGGCACCTCGACGAGCCGGCGCCCCAGGTCGGCGGCGACGCGGTCGATCATCGAGCTCGACACGAGCGTCTTGCCGACGAACCCGTCGTCGCGCCACTGCGGGCGTGCGCCGCCGTAGAGGTACTGGATCGCCACCGACAGGTAGTGGTTGGGGTTCATCAGCCCCGCGTCCGGGGTGACGATGCCGTGCCGGTCGGAGTCCGCGTCGTTGCCGGTGGCGATGTCGTAGTCGTCCTTGCGCGTGATGAGCGAGGCCATCGCGCTGGGGGAGGAGCAGTCCATCCGGATCTTGCCGTCCCAGTCGAGCGTCATGAAGCGCCACGTGGCGTCGACGAGCGGGTTGACGACGGTGAGGTCGAGGCCGTGACGGTCGGCGATCGCGCCCCAGTAGTCGACGGCCGCGCCACCGAGGGGGTCGGCGCCGATCCGGATGCCCGCGTCCTTGATGCGGGCGATGTCGATGACCGAGGGCAGGTCGTCGACGTAGGTCCCCATGAAGTCGTATGCCGTCGCGCCGGCTCGCGCTCGCGAGAACGGGATGCGCTTGACGTCCTTGAGGCCGCCCTTGATGAGCTCGTTGGCACGGGCGGCGATGACCTTGGTCGCGTCCGAGTCGGCCGGGCCACCGTGCGGCGGGTTGTACTTGAACCCACCGTCCGAGGGCGGGTTGTGCGACGGCGTGACGACGATCCCGTCCGCAAGACCGGCACCGGACGGCATACCGTCCACACCGGTGACCTTGCCGCGGTTGGCGACGAGGATCGCGTGCGACACCGCGGGGGTCGGCGTGTAGCGGTCGGCGGAGTCGACGAGCACGGTGACGTCGTTGGCCGCGAGGACCTCGAGCGCCGAGGACCACGCCGGCTCGGAGAGGCCGTGGGTGTCGCGTCCGAGGAAGAGCGGCCCGTCGAAGCCCTGCGCCCTGCGGTAGTCGACGATCGCCTGGGTCGTCGCGAGGATGTGGTCCTCGTTGAAGGCGGTGTTGAGCGAGCTGCCGCGGTGGCCCGAGGTGCCGAACGCGACCTGCTGGTCGATGTCGTCGGGGTCGGGCTTGTTGGCGTAGTAGGCCGTGACCAGGTGTGGCAGGTCGACGAGGTCGGCGGGCTGGGCGGGCTGGCCCGCGCGGGAGTCGGTCATCGGTCGTCCTCCTCGGTGGGGGTGGTGCTCGGCCTGGCCACTGCCGGGTTCACGGCGGGTGGCTCGGCCACCGGCTGCTCGTCGACCGGCGAGTCCGACTTCGGCGGCGCGGTGTCGACGGGACCCGCGTCGAGGTGCGCGTCCTCGGCCTGCGGGACCTCGCCGTCGACGACGGGTGCGAGGTAGATCGCGGTCAGGCCGGCGAGGCGCACGACGACGTGGAACGGCTGGTTGTTCCAGCCCTCCTCGACGGCGTCGAGGACGAGGTCGGCCTGGCTCGGCGTGCCGTGCTGGTCGTAGCCGCTCGTGTCGAGCACGACGCGCCACCTGCCGCCGAACGGCACACCGACACGCAGCCACTCCTTGGGGTCGCCGCCGAAGTTCACGACACACGCGACGACGTCACCGCCCTGGCGTGACGGCTCCGAGAACCGCACGAACGAGTAGGTGTTGCCGGTGTTGTCGTCGGCGTCGAGCCACTCGAACCCGGCCGGCTGGCTGTCGAGCGCCCACAGCGCCGGGTGCTCGCGGTAGACGCGGTTGAGCTCCTTGACGAGGTTGTGCACGCGGTAGTGCGCGGGCTGGTCGAGCAGCCACCAGTCGAGCGACTTCCCGTCGGCCCACTCGCTCGGCTGGGCGAACTCGCAGCCCATGAAGAGCAGCTGCTTGCCGGGGTGCGCCCACATGTAGGCGAGGAACGCACGCACGGTCGCGAGCTGGTCGGTCCGGTTGCCCGGCGCCTTGTTGACGAGCGAGCCCTTGCCGTGGACGACCTCGTCGTGGCTGATCGGCAGCAGGTAGTTCTCGCTGAACGCGTACATGAGCGCGAACGTCAGCAGCCCGTGGTGGTGCTGGCGGTTGTAGGGGTTCTCGCCGAGGTAGCGCAGCGAGTCGTTCATCCACCCCATGTTCCACTTGAGCCCGAAGCCCAGGCCGCCCTCGCTCGTCGCCTTGGTGACGCCGGGCCACGACGTGGACTCCTCGGCGATCGTCACGATGCCGGGGACCCGCTTGTATGCCGTGGCGTTGGTCTCCTGGAGCAGGCCGATGGCCTCGAGGTGCTCGCGGCCGCCGTGGACGTTGGGCAGCCACTCGCCGTCCTTGCGCGAGTAGTCGAGGTAGAGCATCGATGCGACGGCGTCGACGCGCAGCCCGTCGACGTGGAACTCCTCGAGCCAGTAGAGCGCGTTGGCGACGAGGAAGTTGCGGACCTCGAGCCGCCCGAAGTCGAAGATGTGCGTGCCCCAGTCGGGCTGGTCGCCGCGCCGCGGGTCCGGGTGCTCGTAGAGCGGCAGCCCGTCGAAGCGCGCCAGAGCCCACTCGTCCCGCGGGAAGTGGCCGGGCACCCAGTCGAGGATGACGCCGATGCCGGCCCGGTGCAGCGCGTCGACGAGGTACTTGAACTCGTCCGGCGTCCCGAAGCGCGAGGTCGGCGCGTAGTAGCCGGTGACCTGGTAGCCCCACGACGGGCCGTAGGGGTGCTCCATGACGGGCAGGAACTCGACGTGGGTGAACCCGAGGTCGGTGACGTAGTTGACGAGGTGCTCGGCGAGCTCGCGGTAGGAGAGCCCCTGCCGCCACGAGCCGAGGTGAACCTCGTAGGTGCTCATCGGCCCGCTGTGCGGGTTCGACTGCGCGCGCGCCGTCATCCAGTCCGAGTCGCCCCACTCGTGCCGGGCCTCGTCGACGACCGAACCGGTCCGCGGCGGCACCTCGGTGCGACGCGCCATCGGGTCGGCCTTGGTGCGGACGATGTCGTCGGCGCCGCGGATCTCGTACTTGTAGACCGCGCCCTCGCCGACGTCGGGGATGAACAGCTCCCACACGCCGCTGGAGCCGATGAGGCGCATCGGGTGGACGTGGCCGTCCCAGCCGTTGAAGTCGCCGACGACCCGCACGGCCTTGGCGCGCGGGGCCCACACGGCGAACGACGTGCCGCGCACGGTGCCCAGCGGACCGGGGTACTCGTGCACGCGTGCACCGAGGACGGTCCAGAGCTGCTCGTGCCGGCCCTCGCCGACGAGGTGCAGGTCGATCTCGCCGAGCGTCGGCGCGAACCGGTAGGGGTCGTCCTGGACGTGCTCGTAGCCGTCGCCCCAGTCGACGAGCAGCCGGTAGTCCATCGTCTCGGTGACGCCCGGGCGCACCGCCGTCCACACGCCCTCGGCCTCGTGCTCGAGGGTGAGCTCCTCGCCGTCGGCGAAGCGCACGCGCACCGTCGCGGCCATCGGGCGCATCGCGCGCACGCGCAGCCCGTCGGCCTCGAGGTGCTGGCCGAGGAGGTCGTGCGGCTGCTGGTGCCGCCCGTGGATGAGGGCGTTGATCGCACCGCTGACTTCGTGGGCGGGGGTCGGGGTCACGGGGTGTCCTCCTGGGGTGCGGTTGCGGTGGTCGAGAGATGCTCGAACCCCGAGGCCAGCCGCTCGACGGCGGCGAGCGGGATGTCGACCCACGACGGTCGGTTGCGGACTTCGTAGACGACTTCGTACATCGCCTTGTCGAGCTCGAACGCGGCGAGGAGCGCGCCCCTGCTGCGGGGGTCCTCACCGGCGGTGGCGGCGTAGCCGTCGAGGAACGCCTGCTGCGCGCTCGCCACCCAGTCACGGGCGGAGCCGCCGGTGGAGTGCTCGACGGCGCCGCCGGCGTAGTCGAAGCTGCGCAGCATGCCCGCGATGTCGCGGATCCACTGGTCGGGCTGGTTGCGCTCGGAGAGCGGCCGCAGCGGCTCGCCCTCGAAGTCGAGCAGGACCCAGCCGCCGTCGGGCGTGTGGAGCACCTGTCCGAGGTGGTAGTCGCCGTGGATGCGTTGCAGCGCAGGCCAGTCCGCGTTCTCGGCGGCATCGAGGATCGCCGAGACGGCATCATCGTGGTCGTGCAGCGCGCCGACCTCGGCAGCGGCAGCGGCATAGCGGGCCCGCATCCCGTCGAGGATCTCGCGGGCGGTGTCCGGGCTCGTCGGCGACGTGCCGAGCGACCCGGCGAGCGTCGCGTGGACCTCGGCCGTCGCCTCGCCGAGCGCACGCGCGGGGCCGCTGAAGTCCTCGCCCGCGCGCACCGCCGCGGAGGCGACCCGCCACGCGTCCTCGACGCCCGGCAGGAACTCCTGGGCGAACGCGAAGTGCCCGTATGCCGTGTGCCCACCCTCCGTGGACGGCTCACCCGAGGCGTCGGGCTCGGGCCACTGCCCGGCGACGGAGCCGACGACGGCGGGCACGCGCACGCACCCGGCCTCGCGCAGCGCGGACTGGAGCACGACGTCCGGGTTCTCGCCGGTCGACAGCATCCGGAACACCTTGACGATGACCGGCACGGACGCGCCGTCGGCGTCCTCGCAGTCGAGGATCACCGAGGTGTTCGACTGCTCGCCGGACAGGACCTTGGAGCCCACGACCCGCACCTCACGCGACCACGCGGCGCCGGGAGTCGCGACGACCGTGTCGTCGGTCGCGTCGCTGGCGGCCGACGACTCGGCACGCACCCGGCCCTGGACGAGCTCGAGCAGCTGGGCGGCATACACGGGGTCGTGCGGGGCGTCGTAGACCCAGCGCGGTCCGAGGACCGAGTGCTCCATCGTCCCGACGAGGGCGTGCTCCGCGCCCTCGAGCGGGGCGCCGCGATAGGTGAGCGGCACCTGGTAGACGACAGGGGACGGGCCGGAGGAGTCGGCCACGACGAGGACCTCGACGCCGACCTCGCCGGCCGGGTCGCCGAGTCTCCACGACGCGAGGCGGGTGACGACCGGGGAGGTGCCCTTGGCGGCATACCAGCGTTGGGAACCCATCCACGCCGCGACGAGCTCCGCCTTGGTCGGCGTGATCGTTGCGCCCTTGTGGATCTCAGCCACGGTGCTGAGCCTCCGACCGGCTCTCCTGGCCGACGCGCAGCCAGAAGAAGTCGCGGCTGCCCATCGTGATCGTCACGCGGCCGTCGGCGGCGATCCACGGGAAGTTCGCGCCACCGAAGAGGTCGAACAGCTCGTTCTCGCCCAGGTGCTCGGGGAGCTGGATCGTCGCGGCCTGCGGCTTGTCCGAGAGGTTGTTGATGCAGAGCACCGTCTCACCCGGGTGGTCGCGGTCGCCGTCCCACGCACGGGTGTAGGCGAGGATCGACTCGTTGTCGGTGGGGGCGATGGTGAAGTCGCCGAGGCCGAAGGCGGGGTGGAGCCGGCGCACGCCGAGCATGCCGCGCAGCCAGTGCAGCAGCGAGTGGCCGGTCGCCATCTGCGCCTCGACGTTGACGCCGTTGTAGTGGTAGACGAGCGAGGAGATGACGGGCAGGTAGAGCTTGCCCGGGTCGGCGCCCGAGAACCCCGCGTTGCGGTCCGGGGTCCACTGCATCGGGGTGCGCACCGCGTCGCGGTCGTTGAGCCAGATGTTGTCGCCCATGCCGATCTCGTCGCCGTAGTAGAGGCACGGCGAGCCGGGCAGCGAGAGGACGAGCGCGTGGATGAGCTCGATCTCGGCGCGGCTGTTGTCGAGCAGGGGTGCGAGGCGGCGCCGGATGCCGACGTTGGCGCGCATGCGCGGGTCCGGGGCGTACCAGCCGTACATCGCGGCCCGCTGCTCCGGTGTCACCATCTCGAGGGTGAGCTCGTCGTGGTTACGCAGGAAGGTGCCCCACTGGGTGCCCCTTGGGATGTCCGGGGTCTCGGCGAGGACATCGATGATCGGCTGGGCCCGCTGGTCGCGCAGCGCGTAGTAGAGCATCGGCATGACCGGGAAGTGGAAGCACATCTGGCACTCCGGCTCGTCCTCGCTGCCGAAGTAGTCGACGACGTCGGCCGGCGGCTGGTTGGCCTCGGCGAGCAGGATGCGCCCGGGGTACTCCTCGTCGACCATCCGGCGGAGCTTGGCGAGGAACTCGTGGGTCCTGGGGTGGTTCTCGCCGTTGTGGCCCTCCTCCTCGTAGAGGTAGGGGACGGCGTCGAGCCGGAAGCCGTCGATGCCCATGTCCATCCAGAAGCGCACGACCTCGAACATCGCGTCGTGCACGGCCGGGTTCTCGAAGTTGAGGTCGGGCTGGTGCCCGAAGAAGCGGTGCCAGAAGAACTGGCGCCGGATCGGGTCGAAGGTCCAGTTGGACGTCTCGGTGTCGATGAAGATGATGCGGGCGTCGGTGTACCTGTCGTCGGTGTCGGACCACACGTAGAAGTCGCCGTACGGGCCCTCGGGGTCGCTGCGCGAGGCCTGGAACCACGGGTGCTGGTCGCTCGTGTGGTTCATGACGAAGTCGGTGATGATCCGGATGCCGCGGGCGTGCGCCTCGGTGATGAGCTGCTGGAACTCGGGCAGCGTGCCGAACTCGGGGAGCACCTGCGTGTAGTCGGCGATGTCGTAGCCGCCGTCACGCAGCGGGCTGGCATAGAACGGTGGTAGCCAGAGGCAGTCGACACCGAGCCACTGGAGGTAGTCCAGCCGGTTGATGACGCCCTGGAAGTCGCCGGCGCCGGAGCCGTTGGAGTCACCGAAGGCGCGCACGAGCACCTCGTAGAAGACGGCCGTCTTGAACCACTCGGGGTCGTGCTTGAGCCCCGGCTGGTTGAGTCCGAGTCCTTGCGTCGCCGTCACGTTCTCAGTACCTCTTCAGCTCGATGATGTGGACCGGCTCGTGGTCCGGTCCGAGGTGGACCATGTTCTCGCGCACGAAGTCCCACCACTGGTCGGTGATGAGGTCGTGCGCGCGGAAGCCCTCGTCCGGGTGCAGCCCGAGGGAGGGCATGTCGAGGACGACGCGGCTCCAGCGGGTGCTGTGCGGGTCGAGGTTGGCGATGACGATGACGACGTCCTCGTGCTCGGGGGTGCCCGTCGCCTCGTCGGCCGGCACGACCCGGCGCTTGCTGAACGCCATGATGTTCTCGTCGTCGACGTGGTGGAACGTGATGTTGCGCAGCCAGTGCAAAGCCGGGTGCGCGCGCCGGATCTCGTTGAGCCGGCGGATGTACCACGCGAGGGACTGGCCCTCCTTGGAGCCACCGGGCTCGTAGTCCTCCCAGTGGCGGTTCTTGTACTGGTACTTCTCGTTGTCGATCTGCTCCTCGACACCGGGGCGGGCGACGTTCTCCATGAGCTCGTAGCCGGCGTAGATGCCGTAGGTCGGCACGAGCGTGCCGGCGAGGGCCGCGCGCAGCTTCCACGCCGCCGGGCCGCCGAACTGCATGTAGGGCGTGAGGATGTCGTGCGTCGTGGGCCAGAAGCTCGGCCGCATGTAGTGCGCCGTCTCGGTGGCGAGCTCCTCGACGTACTCCTGGAGCTCGGGCTTGGTGTTGCGCCACGCGTAGTAGGTGTAGCTCTGCTGGAACCCGACCTTGGCGAGGGTGCGCATCATCGCGGGCTTCGTGAACGCCTCGCTGAGCCAGATGATCTCGGGGTGGTCGCGGGCGACGTCCTGGATGAGCCACTGCCAGAACTCGACCGGCTTGGTGTGCGGGTTGTCGACGCGGAAGAGCGTGACGCCGTGGTCGATCCAGACCTGGATCATCCGGCGCATCTCGGCGTATGCCCCGGCCGGGTCGTTGTCGAAGCTCAGCGGGTAGATGTCCTGGTACTTCTTCGGCGGGTTCTCCGCGAACGCGATGGTGCCGTCGGCGCGGGTCGTGAACCACTCGGGGTGCTCCTTGACCCACGGGTGGTCGGGGGAGCACTGCAGCGCGATGTCCATCGCGACCTCGAGCCCGAGGCGGCGCGCCTCGGCGACGAAGAAGTCGAAGTCCTCGAACGTGCCGAGGTCCGGGTGGATGGCGTCGTGCCCGCCGTCGGGGGAGCCGATGGCATAGGGCACGCCGGGGTCGTCGGGACCGGCGTCGAGGGTGTTGTTGGGGCCCTTCTTGGCCGCCGAGCCGATGGGGTGGATCGGGGTGATGTAGATGACGTCGAAGCCCATGCCGGCGACGGCGGTGAGGCGCTTGGCCGCGGTGCGCAGCGTGCCCGAGCGCCAGCGGTGCGTCTCCTCGTCGTAGACCGCGCCCTCGCTGCGGGGGAAGAACTCGTACCAGGCGCCGGTGAGCGCGAGCTCGCGCTCAACGAGGAGCGGGTATGCCGTGCTCGCGCTGAGCATGTCGCGCACCGGGGTGCCGGTGAGCTCCTCGTGGACCGGTCCGTGGGTCACGGCGGACAGCCGCACCTGCGGCGGGCGGGTCTCGTCGCGCAGGGCGGCGAGCCCCGTCTCGACGACCGTCCGGCCCGCGGGGGTCCGGTCCTCGGTGTCGGCGGCGCGCTCGAGGAGCAGGGCGCCCTCGGCGAGCATGAGGTCGGTGTCGACGTCGGCCTGGATCTTGATGGTCGCGTCGTGCTCCCACGTGCCGAACGGGTCCGACCATCCCTCGACGCGGAATGTCCACATGCCGGGACGGTCCGCGGACACGACGGCCTCCCAGGCGTTGAGCCCGGGGTTGGTGCAGACCATCGGCGAGAGGTGGTCGACGCCGTCGGGATCGGTGAGGACGACGGACGCGCCGACGGCGTCGTGGCCCTCGCGCAGGACCGTCGCCGTGACGAGGAACTGCTCTCCCACCACGGACTTCGTGGGTCGGGAGCCTCCGTCGACGAGTGGTGTCACGTCGAGGACGGGGATGCGGCCGATCGGGGACTGGGGAGGAGTGCTGAGCGGCGTGGCGGTCACAGGCCGACGCTATCGTCCCGGCAGCCTGCGGCACGAGTTGTGGACGCAGTGGGAAACCGGGGGGAGTAAACGTTTCCGCGAAGGCCCGGTGTGACCTAGGGTGACGCCTCGTGAAGGCCATCCGTCGCTTCAGCGTCCGCCCCGTCCTGCCCGCCCGCATCGCCCCGCTGGGCGACCTGGCGATGAACCTGCGCTGGAGCTGGCACCCGCCGCTGCGCGACCTCTTCGAGAGCATCAACCCCGAGAGGTGGGCCTCCGTCGGCGCCGACCCGGTGGCGCTGCTCTCGGCGACGACGGTCGAGGAGCTCGACGCCCTCGCGGCCGACGACGCCTTCGTGGCCCGTGTCGAGGAGGCCAAGCAGGGTCTCGACCGCTACCTCGGCGACGACCGCTGGTACCAGCAGTGGTCGGCCGAGCAGGGGGAGGCGGGTGCGCCGTCGGCGATCGCCTACTTCAGCCCCGAGTACGGCATCGCCGCCGCGCTGCCGCAGTACTCCGGTGGTCTCGGCATCCTCGCCGGCGACCACCTCAAGTCGGCCTCCGACATCGGGGTGCCGATCGTCGGCGTCGGCCTGTTCTACAAGACCGGCTACTTCCGGCAGAGCTTCAACCGTGACGGCTGGCAGCAGGAGGACTACCCCGTCCTCGACCCCGACGGCCTGCCCCTGGCGCTCCTGCGCGAGGAGGACGGCACCCCGAGCACCATCGTGCTCAACCTCCCCGGCGGCCGTGAACTGCGCGCCCAGGTGTGGCGCGCCCAGGTCGGACGCGTCCCGCTCCTGCTCCTCGACTCCGACGTCACCGGCAACGACGACGCCGCGCGCGCCGTCACCGAGCGTCTCTACGGCGGCGGCGGCGAGCAGCGCCTCCAGCAGGAGATGCTCCTCGGCATCGGTGGCGTCCGCGCCCTGCGCCTGTGGTCCCGCCTCACCGGTGCGCCGACCCCCGACGTCTACCACTCCAACGAGGGCCACGCCGGCTTCCTCGCGGTCGAGCGGATCAGCGAGCTCGTCACGAGCGAGGGCCTGGGCTTCGACGAGGCCCTCGAGGCCGTCCGGGCCGCGACCGTCTTCACGACGCACACGCCGGTGCCCGCGGGCATCGACCGGTTCGAGCGCCGCCTCATCGAGATCTACTTCGGTGGCGACCTCGCCCCTGCCGGCGTCCCGCTCGACTCCCTCCTCGCGCTCGGCGCCGAGACCTACGACGGCGGCGACTCCTCCGTGTTCAACATGGCCGTCCTCGGTCTGCGGATCGCCCAGCGCGCCAACGGGGTCTCCAAGCTCCACGGCGTCGTGAGCCGCGAGATGTTCGACGGTCTGTGGCCGGGCTTCGACCCCGACGAGGTGCCGATCACGAGCATCACCAACGGCGTCCACGGACCGACCTGGGTGGACCGCAAGGTCTACGAGCTCGCCGACCGCCACTCCGACACCGTCAACATCGACACCACCGTGCTCGACAGCACCGAGTCGTGGAACGCCATGGCCGACCTGCCGCGCGACGAGGTCTGGGCGACCAAGCGCGAGCTGCGCGAGCAGCTCGTCCGCGAGGCCCGGGCCCGCATGCGCGCGTCGTGGATCAAGCGTGGCGCGTCGTCGGCCGAGCTCGGCTGGACCGACACCATCCTCGACCCCGACATCCTCACGATCGGGTTCGCCCGTCGCGTCCCGACCTACAAGCGCCTCACGCTCATGCTGCGTGACCCTGCCCGCCTCAAGAAGCTGCTGCTCGACCCCGAGCGCCCGATCCAGATCGTCATCGCCGGCAAGTCGCACCCGGCCGACGAGACCGGCAAGCAGCTCATCCAGCAGATGATCAAGTTCACCGACGACCCCGAGGTGCGTCACCGCATCGCGTTCCTCCCGAACTACGACATCGCGATGGCCCAGCACCTCTACCCGGGCTGCGACGTGTGGCTCAACAACCCGCTGCGCCCGTTCGAGGCGTCGGGCACGTCGGGCATGAAGGCCGCCCTCAACGGCGCCCTCAACCTCTCGATCCTCGACGGGTGGTGGGATGAGTGGTTCGACGGCAACAACGGCTGGGCGATCCCGACCGCCGACGGTGTCGAGGACCCCGAGCGCCGTGACGACATCGAGGCGGCCGCGCTCTACGACCTCATCGAGACCCAGGTCGCGCCGCGCTTCTACGACGTCGACGAGGACGACCTGCCGCAGAACTGGCTGGCGATGGTCATGCACACCGTCTCCACGCTCGGGCCCAAGGTCCGTGCGAGCCGGATGGTGCGCGAATACACCGAGCGCCTCTACGTCCCGGCCGCCCGCTCCGGCTGGGCCCTGCGTGAGGGCGACTTCGCCGGCGCACGCGACCTCGCGGCATACAAGTCGAAGGTCCGCGCCTCGTGGCCCAAGGTGAGCGTCGACCACGTCGAGTCCTCCGGTCTGGGCGACAGCCCGGAGATCGGCGAGACGCTGCACGTCAACGCCTACGTCTCGCTCGACGGGCTCGACCCGGCCGACGTCGAGGTGCAGGTCGCGCACGGCCGCACCAACCACCGCGGTGACGACCTGCACGACGTGACGACGCTGCCGCTGCAGTTCGAGGAGAGCTACGAGCAGGGCCGCCACAAGTTCTCGGGCGAGCTCGTCCTCAAGACGAGCGGGGCGTTCGGCTACACCGTGCGCATCGTCCCGAAGCACGCCGGTCTCGCCAGCCCGGCGAGCCTGGGGCTGGTGGCCACCGCCTGACACCGCCAGAGCTTTTGCTCCCCATGAGCGAAGGTTGAGGGTCCGGAGGGGACATTCCCCTCCGGACCCTCACCCTTTCCTCCGTATGCCGGCCCACGCAGAGCGTGGGACCCGCACCCCCGACCCGGTCAGCCCAGGTCGTGGTCGGTCGGCACCGGGTGGTTGGCCGCGAAGAGACCACGCGGGTCGACCACGGTGCGGATCGCGCGCAGCCGCTCGAACGTGTCGGGCGCGTAGGCCCGCTGGGTGTCCACCGGCTCCTCGGAGAAGTTGAGCACCGGTGAGCCCGTGGACCAGGGCTCGAGGGCCTCGACCAGGCGGTGCGCGTCCGCCTGTCCGGCCGCACCCATCTCCGGCGTCGCGGCGATGGCGACGAAGAACGCGGCATACGCGCCGTCGAGCCGCGGCAGCGCGCCGGCGCCCGGGTGCGGGCGGCCCAGTGCTCCGCCGAGCTGCCGGAACTCGGCGGCGAGCAGCGACGTCGTGCAGCCATGGCCGACCTGGTCGAGCACGGCGTCGATGGCCTCGTCGGGCAGCCCCGCGAGCATCGTGTGGCCCGACACGGCCGGTGTCGGACCTTCGGGGTCCATGTGCAGCCGCGACAACGACGCCGCGGGCACCCGGGCGAAGGTGTCCATCTCCGGGGCCAGGGCGCGCAGCGGGGCAAGGAGGTGCTGGGCGAGCTCGTCGTTGCCGAGGATCGCGCCGTCGATGACGACGAGCTGGCGCCCACGCAGGAAGTCCGGGAGCTCCGGCATCGGTGGGAAGCTCATGACCCGCAGCGAGGTGGTCACCGCGTCCGGCGCGGTGGCGCTCCAGCGGGCCCAGGTACGCACGACCTCGTCGGCGCGCTCGCGGTCCCAGAGGAGGAAGCCGGCATACGCGTCCTCGATCTCGTAGAGCCGGAACTCCATCGCGGTGACGACGCCGAAGCTGCCGCCACCGCCGCGCAGGGCCCAGAAGAGGTCGGCGTGCTGGTGGGCGTCGGCGCGCACGAGCTCGCCACCGGCGGTGACCAGCTCGATCGCCGTGATGCTGTTGGTGGCCAGCCCGAGCGTGCGGGCGTACCAGCCCATGCCGCCGCCGAGGCTGTAGCCCGCGACCGCGACGTCGGGCGAGCTGCCGTGCAGGGCGGCCAGACCGTGCTCGGCCGCCGCCTCGACGACGTCCTGCCACAGCGTCCCGCCGACGACCCGCGCGGTGCGCGACACCGGGTCGATGCTCACTCCGGTCATGCCGGACATCCGGACGAGGACGACGTCGTCGAGCCCGCGTGCGACGAGGGGTCCGGCGTTGTGGCCCGTGCTCTGGGGGCCGACGCGCAGCCCGGCAGCGGCGCAGGCACGCACCACCTCGGCGACGTCGGCGGCGTCGCGGGGGACGGCGACCGCGGCAGGGCGCTGCGGGACCGCGACGTTCCACGCCATGCTCGCCAGGTCGTAGCCCGGGTCTCCGGGCAGGTGGACCGCTCCGCCGCACAGCCCACGGAGGCTCTCCGCGCGCGCGTCGGTCGGTGCCGGAGCCGGTGCTTCGGTCGGTGCGCCGGTCGGTGCGGCGTTCGTCGCCGGGGTCGGCTCGAGGGTGGTCTCGATGGTCATGTCGGTCGTCCTTCGTGTCGGTCGCCCGCGGGAGTTCCCGCGCGGGCACGCTCGCGGCCGGTTCGCCGTCGAGCGGAGGTGGTGGTGGGGTGGCGCCTCGGATGGACCGGGGCGCGAAGGTGCGCGGGTGGTCAGGGCAGGGGCCGGGCGGCCAGAGCCTCGATGCAGACCACGCCGGGCACGGAGAGGCGTGAGACCTCGAGGACCGTCGTCGGCGGCCGGGCACCGGTCTCGGCGAGGTGCTCGACGAGGGTGTCCCAGACGTCGTCCAACGCGACGAGGTCGGTGGTGAAGACGCGCAGCGAGGCCAGGTCGGCGGCGGACATGCCCGCTGCAGCCAGCACGCGTTCGAGGTTGGTGAGCGCCAGGGCCAGCTGGGCCGCGACGTCACCGTCGTGGACCAGCCGGCCCTCCTCGTCGACCGAGGCCTGGGCGGCGACCGTGAGCAGTGCCAGTGGTCCCGTGCGCAGCTGTCCCTGGTCGTAGCCCAGCGGGACGGTCCACGAGTCGGGGTTCACCGGCAGCGGCGCGGTCGTCGTCGTCATGGGTCAACGGTGGCGTCCGGCCCGCCCCGGCGACCATCCCATCCGATCGGGGACCTGCGGGCCGGCAGTTCTGGGGGACCCGTGACCCCCACATTTGTGGGATGGTGCGCACCGCCCTGCTCCCGGCACACTGGCGAGCATGGCCACAGGTCTGACCGCGGAGCGTGTCCGCCGCGACGTCGAGGTCGTCGCCCGAGCCGGGCTCGACCTCGACAGCTTCCTCGGCGAGGCCGTCGAGTCGCTCGACCGTGCCGTGCCGCACTCGGCCGCCTGCCTGGCGACGATCGACCCGAGCACCCTCCTCCTCACCGGCGCCCGCAAGTACGGCGCGCTCCACGGCCGCGACGAACACGACTACGAGTGGGGGCTCATCGAGTACGGCGAGGCCGAGCAGACCGCGTTCACGTCGATGGTCCGCGACCGCACCGTCGCGACCGGGGTGCACGCGAGCACCGATGGCGACGTCCACCGCTCGCCCCGGCTCGGGCGGTTCATGGAGCCGCACTTCGGCTACACCGACGAGCTGCGCGGGCTCTTCCACGACGGCACCGACGTGTGGGGCGGGATCGCGCTCTTCCGGGGTCCGGAGGACGCACCCTTCAGCGAGGACGAGATCGCCTTCGTGGGCTCGCTGTCGACGGTGTTCGCCTCGGGTGTGCGCGCCGGGATGCTCGCGCGCCTGGCCATCGCCCCGCCGCCGTCCGGCACGGGACCGGTCGTCCTCATCGTCGGGGCCGACAACGCGATCCAGCAGACGAGCCTGGGGGCCGAGGAGCGGCTCGACGACCTGCTCGTCGGCGCCGCGAGCGGCGCTCCGGCGGCGGTCGTCGCATCTCTCGTGGGGGCCGCCCGGCGGTTCGCCCGCGGCGAGTCGACGGTGCCGCCGCGGTGCCGGGTCCGGGCCCGCAGTGGCATGTGGCTCGTGCTCCACGCCATCCCGCTCACGTCGGCCGGTGCGGGGTCACCCGACGTCGTCGTCACCATCGAGGAGGCTCGTCCGCCCGAGATCGTCCCCCTCGTCGTGGCGGCCTTCGACCTCACCCAGCGAGAGCGCGACGTCACCCAGCTCGTCCTGCAGGGCGTGGACACCAAGGAGATCGCCGCGACGATGCACGTCTCGGCCTACACCGTGCAGGACCACCTCAAGTCGGTCTTCGACAAGGCCGACGTGCGCAGCCGGCGCGAGCTCATCGCGCGCATCTACTTCGACCAGTACGTCCCGCGGATGGGTGCCGAGCTGGCGCCGTCAGGCTGGTTCGCCGGGACCTGACGGCGCCGTCGCCGTCAGCCGAGGCCGTCGAGCGCCTTCTTGGACCCGGGGTGCAGCTCGACCGGGTCGGCCTCCTTGGCCGTCGCGGGGTCGAGGTCCTTGGCCGCCGGGTGGACCTTCTCGAGGTCGGACTTCTTGTCGAAGATGAGCTTGGTGAGCGCGCACGCGTTGCCCTCGCTCATGTCCGAGCGGACGAGCAGCAGGTTGGGCACGACGACGGTCTTGGCGTCGGTGGCCGTCTTGTAGGTCGCCGATGGGATGACGTCCTCGGCGTAGACCGGGTTGGCCTCTTGGAGCTTGGGCAGCAGGGGAGTGATGTCGACGAACTGCACCTGGTCGCCCATCGACGTCATGAGGTCGGTGATGCCACCCGTGGGCAGGCCGCCGGACCACACGAGCCCGTCGATGCTGCCGTCCTTCATGCCGTCGACGGTCTTGGTGAGGTCGAGCCGCTGGGCCTTGACGTCCTTGGCCGGGTCGAGCCCCGCCGCCTCGATGAGCCGGTTGGCGATGACCTCGGTGCCGGACTTCGGTGAGCCGGTGGAGATCCGCTTGCCCTTGAAGTCCTCGACCTTGGTGATGCCGGACTTCTTGGACACGACGACCTGCGTGTAGTTCGAGTAGATGCGGGCGAGCGCCTTGACGTCGGCCTTCTTGCCCTCGAACGCGCCCTTGCCGGTCACCGCGTCGGCGGCGGTGTCGGCGAGCGAGAAGGCGATGTCGTACTTCTTGTCGACGAGCTGCTGGATGTTCTGCACCGACGCGCCGGTCTCGGCGGCGGTCGCCTTGAGGTCGGTGTTCGTGCTGATGAGCTGGGCGAGGCCACCGCCGAGCGCGTAGTAGACGCCGGTGCTGTTCCCGGTCGCGATAGTGATTTGACCAGCGGTCGCGGTGCACGAGTCAGCGCCCGACCCACCGCTCGCGGCGGTGTCGCTCGTGCGGTCCTGCTTGCCGCCGCACGCGGTGAGAGCGAGGGCCGCCGTGGCGGCCACGGCGATGACGGATGTGCGAACTCGGCTGTGCCTCATGCCTTTTCCTCCAGTGTTGTGGTCCGTGCGTCAGTCGTGGGCGTATGCCGGTCGCTCGCCTTCGTGAACCACGCGAGGGCCACTGCGGCGGCGAGGAAGACGAGGCCGGCGCCGATCGAGAACGGCTGCAGGTAGAGCAGGAGCCCGGCGGCGGGCACGCAGAGCGCACGCACGACGGGCTTGGCCGGGCCGAAGAGCCAGCCGCCGGTGACGACGGCCAGGGCAGCGACGGCGAGCATCGAGACGACGGTCGTCCACACGATTGAGATCGCGTCGCCCTGCATGAGCAGGTGCGAGCCGTTGTCGGTGATGACGAAGGCCAGGGGAGCGAGGAACGCGGGGAGCGTGTACTTCCACGCGTTCCACATCGTCTTGATCGCGTCACCGCCGGTGATGGCGGACGCGGCGACGGCGGCGAGCGCGGTCGGCGGCGACACCTCGGAGAGGACGGCGTAGTAGAAGATGAACATCGCCGTCTCGGGGGCGCTCACGCCGAACGTCTGCAGCGCCGGGCCGATGACGACCCACGCGATGATGAACGACGCGGTGACGGGCACGGCGAGACCGAGGATCGCGATGGCGACGGCGGCGAACACCGCGGTGAGGACGAGCACCCCGGTGGGGTTGTCCGTGATCGACTGCGCGGCGGAGACGAGCATCGACGCCAGCGACTGGCCGATGCCGGTCTTGACGATGACCGAGGTGATGATGCCGGCCGCGGCGCAGACGGACGCGACGGGCAGAACCGAACGCACACCCATGGCGAGACCGCGATAGAGCTCCACGGCATACCTGCGCAGTGCCTCCGGGAGCGGACGCCGCTCGGCGTCCGGGTCGAGCGGGTCCCGGCCCGAGACGACGCGCTCGACGAGACCGAAGAGCGCTGCGACGCCGGTCGCGTAGACGACGGCCTTGAACGGCGGGATGCCCAGCGCGAGGAAGCCGATGATGACGAACAGCGAGAGGAAGTGGTAGCCGAAGCGCAGGAGCAGCTGGCGGGCGCTGCGGGTGGCGAGGTGGACCTCGCGGGCGCCGAACTTCCGGGCGTCCATCTCGACGGCGAGGATGATGCCGAGGTAGTACAGGACCGTGGGGATCGTCGCCCAGAGCAGGACCTGGAGGTAGTTGACGCCGATGTACTCGGCGATGATGAACGCCGCCGCGCCGAGGGTCGGGGGCGAGAGGATCGCGCCGATGCCGGCCGCGGCGAGCATGCCGCCAGCGGCCTCGCGGGGGTAGCCGGCCTTCTTGAGGATCGGCCACGACACCGACCCCAGGCTCACGGCGGTGGCGGTGCCCGAGCCGCTCACGGTGCCAAGGAGGAAGCCGCTCAGGGCGACGGTGCGGCCGGGTGCGGACGAGCTCTTGCGGAACGCCGCGAACGAGATGTCGATGAAGAAGCGGCTCGCGCCGGTGGCCTCGAGGACGGCGCCGTAGATGGTGAACAGGACGATGTAGGTCGCGGCGACGTCGAGCGGGATGCCGAAGAAGCCGGACGCGTCGTTGTAGAGGCCGTTGATGATGTCGCCGAAGTTCATGCCCGCGTGGCTGATCGACCACGACACCGGCAGGAACCCGCCGTAGTAGGCGAAGGCGAGGAAGACGGCGCAGACGACCGGCAGCACGAGCCCGGTGGTGCGGCGGCAGGCCTCGACGACGAGGAGCAGGAGCAGGGTGCCCATGAGGACGTCGACGGTGCCGAGCGAGCCCTGCCGGTCGAGGAAGGCGTTGAAGCCGCCACCACCGTCGCCGATGGTGATCGGCAGGACGGGGTAGAGGCAGACGAGCAGCGCCAGGGCGGCGAGCGCCCAGTCGAGGACGCCCGGGTTGTCGTTGCCTTGGCTGCCGTCGGCCTGCGTGGTGCGGGCGCCGCGGCGGCGGGTGGCGCGGTAGCAGACAAAGACCAGCGGGAGGACGGCGGCGAGGAAGAGGATGAGGTAGTACTGCCCGCCCTGCCGCAGCGGCGAGAACACCTGGTAGAGGACGAACACCGAGACCGCGAAGCAGACTGCGGTGAGGGCGTTGTCGAGGGTGGGGGAGAGGCGGCGGCCGGGGCGCTCCTCGTCGTACTCGCCGATGAGCTCCTCGACGCTGGCGGTCTGCTCGGTGGTGCGCCCGGGGGTGTGCTCGGCCGTCTCCTCGCGCTGTTCGGGCGCCCGATCTCCGGGGTCCGGTGGCACCGCCCGTTCGACGTCGTCGCCGGACCGCGTGACCTCCGTTGGTCGACCCATGACGTCCAACCTAGCCATTTCGTGGCCACTTCGGGTGGGAGGCGGGGGGCTCACTCTGCCCATGGGAGGGGCAGGGACAGGGGCTGGCGCTGCCCAATCCCGGTGCGGCACAGTGGAAGGAGGCCGTTGGTCCCTGCTGACGTGCGTGGCTGTGCTGGACGCTGGGAGTGACGATCAGGGAGGGCTCGACATGCACTGGGACCTGGGGCCGCAGGGGCTGGGGCTGCTCGCCGCCATCGCGCTGGGGTTCGGCGTGGTCGCCGCGGCCGCGGTGGGACAGGGGGTCCGGCTGCGGGTGAGGGCGATGGTCGTGACGGCCCTGTCCTGCGTCGTCGTGGGCCTGCTCGTCAGTGAGGTGCTGTTCGGACTGCCCACGGCGGAGCAGCTGCAGTCGAACGTCGACGGGCTCTCGCGCGACGAGGTCCTCCTGTTCGACGTGCTGACGAGTGCGATGGTCGTGCTGGTGCTGCACTCGGGCGCGCGCCGGACGAAGCACGAGAGGGCCCGGCGCGAGCGGCGCATGCGCGAGGTCCGGGGCGTGCGCCGCTGAGGTGGCGCTCTCGGGTTGTCGGCTTTTGGTTGCTGAGCGGTCGCGCTGTTCGAGTGGTGACCTCGGGCGGCGCTGGATACCCTCGGGTCAGGGATTCGCTCGGGGGCGTGTGGAAAACCTCGCGGTCGTCGTGGCGTTTCCTGCTTGCATGGCGGTGTCGGGGACACCGGCTCGACAGCACGAGAGCAGCGCGCCACCCGGGAAGGTGAGCGTGTGCAGTGAGGGGAGGGGACCCGCGGATGGATGCCGTGCGCACGGTCGAGGCGGAGGTCCGTGAGCTGATCCGACGCTCTGGGCTGGACCCCGCCCGCGACCCCAAGGCCGTCCAGCGGCTGTGCGCGATGCGGTGGCCGACTACGACCAGCGGTCGATGCACGGCGGCATGCCGGTCCTCAGCGACGTCGCCAAGGCCGAGAAGTCGGTGTGGGACACCGTCGCCGGCTTCGGCCCGTTGCAGCAGTACTTCGACGACCCCACGGTCGAGGAGATCTGGATCAACGAGCCGACCCGCGTCTTCATCGCGCGTGGTGGCGTGCCCGAGCTGACCACGACGCTGCTCACGAGCGACGAGGTCCGCGACCTCGTCGAGCGGATGCTCAAGTCCTCGGGTCGGCGCGTCGACCTCTCCAGCCCGTTCGTCGACGCGGTGCTGCCCGACGGCTCCCGCCTCCACGTCGTCATCCCCGACATCACCCGCGAGCACTGGCACGTCAACGTCCGCAAGTTCATCGTCAAGGCGGACAACGTCGACGACCTCGTCCGGCTCGGCACGTTGACCCGACAGTCGGCGACCTTCCTCGAGGCGGCCGTCGCGTCCGGCCTCAACGTCCTCGTCGCCGGCGGGACACAGGCCGGCAACCCCACAAACCGTCAATACACCCACCTGTGAGCGACGTGCTAGGGGATAGGGTCTGAGCGACCGTCAAGTGTTGCCGAGCGAGGGGGATCGCATGACCGATAGGCGTGCGGCTGCATTGGAGCTAGCGGAAGACCTACTTGCCGACTTTGAGTTGTCTCGGTTGGCACCAACGGCATTAGTGCGAAAGTCGAGTCGATTGGCCCGGCTTTTAGATGATCGCGACGTTCTGGAGTGGTTGACGCTCGAACTCAATGGCTATAGAGACGTCGTCACGGGCAAGATGCTTTCGGGCACCGCAAACTTCGCGCTCCGTACCGGTCGAGGGCACTATGACCAGGAGGAGAAAACGACGAAGTACTGGACGGACGGACTCGGGGCGATCGAGGCTCACGCTTCTGCCGCGACTGCCCACATGAAGGCGGCTGCGGATGCGCCCGTGAGTGTCAGCTCTGCGAATCCGCACCAAATCGTATCGGCGCCGACGGGCAATGCTAGAGAGCGAACTGCTCTGTTGACGATGATCAGCCGAAACCAAGGGCTGGTGGAGGGGATTCTCGCGGCGGTACACAGCTACGTGAGCGAGAAAGAGGTAGAACTCCGTTTCGGAGCCGCGGTTGAGAGTGCTTTCGGCCAAGTGCGTAACACAGTCGATGCGAACATTGCCGAACTCGTACCTGATGCGGCGGTGAAGTTGGCGGCAGCGTTTGAAAATGCCGGATCAGACAACGCTGAAGACTGGGCGAGTTCCGCAGCAACATGCCGTCGCTTGCTGAAAGCCGTTGCCGACGCATTGCGTCCTGCTGGTCCGAAAGTCGATGGGCGGGCAATGGGTGAGGATCAGTACATCAATCGCCTCGTTGACTGGATCGTGAACAGCAGTGCTGCCGGGGAAACGAGCAGGGAAGTAGTCAAGCGGGATTTGGAGTACCTGGGTAATAGGCTCGATGCTCTTGCAGGTGCTGGGCACAAGGGTGCGCATTCTGAGGTGACGCGGTATGAAGCTTCGCGGTTCATCACCGGCACCTATCTGCTCATTGGCGACATTCTGCAACTGCGGCCGGACGGTATCAAAGAGACAGCGGATGAGGTTGTCGAGGTGGACGGAGCGGACTGGCCGCCTCAAGATCGCCAGCCGGACGTCTTGACTTGAAATAGCAACACAACTCGTCTGGGGCTCGGGCAGGGGTGGGCGTCGTCCCATAGCGGCGGTCGTGAGGTGCCGGGGGAGCCGGTCAAGGGCGCGCAGCGGCGTAGCGGACCCTTGACGGGCGGCGGAGGCATCGGAGACTGGTGCTGGGGGACGGCAACCGCCGAAGGCGACCTAGAAGCCGTACTGAGTTGGTCCCATTACGCCGAAGTTGTCGCAGTGCGTGCAGGTGAAGGGACCCTCGTGAACTATTACGAAGGCCGCCAAGAGGCGCACCCTGGCAAAGGTGCAGGGTGGCAACCTCTTTGCTGAACGTTCGTGGCGCGCCAAAGCCCCAGTGAACCGGCGCGCGAGCGAGTCAGTCTTGCCCCCAGATCGGAGTTCGGTGGTCGTTGAGGCCCGTCAGCCGTGCAAGCCGCCGTTGTCGAGTGCACCTCGGGCCGCGTTGGCCTTCGACGGTCAAGGCCAGTAGCGCTTCACCCCGAACTGTCTTGCCCTTCGTGGCGCGGCATGGCCTTCCCGCGCGCCTAGTGGCTAGGCGCGGTCGTCTGGGCCTAGCAAGTGCCGATACTCGTCCTGCGTAAAACTGAGTTCTTCAGCACCCCGGAGTGCCTCACGCGCGAGCATGTACGCCTTGGCGCTTGTTGGCGGTGCCGCCCGTTCAAGGTGACTGAGTTCTCGAGCCAAGGCGTCCCGCCGCGCTCGAAGCTCGTCGATACCTTGGTCTCCGACCTCAGCGTCGGCGATGAGGCGGCGATACTCGTTCCTGAGCACCAGGTACGACTTAGCCGCCAATTGGTGGCTGCTTGCCTCCGACGCCGGGTCGAACGACAACTGCAATACCGTGAACACAAACCCAACCAAGCCTGCGACGAAGGCGAGCCAAGCAGCTGGCGATGAGCGGATCAGTGGCGCGATCAGTGCTGCACCTGCGGCCAGCCCGATGACTACGACGTTGGCAACTCGTATGCGCCACGCCGAAGCCTGTTTCAGTTCCGCTTGTTTCTCGTGGGTCTTGTGCGTGTACGCGACCCTGCCAAAGGTCTCTTTGGTCTCGCGCAGAACCGCATCAGGCACCGAAGGCACTGCCGAACACCCTTCTCCAGTAGGCAACGTATGACGGTCCACTGTCGTCAAAGGTGCAAGCCACCTTTGCGTCGATATGGGACCGTCGCGCAGCATCTACCCAGCCGACCCCGGTTTCGATCTCCTTGCCGCCCGGTAGTGCGTAGGTCGAATAGTAGTTCGCAATCATGTGAGCCAAAAAGTCCCTGACGAGCCAGTCGTCCCACACGTGACTGCTTTGGGTGTGGTCCCACTTGCGGCGCATAAACTCGGCTGCGACCAACTCGAGTACAACCGACTTGAAAGATGCATGGTGGGCTCTGCGCCAAGCCTTCATGTATCTGATTAGACGGGAGTACTGGTCACTTGTGGCCGCATTCATCCGGAGCGCGTTGTCGAACTCGGCTCCATAGTCGGATGCCTCCCACGAGCCTCCGTTTCGCGTGACAGGGACCAAGCAGTCGGCATGGAAGTCGTCCGCACCCTCGGAGAAGAGAACTCCGGGCACGATCTCGACACTCGGCCCGGACGAGAACTGGACCACTACTACAGGACCGTCGCCGCGGATTCTCGTACGAGGGTATCGCTCAGAGAGGACGCCGCGGACCTCCTGGAGCAACGCCGACTGTCCATTGCCAGCATGTTCGTTGATCCGCGAATAAGTTCCAGAAGGCATACGAAAGACCCCGTCGACATCCGCCATCGGGTTTATTGAGGTTCCCTTCACCACTGACCCAATCAGCGTTAAGTGCGATGCCGTGGAGTTCGGGTGGAAGTGAGCACTCAGGGCCGCTTCGCACTCGAACAGTCTCTTGATCCCGACTTGCCTCTCTGAGTGCGAGGCCGACACCCTCGTGTCAAACCTCTCGAACAACTCTGCTGTTCCCACGCTTCCCCCAGTCCCGCCGCACTTGTGTTTCAGCCATCATGCCGCCCAGATCGAGCGACGATGTCACAACTCCGCTGAACTTACGAGGGATGTGCAAAGGCTATGCGGCGTGTCGATCTGGCTCGTGTGCCACGCTCGCAGCATGTCGGACCCTCTTCAGTCCCTTCGGGATGCTCTCGCCCTGACGACCAACGCGATGCATGATCGTGAGACCGGGAGCCCGTGGACAGAGACTCTGCTGCTGGCTCGCGAGTTGGAAGCGACTGGCCGCGTTGACGAGGTTCTGTTGGCCCAATCGCACCTCACCCTCAGCCTCCTCGACTACATCGCCCAATTAACAATCGGCGCTGACGCGGAAGGGATCACCCTTAGCGGCATCCCTGGCGGCACGTCTCCGGGGAACCTGCTCAAGGAGTTCGGACGCCAGCTCCTCGAAGCCGAGCCGGGGTAGTTCCGAACTGTGAGCGGAACGGGCTAGCCACCTCGCGGCGATGCGCAACACCTACCCCACGCTAGATGGATGGCGAGAGCGCGTACGTCGAGCGTCACTGGCACAACCCGGTTCGTTGCTGGCCGCCGATGGCAAGGCGTGGCCACCAAATCCTTTGGCAGATTGCGCGGCCGCTTGCCTCACGGCCGCTGTGGATCATCTTCAGGCAGTTCGTGTCCTATCGGACGAATCCAAGTCTCTCCACCCACTAGCCACCTACAGCTTGACCCGCGGCGCTCTGCTCAGCGCGGCGACGTCCGTTTGGCTGCTCGCCCCACCTGAACCAGAAGAACGGCAGAAGCGGGGCCGCGCTTACGCCGACCACCTGCTCATGCGTCGGCAGGAATGGAACGCCGAGATCCGAACTGCTCCTGGCGTGAATTGGCGGCGTTTGGCAACCGTTCAACGTGCGCTAGTGCTCCGCCGCCATGGCGTCCGCGTATATGCCGGTAGTCACCGCGGGTTATCAATGCCCAGCCCGACCGCCCTTGTCGGCAAGGCCGCATCGACTGTGTTCGCGACCGAACCTGCGGTAGCGACTGAGATACGCGCGCAGTGGCGTGCCACTAGCAGCGACGCACATGGCCTCGTCTGGGGGCATTGACTCGCTCCCACACGGACACCGGACCATCTGGCGACTTGCATGAGTTTGCGATCGCTGGTGAGGTCGCTGAAGTTGTTTCGCACTACCGCGCCGCCTTCCTTCTGACTCGCTGGGGTTGGGCCCGCTTCCATGTGCTGGGAACGTGAACACCAACTCGATCTTGCTTGGGGCCCGACGGGTAGCTACCCGAGCACTTGGGGGCCGAGGCTCACGAGAGACCGCGACACACGCCCGATTCAGATGTTCGGTAAGTCGCGGGCCCCGTTCACTGCTATCGCCTCCCCGGCCATGTTCTTAGTGCGCTCAACGTCACCGAACTTCGCGATGTAGACGCATGACGGATGCGAAGATGCCCGGGTGAGCGATCTAGACGCCTGGGTAGACAAGCTTGAGGCAGAGGAGTTGTCGCAGGCGCGGGGCCGGGCCGATTCGGCCAAGCTTGTCGCCACGTTTGCGGCGGCTATCGCGGCAACCCTCGTAGGTACCCAGATGCAGGTGCGCGCCGCCAATGGGATGACCGTGTGGGATGTGGTGGCCGTCGCGGCCTTCGGGCTTAGCGCTCTGTTGGCACTGACTGTCGTGCTGTTGGACCAGTTGGCGATCGTCAACGTAGAGAGCGTGCTGGCCACGGAACGCACCCTGCGCAACCCAACCGATCCAGAGCTCATATCGGCCCTGCGGGTGGCGTCGTCGGCGATCACCAAGGACAACCGACGGGTTCTGCGCTGGGTGAAGGTGGCACTGTTCCTCCAACTGGCCGCGGCGAGTGGAGCGTCCGTAGTAGCCGTGCTGGTCACTTGGGGCGGATGATGAGCACATGAGTGAAGCCCGATGGCAAGAGCCAAACGAGGCTGAATCGCTGTTCCGGATCGTGGGCTGGGGCCTCAAGCGTCTGCCAGGTCAAAAGAAGCGCAGGCTACTAGCGGTGCAGGAGGCAGCTGACTTTCGCAAGTCGTTGTCGTCGTTCGCTCCCACCCCGGATGCTGAGGATCAAACCGCAGGGGAACCCGTAGCAAGCCACAGCGACGAGCCGCCTGCGCGCACGTTGATCTCCGACGAGCCGCCTGCGCACACGTTGATCTCCGACGAGCCACGTGCGCGCAGTTTGAGGCCCGGCGACCAGATATTGCAAGCACTCAAAGAGCACCTTGAGGCGACTCGGGCCCTACATGTGGACTGGGCAGAGCAACGAGGCCTGGATCTGGTGGCACTCGCCCCATCGGTGAGTCCGGCGAGCCTCCTCGCGTACCAGTACAGGGCGCCGCGTCGAAGCGAACCGGATGCCCCTCTGGTTGCGCCCGTGGACGCTTGGTATATGCCGATCCCTTACAACGCGAACACGATGTTTCTCTTTGGTGCAGGCGATGAACACTCATACGCGGTGGCCGGGAGCGGCACCGGGAACCGCTCAGAGGTCAACGCAGAGATCAGAATGCTCCGCGACTTCGAGTATCACTATCGCGAGTGGCTCACGCGGTGGGTCGACGAGACGGAGACCAGTCTGCGGACCTTTGGGGTCAAGTCGCTGCCTCCTCACTTGGTCCGCATCCGTGAACTTTTGGCGACTTGGCCGTTCGAGACAGCACCCGACGACTCCTCCAAGAAGCGCCGACGGTAGAGCTTGAGCGGGGGCCGGCGCGCCCTAGAGGGACACGTCGTTTAGGTCCTACATCACTGGTACGTCGCGGCATAGCCGAGGCTCCTGCGGTACGCGCTGAAGTGATAGGCGGAAGGTCGCCAGTCGTTCGCCCAGCAGCGCTGGCAGAACAGGCATGCGTGCACGCTTGTGACCATCAGCGCGATCTCCTTCTGCCACCGGCCTCCAAGGTCGAGCGGCGCCCCGCCTCTCCGAGAGCGTCGCACTCGGCCTGCGTCAGACAGCGTGCGGCGATCGGCAAGAGCCGTTCCTCCTCGGCGTCGAGGTGCTCGACGAGGTGGACGTAGAGGGTGTCGAGCACGTCGGCGACCTCGTCGCGCAGCGCAGCGTCGTCCGCCGCGCGAAGCCGGGGCGGGCGGCGTCGACCTTGGCGAGGAGCGCGTCGACCCGCTCGTGCTGGGACTCCATGAGGTGCACGACCGGCGCCAGTTCCTCGGGCACGCGCTCGAGCAGGACCGGCCACAGCAGCTCGTCCTCGATGGTGTGGTGCTGGTGCAGCGTGCGGCGCAGGAAGTCGAGGTGGTCGACGACGACCCCCGCACGCTCGAGGTCGCGGTCGGGGATGCCCCGCACGAGCCCGCCCGCGAGCCGGAGCTCGCGACGGAAGTAGGTGTGGATGGTCGGCATCGCACTGGTGTCGACCAGGGGACGCTCGGACGTCGGGGCGTCGTCGGCGTGGGGTGTCGTGGTCATCGGGTGCTCCTCTGGTGGGTCGGTCAGGGTGACGACTCCACGGTCGGGGGCTGGTCTTGCAGCGCGCTTGCGACGTGGTTGCAGGCTTCCGAGCCCCGGCCACGCCATGATGTGCTCGTGGACACCGCGCGGATGGCCCGCTCCTGGCACCTCCTCACCGCTGTCGTGACCTGGGCCGCGCTGCTGCTGCAGCTCGTGCTCATCGTCCGGGGCGGCACCGTGCTCGACGAGGTCGACCCGCCCGCGCTCGGGACGCGGCTCGTCCGCTTCATCTCGTACTTCACGGTCCTCACCAACATCCTCGTCGCGTTCACGGCGACGACGCTGGCGCTGCGCCAGGACCGCTACCCGACGTGGTGGAAGGTGCTGCGGCTCAACGCGATCATCGGCATCACCGTCACCGGCCTCGTCCACTGGTTCCTGCTCCGGCCGCTGCTCGACCTCAGCGGTGCCGACTACGTCGCCGACAAGCTGCTCCACGTCGTCGCGCCCCTGCTCGCCGTCATCGGCTGGGCCGTCTTCGGCCCGCGCGGCAAGGCCGACAAGGGCCTGCTCCTGCCCTCGCTCATCTACCCGCTCGGCTGGCTGGTCTACACGCTCGCGCGGGGCGCGTTCGCCGACTGGTACCCCTACCCGTTCCTCGACGTGAGCCTGCACGGGTACGCGCAGGCGCTGCTCGCCTGTGCCGGTGTCGCCGTGCTCTTCATCGTGCTCACCCAGGGCGCGATCTCGCTCGACAGGCGGCTCCCGACCCGCCCACGCTGACCCTTTCGGGTGGTCCCGAAATGACCCGCGAAACGGCGGGGAGTTTCGCCTTTCCGCAGGTGAGCGGTCTGGGCGAGGAGAACACTCGTCAGGCAGGAGTCCCGCCGCGAACCGGCGACAACGGCGTCGCCACGGCGTGGCTCCCGGAAGGGGATGCCACCATGCACCGACTCGCGTCCGACCCTCCGCAGGAGACGCCATGCGACTGACACCACTCGTCGCAGCCGGCGGCCTCGTCCTCGGCCTGGGCCTCGCACTCGCTCCAGCGGCCACCGCCGCCGAGCCCGACCCGTGCCTCATCATCCTCGGCGCCGACGCGGCGACCCTCACGGGGACACCCGGCAACGACACCCTGGTGGGCACGTCCGGGCCCGACGTCATCCTGGGAGGAGCCGGCAACGACACCATCTCGGGTCTGGGCGGTGACGACCGCATCTGCGGTGGCGCCGGCAACGACACGATCACCGCCGGCGACGGCAACGACTTCGTCATCGGCGACACGGCCGAGTCGATCCTGCTCGGCAACCCCGCGGGCATGAACGTGCCCGGTGGGGCGGACGCCATCGACGGCGGCAGCGGCGACGACCAGATCCTCGGTGAGGGCGGCAACGACACGCTGCGCGCGGGCAACGGTGACGACTTCGCGACCGGTCAGATGGGCACCGACGACGTCAGCGGCGGCAACGGCGACGACACGCTGTTCGGCGGCCCGGCGAACGACGTCGTGCGCGGTGAGAACGGCAACGACATCGTCGTCGGCAACTTCGGCAACGACACCCTGTCCGGCGGCCGTGGTGACGACATGATGACCGGCGACAACCCGGGTCCGGGTCTCAACGTCCCGTCCAGCGACGTCTGCAACGGCGACCAGGGTGCCGACTTCGCGGTCGAGGGCAGCTGCGAGGTCGCGGTGGCGATCGAGACGTTCGGGCCGTTCCCCGAGGAGGGGTGAGGACCCTCCACCGCACACCTCGGGGCGGGTGGCCGACAGGGAGGGCCACCCGCCCCGACACGCGTCCACCGCCCGAACGGCGTCGGCGCAGCCAGGCCGTGCAGCGAGCCGCGGGACGCGCGCGGTGAGCGCACGGCATACGGGCACGTAGGCTTGGCTCTTGTGGCCACCGACTTCCAGCAAGAGATCAAGGACCTGCGCACGACGATGACCTCCGTGCGCGAGGTCACCGACCTGACCGCGTTGCAGGCGCGCATCGACGACCTCGAGACGCAGGTCGCGGCCCCCGACCTCTGGGACGACCAGGAGAAGGCGCAGGCCGTCACCTCGGCGCTCTCGCGTGCCAAGTCCGAGTACGAACGCGTCACCGGCATGGACACCCTCGTCGACGACCTCGAGGCCCTCGTCGAGATGGGCCAGGAGGAGAACGACGCCGAGACCCTCGCCGAAGCCGAGAAGGAGCTCGTCAAGGTCAAGAAGGCCGTCGGCGAGCTCGAGGTCCGCACCCTGCTCAGCGGTGAGTGGGACGAGCGCGAGGCCGTCGTGACGATCCGCTCCGGCGCCGGGGGCGTCGACGCCGCCGACTTCGCCGAGATGCTCATGCGCATGTACCTCCGCTGGGCCGAGCGCCACGGCTACCCGACCAAGGTCATGGACACGTCCTACGCCGAGGAGGCCGGCATCAAGTCCGCGACCTTCGAGGTCAACGTGCCCTACGCGTTCGGCAACCTGTCGGTCGAGGGCGGCACCCACCGCCTCGTGCGGATCAGCCCCTTCGACAACCAGGGCCGCCGCCAGACGAGCTTCGCCGCCGTCGAGGTCATCCCGCTCATCGAGGGCACCGACAGCATCGAGATCCCCGACAACGACCTCAAGATCGACGTCTTCCGCTCCTCGGGCCCCGGTGGGCAGTCGGTCAACACCACCGACTCCGCCGTGCGCATGACGCACATCCCGACCGGCACCGTCGTCTCGATGCAGAACGAGAAGTCGCAGATCCAGAACCGCGCCGCCGCCCTGCGCGTCATGCAGTCGCGACTCCTCCTCATCAAGCGCGCCGAGGAGGCCGCCGTCAAGAAGGAGATGGCCGGCGACGTCAAGGCGAGCTGGGGCGACCAGATGCGGTCCTACGTCCTCAACCCGTACCAGATGGTCAAGGACCTCCGCACCGAGTACGAGACCGGCAACCCGAGCGCGGTCTTCGACGGCGACATCGACGGCTTCATCGAGGCCGGCATCCGCTGGCAGATCGCCGAGCGCAAGGCCGAGGGCTGAGTCCCGTTGCGGGACAACGAGACTCAGGACAAAACCATGACGTATGCCGTTGAGCCACCTCCCGGGGGACCGGCCGACTGGAGTGCGTGGTCGCGTGACCTCGCCGCCCGGATCCGGTCGCTGTCCGACGGCGAGGACGTCACCATCACGGTGTCGGAGCACCCGCGGCCGCACCTGCTGCGCAAGGCCCGGCTGTTCGGCGTCGTGCCCGCGCGCTACGAGGACATGGCCCCGTGGGCGCGCGTGCGCCGCGACGACAACCACGCGGTCGTCGAGCTCATCGGCAGCGAGGACTTCGGTGGTGAGTTCTTCTTCACGCAGGCCGAGGACGCCGCCCTCGAGGAGATCGGCTGGCGCCGCCCGGGCCCGATCTCGATGGAGGAGCGCGTCTGGAACCGGTGGTACCCCGACGACGTGAGCGAGACGGCATACCTCGGCAGGGACGACGCGCTCGCCGCGGCCGACCTCGTGGTCCGCACGCTGCGCGACGTCGTCTACGCCGCCGAGGCCTGACCGGACCCGCGACACACGCGGCTGCCCGCCGGAGTGGGCTCGCGGCACATGGGAGCGGCACCGCGCCGCGAGGATGCTGACGCCCATGCGCCCGACAACGACGTCTCCTCGCACAGTCCTGGTGGCCCTGGCCGCCCTCGCCATGACGGCCTCCCTCACGGTGGCCGCTCCTCAGGCCTCCGCCGACCGCCAGAGCGACAAGCCCGGCGGTGGGCACTGCGCCCGCCAGTCCAAGATCACGGTGCCCGGTGCCGAGATGCAGAAGACCGCCTGCCTCGACGACCTCACCACCGCGGGCACGGTCGCCTCGGGCCACACGAGGGCCGCCGACTACGCCGGACTGCACACCCCGGGCACGGTCAACCCGACCGGCGTCCCCGGCATCCAGGTCGACGGCTACTTCCCCGACACCTCGACGACGAACACCAACAACGGCTGGAACCACGACAGCCAGTTCGTCATCCGCATCCCCGACACCTGGAACGGGGGCCTCGTCGTCACCGGCGCACCGGGCAACCGCACGCAGTACGCCAACGACTTCATCTGGTCCGACTGGGTCCTCGCACAGGGATTTGCCTTCGCCAGCACCGACAAGGGCAACATCGGCGTCAACTTCTTCGACGACGGCTCGGCGCCGGGTGGCAGTGTGCGCGAATGGAACTCGCGCGTCACCGAGCTCACCGTCGCGACCAAAAAGGTGCTCCAGCAGGTCCGGGCGAGCAAGCCCAGGCACACGTGGATGGCCGGCATCTCCAACGGCGGCTACCTCGTCCGCTGGCAGCTCGAGAACCGTCCCGACCTCTACGACGGCGGCCTCGACTGGGAGGGCACGCTCTTCCGCGCGGACGGCCCGAACCTCCTCACCTACCTGCCGACCGCCCTCAAGAACTACCCCTCGTATGCCGCGACCGGCAGTCCCGCGGCCCACGACGCGATGATCGCGGCCGGGTTCGCCCCGGGCAGCGAGTTCCTCTGGCCGTTCCACCACCAGGTCTACTGGGACCTCACCCAGCGGATCTACCGCGAGGAGTTCGACCCGACCTTCGACGGTGACACCAAGGCGGGGACGCCCTACTGCGCGAGCGGGACGCCCCAGTGCGACGCCGACTACGACTACGCGAGCCGTCCGCAGTCGGTCAAGGACGCGATCCGCTCCGTCGAGCTGACCGGCAGGATCCGCAAGCCGCTCATCACCGTGCACGGCACGATGGACACGCTGCTGCCGATCGGGACCGACTCCGACGTCTACGACCGGCTCATCGACGACGCCGGTGCCGGTGCGCTGCACCGCTACTACCGCGTCGCCGACGGCACCCACACCGACGCGCTCGTGCCGGCGTTCCCGGACCGGCTGCGGCCGCTCCTGCCGTGCGCGCGCACCGGCTTCGACCTGCTCACGGCGTGGGTCGAGAAGGGCATGGCGCCGCCGGCCGACGCCACCGTGCCGCGACCGGCGTCCGGCGACCTGCTCAACACCTGCACCCTCGCCTGACCCTGCCGAACGACTGATTGCCCCACTGTGACACCTGGCTCAACGCTCGGCGTCCCAGTGGGGCAACCAGTCGGGGTGGTGAGGCTGGAAAGGGCAGTCAGTCGATGGGCTGCTCGAGCCCCAGCGGGTCCTTGTCGTCGTGCTTGGCGACGGTGGTGCGAAGCTCGGTGTGCGGCATGAGCCACACGGCGACGAGGGTGACGACGGCGATGGCGCCGGCGATGACGAAGATGAACCCGGTGCTGTCGCCATAGGCGTGGCGCACGATGGTGAGCACCGGCTCGGGGAGCGCGCCGAGGTCGAGCGTGCCGCTGCCGGCGCCGTCGGCCGGGACCGGGATCTTCGCGGCCCGGAGGCCGGTCGAGATGTGGTCAGTGACCCGGCTCGCGAGGATCGCACCGAGGACGGCGATCCCGACGGTGCCGCCGAGGGAGCGGAAGAAGCTCACGACCCCGCTCGCCGTGCCGATCTCGTGGACGTCGACGGTGTTCTGGACGACGAGCACGAGGTTCTGCATGAGCGCGCCCTGGCCCAGGCCCATGAGGATCATGTAGATCGAGAGGTGCCAGATCGGGGTGGTGTGGTCGGTGACGCCCATGAGGCCGAGCCCGAGGATCAGCACGACCGCGCCGCCGATCATGTAGGGCTTCCAGACACCGGTGCGGGTGATGAGCTGCCCCGAGACCGTGGCGCCCACCATGCTGCCGAGGATGAGCGGGAGCATGAGCAGACCGGCCTCGGTGGGGGAGAAGCCCTGGGCCACTTGGAAGTACTGGCTCAGGAAGACCGAGGTGCCGAACTGCGCGATGCCGACGGCGATGCTGCCGATGATCGCGAGGCTGGTCGTCCTCTCGAGGAGGATCCGCCCCGGGATGAGCGGCTCCGGGTGCCGGCGCTCGACGAGCACGAGAGCGGCGACGGCGATGGCGGTCGGCACGAGGAACAGGGCAGTCTCGACCGAGACCCAGTCATAGCTGCGACCGGCGAAGGAGACCCAGATGAGGGGGAGGCTGGCCGCGATCGAGATGAGGACGGCACCCCACCAGTCGATGGTGACCTGTCGGCGCACCCGCTCGAGGTGGAGGAACTTCTGGAGCATGCCGAGGCCGACGAGCGAGATCGGCACCGCGGCCCAGAAGCACCAGCGCCAGCCGATGCTGTCGACGAGGAGACCGCCGAGGAGAGGGCCGGACACAGTCGCGACGGCCATGACCGAGGCCATGTAGCCGGTGTAGCGGCCGCGCTCACGCGGCGGGATGATCGAGCCCATGATGGCCTGCGCCAGTGCCATCAGACCGCCGACGCCCACTCCCTGGAGCCCGCGAGCGGCGAGGAGCTGCGGGACGTTCTGCGCAAAGCCCGCAGCGAGGGCGCCGAGCAGGAAGATCACGCCGGAGACCTGGACGAGGAACTTCTTGTCGAACAGGTCGGACAGCTTGGACCAGATGGGGCTGGTCACGGTCATCGCCAGCAGGGTCGTGGTGACGACCCAGGTGTAGGAGGTCTGGCTGCCCTCGAGGTCACCGATGATCGTCGGCAGGGCGGTGCTGACGATCGTCGAGCTGACCATCGCCACGAAGAGCATGGAGAGCAGCCCGGTGAGGACCTCCAGCACCTCCTTGTGGGTGAGCGTCGGCTCTCGGGTGAGTGTTGCGGTGTCAGACATTCAGGTCCTCGGTGGAGTCGGTGGTGGTCGTGGAGACGGAGTCGGAGTCGGTGCCCGTGACGGCGCCTGGGTCGGTGGCGGCCGGGGCGTGTGTGGGGGAAGGCTGCGAGGCCGAGCCGCCGCTGCCGGCGCTGCCAGCGCTGCCGCCGAGCGCGGGGACGATGTGGTTCGAGATCTCGTCGAGCGTCCGCGCCGCCGCGAGGGCGGTCTCGGCGTCCCAATCGGTGAACTGCTCGCGCATCCCGCTCACGTAGGTCCGGCGCAGCGAGGCGAGCCGGGCGCGCCCCTCGGGGGTGAGGTCGACGAGCTCGGCGCGACCGTCGGTCGGGTCCTTGCGGCGCACCACGAGACCGTCGGCGCTCAGCGAGGCGAGCTGGCGGCTGATGACGGAGGCGCCGACGTGGAGCCGGTCGGCGATGAAGCCCGAGCGCGACTGACCGTGGTCCTCGAGCACCTTGAGGATCGTGATGTCGGTCGACTTGAGGCCGCCCGGCAGCTGGAGCCAGAGGTGCGAGGTGGCGCGCAGCGACCGCGTGAGCCGGAAGAGGCTCGTGGCGAACTGCTCGAACTCGTCGCCCCCGGGAGATTGCTTGACCATGTCAACTATTAAACGCTTGTTGGTTGCATCAAGCAACTTGATGCGGCTACACGCCGTCGGGGCCCCGGTTGCCGGGGGCTCACGGGTGCGGAACCTATGCTCCTTGTGCATCCTGCCCCCGAGCCGTGAGGCCTTTCCCCAGCGATGATTCGCTTCGACAACGTCACCAAGGTCTATCCGCGGTCGACCCGCCCGGCGCTCGACGACGTCAACGTCAACGTCGAGCGCGGCGAGTTCGTCTTCGTCGTCGGGCCCTCCGGGTCCGGCAAGTCCACGATGCTCCGCCTCGCCCTGCGCGAGGAGCGGGCGACGTCGGGCACGGTGCTCGTGGCCGGTCAGGACCTCGGCTCCCTGTCCGCGCGCAAGGTTCCCCGGTTCCGCCGCGAGATCGGCGCCGTCTTCCAGGACTTCCGGCTCCTGCCGGGCAAGACCGTCGACCAGAACGTCGCGTTCGCGCTCCAGGTCATCGGCAAGCCGTCGTCGGCGATCCGCCAGCTCGTGCCCGAGACCCTCGAGATGGTCGGGCTCGAGGGCAAGGGCAAGCGCCTGCCGCACCAGCTGTCCGGTGGTGAGCAGCAGCGCGTCGCCATCGCCCGCGCCGTCGTCAACAAGCCGCAGATCCTGCTGTGCGACGAGCCCACCGGCAACCTCGACCCCAAGATCAGCCTCGACATCGTCCACCTGCTCGACCGCATCAACCGCACGGGCACGACCGTCGTCATGGCCACCCACGACGCCGACACGGTCAACCAGCTGCGGCGCCGCGTCGTCCAGCTCGACGAGGGCCACGTCGTGCGCGACGAGCAGCACGGCACCTACCTCGCGCCGATCGGGGCCGCCACGTCGTCGCCGCCGAGCGACCCGGACGCGGTCGAGGACGCCGAGGTGGCCGAGGAGATCGGCGACCTCGATCCCGAGCGGTTCGGAGGGGAGGACCGATGAAGGCCGGCTTCATCGCCAGCGAGGTCTGGTCGGGCCTGCGCCGCAACCTCTCGATGGCCCTGTCCGTCATCCTCGTGACGATGGTGTCGATGTTCCTGCTCGGTCTGGGCCTGCTCGCCCAGCGCCAGGCCGACACCATGAAGGGCTACTGGTACGACCGGATCCAGGTCTCGATCTACCTGTGCACCGACAACTCGCTCCAGCCCAACTGCCAGAACCAGGCGGCGACCGACGCGCAGCAGCAGAGCATCGAGAGCCAGCTCAAGTCCATGCCCGAGGTCAAGGAGGTCTTCCACGAGTCCGAGGAGGAGGCCTTCAACCGCTTCAAGGAGCAGTTCCGCAACAGCCCGATCACCGGCAACGTCCAGCTCGGTGACATCCCGCAGAGCTTCCGCGTCCAGCTCAGCGACCCGACGAAGTATGCCGTCGTCACGAGCCAGTTCGAGCGTGCGCCGGGCGTCGCGAGCGTCCAGGACCAGGAGAAGGTCCTCAAGCGCTTCTTCCAGATCATCAACTGGATCACCGGCTTCTCGGTCTTCCTCGCCGGGCTCATGGTCATCTGCGCGACCCTGCTCATGGCGACGACGATCCGGCAGGCGGCCTTCATCAGACGCCGCGAGATCGGGATCATGCGGCTCGTCGGCGCCTCGAACTGGACGATCCGGATGCCGTTCATCATCGAGATGCTCGTCGTCGCGACCATGGGTGTCGCGCTCGCGGTCGGCATGCTCTGGGTCGGACTGCGTCTCATCTTCAACGCCGGCTTCAACCAGGTGGTGCTCAACAAGGCGCTCATCGGGGCCAACGACGTCTGGGCCCTCACACCATGGCTCTTCGGTGGGGTCATCCTCATCGCGGTCGTCACCAGTGTGGTCACCCTGCGCCGCTACCTCCGGGTCTGACGCCGCCACCGGTCGCGTCACTCACACCGGTATGCCGGCGGGGGAGACCCCGCATCGGCGACGATGTGGCCTCTCGATGCGGCGTGGAACCTACCCACGGGAAATTTCAGCGACGAGTTCGGCGTGAAATGTTCACAAACGGAGGTGACTCGTGTTACCAATGGTGATCATGAGGCGAACCCCTGCGCCCCGAAACGCCTCCGCGCGTCGCGCCATCGGCATGTCTGCCGCCCTGCTCTGCTCCCTCGCCCTCGTGGCGCCGGTCTCCGCGCACCCCGGATCCGACCCGGACCCGAGCAAGCAGAAGAAGCACGTCGACGCGCAGATCGACAAGCTGCGTGACGACCTCGCCGACACCAACGCAGACCTCGCCAACGCCTACATCGCGCTGCGGACCACGCAGGGCCGGCTGCCCGGCGCGCAGTCCGCGCTGACCCAGGCCCAGGCGGCCGCCTCGCGGGCCGAGACGGCCAACGCCATCGCCGCCCAGGAGCTCGAGGTCTCGCAGGCCAACGAGACCAAGGCCCAGGACGAGCTCGCGGCGACCTCCAAGGAGATCCGCGACAGCCGCGGCCAGGTGGCCCAGTTCGCCGCGCAGATCTACCAGGAGCAGGGCTTCGGCGAGCTCGACATGGCGATGACGTCGACGTCACCGCAGCAGTTCGCCGACCGGATCGCGCTCATCGGCACGGTCATGGACCTCCAGGGCCAGTCGATGGTCAAGCTCGCGACTGCCAAGGCGAGCCAGACGGCACAGGAGGACCACCTCTCCGCGCTGCGCGCCGACTCCGAGAAGGCCAAGCGCAAGGCCGAGGCGTCGCTCGCGGCCGCCAACGCCGCCCGCGACAAGGCCACCGCCGCCAAGGCCGCTCTCGACGCGCTCGCCGCCCAGCAGGCCCAGCAGGCCGCCGCGGTCAAGGCGCAGTCCGTCGCCGAGAACGCCCGCCTCGCCGCCGCCCAGGTCGAGTCCGACCGGCTCAGCGCCGTCATCAAGGCCCGTGCCGCCGCGGCCCTGCGCCGCGCCAAGATCCGCGCCGCCGCCAACGCCAAGGCCAAGGCCGAGGCCGCCGCCCGCGCCGCCCGCAACAAGAAGAAGCCCAGCAGCAGCGGCTCCACGGGTGGGTCGTCCGGCGGCTCGTCCGGCGGCTCCTCCGGTGGCAGCCCCTCCAGCGGCGGCCCGCTCAGCGCACCGACCACCCTGGGCTGGATCAGCTCCGAGTTCGGCATGCGGCTGCACCCGATCCAGCACATCTGGAAGCTCCACAGCGGCCGCGACTACGCCGCCCCCTGTGGGACGCCGATCAAGGCGGCCGCCCCGGGCGTCGTCATCGAGTCCGGCTACAACCCCGGCTACGGCAACCGCGTCATCGTCGACCACGGCGTCATCGGTGGCGTCCACCTCACGACGACCTACAACCACCTCCAGCGCATCCGCACCCACGGCGGTCGGGTCTCGCGCGGCACGGTCGTCGGCTACGAGGGCAGCACCGGCAACTCCAACGGCTGCCACCTCCACTTCGAGGTCTACGAGGACGGCACGTTCGTCGACCCGCGCAACTACCTCTGAGTCGCGGACACGGGTGGTGCCGCGCAAAACCCGGCGCGCGGACGGCATACCCTGTCGTAGCGTGTCGCACTGACTCGAGGAGGTGAAGCGCGGTGGCCAAGGGTGCCAGCAAGAAGAACGACGACGGCCGCAAGGTCGTCGCGAGCAACCGCAAGGCTCGCCACGACTACATCGTCGAGGACACCTTCGAGGCCGGTCTCGTGCTCATGGGCACCGAGGTCAAGGCGCTGCGCATGGGGCGCGCCAGCCTCGTCGACGGCTGGGCGAGCTTCACCGGTGACGAGCTCTGGCTCGAGGGCGTCCACATCCCCGAGTACGTCTCGGGCACCTGGACCAACCACACGCCGCGCCGCCGCCGCAAGCTCCTGCTCAACCGCAAGGAGCTCGACCGCATCTCGCAGCGCACCCGCGAGAGCGGCCACACGATCGTCCCGCTGCAGCTGTACTTCAAGGACGGCCGCGCCAAGGTCGAGATAGCGATCGCCAAGGGCAAGAAGGAGTACGACAAGCGCCACGCGTTGCGTGAGCGCCAGGATCGTCGTGAGACCGAGCGCGAGCTCGGCGCACACAGGGGGTAGTCGCGTGAGGGGTCGGCTTCGGAGCTGGATGGCGGGCCTCGCCGCGTCCGCGTGCATCGCGATCCCGCTCGGCGCGGTCCTCGCCGCCCCCGCCGCCACGGCGTCGCCCGCCTCACCGCCGTCGCTGGCCGGCTTCCTGCCGATGGATGACGACGCGGCCTCCTTCAACGTCCGGTATGCCGTGCAGCAGGACGGCTCGATGCGCGTCACCCAGCGCATCCGCTGGGACTTCCCCGAGGGGGAGGAGCGTCACGGCATCTACCGGACGATCCAGACCCGGGCCGGCTACCAGGACTCGACGACGCAGTACCGCCACTACGAGCTGTCCGACGTCGAGGTGACCTCGCCGACGGGGGCGCCGACCGACACCGACATCTCCGACTTCGGTGCCTACGAGCAGGTCCGGATCGGCAGCGCCGACGAGACGGTCGAGGGCGTGCAGGAGTACGTCCTCAGCTACACCCTCGCCCACGTCATCAACGACATCGGCGACGGCACCGCCGAGCTCTACTACAACCACATCGACCCCTCGAACGAGTACGTCTACCGCAACGTCAGCGCGGACGTCACCGGGCCCGTGCCCGCCACCCGGGTCGCCTGCTACTACGGCGCGCTCCAGGAGGACACGACGTGCACCGGCACCGCGGGTGCGACGTCGAGCTTCACGGTCCCCGACATCGCGCCCGGGCAGGGGGCGACCATCGTCGTGTCGTGGCCCCGCACCGCGTTCGGCGACCTCACGCCGGACCTGCGCGAGACCGGTGACGACGGCAGCTTCGGCGGCGGCTACGACCCCGGCCCCTCGCTCTCGCCGACCCAGTCCAGCTACCTCGGTGCGGCGCTCGCCGGGGGTGGCGTGCTGCTCCCACTGCTCGCCGGGGGCCTCATGGGGCTGCTCGTGTGGACCCGGGGTCGCGACGAGGTCTATGCCGGGCTCACACCCGGCCTCACCCCGGGCGCGGGGGAGAGCGCACCCGTGGTCCGCGGCAAGGCGCCGACGATCGCGGTCCAGTTCACCCCGCCTCCCGGCGTCCAGCCCGGCATGGTCGGCACGATCATGGACGAGAAGGCCGACGTCGTCGACGTCACCGCGACCCTCATCGACCTCGCCGTCCGCGGCCACCTCACGATCACCAACGAGGAGCGCGGTCGCTTCCGCAGCGACGACTGGCTGCTGCGTCGCCAGACGCCTCCCGCCGGTGGCGTGGCGCTGGCACCCTACGAGCAGCGGCTCCTCGACGGCGTCTTCGCCAAGGGTGACGAGACCAGGCTCTCGGAGCTCAAGAACACCTTCGCCGGCACCCTCAAGCAGGTGCAGGGGATGATGTACACCGAGTCCGTGCAGCGGCACTGGTTCCGGCGCTCGCCCGACGCGCAGCGTGCCGGCTGGGTCGGCTTCGGCTTCACCCTCATGGGCCTCGGCGGGTTCGCCCTCTTCTTCGGCACCGCCGGGCTCGGGTCGCTCGGTGGCGGCTCGCTCGTCGCCAAGGGCTGGGTCTTCGGCATCGGCCTCATCGTCACCGGGATCATCGTCCAGCTCCTCGGGCGCAGCATGGCCTCCCGCACGGCCGAGGGCAGCGCGGTCCTCGCCCAGTCACAGGGCTTCGAGCGCTACATCGCCACCGCCGAGGCCAACCAGATCCGGTGGGAGGAGGCGCAGGACGTCTTCTCGAAGTTCCTGCCCTACGCCATCGTGTTCGGCCTGGCCGACCGGTGGGCCGCGGTCTTCGAGGAGGTCGCGGCCGCGGCAGCCGCCGCGGGCCAGAGCATCGCGGCTCCGGTCTGGTACGCCGGGCCGATCACCGGCTGGAACTTCGGCCACGTCGCCTCGAGCATGGACTCGTTCTCGACCCAGGCCGCCGGCACCTTCGTGTCGACGCCCGGCTCGTCCGGTGGGTCGGGCCTCGGCGGTGGCGGTTTCAGCGGTGGTGGCGGGTTCTCCGGCGGTGGTGGCGGCGGTGGTGGCGGCGGCTCCTGGTAGTCGTCGCCCGCCCACCCCCCAAGGGAGGTGGCGCCACGCACCCGAACCGTGATGGTCTGGGGGCATGGCCAAGACAATCGCATTCCTGACCGCACCCGAAGGCATCGAGCGGGTCGAGCTGACCGACCCGTGGGACTCCGTGACGCAGGCCGGTCACTCCGCCACGCTGCTCAGCACCGAGTCCGGCACGGTCCAGACCTTCGACCACCTCGACAAGGCCGAGACCCGCCCCGTGGACGGTCTCGTCAAGGAGGCCTCCGTCGACGACTACGACGCGCTCGTCCTGCCCGGTGGCGTCGCCAACCCCGACGCCCTGCGCATGGACACCGACGCCGTCGCCTTCATCAAGGCGTTCGTCGAGTCCGGCAAGCCGGTGGCCGCCATCTGCCACGCACCGTGGACCCTCGTCGAGGCCGGTGTGCTCGAGGGCCGCACCCTGGCGTCGTGGCCGAGCCTGCAGACCGACATCCGCAACGCCGGCGGCACCTGGCAGGACGAGGCGGTCGTCGTCGACGGCAACCTCATCACGAGCCGCAACCCCGATGACATCCCCGCCTTCACCAAGGCGCTGCTCGACGCCCTCGGCTGAGCAGGCGCTCGCTTGGGACGAGACGCTCGGCCCAGCCGCACCTGCGCACATGACGAAGGCCGGCCCTCCGTGAGGAGGACCGGCCTTCGTGCGTGCGGGCGCTTCAGTTCTTGAAGGCGTCCTTGACGTTCTCGCCGGCCTGCTTGAGGTTGCCCTCGGTCTGCTGGGCCTTGCCCTCGGCTTCGAGGCGCTCGTTGTCGGTGGCGTCACCGACCTGCTCCTTGCCCTCGCCGACGACCTTGTCCTTCATGTTCTCGATCTTGTCTCCGATACCCATGGTGAATCTCCTTGGTTGTGCGGATGGTGATCTGCATCGAGCATGCGCCGCGTCTTGACGATTCGATGCTCCTTCAGGCTAACGCTTCAGGACGATCAAAAGGTCCCCGCCCTCGACCTGTTGATGACCGCCGATCGCGAGCCTCTCGACGGTCCCCGAGCTGGGGGCGGTGATGTTGGCCTCCATCTTCATCGCCTCGATGGTCGCCACCACCGCCCCGGCCTCGACGGTGTCGCCCTCCGCAACGGCTGGCGTCACCACTCCGGCGAAGGGTGCGGGCACGTGGCTCGGGTTGCCGGGCTCGGCCTTCTCGGCCGTCTTGACGTCGACCTGAACGGCGTTGTCCCGCACCGTGATCGGGCGGAACTGGCCGTTGAGGGTGCACATGACGGTGCGCATGCCCTTGGCGTCGGCGTCGCCGATCGAGCTGACGGCGAGGAGGAGCCTCTTGCCGGCCTCGATCTCGACCTCGTACTCGCGCGACGGGTCGAGACCGTGGAGGAACTCGACCGTGCCGAGCACCGACAGGTCGCCGTAGCGCTCCCTCGACGACAGGAAGTCCTTGGTGGGGCCGGGGAAGAGGAGCTCGTTGAGCGTCGCGCGAGGTGCGGCGTCGAGCGCCGCCTCCTGCTCGGTGGTGAGCTCGGTGACGCGGGGCTTGCCCTGGCGTCCCTGGAGCGCCTTGGTGCGGAACGGCTCGGGCCAGCCACCCGGCGGGTCTCCCAGCTCACCCTCGAGGAAGCCGATGACCGAGTCGGGGATGTCGTACCTCGTCGGGTTCTCCTCGAAGTCGTCCGGGTCCGCGCCGGCACCGACGAGGGCGAGGGCGAGGTCGCCGACGACCTTGCTGCTCGGCGTGACCTTGACGATGTTGCCCAGGATCCGGTTGGCGGCCGCGTAGGTGTCCTCGATGTCCTCGAAGCGGTCGCCGAGGCCGAGCGCGATCGCCTGCTGGCGCAGGTTGGAGAGCTGGCCGCCTGGGATCTCGTGGAAGTAGACGCGGCCGGTGGGGGAGGGCAGGCCGGACTCGAAGGGGGCGTACAGCTGGCGCACGGCCTCCCAGTAGGGCTCGAGCGCGAAGACGTTGTCGATGTCGAGCCCGGTGGGCCGGTCGGTGCCGTCGGTGGCGGCGACGAGGGCCGACAGGGACGGCTGGCTCGTCGTCCCGGCCATCGACGCGCAGGCGGCGTCGACGGCGTCCACGCCGGCGTCGATGGCGGCGAGCAGCGTGCCGACCTGGCCGCCGGCGGTGTCGTGCGTGTGCAGGTGCACGGGCAGGTCGAACCGCTCGCGCAGCGCGGTCACGAGGGTGCGGGCCGCGGGGGCGCGCAGCAGGCCGGCCATGTCCTTGATCGCGAGGACGTGGGCGCCGGTCTCGACGATCTCCTCGGCGAGCCGGAGGTAGTAGTCGAGCGTGTAGAGCGTCTCGCGGGGGTCGCTGAGGTTGCCGGTGTAGCAGAGCGCCACCTCGGCGACGGCGGTCCCCGTGCCGAGCACCGCGTCGACCGCCGGACGCATCTGGCCCACGTCGTTGAGCGAGTCGAAGATCCGGAAGATGTCGAGACCCGAGCGGGCCGCCTCGCCGACGAACGCGTCGGTGACCCTGGTCGGGTAGGGCGTGTAGCCGACGGTGTTGCGCCCACGCAGGAGCATCTGCAGCGGCACGTTGGGCATGGCGTCGCGCAGGAGCGACAGGCGCTCCCACGGGTCCTCGCTGAGGAAGCGCAGCGCGACGTCGTAGGTCGCGCCACCCCAGGCCTCCATCGACAGCAGCTCGGGGGTGAGCCGCGAGACGTGGCCCGCGACGTGGAGCAGGTCGCGGGTGCGCATCCGGGTCGCCAGCAGCGACTGGTGGGCGTCGCGGAAGGTCGTGTCGGTGACGGCGACCTCGGTGCGCGCGCGCAGCCGGCGCGCGAACTCGGCGGGCCCGACCCGCTGGAGCAGGTCGCGCGAGCCGGGCGGCAGCGGCGCCTCGAGGTCGAGCGCGGGGAGCTTGGCGCGCGGCTTGACGGTGGTCCGCGCCGGTCCGTGCGGCTGGTTGACCGTGACGTCGGCGAGGTAGGTGAGCAGCTTGGTGCCGCGGTCGGCCGGCGTGCGCGCGGTGAGGAGCTCGGGGCGTTCGTCGATGAACGACGTCGTCGCCTGCCCGGCCTGGAACACCGGGTCGGCGAGCACGCCCTCGAGGAAGCGGATGTTGGTGGAAACCCCGCGGATCCGGAACTCGGCGAGGGCTCGCCGGGCCCGGCGCACCGCCATCGGGAAGTCGCGCCCGCGGCAGGTGAGCTTGACGAGCATCGAGTCGAAGTGGGCCGAGACGCGCGCCCCGACGAACACCGTGCCGCCGTCGAGCCGCACGCCGCCGCCACCCGCCGAGCGGTAGACGGTGATCGTGCCGGCGTCGGGCCGGAACCCGTTGGCCGGGTCCTCGGTGGTGATCCGGCACTGGAGGGCGAACCCGCGCAGACGGATGTCCTCCTGGCGCAGGTCGAGGTCCTCGAAGGTCTCGCCCGACGCGATCCGCATCTGCGAGACGACGAGGTCGATGTCGGTGACCTCCTCGGTCACGGTGTGCTCGACCTGGATGCGGGGGTTCATCTCGATGAAGACGTAGCGGCCGTCCTGGCCGAGGAGAAACTCGACGGTGCCGGCGTTGACGTAGCCGATCTCGCGCGCGAAGCGCACGGCATCGGCGCACATCTGGTCGCGGGTGGCGGCGTCGAGGTTCGGGGCAGGCGCGATCTCGACGACCTTCTGGTGGCGTCGCTGCAGCGAGCAGTCCCGCTCGAAGAGGTGGAGCACGCCGCCGTCGCCCTCGGACCCGTCGCTGAGGACCTGCACCTCGATGTGGCGCGGGTCGAGCACCGCCTCCTCGATGTAGAGGGTGGGGTCGCCGAACGCCGCGTCGGCCTCGCGCTGGGCGGCCTCGAGGGCGTCGCGCAGGTGTGCGGGGTCGTCGACGCGGCGCATGCCGCGGCCGCCACCGCCGGAGACGGCCTTGACGAAGCACGGGTAGCCGATGTCCGCCGCGGCGGCCTCGAGGGTGTCGAGGTCGGTGCCGGCCTCGGACCCGCGCAGCGTCGGCAGCCCGGCCGCCTTGGCGGCGGCGATCGCCTTCGCCTTGTTGCCGGTGAGGTGGAGGACCTGCGCCGGGGGACCGATGAAGGTGATCCCGTTGGCGGCGCACTCCTCGGCGAGCAGCGGGTTCTCGGAGAGGAACCCGTAGCCCGGGTAGATGGCGTCGGCACCGCACTCGACGGCGACGCGCACGATGTTCTCGTGGTCGAGGTAGGCCCGGACCGGGTGACCCTCCTCGCCGATCTGGTAGGACTCGTCGGCCTTGAGCCGGTGCTCGGAGTTGCGGTCCTCGTGGGGGAAGACCGCGACCGTCTTGGCGCCGAGCTCGGTGGCGGCGCGGAACGCCCTGACGGCGATCTCACCTCGGTTGGCGACAAGGACCTTGCGGAACACGGCATACCTCCGGGAGGGCGGCGAACGGTCTACCGGAATGCTAGTGATCGCTCACTGAGTGAGACCGAAAGACCACAGTCCGGACGCGTTCACCTGCTCGACGCGCGCGATCCATGCTCGCGCGGGAGGGTGGAGGACATGACTCGTATGCCGTTCGCCCGCCTTCTCGTCGCCACCACCGCTGCGCTCGGCGCGGCTCTCGTCGGCCCCGCGGCGCTGCCCGCGGCCAGTGCCGCGCCCGTCACGTCCGCGGTGGTGAGCTCACCACCACGCGCGTCCGTGCAGCCGCTGGAGCGCGCACACGCCCACAACGACTACGAGCACGACCGGCCGCTGCTCGACGCACTCGACCACGGGTTCACCTCGGCCGAGGCCGACGTCTGGCTCGTCGACGACCAGCTCTACATCGGGCACGACGGGCCCGACCCGGCCCGCACGCTGCGCGACACCTACCTCGCTCCGCTCGCCCAGCGGTTCCGCGAGAACGGCGGCGCGATCCACCGACAGGGGCGCGAGCCGTTCCGGCTGCTCATCGACGTCAAGAGCGAGGGGACGGCGGCCTGGCCGGTCATCGAGCGCGAGCTCTCGGCCTACCCGCAGCTGTTCACGGCATACAAGGGTGGCAAGGTCCACGAGCGCGCCGTGACAGCGGTCATCTCCGGCAACCGCGACCTCACCGCGATGCAGGCCGCGAGCAAGCGTTTCTCGTTCTACGACGGCCGGATGGGCGACCTCGGCGGCCCGCTGCCGGCGAGCGTCATGCCGCTCGTCAGCGACAACTGGACCAAGTACTTCACCTGGCAGGGCGTCGGGGCCATGCCCGAGGCCGAGCGCGCCAGGCTGCGCACGATCGTCGCGACGGCTCACGCCCGCGGCCAGCAGGTGCGCTTCTGGGCGACGCCCGACGCCGCGCTCCCGAACCGTGAGGCCGTGTGGCGCGAGCTCGTGGCCGCCGACGTCGACGTCCTCAACACGGACGACCTGGCCGGGCTCCAGCGCTTCCTGCTCGCCGAGGACCCGGAGGAGCAGGCGGCGGCCTGACCGTCAGGCGCTCGCGGCGTCCTCGAGGATCTCGGGGGCGTTGTCGACGACCCACACCATGAGCGGGTTGAGCAGGGCGGCGAGCTCGAGCCCGCGCGGCGTGAGCGAGTACTCGACGTGCGGCGGGACGACCGGCCGTGCGTCGCGCAGGACGAAGCCGTCGGCGACGAGGGTGCGCAGGGTCTGGGCGAGCATCTTCTCGCTCACGCCCTCGGCTCGGCGGCGCAGCTCGCTCCAGCGCAGCGGCTCGCCGTCGCCGAGCGAGAGCAGGACGAGCAGGCCCCACTTGCTCATGACGTGGTCGAGGACGGTGCGGCTCGGGCAGCCGGCCGCGAAGACCGCGTCGGGGAAGCGCTCGGCCAGGGGGGTGCTCACCTTCATGTAGGTACCTTACTTCAAAGTGGGTACTAACCAACGGGAAGTATGCCGCGACCACGGTCGTTCTCCGGGTGTCAGCGCTTCGCCGCCTCACCTCGAAAGGCTCCACCCTCATGACCTCCATCCTCGTCACCGGCGCCACCGGACACCTCGGTCGCCTCGCCATCGACGCCCTCCTCGCCCGCGGCGTCGCACCGGCCGACATCGCCGCCCTCGTACGCGACCGGGCGAAGGCCGACGACCTCGCCGAGCGCGGCATCGACGTGCGGGTCGGCAGCTTCGAGGACCCGGCCTCGCTCGACGCCGCCCTCGCCGGCATCGACCGCCTCCTCTTCATCTCCGGGTCCGAGGTCGGCCAGCGCGTCGCCCAGCACCAGAACGTCGTGGACGCCGCCGTCCGCGCCGGTGTCGAGCTCGTCGCCTACACGAGCATCGTGCGCGCCGACACCTCGCCGCTCGGCCTCGCCGACGAGCACCGCGCGACCGAGCAGGCCCTCGCCGACTCCGGTCTGCCGCACGCCCTGCTCCGCAACTCCTGGTACATCGAGAACTACACGGCTCAGGTCCCGCAGCACCTCGAGCACGGCGTCGTCCTCGGTGCCGCCGGGGAGGGACGGGTGAGCGCCGCCACCCGCGCGGACTACGCCGAGGCTGCCGCCGCCGTCATCACGAGCGAGGACCAGGCCGGTCAGGTCTACGAGCTCGGTGGGGACAGCGCGTTCACCCTCGGCGAGTACGCCGCGGCCCTGTCCGAGCAGTCCGGCACGCCGGTGGCCTACCGCGACCTCTCGGTGCAGGACTACGCCGCAGCGCTCGTCGGCGCGGGCGTTCCCGAGGGCTACGCCCAGGCGCTCGCGTCCGGCGACGACGGCCTCAAGCACGGCGCGCTCCTCGTCGAGACCGGCGACCTCTCGCGGCTCATCGGGCGTCCGACGACCCCGCTCGCCGACGCCCTGCGCAGCGCCCTGGCCTGAGCCCCGCGCGAGGCGGTCCCGGAAATGATTCGGGGCCGCCACGCGTTGGCAGGTACAGTTCCAACCACAACTCAACAGCGTGGGATGAGCCCCCTCAGGGGGGTGATCGGTTTCGACATTGGTCGGCGGATCAAGGGAAGCGGGTCGAGGATGCACGGTTATCTCGTAAACGCTCCGTGCAAACCAATAGGTGCCAACTCCAAGCGCACCGACTTCGCCCTCGCCGCCTGAGCGAGCTCCGAAGTCCGTCAGCCTGAGCTCGTTCTCGTCTCAGTGTCTGGCGTCAGCTAGAGAACTTGCTGCGTCACCCTTGTCGGGGGGTGGCGCGGGACTCCAATCCGACTGGGCCTGTCAGGGAACGTGTGCGCGCGAGCCCTGGGGCCGAGAAAATCCACAGCGCACTGCACCCGGAGAAGTCTTGGTTTCCCGTCAGTGGACGCGGGTTCGATTCCCGCCACCTCCACCACCGTGGTCATCCCACGAACGACCTCACCCGGTCGGTCGGCGCGAGCCGTCCGGCCGGGTGTTCGTCTGTCCCCATGTCCGTGTGTGACGATCTCGTATGCCGTCCGCCGAGTCCCAGCGCACCCCACCCCCCGAGGACGAGCGGATCGGGGACCGGGACCTCGGCGACTGGCGGTCCGACAGCGGCCGGTTCGTCGTGCGGGCCGCGGTGCGGGGAGCGGCGGTCCTCGGCCGGCTCGGCCGGTGGTCGCTCGCCAACCTGGCTCTCGTCCTCACCGTCGGCGTGGGGCTCGGCCTCGTCTGGGCCTTCGCGGAGGTCTCGGCCGAGGTCTACGAGAACGTCGTCGACCGCGACGGGATCTCGGTCATCGACCAGCCGGTCCTCGACTGGTCCGTGGGGATGAGGACCCCCGAGTCGTCGCGGCTCGTCACCGACTTCACCGACCTCGGCGGCACGGTGGGGATGCCGCTCATCGCCCTGCTCGCCGGCGTCGGCCTCGCGATCGCGTGGCGCCGCTGGACGCCGCTCGTCCTCATGGCCATCGCCTCCGCCGGCTCGCTCGCCATCACCATCACCGGCAAGGGCCTCGCCGGGCGGGCCCGCCCGCCACAGTCCCTCGCCGTGCCGCCCTTCGAGAGTTCCGCGAGCTTCCCGTCCGGGCACACGCTCAACGCGACCGTGGTCCTGGGGCTCACGGCATACCTGCTCGTCATCTGGATCCGCAAGCGGCGCTGGCGCGCGGTCGTCATCGTCGTGCTCGGCCTGCTCATCGTCGCGATGGGCCTGTCACGCGTCTACCTGGGCCACCACTGGCTCACCGACGTCATCGCCGGATGGGCGATCGGTCTCGGCTGGCTGGCCAGCGTCATCACCGGTCACCGGGTGAGGATCACGCTGGCCCGACGGCATCCGACGGGCTCCCCGGACGCGTGACGCCGGCGATGTCGAGCGCCCAGGCGTCACCGTCGGGGCGGAACCCGAGCTTCTCGTAGTAGGCCCCGACCATCGCGTCGGGCGTGCGGACGGTCCGCCACCCGTGACCGGCGAAGAGGCCGCTGTGCCGCCACACGAACTCGCCGGGCGTGAAGTCGCGGTAGCGCTCGGTGACGTAGTCGAGCTCGATCTGGCCCACGCCGCCACCGGCGTCGCGGACGACGACGACACCGACCGTCTCGTGGCCGTGCAGGACGAGGTAGGCGAAGCGTGAGGCCGACTCGGTGACCCCGCTGAAGCCGGGGTTGAACTTCGCGATGTCGGCCCGCTGCACCTCGATGAAGTGCTGGAAGTAGGCGTCGTCCTCCTCGACCTCGATGACGGCGAAGGCGCTCGCGTCGTTCTTCTCGCGCAGCATCGTGGCGATGAACCACAGGTTGATCGCGGCGAGCACGACGTTCATCGCGACCATGGGCCAGACGCCGATGAGTGCGTTGAAGACGGTGAGGATGCCGCAGGCGATGGTGTTGAGGACGCGCAGCCGCAGGATCCGCGCCTGGAGCAGAGAGAAGACGAGGAGCGCGGACCCGAACCAGCCGAGCGCGTCGAGCCAGCTCATGCCAGCGCCCAGCGGACCGTGACGGTGCTCGTGATCGCGCGGGTGCCGCCCTCGATCGGCATGCCACCGGCGAAGGCGTCGGCGGAGCGGGCCATCATCGGACGCGGTCCCGGCTCGACGCCGCCCTCGCGGATCGTGAGGACGGGGCCCAGCTCGGCGCCGGCGAGCCGGGCGTACTGGGACGCGCGGGCGTGCGCGTCCTCGAACGCCGCCTGACGCGACGCCTCGACGGCCTCGGTGCTCTGCTCCGCGGTCATCTCGATGCCGTCGACCGCGAGTGCGTCGCCGGCCGCACCGGCGAGGGCCTGGAGGACGTCACCGACGCGTGCCCTGTCCCGGATCGTGAGCCGGAAGGCCTGGTATGCCGTGTAGCCGACGACCTTGCGGCCGTTGCTGTCGTGCCGCGGGTGGATGCCGACGTCCTCGGTGCGACGGTCGCTGCCCTCGACGCCGTGGTCGGCGGCGGCCTGGAGGGCTGCGGCGGTGCGGCTCGAGGACTCGGTGAGGGCACTCGCCACGTCGCGGGCCTCGCACTGCACGCGGGCCCGGAGGATGACGAGGTCCGGCACGACGTGGTGCGCGCCCTGGCCGGTGACTTCGACGTGCTCGCTCATGGGGGCAACTGTAGGTCCGCCGGTGCGTGGGCCACGTCGATCCACGGGGTAGGTGCCCGCGTGGCGGGCCGATTGTCGTGAACTCGCGAGTAGCAGGTTGAATCGTGCCCATGGCCCTTCCTTCCGCCGCGAACTCCGTCACCGTCCGTCTCGTCGTCCCGGCCCGAGCCACCGCTGTCAGCGAGCTCACCGGGGTCGTGGAAGAGGCCGGGGGAGTGGTCACCGGGCTCGACGTCACCGCGTCGGGGCACGACGCGGTCCGCATCGACGTCACCCTCATGACCCGCGACCCCGAGCACGCCGACGAGATCGTCGAGCGGATGCGGGTCGTGCCGGGGGTCGAGATCGGCAAGGTCTCGGACCGCACCTTCCTCATGCACCTCGGCGGCAAGCTCCGGATCGAGTCCAAGGTCCCGATCCGCAACCGTGACGACCTCTCGCTCATCTACACCCCCGGCGTGGCCCGGGTCTGCATGGCGATCCACGAGAACCCCGAGGACGCACGCCGCCTCACGATCAAGCGCAACACCGTCGCAGTCGTCACCGACGGCACCGCCGTCCTCGGTCTGGGCAACATCGGCCCGCTCGCGGCCATGCCGGTCATGGAGGGCAAGGCCGCGCTGTTCAAGCGCTTCGCCGACATCGACGCCTTCCCGATCTGCCTCGACACGACCGACACCGAGGAGATCATCACGGCCGTCAAGGCGATCTCCCCGGTCTTCGCCGGCATCAACCTCGAGGACATCTCGGCCCCCCGCTGCTTCGAGATCGAGGCGCGGCTGCGTGCCGAGCTCGACATCCCGGTGTTCCACGACGACCAGCACGGCACCGCGATCGTCGCCCTCGCCGCGATGCGCAACGCGCTCGCGGTCGTCGGCAAGAAGCTCGAGGACGTCAAGCTCGTCATGAGCGGCGCCGGGGCGGCCGGGACCGCGATCCTCAAGCTCCTGCTCTTCGCCGGTGCGCGCAACGTCGTCGTCGCCGACATGCACGGGGTCATCCACGCGGGACGCGAGGACGTCCTGTCCGGAGACCACCCCAACCACGAGTGGATCGCCGCGCACACCAACGCGGAGGGCTTCAGCGGGACCCTCGTCGAGGCGCTCGCCGGGGCCGACGTCTTCCTGGGTGTCTCCGCACCCAACATCCTCACCGGCGACGACATCGCGACGATGGCCGACGACGCCGTGGTCTTCGCCATGGCCAACCCGACCCCCGAGGTCGACCCGGTCGAGGCGTCCAAGCACGCGACCGTCGTGGCCACGGGTCGCTCGGACTTCGCCAACCAGATCAACAACGTCCTCGTCTTCCCCGGCGTCTTCCGCGGACTGCTCGACTCGGGCTCCAAGGTGCTCACCCCGGCCGTGCTGCTCGCCGCGGCCGAGGCGCTCGCGGGTGTCGTCAAGGAGGACGAGCGCAACGCGACCTACATCATCCCGAGCGTCTTCCACCCGGACGTCGCCGAGGTCGTCGCCGCCGCCGTCGCCAAGGCCGCCACGTCCGAACCTCCCGCGTGAGCAGTGCGCCGCGGCGCGGCCGCTCGCTGCTGCCCGCGGTGCTCGCGCTGGTCCTCCAGCTCGTCGTGGTCTACGCCCCGTCGGGTGGGGGAGTGGCGCCGTTCCCGAACTTCGACAAGCTCGTGCACCTCACGGTGTTCGCGCTGCCGGTGCTCTTCGCCCTGCTGGCGCGGCTCCCGCTCGTGCCCGTCGTGACCCTCATGGCGCTCCACGCACCGGTGAGCGAGGTCGTCCAGGCGACGCTGCTGCCGCACCGGTCCGGCGACCCGTGGGACGCCGTCGCGGACCTCACCGGGGTGGCCCTCGGGGTGCTGGTGGCACGGGCGGTCGTCACCGTCCGCACTCCTGGTCGGGAAGCCGACCACCTTCGCGGACGCTGACGGGCGGCGTCCGGGGGGTGTGCGGCCGCGTGCTTCGAGTTCGGGCTGAGCACGGACCGCTGGTAGCATTGACTCCTTGCGCCACGTCCGGCGCCGCGTGCAGCCCGTGAAATCTCGTTGACACAGAAGTCGTCGTGGAGGGCCGTAGACGCCACCACCACCGACTCGGATCGAGTGATTTCCCATGCCCAAGAACCCCTCCTCCAGCGGCAAGAAGCCGCGCTGGACCTCGTCGCAGAAGGCGACCGCGAAGTCCAAGGGCCCCAAGAAGGCCCACCGCGGCCAGCCCGACGGCCCCCGCACGAAGGCCCCCCGCTCCGAGCGCAGCCCGCGCTGGAGCGACGAGGACCGTGCGGACCGGGGCCGCCCGGCTCGACGCACCAACCGCGCCGGCACCGGGCGCGACGACCGCGGCAGTGACACGCGCGGTGGCTTCAAGGGCCGCGACGACCGTGGCAGTGACTCGCGCGGTGGCTACCAGGGTCGCGACACCCGTGGTGAGCGTCCGGCATACGGCCAGCGTCGGGACGACCGCGGCAGTGACTCGCGCGGTGGCTTCCTGGGTCGTGAC
>NZ_BKBA01000015.1 GCF_007992835.1 Knoellia locipacati
GGTGGCAAGCCGGCCTACGGCGAGCGCCGCGACGGCCGCCCGCCGTTCCGTCGTGACAGCGACACGCCGTCGCGCCGCGTCGCCGACCCGGTGCGTCGGGACCGCCACGAGGGCCGTCACTTCGACGAGCACCGCCACGACCTGCCCGAGCAGCCCCGCACCTTCGAGGAGGCCGAGGCCGAGCGCGCCCAGGCCGACACGTGGGTGAAGTACGAGTCCAAGAAGGCATCCGGCCCCGCGACCGTCACCGAGGACAACGGCTTCGCCAAGCTCGGCGTCGACCCGCGACTCGTCGAGCGCCTCGCCCGTGACGGCATCGCCGAGCCCTTCCCGATCCAGGAGGCGACGATCCCCGACGCGCTCGCGGGTCGTGACGTGCTCGGGCGCGGCCAGACCGGCTCGGGCAAGACCCTCGCCTTCGGCCTGCCGACCATCTCGCGCCTCGCCGACGGCACCAAGCCGGCAAGCAAGCGTCCGCGCTCGCTCATCCTCGTGCCCACCCGCGAGCTGGCGATGCAGGTGAGCGACGCCCTCGAGCCGCTCGTGCACGTCACGGGTCTGCGCCACAAGCTCGTCGCCGGTGGCCTGTCCTACGAGCCGCAGATCAAGGCGCTCGCCAAGGGCATCGACATCCTCGTCGCCACCCCGGGCCGCCTCGCCGACCTCATCGAGCGCGGCGCCGTCGAGCTCGACGACGTCCAGGTGGCGATCCTCGACGAGGCCGACCACATGGCCGACATGGGCTTCATGCCCGAGGTCACCGCCATCCTCGACAAGATCCCGGCCGGCGGCCAGCGCCTCCTCTTCTCGGCGACCCTCGACAAGGGGATCGACAAGCTCGTCGAGATGTACCTCGTCGACCCGGTCACCCACTCGACCGAGGACGCCACCGCCAGCGTCACGACGATGAGCCACCACATCATGCTCATCGACCCCAACAACAAGAAGCAGCTCACGGCCGAGCTCGCCGCCCGCGACGGGCGCACGGTGGTCTTCGTGCGCACCCAGCTCGGCGCTGACCGCATCGCCCGCGAGCTGCGCGAGAAGGGCGTCCTCGCGGCGGCCATCCACGGTGGCCTCTCGCAGAACCTGCGCAACCGCGCGCTCGGTGCGTTCCGCGACGGGTCGCTGCCGGTCCTCGTGGCGACCGACGTCGCCGCGCGTGGCATCCACGTCGACGACATCGGCCTCGTCCTCCAGGCCGACCCGCCGGCGGACCACAAGGACTACCTGCACCGCGCCGGTCGCACCGCCCGCGCGGGGGAGAAGGGCACCGTCGTGACGTTCGCCCTCCCGCACCAGAAGCGCACCATGGCCCGCCTCGCCGAGGCAGCCGGTCTCGACGTCGAGCCGGTCCGCGTCCGTCCGGGCGACCAGCACGTCGAGGCGGCCGGTGGTCGCACCCCGACCGGCGTCCCCGTCGCCGACGAGGTCTGGAAGCCCCTGCTCGAGGCCAAGCAGCAGCAGCGCGGTCGCCGTCCGGGTGGTCCGCCGCGTCGTTTCCAGGGGGCCTCGCGGGGCCACCAGGGTGGCGGTCGTGGCGCAGCGCGTGGTGGCGAGCGACGCGGTCAGGGTGGCCGTGCAGAATGGAAGCGTGACCGCTGATCGCACGACGGGCCGGCTGCTCGTCTCGACACCGCAGCTCGACGACGGGCTGTTCCACCGCAGCGTGATCCTCATGCTCCAGCACGACGACAACGGTGCCCATGGGGTGGTGCTCAACAAGCCCCTGGGCGCCGAGGTCGACTCGGTCCTGCCCGGCTGGGGCGAGCACATCTCCGCTCCCCAGACGCTTTTCCAGGGCGGTCCGGTGCAGCTCGACTCGGCCCTCGGCCTCGTCATGGTGTCCAGCGACGAGGACCTGCCACCGGGGAGCCAGCGGCTCTTCGGGTCGGTCGCGATCATCGACCTCGACACCCCGCCGCTGCTTGTCATGCCCGAGGTGGGTGGTCTGCGGATCTTCGCCGGGTATGCCGGGTGGTCCAGCGGGCAGCTCGAGTCCGAGATCGCGCGGGGGTCGTGGATGGTGCTCGACTCGCTTCCCGGTGACCTGCTCACCGCGGACCCGGACCGGCTCTGGGAGCAGGTCCTGCTGCGCCAGGGCGACGAGCTCGCGTTCGTCGCCTACTACCCGTCGGACCCCGAGCTCAACTGACCCGGGCCCGCTGTCGTCGTAGGCTGGTCGGGTGAGTGACCCGCAGCCGCCCGCCCTTGACCCGAGCTCCCCGCAGCAGGAGCCCTCGGGCCCCTCGACGCGCACGGCCGTCCTCGAGCGCGAGGAGACCGTCCCCCAGGTGCAGGAGCCGGGTGACCACGAGCGCTTCTCGCACTACGTGCGCAAGGAGAAGATCCTCGAGTCGGCACTCTCTGGCGAGCCGGTGACCGCGCTCTGCGGCAAGGTCTGGATCCCCGGGCGCGACCCCAAGAAGTTCCCGGTCTGCCCCACGTGCAAGGAGATCTACGAGGGTCTGCGGGCCCCCCAGGACGGCGACGACTGACCGTCCCCGCGCGCGGCGAACACGGCCCGGGAGCGGGTCGCGAGGTGCCGCGTGAGGGTGGGCGGACGGCATACCGGGCTTTGCCAAACGTTGACCGACTCCGGGGGAACTGCGGGTATCGAGGTCCGTTTCGGCGTGGCTAGGTTCGAAGAACCCGAACCTCACAGAGGTTTGTGCGAACCGAAAGGGACACCACATGTCTGTTCGTCCAGTGCGACCCCTCGCGATCCTCGCGGCGACCGTGCTCACCGCGGCCGGCCTCGGCTTCGGGGCCTCCAGTGCCTCCGCCGTCACCATGGCGGGGGACCGCAGCGTCGCCGCCGAGTGCGCCACCGACGCCGCGTCCGACTCGGTCGTCGCCGGCCGCAGCCCACGCGCCAAGGACCCGCACGACGTCTCGCCGGCACAGGCCAGGGCGATGGAGGCCCAGCTCGACAAGGCCCTCGCCGACAAGGGCATGTCCCGCACCTCGTCCGGCCAGGCCCGCAAGCCCGGCGGCGGTGCGGCCTTCGCGGCGACGACGATCAAGGTCAACTGGCACACGATCACCGACGGCACCAAGGGCACGCTGAGCGCGAGCGAGATCAACAGCCAGATCTCGGTGCTCAACAACGCCTACGCCGGCACCGGCTTCTCGTTCGTCCTCAACAGCACGACGACGACGAACAACGCCACCTGGTACAACGGCCTCGACCACGGCAGCAGCGCCGAGCGCGCCATGAAGACCGCGCTGCGCACCGGCACCAAGGCCGACCTCAACATCTACACCGCCGACCTCGCGGGTGGACTGCTCGGCTGGGCGACCTTCCCCAAGAAGACGCTCGACACCATGGACGGCGTCGTCATCCTCGACGAGAGCCTGCCGGGCGGCACGGCCGCGCCCTACAACCTCGGTGACACCGCGACGCACGAGGTCGGCCACTGGCTGAACCTCTACCACACGTTCCAGGGCGGCTGCTCGGACACCGCGGGCGACTACGTCTCCGACACCCCGGCCGAGGCGAGCCCCGCCTCCGGCTGCCCGACGGGCCGTGACACCTGCACCCTGCCGGGCCTGGACCCGATCAAGAACTTCATGGACTACACGACCGACGTCTGCATGGACCACTTCTCGACGGGCCAGAAGTCGCGGATGCAGTCCGCCTGGGTCGCCTACCGGGGCTGACCTCGCAGGACACTCGGCACACGCCGGACGTCAGGGCCCTCCACCAATGTGGGGAGGGCCCTGACGGCTGTCGGGGGAACGGTCTAGATTGCCTCCCAGAGCGGGGCCGAGAGGGCCCCCGCGCAGGAGGGAACAGTCCATGTCCGCACGACCCCGTCGTCTCGTTCCCGTCCTCGCGGCCGCCCTGCTGGCAGCGGCCTCCCTGGGGGTCGGCTCGACCGGCGCACAGGCCCGCACCACCGCCGACGACACCTCGTCGGTCGAGTGCGCCGCACCGCGGGTCGCCGACGCCCTGAGCGCCGGTCGCAGCACGCGGGCGCGTGACCCGCACGAGCTCACCACCGCCCAGACCGGCGTACGCGAGGCCGCCCTCGCCAAGGCGCTGCGCGCAAAGGGTGCGTCCACCTCGACCGGCACGAGGGCGCGTTCGGTCGCCGGGCGGGCGATGTTCACGCCCACCGTCATCAACGTGCGCTGGCACACGATCACCAACGGCAGCCAGGGCGTGCTCACGGCCAACGAGATCGCCGGCCAGATCGCGGTCCTCAACAGCGCGTATGCCGGGTCCGGCTTCTCGTTCCGGCTCACCAGCACGTCGACCACCAACAACGCGGGCTGGTACTCCGGCCTCACCTACGGCAGCGCCGCCGAGAAGGCCATGAAGAACGCCCTCCACGTCGGCGGCAAGGCCGACCTCAACATCTACACCGCCAACCTCTCCGACAAGCTGCTGGGCTGGGCGACCTTCCCCAAGACGACCGTCGACCCGATGGACGGCGTGGTCCTGCTCGACGAGAGCCTGCCGGGTGGGACGGCGTCGCCCTACAACCTCGGCGACACGGCGACCCACGAGGTGGGCCACTGGCTCAACCTGTTCCACACGTTCCAGGGCGGCTGCTCGCGCATCGGCGACCGGGTCACCGACACCCCGCCCGAGGCCGGTCCGGCTTCGGGCTGCCCGGTGGGTCGCGACACCTGCAGCCTGCCCGGTCTCGATCCGGTGAAGAACTTCATGGACTACTCGATCGACTCCTGCATGGACCACTTCACGCCGGGTCAGAAGACCCGCATGCAGAACTCCTGGGTGGCCTTCCGCGCCTCCTGATCCGGGCCCTGACGTCACAGCACACATCCGGGGTCGAGCCGGTCAGGCGGACCCCCGGCATGTCGTCGCCGAAACCTCGTTAACCTTGCGGAGCCGATGAGTACCTCTGCCGCCAGCCACCTGAGTCCCGCCTTCCCGGAGCGGGCCGCGTGGGGTACCGCCGCGAAGCTGCGCGCCTGGCAGCAGGAGGCGCTCACGGCATACCTGGAGTCCGACAGCAAGGACTTCCTCGCGGTCGCGACGCCCGGTGCTGGCAAGACGACCTACGCGCTGCGGATCGCCACCGAGCTGCTCGAGAGCGGCGAGGTCTCGGCGATCACGGTCATCGCGCCGACCGAGCACCTCAAGACCCAGTGGTCCGAGGCGGCCGCTCGGGTGGGCATCCAGCTCGACCCGAAGTTCTCGAACTCGACGGCCGTCCACTCGCACGAGTACGACGGCGTCGCGCTGACCTACGCCCAGGTCGCGTCGCGCCCGGACCTGCACCGCCGCCGCACCGAGGCGACGCCGACCCTGGTCATCCTCGACGAGATCCACCACGGAGGCGACTCGCGCAGCTGGGGCGACGCCATCCGGGACGCGTTCACGCCTGCCGTGCGGCGACTCGCGCTCACCGGGACGCCGTTCCGCTCGGACACGAGCCCGATCCCGTTCGTCCGCTACGAGATGGACGAGGCCGGGATCCTGCGCTCCGCGTCGGACTACACCTACGGGTATGCCGCGGCGCTGCGTGACGCGGTCGTGCGCCCCGTGCTCTTCCTCGCCTACGGCGGCGCGATGCGCTGGCGGACCAAGGCCGGTGACGAGATCGCCGCGCGGCTCGGTGAGCCGATGACGAAGGACCAGGTGGCGCACGCCTGGCGGACCGCGCTCGACCCCAAGGGCGAGTGGGTGCCGTCCGTGCTCGCGGCGGCCGACAAGCGGCTCACCGAGGTGCGGCGGCACGTCCCCGACGCCGGGGGACTGGTCATCGCGACCAACCAGACGACCGCGCGCGCCTACGCCCGCATCCTCGAGTCGCTCTGCGGGGAGAAGACCACGGTCGTGCTCTCCGACGACGCCGGGTCGAGCGCCCGGATCGAGGAGTTCTCCTCGGGTGACTCCCGCTGGATGGTGGCGGTGCGGATGGTGTCCGAGGGCGTCGACGTGCCCCGGCTCTGCGTCGGTGTCTATGCCACCTCGACGTCGACGCCACTGTTCTTCGCGCAGGCCGTCGGCCGGTTCGTGCGTGCCCGCAAGCGCGGCGAGACCGCGTCGGTCTTCCTCCCGTCGGTGCCGGTCATCCTCGAGCACGCCGCGACGATGGAGGTCGAGCGCGACCACGCCCTCAACCGCAAGAGCGACGCCGAGGCCGAGGCGTCGATGTGGGCCGAGGAGGAGGGCCTCATCGCGGCCGCCAACCGCACCGAGAAGACGATGGGGCTCGAGGAGGAGAGCTTCGAGGCTCTCGAGTCGGACGCCCACTTCGACCACGTGCTCTTCGACGCCCAGCAGTTCGGGCTGCACGCGGACGTCGGTTCGGACGAGGAGCAGGACTACCTCGGGCTCCCGGGCCTGCTCGAGCCCGACCAGGTGTCGGCGCTGCTCCACGAGCGCCAGGCCAAGCAGTCCGCCGTGCCCGGTCGCAAGCAGCGCACCGCCGAGGCCCCGCTGTCGGCCCACCGCGCGCTCGCGGCCCAGCGCAAGGAGCTCAACAAGCTCGTCGCCGCCTATGCCAAGAAGACCGGGGCTCCCCACGCCAACGTCCACATGGAGCTCCGGCGCGCGTGCGGCGGGCCCGAGCTCGCGGCCGCCTCGTCGGACCAGGTGTCGGCGCGGATCGACAAGGTGCGCCTCTGGTTCGTCGGGCGGCGCTGACCGAGGTCAGGAAGCGGTGCCGCTGACCGAGGTCAGGAGGCGGCGCCGCGCCCGGCGGCGGCCTGGACGAGCGGGCCGGTGCGGTGGTCGAGGTGGGTCACGAGGCACATCGAGGTGTTGGCGCGCAGGACGTGGACGTCGTCGATGATCTCGTCGATGACGCGTCCGAGGTCGGCGTTGTCGCGGGCGACGATCCGGACGATGAGGTCGCCGGCGCCGGTCGTCGAGTGGATCTCGAGGACCTCGGGGATGGCGGCGAGGTGCGCGACGACCGGCTCGTGGCCCTGGCGCTGGCGGATCTCGAGCGTGCAGAACGCCGTGACCGGGTAGCCCAGCGCGGCCGGGTCGACCTGCGGCCCCATCGACGAGATGATGCCGCGGTCCTGGAGGCGGTCGAGCCGGGCCTGGACGGTGCCGCGGGCCACCCCGAGCTCGCGCGAGGCGCCGAGCACGCCCACCGATGGGTTCTCGGTGAACAGCGTGATGAGGCGGGCGTCCAGGGCGTCGATGCCGTCGGGTCGGATCATGGGCACAGTGTCGACCTCGACCCCCATCAAAGGCAACATCATGCGCAGACTGTGCAGCGCGGCGGCATACCGTTGCACATCGTGCGCGGATCCGCGAGCCTGCACCCATGACCGACACGACGACTGCAACGCCGCAGGACACCCACATCGACCTCACCGAGCAGGAGCGCGAGGCGGACCTCAACATCCACGAGCTCAAGCGCCTCGTGGGCCTCGTCGACTACGACGAGAGCAAGGACCCGTTCCCCGTGACGGGCTGGGACGCCATCGTCTTCGTCGTCGGCAACGCGACGCAGGCCGCGCAGTACTACCAGAACGTCTGGGGCATGGAGCTCGTCGGCTACTCGGGCCCCGAGAACGGCAACCGCGACCACAAGGCCTTCGTCCTCAAGTCCGGCTCGATCCGCTTCGTCCTCAAGGGCGCGGTCAGCCCCGACAGCCCGCTCATCGCGCACCACGCGCTGCACGGTGACGGCGTCGTCGACATCTCGCTCGAGGTGCCCGACGTCGACAAGTGCATCGCCCAGGCCAAGGCCGCCGGCGCCCGCGTCGTCCTCGAGCCCGAGACCGTGTCCGACGAGTACGGGTCGGTGCGCATCGGCGCCATCGCGACCTACGGCGAGACCCGCCACACGCTGGTGCAGCGCACCGTGGACGGCCAGACGTATGCCGGTCCCTACCTCCCGGGCTACGACGCCAAGGTCTCGACCTTCGTCAAGCGCGACGGAGCCCCCAAGCGCCTCTTCCAGGCGCTCGACCACATCGTCGGCAACGTCGAGCTCGGCAAGATGGACGAGTGGGTCTCGTTCTACAACCGCGTCATGGGCTTCGTGAACATGGCCGAGTTCATCGGCGACGACATCGCCACCGACTACTCCGCGCTCATGTCCAAGGTCGTCGCCAACGGCAACCACCGCGTGAAGTTCCCGCTCAACGAGCCGGCGATCGCCAAGAAGAAGTCGCAGATCGACGAGTACCTCGAGTTCTACAAGGGTCCGGGTGCCCAGCACCTCGCGCTCGCGACGAACGACATCCTGCGCACCGTCGACGAGCTGCGCAAGGAGGGCGTCGAGTTCCTCGACACCCCAGACGCCTACTACGACGACCCCGAGATGCGCGCCCGCATCGGCGAGGTGCGGGTCCCGATCGAGGAGCTCAAGGCCCGCAAGATCCTCGTCGACCGTGACGAGGACGGCTACCTCCTCCAGATCTTCACCAAGCCGCTCGGCGACCGTCCGACCGTCTTCTTCGAGATCATCGAGCGCCACGGCTCCCTCGGCTTCGGCAAGGGCAACTTCAAGGCGCTCTTCGAGTCCATCGAGCGCGAGCAGGACAAGCGCGGCAACCTCTGACGGTTGCCGCTCCGCGAAGGCGGGGTATGCCGGGTGCTCACCACCCGCGCATACCCCGCCTTCTCGCATGGTGCCCAACTCACCCATTCCTCCTCTGCGTCACGGGTCCGGTGTGGCAGAGAGGGGGAATTGGCGAGTTGGGCACGGGTGGCGTCAGGAGGTCTTGAAGGTGACGTCATTGTGGTGTCACCATGACGTCATGGAACTCACCCCGTATGTCGACTCGCTCCAGCGCGAGCTCGCCGTCGCTGCCGCCGCCGGCGGACCCGAGGCCGAGGCGCTGGCCGAGCGCCTGACCGCCCCACTCGACGCCGCCGTCCGGCTCACCCTCCAGGAGGCGGTGGTCGACGCCGCCGCCGAGATCACCCTCGCGATGGCGCCGGGCTCCGTCGACGTCCGCCTCGCCGGACGTGGTCTGGCCTTCGTCGTCGCCCCGGCCCCGCCCGAGGCCCCGTCCGGGGTGACGTCACCCGTGACGCCATCCGCCGACGCCGCCGGTGGCGACGACGGCAACGAGGGCGGCACCTCGCGGATCACCTTCCGTCCGTCCGACCGGCTCAAGGCCGACATCGAGGCCGCCGCCGAGCGCGAGGGTCTGTCGGTCAACGCCTTCCTCGTGCGGATGCTCACCCTCGCCGTGCGTCGCAGCGGTCCTGCCGAGACGACGAGCCACCCCGCGACAGGTCCCGTCGCCACGCCCCGTGGCGGCCAGCGGCTCTCCGGCTGGGCCCGGTGAGCACCACCATGACCGCCCTCCACGACTCCCAGGAGCGTCTCGTGACCACCTTCGACACTCCCGAGCCGATCCGTGCGCGGATCCGACTCCACGCTGGCGGCGTGCGCGCCGTCGCCTCCGACACCGAGCACACCGTCATCACGGTGACGCCCTCGCGCCCGGACCGCGCGGGTGACGTCGACGCCGCGGAGCGCACCAGCGTGACGCTCGTCGACTGCGTCCTCGACGTCACCGTTCCGCGCGACCGCGGCCTCGCCGTCGTGTGGAGACCCGCCTCGGTCGAGGTGCTCGTCGAGCTGCCTGCCGACTCCCACCTCGATGCCGAGACCAGCGCGGGTGACATCGAGGCCTCGGGCCGGTTCGGCGAGTGCGTGCTGCGGACCTCCGCCGGCAACGTGCGCGCCGACGAGGCGTCCCGGGCGCGGCTGCGCACCTCCGCCGGCAACGTCGACGTCCGGCGGGCGTCGGTGGAGGCCGACCTCAGCACGAGCGCCGGCAACGTCACCCTCGGCGCCAGCGGCGGGCGGGCCGTGCTGCGCACCAGCTCCGGCGACATCGCCGTGGGCCGCAGCGCCGGACGCCTCGACGCGCGGACGGCATACGGACAGATGCGGGTCGACTGCGTGAGCGAGGGCGAGCTCACCCTCGCCACGGGCTACGGGACCATCGAGGTCGGCGTCCTCGACGGCACCGCGGTGCGGCTCGACGTGACCTCCGACCACGGCCAGATCCGCAGCGAGCTGGCGCCGACGCAGGGCCGCCCCGACGACAGCGACCGGGTCGCGACCGTCGCGGCGCGCACGACCTACGGCAACGTCACGATCCGCAAGGCGCTGTCATGACCTCCGCCATCCACGTCCGGGACCTGCGCAAGTCCTATGGCGAGCTCGACGTCCTGCGCGGGGTCGACCTCGACATCGCGCAGGGGAGCATCGTCGCCCTCCTCGGCAGCAACGGGGCGGGCAAGACGACCCTCGTCCGCATCCTGTCGACCCTGCTCCCCGCGGACTCCGGCGAGGCGAGCATCCACGGTCTCGACGTCGCCACCGCGGGCCCGCAGGTGCGCGCGACGATCAGCCTCACGGGACAGTTCGCGGCGGTCGACGAGGTCCTCACCGGTCGCGAGAACCTCGTCCTCGTCGCGCAGCTGCGCCACCTCGCCGAACCGGGCCGGATCGCGGACGAGGTGCTGGCACGGTTCTCGCTCACCGACGCCGGTCAGCGGCGCGTCTCGACCTGGTCCGGTGGCATGCGGCGCCGGCTGGACATCGCGATGAGCCTCATCGGCGAGCCGCGGGTCATCTTCCTCGACGAGCCGACGACCGGGCTCGACCCCCAGGCGCGCATCGAGGTGTGGCAGGCCGTCAAGGAGGTCGCCTCGCGCGGCACGACGGTGCTGCTCACGACGCAGTACCTCGACGAGGCCGAGCAGCTCGCCGACCGGATCGCCATCCTCCACGAGGGACGGATCCTCGTCGACGGCACCCTCGCCGAGCTCCAGGACCTCCTGCCGCCGGCCGAGGTCGAGTACGTCCAGAAGCAGCCGAGCCTCGAGGACGTCTTCCTCGCCGTCATCGGCACGGACCGAGGGGCAGCCTGATGACCACCCACTTCTTCTCCGACACCGCGGTCCTCCTTGGCCGATCGCTGCGGCACATCGCGCGCAGCCCCGACACGATCATCTCGACGCTGCTCATGCCGATCGCGATGATGCTGCTGTTCGTCTACGTCTTCGGCGGTGCGATCCGCTCAGGGACCGAGTCCTACGTCAGCTACCTGCTGCCGGGCATCCTCGTGCTCACCATCGCGTCGGGCATCTCGTACACCGCGTTCCGCCTCTTCCTCGACATCCAGGGCGGCATCGTCGAGCGGTTCCGGTCGATGCCGATCGCGCGGTCGTCGGTGCTGTGGGCCCACGTCCTCACCTCACTCGTCGCCAACCTGCTCTCGCTGGGCGTCGTGCTGCTGGTCGGCCTCGCGATGGGATTCCGCTCCGGCGCAGGGCCGCTCGCGTGGCTGGCGGTGCTCGGCATCCTCGTCCTCCTCACCCTGGCTCTCACCTGGGTCGCGGTCATCCCGGGGCTCACCGCGAAGTCGGTCGACGGCGCGAGCGCGTTCGCCTACCCACTGATCTTCCTGCCGTTCATCAGCTCGGCGTTCGTCCCCACCGACACCATGCCCGGGCCGGTGCGTGCATTCGCCGAGCACCAGCCGGTGACGACGATCATCGACGTCCTGCGACGCCTCTTCGCCGAGCAGCCCGTCGGGAGCGACATCTGGGCAGCACTCGCGTGGTGCCTCGGCATCCTCGCCGTCGCCTACGTCGTCGCCGTGCGCACCTACCGGGGCGCCGTCTCGGCCTAGCCCAGCGGACGAGAACCGGACGTATGCCGCGCACCCGGGTGCGCGGCATACGTGCGTCTCAGGAGGGGGGAGCGCGGATCTGGCTCAGGTCGGGGTGTCGCGACGGATGCGCATGGCGAGCAGGCCGGACAGCAGGAGTGCGAGACCGGCGCCGAGCAGGGCACCCGCGGTGCCGAGCGTCCCCTCGGTCCAGTCGAGCAGGGCCTCCGGGACGGCCAGGGTCACGCCCGCGACGCCGAGGGCGAGGTAGGGCCACGAGGGCCGGGTGAGATAGAGCAGGAAGCCTGCGGCGCCGACGACGAGGGTGAGCACGTAGCCGACCCACACCGCGCCGGAGTCCAGCTGCAGCTGGGCCCCGACGAGGAGGAAGGCGACACCCACGAGCCGTCCGGCGACGGGCTCGCGCCAGACGGAGCGCTCGGCGAGCAGCAACCAGACCAGCCCGACGACGAGGTAGCCGATGCCGATGGGGGCAGCGTCCTCGCCGCCGAGCTCGCCGACGAGGAACGGCACGGCGTAGCCGACACCGACGACGATGGCCGCGTGCCCGAGCAGGGTGGGTGCGAGGACGTAGCCGACAGTCGCCAGCACGACGAGCGTCGCGCTGGCGGCGAGCCCCACCCGGGTGCCCTGTGTCGCCTCGGTCCCGGCCACCTGCACCCGGTGCAGGACGGCCACGCCGACAGCTCCTGCGCCCGCCACCGCCGCACTCGTGAGCAGCACACTGACGAGTCGCAGGCGCGAGCCGTGGTCCCCGTCGCGCACGCCGGCGAATCCACCGACGGGCCGGGCGGCCGCCCAGCCGGAGACCGCCAGCAGGGCTCCCGTGGCCGTGATGACGGCGACGCGCGAGGTCCAGGTGAGCTGGACCCATCGGGGCGCGAGGAAGACCGCGACCGCGGCGAGCACGAACGCGATGCCGACATAGGTCGCCACCTCGCCCAGCCGCCGGCGCAGCGGCGTCTCCCCGGCGGCGGCGAGGTCGTGGCGCAGGACCGGGTCGACGACGGCGACGGCCTCCGCGTGGCGGGCGGAGTCCACGAGCCCCGCACGCTCGAGTGCGCCGACCACCTCGTCCGCGCGGCCCGTGGCCGTCGTGGTCGTCCTGGTCGTCCTGGTCGTCCTCGTGGTGGGGTCGGTGCCGGTCGGGGTGCTCATGACGACCTCCTCGAGTCCAGTGTCCGCCGTGCTGGGCCCAGTCTGGAGTGCCCAACGTCCCGTGCCCCTACATTTGGCGCATGGGATACGAGTACAAGGTCGTGCAGATTCGTGAGGGGCTCATCGGCGGCAAGATGTCGTCGGGCAAGCTCGAGTCCGTCCTCAACGAGTGGGCGGCCAAGGGCTGGCAGCTCAAGGCCATCACGGCCGTCGAGGTCAAGGGGCGCATCGGTCCCGGCGGCACCGAGGGCGTCCTCGTGACGTTCGAGCGTCAGGTCGGCTGACCGTCCCGAAGGGGCGCGCCGTGGTCGAGTCGCTCGTCCTCCTCCCGAGCCCGCTCGTGGGGGCGAGCGCGTACGCCGTTCTCGCAGAGGCGTTCCGGGACGCCGGTGTCGCTGCGATCGTGGCGGAGGTCCCGACGGGGGTGACGTCGGGCGGCGAGGTACTGCGTGCCTTCGGGACCGCTGTCGCGCGGGCCCGGCCCGACGTCGTAGTGGCCCACAGCAACGCAGGACTCGTGGCACCTGCGGTGGCGGACGGCATACCGGTCGTCTTCATGGACGCGGCGCTGCCGGCCGCCGAGGGGGAGTCGCCGATGGCGCCGCCCGCGATGCTCGGACACCTCGAGGCGCTCGCCGACGACGACGGGCTGCTGCCGCCGTGGTCCTCGTGGTGGGGCGAGGACGAGGTCGCGCCGCTCTTCCCCGACGCGCGCTTGCGAGCTGTCGTGGAGGCGGGCGAGCCGCGGCTGCCGCTGGGCTACTTCCGCACGACGGTGACCGCGCCGCCGCGGTGGGAGCGCGGCGCGTGCGCCTACCTCGCCTTCGGCACGACGTATGCCGTCGAGCTGGCTCGCGCGCGCCGGCTCGGCTGGCTCACCGAACAGGTCGGCGACGCCCTCCACCTGCACTTCCTCCACGACCCGGTCGGTGTCGTGGACCACGTCCTCCAGCTTGCGCGGCCCCGGAACGGCGGTGCGGGAGCGACCAGCCCGGTGTGACATCCTGCGGAGCATGAGCACTCCGAGCGGTCCCGGGTGGTACGAGAACCCCGACAACCCCGAGGAGCTGCGCTACTTCGACGGCATCCTGTGGACGGCCAACACGACGCCCCTGCGGACCCGGACGCCACAGCCGCCGCCAGCGGCACCCCCCACCCGGCCCGGGCACCCGCCCGTCCGGCCCGAGGGCTGGGGCCCGCAGCCCCACCAGAACCCGCAGCAGGGCCAAGGCCAGCGACCGCCCCAGCAGCCGCAGCGCCCCGGCACCCCGGTGGCAGGGCTCCCCGAGGGCGCGGTCCTGGCGCCCTACGGGCTGCGGGTCGTGGCCTACCTCGTCGACACCCTCATCGTCAGCTTCGTCGCGCTGCTCGTCGGCGGCTGGTTCCTCTGGAAGGCCATCGAGCCGATCGTCGACCGCCTCGACACGGCGATGACCTCGGGCGACGTCCAGGCCGTGAGCGGGGCACTCGGGGAGGCCCGGCTCGGCTACCTCGCGGCGTTCCTCGGGGTCCAGCTCGTGCTGTTCCTGACCTACCACGTCGTCTGCCTCACCCGCTGGGCGGCGACGCCCGGCAAGCTGCTCGTCGGCATCAGCGTGCGGCGCCTCGACCGCCCGGGACCGCTCGACACCGACACGGCCATCCGCCGCACCGGCTTCCAGGCGGTGGCCCAGGCGTTCGGCAACGTGCCCTACCTGTCGCTGCTCGGCACCATCGCGCTCGTCATGGACCTCGTCTGGCCGATCGCCGACACCCGCCGCCAGGCGCTCCACGACAAGATCGCGACGACGATCGTCGTCAAGGGCCCCGTCCAGCGCTGACGCCGCAGGCGCCGGTCAGCGCGCGGGACGGATCGTCCCCGTGCAGTCGCCGAGCGAGATCGTCGTGCCACCGGGGCCGGGTGCGGTCGCCCGCAGGATGACCGTGTCGCCGTCCTCGAGGAACGTGCGCTCGCTGCCGTCGTCGAGCGCGACCGGCTCCTGACCGCTCCACGACAGCTCGAGGAACGAACCGCGCTGGTCCTTCTCAGCCCCGGAGATCGTCCCCGACCCGAAGAGGTCGCCGTTGCGCAGCGTCGCCCCGTTGACCGTCATGTGCGCGACCATCTGCGCCGGCGACCAGTACATCGAGCTGTAGGGCGGCCGTGAGACGACCGTGCCGTTCCACTCGACCTCGTAGCTGATGTCGAGCCCGTATGCCGTGCCCGCACCGTCGTCGGTCGCCTCACCCTGCAGGTAGGGCAGGGGAGTGGGGTCGGTCTGGCCGGGGAGCGGCACACGGGCGCTGCGCAGGGCGTCGGTCGTGACGACCCACGGCGAGATCGTGGTGGCGAACGACTTGCCGAGGAACGGTCCGAGCGGGACGTACTCCCACGCCTGGATGTCGCGCGCACTCCAGTCGTTGAGCAGCACGACGCCAAAGAGGTGGTCGTCCGCATCGCCCACGGAGACAGGCGAACCCAGCTCGGTCGCGCCGCCCACGACGAAGCCCAGCTCGGCCTCGATGTCGAGCCGGACGCTTGGCCCGAAGACGGGCGTGGACTCGGTCGGGGGCTTGCGCTGACCGCTCGGACGCACGATGTCGGTGCCCGAGACGACGACGGTGCCGGAGCGCCCGTGGTAGCCGATCGGCAGGTGCTTCCAGTTCGGGGTGAGCGGCTCGGAGTCGGGGCGGAAGATTGTCCCGACGTTGGTGGCGTGGTGCTCGCTGGCATAGAAGTCGACGTAGTCGGCGACCTCGATGGGCAGGTGCATCGTCACCGCATCGACGGCGAGGAGGTGTGGCTCGACGCAGTCGCGGCGCGAGGGGTTCGAGAGGGCCTCGGTGACCCATTCGCGGGCGGCCGTCCACGCCGGCCGGCCCTGCGCGAGGAAGGCGTTGAGCGACGGCTCCAGCCACACGGCATACGACTCCATGCCGGCCTGCTCGGCGCACGGCCCGAGGTCGAGCACGTGGTCGCCGATGCGGGTGCCGACGCGGCGCGAGCCGCCCTCGGTCGAGAAGACGCCGTAGGGGAGGTTGTCGATGCCGAAGGGGTGGTCGGCGGGGAGGTCGAGCCAGGTCATGAGGGGTTCTCCTCGTCGAGGGGGTGGTCGAGGTCGTCGAGATCCAGGATGCCGAGCGCGTCGAGCTCACCGATCGGGTCGGTGACCTCGCAGCACCCGTATGCCGTGAGCAGGCTCCGCACCCGTGTCGCCGCCGCGTCGTCGAGGTCGAGGACGGCGGCGGTGAGCAGGTGCGGGTCCCGCTGTGCCAGAACGGACTCCACCGACATGAGCGCGCCGTCGTGGGCGGCGGCGTGCACGGCGAGCAGCACGTTGAGGACACCGTGCTGCGGGTCGCCGTCGTGGTCCGCGCGGACGGCGTGGTGCAGGCCGCCGGTGAGCTTGAAGGGCACGCCGAGGCGGGCGCAGTCGTGGACGAACGCTGCGAGCTCGACCTCGTCGGGCCACTCCCAGGTCGGCGTCGCGCCGGTGCGGAACTTCGCCTGGACGACGTGCCCGGCCTCGTCGACACCTGCCCGCACGTCCTCGAGCGCACGATCCCGGTCGGCGCCACGGGGGATCTCGAGGGTGAGCGGCAGCCGGTCGACGGGCAGGTCGCGCCAGCCGGGGAACCAGCCGAGCTCGGCGCCGACGGCCTCGACCGACTCCTCGCCGGAGAGCCGGCGCAGGGCGCTCATGACGACCGACGGGTCGACGCCGGGCCGCGCGATGAGCCCGACCTGCAGGGGGGCGCCGCCACCGGCACCCCCCACGTCGAGCAGGGCGCCCACGTCGGAGGCCGGCACGAGCAACGGGCCGACGAGACCGGCATACGCGGCCTCCCGGTGCCCACGGTGGCGCTCGACGGCCACGTCGAGGGGAGCGTTTCCCGGAGGGAAGACGGCGGCGTCGTCGATGAGCCCTGCGAGCAGGGCGGGGGGCGCCGTTGACATGTCGGACACGCTACTAGGCTGACGACAGCGACTTCGCGACGCAGCGGCGCACCCACGACGCGGCGGCGAGTCGACAGCGACGTATCGACACAGTGAGGTGGAGAGCAGTGGCGCACTACCAGTCGATGGGCAGCATCCCGCCCAAGCGGCACACGCAGCACCGGCGACCGGCGGGCCGCGGCAAGTTGGGCGAGCTCTACTACGAGGAGCTCATGGGCGAGGAGGGCTTCTCGTCCGACTCCTCGCTGCTCTACCACCGCAACATCCCGTCGACGATCGTCGATGCGCGGGTGTGGGAGATGGGCGACCTCTCGACCACACCGAACCACCCGCTGAAGCCGCTCCACCTGCAGCCGCACACGCTCTTCGACGACGCGAAGACGGTGAAGAAGACCGATGTCGTCACCGGGCGCCGCCTCCTGCTCGGCAACGGTGACGTGCGCATCTCGTATGCCGTGGCCGGCGCCACGAGCCCGTGGTACCGCAACGGCATCGGCGACGAGTGCGTCTACATCGAGCGGGGTGCGGCCCGGGTCGAGACGGTGTTCGGGGCGTTCGACGTCGCGCAGGGCGACTACATCATCATCCCCAGGGCGACGACCCACCGCTGGATCCCCAGGGCCTCCCGCAAGGAGCCGCTGCGGGCCTACGCCATCGAGGGCAACAGCCACATCGCGCCGCCGAAGCGCTACCTCAGCAAGTACGGCCAGCTCCTCGAGCACAGCCCCTACTGCGAGCGTGACCTGAGGATGCCGCAAGGGCCGCTGCTCGCCGAGGACGTGGGCGACAAGGCGGACGCCGAGACTGAGGTCTACATCAAGCACCGCGGCTCTGGGCCGGCGAGCTCGGGCGGGATCGTCGGGACGGTGCACACGCTGCCGTTCCACCCCCTCGACGTCGTCGGCTGGGACGGGTGCCTCTATCCGTACGTCTTCAACGTGCGCGACTACGAGCCCATCACCGGGCGGGTGCACCAGCCGCCGCCGGCGCACCAGGTGTGGGAGGGCTGGAACTTCGTCGTGTGCAACTTCGTGCCGCGCAAGGTCGACTACCACCCGCTGTCGATCCCGGTGCCGTACTACCACTCCAACGTCGACTCCGACGAGGTCATGTTCTACGTCGAGGGCGACTACGAGGCGCGCAAGGGCTCGGGCATCGGCCAGGGGTCGATGTCACTGCACCCGGGCGGCCACCCCCACGGTCCGCAGCCGGGAGCCTCGGAGGCGTCGATCGGTGCCGAGTACTTCGACGAGCTCGCCGTCATGGTCGACACCTTCCGCCCGCTCGACCTCGGTGAGGGCGGACTGGCGTGCGACGACGGCAAGTACCACCTCAGCTGGAGCGGCAACCGGGGCGGGTCAGCGGGCTCAGGCGCGGTGCACAGCATCGACTGAGCGCGCGGCGGCGGCGCGGTGAAGTCGGCTCAGACGTAGGTCGTCGGGATTGCCGGCTCGCCGCGACTCAGCTGGTGCGCCGACCGGGGGAGCTCGGCCATCGACGCCTCGTGCCGGTCACGGGCCCCCTCGAGGGTGGCGCACTCGCCGCCGACGAGCTCGCCGCCGAGCACGTAGTCGACGAGCAGCGGGCGGTCGTCGCCGTCGTCGACGGGCGGCTCGCCGATCCCGATGACCTCGGCCTCGGCCGTGCCGCGCTCGTTGCGGCGGCGCAGCGCGAACTTGCGGCCGCCGACCGACGTCTTGTCCTTGCTCGCCTTGGCGACGCCGACCATCTCGCCGGAGTCGTCGGTGCGCGCGACGAGCTTGTAGACCATGCCGGCGGTCGGCGCCCCGGACCCGGTGACGAGCTGCGTCCCCACGCCGTAGGCGTCGACCGGACCGGCAGCGAGGCCCGCGATCGCGAACTCGTCGAGGTCGGACGTCACGACGATCCGCGTGCTCGTCGCGCCGAGCGAGTCGAGCTGCTCACGCACCTCACGCGCCTGGACGAGCAGGTCGCCACTGTCGAGCCGCACCGCACCGAGCTCCGGCCCGGCGACCTCCACGGCGATCTCGACGGCACGCTGCACGTCGTAGGTGTCGACGAGCAACGTCGTCCCCACGCCCAGGGCCTCGACCTGCGCGGCGAACGCCTCGCGCTCGTCGTCGTGCAGCAGCGTGAAGGCGTGCGCAGCGGTGCCGGCGGTGGGCACGTCCCAGCGGCGTCCCGCCTCGAGGTTCGAGGTCGTCGCAAAACCTGCGATGTATGCCGCCCGCGCGGCCGCGACCGCGGCCTCCTCGTGGGTGCGGCGCGAGCCCATCTCGATGCACGGGCGGGTGCCGGCGGCGCCCGTCATGCGCGACGCCGCGCTCGCGATCGCGCTGTCGTGGTTGAGGATCGAGAGCACGAGCGTCTCGAGCACGACACCGTGCGCGAAGTCCGACTCGACGACGAGCACCGGTGAGCCGGGGAAGTAGGCCTCGCCCTCGGCATACCCGCGGATGTCGCCCCGGAAGCGGTAGTCGGCGAGGAAGGCCAGCGTCTCGTCGTCGACGACCCGGCGCTCGCGCAGCGCGGCGATCTCGGCGTCGCCGAAGCGGAAGCGCTCGATGGCCTCGAGCAGGCGACCGGTGCCGGCGACCACACCGTAGCGCCGTCCGTCGGGCAGACGCCGGGCGAACGTCTCGAAGACGCACTGCCGGGACGCCGCACCCGAGCGCAGGGCGGCCTGCACCATGGTCAGCTCGTAGTGGTCGGTGAGGAGCGCGGCGCAGGGAGCGGGGGAGGAGGGGCTCACCCACGGCACCCTATTGTGGGAGCCGTGTCCATCGCGCCCGTGCAGGAGGAGATCACCTCCTCCGACTCGCTCACCGAGCCCGACATCCCGTGGATCACGCTCGTGTGGAACGACCCGGTCAACCTCATGTCGTACGTCACCTGGGTCTTCCAGACCTACTTCGGCTACGACCGCGCCAAGTCCGAGAAGCTCATGATGGACGTGCACACCAAGGGTCGTGCCGTCGTCTCCCACGGGCCGCGCGAGAAGATGGAGATCGACACCGAGGCGCTGCAGGGGTACGGGTTGTGGGCCACGTTCCAGAAGGACGACTGATGGCACGCGCGTTCGCCCGGAAGAAGAAGGGCCGCGAGGTCCGCTACACGGCCAAGCTCGACGCGGTCGAGCGCGCCGTCGTCGCCGGGCTCATGGAGCAGGTCCACGACCTCGTCGCCCCGGAGCCCGAGGCGGTGGTCCCCGGTGGTCCCGGTGCTCCCGGTGCCGCGACCGCCGGCGCACCCCACGACGACTTCGACGCGATCGTCTCGGGTCTGGGTGGGCTCGGCATGGGTGTCTCCGTCTCGGCCGAGGACCAGGTGCCCGACGACCGTCCCGTCCCCGCGGACGCGCGCTCCTTCGGGGACCGTGACCCGGCGCTGGAGCGGCTGCTCCCGGCGGGCAACCGCGCCGACGACCAGGCCTCGGCGGAGTTCCGCCGGCTCACCGAGCACGGCCTGCGCACCCGCAAGGCCCGCCACCTCACCTCCGCCATCGCCGCGCTCCGGGCGCCCGGATCCGGCGTCGAGCTCGACGAGCGCACGGCCGTCGACATGGTCGTCGCGCTCACCGACGTCCGGCTCGTGCTCGGCGAGCGGCTCGGGCTGCGCGAGGACGCCGACGTCGACCGGCTCGAGGAGGAGCTCGCCGACATGGACGAGGACGACCCCCGCCTGCACGCCATGTCGGTCTACGACTTCCTCACGTGGCTGCAGGAGACGCTCGCCACGGCGATGCTCCCGGGTGACACCACCACCGCATAACCTTGCACGGTGGCTGACTCACCCATCGGGATCTTCGACTCCGGCTACGGCGGCCTCACGGTCGCCCGCGCCGTGATCGACCAGCTCCCGCACGAGTCGGTGGCCTACCTCGGTGACACCGCCCGCACGCCCTACGGCCCGCGGCCGATCGCCGAGACGCGCGCCTTTGCCCTCGAGTGCCTCGACCGCCTCGTCGACCACGGCGTCAAGGCCCTCGTCATCGCCTGCAACACCGCCAGCGCCGCCGTCCTGCACGACGCCCGCGAGCGCTACGACGTGCCGGTCGTCGAGGTCATCCGTCCTGCCGTCCGACGGGCCGTGGGCGCGACGCGTACCGGCCGGATCGGTGTCATCTCCACGGTGGGCACGCACCAGTCGCGTGCCTACCTCGACGCGTTCGCCGCGGCGCCCCATCTCACGGTGACGAGCGGCGCGGCGCCACGCTTCGTCGACTTCGTCGAGTCGGGCGTGACGAGCGGCGAAGAGCTGCGGGAGGTCGCCCGTGACTATCTCGCACCGTTCCAGGACCGGGACGTCGACACCCTCATCCTCGGGTGCACGCACTACCCGTTGCTCGCCGGCGTCATCTCCTACGTCATGGGTCCCGACGTCACCCTCGTCTCCTCGGCCGAGGAGACGGCCAAGGAGCTCTACCGCGTGCTCGCCGACCTCGACCAGCTGCGGCGCGACGACGCGCCACCGCCCCAGCACGGCTTCACGACGACGGGTGACCCGGAGGTGTTCCGACGCCTGGCCCTGCGCTTCCTCGGTCTCGGCTCCGACGTCGGGCACGTGTTCACCTCGCCCGTCACGCTCCCGTCCAGCGGGGTGGTCGCGTGAGGGTGCGCGTCATCGGGTGCAGCGGGTCGTTCGCCGGACCCTCCTCACCGGCGTCGAGCTATCTCGTGACGGCCGAGGCCGACGGGCGCGCCTGGAACGTCGTGCTCGACCTCGGGTCCGGTGCGCTCGGACCCCTGCAGCGCCACGTCGCCCCCGCCGACCTCGACGCGGTCTTCCTCACCCACCTGCACCCCGACCACTGCGCCGACCTCTGCGGCCTCTACGTCGCCCACACCTACGCCCCCGACGGCCCGCCCCAGCGACGCCTGCCCGTCTGGGGCCCGCGCGACACCGCGTCCCGCGTCTCGCTCATGTACCACGGGCTCGAGGACGGCGGCATGGACAAGGTCTTCTCGTTCGGCCGGCTCGAGGACCGCGTCCCGATCGCGGTCGGGCCCCTGACGATCACGCCGTATGCCGTGAACCACCCGGTCGAGGCCTACGGCTTCCGGGTCGAGGCCGACGGCGCCGTCCTCGCCTACACGGGTGACACCGACTCGTGCGACAGCCTGGGGCCGCTCATGGCCGTTGCCGACCTCGTGCTCGCCGACTCGGCCTTCGTCGACGGTCGCGACGACGTCCGCGGCATCCACCTCAGCGCCAGCCGGGCGGCTCGGGCTGCGGCCGGTGCCGGGGGAGTGCAGCGACTCGTCCTCACCCACATGCCGGCGTGGAACGACGCGGAGGAGTGCCGCGCGCAGGCCGAGCCGCACTGGCCCGGTGTCGAGGTGGCCGAGCCAGAGGCGGTCTACGACCTCGGCTCACCGGTGGGGCGTGGTGCCGTCTAGCCTGCTCGGTGTGACTTCATCGACGCGACACGACGGCCGCAGCCCCGAGGACCTCCGAGAGGTCCGCATCACCCGCAACTGGCTCGACCACGCCGAGGGCAGCGTCCTCGTCGAGTTCGGCAAGACCCGAGTGCTGGTCGCCGCCACCTTCACCGAAGGCGTCCCGCGCTGGCTCAAGGGCAAGGGCACCGGCTGGGTCACCTCCGAGTACGAGATGCTGCCGCGCTCGACCAACACCCGCTCCGACCGCGAGTCCCGCAAGGGCAAGGTCGGCGGCCGCACCCACGAGATCTCGCGGCTCATCGGGCGTGCGCTGCGCGCCGTCATCGACACCAAGGCCTTGGGCGAGAACACCATCGTCGTCGACTGCGACGTCCTCCAGGCCGACGGCGGCACCCGCACCGCGTCGATCACCGGCGCCTACGTCGCGCTCGTCGACGCCATCGAGGACGCCCGCGCCAAGGGGCTCATCGCCAAGAACGCCTCGCCCCTCGTCGACTCCATCGCCGCGGTGAGCGTGGGCGTCGTCGCCGGTCAGCCGGTGCTCGACCTCGACTACCCCGAGGACTCGACGGCCGACACCGACATGAACGTCGTCATGACCGGCTCGGGCCGCTACGTCGAGGTGCAGGGCACCGCCGAGGGCGCCGACGCCGCCTTCGACCGTGACCGCCTGAACGCCCTGCTCGACCTCGCCGCCCTCGGGTGTGCGGCGCTCACCGAGGCGCAGCAGCAGGCGCTCGCGACGACGCCGAGGGAGCGCCTGCGGTGACCCGCCTCGTCCTCGCCACCCAGAACGAGCACAAGGTCCACGAGCTGCGCCAGATCCTCGCCGACCTCGCCGACGAGATCGGTCTCGAGGTCGTCGGAGCGTCCGACTTCGCCGACGCCCCCGACGTCGTCGAGAGCGAGGTGACGTTCGAGGGCAACGCCCGCCTCAAGGCGGTGGCCGTGGCGAAGGCGACCGGCCTGCCCAGCGTCGCCGACGACTCGGGCCTCGCCGTCGACGTCCTCGGTGGCTCGCCCGGTGTGTTCTCGGCGCGTTGGTCGGGGTCGCACTCCGGATCGGACGCCCCGCGCGCCGTGCGTGACCGCGCCAACCTCGCGCTCCTGCTCGAGCAGATCGGCGACGTGCCCGACGAGCACCGCTCCGCGTCGTTCGTCTGCGCCGCCGTGCTCGCGATGCCGGACGGCTCGGTCGAGGCCGTCGAGGGCCGCGTCACCGGCACGATCCGCCGCGACCCGTTGGGCGAGAACGGCTTCGGCTACGACCCGATCTTCGTGCCGGACGGCGACACCCGCTCGCTGGCCGAGTACACCGACGTCGAGAAGAACGCCATCTCGCACCGGGGCCGGGCCTTCCGGGCCATGGTGCCGATCCTGCGCGAGCGCCTCCGACCCCAGAACTGAGGCGGCGTCGGGAAGGGAGCGGACGGCATACGCTGTCTGCGCGCGCGAGTGGTGGAACAGGTAGACACGCTGGGTTTAGGTCTCAGTGCCTTCGGGTGTGCGGGTTCGAGTCCCGCCTCGCGCACTGGCTGTCGGTGTCTCGCTGATAGTTTGGCGAGAGCCGACCACCGAGGAGAACCGCGTGACCGACCGACTCGCTCCGGGCGACACCGCACCGGACTTCACCCTGAGCACCGACACCGGTGAGAGCGTGACGCTCTCGGACCTGCGCGGCGGCAAGGTCATCGTCTACTTCTACCCGGCGGCCATGACGCCCGGGTGCACCAAGCAGGCGTGCGACTTCAGCGAGAGCCTCGAGTCGCTCAAGACCGACGGCTACACCGTGCTCGGCATCTCGCCCGACAAGCCCGAGAAGCTCGCGAAGTTCCGTGACAAGGAGCACCTGTCGCTCACGCTGCTCTCCGACGCCGACAAGGCCGTCATGACGGCGTGGGGCGCCTTCGGCGAGAAGAAGCTCTATGGCAAGGTCGTGCAGGGCGTGATCCGGTCCACCGTCGTCGTCGACGAGGACGGCAAGGTCGAGCACGCCTTCTACAACGTCAAGGCCACTGGGCACGTCGCCAAGCTGCGCCGCGACCTCGGACTGAGTGAGGACTGATTCGATGAGCTCCATCTCCGCCCTCGAGGCCGACATCGCCGAGCGCCGCGTGCGCCTGGCCCGCACCCTCGACGAGATCACCGCCAAGGCCACGCCCTCGGCGATCGCCAAGCGCGAGGTCGACAAGGCCAAGGCCCGCTTCGCGGACGCCACGACGACGCCCGAGGGCGACCTCCGCGTGGAGCGCATCGCCGCCGCGGCCGCCGTCGTCGCGGTCGTCGTCGCGTTCAAGCTGCTGCGTCGCCGCCGCCACTGACCGGGCGCTGCTGGCGATGGGTGTTGCGTCACCAGCCGGACATCATCGAGCCCCGCTCACCGAACCATGCCCGCTGCCACGTGCGCATCTGATCGATCTCCGCGCTCTGGTCGGCGCTGATCCGGCGGGCGAGGTCCGTGACCTCCTGGTGCGTCGCCCCGCGGGTCCTGAGGATCTGCTGGGACATCATCACGGCCATCATGTGGTGCCGGACCATGTCGTCGAGGAACGCCCGGTCCAGCGCGTCGCCTCCGAGGCCGGTCAGGTCGCGCATCATGGGCCGGTATGCCGTGTCCTCGCCCGTGTCGGTCCACCAGGTGGCGAGCCAGCCCCGCATCTGGTCGACCTGGGCGCTCTGTGAGCGGACGATGTCCTCGCCGAGCCGGCGCATCTCGGGTCGCTGCGAACGTGCGAGCTCCTGGGCCGCCCGGATCGCCTCCAGGTGGTGGGGGACCATCTCCGCGAGGTATGACGACTCGGAGAACGTCATCGACATCATCGGGTACCCGCTGCGGATCTCCCGGGTGCTCGTCGAGCGCTGCATGACGCAGCCCGACAGGCCACCCACCAGGGCCAGCACGACCAGGAGGACGATCGGACGGAGCCTCATCGCGCACCTCCTCGAACCTTGTCCCTCCACCCTGCGCCGTGTCCTGGCAGGAGGTCAGGGCCGATGGTCCCGAGGTCGGTGACGAGGGTGTCGCAGGAACGGAAAGAGCCCCGCACGGAGGACCGTGCGGGGCTCTGTCTGGTGCGCCATCAGGGACTCGAACCCCGAACCCGCTGATTAAGAGTCAGCTGCTCTGCCAATTGAGCTAATGGCGCGCGAGGAGAGACATTAGCAGCGGTCAGGCCCGGTTGTGAAATCGGCCCCGGCGGTCCGTGGGGAGCGCGATGTCACGCCGTGTCGCGGCTCCTCCGCATGGCGACGACGGCTCCTCCGAGGGCGGCGAGGACGCCCGCACCGAGGACGAACCAGACGAAGGACGGCGGACCGTCCGAGCCCGCCGAGCCGGCGTCACCCGCGACGTCGGTCTGGCTCGGGGAGGGGCTCACCGCAGGCGTGCTCGCGGAGGCGCTCGGCTCGGGCGCGGTCGCGGACGGGCTCGCGCTGTCGGCCGTGGGGGAGGCCTGCGCGTCGCCCTCGACGGTGAACGTCGTCGAGCCCGAGATCGGGTGGGAGTCGGCGCTGACGACGCGGTAGGTGACCTTGTAGGTCCCGGCCGACATCGGTTCGGCGACGGGGGCGGTGACGACGGCGCCCTGGGCTGCCGCATCGTCGCCGGCCACGACCGTGCCCTCGCCGTCGGTGACCCGGACGCTGACGAACTGCGGGTTCACGTCCTCGTTGAAGGTGAGCACGATCGCGGGCGGGGAGCCCGGCACCGACGCCCCGTCCTTGGGTGAGATCGAGATGAGTCGTGAGTGCGCGCTCGCGGGCACGACGCCGACGAAGAGGCCGACGACGGCGGTGAGGACGACCAGGGTGAGTCCGCGAAGTGTGAGGCGCATGGCCCCAGTGTCACAAACGTGCCTGAGCATGACGAAAGCCCCTGCTCTGCAGGGGCTTTCGACCTTGGGGTGAGTGACGGGGCTTGAACCCGCGGCCCCCGCGACCACAACGCGGTGCTCTACCAGCTGAGCTACACCCACCAAGGTGACTGTCACGGCATACGAACGAGTCCGTCCGTGGCAGCGCGGACTATCGTACCTGCTCCTCGGGGGTGCTCCCGACCATGCCCGCCACGGCCCCCGAGGCCGGACTCGAGTGGTCGACGACGTGCTCGGCCGCGAGCGCCCGGAGCTCGTCGGTCGCGCGGCCGGGAGGCTCGACGAAGACGGCGGCGCGGTAGTAGCGGAGCTCGGCGATGGACTCGCGGATGTCGGCGAGCGCGCGGTGGCCGCCCGACTTCTCGGGAGCGGCGAAGTACGCGCGCGGGTACCAACGCCGCGAGAGCTCCTTGATCGAGGAGACGTCGATGACGCGGTAGTGCAGGTGCTGCTCGAGCTCGGGCATGTCGCGGGCGAGGAAGCCGCGGTCGGTGCCGACGGTGTTGCCGCCCAGGGGAGCCTTGCGCGGCTCGGGGACCCACTCACGGACGTAGTCGAGGACCCGCTGCTGCGCCTCCTCCATCGTCACGCCGCCGGCGAGCTCGTCGATGAGCCCGGACGTCGTGTGCATCTCGCGGACGAAGTCGCCCATCTGCGCCAGGGCCTCGTCGGTCGGGCGGATGACGACGTCGACGCCGTCGCCGAGGACGTTGAGCTCGTAGTCGGTGACGAGGGCCGCGACCTCCACGAGGGCGTCGTTCTCGAGGGAGAGCCCGGTCATCTCGCAGTCGATCCAGACGATGCGGTCGGTGAGGGCTCGGTCAGGCGTCGATGACATGGGTCCCAGCCTAGGTCGAAGCACTAGGCTCGTCGTCCATGAGTGGGGACCAGGCCGTCGACACCAACGCGACCGTCCCGTCGCCCCCGGAGGGCAGTCGGGCCGCAGGAGCCCACCGCGGCAGATCGGCCATCCGTCGATGGGTCATCGTCGGCATCGCGACGGTCGGCTTCGGCCTCGCGGCGCTCGCCGTCGCCAGCGCCATCGGGGCGGCGGCTGGTGTCAGCGCGAGCCTCCTGGGGCTCGTCGTGGCGACGATCCCGCTCGGCATCGTGGTCCCCACCTTCATGTGGCTCGACCGGTTCGAGGCAGAGCCCACCCGTTACCTCGTGCGCGCGTTCCTCTGGGGTGCGCTCATCGCCGTCCTCATCGCCATGACCCTCAACACGGCCGGTCAGCTCGTGCTCTGGGGCTCCGTGCCCGAGGAGGAGTCGCTGGCACTCACCGCCGTGTTCGTCGCGCCGTTCGTCGAGGAGGCCGCCAAGGGGCTGTTCGTGCTCCTCGTCTGGCGCTTCGCCAAGCGCGAGTTCGACGGGATCACCGACGGCATGGTCTACGCCGGTGTCACGGCCGCGGGCTTCGCCTTCACCGAGAACATCCAGTACCTCGCGATCGCGTGGGTCGAGCACGGTCAGCAGGGGCTCACCGCAACCTTCGTCGGCCGCTGCCTGCTCTCGCCGTTCGCGCACCCCATGTTCACGATCTGCACGGGCATCGGCATCGGGGTGGCCTCCATGTCGCGCCGGGGGATCGTGCGCGTCCTGGCCCCGCTCGGCGGGTTCCTCCTGGCCGTGATCGCCCACGCCGTGTGGAACCTCGCCGCCGTGAGCGGGGGAGAGGGCCTCATCGCCGTCTACCTCGTCGTCCAGGTCCCGCTCTTTCTCGCCTTCCTCGGCTTCGTCGTCTGGGTCCGACGCCGCGAGGGCCGGCTCATCGGGCAGTTCCTCAACGCGTACGCCGATGCCGGCTGGCTCTCCTCCGCGGAGGTCGCCATGCTCGCCTCGATGCCCAAGCGCCGTGAGGCGCGGCAGTGGGCGCGTGCCAACGGCGGACGCCAGGCCCTGCGGTCGATGGAGGACTTCCAGGACGCCGCGAGCGAGCTCGCCCTGCTCCGCAGACGCATGCACCACTCGACCGCAGACGCCCGAGCGCTCACCGACGAGCGCGAGCTGCTCGCGGTCCTCGTCCGCCGCCGTCGCGAGTTCGCCGGACAGGTGCTCTGATGACCTCGACCACCCCGACCACGTCGTCCACCTCAACCACGTCGGTCCGCGAGCTGGCGGAGGCGATCGCCCCCGAGCTCATCGAGCTCCGTCACGACCTCCACCGCCACCCCGAACTGGGCCTGGACCTGCCGCGCACCCAGCAGGCCGTGCTCGCCGCGCTGGACGGGCTCGACCTCGAGATCACCCTCGGCAAGGGGCTGAGCAGCGTCGTGGCGGTCCTTCGCGGGCGCGGCGCCCCCCACGACGACGGCGCCGGTGACGGTGCCGCCGAACGCCCCGTCGTCCTCCTCCGTGGCGACATGGACGGGCTGCCCGTCACCGAGGCGACCGGCGTCGACTTCGCGTCGCAGGAGCCGGGCCGGATGCACGCCTGCGGCCACGACCTGCACACGGCCGGCCTGGTCGGTGCGGCCCGGATCCTGCACGCCCTGCGCGACGACCTCGCCGGTGACGTCGTCCTCATGTTCCAGCCCGGTGAGGAGGGCCCCGGAGGGGCCGAGCCGATGCTGCGCGAAGGACTCCTGGACGCGGCCGGCCGACGGGTCGACGCGGCATACGCGATCCATGTGTATGCCGCAGAGCGTCCCCGTGGCGTGTGGTTCGGTCGTCCCGGGCCTCAGATGGCCGCGGCCGACGAGGTCGTCATCACCGTGCAGGGCAAGGGTGGTCATGGCTCGCAGCCGCAGTACGCCCTCGACCCCGTCCCCGTCGCGTGCGAGATGGTGCTCGCGCTGCAGACGATGGTGACGCGGCGCTTCGACGCCTTCGACCCGGTGGTCGTCACCGTCGGCAGGATCTCCTCGGGCACCGTCAACAACGTCATCCCGGACGACGCCGTCATCGAGGCGACGCTGCGGACCTTCTCGGCCGAGCACCGAGAGCGTGCTCACTCGGAGATCCGCCGCGTCGCCGAGCACGTGGCCGCGGCGCACGGCCTCACGGCGACCGTCGACATCGGCAACGGCTACCCGGTCACGGTCAACGACGCCGACGAGTTCGCCTTCGCCCAGGCCACGGTCGTCGACGTCTTCGGGGAAGATCGCTGGTCCGACATGCCCCTGCCGGAGGCCGGGGCCGAGGACATGGCGTTCGTCCTCGAGGAGGTCCCCGGTGCATACCTCAACGTCGGGGCCTGCGTCGTCGACGACCACACGACCGCGGAGGACAACCACTCCCCGCGAGCGGCCTACGACGACTCGGTCGTCCCCGACATCGCGGTGCTGCTCGCCGAGCTGGCGCTGCGACGGACCGCGGCGGGCGTCCGGAGGCCCTGAGGCCCGCCGGCCCGGGGCGAGCGCGCGACCGGGTGAGCGCGCTCGCGGGCGCGCCGGGTCGGCCGAGCTCAGCCGCGCTGGACGCGGATGCTCATCGGGTGGCTCGTGAGGACGGCGACCGCGGCGCGGTGGTCCTCGCGGCCGACGTCGATGTCGCTGACCTGGGTGGGCCCCGGCGGGTGCTCGGCGGCCTTCCACTCCAGCAGTGCGGCGGGGGCGTCGGGGGAGGACACGACGACCTGGCTCGGGTCGACGACCAGCCCGTGACCCGTGGCCTTGAGGATGGCCTCCTTGCGCGACCACATGCGGGCACGGGCGGCGAGGAGGGCGTCGCCGGTCAGGCCCTCGAGGTGCACGGCCTCGGACTCGTCGAGCGTCACCGAGCCGAACCCGTCGAAGTCGGCCGACTCGAGGTCCTCGACGTCGACGCCCACCTCGCCCATCCTGGTCACGACCGCGACGGCCATGTGCTCGCCGTAGGACACCGACACGTGCAGGTCGCGCATGCCCGTGACGTGCGGCTTGCCGTGACGGTCGGTGCCGCACGTGGCGCACCGCTTCTCGAACTCGAGCCGCCGAGGGTCGACGCCCGTCTCGTCCGCGACGAGGCGCCGCAGGAGGGCGTGGGCCGTGATGAACGGGACGGGGTTCGGGCGTCGCTGCACGCGCTCGAGCTCCCCGGCGTCGAGCAGGTCACGCAGGCGCGGGTCGTCGCTCACCTCTGTGGTGCGGATCACGACGGACATGACCCGATCATGTCATTCCCGGTTCGGGGGCAAGCCGGTCGTCGTGAGAAGCGGGTACGTTCCTCAAGCGTGGAGCGCGTCGAGGTCAACGGGCTGGAGGTCGCGTACGAGCGGGTCGGCTCGGGGCCGCCGCTCGTGCTCGTGCACGGCGCCGCCCTGGACTCCCGCTCGTGGCGGCCGCAGCTCGACGCCCTCGCCGACGAGCTCACCGTCGTGGCCTGGGACGAGCCGGGGGTGGGACGGTCGTCGGTGGTGCCGGAGGGCTTCGGCCTCGCGGGGTTCGCGGATGCGCTCGCGGGCGTCGTCAGGCACCTCGGTCTCGGGCCCGCCCACCTCGCCGGTCTGTCGTGGGGCGGAACGGTCGTCCTCGAGTGCTGGCGCCGCCATCCCGACCTCGTCGCGTCGCTCATCCTCATGGACACGTATGCCGGGTGGTCAGGTTCGCTTCCCGCGGACGAGGTAGCGCGACGGGTCGAGGGGGTCCGGCGATCACTCGAGGCGCCGGCCGAGGACTTCGACCCGACGCTGCCCGGGCTCTTCGGCGGTGAGCCGTCGGCGGAGGTCGTGGCGCTCCTGGAGGAGATCGCGGCAGACGTGCGCCCAGACACGTTGGCGCTGGAGCTTGGGATCATGGCCGCGACCGACCTCAGCGACCTGCTCCCCGAGATCGACGTGCCGACGCTGCTCGTGTGGGGCGAGCTCGACTCCCGCTCGACGCTCGAGGTGGCCCGCCGGTTCGAGGCCGACATCGACGGGTCCGAGCTCGTCGTCGTCGAGGGGGCCGGTCACGTGAGCAACCTCGAGCAGCCCCACGTCGTCAACGAGGCCATCCGCGAGTTCTGCCGCCGGCGCACGGCGGGAGAGAGGCGCCCCCGGCAGGACTCGAACCTGCAACCTACGGATTAGAAGGCCGTTGCGCTATCCGTTGCGCCACGGGGGCCGAACTGCCGTGAAGTCTAGTGAGACGAGGCCAGCTGCTCGTCCGGGTGCCGAAACACGTGGAGCGCGGCGGCACGTCGGCGTGCGGCTGCCCACCGTTTCGTTAGGCTGAGGCAGTGACGACATCCGAGGCCACCCACGCGAGCGAGCTCGTGGAGGCCGTGACCGGACTGCGTGACGTCGTCGCCGCCTCGGTCATCCCGCTGAGCACGCCCGGTCAGGCGCACGGCGAGACCGTGAGGCGCGAGCTCCTCCAGCAGCTCGACGACTACGTGCTGCCGCGACTCCGCTCGCTCGACGCACCCCTCCTCGCCGTCGTCGGAGGCTCCACGGGCGCCGGCAAGTCGACGCTCGTGAACTCCATCGTGGGTGCCGAGGTGAGCCGCTCGGGTGTGCTCCGCCCGACGACCACGAGCCCCGTCCTCGTGCACCACCCGGACGACAGGCGCTGGTTCTCCGACCAGCGCATCCTGCCGAGCCTGGCGCGCGTCACCGGCGGCCCCGGCGAGGAGTCGCAGCCGGGCACCGTGCGACTCGTCGAGTCCGAGAGCCTCCCCCCGGGCATGGCCCTGCTCGACGCTCCCGACATCGACTCCGTCGTCCAGGCCAACCGCGAGCTGGCGACCCAGCTCCTCGCGGCCGCCGACCTCTGGCTCTTCGTCACGACCGCCGCCCGCTACGCCGACGCCGTGCCGTGGGACCTCCTGCGCACCGCTGCCGAGCGAGGCACCGCCGTGGCGATCGTCCTCGACCGGATCGCGCCCGACACCGTCGACGAGATCCGTCCCCACCTCGCCGGGATGCTCCGCGAGCAGGGTCTGCCGACGGCGCCGATCTTCACCGTGCCCGAGTCGACCCTCACCGAGGACGGCTTCCTCGGCCCCGACGCCATGGGCCGCCTCCGAGCCTGGCTCGACGCCCTGGCCAGCGACGCCCGCGCCCGCGCCGTCGTCGTGAGCCAGACACTCAAGGGCGCCATGGCCTCGCTGTCGGGCCGGACCGCCGCGCTCGTCGAGGCCTCGACCGAGCAGGACGACGCGGCCCGGGGACTCGTCGCCGCCGCGAAGGACAACTACGACCACGCCACCGAGGGCGTCAAGGACGGCATGACCGACGGCACGCTCCTGCGCGGAGAGGTCCTCGCCCGCTGGCAGGAGTTCGTCGGCACCGGCGAGTTCTTCCGCCAGATCGAGTCGACGCTGTCCAAGTGGCGCGACCGCGTCACCGCGGCGATCAAGGGCCAGCCCGCACCGGCCGAGGACCTCGGTGAGGCGCTCCAGTCCGGTGTCGCCAACCTCCTCGTGTCGCACGCCTCCGCGGCGGCCGCCGACACCGCGCGCCAGTGGCGCCGGCTGCCCGGCGGCGACGCGCTCATCGGCCAGTACCCCGAGCTGGCCAAGCCCTCCGCAGACCTCGTCCCTCGGGTCGAGGCGCTCGTGCGTGAGTGGCAGGGCGAGGTCTTCGACATCGTTCGCAGCGAGGGTGGCAACCGGCGGACCAACGCGAGGATCGCGGCATACGGCGTCAACGCCATCGGCCTGTTCCTCATGCTCGTCTCGTTCGCCGCCACGGGTGGCCTCACCGGCGCCGAGGTCGGCATCGCGGGTGGCACCTCCGTGCTCGCCCAGCGGGTCCTCGAGGCGATCTTCGGCGACCAGGCGGTCCGCGAGATGGCGGCCAAGGCGCGCGCGAGCCTGCTCACGCGTGTCGCGGACCTGTATGCCGTCGAGCAGGACCGGTATGCCGCAGCGGTCGCCTCCGTGGGAGACACCGCCGGCCAGTCCGCCGCTCTCGACTCTGCTGCTGCCCGCGTCCGCGAGGGGGCTGCATGAGCCCGCTGCGCATGGGCGGCGCCAAGGTCAGCAGCGTCACCGCCGAGTCGCTCGCGTCTGCGTCCGGATCGCTGGACGCCGCCCTCACCACCGGTGGCGACGAGCTGCCCGAGACTCCGGCACAGCGTGCCCGAGCCGTCGTGACCAAGGTGGGGGAGCGGACCTCCCTCGTCGGAGGTCACACCGTCGTCGCACTCGCCGGGGCCACCGGCAGCGGCAAGTCCTCCCTCTTCAACGCGCTCGTCGGCGACGACGTGGCGACGGTCGGTGCTCGCCGACCCACGACCTCGAGGCCGACCGCGGCCATCTGGGGGGACGAGCCGGCCGGCCCGCTGCTCGACTGGCTCGACGTCGCGACACGCCACCACGTGTCCGGCGACGCCACGGTCGAGGGCACGGTGGGCTCGCTCGACGGGCTCGTGCTGCTCGACCTCCCCGACTTCGACTCGCGCGAGACCGCGCACCGGGTCGAGGCCGAGCGCGTCCTCAACCTCGTCGACGTCTTCGTCTGGGTGACCGACCCGCAGAAGTACGCCGACGCCCGTCTCCACGACGACTACGTCGCGGCGCTGTCGACGCACGACGCCGTGACGGTCGTCGTGCTCAACCAGGTCGACCGCCTGTCCGACGCCGACATCGCGACGTGCGTGGCCGATCTCAAGCGCCTCATGGGCCGCGACGGCATGCCCGACGCCACCGTCATCCCCACCTCGGCCCGCACCGGGCGCGGACTCGACGTGCTCGGCCAGCGGCTGAGCAACGCCGTGTCGGGAGCCAACGCCGCCCGGACGCGTCTGGGCGCGGACGTCCGCCAGGCGACCGCTGCCCTGCGACCGGCCGTCGCCGACTCGGAACCCTCCGTCAAGGCCAAGGGCGAGGGCGAGCTCGTCGACGCCCTGGCCCGTGCGGCCGGCGTGCCCACCGTGGTGGGCGCCGTCGAGCGTGACTACAAGATGCAGGCCATCGGTCGCACCGGCTGGCCGTTCACCCGGTGGGTCCAGCGGCTCAAGCCCCGGCCGCTGCGCCGCCTCCGGCTCGACGACGGCCGTGGGTCGGTCACCGTGAGCGACGCCGACGTCCGCTCGGTCCTCGGCCGGTCCTCGCTGCCGCCGCCCACCCCCGCGGCCCGCGCCGCGGTCGACCTCGCCACGCGCCGCCTCGCCGACCGCGCCGGCGCAGAGCTGCCCACCCCCTGGGGGGACGCCGTCGACGCCGCCGCCACGCCTCCGGGGCACGCGATGGCCGACGCCCTCGACCAAGCCGTCATCTCGACCTCGTTGCGCTCGCGCACCCCGGTGTGGTGGCGGGCCGTGGGCATCGCCCAGCTCCTTTTTGCGCTCGTCGCCGTGGCGGGCCTCGTCTGGGTGCTCGTCCTCATGCTGCTCGGCTGGCTGCAGTTCCCGAGCATCGAGACGCCGAGGTGGTTACCGCTGCCGTGGCCGTTCGTCCTGCTCGTCGGCGGGCTGCTCGCCGGCCTGCTGCTCGCGATGGTCTCGCGCTTCCTCGCCGGGATCGGGGCGCGGCGGCGTGCCGCCGTCATCGACGGGCGCCTGCGCGACTCGATCGCGACGGTCGCCGACGAGCGCATCGTCGCCCCCGTCGCGTCGGTCCTCGAACGCCACCGCGAGACCCGCCAGCACCTCGACGCCGCGGCGAAGGTCTGACGCCGACGTCTGACGCCGACGTCTGACGCCGAGGACTGCGGCGAGGACGGGCGGCGAGCGCGCACGCCCGCCGCACGGACCGTCGTCCACAGGACCGGCTCCTCGCCGTCGTCGTCCACAGGCACGGTCGCGGACCGTTGCCGTCGGCCCGGGCTGTCGGGACGCTGGTCGCAGTGCACCGCACGAGCGGAGCCCGACCAGAAGAGGTTTCAGTCATGCAGGACAGCACCATCACGGTCCAGGGGCGGGTCGCCAGCGCCCCGGAGATGAAGGTCTCCAGGAACAACAACCCGTTTGCGAGCTTCCGCGTCGCCGCCACCCCGCGGCGGCAGGTGAGTGGCGCACCGGGCACCTACGAGGACGGCGAGACCTCGTGGTTCACCGTCTTCGCCTGGGGCAACCTCGGCGCCAACGTCCTCCGGTCGATCGAGAAGGGGCAGCCCGTCGTCGTCCACGGCCGACTGTCCGCCCGCGAGTTCAAGCGCGACGACGGCTCGATGGGCACCTCGGTGAGCATCGTCGCCAACGGCGTCGGGCACGACCTCAGCTGGGGCCAGACGGTCTACGAGAAGGTGTCCAAGCCGTCCTACGGCTCGGGCGACAAGCTCGACGACGCCCTGCAGACGATGCAGTCCGAGTCCGAGGGCTTCGGGGACCCGCAGCGCGACGACTACCTCCTCGCGGAGCGTCCCACCGAGGTCGTCGGCGCGAGCACGACCGGTCCGCTGGTCGAGGAGTCCGCAGCCTGAGGGCGAACCGATTCGGGGATGGGGCGGGCAGTCGTTAGCCTTGCCCCATGCCCGAGTTCATCTATGTCATGTCGCGCGCCCGCAAGGCCCACGGCGACAAGGTCATCCTCGACGAGGTCACCCTGTCATTCCTGCCCGGCGCCAAGATCGGCGTCGTCGGCCCCAACGGCGCCGGCAAGTCGTCGGTCCTCAAGATCATGGCCGGCCTCGACCAGCCGTCCAACGGCGAGGCGCGCCTGACCCCGGGCTACAGCGTCGGCATCCTCATGCAGGAGCCCGAGCTCAACGAGTCCAAGACCGTCCTCGGCAACGTCGAGGAGGGCGCCGGCGAGATCAAGGCCAAGCTCGACCGCTACAACGCCATCTCCGAGGAGATGGGCGAGCCCGACGCCGACTTCGACGCCCTCATGTCCGAGATGGGCAAGCTCCAGGAGGAGATCGACGCCGCCGACGCGTGGGACCTCGACTCCCAGCTCGAGCAGGCGATGGACGCCCTGCGCTGCCCGCCGCCGGACGCCGACGTCACCGTGCTCTCCGGTGGTGAGCGCCGCCGCGTCGCGCTGTGCAAGCTCCTCCTGCAGAAGCCAGACCTGCTCCTGCTCGACGAGCCCACCAACCACCTCGACGCCGAGTCGGTGCTCTGGCTCGAGCAGCACCTCGCGAGCTACCACGGCGCCGTCGTCGCCGTGACGCACGATCGCTACTTCATGGACAACGTCGCGCAGTGGATCCTCGAGCTCGACCGCGGCCGGGCCTACCCCTACGAGGGCAACTACTCGACCTACCTCGAGAAGAAGCAGGCTCGCCTCGAGGTCCAGGGCAAGAAGGACGCCAAGCTCAGCAAGCGCCTCAAGGAGGAGCTCGAGTGGGTCCGCTCCAACGCCAAGGCCCGCCAGACCAAGTCCAAGGCGCGCCTCGCCCGCTACGAGGAGATGGCCGCCGAGGCCGACCGCACGCGCAAGCTCGACTTCGAGGAGATCCAGATCCCTCCGGGTCCGCGTCTCGGCAGCAAGGTCATCGAGGTCAAGGACCTCAAGAAGGGCTTCGGCGACCGCGTCCTCATCGACGGGCTGTCGTTCTCGCTGCCGCGCAACGGGATCGTCGGTGTCATCGGCGCCAACGGTGTCGGCAAGACGACACTCTTCAAGACCATCGTCGGCCTCGAGCCCGCCGACAGCGGCGTCGTCGACATCGGTGACACGGTGAAGATCTCCTACGTCGACCAGAGCCGTGGGGGCCTCGACCCCAACAAGAACCTCTGGGAGACCGTCTCCGGCGGCCACGACTACATCCAGGTCGGCCAGGTCGAGATCCCCTCGCGCGCCTACGTCTCGCAGTTCGGCTTCAAGGGCCCGGACCAGCAGAAGAAGGCCGGTGTCCTCTCCGGTGGAGAGCGCAACCGCCTCAACCTCGCGCTCACCCTCAAGGAGGGCGGCAACCTGCTGCTCCTCGACGAGCCCACCAACGACCTCGACGTCGAGACCCTCGGCTCCCTCGAGAACGCCCTGCTCGACTTCCCCGGCTGCGCCGTGGTCATCAGCCACGACCGGTGGTTCCTCGACCGGGTCGCGACGCACATCCTCGCCTACGAGGGCACCGAGGAGAACCCCGCGAGCTGGTACTGGTTCGAGGGCAACTTCGAGTCCTACGAGGCCAACAAGATCGAGCGGCTCGGTGAGGACGCCGCCCGTCCGCACCGCGTCACCTACCGCAAGCTCACCCGCGACTGACGTTCGCACCGAGGGGGCAGACCGCTACGGGTTCGTAGTGCGGTCTGCCCCTTCGCTCTCCCCGGTGGGACACGAAGACGGTGACCTCGCCCGCGGTCCAGGGCGGGCCGGCATACGCGTCCATGACCCGCAGCCAGTGCGTCGCCTCGAAGGGGCGGCGCACCCGGGCGAGGGTGAGGTGCGGCCGGTAGTCGCCACCGGCGGGTGGGGCGCCGACGCGTCCGCAGGCCCGTCGCACGCCGAGAGCCAGTGACTCGAGGTCCGCGAGCCCGCTGGGGGAGTCCGAGCGCACGTCCATCCAGACCACCCGTGCCTCTGCCGGGTTCGGGAAGGTGCCGGCACCGCTGAGCCGCAACGGGACCGGTGCGTGCTCGTGAGCGACGCCGGTCACCGCGTCGACGACGTCGTCGAGCAGGCCGCCGGGGACGTCGGACAGGAACGCCAGTGTCACGTGCCAGAGGTGGGAGGGCGTCCAGCGCAGGTCGGAGTGCACGTCCCGGCGCGGCTCGAGGAACTCCTCGAGGTCCGCGTGGGCGTCGGCAGGCGGCACGACCGCGGCGAAGATGCGCACCGCGCCATTGTGCTTGCTCATGGTCCGACCGAGGCGCAGGATCAGGGCATGCGCTGTGGACTGCAGGTCTCCTACTTCTCCTGGCCGGACGCCCCGGCGTCGATCGGTCCCACCTTCCGCCGGGTCGCCCAGAACGCCGAGGGCGCGGGCATGTCGTCGCTCTGGGTCATGGACCACTTCTTCCAGATCTCGATGATCGGGCCACCCGAGCTCGACATGCTCGAGGGCTACTCGGCGCTGGCCTTCGCCGCCGCCGCGACCGAGCGGATCGAGCTCGGCACGCTCGTCACCGGCGTGACCTACCGCCACCCCGGGCTGCTCGCCAAGACGGTGACGACGCTCGACGTGCTCAGCGGTGGGCGCGCCTGGCTCGGCATCGGGGCAGCGTGGAACGAGGAGGAGCACCGCGGTCTCGGTGTCCCGTATCCGCCTGTGGCAGAACGGTTCGAGCGTCTCGAGGAGACGCTCCAGATCGCGCGCCGGATGTTCGACGGCGACGACAGCCCGTATGCCGGCCGGCACTACTCGCTCGAACGTCCCCTCAATGTCCCGGCGCCGTTGCGCCGCGTCCCGATCCTCATCGGCGGCAGCGGGCCGAAGAAGACCCTGCGGCTCGTGGCGAAGTACGCCGACGCGTGCAACCTCTTCGACGCCGGGCCGGAGGCGATGCCTGCTCGGCTCGCCATCCTGCGGGGGCACTGTGACGACGTCGGGCGTGACCCTCGAGAGATCGAGGTGACCGCGCTGTCGCGGCTCAGCCTCGGCACGTCGGGCGCGAAGGCGTCGTCCGGCGAGACGATGCAGTCGGTCGACGAGGCGGTCGACCGCTACGGGCGTCTGGCCGAGGTCGGTCTCGACCACCTCATCCTCGGGATGGGCAACGACACCGACGACACGGCATACGAGCTCGTCGCCGAGCTGGTGCGCCAGCTCGAGCCGGTCGAGGCGGGCACCTGGTGACCGCCACGGCCGTGTGCCGGCTCAGCGTGCGTCGCTGACCTTCGTCGCGGCGACGAACACCGAGCTGCCGAAGGGCAGGTCGAGGCGTCGGCGGAGCAGCGCCTCGTCGACCTTCGTCGCGGCGAGCAGGGCGTGGTGCAGCGCCCTGGGGACCTCGGGCACCGAGACGACGTCGACGGCGGACGTGTGCTTGCGGTCCTTGAGGCGACGTGCGAGCCGCTCGGCGACGAAGCCGGGGAAGACCGACGTGAACGCGTAGGTCGCCCGTTCGACGCGGAAGCCCGCGCGTTCGACCGCGGCGACCGCGCGCCGCTTCGTGTAGCGGCGGAAGTGACCGTTGGCGACGTCGAAGTCGGTCCAGGCCCACTGGTAGGCGGGCACGGCCATGAGGAACGTGCCACCGGGCTGGAGCACCCGGCCCACCTCGGCGAGGGCCTCGGCCTCGGGGTCGCAGTGCTCGATGACGTCGAACGCCGACACCATGTCGAAGCTCGCGTCGGCGAAGGGGAGCGAGAGGGCCGAGCCGCAGACGCCGTTGGTGCCGAGCCCGCGCGGGTCGATGTCGAGCGAGGCGAGGTGACGGGTGCCGTCGTGGAGCCAGCTCGCGCTCGGCCCGTCGGCGCTGCCGATGTCGAGCACCGTCGTGCGGTCCGCGGCGTACGAGCTGAGGGCCGCGTGCAGCAGGTCGGTGCGCGCGACGTACCACCAGTAGTCGGGCTGCTCGATCGACGGGGAGCCCCCGTGTCCTCCGGCGTCGGTCATGGTGCGCAAGCCTAACGGCGAGCGACGAGCCTCATCGCGAGGTGGCCGTTGGTGCGGCCGATGTCGTCGGGGGTGCGCCGGATCTCGGGGGAGTACCAGCGGGCGACGTCGACGGCCATCGACAGCAGGGCCAGGGCGGTGCTGGGGATGTCGTCGACCTCGAAGTCACCGGACTCGACGCCGTCGGCGAGGACGCCGCGCACGACCTTGTCGATCTCGCGGCGCAGCGACAGGACCTCGTCGCGGTGCTCGGGGGTGAGGTGGCGGAACTCGTACTGGACGATCCGGCCGAGCTGGTGGTGCTCGGCGTGCCACGTGGAGAACCCGGCGATGATCGAGCGGAGCGCCTCGGGCGGGGAGGCGGCCGCCCCCGCGGCCTCGACGAGCTGGTCGCGCGCCGTCTGGTGGCCGCGGCGGCTCAGCTGGAAGAGGAGGTCCTCCTTGGAGCTGAAGTGCACGTAGACGCCGGCGGGGGAGAGCCCGGCCCGCGACGCGATGTCGCGGGTGGTCGTGGCGTGGAAACCCTTGTCGGCGAAGGCGTCGGCGGCGGCCATCATGAGCCTCACGGCCGTGGCGCCGGCGGTGTCGCCCGAGTCCTCGAGCGTGGCGAGGATGCTCTGCTCCGAGCGTGGTGCGCCTGTGGTGGCCGACATGTTGACAGCATGCCTGACCCGCGTGAGACTAAGCAAGCGCTTAGTCATTCGTAGTTCTGTCGAGGAGAGCCATGCCCCGCAACCTGTACGACGACGACCACCTCGCCTTCCACGACTCGGTCCAGGAGTTCGTCGACCGCACGCTCAAGCCGCGTGCCGACCAGATGCTCGAGGCCAAGAGCATCGACCGCGACATCTGGCTCGAGGCCGGCAAGCAGGGTCTGCTCGGCCTCGACATCCCCGAGGAGTTCGGCGGTGCCGGCGCCGGGGACTACCGCTTCAACGCCATCTCGGCCGAGGTCATCTCCGGCTTCAACGCCGCGACCTCGTCCTGCTTCGGCATCCACAGCGACGTCTGCCCGCCCTACATCGTCGACCTCGGCACCGAGGAGCAGAAGCAGCGCTGGCTGCCGCCCATGGCCGCCGGCGAGAAGATCTGCGCCATCGCCATGACCGAGCCCGGCGGTGGCTCCGACCTCGCCGCGCTCAAGACGACCGCGGTCCGCGCCGACGACGGCTCCGACGGCTGGGTCCTCAACGGGTCCAAGACGTTCATCACCAACGGCTACCAGGCCGACCTCGTCATCGTCGCCGCCCGCACCGACCCCAGCAAGGGTGCCAAGGGCATCTCGCTGCTCATGGTCGAGGACGGCATGGAGGGCTTCAGCCGTGGCCGCAAGCTCGACAAGGTGGGTCAGGAGGAGTCCGACACCGCCGAGCTCTTCTTCGAGAACGTCCGTGTCCCGGCCGAGAACCTCATCGGTGAGGAGGGCATGGGCTTCATCGCGATGATGCAGCGACTCCCGCAGGAGCGGGTCGGTGCGGCCGTCAGCAACGTCGCCCACGCCAAGGCGATCCTCGAGGAGACCATCGCCTACGCCAAGGAGCGCAAGGCCTTCGGCCAGCCCATCGGTGCCTTCCAGCACAACAAGTTCAAGATCGCCGAGCTCGTCACCTCGATCGAGGTCGCCGAGGCCTACGTCGACGACTGCGTCGCCGCCCACGCCAAGGGTGAGCTCACCGCCGTCGACGCCGCCAAGGCCAAGTGGTGGAGCGCCCAGGTCCAGAACGACGTCCTCGACGAGTGCGTCCAGTTGCACGGTGGCTACGGCTTCATGAACGAGTACCGCGTGGCCCGCGCCTGGCGCGACGCCCGCGTCACGAAGATCTGGGCCGGCTCGAACGAGATCATGAAGGAGCTCATCGGCCGCGACCTCGGCTTCTGAGCCACCCGGCATACCGCACCGTCCGCACAGCTGGTCGAGAAGGTGACCACAGCTGCGGACGCAGCACGCCGGCATACCGCAACGTCCGCAACCGTGGTCGCGATCTCGACCATGGTTGCGGACGTTGTCGTATGCCGTGGGGTCAGCCCGCGGCGCTGAGCTCGGCGAGGACGTCGTCGATGGCGTCGTAGCTGGACTGGAGGCCGTGCTCCATGCCCGAGTCGATGACGGCCTGGACCGTCTCGGGGGAGTCGTAGGTGATGACGGCGCGCAGCGTGGTCCGCCCGTCCTGCTCGGTGTAGGTCGAGTCGATGAGCGAGTAGGGGCTGTCGATGTTGTCGAACCGCTCGGTGTGCACGAGGTGCCCGGGGCGGTCGATCTGCTGGTAGTGCCCCGAGAACGAGACCTCCTCGCCGCTCGAGTCGGCGCGCTGGGCGAAGTGCCACGCACCGCCCTCGCGCAGGTCGACCTCGCAGACGGTCATCTCCCCGTGCCCGGCACCCCACCAGCGGCGGATGTGCTCGGGGTTGGTCATGGCCTCGAAGACGAGGTCGGCCGGGGCGGGGAACGTGCGGGTGATGACCATCTCCGAGCCGGAGGCGGTGACGGTGGCGCGCTCGTGCGCGGTGGGTGTGGTGCCGGTGGTGCTCGTGGAGCTGGCGGTGGAGCTCATGACGGGGTCTCCTCGTGGTCGCCCTCGGTCGAGGGCCGGTGGATGGACGCGAGGTAGTCGCCGAGGCTGTCGAGCTGGCTCTCCCAGTGCTTGCGGTAGAGCTCGAGCCACGACGTCGCGTCCTGGAGTGGGGCGACCGAGATGCGGCAGTGGCGCCGCTGCCCATCCCGGCTCTTGGTGATGAGGCCGGCACGCTCGAGGACCGTGAGGTGCTTCGAGATCGCCGGCAGCGACATGGCGAACGGCTCGGCCAGCTCGCCGACCGTGGCGTCGCCCGACGAGAGGCGCTGGAGGATCTCGCGCCTCGTCGGGTCGGCCAGGGCGGAGAAGGTGGTGCTGAGCGGATCGGCCATGGCACTTAACATAGTGGTTAATTAACCGACGAGTCAAGAACTTTCCAGCGATGTATGCCCTCCGCCGTGGGGCAATCAGTTGAGAGCGAGAGGGTGAGGGACGGTCAGGCGCGGGTCGGAAGCTGGAAGAGCCAGGGCACGTGCAGCCGTCGGCCCAGCCACCACAGGCCGAGCGGCCCGAGCACGCCGGCGACGGACCCGACGACCAGGTGGACGGTGAGGTCCGTGACGCCAGCGACGGTGAGGAGCTTGCGGGCCATGTCGGTGAGGACGATGTGCGCGAGGAAGATCTCGAGCGAGCGCTCGCCGAGGAACGCCAGCGGCCGGCCCACCGCTCGCCGGCCGATGCTCCCCGACAGGGCGAAGACGCCGAGGCACAGTGCGATGGAGGTCGGGACGCCCCAGGCGAGGGCCCAGAGGGTGCGCGGTCCCATCCACGACGTCGGGGGCATCGGGTCGGTCAACCAGAGTGCGGCCGCTCCGGCACCGACCCCGACCAGCGCGACCCACCGTGCGTGTGCCGAGCGGGTCAGGGCGGCCACGCGCTCGCGCCCGGCGAGCAGGCCGAACCACACGAACGCGAGCAGTGCGAGGCCCTCCATGAACACCCACGGACCGGTCCAGCCCCAGGCGAGCAAGGAGCCCACGGCGACGATGACCGACGACAGGACCGCCCGCGCGCGGCTGCTCCACGGCCGCACGAGTGCACCCACCACGGTGACGAGGACGAGGAACCCCAGCCACCACAAGGGGCCGTCGGCGACGAGCAGGGCGTGCAACCGGTCGCCGACGAACCCGTCCCAGCGTCCGGCCACGACCTCTGGCTCGACGGCGTCGACACCCTCCTGCGCTGCCTGGGCCGCCACGTCGGTGAAGCGGCGGGTGACGCCGAAGAGGACGGTCCACACGGCATACAGGTAGGCGAAGAGGGCGACCCGGGAGCGGAGGTAGGCGCGAGGCCCGTGCTTCTCGACACCCGGTCGGAGGAAGACGCCGAGCAGCACGGCGAAGATCGTGAGGTGCCACGCGTAGAACGCGTCGTCCACCTCGAGCACGACAGGGGACGTGCGCGGCACGAGGTCTGCCGCGGCCAGTCCGCGCAGGACGTGACCGACGACGATGGCGAGGATCGCGATGCCGCGGGCGACGTCGAAGGCACGGTCCCGTGCGGGCGCGGCCCCTCGCGCCGGCGCGTCCTCGCGCTCAGTCGAGGGGGCCTCCGGCAACGTAGATCACCTGGCCCGAGACGAAGCCCGCCTCCTGCGAACACAGGAACGAGATCGTCGCGGCGATGTCCTCGGGCTGGCCGACGCGCCCGACCGGGGTCTGCTTCGCGGCCCCGGCGAGGAAGTCCTCGAAGGACACGCCCATCCGCTCGGCGGTGGCCGCGGTCATGTCGGTCTGGATGAAGCCCGGAGCCACGGCGTTGGCGGTGACGCCGAACTTGCCGAGCTCGATGGCGAGCGTCTTGGTGAAGCCCTGGAGGCCCGCCTTGGCCGCCGAGTAGTTGGCCTGCCCCCGGTTGCCCTGCGCTGAGGACGACGAGAGGTTGACGATGCGCCCGAACTTCTCCGCCGTCATGTGTGCCTGGCACGCCCTGGTCATGAGGAAGGCGCCACGCAGGTGGACGTTCATGACGGAGTCCCAGTCGGACTCGGTCATCCTGAAGATGAGGTTGTCGCGGATGATCCCCGCGTTGTTGACGAGCACGACGGGAGGCCCGAGCTCGTCGGCGATCCGGGCGACGCCCGCCTCGACCTGCTCCGCGTCGGAGACGTCCACGCCGACGCCGACCGCGGACCCGCCGGCCTCGCGGATGGAGGCCGCAACCACCTCGGAGGCCGCCTCGTCGAGGTCGACGACCGCGACGGCATACCCGTCCCTGGACAGGCGGCGCGCGGTCGCGGCACCGATCCCACGGGCTGCTCCGGTGACGACGGCGGTGCGATTCTGGGTCACTGGTGGTCCTTCGGGGTGCGGGGAGTTGGGTAGGTTAGGCGTCCTGCGCGAACGATACCCAGCCAGCCCGACCGGCCCGGCGTTCCCGCCACGCGGGCCGCCGTCGTCCCCGTGAGGAGTGCACACGCTTGACCCAGAACACGACGAAAGAGGCGGCCTTGGAAATCTGGCCCGGATCGGCATACCCACTCGGCGCGACCTACGACGGCAGCGGGGTGAACTTCGCGCTGTTCAGCGAGGTGGCCGAGGAGGTCGAGCTCTGCCTCATCGACGACGACGGCGTCGAGGTGCGGATCGAGATGCCCGAGGTCGACCACTTCGTGTGGCACGCCTACCTCCCCGGTCTGCAGCCGGGCCAGCGCTACGGCTACCGGGTCACCGGCCCGTACGAGCCCGAGGCGGGGCACCGCTGCGACCCGAGCAAGCTGTTGCTCGACCCCTACGCCAAGGCCATCGAGGGCCAGGTGAGCAACGACCAGGCGCTGTTCTCCTACGACTTCCTCGAGCCCACCGAGCGCAACACCGACGACTCGCTCGGCAAGACGATGCTCAGTGTCGTCATCAACCCCTACTTCGACTGGGGCCACGACCGCCCGCCGCGTCACGAGTACCACGACACCGTGATCTACGAGGCTCACGTCAAGGGCCTGACGATGACCCACCCCGACCTGCCCGAGGAGATCCGCGGCACCTACGCCGCCATCGGGCACCCGGTGATCATCGACCACCTCAAGGCTCTCGGCATCAACGCCATCGAGCTCATGCCGGTGCACCAGTTCGTCCAGGACACCTCGCTCCAGGCCAAGGGGCTGACGAACTACTGGGGCTACAACACCATCGGCTTCCTCGCGCCGCACAACTCCTACGCGCAGGGCCAGCGCGGGCAGCAGGTCACCGAGTTCAAGGCGATGGTCAAGGCGCTGCACGAGGCCGACATCGAGGTCATCCTCGACGTCGTCTACAACCACACCGCCGAGGGCAACGAGTTCGGCCCGACGATCTGCTTCCGCGGCATCGACAACGCGAGCTACTACCGCCTCGTCGACGACAACAAACAGCACTACTACGACACCACGGGCACCGGCAACAGCCTGCTCATGCGCAACCCGCACGTGCTCCAGCTCATCATGGACTCGCTGCGCTACTGGGTCACCGAGATGCACGTCGACGGCTTCCGGTTCGACCTCGCTGCCACCCTCGCCCGCCAGTTCCACGAGGTCGACAAGCTCTCGGCCTTCTTCGACATCATCCAGCAGGACCCGGTGATCTCCCAGGTCAAGCTCATCGCCGAGCCGTGGGACGTCGGCGACGGTGGCTACCAGGTCGGCAACTTCCCGCCCCTGTGGACCGAGTGGAACGGCAAGTACCGCGACACCGTGCGCGACTTCTGGCGTGGCGTGCCGGCGACGCTGGGGGAGTTCGCCTCCCGCATCACCGGCTCGAGCGACCTCTACGAGCACAGCGGCCGCAAGCCGATCGCGTCGATCAACTTCATCACCGCCCACGACGGCTTCACGCTGCGCGACCTCGTCTCCTACAACGACAAGCACAACGAGGCCAACGGCGAGGACGGCAACGACGGCGAGGGCCACAACCGCTCGTGGAACCACGGTGTCGAGGGGCCGACCGACGACCCCGAGATCCGCGAGCTCCGGCAGCGCCAGCTGCGCAACTTCCTCACGACCCTCCTGCTCTCGCAGGGCGTGCCGATGATCAGCCACGGTGACGAGATCGGGCGCACGCAGGACGGCAACAACAACGTCTACTGCCAGGACAACGAGCTCGCGTGGGTCGACTGGGACCTCGACGAGGACCAGGTGCGGCTGCTCGAGTTCACCAAGGCCGTGGTGCGCCTGCGCCAGAGCCACCCGGTGTTCAAGCGTCGCCGCTTCTTCGCCGGGTCGGCCGACCACGGTGGCCAGTCGACGCTCGGTGACATCTACTGGCTGCAGCCCTCCGGCGAGCCCATGGACGAGTTCGGCTGGGACGGCGACGCCCTGCAGATCGCCATGTGGCTCAACGGCGGTGCCATCCACGAGCCGGACACCCGTGGGCAGATGATCACCGACGACGACTTCCTCGTCCTGTTCAACGCCGACGCCGAGGAGCAGCAGTTCACGATCCCGTCGTCGACGTGGGGCGAGCGCTGGCTCACCGAGATCGACACGTGCGCCGAGATCGTCGACCCGGGGTGGCGCGACGCCGGCTCGCAGGTCGTCGTCGGTGCCCGTGCGGTCGTCGTCCTGCGCAGCCCCCGCGAGGCCCCGACCCACACGGCGGGGGCGGCCACCTCCGAACGGCCGTCCTGATGCGTATGCCGTCTGCTCCCGTCGTCGTCGGTGCCTCCGGCCGCGCCGTGCCCACCTCGACCTACCGCCTCCAGGTGCACGGTGGGTTCGGGTTCGACGCGGCGGCGGAGCAGACGGCATACATCGCCTCCCTGGGGGTCTCGCACCTCTATCTGTCACCGGTCCTGCAGCCGGCCCCCGGGTCGACGCACGGCTACGACGTCGTCGACCACGGCCGCCTCAACGAGGAGGCCGGAGGCCGCGAGGCGTTCGACCGGCTCGTGCTCGCCGCGCACGCCGCCGGCCTCGGGATCGTCGTCGACGTCGTGCCGAACCACATGACCGTGCCCGACGTGACGTGGCGCAACGCCGCGCTGTGGTCGCTGCTGCGCGAGGGCCGTGAGTCGGCGGCGGCGCGGTGGTTCGACGTCGACTGGGACGTCGAGGACGGTCGCGTGCTCATGCCGGTGCTCGGCTCGTCCCTGGACGAGGTGCTGGCGGCCGGCGAGCTGACGGTGGCGACGGACGGCGGGGCCGCGGGCGACGAGACCGTGCTGCGCTACTACGACCACGAGTACCCCGTGGCGCCGGGGACCGAGGGCCTACCGCTTGCGGATCTCGTTGCGGCACAGCACTACCGGCTCACCTTCTGGCGTGATGGTGCGACGGACCTCAACTACCGGCGGTTCTTCGACGTCACCACCCTCAAGGCGGTCCGCGTCGAGGACCCCGAGGTGTTCGAGGCGACGCACGCCCTCCTCCTCGAGCTCTATCGGGACGGGTCGATCGACGGGTTCCGGATCGACCACCCGGACGGCCTTGCCGACCCCGGGGACTACCTCGCGCGTCTGGCCGACGAGACCGGGGACGCCTGGGTCGTCGCCGAGAAGATCCTCGAGGGCGAGGAGCAGCTGCCCGAGTCGTGGCGGTGCGCCGGGACGACCGGCTACGACACGTTGCTGCGGGTGCAGCAGGCGCTGACGTCGTCAGCCGGCGACGAGGTGCTCGACCGTCTGTGGGCCGAGCACGCGCCGGCGGGGCGCGGAGCCCTCGAGGACGTCGTGCTGGAGTCCAAGCAGCTCGTCGTCGAGACGGTCCAGGCGGCCGAGGTCAACCGGCTCATGCGGCTCGTCGCAGCGATCGTGCCGGGGGAGAACCTCGACGCGCTCCGACGTTCGCTCGGCGCCCTTCTCGTCTCGATGGACCGCTACCGCGCCTACCTCGTGCCGGGGCAGGCAGCCGACGACGAGCAGGTGGCCGTGCTCGACTCCGCCGTGTCGCGCGCCCGAGAGCTGCTCGACCCGGCCGACCACGACGCCCTCGCCGTCATGGACCGCCTCGTGCGCGGGGGCCACCTCCCGCAGGCGCAGGTCGGCGCCGACGCCGCCCGTGCCGAGCTCATGGTGCGCTTCCAGCAGACCTGCGGACCCGTCATGGCCAAGGGCATCGAGGACACCGCCTTCTACCGCTGGTCGCGCCTGTCCGGTGCGAACGAGGTCGGCGGTCACCCGTCGCACCTGTCGATCGACGCGGACGCCTTCCATGCGTTCGAGGCGCGCCAGCTGTCGACGTGGCCGACGACGATGACGACCCTGACGACCCACGACACCAAGCGCTCGGAGGACGTGCGGGCCCGGCTCATGACTCTCGCCGAGTCGGCCGACGACTGGTCGCGCTGGGCCCACGAGGCATCGGATCTGGCTGCGGCACACCGCTCCTCGCTCGTCGACCGGGCCACCGAGTACCTCGTCTGGCAGACCGTCCTCGGCGCCTGGCCGATCACGCCCGACCGCATCGAGACCTACGTCCTCAAGGCCGTGCGCGAGGCCAAGGACCACACCGCGTGGGTCGACGGCGACGCGGACTACGAGGCCGCGGTCGTGGGCTTCGCGCGGGCGGTGGTCGCCGACGCTGCGATCGCCCGACACGTCGAGACCTGGCTCTCGCTGCACGCGGCATCGGTGCGCGCCAACGTCCTCGGGCAGAAGCTGCTCCAGCTCGTCGCCGTGGGCGTGCCCGACGTCTACCAGGGCGCGGAGCTCCAGGCACTCACCCTCGTGGACCCCGACAACCGCGGGTCCGTCGACTACGCCGACCGCGTCGACCGCCTGGCCCGGCTGGACGCAGGAGAGCGCTCGCGCGACCTCGACGACGAGAAGCTGCTCGTCACCGCCGCCGCACTGCGCCTGCGTCGGGACCTGCCCGAGAGCGTTGTCGGACCTGCCTCGAACTATGCCGGCCTCGACACCTCGTCGTCGCACGCGCTGGCGCTGGCCCGCGGTGACGCGTCCGGTGCGCAGCTCGTCGCCGTCGTCACGCGCGAGGCCGACCGGCTCGCCGCTCGTGGCGGCCTCGGCGACGCCACGGTGTCCCTGCCTGACGGCGAGTGGCGAAATGTGTTGTCCAACAGCGACTCTGGCGTCTTCACGGGTCAGGCGGCGTTGACCGACCTGCTCGTGGACCTGCCCGTCGCGCTCCTGGTGAGAACGTCATGATCGAGGTGTGGGCGCCGCAGGCGCAGCAGGTCGAGCTCGAGCTCGGCGCTCCCGACGAGCCGCGTGAGCGGCTGCCGATGGTGCGCGACGACCGCGGATGGTGGCGCTGGGAGGGTGAGCACACGGCATACGACGTCGTCGACTATGCGTTCGTGCTCGACGGTGAGGAGCCGGCGCTCCCGGACCCGCGCAGCGCATGGCAGCCGCACGGTGTCGACGGGCCGAGCCGGGTGTTCGACACCGCCGCCCACGAGTGGCGTGACTCCGGCTGGCGAGGACCGCGCGACGGCGCCGGCACCCTCGGCGGGGTCGTCTACGAGCTCCACATCGGGACGTTCACGGCAGAGGGCACCTTCGACTCCGCGGTCGAGCGGCTCGACCACCTCGTCGACCTCGGCGTCGACGTCGTCGAGATCCTCCCCGTGGCTGCCATCCCGGGGCGTTGGGGCTGGGGCTACGACGGCGTCGACCTGTATGCCGTCCACGACGCCCTCGGTGGTCCGGCCGCCTTCCAGCGTTTCGTCGACGCCTGCCACGAGCGCGGGCTCGGCGTCTGCCTCGACGTCGTCTACAACCACCTCGGGCCGAGCGGGAACTACCTCGGTCGGTTCGGGCCGTACTTCACGCAGACCCACATGACGCCGTGGGGACCGGCGGTCAACCTCGACACGCCCGGGTCGCACGAGGTGCGCGCGTTCATCGTCGAGAACGCCCTGCGCTGGCTGCGCGACTTCCACGTCGACGCGCTGCGGCTCGACGCCGTCCACGCCCTCGTCGACGAGGGTGAGCGGCACCTGCTCGTCGAGCTGTCCGACGCGGTCGCCGATCTCGCGCGTGAGCTCGGCCGGCCTCTCGACCTCATCGCCGAGAGCGACCTCAACGACACGACGATGGTCACGCCGACGGCCGACGGCGGTCTCGGCATGACGGCGCAGTGGGCGGACGACGTGCACCACGGGCTGCACGTCGCGCTCACCGGCGAGACGCAGGGCTACTACGAGGACTTCGCCGGTGGCACGCGGGCCCTGCCCGACGGCGGGCCGCTCGACGTGCTCGCGAAGGTCCTCACCCGCGGCTTCCTGCACGACGGCACGTGGTCGAGCTTCCGCGGCCGCGAGTGGGGGCGTCCGGTCGACGTCGACGCCCTCGACGGGCGGCGGCTCGTGACCTACCTCCAGACCCACGACCAGGTCGGCAACCGCGCGACCGGCGACCGGATTTCGGCCTCGCTCACGCCGGGGCGGGTGGCGATCGGCGCCGCGCTGTACCTGCTCGGGCCCGGCACGCCGATGGTCTTCATGGGCGAGGAGTTCGCGGCCTCGACGCCGTGGCAGTTCTTCACCGACTTCACGGACGAGGGCATGGCCGAGGCGGTGCGGGCCGGCCGTCGGGCCGAGTTCGGGTCGCACGGATGGGCCGACACGGTGCCGGACCCGCAGGCGCGCTCGACTCGTGACGCGAGCGTGCTGCGGTGGGACGAGCTGTCCTCCGAGCCGCACGCCTCGCTGTTCGGCTGGTACCGCCGGCTCATCGCGCTGCGCCGTGAGGTGCTGGGCACGGATGAGACCCGGTTCGCGGACGTCACCTGCTCGGTCGAGGACGACGGCGACACCTTCGTCATGACCCACCGCGGCATCGAGGTCCGCGCCGACCTCGCGAGCGACACGGTGACCGTCACGACCACGGGCGCGGACGGCACAGCGGAGCCGCTGCACTTCCCCTGACCGGACCCCGACTGATGGCCCGACTGGGACACCTCGCTGCGCTCGGTGTCCCAGTCGGGCCACCACTCGGGCGCAGTTCAGTCGCGGACGCGGAGCATGCCCTCTTGGGCGGTGGAGGCGACGAGCGTCCCGTCGGCGGTGAACATCCGGCCGATCGACAGGCCGCGCCCGCCCTGGGCCGAAGGGGACTGCTGGGCGTAGAGCAGCCAGTCGTCGGCGCGGGCAGGGCGGTGGAACCACATCGCGTGGTCGAGGCTGGCGACGTTGAGCCCGCCGCCGACCCACTGCCGGCCGTGGCGTCGCAGCACCGGCTCGAGCAGCGCGTAGTCGGAGGCGTAGGCCAGCACGGCCGAGTGCAGCAGCGGGTCGTCCGGCAGCCGCCCGACCGCGCGGGTCCACACGCTTTGGTGTGCGACCTGCTCCTCGCCGGGTGAGAGGAACAGCTGACCCTCGACGTGGCGCTGCTCGATCGCGCGGTCGGCGACGTGCTTGGCGCTCGGGTGGTCGATGCCGCCGAAGACGTCGCTGAGCGACTGCAGGCCCTCGGGTCCGGGCACGTCGGGCATCTCGTCCTGGTGGTCGAGCCCCCCGGCGTGCTCCTGGAACGAGCAGCTCATCGACAGGATCGGCTTGCCGTTCTGGATGGCGTGGGCGCGACGTGTCGAGAACGACCGCCCGTCACGCATCCGCTCGACCGCGAACGTGATGGGCTGCGTGTCGTCGCCGGGGCGCATGAAGTAGCCGTGGAGCGAGTGGATCGGTCGGGGAGCGCCGTTCTCGCCGGCCTGGACGGTGCGCCCGCACGCGACCACTCCCTGGGCGAGGACCTGACCGCCGAAGACCCGGCCATGGGGCATCTTCTGGCTCTGCCCGCGGAAGAGCGTCATCTCCTCGGCGAACGTCATCGGAGCCCGGCCCTCGACCCCGTCCTCGCCGATGGAGGCGGTGACGTTGATGTCCGCGCGACCGATCTCCTCGAGGTCGAGCACGGCCAACAGCTGGGCCAGGGCGGGTGGGGTGTCAGGCGAGTCGGTCACAGGCGTCACCCTAACGACGACTCGCGGGTCAGGCGACGAGCGGTCCGCGGGGGTGTGGGGCGCGACGACCGTGAGCCGCGGCGCTGCCGTCGGCGACCCGGGCCAGGGCTCGCACCAGCCGCTCGACCGCCTCGGTGAGCTCCTCGGGGGAGAGCACGTAGGGCAGCCGGATCCACCGGTCGAGCCCGCCGGCCGCCGCGAACCGAGGCCCGCTCGCGAAGAGCAGCCCCTCGTCCTCGGCGGCGAGCGTCACCTGGAGGGCGACCGGCTCGGGGAGCTCCACCCACAGCGAGAGACCGCCGCGCGGCATGACGAACCGCAGCTGCGGGCACCGCGTCCGCAGGGCCTCGGCCAGCGCGTCGCGTGACTCGACCAGCTGGCGGCGCCGCTCCTGGGTGATGCCGGGGGAGGCGCGCATGAGGTGGAGCAGGACGAGCTGGTCGATGACCGGGGCGCCGATGTCGAGCGGCACCCGCGCCGAGTGCAGAGACTCGTGGAGGTGCTTCGGTGCGCGGATCCAGCCGATGCGCAGCCCGCCCCAGTGCGACTTCGAGGCGCTGCCGATCGAGACGGTGTCGGCGTGGTGGGCACCGAACGGCAGCGGCATCGGGCCCTCGTGGTCGAGCCCGAGCTCCACCACCGTCTCGTCGACGATGGCGGTGGTCCGGCTCTGCCGCAACGCCTTGGCGACGAGGGCACGCTGCTCGTCGGTCATGAGGTTGCCCGTCGGGTTGTGGAAGTCGGGCAGGAGGAAGGCCGCGCGCGCACCGGACGCGCGGATCGTCGAGGTCATCGTCGGGACGTCCCACCCCGTCGGCTCGACGGGCACGGCCGCGATGCGCGCCCGGAGCTGGCGCAGCGTCGGGAAGATGTTGGGGTAGGTCGGCGTCTCCATGAGGACCGTGTCGCCGGGGGAGAGCAGGGCGCGCGCGGCGATGGCCGTGCCGACGACGGCGCCGGTCGTCACGAACACCTCGTCCGCCGTCGTGGGCAGCCCCCGGTCCGAGTAGTGGGCGGCGATGACCTCGCGCAGCTCGGGGAGCCCGTCGACGAGGTAGCCGGTACCGCACAGGTAGTCGGGCGAGGCCGCGATCGCCGCCTCCGCCGCCTGCGTCATCCCCGCCGGGGCCCGCTGCGCGGCGCAGGTGAGGTCGATGGTCCCCTCCGGCACGTCGGGCGACAGGTGGAGGCCGGTGTCGCGCCGGACCACGCCCTGGGGAAGGCTCGCGACGCTCCCCGAGCCACGACGGGAGGTGAGGTAGCCGCGGTCGCGCAGCACGGCATACGCGCTGCTCACCGTCGTGCGGCTCAGTCCGAGCGCGCCGGTGAGGTCGCGCTCGCTCGGCAGTCGGGTGCCCACGGCGATCCGGCCGTCGGCGATGAGGAGGCGCAGCGCGTCCGCGACGAGCTGGTATGCCGGCCCGTCACCTCGCGTGGGTCCGATGAGGTCCGCGGTGCGCGCGGCGGAGAGCACGGGAGCAACCATGGGGCCACTGTCGCACAAGTGGCCATGGATTCGAAGGCCAATCGTGGTCGATGATGGTCCGCATGAGCCCGATCCAGACCCTGCGCCGCGGGGCCGCCCGACGTGTCGACCTCGTCCCGATGACCCCGATGGAGCAGCTGCGTGCCGGCTCCACCGTGCGCCGCGTGAGCCAGCTGCTCGTCGGGCTCTGGCTCTACGGCACGGCGATGGCGATGTTCATCCGGGCCGAGCTGGGGCTCGACCCGTGGGACGTCTTCCACTACGGCGTGCAGGACAAGGTCGGGTGGAGCTTCGGGACGGTCGTCATCGTCGTCGGCATCCTCGTGCTGCTGCTCTGGATCCCGCTGCGCCAGTGGCCCGGGCTGGGGACGATCGCCAACGTGTTCGTCATCGGCATCGCCACGGACGTCATGCTGTCGGTCGTCGAGACCCCGGAGGCCCTGTGGTTGAGGGTGACGATGCTGCTCGGCGGGATCGTCGTCAACGGTCTCGGTGGAGCGCTCTACATCGGCAGCCAGTACGGCCCCGGTCCCCGCGACGGGCTCATGACCGGGCTCGCCCGCCGTACGGGTCTGTCGATCCGGCTCATCCGCACCGGTCTCGAGGTCACCGTGCTCGTCATCGGCTGGCTGCTCGGCGGCGTCGTCGGCGTCGGGACGGTGCTCTATGCGCTGCTCATCGGGCCGGCGGTCCAGGCGTTCCTGCCGCTCGTCACGGTGCGGGTCACCCCGCCGGCGCGTGCGGCGCGCGGCGAGTCCGACCCCTCAGCCATCGACGGCCAGGGCGAACGGCAGGACGCCGTCGACCCCCGCCCGGCGGAGCTCGCGACCAGCGACGGTGAGCGTCCAGCGTGAGCTGACGAGGTCGTCGACGAGCAGGACCGGACCACGCACGCCGGCCAGCGTCGCCGCGAGGTCGGGACCGACGACGAGCCGCTCCCACACGCCCGCGAGGCGGAAGGCGCTGTTGCCACCCGGCTCACCCGTGGGGCCACCGTGCTCGAGGTCGAGCGTGCCCAGGAAGGGCAGGCGCCCGATCTCGGCCAGCCCGTGGGCGATCGACTGGACGAGCTGCGGGTGCGACCGGGACGGCACCGCGACAATCCCGGCCGGTCGCTCGCTCCAGCCCCAGCCGGCGAGGACGCCGACGCAGGCGCGGAGCAGCTCGGGCGTGGCGGGCGCGTCCTCACGCAGGACGTCGCGCAGGCGCTGACCCCAGCCGAGATCGCTGAGCCGGGCGAGCGCGCGCCCGCGGGAAAGCGACTCGTCAGGAGAGATCTTGCCCTTGACCGGCACGCCGAGGCGGTCCATCCCGGTGGGCCACTGGGCGCGGGCGTCGATGTCGACGCCGACCCGGGCCAGGCGCTCGCGCGCAGCTCCGATGACGGTGTCGGGGACGTCGGTGGCGAACCACGGACCCGCACACGTGTCGCAGCGGCCGCAAGGCACGGCCGTCGCGTCGTCGAGGGTGCGCTGGAGGAAGGCCATCCGGCACTCGGTCGTGCGCTCGTAGTCGAGCATGAGCTGCTGCTCGTCGGTGCGGGACTGCGCCACCCGGCCGTAGCGCTCGGCGTCGTAGGTCCACGGCTGACCCGTCGAGGTCCAGCCGCCCTGGACGCGCGCGACGGCACCGTCGACGTCGAGGACCTTGAGGAGGAGCTCGAGCCGCGTGCGCCGCACGTCGACGATCGTCTCGATGGCGGCGGTCGACAGGGGCCGGCCGGCCTCGGCGAGGGCGCGCAGGACGGCGTCGGCCTGCTCCTGGCGCGGCATCGACACCGAGGCGAAGTAGAGCCAGATGTCCTTGTCCTCGGGACCGGGCAGGAGCAGCACGTCGGCACGCTCGGTGGCGCGACCCGCACGGCCGACCTGCTGGTAGTAGGCGACGGGCGACGACGGCGCCCCGAGGTGGACGACGAACCCGAGGTCCGGCTTGTCGAACCCCATCCCGAGGGCGGACGTCGCGACGAGGGCCTTGACCTCGTTGTCGCGCAGCGCACCCTCGAGCCGCTCGCGGTCGGCCGGGTCGGTGCGGCCGGTGTAGGACGCCACCCGGTGCCCGGCGTCGGAGAGGGCGGAGGCCACCTCCTCGGCGGCGGCGACGGTGAGGGCATAGACGATGCCGCTGCCCGGGAGCTCGTCGAGGTGGGCGAGCAGCCAGCCCAGCCGTTGCTCGGGCGACATGGACGACAGCACGCCGAGCCGGAGCGAGTCGCGCGCGAGGCCGCCCCGCACGGTGAGCACGTCGCGCCCGCCGACCCCCAGCTGCTCGACGACGTCGGTGACGACGCGCTGGTTCGCGGTGGCCGTCGTCGCGAGGACGGGGACGTCGTGCGGCAGCTCGGTGAGCAGGTCGCGGATCCGCCGGTAGTCCGGGCGGAAGTCGTGGCCCCAGTCGGACACGCAGTGGGCCTCGTCGACGACGAGGAGGCCGCACCGGCGGGCGAGGTCGGGCAGCTGCTCGTCGCGGAAGCGCGGGTTGTTGAGGCGCTCCGGGCTCACGAGGAGGACGTCGACGGTGTCGTTCGCGAGGGACTGGCGGACCTCGTCCCAGTCCTGCGCGTTGGCCGAGTTCATCGTCACCGCGTGTATGCCGGCCCGCTCGGCCGCCGCGATCTGGTCGCGCATGAGGGCGAGGAGGGGGGAGATGATGACCGTCGGGCCTGCGCCCTGGGCACGACGCAGTGCGGTGGCGACGAAGTAGACGGCCGACTTGCCCCACCCCGTGCGCTGGACGACGAGGACCCGGCTGCGGTCGGAGACCAGCGCCGTGACGGCCTCGAGCTGGCCGTCGCGGAAGTCGACGTCGTCGCGTCCGACGAGCCGCCGCAGGGCAGCGGTGGCCTCCCCGGCCACGTCGGAGGGTGCGCCGGACTCGGTCGGCGCGCTGACGGCATACGTCTCGTTGGTCATGGTGACCCCACCGTAGGCGCCGTGCCCGACAGGCCCCTCGGTCAGGCCCAGCCCCGCTCGTCGACGCCGCCCGGGACGTCGGCCTCGGGGTCGTAGGGCGTGCGGGTGAAGCGGAAGGTCGCGAGGTCGAGGTGGGACACCGTGCCGTCGCCGCGCCGGAGCACCCGCAGCGGCTCGCCCGTGTAGTAGCCGTCGAGGCCGACCCACTCGTCGTCCCCGGCGCGGGCGAAGCGGGACCCCCGGCCCGTGCCCGGCTCGCCGAGGACGAGGTGCTCGCCGACGAAGCGCGCCGTCTCGACCGCGGGACCCCAGTGCCACATGCCGGCGAGCTCGAGCACGTCGCTCGACCCCGACGCCACCCACGGCGTCACCGGGGCCGGCTCGAGCTCGCGCATCGTCCGGAGGAGCTCCTTGGGCAAGTCCTTGAGCACCTTGCTCGCGGTCGTGTTGGTGAAGAGGACGACGCCGTCGCCGGGCGCTCCGACCGGACCGGCGCCGCCGTCAGCGTCGAGGTGCACCCGCAGGCTCGCGAGGAAGCCGGGCATCGAGCCTCCGTGGCCGGCGGACCGAGCGCCGTCGACGTTCCACACCTGCCAGCCCAGACCGTGCGAGCCCAGCCAGGGCTGGCCCGGCTCGTCGACGACGTGGTGCGGCTCGACCATCTCGGCGAGGGTCTCGGGCGAGAGGATGTCGGCGACGTGGCCGCCGAGGAGCGCCGCCCACCGCGAGAGATCGCCCACCGTCGTCCAGAGCTGGCCGGCGGGGGCCATGGCGCCGGCGTCGTGCTCCGGCTCGGGCAGCAGCACGTCGGCGAAGGGGTGCACCGCGAACCCCTGTGCCGCAGCGCCGGTCGGACGCAGGGTCGTCCGGGTCATGCCCAGCGGTTCGAGCAGCTCGTCGCGCACGACGTCGAACCACGGGCGCTCGCGAACCACCTCGAGGAGGCGACCGAGGGCGGCATACCCCGTGTTGGAGTAGTGGAAGCGGCGCCCGGAGCGGAAGCGGGTCCCCACGCCCGAGTTGACGAGGTGGTCCCAGTTGCCGCCCGGGGTGCGCTCCCACCAGTCGCTCGCGGTCTCGGCCTGGACACCGGCGGCGTGGCTGAGGAGCTGCTCGATGGTGACGTCGTCGAGGTGGCTGCCGGGCACGTGCACGCCGAACCGGTCGGAGAGATCGAGCCGGCCCTCGTCGCGCAGCCGCATCACCGCGACGCCGACGAAGGTCTTGGTGATCGAGCCCATCCGGAACTGGGTGTCCGCATCGACGGGCGCCCCGGTCGCGCGGCCGTCGACGGTGCCGACGGCACCGGACCACACGAGCTCGCCGCCGCGCACGAGCCCGGCGGCGACGGAGGGGAGGCGGTGGTCACGCTGGCCGGTGGCGAGGGCGTGGTCGAGGCGGGCGTTCGTCGTGGGGGAGAGCGGCATCCGTCCACCCTAGGACCGTGTCGGTCGCGGACTCGTCGAGGGCTGCGAGACTGGGTGCATGTCCGTGGTCGATCCCGCCCCCGAGCCCACCGCTCGCCCCTACCGCACCGAGGTGCCGCTGCGCTGGTCCGACATGGACGCCTACGGCCACGTCAACAACGTGCAGTACCTCCGGCTCCTCGAGGACGCCCGCGTCATCGGCTTCCGCGAGTGGTTCGGCGAGGAGCGATCGCTGCTCGACACCGGCGTCATCGTGTCGCGCCACGAGATCGAGTACGTCGCCCCGCTGACCCACCGCCACGCACCCATCGAGGTCGACATGTGGGTCACGCGGGTGCACGGGGCAGGCTTCGACCTCGGCTACGTCGTGCGCGACCCCGAGGCGATGGGCGAACGCGTGTATGCCGTCGCCGAGACCGGGATCGTCGTCTACGACTTCGCGACGTCCCGGCCGCGTCGCCTGGGGGCGGAGGAACGCGCGGTGCTCGACGGACACCTCGGCGGTGCGGTCGCGTTCCGCTGGTCGCGCCGGTGAGTGCTGCTGTGGTCTCCGAGCTCGTGCTCGCCGATGCCGAGTCGCTCCAGGACCTCGGCCGGTATGCCGCCCGCGCCCGTGCGCTCGACGCCGACGGTGCCGTGCGGCTCCAGGCCGTCGGGTCGGTGCTGGCGTCGTGGGTCGGGGTGCTGCCGGGCTCGGGGTTGATGGGGACCGGGACGACGGTGGGGTTGCGGACGTCTGCGCTCGCGGTGCCTGCGGAGCTCGACGTGGTCGTGCCGTTGGCTGCTGTCTCGGACCGGGTCGCTCGGCCGGGCGAGCGGGCCGTGCTGCCCGTGCCACCGATGACGGTGTCGGCGGCGTGGGCTGCGGTCTCGCCGCCGCGGGCGGGATGGCAGGTCGTCGGGTCTGTGGATTCGGAGGCCCTGCAGCGCGTGGCGTCCGAGGGGATCGCCGAGGTGGCGGACGGCACTCCGGACGGTGCGGGTTCGGCTGCAGTGGCGGCGCTGCGTGAACGTGTCTGGGGTCGGATGGTCCCGGTCGATGGATCGGCTCCCGATGGGGCAGACGTGCGAGAGGCGGGCACCGGCCCGGAGGGCGGGACGGCGTATCCGGCCGCGCTCGCGTTCGCGGCATACGCGCTGGGCTTCCTCACTCTCGGTGGCGAGTCGACGCTCGCGACCAACGGGCGCTGGACTCGCCTCACGACACAGGCAGGACACGCACTCACCCGCCGCTGACGGGTACCCACTCGCCGTCGAGGGGGCGCTCGCGTGGGCCAGGGGCCCTGTCCACCTGCGCGGCGCGCGTCTGGCCATCGCTTCGCTCGACGCTGACGTCACGCCCCGCCGGGCCCACCGTGGGTGTGTCCTGGACGTGCCTGTGGCCCCGTCGCGTGGGTGGCGTCGGGGTGTGGTGCGGGGTCATGGTCGGTGCCAGG
>NZ_BKBA01000016.1 GCF_007992835.1 Knoellia locipacati
GCTAGCGGCACGCCGGCCCCGGACGGAATGTCTTCTCCCGTCTCGTCGTCAGGCCGGCGTACCGACGCACGCCCCGAAAGGCGCCATGCGGCGCTCGACGTCACGCGTGAGTCGCGAGAAGGGCCGTGCGGCGCTCGACTCACGCCGAGCGCCGCATGGCATTGCCTCTTCCAGGTCTTGGTTTGGTCAGGCGTCGCGGAAGCGGTTGATCTCGGTCTCGTACTTGGCGCGCTTCTCGGGGTCGGTGATGCCGAGCCCGGCCTCGGGGGCGAGGGTGAGGACGCCGACCTTGCCCTGGTGGAGGTTGTGGTGGACGTCGAGGGCGGCCTGGCCGACCTCGTCCATCGTGTAGGTCTTCGACAGGGTGGGGTGGATGAGGCCCCGGTCGATGAGGGCGTTGGCCTCCCAGGCCTCGCGGTAGTTCGCGAAGTGCGAGGAGAGGATGTTCTTGAGGTTCATCCAGAGGTAGCGGTTGTCGTACTCGTGCATGTAGCCCGAGGTCGAGGCACAGGTGACGATGGTTCCGCCCTTGCGCGCGACGTAGACGCTGGCGCCGAAGGTCTCGCGGCCCGGGTGCTCGAAGACGATGTCGACGTCGTGGCCGCCGGTGAGCTCGCGGATCTTCTTGCCCAGGCGCTGCCACTCCTTGGGGTCCTGCGCGGTGTTCTCGTCGTTCCAGAAGCGGTAGCCCTCGGCGTTGCGGTCGATGATGAGCTCGGCGCCCATGGCGCGGCAGATCTCGGCCTTCTCGGGCGAGGAGACGACGCAGATGGGGGTGGCGCCGGCGGCGAGGGCCATCTGCGTGGCGTAGGAGCCGAGCCCGCCGGAGGCACCCCAGATGAGGACGCGGTCACCGAGCTTGAGGGCCGCACCGTTCTTGGAGATGAGCTGCCGGTATGCCGTGCTGTTCACCAGACCGGGGGAGGCCGCCTCCTCCCACGACAGGTGCGTGGGCTTGGGCATGAGCTGGTTGGCCTTGACGATGGCCAGCTCGGCGAGGCCGCCGAAGTTGGTCTCGAAGCCCCAGATGCGCTGCTGCGGGTCGAGCATCGTGTCGTTGTGGCCGTCGGCGTCCTCGAGCTCGACGCTGAGGCAGTGCGCGACGACCTCCTGGCCGGGCTTCCACTTGCCGACGCCGGGGCCGGTGCGCAGCACGACGCCCGCGAGGTCGGAGCCCACGACGTGGTAGGGCAGGTCGTGACGCTTGGCGTACTCGGAGGTGCGGCCGTAGCGCTCGAGGAACCCGAAGGTCGAGACCGGCTCGAAGATCGACGTCCACACGGTGTTGTAGTTGATCGCACTCGCCATGACGGCGACGAGGGCCTCGCCCGGCGCGAGCTCGGGGACCGGCACGTCGTCCACGTGGAGCGACTTGCGCGGGTCCTTGTCGCGGGACGCGAGCCCCTCGAACATGTCGACCTCGTCCTTGTGCACGGTCACCGCACGGTAGGTCTGCGGGATGGAGAGGTTCGCGTAGGTCTCCTCGGTGCGGTCCCCGCTGAGGATGGCGTCGCGGATCTGGTCCATGGGTCGTCGTGCTCCTTGGGTCGTGTGTGCGAAGGGCGGGTGGTGGGCGCTGGGACGGGCGGTCAGTGGGAGGTGGGGGCGGGCTCGACGAGCTCGACGAGGATGCCGCCGGCGTCCTTGGGGTGGATGAAGTTGACGCGGCTGTCGGAGGTGCCGCGCTTCGGCTCGTCGTAGAGCAGGCGCAGGCCGCGCTCACGCAGGGTCGCGCTCACGGCGTCGATGTCCTCGACGCGGTAGGCGACCTGCTGGACACCCGGGCCGGAGCGGTCGAGGAACTTCGCGATCGTCGAGTCGGGCGACAGCGGCGCGAGGAGCTGGACGTGCGAGCCGGACCCGCCGACCGCCATCATCGCCTCGCGGACGCCCTGCTCCTCGTTGACCTCCTCGTGGGCGAGGGTCATCCCGTAGGTGTCGCGGTAGAACGCGATCGCCTCGTCGAGGTCGACCACGGCGACACCGACGTGGTCGATCGCGGTGAACAGAGCAGGCACGGACCCGTCCGGAGCGGAATTCATGGGGCGAGCCTAGGGAGGCGAGCGCACGGCATACAGGTGTTGCGGGTGTGGTGATCGACACCTACGGGACATCGGTCACAGCGGGGGTGGGCGCCCTCCGTGGCAGGAACTAGCATCGGAACCGAACTGGGCGCCAGCCCGACACCGACGTTGGAGGACACGCAGTGAGCACCCCCTCGACCCCGAACACCGATCCCACCGTCATCGTCGCCGGGGCGCGGACCCCGATGGGACGCATGAGCGGCAGCCTCAAGGGCTTCAGTGGCTCCGACCTCGGCGGGTTCGCCATCAAGGGCGCCCTCGACAAGTCCGGGGTCAAGCCCGAGGACGTCGACTACGTCATCATGGGTCAGGTCCTCACGGCGGGCGAGGGACAGATCCCCGCACGCCAAGCGGCGGCCAAGGCCGGCATCCCGCTCTCGGTGCCCGCGCTCACCGTCAACAAGGTCTGCCTGTCGGGCCTCGACGCCATCGCGCTCGCCGACCAGCTCGTGCGCGCCGGTGAGTTCGACGTCGTCGTGGCCGGTGGCCAGGAGTCGATGACCAACGCGCCGCACCTGCTGCCCAAGAGCCGTGACGGCTACAAGTACGGCGACGTCACCCTCCAGGACTCGATGGCCTTCGACGGTCTCTACGACGTGCTCACCGACCAGGCCATGGGTGCGCTCACCGAGGCGCACAACGTCGACGCCAAGGCGTTCACCCGCGAGGAGCAGGACGCCTTCGCCGCGCGCAGCCACCAGAATGCCGCCAAGGCCTGGAAGGACGGCTTCTTTGACGACGAGGTCGTCCCCGTCTCCATCCCCCAGCGCAAGGGTGACCCCGTCGAGTTCAAGGAGGACGAGGGCATCCGCGCCGACACGACCGTCGAGTCGCTGTCGCGGCTGCGCCCCGCGTTCGCCAAGGACGGCACGATCACGGCCGGCTCGGCCTCCCAGATCTCCGACGGCGCCTGCGCCGTCGTCGTCATGAAGAAGTCGCGGGCCGAGGAGCTCGGCCTCACGTGGCTCGCCGAGATCGGCGCCCACGGCGTCGTCGCCGGGCCCGACTCGAGCCTGCAGAGCCAGCCGGCCAACGCCATCAAGAAGGCCTGCGACCGGGCGGGCATCGCACTCACGGACCTCGACGTCGTCGAGATCAACGAGGCCTTCTCGGCCGTGGGCCTCGCCTCGGCCAAGGAGCTCGGGCTCGACGCCGACAAGGTCAACCCCAACGGTGGCGCCATCGCCCTGGGCCACCCGCTCGGCATGTCCGGCGCCCGCGTCGTCCTCACGCTCGCCCTCGAGCTCAAGCGCCGCGGCGGTGGCACCGGAGCGGCCGCCCTGTGCGGTGGTGGCGGTCAGGGCGACGCCCTCATCCTCACCGTGCCCTCGGCCGGCTGACGGTCCCCGGACCAGCCGCACCCCGGGACGGCGTCATCGCGACGACACCCCGCACCGTCGACGTCCCCTCCCTCGTCTCCGACGCGAGGGAGGGGCGTTCGCGTGCGGTGGCCCGGCTCATCTCGCTCGTCGAGGACGGCCACCCCGCCCTGCCCGAGGTGATGGCGGCGCTCGCCCCGCACGGCGGCCACGCCCACGTCGTCGGTCTCACCGGGTCGCCCGGTGTCGGCAAGTCGACGACCACGGCGGCACTCATCACCGCGCTGCGGGCGCGCGACCAGCGTGTCGCGGTCCTCGCGGTCGACCCGTCGTCGCCCTTCTCCGGCGGAGCCCTCCTCGGTGACCGCATCCGGATGGAGCAACACGCGACCGACCCGGGCGTCTTCCTCCGCTCGGTCGCGTCCCGTGGTCACCTGGGCGGGCTGTCGTTCGCGACGCCCCAGGCGCTGCGCGTCCTCGACGCCGCCGGCTTCGACGTCGTCCTGCTCGAGACGGTCGGGGTGGGGCAGTCCGAGGTCGAGGTGGCCGCCCGCGCAGACACCACCGTCGTCATCGTCGCACCGGGCATGGGCGACGGCATCCAGGCCGCCAAGGCGGGGATCCTCGAGATCGGTGACGTCTTCGTCGTCAACAAGGCCGACCGCGACGGGGCCGACGACACGGTCCGCGACCTCCGGCACATGATCCAGCTCGGCAACCGCGAGCGCTCGGTCGACTGGCGGACCCCGGTGGTGAGGACCGTCGCGAGCCGGGCGGACGGCATACCGGATCTGCTCGAAGCGCTTGACGCGCACCGCAGCTGGCTCGAGGAGTCCGGCGCCCTCGAGGCGCGGCGCAGCCAGCGAGCACGGTCCGAGATCGAGGCCATCGCCCTGGCCGAGCTGCGTCGACGGCTCGGCGGAGAGGGCGGTCTCGTCTCGGACGAGCTCGCCTCGGCAGTCGCCTCCGGGAGGACCGACGTGTATGCCGCCGCGAGCCGGGTCGTCGGAGCGGTGACTGCACTGCCGTCGTCGCAGTAGCGTGATCCGGGTGACTCCACCCGGCACCCGTCCGACCCCCGTCATCCTCGTCCTCGGCGCCGAGTACAGGCAGGCCATGGTCGACGTCATGACCCAGCGCTACTCCTCCGACTACGAGATCGTCGCGCCGACCTCGATGGAGGAGGCGATCGAGGTCCTCACCGAGCTGAAATCGGGCCGCCGCCCGGTGGCGCTCGCGGCGTGCGAGTTCTTCGCCGGCGGCGAGAAGGCCACGCACCTGCTCGCGAAGTTCCAGAAGTTCATGCCGAGCGCCCGGCGGCTCGTCTACGTGCCGGTCGAGCGCTTCCGTGGCTCGGTCGAGGTGATGCGCGAGAGCCTCGCCGAGGGCCGGCTCGACCTCTATCTCATGCTGCCGCAGGGGGCCCGGGACGAGGAGTTCCACACGGCGATCTCCGAGACGCTCTCGGACTGGGCGCAGTCGGTGAGCTACTCGGAGATCGACGGCACCCGGATCATCGCGGACGGGCCGTCCCCGGACCTGACCCGGATCCGTGACTTCCTCGACCGGATGGGGCTGCCCAACACGGTGCACACGTCCGACAGCCCGGCCGGTGTCGCGGCCCTCGCCGCGGCCGGACCGGAGGCCTCGATGCCGCTGCTCCAGGCGCCGAACGACGACTACCTGCTGTCCAACCCGTCGAACGCCGACCTCGGTGCCGTGCTCTACGGCCGGCCCACCGACATCGGTGAGGACGCCATCTGCGACCTCGTCATCGTCGGTGCGGGACCCGCGGGTCTGGGCGCGGCGGTCTATGCGGCGTCGGAGGGGCTCGACACGCTCATCATTGACCAGGGTCCGATCGGCGGCCAGGCGGGGACGAGCTCGATGATCCGCAACTACCTGGGCTTCCCGCGCGGGATCTCCGGCATGCGGCTGGCCCAGCGGGCGCGCTCGCAGGCCGTGCGGTTCGGCGCACGCTTCCTCGCCGGGCAGGAGGTCACGGCGCTGCGGATCGGTGAGGGCCCCGACGGGTGCCACGTCGTCGAACTCGGGGGCGACAGCGTGCGCGGCCGCACCGTGCTCATCGCCACCGGTGTCGACTACCGGCGGCTCGGGGTCGACGCGCTGGAGGAGCTGCTCGGTCGTGGCGTCAACTACGGGGCGGCGGCGAGCACCTCGCGCGAGGTCAAGCACAAGCAGGTCTACGTCGTCGGCGGCGGCAACAGCGCCGGGCAGGCGGCGGTGCACCTCGCGCGCTTCGCCAGCCACGTGACGATCCTCGTGCGCCGGGAGGGTCTCGCCGCGACCATGTCGAGCTATCTCATCCGCGAGATCGAGGGGAACCCTCGCATCAGCGTGCGTCCACGCACGGTCGTCACCGACGGCGGTGGCGAGGGCCACCTCGAGTGGCTCACCCTGAGCGACGTCGGCACCGGCGCCGAGGAGCGGGTCGACGCCGCCGGGCTCTACCTCCTGCTGGGCGCCCAGCCGACCTGCCACTGGCTCCCGCCCGAGGTCGCCCGCGACGACCTCGGGTTCGTCCTCTCCGGCGCGGACACGCCGTGGCAGTCGTGGCAGGGGGGCCGGCCACCCGCGCCCTACGCGACCACCGTGCCGGGGGTCTTCGTCGCCGGCGACATCCGCTGCGGCTCGATGAAGCGGGTCGCCTCGGCGAGCGGCGAGGGCGCGGGCGTCGTCCCGCTCGTCCACGCGTTCCTGTCTCCCGAGGCGGTCTGAGCCGGACGCACACGACGGGGGCGGACGGCATACGGTGGGCCCATGCTCGTCGCCTTCTCCGTCTCCCCGTCCGTGTCCGACGACCAGGGCGGGGTGACCGGTCCCGTCGCCGAGGCCGTGCGCATCGTGCGCGAGAGCGGTCTGCCCCACCGCACCGACGCGATGTTCACGACGATCGAGGGGGAGTGGGACGAGTGCATGGCCGTGGTCAAGGCGTGCGTCGACGCGCTCGCCGCCCACGGCCCGCGCGTCGGGCTCGTGCTCAAGGCGGACATCCGGCCCGGCAGGACGGGCGAGCTCGAGGGCAAGCTCGAGCGGCTCGAGGCGACCATCGCGGAGCAGTCCCAGGGCTGAGCCCACCACGGGGTTGTGGCAAGAAGTTTCGAAACCGTCACGGTTGGTGGAAGTTCTGTCAGGTCGCCTCCGGCCGGTCTAGCGTGAGCGGGACCGCGACACGCCACACCTCACTCCGGGGGGACCAAACGCATGTGGAAGGCGATCCGCTACCGCGGTGGGCAGTCCCTCGTCCTCATCCTCATCTCGGCGCTCGTGGCGTCGTGTGCCGCCTTCGCACCGCTGTTCTCGCGCTCGATCGACCAGGCGCTCCTGCGTGCCACCCTCGGTCGCCTCGAGGCCGCCGACCTCAAGCTCGGCCTCCTCGCGACCCGCACCCAGGATCCCGAGCTGAGCGCGAGCACCGTCGAGCAGGAGATGCCGCGGACGCTCGACCAGTGGTACTACCCCGGTGTCTCGATGACGACGGCGAACACCGACGTCGTCCCCACCCGGGGCAAGAAGCCCTCGCCCGTGCGGCTCGTCGCCCGTGACGAGGTCTGCGACCACCTCACCCTGAGCGAGGGCGCCTGTCCCTCCGGTGAGGAGGACCTCCTCGTCTCCGCCGCCGACGCCAAGGTGTGGGGGTGGAAGCTCGGCACCGCGCTGGTGCTCAGCGACAACAACGGCGCGCCCAGGCCCTACGTCGTGTCGGGCATCTACACCGCGAAGCCCGACCCCGACTACTGGCTGCGCACCGAGCTCCAGGGCAAGTCCGGCAAGGTCGTCGACTACGGCGACCTCGTGCCGGCCATCGACGACTTCGTCGTGGCTCCCGCGGGGATCACGAAGGGGTGGCAGAACGCCCAGCTCTCGGTGGACTACCGCCTGCGGACCTCGCGGATCACCCTCGACTCGCTCTCGGCCGCGGGGACGGCCGTCGCAGGGCTGCGGCCCGCGAGCCTGGCCACCGTCGACAGCCCGTTGCCCAAGATCGCCCAGCAGGTCGCGGACGGCAAGGGTCTGGTGCGCCAGCTCGTCCCGCTGCTCATCGCCCAGCTCGTCGCCGTGGCGCTCGCCGTCCTCGTCCTCGTCGCCGGTGCGGCGGTGGCCCAGCGGCGCCCCGAGATCGCGGTCTCCCGACTCCGGGGGCGCAGCCGTGAGGCCAGCCGCAGGCTCGTCATCGCCGAGCTCGGGCTCACCGTCCTGCTCGGCCTGCCGCTCGGGGTCGCCATCGCGATCGGGCTCAGCGAGCTCGTGCGTCGCGTCGTCCTGCCGCCGGGGGTGCCGTTCGAGCTCGGCTGGCAGGTGCCGCTCGCGGCCGCCGTCGCCGGCCTCGCCTCGCTCGCGGTCGTGTATGCCGCCGCGCGGCCCGTCCTGCGTGAGCCGATCGCCTCGCTGCTGCGCAGCGTCCCGCCCGCCACGACGTCACGCAACCTGCGCGTCGGCGACGTCATCCTCGTCGTGCTGGCCGCGGTGGGGGTCATCGGCATCGTCACCGGCCAGATCACGGGGCCCATGGCGATCCTCACGCCGACGCTCCTCGCCCTCGCCGCCGGTGCGCTGCTCGGTGTCGTCGTCGTCCTGCTCGCGACCCGTCTGGGACGCCGCGCACTGGACGGCGGCAGGCTGGGCTCGGGACTGGCCGGGCTCGCGATCGCCCGGCGCCCCACGACCCGCCACGTGCTGCTCGTCGTCACGGCGGTCTCGGCGCTCGTCGTCTTCGCCGCCAACGCCGTCTCCGTCGCCGACCGCAACCGCGAGAACCGCGCGAAGGTGACCGTCGGTGCCTTCGCCGCCCTGCGCACGGGGTCCAAGGACCCGACCGCGGTGGCGCGGGTGGTCGACCAGCTGCCCGCGGGGCAGCGCGAGCACGCGATGCCGGTGGGCTTCGTGACGCAGCGCGACCCCGACTCGACGACGACCCTGGCGGCGCGTCCGGACCAGCTCCGAAGGATTGCCTGGGCGCCGCCGGCACAGGTGGGCCTCGACCTCAGGGCCCTCGCGCTGCCTGCCCAGGACCCGGTGCGCCTCGACGGCGACCGGCTCACGGCCAGGCTCGACTTCGACGTCACGCCGGTCGGCTTCGGCTTCGGCCCGGCCCCTGAGGGGGTCGACGCCAAGACGTGGGTGCCCGGGCCGGTCGACGCCGAGCCCCTGCGTGTGGGCATCACCGTGACGACACCGGCCGGCGAGGTCCTCACGCGCGACATCGCCACGCTCCCGTTCACGGGCAAGGGCACACGGGCGGTCAACGCCCCGGTCCTGTGCCCGACGGGCTGCCGGCTGCAGTCCGTCTGGGTCCAGGTCGCGCAGGGGCAGGCCCTCGAGGCGGTCCAGGGCTCCGTCGACCTGTCCGGGTTCGCGCTCGACGGCAAGCCGCTGGGCATCGACGACCTCTCCGGCTGGCTCAAGCCGCGTGGCGAGGCCGCGAACCTCAGCGGGGGAGGCGGGACCGTCATCGACCCGGCGACGGGCCTGCCCATGGAGCTCGCCGGCCCGGTCACCGACTCCATCTCGCTCGCCGCTGCTCCCCGCGGCGGTCTGCGACTGTCGTTCAGCAACACCGGCCGCAACGCCTCCGTGAGCCGGGCCGACGCACCCGAGGTCGTCCCCGCCGTGCTCTCGGGGCGCATCCCGTCGGGCGGGACGGCAGAGCGCTTCGACATCCAGAGCCTCGCCGGGCGCACGACTCCCGCGAGTGCCGAGCAGCGCGTGCCGGCGCTGCCCTTCGTGGGCAACCGTGGCGCCCTGGTCAACCTCGACCTCATGCTGCGCATCGGTGGCCGGCTGCCGACGACGGGCTCGATGGAGGTCTGGATCGACGAGGGCTTCCCGGGCGGGGTGGCCGGCGCCGAACGCGTGCTGCGGGACAAGGGGCTCGAGATCCTGTCGACGAGGTCGCTGCCCGAGAGCAAGCGGCTGCTCGACGAGTCCGCCACCGGGTGGGGCCTGCTGCTCGGCCTGTTCACCGCGCTGCTGTCGCTGCTCCTGGCCGCGGTCATGCTCGTCGTCGTCGCGATGACGACGGGTCGGGTCGTCACCCGCGACATCGCGGCGCTGCGCGTCGCAGGGGTGTCCGGACGGGACCTGCGACGGGCGACCGTGCGCGAGGCCGTCGTGCCGGTGGTCCTGGCCGCGCTCGTCGGTGCCGCCTGTGGTGTGACCGGCGCCGTCCTCGCCATGCCGCTCATCCCGCTCTTCGACACCCCGGCACCGGTGCCGGCGCTCGACCTCAGCCCGTCGTGGGTCGTCATGGCCGGGGCGTGGGTCGCCACCGCCCTCGTGCTCGCCGCCGTGGCGTCGGTGCTCGCGCTGAGGTCCTCGAGCCACGGTGACATCGACCGACTGAGGGAGGCGTGGTGACCGGGCTGCCCGTGCTGACCGCAGGTCTCGTGCACATCTATCGCGCCGAGCACCACGACGTCGCCGCCCTCGCCGGCGTGGACCTCTCGGTCCAGGCAGGCGAGATGCTCGCGCTGCTGGGCCCCTCGGGCGCGGGCAAGTCGACCCTCCTCACGCTCTTCGGCGGGCTGCTCCGTCCCAGCGCCGGCCGGATCCGGATCGGTGAGCACGAGCTGTCGCGGATGTCCGAGCCCGACCTCGACGCACTGCGCGGCCGCGAGGTGGGGATCGTCCTGCAGGGAGCCTCTCGCAACCTCATCCCGCACAAGACGATGCGCGAGAACATCACCTTCGTCCAGGGCTCGCGCCGCGCGAAGGACGCCGAGACCGTCCCCGTCGACGAGGTGCTCGAGCTGGTCCGCCTCACGGACCGTGCGGACCTGCCGCTGTCGTCGCTCACCCCCGGCGAGCTCCAGCGCGGGGCCCTCGCCGTGGCGGTGTCGACCCGGCCGGGACTCCTGCTCGGGGACGAGCCGACGAGCCAGCTCGACCACGAGGCGCGCGACCAGGTCCTGCAGACGCTCAGCGACATCAACGCGACGTGGGGCACGACCGTCATCGTCGTGACCCACGACCCCGAGGTCGCCGCCCGTATGCCGCGCACGGTCACCATCCGTGACGGCCGGGTCGGTGCGGAGGGGAGGCAGGGCGAGGAGTTCGCTGTCGTCTCGGCCGACGGCTCCGTGCCGCTGCCACCGCACGTGCTCGCCAGCCTCACACCGGGCACTCTGGTCCGGCTCGTGGAGTCGGAACAGGGATGGACGCTCGTCAAGGACGAGGTCGAGGAGGTGCCCGATGGGCAAGCACTCTGAGCGGCGGCCGCCGCTCCGGCTCCCGAACCGCGGTGGTCGTGGCGCGCCCGACGGCGCCCCTGACGGGCCGGGAGCGCGCGTCCCGGCCCCTGCTGGGACGGCGCCGGTCGGCGTCGAGGACCGCGCCGACGGGGCCGTGGTCGAGGTGCGGGGCGTGGGTGTCACCTACGGCGACGTCACGGCGCTGCGCGGTGTGTCACTCTCGGCTCGCCCCGGGCAGTTCGTCGCCGTGACCGGGCACTCCGGGGCGGGCAAGACGACCCTCATCAACGCCATCGCCGGAATCGTCCCGCTGGCAGCCGGAGAGGTCGACCTCGGCGAAGGGCCCTCGGCGAAGCGCGACCCGAGGGCCGTCGCGATCATCCCGCAGGGCAACGGGCTCGCGAGCGTGCTCACGGCATACGAGAACGTCCTGGCGCCGCTGCGCGCACGGGGACACAGCCCCGAGGACGCAGCCCAGCGCGCCACCGCGGCGCTCGCCGCGGTCGGCCTGGGGGAGTCGGGCACGCACCTCATCGAGGAGCTGAGCGGCGGCCAGCAGCAACGCGCCGCCGTGGCCCGCGGGCTGGCCATCGGCGCGACCGTGCTGCTCGCCGACGAGCCCACGAGCGAGCTCGACCACGACAACCGTGAGCGCGTCCTCGACCTCATGCGGGCACAGGCCGACGCGGGCGCGATCGTCATCATGGCGACGCACGACCCCGAGGCCGCGGCGCGAGCCGACTCGGTCATCGAGCTCGACGACGGCGAGGTCGTCGGGGCCTGACCCGCAGTGCCGGGGTCACGGCCGGGATCAGTGCCGGTTCAGGGCCGGCCGAGCAGCTCCGCGATGCCCGGGTGCGCGCGCCGGTAGCCCTCGAGCAGGGCGCGGGCGGTCGTCACCGAGTCGACGAGCGGGTGCAGGGCGAACGCCTTCAGCGCGGCCGCTTCGGAGCTGGTGGTCGCGGCCTCGATGACGAGGCGCTCGACGGCCTTGACCTCCTGCATGAGCCCGAGCATGTGGCCCTCGACCGGCGCGAGCCGTTGGGGAGTGGGCCCGTCGCGGTCCACGACGCACGGGATCTCGACGACGGCACCGTCCGGCATACCGGGCAGGGCTGCGTCGCCGCGGACGTTGAGGATCATCGAGGAGCGTTCGCCGCGGCTGATGGCGGCCATGATCGCGAGGGCGACGCCCTCGTAGCCACCACCGGAGACGTCCGCCTCGTCGCGCTGCTCGTCCTCGGCGCGCGCCTCCTTCATGTAGGTGGCGTCGCGCTCCTCGCGCACCCGGTGCCACTCCGCCGCGGCGTCGCCGGGAGCCGACTCGACCGAGGCGTAGAAGGCGTCCTGCTGCTCGCGCAGGAACTCGCCGCGCGTCTGGGGGGCGGCGAGGATCGAGGACCGGGCCTCACGGGCGAAGTAGTAGTAGTAGAGGTACTCGTTGGGGATGGCACCGAGGGCGGCCAGCCACTCGGGTCCGAAGAGTCGCCCCTCCTCGAGGGTCTCGAGGGCGACGGGGTCGGAGAGGAGGCGGGGGAGGTGGTCGACACCGTCGACGCGAAGCCCCCGGAGCCAGCCGAGGTGGTTGAGCCCGACGTAGTCGATCTCGGTCGCTGCCGGGTCGAGACCCAGGGCGCCGATGGCCCTGCGCGCCAAGGCGATCGGCGAGTCGCAGATCCCGATGACCCGGTCGCCGAGGACCGACTGCATCGCCTCCGTGACGATGCCGGCAGGGTTGGTGAAGTTGATGAACCACGCGTCCGGCGCGACCTCGCGGGTGCGGCGGGCGATGTCGAGAGCGACCGGGACGGTGCGCAGCGCATAGGCGAGCCCACCGGGACCAGTGGTCTCCTGGCCGAGGACCCCGAGATCGAGGGCGACCCGCTCGTCCCGCGTGCGCCCCTCGAGCCCCCCGACCCGGATGGCCGAGAAGACGAAGTCGGCGCCGCGCAGGGCGTCGTCGAGGTCGGTGGTCGTCGTGACCGTGGGGGCGTTCGCGTGACCCGAGCCGAGCTGGTCGAGGACGAGAGCCATCGCGGTGAGCCGGCGCTCGTCGCGGTCGTGCAGGACGACCTCGGTCACCCTTTGCCCGGACTCGTCGCGCAGCAGGGCGCCGTGCACCAGGGGCACACGGAAGCCACCACCGCCGAGGATCGTCAGCTTCACGCGATGTCCACCTCCACGCCGCGCTCGCGGCACTCGTCGAGAATGAGCTCGTCGGCGCCGTCGGTGGTGACGAGCACGTCGACCTGGTCCACCCGGCACACCCGCAGGGTTCCGGATCCGGGAATCTTGTGGCCGTCGGCGACGACGACGACCTCGCGGGCCGCTGCGATGAGCGCGCGCTTGACCGGCACCTCGACGAAGGTCGAGTCCATGACCTGGCCGCCGCTCGCGATGCCGCTCGTGCCGATGAACGCGCGGTCCACGCCGATCTGGTGGACGGCGTCCTCGGTGAGCACCCCGACGAGCGAGTGGTAGGACCGGCGCACCATGCCGCCGAGGAGGATCAGCTCGACCGCCTCGTCGTCCCGCAGCACGTCGAGCACGGCGAGGCTGTTGGTGACGACGGTGATCGCGCGGCCCCGCAGCTCCTGCGCGATGCGGGCCGTCGTCGTGCCGATGTCGAGGGCGACGACCTCGCCGTCACGGACCCGTCGGGCCGCGGCCACCGCGACCCGTGTCTTGGCCTCGGCGTCGGCCCGGGCGACGGCGTCGAAGGGGCGCAGCGTGTCGGGGTCGGACGCGGTGACGGCGGCGCCACCGTGGACGCGGGTCAGGACGCCGGCCCGGTCGAGCTGGTGCAGGTCGCGCCGGATGGTCGACGGGCTCACGTCGAGCGCGCTCGACAGCTCGTTGACGGACACGCTTCCGCCCTCGCGCACCCGAGCGAGGATCTCGCTCTGTCGCTGCACCTTCACGTCAGGCAAGGTACCAAGTGTGAGCATTTTCAGCCATGGGTGAGGGTGCATCCCCGCCGATGAGCACGAACCCGGGGGAGGAAACGCGCAAAAACGCGCACCCGGGTCTTGCAGTCCAGCCGCGGACGGGCCACGATGACGAGGTGCCGGTGGACCAGACGTATGACCCGCTCGCCTCGCTGAGGCGTGCCGACGACCCCGAGATCGACGTCTTCGTGCAGGGCACGGTGTTCCTCGACATCATCTTCACCGGGCTCCAGGCGATGCCCAAGAGCGGCACCGAGGTCTGGGCCGACGGCATGGGGTCCTGCCCGGGAGGCATCGCCAACCTCGGGGTGGCCGCCGCCCGGCTCGGCCTCCACACCTCGCTCGGCGCGGCCTTCGGCGACGACGACTACGGCGAGTTCTGCTGGCGCTCGCTCGAGGAGCAGGAGGGCATCGACCTCTCGCGCTCGCGCCGCTACCCGCACTGGCACACCCCGGTGACGGTCTCGGTCTCCGTGCACGGAGACCGGCGGATGATCACCCATGGCCACACCGCCCCCGAGTCGGCGACCGACATGATCGGGTCCGTCCCGCGGGCCCGCTCCGTGCTCCTCGACCTCGACGCCGAGCGCCCCCTGGGTCAGGGCCATCCCGAGCGTGAGTGGGCCGACCGCGCCGCCGCCGGTGGCGCGCTGCTCTTCGCCGACGTCGGTTGGGACCCCTCGGGCGAGTGGTCACCGGACGTCCTGGCCCAGCTCGAGGAGTGCCACGCCTTCATGCCCAACGCCGTCGAGGCGATGGCCTACACCCGCACCGACTCCGCGCACGACGCGCTCTACGCCCTCGCCGACCTCGTGCCGCTCGCCGTCGTCACCAACGGCCGGGACGGCGCCGTGGCCATCGACTCCGGCACCGGCGAGGAGGCCGTGGTGCCGGCGCTGCGGGTCGAGGCGATCGACCCCACCGGCGCGGGCGACGTCTTCGACGCCGGGATGCTCGTCGGGACCCTGGCTGGGTGGCCGCTGCTGGACCGGATGAACTTCGCCACCCTCTGCTCCAGCCTCGCGGTGCAGGAGTTCGGCGGCTCGCTCGCCGCACCCGGCTGGGGCGACATCGCCGACTGGTGGCAGCGTGTGCGTCGCCAGCCGACGTCGAACGCCGCCGCCCGCTCGGTGCAGCGCCGCTTCGCCTTCCTCGACGACCTCGTGGCCGACGTGCCGGTGGGCGCCGTGCGCCGCGCCGCCGCCACGATCGCCAAGCTGTCCGACGCCCAGGCAGCCGGCTCCGACGCGGGGCCGCCGACGACCTCCCCTCCCGCAGCTCCCGTCACCACACCGCTTCCCAAGGAGACACCATGAACCGCACCCGCACCACGCTGGTCGCACTCGTCGCCGGCGCGGGGCTCGCGCTGAGTGCGTGCGCCCCCGGTGGGTCCGACGGTGGCTCGGACGACGCATCGTCGCCCTCGCCCAACGCCGTCAAGACCGACGCCGCCTCGCTCGGTGACGTCACCCTCACCGTCTGGGACCAGGAGGTGCGCGGTGGCCAGGAGAAGCAGATGTCCACCCTCAACGCCGAGTTCCAGAAGAAGTACCCCAACATCAAGATCAAGAGGGTCTCCCGCTCGTTCGACGACCTCGTCAAGACGCTGCGCCTCGCCCTCACCGGTGCCGACGCGCCGGACGTGGTGCAGGCCAACAACACCCGCTCGCAGATGGGGGAGTTCGTCAAGGCCGGGCAGCTCGTCAACCTCGATCCCTACGCCACGGCATACGGCTGGGACAAGCGCTACCCGCAGTCGGTGCGCAACGTCGCCTCGTACTCGACCGACGGCAAGACCTTCGGTTCCGGGTCGCTCTACGGCATGCCGCAGGTCGGTGAGGTCGTCGGCATCTTCTACAACGACGCCAAGCTCAAGACCCTCGGCATCAACCCTCCCAAGACGTGGGCCGAGTTCGACGCGGCGCTCGCGACGGCCAAGACCAAGGGCGAGGCCCCGCTCGTCCTCGGCAACCTCGAGAAGTGGCCCGCCGGGCACGTGTTCGGCGTCGTCCAGGGCCGCTTCACCAAGGCCGAGGACATCCGCAAGCTCGGCTTCGGCCAGACCGGCGGCAACTGGGTCACGCCCGAGAACACCAAGGCCGCGCAGACCTTGGTGGACTGGGTCGACAAGGGCTACTTCAACGCCGGCTTCAACGGCCAGGACTACGACCCCGCGTGGCAGGGCTTCACCAAGGGCAAGGGTCTGTTCCTCATCGCCGGCTCGTGGCTCCAGGCCGACCTCTCGGCCGCGATGAAGACCGACGTGAAGTTCATGCTCCCGCCGGCCCCCGAGGCGGGCGGCACGCCCGTCACGACCGGTGGCTCGGGTCTGCCCTTCGCGATCACGCAGAAGGCCAAGAACAAGGACGCGGCCGCGGCATACGTCAACTTCATCACGAGCCCGGAGGCCATGAAGGTCCTCGCCGACAACGGCAACCTGCCGGTCGTCGAGACGGCCGAGCAGAAGGCGCCCGACGCCCTCGGGACCGACGTCTTCGCGGCGTTCGGGACCGTGTCGAAGGACGACGGCCTCGTGCCCTACCTCGACTGGGCGACGCCGACGATGGGTGACACCCTCGGCGCGACGCTCCAGGACCTCCTCGCCAAGAAGGCGACACCCGAGAAGGCCCTCGAGGCGCTACAGAAGGACTACGGCGACTTCACCGGCAAGTGATGGCGGTCCGCACCCGCCCGCCGAGCGAGCGCCCGACCCGCACCCGCCCGCCGAGCGAACGCGCGTCCCGTGCGCGCTCGCTCGGCCCGCCGGGGGAGCCGCGTCGGATCGGCTACCTCTACGTCCTCCCGGCGTTCCTCGTGTATGCCGTGTTCGCCCTCTACCCGCTGCTGCGGGCCGTCCACCTCTCGCTCTTCGAGTGGGACGGGCTCACGGTCGGCACGTGGGCCGGGCTCTCGAACTACCAGGAGGTGCTCTCCGACGAGCGGCTCCGCGCGTCGTTCGGGCACGCGCTCGTCCTCATGGGGTTCTTCGCGCTCGTACCGCTCGTCGTCGGGCTCGTCCTCGCGTCGGTGCTGCACCGGGCGAGCGTGCGCGGGCTCGGGTTCTTCCGGACCGTCGTCTTCCTGCCCCAGGTCGTCGCCATGGTCGTCATCGCCGTCGCGTGGCGCCGGATCTATGCCCCCGACGGGACGATCAACTCGGTGCTCACCGCGATCGGGCTCGAGTCGTGGACGCGGGGCTGGCTGGGGGAGTACGCCTTCGCGCTGCCCGCCGTCGGCCTCATCGGGACGTGGTTCGAGAGCGGGCTCGTCACCGTGCTGCTCCTCGCGGGGATGGGCCGGATCCCGCGCGACCTCTACGAGGCTGCCCGGCTCGACGGGGCCGGTGCGTTCCGCGAGTTCTTCGCCGTGACGCTGCCGTCGGTGCGCGGTGAGATCGCTGTCGCGCTCACGCTCACCGTCATCGCGGCGCTCAAGACGTTCGACCTCATCTACATGACGACGTCCGGCGGGCCCGGCCACCAGACGACGGTGCCGAGCTACGAGGTCTACCGGCAGGCCTTCGAGATCGGGCAGGTCGGGCTCGCCTGCACCATCGGTGTCTGCCTCACGGTCGTCATCTTCGCGATCAGCTTCGTCATCACCCGCGTCGGCGACAGGGTGGCCGACTGATGCGCGTCTCGACGTCCGAGCGAACGATGAACTACGTCATCCTCGTGGCCTTCGCGGTCTTCGCGACCTACCCGGTGCTGAGCATCGTCGTCGCCGGCCTCCAGCCCGACGCCGAGGCGCAGGGCGGTCTGGGCAACCTCGCCCAGGCGTGGGAGATCGGGCGGTTCGGCAGCTACCTGCGTACGAGCCTGCTCGTGTCGACGTTCGTCGTCGCGGTGAGCACGGTGCTGTCGGTGCTCGCGGGCTTCGCCCTCGGCACGATGCGGTTCCGCGGCGCCGACGCGCTGTTCTACCTCATGCTCATCGGCATCATGATGCCCGCCGAGGCGATCGTCGTGCCGCTCTTCTTCGACCTGCGCTCGGTCGGTCTCACCGACACGTTCTGGGCGATCGCGCTGCCGCAGGTGGCGCAGTCCGTGGCCTTCGGGACGTTCTGGCTGAGGGCGGCGTTCCGGTCGAGCTCGCGCTCGATCGTCGAGGCCGCGCGCCTCGACGGCGCCTCGACGAGCCGCATCCTCTGGCAGGTGCTCGTGCCGCTGGCGCGTCCGGCCATCGTCACGCTCGTCGTGCTCACCTTCATGTGGACCTGGAACGAGTTCCTCATCCCGCTCGTCATGGTGCCCACCAACGAGGCCCTGCGCACCGCGCCCCTGGGGCTCGGCTTCTTCTCCGGCCAGTACACCCAGGGCTACGCCCTGCTCGCCGCCGGGGCGACGATCGTGGCGCTGCCCGTCGTCATCGTCTACCTCTTCCTGCAACGGCACTTCATCGCCGGGATGCTCGAGGGGGCGGTCAAGGACTGACACCTGTCGTCGCCCCCACAGCGCTCGCGAGGACGACGTCTCCTGCACGACTCGCGGGCGCACCGGATGGGGAGAACACATGTCACTCGTTCCACGAACCCGTGGGGCCGCGGCCCTCGCGGTCGCCACAGCCCTCGCACTGCCGGCCGGCGCCTTCGTCGCGTCACCGGCCGCCGCGACGCCACGACCTCCCGATGCCACGACGTCGGCCGGTCCACCCGCCGACCTCGACGCGATGTTCGTGGGCGCGCACCCGGACGACGAGGCCGGCACCCTCTCGACGTTCGGGCAGTGGGGCGCCGACCACGAGGTGTCGACCGGCGTCATCACGATCACCCGCGGTGAGGGTGGTGGCAACGCCGTCGGACCCGAGGAGGGACCGGCGCTCGGCCTCATCCGCGAGCGCGAGGAGCGCAGCGCCGTCGCGAAGGCCGGCATCACCGACGTCTACAACCTCGACGAGGTCGACTTCTACTACACCGTGAGCGAGCCGCTCACCGCACAGGTCTGGGACCACGACGAGACCCTGGCCAAGACGGTGCGCATCCTGCGCCAGACCCGGCCCGAGGTCCTCGTCACGATGAACCCGGCGCCGTCGCCGGGCCAGCACGGCAACCACCAGGAGGCCGCGCGCATCGCGATCGAGGCCTACTACGCCGCCGGCGACCCGACGCGGTTCCCGGAGCAGATCACGAAGGAGGGGCTCAAGCCCTTCTCGCCCGACCGGATCCTCATGAGGGCGGCCAACGGCACCGGGGCCAACGGGCCGGGCTGCGCCAGGGCGTTCGTCCCCGCGGACCCGAGCCAGACGGTCTACGGAGTCTGGGGCGGGACACCGGCACCCGGTGGTCGCACCTGGGCCGCCGTGGAGCGGGACGCCCAGCGCGTCTACGCGTCGCAGGGCTGGGCGGGCTTCCCGGACGTCTCGACCGACCCGGCACAGCTCGGCTGCGACTACCTCACCCTCGTCGACTCCCGGACCCCGCTGCCGCAGTGGGGGACCGACGGGGCCTACACCAACCACGCACCCCTCGACGGCTCGCTCGTCGCCCTGCCCGGTGGGCTCCCGCTCGGCAGCGGCATGACCGTCGACGCCGACCGCTACCGCGTGCTGCCCGGCGTCCCCTTCACCGTGACCGTCGGCGTGACCGCACCCCGGTCCAGCGCCCTCAAGCAGGCCCGGGCCCGGCTCGAGGTCCCGGCCGGCTGGACCGTCACCGGCTCCGGTCAGCTCGGCTCACCCCGGCCCGGCCGCAGCGAGACGACGCGGTTCACGGTGACCCCCGCAGCAGGCGCGGCCATCGGCACCCAGACCCGCGTCAAGGCGTTCGTCTCGACGGCGTCGGGCACCGGCTACCAGGACGAGCCCGTGCTCGTCAGCGCCCCCGTGACCGCCACCCAGCAGCTGCTGCCGCAGGTCGCGCAGTTCCGGCAGTGGACCGACGAGGTCGGCGCCGAGGCGCTCGCGGACATCGTGCGTCCGGTCCTCACCCTGCCGTCCGGCGGCAGCCGACCCGTCGGCGTCACCGTCACCAACCACAGCGCGACTGTCCAGTCGGGCACGGTGACCCCACGCCCACCGGCGGGCTTCACGATGACCCCGGCGTCCGCGGCATACACCGGTCTTGCTCCAGGAGCCACGACGACGGTGGGCTTCACCGCGACGAACACCGACACCTCGCTCAAGACCTCGGTCGAGGGCGGCGCGGCGGGTGACTACCTCTACCCGATCGAGACCACGAGCAACGGCGCCACCGGCACGACGCAGCAGGCGTTCGAGCTCGTGCCGACCGCCAGGGTCCCGCAGGCGGCCACCGCACCGACGGTGGACGGTGTCGTCTCGCCGGGGGAGTATGCCGGTCCCGTCCTCGACGTGGGACGTCGCTGGGAGGGCGAGGCCTGCACCTCGGCCACCGACTGCTCGGCCACCGCGCAGGTGACCTGGCGCGACGACACGCTCTTCGTGGCCGTGACCGTCAAGGACGACGTCAAGGGCACGCCGCTCGCGGCCAGCGACTGCAAGCGGCACTGGCGCACGGACTCGGTCGAGATCGCGATCGACCCGCGTGGCACGTCCGAGAACACGTCGACGACGTTCAAGGCGGCGATCCTGCCGTGGACCGCGGAGGGCGGCCCCTGCTACCTGCGGGACGCCGACGCCCACCAGGGTGACGGGCCCACGACGGCGCCCGGCATGAAGGTCGCCTCGAAGGTCACCAAGCCCTACACCGGCTACGTCGTCGAGACCTCGATCCCGATGTCGCTCCTGCCGAGCGCGGTCGACCCGGCCCACATGGGGCTCAACGTCCTGCCCTACGACTCCGACACCCAGGACCGGACCGGGCAGACCCGGATCGGCTGGTCGGTGTGGGGCGGCGTGCAGGGTGACCCCTACCGGTGGGGCGACGTGCGGCTCGAGGGCTACGTGCCGCCGGCCGGTCGCCCGACGACGCCGAGCGCGCCGGTCATCCCGACCGAGGCGCTGCAGTCGGTCGACTCGCCACAGTCGGTCGAGCAGGCGGTGAGGACCAACGTCGCGCTCGCGGGCCGGCCGTCCTCGTCCGCGCGCGAGGCCGCGTGGGTGGACAAGGCCAAGGTGCGCGGCGACCGCGTCGAGCTCCGGCTGCGCGTCCGCCACCCGGGCACGGCGCACATCGTCGTGCGCGACGCGGCCGGCATCGCCGGACGCCTCGTCACACCGGTCTCCCGGTCACGCTCCGGGCTCGTCGTCGTGAGCGTCCCGCTCACCCGGGCGCTCGGCTCCGGTGCGTCGGTCTCGGTCGGCTGGGACGACGGGGCAGGAGGGACGTTCTCGTCGGTGGCGACACCGAAGTGAGGTGACGGGCGGCTAGCGTGCTCCTGTGCCCAAGGACCTCAGGCTGCCCTTCGACCCCATCGCCCGCGCCGGTGCCCTCTGGCGCGCGCGGTGGGGCGAGGGGAGCCGCTCCCGCCCCATGGTCACGGCGACGTCGATCATGCGGGTGCAGCAGCTGCTCATCACCGAGTTCGACGCCATCGCGGGCCGGCACGGGCTGACGTTCGCGCGCTACGAGGCCCTCGTCCTGCTCGCGTTCAGCCGCGAGGGCCGGCTGTCCATGGGCCGCATCGGGGAGCGCCTCATGGTGCACCCGACGAGCGCGACCAACATCGTCCAGCGCCTCGTCGCCCAAGGCTTCGTCGACCGCGTGCCAAACCCGCAGGACCGGCGCGGCGCGATCGCTGTGATCACCGACACCGGACGGGTCGCGATGGAGGCCACGACCGCCGACCTCGAGGCGGCGGAGTTCGGCCTCGGGATGCTCTCGGCGCACGAGCAGGACCAGGTGTTCTCGCTGCTCAGGGGAGTGCGGGTGGCGGCCGGCGACTTCGTCGAGCCGGCCGACGGCGTCGACACCTGACCGGGCGGGCCACCCTCCCCGGGCCCGCGCGACGGGGCGCCTGGACGGCGACGCGATTTGGCTCGCGAGCCCACCTTTGTCATGGTTGAGGGAAGTCCGTAACCGAAATGAGACATTTCGGCTCGCCCCTGATCCAAACCAAAGGACCTCGCATGCCCACGCTCGCCAAGCGGGTCGTCGGTGGCATCCTCGCCCTCCTGGGCCTGGTGCTGACCGTCGTCGGCCTCTGGTACGCCGTCCACCTCGGTGGTGGCGGAACCGCGACCTTCAGCTCGAAGGCCACCGGCACCAACCCGGTGCTCGTGCCCCAGACCGTCCTCAACCGGGTCGACGGCGTCGTCAAGGTCACCGCGACCCCGCGCAGCGGCGGCACCGCCTGGCTCGCCGCGGCCGCGCCGTCTGACGCCAAGGCCGTGCTCGGCTCGACCGCGCACACCACTGTCACCGGCGTGAGCACCCAGCCGTGGCAGCTCGAGACCAGCACGACCGGCAGCGGCCAGGCCCCTGAGCTCGCCGCCACCGACGTGTGGCGCAACACCGAGACCGGCAACGGCGCGGTGACGATGACGATCGAGCAGGCCAACGCGCCCGAGACCGTCATCGCCCAGGCGACCAAGGGCCAGCTCGACCGGGTCGAGGTGACCTGGGAGCACAAGTCCTGGTTCGTCCAGTCGGTCATCGCCGCGCTCGTCGGCCTCTTCCTGCTCCTCGCCGGCGCGAGCCTGCTGTGGACCTCGCGTCCCGGCCGCCCCGCGACCGCGACCGGGCCCGACACCGCGCCCGCGACCGGGCCCGACACCGCGCCCGAGACCGGAACCGGGACCGCTCCCGAGAGCGAGACCGGGACCACGGCAACCCTCCCCGCGACGTCCAAGGAGGAGCCCGCATGAACCGCCGCACCCTCAGCACGTCCTTCGTCGCCCTCGTCTCCGCCGCCGCCCTCACCGGGTGCGGCGTCGGTGAGGCCGTCGTCGGCGTCCACGATGCCCCCGCCGAGCGGACCGACACGGCCCCGCTCAACGTCGACGGCGCCGAGAACGTCGCCGGTCGGGTCCTCGACGCCGCCGTGGCCGCCCGCGCCGCCACAGGCGCCGGGGCCGCCAAGGCCCAGGCCGCCGTGCTCGCCGACGCCGCGCTCGCCCAGGCGCAGGCCGCCACCAGGCTCGGCACCGTCGCCGCGTCCGACCCGCTGCAGGCCAAGAGCGACCCGCAGGTCGTCGCCGTCTCGCGCGGCAAGCAGTGGCCGCGCGCCATCCTCGTCGGCACGCTCGACGAGGCGAGCAAGACGCAGACGCTGCACGTGCTCATGTCCAAGGCCGCCTCGGACCCGTTCAAGATCTATGCGTCCGTCCCGATGCTTCCCGGCACGAGCGTGCCCGCCATGGGCGACCTCGCCACCGGCGCACCGCTCGTCACGCCCACCGACAAGGGCGGCGCGACGCTCGCTCCCAGCGAGGCACTGGCCGCGTATGCCGGTGCGCTGGCCTACCCGAAGCCCGTCGCCACCAAGGCGGTCGAGACCAAGGACGCCTACGCGACCGCGCTGCGGACCTCGGCCGCGGCCCAGGTGAAGTCGCTCGGCACGCTCGCCTACTTCAGCCAGGCGCACATCCCGTCCGCGAAGTTCACCATCGCCTTCCGCCTCGCCGACGGCGGCACCGTGACCTTCGGCCAGCTCGCCCGTCGCGACGTCATCTCGACGAGCCGCGCCGCCAAGGAGCTCGTCATCCCGGGCACCTACAGCAAGCTCGTGGGCAGGACGAAGGCGAGCAAGAGCCTCACCATCACCAGCCTCGAGAACGTCGTCATGGTCGTGCCCGCCAAGGGTGCCGCCACGACGGTCGGTGCCGACGAGCAGATGGTCTCCGCCACGGCGGAGTGACTCGCACCGCCTGAAACGACCCGACCCTGCGCCCCGGGCGCGGGGTCGGGTCGTGCTTTGAGACAATCCCTGTCATGAGCAGCACCCCCACCCCACCCTCGGGCGCCCGCGGCGCCATCGACCTGTCCGCGCTCGGCGGCCGTCCCCCGACCGGAGGCCCGACGCCGGGCAGGCAGGCACCCGGGCAGGCACCCGTGCAGTCGCCCGCTCAGGCGCCCGGCCAGCAGGGTGGGCTGCCGGAGGGTCTGCTCGTCCAGGTCACCGACGCCACCTTCTCCGAGGTGATGAACCGGACCCTCACGGTCCCCGCCGTCCTCGTGCTGTGGTCCTCCGCCCACGAGCAGACGGTCGGCCTCGCCGAGCGCGTGGCTGCCGCCGCGGCCCGGCTCGAGGGGCGGGTCTTCGTCGTCTCCGCCGACGTCCAGACCTCGCCCGGCATCCTCCAGGCCTTCCAGCAGGTCATCGTCCAGGCCTTCGGCCAGCTCACGGTCCCGGTGACCTTCGGCCTGCTCCAGGGCCAGCCGGTGCCGCTGTTCCCGGGCCTGCCGCAGGACGAGGAGATCGGGCAGGTGCTCGACCAGCTCGTCCAGGCCGCCGTCCAGAACGGCATCACCGGCCGGGTCGACCTCGGGGCCGCGCCGGCGGCCGAGGGTGACGACGAGCTGCCGCCCCTGCCGCCGCTCATCCAGGAGGCCTACGACGCGATCGAGCGCGGCGACCTCGAGGCCGCGGCCACGGCATACGAGCAGGCCCTCGCCGCCGACCCCAGGGACCACGAGGCCGAGCTCGGTCTCGCCCAGGTCCGCCTCATGCAGCGCACCGACGGCCTCGACGTGCAGGCCGTGCGCGCCGCGGCCGCCGAGTCCCCGGAGGACGTCGACGCCCAGATCGCGGTCGCCGACCTCGACGTCCTCGGTGGTCACGTCGCCGACGCGTTCACCCGGCTCATCGACACGGTCCGGGCGACCGAGGGCGACGAGCGGGACAAGGCCCGGACCCACCTCCTCGAACTCTTCAACGTCGTCGGCAACCACGACGAGCGCGTGCGCAAGGGCCGCACGGCCCTCATGAACGCCCTCTTCTGAGGTGCCGCCCAAGCTGCTCGACGACCACGTCCGCTTCCGGTTCGCCGGTGGCGACGACGTGGTCTCGGTCGCGCTCGACTGCGACCCGGTCATCCCGGGCGACCGCGCGCTCGTGCGGTCCGGTGACGTCTGGGAGCTCGCTCTGCCGCGCCCCGCGCTCCAGCGGATCGAGTACCGCTTCACCGTGACCCGCACGGTCGACGACGCCGAGAGCACCGAGACCGTCCTCGACCCGGACAACCCGTCGTCGGTCGAGACCGCCTTCGGCTCCCGCTCGGTGATGGAGATGCCGGGGTATGCCGTCCCGGCGTGGTTGGCGGCCCCCGCCGTCCCGGGTGGCTTCACCCCGCTGTCCCTCGAGGGCGAGACGGAAGCCGATGTGCCGGTGACCGTGTGGGAACCGGACGGGACCGCAGGTCAGGCGCTGCCGCTCCTGCTCGTCCACGACGGGCCCGAGTACGACCGGCTCGCGTCGATCACCCAGTTCTCGGCGGCCAAGATCGCGTCCGGCGAGCTGCCCCCGCACCGGGTGGCGCTGGCCCACCCCGTCCTGCGTGACGCGTGGTACTCCGGGTCGCCGAAGTACCTGAGAACCATTGCGCAACAGGGCCTCTGGCGGCTCCACGAGCACGCGCCCATCTCCGGTCCGGTGGTCGTCATGGGTGCCAGCCTCGGCGGGCTGACCGCGCTGCTCGTGGGCATGCTCGACGCCGACGAGATCGGCGGCGTGTTCGTGCAGTCCGGCTCGTTCTTCCAGGCCAGGCACGACGGGCAGGAGAGCTCCTACAAGTACTTCGACCGGATCGCGCGACGCGTGCAGGAAATCATCGACACCCCGGAGGCGACCCGCCCGCTGCGGATCGGTCTCACCTGGGGCGGGCTCGAGGAGAACGCCGCCAACAACCGTGACATGGCCGCTGCGCTGCGCCGGGCCGGTCACGACGTCTCGCACACCGAGGTCGCGGACCTGCACAACTACACCGCGTGGCGCGACGCGCTGGAACCGCACCTCACCGAAGTGTTGCGTGACCTGTGGGGGGACAGGCAAGGATAGGGCGCATGCCGCACGCAGAGGTCCGACTCCCGGTGCCCGGCCACGACGCCGAGCTCACCGTGGTGCGACACGGCCACTACGGCCGGCCGCTGCTCGCCTTCCCGAGCGAGGGAGGCAGTGCCGGGGACTTCGAGGCCAACGGCATGCTCGACGCGGTGCGCGACCTCGTCGACGGCGGCCGGGTGACGATCTTCGCGGTCGACTCGATCGACGGCTTCACGTGGTCCGACACCTCGGTGCCGACCGACGAGCGGGCCGCGCGTCACGGTGTCTACCAGGCGTGGCTCGACCAGTCCGTCGTCCCGTGGGTCGCGGGGGAGACCGGCGGCACGCTCGACCTCATCACGTTCGGCGTCTCTCTCGGGGCCTACCACGCGGTGCAGTTCGCGTTCCAGCGCGCCGACATCGCGACCCTCGCCATGGGCTTCTCGGGCAACTACGACCCGACGACGTGGAACGCGTGGGGCGACCTCGGTGACGCGACCTACTTCGCCAACCCCGCGGCATACGTGCCCAACCTGCACGGCGAGCACCTCGAGTGGCTGCGCTCGCGCCTGTCGGTGCTGCTCGTCGTGGGTGAGGGACCCTTCGAGGTGTCGCCCACGCAGTCGCTGCCCTCGACCCGAGCGTTCGCAGAGGTGCTGTCGCAGACGGGGATTCGTCACGAGCTCGACGTATGGGGACACGACAGCGCCCACGACTGGCCGTGGTGGCGCCGTCAGCTCGCGCACCACCTGCCACGCTTCGTCTGACCCGTCAGGCGCCGTCACGCCCCATCAGCTCGACCGTCCGGACCACCGCAGCACCCAACGAAGGGACCGCACATGGCACCGAAGACCGACCACCTCATCGGCCTCCTGCTCGGGGCGGAGGACGACTGGCCGACAGCGTTCGAGGCGTTGGCGCGGCGGCTCGGGGTCGTGCGGACGGCCGACGGTGCGGACCACCGGGTGAGCTCGGAGCGGCTGACGATCGAGCCGTTCAACCTGCGCGACCGCCCGCGGCACGACCTCGTCATCGACCGGCTCGCGCACTGGTACTACCACCCCCGCGAGTGGCTCAAGAAGGTCTCGCTCATGGACGACGTCTACCTGCTCAACAGCCCGTTCACGTTCCAGTCGATGGAGAAGCACTCGGCCTACTGCGCCCTCATGCGCCTCGGGATGCACGTGCCCGACACGGTGCTCGTGCCCTACAAGAACCCCGTCGACAACGCTCGCTGGGCCTACACGTCGAGCCGCTACAACAAGGGCTTCGACCTCGATGCCATCGCCGACGAGCTCGGCTACCCGATGTTCATGAAGCCGTTCGACGGCGGCGCCTGGCGCGGGGTGTCGATGATCAAGGACCGCGAGGCGCTGCACCACGCCTACGACGACTCCGGCGAGATGCTCATGCACCTCCAGAAGTCCGTCGACGGCTTCGAGGTGTTCGCGCGGGCGCTCACCATCGGGCCCGAGACGATGACGATGAAGTTCCAGCCGGACGAGCCCATGCACAACCGGTATGCCGTGGAGCACGGCTTCCTCGCGGAGGAGACCGGGCGCGAGGCGGTCACCATCGCCCAGACGGTCAACGCGTTCTTCCGGTGGGAGTTCAACTCTTGCGAGATGCTCGTGCGCGACGGCGTCGTCTACCCGATCGACTACGCGAACGCGTGCCCCGACGTCGCGGTGACGTCGCTGCACTACTACTTCCCGTGGGCCATGAAGGCGCTGCTGCGCTGGTCGGTGTTCTGCACCGTCACCGGACGCAAGGCCCGCACGCAGGTCGACACCGACCCGTGGTTCGCGATCGCCGACGACGAGGCGCTGGACTACCAGGCCAAGCTCACGGCATACCAGGGTCTTGCCGACGACCACTTCGAGACCGAGCGCTACCAGGAGTTCTGCGCGACCTCACTGCCGCACGTCGACGAGATGGTGCACGAGTGGGTCGGGTCCGACGAGTTCCGCACGCTGCTCCAGACGACGATCCACCAGACCTACCCGCCGCACGAGTGGGAGAAGTTCGAGAGTCACTTCGGAGGCCTGCTCGGCATGTGGCTCAGCGACGAGCAGCACCGTCTGGGGTCGGTCGCCGGCTCCTGAGCCGGCCTGCGTTCCGGGCGACCTGCACGAGGTCACGTCCTGTGCCTCGCAGGTCGCCCGAGCCCGTCCAGACGGCCCGCAGCCGGCGCTCGAGGACGAGCTCGGCCAACGGGACGCGCACGAGCGTGCCGGTCGAGAGGGACTCACGCACGGCCAGCTCGCTCATGACCGCCGCACCGGCGCCGGAGGCGACCGCGATCCGCACCGAGTCGTTGCTGCCCAGCTCCAGCGCCGGGGGAGCGGGGGTGAGGGGCACTGGCTCGAGTCGTCCGAGCCTGGCCTCGAGGGTCTCGCGGGTGCCCGAGCCGCGCTCGCGGGTGACGAGCGGTGTGGCTGCGAGCTCGACGGGAGTGAGGGGGCGCCGACGCCGCGCCCACGGGTGGCCGGGGGCGACGACGACGACCAGCTCGTCGCGGTCGACGACGGTGTGCCGCAGGCCGCGTGGCACGTGCTCCGACTCGATGAAGCCGACCTCGGTCTCGCCGGACAGGACCTCGGTGCAGACCTCGCTCGAGTTCTCGACGCGGAGGAGGACCTGCACGTCGGGGCGCTCCTCGCGCAGCGCGGCCAGCCACGACGGGACGAGGTACTCCGCGACGGTCCGGCTCGCCGCCACCGACACCTGACCGCGGCTGGAGGTCCGCAGCGCCTCGCAGGCCAGGGTGAGCCGGCGGGCGGGTTCGAGCGCCGAGGCGCTCCACTCCGCGACGAGGAGGCCGTGCGGGGTGAGGCTGGAGCCGCGCGGCGTGCGGTGCAACAGTGTGAGGCCGAGGTCGCGCTCGAGGCCGCGCAGCGCCCGGCTCGCGTTGGGCTGCGCCATGCCGACCTGTCGTGCGGCGGCGCCGAGGCTTCCCGTGGTGCCGACGGCAGTGAGCAGGTCGAGCACGGCGAGGTCGGGCCAGCGGTCAGGCATATCGACATGATATGGGTCGGGTCGGTTCTGGGGTCTACTGGACGTGGCCGGGCCGGGACAGTCTGGGTCCATGACCCTCGTCCACCATGCCGGCGCACGCCGAGCCAGCCCGCACTCCGCCGCCGTCCCCGGGCTCCTGCTGTGCCTGGCCGCCGGGCTCGTGTCGGTGCTGCTCCACGGTGTCCTGCCGCAGGTGAGCCCGCTCCTGCTCGCGATCGCCCTGGGTGTCGTCATGGCCAACGTGCGGACCCTGCCCGAGGCCATGGCACCCGGAGTCGCTGTGGCCGGCCGACGCCTGCTCCGCGGCGGCATCGTCCTGCTCGGGCTGTCGGTGCCGTTGCAGGCGGTGCTCGCCCTCGGGCCGGGCGTCCTGCTGCTCGTGGTCGCCGTCGTGGCCGGCGGCATCGCCCTGACGCTGGCGTGGGGGAAGGCGCTCGGGGTGCCGCCCGCTCAGCGGCTCCTCATCGCCTGCGGGTTCTCGATCTGCGGTGCCGCCGCGGTGGCAGCCGTCACCGGCGTCGTCGACGCCGACGACGAGGACGCCGCTGCGGCGATCGCGCTCGTCGTCGTCTTCGGCACCGTCATGATCGGTGTCGCCCCGCTCCTCGGCGCCGCGCTGGGGCTCGGGGTCGAGGCGCGTGGCGTCCTCGCCGGTGCCTCGGTCCATGAGGTCGCACAGGTCGTGGCGGCCGGTGGGGTCATCGGTTCGGGCGCGCTGGCCGTCGCCGTGCTCGTCAAGCTCGCCCGCGTCCTGCTCCTCGCGCCGGTCATGGCCGGGATCGGTCTCTGGCAGCGTCGCCAGAGCCGGGGTCGCGCGACGGGCGGCCAGCAGCCGCCCCTTGTGCCGCTGTTCGTCGTCGGGTTCTTCGTGTCGGTGGCCGCTCGCTCGCTGGGAGTCCTCCCGCAGGGCGTCCTCGACGTGGCCGCCCAGGTCCAGACGCTGCTGCTCGCCACGGCGATGTTCGCCCTAGGGCTCGGCGTCCGGGTGAGCGGGCTGCGCCGGCTCGGACCGCGGCCGGTCGTGCTGGGGGCGGTCTCGACCGCCGTGGTCACGGTGATCGCGAGCATCGGGGTGCTGGCGATCGGCTGAGCCGACCGCGCCCCGGGGCTGGTGCGGGTGCGGGTGCGCCTGTCGGCTTCAGTCGGACGACCCCTTGTCGATCTGCTGAGGTGCGCAGCTCGACAGCGAGACCTCGAAGGGCTCGGTGTTGTCCGGTGTCTCGATCATCGCGCCGTTCTCGGAGCCCACCAGGTTGATGGTGTACGCGTCGCCCGCCGACAGGTAGGTCTTTCGCCAGGCCTCGCCCCCGTGCTGCCATTCGATGATCAGGACGTTGCCGCTGACAACCTCGACCTCGCATCCGTCAGCCCATTCGCCCATGTAGGGGTAGAGCTTCCGCCCGGACTCGGAGTAGACGGTCCGCGAGTTGAGGCCGCTGCGGCCGTTGCTGGAGAAGGCCGACCAGGACGGCCATGTGATGACACCGCCGAACCAGGTGTCGGGCTCTTCGGGCTCCGATCCGTTGTACCGCCACACACCCGCGACCCACGAGACCGGATCGCACTCGGTCGGGTCGATGCACGCGGGACCCCCGGGTGGG
>NZ_BKBA01000017.1 GCF_007992835.1 Knoellia locipacati
CCTAGGACGCCTATGGTGACCACGTGGCGGCGGGCGAATCGTGGAGTCCTTTTGAGAACGAGGTCATTGTTTCCGCGTATCTCGACATGCTCGACCGCGAACTGCGCGGCGAGCCCTTCGTTAAGAGCAAAGTCAACGAGGACGTCCGGCAGAAGATCGGCCGATCGCGCGGCTCCGTCGAATACAAGTTCCAAAATGTCTCGGCTGTGCTCATCGAACTCAGCCATCCGTACGTCCGGGGCTACAAGGCGGCATCCAACTTTCAAGAATCCCTCCGTGACTCGGTCGTGGCACAGGTGCAAGCCCGGACCGATCTCAGGACAGCGGCGCTGGATGACTTCACCCGCGAGCCCACACCCCATCCCGACTTCGCCTGGAACCTGACCGACGCTCCCAGCGTGGAGTTCAGCCCTCACCGCGACTTCCTGCGGCGTGCGACCAAGGTTGACTTCGTGCAAGTCGATGCTGCGAACCGGTCCCTTGGGCTGGCCGGTGAACGGGCTGTTGTCGAACTCGAGCGGACTCGACTGCAGCAGGCGGGTCTCGACAGCCTGGCCAGGCAAGTGAGGCATGCAAGCCAGGACGAGGGAGACGGCCTCGGTTACGACATACGGTCGTTCGATCTGTCGGGTGAAGAGAAGTTCGTCGAAGTCAAGACCACGCGCCGAGGTCCACAGTGGCCCATGCTCATCTCTCGCAACGAGGTGCAGTTCAGCCAAGAGGAGAGCGCACGGTTCCACCTGTATCGAGTCTTCGATTTCGATCAGCCAATACGTGGTCTCTACGAGCTCCCGGGCAGCATCACGCAGAGTTGCACGCTGCGCCCAGCGGTATACGAGGCATTGCCTGCCTAGGGTCCGGAGTGCGCCACCCTCCGGGTCTGGCGTTTCAATGCCGCTTAATCACCACGACTCCGATTCCTGGGACTGGCGTCCCGAAGTCCACCGACGAAGCTGGCGATGACTGGGACGACGGGAGGAAGGCGTTGCCCCTGCCTCCGTCGACGAAACCATCTCGTCCTCGGCCGTCGCGCCGTTCACGGCTGACGGCCAGGAAGTCCGCATAAGACTTCCCAGGCCAGAAGCTATACGGACGGTCAGACCGAGTTCGCCGTGAACCCCGCGTCTCTGAAGACCGACCGACGACGAAGGCCCTAACCCGAGAGCTGCTCCAGAAGCTGTGCGACCGAATCGAGGACTCTGTCCGCGTCCTGGCTCTGCTCCACCAAGGTCTCCACTCCAGACCCCACGATGTGGGCTACAAGATGGGCCGCATTGCCCTTGTAGTTCTTGTCCAAGTCCTCCAGCGACGGGCCTGGCGCAAGTTCCCGGGTCTGCTCACGGTGGGCCCCGCGGACGCGCGTAAACAGGCTGATGAGCATGTCGAGCGACTCCTCACCGCGGCGTCGCCCCGCCAGGATGATGACCTCTGACGGTGGTCGCGGGATTACGACCTCTTCAGACACATCGACGTCCCCCTGATCGCCAGAGCTGTCGCCGAAGGCCACGAGCGCCATGAATCACGCATACGTCAGCGGATACCGTGCTCGTTCCATGCGGCCCGTCTCGCCTTGAGTAACTGAGTCGGGGATCCAGGGTGTGGACATGAGGTCCAACGCACGTTCAGCAGAGGGACGCACGCCCCCACTTTAGGTCTCCGCCTGCCGCAAGTACCTCACGCTTGCCCTCCCCAGGCCGGCCGCCACCGTGGTGGATGCCCCGGACCGATCGGACGGATCACATGAGGAGCGGCCCCGAGGAAGTCCTCGGGGCCGCTCGTCGTGACTACTGCTTAGGTCAGCTGCAGCCGCTGGTGCTGCCGCAGCCTTCGCAGACGTAGCAGGACCCCGCCGGGCGCATCTTCGTGCCGCAGGTCATGCACATCGGCGCGTCAGCGGACACACCCTGGAACTTCTCGAGCAGCTCGGCCGACGAGTGGACGTCGCCCGAGATCTCGCGAGCCGAGGCCGCACCGGCGCCGGACTTCACCTCCGACGCGTGGTCCTCGCCATCGGCAACCGCCGGGGACTCCCCCGCGGTCTTCGGAGCAGCCGCCGCCGTCTTCTTCGGCGATGCTGCACCGACGCCCTGAGAGAACGACTCGATCTCGTCCTCGAGCGCCTCGGCGTCCTCGTCGTCGACCGTCGAGGGGGCGTACGAGCCCGTCTCGAGCTGGCGCTGACGCTCCTCGGCGGTGTGGATGCCCATGAACGACCGGGTCTCGAAGTCGAGGTGGTCGAGCGCCAGACGACGGAAGACGTAGTCGACGAGCGACTGGCCCATCCGGATGTCCTGGTCGTCGGTCATGCCGGCCGGCTCGAAGCGCATGTTCGAGTACTTCTCGACGAAGGTCTCGAGCGGCACGCCGTACTGGAGGCCGACGGAGACGGCGATGGAGAAGGCATCCATGACTCCGGCCAGGGTCGAGCCCTGCTTGCCGAACTTGAGGAAAACCTCACCGAGGCGACCGTCGGCGTAGGTGCCGGCGGTGAGGTAGCCCTCGGCGCCACCGATCGCGAACGACGTCGTCTGCGAGGAGCGACGCTTGGGCAGGCGCTCACGCGTCGGGCGGTAGACGACCTTCTCGACGACCTTGGCCTCACCGGCAGCGGCCGCGTCGGCAGCGACACCGGCAGCCTTGTCCGCCGCAGCGTCCTTGGCGGTCGAGCCACCATCGGACAGCGGCTGGCCGACCTTGCAGTTGTCGCGGTAGACCGCGAGTGCCTTGAGGCCCATCTTCCAGCCCTGGACGTAGACGTCCTCGATCTCCTCGACCGACGCCGTCTCCGGCAGGTTGACCGTCTTGGAGATGGCACCGGAGAGGAACGGCTGGGTCGCAGCCATCATCCGCACGTGACCCATCGGGGAGATGGAGCGCGCACCCATGGCGGTGTCGAAGATCTCGTAGTGCTCGGTCTTGAGACCGGGCGCGTCGATGACGTGACCCTTGTCGGCGATGTACTCGACGATCGCCTCGACCGTCTCCTCGGTGTAGCCGAGCTTGCGCAGGGCACGCGGGATGGTGAGGTTGACGATCTGCATCGAGCCGCCACCCACGAGCTTCTTGAACTTCACCAGCGAGAAGTCCGGCTCGATGCCCGTGGTGTCGCAGTCCATCATGAAGCCGATGGTCCCGGTCGGGGCGAGCACCGAGGCCTGGGCGTTGCGGTAGCCGTTCTTCTCACCGAGCTTGACGACGGCGTCCCACGCCTTCGTCGCGGCGCGGTGGATGTCCTTGTCCATCGTGTGCAGCGTGCGGACCGCGTCGTTGGCGGCGGCGTGCTTGCGCATGACCCGCTTGTGCGCGTCCGCGTTGCGGGCGTAGCCGGCATACGCACCGACGACACCGGCGAGCTCGGCGGAACGCTTGTAGGCGGCACCGGTGAGCAGCGACGTGATCGACGCGGCGAGCGCGCGGCCACCGTCGGAGTCGTAGCCGTGGCCCGTCGCCATGAGCAGCGCGCCGAGGTTGGCGTAGCCGATGCCGAGCTGGCGGTAGTTGCGGGTCGTCTCGCCGATGGGCTCGGTCGGGAAGTCCGCGAAGCAGATCGAGATGTCCATCGCCGTGATGACGAGCTCGGCGACCTGCTGGAACTTCGCGACGTCGAACGTGTCGTCGTCCTTGAGGAACTTGAGCAGGTTGAGCGAGGCCAGGTTGCACGAGGAGTTGTCGAGCGACATGTACTCGGAGCAGGGGTTGGACGCGGTGATGCGGCCGGTCTCGGGGTTGGTGTGCCAGTCGTTGATCGTGTCGTCGTACTGGATGCCCGGGTCGGCGCACTCCCACGCGGCCTTGGCGATCTTGCCCATGAGCTCGCGGGCGTCGACGGTCTCGATGACCGAGCCGTCCTTGCGCGAGCGGAGGCCGAACTCGGTGCCGTCCTCGACCGCACGCATGAACTCGTCGTTGACGCGGACGGAGTTGTTGGCGTTCTGGTACTGGACCGAGACGATGTCCTTGCCACCGAGGTCCATGTCGAAGCCGGCGTCACGCAGAGCGCGGATCTTGTCCTCCTCGCGCGCCTTGGTCTCGACGAACTCCTCGATGTCGGGGTGGTCGACGTCGAGGACGACCATCTTGGCCGCACGACGGGTGGCGCCACCGGACTTGATCGTGCCCGCGGACGCGTCGGCGCCACGCATGAACGACACCGGGCCCGAGGCCGTGCCACCGGAGGACAGGAGCTCCTTGGACGAACGGATGCGCGACAGGTTGAGACCCGCGCCCGAGCCGCCCTTGAAGATGAAGCCCTCCTCCTTGTACCAGTTGAGGATGGAGTCCATCGAGTCGTCGACCGAGAGGATGAAGCAGGCCGAGACCTGCTGCGGGCTCTTGGTGCCGACGTTGAACCAGACCGGCGAGTTGAAGCTGAACACCTGGTGCAGCAGGGCGTAGGTCAGCTCGTGCTCGAAGATCTCGGCGTCCTCGGAGGTCGAGAAGTAGCCGTGCTCCTTGCCCGCCTTGACGTAGGTGAGGACGACGCGGTCGATGAGCTGCTTGAGACCCTGCTCGCGCTCGGGGGTGCCGACGGCGCCGCGGAAGTACTTGGTCGTGACGATCGTGGAGGCGTTGACGCTCCAGAAGTCGGGGAACTCGACACCGCGCTGCTCGAAGATCGTCGCGCCGGTCTTCCAGTTCTGCTGGACGACGTCGCGCTTCTCCCAGGTCACCTCGTCATAGGGGTGGACGCCCGGGGTGGTGTAGATGCGCTCGATGGCGATTCCCTTGTCCTTGGCGGACTTGCGGGCACCTGCACGTGCACCGGCGGTCTCGGTCATGACTGCTCCCTCTTCTGCCCGGCGCCGCCGGACGTTCGTGTGACCTGCTACATGTCTATCCGCGACCACTGACAGTGGCGCGGTCCTGCTTTCGTGCTTCGTTTCTTCGGTGTGCCGGTCAGTCCGGCGGGGCGACCGAGGCACCCTCTGAGCCCGACGGCATACGCCGATCCGGCTCCTCCCCCGTCGCGTCACGTTCGACGCGGAGCAGGGTGATGGCCTGCTCGAAGTCCTCGAGGCTGTCGAAGGCCTGGTAGACGCTCGCGAACCGCAGGTAGGCGACCTCGTCGAGGCTGCGCAGCGGCTCGAGGACGGCGAGGCCGACCTCGTGGGCGTCGATCTCGGCCTGACCCGCGCTGCGGATGCTCTCCTCGACCTGGTGGGCGAGCAGGGCCAGCTGGTCCTCGGTGACCGGTCGGCCCTGGCAGGCCTTGCGGACACCGTCGAGGACCTTGGAGCGGCTGAACGGCTCCGCGGCCCCCGAACGCTTGACGACGGACAGGGCTGCCGACTCGAGGGTCGTGAAGCGCTTGCCGCACTCGGGGCACTGACGGCGGCGACGGATGCTCGACCCGTCGTCGGTGGCACGCGAGTCCATCACGCGGGAGTCGGTGTGACGGCAGAATGGGCAGTGCATGGACCGGACTCCTCTACGCGTGTGGCAACGGTGCTTGGGGACAACTCTGGGGACTCGTTGGGGACAACGTGTGGAGAACCGCCCCGCCCCTGTGAACCATATGTGGATGAACTACATCGGTGTAACCACTAGATGTAGTGCCAAGTATGCGCCCGTGTGACCCGCGCCGCAAGCCCCTCCGCGTCACTTCTGCGTGTCGCGCCGCAGCCGTGCGGCGCGAGCGGTTCCGCACCGGCGTGTCGCGCCGGCTGCGCGGCGGCAAGACAGACCCCAAGTGCCCCAATCAGCCCCAAGACGTGGCCTAGTGACGCAGTGTTAGGGAGGCGTTGGGGCATTGGACCCCCTGCGAGGTCCAGGTTCTTCACGATGCGACCCCTGAAACGCCGCAATCTGCTTACCTAGTGACGTGCCACCTATACACGGCCACCCGTTCGACGCTGAGTTCACAAGATTGTCAGAGTCCTGCTTCACGCCTACGGGAGAGCGCACTTCTGTAGGCGCGGAGCGCAGACGACTGGCCCTGGCGGAGCATCGTTCGATGTACCGGAGCGAGTTGATTCGCTTCTGGGGCCAATCAATCGCTGCATCCGTACCTATCGCCCTGACTGGCGCATGGATTCTGGACTCATGGGCCTTCGAATGGGCCATCGCGCTCTTTCTTATTGCTTTGGCCACGACGTTGGGCGCGCGCCAACGAACCCTCGCACGCATCCCCAAGAAATACTCAGACCGCGTAGCTGACGACAACCACTTCGATAGGAGCCTGCAACTGTGGGCCACATTCGGGGACAGGGAACGCGCCACAATCATTAGAAGATCAGTGTGGGCCGCACGGCGTAATACTGCCTTGGGTGTCGTTCGCGGTGTCGTTTCCACCGTGTTCGATATCCCATTTGACGACATGGCGGACTGACTCATCCAGCAGGTATGCCGGCCGCCCACGGTGGGCGGCCGGCATACCTCGTCGTGGGTTCGGCTCAGAGGGTCGGACCCTGGGAGCGGAGCTTGTCGACCTCGCTCATCGCCTCGCGGAGCTGGCCGAGCCACTCGTCGGCGTGCTGGCCGACGAGCCGGACCGACCACGCGAGGGCGTCGCTGCGGGAGCGGGCGACGCCGGCGTCGACGAGGGTGTCGAGCACCTGGCGCTCGGGCTGGCGCAGCCGTGTCATGACCGGAGCGGCGAGGTGGGTGAAGAGGGCCTGGGTGCCGCCGAGACGGACACCCCACGAGACCTTGCGCTCGTAGCGCGACTCAGCCTCCTGGGCGATGGAGATGCGCTGCTCCTTGGTGTCGCTGCGCCACCGGCTGATCCGGCCCTCGTTGGTGGCACTGTTCTCGGCGTCGCCGAGTTCGTCGGGGAGCGTGCCGATGACGGTGATCTCGTCGCGGTCGACGTGGACGTCGACGTCGGTGAACCACTCGTCCGGGAGACGACCGGCGAACCAGTCTTGGGCGTCGTCGGCGTTCGGGACGTCGGCCTGCTGCCAGCCGCCGGGGCGGCCCATCCCGCGTCCGCCGCCGGGCCCGCGTCCGCCGCCGGGCCCGCGCCCGCCGCCGGGACCACGTCCGCGACCCGGCCCGCGGCCGGGCATGCCGTGGCGCTGGCCACGGTCGGTGGGACGGGGCGTGTCGTCGGTGTCAAAGGGTGTGTGGTGGGACCTCATGAGGGGTCTCCTTCCTGATCCTGCTGCGCTGCGTGTTGCAGTGCTTACACCATTACACAACTACAGACGATGCGGAAGTGTTCCCGCGCCACAACGCAGACTGCCGGGGGTGAGCGAGGTGCTCACCCCCGGCAGTCGGGGTCAGGTCGACGTTCGTCGACGTGGCCGGTGCGTCAGCTCACGGCCTTGAGGGCGTCGACCATGCCCTCACCGAAGTAGCTGTTGTCCTCGGGCGTCCCGACACAGGCCGGACCGCTCGCGACGCTGCACGCCGTGTCGGTCGCGTCGGCACGCAGCTTGGCGACCATCTGCTCGGGCGTGAGCTCCGGGTGGGCGGACTTCATGAGCGCGAGGACACCCGCGACGTGCGGGGAGGCCATCGAGGTGCCGCTCTTGGTGCCGTAGCCGTTGTTGCGCACGATCGTCGAGAGGATCGAGCTGCCGGGGGCCGAGACGTCGATGACGCCCAGTCCGCGGTTCGAGAAGGAGGACAGTGCGCCCGTACGGGTCGCGGACGAGACCGTGACGACACCGGGGAGCTCGGCCGGGATGTCCTGGCACGTGTCGTTGAGCTTGCGCACGACCGGCTTGGGGGCGTCGTTCGGGCTGCCCGCGTCGGTGATCTTGGTCTTGTCGGACAGGTCGTAGGCGGAGTTGCCCGCCGCGGCTGCGTGGACGACGCCCTGCTTGGTCGACCATGCGACGGCGCGGCTCACGGCCTCCTTGGCGGCTGCCTGGTCGGGCTGGTCGGCGCACCAGAACTCGAACGGGTCGACGTAGTAGCTGTTGTTCGTGACGTCCATGTGCTTCTCACCGGCCCAGACGAAGCCGCAGACGGCGTACTCGGGGTAGATGAAGCCCTCGTCGCTCACGACCTTGACCGCGGCCATACGCACGTTCGGGGCGACACCGACGATGCCGACACCGTTGCGCGGCGCGGCGATCGTGCCGGCGACGTGGGTGCCGTGGTCGCTCGTCGTGGGGTACCAGCCGGTGGCCGACGTATCCGGACGCCCGGCGTCGGTGCAGTTGACCGAGGTGGCGACGTCGATGTTGGGCTGGAGGTCCGGGTGGTCCGGGTCGATGCCGCTGTCGAGGACGCCGACGAGGACGTTGCGCGAGCCGTCGGTGATCTTGTGGGCCTGGTCGGCCTTGATCATCTTCATGTCCCACTGCTCGCCCTCACGGGCGTCGGTCGTGTCGGCCGGGCTGGTGGGAGCCTCGATGTCACCGTTGGTGGGCTTGTTGGCGCCCTTCTTGTAGCCACTCGCACCAGGACCCCAGGGGGCCTGCGCGTCGGCCGGCGTCCCCTCGAGGACCTCGGCGGTGCGCGTCGCGCCGACCGATTCGAGCGCGTTGCCACCGGCGGCCCGCACGTCGGCGCGGAAGGCCGAGCGCTGCGAGTGGGCGACGACGACACCGATCTGCGGCCAGCTCTGGACGACGACGCCGCCGGCCTTGGCGACGGCCTTCTCGACGAGACGGGTCTGGCCGGGGTTCGCGACCTTGGCGTTGAGGATGTAGCTCATCGTCGTCCCGTCCGGCGCCGCGATCGGCACGGGGGTCGATGCCTCGGACGTGGATGCGGACGCCACGGTGGGGACACCGCCGAGCAGGGCGACGGCTGCTGCCGCCGTCGCTGCGACGGCGAAGGTCGTCCGCCGACGCTGACTGGTACGAGTCATTCTCACTCCGTAATCAAGGGGGATCCGCCCGTGACACGGACGGGCCACCCCTGCAGAGGGTGGCGTGCCCCATCCTGACTAGGAGGTCTGACAAACACCAGAGCCCCCCGGCGTCGCGTGGCGCCCATGGCCCACCTTCGACACACTTTGGTCCGCGAGCAAGCGAAAGCCTGTCAGGAACAGACATATCCCCCGGTGCGACGTCCATGGCACGATGCGTGCCGCGCCCAGGTGCGGCGCCGGTCGGAGGTCGGCCCCAGGTGCGGGGCCGGCCGGAGGTCGGCACAATCGCCCCATGACCACCGAGCCGCAGTGGCAGACGCACCCGGTGACGCCCGACCGGTTCGAGGACTTCGCCGACGTCATCAACAGGAACCGGCGAGCCACCCACTGCTGGTGCCTGTCGCACCGACTCACCGCGGCCGAGATCACCGAGCTCGGCGGCGACGGTGACGACCAGCGCGAGCGGGCGATGCGCGCACTGTGCGAGCGCGCGCACCCACCGGGCGTCGTGACCTACCGCGACGGCGAGCCGGTCGGCTGGTGCAACATCGGCCCCCGAGCCGAGATCACGCGGCTGCACCGCTCGACCCTCATGCTCCCCACCGACGACCTCCCCGTCTGGAGCATCGTCTGCGTCGCCGTCCGCAGCGGCCACCGCCGACAGGGCGTGAGCCAGCACCTCATCGACGGCGCCGTCGCCTACGCCGCCGCCCACGGGGCGCCCGCGGTCGAGTCGCACCCCGTCGATCCGGACGGCCGGATGGACCTCACCATGGCGTTCGTCGGGACGAGGGCGATGTTCGAACGCGCCGGGTTCGAGGTCGTGGGCACCACGGACGCGACCGCGAGCAAGATGCCGCGGCTGACGATGCGCCGCACTCTCACGTCATGAGGCGTGACAGAGCTCAGCGCGTGGCCTCGCACCGCGCCTTGAGGCCGGCAGCCTCGGTGGCCAGGTAGCGCTCGGTCAGCCGCTTGAAGAACAGCCGGCCCATCACCGTGCCGAGCGGTCCTGCCTGCCGGACCGTGAGCCGGACCCGCACGCTGCCGCCCGCACCCGCACCCGTGCCGGCCACGATCCGGTGCCGCGCGGTCGTCCTCACACCCGGACCGGTCGCGACCCAGGTGAACCCGGCGCCCGGGTCGAGCTCGGTGACGACGTACTCCGTCGGCGGCAGGCGTGGCTGCTCGACCCTCACCCTCGACCCCAGCCCGAGGCTCTCGGCGTCGAGCCGCGTCACCGTCGTCACGGTCTCGGTCCACTCGGGCCAGCGCTCCACGTCGCTGAGCACCTCCCAGACACGCTCGGGCGACGCATGGATCTCCACCTCGGTGCTCTGCTCCATGACCCCAGTGTCCCGCTGCGACAGGATGGCGTCATGACCCGCACCGTCTCGCGTGACTGGGTGGTCCGCAGACGCCTGGCGGTCCAACGCCTCTCCTCGGCGCCACTCCCCCGCGCCGCCGACGTCGTCCGCCTGCTCACCTGCGTCCAGAGCCAGGACGCACCCCTCGCGGCACACTCGCTCGCGATGCGCTCACGCACGACGGAGTATGCCGACGTGCTGGCAGAGCAGTCGGCCGGCGGCTGGGTGCGCACCCACGTCCTGCGGCCTACGTGGCACCACGTGGCACCCGAGGACCTGCGTTGGATCCAGGCACTCACCGGGCCCAAGGTCGAGGGCGGCATGCCGGCGCGCCACGCCCAGCTCGGCATCACCCCAGAGGTCAAGGAGCGCGGCACCGAGCTCCTGCGCCGGCTGCTCTCCGGCGGCCGGGCGATGACCCGCAAGGAGCTCGGTCCGCAGTTCGCCGCGGCCGGTCTGCCCGGCCCCGGCGAACCCATGGCGCACCAGCTCATGACCGCCGAGGTCCGCGCGGTCATCTGCTCGGGTCCACCCCGAGGAAGCGAGCACACCTACGTGCTCGTCGACGAGACGATCCCGCCGGCACCCTCCGACGCGTGGTCGCGGGAGCAGGCGCTCGTCGAGCTGACCCACCGCTTCTACGCCGGGCACGGCCCGGCGTCCGAGCGTGACCTCCAGCGGTGGAGCGGCCTCACCCTCACCGAGATCCGTCGCGCCACCGCGGAGCTCACCGGCTCACCCGAGCTGCGACACAGCCACCCGCTCGAGGCGGTCCAGTGCGGCGACGAGACCCTGTGGTTCGACCCGTCGCTCACGGCGCGCACGACGCGCGATCACCCGGCATACCTGCTGTCGACCTTCGACGAGGCGGCCCTGACCTACCCGGTGACGGGTTTTCCCCGTCGCAACCGCGACGCGGACCGCACTCGGCTCGTGTCCGAGGCAGGTGGCGGCATCGTCGTCGTCGGCGGGCACGACGTCGGGACCTTCAAGCGCAAGGTCGATGCCCGGCGGACCCTCGTGACGGTGCGCCCCGACGCCGACCTCACGTCGGCAGAGCGCGCCGGGGTCGGCGAGGCGGCCGAGGTCCTCGCCGACTTCCACGGGCTCCCGCTCGACCTCACCTGGGCCTGAGGCGGCCGAGCCGGCCGACTGGGCTCAGGAGTCGTTGGTGCCGAAGCCGTCGCGCTGGGCGCGTTCGTGCGAGTCCTCGGTCTCCTCGAAGAGCGTGACCGTCAGCCCCGCCGGCGCCTCGAGCCGGGAGTTGAGCGACTGCCACGGGGTGAGCACCGGCTCGGCGACGACGGTCGCCCCCGCCTCCTCCGCGTCGCGGGTGGAGGTCTGCGCGTCGTCGACCTCGAACGCGATCCGGATCTTCGGGCTGCGTATGCCGTCCGCCTCGACCCGGTCGATCGCCTCTCGGTGCGCCGGGCTGGCGATCTCGAACGTCGCGCGCCCGGCCTCGAGGATCGCCACGCGGTCCTCCGCACCCTCGGAGAACGCCGCGATCTCGTCCATCCCCAGCACGTCGCGATAGAACCGGACGGCCTCGTCGTAGTCCGGGGCCTCGACCACCACCCGGAGCTGTCGGACCCTCTGCACGCGCGTGTCGTCGTCGCTCATGCCCCCATCAACCCCCACCAGCACCGACTTATTGCCCCTGCGGGACACCGAGACGCCCGTCCCCTGCGAGCGGACGGCTCTGCCGGGCACGACGTCGGGTGGGCGGGCACCCCGGTGGGCTCGCCGGCGAGCCGCCGACTTCGGCCCAGGGCACGGCAAAGGGCGCCCCGCACAACTGTGGCGGGGCGCCCTCCGTGCTGAGCCGGCGAGGGGTCGAAGCTCGCTGGGGACTCAGGCCCGAGCCGGGGTCGAAGCGGCTCGGAGTGTGTGGTCGTCAGCCCTGCGGGATGACGATCGTCTGGCCGGCGCGGACCTGGGCGCTGCTCAGGCCGTTGGCGAGCTGGAGCTCGGCGACCGCGGACGCGACCGACATGCCACCGAGGTGCTCGGCGGCGATCTGGGACAACGTCTGCCCCTGCTCGACCGTGACGGTGGTCGGAGCACCGGTGGCCGACGCTCCCCCGGTCAGCCCGACGAACGCGGCCACGAGCGCGATGAGCAAGACGGTCGTCGTGATCGCCAGACGCCCGGCGCGGGTTAGGCGCAGCGCGGGTGCGGCGGCCTCTCGGACCGACTCCCCCGTGGGGACGAGGACGAGCCGCGGACGCTCGGGACGACGCGTCGGGAGCGGGACGGCATACCCGGCTGCGGTGTCATAGGCGACAGCTGCACTCATGAGGTCCTCCTGGGTCGAAAGGACGTTCGATAGAACGTCTGTACGATTTCTAGCACGGATGTTCGACGACTTCAAGACACGCCTCGAACAGATGTTTGAAACACCTGCTCGAACTCCGTACTCTGTGCTCATGTCAGGAAGCCAATCAGGCACCTCTGACAACGCCCCTGCGAGGAGACGAACCATGAGCGACAAGCGCCGCCAGGACGCCGACGACGCCGCCGTCCACGAGCTGCCCGACCGTGACCCCGGCGACGGCACCCTCACGGTCCGCCAGCGCAAGGTCCTCGACGTCATCCGCAACTCCGTCGACCGCCGCGGCTACCCGCCGAGCATGCGTGAGATCGGCCAGGCCGTCGGGCTCACCTCGCCGAGCTCGGTGTCACACCAGCTCAACGCCCTCGAGAAGAAGGGCTACCTGCGTCGCGACCCCAACCGTCCCCGCGCCCTCGAGGTGGTCTCCCCCGACACCCCGAGCGACATCCGCGGCTACCGCGGCGGAGCGGCTCCGGACGACGTGGACGCCGACCTCGACCCCACCGGTTCCGGCGACGTCCGTCCCGAGGCGAGCTACGTCCCCGTCCTGGGCCAGATCGCGGCCGGCGTCCCGATCCTCGCCGAGGAGACGGTCGACGAGGTCTTCCCGCTGCCCAAGCAGATCGTCGGAGAGGGCTCGCTCTTCCTGCTCAAGGTCGTCGGTGAGTCGATGATCGACGCCGCCATCTGCGACGGCGACTGGGTCGTCGTGCGCCAGCAGCCCACCGCCGACAACGGCGACATCGTCGCCGCGATGCTCGACAACGAGGCGACGGTCAAGACGTTCAAGCGCAAGGACGGCAAGGTGTGGCTCATGCCGCACAACCCGGCCTTCGACCCGATCGACGGCGACCACGCGACGATCCTGGGCAAGGTCACCGCGGTCCTGCGCCGCGTCTGACCTCAGCCCGCTCGGTCGGTCCGCTCCCCCACGGCGCGGGCCAGCGACGACAACGTCACGCCGAGCGGCGCATCGATCCGATGCGTCGTCTCGGCGTCGCCGCGTGTGGGGCCCCTCGTGATGACGACGACCGGTATGCCGCGTGCGGCCGCCCGTCGCACGAACCGGTAGCCGCTCATCACCTTGAGCGAGGACCCGAGCACGACGAGCACCGGTGCGGCGTCGGTGAGGGCGAAGCACCGGTCCACGCGGTCGCGCGGGACCGACCCGCCGAAGAAGACGACGTCCGGCTTGAGGGTGTCGTCACCGCAGACGAGGCAGCGGGGGGCGACGAAGGTCCGCACCGCCGCGTCCTCGAGCACGATGTCGCCGTCGGGCCGGATCTGGCTGCTCACCTGCGAGCCGTCGGGCGCCGACCCGAGCGCCCGGGCTCCGAAGCCGGGGTTCGCATCGTGCATGAACGCCTGCACGAGGTCGCGGTCGACGCGTTCCCCGCACATGAGGCAGACGACCTCGGCCAGCGAGCCGTGCAGCTCGACGACGGCGCGGGTGCCGGCGTCCTGATGGAGCCCGTCGACGTTCTGTGTGATGACGGCGCCGAAGGCCCCGGAGCGCTGGAGGTCGGTGACCGCGAGATGACCGTCGTTGGGCTCGGCCGCGGTGAAGCGCTGCCAGCCGATGAAGCTGCGCGCCCAGTAGCGCTGGCGCGCCTCGCTCGTCGCGGTGAACTTCTGGTGCGACATCGGGGTGACCCGACGGTTGCCGTCGGGCCCGCGGTAGTCGGGGATGCCGCTCTCGGTCGACATGCCGGCGCCGGTGAGGACAAGAGCGGGACCACGTTCGTGCAGCAGGCTCGCCACGTCGGCGACGCTCACTGCCCGGGGCACGTCCGCACTCACCCGAACATCGTAGGCAGGTCCTGCGACAGCGGGCGCTCGCACCCGAACGCCTCGGCGGCTCACTCGCCGGGACACGCGTTCTGGTGGACCAGGGCGGAGGTGACCATCCAGCGCCAGTCCGAGGAGGTGGCGCCCGCGTGGGCCCCGGCGCCGCACTGGCACCTCCAGTTCCACCGACCCAGGGCGTCGCAGCTGACGTCCGGGTGATGGGTGCGGCGGGCGGTCCGCCGTCTCGCGCTCGTTCTCATGACCTTGAGGAGCGGCCGCGGCCGCTGCTGATACACGGTCGGTGCATCACACGTCGTCACGAGGACTGGAATCTCGATAACCGAGCGTTATAGAATCCATCCGTGATCGATGCAGCAGGTCTCCGAGTCATGCGCGCCATCGCCGATGAGGGAAGCTTCACGGCGGCCGCGCTCTCGCTGGGCTACTCCCAGCCGGCCATCTCGCAGATGGTCCGCCGCCTCGAGACGCGCACCGGGACGACGCTCGTCGAGCGGGTCGGTCGCAGCGTCCGGCTCACCGAGGCTGGGGCCGTGCTCGCGCGCCACGCGGGACCCGTGCTCTCGGCCCTGGACGCCGCCGAGGAGGAGGTCGCCGCGATCGCCGGGCTGCGCTCCGGGCGCGTTCGGCTCATGGCCTTCCCCAGCGCCTCGGCCACGCTCGTCCCCAAGGCGCTCGCCAAGGTCAAGGCCGACCACCCCGGCGTGACGATCACCTTCAGCGAGGCCGAGCCCCGGGAGTCGCTCGCGGCCCTGCGCGCCGGCGAGTGCGACCTCGCCGTGGCGTTCGTCTACGAGGGCACCGACCTCGGCCGCGGCGAGGAGGACCTCGACGCCTTCGTCACCACTCCCCTGCTCGATGACGAGGTGCTGCTCGCCGTCCCGCACGACCACGCCCTCGCCAAGGCCAAGAAGGCCGACATGGCCACGCTCAAGGACGAGACGTGGATCGCCGGCTGCCCGCGCTGTCGCGGTCACCTCCTCCAGCTCGCGAGCACGGCGGGCTACGTCCCCGACATCGCCTACGAGACCGAGGACTACGTCGCGGTCATGGGGCTCATCGCCGAGGGTCTCGGTGTCGCGGTCATCCCCGACCTCATCCTCAAGACGGTCCACCACGAAGACGTCGTCGCCCTCCCGATGACGCCGGCCTCGCGTCGCCACATCGTCGCCGTGACGACCCCCGACCTCCAGCGCGTCCCTGCCGTCAAGGCCACGCTCGACGCGCTCGTCGAGAGCGCCAAGAGTACGAGCGCCAAGCCGTCCCGCGCCACACGCTGACGCGACTGCCCTGCCGACCCTTCCACCACTCCTGCTTCAGCGTGAGGTGACCACCTCCAGTCCGCCGCCGCTCTCCTCGACGAGCGCCACGTGGCCACGCTGATCGGTGCGGTAGACGGCATACCCGTTGCGACTCAGCATCGTCAGGTGCCCCTGCGTCGGGTGACCGTAGTCGTTGTCCTTGCCGACCGAGATCACCGCCACCGGTGCGCGCACGGCAGCCATGAGCCCCGCGTCGAGGTTGGCGCTGCCGTGGTGCGGTGTCTTGACGAGGTCGAACTCCCCCGCGGCGGAGGCCATCGCCGGGTCGCGTCGGAGTCGCAGGAGCAGGTCGTGCGCCGCCTCGCGCTCCACGTCGCCGAGCAGCAGGACGTCGGCCTCCCCCGCGTGGACAGCGAGGACGACGCTCGCGTTGTTGGGCACCGAGCCCGCGGCGATCCGTCGGACCGGGGCCCACACCTCGGCGTGCACGTCACCGAAGTCGAGCCGGTCACCCGCCGCGAGCGACGACATCGGTATGCCGTGTGGTCGCGTCCATCCGACCACCTCGCCCACCTGCCAGGCAGGCTCCGCGACGGGTGAGGTGAGGACCTGCCCCACCCGCCGCCCGGCGAGCACACCGGGGAGTCCCTCGACGTGGTCGGCGTGGAAGTGGGTGAGCACGACGGCATCGACCACCTCGACCCCGAGTGAGTCCAGGCAGCCGTCGATCGCAGGCGGGTCGGGCCCGGCGTCGACGACGAGGGCGCTCCCCGGGCCGGTGCGGATGACTGCGGCGTCACCCTGGCCCACGTCGCAGAACACCACCCTCCAGCCGGGTGGCGGCCACGTCACCACGCGGGTGGGCAGCGCCATCGCGCCGGTGAGCGCTACGACTGCCACGGCGACGACCGGCTTGAGCAGCGCGCACCGCGCCAGCCACCGGCCGGTGAGCACGGCCAGGGCCGTGACTGCCGCGAGGAGCAGCGCACCGCGCCCGCCGTCGGGCCAGGGCATCGTGCCGCCGGGCACGTCGCTCATGACCCGGGCGGTGCGGGCGATGCCGAGCGTCGGGACGGCGCCGAGCCACCCGATGAGCTGCGCCGGTGCGTCGGCCACCACCGACACCACGGCTGCCACCACGCCCGCGATCGTCGCCGGGGCGACGAGCGGGGCCGCGACGAGGTTGGCCACGACGCCGATGACGCTCACCGACCCCTGGAGCAGGACGATCAACGGTGCACACATCGCCTGTGCCGCGACCGGGATCGCGACCGCCGGTCCCACGAACGCCAGCCGCGTCGGCAGGTGCCGCGCGATCGCATCGCCCCACGGCCTCGTGAACAGCAGGAGACCGAGTGTGGCGAGCGCCGACAACGCGAAGCCGAACGACCTGGCCATCCACGGGTCGACAACGAGGACGATGACGATCGCCCCCGACAACACGGGCAGTCCCGCGCTGCGTCGCGAACGGCTCACGCCGATGAGACCGATGAGCCCCATCGCCGCGGCGCGCACGACGCTCGGCTCGGGACGGGCGAGCACGACGAACCCGACGATGGCCAGCGCCACCACCCAGGGCCGGAGGCGTCGCGGCACCCCGAGCAGCACGCACAGTCCGAGCACCATCCCACCGACGACGGCGATGTTGGAGCCCGACACCGCGGTGAGGTGCGTCATCCCGGTCGCCTGCATCGCCTCGGTGAGGTCGGCGGGCGTGCGGCTCGTGTCGCCGATGACGAGCCCCGGCAGGAGCCCACGGGCGTCCGCCGGTGTCGGGTCGACCGCCCGTCGCAACCCGGCCCGCAGGTGCTCCGCCACCTGTGCGACCCGGCCCGCGGGCTCGATGACCTCGTGCGAGGACACCCGGAGCACGGCCAGCTCGGGGCGTCCCGCGTCGGGTCGGGCCAGCCGCCCGTGGAACCGCACCCTGTCGTGCCACCTCACCGACCGCAGCCCGGCATCGCCGCGGATCGTGACGGGTGCGTGGACACGGCTCGAACGACCACGCCCCTCCACCCGGTATGCCGTCGCCCGCGCCATGACGACCGGCTCCCGTCCCAGTCGCGCGGCTGGGGTGAACGGGTCCGAGGTCATGGTGGTCTCGAGGCTGACCACCGCGCCCGCGCCGGTGAGGGTGTCGAGGTCGCCCACGGCCCGCAGTGCGTGCTGACCGTTGCCGGCCACCTGGAGCAGCAGCGCCACGCCCACCATGAGGAGCGGCCCCGGCCAGCGTCTGCGGACGACGACCAGGACGACCGCGGCCACGCTCAGACCGGCGGTGAGCGAACACCGCGCTGGAGCCGGCCACGTCAGCGTCCACGCGAGCAGCGCCCATCCGACGAGCGCCGGTGCGAGCATCCGCAGGTCGCTGAACCTCACGGTCTCGCGCTCCCACTCCGGCGGAGCCGGCCGTGCGTCCTCAGCACTCACAACGTCACCTTGGGCGTGAGCTGGGCGAGCAGCTTCTCACCGATGCCGCTCACCTCACCGAGCTCCTCGACGCTGGTGAACCGACCGTGCTCGGTCCGCCAGTCGAGGATCCGCTGGGCCAGGACGGGACCCACCCCGGGCAGGGTGTCGAGCGCGGACAGGTCGGCCGAGTTGAGGGCGACCTTGCCACCGGCGGCACCACCCGCACCCGCCTGTGCCCCACCGCTGTCGGTGGATCCGCCTGCCCCACCGCCACCGGGGACCGGTGTCCCGACGCTCTCACCGGGTCTGGGCACGACGACCTGCTCGCCGTCGACGAGCACGCGGGCGAGGTTGACCGCGGCGAGGTCGGCCGATCGGGTGGCGCCACCGGCAGCGGTCACCGCATCGCCCACGCGTGAGCCCGCCGGCATGCGGTACACCCCGGGCGTGCGAACCTGTCCGACCACGTGCACGACGAGCAGGGCCGCGGCCGCACCAGTGCCGGCTCCCCCACCGCTCTCCGTCGGGGAGCCGGCTGCCGTGGCGGCCGGGCCAGTGGGCGAGCCGGTCGGTGACGCACGGGACAAGGTCGACGTCCCCCGGCTCACCCCAGCGACTGCACTGTCGGGTGCTCTGGCCCCGACGGTGTCGCCGCCCGACCCTGCCCACCACACCCGCACCCCGAAGACGAGCGCGACGAGGACCACGACGACGAGGACGCCGAGCGCGGCCGAGCGGCTCGGCGCCCACCTCGCACCGCGCAGGCTCGACGGCAGCTCGAAGACCGGACCACGAGTGACCTCGAGTGGTCGGTGGCGTCCCCGCTCCGCACCCTCGACCTGACCGACACCGGGGTCGGGATCCCGCGACCGCACGCGCGCGAGAGCGCGCGGCGAGAGGGCCTCGGGGTCGCGGCGGGACGGCATACGTCGACGTTAGGAACCACACGACGAGCACCCAACCCGAAGCCCGGCCACCTGTGCACGACCGAACGCGCGCCGCGGCGCTGTGGACAACTCAGCCCGTGAGGCGCCCCGCCCAGATCGCGATGTTGCGCCGGTGCCTGGCCAGCACGAGCAGGGCCATGACGACGAGCCACACGCCGGTGCCGCGGTCGATGTCGGTCGTGGCGCGTACGGTGAGGACGACTCCGGCGACGAGCAGGAACCCCGTCGCCAGCACCGAGGCGTCCCCCAGCCTCTTGACGAACGGCAGGGCCACCGCGAAGACGACGACCGCCACGAGAGCCACCCACGGCGCGACCGCGAGGATCGCCCCGAACGAGGTCGCGACACCCTTGCCCCCGCGCCCACCGAGGTAGGGACTGTAGATGTGCCCGAGCACGCACGCCACCCCGCCGAGCAGCGCGACCCAGGTGCCGAGCGTGCGCAGGACGACGAACGTCGGCAGGAAGCCCTTGAGGACGTCGAGCAGGCCCACCGCGATCCCCCACTTGCGGCCGATGACCCGGCCGAGGTTCGTCGCACCCGGGTTCCCGGACCCGACGCTCGAGACCTCGATGCCACGACGACGACCGACGATCGTCGCGGGGTTGATGCCGCCGATCGCGAAGCAGAACGTCGCGGCGACGAGCGCCACGAGGATCTGGACCGGGACGGCGAGGCTCACGGCGCTGCTCGTTCAGGCCCGAGGGCTGATCGCGATGGCGAGGGTCCCCGGCCCGACATGGGCCCCGACGACCGCCCCGAGCTCGACGACCACGAGCTCCTCGAGCCCGTCGATCCTCGAGCGCAGGCGCTCGGCGAGCTTGTCGGCGCGCTCGAGCGAGTCGAGATGGTGCACCGCGACATCGACACTCCCCGCGCTGGCGGCAGCCTCGACCGCGAGGTCCTCGAGCCGCGCGATGGCCCGTGACGACGTGCGGACCCGCTCGAGCGGCACGATGGAGCCGTCGCGCAGACCGAGGATCGGTTTGATCGCGAGGGCGGAGCCGAGCAGTGCGTTCGCCTTGCCGATCCGGCCGCCGCGTCGGAGGTGCTCGAGCGTGTCGACGTAGAACACCACCGTCGCCCCGTCGCACCGCGCGCGCACGAGGGCCGCGACGTCCTCCGCCGAGCCGCCGTGCGACGCGAGCTCGGCACCGGCGAGGACGGCGTAGCCCATCGCCATCCCCATCGAGCGGCTGTCGACGACGGTCACCGGCACCGGCGACGAGTTCGCCGCCAGCTGCGCGGAGCCGATCGTGCTCGACATGTCGGCGGAGATGTGGACAGACACGATCGCGTCGGCACCCTTCTCGGCGAGGTCGCGGTAGACGTCGAGGAAGGCCTGCGGCGCCGGCCGGCTCGTCGAGACGGGCTTGAACGTCCGCAGCGCCTCGGCCACCTCGCCGGGCCCGACGTCGACGCCCTCGCGCCGCTCCTGGCCGCCGACGACGACATGGAGCGGCACGACGCCGATCCCGTGGGCCTCGACGAGCTCGGGAGACAGGTATGCCGTGGAGTCGGTGACGAGTGCGGTGGTCACGTCCCGAGGCTAGTGCTCAGGACGCCCCGCCGTGGACGCCGTGCCGACAGCGGCTCACCAGGGCAGGTCGACGAGGGTCTCGCGCTGGTCGTCGACCGGCACCCAGCCGCGCCCTTCCACCTGCTCGTATGCCGTCCCCGTCCCGTTCGCGGCCAGGCTCGCCACCGCGCCGAGGAGGCGCTCGACGTGCTCGTCGGTCGTGGCCAGACCCGCGCTCACCCTCACCGCAGTGGTCACCTCGGCGTCCTCGTCGGACAGCAGGGCGTCGACGAGGAGGTGGGCGCAGAACTTGCCGTCGCGGACACCGATGCCGTACTCGGCCGAGAGCGCAGCCGACACGAGGGGCGAGGGGACGCCGTCGACCGTGAAGGCGACGACCGGGGCCCGGTCGGCATCGTCACCGAAGATGCTGAACGTCTCGACGCCCTCGATGGCACGCAGGCCACCGACGAGCCGGCTGGTCAGACGCTGCTCGTGCGACTCGATGGCGCTCCGGTTCTCACGGATCGCCGCGCAGGCGGCGGCCACGGCGATCGCGCCGAGGACGTTGGGGGTGCCACCCTCGTGCCGTGCGGGGCCGGTCTTCCAGGTCGTGGACAACGGACCCACGGCGGCCGTGGCGCCACCGCCGGCGAGGTAGGGCGTGGCCTTGTCGAGCCAGTCGGCCCGACCGACGAGGACGCCGGTGCCGTAGGGGGCATAGATCTTGTGACCGCTGAACGCGACGTAGTCGACCCCGAGGGTGTCGAGGTCGACGCGGCGGTGACCGACGAGCTGGGCGGCGTCGAGCGCGACCCGAGCGCCCCGGCCCCGGGCCAGGGCGGCAAGGCGCTCGACCGCCCAGTACTCACCGGTGACGTTGGAGGCACCACTGAGCACGACGAGGGTAGATGACGAGGTGGAGCGCTTGAGGGCGTCCCGGAGCAACGCCTCGGCGTCGCGGTGGGTGAGCGGAACGGGCAGCCGAGTGGTGCGGCGCTCCTCCCACGGCAGCAGCGTGGCGTGGTGCTCGCTCGCGAAGACGATGACCTGGGTGCGCCGCGGCAGGGCCTTGGCGAGAAGGTTGAACGAGTCGGTGGTGTTGCGGGTGAAGACGACCTCGTCGCCGTCACGCGCTCCGACGAAGCGAGCGACCTCGTCGCGGGCAGCCTCGTAGTAGTGGCTCGAGACCTGGCTGGCCCACCCCTGACCGCGGTGGACGCTCGAGTAGGTGGCGGTCGCCTTCTCGACCGCGGCCACCACGCTCACCAATGCCGGGGTGGACGCACCGTGGTCGAAGTTGGCGTACTCCACGAGTCCGCCGTCACAGGTCGGCACGAGGGGCGCCGCGACGGTGGCGGGCACCGTGGCGGGGACGGCCGGCGGGCTCTGCGGCTCGACCGCAGGCACGGTGGGTGCCGGGACGGACCGCAGCCACGGCTGGCGGCGTTCGCGGGTGAAGGTGTGCGGAATCGAGCTGGCGATGGACATGTGCTGCTCCCTGGAGAGTCGTTGGACCCTCGAGGTGCTCGGGAGTCCGCGCTTGCCGACTGCGTTGCTGCAGACGACCAGGTCGTCACCCGGAGCACCCCACCGCGGAGGAGGGTTGCCGACCAGCAAGCCGGGGCTATGCGCTGGTACTCATGACCTTGGAACAGGACTCTAGCGTGGGGTGCCCGCCCCTCGGGACCCCTCGTCCATCATCTGGAACCAGCTGCTGAGCCGCCGGCCAGGCATGGACATCGCAATGCGTTTCCCAACAATGCAGACAACGCCGCAAAAGTGCACG
>NZ_BKBA01000018.1 GCF_007992835.1 Knoellia locipacati
TAAATGAGAAATGGCCCGCCGGGTGGGCGGGCCATTTCTGGAATGTTTGTCCGGCTGCGTCCTACTCTCCCACACCGTCACCAGTGCAGTACCATCGGCGCTGAAGGGCTTAGCTTCCGGGTTCGGAATGGAGCCGGGCGTTTCCCCTTCGCTATGACAGCCGAAACTCTATGGAGATGTGTATCGGTTCGCCCTCACCTACACGCACCGTGGGGGTGGTGTGGGGGGCGGGTGTCCCGACCGTATCTCGGGAACTGCACAGTGGACGCGAACACGCATAAATCTTTTGGTGTGTATCAAGTTATCGGCTTATTAGTACCAGTCAGCTACATGCATTACTGCACTTCCACGTCTGGCCTATCAACCCAGTAGTCTAGCTGGGAGCCTCTCGGACAAAGTCCATGGAAATCTCATCTTGAAGCGTGCTTCCCGCTTAGATGCTTTCAGCGGTTATCACTTCCGAACGTAGCTAATCAGCGGTGCTCTTGGCAGAACAACTGACACACCAGAGGTTCGTCCATCCCGGTCCTCTCGTACTAGGGACAGCCCTTCTCAAATTTCCTACGCGCACAGCGGATAGGGACCGAACTGTCTCACGACGTTCTAAACCCAGCTCGCGTACCGCTTTAATGGGCGAACAGCCCAACCCTTGGGAGAGACTCCACCCCCAGGATGCGACGAGCCGACATCGAGGTGCCAAACCATGCCGTCGATATGGACTCTTGGGCAAGATCAGCCTGTTATCCCCGGGGTACCTTTTATCCGTTGAGCGACGCCGCTTCCACAAGCCAGCGCCGGGTCACTAGTTCCGACTTTCGTCCCTGCTCGACATGTCTGTCTCGCAGTCAAGCTCCCTTGTGCACTTACACTCGAAACCTGATTACCAACCAGGCTGAGGGAACCTTTGAGCGCCTCCGTTACCTTTTAGGAGGCAACCGCCCCAGTTAAACTACCCACCAGGCAATGTCCCTGATCCGGATCACGGACCGAGGTTAGATATCCAGAACGACCAGAGTGGTATTTCAACGTTGACTCCACCGACACTGGCGTGCCGGCTTCACAGTCTCCCACCTATCCTACACAAGCCGTACCGAACACCAATACCAAGCTATAGTAAAGGTCCCGGGGTCTTTCCGTCCTGCTGCGCGTAACGAGCATCTTTACTCGTAGTGCAATTTCGCCGAGTTCATGGTTGAGACAGTGGAGAAGTCGTTACGCCATTCGTGCAGGTCGGAACTTACCCGACAAGGAATTTCGCTACCTTAGGATGGTTATAGTTACCACCGCCGTTTACTGGGGCTTAAATTCTGAGCTTCGACCTTACGATCTAACCCGTCCTCTTAACCTTCCAGCACCGGGCAGGCGTCAGTCCGTATACATCGTCTTGCGACTTAGCACGGACCTGTGTTTTTAGTAAACAGTCGCTTCTCCCTGGTCTCTGCGGCCGTTCAGGCTAGTTCGTGAAGAACTTCACCCTCTGGGCCCCCCTTCTCCCGAAGTTACGGGGGTATTTTGCCGAATTCCTTAACCATGATTCACTCGATCGCCTTGGTATTCTCTACCTAACCACCTGAGTCGGTTTGGGGTACGGGCGGCTCGAACCTCGCTAGAAGATTTTCTTGGCAGCATAGGATCACCCTGCTTCCCGCATTCGCGGTCACTATCAGGTCTCAGGATATGTGCGACACGGATTTGCCTATGTCACTCCCTACACCCTTGGACGTGGACTACCATCGCCACGCGGAGGCTACCTTCCTGCGTCTCTCCATCGCTTGACTACTACTCAATCGGGTCGCGCGCTCCGCCCGCGTCAGTCCGAAGACGTCAGCGGGTTTCAGGCGCTTAGCATCAAAAGGTTCGTCATGGGCGGTTCTTCGCCGGTTCCGGAATATCAACCGGATGTCCATCGACTACGCCTGTCGGCCTCGCCTTAGGTCCCGACTTACCCAGGGCAGATTAGCTTGACCCTGGAACCCTTGGTTATTCGGCGGACGGGTTTCTCGCCCGTCATTCGCTACTCATGCCTGCATTCTCACTCGTGTGGCCTCCACGGCTGGATCACTCCGCCGCTTCCCTGGCCACACGACGCTCCCCTACCCATCAACACGCTTGGACCACCAACCCGCAGGTGTGGTGGCCGGGCAATATGTCAATGCCACAGCTTCGGTGGTGTGCTTGAGCCCCGCTACATTGTCGGCGCGGAATCACTTGACCAGTGAGCTATTACGCACTCTTTAAAGGGTGGCTGCTTCTAAGCCAACCTCCTGGTTGTCACTGCAACTCCACATCCTTTCCCACTTAGCACACGCTTTGGGACCTTAGCTGGTGGTCTGGGCTGTTTCCCTCTCGACTACGGAGCTTATCCCCCGCAGTCTCACTGCCACGCTCTCACTTACCGGCATTCGGAGTTTGGCTAACGTCAGTAACCTGTTGAGGCCCATCGGCTATCCAGTAGCTCTACCTCCGGTAAGAAACACGTGACGCTGCACCTAAATGCATTTCGGGGAGAACCAGCTATCACGGAGTTTGATTGGCCTTTCACCCCTACCCACAGCTCATCCCCTCAGTTTTCAACCTAAGTGGGTTCGGTCCTCCACGACGTCTTACCGTCGCTTCAACCTGGCCATGGGTAGATCACTCCGCTTCGGGTCTAGACCCAGCGACTGAATCGCCCTATTCGGACTCGCTTTCGCTACGGCTTCCCCACACGGGTTAACCTCGCCACTGAGCACTAACTCGCAGGCTCATTCTTCAAAAGGCACGCTGTCACCCCACAAGGAGGCTCCAACGGATTGTAGGCACACGGTTTCAGGATCTATTTCACTCCCCTCCCGGGGTACTTTTCACCTTTCCCTCACGGTACTTGTCCGCTATCGGTCACCAGGGAATATTTAGGCTTAGCGGGTGGTCCCGCCAGATTCACACGGGATTTCTCGGGCCCCGTGTTACTTGGGATAACTCTCTGAAGTTCACGCTGTTTCGTCTACGGGGGTCGCACCCTCTGTGCCGGGCCATTCAATGCCCTTCGACTACAACGCGAATTTTTGACTCCATGCCAGGATGTCAGTCCTGACCGAGAGGTCCCACGACCCCGTACCTGCAACGCCTGACAGCTATCACACAGATACGGTTTAGCCTCTTCCGCTTTCGCTCGCCACTACTCACGGAATCGCGGTTGCTTTCTCTTCCTGTGGGTACTGAGATGTTTCACTTCCCCACGTTCCCTCTACCTACCCTATGTGTTCAGGTAGGAGTGACTGGACTTGCCTCCAGCCGGGTTTCCCCATTCGGAAATCCACGGATCACAGTCTGGTTATCGACTCCCCGTGGCTTATCGCAGATTCCTACGTCCTTCTTCGGTTCCTGGTGCCAAGGCATCCACCGTGCGCCCTTAAAAACTTGATACGCAAAGATAAAGATGCTCGCGTCCACTGTGTAGTTCTCAACATACGGGCGGCCCCTCACCATGAGCTGCAATGCCTACCTCCCACACCCATGCCAAAGCACGAGCAGCGAAGCGGTTCACCAGCGGTGACGGTCCTGACCGGATACCGGCCTGACGATCCGAGCTTGACGCCCGAGCCCTCAGGACCCAACAACGTGTCAGGCGCCGACCCCACACCACCTGCGTTCCACACCCACACCCCGTAAAGAAGTGCCGGCTGTACTTGCGTGCAGTGCACGAGACGACGCCAAATAATCGATGTTCCACCCTTGAGCACCTGCTGCCCCACAGTCGGGGACAGACCAGGCTCTGGACGCTTGCGCGCCAGTGCTCCTTAGAAAGGAGGTGATCCAGCCGCACCTTCCGGTACGGCTACCTTGTTACGACTTAGTCCCAATCGCCAGTCCCACCTTCGACGGCTCCCTCCACAAGGGTTGGGCCACCGGCTTCGGGTGTTACCGACTTTCGTGACTTGACGGGCGGTGTGTACAAGGCCCGGGAACGTATTCACCGCAGCGTTGCTGATCTGCGATTACTAGCGACTCCAACTTCATGGGGTCGAGTTGCAGACCCCAATCCGAACTGAGACCGGTTTTTTGGGATTCGCTCCACCTTGCGGTTTCGCAGCCCTTTGTACCGGCCATTGTAGCATGTGTGAAGCCCAAGACATAAGGGGCATGATGATTTGACCTCATCCCCACCTTCCTCCGAGTTGACCCCGGCAGTCTCCTATGAGTCCCCACCATCACGTGCTGGCAACATAGAACGAGGGTTGCGCTCGTTGCGGGACTTAACCCAACATCTCACGACACGAGCTGACGACAACCATGCACCACCTGTATACCGACCTTGCGGGGCACCCATCTCTGGATGTTTCCGGTATATGTCAAGCCTTGGTAAGGTTCTTCGCGTTGCATCGAATTAATCCACATGCTCCGCCGCTTGTGCGGGCCCCCGTCAATTCCTTTGAGTTTTAGCCTTGCGGCCGTACTCCCCAGGCGGGGAACTTAATGCGTTAGCTGCGGCACGGATCTCGTGGAATGAGACCCACACCTAGTTCCCAACGTTTACGGCATGGACTACCAGGGTATCTAATCCTGTTCGCTCCCCATGCTTTCGCTTCTCAGCGTCAGTAGTGGCCCAGAGACCTGCCTTCGCCATCGGTGTTCCTCCTGATATCTGCGCATTTCACCGCTACACCAGGAATTCCAGTCTCCCCTACCACACTCTAGTCTGCCCGTACCCACTGCAAGTCCGGGGTTGAGCCCCGGATTTTCACAGCAGACGCGACAAACCGCCTACAAGCTCTTTACGCCCAATAATTCCGGACAACGCTCGCACCCTACGTATTACCGCGGCTGCTGGCACGTAGTTAGCCGGTGCTTCTTCTGCAGGTACCGTCACTTTCGCTTCTTCCCTGCTGAAAGAGGTTTACAACCCGAAGGCCGTCATCCCTCACGCGGCGTCGCTGCATCAGGCTTTCGCCCATTGTGCAATATTCCCCACTGCTGCCTCCCGTAGGAGTCTGGGCCGTGTCTCAGTCCCAGTGTGGCCGGTCGCCCTCTCAGGCCGGCTACCCGTCATCGCCTTGGTGAGCCATTACCTCACCAACAAGCTGATAGGCCGCGAGTCCATCCCAGACCGAAAAACTTTCCAGACACTAACCATGCGGTTGCGTCTCGTATCCGGTATTAGACGCCGTTTCCAGCGCTTATTCCAGAGTCAGGGGCAGGTTACTCACGTGTTACTCACCCGTTCGCCACTGTTCACCCAAGAGCAAGCTCTCGAGGTCACCGTTCGACTTGCATGTGTTAAGCACGCCGCCAGCGTTCGTCCTGAGCCAGGATCAAACTCTCCGTTGATGATTGCTATCCCCCACCACAAAGGCGAGGAAAAACATTACCCACAAAGGGATATGAAACCCGGCTGAGCAAGAACAACCAGCAATAACTGCTAGATGATCATTGTCAACCAAAGGAAAAAAATTCGTTCGCCACGACAACAACACAACCCCAGACAGGGCCGCGCCACCACCGCAACGAGACGAGGTATTGGCATCGATTTTTGACACGCTGTTGAGTTCTCAAGGATCGGACGCACACCATCAACCAACCCACAGGCCAGCATCAAGGGCAACCATTCAAAACTACCCGCGGCCACACTTGGGCGTCAAACCCGGCCTCGTCCCTCTCGGAACCGCCGGATCCGACTGCGCTTGGATCTTCGCGGGGC
>NZ_BKBA01000019.1 GCF_007992835.1 Knoellia locipacati
TGTGATGTCCAGGGAGGTTGTCCCGCCCTCAGTCGGTGAGTCGGGCTGACAGGTGAAGGCCTCCGGTTGTGGAGTGGAGCTGTCTAGTTCACCGCTCCCAACCTGGAGGCCTTCATGTCCCACGCTAACGCGACCCTGACCCAACGCACACGGCTGCGGCTGGCGCGCCTGATCGTCGAGCAGGGATGGACCTATGCCGCGGCGGCCAAGATGTTCATGGTCGCGCCCAAGACAGCCAAGAAGTGGGCCGACCGGTACCGGTGCGAAGGACCGGCCGGTATGGCGGACCGGTCCTCACGCCCACGGCGCAGCCCGACCAAAACCCCCACCAAGGTGGTGCGGAAGATCGTGCGTCTGCGGTGGCGTCACCGCTTGGGCCCGGTCCAGATCGCCGGCCGCCTCGGGCTGGCTGCATCGACTGTTCACGCCGTGCTCGTGCGGTGCCGGATCAATCGCCTCTGCCGGATCGACCGAGTCACTGGTGAGCCGTTGCGCCGCTACGAGCACGACCACCCCGGGTCCCTGATCCACGTCGACGTCACCAAGTTCGGCAACATCCCCGACGGCGGCGGCTGGCGCTACGTCAGCAAGCAGCAAGGCTTCCGCAACCGCCGCGCGACAGACACCGATCGCCGCAAGGGCAAGGCGCGGGGCCCACTGATCGGGACCGCGTACGTGCACACCGTCATCGACGATCACTCCCGGGTCGCCTACGCCGAAATCTGCATCGACGAGAAAGCCGCCAACGCTATCGGCGTCCTGCGCAGGGCCGTGGCCTGGTTCGCTGACCACGGCGTGACCATCGAGCGAGTCCTGTCTGACAACGGCTCGGCCTACAAGTCCCACGCGTGGCGCGACGCGTGCGCCGAGCTCAACCTCAAGCACAAACGCACCCGACCCTACCGACCACAGACCAACGGCAAGATCGAACGGTTCCACCGAACCTTGGCCGACGGCTGGGCCTACGCCCGTTTCTATGACTCAACTCAGCAGCGCAACCTCGCGCTGCCCCCATGGCTCCACTTCTACAATCACCACCGCGTCCACTCCGCCCTCGGAGGTCGGCCACCGGTCACCCGACTGACCAACCTCCCTGGACATCACA